>NZ_JAGMTU010000003.1 GCF_023703415.1 Microbacterium sp. USTB-Y | reverse complement strand
GTTCGAGCGGGTCGCGCGGGAGGGGTGTCGCACGTTCATGCTCGGGTATCAGAGCACGGACGGGGTCCCGATCACGGTGAACGACTGGCTGCTGTCGGACGTGCTGCGTGGCGAGTGGGGGTATACGGGCACGTTGATCACGGACTGGGACAACGTGGGCCGGATGGTGTGGGAGCAGAAGGTGCAACCCGACTACGCCCACGCCGCGGCCGCGGCGGTCACCGCGGGCAACGACATGGTGATGACGACCCCGCACTTCTACGAAGGGGCATTGGAGGCCGTGGAGCGGGGGATGCTGTCGCCGGACGCGTTCGATACCGCCGTGACCCGCATCCTCACCCTCAAGTTCGACCTCGGCCTCTTCGAGAACCCCCGACTCCCCTCCGAACAGCTGCCCGCGATCGTCGGATCCCCCGCCCACGCCGAACTGAACCTCGACATCGCCCGCCGCTCCCTCGTGCTGCTGCGCAACGAGGGCGAGCTGCTGCCGCTCGCCGGCGGGTTCGCAGCGGATCGGACGGGCCGTGCGTCCGGCGGAGACCCCGCCCCGCGACGGATCGCCGTGCTGGGCCCGCTCGCGGACGACGCGCAGACGCAGCTCGGCGACTGGGCGGGCGGATCCGGACAGGCGGACTGGATCGACGGGCAACCCCGCGAGATGATCACGACCGTGCTCGACGGGATCCGCCGGCACGCCCCGGAGAACTGGAGCGTCACGCACGCGCGCGGCGCCGACATCCTCACGCTCGCTCCCGACCCGGCCGGCGCCGCCTTCCCCGACGGGCAGCCCCGCCCGCCGGTGGTGTCACCCGCCGCCGTCGACGAGCGCCTCCTCGGCGACGCCGTGACGGATGCGACGCGCGCGGACGTCGCCGTGGTCGTCGTGGGCGACCGGATCGAACTCGTCGGCGAGGGCCGCTCCACCGCGACCCTCGAGCTCATCGGCGCCCAGAACGCCCTCCTCGACGCGGTGGCCGCGACCGGGACGCCGATGGTCGTGGTGCTGATGGCGTCGAAGCCGCTCGTGCTGCCGCCGTCGGCGCGGAACGCGGAGGCGATCGTCTGGGCGGCGAACCCCGGCATGCAGGGCGGCCGTGCCGTGGCCGAGCTGCTCCTCGGACTCATCGAGCCGCAGGGCCGGCTGCCGATCTCGTTCGCCGCGCACGCCGGTCAGCAGCCGACCTACTACAACCAGATCCGCGGACAACACGGCGACCGGTACGCCGACCTCACGCAGGATCCCCCGTTCGTGTTCGGCGAGGGCCTGTCGTACACCTGGGTCGAGTACGAGGATCTCGTGCTCGACGCCGAGGAGCTCGCACGCGACGGCATGCTCGGCGCGGAGATCACGCTGCGCAACGTCGGCACCCGGCCGGTGCGCGAGACCGTGCAGGTGTACGTGAGCGACCTGATCACCTCCGCCAGCTGGACGGATCAGGAACTGAAGGCCTTCCGCCAGATCGACCTCGAGCCCGGCGAGGCGCGGCGGATCCGCATCGAGATCCCGGTCGCCGACCTCACGATCGTCGACGCCACGGGCCGGCGCGTGGTCGAACCCGGCGAGTTCGAGCTGCGGATCGCCCGCTCCAGTCGCGACGTCTGGGCACAGCGCGCCCGTTTCGCCGTGCAGTGACGCGCGATCCGGCGACGCACGGCGCCGGTGCGGGGAACGCCGATCAGGCGGCGTGCGAGACCGCGACGATGCCCTCCCAGAGGCGGCGCAGGCGGGCCACCATGTCGACCGCGTGGTCGTTGAGCCACTGCAGCTGCAGGCCGTCGGCGGCCGCCACCAGCAGGTCGACCGCGGCCGAGACATCGACCGCGGGGCCGATCGTCCCAGAGTCCTGGGCGCGATGGATGACCCCGGAGAGCCCGTCGCGCAGCCACGCGTACCGCTCGAGGAAGAAAGCGTGCGCGGGATGCTCGGGGATGCTCGCCTCGGCGGAGAACTCGACATACAGCCTCACCAGCCCGGGCACTTCAGCGTTGTGCGCGATGACGGCGAAGAAGCCCTCGATGGTCGGATCCGGCGCGAAGAACATCTCGTGGTCGCGGATGTCCCGCGCGCGCAGCACCTCTTGATACAGCTCCTCGCGCGAGGCGAAGTGATGCATGAGCCCGGCCTGGGTGAGACCGACGCGCTCGGCGATCTCACGGTTCGACGCCTTCCGGCATCCCTTCACCGCCACCACTTCGAGCGCGACGGAGAGGATCTCCTCGCGCTTCGCCGCCCCCTTGGCATACGGGCCCCGCTTCACGCATGCCAGACTACGTGTTCGCGCCCCGGTCCTCGTCGAAGGACGCCGCGCAGAGTGCGCGCCACAGCTGCCGAAGACGACCAGCCATGTCGACCTCCCTGTCCAGCAGCCACTGCACCTGCAGGCCGTCGGCCGCCACGATCATCTGTTCGGCGATGTCGGGGGCGCACGCCGCCGATCCCATCTCCCCGGACTCCTGGGCGATCCGCACGTCGCCGGTCAGCGCCTCCCGCAGAGCGGCATACCGCTGCCGGAAGAACGCGCGCGAGGGGTGCCGAGGATCTCCCGCGACCTCGGCGGAGTACTCCGCGAACAGCTGCACGAGCCCCGGCACCTGCTGGTTGTGCTCGATCACGGCGATGAATCCCGCGATGCCGACCGGTGCGCGCGCGAACAGCTCCTCGTCGTGCTCGTCACGGGCCTGGATGATCGCGCAGAACAGCTCGTCGCGGGAGCGGAAGTGGTGCATGAGCCCCGCCTGGGTCAGTCCGACCCGGCGGGCGATGTCGCCGATCAGCGCACCGCGGCCGCCGCACTCGGAGATCACCTCCAGCGCGGCATCCAGGATCTCGGAACGTCGCAGCACTCCCTTCGCGTACGAACCGCGCGCCCGCGTCTGCTCGGTCATGGCCTCCCCCTTGCCTCGTCCCGGTCGCCGACGACGACAGGGCCGAGGGACATCGATGTCCCTCGTCCCTGTCGTCGCGCTACTTCACCTTCTTGATCGGGAAGATGACGACCGCGCCTATGAGTCCTGCGACCGCGCAGAGTGTGAACCACACGGTGTAATTCGATCCGTTGGCCCCGCCCGTGCCCAGCAGCACGAAGCCTCCGATCATCGGCGCGAGGGTCTGCGGCAGCGCGTTCGCGATGTTGAGCACGCCGAGGTCCTTGCCGGAGTCGTCCGGGTTCGGGAGGACGTCGATCACGAGGGCGAGGTCGACCCCGACGTAGATGCCGTACGCCGCCCCGAGGAACAGCTCGAGGATGTAGTAGGACGGGATGTCCTGGACGAAGATCAACGCGAAGGTGCCGACCGCGAAGAGCGCCGTCGCCACCCAGACGAAGACCTTGCGCTTGCCGATCTTGTCGGAGAGCATGCCCGCGAGCCAGGCGGTGACCACCAGCGCCCCCGTGTACACCAGGGTGGTGTTCGCGATCAGGAGCCCGATCTCCTGTTCCGGGACCTTGAGGTGGTTGATCAGATACCCGAAGCGGAACGCGGTGAAGCCGAAGGACGCGAACGTGATGAGGAACCGCGACCACCATGCCAGCGCGAAGTCGGGCTCCTTCACCGGGCTGACCCAGATGGTCTGCAGGATCTCCCCGAAGCTCATCCGCGGAGGACGCACCGGGAGCACCTTGTCCGGCAGCACGAAGGCGAAGACGATCATCGCCCCGATCGCGAGGATGGACGGGATGACGAAGACGATGAAGAGGTTGAAGGAGAACCAGCCGGCGACGTAGACGCCGCCCACGATGCCGGCGTTCTGCGCGATGCCGAGCGCCGCCGTGATCTTTCCTCGCTGGAACTTCGGCACCTGATCGGCGAGAGTCGCGACGAACGGCGCGAGGGTCATGTTGGCGCCGAGCTGCGCGATCGCCCAGCCGACGGTCGCGATGAGGAGGCTCGTGCCGGTCGCCATGAAGACGAAGCCGATCGTCATGATGATCGTGCCGAGCACGATCCAGATCCGGCGTCGGCCCCATCGGCTGGTCGTGCGATCGGAGACACGGCCGAAGATGACGTTGGCGAGCGTCGCGAAGAGGGCTCCCACGCCGCCGAGGATCGCCTGGGCGGAGTTCAGGCCGGCGCCCGTGTTCTCCACGGCGCCGATGTGCTGGAGATCGAGGATCTTCAGCCCGATCCCGACGATCGCCGGGCCCAGCAGGGCCACGAAGAAGATGAACTGGGCGACGATCAGCCAGAAGACGAAACTCTTCTTCGCGGGCTCCGTCGGCTCCTGAAACCAGTGGTGCTCATGCGAGCCCAACGTCCTGCTCGCCGCGGTCATCCCGGATGGATTGCCCGCAGCGGATCCGCTGACAGAACTCATACCTGCCTCCTTTGGCCGGTCGAGGAGGAGAGCGGACGCCACACTGCGCCGCCAGGGAGCTCCGTCCCTCGTGCGTGAAAACCTATACGCTTCAGGTTTCCGCCGCAAGAAGATTTCCGCCGCACGAGGTCGCCGGGTCTCACGGCATGGTGATCACGCCGTCCGCACCGACCGTCACCGCGTTCGCCCCGAAGTCCCGGCGTCCGCGCCGGTCCATGAGCTGCGCGGCCCCTCCCGCGGGATCGGGCAGCGGGATGCCGTCCGCATGGTCGAACCGGACCGACCGCACCTGACCGGCGACCACGGTCCCGTCCGCACGCATCCGGATCGAGAGGTACGCGCCGTAACGCGTCGCCGGATCCTTGCCGAACACGCCTCCGCCGCCGAAGTTGCCGAGGCTGTAGGCGATGAGGCGGCCGTGGTACCACTCCATCCCCCGGAGCACATGAGGGCCGTGCCCGAGGACGAGGTCGGCCCCGGCGTCGACCGCCGCGTGGGCGAAGGCGACCGGATCCCCGCGATCCTCGCCGTACATGGACTCCCTGCCCGGGGTGACCACGTCGGCGTTCGGCCCCTCCGCCCCCATGTGCGCCTGCACGATCACGATGTCGGCCCGCGCCGCAGCCGCGCGGACGACCGAACGCACGTGCCGGAGGTCGGTGACGCGAGTGAAGTCCTCGTAGGGCGCGAAGCCGATCATCGCCACGGTGACCTCTCCGATCCGCGAGAGGACGATCTCGTCGCGACCCCCCACGGCGCTGATCCCCGCGGCGGCGAGAGTCGCCCGGGTGTCGTCGTAGCCGGCCTGTCCGAAATCACGGCTGTGGTTGTTCGCGAGGTTGAGGATGTCGAAGCCGCGGAGGCCGGCGACCGAGGCGGGATCGCTGCGGAAGGCGAGGCAGTCCGGATCCTTCCCGCACTTGTCGTACCCCGTGTCGGGCGAGATCGCCTGTTCGAGGTTGCCCGTCACGATGTCCTCGGTGAACCAGGGGCGCACCCGGTCGAGATGGCCGGCCCCGCCGTCGGAGGGCACCGAACGACTCGCGTCGTAGAGCAGGATGTCCCCGGTCGCGCCGATGCTCACCTCGCCGGCGTGCTGCGCGGGCCGGTACGGGGTCGTGGACGCAGGGGCGGGCAGCGCGGCCGCCCCGGTCGCGGCGATGCCGACGGCCACGAGCCCCAGCACCGCGACGGGTGTGCGCCACGGGAGGCGACGGGACGGCGACTCCGCGACGCGGTGCCCCGAGCCGCTTCTCGCGGAGGGGCGACGCCTGGGCAGATCGAACAGCCACGACAGCCTGTCGCGCGTGATCAGCGCGCCGATCCCGACGCTGACGGCGATGACCGCGGCCGTGAGGACGACGGGCAGCAGCACGGCTGCGGCCAGCTGCACCGGCCGTCCCGCGTCCGACACCGGCTGCGCCACGAGGGCATCGGCGAGCGCGAGCACCGGCATGTGGATCACGTAGATCTGCAGCGTGCGCGTGCCGAGCCAGGCCAGACCGCGCCCGAGCCGGGGCACCCTCGCCAGCAGCGGCGCCCAGGCGATCCCCGCCCCGACGCCGAGGAGGGCGAGCGCCGGCCACACCCCGGGAACATGCTCCACGCCGGTCGCCCGCACCACCGCGAAGGCGCCGAGGTAGAGCACCGCCCCCGCGCTCGCGAGCAGAGGGCGACGGCGGGCGGCGAAACCGATGATCCGTCGCGAGAAGGTCGTGCCGATGAGGAAGAAGAGCAGGTTGGCGAGCAGCGATCCGCGATTGCTCACGACGTCGACGAGTCCCGCGCCCACGACTGCCGCGAGCACCGCGGCGGCAGCCAGGGGGATCCAGGACGGCAGGCGGCGCAGTCCCTTCGCAACGAGGAAGTAGAGGGCGAGCGCGTAGAGGTACCAGGCGTTCGGCGGGCTGATCGTGATCGCCTCGACGAACTCCGCGACGGATCTCGGGATCAGGGTCGGGAAGTCGGGGAACGCCCACATCGTCACCATGTGGATGAGCGTCCAGAGGAGGTACAGATACAGGAAGCGCACGACCCTGCTGCGGAAGACCGCGGCCCAGGGCCGGGCCACGGCGTTCGCGGCGAAGCAGCCGGAGATGAGGAAGAACAGGGGCATCCGCACCGGGTAGGTGATGTCGGCGATGAGCCCCCAGGCGCCGGGGATCGGGATCCCCAGCCTCCAGTCGATCGTGAGGTAGCTCTTCATCACGACGTGCCAGAACACGACGAGGACGATCAGCAGTCCCTTGGCGGTGTCCGCCCAGTCGAGCCGGGCTCGGGGCGCCGGCCCGACAGCCGTCACGCGGCGGGTCCTGACTCGCTCGGCGCGGTGGAGCGCCGCGCCGTTTCCTGCTCCTCATCCTGAGCCGGCGGTTGTGCGGCATCCAGGAGCTCGGCGATCAACCCGGTGTAGTCGAGACCCGTCGCCGCGTACATCAGCGGCACCTGGGAGAGCTCGGTCATCCCCGGTGTCGTGTTCACCTCGTTGAGCACCGGGCCTTCGGCGGTGAGGAAGAAGTCGAAGCGCGCGACCCCGGCGCACCCCAGCGCGTCGTAGAGCCGCGTCGCCGCCGAGCGGACGGCCGCCTCGTCGGCGGCACCGATCGGCGCGGGCACCGTGAAGCGCGCGCTGCCGTCGTACTTCTCCGTGGCCCCGAACACGTCCCCGGGCGCTACGGAGATCTCGAGCGTGGCGCCGACGCGCAGCCCTCCGCGCCGGTCACGGAAGACGGCGACGTCGATCTCCCGGCCGGTGACGTACTCCTCGATCAGCACCGGATCCCCGAAGGCTCTCGCTCGGTCGACGGCGTCGACGACCCCATCGGGTTCCGCGACGACGAAGACCCCGTTGCTGGATCCGCTGCTCGCGGGCTTCACGACGAAGGGCGGAGTGAGGCCGTCGGTCACCACATCGGGTCCGGATCCGGATCCGGATCCGATGAGACGCGCGCTCGCCGTCGCGATCCCGAGCGACGCGGCGAGCAGCTTCGTGGCGTGCTTGTCCATCCCCAGGGCGCCGGCCCGGACCGGAGATCCCGCGAAGGGGACTCCGCACAGCTCGAGCAGCCCCGCGATCGAGCCGTCTTCCCCGCGGGCTCCGTGCAGCACGGGGAACGCGACGTCGCAGCCGGTGAGGAGCTCGACCGCGCAATGGGCGGGCAACGCGACGTCCTGCTCGTCCCGCCAGGTGCCGTCCTCGTCGATGGTGAGCGGGACGGCGGTGTGCCTCAGCGTGCGGACAGCGCGCGTGACGCCGGCCGCGGACGCGAGGGAGACCGCGTGCTCGTCATTCGCGCCGCCTCCGATGACGGCGATCCGGTGGCGGGTGTGCTGAGGCATCGTGGCTCTCCTGGTGGGGACGTGGGACGGGGGGATGCGTCGAGGGTGCGACGGATGCGGGAGGCGCGGGCGCCGACGCCGGTCACGATCTCGTGCTCGATCGTGCGCGCCCAGGCGGCCCACTCGGCGACGGTCGGCTCCCCGTCCCGGCCGGGACCGAAGACCGTGACGCGCTCGCCGGGCCGCAGCAGCAGGTCGCCGGTGTCGACGACCACCATGTCCATCGAGAACCTGCCCACCAGCGGTCGTCGCTCGCCACGCACCAGCACCTCCGCCCGCCCCGAGGCCGCGCGCGGGAGCCCGTCGGCGTAGCCGAGCGGCAGCAGCGCCAGACACGTGCGGGAAGGGGTGACGAAGTCGTGGCCGTAGCCGACGCCGGTGCCCGCCGGGGCCTCACGGGAGGACACGACCGTCGAGGTCAGCGTCAGCGCGGGCCGCAGGTCGTCGGTGGTGCGGGACGGATCGATGCCGAAGAGGCCGGCGCCGATGCGATGCAGGTCGTACCCGGCCGCCGTGCCGGTGAGCGTCGCGGCCGTGGCGGCGAGGTGCAGGAGATGCGGGCGCAGGCCGCGCCGACGTGCGGTCCGGATCGCGTTCTCGAACACCAGGCGCTCGCGCACGTTCTGCTCGTTCCGCGGGTCGTCGGCACAGGACAGGTGTCCCATCACGCCCACCACACGCAGGGCTCCCGCGGCCTCCTGCGCGCGTGCGAAGGCGCACAGCGTCGCCCACTCGCGCGGCGGGCAGCCGTCGCGGCCCGTGCCGACGTCGATGTGCAGATGAAGACGGGCCCGGATCCCCATCGCACGCGCTGCCCCGGCGATCGCGAAGAGCAGCTCGAGGTGGGGGACCGCGAGATCGATGCGCGCGCGCAGCGCCGACTCGACGTCGGCGTCGGGCGTGTTGAGCCAGCTCAGGATCGGAGCGTCGACGCCCGCTCGACGCAGCGCGAGCGCCTCATCGATGCTGGTCACGCCGATCGACCCCGCACCCGACTCGAGCACCGAGGAGGCGATGTCCCCGTGCCCGAACGCGTCCGCCTTGAGGACCGCCATCAGCCGTCCACCGGTCAGGGCATGGAAGCGCGCGGTGTTGTCGCGGAGCGCATCCTCGTGGACGACGAGTTCCGAAGCGGGCGATCGCATGGTTCGAGTCAACCGACGCCGGGGTTGCCGGGGCGTATGCGGTTATCGATATGCGGACGATATGCGCACGCCCCCGGACGGCCGTGTGCCTCCGGTGCCGTCGGCGCCGGGAGCCGGAGCACGCGCCCCGCTGTTAGTCCTCGCCCAGCGACAGCTCGCGTCTCGTGCGGATGCGATAGGGGGAGTACGGGACCTACGACTCAGACGCACTTCGCCTTGCCGTCTCACGCCTCGACAAAGGCATCGCCTGAGGCGCGTCGGGTCTTGTTCCGTTCCACAGCCTTGCGGAGATCGCGTCGCGCATCGCTCCGCATGTTGCGGGACGCCATGATGTACGGCGCCGATCCGAATCATGCAGACCTCCGTGGAGCGGAGCTCATCGATGTGGATCTCACTGAGGCGATCTGGGATGACGGGACTTTTAGCCCGTGGACTTCGACCCACCGGACGCGATGCGTCGACGCAGCTGCTCGTGGACCCTCATATGCCTCGTGCTCATGAGAGCGAGAGTGAGAGTCGCTCGCCCCTATGTGCGGGTCAGGTGGAATCCGCCGAAACTGACGCTAGAGTAATTATCGGCGAATCTGGCAAAGTGCCCGAAGCGCACATTCGTATATTTGGGCGAGCGAATGATCCAGGGGCAGGGTCATCGCCGCGCTCACGACATTGCCCCTGATCGATTTGGATTCACGTACGTATTGGTAGCTGTTTCTGTAGCCGTTGCAGATCGCCGATGGCGACCTCCGCGAACGAGCCACGCATTGCAATCAGGTCACCACCGCACACTCCCCGTGCAATATCGACACCTGTGATATAGCGCTATCGTGTCGATGTCGCCGTCCCCGTCCGGAGATTTGGCTCTGATACGCGGCAGCTCTCGAGGACATCGATTCAGTTACGGCTTCCCAGGAGCCGAGCCGCGCCCTTCCCTGCAATAGCTCCGCCCGCACCACCCCGGACGGGAATCACTTCCATCCATAGCTTAGTGATCAGATGCCACAACTGATCCTGCCAGAAGTGTTGGTTCGAGCATTCCCAACTGGTGTCGCTTGCCGGGCAGATGAGGATCCCGCGGCATTCGGCCATTCGGTTGTTGCGAGTGCAAGGGGAGTCTTTTCAGCACCGGCTGAAACGATCGCAAATACCCACTCGTCTGAACCAAGATGTCGAGGCAGACCTCTCGATAACCAGTCGTCAACCAAGTTCAGAAACGCCACACTAGAAGTAGCACGGTAAAAATGAGCGAGATCACGCTATATATACAGAGAACGGTGCCGAAGACTATTCGACGCGCATCTTTCCCCTGTATCGGATGATCGCTGTCAGAGAACCAAGCCTTGCGAGACCTCCCAGCCCTTCCGATCAATGTGCATCCTCCCCACGCCCCCAATACCGCGCCGACTGTCAAGGCAATCACTAGCGGCACAAACATCGCTCCAGTTCGAACGACAATTGCGGGGCCGATGCTCGCCACATGGGCACTCTCGCGATGTGTGTTCAGCGAGGCATATGCTAGCAATATTGCTCCGAGAAGAACTTGCCCCATTGCAATGCTGATCGCATAAAGAGTCGGCAGCCGCGAGCCGTCGCGAACCAGTCCTGCCTGGATGAGGTTTTCCCGTACTCGACGCCTAAAGGTGAGCATCACGATTCCTGAAGCGATCAAGATTGCTCCAAAGAATGCAAACATCGTAAGAATTTTCACACCTTCTTTCACATGAATCTGCAAGAGCTCTCATCTTGATGTCACCATCCACACTGTGCCGGCTACCGCCGAGACACCATTCGAGACAAATGGGAGTGCGACCGCAGTAGGAGCGAATATGCCGGCAGTATAGAGCCAGCCTGCCCAGCACTCCACCGGCCCCCTGGCCGACGGCTGGGCATACGCCCGCTTCTACCCCTCCGAGAGCGACCGCCGCCAGACCCTAACCAGCTGGCTGCACTTCTGCAATCACCACAGGGTCCACTCCGCAATCGGAGCCCCACCCATCAGCAGACTCAACAACCTGCCTGAACATCACACCTGGTCCTCGCCCAGCGACATCGGCCTCGCCACGACCCGGCGGCGGTCGCGCACCCACACCCGACCGCTCTCGCGGTGCTCGGCACGGGTGGTGAACCGGTAGCGATAGGCGACGGCGCGCACCTGCGCGGGCCGCGCGCCGTCGAACGGATCGTGCCGCAGCAACCGGAGCGTCGGCGGATCCGCCTCGAGCAGTCGCACCAGCAGCATCGCGAACCAGTCCTCGTACAGGCGCCCGAGCGGCAGGAACCACATCAGCCAGTCCAGACGCAGATGGTAGGGCGCGAACTGCGCAGGGACCCGGTGCAGATCCCCGGGCTTGCCCTTGAATCCGTACTCGCGCCACTGCCCGCCGACCGGATCCGGATCCGCGTCGGGCAGCATCGTGCCCTCGACGACGATCTCGATCCGCTCCTTGGTGACCGTGCCGAACGCGCCATAGGCGTTCGCGAGCTGCCAGCGGTTGAACGAGGCGTTCATCGCCTGCCGACGCGAGAACAGGTTGCGCACCGCGGGAGCCGAGAGCCACACGTACAGCGCTCCGACGCCGGTCGTCACGACGACCCAGGGCAGCCATTGCCCGCCGATGATCCACGGCGGCGCGGTGACCGCATGGCGCGGGGAGCCCGAGGGGATCCCGACGGCCGAGAACGCGAGCACGATCGTCGCCCAGTTCAGCCACGCGAAGTTGCCGGTGGACACGAGCCACAACTGGGTCGCGATCACGACGCCGGCGCCCGCGGCCCCGATGATCGCGGGGACGGGGCCCGGGATCCAGAGTCCGAGGATCGGCGCGAGCAGCAGCCACGGGGCGGCAAGCTGGGCGACGTGGTTGCCGACCACCTCGAGCCGGTGGAACCACCGCGGCAACAGGTGCGCCTGCCGGCTGAGCGGGCCGGGCATGGGCTGGGTCTCGTGGTGGTACATGAGCGCGGTGAGGTCGCGCCACTCACTCCCCCCGCGGATCTTGATCATGCCGGCGCCGAATTCGAGCCGGATCACGAGCCACCAGAACAGCACGATCACGACCGTCGGCGGCGGCTCGGAGGCGGATCCGAGGAACGCGGCGAGGAACCCCGCCTCGAGCAGCAGCATCTCCCAGCCGAAGCCGTAGAAGGTCTGCCCTATCGACGAGATCGACATGTACCCGAGCCACAGCAGCAGGAAGCACGCCATCGGCACCCAGGGCGGCGCCAGCTGCGGGAGGCCCACCACGAGCGTCGCCGACAGCACGATCCCTGCGACGCACAGTGCGACGAGCCGCCGATCGGTGTACCGGATGCGCAGGAACAGGGTCGGGCGCAGCAGCCGTCGGGCGCGAGCGGAGTTCCCCGCCCAGGCGAGCAGCTCGGGCGCGGGCAGCAGCCCGTGCTCGCCGAGCAGCGCGCGGAACTGGTTCAGCGTGCTGACGAACGCGACGAGGTAGAGCGCTGCGATGCCCCGCTGGAGCACCTCCCGCGCGAAACCGAAGTCGACCGCCGCGAAGCCGTCCATACCGGAAGGCTACGCGCGGCCCGCGGATCCGGACAGGACGACGATATCCGCCCACCACGCAGGGCCAGCGGTGCTCGCCGGTCGCGGCGTGCGGCGATCCGTCCGGATTCGACGCAGACCACGACCAGCGAGCAGAGTGGCCCGGCGGCGGACGTCAGAGCTGCGCCAGGAGCTCCTTCATCTCGGCGATCTCCGCGGTCTGCGCGGTGATCACCGTGGCCGCGAGGGCGAGGGCGAGGGGGTCCTGGCCGTCCGCCGTCTCGCTGCGGGCCATGGCGACCGCGCCCTCGTGGTGCACGATCATCTGCTGCAGGAACAGCTTCCCGGCCTCGCCGCCCGGCGCCGCCTCGAGCGCCGCCATGTCGGCCTCGCTCATCATGCCGTCGCCGTGGCCCATGGATCCGGGCGCCGCCGACGGCACTCCCCAGTCGGCGAGCCAGCCCCGCATGGTGGCGATCTCAGGAGCCTGCGCGGCCTTGATCCTGGTGGCGAGATCGGTGACGCGGGCGTCGACGCCGGTCTTGGCGAGGAGCATGTCGCTCATGTCGATCGCCTGCTGGTGGTGGTCGATCATCATGGTCGCGAACATCGCGTCGGCGTCGTTCGCGGATCCCTGGGTCGTCCCGGCCCCGGGAGCGGTCGCGCCGTGCGACATCCCGGACATCCCGGAGTGATCGGTCGAGGGAGCGCAGGCGGTGAGGGCGACCCCGGCGAGGGCGATGGTGCCGATCGCGAGGGCGCGGGGGAGGGTGCGGATGGTCATGGTCTCTCTGCTTTCGTCGTCGATGACGCGCCTCGCCGGACGGCGGGCGCGGAGTCGTTCGGGGGCATCCGCCGGATCAGGGATCACGGGGGCGCACCGGCGTCGACTCATCTGCGACTGATGCAGAGCACGGAGATGCTCGGAGGGCGCGGATCCGCCGGGTCGTTCGCCGCGGAGGCGACGACGGGCGCGGCGGGCGCAGGCCGGAGGTCCTCCGCGGGAGGCCCCGGCACCGCGGCGGGAGCGACCGGGGCCAGCACGCACGATGACGCCATCGCGGCGTGCTCGGCGCAGTCCGCGCAGCCGTGCGCGGGGGCGGCGAGCGCGGGGTGATCCGCGGACGCGGCGCTGCTCCCGGACGACGGCTGCGCGGGCGCGGCGACCGCCGGATGCTGCGCCTCGTCTGCGGCGAGTCCGACGGGGACGGCGCCGGCCATCGGCACGTGGTGCGGGGAGGTCTCCCCCGCCGCCATCGGCGCCCCGTGACCGGCGAGCACGTGCATGCCGAGCAGGCCGGCGATCACGGCGGCGACGATCAGCAGGATCCGCAGCGACCACGCCGGCGACGTGCCGCGGTCCTGGATCCCATACCCCACGGGGGTAGAGCATACCCGCTCGACTCCCGTGGGTATGGGATCCCGGACTGTGCGACGGCGTTTCGCCTCGGTCGGCCGCTGCGCGCCCGTCCTCGCTCAACGACCCCGAAAGTGCCGGCTCACTTCTGCACCCAGTCGAACTGGCCGCCGTACTTCTGGATCCAGGCGTCGATCGCCTGAGTCTCCTTGCCCTCGCCGAACTGGTTCACGACCATGTCCTCGAGCGAGCCGTACTGGGCGTCGTCGAGCGTGATCTGCCCGATCAGCTTCGCCGCGTCCGGGTGCTTCTCAGCGAAGCCCTTCGCGCCGAGGAAGTGCAGCCCCTCGGGCTTGCCCATCGCGCCCTTCGGATCCTTGAGGTCCTTCACGGGGAACGCGCTGTTGGCCCAGAACGGACGCCACAGGGTGACCGCGATGTCCTGCTTCTTGTCGGTCGCCGATTTCAGTTCGGTGAGCATCGCCGCGGTCGACGACGTGACCAGCTGGTACTCGCCGTCGAGGCCGTACTCGGGCATCATCTTCTGGGTCTGACCGGTCAGGCCCGCCCCGGGCTCGATGCCGATGATCTTGCCGTCGAACCGGGATCCCGCGCCCTTGAGCTGATCGATCGAGTCGATGTCGGTGTAGGTCGGCACGGCGATCGTGAGACGGGCGTTGTCGTAGTAGGTGCCGAGGTCGTCGATCGAGCCCTGGTACTTGTCCCTGTACGCCTTCTGGGTGACCTCGGGCCAGGCCGACGGGAAGACGTCCACATCGCCCTGCGACAGCCCCGCGTACAGCGGGCCGGCATCGGAGAGCGTCTGCATCTTCACGGCGTAGCCGAGCTTGCCGAGCTGGTCCTGCAGCAGATACGCGGTGCTCAGTCCGTCGGTCCAGCTGGGCAGGAACCCGATGGTGATCGTGCCCTTGTCGCCCTTGCCCGCGTCGTTCGCCGGGGCCTTGCCCGCCATCTCCAGCGTGCCGCCGGCGCCGTCGCTCGCGCATCCGGCGAGGGCGAGCACGGCCGCGACGCCGAGCGCCGCGAGAGTGGTGATCCTGCTCTTACGCATGCTGCAGCTCCTTCTCCTCGGCGGGTGCTTCCGGGCTCTGGTCGACCACGACCGTCGATGCGGCCAGGCGACGCGCGGCGCGACGACGCGCCAGCATCCCGAGCAGCGAGTCGGGGTGCTCGCCGAGCGACCCGAGCGACGCGGTGACCCGGTCGAGGAAGACCGCGATCAGCACGACGCCGAGACCGGCCTCGACGCCCTTGGCGATGTTGACCGTCGAGATCGCCTCGACCACGAGCTTGCCGAGACCGTCGGCCCCGGCCATGCCCGCGATGACCGCCATCGACAGCGCGAGCATGATGACCTGGTTGACGCCGGCGAGGATCGTCGGCATCGCCAGCGGCAGCTGGATCCCGCGCAGGATCTGGGCCGGTGTGGCGCCGAACGACTGCCCGGCCTCGACCGTCTCGGAGTCCACCCCGCGGATGCCGAGCTCGGTGAAGCGCACGCCCGGGGGCAGGGCGAAGATGACCGTGGCCACGAAGCCCGGCACCACGCCGATGCTGAAGAACACGATCGCGGGGATCAGGTAGACGAAGGCGGGCATCGTCTGCATGAAGTCGAGCACGGGCTTGAGCACCGCACGGACGGTGGCGTTGCGCGCCGACCAGATCCCCAGCGGGATCGCGATCAGCACGGTGACGAGACCCGCGACGAGCACGAGCGCGAGCGTCTGCATCGCGGGGACCCACAGGCCCATCGCGACGATCACGCCGAACGAGAGCACGGTGCCGATCGCCAGCTTCCACGAGCGCACCAGCCAGGCGATGAGCGCGGCGACGATGATGACGACGTAGAACCAGGGCATCAGCAGCAGGAAGCTCAGACCGTCGACGAGGAACGACACGACGGTCGAGACGACGTGCAGCAGGCCGTCGAGGTTGGCCTTGATCCAGTCCACCGCGACGGCGACCCAGGATCCGATGGGAAGGACGTTCATCGGGTGACCTCCTCGGTCGGCGCGTCCGGCGTGGTCGGCGAGGCTCCCGCGGCGGGGGCGGTCCACCCGTCGTCGAGCACGGCGTCGACCTCCGCCTGCGGCAGCGGCAGCACCGGCAGGTTGATCTCGCCCGTGGCGCCGGCACCGGGGCCGAGGGCAGCGAGCAGGGTGATGCGCGGGATGACGCCGACGAGGCGCCCCTCCGCGTCTGCCACGGCGAGCGGCAGCGGCGACTCCACGGCGGGGATGAACAGGTTCATCAGGATCTCGTCCTCGTCGACCACCTGGGCCGCGGGCTTGAGCACCGAGGTGATCCTGCTCTCGCCGCGACGGATCAGCTTGACGACGTCGCGGTCGGTGACGATGCCGACGAGCTTGCGATCGCGGCCGACGACGTAGGTCGCGGACATGAACGCATCGCGCATCTGCTTGAGCGCGGTGCGCGGTCCGGCGTTCTCGGAGACCACCGGACGCGGGCGCTCCATGACGTTCGCGGCGGTGAGCACGCGGGCGCGATCGACGTCCTGCACGAACTGCTCGACGTAGCTGTTCGCGGGATCGGTGAGGATGTCCTCCGGCGTGCCGATCTGCACGATGCGGCCGTCGCGCATCACCGCGATCCGGTCGCCGAGGAACATCGCCTCGTTCAGATCGTGCGTGATGAACACGATGGTCTTCTGCAGCTTCTGCTGCAGTTCGAGCAGCTGCTCCTGCATCTCGCGGCGGATGAGCGGATCCAGTGCGCTGAAGGCCTCGTCCATCAGCAGGATGTCGGTATCGGCGGCGAGCGCACGGGCGATGCCGACGCGCTGCTGCATGCCGCCGGAGAGCTCGGACGGCAGCTTCTCCCCCTGCCCGTCGAGGCCGACGAGGGTGAGGATCTCCGCGGCCTTGGCGAGACGCTCGGCCTTGCCGACGCCCTTGAGCTCGAGCGGGTACGCGACGTTCGCGGCCACGGTGCGGTGCGGCAGCAGGGCGAAGTGCTGGAACACCATCGACACGCGGTCGCGGCGGATCTCGCGCAGCCGCGAGGCCGGGATGCCGGTGATCGGGTCGCCGGCGACGAGGACGGAGCCGTCCGTCGCCTCGTGCAGCCCGTTGAGCATGCGGATGATGGTGGACTTGCCGGATCCGGACAGTCCCATGATGACGAAGATCTCACCGCGGTTGACGGTGAAGCTCGCGTCGATGACGGCGGCGGTGCCGGCGTCGGCGACCTCGGATCGGCTCTCCCCGGCCTTCAGCCTGCGGATGGCCTGGTTCGGGTTCCTCCCGAACACCTTGAACAGATGACGCGCTTCCAGAGCGGTTTCGGACACGTTTCCCCCGCGGCCTCACCCCGGTGGGGAGGCCTGCATCGGTCTCGCCCGGGTGATGATCACAGGGCCGTTTCGAAGGGAGCCATGCCGGCGGCGCAGGAGGAGGATTTCGGATCCTCGACAGAGATCATCGACCGTACGCCCACGCCTCTTCGTGCACAGCAGAATCGAAAGAAGGACGCAGCCGCGGACTGGTCTTGGGGCCGTAAGGCCCGCATTCCAACGTAACGACATCCTGATCCGGAGGCAAATCCGCGGCCGAGGACCGAGGGGCGGGGGTCGCGTCCGGATCCGTCGATGCCCCGTCGGGCACGGCCGCAGGGCGGTCAGCGCCGGACCGACCTCGTCACCGTGAACTTCGGGGTGCGGACGAGCTGCACGGTCTCGCCGACCGCCGCCGACAGCGCCCGGCGATGGTCGAGATGCGAGTTGAACACGGTCCACACCTCCCCGCCCGGACGCAGCATCTGCGCGGCCGCGCCGATGAGGCGATGCCCGGCCCCCTCGTGCACACTCGCACCCAGGTGGAACGGCGGATTCAGCAGCACGAGATCCACGGAGCCGTCCGGGATCCCGGATCCGGCGTCGTCGAGCGTCACGGTCACGCGATCGGCCACGCCGTTCGCCGCCATCGTGGCGCGCGCCGAGCCCACCGCGGCCGCCGACCGGTCGGTCGCGACGACCCGCGCCCCGGGGATCGCGAGGGCCAGCGACGCGGCGAGCGCGCCCGTGCCGCAACCGAGATCGACGGCCGTGAAACCGTCACCGCGGTCGAGGGCGACGAGCTCCGCCGTACGGTCGCGCATCACGTCGAGCAGCACCCGGGTGCCGATGTCCACTCGGTCGGCGGCGAACGCCCCGCCGTGCGCGCACAGGGTGAGCCCGAACTCGGGGTGGGTCGTCGACATCGGGAACGGCGCATCCTGCGACACCGGACGCGGCTCGGACGCGACGATCAGGCGCGACTTGCGCTCGCCCCGCTGCGGCTGCACCCGCGCGAAGAACCGTGCGAGCACCTCGTTCTGCGCCAGGGTCATGTGCTTCACCCGGCCGCCGGCGAGCAGCACCGCATCGGGCGCCGCCCAGCGCGCGACCGCGTCGGCGATCTCCTCGAGCTCGGCGAGCCCCTTGGGCAGCTGCAGGAGCACCAGCCGCGCGCCGTTCAGCAGCTCCGCGTCGAGCTCGTGCGGCGCGTACCCGCTCAGCCCGAGCGCATCGGCGTTGCGGGTGAGGGCGCGGCGTCCGGTGACCGGATCCTGGTGCACGCGCACGCCGTCGAGCCCGGCCGCGACGAGCGGGAGCGTGAGCGCGCCGTACCCGTCGCCGATCACGGCGACCGCGGATCCGTCGATGCCTCGGTGCGCGGCGTCCGCCAGGGCCGCAGCGACGAGCAGCTCATCCGTCGCGTCCCAGGCCTGGAGGTTCGGCGCCTCGACGTCGGGGAACCGGCGCAGGCGCGCAAACGGGAACTCGGGCACCCGCCCAGCGTACGCGGGCCCCTCCGAGTCGTCTCCCTGAGCACGGTCAATAGGTCGTGCTCAGGGAGACGACTCGGAGGGGCGGAGCGATCCGGATCCGATTCCTTCCCCGCGCACAGCCCCGACGGGGATACTGGATCCTGATGAGCGCAACGTTGACCGTCACCCAGGTCGTCCTCCCCACCGCCCCCGTCGGATCCCCCAATCCCCTCCCCGCGATCGCCGCCATGCCCCAGGCGCCCTACGAGGCCGCCACCGACGGGCTGCCCGCCGAGATGGCGGCGAACATCCGGTACGGACATGTCTCCACGATCCACCCCTATCTGATCCAGGACGGCTACGACCGCGACCGCTCCCCGGCGCCGATGCGCGTCGCGGTGCTCGAGAACGATCAGGTGCGCGCCGAGTTCGCCCTCGACCTGGGCGGCCGCCTCGTGCGCCTCCTCGACAAGACGACCGGCCGCGACCTGGTGTATCGCAACGCCGTGCTGCAGCCCGCCAACCTGGCCCTGCGCGACGCCTGGTTCTCGGGCGGGGCCGAGTGGAACATCGGCATGCGCGGGCACTGGCCGCTCACCGCCGATCCGCTCTACGCCGCCGAGATCACCGGTGCCGACGGCGAGCCGATCCTGCGCCTGTGGGAGTACGAGCGGGTGCGCGGACTGATCCTGCAGATCGACGCGACCCTCGAGGGCGCGGCCCTGCACGTGCGCGTGCGGGTGCGCAACCCGCGCGATCGCGAGACCGGGATGTACTGGTGGACCAACATCGCCGTCGCCCAGACGGCGCAGAGCCGGGTGTTCGCCCCCGCGGCCCACGCGTACATGACGGGCTACGACGGCACCCTCGGGCGGGTCGACCTGAACGCGGCCGACCCGCGCTTCCCCGCCACCGCGCCCGCCGCGGCGGATTACTTCTTCGACCTCGCGCCGGGACTGGCGACGGCGGAGGTCGGCGACGCCCCTGCGACGCGCCCCTGGATCGCCGCCGTCGACGGCGACGGCTCCGGCCTCGCGCACGTGTCGACCGCGCCCCTCATCGGGCGCAAGCTCTTCGTCTGGGGCGATACCCCGGGCGGGCGACGCTGGTGCGACTGGCTGGGCGGCGAGACCGGCGCCTACTTCGAGATCCAGGCCGGGCTCGCGGCCACGCAGTACGAGCACCTGCGGATGCCGGGCGGCGCGACCTGGGAGTGGACCGAGACGTTCCTGCCGCTGCAGCTCTCGGATCCGCGCCTCGACGGCGACTGGGACGAGTCCGTCGCCGAGGTGGGCGGACAGGTGCTGCGCGCCGCCGACGCCATCGGATCCGCCGGCGTCGCGCGGCTCGAGGCCGCCGCCGACATCGCACCGGACGCGCTGCTCTCGGTCGGGTCGCCGTGGGGCGCGCTCGAGCACGAGCTCGCCGCTCGCAGCGGTTCCGCCTTCGCCGCCCCCGCCGGGGTGCGCTTCGTACGCGACGGCGAGGAGGGCGCGTACTGGGCCGCGCTGCTCGACGCCTCTGCGGCGCGGGCCGAAGCCGGTGGCACGGCGCCCGACGGATCGGGAGGCCACGGGAGCATCGTTGAGCCCGACCCGCTGGAGGCCCCCGCGTCCTACGTCACGGGCGACGAGTGGGATCATCTGCTCGCCGAGGCGCCCTCCACCTGGCTGACCCACTACCACCGCGCCGTCGCCGCGCACGCCCGCGACGAGCACGGCACCGCGATCTCGCACTACGAGGCGTCGCTGCGGCATCGGCGCAGCCCCTGGGCGCTGCGCGGGCTCGGGATGGCGCTGCGCCAGTCGGACGGCGGCACCGCCGCGCAGGCGCAGGGCATCAACCGGCTCGCCGAGGCGCGCGACCTCGCGCCCGACCTCGCACCGCTGACGCTCGAGCTCGCCGAGGCCCTGCTCGCCGACGGGCGGGCCGAGGAAGCAAGCACGCTCCTCACGACGCTGCCGGCCGAGCTGCGCGCCCTCGGGCGCTTCAAGGTCGTCGAGATCCGCGCCGCCCTCGCCCTCGGGGATACGGAGACCGCGGGCCGGATCCTCGAGGAGCAGTTCGATGTGCCGAACCTCCGCGAGGGCGAGCTGAGCATGTCGGCGCTGTGGCACGAGGCGTTCCCCGGCCGCCCCGTGCCGTCCTGGTATGACTTCGAGATGGCACCGGAGGGCGCGGAGGGCTGATCGCCGGCGCGGCTCGCCGTGAACGATACTGCGGGAGCGAGGTCCCGGGATGCCCGGCCCGGCCAGCGGCCCCGGCCGCCGCCCTTCACCCGTGATCGAGGTCGTCGAGCAGCTGCACGGCGGCGGCCGCATAGGCGCCGATCCAGCGGTCGTGGATCCGCTTGATCGGCAGCGGCGCGAGGGTGAGGTGTCGTTCGCGACCCTCACGTCGGCCCATCACCAGCTCCGCCCGCTCCAGCACGCGCAGATGCTGAAGCACCGTCGTGCGGTCGAGCTCGGAGAACCGCGCACACAGCTCGCCGGTGGTGCACGGCCGCTCGCGCAGCACATCGAGCATGCGCCGGCGTACCGGGGCGGCGAGCGCCTTGAAGACGAGATCGTCGTCCTCCGTTCCCTCCCCGTGAGACATGTTGTAATCTTACAACATGTCTCACGTCGAAATCGCTGCGGACATGGCTCCGCTCACAGAGCTCTCCTTCTCCGTCTCCGGTCGCGTCTCCCGCCCGCCGGCCGAGGTCTACGAGGCCGTCGCCGACCCGGCGCAGCTCTCCCGCTACTTCACCACCGGCGGCGCTCAGGGCCGTCTCGAACCCGGCGTCGAGGTGACGTGGGACTTCGCCGACTTCCCGGGCCGGTTCCCGGTCGAGGTCGTGGAGGCCACGGCCCCCGAGCGCATCGTGATCGAGTGGGCCGCCGCCCCCGGCAGCAACGACACCGGCACCACGCGCACTGTCTTCGAGTTCGCCCCGATCGACGGCGGCACCCGCACCCTGGTCACCATCACGGAGTCGACCTGGCGGGCGACCGCGGGCGGCGCCAAGAGCGCGTTCGGCAACTGCGAGGGCTGGACGGGGATGCTGGCCGCGCTCAAGGTCTTCCTCGAGCACGGCATCAATCTGCGCGAGGGCTTCTACAAGTAGCCCTGGATCCCTCGCCGCGCGCGGGGCAGCGTGCCCGGCGAGCGACCGCCCGTCCCGCAGCCCCTCACCCCCGCATGCGCGGATCCTCCGTCGGATCGCGGAACATCGGCGGGCATCCCGCGTCGACCGCAGAGGGACTGAGCTCGAAGTGCCAGGCCTCGTTGTCATAGGTGCGGCACAGGCCGAACTGCGCGCCGTGGCGGTTCAGCCAGTCGGCGGCGTCGTAGGGCGAGATGTCGACCGCCTCCCCCTTCACGTGCTGCGACGTCTCGGGGGTGCCGACCCAGCGCGCGGCCTCCTCCGCCGAGCCGTAGGTGCGCACCGCGTCGCGCAGCAGCCAGGCCTGGTACGCCTTCGACCGCCAGCCTCCGCCGACGCGCAGATCCAGGCCGTCCTCGGCGGCGGCCGCGTGCGCGCGGTCGAGCGCCTCGCGGAGAGCCGGGTCCAGCCGCGCGACGGCCGGGGCCGCCGTGTCGGACAGGGCGAGCGAGTCCCCGTCGGCGATGTAGCCGTCGTCGGCGGTGGGCTGTCCTCCGCTGCGCGCGACGACGGATCCCGCCTCACCGGTGCCGCTCGGATAGTCGGGCCGCGTCGCGACCGCCGCGGTGACCACCGCAGCGGCGATGCCGGCGACGATCGCCGCCAGCACCAGCAGCGTGGCGACGAACCGGAACAACCGGGGGCGGCGTGCGGCATGCCGGGGCGCGGCGGGGCGGGCGCCGACCGGCGCGGCCGGATCCAGGATCCCGTCCGGCGCGGCGCCGGGACGCAGGGTCTCATTCGGTCTCGTCGTGGTGTCCATGCCCCCACTCCATCGGCGCGGACGTTGCCGCACCGTACGCGCTTTCGCATACGCTCCCGATACACGCCGATGCGTAGGGTGCGACTATGTCCCTCTCCTCTCCTCCGCGGTGGCCTGCCCTCGCCTCGCGGCGTCATCGTCCGTCGCCGCGCCACGGCGCGCTGACCGCCTTCACCGCGCGACCCACTATGCGAACGGCGCTCCCGCGCACCGCTCACGACGGTTCCGGACCGCATCCCCGGCCTAGGCTTCTCGCATGCGCGTGCTGATCGTGGAGGACGAACCCGCCCTGGCGGGAGCGGTGCGCGATGGGCTGCGACTCGCGGCGATCGCGGCGGACACCGCGGGCGACGGGCACCTCGCCCTGGAGCTGCTGGACATCAACTCCTACGACGTCGCGGTACTGGACCGGGACATCCCGGGCCCCAGCGGCGACGACATCGCGCAGGCGATCGTCGCCTCCGGATCCGGCCTGCCCATCCTCATGCTCACGGCGGCCGATCGCCTCGACGACAAGGCGAGCGGCTTCGAGCTCGGCGCCGACGACTACCTCACCAAGCCGTTCGAGATGCGCGAGCTGATCCTGCGGATCAGGGCGCTGGCTCGGCGCGCCCCGCGATCGACACCGCCCGTGCACGAACTGGCGGGGATCCGGCTCGACCCGTTCCGTCGCGAGGTGTACCGCGACGGGCGCTACGTCGCCCTCACCCGCAAGCAGTTCGCCGTGCTGCAGGTGCTCGTCGAGGCGGGTGGCGGGGTCATCAGCGCCGAGGAGCTGCTCGAGCGCGCCTGGGACGAGAACGCCGACCCGTTCACGAACGCGGTGCGGATCACCGTGTCGGCGCTGCGCAAGCGGCTCGGCGAGCCCTGGGTGATCCTCACCGTACCGGGCGCCGGCTACCGCATCGACGTCGACGGCGCCCGCGACGCGACGACGGCCGAGGATACGACGCTGCCGGAGCGTGCCGGGAATGCCTGAGGCCCCGTCGAGCTCCGCGCTCCCGCCCCGCCCGGCCCGCGCCGGCGGGCTCTCGGTGCGATGGCGGCTGACGCTCAGCTATGCGGCGCTCGTCGCCGTGACCGGAGCCGTGCTGCTCGGCGTCGTCGCGCTCTGGCTGCTGCGCTACGTGCCCGACGGCACCGTCTACAACACCGACCCGATCGACGGCACGAGCTGGGCGCCGAACCGCAGCGACATCATCCGCGCGTTCGTGCCGCCGGCGACGTGGGCGCTGCTCGGACTCATCGCGATCGGCGTGCTCGGCGGCTGGCTCCTCGCGGGGCGCGTGCTGCGCCCGCTCGCGCTCATGGCCGAGACCGTTCAGGCCGTGGGCGACGGCGACCTGGACGCGCGGATCGCCCTACCGGGCCGGGACGACGAGTTCCGTCGCCTCGCCGACGTCTTCGACGGCATGCTCGATCGCATCCAGCACGACGTGCAGCGGGAACGACGGTTCGCCGCGAACGCGTCGCACGAGCTGCGCACCCCGCTCGCGATCACCCGGGCGGTGCTCGACGTGGCCGAAGCGGATCCGGATCCGGATGTCGTGCAGCTGCTCGGGCGCCTCCGTGCCGCGAACGAGCGGGCCATCGCGCTGACCGAGGCGCTGCTGCTGCTCGCCCGGCTCGACGCGCGGCCGCCCGCGCGCGTCCCGGTCGATCTCTCGCTCGCCGCGGAGGGCGCCGTCGAGCTGCTGCACGAGGTCGCCGCCTCACGCGAGGTGCGGCTCGACGCGACGGGCGACCCGGTCATCGTCCGCGGGGATGCGGCGCTCCTCGATCAGCTCGCCCTGAACCTGGTGCAGAACGCGCTCGTGCACAACCTGCCCTCGGGCGGATCCGCCACCGTGCGCACGCTCCGTCTCGGCGGACAGGGCGCGCTCGTCGTCGAGAACACCGGAGACCGGCTCGACCCTGCCGTGGTCGCGACGCTGGTCGAGCCGTTCCAGCGCGGCGCCGGGCGCGCCCGCGACGGCGCGCACGGCGGATCCGGTCTGGGGCTGGCGATCGCCGGCTCGATCGTCGAGGTGCTGGGCGGATCCCTCGCGCTGACCGCCAGGCCCGACGGCGGCCTGCGCGTCGAGGCGACCTTCCCGCTGGCCTGAGATCCGGATTCAGCGCTGCTCTGCCGCGGCCTCGAACCGCTGCGCGCCGATCACCGACAGCAGCTGCAGCTTCTGCCAGCCCTCCGTGCGCGGCGAGGCCGTGAGCACGAGCAGCGCCTGCGACTGGTCCTCCGTGAAGAGCGCCTGGCAGTCGAGCTCGATCGGGCCGAGCTCGGGGTGCACCAGGGTCTTGTGGTCCTCGAAGCGGAAGGCGACCTCATGCCGCTCCCAGAGCGCGGCGAACTCCGGGCTCTCCGCCTGCAGCGCGCGCACGAGCTCGCCCGCCCGCGACCGGGCCCCCATCGCGCCGTACGCGGCCCGCAGCCCCGCGACCTGGGCGCGGGCGTGGCGCTCGTGATCGGCCTCGGGATAGACCGCACGGGCGCCGGGGTCGGTGAACCACCGGTAGACGTCGCTGCGGGCGAGCCCGGTGCGCGCCGACGGATCGCCGAGCAGCGCCTGCGCCATCCGGTTGGCGACGAGCGTCTCGCCCAGATTGGACAGCACGAGCGCGGGGGTGTCGTCGAGACGGTCGAGCACCCGGAGCAGGGCCGGCGCGACGTGCGGCAGCGTGCGGTGCCGGTCCGGCGCCGAGTGCCCCGCGGTGCGGAACAGGTAGTCGCGCTCGTCGGCGGTGAGCCGCAGGGCCCGGGCGAGGGCCGCGAGCATCTGCTCGCTCGGCTGCGGGCCGCGCCGCTGCTCCAGGCGCGTGTAGTAGTCGACGGACATGCCGGTCAGCTGCGCGACCTCCTCGCGGCGCAGGCCCGGCGCCCGGCGGCGCGCACCGGCGTGAAGGCCCACGTCGTCCGGACGCAGCGCCTCCCGGCGGCGGCGCAGGAAGTCGGCGAGGGCGATGCGGTCCATGCGTCCATTCTCCGGCGGCGGCGGATCCGCAACCAGGGATCGCGGATCCCCCGATCGTCCGGTCTCTTATCGCCGGAGCGGATCCCGCCGAGCCTGGATCCATGAACATCTCCGGAAACACCGTCTTCATCCCCGGCGCGACGAGCGGCATCGGCCTCGCACTCGCCCTGCGCCTGCAGTCCGCGGGCAACACCGTGATCATCGGAGGACGCCGCACCGACCTCCTCGCCCGGCTCGCCGCCGAGCACGGTTTCGGCACGGTGCGCATCGACACCGCCGACCCCGAGAGCATCCGCACGGCCGCGGCCGAGGTCGTCACGGCGCATCCCGAGCTCGACGTGCTCATCGCGATGGCCGGCATCATGCGGGTCGAGGACTGGCGCGGCGACGGCTTCCTCTCCGATGCCGAGGAGATCGTGACGACCAACCTCCTCGGTCCGATCCGGCTCATCGCGGCGCTCATCGGGCATCTGCAGACCCGTCCGTCCGCCACCATCGTCACGGTGTCCAGCGGACTCGCGCACACCCCGCTGCGGGTCACTCCCACCTACAACGCGACGAAGGCCGCCATCCACATGCTGTCCGAGTCGATCCGGCTGCAGCTCGACGGCACGGGCGTCTCGGTGCTCGAACTCGTGCCGCCAGCCGTGGCGACCGAGCTCCTGCCGGGCCAGAGCGAGAGCCCGTTCGCGATGCCCCTCGACGACTTCGTCGACGAGACGATGGCCCTCATCGAGGCGCAGCCCGACGCGCACGAGATCCTCGTGGAGAACGTGAAGTTCCTCCGTTTCGGCGAGGTGCGCGGCGACTACCCGCAGACGGTCGCGACCCTGAACCGGCTGGATCCGCACGGCAACGCCTGAGCGCCTTCTCCTCCGGCCGCCGAGCAGCCGTGCCCCCGGCTGCTCGGCGGGAATCGTGGCGCTCCGCCGCCGGAGGACGCCCCCATCGCGGAACCGGCCTTGACATACCCTCGGTTCAATGGTTAATTAGTCGAGTAACTAACCAATAGACCACAGCGAGGATGTCCGTGATCGACGAAGGCAGGCCCCTCTTCCTCCAGATCGCCGAGACGATCGAGGATTCGATCGTCGACGGCACCCTGGCCGAGGAGACCCAGGCTCCGTCGACGAACGAGCTCGCCGCGTTCTACCGGATCAACCCCGCAACCGCTGCGAAAGGAGTGGCCATGCTCACCGACAAGGGCGTGCTCGTCAAGCGCCGCGGCATCGGCATGTTCGTCGCCGCCGGAGCCCGCGACATCCTCCTCGGCGAGCGCCGCACCGCTTTCGCCGAGCGCTACATCGACCCGCTGCTCGCCGAGGCCCGCACGCTCGGTCTCGGACCCGACGACCTGTCCGCCCTGCTGAGCGAGCGCGCCGCGAACGCCGCGCCCCTCGCCGCACGCACCGAAGGGAACCGCGCATGACCGCCGTCATCGAGGTGTCGAACCTCACCAAGAGCTACCGCGACAAGCTCGCGCTCGACCACGTGTCGCTGTCGATCGAGTCCGACACGATCTACGGACTGCTCGGCCGCAACGGCGCCGGCAAGACCACGCTCATGTCGATCCTGACCGCGCAGAACTTCGCGACCTCGGGCGAGACGCGCGTGTTCGGCGAGGAGCCCTACGAGAACGCCCGCGTGCTGAGCCGGGTCTGCTTCGTGCGGGAGAGCCAGAAGTATCCCGACGACGCGGCGCCCGTCCACGCGCTCCGCGCCGCCCGCCTGTTCTTCCCGAACTGGAATCAGGAGCTCGCCGATCGCCTGGTCGCCGAGTTCCAGCTGCCGATGAAGCGCCGCATCAAGAAGCTCTCCCGCGGCCAGCTCTCCGCGGTCGGCGTCATCATCGGCCTCGCATCCCGGGCGGAGATCACGTTCTTCGACGAACCGTACCTCGGCCTCGACGCCGTCGCCCGGCAGATCTTCTACGACCGCCTGCTCGAGGACTACGTCGAGCACCCGCGCACGATCATCCTGTCGTCCCATCTCATCGACGAGGTCGCGAACCTGATCGAGCGTGTGATCGTGATCGACGACGGCCGGATCCTCCTCGACGAGGAGACGGACGCCCTGCGCGGACGGGCCTCGACGGTGGTCGGCGATGCCGCGACGGTCGACGCCTGGACCGCGGGCAAGGAGGTCCTGCATCGGGAGTCCCTCGGCCGGGTGGCCTCGGCGACCGTCCTCGGGCGGCTCACCGCGGAGGAGGAGGCGGGCATCGTCGACGCCGGGCTCGACCTCGCGCCGGTGTCGCTGCAGCAGCTCGTCGTGCGGCTCACCCAGCACGCAGGAGGCGGCGAGGGCGTCGCCGACGCGGAGGCGACGCGCGTTCCGGACCGACGCTCGAGTACCGATGCACTCACGAAGGAGGTGCGCTGATGTCCCGGATCCTGAAGGTCGTCCGACTTCAGCTGGTCAACAAGCAGACGTGGCTGTGGATCCCGCTGATCATCCTCGCCGCGGCGCTGACCATGTCGATCATCATCTCCGCGATGATCCCGGTCGATGCGCCGAAGTACGGCGGAGCCGGGCAGGCGCCGCTGTGGTACTTCTTCGCACTCGGGCTGCAGGCCCTGACGCTGACGTTCCCGTTCTCGCAGGCGCTGAGCGTCACGCGGCGCGACTTCTTCCTCGGCACGCTGCTCACCGCGGCCGGCGGAGCCGTGCTGCTCGCCGTCGTGTTCCTGCTCGGCGGATGGATCGAGGACGTGACGCACGGCTGGGGCGTCAACGGCTACATGTTCCGGCTGCCCTGGGTGTGGGAGAACGGCCCCCTCGCCGCCGCACTGACGTACTTCGTGCTCGCGCTGCTCCTGTTCCTGGTGGGCTTCACCGGCGCGACGATCTACAAGCGCGCAGGCGGCATCGCCATCACCGTGGTCGGCGTCGGATTCGGGGCGGTGCTGGTGGGGCTGGTGTTCCTCGTCACGCGCTTCGGCCTCTGGGGGCAGGTGGGAGCGGGCATCGCGTCGCTCGGCGCCCTGGGGCTGGCCCTGTGGGGTCTGGTCGCGATCGTCGCGCTCGCGGGGATCTCCTACCTCGTGCTGCGGCGCGCGACCCCCTGAGCCTGCCGTCCAGGAAAGGGCCCGGCCGTCAAGGCCGGGCCCTTTCTGCTGCGCCGTAGGCGGCGAAGAACGTGTCGAGCGCGGCGTCCACGTGCGCGGGGATGAGCTCGGGGGCGAGCGCCGCCGCATCGCCGAGCAGCATGGCGCGGTTGATCGGCTCCCCCATCACGAGCCAGTTCAGCTGGGTCGCGGCCTGCTCGGCATCGTCCGCCCGGATCACCCCGGCGGCGTCGAGCTCCGTCACGACCGCCGTCAGCGCGAGGATCGCACGCCGGGGTCCGAGTTCGTAGAGGGCCGCAGCGAGTTCCGGTGACCGCCGCAGCTCGCCGATCACCAGCCGCCGCAGGGCCAGGATGCGCGGCGCGAGCACCGCGCCGAGCTGCGCGACGAGCAGCTCGTGCAGGCCGTCGCGCGCCCGCGAGGCATCCGGGAACCGTGGCGCGGGCTCGAGCACCGAGGCGCTGGCGCCCTCGGTCTGCGCCCGGACGATCTCCAGGAACAGGTCGCGCTTGCTGCCGAAATGGCTGTAGAGGGTCTGCTTCGCCACGCCGGATTCCTGCGCGATCGAGTCCATCGTGACCGACTCGTATCCGGTCGCGAGGAACTGCCGTTCGGCCGCGGCGAGGGCGGCGGCGCGCTTGGGCTGCGAACTCGGTCGCATCCGATCACCTCCTTGCGTAAATCATACTCGCGAGTCTAGTATCCAAAACAAGACTCATTGGTCTAGAAAGTGGAGGTGTCCCATGGCGGAGAATTCCGCTCTTCAGTTCGACGCCCGTCTTCGCGTGGCCCCCGAGGCCGCCTCCTGGACGGTGTTCGACGTCCCGGGGTCGCGCGCGTTCTTCGGCACCGGGAAGCCGGTGCGGGTGACGGGAACCATCGACGGCCACGCCGTCGCGATCACCCTGATGCCGGTCGGCAACGGCGCGCACGTCGGCCCCGTCAAGGCCGCCACCCGCGCAGCCATCGGCAAGGCCGCCGGCGACCTCGTGCACGTGCACCTGGACGGACCGGGCGCATGATGCGGGTGCGCACGGACCTCGGCGACGACGTCGGCATCGAGCTCCACGGACCCGACGGCGCACCCGCGGTGCTCTTCGTCCAGGGCGCCGGACTCGATCGCGCGGAGAACCCCGTGCCGTCCGAGACGGCGCGACTGCTCGCCGCGCGCGGATTCCGGGCCGCGGTGCCCGACCGCCTCGGGCGAGGCGACTCGCCCGCATCCGGTCCCGTCGAGCGGGAGCGCGAACTCGTGGCGATCGCCGCGGTCGCCGCCGCTCTGGGCGGCCCGGTCGTCCTGGTCGGGCACTCGTCGGGGTGCGCCCTGGCGATGCTCGCCGCCGGCCGGATCCCGGAGCTCGCCGGTCTGGTGCTGTGGGAGGCCCCGCTGGGCCAGTTCGCCGAGGGGGCGCCCCGATGGTGGGACGGCGTGCACCGCGCCATCGACCAGGGCGATCTCGAAGGGGCGATCGTCCGCTACATGGTCGGCATGCCGCCGGAGTGGATCGAGGTGCTGCGCGCCTCACCGCAGTTCCCCGCGCTCGTGCACAGCTGGATCCCGGACGGCACCGCCCTCGCCGAGGTCGAGGCGCGCTCCCCGGGCGCCTTCCTCGCCGACCTGCCGGCTCCGGTGCTCGCCGTCGTCGGAACGGAGACCTTCCCCGGCATGCCCGAGGCGGCCGCCGCCCTCGCCGCAGCGGCCGGGAACGGGACCGCCGAGGAGATGCCCGGCGCGTGGCACGAGTGGGAGCCCGCGGCGATGGCGGACCGCCTGGCGCGGTTGCTCGCCGAGACCGCCCGTTGAGGCCGGCGGGTGCCGGCGCCGTCCGGTGGAGCCCGGCGGATCCGGCGCTCAGCCCGCCTGCACGACCTCGTAGCCGGCGTCGCGGAGCGCGGCCTGATCCGCGGCCGCGACGCCGTCGTCGGTGAGCAGCATCGGGAACAGCTCGGATCCGCCGACGGCGGCGAACGCCGACGCCCCGATCTTCGAGGAGTCGGCGACGATCACCGCACGACGGGCGCGGCTCGCCATCAGCCGGTTCACCGCCGCCTCGCGCTCGTCATGGGTGCTGGCGACGCCGTCGGCCGAGATCGCGTTCACCCCGATGAACGCGATGTCCAGCGCGATGCCGGCGAGCAACTGCTCTACGAACGGCCCCACGAGCTCGTAGCTGCGGGAGTGGATCACGCCGCCGGTGACGACGACCTTGATGTCGGGCCGCGTGGCGAGCTGGGCGGCGATGTTCACGGCGTTCGTCACCACGGTGAGACCCTGGTCGGCGAGATCCTCCCGCGCGGCGAGCGCCGACGCGATCGCCGTCGTGGTGGTGCCCCCGGAGAGGCCGACGATCGAGCCGGGCGTGACGAGTGCGGACGCGGCCTGCGCGATGCGCTCCTTCTGCGACGTGCGCTGATGGCTCTTGTAGCGGACGGGCAGCTCGTAGGCGACGGACTGCGCCACGGCGCCGCCGTGGGTGCGGGTGAGCAGGCGGCGCTCGGACAGGCTGTCCAGATCGCGGCGGATGGTCGCGGCCGAGGCGTCGAAGCGCTCCGCCAGCTCCTCGACCGCCACGTCGCCGCGCGCGGCGAGCAGGTCGAGGATCGCCGTGAGCCGGTGGGCGCGGTTCACGCGGCGTCCTGGAGTGCGAACAGGCGCAGCAGTCGTGCGGCCTCGCCGGCGACCGCATCCCGGGCGGGCGCGAGGTACTTGCGCGAGTCGACGAGCCGCGGGTCCTCATCCAGCCGCTGCCGGATCGCGCGCGTGAAGAAGCCGTTCAGGTGCGTGGACACGTTGATCTTCGTCATGCCGGCGCGCACGGCGGCGGCGATCGCCTCGTCGGGCACCCCGCTGGAGCCGTGCAGCACCAGGGGCACGTCGGCGCCGTCTTCCCCCGCGCCGCGCAGCGCGGTACGGAGCCGGGCGATGAGGTCGAGGTCGAGTGCGGCGGTGCGATCGGTCATCGCGTGTGAGGAGCCCACCGCCACCGCGAGCGCATCCACCCCCGTCTCCGCCACGAACGCCCGCGCCTCCTGCGGATCGGTGCGTACGCCCGGCGCGTGGGCGCCGTCCTTGCCGCCGACCTCGCCGAGTTCGCCCTCGACGTAGACCTCGGCGGCGTGCGCGCGCTCCACGACCTGCGCCGTGAGCGCGACGTTCTCGGCGTAGTCGAGCTTCCCGCCGTCGAACATCACGGATCCGAACCCGAGCGCGATCGCCTCGTCGACGAGCTCGGGCCGCTCGGCGTGGTCGAGGTGGACGGCGACCGGAGTCGCAGCCCGGCGGGCCACGGCGAGAGTGGCGAGCGCGATCGGCTCGAGGCCGCCGTGGTAGTCGGCGCAGTTCTGCGAGATCTGCAGGATGACGGGCAGCCCGGCCTGGGCGGATGCGGAGACGAGCGCCTCGGCCGTCTCCAGGTGGATCACGTTGAACGCGCCGACGCCGGTGCCGCGGCGGGCGGCGTCGTGCACGAGATCGCGGGCGGAGACGAGGGTCATCGGGGGTCCTTTCCGGGGACGACGGGGACGGGGCGCGCGGACCAGGGGACCCGGTGCAGCGCGGTCAGCGACGGGCTGTCGACGAGGACGCCGGCCTCGAGGTCGGGCCAGGACGGATGGATCTCGCCCGCGAGCGGCATGAGCACCGCCGCTGCCGACCAGGCGGTCGCGCGGCGCAGCAGCACGCTCGGATCCTTCTCGCCCCGGGCGAGCAGCACGGCGCACGCGGCGACGGCGGCGTCGCCGGCTCCGGTCGGGTTGCCGGCGAGCGGTTCCGCGAGGCGGGCGCGCACGATCACATCGCTCGTCACGGCGAGCATCCCGTCCGCGCCCCGGGAGAGCAGGACCAGGGATGCCCCGCGGTGCAGCAGCTCGCACGCCCCCGCCACGGGGTCGGCGATCCCGGTCGCCTCGGCGAGCTCGGCGGCGTTGGGCTTGAGCACGGTCGCACCGGCATCGGCGGCGGAGAGCAGCGCGGGCCCCGAGGTGTCGGCGATCACCGCGGCCCCGGCCTCGCGGCCCAGGCCGATCAGCGCCGGCAGCAGGTCGGCGGGGGCCCCGGGGGGAAGGGAGCCGGAAAGCACCAGCACCGGGCGCCGGCTGCGCGCCGGAGCCGTGTCCAGCGATCGGCGCACCGCCTCCTTCAGCGCATCCCACTCGGCGGGGGCGGGGTTCAGCCCGCGTTCGTTGACGATCGTGGTGTCGCCGAGGTGCGCGTCGACCAGGGCGATGCTGCGGCGTGTCGCCCCCTGCACGGCGATCAGCTCATGCGGCACCCCGGAGGCGGCGAGCTCGGCCGCGAACTCGTCTCCGGTCGGTCCGCCGGCGGTGGCCAGGGCGCGCACGGGGGCTCCCTGCGCGTGCGCCACCCGGGCGACGTTCAGGCCCTTGCCGCCCGCGCGGGCGACACCGGTGTCGGCGCGGTGGGTTCCGCCGGGCACGATCCGGTCGACATGCCAGGTGAGATCCAGTGCCGGGTTGGGCGTGACGGTCACGATCATCCGAGGCTCCTCGCTCGCAGGGCCGCCCCCAGGATCCCGGCGTTGCCCAGCAGCTGCGCGGGCACCAGCTCGGGGATCCGGTGGAAGCTGAGTCGCGCCTTCAGCCGCGCGCGGAGCTCGTCGAACAACGCCCCGCCCGCGCGGGACAGCCCGCCGCCGATCACGACCGCCTGGGGAGCGATGACCGCGGTGAGCTGCGCGATCGACAGGGCCAGCGCGTCGAGCGCCTCCTCCCAGACCGCGGCGGCGGCTTCGTCCCCCGCACCGGCGAGCGCGATGACCTCCTTCGCCCCGTCGACCGCGACGCCGGTGCGCTCGGTGTAACGCCGGGCGATCGCTCCGGCCGAGGCGATCGCCTCGAGGCACCCCCGGGCGCCGCACGCGCACAGCGGCGCGTCCGCGACCGGCGAGTGGCCGACCTCGCCGGCGTAGCCGCCCGAGGTGAACGGCACGCCGCCCAGCAGCAGGGCGCCGGCGATGCCGGTGCCGATGATCAGCACGATCGAGTCGGGGTAGGGCCGGGCGCCGCCGAGTACGTGCTCCGCCCAGCCGCCCGTGCGCACGTCGTGGTCGAAGGCGACGGGCAGCCCGAACGCCTTCTCCGCGATCTGCCGGATGGGGGCGTTCCGCCAGCCCATGTTGCTCGCGAACACCCCGACCCCGGCGACCTCGTCGACGATGCCGGGGACGACGAGACCGACGGCGACCGGATCCACCTCCGGATGCTCCTCGCGCAGCTGCGCGCCGAGCTCGACGAGACGGGCCACGAGCCGCTCGGGCAGGTCGGCTCCGGGCTCGGGCGTCGGCGTGCGACGCAGGCCGAGCATCGCCCCTTCGGCATCGAACAGCGCCGACTTGATGTCGGTGCCGCCCACGTCGAAGGCGAGCACGGGTGCGCCCGCCCCGAGCTCGGCCGCCTGCGCGAGCGGATCCCCCGACGCGTCGGTGACCACGTCGGGCACAGCACGCGCCGCCGCGGCCGCGTCGTGCGCCGCGTCGCCGAAGGCAAGGGTCATGGCGGGCCCTCAGTCCTCGAGGATGACCGAACGGGTGAGGTTGCGCGGCTCGTCGGGGTTGAGCCCCTTGGCGAGCGCGCGGTCCAGCGCCACCCGGTGCAGTCGCGCGAGATCGGCCATCGGGTCGATCGGGTGCTGCACCCAGCGACCGCCCGTGGCCGCGACCTGCGCGTCGAGCCCTTCCGGCGCCGCGCCGAACTGCCAGGTGATGCGGCCGGGCGCGGCGATCGCGATCGGACCGTGGCGGTAGTCCATCGACGGATACGACTCGGTCCACGACTGCGACGACTCGCGCATCTTCAGGGCGGCCTCGTGCGCGAGCCCGATCGTCCAGCCCCGGCCGAGGAAGGTGTACTGCTCGGCTTCGGCGAGAGAGGGGTCGACGTCGGCGATGGCGACGCGGGCGTCGGCGATCGCCCCGGTGAGGTCCTCCCCGAGCGAGGCGCGGAACAGCGCGAGGGCCGTCGTGGCGAAGCGGGTCTGCACGACGGACTTCTCATCGGCGAACGGCAGCACGATCGCGTCGTCGACCATGCCCACGAGCGGGGAGGTCTCGTCGCCGATCACGCCGACGATGCGCGGAGCGGATCCGGATGCCTTGAGCTGATCGACGAGCTCGAGCACCTCGGTCGTCGTGCCGGAGCGGGTCAGCGCCACGACGGCGTCGTAGCCGCGGTCCAGGAACGCCTCGCTGGCGGCGTAGGCGTCGGTGATCCCGAAGCCGGCGCGCTCGCGCAGCGCGGCGTACGACTGGGCCATGAACCACGACGTGCCGCATCCGATCACGGCCACCCGCTGGCCCTTCGCCGGCAGCAGCGCCTGCTCGGCGGTCATGCCGACGGCGCGCTCCCAGGTGTCGGGCTGCGAGTCGAGCTCCGCGCGCATGTGCGCACCGGGCGCGAGGGTCTCGTTCGGGTCGGTCATGCGTCCTCCTCGGCGATTCGGTCCGCAGAGTGCGCGACCATGCATGATCTTACGTCAAAACAATCATGTTCCGTCATACAGATTTCGGATCCGGATCCGCCCGGGCAGCACGATCACCCCGCCCAGGGGCGATGTCCGCCCCGGAAGCGCATCCCGAAGGGCATCCCGAAGGGCGTCCCGAAGGGCGGCCCTCGCGCCGTGAGACGGGGAACCAGGCCGCGCCGGGCGGCGCGCTCAGCGCGACTCGGCGGCCTCCGTGTGGTGCCGGATCACCTCGGCGACGACGAAGTTGAACCACTTCTCGGCGAACTCCGGATCCAGATGCGCCTCCTCCGCGAGCGCCCGCAGCCGGGCGACCTGCTGCTCCTCGCGGCCCGGATCCGAGGCCGGCATCTCGTGCTCGGCCTTCAGCACGCCGACCTGCTGCGTGCAGCGGAAACGCTCCGCGAGCATGAAGATGAGGGCGGCGTCGATGTTGTCGATGCTGGCGCGCAGTCGCAGCAGTTCGGTGCGGGGATCGGTGGCGGTCATCGGGGGCTCCTCACCGGACGGCGGACGTGCGATCCCTCCGACGATAACGCCTCCCCGCCCCCTACAGTGAAAGCCATGAGCCGCGAAGAGCGCACCCCCGAGGAGGCGGCGCACGAGACCGCCGCGACGCCCGCCGGCACCGGCACGGCGACCGCCGAGGACGGCACGGCGACCGCCGCACCGACCGCCGACGACGGCGGGATCAGCCCCCGCCGGTTCGTCGAGGCCGCGCCGCCGCGCGCCTCGTTCTGGACCCGCATCGACCGGCCGTTCGGCTTCGGCTTCCTGGTGACCCTCGGCGGCCTCGGTGCGATCCTGCTCGGCCTCGCGCTGTCGAACCTGTCGACGGTGCTGATCTACATCGCGTTCGCGCTCTTCGCCGCCCTCGGTCTCGACCCCGCGGTGCGCTGGCTCGAGAAGCGCGGGCTCTCCCGAGCCTGGTCCGTCGTGGCCGTGATCGCGGCGCTCGCGCTCGTGCTGGTCGTCATCGTGCTCGCGATCCTGCCGACCGTCATCGACCAGATCGCCACGTTCGTCACCGGGATCCCCGCCACGATCCGCAACTTCACGCACACCGAGTTCTACGGCTGGCTCGAGAATCAGTTCGGGGTGGGGCTGAACGACCTGGTCACCGAGGTGCAGAAGTTCCTCAGCGACCCGACCCGGATCGCGCAGATCGGCGGCGGCGCGCTGCAGATCGGCACGGGCATCGCCACCGGCATCGCGACGGGCATCTCGGGCGGGCTGATCGTGCTCGTGCTGACCCTCTACTTCCTCGCCACCCTGCCCTCGATGAAGTCCGGGCTCCTCCGTCTCGCTCCCGCGCGAGACCGCCGCAGCGTCGACCGCATCACCGAGCAGATCACCGAATCGGTCGGCGGCTACGTGATGGGCATGGTCGGCCTCGCCTTCATCAACGCGGTGATCGTGTTCGTGCTGTACCTCGTGCTCGGGCTGCCGTTCCCGCCCCTCATGGCGACCGTCGCGTTCCTCATCACGCTGATCCCGCTCGTCGGATCCGTGCTCTTCTGGATCATCGGCACCGGCATCGCCCTGTTCAGCTCGCCGGTCATGGCGCTCATCTTCGCGGCGGTCTACGTCGTCTACATGCAGGTCGAGGCGTACGTCATCACCCCGCGGGTGATGAGCAAGGCGATCGCGATCCCCGGCTCGCTCGTGGTGATCGGCGCCCTCGTCGGCGGCACTCTGCTCGGACTGCTCGGGGCGCTCATCGCGGTGCCCGTGACGGCGTCGATCCTCATCATCATCAAGCAGGTGTGGATCCCCCGGCAGGACGCCAGGGTCTAGTCGGGTCCCGCCGAGGCCGAGACTCGCCCCGACCGCGCCCTCAGCCGCGCCTCAGAGCGCCCGCAGCGAGGCGGCAGCGCCGTCCAGCGCGCCCTCGGCGATCGCGAAGTAGGCCCACCGCCCGCGCTGCTCGCGGGTGACGAGCCCGGCCTCGGCGAGCAGCTTCATGTGGTGCGACACGGTCCCCTGGGAGAGCCCGACCGGCGCGGTCAGGTCGCAGATGCACGCCTCGCCCCCCTCGCCACCCGCGATGAGCGACAGCAGCTTGACGCGCGTCGGATCCCCCAGCGCCTTGAACACCCGCGCGATCCGCTCGGCCTCCTCCGCTCCGACGCGGGGCTCACGCGCGGTGGCGCAGCAGGCGTCGGTCTCGATGGTCACGGGGAGCGTCATGCACGCAGTCTTTCACGTATTGACAAACATCGATAGATGTCCGACGGTAGTCGTATTGAAGTCTTTCAATGGATAAGCGCCGAGCCGAGGAGTACCGATGTCCGAACCGCCCGTCGTCGTCGTGGGCGCCGGCCCGCAGGGGCTCGCCGCCGCCGCGCATCTCGTCGAGCGCGGACAGGAGGTGGTCGTGCTCGAGCGCGGCGCCTCCGTCGCCGCCGCAGTGGCGGAATGGGGTCAGGTGCGGCTCTTCTCCGGCTGGCCCGAGCTCGTCGACGGCGCGGCGCAGCGCCTGCTGGAGCGCACCGGCTGGGTCGCGCCGGACTCCGGGTACCCGACCGGCGACGAGTGGATCGACCGCTACCTCGCGCCTCTCGCCGCAGCGCTGGGCGACCGCGTCCGCACCGGCCTGACCGTGACGGGCATCACCCGCGCCGGACGCGACCTCGTGGTCGACTCGGGTCGCGCCGAGGCGCCGTTCCTCGTGCACACGCTCGATGCCGACGGCGGCGAGGGTCGCCTCTCCGCACGGGCCGTGATCGACGCGAGCGGCACCTGGTCGCAGCCGAATCCGGCCGGCGCGGACGGCCTTCCCGCACTCGGCGAGCGCGCCGCGGGCGACCGCGTCTCGTACCGCATCCCGCACGACGTCTCGTCGCACGCGGGGACGCACGTGGTCGTCGTGGGCGCGGGCAACTCCGCCGCCCACGCGGTGCTGCGACTGACGGAACTGGCCCGCACCGCGCCGGGCACGCGGGTGACCTGGGTGCTGCGGCGCGGCAGCACGGGCTCGGTGTTCGGCGGAGGCGCGGGCGACGGCCTGCCCGAGCGCGCCGCCCTCGGGATCCGGGCGCGGCAGGCGATGGAGAAGGGCCTGGTCGAGGTGGTCACCGGGTTCCGCGTCGCCGAGCTCCGCCCTCACCCCGAGGGAGTCTCGGTCGTGGCGGACGACGGTCGGGAGATCCCGGGTGCCGGCCACGTCTTCGCCCTCACCGGGTTCCGTCCCGACACCGCGTTCCTGTCCGAGCTGCGGATCTCCCTCGACCCCGCGCTCGAGGCGGTTTCCGGCATCGCCGCGGAGATCGACCCGAACATCCACTCCTGCGGATCCGTCGGCGCGACGGGTGCGCGCGAGCTCGCGCAGCCGGAGCCCGGGTTCTTCATCGTCGGGGCGAAGAGCTACGGCCGCGCGCCGACCTTCCTCGCCCTCACCGGCTACGAGCAGGTCCGCAGCGTCGTCGCCCACCTCGTCGGCGACCACGAGGCCGCGTCGCGCAACGAGCTGGTCCTCCCGAGCACCGGCGTGTGCGGAGGATCCGGCGACTTCGACGGCACCGCCGACGGCTGCTGCGCCGCCCCCGTCCTGCAGATCGGCGCCCGCCCGGTCGCCGTAGGCTGAACCCGGAATCCGAGGAGACGCATGACCGCCGAAACCGCCCCCGCCGTCCTGTTCGTCTGCGTGCACAACGCGGGCCGTTCGCAGATGGCCGCCGGCTTCCTGCACGCCATCGCCGGAGACCGGATCCAGGTCCGCTCCGCCGGCTCCCTGCCCGCCGACGAGATCAACCCCGTGGCCGTCGCCGCGATGGCCGAGGTCGGCATCGACATCGCCGCCGAGCAGCCGAAGGTCCTCACGACCGAGGCCGTGCAGGATTCCGACGTCGTCATCACGATGGGCTGCGGCGACGCCTGCCCGTTCTTCCCCGGCAAGCGCTACGAGGACTGGAAGCTCGACGACCCCGCCGGCCAGGGCATCGACGCGGTGCGGCCGATCCGCGACGAGATCCGCCGCCGGATCGAGGCGCTCGTCGCCGAGCTGCTCCCGGCCTGAGCCGGACCCTGCACGCCCGGGTGCTCCCGCGCTCCCGTCGCAGAACGCCTCTGCTCCCGTCGCAGAAAGTGTCGTCGTGGCGCCCGGATGGCCGCAGTTTCTGCGACCGGAACGGACCGGGCGACGGGGGCGACCCGGCGTGGTGGCGGTCGGTCTGAGTCCCGCACGCGCTCGTAGGCTGGATCCATGACGCGCATCTGGGTGGTCCGGCACGGACAGAGCATGCTGAACGCGGCGGAGCGGATGCAGGGCTGGTCCGACGCGCCGCTCACCCCCCTCGGCCGGGATCAGGCCGCGGCCCGGGGTCTCGACTTCGCCGCCGCCGGGATCCGGTTCGACGCGGCCTTCTCGGGCGACGGCATCCGGCATCGCGAGACCGCGGCGCGACTGCTCGACGCGGCGGGATCCGGCCTGCAGGCGAGTTCGGATCCGCGCTGGCGCGAGCTGTGCTTCGGCGGGCTCGAGGCGGTCCGCGCCCGCAGGTTCGTCCGGCTCATGCAGGCGCACGTCGCAGCGGACAATCCGTTCTTCGCGACGCTCGACGCCCTCGCCGAGCAGGATCCGCTCGCCGAATCCCCCGCCGACGTGGCCCGGCGCGCGACCGAGGCGCTGCACGACGTCGCGGGAGCCGGATCCGAAGTGCTCGTGGTGACGAGCGGCATCACGATCCTGACGCTGCTGCACGGGCTCGGCGCCGACCTCTCGCATCTCACGATCGGCCCCGAGAACCTGTCGGTCTCGACGGTGCGGCGCGTGGACGACGGCTGGCGCGTCGACCGGGCCGCGATGCCGGATCCCGTCGCGGTCTGACCGTCGTCGCCCCGGAACCGGGCGCCGCGGCGGGCAGCACTCCCGCGCGCCAGGCCGACCGTATTCAGGCCGGACGGCCGCAATGCGGAGGGGGAGCCGCGGATTTCCGCGGCTCCCCCTCCGGCATGGACCGATCCGGCCTGAATCCGGTCGGGCCTCAGACGGTGTACCCGTCCGCGACGTCGAGAGCGGCGTCGATCGCGGAGAGGCCGCGCACGAGCTCGTCCTCGGTGATCACCAGCGGCGGGGCGATGTGCGTGCGGTTGAAGTGCACGAACGGCCACACCCCGCCCTTCTTCGCGGCTGCGACGAAGGCGCCCATCGGCGCCGCATCGGCTCCTGCCGCGTTGAACGGCACGAGCGGCTCGCGCGTCTCCTTCGAGCGCACGAGCTCGACCGCCCAGAACAGGCCCTGGCCACGCACCTCGCCCACGCTCGGGTGCTTCTCCCGCCATCCCTGCAGGGTCGGCTCCACGATGCGGGACCCGAGGTCGCGCACGCGCTCCAGGATCCCGTCGCGGCGGAACACCTCGAAGGTCGCGACGCCCGCCGCGCAAGCCAGCGGGTGCCCGGAGTAGGTGAGCCCGCCGGCGAACGGCACCGTGTCGAACGCGGAGGCGATCCGGTCGGAGATCACGACGCCGCCGAGCGGGACGTAGCCCGAGTTCACGCCCTTGGCGAAGGTGATGAGGTCGGGCTTCGCGTCGAACGCGTCGACGCCGAACCACTCGCCCAGGCGACCGAACCCGACCATGACCTCGTCGGCGATGTAGACGATGCCGTACCGGTCGCACAGGTCGCGCACGCCCTGCAGGTAACCAGGCGGCGGCACGAGCACGCCGTTGGTGCCCACGACCGTCTCGATGATGATCGCGGCGATCGTCGTCGGGCCCTCGAGCTGGATCGTCTGCTCGAGGTGCTCGAGCGCGCGCTGCGACTCCTGCTCCAGGGTCTCGGAGTGGAACGCCGAGCGGTACAGGTACGGACCGAAGAAGCGCACGGTGCCGTTGTCGACGGTGTCGTTCGCCCAGCGCCGCGGATCGCCGGTCATCGAGATCGCCGTCGCGGTGGAGCCGTGATAGCTGCGGTACATCGACAGCACCTTGCGGCGCCCGGTCACGGTGCGCGCCATGCGCACCGCGTACTCGTTGGCGTCGGCGCCGCCGTTGGTGAAGAACACCTTCTCCATGCCCTCGGGTGCGACCTCGGCGATGAGCCGGGCCAGTTCGCCGCGCACGTCGTTCGCCATCGACGGCTGGATCGTCGCGAGCCGGCCGGCCTGCTGCTGGATCGCGGCGACGAGGTCGGGCTGCTGGTGCCCCAGGTTCAGGTTCACCAGCTGGCTGGAGAAGTCGAGGTAGGCGTTGCCCTGGTAGTCCCAGAACGTGGATCCCTCGCCCGCGGCGACGGGCACCGGGTCGATGAGCGCTTGCGCGCTCCAGGAGTGGAACACGTGCGCGCGGTCGTCGGCGCGCACCTGCGCCTCGGCCTCGGCGGCGGGGAGCGCGTGCGCCTCGCCGTGACGGTCGATCAGGCGCGCGGTGGCGGTGGTGACGGTCATGATCGGGATCCTTCCGCGTCAGTGGTTGCTCGGGAAGCCGAGGTCGACCTGCGCCGGCGTGTGGTCGGGCCAGCGCGTGGTGACGACCTTGGAGCGCGTGTAGAAGTGGATCGACTCGGGTCCGTAGATGTGCGAATCGCCGAACAGCGAGGCCTTCCAGCCGCCGAACGAGAACGCGCCGATCGGGACGGGGATCGGCACGTTGACGCCGACCATGCCGACCTCGATGTCGAACTCGAACTCGCGGGCAGTGCCGCCGTCGCGGGTGAAGATGGCGGTGCCGTTGCCGAACTGGTGCGCGTTGATGAGCTCGACCGCCTCCGCGTAGCTGCCCACGCGGACGACCGAGAGCACCGGACCGAAGATCTCGTCCTCGTACAGCTTCATGCCGGGCTTGACTTGGTCGATGAGGCTGATCCCGGTGAAGAAGCCGTTCTCGTCGAGACGCTCGCCCGCGGCGATCCGCTGCGTGCCGTCGATGAGCACGGTGGCGCCCTCGGCGGCGGCTCCCGTGACGTAGCCCTCCACGCGGTCGCGGTGCTCGCGGGTGACCAGCGGACCCATCTCGCTCGCCGCGTCCGTGCCGTCGCCGATGCGCAGGTTCTGCACCTTCTCGGTGATCGACGCGATGAGGGGCTCCGCGACATCGCCCACGGCGACGAGCACCGAGACGGCCATGCAGCGCTCGCCGGCGGATCCGTAGGCGGCGGAGACCGCGGCGGCCGCGGCGCCGTCGATGTCGGCGTCGGGCATGACGACCATGTGGTTCTTGGCGCCGCCGAGGGCCTGCACGCGCTTGCCGTTCGCGGAGGCGCGCTCGTAGATCGACTTCGCGATCGGGGTGGATCCGACGAAGCTGACGGCCTTGACGTCGGGCGAGTCGAGCAGGGTGTCGACCGCGACCTTGTCACCGTTCACGACGTTGAGCACGCCGTCGGGAAGCCCCGCCTCCTGGAACGCCTTGGCGAGCCAGATCGCCGCGGACGGGTCCTTCTCGCTGGGCTTGAGCACGACCGTGTTGCCGCACGCGATCGCCGAGGCGACCATCCACAGCGGCACCATGACCGGGAAGTTGAACGGGGTGATGCAGGCGACGACGCCGACCGGCTGCTTGACGGAGTGAACATCCACGCCGCGCGCGACCTGCTCGGAGTGCTCGCCCTTGAGCAGGTGCACGAGACCGGCGGCGAACTCGACGTTCTCGATGCCGCGCGAGACCTCGCCCGCGGCATCGGAGAGCACCTTGCCGTGCTCGCTCGTGACGATGGCGGCGAGCTCGGGCGTGCGCTCGGCGAGGATCTGGCGCAGGCGGAAGAACACGTCGGCGCGCTTGATGAGGCTGGTTGCGCGCCACGCGGGGCCGGCGGCCTTGGCCGCGGCGATCGCCTGCTCGACCTCGGCGACGCTCGCGAAGGCGACGGTGCGGTGGGCCTCGCCGGTGGCCGGGTTGTAGACCGGTCCCGTGCGCTCGGTCTCGCCGGCCTCTGCGCCGTTGATGAAGTGGCGGATCAGGGTCACGCTGTGCTCCTCGGGGTGGGGATTCGGACACTCTGATCGACGGCGTCCGCGGGCTTGTCCTCCTATGCTCACAGCGGAGAGGATGGATCCATGCCTGCAGATCGTCTGGACTTCATCGCTGATCGGACAGATCGTCCGGAGGCGTTCGAGCCCGGTCTCCCGACCGTCGCCGACGCCCTCGAGGTCGCCTCGCTGCAGGCGGGGATCCCGGAGGTGCTGGCCGGATCCGTCGACGTGCCGGTGCGCTGGGTGCACGTCTCCGACAGCGAGCGCGTCGCCGCGCTGCTCGACGGCGGAGAGCTGCTGCTCACCACGGGCGCCGGGTGGCCGGGCGGCGCGGATGCGCTGACCCGGCTCGCCGACGAGCTGGCCGACGCGGGGCTGGCGGGGATCGTGCTGGAGCTCGGCACCCGGTTCGCCGTGGTGCCCCCGGCGCTCGTCGCGGCATGCCGCGCCCGCGACCTCGCCCTGGTGACCCTGGACCGCGAGGTGAAGTTCGTCACGGTCACGGAAGAGGTGCACCGCCGGATCATCGCCGGCCAGGTCGAGGCGCTCCAGGAACGGCAGCGCCTGCACGAGCTGTTCACCGGGCTGAGCCTGCGCGGCGCTCCGGTCGAGATCGTGGTGCGCGAGACAGCGCGGGCGCTCGGCGCTCCCGTCGTGCTGGAGGACCTGGCGCACGAGGTCGTTTTCGCCGACGCCGCGGACCGGACCGAGGCGGAGGTGCTCGCGAGCTGGACCTCGCGGTCGCGGCGCCTCGACGCGGAGTGGACCCGGGTTCCGGTCGCGGCGCGCGGCACCCGCTGGGGCGAGCTCGTGGCCCTGCCGGGGCCGCCGCATCCTGCGGGTCGCGCGACCGTGTTGGAGCAGGCGGCGACCGCGCTGGCCCTGTCCCGCCTCGCCGACGGCGAGGGCGCGTGGTCACGGCTGCGCGCGGAGGGACTGATCGCGGCCGTGCTCGGCGAGCGGTACACGACGGTCGCCGACATCGAGGCCCGGCTGGAGGCATCCGGGTTCCCCCTGCGCGGGCGCGCGCTGCACGTCGCCGTGGTCCGCCGCGAGACGACCACGGCAACGCGCGACGATCGGCACACGATGGGACGATCGGCACACGGATCCGGCGTGAACCCGCGCCGATCGGCACCGTCTGTGCAGATCGTGACGGACCCGTTGGGGCGCAGTGCGGATCCGGGCGGTCGCGGCACGGTTCCGGGCGGTCGCGGCGCGGTTCCGGGCGGTCGCGGCGCGGATCCGACCGGCCGCGGCGCGGTTCCGGGCGGTCGCGGCGCGGTTCCGGGCGGTCGCGGCGCGGTTCCGGCCGGCCGCGCCGGCGGCGGCGACGTCCGCACCCTGAGCGCCGACATCGGCGAGGAGCGGATCCTGCTCGTCTCACTCGCGGCCGGATCGCGGATCCCGGAGTCCCTGCTCGCGGAACTCGGACCCGGCGCCGTCGGCGACCCCTGCGCCTCGACCGGCGAGCTGCTCGCGGCGATCCCCGTGGTGCGCCGGCTGGCCGGGCAGGCCGCGCCGGGGGAGCTGCTGCGCGTCGCCGATCGGCCGCTCGCGCGCCTCGCCGCCGAGCTCAGCGGCGACCATCGCCTGCAGGAGCACAGCGCGCGCCTGCTCGGCCCGCTCATCCGGCACGACGACGCGACCGACGGCGACCTGCTCCGGGTGCTGCGCGCGATCGTCGCGCATCCGGGCAACCGCACCGCCGCCGCGGCCGCATCGCACCTGTCGCGCTCGGTGTTCTACCAGCGCCTCACCCTGATCGCCGACCTGCTCGGCGCCGACCTCGACGACGGAGAGACCCTGTCCGCGCTGCACCTGGCGCTGCTCGCCCACGGGCGCTGATCGGCCGCCCCGGCACCAGCGCGGCAGCCAGCGCGGGCCACCCCTGCAACAGCGCGGCAGCCCCCTGCACAATTCAGGCCAGGACCCGCGATCCGGGCCGATTCCGGCCGTACGTCGCACCACCGGATCCATGCAGCCTGAGTTGTGCGCGCCGGCTTCAGCCGGCCGGGTGCCCGCCGCCCATCACCCGCTCCACCATCTCGGGCGAGGGCTGGCCGAGCGCGATGATGTTCTCCTCGCTGTCGCTGAACCACGCGGCGCGCTCGTCCCCCAGATCGGCGATGCCGTCGACGGTCTTCAGCCCGGGGAAGTCGTACTCGTGGAACTCGACCCCGCGGGCGCGCAGCGCCGCCGCGTCGCGCTCGATGTCGTCTGTCACGAGGTTGAGCGCGGTGTTCTGCGCGGTGCCGGCGAAACCGGTGAGGTACACCAGCACGACGGTGCCGCCGACGTCGTAGAACACGTTCCCGGACTCGACATCGACCTCGACCGGATCCCGGTCGAGCACGTCGTGCCACCAGCGCTTGGCGCGATCGAGATCCGTCGCCGGAAGGACGGCCGTCGCCATGAGTTTCTCGAACATGATGAGCCCCAGCTCCGGGGTGTGGTCATCCTCGCGTCGGCCCAGCACAACGCCGCGCCGCTCGGGCGCGCGAATGAGTTCCCTGCGCTGATCATATTCCCGGATCCGTCGCCCGGGAAGGCCTCGCGGAGCGTCAGGCGATGTAGACCTTGCGCAGCGTCTCCATCACGGTCCAGGTGGTGCGCATGCCCTCGGCGAGACGGACGACGGATCCGGGGCCCACCTCCAGCGACGGCAGAGACGGCTCGTCGAAGGCGATCGTCGCCCGGCCGGAGAGCACGACGAACAGCTCGTCGGCCTCGGTGTCGGTTGCGATGCCGGGGGTCATCTCCCAGATCCCGATCTCGCGGTCGCCCGTGTCATCGAGCACGGCGATCGCCGTGGTCGGCGACCCGGCCACGACCTCGTCCGCGGGCAGCGGCGCATGTGCGAGGCCGAGGTCGGCGACCGCGGTTCCGGCGGCCGGCAGCGCGGTCACGAATCGAACCCCATGCCGACGGCGTCGAGCGCCTTGAGGAACAGGTTGCGGCGCCCCTGGTTGTGGTCGGCCTGGTTCATCGCCGCGCGCACGAGGTTCACGCCGATCGACGCCGCCGGCTCGGGCGGGAACGGGATCGGCTTCTCCCGCACCATCTTGAGGCGGGTGCGCTCGGTGTCGAGCCCGGCGAGCTGGTCGAGCATCACGTCGGCCGCGAAGCGCGTCGCGCCGACGCCCAGCCCGGTGAACCCGGTCGCGTAGGCGACACGGCCGCCTCGCGCGGTTCCGAAGAAGGCGCAGAACCGGCTGCAGGAGTCGATCGCGCCGGCCCAGCGGTGGGTGAAGCGCAGCCCCTCGAGCTGCGGGAACGTCGTGAAGAAGTGCGACGCCAGCTTGCGGTAGCTCTCCGGGCGCTCCTCGTACTCCTCGCGCACCTTGCCGCCGAAGTGGTAGACCGCGTCGTAGCCGCCGAACAGGATCCGGTTGTCGGCGCTCAGCCGGTAGTAGTGGAACTGGTTCGCGCTGTCGGCGAGACCCTGGCGGTTCTTCCAGCCGATCGCCTCGTACTGCTCCGCCGTCAGCGGCTCGGTCATCAGCGCGTAGTCGTAGACGGGCACGGTCATCAGCCGGTTGCGCTTGAGCAGCGACGGGAACACGTTGGTCGCGAGGGCGACCTGGTCCGCGACGACGGTGCCGTTCTCCGCGGTCACCGTCTGCACGCCCCTTCCGCTGAGGCCGGTGACGCGGGTGCGCTCGAAGATCTGCACGCCGAGCTCGGCGGCCACCCGGGCGAGCTCGAAGGCGAGCTTCGCGGGGTGCACCATCGCGCACCCCTCACGGTCCCAGGATCCGGCGAGGTAGGTGGGCGAGGCGACCTCGGCCTGCACGGCCGTCTGGTCGAGGAAGCCGTCCCCCTCCATCCAGGCGACCTGGTGCGGCTCGACGGCCACCGCCAGCTGCCCGGTGCGCTCCCAGTCGACGTCCATGCCGTAGCGCTCGACGGTCTCCTGGATCCCGTCGAGGTTCTCGAGTCCGAGCCGCTCGAGCGTCTCCATCTCGTCGGGCCAGCGGTTGTGCCCGTTCTCCTCGCCGTGCGTGAGGCTCGCCTCGCAGAACCCGCCGTTGCGGCCCGAGGCCGCCCATCCGACCCGGTTCGCCTCGAGCAGCACGACGCGGCGCTGCGGGTCGCGCTCCTTGGCGCGGATCGCCGTCCACAGTCCGGCGTAGCCGCCACCGACGATCGCGAGATCGGCGCGCACCTCGCCCGACAGGGCCGGGTAGGCGGTGCGCTCGACGTCGTCGAGCCAGAAGGCCGCGTGCGCGGTGTTCTCGAGGGAGCGCTCGATGACCGAAGCGCTCGGCTGCCGTCGTTCGAAGACGGTCGTTCCCATGATGGTTCCTTGTCCGGGAGGAGGTGGGGGGTCTTTCGCCGGGGCGCGCCGCAGCGCCCCGGATGCCGCGGTGCGGCCGGGTTCGGGAGAGCGGGCAGGCTCAGCGGATCAGCGCGTGCCCCAGTTGTAGAGGTCCTTGTGGAGCCCTGCATAGAGGAAGCACTCGGTGTGCGAGACGCCCTCGATGGTGCGGATCTGCGTCGCGATCAGCTCGAGCAGATCCTCATCGCTCTCGCAGATGGCCTCGGCGAGGATGTCGAAGGATCCGAGAGTGACATTGACATATGCGATCTCCGGAATATTCGCGATCGCCTCTGCCGCGACACGGGGATCGCCGTCGACGCGGATGCCCAGCATCGCCATCCGGGAGAAGCCGAGCTGTCGAGGATCCGTGACGGCGACGATCTGCACCACGCCGCTATCGGTGAGTCGCTGTACGCGCTGGCGAACAGCTGCTTCACTGAGACCGACCGCACGTCCGATCTCGGCGTAGGGTCGACGGCCGTCCTCCTGGAGCAGTTCGATGATCCGCTTCGAGACGTCGTCCAGCACCGGCACCTTCGGCTTCTCGCTCATATGACGATTTTGACACTCTCAGACTATCAACGCAACTGATTTCGCAGATTGGGATCCTTTTTCCTTCCGATTTCGTTGATCCTGTCCTATTCTGTTCACCATGCAGAGCACCCTGTCTGAAGCCGCACTGTTGCAGAACTTCATCGGCGGCCGCCTCGTCGCCGCCCACGGTGAGGGCCGCATGGACCTCATCGACCCCGTCACCGAGCAGGTCTACGGCCAGGCGCCGATCTCGGATCAGAGCGACATCGACGCCGCCTACGCCGCCGCGGCCGCCGCCTTCCCCCTCTGGCGCGACACCACCCCGGCCCAGCGGCAGCTGGCGCTGTTCCGGATCGCGGACGCGATGGCCGCACGCGCCGAGGAGTTCGCCGACCTGGAGTCGCAGGACACGGGCAAGCCCCGCGCGAACCTCGTGGCCGACGAGATCGACCAGTCCGTCGACCAGCTGCGCTTCTTCGCCGGGGCCGCGCGGAGCCTGGAGGGCCGCGCCGCCGCGGAGTACATGGCCGGGCACACCTCCTACGTGCGGCGCGAGCCGATCGGCGTGATCGGCCAGGTCACGCCGTGGAACTACCCGCTCAACATGGCCGTGTGGAAGATCGCCCCCGCGCTGGCGGCGGGCAACACGGTCGTGCTCAAGCCCGCGGAGTCGACCCCGCTCACCACCCTGCTGCTCGCCGAGATCGTCGCGGAGCACACGCCCGCCGGCACGCTCAACGTCGTGCTCGGCGATCGCACCACCGGGGCCGCGCTCGTCGCGCACAAGACGCCGCAGATGGTCGCGATCACGGGATCCGTGCGAGCGGGCATGGCGGTCGCCGAGTCGGCGGCGGCCGACGTCAAGCGCGTGCACCTCGAGCTCGGCGGCAAGGCGCCGGCCATCGTCTTCGCCGATGCCTCCATCGCCAAGGCCGCGGAGGGCATCGTCACCGGCGCCTTCTTCAACGCCGGTCAGGACTGCACCGCCGCGACCCGCGTCATCGTGCACGCGTCGGTGCACGACGAGCTGGTGAAGGCGCTCGTCGAGCGGGTGCGCACGCATGCCCGCACCGGCGCTCCGCACGAGGACGGCGTGTTCTTCGGCCCGCTGTCGAGCGCGGCGCAGCTCGCGCAGGTGCAGGGCTTCGTCGACCGCCTGCCCGCGCACGCGGTGATCGAGACCGGCGGCAAGCGGCAGGGCGACACCGGCTATTTCTTCGAGCCGACGATCGTCTCGGGCATGCGCCAGGACGACGAGGCTGTGCAGAACGAGATCTTCGGACCGGTGCTCACCGTGCAGTCCTTCGAGGAGGACGACGAGGCGCTCGCCTTCGCGAACGACGTCCCCTACGCACTGGCGGCGTCGGTATGGACGACCGATCACACCCGATCGCTGCGCTTCTCCCGCGACCTCGACTTCGGCTGCGTCTGGATCAACACGCACATCCCGTTCGTGTCGGACATGCCCCACGGCGGCTTCAAGCACTCCGGCTACGGCAAGGACCTGTCCCAGTACGGCTTCGACGACTACACGCGCATCAAGCACGTGATGAGCGCGCTCGACTGAGGCCGGCGGTGTCCCGCTCGGGCCGGTACGAGTCGCGGATCGGATCCACCGGGCGCGATCCGATCCCGCGCGACAGGGCTCGACGGACAGCGGACGAGGTGCTACTGTCGCCTACGCCGTGCTGGCACGAGAACAGGAGGTGGTCCCCATGAACGAATCGACGTGGGTGCTCCTGATCGGGGTCACGGTCGGACGATAGGTCGTCCGGGAGCGCCCTGCATGCGCACTCCCGAAAGGCACGACCATGAACTCCACCTCTGAACTGGCCTTCACCGCCCTGCGGCAGCGCGACGACGACATCGTCGAGCGCGACTTCACGCTGGACGGGATCCCCGGCGTGCTCTGGCTGCCGGGATCCGCCTCCGCCGAGCACCCGGTCCCGCTGATCCTCCTCGGCTACCCGAGCGGGCCCGGGCTCGACCGGATGCGCCCGCGTCTCGACGGCCGCGCCCGCGCCTCCGCCGATCTCGGCTTCGCCTCGGTCGCGCTCGAGATGCCCGGCAACGGTGCGCGGCCCGCGCTGCCCGAGCTCCAGGGCGCCCGCGCCGACCTGATGCGGGCGCTCGACGCCGGCGAACGGCCCGGCGAGGACGTCATCGACCGGCTCGTGCTGCCCCTCGTCGAACGGACCGTGCCCGAATGGCAGGCGGCCCTCGACGCGCTGTTCGCCCTGCCCGAGATCGGCGGACCGGTCGCCTACTCGGGCGGCGTGCTCGCGATCGGCATTCGGCTCGCCCGGGTCGAGCCGCGCATCGTCGCCGCCGGCCTGTTCGCCGGCAGCTACGTGCCGCTGAGCATGTTCGACGAGGCCCGCGCCGTCACGATCCCGCTGCACGTGCTGCTGCAGTGGGACGACGAGGGCAACGACCGGCAGCGCTCGCTCGACGTGTTCGACGCGTTCGGATCCGCCGAGAAGACGCTGCAGGCCAACCTCGGCGGGCACGCCGGTGTCCCGGCCCACGCCGGCGAGGACGCCGGGAGGTTCTTCGCCCGGCACCTCGCCCTGCAGAGCTGAACCAGGTCCCGCGAGACCCGCGATCCTGCATGAGATGCCACGCCTGGCGCCAGATCTCATGCGAGAAGCGGTGTCTCGCGGGATCCGCAGCTCGGGCTCAGGCGTTCAGCGCCTCGAGCAGCGTCTGTGCGACCGCGTGGCTGGACTGCGGGTTCTGACCGCTGATGAGGTTGCCGTCCCGCACGACGTGCGAGCTCCAGGGGGCGCCGCCCTCCACGGTCGCACCGCGGTCGCGCAGCGTCGTCGCCACGAACCACGGGGTGTTCTCGCCGAGCCCGCCGGTGGTCTCCTCCTCGTCGGTGAAGACCGTGAGGGTGCGACCCGAGAAGGCGAACCGGCCGTCGGGCGCCGTCGCGCTGAGCAACCCCGCCGGCCCGTGGCAGAACGGCGCGATGAGCAGCTGCGCAGCATCGGCGGCGACCAGGAGACGCCCGAGATCCTCGTCGAAGGCGAGGTCGGCCATCGGACCGTGGCCTCCCGGAAGCACGACGGCGGCGAAGTCGGTGGCGACGATGTCGCCGAGAGCGGCGGGCGCCTCCAGGTCGGCCCGGATCGTCTGCAGATAGGCCCGGAACTCCTCGACCCGCGTCGCGTCGCCGACGACGTCGGCATTCAGCGATCCGGGGTCGACCGGCGCGGGGCGTCCACCGGGCGTGGCGATGAGGACGTCATGACCGGCGCGAGTGAGCTCCCGGTGCGCGACGACGAGCTCCTCCGCCCAGAATCCGGTGGGGTGCGCCGTTCCGTCGGCGAGGGTGAGGGAATCGGCCGCGGTCACGGCCATGAGGATCTTCGACATGTGGGTCCTTTCGACACGTCCATGCTCCTCCGCATCAGCGGCACGCCCCCATCGGATGATCGAACCCACCGATCGGGATTCCGGGGACCTCAGGCGATGATCCGCCGCAGGGCCGCGGCGACCGCGGCGACCTCCGGGATGCGCTGCGCTTCTCCGCTCCTGGTGGCGAGGTACAGCGTGTTCAGTGGAGCGACCTGCGGCTCGTACAGCGCGATGAGCGCACCGTCCTCCAGGTCCTCGTCGACGAGGTAGCGGGGCAGCACCGACATCCCGATGCCGTCGAGCACCGCGCGACGGATCCCGCGGAGGTCGGGGATCACCGCCGCGACCCGCAGTCCGGAGGGAGGACGGTCGAAGACGCTGCGCCAGTACCGACGGATGATCGGCAGGTTCGCCGCGTACGCGACGACCGGCACGTCCTCCGGGATCCCGCCCGCCCAGGAACGAGCGGCCACGAGGACGAACTCCTCGTCATAGAACGGTTCCGCCGTGACACCCTCGCGCCCCGGCGGAACCGCGCTCACCACGAGATCGAGCGCGCCGCCGACGAGCGCGTCGAGAAGGTCCGGGGGGAGCCCGAAGGTGAGGCGGATCGGCCCGCCCGCGGCGGCGAGCAGTTCGGCGAGGCGCGGCACGACCTTCACCGAGAGGATCTCCGCGGCGCCGCCGACATGCACCGTGCGCACCGGGTCGCCGCCCAGCGCCGGCGACAGCAACGCATCCTCGATCGCGTCGACATGCGCGGCCACGCGTCGCGCCAGCTCGAGGCCCTTGGCCGTCGTCGTCACACCGGCTCGCCCGCGTTCGAACACGGGGAATCCCACGACGGCTTCGAGCGCCTGCACATGCGCGGAGACGGTCGCCTGCGAGAGCCCGAGCAGGTGCGCCGCACGGGTGAGCGATCCCACCCGGTGCACCGTGACGAACGTACGCAGATGGTCCAGGCTCGGAGCGGTCACGTCCGCCACTGTACGCGGCACGCGGCCGCGGCGCTCCGCGATCCCGGACGCAGGACGGCCCCGGGATCCGCTCCCGGGGCCGTCCTCGTCCGAGGCCGGAGCTCAGCTCAGGCCCTGCTCCTTGAGCCACGCCTTGGCGATGTCGGTGGCCTGCTTCTTGTCGGCCGTGCTCTGGACGTTGAGCTTGACCAGCTCGTCCGTCGTGAGCTTCGCGCTGACGGCGTTGATCGCCTTCGAGACCTTGTCGGCGACGCTCGCGCTCACGATCGGCACGACGTTCGACGGCAGGATGAGGTTCTTCGGATCCTTCAGCGCGACGAGGTCGCCCTTGGCGAAAGCCGGATCCGCCGAGTAGATGTCCGCCACCTGCACGGTGCCGGCCTGCAGTGCCTCGAGCGTGGTCTGGCCGGTCGCGGAGAACGCGAGATCCACGCCGTAGTCGGTCTTCGCCGCGGCAGGGCCGTAGGGGCGCTTCTCGAACTCCGGCGCGGCGCCGACGGTGACCGGCGCGGGCATCTTCGACAGGTCGCCGATCGACTCCAGACCGTACTTGTCGGCATTGGCCTTCGTCACCGTGTAGGTGTCCTGGTCGGCGGCCTTGGCGTAGTCCAGGGCGGTGAGCCCCGACGGCAGCGCCTTCTTCAGCGCGGCGTAGACGTCGTCCGAGCTGTTCGTGTCGGCCTTGCCGCCCAGGTACTCCAGCAGGTTGCCGGTGTACTCCGGGAACAGGCTGATCGCCCCCGACTTCACGTCGGGCATGTAGGCGTCGCGCTGGCCGATGTTGAACTTGCGATCGACCTTCATGCCGTCCTTCTCGAGGGCCTGCGCGTAGATCTCGGCGATGATCTCGTTGGAGTAGTAGGCCTGGGACCCGATGACGATCGTGTCGGAGGATCCGGATCCGTTCGTCTCGGTGGGCTTGTCGAGCGGGTTGCTGGAGCCGCAGGCGCTGAGCGCCAGGGCCGCGGCGACCGCGACCGACGCAGCGGCGGCGATGCGGGTGATGCGGGCGGTGAACATGGTGTGCCTCTCTTCGGTGGGGAGTCCGTGCTGTGGTGAGGGTCGATGCAGGTCAGGTGCGGGCGGCGCGCAGGGCGCTCCGCCCGCGGGGTTCGTCTCCGGAGCGTGCGTCGCCGGCGCGGACGCCCGCCGGCACGGCGGCCCGCTGGGCGATGGCGAACAACAGGTCGGCGATCAGCGCGAGCGCCGCGACGAGGAGCGCCCCGGCGAGCACCTGGTCGAACCGGCCGAGCGGGATGCCCTGGATGATCGGGTAGCCGAGGCCGCCGAGGTTCACCCAGGCCGCGATCGTCACGGTCGCGATGACCTGCAGGGTCGCGGCGCGCAGACCGCCGATGAGCAGGGGCAGCCCGAGCGGGAACTCGACCCTCCAGAACACCTGCCACGGCGTCATCCCCATCGCCTTCGCGGCGTCGACCACGCGCGGGTCGATCGCCTCGATGCCGGTGTAGGCCCCGGCGAGCAGCGAGGGGATTGCGAGCAGCACGAAGGTCACGAGAGCCGCGGCAGGCACCTGCAGCACGCCGAACAGCAGCACGAGCAGGATCAGCAGTCCGAACGAGGGGATCGCCCGCGCGGCGCCGGAGATCGCCACGGCGATCTCGCGCCCTCGCCCGGTGTGCCCGATGACCCAGCCCGCGGGCACCGCGATCACGGCGGCGACCAGCACCGAGGCGAGCGTGTAGAAGAGATGCTGCCCGAGCAGCACCGGCAGTGCGTAGGATCCGGTCCACTGCTCGGGGTCGAGCAGCCAGCGGATCGCGTCCACGAAGAGGTTCATGCGGCGACCTCCTCGGCGACGACCTCGCCGTCGACCCCTGCGGAGGCGCCGAGCGCGGAGGAGGCGACGCGCCCGCGGCGCTTTGCGGCGGCCCGCTGCCACGGCATCACCAGCCGGCCGATCAGCACGAGCAGCAGGTCGACGACGAGCGCCAGGACGATCACGGCGAGGACGCCGGCGAAGACCTCTTCGATGAGGCGTCGGTCGAGCCCGTTCGTGAAGAGATAGCCGAGGTTCTGCACGCCGACGAGGATGCCGACGGTCGCGAGCGCGATCGTCGAGACCGCGGCGACGCGCACGCCCGCCAGGATGACGGGGCCCGCGAGCGGGAGATCGACCGTCCAGAACCGCCGTCCGGAGCCGTAGCCCATGGCGGTCGCGGCCCGGCGCACGTCGGCGTCGACCGAGTCGAGCCCGTCGGCGACCGCCCGCACCAGGATCGCGATGTTGTAGATCGTCAGGGCGACGACGAGGTTCGTGGGACTGATCGCGGAGTAGCCCAGCAGCGCCGGCAGCAGGATGAGCAGCGCCAGGGAGGGGATCGTGTAGAGGAGGCCGGTGAGCACGATCACGGGCCCGCGCACCAGCCGGTAGCGCCAGGCGATCCATCCCAGCGGCACCGAGACGACGACCCCGAGCACGAGCGCGATCACGCTCTGCTGCAGGTGCACGGCGGCGAGGCCCACGATGAGCCCGAGGTTGTCGATGATCCAGGTCATGTCAGTCGACCTCGTCGGTCGCGCGCGGCGGATGGGCGTCGAGGAGGTCGGCGGGCGACTGCACGAGGGTTCCCTGCGCCCGCCCGTCGGCGTCGACGACGACCGTGCCGTGCGGCGTCTGCTTGAGGTGCAGTGCGCGCCGACCGCGGTCCGCGCCGATGAACGCCGCGACGAACTCGTCCGCGGGCGCCGTGAGGATCTCGTCCGGGGTGCCCTGCTGCACGATGCGCGCGGCCCTGTCGAGGATCACGATCCGGTCGCCGAGCAGCAGCGCCTCGTCGATGTCGTGCGTGACGAAGACGACCGTCTTGCCGAGCTCGCGCTGCAGACGCAGCAGCTCCTGCTGCAGCTCGGTGCGCACGATCGGGTCGACGGCGCCGAACGGCTCGTCCATGAGCAGGATGTTCGGGTCGGCGGCGAGCCCTCGGGCCACCCCGACGCGCTGCTGCTGCCCGCCGGAGAGCTGGCTCGGGTAGCGCTCCGCGAGCGCCTGATCGAGCCCGACCGTGTCGAGCAGCTCGCGTGCGCGCTCATGCGCCTCGCGCCGGGCGACGCCGTTCAGGCGCAGCACCGTGGCGATGTTGTCGATCACGCTGAAATGCGGCAGCAGTCCCGAGTTCTGCATGACGTAGCCGATGCGCCGGCGCAGCGCCACGGGATCCCCGTCCAGAACGCTCACGCCGTCGATCTCGACGGCCCCCGAGGTCGGCTCGACCATGCGGTTGATCATGCGCAGCAGGGTGGTCTTGCCGGAGCCCGACGAGCCCACGAGCACGGTCGTCTGACGGGCCGGGATGACGAGGCTGAAGTCATCGACCGCGCGGGTGCCGTCGGGGAACGTCTTGGTGACGGAGCGGAACTCGATCATCGGCCGCGCGCCCTCAGGGGAGGGATCCTTCCTGCGGCACGTCGCCCTCGCGGATCTCCACGGTGCGGTCGAACGCGACGTAGCCCGAGAAGTCGACCCCGACCCGCTCGATCGCGGTCGGGTAGGGGTGCGGATACGCCCACGCCAGATCCTTGTGCTCCTGCTCGTTCACGCGCAGCGAGTAGTACTGGCACTCGCCCTTCCACGGACAGGTGTACGGCGTCGGGCTCTCCTGCAGCACGCCCTCGGTGATCGAGGTGGGCGGGAAGTACCGGTTGCCCTCGATGATCACCACGTCGGAGTCATCCGCGTTGGCGATGATCCGTCCTTCGAATACTGCTTGCATGCTCGTCCCTCCTCGGGAATCGATGCGACACGTTCTTCTCGGCGTGCGGCGCCGCGGCGCCCTTCCGACAGTAGGCCAAGCCTCCGACATCGGGAACAGCCACGTCGCGTTCCGGATTCCCGGCGCCGGATCCGGGGCTCAGGCAGACGCCCGGCCGTAGGCCTCCAGGAGGCGCAGCCACACCTCGCTCATCGTCGGATACGACGGCACCGCATGCCAGAGCCGCGAGAGCGGAACCTCGCCGACGACCGCGATCGTCGCGGCGTGGATGAGCTCCGCGACATCGGATCCGGCCAGGGTCACCCCGAGCAGCACCTGCCGGTCCTCGTCCACGACCATGTGCGCTCGGCCCTGATAGCCGTCGGCGTGCAGCGACGCGCCGGCGACCGAGGAGAACTCGACCTCGACCTCGCGGACGCGGTGCCCCGCCTCACGGGCAGCCGCGGCGGTGAGGCCCACGGCCGCGACCTCCGGCTCCGAGAACACGACCTGCGGCACCGCGGCGTGGTCCGCCGTCGCGACGTGCCGCCCCCAGCGCGCGTCGTCGACGGGCTCGCCCTTCGCGCGGGCGGCGATCACGTCGCCCGCCGCGCGCGCCTGGTACTTGCCCTGATGAGTGAGCAGCACGCGGCCGTTGATGTCGCCGACCGCGTACAGCCAGTCGACGCCGGGCACGCACAGGGTGTCGTCGGTGCGGATCCATCGGCCCGCCGGCAGGCCCACCGTCTCCAGGCCGATGTCGCCCGAGCGCGGCGTGCGACCGGTGGCGACGAGAATCTCGGCGGCGCGCACGTCGCCGCCGTCCGTGCTCACCGTGACCCCGTCGGCATCCCGGGCGACGCTCTTCGTCACGACGCCCGTGCGCACGTCGACGCCGAGCGCACGCAGGCCCTCGGCGACGAGTCCGGCGGCGAACGGCTCGACGGATCCGAGCAGCCCGCTGCGGGCGAGCACCGTGACCTCCGCGCCGAGCGACGCATACGCCGTGGCCATCTCGACGGCGACCACGCCGCCGCCGATGACGACGAGCGAAGCCGGGATCTCCTCGGCGCTCGTGGCCTCGCGGCTGGTCCACGGATTCGCCTCGTGGAGTCCCGGGATCGGCGGGATCGCGGCATCGGATCCGGTGCTGACCGCCACGGCATGACGGGCGGTGAGGGTGCGCACGCCGCCGTCGGGCGCGGTGACGGCGACCTTCCGCTCCCCGCTCAGGCGCCCGTGCCCGCGGACGAGGTCGATTCCGGCCGAGTCGAGCCAGGCGACCTGGCCGTCGTCCTGCCAGTGGCTCGTGAAGGAGTCGCGCCGGTCGAGCACCGCACGCACGTCGAGCTCGCCGGTGACCGCCTCGGCCGCGCCGCCGACGTGCCGGGCCGCGCGCAGCGCCTGCGGCGAGCGCAGCAGCGCCTTGGAGGGCATGCAGGCCCAGTACGAGCACTCGCCCCCGACCAGCTCGCCCTCCACGATCACGGCGGTGAGTCCCGCCTGGACGGCCCGGTCTGCCACGTTCTCCCCCACCGGGCCGCCGCCCAGCACGATCAGGTCGTATTCGTCGGTCATCTGCGCTCCGTTCGTCGTGCTTCGTCGGGACGGGTCCGTCCCACCCTCCCAGACCCGGGTGGCACGGGCGTCGCATTCTTACGGGATCGTCAGGATCCCGCCCCCTGTCCGGAGGTGACCACCGACGGATCCAGCGCCTCTACGACCAGCGGATCCTCGGGGCCTGCGCCCCGGATGCGCCACACGCGCACCGTCGCGCCCACCCCCGGCACCTCCGTCTGCAGGAGCATCCGGGATCGTGCGGTGGGGCGCTCCCAGACGGCCGACGACACCCCCGTCGCTGTCTCGACGGCGAGCTCGAAACGGTCGACTCCGCCGTCCTCGATCGTCGAGACCGTGCGCGCGACGACCGTGCCGTCGACGCGTTCGATGCGTCCGGACGCTTGACGCCAGCAGGCGAGCGCTCGCACCCTCAGTGCGTTCTGCGCCAGCGCCCCGGCGAAGACGAACCAGAGCACCACGACGAGTGCGGCGATGAACGCGGTGAACAGCACCGAGAACCAGACCCCGGGGGTCGGCGTGGTCCAGAGCGGGATGAGCGTCCCCGCACCGACGGCGGTCGCGAGCAGGAGGAGCACCACATACACCGCGCGGGCGCCCGGCCGCATCGCGCCTCGGATCGGGAGATCGGCCGGCGGGACGGGATCCGGCCAGCGCGGGAGCAGCACCACGACCTGGCCGACGGACGCCGAGGGCGGAGGGGTCATAGCGCGAGTCTAGGTCGCACGGGTCCGCGCGTCACGGCTCAGCGGCAGGCGGCCGCCTTGTCGATGAGCTCCTGGGGAGGGGGTCCGTAGGCCTGGGTGCCGTTGCCCTCGTCGGTGAAACCCATGCTGATCGCCCACGCGGTCGCCCAGGCCTCGACGGTCTGCGAGTTGGTGGTGTCGTACATCCCCCAGCACTTCGTCGTGATCGCGTGCCCGACCTCGTGCGCGACGAGCGCGTGGCTCGAGGGGCCCGGCCAGTCCTCGGCGACCGAGTTCGACAGCCGGATGGTCGCGTACTGCCCCCAAGTGGTGGGCCAGACCGTCTCACCGGAGAGATAGCCGTTGTCGCCGCCGAGGTCGTTCACCCGGTCCGCCCACTCGAAGTCGAGCAGCACGCCCGGCGCGAGCCCGCGCGCGAAGTCCTCGATCTCCTGGCGCGCCCCCTGAAGCGGGCCGGCTTCCGCGGCGAGCGTCGCGGCGTGCCCGTCCCGCACCTTCTGGATGCTCGCCGCGTAGTCGCGGAAGCCCTGGGCCACCTCCTCGTCGAACGAGGTGGTCGCGACCAGTTTCGCGGCGAGGTCGCGCATCGCCAGGACGCCCGCGTTCGGCGAGGGCCGGTTGTCGTTCTCGATCTGGGCCGCGAGGCCGCCCGCCGCGTTGGCCACCGCCACCCCGGTCTTGTCGAGCGCGCTCGTCGCGGATCCGAGCTCCTCGGACGAACGGCCGAGCGCCGAGCCCAGCGTGCGCATCGCCCGCGAATCCGCGTCGAGCCGCGCGGTGCGCGCATACAGCTCCCAGAACCAGAACGGCTTGGCGCCGGGTTCCGGCACCGGTGTCGCGCTGAGCGACATGGCCGCGGCCGACGCCTTCTGCGCCCGGTCCCGCGCTGCCGTGAGGGCGGCGCGGTCCGCGTCGCTGACGAGTGCCGGATCGGTCACCGCCAGCAGCGTGTCGGCGGCGCGGGCCGACTCGTCGTCGACGGCGCGGACGCGATCGTTGTGCGTCGCCTCGTCGCTCTGCGTCGACACCGCAGAGGCCAGCCCCGTGCGCGCCTGGTCGTAGCCGAGGTTCGCGGTGAGCTGCAGCACCGTGGCGAGACCCGCGAGCAGCAGCACTCCGGCGACCGACAGCGACCAGGCCAGCACGGCCCGACGTCGACGCCGGGGAGCCGGTGCCTGCGGCGCGGGGGCGTGGAGCGCGGCGTGGTCGTATGCGGTCGCGTTGGCCGGCCCCGCGGATCCTCCCGCGGTCGTGAAGTCATGCCCGCCGTCCGGCGTGCCGGCGACGGCATCGGGGGTGCCCGGCACCGGAGTCGATCGTCCCTCGGCCATGTCGCCCCCCTGACCTCGCGTCACTGCACTGCGGAACCCGTCCGGCACCGCTGCGTCTCAGGATAGGGCCTGGCGGGTGCGGGTCCGTGCGCCCCTCGGGATCGGCGCCGCGGCGGCCGTCACAGCCGCGGGTCGATCGGGTCGGACTCCAGCGCAAGCACCCCGAACACCGCCTGATGCACGCGCCAGAGCGGTTCGCCCGCGGTGAACCGATGCAGGGCCTCGATGCCGAGCGCGTACTCCCGTGCGGCGAGCGAGCGCTTGCGGCCGGTGTCCCGATCGCGCAGTCGGGCGAGGTTCGCCTGGTCGGTGTAGTCGGGACCGTAGATGATGCGCAGGTACTCGCGCCCGCGCACCTTGATGCCGGGCTGCACCAGCCCCTTGCCGGTGCGCGTCGCGTTCCCGAACGGCTTCACGACCATTCCCTCGCCCCCACGACCGGTGAGCCGCTCCCACCACTCGACCGCGGCGGCGAGGGATCCCTCGTCCTTCAGATCGACGCGCCGCCGTGCCGTGGTCGCCACGAGGTCCTCCGCCGCCGCCGCGAGGCGGTCCGCGATCCCGAGATGCCAGCCATGATCCGCCTGTTCGAAGGTGTGCTCCCCGGCGGCCAGCACCTGGAACGGCGCGAACCGCACCCGGTCCGGATCCCCGACGTAGCGGCGGTACGCGTCTCGGAACCGCCCGGCGTCGTCCATCCGGGTCTCGATCCGGGCACGGAGCGCACCGACATCCACCCCCGACGCGTACGCCCGCGCGAGCACCTGGGATGCCGCGGTCGTCGCGGCCACGCCGGCCGCACCCACCGACGCATACAGCTCGCGGATGAGCGCTCCGGTCTTGAGCGACCACGGAAGGATCTCGCCATCGAGCAGGATCCAGTCCGCACCGAGCTCGTCCCAGAGGCCGGCGTCCTGCATCGCCGTGTCGAGCCGGGCGAGCGTCGACTTCTCGGCGTCGGCGGCGAAGAAGGAGCGACCGGTCCGGGTGTGGATCGCTCCGCGCCACCCCTCGGGCGCACCGAACCGAGAGGGATCGCGCGCGACGAGCGCGATCGCCCGCGACCCCATGTGCTTCTCCTCGCAGATCAGATCGGTCACGCCGTAGTCGCGGAAGTACGCGAACGCCTCGTCGGGATGCTCGAGGTATCCCTCGCGCGCGGAGCTGTTCGGCGGCGACATGGTCGGCGGCAGATGGATCAGCCAGCGCGGGTCGATCGCCCAGCGGCTCATCGTCTCGAGGCCCCCGGCCGTCTGCTCCTCGCGGATGCCCACCCGCCCGTGCAGGCTCGTCTCGACGATGAGCTTGCCCCGCACATCGGCGAGGTCGAGCACTCCGGGCGAGCGCTCCGGCACGACGGGCACGAGCGGACGCACCGGCTCGTACCAGACGCGCTCGGCCGGCACCGAGACCACCTCGCGCTCCGGGTACCGCAGCGCCGTGAGCGCCCCGCCGAACACGCAGCCGGTGTCGAGGCACGCGGTGTTGTTGACCCACTCGACGGTCGGCACCGGAGTGTGCCCGTAGAGCACCGTCGCCGTGCCGCGGTAGTCGTTCGCCCAGGGCAGGCGCACGGGCAGCCCGAACTCGTCGGTCTCCCCCGTGGTGTCGCCGTAGAGCGCGAACGCCCTGACCCGCCCCGAGGCGCGTCCGTGATACTGCTCCTTGAGCCCCGCGTGCGCCACCACCAGCCGCCCCTCGTCCAGCACGAGGTGCGAGACCAGGTCGTAGCAGAACCGGGCGACCCGCTCGCGGAACTCCTCCGGCTCCGCCGAGAGCTGAGCGAGGGTCTGCTCGAGGCCATGGGAGACCGTGACCCTGTCGCCGCGCAGGGCGCGCACGAGCTTGGCCTCGTGGTTGCCCGCGACGGCGAGCGCCTGGCCCGACCCGACCATGCCCATCGCAAGCCGCAGCACTCCCACGACGTCGGGGCCGCGGTCGACGAGGTCCCCGAGGAACACGACCCGGCGGCCTTGCGGATGCCGAGCGTCGATCGCGCGGCCGTCCTCGTCCCGGATCAGCTCATAGCCGAGGCGGGTCAGCAACGCCTCGAGCTCCCGGAGGCAGCCGTGCACGTCGCCGATCGCGTCGAAGGGTCCGTGCTCGTCGGATCGATCGTTGAGCAGTCGGGTGCGCACGATCGTGGCGGCCTCCACCTCCTCCGCAGAGCGCAGCACATGCACCTTGCGGAAGCCCTCCTTCGCGAGGTGGCGCAGGCCGCGGCGCAGCTGATCGCTCTGCCGCTTGACCACGCCGGCGGGGATCGAGCGATCCAGGCGCTCGGCGTTGCGGGCGACGCTCAGCGCCTCGGGCAGATCGAACACGATCGCGACGGGCAGCACGTCGTGCGCCTTCGCGAGCTCGACGAGCCGGCGACGCGCATCCGGCTGCACGCTCGTCGCGTCGATCACGGTCAGCAGGCCCCGCTCCAGGCGCTTGGCCGCGACGTGCTGCAGCGCATCGAAGGCCGCCGCCGTCGCGGACTGGTCGGACTCGTCGTTCGACACCAGCCCGCGGAACACATCGCTCGACAGCGTCTCGTAGGGCCCGAAGTGCGTGCGCGCGAAGGTCGATTTGCCGGATCCGGAGGCGCCGACGAGCACGACGAGAGACAGCGCGGGGATGTCGAGCTCGGTCATGCGGTCCGCCTCTCCGACACGGCCTGAGCGTCCTGTCCGTGCGCGAACCCCGTCGACCCGGTCGGAGTCGGCGGGGTTCCGGGCGACACGGCCCGATCCGACGGAGTCTGAGACACGGATGCGTCCGCCTTCCGGAACAGGGCGAGCTGGGTGGGGGCGCCGTGCTCAGGGTGCTCGATGCCGACGGGGCGCAGCTCGACCGTGTAGCCGTGGCGCGCCGCGACCTCGTCCGCCCACGCGCGGAACTGCTCCCTGGTCCACTCGAACCGGTGATCGTCATGGCGGAAGGAGCCCGCGGCGAGCGCGGGGAACAGCACGTTGTGCTCCGAGTTCGGCGTGGTCACCACCACGGTCCGCGGGGCGGCACCGGCGAAGACCGCGTCCTCGAGTGCGCCGAGCCGGGACGGGTCGACGTGTTCGACGACCTCCATGAGCACCACCGCGTCGTGGTCGCGCAGGCGCTCGTCCCGGTAGACGACGGATCCGTGCAGCAGCTCGATCCGGGCTCGTTCGGCGTCCGAGGCCTGGTCCAGGCGCAGAGCCTTGGCCGCGCGTTCCAGCGACCGCGCGTCGACGTCGACCCCGACGATGCGGGTGAACGAACGGTCCTTCGCCAACCGCACGAGCAGTGCGCCAGGACCGCAGCCCATGTCCACGACCCGCGCGGCGCCTGTGTCGTGCAGCGCGTCGAGGACGGCGTCGGCACGGAGCACGCGCAGCGGTGCGGCCGCATCCGAGGGAGCGCTCGGCACCGGGGATCCTTCGCCCTCCGCCGCCGCGACGAGCGAACGCTGGTGCAGGAGGTAGCGCCGGGTGATCACGTCGCGCTCCGGATGCGCCGCGAGCCAGCCCTCGCCCGCGCGCTCGAGCTTGCCGACTTCGTCGTCGCCCACCCAGTAGTGCTTGGCATCGTCGAGCACGGGCAGCAGCACATAGAGCTGCCGCAGTGCGTCCGCGAGCCGCACCCGACCGGTCAGCGTCACACCGCTGTACCGCGAGGGCCCCCAGTCCTGGTGCTCCTCATCGAGCGGGATCCGCTGCTCGGACACGGTCCAGCCGCACGGCTCGAAGACACGGCGCACCAGGTCGTCCTCATCGCCGCGTGTGGAGACGACCGGGATCTCGACCCGGAGCGGGAGGGGCGCGGCCGCCAGCTCCGGATAACTGTCGCTGCGACCGGTCATCGCCGTGCGGAAGACCGTGCCGAGTGCCACCGCGAGCATGCTCGATGCGACGTACGGGCGATCGTTGACGTAGTGGTCGAGAGCGCCGGCGTCGCCGCGGAACCGCTTGCTGCGCACGAGTCCGACCGGATCCACCTCGAGCAGGACGGCCACGGTGCACCGCTCGGACGTCGCCTCCGGGTAGAACACCTGGATGTCCCCGACGGGTGCCGTGAACGACTGCACCTTCGCGGGGTGCTTGTGCAGGAGGTGGCCGAGGACCGTCGCATCGACCCCCGCGTCGGGCTCCGGCGCATACGTCAGCGTGATCAGCATCCGTTCCCCTCCTGCCCCGCATCACCGCGGGATCGCCGTGGGAACTCACTGTGCCATCCGCCGGCCGATCCTCCAAGACGGCGGGTCGGCCGACGGATCCGGCCTCAGCGCGCGAGCAACAGGTGCGTCGGCGCCGGGGCCGGAGTGCGGTGCCGGATTCGGCCCGGGGCCCCGGTGCGCTCGTCGAGGTCGAGCACGCTGATCTCGTCCGAGCGCTGTCCCGCGACGAGCAGCGCGCCGTCGTGCACGAGATGGTGGCGGGGCCAGTCGACGCCGGCGTCGGCGAGCGCGAGGGGCTCGACCCGCTCGCCCGATCCGCGGACGCGGAGCGCCGCGATCGTGTTGCTGCCGCGCACCCCGGCGTACAGGGTCTCCCCGTCGCGGGAGCGGCTGAGCTCGGACGGATAGTCATGTCCGGGCGTCGCGATCGCCGAGACCGCGGTCGCGGCGATCAGCCCCCAGCGACCCTCGCGGTCGGCGGCCAGCGTGAAAAGCTCGCACGAGTACTCGGTGACGACATGCAGGTGCCCGCTCGGATGCACGACCATGTGCCGCGGGCCGGATCCCCGGGGCAGCACGACCTCGTGGTCGAGCGCCAGCCCGGACGCCGCCGGACGCCAGATCCGCACGAGGTCGTAGCCGAGGTCGGTCGTCGCGACCCGCCCGTCGGGGAGGAACGCGGCGGCGTGGGCGTGCGACACCCGGGGGTCGCCGTTCGGGTCGAGGCGGTTCGGATCCGAGGCATAGGGGTCGACGGCGGCCGCCGGATCGCCACCGCCCTCGCCGGACGCCTCGTCCGCATCCTCGCCGAACAGGGCCGCGCGCAGTTCGGCCGCCCTGTCGCGCGCCGCCGGCACCAGCCCGCCGTCGGCGTCGAGCCCGATCCGCACCACACGGCCGTCGCCGTAGCAGCTCGCGACGAGGAACCGTCCGTCGGGGGCCACCGCCAGATGGCACACGTACTGCCCGGCCGCCACCGGACGACCGACCGGGCGCAGGGCGCTCTCACCGGTCCGCGCGAATGCGGCGACCTCGCCGGATCCCTCGAGCGCCGCGTAGACCACGTCGAGGGTCGGATGCTGTGCGAGCCAGGACGGCGATGGGGCGGGCGCCACCGCACCGCGGTAGGCGAGCGTCGTCGGACCGTGTCCCTCATCGACGGCGAGCAGCCCGATGCCGTCAGCCGGTCCCTCCATGTCGACGCCGTAGCCGCCGACCCAGAATCGCGTCATCGCACCCTCACTCTCTCGTCGAGTGCACCCGATGCTGTCGAGTGCACGGGTCGTTCACTCCGATAACCCGTGCATTCGGCAGCCTTCCGTGCGCTCGGCACGCCGTCCGTCCCGGGGGTGTCAGTCGACGAGGTCGTGCCGGACGACGACCTGGTCGCGCTCGGGGCCGACGCCGATCACCGAGATGCGCGTGCCGGACATCTTCTCCAGGGCGAGCACGTAGTCCTGGGCGTTCTTCGGCAGCTCCTCGAACGTGCGCGCGGAGGAGATGTCCTCCTGCCAGCCCGGGAAGTACTCCAGGATCGGCTTCGCGTGGTGGAAGTCGCTCTGGTTCACGGGCACGTCGTCGAAGCGCACGCCGTCGACGTCGTAGGCGACGCACACGGGGATCTGGTCGAGTCCGTCGAGGATGTCGAGCTTGGTGAGCACGAGGTCGGTGATGCCGTTCACGCGCGTCGCGTACCGCGTGATGGGGGCGTCGTACCAGCCGACGCGGCGCGGACGCCCGGTCGTGGTGCCGAACTCGAAGCCGCGCGCGCGCAGCCAGTCGCCCTGCTCGTCGAAGAGCTCGGTGGGGAACGGACCGGATCCGACCCGCGTCGTGTACGCCTTGACGATGCCGACGATCCGGTCCAGGCGACCGGGACCGACGCCGGATCCCGTCGAGGCGCCGCCCGCGGTGGCCGACGACGAGGTCACGAACGGATACGTGCCGTGGTCGACGTCGAGCATGGTGGCCTGGCCGCCCTCGAACACGACGACCTCGCCGCGCTGCAGGGCGTCGTCGAGCAGGTGCCCGGTGTCGGCGACCATCGGACGCAGCCGCTCCGCATAGGAGAGCAGGTCGTCCACGATCTCGTCAACGGCGATGGCGCGGCGGTTGAAGACCTTCACCAGCAGGTGGTTCTTCTGGTCGAGGGCCCCCTCGACCTTCTGCCGCAGGATGTTCTCGTCGAAGAGGTCCTGCACGCGGATCCCGACGCGGTTGATCTTGTCGGCGTAGGCCGGGCCGATGCCGCGGCCGGTGGTGCCGATCATCCGCTTGCCGAGGAAGCGCTCGGTGACCTTGTCGAGGGTGCGGTGGTACTGGGTGATGATGTGCGCGTTGGCGCTCACCTTCAGCCGGGACGTGTCGATGCCGCGGGATCCGAGCGCCTCGAGCTCGTGGAACAGCACCTCGAGGTCGATCACGACGCCGTTGCCGATGACCGGGGTGACGCCGGGCGAGAGGATGCCCGAGGGCAGCAGGTGCAGGGCGTACTTCTCGTCGCCGACGACCACCGTGTGTCCGGCGTTGTTGCCGCCGTTGAACTTGACGACCCAGTCGGTGCGCTCGCCGAGCAGGTCGGTGGCCTTGCCCTTGCCCTCGTCGCCCCACTGGACGCCGACGATCACGATTCCTGGCATGGGTGCATCCCCCTTGGGTGCGGCCGGTGGCCGCCGTGCTTTTCGCCGGGATTGCACCGGCGGATGAGCTGGCCCGATCGGGCGGGGCCAGTCTATCGGAGGGGGTCCGGGCCGCGTTGCGCGGCGGATCCGCTGTTGATCCGAACGCCTCGGAGTCCAATACTTGTACAGGGAGATGTACAAGGAGGAATGATGGATGTCAGCTCGGTGGCCGACGCCCGCATCGGCCTCTCGCGTGCCCTGGCGGCCTTCCGCGACGACCCCGACGCCGATCCCGTGGTGATCGGCGCGCACCGGCGTCCGGAGGCGGTGCTGCTTTCCTACGAGCGCTTCCTGCATCTGGATCCGCAATCGCGCAGCATCGACCTCGCAGAGCTGCGGCGGTACGGATCCGTGCTCGAGCGGTTGGCCCACGTCGCGCATCTTCGAGAGGTGCGCGTGTTCGGTTCGGTCGCGCGCGGCGAGCAACGGGCGGGGAGCGATGTCGACCTGCTCGTCACCCCCGACGCCGACGCCACCCTGTTCGACATCGCGCAGTTCGAGCTCGATGCGGAGACGGTGCTCGGCGTGCCCGTCACCGCGCTGCCGAGCACCTCGGTCGACGCGACGCGCGACGCCCGGATCCTCGCCGAGGCCGTTCCGCTGTGAACGACGACGAGCGGATCGGCCGCTGGCTCGAAGACCTGGCGCTGATCCTCGACCGGGCCGCGGCCCTCGCCGAACGCGGGGAAGAGGACTTCCATGCGGATCCGGCGTTGCCGTTGGCGTTCGAAGCGCTGTCGAACCGCGTGGGCGATCTCGCGAAGCGGCTGATCCACGCCGATCCGGAGCGTTTCCGGCGATCGGAGTGGCGAGCGGCGGCGCGGCATCGGGACTTCGTGGTGCACCACTATGACCGCCTCGACGAGGCACTGCTGTGGCGGACCGTCACCCGAGGCTTCCCCGAGCTCGCCGCGATGGTCGATCAGGAGCGCCGCGCCGCTCGCTGAAGCGCCGCCTCTGACGCACCAGCCCGCCCGCCGCGTCGGCCGCACCTCCCTCGCCGAGGCGTACACCGGATGACCGCGGGGCAACGCCTGACGCTGAGTGCTCGCCCTCGCTTCGGGATCCCGCTGCGAACTCCGTCGATTCGGCCTGTTCGTCGGCGAACCCGCTCAAAGCGCGCGGATCCGACCGAGTTCGCGACGGGGGAACATCGACGGCGGCCGGCCGATAGGGTGAGATCCGCAGCGACGCGCCGTGTCGATCGGGAGCAGCGCTGCCGGAGACACCGATGACAGAGCCGACGGACCAGCCGCCCGCGGGCCCACGGGCCGCGCCCGCCGCAGCCACGCGGCGCGAAGCGCGCCTGCATCGCGAGGAGCAGACGGCGCAGCCGTCGCCGGGGCCTCTGCTCGCGGCACCGCTGACGGTTCCCCCGGCGAAGCCCGGCTCCCCGCTTCCGGTGCCCCTGCCTCTTCCCTCCGCCGCCCCGATCGAGCCGGCCGCGACCGCGCCCCCTCGGCGGCGGACGGCGCTGTGGATCTCCGGAGCAGCGGTGCTGCTCTGCCTCGCCCTCGGAGCGATCGGACTCTGGTTCCTGCGCACCCCGGACGGCCCCGCGGCGATCGGTCAGGACATCTCCGCCCCAGCCGCCCCGAACCCCCTCGTCGAGCGCGGTCTCGAGAACGGGGGCCCTCCGGCGCCCGCCGTGACATCCGCCCCGGCGACGCCTCCCGCGACGAGCGCCCCGCCCGTCCCCGCCGTGGCGTCGCCGGCGCCCGGAACGCCCTCCGCCGACGAGGGTCCCGTAGCGTCGCCGACGCAGGCCCCGCCCGCCCCGGCTCCCGTCCCCGCGGTGTCGTCGCCGGACCCGGCGCCGCCCGCGCCGACGCCGGTGCCACCGGCCCCCGCGCCGCTCGCCTTCACCGGGATCGTCGCGAATCAGACCGTGAACCTGCTCGGGATCAGGATCCTCAGCAGCTACACGCTGATGCTCTCGGGCCAGCCCGGCTCGACCGCGGCGGTCACGTACGGCGGCGCGGCGGCGGGATCCGTCACCTTCGACGCGGCCGGTCGAGCGTCGATCACCCTCGGCGCCGGGGCGATCGACCTCGGGATCGGGAACCCGATCATCACGGCCGTCTACACGGACGGCACCCCGGGCGCACCGATCCAGGCGCGACGCGACGCGATCTGACCGCGCCGCCGACGCATGGCGGGATGTCGGCGGGCGATGGCTGTCGCCGGTCTCGACCGATGTCGGCGACCCCTGCGACGATCGGAGGATGGCGGAGACCACGGCAGGACCGAAGCGCGAACCGGCGGACGGCGCGGGCGCCCTCGTCCCCCCGCCGCGCCGCAACGGGGCCCTCGTCCTGACGGCGGCCGTGGTCACGGTCGTCCTGTGGGCCTCGGCGTTCATCGGGATCCGCGGCGCCGGCCCGCATTTCGACCCGGGCGCGCTCGCGCTGCTGCGCATGGCGGTCGGGACCGTGGCGCTCACCGTCATCGCGCTGCGCCGCGGGATCCGCCTGCCGCCACGGCGGCACTGGCTGCTGGTGGCCGTCTGGGGCGTCGGCTGGTTCTGCGTCTACAACCTCGCACTCAACGCCGCCGAGCACACCCTCGACGCCGGCACCGCGGCGATGGTCGTCAACCTGGCACCGCTCATGGTGGTCGTCTTCAGCGGGCTGTTCCTGCGCGAAGGCTTCCCGAAACCACTGCTGATCGGGGCGCCGATCGCCTTCGGCGGAGTCGTGCTCATCGGCCTGAACTCCTCGACCAAGAGCGGAGCCCTCGACATCGCCGGTCTCCTGCTCGCCCTGCTCGCCGCAGTCATGTACGCCGGCTGCACGCTGCTGCAGAAGCATCTGCTGAGCCAGGGCTCCGACGCGACCACGCTCACCTGGCTCGGTGCGGCGGCCGGCACCGTGGCGCTGCTGCCCTGGAGCGGCAGCCTCGTCGGGGCGCTGGAGACCGCGCCCCTCGACGCGACCCTATGGGTGGTGTACCTCGGCATCTTCCCGACCGCGATCGCGTTCACGACCTGGGCGTACGTGCTGCAGCGCAGCACGGCCGGGCAGACCTCCGCCACCACTTATGTTGTGCCCGCGATCGCGATCCTGCTGTCGTGGCTGATCCTCGGCGAGGTGCCGACGCCGCTCATGTTCGTCGGCGGCGCGCTCTGCCTGCTCGGCGTGCTCGTGACGCGCCTGCGCCGACGCCCGCCCGCTCAGGCGCGGCCCTAGGCGAGACGCCCGGCACGGCCCCCGGCCAGTCGCAGAGCCCCGAGCACGAGCACCGCGCCCACGACCCATGCCGAGGGAGAGGATCCGCCGACGAGGATCGTCACCACCCCCGCGACTCCGGTCAGCGTCGCCCCGGTCGCCCGCATCCGGCCCACGCGGGCCCCGGCGGACTCGCGGGCGGCCTCGCGCCTGCCGGTCACCGCGACGACGAGCGCGACGGCCACCAGCACCGCGGCGAACCAGAGCGGTCGGCTCGCCCACCAGGCGGCGGTGAGCGGTGCCGGCAGGCCGACGTGCGCGAGCAGCAGGATCCCGGCCAGGGCGATCACGACGAGCATGTGCCAGGAGTAGATCGTCATCGCCCGGCCGTTCACCCACGAGACCACGGCGGCCGTGCGCGGACCCGCGACCGCCGCCCGCAGTCGCGGACGCAGCGCGAGGAACACCGCGGTCTGCGCGACGCCCACGACCACGAGGATCGCCATCGGCGGGTTCAGCGCCGCGATGAGGTCGCCGGGCGCCGCGCCGGTGACGATGAGCACGGCGGCGGCGCCGGCGGCGACCCCGGCGACCGCGAGCAGCGCTCCCCGCCGCAGGCGGTCGAGGGATCCGTCCGCGACCGCGAACCCGAGCTGCTGCAGCAGCAGCCACACGAACGCCATGTTCAGCAGGCCGATCGCGGTGACGCCCGTCGCACCGCGCACGATGTCGACGACGACGACCCCCGCGGCGAGCGCGGCGAAGGTCAGCGCGCGGTGGCGCTCGTGCAGTCGCACCATCACGGGCACCAGCGCCGAGCAGCCGAGATACATACCCAGGAACCAGAACGGCTGGCCGATCCGGAATCCCGCCGTGGCCACGACGTCAGCCGGCACCCCGGCGACGACGAGCGCCGCGAGCAGCACGGCCGCAGCGATGATCGCGCCCACCGCGGGGATCAGCAGCCGGCGCACACGCCCGGCCACGTAGTCGCCGGCGGTCGCGCCCTTCGCCCGCTGCCGCGTCCACTGCGTGTACGAGGCGAAGCCGCCCAGCACGAAGAACAGCGGCATGATCTGCAGGATCCAGGTGAGCGGGGCGAATCCGTCCCAGCCCTCCATCGCGTTGCGCAGGATCGGGGATCCGTCGGCGGCGACGCTCACTCCGGCCATGAGGGCGTGCAGGAGCACGACGACGCCCAGCAGCAGGGCGCGCACGGCATCCACCGCGGTGTCGCGTGCGGGGCGGGCTCCGGCAGGGGTGGCCGGAGCGGACGGCGCGGGCGCGACCGCGGCGACGGGGGGAACGGGGGTGAGGAGTGCCATTCCCCTACGGTCGCGGGCAGGTCTGCGCCTTCGCGTCCCGCTGCGGAGCCGGATCCACCCCCTACCGGAGTATCACGATGCTCGGTTCTCCCGGCGCGACGCCGCTTCCGCGTGGACCGTTCGCAGCCCTTCGGCGTACGTCGTCACCGGGAACTCCGGGAAGCGGGCCAGGAACTTGCCGGAGTCGAAGAGATTGTCATGCCGATAGCGCGGCAGGAGCTCCTGCAGCTCGCGCACCTGCGGGCTCACCATGCCACCGGCACGGAGCAGCCATTCCGGCACCACCGTGTACCCGGAGGAGCGGTCGAAGGCGGGCGCCGCGAGGTCGGCGAACTCTCGGTAGGCGGGTCGCTGCGGATCGACGGGCAGGTGCCAGGTCTGCCCGTACGCATCGGGCGTGCGGCCCAGCAGGGCGAGCGCGCGGCTCGCATCCGGGGTCCAGATCAACGAGCGCCTGCGGTCGTCGCGCACCGGCACCAGCGGGCGCTTCCCCGCCGCGAGGCGATCGATCACCAGGGCGTTGGTCACGCTCTGCGTGCGACCCGGGCCGTAGAACTCCGGGGCGCGGGCGATCAGGACCGGGATGTCGCCGCGCTCCATCTCGTCGAGCACCATCCGGGCCATCGCGGCGCGGACGCGCCCCTTGGGACCGACCGGCTCGAAGGGCGTGTCCTCGGTCTGCACCCGGGCGTCCTGCGGATACATGTAGGTGTTGTCGAAGTAGGCGAACCGGGCTCCCGCGGCCTTCGCGGCGTCGAGCGCGTTGCGGAGCATCGTCGGGAACCGCGCCTCCCAGAGCGCCGTGTCGGCGGGCAGACCGGCCGTGAAGTAGACGGTCTCGCTCCCCGCCACGGCGGATCCGGTCTGCTCGGCGTCGAGGAGGTCGGCGCTGCGCGTGTCGTCCGCGTCGTTGACCTTTCGCGGGGTGCGGCTGACCAGCCGGAGCTCTCCGGCGCCCGCGCGGTCCAGTTCCCGCGCCAGCTCGATCGCGATCTGACCATTCGCCCCCAGGATCGTCTGCATCCCTGTCCCATCGCCTTCCGTGCGCTATGTTTGCACTGCACACATGATCGTAGAGAGGGAAGTGTTCAGTGTCAACTTCCGAGAAGTCCTACCACCACGGCGACCTGCGGGCGGCGCTCCTGACTGCGGCGATCGCGTCCCTGGAGGACGGCGAGCAGCTCTCGATGCGCGCCGTCGCCCGCCGGGCCGGGGTCTCTCAGACGGCGCCCTACCGGCACTTCGCCGATCGTGCGGCGCTGGACGCCGCGGTGGCCGTCGAGGGCTTCACCGACCTCACCGGCGATCTCTCCGACTCTCTCGCAGCTCTAGCCGACGACGCGACCGCGGTCGACGTGCTCAGCGCCCTCGGCGTCGCCTATGTCGGATTCGCACTTCGCCGCCCCGCCGTGTTCCGTCTCATGTTCGGCAACGAGTGCGACCCCGCCGACGGCGAACGCGTCCAGGCCGCCGAGCGACTGCACGCCCTGCTCGGCGGCGTCACCGAGCGCCTGTTCCCCGGCGTCCCGTCTCCGGCGATCGCGACGGGCATGTGGAGCGCCGCGCACGGCCTCGCCTTCCTGCACCTGGACGGGAAGCTCCGCCCCGAGCCGTTCGACGAGGTCGCCGAGCGGGTCCGCGCGACCATCGGAGCGCTGCTCGCGGCGGGTTCTGTCGCGAGCGTCCCGGCGTCCGGATCCTGATCCGCCCACCACCCGAGAAGACAGCCTCCGAGGAGAAGAAGAATGACCGCCCGCATCCTGCACGTCGTCACCAACGTCGCACACTACGACGACCCGACCCACCCGACCGGGCTGTGGCTGTCCGAACTCGCCCACGCCTGGGAGGTGTTCGAGCAGCACGGCTTCGAGCAGACCCTCGTGAGCCCTGCCGGGGGGCGGGTGCCGCTGGAGCCCCGCTCGCTGAAGTTCCCCGCCTACGACAAGGTCGCGAAGGCCTGGCACGAGGACCCCGCCCGGATGGCCCTGCTCGAGGACACCCTCAGCCCTGAGCAGGTCGACACGGAGGCCTTCGACGCGATCTTCTTCACCGGCGGGCACGCCGTGATGTATGACTTCCCCGGCAGCGAGGGCCTGCAGCGCGTCACCCGTGAGCTGTGGGAGCAGGGCAAGATCGTCTCCTCGGTGTGCCACGGATACTGCGGGCTGCTCGATGTCCACCTCAGTGACGGCAGCCTCCTCGTCGAGGGCAGGCACCTCACCGGCTTCGCCTGGCGGGAGGAGATCCTGGCGGGGGTCGACAAGCTCGTCCCCTACAACGCCGAGGAGGAGATGAAGAAGCGCGGAGCACTCTACGAGAAGGCGCGCCTCCCGTTCGTCGCGTACGCCGTCGCCGACGGGAAGCTCGTCACGGGCCAGAACCCCGGATCCGCCAAGGAGACGGCGCGGAAGGTCGCCGCACTGCTCTGACCCGGTGTCGCAGGGCTCTGACCCGGTGTCGCAGGTTCGCGACGGCGGGCACGGGTTCCGCCCGGGTGCGCTAGGAAGGAGGGGCAGGAACCCGCACCACGCAGACCAGGGGGAATCATGACCTATCCGCAGGATCCGCAGCCCGGACCGCCGCCGTATCCGATGGCGCAGAATCCGGCCGGAGGTCCGTCGTACTACCCGATGCCCGTCTATCTCGCGGCGCCCGAGCCCAAGGGCATGAGCATCGCGTCGATGGTGCTCGCCCTCGTCTCGATCGTGTTCGGGTTCACGTTCCTGGTGCCGATCGCGGCGCTGATCCTGGGGATCGCGGGTCTGCGCAGAGAGCCTGCGGGCCGGGGCATGGCCCTGACGGGCGTGATCATCTCGAGCCTGATCCTGCTGGTCTGGGCGATCATCGTCGTGTTCGTCCTCGTCGTCGGATTCTCGGCGCTCGGCATCGCCGTCTCCCAGACGAGCTGAGCCTGCGGCGTCACCCCGCGGGCGCCACCAGCCCCGCGTCGTAGGCGAGGATCACCGCCTGCACCCGGTCGCGCAGCCCGAGCTTCGCGAAGATACGGCTGACGTGCGTCTTCACGGTCTGCTCGGCGAGGAACAGGTCGGTCGCGATCTCGCGGTTCGACAGCCCGCGGCCGACGAGCACGAGGATCTCGTGCTCGCGCTCCGTGAGGCCCTTCAGCCGCAGCTCGGCGCCGTTCGTCCGGGGTCGGCTCTCTGCGAACCGCTCCAGCAGCCGCCGGGTGATCCGCGGAGCGAGCAGCGCGTCCCCGGCCGCGACCACCCGCACGGCCTGCACGAGCTCCTCAGGCAGGGCGTCCTTGAGCAGGAACCCGCTGGCGCCGGCCTGCAGCGCCTCGTGCACGTACTCGTCGGCATCGAAGGTGGTCAGCACCAGCACGGCGGGCGCCGCACGGCCGTCTCGCTCCGCCGCAGCGAGGATCCGCCGGGTCGCCTCGATCCCGTCCAGGTTCGGCATCCGCACGTCCATGAGCACGACCTCGGGGCGCAGCCGCCGGGCCTCGTCGACCCCCTCGGCACCGTCGGACGCCTGCCCGATCACGTCGATCCCGTCCTGCGCCTGCAGGATCGCGGCGAACCCCGCCCGCAGCATCGCCTGATCGTCGACGATCAACACCGTCGTCATGACCGCTCCTCCCTCGGGATCCGCACCTGCAGCACGAATCCGCCGTCGTCCTGGGCGATCGCGTGCACCGCGCCGCCCATCGTCGCCACCCGCTCGCGCATTCCGCGGAGTCCGTGCCCGCCCCCGTCCGCGCGTGGTTCGGCGGGCCCCGCCGGGGCCGTGTTGCGCACGCGGATCCCGAGCTCTGCCGGCGTCTGCGTCCACACCACCTCCGTGGCGGCGCCCGGGGCGTGCCGGGCGACGTTGCTCAGCCCCTCCTGCACCACGCGGTACGCGGCGAGGCCCAGGATCGGATCCTGCTGCTCCCGCTCCGTGAGCTCCCACGTCCCGCGCTCGGACACCGGACCGAGGTCGCCGGCCCGCGCGATCAGCTCGGGGACGTCGGCGAGGCCCGGTTGCGGCGCATGCTCGGCCTCCCCCTCCTCGTCGCGGAGGAGCCCGAGGATCACGCGCATCTCCTTCATCGCCGACCGCGCCGTCGCCGCGACCTCGTCGAACTCCGCGGCGGCGTCGGGCGGAAGATCGGGCATCCGGTAGCGCGCGCTCGCGGCGCGCACCTGGATCGCCGACATCCCGTGCGCGACGACGTCGTGCAGTTCGCGGGCGATCCGCGCCTTGTCCTCGACGGCCTCGCGGCGGGCCAGCTCGACGGCCGTCGCCGCACGCTCGGCCCGCAACTGCGCACGCAGCAGCGACCAGTTGCGGATCCCGACGCCGACCAGGACGGCGCCGAGGGTGACGGCCGCGAAGACGACGAGGTCGGCGATCGTACGGCCGTCGTCCGCCTTCACGGGCGCGTCGACGGCGACCATGACGGCGGAGAGCACGCTGAACGCCCACCCGGCAGCGGGCAGCCACCAGCGCGCCCGCAGCGCGACGCCGATCCACACCAGCGTGTTCGCCACGATCGTGGACACGGCGATCGGCCACGGCTGATCGGGGGTCGCTGCGGCCAGCCCGGCGAGCGCATTGCCCGCGATCAGAGCCAGCAGGGTCGCCCACACGGGCGCGAACAGCGCGAGCACGATGGCCGCGGCCTGCACGAGCGACAGGATGAGGGCCGCGGCGAGCGGAATCCGGTAGAGCGTGACGCCCAACGAGGCGGCGACCGCCAGCTGAGCCAGCGCGCACGCGATCGCGAGGGCCCAGATCGCGAGGTTCGCACGCCCGGGCGCCACGCGCAGGGCCAGGATCCCGAACCGGCGGCGCGCCGGACGTCGACGATCCTGCCGATCCTCGACGGTCATGCCGCCCCCTCTCCGCGGTCGAATGCGGTCGGATCCACGCTACGACCTCACACCGCCCGGCACGTCACCCCGTGGTATCGGTGTCGGGGGTACGGGAGGGGGCGGGGTTGCGGGCTGTGTCGGTGTCGACCTCTGCCCGGTGCCGGCCTCTGCTCCGCGTGGGCGTCGAGTGGGGACCTGCGGAGTGCATGACTTGCCGACGCATGTATCCCGTGCGCTCGGCAGCAACCCGTGCGGTGGGAGATTCCGTCGTTCGAGGCCCGGGCGCCGCGGAGATGCGTCCCCGGCGACCGGACTCAAGCGAAGCGCGGCGGATCGGGTAGGGGTGGTGCGTCACCAGGAACATCGAGCAGCGCCCCGACGAGAGCAAAGAGCCGTGGGCTGAACTCGTCGCCGGGGTAGAACTCGCCGTAGGTCTCCTCAGCCTCCGTCACGCTGCGCACTTCGAGCCGCCGGAGAAGAACCGAGAGATCGTCCGCTTCGCGAAGGTGTCGTCGCTGCGCAGCGTGCAGCTTCATCGCGAGCAGCATCTCAGGGGACGCTACATCGATCCGCACGACACATCGATCCGCACGACGCCGTCATCATGGACCGTCCGCCACTCGGCGGCCCGACCAAAGCCGGCCGGCACGAACTGCTCCGCCGCGTTGTTGAACCAGTCGTCAGGCCAGCCCCGCGCCTGCGCGACGCGAGCCGAAGCCGCGATAACCGCTTCCGCTGGCGTCGCGGGAGCATCGACGTCACGCGTAGCTCGGCGGTCCGCATTCAGCGTCAATGCGATCGCCGCACCTCCGACGATCTGGATGTGAGACCGCCGGCCATCAGCCCTCAACTCGCTCACCAGTTCGGTCAGGGCGTCGATGATGTCGGCACGGGAAAGAAGGATCTCGCTCATAGACTCGCGAACTCCTCCTCCTCGATGAGGATCCTTCGTCGGCGCAGTGGCTCCGGGACATGATCCGGATCGGCGGTCAGTGCGAGCGGAGTCTCGGTACGTTGCGGCTGCCACCAGCCCCGGTCCACCGCTTCTCGTCTGGCCAGCCAATCGGGAAGCGGCGCATCGACCTGTCCCAGTCGCCATTCGACAAGCCCCGCAACGGCGTCATCCCATCGAGATCGCGTGCGCAGAGGTTCCTCGGCCGCAAGCAGCACGCGCTGGAACGCATTGACTGCGGCGAGATCGTCGGCGATCTGCAGAAACGTACGATACGCGACGGCAGGGGCAGATTCCTCCTGCATGATGATCTCCGCCGAAGCACGGGCGACGGTCGCACGCCCATGCAAGGAAACCGGCACGAACTCGACACCCATCGCGGAGGCGATCAGATCGACCGTCCCGATCGTCGGAAGGCGTCGCCCGTGCTCGATGGCCGAGATGTTGCTGGCAGCTATGCCCGACACGGAGGCGAGGTCATAGAGGCTCCGCCCCGCATTCAGGCGCGCCCTCCGTAGCGCTTCGGCGTCCATCATCACCCCCTATGATCGAATTCGATAATACCATTCCCCGCTGGTCTCATGGGGAGTCCTCCCCATGCCGCACAGGCGGCGGGCGCGGCCTCGGCGGTTACGCTGGCAGAGGTGCGCGTGGTCGACGCGCGACACGGACCAGGGGGAGCTGCACGTGAGCCAGAACAACGACGCGGGATCGTTCGCCGCGCAGACGCCGCCTCCGCCCGCGGCCACGGGCGCCCCGATCATCCCTCCGGCGCCGCCGATGCCGCCCGCACCGAGCACGCGTCGCGAGCAGGCCGCCGCGACGGCCGCGCCCTCCGCTCCCCCCGCAGCCCCGACGGCACCGGTGCCCGGAGCGGCGAGCGCCGCCCCCGCGCCCTCCGCTCCGGCCGCCCCCTCCGTCCCGCCGGCGTCCACCGCCCCGGCGACGCCCGACGTGCCCACCGAGCCGAAGCCCGCCCCGACCGAGGCCGAGATGGCCCGCGCCCGCGAGATCCTCGACATCGTGTCGAAGGCGTACTCCGCCCGCATGGTGGGCCAGGAGCGCCTCCGCACCAGCCTGCTGCTGGCGCTCATGGCCGGCGGCCACATCCTCCTCGAGTCCGTGCCGGGCCTGGCCAAGACCACGGCCGCGAGCACCCTCGCCGATACGGTCAAGGCCGACTTCAAGCGGATCCAGTGCACGCCCGACCTGCTGCCCAGCGACATCACCGGCACGCAGATCTACGACGCGGCGAACGGATCCTTCCGCACAGTGCTCGGTCCGGTGCATGCGAACTTCGTGCTGCTCGACGAGATCAACCGCTCCAGCGCCAAGACGCAGTCGGCGATGCTCGAGGCGATGCAGGAGCGGCAGACGACGATCGGCGGCGAGATCCACAGGGTTCCGCGCCCGTTCCTCGTGATCGCCACGCAGAACCCGATCGAGCAGGAGGGCACCTACGAGCTGCCCGAGGCGCAGATGGACCGCTTCCTGCTCAAGGAGATCGTCGAGTACCCGAGTCCCGCCGACGAGCTCGAGGTGCTCGCGCGCATCGACTCCGGTGCTCTGGATCCCGACCGTCATGCCGAGACGACCATCTCGCTCGCCGAGGTCGAGCAGCTGCAGGACATCGCGTCGCGGGTGTACGTGGATCCGGCCATCCGCAACTACATCGTCTCGCTCGTCTACGTCACCAGGAACCCGGTTCCGTACATCGGCGAGACCCTCGGCGGGTACATCAAGTACGGTGCGAGCCCGCGCGGATCCATCGCGTTCCTGCAGGCTTCGCGCGCTCTCGCCCTGCTCGCCGGGCGTTCGTACGTGATCCCCGAGGACGTCCGGAACCTGCGCCATCTGGTGCTGCGCCACCGCGTGCTGCTGACTTTCGAGGCCGAGGCGGAGAACGTGCGCAGCGAAGACGTCATCGACGCCGTGTTCGGCGCCGTGCCCACCCCCTGACCTTCGACAGGCTCAGGAACCGGAGGACACCATGGCCAGCCTGCTGACGCCGGTGAAGGGCAAGCTCTTCATCGACTCGACGCGCAAGTCGACGCACGCGCTCGACGGCGCCTACGCGTCACTGCTGCGCGGGCACAGCCTCGACTTCGACGACCTGCGCGCCTACGAATACGGCGACCAGATCCGCGACATCGACTGGAAGGCGACGGCGCGGCTCGGCTCCGCCGTCGTGCGCCGGTCGCTCGCCACCCGCATGCACACCGTGCTCTTCGTCGTCGACACCGGGCTCTCGATGGCCGCTCTCGCGCACGACGAGCGGCCGAAGAAGGATCTGGCGATCCTCACGGTCGGCGTGCTGGGGCTGCTCGCCCTGCGGCACGGCGACGACTTCTGCCTCGTGAACGGCGACGCCGACGGGGTGCGCCGGCGCGAGATCGGCCGCAGCGAGGCCGCGCTCGAGCACACGCTGCGCCAGATCGACCGCGCGGTCGACGCCGCCTCCGTCCCGAGCGACCGCGACGCGCTGCTGTCGTACGTCGCGCGCACGATCTCCCGGCGCATGATCGTCGTCGTGGTCACCGACGACGCCCCGGTGTCCGACGAGACGGAGCGGCTGCTGCGGCGCCTGCGCGTGCAGCACGACGTGCTCTGGATCGCCCTGCACGACGCGGATCCGGTGCTCGCAGCGCGCCCAGCCGGTCCTTCGCGCGCCGCGTCCTCGCTCGACGCCCCCGCGGGCAGCGCGTCGCCGCGCGTCCCGCAGCGCGCACGTCGCGACGTCGCCTCGCACTGGGCGATCCCCGAGTTCCTGCAGGGCGACGCCGAGCTCGCCGCCGAGCTGCAGGCGGCCGACGCCGCCGACGCCGCGCGCACGCGGGAGCTGCTGCGGCGTCTGGAGATCACGCACGTCGCCCTCGGAGCACAGGACGAGGCGGTCGCCGGTCTCCTCGCGATGCTGGATGCGAGGTCTCATGTCCGGCACCGATGAGCTGTACCCGCCGGCCCAGTACGGCGGGGGCTGGATCCTGCTCGCGATCGGCGTGCTCGTGCTGCTCGCCGGAGCCGCGTGGCTCGTGATCGTGCTGACCCGACCACGCAGCGCGATCCCGGTGGCCGCCTCCCCGGTCCCGGTGCCGGCGCTCACCGCCGACGTCGCGACCGTGCTGCGCCAGGAGTACCTCGGGGCGATCGCGCAGATCGAGGCCGATTACCGCGCGGGGGTCACCGACGCCCGTCGCGCCAACCTCGATCTCAGTCGCACGGTGCGCGGGTTCGTCAACGAGTACAGCGGCATCGAGGCGCCGGTGCTAGCGCTCGACGACCTGGTGCGCCTCGGCGTGCACCCCGCGCTCATCGACGCGATCGGGCGCAATTACTATCCGAGCATCTTCCGGCGCACCGCCCCCATCGACCCGCTCGTCGGCGCCGAGGCCGCCCGCACGGTGGTGACGACGTGGTACTAGCGAACGCCTGGATCCTGCTCGCGATCGCCGGCGCGCTGCTGCTCGCGATCGCGCTCGGCGTGCTGCTCGGGCTGCGCGGGCGCGGTGGCGGATCCGCGGACCACGGCGCCCCGATCGCCCGGGCCGAGCGCATCCGCGCGCTGCCGGCGTTCCGTCGCGCGGTGCGGCGGCGCCAGGCGGCGCTCGCGGGGATCGTCGCCCTCGGCATGCTCGCGGTGGTGCTCGCCGGCGTGGTCGCGGCGCGACCGGTGGCGCAGAAGACGATCCAGCCGGTGTCGACCAATCGCGACATCATGCTGTGCCTCGACGTCTCCGGATCCATGACCGATGTCGACAAGGAGATCGTGTCGATCTTCGACAAGCTCGCCGACGGGTTCAAGGGCGAGCGCATCGGGCTGACGATCTTCAACAGCTCGGCCGTGCAGGTCTTCCCTCTCACCGACGACTACGCGTTCATCCGAGAGCGCCTGCGCAGCCTGATGAAGGGCTTCGACTACTCGACCGCCGTGCCGGAGCAGTGGGTCGGCACGATGAACGGCGTGGGCGCCTCGCTCATCGGCGACGGCCTCGCCTCCTGTGTGATGCGCTTCGACCACGCCGACCAGCAGCGCGCACGCTCGATCATCCTCGCCACCGACAACGAGCTGAACGGATCCCCGATCGTCACACTGCCGGAGGCGGCCGACTACGCGGCGTCGAAGAAGATCCGCGTCTACACGATCAATCCGGTCGACGGCATCGACCAGCAGGGCTCGCAGGGCCTGGCCGACGCCGCCGCGGTGACGGGCGGCAAGGCCTATGCGCTGCGCGAGACCACGACCGTCGGCGACATCATCGCGCAGGTGCAGAAGCAGGAGGCGTCCCAATTGAAGGGACAGGCCACCGTCATCTGGACCGACGTGCCGCAGTTGTGGATCGCGGCGCTCATCGTGCTCGCCCTCGGCTTCGTCGTGCTGCTGTGGAGGGTGCGCCTGTGATCCTCCAGCCCGTCATCGCACCGTTCCTGGTGATCCTCCTCGTGCTGCCCGTGCTGGGCGCCGCGGTGTGGATGCTCGTGCGCAGCGTCTCCTCCCGACGCGCACAGCAGGGGGTCGTCGAGCGAGGACGCGCGGAGCGCGCCCGAGACGAGACGCGGTCGTCGGCGGGGGCCGGCGCGGGCCCGGTCCTGTGGATCCTCCGGATCCTGCTCGTGCTGGCCTGCGGCGTGCTGCTGCTGCGCCCGAGCGTGCCCGGGGGTCAGGTGCGCACCCTCGCGTCGGCCACGGATGTGGTGATCGCCGTCGACACCACCGCCAGCATGGTCGCCGAGGACTGGGACGGCGCGCAGGGATCCACCGCCTCGGCCGGCGACACCACCCGCCTGGCGGGCGTGCGTGAAGACGTGCGCCGCATCGCGGAGGCCTACCCCGGCGCCCGGTTCGCGCTCATCACGTTCGACGCGAACGCCGTGCTGCGCCTCCCTCTGACGACCGACACCGGCGCGCTGATCTCGGCGGTCGACGTGCTGCAGCCCGAGGTGACCCGGCAGTCGAAGGGCAGCTCGATCGGCATCGCGAACCAGCTGCTCGCGCAGACGCTGCAGAGCGCGCAGAAGGCGGCACCCGACCGCGCGCGGATGGTCTTCTACCTCGGCGACGGCGAGCAGACCGTCTCGACCTCGCCCGAGTCGTTCGCGACCTCGAAGAAGCTCGTCTCCGGCGGCGAGGTGCTCGGCTACGGCACGGCGAAGGGCGGTCCGATGCGGGAGACCACGGGCGCGCTCTCGGGCTCCGGTGACTACATCCAGTACCAGGGATCCGACGCGCTCAGCCGCATCGACGAGAAGAACCTGCAGCAGATCGCGGGCGAGCTCGGCGTGGGCTACGAGCATCGCACGGCCGAGAAGAAGGCGCAGCTGCCGCCTGCGCCGACCTCGACCACGGCGTACCGGGAGGACGACCCGCTCACCCAGCCGACCGACCTGAGCTGGATCGTCGCGCTCGTGATCGCCGCGCTGCTGTGCGCCGAGATCACCCGGGCGACGATGCTGATCCTGCGGATGCGCGGGCTCTCGGTGCGACCGAGGCAGGGAGGTGACGCATGAGCCACGTCCTCCCCACCCCGCCGGAGTCGTCGAGCGAGCACCCCCACCCGGGGTCGTCGAGCGAGGATGCCGCATGCGACCGAGACGGAACGCCGCTCGGTCGGAGTCGCGATGTCCCGTCGCTGCTCCTCGCGGCGAACCGGCGTCGCCGTGCCGTGCGCCGCTGGATCGCCTGGTGCTCGCTCCCGCTGATCCTCGTCGCCGTGCTGTTCGTCGGAAAGCTGGTGAGCCTGTACGCCTTCGCCTATCAGTCGATCACCGCGTACGTCGCGGGCGACTACACCGGGTCGGTGAGCGCGGCGGAGAACCTGAACCCGGCGAACTGGTTCGAGCCCTACAAGGCGCCGTTCGACCAGGGCGTGGGACTCGCGGAGTCGGGCAAGCTCGCGGCGGGACAGAAGAAGTTCGAGGAGTCGCTGAAGCTCGCGCACGGACTCGAGGTGTGCGCGGTGCGGTTCAACCTGGCGCTGGTGCTCGAACGCGAGGGCGACGCGGCGGCCGACGATCAGGACCACGTCACGGCCCTGGAGTTCTACGCCCAGGCGCTGCAGGTGAACGCGGAACGCCCGAAGGAGTGCGACAGCGAGCAGGCGCAGCAGCAGTCCCCGGATCCGCAGCGCGATATGAGTCAGTCGAACAAGGACCAGAAGGATCGGCTGCAGCAGAAGCAGCAGGACGAGCAGCAGAAGCAGCAGCAGGATCCGCGGCAGAACCCCGACCAGAAGCAGGACCCGCAGCAGCCGACGCCCGACCCGAGCAAGCTCGACGAACTGCAGAAGAAGCTGCAGCAGGGCGAGCAGGAGCGACAGCAGAACCAGCAGGACGGCACCGACGACGGCGGCAGCAGCGGGACGGACAAGCCATGGTAGAGCGCAGCGATCCGCCCCGGTACGTGTCCGACTCGACCGGCGCTCCGCCGATGCCGCCTCCCGGCGGCTACCGCGGCGCGCGCCGCGCGCTGCTCGGTCCCGCGGTCGCGCCGGTCCCGGGGTCGTCGAGCACCGCCACCCACCCGGCCCCCTTCCCGGGGTCGGCGAACGGCACCGCAGGCCCGGCCCCCTTCCCGGGGTCGGCGAACGGCATCGCAGGCCCGGCCCCCTTCCCGAGGGCGTCGAGCACCACCGCGGGCCCGGCCCCCTTCCCGGGGGCGTCGAGCACCACCGCAGGCCCGGCCCCCTTCCCGGGGTCGTTGAGCGAGGACGCCGCAGGCGACCGAGACGAAACGCGGCGCCCCGGCGCGCGCACCCCGTCGCAGAAGAAGCGGAGCCCCCTCGGCTGGATCGCCCTCGCGGCGTCGATCGTCTTCGTGATCACGTCCCTGATCCTGCTTGCGATCGGCGCGGCCGACGCCTTCCTCGGCGCGACCATGCTCGTACTGCAGCTCGTGGTGCTGGGCCTCGCGGTCGCCGCGGTCGCGACCCGGGCCGGCCGTGCGCTCGGTGCGATCGCCCTGACCATCTCCCTCGTACTCAACGTCGGCACGATGGGGGCGCTCAGCGCCGTGCGGGTCGCCGCGACCGGATCCTACGACGGGCACAAGACCGAGAAGCAGAAGCTCTGGGAGGGGTACCCGGGCATCAAGGACAAGGATCCGAGCACGTTCCTGAACCAGCAGTCGCTGGAGGGCCTGCAGGCGCTGGCCGACGAGACGATGACCGACGTGCGCACGCAGCTGACCGCGAAGTACGGGCTGCAGTGGGTGAAGTCCGCCGACGCCCAGGAGCGCCCCGAGCGCAACGGCTACGGCGGCGAGTCGATGCTCGTGCGGTTCGCTTCGGACACCTGGGCGACGACGACGCCCGTCACCGGGTACGCCCACAAGCTCGAGGTGATGCAGACGATCGAGTCGATCATCGTGCAGCACGGCTGGCGCGGCATGGTCGCGTTCAACGACCCGGCCAGCGGTGTGGATCCGACGATGATCTCGAAGATGTACGGCGGCGCGACGCCTCAGACCCAGGTGGACTGGGAGTGGTTCAGCGACGACGAACCGGATCCGGGCTGGTTCTACGCCGACATCACCGACCTCGCGAACGACGTGACCGGCGAGTACCGCGCGTCGCGCGAGCAGACGTCGCAGCGCACCGGAGAGCCGCTGGAGGGCTTGCAGCTCGCGATCGTCGGCCGCTACATGCTGAGCGAGAAGAAGGCCGCCGAGTTCCAGAAGGCGCTCACGAAGTACCCGTGAGCGCCGGGACCTGCGCTCTCCTATGAGAAGAGGCGCACGGCGCGTCCCTCCCCGCTATCGTCAAGGAATGCAGACCCCCGCGCCCGATGGCGCCGCGTCCCGTCCCGCCCGATTCGCGATCGCCACGAGGCCGTGGGCGATCGTGCGGCTGGTCGGGGCAGCCGCGATCCTGGCCGCCGTGATCAACCAGCTCGTCGTGACGATGGGCAACGCGCTGCAGTCGACGACGTCCTACGGATCCCACCTCCCGACGATCGTGGCGAACTTCCTCAGCTTCTTCACGATCGAGTCGAATATCTGGGCCGCGGTGATGCTCGTGATCGTGGCGGGGTGGAGCCTTCGCCCTTCGGGAGCATCGGGGACCCTCTCGGAAGAGCCGGAGCCGCGCGGGATCGCGATCCTGCTCGCGTGCGGGTCGACCTACATGATCGTCACCGGCATCGTCTACAACACCCTCCTGCGTGGCATCGAACTCCCGCAGGGTTCGACCGTGGAGTGGGCCAACGAGATGATGCACGTGGTGGGGCCGCTGCTGATGCTGGCCGACGTGCTCCTCGCGCCGCGTCGACGCCGCCTCGGCTGGGGCGTCGTCGGCGTCACCGCGATCTTCCCGATCGTGTGGGCCGTGTACACGCTCGTGCGCGCGAACCTCATCATCAACCCCCGCACGGGCGCCCGCGGCTGGTACCCCTACCCCTTCCTCGACCCGGCGAACGTCGGCGGCTACGGCGGCGTCGCCGTCTACATCGCGGCGATCGCCGTCGCGATCATCGCCGTGGGCGCCGGCGTGGTCTGGGTCTCGCGCAAGCGCGGCAGCTGACCGCGCCGCGCGCCGATTCCCCACCCCGGGAGCGTGTGCCCTGGTCCTCGGCCTCGCCGGACACCCATGGTCGAGACGTTCTCCGTGCTGACTCGTCTCCCCGGCTCGAGCAAACTGACGGCCGCGCATGCCGCACGACTGATCTCTCGGGAGTTTCCGGCCTCCGTCGCCCTTCCGCGGAGCATCGCCGTGGGGCGCCGTGCCGCTCTTCGCCGAAGCGGGGATCGCCGGCAGCGCCGTCTACGACGAGACGGGCTGGTCGGCGTGGCCGCCAGGACGGTCGGGATCACCTTGCTCTCCTGCGATCGTCGAGCGATGTCGACCTATGCCGCCCTCGGCGTCGACGTCCGCCTGATCTGACTCGGCTCCGCCAGCGACCCGAGCGGATCCACCGCCCCGGCCGATCCCTTCAGGTCGCGATTGATCCCTTCAGGTCGCAGTTTCGGCGCTTCCCCAGCCACCGGAAGGGCACTTATCGCGACCCGAGCGGATCCAGCGCCCCGGCCGATCCCTTCAGGTCGCGATTCCTCCCTTCAGGTCGCAGTTTCGGCGCTTCCCCGGCCACCGGAAGGGCACTTATCGCGACCCGAGCGGATCCAGCGCCCCGGCCGATCCCTTCAGGTCGCGATTCCTCCCTTCAGGTCGCAGTTTCGGCGCTTCCCCAGCCACCGGAAGGACACTTATCGCGACCCGAGCGGATCCACCGCCCCCGCAGATCCGATCCACGGCCGGCACGAATCCATTCCCGACGCTGACCCGGATCGGAATCCGCCCCGTCCCGGAAGCTTCTCCTGCCGCGCCTGGGCCCACGACGCGGGCCCAGAACCCCGGGGTCAGATCCGCTCCGGGATCCGGCCCAGCGCGCGCAGCACCACCTGCAGCCGATCGCGCACCTGCCACCGCGTCATGACGCGACCCAGATGGGCCTTCACGGTCGCCTCGGAGAGATGCAGATTCGCCGCGATCTCACGGTTCGTCATGCCCCGCATCAGCTGCCGCACGATCTCGCGCTCCCGCGGCGCCAGCGAGTCCAGGTCGGCGCGGTCGGCCGCGACGGCGCGACTCGGGCAGTGCACCACGTGATCCACGAGGTCGCGCAGCACCCGCCTCGACGCGATGACGTTGCCCCCGGCCGCCTCGACGATCGCATGCACCAGTTCGCGCGGGTCGGCGTCGCTTCCGACCACCCCCTGCACGCCGACCTCGAAGAGCTCCCGCACGCGACCGAACGGCTCCGCCGGTGCGATCACGATGACGCGCGCCACGGACGTCGCTGCGGCGAGCGCCGCGAGGATCTCCTCATCAGGACCGCCGGCGCGCGTGAGATCGAACACGATGATCGGCGGATCCCCACTCCGATCGCCGCGATCGCGGCAGATCGCCGTCGCGTCCCCGATCGACCCCCTCTGTTCGACCGATCGGCCGAACTCGGCCGAAAGGATCGTCGACAGCCCGGATGCCATCAAGCCATTGCCTGAGACCACGACGATCGGCGCGTCTCGAAACTCGGTATCCACGTTCATGGAACCCCCTTCTCACAGTACAGGCATCTGTACCGCGAGAAGGGGAGGAACCCGTCCCTGTGGACAACGGTCGGCGCCGCCTGCGAGACCGCGCTCCGCGGGACTCACCGCCCGCGGAACCGCGCCCCCGTCGAGCGGGGCCGCCCGCGCTCCGCGGGACTCACCGGCCGCGGATGATGGCCCGGAGGGTGGCGCCGTCGCCGGCCGGGAGCGCGAGCCCGGCCACATGCCCGGCCGCGATCAGGGTCACCATCAGCACGGCCGCCGGCGCCAGGGCGAACAGCGGCCAGCCGAGGGACGCCGCGACGAGAGGCGCGAAAGGCCCGGCGAGCACGACCCGGAGGTCGGCGCTACGGCGACCCGAGAGCCGCACCACCCGGCACGACGCACCTCTCACCGTCAGCACCGCCGGCGCCGTCCTGCCGACCAGGATCCGATACGCCAGCACGTGCCCGAGCTCGTGCACCAGCACCGAGCCGATCAGCGCGAGGCCCGTCAGCGACAGCGCGATCAGGGCCAGGAACCCCGCGCACACCCCCACGAGGAGCGCCGCCGCGAGTACGGCCCCGATCAGCCCCATCCCCGCGGCGAAAAACCGCAGGCACATCCCGGCCGCGGCCAGGACGCCGGAAGGCAGCCGCCGCGACCGCGTGGTGAACCAGGGCGGCAGCCGCCAGCGGCGTCCGGCGACGTGCACGAAGAGCTCGTCGCTGCAGAGCCCGAGAGCGACCGCCTCCGGATCCGACTCCCGGATCCGGAGTCCCAGCGCCGGGCACTCGAGGAAGCCATCGGCCTCGCCGACCCCGCTCCGGGTGATGCGGCGGACCTCAAGCACGCGCCGGGTCCTGCACGCGCTGGCGCACGGCGACGACGGCGAAGAGGCCCGCGAGCACGACGATCGCCGCGAGCACGATCACGCGATCCGTTCCCGGCGCGGCGACCGTCGACACCCAGCCCGCCGCGAGCGTCGCCGGCATGTAGATGAGGGCGACCAGAAACCCCGCGGCGGTCGCCGACAGGGGCTGCTCCTCGCTGTACGGCACCACGGCGCCGCCGAGCAGGCCCGCGACGAGACCCAGGGCGCACCGCAGCAGGATGTCGGGGAGCTGCATCGCGGGGACGAGGCCCAGCAGCAGCACCGCGAGCAGGATCGGCGCACCGAGCACGGCTCCGGAGAGCGCCGCCGCGAGCGCCTTGGGCCACAGCAGCGGCACGGCATCGCCGCCCGCCAGCCGCGCTACCCAGTGGGTGCGGATCGTGCGCCCCACCGCATGCACCGCCAGCACGAACGGCAGCACGGGCAGCGCTCCGGCGAGCGCGGGCACGATGATCCCCGCGGCGGGGACGGTGACGGCGAGCACCCAGACGGCCGCCGCCCCGAGCGGCAGCATGAGTGCGGCGACGACGAACTGAGGGTTGCGGATCGCGATCAGACCCTCCGCCCAGAGCTGACCCCACCACGGCGTACGACGGAGCGGACGGGTGCCGCGGAGCAGTCGCACTGAGGTCCGCGGAGCCCCGGGCACGTGGTGACGGGACACGAACCAGAGCAGGCCGGCCGCCACCAGGATCCAGAGCACGACGAGCGCCGCAGACCACCCGTCCGGAGCCACCGCGGTGCGGGCGAAGACCCGCGACGGCAGCAGCTCGCCGATCCCGTCGCCCCCCGATCCGGAGCGGCGCAGCGCCAGGATGTCGGGTGCCGCGACGGCGAGCACACCGGCGAACGTCAGCACTCCCGCCACCGTGGATGCGTAGGGGAGCGGCAGCCGCAGCCGCTTCATCCCGACGGACTGCAGGCCGGAGAAGACCGCGACCGCGGCGAGCATCATGCTGAGCAGCAGCAGCGCGTAGAGCACGAGGCCGCGCGCCATGCCGAGGGGATCCGGGCTCGTCCGCACCAGGACGACCACCGAGGTGCTGCTCAGGGCCGCGCTGGAGACGAGACCCATCGCCAGCACCGGCACGAGCTGCCCGAGGCGGGCGCTCCCCCGCCCGACCGGAAGGAGATCCAGCGAGTTCTGCAACGCGGTCCTCGGTGGCGCGGCCAAGCAGAGCACCACCGCGACGATCCCCGCCGTCATCGCCGCCGCGGCGAACGACGTCCTCACGAGCGACAGCCGCAGCTCCGGCGAGATCGCGGATCCCAGCTGCGCGCCCGCGATGAGGGCGAGCGCCAGCCCGAACAGCAGCATGACGACGACGGAGCTCCCGGCGGCGACCGTGACCGTCCGCGTCGTCGTCCCGAGGATCTTCGCGACCTCCCTGACCCAGAGCTTCAGGACGACCGCCGACACCATGCTCAGTTCGCGCACGGAGTCACCCCGCGTTCTCCGCCTGCTGCCGCGCATGGCGGGACCTCCGCCCGGCGAGCGTCCGGATGACGACGTACAGCGCGGCGACGACGAGCACCCCGACCCCGATGCCGATCGGCTGCGGCACGAAGTTCAGCGCGGTCGCGTTGTTCTCCGCCGAACGCCAGATCCTGATGACCCCGGGGATCACGACGTCTCCGGCGGTGCTGAACGCCATCGCCAGGGCCGCCGCGATGGCGATGAACATCACGCACACGCCGAGCACGAGACCGGTGAGGCAATGCAGGAGGACCTTGAGGCCGAAGGGCATCGGCATGCACTTCCTTTCGAGATGCGGCGGACGGCGGGCTGCCGTTCACCGGTCGGGCGGATCAGAGGAAGACCGACGCGAGCTGCTCCGCACGCAGCGCCGCATCGCCCGCGCGACCCGTCACGCGCAGGAAGACGTCTTCGAGGGTCGCGCAGCCGTCGGTCTGCGCGACCAGTCGCGCCGGCGCACCCGCCACGACGATGGATCCCCGGTCGAGGATGGTCACCTCATCGCAGTCGCGCTCGGCCCGGAGCATGTCATGGGTCGCCACCAGCACGGTGTGCCCGCCTTCCGCGTAGGCGAGGAGGAGACGCCGCACCCCCAGCGCGGCGTCGGGATCCAGCCCGCGGAAAGGCTCGTCGAGGATGAGCAGCGCCGGCTCGTGCATGACCGCGGCGATGAGCTGGAGCTTGCGCTGCATGCCGTGCGAGTACTCGGCGACGGCGACGCCGAGGTCATCCGCGATGCCGAGCATCTCGGCGAGGCTCGCTGCGCGGGCGGAGTCGTCCCGTCCGCGCAGCGCATCGTGGAACCGGAGGAACTCCCCGCCGGTCAGGGCACCGGGGAGGGGGAGGTCGTCGGGAGCGAATCCCACCCCTCTCCGGCTCGCCTTGTCCTGCACGTCGACGCCGACGATGCGGACGCGGCCCCGATCCGGGCGGATCAGCCCGGTGACGATGTGCAGCGCAGTGGTCTTGCCGGAGCCGTTCGGCCCGAGCAGCCCGTGGATCCGCCCCGGACCGACCTCCATAGAGAAGTCCCCCAGCACGGTCCGCGAGCCGTAGCTCTTCACGAGCGCCTCCGCGCTCAGCACCGCCTCCGCCGCCATCGCCGTCACCTCGCGCCTAGGAGGCGCAATAGACCTTCCACGTGCCGCCGGACGTCCAGGACGGCATGTCCAGTGCCGGCCAGCCCCCCTGATTGCGGCAGTAGATGAACCACGCGGTCATCAGCCCCAACGCGATCACGATGGCGATCGCGATGACGATGAGCCAGACGTAGCTGTCCCGACGGACCACGAGCAGACCTCGGATCCGCTCCTCCCCCGCCGCGACGGCCTCGGCCACGCGATTCTGCAGCAGTGCGGTCGCTTCCATCACAGACATACGACCCTCCCTCCGTTCTCTGCACCCCTCCATGGGCTGCATCTGCAGAGTAGGGATCGACGCGACGGAGCCGCTTCGCCCATTCGTCTCGACCGGTGAGACTTTCGTCGCCCCTTCGTCAAACTATCAGGTACCCGGGCAAAAGAACCCGCCCGCCCGCCTCGCCGTCATCGGGTCCAGGGCCGCCGATAGACTGGATCCCATGTCCAAGGTCCTCCAGTCCCTGCCCGTCGGCGAGCGCGTCGGCATCGCCTTCTCGGGAGGCCTCGACACCTCCGTGGCGGTCGCCTGGATGCGCGACAAGGGCGCCGTGCCCTTCACCTACACGGGCGACCTGGGTCAGTACGACGAGGACGACATCGCCTCGATCCCGGGCCGCGCGCTGGAGTACGGCGCGGAGGCCTCGCGGCTCATCGACTGCAAGACCGCGCTGGTCGAAGAGGGCTTCGTCGCCCTCAGCTGCGGGGCGTTCCACATCCGCTCCGGCGGCAAGACCTACTTCAACACCACGCCGCTGGGCCGCGCCGTCACCGGCACGCTGCTCGTGCGCGCCATGAAGGAGGACGGCGTCGACATCTGGGGCGACGGCTCCACCTACAAGGGCAACGACATCGAGCGGTTCTACCGCTACGGCCTGCTCGCCAACCCCCGCCTGCGCATCTACAAGCCGTGGCTCGACGCCGACTTCGTCACCGAGCTGGGCGGGCGCAAGGAGATGAGCGAGTGGCTCGTCGCGCACGGCTTCCCCTACCGCGACTCCGCCGAGAAGGCCTACTCGACCGACGCCAACATCTGGGGCGCCACGCACGAGGCGAAGACCCTCGAGCACCTCGACGTCTCGCTCGAGACCGTCGACCCGATCATGGGCGTGAAGTTCTGGGATCCGTCCGTCGCGATCGACACCGAGGACGTCACGGTCACGTTCGAGACCGGCCGCCCGGTCGCGATCAACGGCGTCGAGTACACGGATCCGGTCGCGCTCGTCATGGAGGCGAACACGATCGGCGGCCGGCACGGCCTCGGCATGAGCGACCAGATCGAGAACCGCATCATCGAGGCGAAGTCGCGCGGCATCTACGAGGCGCCCGCCATGGCGCTGCTGTTCATCGCCTACGAGCGCCTGGTCAACGGCATCCTCAACGAGGACACCCTCGCCACGTACCACGAGCAGGGCCGCCGTCTGGGCCGCCTCATGTACGAGGGCCGCTGGCTCGAGCCGCAGTCGCTCATGCTGCGCGAGTCGATCCAGCGCTGGGTCGGATCCACGATCTCCGGCACCGTCACGATCCGCCTCCGCCGCGGCGACGACTGGACGATCCTCGACACCGTCTCGCCGAACCTGTCCTACGGTCCGGAGAAGCTGTCGATGGAGCGCGTCGGCGACGCCGCCTTCGGCCCGGTCGACCGGATCGGCCAGCTCACGATGCGCAACCTCGACATCGCCGACTCGCGCGCGCGTCTGGAGCAGTACGCCGGCCTGGGCCTGGTCGGCGGCGCGACGGGCGAGCTCGTCGGCCGTGTGACCGCGGGTGAGGCGAACGAGATCACCGAGTCGGTCGAGGGCACGACCCTCGCCGAGACCGAGGAGGCCCTCGCCGACGCCGTGGACGCGGCCAGCGAGGGCGCGGCCTTCGACTCCGGCACCGACTGACCGCGGGCGGCATCGGCCGCCGTGAACGACCGGTTCCCGCTCGCCGCCCCCGGAGCGGGTCGACAGCGGCCCGCCCCGCGCCGGGAACTCCGGGCATCCTCGGGGAAGGGCGGCGTCACCCTGCTGCCACCACGGCGGCCGGAGGCACCAGCAGACCACCGGGGCGCCCCCGCGGCCCGGGGCGCACGCGCCGGACACGGAGACCGCACGCGCGCAGGAGCACCTCGTCCCGGGAGGCGCGCCCGTAGTCCAGCACGATGAGACTCCCCCCGCGCGCGAGCACCCGCGCCGCTTCGCGGAGCAGCTCCTCACGTGCGCGATCCGGGATGCTCGACAGCTGGAGCGTCACGAGCTGGAACTGCCCGTCCCGGTACGGCAGGCGGCATCCGCCCGCGAACGAGGTGGTCCCTCCGATCGTCGTGGTCGCCGTGGGGAAACGCGACGCCAGCATGAGACCCACGTGATCGGGCGTCGCTCCGACCGTCAGGATGCGCGCATCGTGCTGCAGGCGCACTCCGCCGATCAGGCGCGCCCACAGCAGCACCCCTCCCGGCCCCTTCGTGTACCAGAACGATCGCAGCAGGCCCGCGGCGGCGAACGCGGCGAGCACGAGAGCGGCGTGCAGCGCCCAGGCCTGCGACCCGAGGGCGGATCCGCCCACGAGGAACAGCGCCATGAGGACCGCGAGAAGGGTCGACGTGACGGACCTGCGTCCGACCGCCCCGGCGACGCGGCCCGCCCGACACGAGACGCCGAAGCCCGACCGCCCTGGATCCATGGAGATCACGGCTCCACGGTAGGCAACGGATCCCTGAACCCGCGCCCGCTCGAGTCCAAGATCGTCCTCCGCCACAACGGGTGTTGGCCTGCGACAAGATCCGGGGCCTCCGACCGGCCGAGCGGCGCGACCGGTCGGGCCCCGGGGCGTCCCGGAGCCGGTCCATCTCCGTAACTTGCACAGAACTGTGCAAGTTAGCGGTACACTTGTGCTGTGACAGACACGACCGCTCCCCGGCGCCAGCGCCGCGACGCCGCAGAGAACCGCGCCGGCATCCTCGCCGCCGCCTCGCAGACGCTCGCCGCGGACCCGCACGCCTCCGTCGACCAGATTGCGCGCGCAGCCGGCCTGAGCCGGCGCGCCCTGTACGGGCACTTCGACGATCGCACCGCGCTCGTGCACGCGCTGGTCTCCGCCGGGGCGGCGCGCTTCAACGCGATCGCGCAGCGGGTCGACGATGCCGACAGCCGCATCGCGCTTGCCCGGCTCACCGCCGACCTGTGGCGCGAGGCCGCTCACGTGCAGGTCGCCGCCGCCATCGCCCTCGACGAGGCGCACGTCGAGGAGACCGCGGCCGCGCTCGCCCCGCTGCGGCGCGTGCTGGCCGCGCTCGTGCGGCGCGGACAGGACGACGGCGAGCTGCGGCAGGACATGACCGCACCGACGCTCGCCCGGCTCATCGAGGAGAGCGCACGCACCGTGGTCACCCGCACCGACGCCTCCTCGCCCGTCGCCGCGGGCATCGCCGTGCGGGCGGTGCTCAGCATCGCCGGCCTCGGCTGGCGGGAGATCGACGCGCTGCTCGCCTCCCACCCGGGACTCGCGGCGACCGTCGCGCCCGATACGCTTGCCACGATTCCCGCCGAGGAGGGCCGCGCATGAGGATCGCCGTGCACGAGGTCAGCAAGGGCAAGAAGGGCCACGCGCTGCCCACCACATCGCTCGAGATCGAGACGGGCCACGCCCGGTTCGTGCTCGCCGAGACCGAGCTGCGGCCCACGGTGCTGGGGCTCATCGCCACGGGCCGCATGCGGCCCGACACGGGCGAGGTCACGATCGACGGCACCCGCAACGACCGCGACCTGCGGCGCCGGATGGCCCTCGTCGACGCCCCCGAGGTCAGCGACCCGCACCCCGGAGTGACGCTCGCCGCGGTCGTGGGCGAGGAGCTCATGTTCGCCGGTCTCCCCGCCACCCCGCTGCACGCCCGGCGCTGGCTCGAGCAGATCGGCTTCGCCGAGCTCGCCACGCAGCCGATCGGCACGATCAAGCCCTCCGTGCGCGTGCGCGTCATGGCCGAGCTCGCCGTGCTGCGCGACGACGTGGAGGGGTTCGTGCTGGTCTCCCCCGACCGCCACGGCGGACGCCCCGAGGGATGGTGGCGCATCGCCGCGGAGTTCGCCGAGCGCGGCTTCGCCGTGCTCGTGATCGTCGGCGGATCCGCGGCGGCCGTCATCGAGCGACTCCCGGAGGCGCTCGAGACCGACTATCCGTCCAACGCGACGGTGCCGGTGCGTCCGCTCGCCGACGTGACCGGCTCGACGGCGGTGATGGCGGCGGATCCGAGTGAGGACCTGCTGCCCCCGGTGGACGTCGAGCAGGCACCGGCGGAGCCGGAGCGGGAGGAGACCCCGCCACCCGACGAGCGGCGCGTTTCGTCTCAGGCGCCTGCGGGGTCTTCGCTCGACGACCCCGAGGAAGACCCGGCGCCCTCGCTCGATCCCGAGGAAGACCCGCCGTCCTCGCTCGACGACCCGCAGGATCCCCCAGCCCACACCCCCACCGAGACCGAGAACGGAGCCGAGCGATGAAGATCCCCGCGATGATCGGCGCAGAGCTCCGCCGGCTGACCGCGTCGCCCATGGCCGTGATCGCGCTGATCGCGCTGATGGCGGTGCCGATCCTGTACGGCGGCCTCTACCTCTGGGCGAACCAGGACCCGTATGGCAAGTTCACCGAGGTGCCGGTGGGTCTCGTGGTCGAGGACACCGGCGCCACGTCGGGCGACACCACCACGAACTACGGCGAGAAGGTCGCCGACAACCTCGTCGAGGGCAAGGCGTTCGACTGGCAGCGCCTGAGCGCCCCGGCCGCACGCGCCGCGCTCAAGAACGGCGACGTCGACTTCACGGTGACGATCCCGAAGACGTTCTCCGAGGCGCTACTGTCCTCCTCCGGCACGAGCCCTCATCAGGCGCGGATCGAGCTCGAGACGAACGACGCCAACAACTACCTCGCGTCGTCGATCGGATCCGGCGCGGTCGAGAAGATCCGGCGCTCGGTCGCCGAGATGGTGGGCCAGGAGGCGGCCGACAAACTGCTCACCGGACTCAGCGACGTGCGCGACAAGCTCGGCGAGGCCGCCGACGGCGCCGGAAAGCTCTCGGACGGAGCGAACACCGCGGTCTCCGGCAGCGGTCAGCTCGCCGACGGGACCACCCAGCTCGCCGACGGGGCCGCACAGCTCGCGGGCGGCACGGCCCAGATCGCCGACGGCTCGCAGCAGCTCGCCGACGGCGCGGCGACCCTGGCGAACGGCGCGCAGCAGGTGAGCGACGGCAACCAGCAGATCGCGCAGTACGCGAACGAGGCCGGATCCCTCGTGCAGCAGGCGACCGACACCCTGCCCCAGGTGCGCAGCGACATCGCCGCCGCCCTCGCCGACCGCGGACTCTCGCCGTCCGAGATCGACGCGGTGCTCGCGAAGCTGGATCCGCTCGGCGACAAGCTCCGCAGCGGCAACGACACAGTGCAGGGCGCGGTCGGCAAGATCGACCAGCTCGCCGACGGCAGCGCCCAGGTGGCGTCGGGCAGCGCGACGCTCGCCGACAAGTCGCAGCAGCTCGCGAACGGCGCCCAGACCGCGGCATCGGGCGCCGCGACCCTGAGCTCCGGCGCGGCGAGCGCGCGCGACGGCGCGAAGGCGCTGCACGACGGCCTCGGCACGCTCGCGAACGGCATCGTCACCCTGCGGGACGGCCTCGCCGCCGGCGTCGACGCGATCCCCGCGTCCACCCCCGAGCTGCGGTCCGAGCAGGCCAAGACCATCGCGAACCCCGTCGACGTGTCGAGCGACAAGGTCGCCGCGGCGAAGGACTACGGTCAGGGCCTCGCGCCGTTCTTCGCGGCGCTGGCCGGCTGGATCGGCATCTACGCGCTGTTCCTCATCATCAAGCCGATCTCACGGCGCGCGGTGACCGCGCTGCACTCGCCGATCCGGATCACGCTGGCGGGGTGGCTCACGCCCGCCGCCTTCGGCGCCCTGCAGATGCTGGGCCTGCTGGGTGTGCTGGCGTGGGCGCTCGGGTTCACGTTCCAGAACGGCTGGGGCGCACTCGGGATCATGGTGCTCGCCTCGGCCACCTATGCCGCGATCATCCTGGCGCTGAACGTGTGGCTCGGATCCGTCGGGCAGTTCATGGGGCTCGTGCTCATGGTGCTACAGCTGGTGACAGCGGGCGGCACGTTCCCCTGGCAGACGCTCCCGACGCCGCTCACCGCCCTGCACCACGTGCTGCCGATGGGCTACGTCGTGGACGCGATGCGCCAGCTCATGTACGGCGGCCAGGTGGGCCGGGCGATGACCGATCTGGGCGTCCTCGGGATCTGGCTGGTCGGATCCCTGCTGATCGCCATGATCGGCGTGACGAGGATGACGCACAAGCGCACCCTGCGCGACCTGCAGCCCAGCCTGATCGGCTGAGGCACGGCGCCGCCCGCCACGGTGGGCGGCGCCGGCGGCGCGGTCGGGTGGGCGGCGAGGTGGGCGGCGCCGGCAGCGCGGTCGGGTGAGCGGCGAGGTGGGCGGCGCCGGCAGCGCGGCCGGGTGGGCGGCGCCGGCGGCGCGGCCGGGTTGCCGCCCCCGGCGCCGGCACCGCGGTGGCCGCACCGGCGCCGGACTCGCGGCCGAGCACAATTCAGGCTGGACAACGGCGAAACGGCAGTTCAGCCCTCCGTTCCGGGGCGGCGCAAGAATCCAGCCTGAGTTCGGCGCGGGTGCGTGCGGTGACCGGCTCGGGCGGGTGGGGCCGGCGGCCGGATCCTCAGGCGGTCCAGGCGACGTCGGTGGCCCGCCGTCGGCCGACCGTATTCAGGCTGGACGTCCGCGTAAGGGCGCCCCGGCCGTCTGTTTCGGGTCTCCGCGCGAGTCTGGCCTGAATTCGGCATGCGCCGCGGGCGCGCGGGCCGGCAGCGCGGGCCGGCGGCGCGGGTCGGTAGGGCTCGTCCTCCGCCGGATGTGATGAGGTGGTGAGGTGAGCACTCCCGATCTGACGCCGGCGCTCGACGGCGACGTCCTGGCGTTCACGGACGGTTCGTCGACGCTGATCGCCGAACACGCCGGATCCGGGTCCGACGCCTTCCTGCTCGTGCACGGTCTCGGCATGGGTCGCAGCGTCTTCGCCGATCTGGCGCGCAGGCTCGACGGGAGGGTCGTGGCCGTCGACCTCCCCGGGTTCGGCGCGGCTCCGGAGCCCCGACGTCCGCTCACGATGCCGGGGCACGCCGACCTGATCGCCGCGCACCTCGCGGCAGCGGGCGTGCCGCCGGTCACCGTGATCGGCCACTCGATGGGCAGCCAGGTCGCGGCCGAGCTGGCTGTGCGGCATCCCGACCGGGTGCGGGCGGTGGTGCTCGCGGCGCCGACGGTCGACGCCGGCGCCCGTCGTGTGGCGCGGCAGGCGCTGCGCTTCCTCCGCGACACCGCCTCGATCGACCCCCGCGTCGTGGCGCGCGGCGTACGGGAGTACCTGCGGGCGGGCCCGCATATCATCCGCAAGATCCGCGCCACGGTCACGCACGACCCCGACGAGGTCTATCCGCGGATCGCCGTGCCGACCCTCGTCCTGCGCGGCGCGCGCGACCCCGTCTGCCCGCCGGTGTGGACCCGCACCGTGGCCGACGCGATCCCGCGCGGCGAGTTCGCAGAGATCCCGGGATGCGGGCACGAGACGATGATCCGCGATGCCGGCCCCGCCGCCGACCGGATCCGGGAGTTCCTCGCAGGGCTCTGATGCGCGCGGCACACGGCGTGCACCCGACGCCGGCCGGTCAGTGCTCCCAGGTGTGCACCGGATCGCCCGTGTGCATGTGCTCCAGGTAGTCGGCGAGCATGCCGTGCAGCGCCTGGGACCGGGTGGCCCCGGCGCGCTCGCGCGCGGCGACGTTCTCACGCTGCCACACCGCGCCGTTGCGCCCGGTCAGGCAGCGCTGCTCGATGATCCCGAGATAGCGGTCGCGCTCGACCGGATCCACCCCGTAGCCGTCCAGCCCCTCGGAGGCGAGGGCGAGCAGGCGCCGCAGCACCAGCTCGCGCGGGCCGATCCCGCCCAGCTCGGGCCAGTACAGGCGCGATTCGATGCCGTCCCGCGCCGCGGCGTGCAGGTTCTCCTCCGCGGCGTCGAAGGTCATCTGCGTCCACAGCGGACGATCGGCCTGCGCGAGCGCGTGCACGAGCCCGTAGTAGAACGCCGCATCGGCGAGCACGTCCACGATGCTCGGACCGGCCGGCAGCACGCGGTTCTCGAGCCGCAGGTGGTAGCGGTCGCCGTTGCCGTCGTAGATCGGACGGTTCCAGCGGTAGACCGTGCCGTTGTGCATGCGCAGCTCGGCGAGCGCGGGCGTGCCGCCGCGCGCCAGCACGGCGAACGGATCCTCGGCGGTGCTGACGGGCAGCAGCGCGGGGAAGTACCGCGAGTTCTCCTCGAAGAGGTCGAAGATCGACGTCACCCAGCGCTCCCCGAACCACACCCTCGGGCGCACGCGCTGGTTCTTCAGCTCGACCGAGCGGGTGTCGGTCGCCTGCTCGAAGAGCGGGATCCGGGTCTCGTGCCAGAGGGCCTTCCCGGCGAAGAAGGGCGAATTGGCGGCGAGCGCGACCTGCACGCCCGCGATCGCCTGGGCCGAGTTCCAGTACGCCGCGAACTCCGCGGGATCCACCTGCAGATGCAGCTGCACCGAGGTGCACGCGGCTTCGGGCAGGATCGTGTCGCAGACGATGTCGAGCGTCTCCCTTTCGGCGCCGTCGCCGAGCGCCGGTCCGTCGAGCCGCAGCTCGATGTCCTCCCCCCGGGCGGCGAGGATCTGCTGACTGAGCAGGTCATATCGCGGATCCGCCGACAGCCATTCCCCGGTGAAATGATGCTCGTCGAGGGTCGGCAGCATCCCGATCATGGCGAGGCCGCACCCCGTGCTGCGCGCCTTCTCGTCCGCCGCGTTCAGCGAGGCGCGCAGCGCGTGCTCCAGGTCGGTGACGCTGCGTCCGGCGAGGGGGCGGGGCTCGACGTTGATCTCGATGTTGAACTGACCGAGCTCGGTCTGGAACGCCGGGTCGGCGATCGCGTCGAGCGCCGCGGCGTTCGCCATCGCCGGATCGCAGGCGCCGTCGACGAGGTTGAGCTCGATCTCCAGACCGAGCCGCGGTTCCGCGATCTCGAACTGCCCGTCGGCGAGCATCATCGCGAGCGCGTCCAGGCAGCGCGCGGTCTTCTCGCGGAACTCCGTGCGGTCCTGACGGGTGAACACCCGTTCGTCGACGTGGTCTCCCATGGCGAGAAGCTACTCGCCCCGGGCCCGCCGCGTCGAGGAGAGATTCCGCCTTACGCTGATCCCGTGCAGCAGACGATGGTCGAGGGGGTGCGCGTCGCCTGGGCGCGCTCGGCCCCCGACGACCGCCGCGAGACCGCGAGCACCCTGATCCGCGCGCTGGCCGCCGAGCTCGCCCCGGGTTCCGACCTGAGGATCGAGCACCGCTGTCCCGTCTGCGGCGGAGCGCACGGACGGCCGGTGCTGCCGTCCGCTCCGGTGCACGCCAGCGTCGCCTACGCGGACCCCTGGGTGGTCGTGGCGGTCGCCCCGGATCGGGAGGTCGACGCTCTCGGCATCGACGCGGAGGTCCCGGACACCACGCTCGATCTCACGGCGCTGTTCGCACCCGCGGACGCCCCGGACCTGCGCGGCTGGACGGCGATCGAGGCCGTGCTCAAGGCCGACGGGCGCGGACTGCTCGTACCCCCGGATCAGGTGCTGTTCGCGCCGGACGGAGTCGCGTCGGTGCCCGGCGGCGGTGCGTTCCGGATCCTGCCGGTCCCCGCCGGTCCCGACCTCGTCGTCAGCCTCGCCCTGCGTCGCCGCCGCTCAGCCCCGACACCCACTCGTCGACCGTGACCACGTCCGCCTGACGGGGGAACACCTTCTCCAGCAGCACCCGATGCACCTCCGGATCCTGATCCGCGCAGGCGTCCGAGAGCACCGTGAGCCCGAAGTCGTGGTCGGCCGCGTGGCGCACGGTGCTCAGCACGACCCCGCTCGTCGAGACGCCGGCGAGCACGAGGTCTGTCGCATCGAACCCCCGCAGCAGCACGTCGAGGTCGGAGGCGAACGCGCCGTACCTCCGCTTGATGACGACGGGCTCTCCGGGGAGGGGTGCGAGAGCGGCGACGATCTGCGTGGCCTCTGCGTCCTCCCCCATGTACGGTGCCGTGGGCGACTGGCGGATCGCGCCGAAGGCCTTGTTGCGTGCGGCCGCCTCGGGGAAGCCCTCTCGGAAGGCGACGCGGACGAAGACGACGGGGATGCCCGCGGCGCGAGCGGCGGCGAGCGCGCGCTGCGCGTGCACGAGCACATCGGAGCCGCCTTCGGCGTAGTGTCCGGCGATGCCGTTCTGGAAGTCCATGAGCAGGAGTGCGGTGGTCATCCGAGGTCCCTTCGACCATTAGACAGGTACGACTGTGCAGTCTAGGCTGTTGATATGTCCGAGACCTCGCCCGCGACCGATGCATCCGCTGTGAGTGCGCGGCAGACCGCACTCGACCTCCGCACCGTGGTCGCCCGGCTGCTCCGCCAGTTCCGCGAGGCCGGCGCCGACGAGACGATCACGCCCTCCCAGGCCTCGGCCCTGGCCCGGCTGGGCAAGGGCGGCGTCTCGACCGTGAGCGCCCTCGCGACGGCCGAGCGCGTACGGCCGCAGTCGATGGCCGCGACCGTCGACGCGATCGAGGCGCTCGGACTCGTCACGCGCAGCCCCGACCCGGGGGACGGGCGCCGGCAGATCATCGAGCTCACGGACGCCGGACGCGCCAGGATCGAGGGCCAGAGGGATGCGGCCGCGACCTGGCTCGAGCACGCTCTGGACGCGCTCGACGAGAGCGAGCTGCGCGCGATCTCCACCGCGACCGGACTGCTGGAGCGGATGCTCCCGTGATCCGGATGCCCGCGGCGCCGATCGGCGGGCCCGCGCCCGAGGGCCGCTTCGACCGGCGGCTGCTCGCCCCGATGATGGTGGGGTCGATCCTCAATCCGATCAACACGGCCATCATCGCCGTCGCGCTCACCCCCATCGGCCTCGCGCTCGGCGCCCCCGCCCGGGAGACCGTCTGGCTGGTGTCGAGCCTCTACCTCGCCACCGCGATCGGTCAGCCCCTCGTCGGCCGTCTCGTCGACATCTTCGGCGTGCGCTCCCTGTACCTGCTCGGCGCGGTGCTCGTCACCGCCGCGGGCGCCATCGGGCTGCTCGCGCCGGAGAACCGCGACAGCATCTGGTGGCTCGTCGCGGCGCGCGTCATCCTCGGCCTCGGCACCTGCGCCGGCTACCCCGCCGCGATGCACATGATCCGCGCGGAAGCAGACCGCACCGGCCTGGCATCGCCGGCGGGGATCCTCACGCTGCTCAGCGTCACGACGCAGACCATCGCCGTGATCGCGCCGGCGCTCGGCGGCGTGCTCGTGGGGGCCTGGGGCTGGCGCGCCACGTTCGCCGTGAACGTGCCGCTGGGTCTCGCGACGCTGCTGCTCGGCGCCCTCTTCCTCCCGCGCCGGACGGGCCTCGAGCCCGCCGTGCAGGATCGGCCGCGGATCGACGGGATCGGGATCCTCCTCTTCGCGGTCGCGATGCTCGCCCTCCTCGTCTTCCTGCAGAACCTCGCACCGACCCTGATCTGGCTGCTGGTCGTCGCCCTCGTGGCCGCAGCGGCCTTCGCGTGGTGGGAGCGCCGGATCCCGGATCCCTTCATCGACGTGCGCGTGCTCTGGGGCAACGGGCCGCTGTTGCTCAGCTACGTGCGCTCCCTGCTGACCGCGACCATCTCGTACACGTTCGTCTACGGCTTCACCCAGTGGCTCGAGGACGGCCGCGGCCTCAGCCCGACCCTCGCGGGACTGGTGCTGCTCCCGGTCTTCGCCGCGGGGATCGCTGTCGCACTCGCCTTCGGGCGGCGACCCGAAGTGGCCGGCAAGCTGCTGGTCGGATCCGCCGCGCAGCTCGTGGCCGGGATCCTCGTGCTGTTCATGACCGGGTCTTCGCCGATCTGGTTCCTCGTGCTCGCGATGCTCGTGCTCGGCATCCCGCAGGGCCTCAACAACCTCGCGATCCAGAACTCGCTGTACTACCAGGCCGAGCCCGAGCGCATCGCGTCCTCGGCCGGCCTGCTGCGCACGTTCTTCTACCTCGGCGCGATCGTCTCTTCTGTGATCTACGGCAACGTCTACGGCGCGCGCGCGACCACGGAGGGTCTGCACGTGCTCGGCTGGGTCGTGGTCGGGATCGCCGCGGTCTTCCTCGTCCTCACCGTGTTCGACCGCTCGCTCGCGCGGATCGGGCGGGACGCACCGGACGCCGGGACCTGAGGCCGCTCAGCCCTCGGCGAGGTGCCGCCACCACGTGATGCCGGTGCCCACGCGGGTGAACCCGCACCGTGAGTAGAGGAGCTCCCCCTCCGGCGTCGCGTTGAGCACCGCCTCCCGGGCGCCGGACCGCGCCGCGGCCGCGCAGACGGCGGCGAGCAGGCCGGTTCCGAGGCCGCGCCGACGGAACGCCGGCCAGACCGCCATGTCGAAGACGCCGGCAAGGTCCCCGCTGCGGAAAGACCAGGCGCGCCCGGCGAACCGCTCCGACTCCGCGTCGCGGGCCACGGCGCACCAGGCGATCGCGGGCTCGATGCGGGCGAGGGCGAGCCGTTCCTGCTCGAATCCGCCGGCGAGGGATCCGGGTTCGCGGATCAGGGCGATCCGCGCGTCATCGTCGACCGGCGTCTCGGCGAGCGTCGCGGACATCCAGCACGGCGCCCAGCCCCGCTCGAACCCGGCCTCGGCCAGCGGCGTCTCGTCGACCTCCGCGCCGAGCCAGACCCCGACGATCTCCCGGCCCCGCTGCTCGGCCCGCGCGACCCCGCGCCGCAGCGCGTCGACCGTCGGCGCCTCCGGGAACAGGAGGTTCATGCCGTCCGGCCCGTCGGTCCAGACCAGCCCGTCCTCGACCAGGCACTCGCCGCCCAGCGTCTCCGCCCGGGCGCGGAACCACGCGGTCTGCACGCGCTCGCACTCCGCCACCGTCGCCACGATGTCCAGTGTGACCGGTTCCGGCTATCAGGCACAGCCCCCGCGGGTGGTCGGTGGGCTCACGTCTCGGCCCGCCCGGCCACGAGTGGTCGTCAGCCCGCCTCGTCCGCCCGGCCACGCGTGCTCCTCAGCCCGCACCGCCCGCCCGCGGGTTCACGTTCAGCGCCTCGGTCACCGGAGCCGGCTCGACGGCCGCGATCCCCGCCGGCGGTTCCGGCAACCTCGGCAGCGCGGTCGCGTCGAGCCAGGCGTCGAAGAAGGCCTCCAGCCGGCGGCCCGCGATCTCCGCGGCGAGCAGGCGGAAGTCGGCCGTCGTGGCGGTCGCCGCGGCGAAGCGCGAGGACCACTCCCGCAGGATCCGGAAGAACGTCTCGTCGCCCACGGTGAGCCGCAGGGCGTGCAGCAGCAGGGCGCCGCGCTTGTAGACGCGATCGTCGAACATGAGCTCGGGACCGGGGTCGGAGAGCACCAGATCCTGCGGCTCGGCGGCGAGCGCCGCCCAGTGTCCGAGCGCCTTGGCGTGCGCACTGTGGCCGCCGCTGCGCTCGGACCAGATCCATTCGGCGTAGCAGGCGAAGCCCTCGTTGAGCCAGATGTCGCGCCAGCGCTCCACGCCCACGCTGTTGCCGAACCACTGGTGCGCGAGCTCATGCGCGATGAGGCGCTCCAGGCTCCCCCGCCCGTCGATGTGGTTCGCGCCGAACACGCCCATGCCCTGCGCCTCGAGGGGGATCTCCAGATCGTCGGCGGTCACCACGAGCCGGTACGAGGGCAGCGGATACGGCCCGAAGGCCTCGGCGAACACCGCCATCATCTGCGGCAGCAGGGCCAGGTCCGCGTCCACCCGCGAGGTCAGCGCGGCCGGATGGAGCACCTGCCCCTCGACCCCCGCGAGATCCATGCCTCGTGCGACATACTTCCCGATCTGCACCGTCGCCAGGTAGGTCGGGGTGGGGGTCGGACGCTCGAAGACCCAGGTGGTGCGCCCGCCCTTGGTCGCGGTGGAGACGGGCTCGGCCGCGGCGACCGCATAGCCCGGATCCGTCGTGACGGTGAGCCGGTAGGTCGCCTTGTCGCCCGGGTGGTCGTTGCAGGGGAACCACGAGGGCGCACCGATGGGCTGCGAAGCGACGATCGCCCCGTCCTCCAGCTCCTCCCAGCCCAGGGTGCCCCAGCGGGTCCGCCGTGGGCGGGGAGCCCCGCCGTAGAAGACGGCGAGCTCGAACGGATCCCCCGGTGCGAGCTCGCGCCCGAACGCGACCTTGAGCTTGCGGTCGGTCTGGGTGAAGCCGATCCGGCCGCCCTTTCCCGCACCCCCGCGCGGGGCCTGCACCTTGGTCGCGCGGAGGCCGACGAGGTCCAGCGAGATCGACTTCGTCGGCTCGAGCACGCGTCCGTGCACGAGCGCGACCCCGTCCAGCCGGTTGCTGCCGAGGCGGTAGTCGATCCTCAGGTCGTAGTGCTCGACGCGGTAGCGGCGGTCGCCGCTGTGCGGGGTGTAGTCATCGGGGCTCACGGTTCCATGCTCACAGATCGCGGCGTGCGATGCGCGACCCCCGCGCCCGGAGGAACGACGTTCATTCCGCGGCCTGATAGGTGCGCACCTTCACCGCGCGCCACGGGCCGATCGGGTTGCCGCTCCAGCGGCTCCCCACCGGCACGGTCTCCCCGCGCATCACGAGCGACGCCGGGCCGACCGTGGCGTCGGATCCGATCGTCGCCGCGGGCAGGATCACGCTGTGCGGGCCGAGGGTCGCTCCGGTTTCGAGGGTCACCGTGTCGATGCTCATCACCCGGTCGTGGAAGAGGTGCGTCTGCACCACACAGCCGCGGTTGACCGTGGCGCCATCGCCGAGGGTGACCAGATCCGGCTCGGGCAGCCAGTAGCTGTCGGTCCAGACGCCCTTCCCGATCCTCGCGCCCAGCGAGCGCAGCCAGACGGCGAGCGCGGGCGTGCCCGCCGCCGCGTTGGCGAACCAGGGCGCGGCCATCATCTCGGTGAAGGTGTCGGCGACCTCGGTACGCCACACGAAGCTCGACCACAGGGGGTGCTCCCCGGGGCGGATCGGCCCGACGAAGATCCACTTCGCGGCGGTCGCGAACCCGGCGGCGACGGCGCCGGCGATCAGCAGCACGACGCCGGAGAGCACCACCGTCCAGCCCAGGCCGACGCCCGTGGCGAGGGCGGCGAGCGTCAGCAGCACCGCGAGTCCCAGGGCACAGGTGAGGATCACCGGCACGAGCCGGCACAGCTCCCACAGCCCGCGGGCGACCCGCAGGGCGGTGCGCGGGCGATAGGTGCGCTCGAGGTCCGACTCGTTCACGACCCGGCGCAGACGCACCGGCGGCGAACCCAGCCAGGAGGAGCCCGCCTTCGCCTTGTCCGGCGCGACCGACAGCACCGCGACGAGGCCGTCTTTGGGAACCTTGTGCCCGGCGCCGGCCATCCCGGAGTTGCCGAGGAAGGCGCGCTTGCCGATGCGGGCCGCGGCGATCCGCATCCAGCCGCCGCCGAGCTCGTAGGAGGCGACCATGGTGTCGTCGGCGAGGAAGGCGCCGTCGTCGATCGTCGTCATCGAGGGGATGAGCAGCACGGTGGAGATCTCCACCTCCTTGCCGACCTTCGCCCCCAGCAGCCGCAGCCACGTGGGGGTGAGCAGGCTCGCATACAGCGGGAAGAGCAGCGTGCGGGCGGAGTCGAGCAGACGCTCGGTGGTCCAGGCCTGCCAGGCGATGCGCCCGCGGACCGGGTGGATCCCCTCGCGCAGCCCGATCGCGAGCAGTCGCGTGAACGCCACGACGAGCACCGCGAACACCACTCCGGTGACGAGCACCGACGGTACGAGCCAGATCGCGAGTCCGGGGATCGCCGCGCCGATCGTCGCCGCCCCCCGCGCGCCCTGCACCAGCACCAGGGCGCCGAGGGCGAAGGCGATCACCGGAAGCAGTCCGAGACCCATGCTCGATGCGGCATATGCCCAGAGCCAGCGCCGCGGCGACGGCGGACGCTCGGGAGCCAGCGGGGCCGACTTGCCGCCCACCCGCACCGCGGGGGACCCGGCCCAGCGCTGGCCGGCCCGCACCCGCCCGAAGACGGCGGATCCGGGGGCCACCTCGGCGCCGCGCCCGATCCGTGTACCCGGCGCGAGCGTGCTGCGGGCGCCGACCACCGCGCCCGCGCCGATCCGGATCGCCCCGATGCGCACGACGTCGCCGTCGATCCAGTAGCCGGAGAGGTCGACCTCGGGTTCGATCGCGGCACCCTGGCCGATCTCGAGCATGCCGGTGACGGGGGGAAGGGTGTGTAGGTCGACGTCGGGGCCGATCTTCGCCCCGAGTGCCCGCGCGTAGTAGCTCACCCACGGGGCGCCCGCGAAGCCGACGGGGTCGATCTGGTGGCTGACCTGCTCGGCGAGCCACAGGCGCAGGTGCACCTCGCCGCCGCGCGGGTGATCCCCCGCGCGCACCCCGGCGAGCAGCAGACGGGCGGCGACCGCGGCGATCGCCATGCGCCCGAACGGGGTCGCGAACACCACCAGGCCCACGACGAGCAGCCAGAGCGGTGCGGTCGGCAGCCAGCCGAAGCCCGGGACGAGCTGCAGGAGCGCGCTGCCGGTGAGCAGCCAGAGCACCCACCGGATCCCCCCGAGCACGAACAGCGGAACCCCGAGCACGGTCTGGATCCACTGCATCCGCCGCGGCGTCGGCCGCGACTCGTGGAAGTCGCCGGGCTCCGGCTCCTCGTCGCCGGCCTCGGCCTCGACCGCGTCGGCCATGCGGCGCAGGCGCGGCAGGTCGTAGACGTCGGCCATCGTGAACTCGGGCGCACGGGCGCGGATCCGGCTCACGAGCTGCGCGGCCGCGAGGGATCCGCCGCCGAGCTGGAAGAAGTCGGCGTCCTCGTCGAGCGGACGCACGCCGAGCACGGCGAACCACTGCTCGGCGAGCCAGGCGGCGGTGCCGGTGAGGGTCGAGTCGTCGGCGTCGGGGTCGTTCAGCGGCCACGGCAGCGCGGCCTTGTCGACCTTGCCCGAGGTGCGCACCGGGAGGTCGTCCATGACCGCGAGCAGCGGGATGAGCGGCGCGGGGAGCGTCTCGGCGAGCTCGGCCCGTGCGGTCTGCCGGTCGAAGCCCTCGGTCGGCACGACATAGCCGACGAGCAGCGGGATCCCGCCCTCACTGCGCTGCACCACCACCGTCGCCGCGGTGACCGCCGTGAGGTTCTGCAGCGCGGCCTCCACCTCGCCGAGCTCGATCCGCCGACCGCCGATCTTGACCTGGTCGTCGGCGCGGCCCTGGAACACCAGGCCCGCCTCCTCGTAGCGCACGAGATCGCCGGAGCGGTAGGCGCGTTCCCAGCCCAGAGACGGCATCGGCGCGTACTTCTCAGCGTCCTTCGCGGGATCCAGGTAGCGCGCGAGACCGACGCCGCCGATCACGAGCTCACCGGCTTCGCCCTCCGCGACGCGGTTGCCCTCCGCGTCCACGACCGCGAGCTCCCACCCGTCCAGCGGCAGGCCGATCCGCACCGGCTCCCCGGCGCGCAGCGCGTCGCCGTCCATCTCCGCCGCGCACGCGACGACCGTGGCTTCGGTGGGGCCGTAGGTGTTCCAGACCTCGCGGTCCTCCCCCACCAGGCGCGCGGCGAGCTCGGGCGGCAGCGCCTCGCCGCCGAAGATCAGCAGCCGCAGGTTCTCGATCGCGTCCTGGGGCCAGAGCGCGGCGAGCGTCGGCACGGTCGAGACCACGGTGATGCCGTGCCCGAGCAGCCACGGACCCAGATCCTCCCCCGAGCGCACGAGCGCGCGGGGAGCCGGGACGAGACAGGCGCCGTAGCGCCACGCGAGCCACATCTCCTCGCACGAGGCGTCGAAGGCGACGGAGAGGCCGGCGAGCACCCGGTCGCCGGGGCCGATCGGCGCATCCTGCAGGAACAGGTTCGCCTCGGCGTCGACGAACGCGGCGGCGGAGCGGTGCGTCACGGCGACGCCCTTGGGCACCCCCGTGGAGCCGGACGTGAAGATGATCCACGCGTCGTCGAGCGGCATCGGCGGGGTCACGGTCGTGATCGCGACCGAGTTGGGGTGCGGCTCGTCTCCGCCGAACAGGCCGTCGCCCGCGACGCCGGCGGACGCGGATCCGGATCCGTCGTCCGTGTCTTCCGGGGAATCCAGGCCGCGGAACACGCCGCCCGCACCGATCACGCCGCGCACCTTCGCCTCGCCGAAGACGAGGTCGGCGCGTTCCTGAGGATCGTCGGCGTCGACCGGAACGTACGCGGCGCCCGCCGCGAGGGTGCCGAGGATGGCGATGTACAGCTCCCGGCCGCCCGACGGCATGCGGATCCCGACCCGGTCGCCGCGCAGCACCCCGTGCTCCCGCAGGCGGGCCGCCGTGCGCCAGACCTGCGCGAGGAGCTCGCCGTAGCTGAGCGCGCCGCCCGCGTCCTCGATCGCCGAGGCGTTCGGATGCCGCCGCGCGGTGTCGACGAGGATGTCGATCAGGGTGCGGGGCGTCGCCGCGAGTGCGGCACGGTCGAGGATGTCTTGCATCGGGTTCCGTTCGAGCGGCTGCACGCGGGGCGCGTGCGCGCCCAGGGTACCGCGGGCGGGGAAACAGCAGGTGAAGCGGATCCGGTGGCCTGCGCACCCTCCGCGCAACTCAGGCCACATCGCGGATCCGGGCTTCGATCCGCCGTGTTTCTCCGGTTCTGCGCCGCGGGGCCTGAGTTGTGCGAGGACTGTACGAAGGCCGATGGGCGATCACCCGCTGAAGCTGCCGACGGAGCCAGTCCTGACGCTCGAAGGCGTCGCTGGCGATCACCCTCACCGTCACGTACCCGCGGGCGGCGGCCTCGAGGTCGCGTTCCCGGTCTCGCACCTGCTGCTCCCACCCGCCGTGATGGGCGCGACTGTCGCATTCGATGATCAGCCAGCCGTCCACCAGGAAGTCGACTCTGCCGACGTCGTCGATCCAGACCTGCAGCTCGACCGAGCAGTCCAGCCCGCGAAGGATCAGCCGCACCAGTGTCTCCGGCCCGGACTCGGCCCGGCCGTCCACGAGCCGCAGCAGGACGCCGCAGCGCGCGGGGAGCTCGGCGAAGATGTCCCGAAGGGCCTCCAGGTCGATGAGCCCGAGATGAAGAAGACTGTCCAGGGTGGCGATCGTCGCACGGGGGCTCTGACAGAGGATCGACTGCAGGATCGCATCCCGAAGACCGACAGCATGCGTTCCCAGAGTCGGCCCGGACAGGTCGCGCCAGTGCGCCACCTCCTGCGGGCCGCGACGAGGAAGCCGCGCGGCATTCGGGGGCATGTGGCAATGAAGGCGCCGATCGTCCAGGACGAAGACGCCCACGAGTCGCAGCAGCGACACGCAGGTCAGGCGGCCGCCGAGGCTCGCGGCCTTCGCCATCTCCGGGGGCGCGTCGGCCGAGGCGAAGACACCTCGACGCACACGGATGAGACGCCCCGACCGGACAGCGAGCTCGATGGCCGATCGCGTCCAGCCCTGTGATCTCAGTTCGCGGGTCCGGAAGATGCAGGGATCCAGTCCGGTGGTGCCCGCCGGATCCGACGTTGTTGTTCGCAGCATTCACCGACCCTGGCGCAGAACGGCCCTCCGAAACCGGGTCATGAATAACTTCCCGCTCGCCGCCGATTGTGGAGGACGAAGGAGCGCGCCCCTCTCCCGCGCACTATTCAGGCCCCGGTATCCGGAAACCCCGGAGAACGGCCACATAGGCCGCAAACCGAACGGTCCAGCCTGAATTGCGCGTGGCTCAGCCTCCGCACACCCGGAACCGCAGTCGCGTCGGCACCACGCGCCCGCGCCAGCGGCGGGCCCGAGCGTCCGCTCCCGCACCGTGCCTACCGTCCGCACCGGCGGCCGGCTCGAGATCCCGGGCGCACAACTCAGGCCAGAACTCTGCATCGGCCGCGCAGATACCCGTATCCGCGCTGCCCACGGACTACAGCCTGAATTATGCGGCGCGGGGCGACGCCACCGCACGGCTGAACCACCGCCCCGGGGCCGAACCACCGGCGCCGGGCCGAACGACTGCCCTACGGCCGGACCACCGCCCGCGGCCGAACCACCGCCCGGGCCCGGACCCCCGCCCCGCGGCCGATCGCCGACTACCCGGCGGCGGGCGGGGTGCGCTTCGAATCCGCGAGCTCGTCGACCACGAGGGAGCGCTCGTCGATCGTGCCGTTGCGGTACGCCTGCCGTCCGACCATGTGCGCCGAGAGCGGGGCGGTCGCGAACTGCATCAGCACTACGGGCGCCACGAGCAGCAGCCCCAGCACGATCCCGATGACAGAGCGCTGGGAGAGGGCGATCGCGAGGCAGATCAGCAGCAGTCCCAGCACCTGCGGCTTGGTCGCGGCGTGCAGTCGGTTCGGCACATCGCGCAGGCGCAGCAGCCCGATCGCGGCAGTGAGGCACAACAGCGCCCCGATCAGCACGAGCACCCACACGGCCGTGTCGACCACGGCATCCGGGATCCGCCACTCGAAGACGTTCATGACGGCGTGTTGTCCCTCCGCGCGACGTAGCGCGCCACCGAGATGGATCCGAACACGCCCACCGCGGCGACCACGATGAGCACCGGGAGCGTCCGGGTGTGATGGTTGATCGCCATGTCCGCACCGAGCACGCACATGACCTCGGTGAGCAGCACGTCGGCGGCGACCGCGCGGTCGAGGATCGACGGGCCGATCACGATGCGGACCACGGCGAGGATCGCGGCGACCGCGAACACGACCATGATCACGAGCAGGAGCGGATTCACGGGCGGACCTCCCTCTCGGCGCGCTCATCGGCGCGCAGCTGCGCGGCCTGCGCCGGGGAGCCGAGGGCGCGCACGATGCGGCGCTCCCAGCGCAGGACTCCGGCGCGCTGGTGCTCCACGTCCTCGAGCGAGCGCACGCCGATCACATGCAGGTACAGCGTGCGGGTGTCGCGCTCGGCCTCGACCACGAGCGAACCGGGGATGAGCGACGAGGTGACCGCGACGTGGGTCATCACGAGGTCGTCGGCGTACCGCAGCGGCACGGCGATGATCGCGGCCCCCGGCGAGCGCCGCGGGTTCAGCACCTGCACGGCGACGCTCAGCGAGCCGTGCACGACCGCGGCGAGGAACTGCACGACGAGCAGCGCCGCCCACCACAGGTTGATCCGCCCGGACAGCTCGATCGTGGGCAGCCGGAACACGCGCGTCACGAACAGCGCCACGACGACGCCGGTCACCGCCGAGAGGGCCGTGAACTGACCCCAGAGCAGCATCCACAGCACGACCAGCCAGAGCAGGAACGGCAGCTGCAGACCGATCTCGCGCCAGATCCCGCGCTTCGTCACCGCGCTCATGAGCCGGCCTCGTCGCCGTCGAGCATGTCGAGATGCACCGGCTGCAGCAGGTTGGCGCCGATCCGCTCGCAGAGCCCATAGATCGGCCCGGCGAAGACGGTGAGGGCGAGCGTGACGGCCACCATCCCGCCGGTCGCGAAGGTCATGATGGTGGGGATCCGGCGCCGCTCCTGCTGCTCGTCGGCCGCGGGGGCCGCGCCGAGGTGCGCGATGCGCTCGTTCTCGATCTCCTCCGGCGTCTCGTCCTTGCTGCGCCAGAACGCGAGGTTCCACGCGCGCATGAGGGCGTAGAGCGTCAGCAGCGAGGTGAGCACGCCGCCGACGATGAGCACCCAGATGAGGGGCGTCGCGACCTGGGCGGCCGCCTGGAACAGGGCGAACTTGCCGATGAACCCGGAGAACGGCGGGAGCCCGCCGAGGTTGATCGCCGGCACGAAGTAGAGCACCGCGATCAGGGGCGCCGCCTTCATGAGCCCGCGCACCTTGAGGATCGACGTGCTGCCCGCCCGGCGTTCGACGAGCCCCACGGCGAGGAACAGCGTGGTCTGCACGATGATGTGGTGGACGATGTAGTACACGGTGGCGCCGATCGCGGCCGGCGTGGCGATCGCGAGGCCGAACACCATGTAGCCGACGTGGCTGACCAGCGTGAACGACAGGATCCGTTTCAGCTCCGCCTGCGCGACGGCGCCGAGTATTCCGATCACCATCGTCGCGAGCGCCACGATCATGAGCAGGGTGTTGATGCTCGACACGTTGAACAGCTGCGTCTCGGTGCGGATCAGGGCGTAGACGCCGACCTTCGTGAGCAGGCCCGCGAACACCGCCGTGACCGGTGCCGGTGCGGTCGGGTAGGAGTCCGGCAGCCAGAACGACATGGGGAACACCGCCGCCTTGATGCCGAAGGCGACCACGAGCATGAGGTGCAGGACGAGCTGGGTGCTCGGCGGGATCTCCCCGATCCGCTCGGCGATCTGCGCCATGTTGACGGTGCCGAGCGCGGCGTAGATGAGCGCGATCGCGACGAGGAACAGGACGGACGACACGAGCGAGACGACGATGTAGACGGCGCCGGTGCGGATCCGCGACTCGGTGCTGCCCAGCGTGATGAGCACGTAGGAGGCGACCAGCAGGATCTCGAAGCCGACGTAGAGGTTGAACAGGTCGCCCGCGATGAACGCGTTGAAGATGCCCGCCGCGAGGATCAGGTACGACGGGTTGAAGATCGAGATCGGGGTCTCCTCAGCCCCGTCGGCGGCGCCCTGGCCCACCGAGAACAACAGCACCGCGACGAGCACGATGCTCGACACGAGGACGAGCAGGGCCGCGAGCCGGTCGACGTAGAGCACGATGCCGAACGGGGCGGGCCAGCCGCCGACCATGACGGCGATCGGCTTGGTCTGGTCGACGACCACGAGCAGCGTCGCGGCGATGACCGAGACGGCGGCGAGCGTGGCGACCGTGACGATCACCTGGATCCGGGTGTTCCGGCCGAACACGAGGGTGATCGCCGCGCCGAGCAGCGGCAGGGCGACGAGCAGCGGGACGAGGGCGTTCATCGGTCCCCCTCCCCCGGGCTGCGGTCGTCGTCGGTCGTGCGGTGCGCGCGTCCTCCGGCGTCGTCGGGGGTGGGATCCGGCAGATCCACGGGCGCATCGTCGACGAGCGCGGCGTGGTCCTTCGCGTGCAGCACCCGGATCGGCGAGGTTGCGACGCCCACGAAGTCGGTGGTCGCGTCCTCGTCCTCGAGGTCGACCTCGTCGTCCATGAGGTCTTCCTCGATCTCCGTGCGCTCGCGCAGGGCGATGTCGGCCTCGTCGTCCTCGACGGTGTCGGCCTTGCCCAGCTGCCAGGAGCGGTAGATGAGGGCGAGGAGGAAGGCGGAGACCGCGAACGTGATGACGATCGCGGTGAGGGTGAGCGCCTGCGGCAGTGGGTCGCTCATGTCGCCGTCGATGCCGTAGAACGGCGCCCGGCCCGGCCGGCCCATGACGATGAGCAGCAGCAGGTTCACGGCGTTGCCCAGCAGCAGGAAGCCGATGAGCACGCGGGTGAGGCTGCGCTCGAGCATCGCGTAGACGCCGCACCCGAACAGCACGGCCATGATCACGATGAGCACGAGGGAGACGTCCATCAGATGTCCACCCCCCTGGCGCGCATCTCGAGGGTCTGCCGGTCGACCTCCGCGCCGAGACTGCGCAGCACGTCGAGCACGAGCCCGATGACCACGAGGTACACGCCGATGTCGAAGATCGTCGAGCTCACGAACTCGATGTGCCCGATGACGGGGATCTCCGCCTCCCACACCGCGCTCGTCAGCGGGGCGAGACCGAAGAACAGGGGCACCACGGCGGCGCCGACCGCGAGGATGAGACCCCCTCCGAGCAGGCGTCCGGCGTCGGCGGGCGCGGCGGCGCCGAGCTCCCAGCGACCGCCGGCGATGTAGCGCATGACGAGGGCCATGCCGGCGACGAGGCCGCCCGCGAAGCCTCCGCCCGGGGCGTTGTGCCCGGCGAAGAGCAGGTAGATCGACACCACGATGATCGTGTGGAAGAGGATCCGCACGATCACCTCGAGCAGGATCGAGCGGTTCTCCGGCTTGACGTTGCCGCCGCCCACGAGCCACGCGCGGGGCGCCGTGTCGCCGGCCGTCTGCACGCGCACGCCCTCGGTCGTCTCGACCAGCGGAGCCCGGCGCGCCTTGCGCGGTCCCTCGGGCAGCGCCCTGGTGGCCGAGAGCCGGTCGGCGCGATGCGTCACGAACACGAGGGATGCCACGCCGGTCGCCGCGAGCACCAGCACCGACAGCTCGCCCATGGTGTCCCACCCGCGCAGGTCGACCAGGGCGACGTTGACGACGTTCTTGCCGTGCCCGAGCTCGTAGGCGAGCTTCGGGAACGCCTCGGAGATCGGCTCGGCGACCCGAGATCCGGTGGCGACGACCGCCACGGCCGCCATCATCAGTCCGGCCGCGATGCCGAGGATCGCCCGCGGAACGCGTCCCACCGAGGCGTTGTGCTCCCCCATCCGCGCCGGAAGCCGGCGCAGCACGAGGGCGAAGGTGACCAGGGTCACCGTCTCGACGAGGATCTGGGTGAGCGCGAGGTCGGGAGCGCCGCTCGTGCCGAACAGCACGACCATGCCGAGGCCGGTGACCGAGACCAGCACGACGCCGGTGTAGCGCTTGCGCGCCCGGATCGCGAGGAGTCCCGCGGCGATCATGATGGGCGCGACGACGAGCTGCACCGGCGTGTGCCACGCGCTGAGTCTCGCGTCGATCGGACCGCCGGCGAGGAGGGCGGTCGTCTCCCCGGCGATCACCACGACGAAGATCGTCCCCACGTACACGGGCAGCGAGCCGCGCTGGGTGAGGGAGGTCGTGACGACCGAGAGGCGGTCGATCGCGCGCATCACCAGGTAGTACGCGTCCTGGGCGGTGAACCGCAGCAGGCGGGGGGCACGGTCCCAGCCGAGGCGCCGGGTGAGCGGGAACAGCGCGAGTCCGAGCAGCACGGCGCCCAGCGAGAGGAACAGGGCCGGGGCCAGGCCGTGCCACAGGGCGAGGTAACCCGGATCCAGCGGATTGCCGTCATAGTCCGGCGCCTTCGCGTCGTCCGCGAAACCGTAGAGCGCGACGGTGATCACCGACGCCAGGGGTCCGAGCACCAGGGTGCCTGCGGCCAGCACCACCGGGGACACGAGGAAGCCGAACGGCGGCGAAGGCCATTCCGTATCGGGAATATATGCGCCAGTCGCATCCTTCTTGCGCCAGAACGCGCCCCAGAGGAAGCGCGCGCCGTACGCGGCGGTGAGGATGGAGCCCAGGATCACGCCGGCGAGCGCGACGATCCCCCAGGGCGACCCGCGCAGCGCCTCGTCGAACAGCGCCGCGAGCGTCGACTCCTTCGCGACGAACCCGATCGTCGGCGGGATGCCCATCATGGATCCGACCGCGAGGAACCCGGCGGTCGCCAGCAGCGGCGCCTGCCGCCCCACGCCGCTGATCTCGGTGACGTCGCGGGTGGAGAGCTGGCGGTCGATGACGCCGACGATGAGGAAGAGGGACGACTTGAACAGCGCGTGGCTGATCACCAGGGCGAGACCCGCGAGGATCGCGTCCGAGGTGCCGTAGCCCAGCACGATCGTGAAGAAGCCGAGCTGGCTCACCGTGCCGAAGGCGAGGATGCGCTTCAGATCGGTCTCACGCAGCGCCTGCACGCCGCCGAGCAGCATCGTGAAGACGCCGAGCGAGATCGTGATCGGCCGCCACGGGCCGGACAGGGCGAACACGGGGGCGAACCGCGCGATCAGGTAGATGCCCGCCTTCACCATCGCCGCGGCGTGCAGGTACGCGCTGACCGGCGTGGGCGCCGCCATCGCGCCCGGCAGCCAGAAGTGGAAGGGGAAGATCGCCGACTTGCTGAGCGCTCCGACGAGCAGCAGCACGATCGACGCATCGACCAGCGGCCCGGTGGGTGCGATCTCCAGGATCCGGGAGATGCTCGACGTCCCCGCATCGACGGAGAGGAACACGACGCCGATGAACATCGCGAGTCCGCCGAGGGTCGTCACGAGCAGCGCCTGCAGCGCCGCACGCCGGCTCGCTCCGCGGCGGTGATAATGCCCGATGAGCAGGTAGGACAGGATGCTGGTGAGCTCCCAGAACATCACCAGCAGCACGAGATCGTCGGTCGTTACCAGGCCGTACATCGCGCCCGCGAAGGCGAGCAGCACGGCGGCGAACTGGCCGAGCCCCTCCTTGGATCCGCGGAAGTACCACCGGCAGTAGAGCAGCACGAGCGCCCCGACACCGCTGACGATGAGGGCCAGCAGCCAGCTCAGCTCGTCCAGCCGGAACGAGAGCGAGAGCCCGAGCTGGGGGATCCACTCGATCGACTCCCGCGGGACCAGATCCGGATCGGCGGATCCGAGCAGCACCTGCGGGGTCAGCGCTGCCGTGTACACGAACGCCGCGGCCGGGACGAGCGCCGCGACGGCGAACGCGCGGGCCCCGATCCAGGCGACCAGCAGCGGCAGCAGCAACGAGGCGAGGGCGAACACGGCGAGGAGCGTCAGCATGGCGGTCTCCTCTGGCTCGTCGGTCTCTGCGGACTCAGCGGGTGGGCGCGCAGGTCGACACAGGCGGGCGGGTTCCCGTCCAGTTTAGGGGCAGTTGCCTGACCCGTTGCATGCCGGATCCGGAATCTAATGCCGGGGCGCCGGCGCGGGACCGGTCGTGGTGCCCTCGCGGAACGTACAGGTGAAGCGGATCGATGCCGCCTGCTCCCCCGCGAGCAGGCGGGCCACGGCGTCTCCCGCTGCGCGTCCCTTCTCCACCGCAGGCTGCACGGCGGTGGTCAGCACGTGCTCGCCGAGGCCGTCGACCGCGATGCCGTCGAAGCCGGCCACGCTGACGTCCTCCGGCACGCTCAGCCCCGCCTCCTCGGCAGCCCGTATGACCCCGGCTGCGATGAGGTCGCTCTGCGCGATCACCGCGGTGGGCCGCGATTCCGGGTCGGCGAACAGCAGTCGCCCGGCGATCAGGCCCTCGTCGATGAGGCTGCCCCCCGCCGACACCACCCGGGCGTCCGGGAAGACCGCGAGAGCGCCCTCCAGGCGGGCGGCGGTCACGGGCGTCGTGATGCTCGCGATGCGCTCCGGGCTCGCATCGCCGCGCACCCGATCGGTGTCGAACGGCAGCGTCACCACGGCGACGCTGCGGTGCCCCAGGGCCCGCAGGTGATGGGCGATCTGCGCCGCGGCCTCGACGTTGTCGAGCTCCATGCGAGGCACGCCCTCCCCCGCATCCCCCTCGATCACCACGACGGGCAGACCGCGCGCACGCACGGCCTGCAGCGTCTCGCGCATGCGGCCGCTGCAGCCGATCAGTACGGCGGCGTCGATCGGCGCGGTGGCGAGCGTCGGCGCATCGGCGCCCGCCTCGGGGTCGTCGCGCAGCAGCAGCACGCCGGCGCCGAGCGCGGCGAGGCCGTCGGTCAGCCCGTCCATGGTCGCGGTCTTGATGGGATCGAGGAACGCGGTGCGCAGGTGCTCCTCGAGCGCGACGGCGACGATGCCGCTCCGCCCCCGCCGCAGCGACGCCGCGCGGGGGTCGGGGCCGGTGTAGCCGAGCTCTGCGGCGACGGCGAGCACGCGCTCCCTCGTGGCCGCGGCCACCGGGGCCTTGCCGCTGAACACGACAGAAGCGGTGGACGGGCTCACCCCGGCGGTGCGGGCCACGTCGGCGATCGTCGCGCGGCGCCGCGGGGCCGCGGCGTCCGGATCCGAGCTCATGACTCGACAATAACACCGCGGGGAACACAGGAATCGAATCGATTCGATACACTGTCCGGATGGACACCGCCCTCACCCGCTCCCAGTTCGTGCGCTGGCGCACCGCGATCTTCGCGATCTTCCTCGTCAGCGGCATGACGATGACGACCTGGGCGTCGCGCGTCCCGGCGATCAAGGAGGAGCTCGGGATCGACAAGGCGCAGCTCGGCTTCGTGCTCGTCGGCATGGGCATCGCCTCGATCGTGGGCGTGTCCACCAGCCCCGCCGTGCTCGCCCGCACCGGGGGACGACGCGGCATGCTGATCACGCTTCTCACGACGGCGGTCGGCACCGTGCTGATCGGTGTCGGCGCCGACGTGCTGCACGCCGTGCCCGTCGTGCTGATCGGCCTCGTGCTGTTCGGGCTGGGCGGCGGCAGCCTCGACGTGATGATGAACGTCGAGGCCACGGCGATCGAGCAGCACGCCGGCAAGACGATCCTGCCGGTGTTCCACGCCTTCTTCAGCTTCGGCACCGTCATCGGCGCGGGTCTCGGCGCCGCCGCGGCGGCGCTGCACATCCCCGTGTGGCCGCACACCCTCGCGATCGCGGGGGTCATCGTGATCGTCGCGCTCGTCAGCGTGGTCCAGGTGCCGAAGTGCGAGGAGACCCTGGATCCGACTCCCGACGCGCCGCGCGCCACCTGGAGCGAGCGGATGCGCACCTCGCTCGCAGTCTGGCGCGAGCCGCGCACGTACGCGCTCGGCGTCGTCATGCTCGGTATGGCCTTCGCGGAGGGCGGCGCCAACGACTGGCTCGCGCTCGGCGTCGCCGAGGACCACCACGCGGGTCCTGCGCTGGGAGCCGCGGCCCTGGCGACGTTCTCGGTCTCGATGACCGTGGTGCGCCTGTTCGGCGGACCACTCGTCGACCGCTTCGGGCGCGTCATCGTGCTGCGCGTGCTCGCGATCACCGCCGCGGCCGGGATCCTGCTGTTCATCCTCGCGCCGAGCACTCCGCTGGTGTTCCTGGGTGCGGCGCTGTGGGGGATCGGCGCGTCGCTCGGGTTCCCGCTGGGCATGTCCGCCGCGGCCGACGATCCGGCGAAGGCGGCGGCCCGGGTGAGCGCCGCGGCGACGATCGGCTACATCGCGTTCCTCGGCGGCCCGCCGGTGCTCGGCTTCATCAGCAACCACCTGGGTCTGCTCAACACGCTCTACATCATCGTGGTGCTCGCCGCCCTGTCCGGCCTGTTCTCCGGCGCCGCCCGGCCGCTCCGCGAGGACGAGAAGGTCTCCGCAGGCTGAGGCGGCCGAAGGGACGCCGGCTCGGCCGAGCAGGCGCCCGCGACAGCCGGGTCGAGCGAGCGGGAGCCGTGTCGAGCGAGCGGGAGCCGTGTCGACCGAGCGGACGCCGGGGCGACCGGGCGGGGAGCCGGGTCGACCGGGCGACCCGCGGGCGCGCGGCGGGCTAGGCTCTTCGGGTGCGTCTCGTCATCGCCCGCTGCGCCGTGGACTACACCGGCCGCCTCAACGCCCACCTGCCCCTCGCCACGCGTCTGCTCGTGCACAAGGGCGACGGCAGCCTGCTCGTGCACTCCGACGGCGGCAGCTACAAGCCGCTGAACTGGATGAGCCCGCCGTGCCGGCTCGAGGCCGAGGCGCCGGGGGAGGAGGAGGCGTCGGCCGGGGTCACCGAGGTCTGGCGGGTCACCCACCAGAAGACCGGCGACGCGCTGCGCGTGCAGATCTACGAGATCCTGCACGACTCCGCCCATGAGCTCGGCGTCGACCCCGGGCTGCAGAAGGACGGCGTCGAGGCGGATCTGCAGCGGCTCCTCGCCGAGCAGGTGGATCGGATCTCCGAAGGCGCGACCCTGGTGCGCCGCGAGTACCCGACCGCGATCGGCCCGGTCGATCTCATGGTCCGCGACGCCGAGGGCAGGGCGATCGCCGTCGAGATCAAGCGCCGCGGCGACATCGACGGCGTCGAGCAGCTCACCCGCTACCTCGAGCTGCTCGGACGGGATCCTCACCTCGCGCCCGTGCAGGGCGTGTTCGCCGCCCAGGAGATCAAGCCGCAGGCGCGGGTGCTCGCCGAGGACCGGGGGATCCGCTGCCTCGTCCTCGACTACGAGGCGATGAGGGGCATCGACAGCGGAATCCCCACCCTGTTCTGAGGGCCTCTCGCGACAACCCGCCTGAGCCCGCGCCCTAGGCTGGAAGGCATGGCCGTCTCCCCCCATACCTGCATCCTCTGGGACGTCGACGGCACGATCGCCGACGCCTCGGCCGGCATCCTTCCGCGCCTCATCCAGGTCTTCGCGGAGTTCGGCCTGCAGGAGCCGGCGCCGGAGTCGCTGTCGCGGTGGATCGGGCCTCCGATGTTCGAATCGTTCCGCGATCTGGCCGGGCTCTCCGAGGAGGACGCCCACCGGGCTGTCCGGGAGTACCGCCGGCTCGCCGCTCGGGACGGGTACGCGGCCAGTGTGCGCATCTACCCCGGCGTCGCGGAGGCGCTGCGGACCGTGAAGGCCGCGGGGATCCCGCAGGCGACCGCCAGCTCGAAGCCCGAGAACCAGGTGTTCGCGATCCTGGAGCACTACGCGCTGCTCGACGACTTCGTCATCGTCGCCGGCGCTCTCCCGGATGCCTCCGGTCTGCACGACGGGAAGGAGGCGGTGCTGCGCCGCGCACTGCACCGTCTCGCCGATGCGGGCGTGGACGTGAGCCGCCCCGTGCTCATCGGCGACCGCCTCCATGACATCGAGGGAGCGGCCCCGCTGGGCGTCCCCGTGATCTTCGTGACCTGGGGCTTCGGCGAGGCGGGGGAGTCCGCCGGATCCGTCGCCGAGGTCGCGACGCCGGAAGAGCTGCTGCGGATCCTGCTCCCGCACGGCTGAGCGCGACCCCGACGCTCCGCGAGACGCGCGCGACCGCGAGACAGCAACGCCCCCGACCGCGAGACCGAACTTCCGTCCCGAGACCGACGCTCGGATCGTGGGTTTCGGAACGCAGGTTCGGTCTCGCGGTCGTGCGCACGAATCGAGCCGGCGGTGACGCGCGCACGAATCGAGCCGACGGTCACCGCGGACAAAGAGAACTCCCCCGGGGCCGAAGCCTCGGGGGAGTCAGAAGTCCGTGTCGCTCAGAGCGGACGGATGTTCTCGGCCTGCAGGCCCTTGGGGCCCTGCGCCACATCGAACTCGACGCGCTGGTTCTCGTCGAGCGAGCGGTAGCCGGAGGATGCAATGGCGGAGTAGTGCGCGAACACGTCAGCTCCACCGTCGTCGGGGGAGATGAAGCCGAAGCCCTTCTCCGAGTTGAACCACTTAACCGTGCCCTGAGTCATGTACTGCCTTCTTGCTTGGGCTTACGCCGGCGCAGACGCCACCGACGATGCTAACGCTATCCGAGAGCACCGTCATTGCAACACCCCGCGGAACAAGGTGACGAAAATGTTGCATCCCGTGACGGGCCGGGATCCGACTGCCGCTCGGCGTTCCGCCGGGAAATGGAGCGGGTCCCCACCGCGGGGGGAGCGATGGGGACCCAGGACGACCGGAGGGTGCGTCTGAAATCAGCATAGCCCATGTTCGAAGGATTTGTCCCCCAAAAGGGGGACAGATTCCGGGTCGCGGGTCTATCATCGCAATACATCGGAATACTGGGGAGGACGGCCCCCTCGGGGTATCCATTGGGGACTGGATATGCCGAGGGGGCCAATGTGCGCACAGGCCGCCGGTCGCTGGGGATGACCTTCCGCCTTCGCTGGGGACTCAGGACGGGAACGGCCCTTTTCATGTGCGCCGGGTCAACACTAGGCGAGTGCGCCCGGCCTGTCCAGGCGCTCCGGCCGAGAGGGTGCGATCACGCGGGCAGCGCGTGCCATTCCTCCTGGAGCAGGCCGTAGCTCATGCCGTCCATCCACTCGCCGCTGCGATGCAGCGCGGTGCCCCGGCTGTGCTCCTCACGGCGCATGCCCAGCCGCTCCATCATCCGCCAGGACGCCTCGTTCGCCGCGAAGCAGCCGGCGCTCACCCGGCGCAGACCCAGCTCGGTGAAGCACGCCGCCATCACCGCGCGCACCGCCTCCGTCGCGTAGCCCCGGCCCTGATGCGCCGGATCCATTGCCCACCCGAGCTCGGCCTGGACGCCCTCCGCCTGCGCGCGCACCTCGGTCTGCGCCCACGCGTCCTCGACGCGCAGCATGATGTCGCCGATCACGCCCGCCCCGGGCAGCTCCACGAGCAGCGTGACGGCGAGCCGCTCCGGGTCCGTGAAGTGCGCACGGAACGCCTCCGCGTCGGCCGGCGCCGTGCTCAGCCAGCGCCCCACCTCGTCGATGCGGCGGTAGCGCCACACCGCGTCGGAGTCGTCCGCCGTGCTCGCGCGCACGATGAGCCGCTCGGTGCGCAGCGGGAGGGCGATCCGGTCCAGGGCGGGGGAGGTCATGCCTCCAGGCTAGGGTCCGGATCCGACATCCGCGCGGAGCGCACGTCGACGAGGCCGTCCAGAGCCTGCAGCAGGCGGGCGGCGCCGGGGCGATCGGGCGTGGTGCGGGTGTGCACCAGCACGTTCATCGCCGCGAGCACGAGCGACACCGCGCGCACGGCCTCGTCATGGTCGGAGGAGCGACGCTCGGCGAGCTCGATGAGCTGCTCGCGCACCGAGCCCATCCACTGCGAGAACGCGGGCAGCAGCTCGGGCCGCCGGATGAGCAGCTGCTTGATCCGCTGCCGGTCCATCCCCTCGTCCATCGAGGAGCCGACCACCTCGCACAGCGCGGGGACGAGCTCGCCGCGTGCCGCGAGGAACCGCCGCACCACGTCGTCCGCCGCACCGGAGGCGGGCAGCTTCAGCGCAGCCGCGGCCTTGGAGGGAAAGTAGTTGAAGAACGTGCGCGGCGACACGTCGACGGCCTGGCAGATCTGCTCGATCGTGGTGCCGTCGAGCCCCTGCTCCTCGACGAGGCGCAGGGCGGCCTCGTGCAGTGCCTGGCGGGTCTGCTGCTTCTTGCGCTCGCGTCGGCCCTCGCCGGCGCGCTCGCTCACCGCGCCCGTGCCTTCCGCGATCTCGATCATGCTCCTCATCCTCCCCGACGGGAGGGCCGGAACGGGAATCGGCCCGTTCCGGCCCCTCCGTTCAGGCCTGCTGGGTCCTGATGGTGCCGGTCTCGCTGACGCCCGCCGCGTCGGCCTGCTCCTGCAGCGCCGAGCGCGTGCGCAGCGGCGGCGCCTTGAAGAACCAGCTCAGCACGAACGCGAGCATCAGCACGCCGAAGCCGACCCAGTAGATGACGTCGATGGCCTTCGTGAAGCCGACCATGAACGGCTTGGTGAGCGCCGGATCCGCCCCGTTCAGGAACGAGGTGTCGCTGATCGTGGAGTTGGATCCGGACGAGCTGCCCGAAGTCGACACCTTTGCGAGCTGCTTGCTGATCCCGGGCGTGAGCGTGTCCACCCAGTGCTCGCGCTGCGCCTTGTCGGACCAGTCCACGACGACCTTGCCGTCCTGCACCGTACCGTTCGCCTTGTCGGCGACGGCCTGAAGCGCCGCGGCTTCGGCGCCGGGCAGGGCCTCGGCGGTCTTCTGATCGATCACCGTCTGCGCTGCCGCCGCGGGGAGCTGGCCGGCGGCCACGGCCTGGTTCACCCCGGTCGTGACGGCGTCGGTCACCGCCTTGCCCGCGGCTGCCTTCGCCTCGGTCACGCCCTTGTCGAGCTGCGCCTGGATCTGCTTCTGCGCCGGGCCGATCACCGGCTCCCAGAGCTGCTTCACCACGGCCTTGTTCTCGGTCTTGCCCGCGATGGCGGGATCGAGCGCGGCGTTCAGGCCCGCGCTCAGCGTCGCCTGGGGAGCCATGCTGTGCACGATGTTCAGCGGCAGCAGCGTGAACAGGATCGACAGCATGATCGCGGTGCCCAGCGTTCCGCCGATCTGGCGGAAGAAGGTGGCGGCGCTCGTGGCGACGCCCATGTCGGGCGCGGCGACCGCGTTCTGGCTCGCCATGGTCAGCGACTGCATGAGCTGGCCGAGGCCCAGGCCCACCACGAACATGCCGATCATCATGAACCACACCGGGGTGCTGGACGAGACGAAGGTGAGCAGCAGGAAGCCGAGCGCGGTGCACAGCGTGCCGGTGCGCGGGAAGATCCCGTACTTCCCGGTGCGCGAGGTGATCTGGCCCGCGGCCATCGACGAGGTCATGAGGCCGACGACCATCGGCAGCATCGCGAAGCCCGACTCGGTCGGGGTGAGGCCGGCGACGATCTGCATGTACAGCGGGATGGTCATCATCGCGCCGAACATGCCGAAGCCCACCAGCACGCCGATGACGGTCGCCATCGAGAAGGTGTTGGAGTGGAAGAGGCGGATCGGGATGATCGCGTCGTCCTTCATGGCGATCTCGATCAGCACGAACGCGATCGCGCCCAGGCCGCCGATGACGTAGCAGGCGATCGCGGCGAACGAGGCCCAGCCCCACTCACGACCCTGCTCCGCGACGAGCAGCAGCGGCACGAGGGCCACGATCACCGCGGTGGCGCCCCACCAGTCGATCCGGGGGTTGTCGTGCTTGGCGACCTTGGGCAGGTGCAGGAACGCGATCACCATGCCGAGGGCGATGAGGCCGATCGGGAGGTTGATGAGGAACACCCAGCGCCAGCCGGAGATCCAGAGGATCTCGTTCGCGCCCGCGAACAGGCCGCCGACGAGCGGGCCGATGAGCGAGGAGATGCCGAAGACGGCGAAGAAGTAGCCCTGGTACTTGGCGCGCTCGCGCGGAGCCAGGATGTCGGCCATGATCGCGAGCGGCAGCGACATCAGCGCGCCGGCGCCGATGCCCTGGAAGGCGCGGAACCCGGCCAGCATGATCATCGACGTCGAGAACGTCGACATCACGGATCCGATGATGAACACCGAGATGCCGAAGATGAACAGCGGGCGGCGGCCGAAGATGTCGCTGAGCTTGCCGTAGATCGGCACCGAGATCGTCGAGGTGATCAGGTACGCGGTGGTGACCCAGGCCTGCTGGTCGAGGCCGTGCAGGTCGTCGCCGATGGTGCGGATCGCGGTGCCGACGATCGTCTGGTCGAGCGAGGAGAGGAACATGCCGGCCATGAGGCCGTAGATGACGAGCAGGATCTGCCTGTGCGTCATGATCGGGGCGTTCTGCTTGCGCTCGGTGCGCGTCGCCCCCGTGGTTGCTGTCGCGGTGGACATGGAGTCCCTTCGGGTGGATCGAGGACGCCGGAGCTCGTCGTCGACACCGGTCGCCTCGAGCGCCGACGTTGGCGGCAAGAATGTTGCAGCCCTGCAAGATTACACGAAAGGAAAGGTTGCGCAAACGCACTTTCGCTATGAGGTTCCTGGATCCTGCCCGGTCGCGGGCGCCCCGCCTCAGGCCGCGTCGCGCAGCCGTGCGCCCCGCGCGGCGACCAGCTGCTCGACGCCCTCCAGAAGCCGATCCGCACCGGGACGTTCGCCACCGGCGGTGCCGTCGTGCACGATCACGCTGAGCGCGGCCATCGTGAGGGCCACGGCGGCCATGGCATCGTCCTCGTCCGCACGCTCGCGCACGAGATCGACGTACTGCTGGCGCACCGAGCCCATCCACTGCGCGAAGGCGGGCATGAGCTCGGGGCGGCGCACCACCAGCGCCTTCATGCGCCGGCGCTGCTGGGCGTCGTCCATCGACGTGCCGATCAGCGCGCACAGCGCCGGCACCAGCTCGCCCTCCGCCGCGCGGAAGGCCGCGGCGCCGTCGGGGGAGACGGCCGAGTCGGGAAGGTCGAGGGCGGCCGCGGCCTTGGACGGGAAGTAGTTGAAGAAGGTGCGCGGCGACACGTCCACCGCCTCGCAGATCTGCTCGACCGTGGTGCCGTCGAGGCCCTTCTCGTCCACCAGCCGCAGGGCGGCCTCGTGCAGGGCCTCGCGGGTCTGCTGCTTCTTGCGCTCTCGGCGCCCGCAGGTGTCCGCGTGCGGATCCGCCGCGGCGGCCTCGTCGATGTTCGTCATCTCGCTCTCCTCGAGCGCCGGGGCGGGGTGCGCCCCGGCGCTCGTCAGGCTCGGCTCAGGCCTTGTGGGTCCTGATGCTCCCGGTCTCGGTCATGCCCGCCTTGTCCGCCTGCTCCTGGAGCGCGGACCGGGCACGCAGCGGCGGCACCTTGAAGAACCAGGTGAGCACGAACGCGAGCAGGATCACGCCGAAGCCGACCCAGTACAGCGTCACGAGGCCCTGGATGAAGCCGATCATGAACGGCTTGCTGAGCGCGGCGTCGGCACCGGTGAGGAACGAGGTGTCGTTCACCGTCGTGCCGGACGACGCGGATCCGGAGGCATCGCTCTCCTTCTTCTTGATCTGGTCCTGCAGCGTCGGGACCAGCTGGTCGACCCAGTAGGTGCGCTGGTCGTGGTCGGCCCAGTCGACCGCGACCTTGTCGCCCTGCACCGAGGCGTGCGCCTTCTCGGCGACCGCGCTCAGCACCTTCTCGTGCGCCGCCACCTCGGCGGCGGGCGTCGCCTCGGCGACCTTCTGCGCGATCACCGCGGGGGCGGCCTCGGCCGGCAGCTGTCCGGCGGCGACCGCCTGGTCCACGCCCGCGGTCACCGCGGAGGTCACCGCCTCGTCCGCCGCGGCCTTCGCCTTCGCGTCGCCCTCGGCGACGCCCTTGTCGAGCTGCGCCTGGATGTTCTCGGTCAGCGGGCCGACGATCGCACTCCACTGCTGCTTCATGATCGCGGCGTTCTCGGTCTTGGACGACGCGACCGGATCCAGCGCCGTGTCGAGCGCGGCGGTCAGGTTCGCCTTGTCCTCGGTGGCGTGCAGGATGTTGGCGGGCAGCATCGAGAACAGCACGGAGAGCATGACGGCGGTGCCCAGGGTTCCGCCGATCTGGCGGAAGAAGGTGGCGGCGCTCGAGGCGACGCCCATCTCGTGCGGGGCGACGGAGTTCTGGCTCGCGAGCGTCAGCGGCTGCATGAGCTGGCCGAGGCCCAGGCCCAGCACGAACATCCCGGCGAAGATCTGCCAGAGCGGCGTCTCGTACCGGATGAGGGTGAGCGAGAAGAAGCCGACGGCGGTGAAGAGCGTTCCGAGGACGGGGAAGATGCGGTACTTGCCCGTGCGCGCGGTGAGCTGACCCGAGGTGAGCGAGGCGATCATGAGGCCGACGATCAGCGGCAGCATCGACAGGCCGGACTGGGTCGGGTTCATGCCGACGACGATCTGCATGTACAGCGGGATCGTCATCATCGCGCCGAACATCGCGAAGCCCACGAGGAAGCCGAGCACCGTGGCCATGGAGAAGGTGCCCGAGCGGAACAGCTTCAGCGGGATGATCGCGTCGTCCTTCATGAGCGCCTCGATCACGATGAATGCGACGAGGCCGATGCCGCCGATCACGTAGCAGGCGATGGAGGCGGGGGAGTCCCAGCCCCAGGCGCGGCCCTGTTCCACGACGATCAGCAGCGGCACGAGGGCCACGATCACGGCCGCGGCACCCCACCAGTCGATCCGGGGACCCTTGTGCTTTCCGACCTTGGGCAGGTGCAGGAAGGTGATCACCATGAACAGGGCGAAGAGCCCGAGCGGGATGTTGATGAGGAATGTCCAGCGCCAGCCGTCGATCCAGAGGATCTCCTTCGCTCCGGCGAACAGGCCGCCCACGAGCGGGCCGATCACGGTCGCGATGCCGAACACCGCGAAGAAGTAGCCCTGGTACTTGGCGCGCTCGCGCGGGGCGAGGATGTCGCCCATGATCGCGAGCGGAAGCGCCATGAGCGCACCGGCCCCGATGCCCTGGAAGGCGCGGAACGCGGCGAGCATCATCATCGACGTCGAGAACGCGGAGAGCGTGGATCCCAGGATGAAGATCACGATGCCGAGGATGAACAGCGGGCGGCGGCCGAAGATGTCGCTGAGCTTGCCGTAGATCGGCACGGCGATGGTCGAGGTGATGAGGAACGCGGTGGTGACCCAGGCCTGCTGGTCGAGGCCGTGCAGGTCGTCGCCGATGGTGCGGATCGCGGTGCCGAAGACGGTCTGCGCGAGCGACGACAGGAACATGCCGCTCATCAGTCCGTAGATCACCAGCATGATCTGCTTGTGCGTCATGATCGGCTTCGCGGCGAGCGGAGCGGGCGCCTCGACCGTCGTGACGGTGTCGGTGGCGGTTGCCATGGAGGTCCTTCCAGGAGAGCGGGGGATGGTGCGGTGCGGATCCCGCCCGCGGACTTCATCGATCGACGCGGGCGCCGACGCCGGCGCAAAACTTGCAACCATGCAATGTTACACCCTTGCAAGCTTTCCTGCACGCACGGATCTGGATCCGGTTCCGGGCCTCGACCCCGACGCCTCCGCCGAGAGGGTGCCTCTCGGTCGTTCGGAGCGTGCACCACCGTCGGAGATGTGCGCCACGTTCGGAGGGAATCGCCGAATCCCTCCGAGGGTGGTGCACATCTCCGACGGTGAGGCCCGCGGTCCGCGGGCGCCTTCTGCCGCACGCGTCCGCGCCGCGCCAGCTGCGCGACCCTCGTCCGCGCCGCGCGGGCCGCGCGACCCGCGAGCGCGCTCAGTTCGCGGGCGCGCTCAGCCCGCGAGCGCGCTCAGCCCGCCGGCAGGTGGTCGCAGTCGGGGGTCGGCGCCTTCCCGTCCCAGCGGTCGAGGGTCCACTGCTCGAGCTGCGGAGTGAGCGGGGAGTCGGGGCCGACGAGCTCGACGTGCCCGAGACCGGGATAGGTGCGGTAGTCGATCGGGATCCCGGCGGCACAGCGGGCCGTGACCCACGCGTCCTGGATCGCGGGCTTCACGAGCGGATCCGCGAGTCCCTGCGCGACGAGCACCGGGGCGGGGAACGGCCCGACGGGCTCCTGCGCCTTGAGCTTGTCGCCGAACGGCCCGTCGAGGAGGGCGTCGGGGAAGATCTGGTTCGGCACCTGACTGCCGCGCAGGATCGCGGCGAGGCCGTCGTGCCCGTTGAAGCAGAGCCCGCCGATGCGCTCGACCGGCCCTGCAGAACCGGGGGTGAGGCTCTTCTCGACGTTCAGCTCGGGGAAGACCTTGTCCCAGGTCGCCGCGATGTAGGCCGAGACCGTCTTGCCCGCCGTCTCCGACTTGATCGCCTCGGCGAGCGCGTACAGGTTCGAGGCCGGGGCGAACGCCGCGACGCCCTTGACCGTGAACTCCGGGGCGTATGAGGACGCGATCTGCCCGGTCCACAGAGAGCCCTGTCCACCCTGCGAGTGGCCCCAGATCACGGTGTCGGTGGAGACCTTCAGCTCGCTGAAGCCGAGCACCGCCTTCGAGGCGTCCCAGACGTTGCGCGCCTCCGCGTCGCCCACGAGATAGGGGTGCGGCCCCTTCGTGCCCAGGCCGATGTAGTCGCTGGTCACGGCGACCCAGCCGTGCTCGGTGACCATGTCGGCCATGGCGGTGCCCGCCCCGTCGGCGAACGGCGCGGCGCTCAGCGACGGCGCGCAGCCCGGAACGACCCCGACCGTGCCGTGGGCGACGGTGAGCAGGGGCAGCGGATCCGGCCCCGGGTCGGCGGGGGCGAGCACGGTGCCGCTGCTCACCGCCGGCGATCCGTCGGGGTTCGTCGTCGTGTACAGGATCCGCCATGCCCTGGCCCCCGCGGGGACGCCCACGGTCAGCGGCTCGGAGCGGATCAGCGTGCCCGGCTTCGAGGGCACCTCGGCGGGCGGCGCGTAGAAGGCGTCCGGCGTCGGCAGCGGGGTGCCGCCGAGCAGGGCGCCGCTGCCCGCGGCGAGCGCGACCGCCAGCACGAGTGCCGCGCTCGCGCCGATCGTGCGCAGCCACCGCGCACCGCGGCGTCGAGCGGGGGCCGGGCGTGCGGGGGAGCGCCGCCACACGGCGCGCACGATGAGCTGCACGCCGAGGAAGACGAACCACGCGCCGACGCCGAGCCGGAACACCACCAGGGTCAGCACCGGCCAGAACACGGTGATCGCGGCGACGGCGAGCGTGGCCAGAGCGGCGATGAGCGCGGTCGCACGCTGATCCGCACCCGGCCGGAAGGCCCGCATCGCGGTCGCGACGGCGAAGGCGACGAGCGCGATCGTCAGAAGGAGGGAGAGGATCGGCGCACCCGCCGCCGGCCACAGCGCCATCCCGGCACCGAGCAGCACGAGCAGCGCGCCGAGGCCCCGGCTGAGGATCAGGGGCAGCGATCGGGATCCGGATCCCGGCGCGGGCGCGTCGGCTCCGTCACCGGGGATGACCAGCACCGCGACACCCGCGAGCAGGATCCCGATGCCGGCGACGAGCGCGATGGTCTGCACGGTCATCGACACGAGGAGGAACACCGCGCCGACCCCGACGAGAGCGAGGCCCAGCACGATCCGCAGCGGCGTGCTCAGCCGGGTCACGGCCGGAGCGCCTCGGCCGGCAGGGCGGGGATCGCCGGATCCGGCGGCGGCGCTGTCTTCCGGATCCACGACGTCTCCCTCGGCTCGCGCCGCGGGTCTGCGGCTGAGGTCAGACTAGCGGCGTCCGGGCCGGGCGCGAGGGCCTGATTCCGAGCAGGCGCTGCGCCGGCGGGACGCCGACATATCGGTGCGCGGGGATCGCCAGGAGAAGCGGTGCGCCCGCCGGCCCCAACCGACGGGCGCAACCGTGCGTCCCCAGCGCGACGTGCCTGCGCGTCGCTGCGCCCCCGCTCAGGCAACGGGAGGCGACGATCCACGATAGAGCGGCCATCCGCCTCATCCCCGCCGGCGGCGGAACCCTGGTATCAACTACGCGCTCGGCGGTCCCGTCAGCGGCCGAGCTCCCGTCGCGAACGCGCGCCGAGTTTGGCCAGCACCCGTCTCATGTGGCCGCTCACCGTGCGGACGCTCAGGCCGAGTTCGTCCGCGATCTCCGCGTCGGTGAGGTCTCTGCTCGCGAGCTCGCCGATCTCCCGTTCGCGGCGGCTCAGGGCCGCCCAGCGCGCGTCGTCGCGCACCGCGGACGGCGCGGTCTCCGACGTCGGTGGCTCCCCGGGACGCAGCTGCCTGCGCGAGCCCAGCCCGAGCTTCCGCAGCACGTTGCCCATGTGGAAGGCCACCGCCTTGACGCCGATGCCGAGGGCGTGGGCGATCTCCGCGTTGGTCCGCCCCTCGGCGGCGAGCGCCGCCACCTCGTGCTCTCGCGGGGTCAGCGCCGCGTGCGTCCACGCGGCCCGGACGCCGCCCGCCGCGTCGGGTCCCGTCGCGGCCGAAGCCGCGGGAGCCGAGCGGATCCCGACCGCGGACCCGGAGCGTCGCGCACCGTCGAGCAGTGCGGCCGCCTCCGCCGCCGCCACCGGCCTGCCCAGGCGCAGGAAGCCCCGCTCCGCAGCGTTCAGGCAGCGGCGGGCCGTGCGCGGGGAGCCCCCGGTGGCCAGAGTCAGCCGGCCGGCGTCGAGGGCGGCCTGGGCGAGCGCCGCAGGCAGCGGCGCTCCCGGCGCGTCCTCCTGGGCGGCGGCCCGGTAGGCCCGCAGCGCCCGTTCGACGAGGCCGTACGCCTCGTGCACCCGTCCCTCCAGCCAGGCCATCGAGGCGTAGACCGGCTGGAACCCCGGCGCCGGGAGCGCGGCGAGACGCGCGAGCTCGCGATCCGCCTCCTCGGCACGGCCGAGGGACGCCAGCGCGTCGACCTTGTAGGCATAGAGGTTCTGGCTGCGCAGCAGGCGTCCCGCGAGGGGGCCTTCCGGGTCGAAGACCGCGAGCTGCGCCGCCGGATCGTGGCGCGCCCTCGCCCGCGCGATGTGCGCCAGCATCTCGTACTCGACCCCGACGGTGTCGTACCCCCGCTGCGCCAGGCGCGCCGCGGCGTCCATGTCCGCGCGCCACGCCTCCTCGTCGCCGGCGTCGGCGGCCCGCACGGCGCGCAGCGCGTAGAACACCGGCCGGCCCACCGCATCCATGTCGTCGAAGATCGTCACCGCGGCCTCGGCGAGGGCATCCTCGACCTCGGCCGTGTCGCCGAGCAGGTAGCGGCCGTAGATGTGCAGGCCGCGCGCGGTGCCCGTGCCCCATCCCGCGGTGCCGGCGCGCAGCATCCGCATGCAGGCGTCGAGGTCGGCCGCCGCTTCGCGCACGAACCCCGCCCCCGACAGCATCCCGGCATGGATCACCCGTGCGTCGAACAGGGTCGCGGACTCGGCCGGTGCCGCGGCGATCGCCCGGCCCAGCGCCGCGAACTCCACGGGCAGCCGCTCTGCCGGGCCGAGCACGCTGATGCCGAACACCTGCATCCCTGTCGCGCGCATCCGGACGTCGTGCGGGCTCGGCAGCCCCTCGTACGCTCCGCCCAGCGCGGCCCACGCGGCGCGCCACGTCTCGGGATCCGCCTCCTGCACCGCGATCAGCCACTCCGCCCCGGCACGCGCCTCGGAGAACCGCTCCATGCCGAAGTCGCGGGGATCCGCCTGGGGCGCCATGATGCCCAGCACGATCAGCACCTGGAGGCGCACGATCAGGCCGCCGAGCGGATCCGGCGCGAGCAGGCCGCCGACCGCCGCGACGTCCTCCGGCGTCTGCGGAAGCGGATCCGGGAAGCGCGGCAGCCGTGCCAGGAGATCCTCGGCGAAGCTGCGCACCCAGTCGTAATCGCCGCGGAACTCGCGCACGTGCAGCAGGGCGAGGTCGCGGAGCGGACCGGGCGCGGCGCGCTCCAGCCGTGGGATGTACTCGATCATCCGCGGGAGCGCCGACAGCGCACTCGCCGCGCGGTACAGCCCCACGACGAGCTCGTCGGCGAGGTCGTCCCCGGTGCGGTCCGCGAGCTCCATGGCCCGTCGGGCGACGGCGAACACGTGCTCGGTGCGCCGCGCGCGCACGCTCTCTGCCACGCCCGCGACGAGGAGGTCGCGCAGCGCGGGGCTCAGTGTCGACCCCCGCAGCAGCGCCGCGTCCAGGAGCCAGATCAGCGCTCGGTGGCGGGTGCCCTCCGCCTCCCCGGGGATGGCCTCCGCACCGGCGACGAGGATGCGGGCGCGCCGCTCGTCGTCGAGGTGCGCCGCGACGTCGGTGCCGTACAGATCGTGGAACACCGTCCACTCCCGTTCCCCCTCGGCACCGCCGTGCTCTGCTGCGCGGGAGATCAGCAGTCCGTGCGCGGAGGCCGCGACGAGGTCGATCGGCTCGCCGCAGAGCGCCGCGACACCGGCGAGCTCGTCGGCGCGCAGCGGCGTGGCCAGGACCGCGGCCATCTCGACGGCGGTCCGTGCCGCCCCCGGCAGGCCGGCGCCGAGCTCCCCGAACGGGTTGCCCGGCACGAAGCCCCGGGCGATGTCCGCATCCGTGACGTCCTCGTCGAACCTCGCCCGCCGCTCCGAGGTGACCCGCGCCCGCTCCGCCCACACGGGCGCCATCCCGCTCACCACCTGGTCCACGAGCAGCGGTCCGCCGCCGGAGACCCGGCGGATCCGCTCGGCGAGCTCGAGCGAGACCTCGATGCCGTGGATCGCCGAGACGTACCGGCGCACGCCCGCCGCATCGAGCGCGTCGATGCGGATGCGCCGGCTCACCGGCCAGCGATCCGGATCCGCGGCGAGCACCGTCTCCCGCAGGGCGCCGGTGTCCGGATCCCGTCCCGCGAGCACCGCGCAGACGCCCCAGCCGGCGAGCTGGCGCAGCACGAGGCGCAGCACGCGCACGGACCCCTCATCGGCCCACTGCGCATCGTCGACCACGAGCAGCAGGCGCCGTCGGGAGGAGAGCCCTCGCTGCAGGGCCGATGATAGCCGCTCGGCCAGCGCCAGGAGCGTCGGCGCGGCACCGGGCGCGGACGCGGATCCGGGATCCGCTTCCGCGCCGGATCTCGACCGGGCGGACGCCGGGCGGACGCGGGCGGCGTCCACCCGGCCCGCCGGGCTCGCGGCGTGGATGAGCTGCTCGGCGACCGCATAGAGGGTGCTGCGCCGGCCACGGTCGGCGACGACCGACACCACGCGCCAGCGCACGGCTCCCGGGCGTGCGGCCACCGCCGCGAGCTGCTGCACCCACACGGTCTTGCCCGCACCCGAGGGGCCGGTCACGGCGAACAGCGAGGCCGCCGCGAGCACGGCCTCGCCCAGGACGGCCTCCGGAGCGTCGGCCGGCGCGATCGAGGGGAGCACCGGCATCAGGAGACCCGCCGACAACCGCCCGTTCACCGAAGTCATCGCCGCCCCCATCGACCGCCAGGAACCAGAAGAGGCCCGGATCCGATGGATCCGAGCCTCTCATACTGTGCGCGAGGGGGGACTTGAACCCCCACGCCCTTGCAGGCACTGGCACCTGAAGCCAGCGCGTCTACCTATTCCGCCACTCGCGCATGTCGGCCCTCGCGAACCAACCTCCCGAGAATATCACGCTCCGGCACCGTGCTCGAACCAGAGCCGCAGCAGCGCACGGACCTCCGCCGAACCGCGGGCTCCTTCGGGGTTTCCCGTGTCTCCCGCCCGGCCCGGGGGATCATTCAGGCCGTGTCGCTAACATGGCCCTACCGATCGGTGAGCCATGGGAGCCCAGTGGGACTACTAGACAGCTTTGAGAAGGGTCTCGAACGCGCTGTGAACAGCGCCTTCGCGAAGACCTTCCGCAGCGGCATCCAGCCCGTGGAGATCGCCTCGGCTCTGCGGCGCGAGATGGACACCAAGGCCGCGGTCGTCAGCCGCGACCGGATCATCGTTCCCAGCACCTTCCTCGTGCACCTCAGCGGCGACGACGCCACCGCGATGCACGGACTCGGATCCGCCCTCCTCGACGAGCTGCACGTGCTCGTCAATGACCACGCCAAGGCCCAGGGCTACAGCTTCTCCGGCCCCGTGAACATCGCCATCGAAGCCGACGACCGGCTCACGACCGGCACCGTGCGGGTCGAGTCCACCTCGACGTCCTCCGCCGGCGCCCGCGTCACCTGGCAGGCGGAGATCGCGACCGGAGGCTCCCGATACCCGCTCACCCGGGCGCGCACGGTCATCGGCCGCGGCAGCGACGCCGACATCACGATCGGCGACGCGGGGTCCAGCCGCAAGCACGCCGAGGTGCTGTGGGACGGCGATCACGCCATGCTCCGCGACCTCGGATCCACCAACGGCACCAAGCTCAACGGCCAGCGCGTGCGCGAGGCCCAGCTCGAGAGCGGCATGGTGATCACGATCGGCCGCACCGACCTCACGTTCCAGGTGGTTCCCGTGTCCGCTCCCGCGCGCGGCGGCCGCGGCGACGACGCGACCAGGAGCCTTCGGCATGAGTGAACTGACCCTGCTCCTGCTGCGCATCGGCTTCCTCGTGCTGATGTGGTTCTTCGTGTTCGCCGTGGTCTACTCGCTGCGCGCCGATCTCTTCGGCGTGCGCGTGCGCAAGATGCCGCAGGGCGAGGCGGCCGCGGCGAGCGCGCCCGCGAAGCCGGCCGCGGCGCCCGCGAAGCCGAAGGCGGCCCCGCGCAGCAAGCCGGGCGGCCCCGCCACGACGTCCAGCGTCACGAAGCTCGTGATCACCTCCGGCCCGAAGGCGGGCCTCGAGGTGCCGCTCGGCTCCGAGCCGATGTCGATCGGCCGCTCCAGCGAGTCCGGGCTCGTGATCCGCGACGACTACACGTCCAGCCACCACGCGCGGCTGCTGCTGTGGGGCGAGCAGTGGATGCTGCAGGATCTCGACTCCACGAACGGCACCTTCCTGAACGGCGAGCGCGTCGGCGCCCCCGTCTCGGTGGCGGTCGGCGCCCCCATCAAGGTGGGCGCCACGACCTTCGAGCTGCGGGCGTAACCGGCGGCCATGGTCTTCGAGGGCTCGAGCGCCGCGATCTCCCACACCGGGAAGGTCCGCTCCAACAACCAGGACTCCGGCTATGCCGGGGCGAACCTGTTCGTCGTCGCCGACGGCATGGGCGGCCACGCGGGCGGCGACGTCGCCAGCAGCATCGCGATCCACCGGCTGCAGAACCTCGACCACGCCTACCCCTCGACGATGGACGCGCAGGCGTCGCTGCAGGCCGCGGCCACCACCGCGGCGGGCGACATGATCCGCGCCGTGAAGGACCGTCCCGAGCTCGCCGGCCTCGGCACCACCCTCGACGCGATCATCATGGTCGACGACTACGCCGTCATCGGCCACATCGGCGATTCACGGATCTACCTCTACCGCGACGAGGCGCTGACCCAGATCACCACGGATCACACGTTCGTGCAGCGGCTGGTCGACTCCGGGCGCATCACCCCGGAGGAGGCGCGCTACCACCCGCGCCGCTCGGTGCTGATGCGCGTGCTCAGCGACATGGACGCGGATCCCGAGCTCGACATGTTCGTCATGCCGACCCAGCCGGGCGACCGCTGGCTGCTCTGCTCGGACGGCCTCAGCGGCGTGGTCGACGAGACGCACATGCTCAAGGCGCTGCGCCTGGGGATGGCGCCGGGCCGCACCGCCGACGGCCTGCTCAAGTTCGCGCTCGACGGCGGCGCGCCCGACAACGTCACGATCGTGATCGTCGACGTGGGCGGCCAGCATCCGGTGCTCTCCGGATCCGCCACGATCGTCGGCGCGGCCGCGAACCCCCAGGGCGTCATCGTCCCCGCCGCGCGCCCGGCCCGGCCGAGCTGGCTGCATCCGGTGCGCCAGGCGGCGAACGAGCCCACGCACTTCGAGCCCGCCGCCGGCTACCTCGAGGAGCTCATCGAGGAGGACCACCGGCGCGCCGTGCGACGGCGCATCGGCTGGATCACCGGGTTCATCGTCGTGATCGCGCTGATGGCGGCCGCGCTCTTCGGCGCCTACGCGTGGACGCAGACCCGCTACTTCGTGGGGGTCGGCGAGGAGACGGGCACTGTCGTGATCTTCCAGGGGATCCAGCAGGATCTCGGGCCGATCTCGCTCTCGCACGTCTACGAGGACACCGGCATCAAGGTCTCCGACCTGCCGGCGTTCTACCAGTCGGCCGTCAAGGAGACCACGAGCGCCAGCACGCTCGCGGCGGCGCAGACGACGGTCGACAGCCTCCGCGCCGCCGCAGGGACGGGGAAGACGCCATGACCGCCACCGCCCCCGACGTCACGGCCGACACCGCCGTGCTGCGCGCGCTGCGCCGCATCCGCGGTCCGCAGACGCAGCGCAACCGCGAGTTCTGGCTGCTGCTGTTCGCGGTGGTCGTCGCCGGCGCGGCGCTCACCCTCGTGCAGCTCGGCGCGCTCGGGCGCATCGACCCGATGATCCTGCTCATCGGCGGCGGACTGGCGGTGCTGGTGTTCGCGCTGCACATCGTGCTGCGCTTCGTCGCGAGCGACGCGGATCCGTTCGTGCTGCCGATCGCGACGCTCCTCACCGGCGTCGGCATCGCGGAGATCTACCGCATCGACATCGCGAACCACGACACGGGCTGGAACGCGTCGTCCAACAAGCAGCTCATGTGGATGGCGATCTCCGTGGTCGGCGCGATCGCGATCGTGATCTTCCTGCGCAACTACCGGGTGCTCTACAAGTACACCTACGTCTCGGGGCTGACGGGTCTCGTGCTCCTGGTGCTCCCCTTCATCCCGGGTCTGAAGGCCGACGCGAACGCCGATGTGTGGATCTCGATCGGCGGGCTCGGCTTCCAGCCGGGAGAGCTGTCGAAGATCTTCCTCGCGATCTTCTTCGCGGGCTATCTGGTGCGCACCAGGGAGAGCCTGTCGTCCGTGGGCAAGCGGTTCGCGGGGATCACCTGGCCGCGCATGCGCGAGCTCGGCCCCGTGATCGTGGTCTGGCTCATCTCGCTCGGCATCATCGTCGCCCAGCACGACCTCGGTACCGGCGTGCTCATCTTCGGCATGTTCATCGTGATGCTCTACGTCGCGACCGGCAAGACGAGCTGGGTGCTCATCGGCGTCGCGGGCGTGGTCGTCGGCGTCGCGGTCGTCTCGCAGTTCCTCACCTACGTGCAGAACCGCTTCAACACGTGGATCAACGCGTTCGACCCCGACCTCATGCAGGACCAGAGCTATCAGCTCACCCAGGGCATCTTCGGGCTCGCGCACGGCGGCCTGATCGGAACGGGTCTCGGCCAGGGCCGCCCGCAGATCACCCCGGTCGCCGAGAGCGACTTCATCATCACCAGCCTCGGCGAGGAGCTCGGCCTGATCGGCCTGTTCGCCCTGCTCTGCCTGTACATGGTGTTCGTGAGCCGCGGCCTGCGCATCGGCGTCGCCGGACAGGACGACTTCGGCAAGCTGCTCGCCGTCGGCGTCTCGTTCACGATCGGCCTGCAGGTCTTCATCATGGTGGGCGGCGTCACCCGCGTGATCCCGCTGACGGGTCTCACCACTCCGTTCCTCGCCGCCGGCGGATCGTCCCTCATCGCCAACTGGCTCATCGTCGGACTGCTGCTGCGGATCTCCGACGGCGTGCGCCGCCAACCCCGGGTGGTGATCGGATGACCAAAGAGCTCCGTCGCATCAGCATCCTCGTGCTGGTCATGTTCCTCGCCCTGTTCGGCTCGATCAGCTGGATCCAGGTCGTGCAGGCCGACGCCCTCGCGCAGAACGACGCGAACCGGCGCACCCGCTTGGACAGCTACGAGATCCAGCGCGGATCGATCATCGCGGGCGGCGCCCCGATCGCGACCTCCGTGCCGTCGAACGACATGTACTCGTTCCAGCGCGTCTACACGGATCCGCAGATGTGGTCCGCCGTGACCGGCTACTACAACCCGGCCCTCGGAAGCGCGACCGGCATCGAGAAGGCCATGAACAGCGAGCTCAGCGGCACGGGCGGCTCCCAGTTCCTGTCCTCGATCGAGCGGATCATCTCCGGCCAGCCGCAGAAGGGCGCGAACGTGGTGCTCACGCTCGACCCGGTCGCGCAGAAGGCCGCCTACGACGCGCTGCAGGGCTACCAGGGCGCCGTGGTCGCGATCGAGCCGAAGACGGGCCGGATCCTCGCGCTGGTCTCCACCCCCGGCTTCGACACGAACAGCCTCGCGGCGCACGACTCCCAGGCCGTGAACACCACCTACGACGCCCTGGTCGCCGACCCGAACAAGCCGCTGTCGAACCGCGCCATCGGCGGCAACATGAACCCGCCCGGGTCCACGTTCAAGCTGGTCGTGGCCGCGGCCGCGCTCGACTCGGGCAAGTTCACGATGCAGTCGACGTTCCCGAACCCGGCCGCCTTCACCCTCCCCGGCACCAGCACCGCCGTGCACAACGCCTGGGGCGGCACCTGCCCCGGCGGCGACGGGCAGAACGTGTCCCTCGCCGATGCGATCCGCTACAGCTGCAACATCCCGATGGCCGAGCTCGCCGTCCAGCTCGGCGATGACGCGATCCGCGCCGCCGCCGAGAAGTTCGGCTTCGGCCAGGAGTTCTCGCTGCCGCTGCAGTCGTCCGCGTCGACCTACCCGAAGAACCTCTCCCCGGACAAGACGGGTCTCACCGGCTTCGGCCAGGGCGACGTGCGCGCGACCCCGCTGCAGATGGCCATGGTCTCCGCCGGCATCGCGAACGGCGGCCTGGTGATGAACCCGCGCATGGTCGACCAGGTCGTCGGAGACGACCTCTCGGTGCAGAAGCAGTACGAGAACAGCCAGTTCCGGCAGGCGATGACCGGCGACGAGGCCGCGGCGATCACGGCCGCCATGCAGGCGTCGGTCTCAAGCGGCGCGGCGCAGGGTGCAAGAATAGACGGAGTCGACGTGGCCGGGAAGACGGGCACGGCGGAGAACGGCGACACAGACCCTTACACGCTGTGGTTCACCGGCTTCGCGCCCGCTTCGAACCCGGAGATCGCCGTTGCGGTCGTCGTCGAAGACGGCGGTGGGCAGGGACAGTCCGGATCCGGTGACACGATCGCGTCACCGATTGCGAAGAAGGTCATGGAGGCGGTGCTGAACAGATGAGGCCGACGCAGGGTGTGCATTTCGGCGGTCGCTACGAGCTGCAGTCTCGGATCGCCATCGGCGGCATGGGCGAGGTGTGGGAGGCGACCGACCACGTCATCGGACGGACCGTCGCCATCAAGATCCTCAAGGACGAGTACATGGGGGATCCGGGCTTCCTCGAGCGCTTCCGCGCCGAGGCCCGCCACGCGGCCCTCGTGAACCACGAGGGCATCGCCAGCGTGTTCGACTACGGCGAGGAGAACGGCTCCGCGTACCTCGTCATGGAGCTCGTGCCGGGCGAGGCGCTGTCGACGATCATCGAGCGCGAGGGATCCCTCAGCGCCGACAAGACGCTCGACATCGTCGCGCAGACCGCCTCGGCGCTGCAGGCCGCGCACGCCGCCGGCCTCGTGCACCGCGACATCAAGCCGGGCAACCTGCTGATCACGCCCGACGGCCGCGTCAAGATCACCGACTTCGGCATCGCCCGCATCGCCGACCAGGTGCCGCTCACCGCGACCGGCCAGGTCATGGGCACCGTGCAGTACCTCTCGCCCGAGCAGGCCTCGGGACACGCCGCGTCGCCCGCGACCGACATCTACTCGCTCGGCATCGTCGCGTACGAGTGCCTGGCGGGCAAGCGCCCGTTCACGGGCGAGTCGCAGGTCGCGATCGCCATGGCGCAGATCAACGACACCCCGCCGCCGCTGCCCCCCACGGTGCCGCAGCCGGTGCAGAACCTCGTCATGGCGATGATCGCGAAGAAGCCGGCCGACCGGCCGAGCTCCGCGGCGACCGTCGCACGGGCCGCGCAGGCGCTGCGCCGCGGCGACCTGAACTCCGCCGCGATCGCCGTTCCCGCGGTCATCGCCGGAGTGGTGGGCGTCGGCGCCGCCGCGCCCGGGGGCGACGACGCCATGACCCAGCTGCTCGGGGCCACCCAGGGCGCGACCACGATCATGCCGACCACGGCGCAGATCCCGACCGAGGCCGACCAGGCTCCGGAGAAGAAGAAGCGCAGCCCCTGGACCTGGCCGCTGATCGCTCTCATCGCGCTGCTGATCATCGTGCTCGGCGGCACCGTGTGGGCCCTGCTGTCGAACCAGAAGGCGCCCACGCCGCCGCCCAGCTCGTCGGCGTCGCAGACCCCGCCGTCCAAGACGCCGACACCCACGCCCACGCAGACCAGGGTCGACGTCGACGCCCTCGGGCTCGTCGGCCTCACGTGCGACGACGCCACGGCGAAGGCGCGCGACGCCGGCCTGCAGGCCACCTGTGCGGACGGCGACCCGGCTCCGGCGGCCGACCAGGTCGGCAAGGTCTACAACGTGAATCCGACCGGCAAGGTGCCGAGCGGATCCTCGATCGCCCTCACCCGGTATGCCGACCGCACGCAGCCCCCGAAGCCGGCGTCCGCGCCGACCTTCTCCGGCGACATGGTCGCCGGAGGCACGATCACCGTCTCCTGGGGATCCGGTTACGTCTGCCCCAACGGCACGTCGATCACCGGCTACATCGTCACGATCGACGGCGGCTCCTTCATGTCCGGCGGCCCCGGTTTCCCGGCGGAGACGACGAGCACCGAGGTCCGGCTGGCGCAGAGCGGCGACTTCACCGCGAAGTTCTCCGTCAAGTGCGGCGACCAGCAGAGTCCCGACTCCGACGCGCGCACCGCGCAGATCCAGTCCGGGCCGACGCCTCCGGTGACGGTACCGCCCACGCCCTGAACCGCGGCACCGCAGCAGAATCACGAGAACGAGGGGGGTCCTCCGTGACGACGACCACGCGCGTCATGGCCGGTCGCTACCGCGTCGATGACCTCATCGGCCGGGGCGGCATGGCCCATGTGCACCGGGGGTACGACCTGACCCTCGGCCGCGAGGTCGCGATCAAGATCCTGGACCGCGAGCTCGCCCGCGACGCCGGCTTCCGCACGCGCTTCCGGATGGAGGCGCAGGCCGCATCGCGCATGTCGCATCCGTCGATCGTGCGCGTCTTCGACGCGGGGGAGGACTCCACCCCCGAGGCCGGCGGCACCCCCGCCGAGCCCGTGCCCTTCATCGTGATGGAGCTGGTGCCCGGCGAGCTGCTCAAGGACGTCATCGCGCGCGGCCCGGTGCCCACCGCCGACGCCGTGCGCTACGCCGACGGGATCCTCGAGGCTCTGGAGTACTCGCACCGCGCCGGTGTCGTGCACCGCGACATCAAGCCGGGCAACGTCAAGATCACGCCCGCCGGCACCGTGAAGGTGATGGACTTCGGCATCGCCCGAGCGGTGTCCGACTCGTCGTCGACGGTCGCCGAGACCACCCAGATCATCGGCACCGCCGCCTATTTCTCGCCCGAGCAGGCCAAGGGCGAGCAGGTCGACGCGCGCACCGACCTGTACTCGACCGGGGTCGTGCTGTACGAGATGCTCGCGGGGCGCCAGCCGTTCCGCGGGGAGTCGCCGGTCGCGGTCGCGTACCAGCACGTCAGCGAGACGCCGCTGCCGCCCAGCGAGGTCCACGAGGAGGACCACTCGTCCGCGGAGCTCCAGCGCATCAGGGCCCTGGAGCCGATCGTGCTGCGCGCGATGGCGAAGGACCCGTTCCAGCGGTTCCCCGACGCGGCCTCGTTCCGGACCGCGCTCGATGAGGCCGTGACGGGCGCGGCGCCCACTAAGAAGCAGCTCTCCTCGCTCACCAGCGAGCTGTACGGCGCCAGCCCCCGGCACGCGCAGGAGACCGCGCGGACGCTCCGCCAGCTCTCCTCCGACACGACGATGACGCGCACGCAGTCGGGTCCGCCCGTCGCGTGGGTCTGGGCCGGCGTCGCCCTGCTCGTGGTGCTGCTCGCATCGGTGCTCATCTGGGTGCTGGCGATCAAGCCGACCACCGGGGTGCCGAGCGCCGGTCGCACGGTGCCGAACGTGGTCGGTCAGACCTACGAGACCGCCGTCGAGCTGCTCGACAAGAACGACCTGCGCGCGATCCGCATCGACCAGGCGGATGCCACCGTCGACAAGGGCAAGGTCATCAGCACCGATCCGACGGCCGGCAGCGGCATGGACAAGGGCCAGTCAGTCACCGTCTACGTCTCGACCGGTGCCGCGCAGATCGTGGTCCCGACGCTGGAGGGGCTCAGCGCCTCCGCCGCCAAGGACGCACTGGCCAAGGCCGGTCTGCAGCTGGGCTCGGTCACCCAGAAGAACGATCCCCGCACGCAGCACGACATCGTCCTGTCCGCGAGCGAGCAGGCGGGAGCCAAAGTCCCGCCGGGCACCGTCGTCGACCTGCTCGTGGCGAGCGGGGTCGTGACGGTGAACGATCTCACCGGCTGGTCGCTCGATTCGGCGACCCAATGGCTGGAGCAGCAGGGACTCACCGCGAACCCGGTGGAGAATCCCGGATGCAAGGCGACCGATCCGAAGACGGTGTCCTCGATGTCGGTGCCGCCGGGCGACGTGCCCGTGCAGTCGACGGTCGATCTCTCCTACTGCACCGGCAAGTAGCCCTTCCTTCGGGGTCGTTGAGCGAGGACGCCGCAGGCGACCGAGACGAAACGCCGTCCCCTCGCGAGGTGGCCGGCTCAGGGACCGGGTGCCGGCGACGACCCGATGCTCACATCGCCCGGCGACACCAGAGGACTCACCCAGGGGAAGACCCAGAACATCAGGGCGTACAGCACGGCCGCGAGCAGCACGAGCACGACGATCAGCCGCACCCACCACGGGCCGGGGAGGATCCGCCACAGGGCGCCGTACATCAGCTCACCGCCTTCAACGAGGCCGGGGCGCCCAGCGCCCTCGGCTGGAAGCTCTCGAACACCCCGTAGGCCACGATGCGCTCCGCGAGGGAGTACAGCGGCGAGCACGCCGTGAGCGTGATGTACCGTCCGCCGGGGGCCGCCTCCGGCGCCTGGGGCACGGGATCCAGCACGTCGACGCTGTCGGGAGTGACGTACTCGAGCGTGCGGAACCGATAGGTGTACCAGCCCTGCTCCGTCTCGATCACGATCGCGTCGTTCAGCCGCAGCCGGTCGAGCTGATTGAACGGCTTGCCCCAGGTCGTGCGGTGCGCGGCCATGGAGAAGTTGCCGACCTGTCCCGGCATCCCCGAGTTCGGGTACACGCCGATCCAGCCGTGGTCGAGGGTGGCGGGCCGGGTCACTCCCCCGGCGATCTCGACGTTGTAATCGGAGCCCCAGCGGGGCACGTGCATCTGAGCACCCCAGGGGACTCCGTCCTCGGGGGGACTCATGACCGGCGGGACGTACTGCGGATGCGCTCCGTCGGTGCCGTGTCCGTCGTCGGCGACCGGCGGCAGCGGAGGCTTCGCGTCCGCCCACTTCTGGGAGACCTGCCGGCCCTTGTCGTTGGCCTCGGCGCTCATGATCGCGTCGCCGATCCACATCTGCCAGGCGACGAACAGCAGCACCAGCACACCCGCGGTCAGCAGCAGCTCGCCCAGCACGCTGACGAACGTGGCGCGCCGCCGCGGACGGCGGCCGACGCGACGGGCGGAGGCTCGCGGAGCGTCGGTCATGCCGCGATCCTACCCAGCCCTCCTTTGCGCCCGATTCCGCCCTCTGGTCGGCACGGGCCTTTGGGTAGACTGGGCGCATGGCACGATCCCGCAAGCCCGAAGAAGCCGCCACCCCGAAGGTCGACGGCGAAGCCGCTCCCAACGCCGTGTGGTTCAAGCCGGTCATGGTCGGCTTCATGCTGCTGGGCCTGGCCTGGATCCTGGTGTTCTACATCACCGGCATGCAGTACCCGATCCCCGGCCTGCAGTCCTGGAACCTGCTGATCGGACTCGGGATCGCGCTCATCGGCTTCCTGATGACGACCCGCTGGCGCTGACGCCGCCCCTCCTCCTCGGAACGCCCCTGCTCATGCGGGGGCGTTTCTGCTTTCCGGCGTTCGATGGGCTCCGGAGACCGGATCCCGCAGGGTTGTCCACGGATCCGGCCGGTTATCCACAATCTGGGGATGGATATGCACACCCCCTCCCCGGAGTTATCCACAGATCTATCCCCATGTGGGGAGAATTACACGGGTGTCATTCACACCCGCGACGGAGACGACGAAGGCCTCCGCCGCAGCGGAGGCCTTCGTGGTGCGCGGTCAGTGACCGGCGGTGATGATCAAGGGCGGAACGACGGCGACCACGACGAGCAGCACGAGCACGATCGCCGCGACGAGGCCGATCCACCAGAACTTCGCGTTGCGGCGCCCGTTCGTACGGACGTAGACGAGCGCCACCAGTGCTCCGACCACGGCACCGCCGACATGCGCCTCCCAGGCGATCCCCGGCACGATGAAGCCGTACGCGAAGTTGATCGCGAGCACGACGAGCGCTCCGACGATGTTGCCGCCGAGATGACGCCCGATCACGATCAGGGCGACGAACAGGCCGAAAATCGCCCCGGACGCTCCGATCGTGGGCTGGCCCGGATCGATCAGCGCCATCGCGACAGAACCGCCGAGACCGCTCACCAGGTACAGCGTGAGGAATCTCGCCCTGCCCAGCAGCGGCTCGAGCTGCTGACCGACCATCCACAGCGCCAGCATGTTGAGGCCCAGGTGGATCAGTCCCTGGTGCACGAGCAGCGCGGTCAGCAGGCGCCAGGGTTCGAACGGGAGTCCGGACAGCGACGGATACAGATAGGCGCCCGCGAACTGCAGCGCCCCGGTGATCGGTCCCTGGAGGCCCGGGATCATCTGCAGCAGACTCACCGCAGAGGTGACCGCGAGGATCCAGTACGTCACGATCGGACGCCCGCCCACCGCGGTCATCGACCGCGCGCCCCAGCGCCGGTTGGCGCGGCGCTGGGCGGGCGTCTGGTTGCGACGCTGCTCCTGCATGCATTCGGGGCAGATCACGCCGACCGGGGCCTGCGTCTGGCACTCCGGGCAGATCGTGCGCATGCAGCGCTGACAGAGCACGAAGCTCTGCCGGCCCGGGTGGCGGTAGCAGAAGTTGTCGGGATTCGCGTGGAACTCCGAAGTCGTCATCCGTGCGCTCCGGAGTCCACTCGCGGAAGGATGATCAGTTCGCGACGATGTCGACGGACTGCAGCACGACGTCCTCGACCGGGCGGTCGCCGGCGCCGGTGCGCACGGCGGCGATCTCGTCGACGACGGCCTTGGACGCGTCGTCCGCGACCTCGCCGAAGATCGTGTGCTTGCCCTGCAGCCACGGGGTCGGATCGGTCGTGATGAAGAACTGCGAGCCGTTGGTGCCCTCGGCCTGGCCGGTGATGGCGTTGCGACGCAGACCGGCGTTCGCCATCGCGAGGATGTACGGCTCGTTGAAGTTCAGCTCGCCGTGGATCTCGTCGTTGAAGGTGTAGCCGGGACCGCCGACGCCCTGTCCGAGCGGGTCGCCGCCCTGGATCATGAAGTTCGGGATGATCCGGTGGAAGATGACGTCCTTGTACAGCGCGCCCTCGCCGGGCTTCCCGGTGGCCGGGTGCGTCCAGGATCCGGTGCCGTCGGAGAGTTCGACGAAGTTCTTCACCGTGCGGGGAGCGTGGTCGCCGAAGAGGTTGACGACGATGTCTCCGTGGTTGGTGTGCAGCGTGGCGACGTGAGTGGCGTGAGGCATGGATCCATTCTCTCGCATCGGATCCCGCCGAGCCTCCGATTCATCGGTGAACTTCTCGAACGCACACGCGTTGCACAGGAGCATGTCTGGCAAGATGGGGAGTCCGAACCCCGTTTCGATTGGGAGGGCATCGTGAGCCTGAGCCGCAAGCGTCAGAAGGAACTCCGCCAGCTGCAGAGCGAGGCCGCCAAGCTGTGGGCCGCCCAGCAGGTCGTCGTCGGCGAAGCCGCGAACGTCGCCCGAGAGGCGGGTCGCCAGCTCGACAACTTCCGCCGCGAGCAGGTCGTGCCGACCGTGCAGGACGTCTACGAGCACCGCGTGGTGCCCGCCGTCGACAAGGGCGTCAAGTTCTCCCGCGACATCGTCGACCACAAGGTCGTTCCCGCGATCGGGGGCGTGGTCGGATCCGCGCTCACCGCATGGGACATCGCCAACGCCAAGCGCACCGGCACGACGCACGCCCCGCGTGCGCTCGTCACCGTGCCCGCCGAGCGCAAGAGCGGCCCCGGCATCGGCGCGGTCATCGCGATCATCCTCGGTGCCGCGGCCGCGGTCGGCGTCCTCGTCGCCGCCTGGCAGGCCCTGCGCGCCGACGACGAGCTCTGGGTCGCGGACGACCCGCTGAACGCCCCCGAGGTGTGAGCACGCCCTCGTCCTCCGACCCGGTCGACGGGTCGGATCCGCACGCGCGCGTGCGCGATGCCGCGGCCGAGCGCGGTCTCGACATCGAGATCCGGCAGCGCCCCGCCGCGAACAGCCTGCACGAGGCCGCGGCCCTGCTCGGGCTGGATCCTTCCGGCATCGTGAAGACCCTCGTGGTCAAGAGATCCGACGACACGTTCCTGTTCGCGCTGATCCCGGGCGGTCGCAAGATCTCCTGGCCCAAGCTGCGCGCCGTCGTCGGCGTGAACCGGCTCAAGCTCCCGGATCCTGACGTGGCCCTCGCCGCGACCGGCTACGAGCGCGGCACGATCGTGCCGATCGGCAGCACCACGGCGTGGCCGGTGTTCGCCGACGAGACGATCCGGGGCCGCCGCATCGCGATGGGCGCGGGCGCGCACGGGTACAGCCTGTTCGTCGACGGCGACGCCCTCATCGCCGCCTACGACGCCACCGTGGCGGACATCTCCGAACCCGAGTGATCCGGGTCGGACCCGCTCCCGCACGCTGAACCCTCGCGGGAGTAGCATCCGGGGATGACGGATGCACTCCAGGCGTGGTCGGAGTTCCATGTGGCGATGCTGGGTGCCACCGCGGCCCTCGCCGGCCTCCTCATCGTCGCCGCAAGCGTCAACATCGCGAAGATCATCGCCGCGGAGACCCTCACCGCACGTCTCGCCGCGGCGATCGCGACACTCGTACTGGCCATCCTCACCTCTGGCATCGCGCTCATCCCGCACATCGCGCTGGATCTCTTCGGTGCACTCGTGCTGCTCGTCGCCGCCGGCGCGACCGGTTTTCAGGTGCACGCCGCGCTTTCGCTCCGGCGTGATCGCGGGAACGGCAGCCCTCTGCTCCGGGCGGCCCTGGGCTTCCTCCCCTTGGCCGCGTACGTCGCGGGCAGTGCGCAGCTGCTGTTGGCGCCGCCCCTCGGACTCGGGCTCATCGCCGCCGGCGCGCTGCTGGCGATCGTGGTCGCGATCGTGATCTCGTGGATCGCTCTCGTCGAGGTGCTGCGCTGACTCAGGCCGTCAGACCGGCCATCCCCAGCGCGATGTCGACGAGCCGCACCCGCTGCAGGCCGCCGATCTCACCCAGCCGGTACCAGGCCGCCATGTCGGTGGATCCGTTCTTCTCGAACCGCAGCCGGCCGCCGGTGATGCGCGCGCGATAGACGATGCGCAGCGTGTGCAGCGGCGCGGTCGCGCCGGGCGTGACGCGGCGGCGCGGAGGGATCACCCGGGAGTGGATCCCGAGCAGATCATCGATGACGACCTTGTAGCCGGTCTCCTCCAGCACCTCGCGGCGTGCGGCGACCTGGGGATCCTCGCCGTCTTCGAGGCCGCCGCCCGGCATGGTCCACGACACTCGGCGGCCTTCGGTCCAGCGCGCCAGCAGTACCCGGTCGTCATCGTCGACGATGACCGCGTATGCCGCGACCCGCATGTCCATGAGACACACCCTAGGCGCTGTGAGCCGGTATGGCGTCGTCAGGTCACGCGACGTCCCCCGAGACGCACCTCTCGGACTTCGGCGGAGGCGAGTTCCTCCGCCGAAACGGTCAGCGGATCCCGGTCGAGCACGACCATGTCGGCGAACAGCCCGGGATCCAGGGATCCGATCTCGTGCTCGCTGAACAGCTGCCATGCGGCGTTGCCGGTGTGCGCGGCGAGCGCCTGGGGGCGCGTGACGGGCGTGCCGCCCGGCATGACCCGGCCGGACCTCGTGCGCCGGGTCTCGGCGACCGCCATGTTGCGCAGGGGCTCGGCCGGGGTGACCCAGCCGTCGTTGTGGAAGGTCGCCCGGTGGCCCGCGGCGAACGCCGCACCGGCGTCGGCCCAGGCGCCGCCGTGCTCCGGGCCGAACAGATCGTCCACGAGCACCTCCCCCCAGTAGGTGATGTGGTCGACGAAGAGGCTGACCGTGACCCCGAGGGCGGCCGCGCGCGCGAACTGCGCGGGCGTCATCGCCCCGACGTGCTCGAGCCGGAAGCGATGGTCGACCAGGCCGTGATCGCGGATCAGGCGCTCGTAGACGTCGAGCGTCTCGTCGACCGCCAGATCGCCGTGCGCGTGGCAGGCGAGCTGCCAGCCGGCCGCCGCAGAGGGCTCCGCGATCGCGTGCAGCTGCTCTGCGGTGTAATTGGAAGCGCCGCGGTGCCCCGGCGCCAGACCGAGGTCGCGGGTGGCCGCGGTGTCGAGATAGGGGAAGCTCGTGGCGATGTTGCCGATCCACGGGGATCCGTCGGTCCAGGTCTTGACCCCGACCTGGCGCATCACGGCGTCCTCGAGGCGGGACTCTTCGTTCCCTCCCCGCCGTCCCGGGTGCGGGGCCGGCGTCCCACCGGGACGGGACATCTCGTACCAGCGCAGCCGCAGCGGCATGCGGCCGGCGGCGCGGAGCGCATCGACGGCGGGGGAGAGCGCGGGGTTCCAGCTGAGATCGGCCACCGTGGTGATCCCCCGGCGGGAGACGTCGGCGAAGTGCGCGCCGAGCAGCTCGACGATGTCGGCCTGCGCGGCCTGCAGCAACGGGGCGGCGACGCGTTCGACCGCGCCGGCCTCGAGGGCGACCCCGTTCAGCTCGCCGTCCGCGGTGCGGCCGAACGATGCGCCGACCGGGTCGGGCGTGGAGCGGTCCAGTCCGGCGAGGCGGGCGGCCGCGGTGTTGAAGTACGCCGAGTGCCCCGAGTTGTGCACGATGACGAGCGGGGTGGATCCGGCGAGCTCGTCGAGCAGGCGCAGGCCGGGATCCGGCAGGCCGCGCTGCAGCAGGGCGTCCCACCCGTTCGCATACACGGGTGCGCCGTCTGCGGCGGCGAGTGCCGCCCGCAGCGCGGCCATCACCCCGTCGGCGTCCGGCACGACGACGGGCCGCAGATCGAGCACGCGGTCCGAGAGCAGCACCGCGGCGGTGCCGGGGTGCCCGTGCGGCTCGATGAGCCCCGGCATGGCCCAGCCGTCCAGCGCCACGCGCTCGGCCGCGGGATCCTGCGCGGCGAGGTCCGCCGCGGCGCCGACCGCGACGACGCGTCCGTCGTCGTCGTCGTCGACGAGCATCGCCTCGACGAGAGCGGGAGCGGCAGCGGAGAGCGGCCGGATCCGGCCCGTGAACAGCGTCGTCATGCGCCCATCGTGGCAGGTTTCCCGTCCGCGAGGAGAGGGCCGGCGGATCGATCAGTTCTGAAGAAGCACGCCCGCCGACGCCTTCCTAGGCTGAGGGGCGACCCGAATCCCGGGTCGGACGAACGGAGGATGCCATGACCGAGAACACCGCACCCGTGCTGACCGATTTCGAACGGGCCGCCGTCAAGGAGGCCGCGAAGGAGAGCCGCACGCGCGTCGCGCGCAAGAAGGCCTCGCCGGAGGAGCTGCGCGCCGCCGGGGAGGCCGACGTGCTGGCCAAGATCGCGGAGATGGACGAGGAGGACGGATCGCTCGCCACCGCCCTGCACCGGCTGGTCTCCGAGAACGCGCCGCACCTCGTGCCCAAGACCTACTACGGCATGCCGGCCTGGGCGAACGCCGCGGGCAAGGTCGTCTGCTTCTTCAAGCCCAAGGCGAAGTTCAAGGTGCGCTACTCCACGTTCGAGTTCGAGTGGCCGGCGCAGCTCGACGACGGGACCGTGTGGCCCGTCTCCTACGCGGTGACCGCGCTCACGCCGGCGGACCTCGCCTTCCTCGGCGAGCGCATCCGCACCGCCGCCCCCGCCGCCTGAGCCGGGACCGGGAGCCGTCATTCCCCGCGCAGGTGCGCGGCGGTGAGCTCGGCCATCTCCTCGTCGCTGAGCTCGTCCATGCTGCGGGACTCGCGCCGGTCGGACCGGATCCACCGCATCATCAGGATCACCAGGATCGGCACGTCGACGATCTCGGCGATGAACCAGAGGAAGTCGCCGGAGAGCTGCTGATCCCGCAGCGGATTCGGGAACCAGAGCGGCAGCGTCCCGGGCCAGGATCCGGCCTGGTCGAACACGACCGTGCCCAGCCGCAGCAGCACGCCCGGGATGGCGTCGAGCACGAGCTCCACGAACGCGAACAGGAACTCGGCCACGATGAACAGGCTCGTGCGCGCGACCGTGTGCGCCGCCATCGGCAGCACCATGAGCAGGCCGAGCACCGGGACGAGGGCCGAGATCGCGCCCTCGGCGACCGGAGAGAATCGCAGCACCGCGGACAGCGGCGTGAAGAACACCGAGAAGACGAGGCAGGTGAACACCGGCGCCATGATCGCGTTGCCGAAGAACCTCGCGAGCCAGGAGCGCAGGAACCCGTTCACCCGGGCGCGAGGACCCGCCGAGAGCACGGCGCGGGCCAGGGACACCGGTCGGCCCAGGGTGATCAGGACCGGCACGACGAACAGCAGGAGTGCGATCCGGGTCGAGAACGCCCAGCGCAGCTCGGGGCTCCACGTGCCGAGGAAGCCGAAGGACACGACCGCATAGGAGCCGAGGCCCAGCAGGAGGTACATCAGCGTCAGCCGCAGCGGCCAGCGGTGCCCGCGCCGCCGCAGCACCGCGACACCGCCGAGATAGAGCCCGGCGGCGATGACGAGCACGACGAGCGCGGCGGGATCCACGCTCCAGGTGCCGAGGAAGACGGGGATGGGAGGCACGCGCTCTCCCCTCGTCGTCCGGTGCGGATGCGGCACCACCCGCGGCGGGCCGCGACGACGCTACGCCCGACGCCTATGCGCGCGATGGGATCCGATCCGATCGCCGTCTTAACGCCGAGTGAACTCTGGCGGTCGAATGCGGGAAACCGGCCGTCGGCGGGGCTGGGCCGCGCGAAGCTGACGACCATGAGCGCCGAAGTGCTGATCCTCGTCCTGGTGGTCGTGACCGCCCTCGGATTCGACTTCACCAACGGTTTCCACGACACGGGCAACGCGATGGCGACGTCCATCGCCACCGGCGCGCTGAAGCCCAAGGTCGCGGTGGCGCTTTCCGCGGTGCTGAATCTCGTCGGCGCCTTCCTCTCGGTCGAGGTCGCGGCGACCATCACCAAGGACGTGCTCACGATCCAGGGGCCGAACGGCGACCTGGTCCCGGGGCTCTCCCCGGAGGCGGCGATGATCATCATCTTCGCGGGGCTCGTCGGCGGCATCCTGTGGAACCTGCTCACCTGGCTGCTCGGGCTGCCCTCGAGCTCGTCGCACGCGCTGTTCGGCGGACTCATCGGGGCGGGGATCGCGGGTGCCGCCACCGTCAACTGGGCCGGGATCGTCGGCAAGATCATCGTTCCCGCGGTGCTCTCGCCGGTCATCGCCGGCGTCGTCGCCGCAGTCGGCACCTGGCTCGTCTACCGGCTCACCCGCACCGTGCACGCGAAGCACCGCGAGGCCGGATTCCGCTGGGGCCAGATCGGCACCGCGTCGCTGGTCTCCCTCGCCCACGGCACCGGCGATGCGCAGAAGACGATGGGCGTGATCGCCCTCGCGCTCATCGCGCACGGCACCCTGACCGGGGACCAGATCCTCGCCGAGGGGCTGCCGATCTGGATCATCGTCAGCTGCGGCGCGGCCATCGCGCTGGGCACCTACCTCGGCGGCTGGCGGATCATCCGCACCCTGGGCAAGGGCCTGGTCGAGATCGAGTCGCCGCAGGGCCTCGCCGCCGAGGCGTCGTCGGCCGCGATCATCCTCACCTCGAGCTCGATGGGGATGGCGCTGTCCACCACGCACGTCGCGACCGGGTCGATCCTCGGATCCGGCGTGGGACGCCCCGGCGCCCAGGTGCGCTGGGGCATCGCCGGCCGCATGGTCACCGCGTGGCTGATCACGATGCCGGCAGCGGGCGTGGTGGGGGCGCTGTGCTTCTTCCTCGCCCACGGCATCGGCGGTCTCGCCGGCGCCATCACCGTGTTCGTGCTGCTGCTCGCGGCCGCCGCGCTGATGTACCTGCGCAGCCGCCGCCAGAAGGTCGATCACAACAACGTCAACGCCGAGTGGGACGGATCCCTCGCGCCGAACGCCGCCGCGCAGGGCGCGACGGCCTGAACCGAAGGACGCATGAGATGAACTTCGACATCGCGCAGATGGCGCTCTCCGCCGGCCGCGTCCTGCTGGTCGGCCTACTGTTCGGAGCGGGACTGCCCGCCCTGTTCGCACTCGGCATGCGGCTGCAGTCTGCCGGCACCGGCGAGGTCGACGGGGAGGCTCCGGGAACCCGGCGCCCTGTGCTCACCGTTGCGGGCTGGATCCTGTTCGCGATCGTCATCGCGGTCGTCCTGGCCGGAGTGCTCTTCATCACCCGTTTGAGCATCTACCACTACTTCGGGATCTCCCTGTTCGGGGTGGGGAAATGAGCGGCAGCGTCCTCAGCCGCGTCCTCGACTGGCTGCGCGCGGGCTACCCCGAAGGCGTGCCGCCCAAGGACTACAGCCCGCTGCTCGCCCTCCTGCACCGCACTCTCACCGCGGAGGAGCTCGCCGACGTCGTCGCCGCGCTCGCCCGGCAGGAGACCGATCCGGTGCGCGTCTCGCAGATCCGCGCGGCGATCGCCGAGATCACCGCGGCGAACCCGGGCGAGGACGAGGTCCGTCGCGTCGCCGCGCACCTGGCTGCCCGCGGGGTGCCGCTGAGCACGAGGGCGCAGCGGATCGTCGCCGCTCGCGAGAACCTCGCAGACGCTGCTGCCGGCGCGCCCGGTGCCGGTGCCGGCGCCACGGCCGGTTCCGTCGATGCAACCGCCCCGAATCCGATCGCGCAGGCGCTGCGCTGGCTGGGAGCCGGGTACCCCGACGGCATCCCCGCGCAGGATCGGGTGCCGATCCTGGCCCTGTTGCGCCGTCGGCTCACCGACGACGAGGTGCAGGAGGTCTGCGAGGCGGTGGCGGCGCAGACCGGGGCGGATCCCGATGTCTCCCTCGTCGACGCGCAGGTGCTCATGATGAGGGTGCTGGGCGAGCTCCCCGGCGACGACGACGTGGAGCGCGTCCGCGTCCGCCTCGAGGAGTCGGGCATCGCGCTCGCGTGACCGCGCCTCGTGCGGCGTGTCGTCCGGTGGGCTGCACCGCCCGCCATCGGCATCGGCGTGTCGAGCCGCGCCGCCGAGCGCGAAAGTGTCCGTCCTAACTCAGGCCACAAGCGCAGGAACAGACGATTCCGCCTCGAAATCGGCTGTTTTCCGCAGTTCATCCTGAGTTCGGAAGACCGGCCTCGGGATCCTGGCGCACGCGGGCGCACGCCGCCTAGCGTGGAGGGGTGAGCACCCCGTTCCCCGCCTCCGTGTACGCCGCCCGCCTCGACCGCGCCCGCGCTCTGACCGCCGAGGCCGGCCTCGACGCCATCGTCGTGGGGCCGGGTCCGGATCTGACCTATCTCGCCGGCGTGGAGGGCGACACGATCGAGCGGCTCACGGCGCTCGTGATCCCCGCGACGGGGGAACCGACGATCGTCGTGCCGCGCATGGAGCTCGCGAAGGTGCGCGACACCGCGGTCGGCGCGCTGGGACTCGCCGTGGCGGACTGGGTGGACGGCGAGGATCCGTATGCTCTCGTGACCGCGGCGATGGGCGGATCCGTCTCGCGGTTCGGCGTCGCCGATGCCCTCCCGGCACTGCACGTGGTTCCGCTGACGACGCGTCTGGATGCCCGCCCCGAACTCGCGACGCCCGTGCTGCGCGAGAGCCGCATGATCAAGGACGCGGCCGAGATCGCCGAGCTGCGCCGCGCCGGCGACGCCATCGACGCCGTGCACCGCCGCGTGCCCGGCCTCCTGCGCGCCGGACGCACCGAGCGCGAGGTCGCGGCCGACATCGCCGCAGCGCTCGTCGAGGAGGGGCACCGCACGGTCGAGTTCGTGATCGTCGCCTCGGGCCCGAACGGCGCCGATCCGCACCACGAGGTGTCGGATCGCGTGATCCAGGACGGCGACATCGTGGTGGTCGACATCGGCGGCGCGGTTCCCAGCGGCTACAACTCCGACAGCACCCGCACCTACACGGTCGGCACCCCGGATCCCGAGACCGCGCGCAGGATCGCGGTGCTCGTGCGGGCCCAGCAGGCCGCCGTCGACGCGGTGCGCCCCGGCGTCACCGCCGAGCAGGTCGACGCCGCCGCCCGCGACGTGCTCGCCGCCGAGGGGCTGGCGGAGGCGTTCCTGCACCGCACCGGCCACGGCATCGGCGTCACGACGCACGAGGAGCCGTACATCGCCCCCGGCAACGCCCTGCCCCTGCGTGAGGGCATGGCGTTCAGCATCGAGCCTGGGATCTACTTCCCCGGGCAGTGGGGCTCCCGCATCGAGGACATCGTGGTCGTCACCGCCGACGGGTGCACGAACCTCAACACCACGCCGCACGAACTGACGCCCGCCCTGCGGGGTCGTTGAGCGAGCCCCGGCGCAGCCGGAGCGAGACGAAACGCGGCGCTCTCGCAGATCACCGCACCTCGACCCGGCCCCGCTGCGCGCGTCCTCGCTCAACGACCCCGCAAGGGGCGCCTCAGCGCACGCGGTCGAGCGCCTCGGGGATGTCCACGCGCCACGACGACGGCGCCTCCGATGCCGGCGCGGCGGGCAGCACGCCCTCGCCGTCGGGGTGCGGGATCGCGTCCAGCAGCGCCTCCGTGTAGGGGTGCACGGGGTTCGCCCACACGACCGGGGTGGCACCGGACTCGACGATCCGCCCGCGGTACATCACGGCGACGCGGTCGGCCATCAGCCGCACCACGGAGAGGTCGTGCGAGATGAACAGCATCGCGGCGCCCGAGGCGACGCAGAGCTCGCGCATCATCGCGGCCACCGAGGCCTGAGCCGACGCGTCCAGCGCCGAGATCGGCTCGTCCGCCACGATGAGATCGGGCTTCGCGGCGAGCGCACGGGCGATCGCGACGCGCTGACGCTGCCCGCCCGAGAGCTGGTACGGGTAGCGGTTCTCCAGTGCGGGGGAGAGGCCGACGGCGTTCAGCCAGTGCGACGGCGCCTCGGTGTCGAGGCCCCGGGCCCGGGCCGCCCTGGATCCCTCGGCGATCTGCTGCGCGACCCTGATCCGCGGGTTGAGCGAGGAGTTCGGATCCTGGAACACCATCTGGATCGCCGTGAGCTCGGCCGGACGTGTGCGCATCCCGAGAGGCTGCACGGGACGGTCGCGGTAGAGCACCGTCCCGCCGGCGGGCTTCTCCATCCCGATCACCGCGCGCGCGGTGGAGGACTTGCCGCAGCCGCTCTCGCCGACCAGGGCGAGCACCTCACCGCTCGCGATGTCGAAGCTCACGCCGTCGACCGCGCGGAACGCCGCGCGTCCGCCATACTCGACGACGAGCGAGTCGACGTGCAGCACCGGCTTCTGATCGCTCATCGGTTCTCCTCCGGCTCGGCGGTCGTGGAGCCTGCGGCGGGACCGTCCACGAGCGAGTCCTGCGCATCGGGCATCGCGTCGAGCAGCTCGCGCGTGTAGGGGTGCTGCGGATCCTGGAAGATCTGCTGCCGGGTTCCGGATTCGACGATCAGCCCGCCCCGCATCACCGCGACCTCGTCGGCGATCGCGCTCATCACGCCGAGATCGTGGGTGACGAGGAGCACAGCGAGATCGCGCTCGGTGGCGAGATCGCGCAGCAGGTGCAGGATGCCCGCCTGAACGGTCACGTCGAGGGCCGTGGTGGGCTCGTCGGCGAGCAGCACCTCGGGCTCGCAGGCGAGGGCGATCGCGATCGCGATGCGCTGACGCTGGCCGCCGGAGAACTGGTGCGGGTACTTCCGCAGCGCCTCCTCCGGCTCCGGCACGCGCACCAGGGCGAGCAGTTCGGCAGCGCGCGTGCGGGCCTCTGCGCGCGAGAGGCCGAGGTGTGCGCGCATGCCGTCGGCGAGCTGGGAGCCGACGGTGATCTGCGGGTGCAGGCTCGCCGAGGGATCCTGGAACACCATCCCGACGCGCTTGCCGCGCACCTTCCGGTACGCGCGGCCGGCCATCCCGACGAGCTCGGTGTCGCCGCCGAGGAGGATCGATCCCGATGCGGTGCCGCCGGCGGGAAGCAGGCCGAGCACCGCCATCGCGGTCATGCTCTTGCCCGAACCGGACTCGCCCGCGAGCCCCTGGATGCGCCCGGGGACCAGGTCGAGCGAGATGCCCTTGACGACCTCGGTACGACGGCTCCTGCTCTGCCCGAGCTCGACGTGCAGATCGCGGATCGCGAGTGCGGCGCTCACTTCGACTCCCTCCGGTCGCTCAGTGCAAGCACGCTCATACCGCCTCCCCGGTCGCAGCGGCGGCCGACACGGCGGTGGGCGCCTCGGCCTCGCGCTCGCGGGCGGCGAGCGGGTCGAGGGCGTCGCGCAGCGAGTCGCCGATGAAGTTGAACGCCATCACGATGCTGAGGATCGCGAGGCCGGGGAACAGCCCCAGCCACCAGGCGGAGGTGTTCTGCATGGCCGCGGCGATCATCGTGCCCCACTCGGGCGTCGGCGGCTGGGCGCCGAGACCGAGGAACGAGAGACCCGAGAGCAGCAGGATCGCGGTGCCGATGTCGAGCGAGGCGAGCACGAGCACGGGTCCGGCGATGTTCGGCAGCACGTCGCGCAGGAGCGAGCGCAGCGGCGAGGATCCGAGGAGCCTTCCCGCGATCACGTAGTTCTGCGTGCGCAGACCGAGCACGAGCGAGCGGGTGATGCGGGCGTAGGGGGGCCAGGCCACGATGATGCCGGCGATGACCGCGTTCATGATCGACGGGCCGAGGGAGGCGGCGATGACCATCGCGAGGATCACGGTCGGGAACGCCATGACCATGTCGGTGATGCGCATGAGCACCTCGTCGAACCAGCCGCCGAGGTAGCCCGCGACGGCGCCGACGATCGTGCCCACGACCATGGCGCAGACGACGAGCATGAGCGCGAGGGGGATCGTGGTCTGCGCGCCGAGCAGCAGGCGCGAGAACACGTCGCGACCGTTGACGTCGGTGCCCATGATCGCCTCGCCGCTCGGGGCCGCGAGACGCGGGAGGTCCTGCGCGAGCGGGTCGTGCGGGGCGACCCAGGGGGCCAGGATCGCGACGAGGATCCAGACCAGCGCGATCACGGTGCCGACCAGGGCGAGCGGGGTGCGCCAGGCGCGCGGCAGCCAGGGCTTGCGGCGCTTCGGCGCGAGCTTCTCGGGGATGACGAGGTTCACGAAAGCCTCACTCGCGGATCCAGGACGCCGTAGAGCACGTCGACGACGAGGTTGATGACGAGGTAGATGACGCCGACCACGAGGCCGACGCCGGTGACGGCCAGCAGGTCGAGGTTCTTCGACGCGTTGTAGGCGTAGGTTCCGAGGCCCGGCCAGGCGAACACCGCCTCGACGAGCACGGTGCCCGACAGCAGGCTGCCGAACGCGATGCCGACGAGGGTCAGGATCGGCAGGGCCGCCCCGCGCAGCACGTAGCCGACGACGACCCGGCGGCCGCTCAGGCCCTTCGCCCGGGCGGCGCGGGCGTAGTCCATGTCCAGCACCTCGAGCACCGAGGTGCGCACGAACCGGGTGAGGGTCGCGATCGTGAACAGGCTGAGCACCAGCACCGGGAGGGCCAGGTGGCTGGTCGCGTCGAAGAACCCGACCGAGTCCCCGTTGAGGAGGTAGTCGATCGTGTAGAAGCCGGTGATCCGCGGCGGCGGGGTGATGGTGGGGGAGATCCGCCCGGATCCCGACACCCAGTGCAGGTTCATGAAGAACAGCTGGTAGCAGAGGATGGCCATCCAGAACGTGGGGATGCTGAGCCCGATCAGGGTCACCACCCGCACCACCTGATCCGTGGCCTTGCCCCGGCGGTAGGCGGCGAGCGTGCCGAGCACGACGGCGACGGCCAGGCTCACGATGATCGCGTAGAAGGCGATCTCCCCTGTTGCCGGCACGGCCTTGGCGAGGTCGGCCGAGACCGGTCGGCCCGTGGTCATCGACGTGCCGAGGTCGCCCTGCAGCAGGTTGCCCACGTAGCGGAAGAACCGGATCCAGACGGGCTGATCGAGCCCGTACTTCTCCCGGAACGCGGCGACGGTGGCGGGGTTCGACGATGCGCCCTCGCCGAGGGCGGCGCGCACCGGGTCGCCGGGCACGATCACGGTGAGGGAGAAGGTGACCAGCACGATCCCGAACAGCAGGATGACGCTCGTCACGGCCCTGCGGGCGAGGAACCGCAGCAGGGTGTGCTGCGACTGCCGCGTCCTGCGGGTGGCGATGGCTTGGGTCTCGGACAAAGTCGGCGCTTCCGGGTCTGCGGGGCGGTGACGGCGTGGTGCTGCGGGGACCGGATCCCCGTGGATCCGGCCCCCGCAGGGCTTACTTGGCGGGGTGCAGCGTCCGCAGGTCCAGGGTCCAGGTCACGTTGTACTCGAGACCGGCGACCTTGGTGGAGCTGGCGAGGTTGATGCCGGGGACGATCAGCGGCACGAACGGCCCGGACTCCTGCATCGCCTTCGCGTAGTCGCTGAACGCCGTGTTGCGCGCGTCCACGGTCGTCGCGTTCTGCGCCTTGGTCACGAGGTCGGCGATCGCCGGGTCGGCCTCGGCGGTCCAGCCGGCGCGCAGGCCGACCTTCTGGCCCGGGCCGAACGGCAGGAACGACGAGGTGTCGGCGTAGTCGGGGCCCCAGTACCAGAGCGAGAACGCCTCCTGCGCCTTGACGTAGGGCTGCACCTCGGTCGCGAACGGGGCGGGGGCGAGGGTCGCGTTGATGCCGACCGCCTTCAGCTGCTCCTGCACGCGCTCGGCGACCGGCGTGAACTCCACGCCGCCGACCGGGTTGTCGTTCGGGAACTGCAGCTTGACCTCCTGGCCGGTGTAACCGGAGGCGACGAGCGCGGCCTTGGCCTTGTCCAGATCCTGCTTCACGCCGGTCTTGTTCGCGCCGGGGAACATCGGCGGGACGACGCCGGTGGCCTGCTCGGATCCGGATCCGGCGAGCTCGAGCAGCTTGTCGTAGTCGAGCGCGTAGCGCACGGCCTCGGCGAACTTCGGGTTCGCGGTCACACCGCCGACGTTCTTGTCCTGGTTGATGAGGAGGAAGAGGGTCTCGGCCGACGGAGCGGAGTCGACGGTGAAGCCGTCACCGAGGTTCTTGACCTGGTCGCCGGAGAGGTCGACGGCCACGTTCGAGTCGCCGCCCTTGAGGTTGGTGAGCTGCGTGGACGACTGCGAGATGTTGCGCACCACGATCTTGTCGTAGGCGGGCTTGTCCTCGCCGTCGTACTTGTCGTTCTTCACCAGCACCACCTGGGTGGTGAGGTCGAGCGACTGCAGCTTGTACGGGCCGGATCCGGCGGAGTTCGCGTCGAGCCAGCTCTTCGCGCCGTCCTTGTCGTCCGTGGTGCCGCCGTTCTTCTTCACGACCTTGGAGTTCAGGATCGCGAGCGACGGGTTGGTGACGATCGCGGGCAGCTGCAGCGAGGGCGTCTTGGTCGACAGCTTCACCGTCTTGTCGTCGACCTTCGTGACCGTGATCCCCGTCATCAGGAAGTTGGCCTTGGAGTCGGTGATGCCGGCGACGCGGTCGAGGGAGAAGACCACGTCATCGGCGGTGATCGGAGTGCCGTCCGAGAACGTGCGGCCGTCCTGGATCGTGAAGGTGAACTCGGTGGCGTCCGAGTTCTGCTTCATGGTCGCGATGTCGGGCTTCGGGGTGGTCGAGTCGGCGCCCTGGAACGTCAGCAGGGTGTCGTACACCGCGTGCAGCACCATGTTGCCGGTCGGGACGTAGTTGCGACCGGGGTCGCCCGTCTCGAGCGAGAACGCGGTGTCGACCACGAGCGTGCCGCCCGAGGAGGAGGATCCGCTGGAGTTGTTGCTCGCGGAGTTGCCGCCGGAGCAGCCGGCGAGCGCGATGGCGGCCGCGGCGATGACCGCTGCGGCGACGTGGCGATAAGAACGGGCCACGGCTTCCTCCTCATTGAAAGAATGGACAGGTCAGACGACCAGATCGGGTTTCCCGGCACTATATCCGACAGATCGGCTCAATTTCGAGCAATCCATTGTCACGCTTCCATCACTACGGCAATATGTCCAGCATGAGCGAAGATCAGCCTCACGTATCTGGACGATCCGTGCCCGCGATCGACGAAATCGCGTACGACATCCTCCGCGCGCTGCGTCGCAACGGACGGATCTCGATCGCCGCCCTGGCCCAGGAGGTCGGGATCTCGCGTGCCAGCGCCTACTCCCGCGTCGAGTCGCTGACGCGGGCGGGCATCATCACCGGGTACACCGCGGAGGTCGACACCACACGACTCGGCCTCGGCGTGAGCGCCCTCGTGTTCTGCACGATCCAGCCGCAGTCCTGGACGTCGTTCCTCCAGGCGATCGGCGAGATGCCCGATGTCGAGTCGGCGATGGTGATGACCGGTGAGCACGACGTGATGCTGATCGTGCGCAGCATCGACATGGAGCGCATGCAGTCGCTCGTGATCGGCACGATCGCCGACCGTCCCGAGGTCACCAAGGTCGAGACGGCGATCGTGATGGGCGAGGTGTTCCGCCGCCCGTTCGTGCTGCCGGACGAGATCCCGCAGCGCGCGGCGATCGGGGTCGACAGCGGTCTGATGCGGTTCACCCGCACTGACGGGAGCAGGGGCACCCGGATCTGAGGGTTCAGATCCGGGGTCGTGGAGCGAGCACCGGCCTAGCGGAGGGACCCCGGGTCGGCGGCGCTGAACGGGCCGGGCGCCTCAGACCTGCAGGCAGACGCTCACGTGGTCGACCCCGTCGACCGCGAAGTCCTCGACGAGGCGGATCCGGCCGTCCTCGGCCTGCTCGGCGCGGCTGACCGCGTCTCCCCGCACGACGGTGCCATCCGCCACGAGCGCATGCGCGAACGAGACCCGCACCTCGGCACCCGCCACCTCGCCGACGAAGCGCCCCTCCGTCACCGTGTCCCCGGTGTACTCGCCCCAGATCAACCGGCCGTCCTGGTGATAGTCGAAGGTCGTCGGAGCAGCGGAGTCGACGGCGCTGGCGGTCGAGGAGACCATGGCGAAGCGCAGCCCGTCGAGGGAGAGCGTGGAAGGCATGACGACGAGTATGGACCCCGCTCGGGCGATCGGCGCAATCCCGGCGCGCCCCCGATCGGGCGCGAGCGGGTCTCGACGGATCGTGCAGACGTGGTCGGTCCGGCCTCGCTGATGACGACTTCCCGGTCCTGCGGAATCTATTAACAGGTTCATCCACATGTGGATTACTCGGGGAATGCGGAAATGATCCCGCACGACATTGTCCGGCCGGATCGCTCGGCTGGATACCGGCTGTTCACCGGCTGTTTTCCGATTCCTCGCAGGAAAGGATCCGGCGCGCGACCGAAACGGATCCCTTCCTTTCCGGAGCCTGTGCGGAAGCTCGGGAGAACCTGTCGGACCCGTCAGGAGATCCGGCGGAAGAGGGAATTCCCGGCGGCCGCGAATGCGCTGCCGACGGCGAGGATGGCCGTACTGCCGCCGGCGTAGGCGATCTGCAGATGGCTGCCGTGGTTCTCCACGGTGACGAAGATGACCACGAACGCGATCGCCGAGGCGACCGCGCTCGCTCCGGAGACCCACCAGAGCGCTCGCAGCGACCGCGCCGGGGGAACGGCCTCCGGCACCCGCCACAGCAGGAGGGCGATGCCGCCGAGGCATCCGCATGCCGCGACGAGCATGAAAGCCGCGACCACGTCGCTGGGGCGGTGCCACTGCTGGATCACGAGTCCGATGCCCGTCAGCACAGCGAACGCCCCGCCGAGCGCCGCCGCGAGCGGACGCCAGCGCGGAGGGCTGACCACGAAGACGGCGAAGGCCGCAGCCGCCGCCACCGTCGCATGCCCGGATGGGAATGAATTGTCGAGGAGGTCGGTCGCGCCGGTCGCGGCCCGCTCCAGGAAGACGTGCTTGGCGAGCTCTGCGGCGGCCACCGCCACGGCGCCGACGCCCAGCGCCACCGTCAGATGCCGGAACCGGCGGGTCACGATGCCGATGATGAGCGTGACCAGGATCCCGCCGCCGACGGCGACGGTCGGAACGTTGCCCAGAACCAAGCCCGCCACCCGGTAGACGGCGTCGTGCTGACCCGACGCGCCGACGAAGGCGCGCTCGTCGACGATCTGCCCGACGTAGGTGCGGACGAAGAACAGGTAGGTCGCTACGAATGCGACGGCCAGCAGCACGGCGGCAAGCGCGAACGGTGCCACCCCACGTCTCGCCGCCATGACTCCATCATGCAGGCTCGACCTGTGCAGGCGCCTCACGGTCGCTGCCGCTCGCGCGCGCCGTATCCAGCAGGGGCAGCGCGATGTGCACGAGCGGACCGATCCCGAGCGCGAAGACGACGGTGCCGATGCCCACGGTGCCGCCGAGCAGCCAGCCGATCACGAGCACCGTGACCTCGACCGTCAGACGGGAGACCCAGATCGGCCAGCCGAGACGCGCGTTCATGCCGGTCATGAGACCGTCGCGGGGGCCGGGGCCGAACCGTGCGCCGATGTAGAGCCCGCTCGCCAGAGCGACGACGAGCACACCCGCGACCAGCACGAGCACCTGCGCGAGCAGGCCGTGCACCGGCGGGACGACCGTGACGGTCGCCTGGATCGCGGTGCCCACGAGCAGCACGTTGAGCAGGGTGCCGATGCCGGGCTTCTGACGCAGCGGGATCCACAGCAGCAGCACGAGCAGCCCGACGATGTTCGTGATCCAGCCCACGCCGATGCCGGTGTGACGAGCCAGGCCCTGGGCGAAAACGGTCCACGGATCCACGCCCAGACCGGCGGTGATCATGAGTCCGTCTCCGACGCCGTAGAGCACGAGACCGATCAGCAGCTGCAGCACCCTTCGTGTCATGCCTCCATGATCGAGCAGAAATGGACTGTTGACACCAGTCCAATCGGCCTAGGCTGGCCTCATGGACTCCCGGCTCTCCGCTCGCGCCCTGGTCGAGCTGCTCGGACTGTGGCGCACCAGCGAACCCGCCTTCGACGCCCTCGCCGACGCCATCCGCCTGCTGTGCTTGGACAACCGGATCGCCGCCGAGACCGCCCTCCCGGCGGAACGCGAGCTCGCCGCAGCACTCGGGGTGAGCCGCACCACGGTCGCGGCCGCCTACCGCAGCCTGCGCAGCACGGGCCACATCGTGAGCCGGCAGGGATCCGGCAGCGTGACCCGCCCGCTCGGACGCACGGCCGCGGCACGCTGGTTCGATCGGGAGGGCATCGATCTGCAGCAGGCGAGTCCCCCCGCCTGGCCCGGGCTTCCCGGAGTGATCGCCGAGGCCGCGGCTTCGGCGACCGCGCTCGTCTCCCGGGCCGGATACGACATCCTCGGTCACGCCGAGCTGCGGGGGGCGATCGCCGATCGCTATGCGCAACAGGGGATCCCGACGACGCCGTCGCAGATCATGGTCACGACGGGTGCGCAGCAGGCACTGAACCTCATCGCCTCCACGCTGCTGCGACGTGCCGACCGCGTACTGCTGGAGACGCCGAGCTATCCGCACGCCATGGAGACGTTCCGCCGCGTGGGCGCCCGGCTCGTCGGCGTGCCGGTGGACTGCGACCTCGGCTGGGACGTGGATCGGGCCGCCCAGGCGTTCGCCCGGACGAGACCGGTGCTCGCCTACCTGATGCCCGAGTTCCAGAATCCGACGGGCCGCACGATGAGCGTCGCCGAGCGGGCGGTGTTCGAACGCTCGGCGCACGACGCCGGATCCTTCCTCCTCATCGACGAGACCACCGCCGATCTCGACATCGACGGGCTCCCGCGCCTGCACCCGCTCGGCGTCGGGCACACCTCGACCATCCGGGTCGGATCCCTCGGCAAGTCGGTCTGGGGAGGCCTGCGGATCGGCTGGATCCGCGCGGCCGACGACGTGATCCGGCGCCTGCGGGCCGCCCGCCCCACCCACGACCTGGGCACTCCCGACCTCGAGCAGGCCGTCGCGACGCGGGTGGTGCAGCGGCTGGATGAGATCCTGCCGCAGCGCTCGGCACTGCTGCGCGCCGGAAGGGATGCCCTGAGCGGCGCGCTCGCCCGCGCGCTGCCGGAGTGGTCTGTGCCCCGGGTGCACGGCGGGGTCGCGCTCTGGACCGGATTCGCACAACCGCTCAGCTCGGCGCTGGTGATCGACGCCGCATCGCACGGTCTGCATCTGAGCGCCGGCGGCCGCTTCGCGGTGGAGGGCGGCCAGGAACGACGACTGCGGATCCCGTTCACGGCCGAGCCGCGCGAACTGGAGCGGGCCGTCGAGATCCTCGCGGCATCGTGGGGGCGCGTCACCGCGGGCGCTCCGCGCCTGTCTCCGATCGCCGCCCTCGCCGAGGCGGTCGTGTAGCACGCGGGCCCCGTGCCTCGCCCGCCGGGACCGGCGACGGAACGGCAGGTCAGTGCCCGCGCAGGTCGAACTCCTCGAACACCTCGCCCGGACCCTCGCCCCACGCGTAGACGACGAACGTCCCGGCCTCACCGGGTTCATCGAGGAAACCGCCCGCACCGTGGAAGTCATTCAGCCGCCCGGACGGGGCGACGGCGACGGTCAGATCGCCGGGGATGCTCTGCGCGTCGTAGAAGGCCTGCAACTCGACCGCGCTCTCGTCGCTGCGGATGAGGAGGGCACCCAGGTACTGCATGCCGTTCCCGTTGCCCACGATCTTCGCCGCGCGGGACGTCGAGTCGACCAGCTCAGTCCTCTCCGGCAAAGGAAGCGCCCGCAACGACGACTCGACGCTTCGCGCCGAGGCGTCGTTCACCAGGGTGATCGTCACCGGAGGACCGACGATCGCGGCGACGACGATTCCGAGCACGATCCAGCCGCTGAATCGGCGTCTCGCCTTCGGAGCCTGCGATCTCGTCGACATGCCAATCCCCCTCGGGGCCATCCTCTCAGCACTTCACCGGACGCCCTGCCATCGACGTCGCGCGCGGCGTGCTCACGGGTCGATGCTGCACTGCGAGGTGAGCCGCATGTGGATGAGGCCATCGATCGTGCTCGTGTCCCGGAGGCTCATCGTCGCGACCGGAAGGGTCTCGCTGTAGCGGAGGTCCTCGTGCATCGCGCGGTCTCGAGAGTAGCCCGCGGCATCCCACCGCTGGAGGATCCCCATCACCGAGGCGGCGTTGTCATCCGTCTCGAACTCGAGTGCCGCGACGAACTGCGCCCCCTCCTCGTCGCATCCTTCCTGCTCCACGGCGACGGATTCAGGATCGAGCCGAGCTCCGGTCCTGTCGCGGACGAGTCCGACGGCGGCCTCGAGCGATGCGAGAGACAGGTCCTCCACGCCGGCGCGGAGCTCCGCCCTGGTGTAGCTCGGCGGCGGCGGTGATTCCTCCACGGGGGGTCGAGCGCCGGTGCTGAGACCACAGGCCCGGGTGTGGCCGGCGAGCTTCGGAAGGAAGAAGGCGGACGCGCCTGCCGTCGAGACGGGACTCGCCGCAGCCTTGCGCGACGCGGCGTACCGCACCCGCAGCGCGTCCCCCGACTGCTCCACGACATAGGCGCCGTCGGCGAAGGGATGATACCCGTCGTCCGCGCGGGTGGACTCGACAGCGGTCACGAAGATCCCGTCGCTGCGGAAGACGGTGCCCGAGGCGGCGAACAGGAATGACCGCTCCTCGACGATGTACCCGGTCTCGCAGCCGTCACTGAGGAGGGGGACGACCGTCGCCGACGAGGTGATCACCCACGCGAAACCCGCCAGGCCGGCGGTGATGATCGCAACGATCCGGACGGGGACGAGCAGCAGAAGCCAGAGGCGGGCGACCGGGATCGCACAGAGGCCGACCGCGAGCGCACCGAGACTCACGACTCCTGCGAGGCCCAGGAGGCGATCCGTACCCCACGTCCCGATCAGCACGGAGGTCCGGCCGCCGGAGCTGGTCGAGACCAGCAACAGGGATGCGACGATGATCAGGGAGACGGCGAGGAAGGCCCCGGCGATCATGGCCGCTCGTCGGCGCCGCGCCCGCCGGGTCATCGGGTCGAGAAGCAGCTCTTCAGGCTCCGTCTCCTGCGCGGTCGACATCTTCGTCAGCCTAAGTGCGACGGCGCGCACGCGCGCTGTGCACCCTCTGTGAGAGAGGCGACGAGTCGATGATCAGGAAACTGTGGAGCCTAGGAGATTCGAACTCCTGACATCCTGCTTGCAAAGCAGGCGCTCTACCAACTGAGCTAAGGCCCCGTGTCGATGACGGGTTTCGACCGAATGAGCGGATCCGATTTCTCGGATCCGCTCACATGTCGGTGGGGCTACCAGGACTTGAACCTGGGACCTCTTCATTATCAGTGAAGCGCTCTAACCGCCTGAGCTATAGCCCCGTATCAACCTCCAAGACTTTACCTGACGGCGGCGCGAACACGAAATCGGCGCGGTCAGCGCCCTTCGGTCAGGGTGATGCTCCCTGCGGACAGGGTCGACTGGATGCGATGAGAGGACGACGGATCGGTCTGGATCTGCGCGTCCAGGCTCCCCGCCGAGGTGTCCTTCGACAGGTCGTAGCGGCCGGACGGAACCGTGACGTCCATGGATCCGGCGCTCACGTCGAGGCGGATCAGGTCGGGCTGGGAGCCGCTGATCGCGGCGCTGATGTCTCCGGCCGACATCGACAGGTCGGCGGTGGTCACGTCCTGCAGGCGCACCGTGGCGGATCCGGCGCTGATCCGCGTGGTGAAGGCTTTCGCTCCTCCGTCGACGGTCAGCTGCCCGGCGTTCACGGTGGTGGACAGCGTGTCGAACCGCCCCTCCGCCGTGAGCGATCCCGCATCCAGCTGGAGGTCCGCGTTCAGCTCGCCCTCCAGCTCGCGGGGAAGGGTGAGCGTCATCTGCGGATCCTGTCCGAACCAGGCGCCGATCCACCATCCGAAGGCTCCGCCCGGACGTTCGATCCGCAGCACGTCGCCCTCACGGCGCATGGTCCAGTCGCCCGCGTCCTGGCCGTCGACGATCATCGTCGCGTCGGTCGTGTCGCCGAACCGGATCGTCGCATCGCCGCGGCCGACGTCGACCTTCAGCGTGGTGATCCCGTCGGCGTGCACCGTGCTGCTGCTCCGCGCGGATCCGTTCCCGGTCGCGACCTGATGCATCGCGGCGAACGCCGACGTGCCGCCGACCGTGACGAGCGCGCCGCCGCCGATGATCGCCGCGGCGATCGTGATCGCGGTGAGCGCACCGCGCGGCGGCCGTGGCGCAGGGGAACCCGGGGAGTGCTCGGCGCCCGGGGTCGCCGGGGCCGCGGGCGTCGCCGGCGCCCCGCCGAACGGGTCCGTGCCGGGGGCGGGAGGGGTGACATCGGTCATCGGTTCGTTCCCGTCTGTGAAGGGCCGGCCGGGGATCCACCCCGGCCGGTGCTGGAGATGTGGGCGATCGCGGCGAGCACCCGGCGGTTGCCGGACTCGTCGGGTTCGAGCCCGAGCTTCTGGAAGATGGCGGTGATGTGCTTCTCGACGCTCGCCTCGGAGAGGAACAGCGTGCCCGCGATCGCCTGGTTCGACCGGCCCTCGGCGATCATCGCGAGCACCGTGCGCTCGCGATCGGTGAGACTCCGCATCCGGTCGTCCTGGCTCCGCCGAGTGAGCAGCTGCGCCACGACCTCCGGATCCAGCACGGTCGAACCCGCGGCGATGCGCTGCACCGACTCGATGAACTCGGCGACGTCCGCGACGCGGTCCTTCAGCAGGTAGCCCAGCGGACCCGCGGATCCCTGAGCCGCGATGAGGTCGGACGCGTACCGCTCCTCCACATACTGCGAGAGCACGAGCAGCGGCAGCTGGGGGAGGCGCTTGCGCAGCGACAGAGCTGCGCGGATCCCCTCGTCCACGAACGTCGGCGGCAGGCGCACGTCGAGGATGCAGAGCTCGGGATCGCGGGCGTCGACGGTCTCGTCGAGCTCGGTGGCGTCGGGGAGGGCCGCGACCACAGTGTGCCCGGCGTCCTCGAGGAGACGTACGAGGCCTTCGCGCAGGAGGACGGAGTCCTCGCAGATCAGGATGCGCACGGGACGCTCACCTCCAGGCTCGTGGGACCGCCGACCGGACTGTCCAGCCGGATGGTGCCGCCGGCGGCGAGCACCCGGTTGCCGATCCCGTCGAGGCCCCCGCCGGCGATGACGGTCGCACCGCCGATGCCGTTGTCCTCGACACGGGCCCAGAGCGTGCCGCCGTCGCGCTTGCGCACCACGACACGGCACTCGCTCGCCCGGGAGTGCTTGGCGGCGTTGGTGAGCGACTCCGCGATGGCGAAGTAGACCGCCGCCTCGGCGTCACGGGAGCAGCGGCCGTCCAGTCGCACGTCGAGCGCCACGGGCACCGGCGAGCGTCCGGCCAGCGCGGAGAGCGCCGCGTCGAGCCCGCGGTCGTCGAGCACCGAGGCGTGGATGCCGCGCGCCAGCTGGCGCAGCTCGGTGATCGCCGCCTTGGTGGACGTGTGCGCCTCGGCGATGAGCGCCTTCGCCGCCTCGGGATCCGTGTCGATCTTCTGCTGCGCCATCCCGAGGGTCATCCCGACGGACACGAGGCGCGGCTGCACGCCGTCGTGCAGATCCCGCTCGATCCGGGTGCGCTCGACATCGGCCGCCCGCACCGCGCCCGCACGCTGCGCGGTGGTGGTGCGCACCTGCTCGCTGAGATCGAGGTTGCGGTCGGGCGTCGCCACGATGCCGCGCGAGATCACCCGGTGCAGCAGCGCCAGGCTGATGATGCCGACGACGGCCGCCGCCGCGCCCGCGCCGCCGAGGACGGGGGCCCACGCGCGGGGATAGCTCGTGCCCCAGCCGGTGTCGACATCGCCGCCGGTGAACAGCGGCGCGAACGCCGTCACGGCGGACCAGCCGAACCAGGTCATGAGGCGCAGCACCAGCGAGCCCAGCGCGCACGCGATCGCGAAGTTCGCGATCGCCCGCCACATCCGCCCGTTGTAGGCCTGGCGCCAGAGCGACAGCAGCCAGCCGCCGAAGCCCGGCCGCTCGCGAGGACGCCAGCGTAGAGCCGGAAGGTCGAAGCCGTAGAGGCCGTTCAGTCGTGCGATCTCGAACCAGCCGAGCCCGAACAGCGCGTAGACCAGCCCCACGAGCATCACGATCCCGACGCCGACGAAGAGGAGGCCGACCCCGCCGAACAGCCACGCCGTCAGGAAGCCGACGAGCCCGGATCCGATGACGCCGAGGGCGGCGAGCTCGAGGATCGTGAGGAACAGGCGCAGCGGCGTGCGTGCGGCGGCCGCGGGAAGCGGGCCGGCGGCCGCCCCCGAGGGGGGCGGGCTGTAGGACGGAGCGGTAGACATGGCTCCACGCTACGGGGGTGCTCGCGGACGGGGAACGGAGGCAGCCGGAGGAAGCCGTTCGGGATTTCCATAAGCCGTCTCGGGATCCGGATCGGCGCGGCTTATGCATGCCTATCCTCGATGGACGCGCGCGCCCGCTCATGCTTACGTGATCTCATGCACGCAGCGAGAGAACGGGACAGCACCAGGTGAGCGCACTCCATCCGCAGGAACCGCACGGCTCCGGACTCGGTCAGCGCCTGAACTGGCTGCGCGCCGGAGTCCTCGGCGCCAACGACGGCATCGTCTCGGTCGCCTCCCTCGTCGTCGGCGTGGCCGGGGCGACCACCGACAACGCCGCGCTCCTCATCGCCGGCCTCGCCGGCCTCATCGGCGGCGCGATCTCGATGGCGCTCGGCGAGTACGTCTCGGTGAGCAGTCAGCGCGACAGCGAGCGCGCCCTCATCGCCAAGGAGCGCGAGGAACTGCGCACCATGCCGGAAGCGGAGCTCGCCGAGCTGACCGAGCTGTACAAGCAGCGCGGCCTGAGCGAACAGACCGCGCATCAGGTCGCGGTCGAGCTCACCGCCCACGACGCCCTCGCCGCGCATCTCGAGGTCGAGCTCGGCATCGATCAGGACGACCTCGTCAACCCGTGGCACGCCGCCCTCTCCTCGGCGATCGCCTTCACCGCGGGGGCGATCCTGCCGCTCCTGGCGATCCTGCTGCCGCCGCCGGCCTGGCGCGTCCCTGTCACCTTCGTCGCCGTGCTCGTCGCCCTCGCGGCCACGGGCGCCCTCTCGGCACGGATCGGCGGCTCGAACGCGGTGCGCGCATCGCTCCGTCTCGTGATCGGCGGCGCGCTCGCCCTCGTCGCGACCTGGCTCATCGGCACGCTGCTGGGCACGACCGGAGTGGTCTGACGCCGACTCGGCCGCACCCCGACGACGAAAGGCCCGGATCCGAGGGATCCGGGCCTTTCGCGAGTCCGCTGCGTCAGTTCGAGGTGAAGCCGACCAGCAGTCCGCCGGTCACCTTGACCGCGAAGTTGTAGATCCCGGCGACGACCGCGCCCAGCACCGTGAACACGATGAGGTTCAGGATCGCGCAGACCGATCCGAAGGCCAGCACCTGGGGGAGGCCGATCACCTTGCTGAGCTTGAACCCGTCGGCGATGCCGCTGACGAACTCATCGGCCTTCCCCATCAGGCCGGTGGCGTCCACCACCAGGTAGATCAGCAGGAACGAGACCAGCGTGACGATCGCGATCGCGATCGCCCCCAGGAAGGACAGCTTCACCGCCGACCAGAAGTCGATGTAGACCAGGCGCAGACGCACCTGCTTGCTGGAGGTCTTCCGGGATGACTTCTTCGCGAGCTTGTCGGCTACCGTGCTCATGCGTCAGTTCCTTCGGGGGCTTCGGGGGACTCGGTCTCGGGGGCCGCACCGGAGTCCTCGGACTCCTCGCTGTCGGCCAGGCCGCGCTCGGTGTTCCGGGCGATCGCAAGGATCCGATCGTCCTCGTCGGTCCGGGCGAAAACCACGCCCATGGTGTTGCGACCCTTTGCCGGCACCTCGGCCACGGCAGAGCGTACCACCTTGCCGCTGGCAAGAACCACAAGGACCTCATCGTCTTCCTGGACGATCAGGCCACCGGCGAGAATCCCCCGGTCATCGTTCAGTTTCGCGACCTTGATGCCCTGACCGCCACGGCCCTGCACACGGTACTCGTCCACGGAGGTGCGCTTGGCGTAGCCGCCGTCGGTGACGACGAACACGAAGCCGGAATCGGTGACGAGGGAGGCCGAGAGCAGGCTGTCCTCGGGGGCGAACCGCATCCCCTTGACGCCCTCGGTCGCGCGTCCCATCGGGCGCAGCGCCTCATCGGTCGCGTGGAAGCGCACCGACATCCCGTGGCGGCTGATGAGCAGCACGTCGTCCGTCGCGTCGACGAGGAACGCGCTGACCAGCTCGTCCTCCTCGCGCAGGCGAATCGCGATGACGCCGCCCTGACGGTTGGTGTCGTAGTCGCCGAGCCGGCTCTTCTTGACCAGGCCGCCACGGGTGGCGAGGACGAGATACTGGGCCGCCTCGTAGTCGCGGATGTCGAGGATCTGGGCGATCTTCTCCTCCGGCTGCAGGGCGAGCAGGTTGGCGACGTGCTGGCCCTTCGCGTCACGACCGGCCTCGGGGATCTCGTACGCCTTGGTGCGGTAGACGCGACCCTTGTCCGTGAAGAACAGCAGCCAGTGGTGCGTGGTCGTGACGAAGAAGTGCTCGACGAGGTCGTCGGCGCGCAGCTGCGCCCCCTTGACGCCCTTGCCGCCACGGTGCTGCGAACGGTAGTTGTCGCTCCGGGTGCGCTTGATGTAGCCCTCACGGGTGACCGTGACGACCATCTCCTCCTCGGCGATGAGGTCTTCCATCGAGACGTCGCCGTCGAAGCCGTGCAGGATGTGCGTGCGGCGTTCGTCGCCGAAGCGCTCGACGATCGCGGTCAGCTCGTCGCGGATGATCGAACGCTGACGGCCCTCGTCGGCGATGATCTCCTTGTAGTCGGCGATCCGCACCTCGAGCTCGGCGGCCTCGTCGATGATCTTCTGGCGCTCCATCGCCGCGAGGCGGCGCAGCTGCATGTCGAGGATCGCCTGGGCCTGCTCCTCGTCGATGTCGAGGAGCTTCTGCAGACCCTCGTTCGCCTCCTGCGCGGAGGGCGAGCGGCGGATCAGGGCGATGACCTCGTCCAGCGCGTCGAGCGCCTTGAGGTAGCCCTGCAGGATGTGCATGCGCGCCTCGGCCTTGGCCAGGCGGAACTTCGTGCGGCGCACGATGACGTCGATCTGGTGGTCGAGCCAGTGCGTGATGAAGCCGTCCAGCGCCAGGGTGCGGGGCACCCCGTCCACGATCGCGAGCATGTTCGCGCCGAAGTTGTCCTGCAGCTGGGTGTGCTTGTACAGGTTGTTCAGCACGACCTTGGCGACCGCGTCGCGCTTGAGCACGATGACCAGGCGCTGGCCCGTGCGGTCGCTCGACTCGTCGCGGATGTCCGCGATGCCGGTGATCTTGCCCTCACGGGCGAGGTCGCCGATCTTCACCGCGAGGTTGTCGGGGTTCACCTGGTAGGGCAGCTCGGTGATCACGAGGCAGGTGCGGCCCTGGATCTCCTCGACGCCGACCACCGCGCGCATCGTGATGGATCCGCGTCCGGTGCGGTACGCCTCCTGGATCCCCTTCGTGCCGAGGATCTGCGCGCCGGTCGGGAAGTCGGGGCCGGGGACCCGCTGGATCAGGCCCTCGAGCAGCTCCTCACGGGGCAGCGAGGGGTTCTCGAGCGCCCACAGCGCGGCGTCGGAGACCTCGCGCAGGTTGTGCGGCGGGATGTTCGTCGCCATGCCGACCGCGATGCCGATCGAGCCGTTGACGAGCAGGTTCGGGAAGCGCGCCGGCAGGACGTCGGGCTCCTCGGTCTGGCCGTCGTAGTTCGGCGAGAAGTCGACCGTGTTCTCCTCGATGTCGCGCACCATCTCGAGCGCGAGGGGAGCCATCTTCGTCTCGGTGTACCGGGGGGCCGCGGCGCCCATGTTGCCCGGGGAGCCGAAGTTCCCCTGACCGAGCGCGAGCGGATAGCGCAGCGACCACGGCTGCACCAGGCGCACGAGGGTGTCGTAGATCGCGGTGTCGCCGTGCGGGTGGTACTGACCCATGACCTCGCCGACCACGCGGGCGCACTTGGAGAACGACTTGTCGGGGCGGAAGCCGCCGTCGTACATGCCGTAGATCACACGGCGGTGCACGGGCTTGAGTCCGTCGCGCACGTCGGGCAGCGCGCGGCCGACGATGACCGCCATCGCGTAGTCGAGGTACGACCGCTGCATCTCCGACTGCAGGTCGACCTGGTCGATCTTGCCGTGGTTGTGGCCGTCCCGGATGTCCTGCGCGCCCTCGTTCGTGATGATCTCTTCGTCGTCAGCCATGTCTGCTCTTCCTGAGTGGTCCAGAAGTTTTGTGCGCGCTGCGGCGCGCGGATCCCGTCACGGGATCAGATGTCGAGGAACCGCACGTCCTTGGCGTTGCGCTGGATGAAGCTGCGGCGGGACTCGACGTCCTCGCCCATCAGCACGCTGAAGATCTCGTCCGCCGCGGCGGCGTCGTCGATCGTGATCTGGCGGAGCGTGCGCGTGGTGTGATCCATCGTGGTCTCCCACAGCTCCTTGGCGTTCATCTCGCCGAGACCCTTGTAGCGTTGGATGCCAGCCTCCTTGGGGATCCGCTTGCCGTTCGCGAGCCCCTCGTTCAGCAGGGCGTCGCGCTCCGCGTCGGAGTACACGTACTCGTGCGGGGCGTTCGTCCACTTGAGGCGGTACAGCGGCGGCATCGCGAGGAACACGAAGCCGGCCTCGATGAGCCCGCGCATGTAGCGGAAGAGGAGCGTCAGCAGCAGGGTCGTGATGTGCTGGCCGTCGACGTCGGCATCGGCCATCAGCACGATCTTGTGGTAGCGCGCCTTCTCGAGGTCGAAGTCCTCGCCGATGCCCGTGCCGAAGGCCTGGATCATCGCCTGGACCTCCTTGTTGGCCAGGGCCTTGTCCAGTCGCGCGCGCTCGACGTTGAGGATCTTGCCGCGCAGCGCCAGGATCGCCTGGGTGTGCGGGTCACGACCCTGCACGGCCGAACCGCCGGCCGAGTCGCCCTCCACGAGGAAGATCTCCGAGATCGACGGATCCTTGCTCGTGCAGTCCTTGAGCTTGTCGGGCATCGCGGCCGACTCGAAGACGCTCTTGCGGCGGGCGGTCTCCCGCGCCTTGCGGGCGGCCATGCGGGCGGTGGCGGCCTCGACGGCCTTGGTCACCACGTTCTTCGCCTGCTTCGGGTTGCGGTCGAACCAGTCGCCGAGCTGATCGCCGACCACCTTCTGCGTGAACGCCTTCGCCTCGGTGTTTCCGAGCTTGGTCTTCGTCTGGCCCTCGAACTGCGGTTCGCCGAGCTTGATCGAGATGACCGCGGTGAGGCCCTCGCGCACGTCGTCGCCGGTGAGGTTGTCGTCCTTCTCCTTGAGGATGTTGTTCGCGCGCGCGTAGCGGTTGACGAGCGTCGTCAGCGCCGCGCGGAAGCCCTCCTCGTGGGTGCCGCCCTCATGCGTGTTGATCGTGTTCGCGTAGGTGAACACGTTCTCGGTGTAACCGGTGGTCCACTGCATGGCGACCTCGAGCGAGATCTTGCGCTCGGTGTCCTCCGACTCGAAGGCGATGATCTCGTCGTTGACCACGTCGGCCTTGCGAACGTGGTTGAGGTACTCGACGTAGTCGACGAGGCCGCGCTCGTAGAAGAACACGTCCGCGCGCTGGTGGGTGACGACGGTGCCGTCGACCTCCTCGTCGACCGTCGCGCCCTCGCGCTCGTCGACGAGCTCGATCCGCAGGCCCTTGTTCAGGAACGCCATCTGCTGGAACCGGGTACGGAGGGTGTCGTAGTCGAACTCGACGGTCTCCTGGAAGATGCTGCCGTCCGGCCAGAACGTGATCGCGGTCCCGGTCTCGGTGGTGGCCTCGCCCTTCTCGAGCTGCTGCTGCGGCGCCCCGCCGTCGGCGAAGCTGTGCCGCCAGACGAAGCCCTTCTGCTTGACCTCGACCTCGAAGCGGGTGGAGAGGGCGTTCACGACCGATGAGCCGACGCCGTGCAGACCACCGGAGACCGCGTAGGCGCCGCCGCCGAACTTGCCGCCGGCGTGCAGGATCGTGAGCACGACCTCGACGGTCGACTTCGTCGGATCCGACGAGTGGGGATCCACCGGGATGCCGCGGCCGTTGTCGACGACGCGCACGCCGCCGTCGGCGCGCAGCGTGACGAGGATCGTGTCGGCGTAACCGGCGAGGGCCTCGTCGACCGAGTTGTCGACGATCTCGTACACCAGGTGATGCAGACCCCGCGGGCCGGTCGAGCCGATGTACATGCCGGGGCGCTTGCGCACCGCCTCGAGGCCTTCGAGGATCTGGATCGAGTCGGCGCCGTACTCGGCAGGCTCGGCCGGCGTGCCGGCGGTGCTCTGGTTCGTCGCGGATCCGGGTGCTTCAGCCCCCGTCTGGGTCGATTCGTTCGCGTCAGAGGGGGTTTCAGGCGTCATCTGAGGGGAGGCTCCACATCGAAGATCTAGGTCGTCAGTCTATCGGAAAGACCCCTTCCTGTCTCGTTGTACGCGCTTCTGCGCGCCTGAAGCCCCCCTCGACGGGATGGATCATGTCCTAACCGTAGGTATCGCGCGGACCGCGCCCTGGAGCGACTCTGGGGCCCCATTTCCAGGAAGGGACGTCCGGCCCGACGAAGCGGATGTTCTCCACGCCCGCCTCGGGGTAGCGTCGGCCGATCTCCGTGATGATCACGGCGCGCATGTACTGCAGGTTCTTCGCCCAAGCCGTCGAGTCGCATTTCACCGTGAGCATCCCGCCCTCGAGCGACACCGGTTCCGAGTGCTTCGCCGTGTCCGGCCCGGCGAGCTCGGCCCACTGGAGCACCAGGTCCTCACGGCTCAGCGCCGCCTCCCAGCCCGCATCCCTGGTGAGCTTCGCCAGCACGTCGCCGAGCGTGCCCGGATCCCGGCCCGCGGTGAACGGCGCGTTCTCGTCGTCGACGAGGCGCTTCTTTCGCTTCCAGTTCTTCGAGCTCGGCTTGAGTCCGCGCAGGCGCAGGTAGGTCGCGACGGTCTCCGGCACGTCGGGCTCGACGGGTTCAGTCATGGTCCGCCTCCCCGTCCGCAGGGTTCTCGCGCTCATCCGTGATCGTGCCGGCGGAGATCCGCACCACATGCCGATGCAGCACCTCCGGGATGTCCTCCTCGACCGCGGCGGTGACCAGCACCTGCTCGTAGTCGGCGGTGAGGTCGGCCAGCCGGCGCCGGCGCTCGGCGTCGAGCTCGGCGAACACGTCGTCGAGGATGAGCACCGGGTCGCCGGCGGGGGACTCCGCGCGCAGCAGCTCCGCGGAGGCGAGGCGCAGCGCCAGCGCGATCGACCAGGACTCGCCGTGCGAGGCGTATCCCTTCACCGGCAGGTCGCGAACCCGCAGCAGCAAGTCGTCGCGGTGCGGTCCGACCAGGGTGAGCCCGCGCTCGAGCTCCGCCGAGCGCTTGGCGACGAGGGCGGCGCGGAAGAGCTCGGCTGTGGACCCGACGGACTCCGCGGGATCCGGTCCCTGCGCTTCGGCAGTCTCGGCGACCGATCTCAGGGAGGCCTCCTCCGGATCCCCGCCGCGGATCGACTGCGCCCAGTGCAGGCGCGGATCGTGGTCGGCCCCGGCGATCGCCGCATAGGCCGCGGCCACGCCCGGCTGCAGATCCGCCGCCAGCCGGGATCGCGCGTCGATGATCTCGGATCCGAGCGCGATGAGCTTGTCGTCCCAGACGTCGAGGGTCGTCAGGCCCTCCGCCTTCATGCCCCGGGCGCGCGCCGACTTGAGCAGCGCGGTGCGCTGCCGGAGCACGCGGTCGTAGTCGCCGAGCACCGCGGACATGCGCGGCGTGCGCTGGATGAGCAGCTGATCGGCGAACCGCCGCCGCGCCGAGGGGTCGCCCCGTACGATCTGCAGGTCCTCCGGGGCGAACAGCACGACGTGGGCGTAGCGCGGGAGGTCTGCCGTGCGGCCTGGCGCTCCGTTGATGCGCGCCTTGTTCGATCCCTGTCGATTGATCTGCACCTCGATCAGGACTTTTCTCGGTCCGTGGGCGAGGCGGGTGCGGACGATCGCCGCGTCGTATCCGTCGCGCACCATCGGCGCGTCGGACGAGACCCGGTGCGAGCCGAGGGTGGCGAGGAAGACGATCGCCTCGGCGAGATTGGTCTTGCCCTGGCCGTTGCGCCCCACGAGGACGTTCGGCCCGCGGTGCAGGGTGAGTTCGGCGGTCGCGTAATTGCGGAAATCCACGAGGCTGAGGTGCTCCACAATCACCCGAGCAACCTTACCCGCGGCCCCCGACAGCCGGACCGGCGGGAGCGCTCGACCCGGCCGGCTCCGTTGCCCCGCCGTGCTGCGCGAAACAGCCGCGAGACCGAACCCGCGTCACGAAACCGACGATGAGAACGTCGGTCTCGTAAAGGAGTTTCGGTCTCGCGGATCTCGCGACGGGCGCGTAAGCCCAGCAGCGGATCCGGCGACGGGCCGCGCGTCAGCGCAGCAGCAGGTTCGGCTGCAGCAGGTACTTGAACGAGTCCAGTCCGGCCTGGTCGACCGAGGTCTGGCTGGTGACGAGCACCGGGCTGAGCTTGTTCGCATTGTCCGACGAGGTGAACGTGACGCGCACGAACTCGCTCTTGACCGCGCCGAGCGCCTCGAGCAGGTACTGCGGGTTGAGTCCCAGCGTGACCTCCTCGCCGTTCAGGTGCGCGTCGACCGACTCGGAGGCCCTGGCCTGCTCACCGCCCGATGCGTCCATCGTGACCGAGGAGGTGTCGAACGTGAACCGCAGCGGTGCGGAGCGGTCGAGCACCAGCGCCACACGTCGGACGGCCTCGGTGAGGTCGGCCGTGTTGACCACCGCGTGGTGATCGGTCTGCTCGGGGAAGAGCCGGCGCACCGGCGGGAAGTTGCCCTTGATCAGCAGCGACGTGACGGTTTTGTTGCCGGCGGTGAACGCGATGATCTCGCGGTCCCCGGCTCCGGAGAACGAGATCTGGATGGTGCCCGCGTGGCCGAAGGTCTTCCCGACCTCCTGCAGCGTGCGCGCCGGAACCAGCGCGGTCTGCTCCCCGGCCGCGCCGTCCCAGGGGACGTCGCGGAGCGAGACCCGGTAGCGGTCGGTGGCGACGAGGCTCAGCGTGTTGTCGCCCACTTCGAGCTGGACGCCGGTGAGGACGGGGGTGACGTCGTCGCGCGACGCCGCGAAGGCGACCTGGGCGATGGCGGTGCCGAACTCCTCGGCCGGGACCAGACCGCTGGTGCCGGAGACCTCGGGGATCGAGGGATATTCCTCGACCGGCATGGCCGCGAGGGTGAACCGGGCGGATCCGCAGCGCACCGCGATCCCTCCGTCCTCCTCGACCGAGATCTCGATGGGCGCATTGGGCAGGCGGCTGGCGATGTCGGACAGCAGGCGGCCGTGCACCAGGATCGTGCCCGGTTCCTCGACCGTCGCCTCGATGGTCGTGCGCGCGGAGGCCTCGTAGTCGAACGCCGAGAGCGTGAGGCCGTCGTCGCCGGCCTCGATCAGCACGCCCGCGAGGATCGGCTGGGGGTTGCGCTGAGGCAGGAGCTTGACGACGAAGGACACTGCTTCGCTGAAGACATCGCGATTGACCTGGAACCTCACCGGTGCTCCTTCGTCGATTCGACCCGCAGGGACATGACCGTCGTTCCCTCCGACCCCGGCAGACACCAGGGGATCCCATGCTAATGCCAGCAGGCTTCCCGTCCAGGTCGCAGACCCTCGGATCCGGATCCATCCCCAGGTCGGCCTCGGGAGGTGATCGATGGACCGAGATTCGAAGAGAGTTCTTAACGGTGTTAACGCCTGTGGATACTGTGGATAACTCTGGGGATGCTTTGCGGCCGTAGGGAACTACACGACTGTGACTTGTGGAGACCCTGCGGAAACAGTGGGGTCCGAGGCCCTGCCTGGAAGAACGTGTCGTCCGAGTTATCCACAGATCAGGGTGCTGTGTGGGGAATCCACGCCGTCTGTCGGACGAGATATCCCCAAGTTATCCACATGTGGACTCTCGGGCGGGGCGGATGCCGGATTTCGCCGAGGAGTCGCCGAAAGGCCCGCAGCGGTCCGCGCGGGAGCGGAGGGCGGGCACCGAGCCGCGGGGGGCGAGGACCCGGATCAGCGCCGGCTGAGCTGTGCGGTGATCTCGGTCACCTGGTTGAAGATGGCCCGACGCTCCTTCATGAGCTCGCTGATCTTCTTGTACGCGTACATCACCGTGGTGTGGTCGCGGTTGCCGAAGAGCTGGCCGATCTTCGGCAGGGAGAGGTTGGTGCGCTCGCGGCACAGGTACATGGCGATCTGGCGGGCCGTCGCGATCTGCTGCGATCTGCTCGAGCCGTACAGGTCGTCCTCGGTGAGCTTGAAGTAGTTCGCCGTCGTCGTGATGATGTCGGTCGGCGAGATGATGCTGTCCTCGTCCTGGTCGACGATGTCGCGCAGAGCGGTCTGCGCGGTGGCGATGTCGAGCGCGGAGCGGTTCAGGTTCGCGAACGCCGTGGCGCGGATGAGCGCGCCCTCGAGCTCGCGGATGTTCGACGACACCTTGGTCGCGATGTACTCGAGCACATCATCCGGAACGTGCAGCTGCTCGCTCTGCGCCTTCTTGCGGAGGATGGCGATGCGGGTCTCGAGGTCGGGCGCCTGCACGTCCGTGATGAGGCCCCACTCGAACCGGCTGCGCATCCGCTCCTCGAAGCCGGTGAGGTGCTTCGGCGGGAGATCGCTCGTGATGACGACCTGCTTGTTGTGGTCGTGCAGCTGGTTGAAGGTGTGGAAGAACGCCTCCTGGGTCTCCGCGCGGCCCTGCAGGAACTGGATGTCGTCGATCATCAGGATGTCGACCTCGCGGTACCGCGCCTGGAACGCGGATCCGCGGTTGTTCGCGATCGAGTTGATGAAGTCGTTCGTGAACTCCTCGCTCGACACGTAGCGCACCTTGACCCCGGCGTACAGGGACTGGGCGTAGTCGCCGATGGCGTGCAGCAGGTGGGTCTTGCCGAGCCCGGGCCCGCCGTAGATGAACAGCGGGTTGTAGGCCTTCGCCGGCGCCTCGGCCACGGCCACGGCGGCGGCGTGGGCGAAGCGGTTGGACTGGCCGATGACGAAGTTGTCGAAGACGTACTTCGGGTTCAGTCGCGATTCGTGCCGGATCGGCGTCGGCTGCTGCTCGATCGGGGACTCGACGCGGGCGGGTTCCTGACGGGTCGCGCCGAAGTCGGCCACGGGGATCGGAGCGGTCTGCTGCTCCACCATGTCGTGGTTCACCGTGACGCGGAAGGACGTGACCTCGTCGCCGATGCGGGCGAGCGCCTCCATGATCGGCAGCCGGAGGCGCTTGTTGATCTGGCCGGCGGTGAGGTCGTTCGGAACCTCGAGGTAGAGCGTCGCCGTCATGACCCCGGCGGGGACGGCGAGATTGAGGAAGCCCTGCAGGGGGGCGGTCACGCGCTCATCGCCGACGAGCTCGGCGAGCAGCTCGTCCCAGATCGGGACGTCGGACGCTGCGGATGCGGACATGGTTCCCCCGGGGTGGCTCGGCACAGCCGCGGATTCGATCTCGCTCCTGTGGATAACTGCTCGTGCCACGGTAGTCAGCCTGGGCCGCGAGGGCAACCTGTGACTGGGATCCCCGGACGGCGTGTCCTTGTGAGCGGATCCGTCCACAGGTGTGGATAATGTTCCTTTCGCCTGCTCGGTTTGCGATGTGTGCGGCGACGTCGTAGCCTTAATCGGTTGACTTATGCCATTTCGGCAGTCTTTGTCCACCCGTCTCCGGCCGCGTCGATCCCGGTGACAGCTTCCCTTCCCGGAGAAATCATGAGCAAGCGCACTTTCCAGCCCAACAACCGCCGCCGCGCCAAGAAGCACGGCTTCCGCGCCCGCATGCGCACCCGCGCCGGCCGCGCCATCCTGTCGGCACGCCGCTCGAAGGGCCGTGTCGAGCTCTCGGCGTAATCCGTGCTCGCCCGCCCGCATCGCCTCGTCCGCGGGTCCGACTACCGCACGGTGGTTCGGCGCGGGCGGCGATACGGCGGGCCCCGGCTGATCGTCTCGGTGCTCGACACCGGTGAAGAGCGCCCCGTGCGCTTCGGTTTCATCGTGAGCAAGCAGGTGGGAAACGCGGTGACCCGCAACACCGTTCGGCGTCGTCTGAAGGATGCCTGTGCCCGTCAGCTTCCGTTGCGCGACGGGATCGACGTCGTGATCCGTGCACTGCCGACCGCCGCACACGCGACCTTCGCCGAGTTGCTCGCAGACGTGGACGGCGCCGTCGCCCGGGGGGCGCGATGAGCGCGCTTCCGGCGTACTCCCGTGGGACGGCGCATCTGCATGCCGCGGACGCTTTGCGGGCGGTTCCCCTGGCGCCTCGCAATCTGTTGCTGGGGTTCCTCACCGCCTACCGCGCGGTGGTCTCCCCGCTGTACGGCGATGTCTGTGCGTACTACCCCAGCTGTTCCGCCTACGCTGTAGGTGCGGTGCAGCAGCACGGTGCGGTGAAGGGCGCAGGCCTTTCGGCGTGGCGGATCCTGCGCTGCAATCCCTGGAGCCACGGCGGCGTGGACGATGTGCCGCCGCACAAGAACTTCCGACACGCCCTCACGCCTCGAGGATTCGTCGTACCCTCCCGAAAGGACTGACCAGTGGGTTCCGACCTCCTGTTTGCCGCGTCTACGACGCCCGCTGCCTCGAGCGGCGGCTTCGACCTGCTCGGCACCGTCATGTGGCCCTTCAAGGCCCTGGTCGAGGCGATCCTCGTCGCCTGGCACTGGCTCTTCACCGCGATCGGGATGCCCGGGGCCGCCGGCCTGACCTGGGTGCTGTCGATCGTCGGCCTGGTGCTGGTCATCCGCGCGGCGGTGTTCCCGCTCTTCGTGCGGCAGATCAAGAGCCAGCGCAAGATGATGGAAATCGCTCCTGAACTGAAGAAAGTTCAGGAGAAGTACAAGGGCAAGCGTGATCAGCTGAGCCGCGAGGCCATGAGTCGGGAGACCATGGCGCTCTATAAGAAGCACGGCACGACGCCGATGTCGAGCTGTCTTCCGCTGTTGGTGCAGATGCCCTTCCTGCTCGGAATGTTCTACACGCTGAGCGATGTGAAGAAGCACGCCGTGGCCGGCGAGGGCGGCGTGTGGCTGCTGACGAAGCAGCTGACCAAGCAGTTCTACGACGCGACTCTGTTCGGCGTCGCGCCGCTGCATACGAGCCTCGTCGACGCCGTCCAGCACAAGCCGACCGGCTGGGAGACCACGGTCGCGATCCTCGTCGTCCTGGTCATTCTCATGATCGGATCCCAGTTCTTCACCCAGCTCCAGATCATCTCGAAGAACCTGTCGCCCGAGGCCAAGACCGGCCAGGCGTACCAGATGCAGAAGATCATGCTGTACATCCTTCCGCTGGGCTTCATCTTCTCGGGTCTGTTCTTCCCCCTCGGCGTGGTCATCTACTGGTTCATCAGCAACCTGTGGACCATGGGCCAGCAGTTCCTCGTGCTTCGGGAGATGCCGACACCCGGATCCGATGCCGCCAAGGCGCGCGAGGAGCGTCTCGCTCGCAAGGGCAAGGCCATCAACTCCGAGGGCAAGGTCGTGCCGGTCGCGGTCTTCGAGGCGGAGCAGCAGAAGATGCTGGAAGACGCCGAGCGTCTTCGTGCGCAGCAGCCCAAGCGTCAGCAGCCGAAGAGCGCCAAGCGCGCGAAGAGGGACCAGAGCGGGGAGAAGTCGTGACCGAGCAGGATGTGGCGGAGCCGACGGTCTCCGACCTGGAGCACGAGGGTGATGTCGCAGCGGACTTCATCGAGGGACTGCTGGACATCGCCGACATCGACGGTGATCTGACGCTCGACGTCAAGCAGGGTCGTGCCTACGTCTCGGTCGAGGCCGAGGGAGACGGACTGCGGCTGCTTTCCGCGCCGGACACCGTTCAGGCATTGCAGGAGCTGACCCGCCTGGCGGTTCAGAGCAGCACCGGATCGTTCTCACGGGTGATCCTGGATGTCGCAGGATCCCGCGACGCGCGCCGCACCCAGCTGGAGCGCCTGGTCGACTCGGCCGTGGCAAAGCTCGACGAGGGCGCCTCCCAGGCATCGCTGCCCTCGATGTCGAGCTACGAGCGCAAGCTGGTGCACGACATCGTGGCGGAGCGCGGACTGGTCTCCGAGTCGTACGGCGACGGTCCGACGCGACACACGGTCATCCGCCGCCACTAACGTTTCACGTGAAACATGTCTGACTCGGACTCGGGATCCCTGGAGCGGGAGCCGGCTGTCGCCGCTACGCTCTTCGGCGATCGGATCGACCTCGCCCGGAGCTTCACCTCGGCGCTGGCGGCACAGGGGGAGGGGCGCGGGCTGATCGGGCCCCTTGAGGTTCCCCGACTCTGGACCCGCCACATCCTCAACAGTGCGATCGCGGCGCCGCTCTTTCACGGCTCAGTGGCGGACGTGGGATCCGGTGCAGGACTGCCCGGCATCGTGCTCGGTATCGCTCGACCCGACGTCGAGTGGACACTGATCGAGCCGATGGAGCGCCGCGTCGCGTGGCTCGACGAACAGGTGTCGGCGCTGGGGCTTTCCAACGTGACCGTCGTACGTGGCCGGGCGGAGGACGTGGGTCTCAGTGCACGCTTTGACATGGTGACCGCGCGTGCGGTCAGTGCACTGCGCACGCTGCTTCCGTGGACGGCACCTCTCGTGCGCAACGGCGGCGAGCTTGCCCTGCTGAAGGGCGCGAATGCGGAGAACGAGATCACTGCGGCTCAGAAGCAGATCCGGAAGTTCCTGCTGAGCGACGTTCGAGTAGAGACCCTCGGCGAAGGCGTGCTCGCGGAGACCACACGCGTTCTCCGCGCTACCGTCCGCGCCTGACGCCGCACGGGCCACGCGAGGCAATTGCCCCGAATCGAACCCGCGACGCGGGGAGTGGGCGATTCCTCGGACTCTTCGGCTCCCAGCAACTGGATGCTGAGTGCTCGTTCTCAGGCAGTGATCTTTCCCGCGATGACGATCGCTCCCTGGGTTCGCAGGGGAGTGGGGGCTGCGGCCCGTCGTGAGGATCACGCACGACCGCTCCTCAGCATGGAAAGGGCCCCTGAATGTCATGACGCCTGGGACGCGGGACTTCGGGACCCTGTCTCCCTGCACCTCTCTGTCTCCCTGTACGTCCCTGTGCCCCTGTACGTCCCGTTACTCCTGTACGTCCCTCTACTCCTGTACGTTGCTGCAACCCCACCCCGTCTCCTCGGCCCTGTACTTCTCTGTGCCGCGGCACCTTCCTGTGTCCCCGGGTACCTGGCTGTGGGCCGATACCTCCCTGTACCCCTCTACGTCTCCATTCCCCCTTGGGTCCCGCTACCCCTATAGGTCCCGTTACCTCTGTACGTCCCTGCGCCCCCGGGTGGTGCGCTGCGGACCGCTACCGCCTTTACCCCTGCACGCGCCATTACCTCGTACGTTCCTGGACCCCTTCACTTCTCTGTACGTCTCAGTACCCCTTCACGTCCCTGTACTTCCCCGCACCTCTTCACTCTCGGTGCCTCTCGTACCCCTGCGCCTCCCTGTACCTCCCGTACCCCCTGTACCTCTTCACTTCCTTTTCACCTCCTTCTGCTGCAGTCCGCCCCTGCACCCTTGGGTCTCCGTCACGGGGCTAGGTGCCGGGATCCCAGGTGTGATCGCATGGCGGAAGCGCTGCACGACTGAGGGATCGGTCCACACAATCAGGTTTCACGTGAAACATCGCAAAGATCCCGTCCTCGACGGTGGGATGGTCGGTGGTTCAAGTTAGAGTGGAGATTCCGTCGTTTCCCCGTCGGAGATCGTCGAAAGGAGTGGATGTTTCACGTGAAACAGTCCTCGAACACCTCGACTGCTGAATACGGCGTGGACACCCCCCTGGCGCGGGAGCTCGCAGATCTCACTGCGCGTCGCAAGGCTCTGGAAGCCGTCTCCGTGCACTTCGACGGACCCACGCGGATCTTCACGATCTCGAATCAGAAGGGCGGCGTCGGTAAGACCACCACCGCGGTCAATGTCGCCTCAGCGATGGCGGAGCTCGGCGCGAAAGTGCTGGTGATCGACCTCGACCCGCAGGGAAACGCGTCGACAGCGCTGGGAGTGCCCCACACCGCAGATCTGCAGAGCATCTACGACGTTCTCATCAGTGACGTGCCTCTCGCGGACGTCGTGCAGGTGAGTCCGGAGTCGCCGAATCTCCTCTGTGCGCCGAGCACGATCCATCTCGCGGGCGCCGAGATCGAACTGGTCTCCCAGGTCGCGCGCGAGCACCGACTGCGCACGGCACTCAATGACTACCTGGCGGCGCACCCCATGAACATCGTGATCATCGACTGCCCGCCCTCCTTGGGGCTGCTGACGATCAATGCGTTCACGGCGGCGACGGAAGTGATGATCCCGATCCAGTGCGAGTACTACGCACTCGAGGGGCTGAGCCAGCTGCTGGGCAACATCCGGATGATCCAGAAGCATCTGAACCCTGACCTCACGATGTCGACCATTCTTCTGACCATGTTCGACGGACGTACCCGTCTTGCGCAGCAGGTCGCCGAGGAGGTCCGTGGACATTTCCCGCACGAGGTTCTGAACACCGTGATTCCGCGCTCCGTCCGTGTTTCCGAGGCGCCGAGCTTCGGTCAGACGGTCATCGCGTACGACGGACAGTCGGTGGGCGCCGTCGCCTACCGTGAAGCAGCAGTGGAGATCGCTCGACGGGCGACGAAAGAGAACGAGAAGGGGCACTGATGGCCAAACGCACGGGACTCGGCCGGGGGATCGGCGCACTCATCCCCACTTCGGATGCTGCAGAGCGACCGGTCGACGTGTTCTTCCCCGGGGCGCGGACCACGGAGACCGCGAAGGAGACCACGCCGACGGTCAGTGCGGAGCCCGAGGCGGATCTCGTCGCGGTTCCGGGTGCCCGCCTGATCCGGGTCGACCCGCACGACATCGTTCCGAACCCGCGCCAGCCGCGCACGCACTTCAACGAGGACGATCTGGCTGAGCTTGTGCACAGCGTGCGCGAGTTCGGAGTGCTTCAGCCGGTCGTGGTGCGGCAGAACTCCGACGGCCAGTATGAGCTGATCATGGGCGAGCGGCGCACCCGCGCCGCGCGCGAGGCCGGCCTGGACTCGATCCCGGCGATCCTTCGGGAGACCGCCGACGAAGATCTCCTGCGCGACGCTCTTCTCGAGAACCTGCACCGCTCGCAGCTGAATCCCCTCGAGGAGGCCTCCGCCTACCAGCAGCTGCTCGAGGACTTCGGCATCACTCAGGAGGCGCTCGCCACGCGGATCGGACGCTCCCGACCGCAGGTGAGCAACACGATCCGCCTCCTGCGTCTACCGGTTCCCGTGCAGCAGCGTGTAGCTGCCGGCGTGCTGACCGCGGGCCATGCGCGTGCGATCCTTTCCCTCGACGATGCCGACCTCATGCAGCGGCTGGCAGACAAGGTCGTCAACGAGGATCTCTCGGTGCGCGCGACCGAGGAGGCGGCCAAGGTCATTGCGGCCTCCGGCACCGTGACGAAGTCGGTCAAGCCACAGGCGGGCGCGCGCCGCGCCTACCTCGACGACGTCGCCGGCAAGCTGGGAGACCGCCTCAACACCCGGGTCCAGATCGCGCTGGGCGCCAGGAAAGGCCAGGTCAAGATCGAGTTCGCCTCCATTCAGGATCTGAACCGGATCCTCGAGGAGATCGGCCAGGAGGGTTTCGGCTCCTGAGCCTCTGAGACACCCCTGGTAATCACTCGGCCCGGAACGTCTTCGCTGACAGCGGATGCGTTCCGGGCCTTCGTGTCGGCGGCGCCGCGTAGGCTTGACGGGTGAGTGAGTCCCCGACGCGTCGTGCCAGCCTGGAGGTGTTGCGCGCTGAGGCGGCGGACGAGCTGGCCGTTCTCGTGCAGGAGAGGCTGCTCGGGGGAGAAGACCCGTGGGCGTTCATGGAAGAGCTGCCCAGCGTCGATGAGCTCGTGGTCTTTCTGCTGCGAGCCGACGAGATCGTCGAGAGTGGGGGCGTCCGTCCTGACGAGGCACGCAACTTCGAGGTCCTCCGTCGTATCGCGCTCGACTATCCGGAGTTGACCTCGATCGTGTGGGGCCTACTCGGGGTCGGGCCCAAGTATCGACGCTGGGACCTGCTGGCCGACGACGCTCGCTCCTAGCGACCCACGTGTTTCACGTGAAACGTGGGAGCGTCACAGGACAAGTCGGGAGTCTGGTCCTTGTCGTGGCACCGGTCCTGCACATGAACTGGCGATAACATTCCGCGTCCGTGTCCGCGCTGTCGCGATGCGGACGCTCCGGGCATGCTCCCCGAGCTAGGCGTTTCACGTGAAACCTCAAGTCCGGGGCACTGCATCACAGTCCGGCCGGCCGGATACGTAGCCCCTGCGCCAGCATTCCTGATGGCTGTGAAGAACACGTGACCTGCACCGCGCATGGGCAGCGGGAGGGGAGTCCACCCGGAGAGGTTGTTTCACGTGAAACGCGCTGCGCGGAGCGCCAAGGCGGCGGGGAGGCCGACCCGCACAGCAGCCCTGTGCGAGCAAGCCACATCGGGCAGGCGGGCCGGCTTTGCGCAGGCACGAAAAAGCCCGCCCTCGGAGGAGGGCGGGCTTCGTCGTCAGGGGGTCAGCCCAGGAAGGATGCCAGATCCTGCTCGAGCGCGAACTTCGGCTTGGCGCCGATGATCGTCGTCTTGACCTCTCCGCCCTGGAAAACCTTCATCGCCGGGATCGACGTGATCTGGTACTTCATGGCGAGATCGGGGTTCTCATCGACATTGAGCTTGAGGATGGTGATCTTGTCGGGGTTCTCCGACTGGATCTCGTCCAGCACCGGTGCGACCATGCGACACGGTCCGCACCACGCAGCCCAGAAATCGACCAGAACGGGGCCTTCGGCCTGAAGCACGTCCTGCTCCCAGGTCGCCTGGCTGGTTGCCTTGGCAGTCATGATTCTCCTTGTTCGTGTGAGCGTGTCACGCTCGGTGAAGTCAACAGCAATGGGGGCGGAACTGTTCCCGCCGTTCAGGCGAGGACCGACTCCGCAGGGGTTCCGTCCGAAAGCGCCGCCAGGAAGTGCTCGACGTCCAGCGCCGCCACGGTGCCCGATCCCGCGGCCGTGATCGCCTGACGGTAGGTCGGGTCGATCACATCACCCGCGGCGAAGACGCCCGAAACGGACGTCCGCGACGTGCGCCCGTCGACCCAGATCGTGCCCTCGGGGGTGAGGTCCAGCTTGCCGTGCACCAGGTGGGTGCGCGGGTCGTTGCCGATCGCGATGAAGAGTCCATCGATCGGAAGATCTGTGGTGGTGCCGTCGACCGTGTTGCGCAGGCGCACTCCGGAGGTCGCGTCGTCACCCAGCACCTCTTCGACGGCACTGTTCCAGATGAACTCGATCTTGTCGTTCGCGAAGGCCCGCTCCTGCATGATCTTCGACGCCCGCAGCGTGTCCTTGCGGTGGATGATGTAGACCTTCGAGGCGAACTTCGTGAGGAAGGTGGCCTCCTCCATTGCGGAGTCGCCGCCGCCGACGACCGCGATCGTGCGCTCCCGGAAGAAGAAGCCGTCGCAGGTCGCGCACCAGGAGACACCGTGGCCGGACAGGCGATCCTCACCGGGGATGCTGAGCGTGCGGTAGGCGGATCCGGTCGCGTAGATCACGGAAGCGGCTTCGAGCACCGTCCCGCTGCCGAGCGTGACCTTCTTGATGTCGCCGTCGAGCTCGAGCTCGGTGACGTCGTCGTACAGCACCTCGGTGCCGAACTTCTCGGCCTGCTCCTGCATCTTGGCCATGAGGTCGGGGCCCTGGATCCCCTCGGGGAAGCCGGGGAAGTTCTCCACCTCGGTGGTCTTCATCAGTTCACCGCCGACCTCGACCGAGCTCGCGACGAGCACGGGGTTGAGGTTCGCGCGGGCCGCGTAGATCGCCGCCGTGAACCCCGCGGGTCCCGAACCGATGATGATGACCTGTCGCATTGCTTCTCCTTGCTCTCGCACGCTTCAACACATGGTACCGGCGCGGCATTCCGCGCGGCTGGGCGACCTCGCGGGGCGATCGCACGCCCGGGGCGGCAAGGGGCTCAGGCGACGTCGACGATGCGGGTCCTGCCGAAGACGGGGGAGAGGGACCCGCCCGACAATGAGGCGAGGTCGTCGACGAAGAGCGCCCTGTCGGACGGCGGGATCCAGAGGGTGAACGACGCCACGGCGCCGTACACGACCTCGCCGAAGGAGGATCCATGGGCTGCGGCCCAGTCGCGCAGACCGTTGTCGATGCGCCCGGCGTCGGCATGCGGCACATCGACGCGCGCCTCGAGCAACTCGCGACGATGGAGCAGCACGGCCTCGTCCAGCGCATCGGAGACCGCCGTGGAGTACGCCCGGATCAGGCCGCCGGCGCCGAGCTTGACGCCGCCGAAGTAGCGGGTGACCACCGCGACCACGTCGGTGAGGCCGCGCCGGCGCAGCACCTCCAGCATGGGGATCCCGGCTGTGCCGGAGGGCTCTCCATCGTCCGAGGATCGTGCCTGATCCCCGGTGACGCCGGTCACCATCGCGGTGCAGTTGTGACGGGCATCCCAGTACTGCCGGCGGACGGACGCGATCACCTCGTCAGCCTCAGCCACGGACCGGACCGGGACCAGATGCGCGATGAAGCGCGACTTCTTCACGATGAGCTCGCGCGTGACGGCGGCGGCGATCGTGTCGGGGTAGGTGCGTGTCATGACGGCGGGTGGATGCCGGTGTTCATCGGGACGGCGCGAAGCGGCGCACGAGGCCCTTCAGCGCGTCGAGTTCCGGAGCGCGCAGCAGAGCGAGCAGGCCGAGATAGACCACGAGGACCGCCCCAGCGATGATGAGGCAGCCGATCGCCGCCGGGATCCGGTCCGCTGTCGTCCACCCGTGCGCGCCGCCGAGGAGGAGGAAGACTCCCCAGCCCGCCGCCGTGGCGGGGATCGCCGCGAGGACGAATCGGCCCAGCGCGAGGATCCACCGGCCTGTGCCGATGCCGTTGAGACGGCGGTGCAGGAGCGCCGTCGCGACGATCGTCTGCAGGATGCTGGCCAGGGACTGACCGAGCGCCAGCGTCGCCGCCAGCGCCGACAGCGGGACGATGCCGGCCTCGTGGAGCAGCTTCGTCCCGAAAGCGGTGGCGGCGATGAGCACGCACTGGAAGATCGTGAAGAAGAAGGGCGTGCGGGTGTCGCCGAGAGCGTAGAACGTGCGCTGCACGATGAAGAGGACCGCAAGGGGCAGCAGGGCGACCAGGTAGCCGACGAGCACGAGGGCCGCGGCCTGGGCCTCGTCGGGGTTGTCGGTGAAGATGCGCGAGGCGGGGATCGTCGCGGCGACCACGGCGGCGAGAGCGCCCGTCAGGAAGAAGCCGAGGGTGCGGATGCTGCGGCCGATGTCGCCGCGCAGGTCATCGATGCGTCCGGCATGGGCGTGCTCGCTGAGCTGAGTGAAATAGGGGGTGCCGATCGACAGCACGATCACCGAGTAGGGGAGCATGAAGATCAGCCAGGCGTTGTTCATCACGGTGAGGGAGACGTCATCGCCCGATGCCTCGAGCGCGACGCTGTGCTGGTAGAACCCGGCGATGAGGCTCGACAGCGCCATGAGCATGGTCCAGCCGGCGAGCTTGCCGACGTTGCTGAGACCCACCCCGCGCCAGCGGAAGTCGACGCGTAGCGCGAGCCTGGTGCGCGGCCAGAACGCGAGCAGGACGCCCGCCTGCACGGCGATGCCCAGGGTGGCCGTGGCTCCGAGCCAGGCGATGCGGTCGGCGGGCCAGTCGGAGACATCGGTCAGCGGCGTTCCGAAGAGGGAGCCGATGATGAGGAAACCGGCGATCGAGACCACGTTGTTCACGACCGGCGCCCAGGTGAACGGCCCGAAGATCTTGCGCGCGTTCAGCGTCTCCCCGATGAGGGCGTAGAGACCGTAGAAGAAGATCTGCGGCAGGCACCAGTACGCGAAGGCGATGGCGAGCTGCTGCTGCTCGACGGTCGTACCCGCCTTCATGATGACGGTGACGATCCAGGGCGCGGCGAGCATCGCCACGGCGGTGGCTGCGAGCAGCAGGACGGTGCCGGCAGTGAAGATCTTCGAGATGAACGCGCTGCCGCCGTCCTCCCCGGCGACCGCCTTGACGATCTGGGGCACGAGAACCGCGGTGAGCAGCCCCACCGAGATGATCGAGAACACATCGTTCGGCAGCTGATTGGCGAGCGCGAAGGCATCCGGGGCCTTGCCCACGGCCCCGATCACGCCCACCAGCACGATCGTGCGCAGCAGGCCGGTGATCCGCGACACCATGGTGCCTGCCGCGAGCAGGGCGCTCGCGCGGCCGAGGCTACTCATGCTTCTCCTCACCCGTGGCGACATCACCGTCCGTTGCGACATCATCCTCCGATGGATCCATGCCGTCTGCGGAATGCTTCTCCGCGGCGGCCCTGCGCCGGCGGATGGTGCGGAAGATTCCTCCGGCGATGAGCAGCAGGCCGAGGGCGCCGAACACGACGAGGCCGATGGTCTCCCACTCGGCACGGATCGTGAGTCGCGCGGTCTGCTGCGGCCCGATCGCGACGCCGGTCGGGCTCGTGAGCGACATCGTGAGCGTGATCTCGGCGGTGGCGACGTGCGACTCCAGCGGCAGGCGCACCGGCGTGGTGCTGGACGGCTGGGCCTCGACGTCGGTCGCCTTCGGCACGTCGATCCGCGAATCGCTGGGGACGACGTTCAGCCGCACGCGCACCGGGTAGGGGAGCTCGTTGCGCACCCATACGGGCACGGTGACCTTGGGGCTGATCAGGATCGGATTGGACGGCTGGATCCCGACGGCGTTCAGGGTCTTCTGCGTCGCCTGTCGGTGCGTCCGCAGCGCCGAGGCGAAGTCATCGGGCGTGGTGTGCAGCCCGACGCCGAGCAGGCGCATCATCGAGATGCGCTCGCGTACCGTCAGGTCGGCGGGGCGCTCCAGGATGGTCGCGAACTGTGTGAGCTTGTCGGCATCCTGATTCAGCGTGACGACGGCGGCGCCCCTGTCCTCGGCCGACTCGGTGGAGACCGTCAGCTCGGTGGGAGGGTTCGACAGCACGCGGTCGAGGCGGCCATCGAGGCCTCCGCTGAAGGCCGTCACCGCGCTGGAGAGCCCCTCTTCGGAGCGGGTGTCGGCGCGTGCGAGCCCGGCGAGAACGGTCGAACCGGGGGCGTCGAACCAGAGCATCGCATTGGCGGTGATCAGTGCCCCGCCGCGGGCCGAGGCATCGGACTGCGCCGCTGCGGCGCTCAGCGCGGCGGACACGGCGGCGTCGGCGACGAGCACGGAGGAGCCACCGACCGAGCCCCGTGCGGCGACCGCCGCACCTTGCGCGCCCGCCGTGAAACTCGTCGAGGGCAGGATCGACACCGTGTCGCCCCCTGCCGGGCCGTAGTGCGACATCGTCGCCACCTGATCGGCGGTCACCTCGCCGCGCGGCCACAGGATGTCGGTGCGTGCGCCGGCGATCGCATCGGCCGTGGAGGGCACGGCACCGGCCGTCGTGGCCGTCGTCGCGGTGGGGGTCGGCGTCGGGGTCGTGGGAGTGCCCGCGGGACCGAGGAAGGGGGTGAAGTCATCCACCGCGAGTGGCGCAGTCAGCCCGGCCGCCGCCTGTGCGGTGGTGTCGGCGTCGGCGAACTGCAGGGAGAAGCGCTCGTTGGGGAGCGCCTCGAGCCGGGAGAGCCATGCCACAGCCGTCGCGGGGGCGGCGGTGCCCAGCACCCGGATCGCCGCGACGATCGAGGGGTCGACCGCGAGCACGGCCGGTGTGCCCGCGACGCCGTCGAGCTGCGCGGTGAGGGCTCCCTCCGGGGCGGTGAGCGCCGTGAGCTCGGTCGCGCTGAGCAGGACGCCCTCGGGCGCCGCCGTGATGGGGACGACCGTGACGACCGTCGCGGGCGCACCCTGCGCGACGACGAGGGCGGTGCGCGACTCGGCCGAGGAGGTCGGGCTCCCCGTCGCTGCCGCCTCGAAACGCGCGCGCAGGGGATAGACGCCGGGGTTCAGCGCCCCGACATCGGCGCCCGGTACGACGACCTGCGTGCGGGAGACGCCCTCGGCATCCAGCACCGTGGTCCGCACATCGCCGATGGGGCTGAGTGCGGGCGCGTCGGCGGATCCGTCCAGCCAGGCGCCCACTGCACGGCGGTCGGCGAGGGCCGTGCGGCCGAGCTCGAGGTGGACAGTGCCCGCACCGAGCCCGGTGGTGGCGTCATTGCGCAGCGTCAGAGTCGCCGTCAGCGGGCTGCCGGAGACATAGGCGCCGTTGGCGTCGGGGAGCAGGGAGAGCAGCAGGCCCGCGTGCGAGGGCGTCTGCGTGGGGCTCGGCGCCGGAGTGCTCGCTGCAGCGACCGGCGTCGGTGCGGCGAGCGGCAGCACGAGGCCGAGGGCGACGACGAGCGCCCCGGCCGCGCGGCGGAGGCGCTGGCGCAGGGGAGATCTCACAGTCGTTGTCGCAGTCATCGAGGATCCGTCGGGCGCGCGGGGCGCGGCGAGTGCTGGCCTTGAGAGTCTAGGCGGCGCGGTGTGCGGATCCCTGGAGGTGGGCAGGACGAGCATCGGGGGAGATGCCGGTCTCGCTGCGCCGCGTAGGCTGACGCCGTGGTCCGACACCTGACGCCCCGCCCTGATTCGCTGCTCTGCGCGGCGCTCGCCGCCGACCTTGACGCGGCCGATCTGCGCTCCGAGCCGTTGCGCGACGCCTGGGGCGCCGAGGCCGACGACGCGCTCGCCCGAGGGATCCGTTCGCCGCTCCTGCGGGCGCTCGCCGCACGCACCGATCCGCTCGCGACGCTCGGACGCCTCTTCGTGCTCGGCATGCCGCAGCCGCTCTCCGACGTCGCGGCGGCCCTGCCCCGCACCGGCGTGGACGGCGTCGAACGACTGGGGCTGGCGTACCGTTCCGACGATCTGGTCGTGCCCGCGGCGCTCATCCGCCCGCAGTCCTTCGTCGACGCGGACGGCGTGGGGGAGTGGTGGATCGCGAGCGACCTCGACGAGCTGGCCCTGCAGCACCTCGACGAGGACGGCGTGCTGCCTCCCGATCACGTGCTGGGCGTCGGCGGCGCCTCCCGGACTCTGGCGTCCTTGGTGATGCCGATCGAGGTCGAACGAGCCCTGGATCTCGGCACCGGATGCGGAATCCAGGCGCTGCTGGTCTCGCGGCACGCCGGATCCGTGGTCGCGACGGACATCTCCGAACGCGCGCTCGCCTATGCGGAGCTGAACGCCATGCTCGCCGGCGTGCACAACATCGAGTTCCGGCTCGGGAGTCTCTTCGAACCGGTGGCCGGGGAGAGCTTCGGTCTGATCGTCTCCAACCCGCCGTTCGTCATCACCCCGCGCGGCGCCGACGTGCCCGAGTACGAGTACCGCGACGGGGGGCTCGTCGGCGACGCGCTGGTCGAGGCGTTCGTGCGCACCGCGCCGCAGCACCTCGTCCCAGGAGGGTCGGCGCAATTGCTCGGCAACTGGGAGTCCATCGACCCTTCGACGGGTCCCGGGGCGGGGGCGACGGGCTCGGAGACCGGGGCGCTGGGCGTGCGCCGGCTGGAGTCGTGGATCGATCCGGCGCTGGATGCCTGGGTCGTGCAGCGCGAGACGCTGTCGCCGCTCGGCTATGCGGAGCTGTGGATCCGCGACGGCGGCACGACGCCGCGGGACCCGGCGTTCGATTCGCTGCTCGATGCGTGGCTGGACGACTTCGATGCCCGAGGCGTGACCGAGATCGGCTTCGGGTATGTGCTGATCCGCCGCCCTGCAGTGCGGGAATCCGGCACTCCGGTGCCGCCGCTGCGCCGCTTCGAGACCATCGCCCAGGCGGTCACGAGCGCGGGGCGGGCCTTCCGGGACGGCCTCGCCGGGCATGACGCGCTCGCCGACGGAGTGCCCGACCGGCTGCTCGTCGCTCCCGATGTCACCGAGGCGCGCCACCACATCCCGGGTCAGGACGCGCCCTCCGTGATCGAGCTGCGCCAGGGCGGCGGGTTCGGCCGCACCGTGTCGGTGGATCCGGCTCTCGCCGGCTTCGTCGGGGTCTGCGACGGCGAACTGACGGTCGGACAGATCACGAGCGCGCTCGCCGAGCTGTTCGAGGTGCCGCCGGCCGCGCTCTGGGCCGATCTGGAACCGAGGCTGCGCACGCTCGTGACCGACGGCTTCCTCGTCCGAGTGGATCCGGACATCGCGGAATAGATCCCGGATCCATGCGTTCGAATAGATCATGAAGGCTTTCGGATTCCTCTCCTTCGGGCACTACGGCGACGTGCCCGGATCGGTCACGCGCACCGCCGGCGACATGCTGCGTCAGACGATCGAACTGGCCGAGGGCGCCGACGAGATCGGCGTGAACGGCGCCTACGTGCGCGTGCACCACTGGGCGCGGCAGGCCGCGTCGCCGATGCCGCTGCTGACGGCGATGGCTGCCCGCACCCGCCGCATCGAGGTGGGAACCGGCGTCATCGACATGCGCTACGAGAACCCCTTCCAGTTCGCCGAGGAGGCGGCGGCGCTCGACCTCATCGCCGACGGCCGGATCGCGCTCGGTGTGAGCCGCGGCTCACCCGAGACGGCCCTGCAGGGCTACCGCACGTTCGGCTACGAGGACGGCGAGGACTCCGAGCGCGGCAGCGTGATGGCGCGCGAGAAGTTCGAGCTGTTCCTGCGCGCGATCGAGGGCGAGCGCATCGCCCCCGGCGACCCGCGCATGGTCGGCGCCGGGCACTACCTCGCGATCGAGCCGCAGTCGCCTACCCTGCGCGATCACATCTGGTGGGGATCCGGGTCCCGCGCGACGGCCGAGAGCACCGGGCGGATGGGCCTCAACATGATGAGCTCGACGCTCGTCACCGAGGCCACGGGACAGCCGTTCCACGAGCTGCAGCGGGAGCAGATCGAGCTGTTCCGTACCGCGTACAAGGACGCCGGCCACACCGGCGCCCCTCGGGTCTCGGTGAGCCGGAGCGTGTTCCCGCTGGTGTCCGACCAGGACCGCGCCTATTTCGGGCTGCGCTCGGAGGAGAACCACGACCAGATCGGCGTGATCGACGGCTTCCGCTCCACCTTCGGCAAGACGTACGCGGCCGAGCCCGACGTGCTGATCTCCCAGCTGAAGCAGGACGAGGCCGTCATGGCGGCCGACACCCTCATGCTGACGATCCCGAACCAGCTGGGGCCGGAGTACAACCTGCACGTGCTGCAGGCGTTCGCCGAACACGTCGCCCCGGCTCTGGGCTGGAAGCCGAACACCGAGGGACCCGTGCAGGGCGTCGCCGTCTGAACCCCCGCGGAAAGGTCTGAGGCCTCCTCTACATTCGGGAGCCATGCAGACGCGAGCCGAGTTCGACCAGCTGTCCGGGAACTACGCGAAGAACCGCTTCCCTGCGGACGCGACCGTCGAGGACATGAGGCGCGCGTTCTCGCGCGGCGCCGTCCCGCCGCCGGCCGGGGTCGGTTCGGCACTCCGGCGGCTGGGAGGCCGGCCCGCGATCGAGCTGCGCCCCGACGGTGCCGGAGAGGGGATCCTCCTGTACCTGCACGGCGGAGGCTTCGTGCTCGGATCTGCGGAGACCGGTGTCGGCGTGGCCGCGGGCCTCGCCGTGCGGACGGGCGCGACGGCGTACTCGCTCGACTACCGGCTGGCGCCGGAGCACCGGTTCCCCGCGGCCGTGGACGACGCCCTCGCTGCGTACGCCGAACTCGCCGATCGGCACGGAGCCGGCCGGCTCGTCATCGCCGGCGACTCGGCGGGAGGCGGACTCGCGGTGGCCACGCTCCTCGCGGCACGGGAAGCCGGGCTCGGCATGCCGGCCGCCGCCGCCGTGTTCTCCCCGCAGACCGACCTCACCCTGAGCGGCGCCTCCTTCACCGGACGCGACGGGGACGATCCGCTGTTCCGCCCGGACGACATCGCCGCATACGTACGCCGCTACCTTCCCGAGCACGACGCAGAACAGGCGGCGCGCTCGCCGCTGGCGAGCCCCGTCTTCGCGGATCTGAGCGGCCTTCCTCCGTTGCTGATCCAGGTGGGCAGCAGAGAGCTGCTGCACGACGACGCGCTCCGTCTCGCGGTGAACGCGGCCCACGCCGACGTCGACGTGACACTGGAGTCCGCGGCACGGGCACCGCACAACTATCAGACGGCCGTGGGTGCGCTCGCCGCGGCCGATCGCGCGCTCGACCGCGCGGCCGTCTTCCTCGCCGACCGCCTGGCGGAGCGCGCCGCGGCGTCAGCGGACTGAGTCCTCAACCGCTCGCGTCCGGGCGGCCGCGGATCCCCCCGGTGCAGTCCGCCCCGGGGCGCCGGCGGCGGCACCCGGATAGGGTCGGAGGAATGACGGACGCGACGGACTACTCGACCCCCGCGCAGGTGCGTCGCATCGCCGAGGACTTCCGGCGCCGTCGTACCCGCATGCTCGTCGCCTTCGCGTGCGTCGAGGCTCCGGTGCTGGTGGGCGCGATCGTGGTCGTCTACGTGCTCAAGCTCGTGGATCCGCAGTTCGGCATGTGGCTCGTCGTGGGTGTGGCGGTGATCAGCGGGATGGCGCTGAGCGCTCTGATCCTCGGTCAGATCAGGGCTGAGCAGCGGGCCATCCGCGAGGTTGGCGGTACGCCGTTTCCGTCGTCCAGCGGCCCGACGTTCTGATCCCCTGCTGATCCACGACGTCTGAGCGACGGTCGTCGCGCCGCCTCGGACGCGGTCGGCGAGACGCCGGCACCGCACCTCCCACGTGCGCCCCGGTACCCTGGAAACCATGCTCAACATGGCCGAATCCCTCGCGCGCCTGGGCGCCCTCGCCGAGAATCCGGTCGTGCGGATCCTGGCCGGTGCGTTCGCCGACGCCGGGTTCGACCTCGCGGTGGTGGGCGGCCCGGTGCGTGACGCCCTGCTCGGCAGGGTCACCCACGATCTCGACTTCACCACGAACGCGCGTCCCGACGACATCCTCCGCCTCGTCAAGCCCCTCGCGACTGCGCACTGGGACATCGGGCGCGAGTTCGGCACGATCGGCGCGCGTGTGCACGGCGAGCAGGTCGAGATCACGACCTACCGCGCGGATGCCTACGACGGCGTCACCCGCAAGCCCGTCGTGCAGTTCGGCGACGACATCGACGGCGACCTCGTGCGTCGCGACTTCACGGTGAACGCGATGGCGTTCCTGGTTCCCCAGCAGCGCCTCGTGGATCCGACCGGGGGAGTGGAGGACCTCATCGCCGGTCTCCTGCGCACCCCGACGGCACCCGAGGTGAGCTTCGGCGACGACCCGCTGCGCATGCTCCGTGCCGCCCGGTTCAGCGCCCAGCTCGGCTTCGGGATCGAGGAGGGGACGCTCGCGGCGATCGCCGAGCTGCGGCAGACGCTCACGATCGTGAGTCCGGAGCGCATCCAGGCGGAACTCGTACGGCTGCTGCAGTCGTCGGACCCCGTGCGGGGGATCCGCGTGCTCGTCGACACCGGCCTCATCGACGAGTTCCTGCCCGAGGTGAGCGCGCTGCGCCTCGAGATCGACGAGCACCATCACCACAAGGACGTATACGAGCACTCGCTGACCGCCCTGGAGCAGGCCATCGCGCTCGAGCGGGAACGCCACCCCGACGAGCCCGCCGACGCGATCCTGCGTCTGGCAGTGCTGCTGCACGACATCGGCAAGCCGCGCACCCGCCGGCTCGAGCCGGGCGGCGCGGTGAGCTTCCACCACCACGACGTCGTCGGATCCCGCCTCGCCCGCAAGCGTCTGCAGGCGCTGCGGTTCGACAAGGAGTCGACCGATGCGGTCGCGAAGCTCATCGAGCTGCACCTGCGCTTCTTCGGCTACGCGGAGGGGGCGTGGACCGACTCGGCGGTGCGCCGCTATGTGCGCGACGCGGGCGACCAGCTCGAGCGGCTGCACATCCTCACCCGTGCGGACGTCACGACCCGCAACCGGCGCAAGGCGGCACGTCTCGCCTCGGCGTACGACGACATCGAGCAGCGCATCGCCGACCTCCGCGAGCAGGAGGAGATCGACGCGATCCGCCCCGAGCTCGACGGCAACGACGTGCAGCGGATCCTCGGCATCGCACCGGGACGCGAGGTCGGCGAGGCGTACCGCTTCCTGCTCGAGCTCCGTCTCGACGAAGGCCTCATCGGCCCCGAGGCCGCCGAGCAGCGCCTGCGCGACTGGTGGGCCGCGCGGGGCTGAGGCTCACCGATCTGCGTCGCCCGCCCGGGTGGTGCGGAACTCAGTCGATTCGGTCTCCCCGGAGCCGATCGGCCGGTCGAAGCGCGGTAGCGACGGAGTTCGGAACCGGGCGGTCGGCGGACTGCCCGTGATGATCGCCGCGGAGCGCCGCCTCGACGAGGTGCGTGAGATCGATCGAGACGATACGGGGTTCGGGCACGGCTCAGCCCGCCGGGGTGCTCGTCGGCGACGGGACGGGCGTCGGAGTCGGGGTCGGCGAGGCCGTCGGAGAGGGCGGCGTCGACGATCCCGGAGTGGGAGCGGCTGCAGGCGTGAGCGCCCGATCAGGTGCGCGCAGGAAGGGCGGAACCGGATCGGTCGTGGAAGTGAGCGTTCCGGCATTGAGATCGGTGTAGCGCCCGAGTTGCAGGGGGTACACGTTCCATACCGGACGCGCCTGCGCATCCCGGAACGGAACTACGGTGCTCTCACCGCTGGAATCGACGTATCCGGACCCGCTGTCGAGGTCCTCGCTCGCAGTCCCGAAAAGGTCGACAGGGGTACCCCGGTTCGTGTAGATCTGGGCGCCGTTGATGAGATTCCCGTCCTTGTCGTAGACGAAGAGGTTGTCGATCTGCTCGCCGTCGAGCCGAAGACCAGGCGGCGGTGGAACGTAGCTCGCCTGCGGATACATCGTCGCGCTTGCGAATCCGAAGAGCACGGGGGAGAAGACCATCGGGAACGCGAGCACAGCGATGATGCTCGCAACCGTGCGGATGTGACGCAGCGGATTCCGAGGCAGCCAACGGCCTCGGCCCCACTGCACGCTCACGAGGATGACCGCGATGATCAGGGCCCAGGTGAACACCTGCGCAGGCAGACCCCCGTATCCCGCCATCGTCCTCGGCCCCAGACCCGCGGGGATCACGACGAGAGCTGCGAGCACAAGCCCGCGCAGCACCCACCACACCGGGCGCAGCGCGATCAGCAGATCCAGCAGCCAGCTTCCGAAGGCCGATGAGCGGATCCGTCCGACGATCCGCCCTGCAGCTGCGGCCAGCCGCTCGTGCCACGGCGTCCTCGCCGTCGTGATCGGGCCGCGCTCGGGGAGACCTGCGGCGTCGCGCAGCTCCTGCGCATAGGCGGCGGGATCCCTCAGTTCGATCTGGCCGCCGTGGTCCGCGGCCTGATCTGAGAGGTCGCCCACGAGTCCCTCGACCAGGTCGTCGACCTCGTCCGCGGGAAGGTCGGCGAGCTGTGCGCGCACGGCCTCGGCGAAGCCGTGGATCCGCTCGGCGGCGGTGAGGGTCGTGTCGTTCATCGCTGAGCTCCTTCTGTGAGGATGCCGGTGGGGTTGACGGGGGGATGGAACAGAGGATGCGGCGTCGGCGCGCCGGGGGCACCCTTAGCCGAGGTCGGGACATGGGGGGCGAGCAGACCTGACATCGCCACGGCGAACTGCGACCAGGTCCCGATCTGCTCGTCGAGCATGTGCTTGCCCTGCGTCGTGATCGCGTAGTACTTGCGGTGCGGTCCGCCGTCGGAGGGGACGACGTAGCTCGAGAGCGCGCCTGCGGAGTAGAGCCGGCGCAGCGTGCCGTACACCGAGGCGTCGCCGACGTCGCCGATCCCGGCCTCGCGCAGGCGGCGCACGATGTCGTACCCGTATCCGTCCTCGTCGCGAACGACCGCGAGCACCGCCAGATCCAGCACTCCCTTGAGCAGCTGCGTGGTGTCCATTCACCCTCCTCTGCAGAGTTGGCCACTGCGTTGCTCCGCACACTACCACGCAACGCACAGTAGTACCGAGTGCGGCGCACAAGGGTCGCGCGCACAGGGTCCGGCCGCGCGCGGGGTTCTGCGGGCGCGGCGGTCTCGCGGGGCGCAACGGTCGCGGGGTGCGCCCCGGCCGGCGGATCGGTGCGGTCTCTAGCGGTTCGCCTGCAGGCGGAGTCCGGCCAGGAGCAGGTGCAGGCCGCCGAGGAACTGGTCGCGATCGTCGTGACCGTCGAACTCGTCGATGATGTGGTGGATGTAGGGGAACTCTCGCGCATCCAGTGCACGCCACTGCGCAGTGGCGCCCGCCATGTACTCCTCTTTGCTCATCTCGCCGGAGATGACGGCCTCGGGCGGTTCCTGTCCGAGGTCGGCCGCGCTGCCGATCACGTAGCCGACCACGGCCGAGGTCGCGTGGAACGACTGCCGCGCGGTCAGGTCGAGGCGCAGGACCTGCTCCCCGATCCGCTCGTAGAGCCGCAGGGAGTGGATCTGCACTGCGGTGTTGCGCAGCACGTACGCGCCCAACCACGGGCGGTCGACGATCGCGTCGAACATCGTGACGGCGATCGTCCGCAGATCCTCGATGGGATCCTCCCCGCCGACGTCGGCGGTCGCGTCCAGCACGCCGCCGATGACCGAGTCGGCCGCGAGGTCGAGCAGTTCGTCGCGTCCCGACACGTACCAGTACACGCTCGCGACGCCGCCGCCCAGCCGTGCGGCCAAGGCGCGGATGGTCAGGCCCTGCGCCCCGGACTCATCGAGGATCTCCACCGCACCCGCCAGGACCGACTCGAGCGAGTGGGAGGCGCGGGAGCGCGTGCGGGGGCCGCGCCGCCGGGAGGGGCCGCCGCTCTGCTGCGGTGTGGTTGCCATGGGTCCATCCCACCATGCGGATCGCCTCGACGCGGGAGGCGCTTGCACATCATCGAACATCGTTCTATTCTATCGAACAGTGTTCGAGCATCGAACGCTGTTCGATACATCGTCCGATCGGAGGAATGCCATGACCGACGCACCCGTTCTCACCCCCACTCGCACCTACCCGTCTCTGCGGGCGGCGTGGATCCCGCTCGCCGCCCTCTGCCTCGCCTTCTTCGTGGAGATGGTCGACAACACCCTCCTCTCGATCGCGCTGCCAACGATCGGACGCGAGCTCGGCGGGGACACGACAGCGCTGCAGTGGATCACCGGCGCCTACTCGCTCACCTTCGGCGGTCTGCTGCTGACGGCCGGCTCGATCGCGGACCGGTTCGGACGCCGCCGCGTGCTGCAGATCGGTCTCGCCCTTTTCGGGCTGATCAGTCTCGCCGTGCTGCTGGTCGCCACGACCGGCGAGCTCATCGCGCTGCGCGCCCTGCTCGGCATCGCCGCCGCCGCGATGGCGCCGATCACCAACTCCCTAGTCTTCCGGCTGTTCGACGACGAGAAGCTGCGGATGCGCGCCATCACGCTCATGATGGTCGTCGGCATGTCCGGCTTCGTGCTCGGCCCGCTCCTCGGCGGCACGATGCTCGCGCACCTTCCCTGGCAGTGGCTGCTGCTCGTGAACGCGCCCATCGCGCTGATCGCCGCCGCCGGTGTCCATTTCGGCGTACCGGCCGACACCGCGGACGGGCTCACCAGGGACCGCCTCGACCTGCCGGGCGCGGCCCTGAGCATCCTCACCATCGGCCTCGCCTGCTATCTGCTCACGAGCGGCATCGAGAACGGCTGGATCTCGCCGATCACCCTCGCGGTCGGGATCGGCGCCGTGGTGGCGCTCGCACTCTTCATCCTCCGCGAACGCCGGGCGGCCGCGCCGATGCTCGACCTGTCCCTCTTCCGGCAGGGCACCGTGCGCGGAGCGGCCATCGCCCAGATCGGCACCTCCGTCGCGATGGCGGGCGTGATGTTCGCCCTGATCCTGCACTTCCAGTACGCGTGGGGCTGGTCGCCGCTGCAGGCGGGACTGGCGAACCTGCCGCTCATCGCGACGATGATCCTCGCCACCCCCGTCACCGAGTGGCTCGTCCGCAGGTTCGGGCACCGGGTCGCGTGCCTCATCGGCGCGGGAATGCTCGCGGCGGGTCTCGGCCTCATGGCCTGGGCCGTCCAGCAGAACTACTTCGCGATCGCGCTCGCGATGATCGTCATGACGGTGGGACTGCGCACGGTCATGACGATCTGCGCCGTGGCGCTGGTCGGCGCGATGCCCGAGAACCGCACCTCGATGGGCGCCGCCCTGAACGACACCGCCCAGGAACTGGGCACCAGCGTCGGCACGGCGGTCGTGGGCACGCTCATCGCCGCGCTCGTCACGGTGACGCTCCCCGCCGGGGCGTGGGAGCCGGCGCTCGTCGCGTCCTTCTTCCACGGCGAGCAGGTGGTGTTCGCGGTGCTCGCCGTGGCGGTGGGCCTCATCGCCGGCATCGGCGCCCTCACCCTCACCGATGCGCGCACCGTCGACGAGCACGAGGCTCCGGCCTGACACGACGGGACCGCCGCGGCCGGGCCGCGCCGCCGTACACTGGATCCACTCCGTCGCCGACGATCGGAGACTCCGTGTCCTCGCCCTGGCAGCCCTCCCGCGATCCTGCACCCGCCGCATCGCGTCTGCTCATCGAGCGCGCGCATGAGGAGCTCGTGGCCGGCAACGTCGATGACGAGCGCCTGCAGAGCGTCCGGTCGCTCGTGCGCGAGTCGTGGGAGCGGTCGTGGCGGCAGCGCGTCGGCGCCGAAGGACTGCCGCCGCTCGACTTCACCCCGGATGCCCTCGACGCGTACCGGCTCGCGCATCCCCTCGCCGGGGCGATGGACACCATCCGGGCTCTGCTGCTGCCGGGCTCGGCGGACGATTCCGGCGTCATCGTCGCCGTCGGCGACCACGCCGGGCGCCTGCTGTGGGTCGAGGGCGACCTGAACCAGCGGATCCTGTCCGGCGAGATGGGCTTCGTCGAAGGGGCGAACTGGTCGGAGCGGGCGGTCGGGACCTCGGCTCCCGGCACGGCGCTCGAACTCGGCGCCTCGGTGCAGATCCACGGCGCGGAGCACTACAACCGGCTCGTGCAGCCGTGGTCGTGCACGGCCGCGCCCGTGTTCGACCCGGAGGACCGGCGCATCCTCGGGGTGATCGACGTCACCGGAGGGCGCGAGGCGGCGAGCCCGCAGGCCCGCATGCTCGTCGACGCCACCGCGCGGGCCGTCGAGGCCGAGCTGCTCGTGGCGCGGCTCCGTGCCCGCGCCGAGCCCGCGGTCCCCGCCGCAGCACCGCTGCGGAGGCAGACCCCCGACCGCGCCACGTTGCGGGTCCTCGGCCGGGACCGGGCCCGCCTGGAGGTGGCGGGGGACGACGGCGAGCGATCGGTCGAGCTCAGCGCCCGGCACGCCGAGATCCTGCTGCTGCTCGCCGTGCACCGGCAGGGACTCAGCGCCGAGCGGCTCGCCGAACTGGTGTACGGCGAGGGATCCTCGGCCGACACCCTGCGCCCCGAGATGGTGCGCCTGCGCAAGGCGCTGGAGCGGATCTGGCCGGCCCTCGTGCCCGAGTCGCGGCCCTACCGGCTGACGGTGCCTCTCGAGACGGATGCACAGGTCGTGCTGTCGCTGCTCGACCGCGGCGCGCACCGCGTGGCCCTGAGCGCCTACCGCGGACCGGTGCTGCCGGACTCGACGTCGCCCGGCGTGGAGGAGTACCGCGAGTCGGTGCGCTCCACCCTGCGCGAGACGATGCGGACCGAGGCGAGCGTCGACGTGCTGCTGAGCTACGCCGAGATCCCCGAGGGCGCCGACGACGCCGAGATCCTGCGGCTGTGCCTGGAGCTGCTCCCCGCGCGCTCGCCGAAGCGGGCGGGCCTCGTCAGCCGCATCGAACGGCTCGAACAGGCCTGAGGCGCGCCCCCGGCGGCGCTGCGTTGTCTCCTGTCCCTCCGCGTGCTCGCTCCACGACCCGGGGGCGCAACCGGATGCAACGTGACGCACGGGGTCGCAACGTCCCCGCGCCTAGCTTCGAGGCACATCCACCCGCGCGGCATCGGAGCCGCGGTACGTCGAAGGAGACGCGATGACCATCATCGAGGAGAGCGTGTCGACCGCCTACGCGGCCCCGGGGCAGCCGGGCGCGCTCGCGAACTTCCGCCCGCGCTACGGGCACTACATCGGCGGCGAGTTCGTCGAGCCCGTCAAGGGCCAGTACTTCGAGAACGTCAGCCCCGTCAACGGCAAGCCGTTCACGGAGGTCGGCCGCGGCACCAGCGAGGACATCGACCGCGCCGTCGACGTCGCATGGAAGGCGTTCGCGAGCTGGGGCAAGACCAGCCCCGCCGAGCGCGCCAACGTCCTGAACCGGATCGCGGACCGCATCGAGCAGAACCTCGAGATCATCGCGATCGCCGAGACCTGGGAGAACGGCAAGCCGATCCGGGAGACCCTCGCCGCCGACATCCCCCTCGCCGTCGACCACTTCCGCTACTTCGCCGGCGTGCTGCGCGCCCAGGAGGGCGGCATCAGCCAGCTCGACGAGAACACCGTGGCGTACCACTTCCACGAGCCGCTCGGCGTGGTCGGGCAGATCATCCCGTGGAACTTTCCGCTGCTCATGGCCACCTGGAAGCTCGCCCCGGCGCTCGCCGCGGGCAACTGCGTCGTGATCAAGCCGGCGGAGCAGACCCCGGCGTCGATCCTCTTCCTCTTCGACATCATCGGCGATCTGCTGCCGGCCGGCGTCGTGAACATCGTCAACGGCTTCGGCATCGAGGCCGGCGCCCCGCTCGCGCAGCACAAGCGGATCCGCAAGGTCGCCTTCACCGGTGAGACCACCACGGGCCGCCTGATCATGCAGTACGCGTCGCAGAACCTCATCCCGGTGACGCTCGAGCTCGGCGGCAAGAGCCCGAACGTCTTCTTCGAGGACGTGGCGAGCTCCACATCCGACCCGTACTACGAGAAGGCGCTCGAGGGCTTCACGATGTTCGCGCTCAACCAGGGCGAGGTCTGCACCTGCCCGTCCCGCGCCCTCATCCAGCGCTCGATCTACGACGGCTTCCTCGCCGACGGCCTGGAGCGCGTGAAGAAGGTCGTGCAGGGCAACCCCCTGGATCTCACCACGATGATCGGTGCGCAGGCGTCCAACGACCAGCTGGAGAAGATCCTCAGCTACATCGACATCGGCACGCAGGGCGGCGCGCGGCTCCTCACCGGAGGGGAGCGGGTCGACCTCGGCGGCGACCTCAGCGAGGGCTACTACGTCGCGCCGACCGTGTTCGAGGGCACGAACGACATGCGGATCTTCCAGGAGGAGATCTTCGGGCCGGTGCTGTCGGTGACGAGCTTCTCCGACTTCGACGACGCGATCTCGATCGCGAACGACACGCTCTACGGCCTCGGCGCCGGCGTGTGGAGCCGCAGCGGCGACACGGCCTACCGAGCCGGCCGGGCGATCGAGGCCGGCCGCGTCTGGACGAACACCTACCACCAGTACCCCGCGCACGCGGCGTTCGGCGGCTACAAGCAGTCCGGCGTCGGCCGGGAGAACCACAAGATGATGCTCGACCACTACCAGCAGACGAAGAACCTCCTCGTCTCGTACGCAGAGGGGCCGATGGGCTTCTTCTGATCCGGATCCCCAGGAGCGGGCGGGCACCTCTCGAGGGTGCCCGCCCCGCATCACGAGAGGAGGGGACGATGCCCGAGTTCGATCGCGTCGACGTCACGGCCGAGGCGGCGGCGCTGCTGCGGCAGCTGACCGCGCAGCACGGCCCGCTGATGTTCCACCAGTCCGGCGGCTGCTGCGACGGCTCCGCACCCATGTGCTATCCGGTGGGGATGTTCCTCACAGGGCCCGGCGACGTGCTCCTCGGCGCCCTCGACGTCGGCCTGCACGACGCGGTGCCGGTCTACATGTCCGAATCGCAGTTCGAATATTGGAAGTACACGCACCTCACGATCGACGTCGTCGACGGACGCGGATCCGGGTTCAGCGTCGAGGCGCCGACCGGCAGGAGGTTCCTGACGCGATCGCGGATGCTCGATCAGGCCGAGCTCGAGCACTTCTCGCTGGCCTGAACCGGAAGGGGCCGGCCGTCGATGCGACGGACGGCCCCTGGATCCCGGGTGTCAGCGGGTGCGGTCGATCTGCATCGCCAGCAGGGTGATGAGCTCGTAGACGACGTGGCTCGCGGCGATGCCGGTCAGCTGGGCGTGGTCGTAGGCGGGGGAGACCTCGACGACGTCGGCGCCCACGATGTTCGTGTCGCGCAGGCTCCGCAGGATCCGCAGGAGCTCCCGGCTGGTGAGTCCGCCGGCCTCGGGGGTGCCGGTGCCGGGGGCGTGCGCGGGGTCGAGCACGTCGATGTCGATCGACACGTACAGAGGTGCGTCGCCGATCCGGGTCAGGATCCGCTCGATCGCGGCCTCGACCCCGTGCTCCTCGATCGCCTCGCTCGTGACGATCGAGAATCCGAGACGCGCGTCGTCCTCGAGGTCGCTCTTGTCGTAGAGCGGGCCGCGGGTGCCGACGTGGCAGCTGGCGGTCATGTCGATGAGACCCTCCTCGCTCGCCCGGCGGAACGGGGTGCCGTGCGTGATCGGGGCTCCGAAGTACGTGTCCCAGGTGTCGAGGTGCGCGTCGAAGTGCAGCACCGCGACCGGACCGTGCTCGCGCGCCACCGACCGCAGCAGGGGCAGGGCCAGGGTGTGGTCGCCGCCGATCGTGACGACGCGGGACACCCGCTCGCGGAGCGCCGTCACGGCGCGGTCGGTCTCCTCGACGGCCTCGGTGATGTCGAACGGATTCAGCGCGAGGTCGCCGGCGTCGACGACCTGGGTCCGCGCGAAGGGCGAGAAGTCCTGGGCCGGGTTGTACGGGCGGAGCAGGCGCGACGACTCGCGCACGTGCGAGGGCCCGAACCGCGTCCCGGGACGGTAGCTCACGCCCGAGTCGAACGGCGCGCCGACCACGGCGATGTCGGCGTGGTCGACCTCCTCGAGCCGCGGCAGGCGCGCGAAGGTGGCGAAGCCCGCATAGCGGGGAGTGAGGGAGGCATCGACGGGGCCGATCGGAGTGGTCATGCGCGGTCCTTCTGTTCTTCCGGGGAGGGATGGGCGTTCGGCTGCACGACGTGCACGAGGCGGACACCGCCGCCGGCGATCGCCGTGCGGATCGCGGAGGCGAGATCTTCGCCGGCCTCGACGCGTTCGCCTTCGGCGCCGAAGGCGCGGGCGAGGGCGGGCCAGTCCGGCTGCACGAGGTCGACGCCGACCGGGGTCATTCCGCGATCCACCTCGTTCTGTCGGATCTCCGCATAGCCGCCGTTGTCGACGCACACGATCGTGAGGTCGAGGCGCTGCTCGACCGCCGTGGCGATCTCGTTGACCGCGAACATGAGCGCACCGTCGCCGACGACCGCCACGACGGGCCGGTCCGGCTGAGCGACCCGCGCGCCGATCGCGGCGGGGAGTCCGTACCCGAGCGTCGCGTACGTGGGCGTGTACAGCAGCGCGTGCGGGCCGGAGCGGCGGAGCACGTTCGCGAGGGCGAGGTAGACGATCTGCGACGAGTCGCCGGCCACGATCGCGTCGTCGGGCAGTGCCGTGGCGATCTCCTCGGCCAGTGCGACGGTCGCCGGGGCGGCCTCCCGGATCTCCCGGAGGATCCCGGCGCGGACGTCGTCGAGCGCGGGCGTGCGCGGCGGGGCAGGAGGCAGGGCGTCCAGGACCCGCTCCAGCACCGCGCGGGCGTCGCCGCGGATCCCGATCGCGGGGTCGAGGTTCTTCGCGAGCTGCCCCGCGGCGATGTCGACGCGCACCACCGCGCCGCGCACCTCCAGCCGCGGCGCCCACAGCTCGGCCTCGCCGAGCTTGGATCCCACGACCAGGAGCACATCGGCGTCCTCGGCGACCGCACGGGCCGCCGCGAGGCGCAGATTGGCGCCGAGGGAGAGCGGGTGGCGCTCGTCGAGCGCGCCCTTGCCGTTGAGCGTCGTGAGCACCGGGGCGCCGAGGCGCTCGGCGAGAGCGGTCAGCGCCGCGGCGGCACGGGTCGCACCGCCGCCGGCGACGATGACGGGTCGCTGCGCCGCGCCGAGCAGGGCGGCGGCTTCGGCGATCGCCGCCGCGTCCCCGCCCTCGGCGGCGGGAAGGGGGCGGGGGAGACGGTCGGCTGCGGGAACCCCGGCCGGGGCCTCGAGCACGTCCAGCGGAACCTCGATGTGCACGGGCCGCGGGCGTCCGGTGCGGAACAGGGTGAACGCGTCGTGGACGGCGGCGACCGCCTCCGCGGCGGAGCCGACGCGACGCGACCACTCGGCGATGGCGCCGACCATCGCCGAGGCATCCTTCGTCTCGTGCAGGGTGCCGACGTCGGCGAACTCCGCGCCGAGGGCGACCCCGGGGGAGAGCACGATCAGCGGACGCGACTCGCAGAAGGCGGTGCCGACGGCGCTCATCGCGTTCTGCAGCCCGGGACCGGAGGTGGTGATCACGACGCCGGGGAGTCCGGTCTGCTGTGCCCAGCCGTCGGCGCCGTACCCGGATCCCTGCTCGTGCCGGTTCGTCACGACCCGGAAGCCCAGGTCGGCGAGCGGGCGGTAGAACTCCAGGTTGTGCGTGCCAGGGATGCCGAACACGGCGTCCACCCCGTAGTTGCGGATCGTCTCCAGGACGGCGCGGCCGGCGGTGTCGGCGTGCGGGTCGGTCTCGATCGTCATCTCTTCGTCCCCTCAGGCCGCGCGGTGCCGCGGCTCGCCGTCGACCCAGGTCTCGAGCACCCTGATCCGGCCGATCCGCTCGGGATCCGCCTCGAGCACATCCTCGTCCAGCACGACGAAGTCGGCGAGCTTGCCGACCTCGAGGCTGCCCAGGTCGTCCTCGCGGCCGAGGGAGACGGCTCCCTCGATCGTGTGGGCGCGCAGGGCGGACAGGGCGGAGATGCGCAGGTCGTCCGGGCCGAGGCGGTGGCCGCGGCGGGTGACCCTGGTCACGGCCGCCTGGATCGCCTCGAGCGGGATCGGGTCGGCGACGGGCGCATCGGACGAGATCGTGACGGGAACCCCGGCGCGCTCGAACTCGCCCAGGGGATTGAAGCGCTCGCCGGGTGTCCCGATCGCCTCTTCGACGCCCTCGCCCCAGTTGTAGTAGTGCTGGGGCTGGTTGACCGGGCGGATCCCGGCCGCCGCCATGCGTGCGATCTGCTCGGGGGTCGGCAGCCCGCAGTGCTCGATGCGGTGGCGGGCGTCGTCGTCGGGGTGCTCCCCGAGCGCGGCCTCGATCGCCGAGACGACCATCTCGATCGCCGTGGGCGACTGTGCGTGCGTGGCGGTCTGCAGGCCTGCCGCGTGTGCGCGCCGGATGAGGGCGGCGTACTCGGCGGGCTCGTGGTACAGCTGCCCGGTGCGGCAGGGGTCGCCCACGTAGCCGTCGGGGAAGTAGGCGGTCCAGCCGCCGAGGGTGCCGTCGGCGTAGAACTTGATGCCCGCGAAGCTGAGGCGGGCGTTGCCGAACTGGCCGACGAGTCCCATCTCCAGCGCCTCGTCGAGCAGATGCGAGAGCAGGTACATCGAGATGCGCAGCGGCAGCCGGCCGGCCTGCGCGAGCCGCAGGTACATGTCGAACTCGCGGCGACTCACCTGGGCGTCGCCGATCGCCGTGACGCCGCCCGCGAGGAAGCGCGAGGTCGCGACGTCGAGCTGGCGCAGATGCTCTTCCGGCTCGTCCGCGAGGTGGAAGTTCGGGCCGTGGTGTCCGACCTTCACGCCGTGCACGCCGGTGAGGATGTTGCAGGCCGCGTCCGACAGCTCGCCGGTGAGCTCGCCGTCGGCGTCGCGGAAGAACTCGCCGCCGGCGGGGTTCGGCGTCTCACGGTCGATCCCGCTGCGCTCGAGCGTGTAGGAGTTCACGACGCCGCCGTGCCCGGAGGCGTTCATGAGGTAGACCTCGCGGTCGGTCGCGACCTCGTCGAGCTCGAACCGGGTGGGGTGGCGCTGCTCGGCGAGATTGCGGTGCTCATAACCGTAGCCGCGCACCGGGCGCCCTGCGGGGAGCGCGGCGGCCGCCTCCTGCAGCAGGGCCACGATCTCGGGGATGCTTGCGGCCTTCTCAGGACCGCAGTCCACCCACGTCATCATCTGGCCGTACATGAGCGGGTGCGCGTGGGCGTCGATGAAGCCGGGCACGATCGTCGCATCGCCGAGGTCGACCTGCTCCGGCGTCAGGCCGGCAGCCTCCGCCACCGCTCGGCACTCGGCCGGGGAACCGGTGGCGATGATCCGTCCGCGATCGACGAGCATCGCCGTCGCGGTGGTGGCGGACGCGTCGAGCAGGTGGATCGCGCGGGCGAGGACGAGCCGGGGGGTCGTCTGCGGCGACTGGTCGAAGGGGACGAGCTTTCTCATGGCAGCCTGTTCGCGGTGGTGTCGGTACGGGGGGTGAAGGAGTCGGTGACCGGGGCGGCGTCGGAGTGCTGCGGCGCCAGCCGGGTGCAGATCCCGGCGAGCACGGCCATTCCGACGAACATCGCGATGACCGACCAGACGCTGCCGGTCCAGGCGACGAGCTGCGTCGCGAACCAGGGCGAGAAGCCGGCCCACACCGCGGCGCCGACGCCGTAGGAGAGTGCGATCGAGGTGTAGCGGGCCTGCGGCCGGAACATCTGCGCGAGGATCGCGGCGATCGGCGCGTACGTCGCGCTCATGGCGATGCGCACGAGCGAGGCGAAGAGGAAGATGAGCGGCTCGACCCTGCCCGGCATGAGCAGCAGGAACGGCGCGAACGTCAGCACGGACGTGATCAGGCCGATGTACATCACGTTCTTGCGGCCCCACTTGTCGCCCAGCCAGGCGACGGGGAGCGTGACCACGAACTCCACGAACGAGGCGATCGTCATCGCGTCGAGGATCACCTGCTCGCTGATCGAGATCGGGGCGCCGGTCGCGTAGGCGGTGGCGAACGTGGTCGCGAGGTAGTAACCGCCGGTCGAGATCGGCAGGATCCCGATGCCCAGCAGGATCGGCCGCCAGTTCGCGCGCAGCGCGAAGGCCAGCGGCATCGACTGCTTGCGACCCTCGATCTTCTCCTCGAAGACCGGGGACTCCTCGACGCGGTACCGCACCCAGAAGCCGACCGCGATGAGCACGATCGAGAGCAGGAACGGGATGCGCCAGCCACCGTTCCGGATGAAGTCCTCTCCGCCTCGCGACATGATGGCGAAGATGCCCGAGGCGAGCAGGGCGCCGGCCGGGTTTCCGAGCTGGGTGAACCCGCCGTAGAAGGTCTTCGACTTCTCCGGGGCGTGCTCGACGCTCATGAGCACGGCGCCGCCCCATTCGCCGCCGACGGCGAGGCCCTGGAGCGCGCGCAGCAGGATCAGCAGGATCGGGGCCAGGATGCCCACGTTCTCATAGGTGGGCAGGCATCCGACGAGCACGGTCGAGGCGCCCATGAGCAGCAGGGTGATGACGAGCGACACCCGGCGGCCGAGCTTGTCGCCGATGTGGCCGAACAGGATCCCGCCGATCGGGCGGACGAGGAAGGCCACCGCGAAGGTGGCGAAGGCCGCAGAGGTCTCGGCGAGCGGGTCCTTGCTGGGGAAGAACAGCGGGCCGAAGACGAGCGCCGCCGCCGTGGCGTAGACGTAGAAGTCGTACCACTCGATCGTGGTGCCTACGAAGGCCGCGAGCCCGGCGCGCCGGGCCTTGGTGTGGGTGGAGGTCATGCCCGCTCCTTTGCGGTGTCAGGGATGCGAAGGATGCTAGGGGCGGATTCGAGCCCGTGCAACGTCAAAAGTTGCGTCCGCGAGCCTGTGGGCTGGAGTATTGTTCGCAGTTGTGCGCATCCTGACTCCGTTCCGCGACGTGAACCGGGTCATGACTGCGATTGTGACAGCTTCGGAATCCAAACCGGGAAAGTCGGGGATCGCCTGAATCATGTCCGATTTCGACGCAGAACTCATCCGCGCGCTCCGTGAGGACGGGCGGGCGAGCATCCGCTCGCTCGCGGCGGCACTGGGTCAGACGAGGACCGCGGTGGCGTCGCGCCTGCGCCTGCTGCTGGACGATCGGACGATCCGCATCATCGGCGCGGTGGATCCGTTCTTCCTCGGACAGCACGTGATCGCGCACGTCTCGATCCGCACGGCCGGCGCGAGCGCCGGAGTCGCCGCGGCGCTCCAGGCGCGGGAGGAGACCGTGTTCGTGTCGGCGATCGGCGGCGTCTACGACCTGGTGGCGGAGGTGCGTCTCGGCACGATGCCGGAGCTGCACGCGGTGATCGAGGACATCAGGGCGATCCCGCAGGTGCTCGATGTGAACACCCTCGTCTACACCTCGGTCGTGAAGGGCCCGTTCGTCTCGAGCTATCGCGGCGACGTCGTGCTGGACGAGACCGACACCGCGCTCATCGAGCTGCTGCAGGAGGACGGACGGATCAGCTTCCGCGCCCTCGGCGAGGTCGTGCGGCTGTCGCCGTCCGCGGTCGCGACCCGGGTCCAGCGGCTCCGCGCGGCGCACGTCATCCAGATCGGAGCCGTGGAGGCGCGTGGTCCCGCGCACCGGAGGCAGTCGATGGGCGTGGGGCTCAGCCTGCTGGGCGACGACGACGCCGTGCTCTCGGTGGTGCGCACCTGGCCCGGCGTGGACTTCGCCGCCCGCACGATCGGCCGTTTCGACGCTGTGATCACGTTCGTGGAGCCGACGCCGGGGGCGCTGCACGCGGGCCTCGAACAGCTGCGCTCCCTGCCCGGGGTGTCCCACACCGAGGCCTGGCTGCACCTCGCCGTGCTCAAGGAGGACTACGCGCGCCAGTTCCCGCACGGCTCGGAGGCGTGAGCGGATCCGCGGCAGGAAGATCTCCGGCGGAGGTCACGTCTCGGACTCGGATCTCCCGAGAAATGCGCAGGCGTGCATACAATCGGGTGTCCCGTGCGCCGTGAACCCTGACGGCCATGGATGTTGCGGTCGCACTGAAGCGCGGCCACGGAACCGATACAGAGGTGTATATGTCATTCCACAGCACTCGAGGCCGTCTCGGTCTCGCCATCGGCGCGCTCGGCGCCACAGCCCTCGTGCTCGCGGGCTGCGCGACGAGCAGCACGGGCGGCGGGGGGTCGACCGGAGGATCCTCCGGCAGCACGATCACGGTCGGCACGACCGACAAGATCACGTTCCTCGACCCGGCTGGTTCGTACGACAACGGCTCCTTCGCCGTGATGAACCAGATCTACCCCTTCCTGATGAACAGCAAGTACGGCACGGCGGAGGTCACCCCCGACATCGCCGAGTCGGCGGAGTTCACCTCCCCGACCGAGTACACGGTGAAGCTCAAGAAGGGTCTGAAGTTCGCCAACGGCGACCCGCTGACCTCCGCGTCGGTGAAGTTCTCCTTCGACCGCATGGTCAAGATCAACGACCCCAACGGCCCGGCGGCGCTGCTCGGCAACCTGGACAGCACCGCTGCGCCGGACCCGACCACGGTCGTCTTCACGCTGAAGAACGGCAACGACCAGATCTGGCCGCTGATCCTCTCCAGCCCGGCGGCGCCCATCGTCGATGAGAAGGTCTTCTCCGCCGACAAGGTCACCGACGACGACACCATCGTCAAGGGCAAGGCCTTCGCCGGTCAGTACGAGATCACCGACTACAAGAAGAACCAGCTCATCTCCTACAAGCCGTACGCCGGCTACGAGGGCGAGCTGGGCAAGGCCGCCAACAGCCAGGTCAACGTCAAGTACTTCGCCGACGCCTCGAACCTGAAGCTCGCGATCGGCAACGGCGACATCGACGTGGCGTACCGCAGCCTGTCGGCCACCGACACCGAGGACCTCAGCAAGAACAAGAAGGTCAAGCTCGTCGAGGGCCCGGGTGGCGAGATCCGCTACATCGTCTTCAACTTCAACACCATGCCGTTCGGCGCGACCACGCCCGAGGCCGACCCGGCCAAGGCGCAGGCCGTGCGCCAGGCCGCGGCCGACCTCATCGACCGCGCGGCCGTGGCGAAGGACGTCTACAAGGACACCTACAGCCCGCTGTACTCGTTCGTCGCGGACGGCATGTCCGGCGCCACCACGCCGCTGAAGTCGATGTACGGAGACGGCAACGGCGGTCCGTCGCTCGACAAGGCGAAGAAGGTCCTCGCGGACGCCGGCGTGACCACCCCGGTCACCCTGAACCTGCAGTACAACGGCGACCACTACGGCCCGTCCTCGGGTGACGAGTACGCGGCCTACAAGGCACAGCTGGAGGAGGGCGGCCTGTTCACCGTCAACCTGCAGAGCACCGAGTGGACCCAGTACTCCAAGGACCGCACGGCGGACGTGTACCCCGAGTACCAGCTCGGCTGGTTCCCGGACTACTCCGACGCCGACAACTACCTGTCGCCGTTCTTCCTCAAGGAGAACTTCCTCGGCAACCACTACGACAACCCGGCGGTCAACGACCTCATCGTGAAGTCTCAGACCGAGACCGACAAGGACAAGCGCATGGCCGACCTGGCTCAGATCCAGGACATGGTCGCGAAGGACCTGTCGACCCTGCCGATCCTCCAGGGCAAGCAGATCGCGGTCGTGGGCTCCGGCGTCTCGGGTGCGACCCTCGACGCCTCGTTCAAGTTCCGCTACGCGCCGCTGACGAAGTAGCGCACCTTCAGACGGGGCACCGCCGCACACGCGACGGTGCCCCGTCTTCGTCTCCGGGCCCTTCCACGGGCTCGGGGACCATCGCTCCCGATCTCCTCACAAAGGTTCTCCATGGCCGTTGATGTCCTCGCCGCAGATCCCGCGGCGACGCGCCCGAAGTCCTCCGGAGGAGGACTGTGGCGCTACATCCTGATCCGCCTCGTGCTGATCATCCCCACCGTCCTCATCCTGGTCACCCTGGTCTTCTTCCTGATGCGGATCACCGGCGATCCCATCACCGCCGCCCTCGGCGGACGCCTGCCCGCAGCGCAGCTGGCGCAGCGCGTGCACGAGGCCGGCTACGACCGGCCCGTGCTCATCCAGTACTTCGAATACCTCGGCAACATCCTCCGCGGAGACTTCGGCACCACCATCACGGATGGCCAGAAGGTCACCACGGTGCTGCTGACCTACGGATCCGCCACCCTCGAACTCGCGATCTATGCGCTCATCGTCGCCTTCGCGGTCTCGATCCCCCTCGGCCTCATCGCCGCGCACCGCCGCGACAAGTGGCAGGACGCGTCGCTGCGGATCATGGCGATCCTCGCGTACGCGACGCCGATCTTCTTCGTCGGCCTGCTGCTGAAGCTGGTCTTCTCGGTCTGGCTCGGCTGGATGCCGGTCTCGGGGCGCGCGAGCACCCAGACCGAGCTGCTGATGAGCGGCGTGAGCACCCCGACGGGGATCTACCTGCTCGACGCGATCCGCCTGGGCAACGGGCCCGCCATCCTCGACGTGCTGTGGCACGCGGTCCTGCCCGCGCTCGCGCTCGGGCTGCTCACCGCGGGCGTGTTCCTGCGGCTGATCCGCACGAACGTGATCGGCACCCTCGGCCAGCAGTACGTGACCTCGGGCCGCTCGCGCGGCGTGAGCGAGTACCGCCTGGTCACCAAGCACGCGTTCCGCCCGGCGCTGATCCCGATCATCACGGTGATGGGGCTGCAGATCGCGATGCTGCTCGCAGGAGCCGTGCTGACCGAGACGACCTTCGAGTGGAAGGGCATCGGCTTCATGCTCAGCGAGTACCTGAAGGCGCGCGACTTCGTCGCCGTGCAGGGCATCGTCGTCATGATCGCGGTCATCGTCGCGGTGACCAACTTCATCGTCGACATCGTCGCCGCCATGATCGACCCGCGGGTGAGGTACTGAGATGACCGTCGACAACACCCCCGAACCCGTGATCGACCGCGATCTGCCCACCCCGAAGACCGAGGCGCTCGCGGCCCAGGCGCCGCGCAAGCGCCGCTGGAGCGAGCGGATCCCCGTGATCTCGCAGCTGCGTCAGAGCGTCGGGCTGCAGCGCGGCATGCTCATCACCGGCCTCGTCATCACCGGCCTCTTCGTGCTGGTCGCCATCCTGGCGCCCGTCCTCGCCCCGTACTCGTGGGCGCAGCAGTCCGTGAACGGCGTGAAGTTCGGCACGCAGCAGCCGCCGAGCGCCACCAACCTCCTGGGCACCACGGTCAGCGGCTTCGATGTGCTCTCGCGCGTGATCTGGGGATCCCAGACGGCACTGCTCGTGATCCTGGCCGCGATCGCCTGCTCGATCTTCGTCGGGATCGCCCTGGGTCTGCTGTCCGGCTACTTCGGCGGCTGGCTCGACCGGACGCTCGTGGTGATCGCGGATGCGATCTACGCCTTCCCGTCCCTGCTGCTCGCCATCGTCATGTCGATCGTGATCAGCCACGGCCAGTCGAGCCTGTGGTCCGGCATCATGGCCACGGCGCTGTCGATCACCGTGGTGTTCGTGCCGCAGTACTTCCGCGTCATCCGCGCCGAGGTGGTGCGGGTGCGCGCCGAGCCGTTCGTCGAGTCGGCGAAGGTCATCGGCGTGCCGACCCGCAGGATCCTGATCCGTCACGTGCTGCGCAACTCCACGCGCTCGCTGCCGGTGGTGATCACGCTCAACGCCTCCGAGGCGCTGCTGACCCTCGCCGGACTCGGCTTCCTCGGCTTCGGGATCGAGGCGACCTCGGCCGCGGAGTGGGGCTACGACCTCAACCGCGCCGTCGCGGACGTCACCAGCGGCATCTGGTGGACGTCCATCTTCCCCGGCCTCGCGATCGTGCTGGTGGTGCTCGGCATCACCCTCGTCGGCGAGAGCCTGAACGACCTGAGCGATCCGCGACTGCGCACCCGCCGTCGCGCGGGAGGTGCGGCATGACCGGCACGATGACGAACACCGGCCTTCCCGATGTGGCGGAGATCCGCGGGCTCAAGGTGCGCTTCGCGACCGACGGCGAGCCCGTCGACGCGGTCAAGGGCATCGACATCCAGGCGCATGCGGGCGAGGTGCTCGCGATCGTCGGCGAGTCCGGATCCGGCAAGACGGTCACCGCCAACGCCCTGCTCGGACTGCTCCCCGAGACCGCCACCATGTCGGGTGCGGTCATCGTGCGCGGCCGCGGCGGCGAGACCGACGTGGTGCATGCCACGCCGGCGAAGCTGCGCGCGATGCGCGGGCGCGACGCCGCGATGGTGTTCCAGGAGCCCTCGACGGCCCTGAACCCCGTGTACACCGTGGGCTGGCAGATCGCGGAGGGCCTGCGGGCCCACCACGAGGGCAGGCTCTCCAAGAAGGAGGCGAAGGCGAAGGCCGTCGAGATCCTCCGCAAGGTGGGCATCCCGGATCCCGACAAGCGCGTCGACGACTTCCCGCACCAGTTCTCGGGCGGGCAGAAGCAGCGCATCGTGATCGCGATGGCCCTCGTGCTGAACGCGGGCCTCATCATCGCGGACGAGCCGACCACCGCCCTCGACGTCACGGTGCAGGCCGAGATCCTCGAGCTGCTGCGCGCCTGCCGCGACGAGTTCGGCGCGACGATCGTGCTCATCACGCACAACATGGGCGTCGTGGCCGACCTCGCCGACCGGGTCGTGGTGATGCTGCGGGGCGACATCGTCGAGCAGGCGCCCGTGGGCGAGCTCTTCGCGAACCCGCGGCAGGAGTACACCCGCGAGCTGCTCGCCGCCGTGCCGCACGTCGGGCAGGGCAAGTCGGCTCTGGCGGACTCGACCGCGGAGGGCGCCGCCGGTGCGCCGCCGGAGGGCAGCCTCATCGTGGCGCAGGCCTGCGAGATCGGCTACCCCGGACGGTTCGGCCGGGGCGGGGTCGTCGCGGTCAAGGGCATCGACTTCCACGTCGGTCCCGGCGAGGTCGTGGGCCTCGTCGGCGAGTCCGGATCGGGCAAGACCACGATCGGCCGCGCCGTCGTCGGTCTCACGACCGTGGTCGGCGGATCGCTGCGCGTGCTCGGCCAGGAGATGAACGGCGTCAAGCAGCGACAGCTGGCGCCGCTCCGGCCCGAGATCGGGTTCGTGTTCCAGGATCCGGCGACGAGCTTCAACCCGCTGCTCTCGATCGCGGAGTGCATCGCGGAGCCCCTCGTCGTGCACGGCCGGGCGACGAGCGGCGCCGCCGCCCGTGCGCGTGTGGACGAGCTGCTGGACGCGGTGCGGCTGCCGACGAGCTTCGGCGACCGCTACCCGCACGAGCTGTCCGGCGGTCAGCGTCAGCGCGCATCGCTCGCGCGCGCCCTGGCCCTGGATCCGAAGCTCCTCATCGCGGACGAGCCCACCAGCGCGCTGGACGTCTCGGTGCAGGCGAAGGTGCTGGACCTGTTCGTGCAGCTGCAGGCCGAGCTCGGCTTCGCGTCGCTGTTCATCAGTCACGACCTGGCCGTGATCGACGCCGTCTCGGACCGGATCATCGTGCTGCGGCAGGGACGGATCCAGGAGCAGGGCACGACCGCGCAGGTGCTCAACGATCCGTCGAGCTCCTACACCAAGGAGCTGCTCGCGGCCCTTCCCGTGCCGGATCCCGTGGAGCAGGCCGAGCGCCGAGCGCTCTGGCAGGCGGTGCGCCGAGGCGCCTGACCCGCCGCCGGTCGGGGTCGTCGAGCGTCGACCCCGCGCCGGCGCGACGGAGACGAAACGCGGTGCTCTCTCGAGGGCGCCGCGTTTCGTCTCGCCTTCGTCTCGCTCGACGCCCCGGAGCAGGCGACGCGTCAGTGCCCGAGCACCAGGCGGAACACGATCCAGCCTCCGATGGCGACGGCGAACACCACCACCGTCGCCCAGGGGAACGCGCGCTTCAGGCGGCGTCCTTCGGGTGCGACGCCGGGCGGGGGCGCCCACGGCCGCCCGGGCTCGCCGGGCGTCGGTGTGACCGGGCCGGCGAAGCGAGCCGCCGCGGTCTGTCCCGCCGCAGCCGGGCCGGGGATCCCCGGACCCGATGCGGCGCCCGCCGCGCGCAGGCGCTCGTCGCGCCAGCGCGCCCACTGCTGCAGCTTGGTGATCACGGCCCCGACCGCGCCGAACATCTGCGCCCAGACGGCCGGATCCAGGGTGCTGACCGGCCGGTTCTGCGCGTAGAGGAACAGCCAGTCGTCGACGATCTCGACGTCGAAGGCGGAGGCGCTGTCCATGAACCGGGCCATGATGTCCGGTGTGAACAGGTACAGCGCGTCCTGCTCGTAGCCCTCGGGGCAGTAGAGCGCGAAGTACCGGTCGAAGTCGCCCTCGAGCGACAGCCTCTGGTGCCCCTGGTAGGCCGCGGGCAGGTTCGTCCCGAAGAACCCGTTGTTGGCCTGCGCGTCCAGCACGATGTTCGGCAGCGGCACGTCGAGCTTGATCGCGATGTAGCCCCAGTCGTGCGCCTGGCTGTTCTTGCCCGATCCGGTCGTGTACCGGAAGTTGGCGAACTCGGCGAAGCGCGGCACGGTTCCGCGCACGAGGTCGGTGGCCTCGCGACCGTGACCGAGCGAGAAGATCATCCCCGGGAGCTGCGGATCAGCGAGTCGGGGCAGGTAGCCCATGCCGTTCGCCGCCGCGAACCCGGCGAGGCGGTAGCCCCGCACGAGCTGCCGGTTCCACCAGGCGATCCCGCCCCACACGGCGAGCCCGATGACGACGAGCATCAGCAGCGGCATCACGACGCCGCCGGACGAGCCCAGCGCGACGCTCAGGAAGATCCCGACCACGCCGAACCCGACGAAGGCGATGAACAGCGCGATCACGAGGACGAGCACGATCTGCCCGGTGCGGGGGCCGACGCCGCTCGCCCTGGCCTCGCGCGACCAGGCGGCGAGCCGCACGCGGTCGACCGGTTCGGTCAGTGCGCGGGCGTCGAACGCGGGCGGGGCGGCGGGCGATGGAGTGCTCACCCTCTCACGCTATTGCGAGACGCGGGATTCCTCCGGGGGAACACGGGTGGTCGGCTGACGGCCTGCCGGTCACGCTGCCCAGTCGGCCAGCGACCGGGCAACCTTCCGGATTCGGCGGATTCCGGTGGATCCGCTAAGCTGTTCAGGTTGTCTGGGTACATCTGTGCCCGGACACGTGCACAACACCCTCCTGCTTCCGGGAAAGTCCCGGAAGCCGTTCTAGTCCGAAGGAGGTGGGTAAGTGACGCACCAGTACGAGCTCATGGTCATTCTGACCCCCGAGCTGGACGAGCGCCAGGTTGCCCCCAACCTCGACAAGTTCCTGAAGGTCATCACCAACGATGGTGGCTCGATTGACAAGGTCGACATCTGGGGCAAGCGCCGTTTCGCCTACGAGATCAACAAGAAGACCGAGGGCATCTACGCCGTCGTGAACTTCACCGCGACCAGCGAGGCCACCAACGAGCTGGACCGCCAGCTGAACCTGTCGGAGCTCGTGTTCCGCACCAAGGTTCTGCGTGCCGAAGAGGCGCAGGCGATGGTCGCAGCCGAGGCCAAGCGCGCCGAGGAGAAGGCCGCCCGCAAGCCCAAGGCCGCGAAGGTCTAAGGATCATGGCCGGCGAGACCGTCATCACCGTGGTGGGGAACCTCACCGCCGACCCCGAGCTGCGCTACACGCAGAACGGGCTGCCGGTGGCGAACTTCACCATCGCCTCGACGCCGCGCACCTTCGACCGCCAGGCGAACGAGTGGAAGGACGGCGACGCGCTGTTCCTCCGTGCGTCCGTGTGGCGCGAGTTCGCCGAGCACGTGGCGGGATCCCTGACGAAGGGCATGCGGGTCATCGCGACCGGCCGCCTGCGTCAGCGCTCCTACCAGGACCGCGAGGGCCAGAACCGCACGGCGATCGAGCTGGAGGTCGACGAGATCGGCCCCTCGCTCCGCTACGCGACCGCACAGGTCACCCGTGCCGCCTCGAACGGCGGCGGGAACTTCCAGGGCGGTCAGGGCGGCAGCGGCGGCGGTCGTCCGCAGCCCAAGGGCTCGGACGAGCCGTGGTCGACGCCCGGTTCCTCGAGCGCCGACGCGTGGAGCACTCCCGGCAGCTTCGGCGACGACACCCCGTTCTGACCCGAAGCAACACCAAGATTGCGGATCCCGAGGGATCCGAAAACCATTTCTCGTAAGGAAGACTCATGGCTGGAAAGTCGAGCGGCGACCGCCGCAAGCCGCGGAAGGGTGGCAAGCCCACCGCTCCCGCGAAGTCCATCCGCGTGGGTGTCATCGACTACAAGGACGTCGCGACCCTCCGCAAGTTCATCTCGGAGCGTGGAAAGATCCGCGCCCGTCGTATCACCGGTGTCTCGGTGCAGGAGCAGCGTCTGATCGCCAAGGCGATCAAGAACGCTCGCGAGATGGCTCTCCTGCCCTACGCCGGCGCTGGCCGCTAAGGGGTACCGACATGGCAAAGCTGATTCTCACGAATGAGGTCGCCGGGCTCGGTAGCGCCGGTGACGTGGTCGAGGTCAAGAACGGGTACGCCCGCAACTACCTCGTGCCGCAGGGTTTCGCCGTCGCGTGGACGCGCGGTGGCGAGAAGCAGGTCGAGCAGATCCAGGCCGCCCGTCGGGCGCGTGCGATCCACGACCTGGACGACGCGGTGGCGCTGAAGAACGCCATCGAGGCCGCCAAGGTCCGTCTCGCCGTCAAGGCGGGCGCTGAGGGCCGTCTGTTCGGCTCGGTCAAGACCGCCGATGTCGCCGCCGCCGTCGAGGCCGCGGGCATCGGTGCGATCGACAAGCGCAAGGTGCACATCACCTCGCCGATCAAGTCGGTCGGCGACCACGAGGCCACCGTCCGTCTGCACGACGACGTGACCGCTGTGATCACGCTGCAGGTCGTCGCCGCCAAGTAAGTGCCGACTCCCTGTCAGGGGCCGTCTCCTCCGGGAGGCGGCCCCTTTCGCGTGCCGGGGCACGGGTGCGGTGCGCGGTCCGCAGGGTTAGGCTCCGGGGCATGAGCCGCTCGATCCGTTCCGGCATCCTCGCCTTCGTCCTCGCCGCCGGAGTCCTGGTGCTGGCGGGCTGCACGGGGCTGCCCTTCAGCGCTCCCGCGCTCACACACGAGGTGGTGCTGAGGGTGCCCGCTGGCAAAGCCGACACGGTTGCGAGACAGCTCGGGCATCGGCTGGACGTCGCCGGCATCACCGAGCGCAGTATCGGCACCGATGGCGACAGGGTGGCCGTGCGCTACACCCCGCCGAAGACGGGCGGCGCCGAGGTCGAGGTCAGGGAGGACCTCTTCCAGGCGCCGGGGGAGTTCGCGATCCGCCCGGTGACGGCCGTCGGCGAGGATGCCGCGGGATCGGGAGACTGCACGCAAGCCGCGGAGCGATGCACTGCCATGACCGAGGAGCAGGAGGTGCTGCGGCTGGGCCCGGTGGGCGTCGGTGACAAGGATCTCGACACGGTGAAGGCGGTGGATGTGCAGAATCAGTGGGGCGTGCAGGTCGACTTCACCGAGAGCGGCGCGGATGCCTTCGCTGCCCTCTCCGGCAAGGCCGCGTGCGAGGAGGATCCGGCCCTCAAGCGCATGGCCATCCTGCTGGACGGGAAGCTGCTCACCGCACCCTCCGTGCAGCTCGAGTGCGGGCAGTCGCTCTCCACATCGGTGCAGATCTCCGGCGGGTTCGACCGGACGAAGGCCGAGCAGTACGCCGCCCTCATGGGCGCTCCGCTCCCCGACGGCGTGCAGATCGTGTCCTCCAAGCCCTAGCCGCCGGGCGGGCCCGCGCCGAGCCGGGATCGCCTCGGGACACGCGGTGAACCCGTGCGCGTCGGCGCGCTCTCGGCTGTCCGGACTGCTCCTTCGAGCGTCGCCACTCCCGCCGAACGGCCGACTTGACAAAGCGCCCCGAGCATGAGTTTCCTCCCCAGGTTGTACACATCCGCACAGCGCTCGACGAACCTTAAAGAGGGACTTTAAACAGATTCTCATCCACAGGGTGGGGAAACGGATAATCCCAGATCAACTAGCATAAAAAAGTTCAGAGCCGAAAGACTCCCCACAGTTATCCCCAGGTGTTCTGCACAGACTCTCCCGACTTACGCGCAATTCCTCCACAGAGTTATCCACAGGCTCTCCGCGCGGGCGGGTAGCGTGGTCCAGCAACCCGATGTCGGTGGTCTGTGATGCGATGTGCCCACGGGGAGATCAACCCCGCGAGGCCGGATCCCGACCGGGCCTTGCGCACAGCCGGTGGGGTAGGAGAAGGGGGCGCGCGTGTCGATCGCGGACATCGCCGAAGAGCGGCTCGGTGGCGAGCGGAGGCCTGAACGGACCCCTCCGCACGACCTGATGGCCGAGCAGTCCACGCTCGGCGGCATGCTGCTCTCCAAGGACGCGGTCGCCGACGTCATCGAGTCCCTGCGCGGCGCCGACTTCTACATCCCCAAGCACGAGCTGATCTTCGACGCGATCCTCTCGCTGTACTCGCACGGCGAGCCGACCGACGTCATCGCCGTCACCGACGAGCTCATCAAGACGGGCAACCTGTCCCGCGCGGGCGGCGCCGACTATCTGCACTCGCTGACGTCGATCGTGCCGACCGCAGCGAATGCGGGCTTCTACGCCGGGATCGTCTCGGAGCGCGCGATCCTGCGCAAGCTCGTCGACGCCGGCACCCGCATCGTGCAGATGGGCTACGACGGGCAGGGCGACGCCACCGACCTCGTCAACAGCGCGCAGGCCGAGATCTATTCGGTCACCGGCACGGAGCAGGCCGAGGACTACGTGCCGCTCACCGTGGCCGTCGACGCGGCGGTCGAGGAGATGGAGGCCGCGAGCGGCCGCGACGGATCCATGACGGGCGTGCCGACGGGATTCCGCGAGCTCGACGAGCTCACCAACGGCCTGCACGGCGGTCAGATGATCGTCGTCGCGGCCCGCCCCGCCATGGGAAAGGCGCTCGCGCTGGATACGCCGCTCGCCACTCCGACGGGGTGGACGACAATGGGCGAAGTGCAGGTCGGCGACTACCTGTACGGCGCCGATGGGCACCCCACCAGCGTCGTCGCTGCGACCGACGTGATGCTCGATCGCCCTTGCTACGAGGTCGAGTTCTCCGACGGGTCCACGATCATCGCCGACGCGCAGCACCAGTGGTTGACCGAGACGCGGTCCTCGCGCCGCTCATCGGCGGGCGCTGCTGCGACGGTGACCACCGAGCAGATCCTCGAGACGCTCACCGTGGGCGCCGACCGGCGGGCGAACCATTCCATCGCAAATGCGGCGCCCTTGCGCGCCGTGGATGCCGAACTGCCGATCCCCCCGTACGCACTGGGAGCGTGGCTCGGAGACGGGCACAGCGCCTCGGCGCGGATCACCAGCGAGACCGATGAGATCCCGCTGCTCGTCGAGGACGCGGGCGTGCGCGCGGAGCCCCGCGGAGGCATGCTGTATTCGCTCAAGCTCGCCGAGCGGGTGGCGCTCGTCAAGCACTGCGATGTCTGCGGAACCGAGTTCGTCGCCCGGCATCCGAACGTGAACACGTGCGGCCGCACGTGCGGCCCGAAGAACAAGGGTGCGCATCCGGAGCGTCTGACGTGCCCGGACTGCGGCGAGCGGTACTCGGGCGAGGCACAGCGCTGCGATACATGTCACCGTGACCACGGCAGCTTTGCCGCACTGCTGCGGAAGGTCGGTGTGCTCGGCGACAAGCACGTGCCGACCCGGTATCTGCGTGCTTCGGAAGCCCAGCGCCGCGCATTGCTCGCGGGACTGATGGATACCGACGGGACCATCGTCAAGGGCGTCGGATCCTGTCAGTTCACCGTGACGAGCAAGCGTCTGGCCGACTCCGTCTATGAGCTCGTCGTCAGCCTCGGTTACCGCTGCGGGCGCACGACGAAGCGTGTGCCTGGGCGCACAGAGGAGTCGTCGACGGCGTACATCCTGAACTTCTCCACGGTCGACGACGTGTTCCGGGTCGAGCGCAAGCGGATCGCACATGCTCAAGAGCGCCCGTCGAGCACGCTGCGCATCGGTCGCCGCTACGTGAAGGCAGTGCGTCGAATCGAGAGCGTCCCGGTGCGCTGCGTTCAGGTCGACAACGACGATCACCTCTACCTCGCGGGTGAGTCGATGATCCCGACCCACAACTCGACCCTCGCGCTCGACTTCGCCCGTGCGGCCTCGATCGGGCACAACCAGCCCTCCATCTTCTTCTCGCTCGAGATGGGCAAGGCGGAGATCGCCATGCGCCTGCTCAGCGCGGAGGGGGCCGTGCCCCTGCAGAACCTCCGCAAGGGCACGCTCGACCAGCGCGACTGGACGACCGTCGCCTCGACCCGCGGACGCATCAACGACGCCCCGCTCTACATCGACGACAGCCCGAATATGACGCTCGTCGAGATCCGCGCGAAGTGCCGCCGGCTCAAGCAGCGCGTCGGCCTGCGGATGGTCGTCATCGACTACCTGCAGCTGATGACGAGCGGCAAGAAAGTCGAGTCGCGTCAGCAGGAGGTCTCCGAGTTCTCGCGTGCCCTGAAGCTGCTCGCGAAGGAGCTGCAGGTGCCGGTGATCGCGCTCTCGCAGCTGAACCGTGGCTCCGAGCAGCGGCAGGACAAGAAGCCCGCGATCAGCGACCTGCGCGAGTCGGGATCCATCGAGCAGGACGCCGACATGGTGATCCTGCTGCACCGCGACTCCGTCTACGACAAGGACGTGCGCCCGGGCGAGGCCGACCTCATCGTCGCCAAGCACCGAAACGGCCCCACCGCGACCATCCAGGTCGCCTTCCAGGGCCACTTCTCGCGCTTCGCCGACATGGCCAGCGACTTCCAGGGCGGCGGCGACTTCCACTAGATCCGGGCTTCGCCGGACCCACCTCTGATCGACCGGACGGCCACCCCGGCAGGGGCAGTGCACCTGCCGAGGCGGCCGTGATTCGGGCATCGCCCTCGTGAGGTCAGCCGCGATGTAGGTTCCAACTAAACTTGGCAAAATCCACCGCTAGTTGGCAGTCACTTGGCAGTACTGACAACTATGAAAACGAATGAAGCCCCGTCTGGACTCCTCGTAGTCGCGTCGTCAGTACGCCGGCAGTCGTCGCGTTACGGGGGAGCTTCGTACTTGACCCGTATATCTGATGCGACGTCGTAACTTCCGACGTCAAGGCAAAAGCCACCCGAGGAGGCTGGTTGGTCCAACCTCAGCGACGAGCATGGTGCCAATGGCGACGGCAAGTGATGCGACGGCGACCCACAAGGCACTGCGACCGAGTCTGAAGCTGTCAACGGAAGCTCCCAGAGAAGCAACGGTGGACAGGATGTCTCGAAGATCCCGGTCGGAGTCAACCAGTCTCGCAAAGTCCCTTTCCTGACGTGCACGGACCGAAGCATTGAACTCTGTTCGCGTCTCTTCGTCGCTGCCGGCCTTTCGGTTCCTTCGTCGAGATCCGCCGACTGGAGTGAAGAAGAACTTGGGGTCGCCGTCCCAAGACCAATCTCGCTCCCAGAAAGCCCTGACATCACGCCGCAAAGTCGTGAGGTCGAGACTCAAAGTAAGCAGACTTCGCCGAAGGCTGCGGAGCGCTTTGGGCTTGAACTTGCCATGCTTATTCGCCGCCTCGTCTCGAATACGGGCTTGCTCACGAGCGCTGACCGAGAGGAGATCGGAGACTGCCAACATCACAAACAGGTTGTACATCCTATCCACGAGTCGATGGGCGATCGCACGATTTGGGTCGCCACCGTACCCGGCAAGGGCGTCATCGCCGAGTGCTTTCATTACAGCGTCTCGCTTGCCCCAGAGGCTCCATGTCGATGCCTCGCCCATCGCCGGGTAGGAACCGGCGCGTGGCGGTAAGCCGAGTATGAGCTTTGGGAGATCATCAGCCAACAACTGATCCGGATAGAAGAGATCGAGTCCGAGGGCTCGCATTGCGTCTCTGCGACGAAGGGACGTGTCTCGAGAGATGTTCGCGGGTTCCGCTCTCGTCGGATCGAACTTGTCCAACAAGAGCAGGTCGAGCAGCGGGTGAGGTTCTCTGTGGCGCCGGAAGAATCCTGGGAGGCGGTCCATCAACCATGTACGAGCTTCCTCGTGCAGAGCTACTCTCGCAGACTGCACCTTCCAAAACGTTCCCCAGTGGCGATCGTAAGATATCGGCCTGCGCCCGCGCGGAAATCGCATGAATGGTTCGTGCTTGGTGTGCCATGCCACATCTACTGAATTGGAAGCGGTGTCGCTGAGATGGAACTCAGCGATCACCGCCGTCAGACCATCGCCCACCTGGATTGCCCGAAGCTGTACGGTCTCAAACGCGGACGGGAGATCGGTCCGAATGCCGTCGAGAGCAAACCATGTGGATCCCTTTCGGACTAGAGAAGCCATTCGCCACCAAGTCGTGCCAGTGCCCGATCGGGCGCGTGCGAGTGTTTCTCGGTTGCCCGCATCTGCACCTCCCAGCGGTCGTTGCCTGTCCCAGCCGTTTCGCGCAATTGATCGCCGAAGGGCGGGCAGGTCGGCCGGCGGGAAAAGTTCGACGGCCCAGATTCCAGCCACGTTCACGTGATCGTTGTTCGGAACGCGCACGCTGTGCATCCAGTTATCGAGTGGCCAGGTGAAGTTCCGATCGTGCTCATTGAAAGGGATTAGGTAGTTGATCCCCCTGTTCCACGCGCTCAGCAGCCTGGCCGGCTGAATCCTGCGCCGCCACCCTGACGAGAGCCACATAAGCGTCCTGTACGGCGGGTCGTACCAACGCCTTCCTTCTCCCAGCGACGGGACAAGGTCGTATGCCGCTTCGATGTCGTCGGATACAGTGATGTCACTATCCGCGCGAGGCTTGGCTGATTTCCGGCGAGGTTGACGGTACTTCTCTCGCGTGCCCCAGTCGCGACTCAACGGCGTCTTCGGCGTACTCGTCATCTGCGTGCCTTGCGGACGGGTCTGCCAGAACCGGCAATGTCGTCGTCAATGAGCGGTACCACGATCGAACCGTACATCATCGCCCCTCGTGTCGAGAGGTTCGGGTAGCGCTTCAAGGATCTGGTGCTGGTTGCGATTCGGGACGGAGTCACTTTCAGGGGCCATGTTGTGCTCGCCGCGGTGAGACTAGCGGCACCGATGCTCACCACTCTGCGCTCTTCTAGCGTGCCCGAAGGTCTGGCGGTTCACCGAGGATCAAGTCATCCACGGAGACGGCAAGTACTTGAGCCATCGCGATCAATGTACGAAGCGTGGGGTTCGCCGGATTGCCGGGCCTTGACTCACCCTTCTCGTACTTCTGGTAGGTGTAGCGCGTCAGCCCGGAGCGGTAGGCGACCTCTTCCTGGCGGAGGCCGGCGCGCTCACGGACGGAGCGAAGTGTGGTCGCGAAGCGCTGGGAGTAGCGGCTCCACTCCAGTTCAGTCGCTTCGTTCCGACGGGTCACCTTCTCAGCGTGATGAAGATAGCGCCACGGTATGGACTGACGCGCATGCACGACGGCGGCCAGGACGTCATGGTGTGGCTGTTCGCGTCTCCTACTGGCCTGCCAGGAGTGGCGTTCTTCAACATCAGCGCGACAGTGAACCGCGGACATGGATGGGAGGACCCCCAACCGAGGGTTATGCGCCTGGCCGGGTTCCCGGAGCATGACCCGACCCGCGACGCGTTGGAGATCCCGGCCGGTTGGACCGTCACGCTCATCGGCGATGAGCTGTGTCTGATGGATGCGGACGAGACTCCGTGGTTGACGACCGACCTCAGAGAGTTCGACTCGGCCGCGACCTGGCGTCAGCAGTTCCGACGGGCTCGGTTCGTGCATGTCATCTATGGCGATCTCGGGGGGATCCGTGTTGAGGAGCTGCTTGATCTTCCCGATCAGGCGGCCATCACTATTCATCGCCGTCGACGGTGGTGGCACTGGCCCAGATGAGAGTGGCTTCCCCGCGCAGTGGGTGCGAGGTGGCGCTGCAGAGTTTGCCTGCCCCTCCAAGGGGTACAGGCGCTTCTGTCCTATATGCCGAGGATGAGGGGCCGGGCGGCCCAACGTCGATCGGAAACGCTCCCCGGACATACTTGACCGGTCGACAGCCAACCGGGAGATGATGCCATGATGAGTGGCAGAAGTTCGGTACCGCGAGGGGGAACGTGGGGATAACGCAAGACAGCGTCTACACGTATATACAGGGACTGTTCCAACGAGGCGTGGTGATCATCGTCGGCTCTGGCGCCTCTTGTGCATACGGACTTCCCAGTATGGGCGCGTTAGCTGAGCACCTGAACATTGCTGTGCCCGAACGCATCTCTGAAGACGACGTCTCTGCGCTGCGGGAGTGGGAACGAATCGCAACGAGCTTAGCTGCCGGTGAAGGGCTTGAGTCGGCGCTCGGTGAGCAGCCCTTGCCGGAGTCGCTTGCCGACGTGCTCACGATGGCCATCACAGATCAAGTTCGGCACTCTGAAGGAGCGGCGATCGCGGAGATCCTTCAAGCTGACCAGGTCTCTGCATTCGGACGCCTGTTTGAACACATCCTGCGCTCGGCGACGCATGCCGACGTGATCACTACCAACTATGATCGCCTGATTGAGGTACATGCCGCTCGCGCTGGCGTGCGGGTGGACTCCATGTACTACGGGCACACCATAGGCCGGATGGATGCGGCGCTCAGTCGCGAAGAGCTCTACGAGGCTCGCGCCGCTCCCGCTGGGCGGGGGGCACGCAGCGTCACCGTGCGCCCGCGTCCGCATATTCGATTGGCCAAGCCGCACGGTAGCCTCGACTGGTTTGCTCACGACGGACAGTACTATCGGAGCGATCTGGCCATCCCGGGTTCACGGCAGATCATTGCGCCGGGTGGTAACAAATACAGACTCGGCTATGAGGTCCCCTTCGATCAGCAGCGCAATCGCGCAAACCTGGCTATCGATGGAGCGGCCTCCCTGCTCACTGTGGGTTATGGGTTCAACGACTCGCATCTCCAGACCCATTTGCGTTCGAGGTTTGCTCAGTTGCCCGCCGTCGTTGTCAGCCGGTCCCTTACCTCGAATGCTCTCAGTTACCTCAGTTCGAACTCGAGCGCGCTGGGCATAGAAGCAACCGAGGATGGGGCAGGATGCCGGGTTCTTCAAGGTGGCGATGATCTAGAACTTGACCTGCCTCTATGGGATCTGGAACACCTGGTAAAGGAAGTGCTAAGCATATGACCGACCCCTCTCTCGACTTCCCTCGCGAAGCAGCCCTCGGACGTGTTTTCAGAGTGGACACGGCGAGCGTTTGGGCAGAGGCGCTTGACCACGAGCGATTGACCCGTATCGGTGTCGGTAGCCTCATTGCCTTCCAGGGATCCAACCCGTCCGAGTTCCTCGTCGGCATGCTCGATCGAGTTACCCGAGATCTTCAGGAAGAAGCCCTGTTAGATGAGATCGGTCCCGATGGCGACGTCCCCGTGGAGATCCGTCAGCGGGACCTCCTGCGCGTCGTCCTGCTCGGCACGTATCGCGCGGTCGATGGCATCAGGAAGAACACATTCAAGCGTGGTGCTGACAGTTATCCACTCGTCGAGTCGCTGTGCTGGGTGATAGATGGCATCAATCTTCAACGGCTCATGGGGTTGCTGGCAAGTCAGCTCGAACCGGAGAAGCGGCTCCGCCTGGGCGCGTTTGTCGCCGATCCCACAGCAGAGGCCGTGGCCGATGGTGATCGCCTCTTCCAGCGGCACGCAGCTCTGTTGGGAAGTACCGGCTCGGGCAAGAGCTGGGCGGTCGCGCTTATCCTCGAGAGAGCCAAGGCGCTCGCCCACCCCAACCTTGTCGTGTTCGACATGCACGGCGAGTACACGCCCCTGACCGAAGGCGACGCCCCCATTGCGCGGGCTTTTCACATCGCGGGTCCGGGGCAACCCTCCGACGATGATTGCGCCCTGTACTTGCCGTGGTGGCTACTCAACCAAGAAGAAATGCAGGCCCTTCTGCTTGATCGCTCTGAGGAGAACGCGCCCAACCAGGCTGCTCGGTTGACCCATCATGTACGGACGCTCAAGCACGATCGGCTTGTGGCGGATGGGAAGAGCGAGCTCGCCGAGAGATTCACCGTCGACAGCCCGGTGCCGTACGACCTCGCTGGACTCGTTGGACGCCTATCGGGAGACGACACTGAGATGGTGCCGGGCGCTGGCGGACGCGAGAAACAAGGGCCATTCTTTGGACGACTGACTCGACTCGTGAGCCGGATGGACGCAAGGATCAGCGACCGTCGGTACGGCTTCATGTTCAACCCACCGGCTGACCATCTCGGCTATGACTGGCTTCACGACTTTGCCAAGCGCATTCTCGGTACGGCTCCCGGGATAAAGGTGATCGACTTCAGTGAGGTGCCGAGCGATGTCTTACCGATCGTCGTTGGGGTGATGGCGCGTGTACTTTACGAAATCCACTTCTGGACCACCGAAGACAAGCGGACGCCGGTAACCCTCGTCTGTGACGAGGCTCACCTATACTTGCCAGCCGGAAACGCAGGGGCCGCCGACCTCCGAGCCCTCGACTCCTTCGAGCGAATCGCCAAGGAAGGCCGGAAGTACGGGATTTCGTTGCTCGTCGTTAGCCAGCGTCCGTCGGATGTGAGCCGCACCGTGCTCTCCCAATGCAACAACTTCATCGCTCTCCGTCTCACCAACGATCAGGACCAAGCTGTCGTGAAACGACTCATGCCTGACAGCATGGATGGGCTCACCGCAGCGTTGCCGCTTCTGGACGTTGGTGAGGCGCTCTTGCTCGGTGACGCGATCATCCTTCCGACGCGCATCCGACTCGATGCGCCAAGGATTAAGCCCACTAGCGCCACTAGGAACTTCTGGACTGAATGGAACAGCGCACCAGTCGAGGAAGACGCACTCGTCGCGGCGGTCGAGGCGATGCGAACGCAGTCGCGTCGATAACAGCGACAGAGCGAGAGGAAGAAATTAGGTACGCAATGGCGAAGGACTCGGCTCCAAGCGGTATCGACTCCGTGCCACCCCCATCACCTGGGCTAAGTCCGTCTCAGATCGTGGAGCACTACCTCGACGGCTACGAGCAACACTTCAAGCGTGCGCGTCGCACCGTGAAACGCCGGGCTTCCGGCGTGACGATTACCGCCTCGCTGCTGACTGGGGTAGTTGCCGTCCTTGGCTCGATCAGCGCTGTGCTCGCCACCGATTGGTGGAGTGGAGGAGTTGCGGTCGCGACTACGCTGACATCCGCCACCGTTGCAGTCCTGCTTGCTTGGAACGATCACTTCCACCACCGAGAGCTATGGATCCAGCGCTCTGCTGTGCTTGCACAGATCAACGACCTTCGGAGGGGGTTCGCCGCGCGAAAAGCACGTCCTTGGTACAGGCGGGCGACCGAGCGTGCTGAAGCAAACGCTGCGCTCGAGACACTCGGTGAGATCCTCCGCGAGGACCTTGAGGCCTGGACCAGGATCCAGAGTCGGTAAACGCCCGGCTGCGGCTATCGACCGAGCATCGTAGGATTACGCCACGTCTCGTGGAATTCTGGCCCCGTAACCGTCGCCAACTACCGCGGAACCCTTGCCGTCCGCCGCCATCCCGACCTGGAACCTACACGGCGACTTCCACTGAGGTCGGTGGGAGGAAGGCCGGACTAGCCGCTCCCGTATCCGTCGTCAAGCCCCTGCCCGCCGCGGGCGCCGGGCAATAGCGTGAAGCGTGGGAAGGTTCCACGGCGCATGCGGGGTCCCCCAGGCTTCCGGTCGCTCGCCAAGCCGTGGAACGCCGGGGAGCCGGACGGTTTCGCCTCCGTCCGGCTCCCCTTGTTCGGTCACCGGTCGCGCGTCTCCGTCACCTCGGCGTGGACGTCGCGGACGATGCCCCGCGCGGCCATTGCGGAGTCGAGGACGTCGCGATGGCCGTGCGCCGCCGCCCTCATCCCTTCGGGGTGCGGTTCTCGGCGCTGACCATCCAGGACAGCTGCTCGATCCGCTCGAGGACCGCGTGCAGGATGTCGGCGCTGGTCGGATCCTCCTCGTCCACCTGGTCGTGCACGTCGCGGCAGGTCGCGGCAACGCCGTCGAGCCGCTCGGTCATCAGATCGATCGCGTCCCGCGTCGCGATCTCGCCGTGCGGGCACTCGGGCAGCGTCGTCGTCTCGGCGACCACGTCGCTGCGACCGTCGGGGAGCGCGTGCAGGGCGCGCATCCGCTCCGCGACGGTATCGGCGAACAGGCGGCTGGCGTCGATGATCTCGTCCAGCTGGAGGTGGGTGTCGCGGAAGTTCGGGCCCACCACGTTCCAATGGACCTGCTTGCCCTGAAGGGAGAGCTCGATCAGATCGACCAGGACCCGTTGCATGCTGTCGCTCAGCTCCTGGGACGCGGCGAAGCCCTTCTCCGCGTTCTCCTCGGCCGTGCGTGCCGCGCCCTTCGCGGGCTTGCGGCGGTTCTTGGGGGCAGTCGTCGCCGGGGCGTTCATGGGACTCCTTCTTCGACGGGGATCCGCAGGACGGAGGATCCGCCTGCGCTGGCCCGTGCAGGCTATACGCTCGCGTCGCGGAGACCTACGGGCTTGCGCTTCTCGGGATCGGGCACTATCCGGGGCGGCGACACGGCCGAGGATGCGCGCGGGTCAGGCGTCGCTCAGGCCCCGCGGGACGCGTCGATGCGCCTTCTCAGCGCCTCACCGGCAGGAGCGCCCGTCACGAGCAGCTCCAGGGGGGCGATGAGATCCGTGGCACCGGGCAGCGCGTCGAGCTCGGCGTACATCGCGTCCTCGATCGCGCGGGTCTCCTGCTCCTTCGCCCTGCCCGTCGGGGTCAGGCGCAGGTGCACGCGGCGACGGTCCTCGCCGGCTTCGACGCGTTCGATGTAGCCCGCCTGCACCAGACGCTCGATCAGCCGAGAGGGGTTGGTGCCGCTGTCGCAGACGAGCATCCGTCCGACTCCGGAGACGGTGAGCTCGCCCTGGTCGCCGTGGTCCCCGAGGATCCGGAGCACCTCGGATTGCGCGGGGGAGAGCCCGATCGGCTCGAGCGCCGCCGCGAGCCGGCGGTTGCCCTCGCGCTGCGCGGCGAGCAGGAGGTAGCGGATCTGCTCTGCCTGCCTCATCCCTTCACTCTAGGGGCGGTCCGCCTCGGCGAGCAGACGCTGCGCACCCGGGTCGTGGGCCGCGAGCACGACGAGGCCGGGGTGCTGCGCGGCGAGCTCGGCGACGTGCCGGGTCGACGCGAGCAGGCCTGCCCTGTCGCCGACCCCGGGGATGATGCCCTGCTCGAGCAGGGTGACGTCGTAGGTGAGGTCGCCCACGAGCAGGAGGGGCCTGCGTCCCGCGCGCCGGATGAGGGCGGACAGCGAGCCCGGCGTGTGCCCGGGGGTGGGGAGCAGGGTGATGGCCCCGTCGCCGAAGAGATCGAGCTCGCCGGCCAGCGGCTCCCAGCGCAGCCCCGGCAGGAAGATGTGCTTCTCCAGATACCCGTTGAGCTCGGCGGACCTGCGGCGCGCCGCGTCCAGCTCCGCTCGGCCCACGAGGATCCGCGCGTGCGTGAGCTCCGAGAGGCCCCCGATGTGATCCTGGTGCAGGTGGGAGACGACGACCGCGGTGACGTCGGCGATGTCGTAGCCGATGCGGGCGAGCTGCGTCGTCAGGGTGTCCTCGGGGCCGATCGTGAACCGGGCGAGACGGCGGTAGAAGTAGCCGTTCAGTCCGCCGGGGAAGTAGTCGGGGTCCGTGACCGAGGCCCGATCCTGGCCGGTGTCGAACAGCACCAGGCCCTTCTCGTGCTCGATCACGTAGACGTTGATGGGGCGCGGCGCCGTCCAGCGGCGGGAGGTGGCCAGCCACCAGAGCATGGGCGTCGAGGGTCGTGCCACATGCTCGGGCCGGATCGCGACGGTTCCGGTGCTGACGACCGCGACATTCTGAATGATGTTCATGTCACGACACTATATGTCGTGACACGTAAATTGTCGAGCGGCTTCGGCAGAACGCGCTTAGACTCCTGCGCGAAGCCGCCGATCGCGCCGGGATCCCGGCGCGGGACGGCGTGCGGAGGAGACGACATGCAGACCTTGACGATCGACTTCATCTGCTCCCTCGACGGCTACGGCGCCGCCGAGGGCTGGCCGGGCCTGTGGGGCATGGGCGGGCCGGAGTACTTCGAGTGGCTCGCGACGGCGCCGGACGGGGACTACCCGATCCTGATGGGGGCGACGACCTATCGGCTCATGTCCGCCTTCGCCGCGGGCGGCGAGGAGGGCGTCGGGGTGCTCGACCCGATCCCCAAGTACGTGTTCTCGGCCACGCTCCCGGAGCCCCTGGAGTGGGCGAACTCCACCCTCGTCCGCGAAGACGCGGTCGAGTTCGTGCGCGCTCTGAAGGAGGAGTCGGATCGACCGCTGCGCACCCTCGGCAGCGTCTCCCTGTGCCGGTCGCTGCTGAGCGCCGGTCTCGTCGATCGCTACCGGGTCGTGCTCTTCCCCGTGATCACGGGGGCGACCGGGCAGGACCGCATCTTCGACGGGTACCCCGACGTGCGTCTCGACCTCGTCGCATCGCGCACCTTCGACGGACGGCTGCAGCTGCTCGAGTACGTGCCGACCGTGCTCGACGGCCCGCCCGGGCGGTGAGCCGCGCGGCGCATCCGGAGGCGAGCTCACCAGGGGCGGGCGGACTGCCGGGGGATCGTCCTGATTGTCGCCCTGTACAGAAACCCGTGCGGATCCGGCTCGGGTGGGGGATCCTGTCCCTGAGCGTGCTCACGCGCGCGGACGAGGAGGACGAGATGGGTCACGACAAGAACGACGAGCTGCGCGAGGACCGGCAGGAGCAGGAGGAGCGCCGGCAGCATCACCGCGACGAGGCCTTCGACGAGACCGGCGGCGTCGACGACGAGGGATCGCAGGACGAGCGCCGCAAGGAGGGCCTCGACCGGATCTGATCCGGCGCGCTGCCGACGGCCGACACCGTCGGCAGCGGGGCGGAGCTGTCCCGATCGCGCGCCACGTACGGGGATCCGGACATGCCGGACCGGATCAGGCGCCGTGGTGCTGCGCGATCCTGGTCAGCTCGAGTCCGTATGCCGCGGCGGCGAGCTCCGCCATGTCGTTCGGGCGGGTGAAGCTGCGCCCGGTGAGCTCCTCGATCCGTCGCAGCCGGTACCGCACCGTGTTGGGATGGCAGTGCAGCAGCGCCGCGGCATCCGTCGCGGATCCGCCGGTGTCGATGTACGTCTCGAGGGTCTCGAGGATGACGTCGCGGTCGCTCTCGGCGAGGTGCAGGACGGGGCCCAGGACGTCTTCGGTGAGGCGCTCGGCCTCGTGCGGATCCGCTGCGATCATGGCCGCGATGGGGCTCGCGCTGAACACGCGCACTTTCATCGCGCTGCGGGAGGTCGTCGCGAGAGCCGCGCGGGCGAGACGCAGCGCTCGCGGTGCGTCGGTGCGTGCGGCGAAGGGCGGGCTGACGCCCACCCGGGCGCCCGGGTAGCCGCGCAGCGTCTCGAGGACCTCGTCCATCGCCTCGGGGCGGGCGAGGGCGATCACGCCGAGCTGCAGGGCCGGCGTGAGCCGCCAGCCCGAGACGCACCCCTGGTCCGCGAGGCGCCGGGCGATCCCGGGCAGCGACTCCGCCGCCACCTCGTTCGTCTGCGCCGCGACCACGACCAGGTCCGCGTCGGCGGGGAAGCCGAGCAGCGATGCCGCCTCCCAGGGGCCGGCGTCCTTGCTGACGTGCCCGGTGAGCAGCACCTCGACGAGCGCCGCGCGACGGTGCTCCTGGGAGATCAGGATCTCGGCTGTCGTGGCGCGATAGGCCTCGGTGATCGCCGTGGCGTGCTCCTCGGCGACGGTCCAGATCCGGGTCGACGTGTCCAGCAGCCGGGTGAGCACCTCGGTGCGTGCGCTCTGGGCGGCGCGCTCGACGAGGGCTCCCCACAGGGTCCCGAAGCCGATCCGGTACACCTGCAGTACCTCGGGCAGCGGCACGCCCTGGTGCGCCCTGCGCCTGCCGGTCTGCTCGGGGACGGCGAGGTCGAGCGGTTCTCCGGGGTGCCGCAGCGCGTGCACGAGGAAGCGCAGGTTCTCCTCGATCGAGCGCCGCAGCTCCCCGGTGGAGACGTGCTTCTCGTCCTCGTAGACGGGCAGGGTCTCGACGCTGCGGGCGTAGACCCTCTCGATCAGGCTCGGCAGCCGGCGCTCGACCCAGGCGATGCCCTCATCGCGGTCGGTCGTGCTCATCGGATCCCCGTGTGCGAGAGATCCGCCGCGCGTTCCGTCATATCCGCTCTCCTCGATCCCGCCGGGAGGCCGCTCCATCCCGTGCGCATCGCTGACAGCGAGGTTACGCCGTCGGCGAGGCCGCCCCGCGCCTCCAGCAGATCACGGCCCGAACGCGCGGCCGCGCTGCCGGACGGGACGTCTGTCACCGCCCACAGTGCCGCTTGTGCGCCGTGACAGGTCCGCCACGACGCCCTCCCGCCACCGGCGGAGGAGGATTAGCGTGGCGGACCACGAGGGGGTGGCCACGAGCAGCGGGGGCGGTGAGGATGAACCCGGAGACGTACGCGGCGGTGTTGCGGGATCGGCCGTTCGGCCCCGTGGTGGAGCGGGTCGAAGGGCTCGTCCTCGTCGATCGGAGGCCGGAGGACGAGCTCCGCCGGATCGTGGAGCACGACGGCCGGCGATGGGTGAAGGTCTACGACATCGAACCGGAGGAGCGGGACGGCCGGTGGTTCTCCTACCTGCTCGCCTATGAGGGGCCGGAGGATCTCGCGACGGGGGAGACCGGAACGGACGAGGAGGAAAGATGAGCGTGCTGCTGACCGGTGCGACGGGCTTCATCGGACGAGGTGTGATGGAGGCGCTGATCGCCGCCGGCTATCGGGTTACCGCCCTCGTCGACGGCCAGGACGATGCGGACGAGGTGCGTGCGGCGGGAGCGGATCCGTTCCTCGCCTCCGAGGAGGACACCCGCACGGTGTCGGATCTCGCGCTGGAGTCGGACGGCGTGATCCACACCGCCACGTCCCGTTCCGAGGATGCGGACTTCATCGCCGCCGTCACGCCGGGGCTGCTGACGAGTGACAAGCCCTTCGTCTACACGAGCAGTCTGTGGACCTACGGATCGGGACGGGATCTCACGGAGAAGTCGCCCTCGGCGCCGCCGGCGGCCGTGGCCTGGATGGACGAGACCGCGCGGGGGCTGCTCGCGGACGACGGCGAGGGGATGCGCGTCGTCGTGGTCGCGCCCGGGATCGTGTACGGGCACGGCCAGGGCATCCCGCGCCGGTTCGTCGACGACATCGACCGCAGCGGGGCGCAGCCGGTGCTCCCGCTGATCGGAGACGGCTCCCAGCAGTGGGCCACCGTGCACGTCGATGACCTCGCCGATCTGTACGTCCGGATCATCGGCGCCGAATCGCACGTCGACGACGTGTACATCGCGGCATCCGGGGCGACCGAGACCGTCGCCGAGCTGGCGGCGGCCGCCGCATCGGCCGAGGGCGCCACGGTGCGCGCGGAGACCGCCGAGGAGACCGCTCGACGGATCGGACCGGCGCTCGCCGGAGTGCTCCTTCTCGATCAGCACGCCGCCGCCGACCGGGCGCGCGAGCGGCTCGGCTGGCGCTCCACCCGGCCTTCGCTGGTGGATGAGCTCCGCGCCGGCTACCTCGGTGTTCCCGGCGATCCGGCGTGGGGATGACCGGCCGGCGAGGACCGGGGGGCAGTGCCCGGGACGCGATCGAGGCGCCGCCTCCGGAGCAGGCGCGCCGGACCGTCCGCCTGTCCTCCGGGCCAAGTCCCGCTGATCGCGACGACAACCGGCTTGAAGCGGATGCCCTCCCATGACAGGCTGACCGTGCGTCGCGAACGCGCGCGGAGGGGACGGATCCGGTGGTCACTCAGCAGTTCGTCGCACCGCCGGCCCGGGCCGCGCTCTTCCTCGTCCTCACGGTGAACGAGGGTAGCGAGGAGGTCGTGCGCGACGTCCTCGCCGACCTGTCCAGCATCACGCGATCGGTGTCGTTCCGGATCCCGGACGATGAGCTGAACTGCGTCCTCGGCATCGGCGCGGAGTTCTGGGACCGGATGTTCGCGCTGCCGCGCCCGAAGGGCCTGCACCCGTTCGTGCCGCTGGAGGGTCCGCGGCACAGCGCGCCGGGAACCCCGGGAGACCTGCTGCTGCACGTGCGCGCCCACCACATGGACGTGTGCTTCGAGCTGTCTCGGCAGGTCATGAACCGGCTGCGCGGTCATGCCGTGGTGATCGACGAGACCCACGGCTTCAAGTACTTCGACGAGCGGGATCTGCTCGGCTTCGTGGACGGCACCGAGAACCCCGAGGGGGCCGCCGCTCCGGCCGCGGTGCTCATCGACGACGAGGATCCGGACTACGCCGGCGGCAGCTACGTGATCGTGCAGAAATACACCCACGATCTGGGGGCGTGGGGTGCCCTGCCGATCGAGGAGCAGGAGCGCGTGATCGGCCGCAGCAAGCTCGAGGACGTCGAGATGCCCGACGCGGTCAAGCCGGTCAACTCCCACGTGCACCTCAACACGATCATCGACGCCGACGGAGTGCAGCGGCAGATCCTGCGCGACAACATGCCGTTCGGCGAGCTCGGCACCGAGGAGTTCGGCACCTACTTCATCGGCTACGCCGCGGATCCGGGCGTGATCGAGCAGATGCTGCGCAACATGTTCCTGGGCAGCCCTCCCGGCAACACGGACCGGATCCTCGACTTCTCGACCGCTCGCACCGGCACCCTGTTCTTCACCCCCACCGTGGACTTCCTCGACGACGTGCCGGGGCCGGGACCCGCCGCGGCTCCGGCCGAGGTGGCGCCGGTGGATGCCGACGCGCCGACGACGGACCTGGGCATCGGCGGACTCCGAACCGCCGCCGCGCACTGACCCCCACCCCGCGAAAGGCCGCAGACATGGACAACCTCCACCGCAGACTCGCACCGATCTCCTCCGCCGCCTGGGATCAGATCGACGACGAGGCGCGCCGCACCTTCATCACCCGCATCGCCGGACGTCGCGTCGTCGACGTGCCCGAGGCGGGCGGACCCGAGCTGTCCGCGATCGGCACCGGGCACGTCGAGCCGATCGACGCCCCCGCCGGGGCGGTCGAGGCGCGCCGCCGGCAGGTGCAGCCGCTCATCGAGCTGCGCGCCCCGTTCACCGTGACCCACGCGGCCGTCGACGATGTCGAGCGCGGCGCACAGGACTCCGACTGGCAGCCGGTGAAGGACGCCGTGGAGGCGCTGGCCACCGCCGAGGACACCCTGGTGTTCGCCGGATCCCAGGCGGCGGGCGTGCAGGGCATCGTCTCGAGCAGCTCGAACGCCGTGATCCCGCTCCCGTCGGATCCGCAGGAGCTTCCGGCCGCGGTCGCGCAGGCGCTCACGGTCCTCCGCACGGTCGGTGTGCAGGGGCCGTACGCGCTCCTGCTGTCAGCCGAGCTGTACACCGCGGCCGCCGAGACGGTCGATCACGGCCACCCGGTGCACCAGCACCTGGCCCGGCTGCTCGGCGACGACGGCACCATCGTGTTCGCGCCCGCGCTCGAGGGGGCGATCGTGCTGACGATGCGCGGAGGCGACTACGCGCTCACGCTCGGCCAGGATGTGTCGATCGGGTATCTCTCGCACGACGCGGACGGGATCCGGCTGTACGCGCAGGAGTCGGTGACCTTCTCGGCCTACACGTCCGAGGCCAGCGTCGTCCTCCGGTGAGGGCTTGGCGATGACCGCGGGAGACGGCGCCCCGGTCGGAGTGCGGGTGCGCCGCATCTACGACGCGCCGGCGCCCGACGACGGCGCGCGGGTGCTCGTGGACCGGCTCTGGCCGCGCGGGGTGAGCAAGGCGCGCGCCGCCCTGCGCGAGTGGTGCAAGGACGTGGCCCCGTCCACCGCGCTGCGCCAGTGGTACGGGCATGATCCGGAGAGGTTCGCCGAGTTCGCGCGCCGGTATCGCGCCGAGCTGGAGGATCCGGCGCAGGCCGCAGCGCTCGCCGGCCTGCGCGCGCTCGTGCGGGAGGGGCCCGTGACGCTGCTGACCGCGGCCCGGCGCGCCGACATCAGCGAGGCGACCGTGCTGCAGGAGGTGCTGACGACGCCCTGAGGGCGTGGGTCACCGCCGGACGTCGCCGCTGTCCGGCTCCTCCTGCTCCTCCAGCCGCTCGTCGGGCTCGAAGGAGGCGTCGTCGGTCTCGCTCTCCTCGACCGCGGCCGCCGCCTGCGCCTTCGCCTCCGCGAGTGCCGCCTCTTCGCGCTTCTCCTCGCGCCGCTTGTCTCCGAACATCGCGTCTCCTCTGGTCGCGTGAGTGACTTCGCCGCCACCCTACGCCCGCGGGCGGCCGTGCGCCGAGGGCGTGGGGTACGCTGATCCCCGCGTCGCGTGCCGGTGGCAGACCGTGTCAGGCATGGAGGCGCCGGACGGAAGGAACGACGATGACCTCGTCCTGCCCTTCGCTCCCGCGTGACTGAGCGGGAGACGACCAGGCTGATCGCCTGGAGCAACGAGCTGCGCAGCGCGCACACCCGGCTGCGCGAGGCTCTCGCCCTCGCGCGCGCCGGTGCGGGCGGATCGGATCCCCCGCCGGGGCGTGATCTGCTGCTGTACTGCCGGGGGTTCTGCGTCGCGCTCGATCGGCACCATCGCGGCGAGGACCGCGCTCTGTTCCCCGCGATCGAGACCGCACACCCGGAGCTCGCTCCGGTGCTGCGGACGCTGTCCCGGGACCACGCCATGATCGACGGGCTGCTCACCGCGCTCGCCGGAGCCGTCGACGCGAGCGCGTCCCCCGAGGAGCTCACCCGGCACCTCGACGGCGTCGCGGCGATCATGGAGAACCATTTCGCCTTCGAGGAGCGTCGTCTGCTCCGGGTGCTCGAGACGCTGGCCCTCGACGCGGATCCGGCCGACGTGCTCGGAGACCTCTGAGCGAGGCGTCTGAGGCGCGGGGTCTGTTCCCGTCGCAGAAAGTGTCGCTCCGAGCGGGCGATGGCGACGCTTTCTGCGACGGGAAGGGTCCTGCCCCGCCTCGAGGACCCGCGCCGGCGGATGCGGATCCGACTGTGGCGGAGGAGGATGTCGATCGGCGGATCCTTCGATCGTCATCAGGGTGTCGGTGGCCGCCAGGGCCTCGACATCATGGAGAAAGGGCCGATCATGCGTTACACGCTTCTGCTGCAGTACCCCGAGATGACCGCGGAGGACCTCGGGCCCGAGGCGCTCGCCGAGGGCATGCGCGCTTTCGACGTCTATGCGAAGGCGCTCGACGAAGCCGGCGTCCTGCGCAGCGCCGAGGTGCTGCATCCCTCGGCGGCGACCACCACGGTGCGCGTCCGCGACGGCCACCCCGTCATCCAGGACGGGCCCTTCGCCGACACCAGGGAGCAGCTCGGGGGAACGGTCGTGATCGAGGTCGACGACCTCGACGCGGCGATCGGGTGGGCCCAGCAGGCGCCGTCGGTCGCCTGGGGAGCCGTCGAGGTGCGGCCGGTCGCCACCCGCTACGTCGACGGCGCCTGGCAGGGCGCCTCGCCGGTGCGGTGATGGGCGCAGCGGCTGACCGCCGCCGTGAGTCCGCGAGACCGAACCGGAGTCACGAGACCGACGATGGGATCCGCGGTCTCGTGATGAGGGTTCGGTCTCGCGGATCTGGCGCGGCCCGCGGGGGCCGCGTGAGCTCGGTCGACGAGGCGCGGGCCGCCGCCGAGCGCGCCGTGCGCGTCTCCTACGGGCGGCTCGTGGCGCTGCTCGCCGGCGGGACCGGCGACCTCGCGCTCGCCGAGGACTGCCTCGCCGACGCGCTCGAGCGCGCGCTGCGCTCCTGGCCTGACGCCGGAGTGCCGGACAACCCGGAAGGATGGCTGCTCACCGTGGCCCGCAACAGACTCCGCGACGTGTGGGGCTCGGCCGCGCACCGCACCCGGGCACCGCTGGACGACGCCGGCGCGGACGAGGGTCCCGCGCTCGACGCCGGGATCGACGTCGTCGCACTGGTGGAACGGGGCGATGCGATCCCCGACCGGCGCCTCGAGCTGCTGTTCGCGTGCGCGCATCCCGCGATCGATGCGGGGATCCGCACGCCGCTCATGCTGCAGACCGTGCTCGGCTTCGATGCTGCACAGGTCGCGCGGGCGTTCGACGTGGAGCCGGCGGCGATGGCGCAGCGCCTGGTGCGGGCGAAGCGCAAGATCCGGGACGCGGGCATCGGATTCGCGCTGCCGGTGCGGGCCGACATGCCGGCCCGCACGACCGCCGTGCTCGAGGCGATCTACGGCGCGTATGCACTGGACTGGCTGGATCCGCACGACGACGTGCGCACGTCGCTCGCCGACGAGGCCCGCTGGCTCGCCGTGCTCACCGCGACCCTGCTCGACGTCGATCCCGAGGCGTGGGGGCTGGCAGCCCTGCTCACGCTCGCCCAGTCGCGCGCCCCCGCGCGGACGCCTGCGGAGCCCGGGGAGCGCTGGCCGTCGCTCGCCGAACAGGATCCCGCTCAGTGGGATCGTGCGCTCATCGCCGAAGGGGAGGCGCTGCTGCACCGCGCGGCGCGGCTGAGCGGCGTCGCCGGGGGAGGGGAACCCGGGCGGTTCCAGCTCGAAGCCGCGATCCAGTCGGTGCACTGCGATCGGGTGCGCACCGGGGTCACCGACCGGGAGGCGCTGATCCGGCTGTACCGCGCGCTCGTGCGGATCGCCCCGACCCGCGGTGCGATCGAGGCGCTCGCGGCGGTGGAGTCGGCGGGGTAGCGGATCCCCTGGGTCCTGGGGCGGCCGGAGGGGCCCGGCGCCTGCGGCTCCGTCCTGCACAGCCATGCGCGCCGCGCCGCTGTGCACGGATCACGGAGATCGATCCCCGCGGCATGCCGCGGGTCGTCAGGGTCGGGAGATGGCACTCGCGCAGCTCAGGGTTCGTAGATCGTACTATTTTGTACAACAGTGTACGATTTCTCCATGGACAGTGTCAGTGCATCCGTCGCCCGGCAGACCCTTCCCGCGCTCCTGGATCGGGTCGAGGCGGGGGAAGACGTGCGGATCACTCGCCATGGCCGGGTGGTCGCGGTGATGGTCAGCCCGACGAAGCTCCGTTCCCCTCGCGCGGCCGAGGCGTGGCGGGCCGCCGACGAACTCGGAGCCCGTCTGGAGGCGGCCCGGACGGAGCCTCTCGGACGGGAGCCCGCGCTGGATCACGCGGACGCGGAGGATCTCATCGCCTGGATCCGCGAAGGTCGCGACTCTCGATGAGGGGCATCACGGCGTTCGATGCCGATGTGCTCATCTACGCAGCCGACCATGAGCATCCCTTCCAAGGCGCGCTCGCGGCACTGCTCGAGGAGGCCGGCGCCGAGGACCGCGCGATCGGGTCGCTCCTGCTCATGCCCGAGATCCTTCCGAAGCCGCTACGCGCAGGTCCTGCGTCGACAGAGGTCGCGCGACTCATTCAGCTCCTCGGGCGACTCCGTCTGCTGCCCATGGACGGCGTGATCGCGAACCTCTCGGTCACGCTCGGAGCGAAGTACGGCCTCCGCGCTCCGGATGCCGTGCATCTCGCGACCGCGATCGCGGCGGGCGCCGATCGGTTCCTGACCAACAATCGCAAGGACTTCGGCGACCGGATCCATGAGATCGACGTCGTGTTCCCGGAGGCCCTGGGCTGACGGCTTGCGTGCGACCGCAGTCGCTGCGGCTCCCGGGACCCTGCTGATCCGTCAGGAGACGCGGAGCATCTCCCGACCGCGGGCGAGCGTGGCGCGGCTCGATTCCCGGGCGATCAGATACGGGACGAGCGAGAGCTTCGCCGGAGAGGCGGGCAGATCCTGCTCCAGTCGCTGTACGCAGAGCGCCGCCGCACGGGCGCCGACGGCGAGCGAGGGCAGCGCGACGGCCGAGAGAGGGGTCCCGGTGAGCCCGGCGGAGTCGTCGCCGTAGACGACGATCGCGAAGTCGTCCGGCACCCGGCTCCCCGCGCGCTGCAGCTCCAGCAGCATCAGTGCGGCCGCCTCGTCCGAACCGACGAACGCCGCGTGCACCGCCGCCTCCTCGCAGTGCCGCAGGAACGCGGTGACGGATCCGGAGAGGGGAGGGGCATCGCCGTGCCTCCCGAACGCCACTTCGGGGACGTCGGCGTCCAGGGCCAGCTCCGCGACGGCGCAGCGGAATCCCCGCTGCTGGGTGAGGGCGGTCACCGGGTCCGGCGCGAACAGCGCGACACGGGCGTAGCCGTTGGCGGCGAGATGCTCGACCGCGATGCGGGCGCCGTGGCGATGATCGGTCTGCACGACGTCGGCGCGAAGATCCGTCGGCAGCCGGAGAGGCGCCGGCTCGACGATCACGACGGGGACCGGGAGGTCGCGGATCTGCTCCCAATCGAGGGGCTCCGGTGCGGCGCCGACGGCCGGAGCGAACAGGAGGCCGTCGATGCCCGCCTCCAGCATTCGAGCGAGCTGCGCACTCTCCTCGGCGCGCGAGGACAGCGAGGAGCCGACGACGAGGCGATACCCCGCCGTGCGGGCGGCCTCGCCGGCGCCCCGGATCACGCCGGAGAAGTGCCGTCCGGCGTCGGGCACGATCAGGCCCAGCGTGCCCCGCGTCGTTCCGCGTTCGGGAAGGAGCCCGGCGCCCTCCCGGCGGGGCACGGCCCCGCCGCGGACGCGACGGACGAGCCCCTCGCTCGCGAGCGCGTCCAGATCTCGACGGATGGTCATCTCCGAGAATCCCCAGGTCTCTGCGAAGGCGGTGACCTCGATCTTGCCGCGCCGCGCGATCTCGCGGAGTATTCGCGCGCGTCGTTCTTCCGTCAGCATGTCCCCGTCTCCCCTCGGCGATGCGGAGGCGGCGAGTCACGGCTCGCTGTCTCCGACATGCTCGACGATAGGAAGCGGGCCTTCACAGGAGGTCTGGAAGTGTGAATCCGGATGGAGCGGATCCGCGGGATCCGGCGTCATCGGAGGATACTTCCGGTGAGGGGACGAGCACGGCGGGAGAGGACCGATGCCAGGGGAGCGGGCGTTCGCGCAGGAGTTCGCGGAGGCGCTCGCGGTCGGCGGGGTCTCGATGTCGGCGTTGCGGGACCGGCTCTCCCGGCGGGGACTGTCGATCTCGCTTGCGACGCTCAGCTACTGGCGGACGGGGGCGCGGCACCCCGAAGGGGCGGCGTCGGCTGCGATCGTGGCCGGGATCGAGGTCGAGCTGGGTCTCGAGTCGGGTGCGCTCACGCGCTTTCTGGCGGGGCGATCCCGGCGGCGGGGCAGGGTGTCCGCGCCCGCCTCGCTCCGCGATTCCGAAGGCGCGGAGACGTTCGCGCTGCTGGCGGTCTCGCCTCCGGACAGCCTGCGGATCCTCTCGCTCCGCGAGACGATCGAGATCTCGGCATCGGGAACGGTGTCGGAGGCGTCCTCGGTGCTCCTCGTGCAGTGCGTGCAGAACCGTGTGGACTCGCTCGGGGTTCTGCTCACCGCGTCCCGCCCCACGGAGATCGTGCCGGTGCTGAGGAACCTCGCCGGATGCACGCTCGCCCGGACGGTCCGGCACCCGGGCGGGACGATGAGCGGTTTCGCCCTGGCGCTCGACCGCTCGCTCGAGCCGGGTGAGACCGCGATGGTCTCGTTCGAGGCGGTGTCTCCCGAGGGCTATCCCGCGCCTCGTGAGCATCTCATGACGGTCCGCCGGCCGGTGCGCGAGATCGTGCAGTGGTTCCGGGCCGCCGGAGACCGTGCCCCGGAGTGGTTCGACGAGACCGAGATGACGTCCCGGGGCACCCGGACGGTCACGGTGGCGGCGGGGACGACGAGATCGGTGCACCGCCTGCGCCGCGACTTCGGTCCGGGTGGCCTGAGGATGCGCTGGGGGTTCGATGACGACTGAGGAGCGCGCCGCGCGCGCCGGCGCGGAGCCGGCTCAGTCGTCGGCGGGCTGCGGGTCGCCCCAGCGCAGGCCCAGCGCCCCGGGACCATAGTCCCAGCGGACCTGATGGAGGGACGTCGGGGTGTCCAGGACGCGCAGAGTCATGTGCTCGGCCGTCTCGGTGCGATCGAACTCCTCGATCCGCTCCGGCACGTTGCGCGGATCGAACCGGATCCAGCTCACGACCTTCTGCGCGGGGTGATGGACGTGCGTGACCGTCTCGCGGCGCTGGGACCGCTGCTCGACCGGGATGTCCTGACGCACGGCGAGGAGGGTGGTCTCGCCGGGGGCGAGCGGTTCCTCGAGTTCGAACACCGTCACATGGATGCGTCCCGAGGGATCGACGTGGTGTTCGCTGGCGTGCCCGTCGAGCGTGATCTGACCGATCCCGTCGAACTGCGGCTCGTCGCTGAACTTGAGCCAGCCGAAACGGGACACCTCTCCGGTCACGCATTCGACCACGGAGTAGGTGACCTCGCGCGCGACGAGGAGGTTCTCGTCGACGTCGATGATCCGCTGGATCGACAGTTCGCGGAACGCATCCTGAGGCGCCAGCTCCAGGACGCGGATCAGCTCGCTCACGACGTCGTCGATCCTCATGTCGAGTCCCGCGGCGCGCGCCTCGTCGAAGAGGAACCGGGCGGGAGTCGCATTCGTCGGCGCGCGACGGGGCGCGGTGAGGCGCACGAGATCGCCTGCGGGGAGCTGCAGAAGGTCCTCGAGGTCACTGAGCGCCGCCCAGCTCCGCTGCACGTCGGGCGTGCGCGTTCCCGACCGCCAGGAGCTCAGGGTCGCGAGCGAGACAGGATTCCCGCGATCCTCCAGGCGCGTCCGCAGGGCGGACAGCGTCACGTCGCGGCGAGCGATCGCGTCGGCGAAGGCGTCCGCGAAAGTGCGTGTTCCCGGCAGGCCGAGCTCCCCATCGCCCATCGGCCCAGTTTACCGTCGGCGCCGGCGGCCCTCAGCGGGCCGTGTCGAGCAGGCCGCGGCGGAAGCCCTCGGCCACGGCGGCGGCACGGTCGCCGACGCCGAGCTTGGCGTAGATGCTCAGCAGGTGCGTCTTGACGGTGGCTTCGCTGAGGTGCAGCCGGTCGCCGGCGGCGCGGTTCGTGGTGCCCTCGGCGACCAGGGCGAGGATCTCCAGCTCGCGCGGGGTGAGGAGGCTCGCCTCGGGGGCGCGCACCCGGCCGACGAGCCGTGAGGCAACCTCGGAGGCAAGCACCGTCCGTCCCGCCGCCGCGGCGCGGATCGCGTCCAGCAGCTCGTCTCGGGTGGCGTCCTTGAGCAGGTATCCGGTGGCGCCGGCGGCGATCGCGGGGAGCACGTCGGCGTCCGCGTCGAACGTCGTCAGCACCACCACGCGGCTGGTGATGCCGAGGCGCGCGAACTCGCGCAGCGCGGCGACGCCGTCCATCCGCGGCATCCGCAGATCCATGAGCACGACGTCGGGGGCGTGCACAAGGGCGAGGGCGACCGCCTCGACCCCGTCCGACGCCTCGCCGATCACGTCGATGTCCTCGGCGGATCCGACCATGCCCACGATGCCGTCGCGCACGACGGGATGGTCGTCGACGACGAGCAGGGTGAGTGCGGTCATGCGGGCACCTCCGCGCGCACGACGGTTCCGCGCCCGGGGCGGGAGTCCACCATCAGCGCCCCTGCCGCGGCCTCCAGCCGCTCCCGCATGGCGATGAGGCCGTACCCGCCGGAGCCGTCCGCGGCGCCCCTAAGGCGGTCGACGGCGTCGAAGCCGCGGCCGTCGTCGCGCACCTCCAGGCTCGCCGTCGCGGGCCCCACGCGCAGGGCGAGCGTCACCCGGGTCGCCGCCGCATGCTTCTCGACGTTGGCCAGCGCCTCCTGGGCCATGCGGAGCAGCGCCACCTCGGTCTCCGTCGGCAGCCCTCGGGCGTCACCGGCCGCGGTCACCGTCGTGGCGATGCCGGTGCGCGTGGACCACGACCGGGCCACGCCGGAGAGGGCGTCCGCGAGCGAGGTCTGCTCCAGCGCCGCCGGGCGCAGCGCCTGCACGGAGCGGCGGGCCTCGGCGAGCCCGTCGCGGGCGAGCGTCAGTGCGGCCTCCGTGTGCCGGCGGCGCGCGCCGTCGTCGGCCGCCTGCTCCGCCGCCTGCAGCTGGGTGATGATGCCGGTGAAGCCCTGGGCGAGGGTGTCGTGGATCTCGCGGGCGAGACGGGCGCGCTCGTCCTGGACGGCGGTGCGGTGCATCGTCAGCTCGGCGCGGTGCAGTCCGAACGAGAGCCCGCACATCACGACGACGTTCAGCAGGATCACGGCCGCGGTTCCCGCGATGCCGGCCGGATCCGCGCGGAACCCCGAGCTCTGCGCGATCCCCGCGACGACCGCGGTGCCCGCGACGGGGATCAGCTCCCACGGCCAGGCTGCGAGCGAGTACGCGAACGAGAAAGTCGCGACCGCCAGGAAGCCGAACGTGCCCTCGCGCAGCACGAGCAGCAGGTTCAGCCCGATCGCGCCGGCGAGGAAGACCGCGATCACGGCGGGCCGGTCGCGCCACCGGAACGGCAGGGTGCGCAGGACGAGCACCCACAGGCCGTAGGCCGCGCACAGGGCGAGCGTCGGCAGCAGCCGCTCCGGCTGCCGCGCCTCCGTGAGGACCGCGAACCCGGCCAGGAGCCCCAGCACGACGTACGGGGCGACCGAGAGCACGGTCCGCCAGCGCGAGTCCATCACGGGCCGACCTTACGCCTTCGGCGCGAAGAGCGCCCGCATGCGGGGCAGGTTCACCAGGATCGCCACGGGCAGCAGCAGGAGCCCGCACACGGCCTGCTCGATGCGCACCCCGTCGGGCAGGAAGCCGGGGATGGACACGATCACGATCACCGCGGCCACGATGATCGGGCTGACGATCCGCAGGCGCACCCAGGCGCCGCGGGAGCCGCGGGCGGCGGCGACGGCCATCGCGACCACGACGATCCCGCTGGCCAGGACGAGGGAGCAGCGGATCCAGATCGCGATCTCGAACGCGGTGCCGGACACGGTGGCGAGCGAGAGGAAGGCGATCATCGCGGCGCTGACCGCGACGAACGCCCAGGAGAGGAGGACGACCGGACGGAACGCCGCGCGGCGAGGTGAGAAGGGGGAGACGGTGGCTGTCGTGTTCATCCCTCCAGAGTCCTCGGAGGTCGCTTCGCCCGGATCCACCGATCGGTCATGGTCGAGCACCGATCGGTGGACCGGACCCGTGGAGCGAGAGGATCCGGTCCGGACGATCGATCCGCACAGGTGCACTCGTCCGCGAAGAGTGCCCAGCTCGTGCCACGGCCGAGGAGCTCGCGCAGGTCGAGCGGCTGCTCCTGGTGTTCCTGGGCCTGGCGGGCTGACGGTCGCGCCGGCCCGGGCGCGCGATCCAAGGGCGGGGCGCGGAGACCTGGTCGGCGTCGGATGGGGCAATAGTCTGCTCTTAGCCCACCTGCTCGGCGCCTTCCCGACCGAGCCCCACGGAAGGATGCGTCGATGACGAGCGCCGAGGATCCGGCCGCGCAGATCGCCCGCCTCGAGGCCGAGAACGATGTGTTGCGCCGGGGCGCCGCGGCGCGTGCCGGCGCGGGGTGGCGCAGTGCGGCCTCGGCGGTGCTGATCGTGCTCGGCCTGGTCCTCGGCTCGGTCAGCGCCGTCACGAGCTATGCCCGGGACCTGCTCACCGACACCGATCAGTTCGTCGCGACGTTCGCCCCGCTCGCCGCCGACCCGGCGGTGCAGGCCGTGCTGGTGCGCGCGACCAACGACGTGATCGACCAGCAGGTCGACATCCCCGGTCTCACCGCCGACGTGTTCGACGGTCTGCGCTCGCTCGACCTGCCGCCCCGGGCAGCGACCGCTCTGGGGCTGCTCCAGGCTCCGGTCGCTCAGGGGGCGCAGAACCTCGTGCGCGGCATGGTCGAGAACGTGATCACCTCGCCGGCGTTCGCCGACATCTGGAAGCAGACCCTGCGCGTCTCCCACGCCCAGGCCGTGGCTGCGCTGCAGGGCGGCCCCGACACGGCGGTCGTCGCCGGCGCGGACGGCACGCTGACGCTGCAGCTCGGACCCGTCCTCGAAGGGGTGCGCGCACGGCTGCTCGCCGAGGGGGTGACCTTCGCGCAGGCCATCCCCACCACCGACCGCTCGATCGTCCTCGTGCACAACGCCTCGATGGGCACGGCCGTCGCGGCCTACGGCATCGTCGTCACCGTCTCGGCCTGGCTGCCGTGGCTCGCGCTCGCGCTGCTCGTCGCCGGTGTGCTGGTGGCGCGGCGCCGCCGGCGCGCGATCCTCGCGACGGGTGTCGCGGCGGTCGTGATCATGGTGATGCTGCTCGCCGCGGTCGCGGTCGGACGCGCGGTGGGCATCGGCGCCCTGGCGTCCAACGGATCCGCGATCACGCCTGCGGCGGCCGGGGGAGTGTTCGACCGGATCACGGAGCCGCTCACGCAGCGTCTGCTCGCACTCGGTCTGATCTCGCTGGTGGCGGCCCTCGTCGCCTGGCTGATCGGCGCCTCGCGCGCGGCGGTCGCCGTCCGCGGCGCCGGTGGCCGTGTGGCCGCGGCGGTGCGTCCCGGCGGGGGCGCGCCCTCGGACGATGCTCCGGGCGGGGTCGCGCGCCTCGGCGGATGGATCGATCGGTCGCGCCGGGGGATCCTCATCGTCGTCGCCCTCGCCGCCGCGGCCGTCGTGCTGCTCGTGCATCCGCTCACGGCGTGGCTCGTGCTGTGGGTGCTGCTGGGCGCGGTGCTGCTGCTCGTCGTGATCGAGCTGCTGCGCCGTCCCGCGCAGGACTGACCGGCTCGGCGCTCAGGGCCGCACGCGCACCGTCCGCTCCTCGTAGCCGACGAGGTCGCCATCGGCCAGCTGGCGCCCGCGGCGGCGCTCGACCTCGCCGTTGACGCGCACGTACCCGTCGATGATCGCCTCTTTGGCGTCGCCGCCGGAGTCGAGGAGCCCGGCGAACTTCAGGAACTGCCCGAGCCGGATGCTCTCGCCGCCGATCGAGACGTCGGTCACCGCGCCCACGGGAACGGCCGCTCCTTGTCCAGCTCGCCGTCGCGGCCGATCCCGGCGAGGCTGTCGCCGCCACCGCGCAGGCAGAGCCACTTCAGCGGCACGCCCGCGTCTGCGGCGCTGTGCACCGCGCGCCAGGTCTCCGGAGCGACCCGCACGACGGTGCCCGGCTGCACGTCGACCACCTCGTCGTCGAGCGCCATCTGGCCCCGTCCGTCGAGGAACACGTACAGCTCCTCGAAACGGCTGTGCCGATGCCAGAACGGCGAGCTCCCGCCCGGATCCGTGGAGTTGACCGACATTCCGAGGTACTGCGCCGACTCCCCGTCGACGAACCGCTTGCCGGTGCCCTCGTCGACACCCCAGGTGTCGATCGCTCCGGTCTCGTACACGTGGTTTCCGCTCATTCCGCCACGGTATCCCAGCAATCGGGTGCCGTCCGAGCGCAGGATCCGCGAGAAACCGGAATCCGCATGAGACACGCGGCGGACGTGGTGTCTCCCGCGCAGAACGTTTCTCGTGCCGCCGGCCGGATCAGCGATCCGAGCGCCATCCGCTGACGCGGCGCTGCTCCACGCCCTCGAGCAGGAGGTCGAGGGCGAAGGCGAACTCAGCGTCGTCGTCGCAGTCCGTGCCGGCGCCGGGCGCGGTCGCGGCCATCCGCACGATGGAGGGGAACTCCCGCGCATAGGCGGACATCGCGGCCGCGCGCTGCTCCGCGTCATCGGGCAGGCGCGGAGTCGGCATGACGTCGCGGGTGAACCCCCACATGCGCGTGCTCAGCGTGTGCATGGCGTGGTGCACGAGGTCGGCCGAAAGGCCGCCGTCGAACATCGCGCCCATCAGCGCGTCCATGTGCGCGAGCACCCGTGCCGTGGCGAGGGGGCTCGACTCGATCGCGTCGCGGGCCCACGGATGCGCGGAGAGCAGGGTGCGCGCGGCCAGGATCCTGGCGCGGACGCTGCTGCGCCAGTCGGCGCCCTGCGCGGCGGCGGGGATGCGAGCCAGCAGCGCGTCGAGCATGTCGTCGACGAGCTGCGACCGGTGTGCGACGTGCTTGTAGAGGGCCATCGGGGTGACGCCGAGGCGCTCCGCGACGCGCCGCATGCTCGTGGCTTCGAGGCCGGCTTCATCGGCGAGCTCGATGGCCGCGGCGACGATGCGGCCCCGGTCCAGGGGCGTCCGCGGCACCGATGTTGACACGTATACAGCGTACACCTACGATCGGATCCGCAAGGTATACGCCGTACACCCGAATGAACGGATCCGTCATGACCCCCTCTCTCCGCCGGCAGGCCCTCCTCGCCGGGATCCTCTATCTCGTGACGCACGTCACCTCGGTGCTCGCCGTGCCCGCCTACGCCCAGGGCTGGATCCGCGCCGGCGTCGCCCTCGAGTTCGCCCTGGCGATCGGCTGCGTCGGCACGGGCGTGCTGCTGTGGCGGCTGCTGCAGGAGTACGCGCCGACGCGCGCGCTGACGTTCGCCGTGCTCCGCGCGGTCGAGGCGGCGGTCATCCTCGCCGGCACGCTGCCGATGCTCGCGAGCGCCGGGGCGCAGGGCGCGTCCTGGCTCGCGGCGGGCCCCGCGGCCGCGCTGCACACGGCGGCGTTCCTCGTCGGTCAGGGGCTGGTCATCGGCGTCAACACCGTGGTGCTGGGCTGGCTGCTCTGGGATGCGCGGATCCTGCCGCGGGCGCTCGCCGCACTCGGAGTCGCGGGCGGTGCACTGGTGTTCGCGAGCGACCTCGCGCAGCTCTGGGGGGCGATCCCGCTCAACGGCGTGGTCGCGGGCATCGCGGCCGTGCCGATCTTCGCGTTCGAGATCTGGCTCGCCGTGCTGCTGCTCATCGGCCGTCCGTGGCGGGGCGCCCCGGCGCTCGCCGTCTGACGTCCCTTGCGCGTCTCCCTCTCCGCACCGTCTTCCCCTCCCCGCAGTGGCGCCCGCCAGGGGAGGGAAAGACGACGGGAGGAGGGAGACGGAGCGGAGGAACGGGGCGGGACGGATCCGGACCCGGACCCTGACCCCGATCCGGACCCCGGGGCCGCCGTCTCGTCGGCTACTTCTTCTGCGGGGCGAAGGGGGTGCCGAGCGTCGTCGCGAGGGCCTGGAAGATCCGGGTCGCGGGCGAGCTGCAGGGCAGGTCGGTCGGGTTGTCGGTGAGCGTGCGGGCGTCGCTCGGGCAGTCGCCGGAGGGGATGTCGCTGTTCACCATGGTGATGATCGTGGTGTCGTCCGCCGTGCTGTAGAACATCGCCGTGTTGTAGCCGGGCAGCTCGCCGGTGTGGCCGACCCATCCGTTCTGGCAGCCCCAGCCGAGGCCGTAGCCGCCCGCGCCCGGGCCGTTGAACTCGCGGAACGAGGTGAGCCGCTCTTCCTGCTGCTTCGCCGGCACGAGCCCCGCGCCGGTGCCCTCCGCGCGTCCGTAGCGCAGCAGATCCTGCGCGCTCGAGATCAGCTCGCCCGCGGTCCAGCCCCACGACGGGTTCCAGTTCGTCGTGTTCGCCGGGTTCTCCGGCGTCCCGTGGCCGCCCTGCAGGGTGAACCCCTGGGCGTGCGGGTCGGGGAACGCGGCGGATCCGGCCGGGAAGATCGTGTGCGTGAGCCCGAGCGGCGTCAGGATCTTCTCGGCGAGCACGTCCTGATAGCTCTTGCCGGTCACCTTCTGGATCACGAAGCCCAGCAGGATCGTGTTGGTGTTGGAGTAGTCGAAGGCGGTGCCCGGCGCGAAATCCTGCGGCGGCAGCGAGATGCCCGCCTTGAGCAGCTCCTCCGGCTTCCACACCCGGTCCGGATCCGAGAAGAACACCTTCTGCCAGGCGTCGTCCTTCGTGTAGCTCGTCACCGAGCTGCTCATGTCGGCGAGCATCCGGATGGTGACCTCGCCGCCGCGCGGCACCCCGTCCACGTACTTCGAGATGGGGTCGTCCAGGCTGAGCTTCCCCTCGGCGGCGAGCTGCACGGTGAGCGTGCCGGTGAAGGTCTTGGTGATGGATCCGACCCGCTGGTAGATGTCGGTGGTCATCGGTGCTCCGGTGGCGGGATCCGCGATGCCGTACGCCTTGAGGAACAGGCCCTTCGGCGACTGCACGGCCACGACGGCGCCCTTCGCGGACGTCTGGGCGAAGGAGTCCTGCGCGGCCTTGTCGATCGTCGCGACGAGGTCGTCGGGCATCGCGGAGGTCGGCAGGTCTGCGGAACGGGCGACGACCGCGGCGGGATCCGCGACGCAGGTCGACACCGCCGGCACGGTCGACGTCGGCGTGCCGGCGCCGGTGGCGGTGGGGCCGGTCGAGGGCTGCGATGAGCACCCGGCGAGCAGGAGCAGAGCGGCCGCGAGCGCGACCGGCCTCGCGAGTCGTGCGGTGGCCATGACGGTGTCCCTTCCGATGAGCGAACCCTCCCGAGCACACTCTCCCATCACGGCCCGCGCGAAGGAATAGACGTAGACCCATTCCGCGCCGGTGCCGGCTTCGGGAGACTGGACCCGCTGGGGATGCCGGGGCCGGCGCGGATCTCATCGGGGAGACCGCGTCGGCGAAACCCGCCGTGTGTGCGGGAGACGACGGAGGAGTCGCCGTGAGGATGTCGAACAGGGGTCGCCGGGTGGCGGCGCTCGCCACTGCGGCGGTCATCGCCCTGTGCCTCCCGGCCTGCGCCGGTGCACCGGTCGCCGGCCCGTCGGCGTCGCCCTCGCCCTCCGCCCAGGGGCGATCCGTCACGACGGATCCGGCCGCGCTGCGGACGCGCTTCGCCGCCCTCGCCGCCGAGCTGGGCGTTCCGGGGGCCGCGATGCTCGTGCGCACCCCCGACGGGGAGGTCACCGCGACCTACGGCACGACCGAGCTGCGCGGATCCACTCCGGTGTCGCTCGACGATCACTTCCGCATCGGATCCAACACGAAGACGATGACCGGGACCGTGATCCTGCAGCTCGTGCAGGAGGGGCGCATCGCGCTCACGGACAAGGTGTCGAAGTACCGCCCCGACGTGCCGAACGGCAGCCGCATCACGATCGAGCAGCTGCTCACGATGCGCAGCGGGCTGGCGAACTACACCACCACCCTCGCGCTGAACACGGCCCTCGACACGCAGCCGCAGCGGGTGTGGGATTCCGAGGAGCTCGCGGCCATGGGCCTCGCCGAGCCGCCGCTGTTCCCGCCGGGGGACGGCTGGGCGTACTCCAACACCAACACCGTGCTGCTCGGGCTCATCGCGGAGCAGCTCGAGCAGAAGCCGCTCGCGGAGATCTTCCAGGAGCGGCTGTTCACCCCGCTGGGGCTGCGGGAGACGTCGTACCCCGCGGCCGACGACGCCGCCCTCCCCGCACCGTTCTCGCACGGCTACATGTACTCGACCAACGTCGACACCATGGAGACGAGCGAGCTTCCGCCCGATCAGCTCGCGCAGGCGAAGGCCGGAACGCTGCTGCCCGGAGACACGACGGAGCTGAACCCGTCCTGGGCGGGGGCCGCAGGCGCCGGGGTCTCGACGATCCGGGACCTCGCGCACTGGGTCGAGGCGCTGGGCGGCGGTGGCCTGCTCAGCCCGACGCTGCAGAGGGAGCGCCTCGCCAGCGTGCAGCCGGTGCCCATCCCGCTGCCCCCGCTGCCCGACCCGCAGTACGGGTGGGGGATCGCCAAGATCGGGCCGCTCTACGGTCACACGGGTGAGCTGCCGGGCTTCAACTCCTTCATGGGGTACGACCCGGAGCAGAAGGTGACGATCGTCGTCTGGACGAACCTCGCCCCGGCAGCCGACGGGCGTCCGCCCGCGGCGACGATCGCCACGACGCTCATGACGAGCATCTACGGAGGTTGACATGATCACGCCGTCCCGCCGCACCCCCCGCCACCCCCTGGCGCTCGCCGTGGTCGTCGGCGCCCTCGTCCTGGCCGGCTGCACCAGTCCGTCCGGCGCCGCGCCCGGCACGGCCTCGCCGTCGCCGTCCGCGAGTGCGGCGACCGCCGGCTGCGTCGCGGATCCGGCCGCCACCATCGCCGCGAAGGCCGGCGCGAAGACGCTGTCGGCGCTGCCGGCGGAGACCGTCGCGAAGCTGGACGCCGCGGCGGCCAAGGCCTTCGCGCTCGGAGCCTCGCCGGGCGCGGTCGTGGGGGTGCGCACGCCGGAGGGCACCTGGACCAAGGCCTACGGGAACGCCGATCTCGCCGGGACTCCGATGCAGGTCGGCATGCACACCCGCATCGCGTCGCTCACGAAGATGTACACCGCGACGATCGTGCTGCAGCTCGCCCAGGAGGGGAAGCTGAAGCTCAGCGACACCATCTCGAAGTATGTGGACGGGATCCCGAACGGAGACCGGATCACGCTCACCCAGCTCGCCGACATGACCAGCGGCGTCGCCAGCTACACCATGAACGAGAAGCTCCTGGAGAAGTACTTCGCGGATCCGACCGCGGTCTACACGCCCGAGGAGGTCATCGCGGCAGGAGCCGCCGTCTCGCCTCTGTTCCCCCCGGGCGAGGGCTTCGCCTACTCGAACACGAACACGGTCCTGCTCGGGAAGGTGATCGAGAAGGTGACCGGAGAGGATGTCGGCCGGCTCATGCAGTCCCGGATCTTCGATCCGCTGCATCTGGCGAACACGTCCTGGCCCGGCACCTCGGCGGCGCTGCCCGAGCCGTATGCGCGCGGCTACACCCTGAACGGGAACAGCGCGACCCCGGACGCCCCGGCCGACTCCACCGACTGGAACCCGTCGTGGAGCTTCACGGCCGGCGAGATCATCTCCGACATCGACGATCTGCTGACGATGGGACGCGCGCTGGGCACCGGGCAGGGGCTCGTCGACGCGAAGACGCAGACCCTGCGGCTGACCTCGTTCTCCGACATCGGCTACGGCTTCGGGATGAGCTGCTCGCAGGGGTGGGTCGGGCACACCGGCGACCTCTCCGGCTACAACACCTCGCTCTTCTACGACACGGCGACGGACACCACGGTCGCGGTGCAGACCAACAGCGACATCGCCTCGGGCGGCTGCACGACGTCGCCCACGCTCACGGACGACCCGGGCGATGCGATCTGCCAGACGCCCGCGGTGCGGCTCCTGGTCGCCCTCACCGGTGAGCTCGGCACCGCCTATGCTCCGCCGCCGCGGAAGTAGCACGAGGAGTGCATCCTCCTGCCGGGGTCGTTGAGCGAGCGCGCCCTCCCGTCGGGGTCGTTGAGCGAGCGCAGCGAGACGAAACGCGGTGCCCCCGTGAAGGGCTCAGCGGTACTCCTCGGCGACGGAGGCGAGGAATCGCAGCACCGCGAGCACGCGGCGGTGGTCGTCGCCGTCGACGGGCAGTCCGAGCGCGGTGTAGATGTGCGAGGTGTGCTGCACGACCGCCTTCTCGGTGAGGAAGAGATCGGCGGCGATGCGCGCGTTGCTGCGTCCCTCCGCCATGAGCGAGAGCACCTCGAGCTGGCGCGGGGTGAGCGAGCCGACGGCTCCGCTCGCGCGGCTGGCGCGGGTCACCAGCACCGAGACCACCTCGGGGTCCAGAGCCGTGCCGCCCGCGGCGACGCGGCGCAGGTCGGCGGTGAACGTGGTGACGTCGGCGATGCGCTGCTTGAGCAGGTAGCCGAAGCCGCCGCCGTCCTGATCCAGCAGCTCGGTCGCGTAGCGGCGCTGCACGTACTGCGAGAGCACGACGACCGGGATCCCGGGGTGCGCCGTGCGGATCCGGAGCGCCGCGAGCAGGCCCTCGTCGGTGTGCGTCGGCGGCATCCGGATGTCGGTGATGACCAGGTCCGGCGTGAGCAGGTCCACCTGCTCCAGCAGCGCCTCGGCGTCGCCGACGGCGGCGGCCACCTCGAAGCCGTCCTGTGCGAGCAGGTGGCGCAGACCCTCGCGCAGCAGCACCTCGTCCTCGCCGATGATCACCCGCATGGCAGATCCACCTTCACCTCGGTGCCGTGTCCCGGATCCGACCGCAGGCGCAGCCGGCCGCCCAGCGCGTCCACCCGATCGAGCAGACCGCGGAGCCCGGCTCCGCGGTCGAGGCTCGCTCCGCCGACCCCGTTGTCGTGGATCACCAGGTGCAGCCGGCCGTCCTGGGTGCGCATCGCGACGCGCACCCGCGACGCCTTCGAGTGCTTGACGGTGTTCGTCAGGGCCTCGGCGATGATGAAGTACGCGGTGTGCGCGGTCGTCGACGAGATCGCCGCGTCGTCGACGTCGGCCTCCAGCGTCGCCGGGATCGCCAGGCGGTCGACGAGGTCCTCCGCGGCCGGGGTGAGCCCGCGCTCGGTGAGCGCCACCGGCAGCACGTTGTGCACCAGCCGACGCAGATCCGCCGCCGCCTGATCGATCCCCTGCCGCAGTCGGGCCGAGGCCTCGCTCGTCGCCGGGCGCGCGTCCGGGTCGTTCGCGATGGTCTGGGCGGCGAGGGCGAGCAGCACGAGCTGCACCTGGATCCCGTCGTGCAGGTCCTGCGCGATGCGTGAGCGCTCGCGATCGGAGGTCTCGACGAGCCGGATCCGGGACTGGCTGAGCGCCTCGTTGCTCGCCCGCAGCTCGGCGGTGAGGCGTTCCCGGTCGATCGCGATGGCGAGAACGTCGCCCGCGCGCCGCACCGGTCCCGGATCCGCGGTCATCCGGGTGTCGTAGACGATCGCGCCGACGAGCCGGGAGTCGATGCGGATCTCGCACCAGCCGCGATCCGCGCCGCGACGCGACGGATCGACCGGCGCGCCCGCCCCGTCGACGAACTCCTCGTGCTCCTCGGACCAGTAGACGACTTCCAGCGAGTCGTCGCCGAGGGTGGCCGCCAGTGCTCGCGCGACCGCAGGACCGCCCGCGCCGCTGACGCCGAGCCAGGCGCTCAGGGGTTCGAGGTCGCCCGTGCGGCGGAAGCCTCCGAGCAGCACGCCCAGCAGGAACGCGACGGGGATCGCCGCGGAGACGAGCAGCTGCGTGATGCCGCCGATCTCGCGGGGCCAGCCGAACGCGTGCACGATCGTCGGCGCGAAGGCGAGCAGCAGCACGGCGACGATGCCGTAGCCGAAGAGCGGGCCCAGCACCCGCCGGTGTCCGGGATCGGCCGCGACGAGCCGTCGGCTGAGCACGATCGCGGTGAGCACCATCGCGGTGATCCCGATGCCCTTCTGCACCGTGGCGATCACCCCGGCCGCGTCCGGTGCGAGGACCGAAGTCAGCACCACGGCGAGCTGGAGCACCGGGCAGGAGATCCACGCCAGCACGACCGTGGCGATGGAGAGCCGCCCGCGCAGCCGGCCCGACGGGAACGCGTGCAGCAGATGCACCGTCATCGCCAGGGGGCTCGTGGCGAAGACCGCGCTGACGACCGACAGCACCTCGACGCCGACGTTCACGAGCCCGGCGAGGAACAGCGCGATGCCGCCGATCACGAGCAGCACTCCGGTGGCGTTGTGCGGCCGGCGCCACCAGGCCAGGAGCCCCGCGGCGACCCAGATCCAGAACACGCCGGTGAAGAGCGCGACGACCCAGAACGTGCTCCGGGCGCCCAGGCCGAGGGCGAGCTCGACCCCGCCGAGGAGGAACGCGAAGACCGCGACCATGATGAGGGCCGCGGGCAGCGGCCGGGGTGCGCCGGTGCGCGGAGTGACGGGGGCGGGGACCGCGCGGGGCGAGGGAGTGGGGGCAGGGACCGCGCCGGGGGATGCCGAGCTCGGTGCGGGTGCGGGTGCGGGTGCGGGTGCGGGTGCAGTCGCGTCGGCGTCGTCGGCGGAGGCCGGGGTGCCGCCCTGCGTCGTCATCGGTCGCCCCTCTCCGCCGCGTCGCGTGCGCGACAAGCCCACCCTCATGATGGCCCGCCGCGGCGGACGTCGCCATGGGCCTGGGTCCTGTGCGGTCCGCAGCCCGCGCCCCTCCCTCAGAGACATCAGAGACAGACGGGAGAGCCGGATCCGGATCCGGTCGTCGTCAGGCGAAGCGCACGGTCTGCTGGATCCGCGTGCGCAGATCGAACAGCTCGGTGCCGCCGATCGTGCGGGACCCGGGCACCCCGGCGCGGAGCAGGGGGCGCAGGGCGCTGCGGCGCACGACCACGACGGTCGTGCCGCGGATCGCGCCGAGCGGGGTCGTCGCCTGCGCCAGGTCGTCGTCCGGCAGTACCAGGATCGCGCCGCCGAAGCGCACCCGGGCGGCGCGGGCGATCGTTCGCACCTGCGTCACGAGTGCGGTGACCGGAGCGCGGGAGCCGGTGCCGGATCCGATGACCTCGCCGCCGCGGAAGCTCGCGATCTCGCCGAAGTCGGCCGACATCAGGCCGTACAGGCCCGAGGGGCCGAGGACGATGTGGTCGAGCGTGTCGGGCGACGGGGGTGTTCCGCCGGCGGCACCGGACAGGGGCGCGCCGGCCACGGGCGTCCCGGACGGGATCGCCACGTCGTGCCAGGCGGTGAAGCCCATACCCAGGTCGGCGACCGTCCGGGCGGTGTGCTCCTCGGCGAGGGCGTTCGCGAGAACTCGTCGCAGCTCGCGCGGAACCGTGCGCACGAAGGCGGGATCGTACGGATCCGCCACGTCGGATCCGGTCCAGGCGCGCACCTGCGCGATGTAGTGCCGACGCCGGCTCCCGCCCGCCTCCCCGTAGGACTTCGCGCGCGGCCGGGTGTCGGTGCGGGCCGCCGGGGCGCGCCAGCCGTCCCAGGGCGCGTCGTCGTCGGCGAACCCGTGCCCCCGGTCGTAGCCCGCGCGCAGCTCGGGGGTGCCGACGAGCTCCCAGGCGCGCTGCACCTGGATGAACACGGCCGCATCCCCGCCGGTGTCGGGGTGCGTGCGGCGCAGCTGCAGCCGGTAGGCGCGGCGGAGCTCGTCATCGGAGGCCGTGGCGACGACGCCCAGCACCTCGTACGCGGAGGCGGAGAGCGGGCTGTCGAACATCGCGCTCCTCGGGTTCTGCCGGCGGTCGTGCGGGCGGGGCACGCGGGATCCAGGGTATCCGGTCGGCCCGGTAGCATTCCCCGGGTGAGCAGCACCGCGAGAACGCCGATGAGCCCCGACCGTCCGCTGCAGCAGGAGTACGAGGTGCGCTTCGACTGGGCGCGCGAGGGGCTGCGGTCGATCGGGCAGGGCGCCGGCGTGATCGTCGTGATCGACGCGATCTCGTTCACCACGACCGTGGAGCGGGCGGTCAGCGAGGGGCTCGAGGTGCAGCCGTTCGCCGGCACGAGGGCCGAGGCGGAGGCCGTCGCGGCAGGCGGCGGTTTCGGCGCGGCCCGGCTCGCGGGCCCCCGCGGGGGCGACGGTGTGACGCTGTCGCCGTCGAGCCTGACCGCCGAGAACGTCGCGGCGTTCGGCGCGACCCGCGCGGTGGTGCCGTCGTTCAACGGCTCCCGGCTGTCGGCCGCGGCGGCGGCCTTCGGCGTGCCGGTGCTCGCCGCGTCGCTGCGCAACCGCACGGCCGTCGCGCAATGGATCCTCGCACGCCAGCATGCGGTCGGGCACCGGGTGAAGGTCGCCGTGGTCGCCGGCGGCGAGGTGCGCGACGACGACACCGTGCGCTTCTCGGTGGAGGACCTGCTCACCGCGGGCGCCGTGATCGACGCGCTCGGCGGGCTCGGCATCGATGCGTGCTCTCCCGAGGCGGCCGCGGCCTGCGCCGCGTACACGGGCCTCGCCCGGGCGGCGCGGCACCTGTTCACCGCGTCGACCAGCGGCGTCGAGCTGCGCGACGACTACGGCCAGGGCGGCGACGTGCTCATCGCCGCGCAGACCGACGTCTCCGCGACCGTGCCGGTGCTCGTGGACGGCGTGTTCCGGGAAGCGGATCCAGGAGATCTCGCCGACGGACGCTGATCCCGGATCCGGATCCCGGTTCGACTCTGCCCTGCCCGGGCGGCGGAGGCTGGGGAAGGGAAGCCGCCTCGCCTGCGCTCGGCTTCAGGCGAGTTCGGCGGCGGCGGCGCGCAGCTCGGCGAGCGCCTCGACCGAGTAGTGCGCCATCGCCTCTGTCGTCGCGTCCGGTTCCGCGGCCCAGCGTGCGAACGCGTTGTGGTGGGCGAGGACGCCGAGTTCGGCGGCGAGCCGCGCCACGACCGGCGCGACGCCCCTGGCGACGAGCGCCTCCTCCATCGCCGCGGCGAGGCCGACGGACTTCTGGGCGTTCCGCTCGCGCAACTCGGCGCTCGCGCTGACCACGGCCTCGAGCCGGGGCGCGATCTCGCGGCTCAGCGGTCCGTACGCGCTGGCGGCCCGGCGAAGCCCGTCGGCCACGGCGTCGAGCGCCGAGGCCTCTGGCGGTGCCGCCGCGATCCCTTCGGCGAGGAGGGCGCTCATGGCCGCCTGACCGGCGACGAGGAGCTCGCGCTTGTCGGTGAAGTGGCGGAAGAAGGTGCTCTTCGTCACGCCCGCCCGCGCGGTGATCTGTGCGACCGTGGTCTCGTCGTACCCCTGGTCGTGGAACAGGTCGACGGCGGCGAGGACCAACCGCTCGCGCGCTCCCGGTGCCCAACGTGCCATTCCTCCATTCTAGTTGACGGGACAAAGGTCCCGTCATAAAGTGATGGGACTACTATCCCATCACTCATCGGAGGTACCCATGCGGGTCTTCATCACCGGCGGCACCGGGCTCATCGGCTCGGCCGTCGTCGCCGAGCTCATCGACGGCGGGCACTCCGTCGTCGCGCTCGCCCGATCCGACGCGTCCGCCGCCGCAGCGGAGTCGTCGGGAGCCGCCGTCGTCCGCGGTGGACTGGCCGACCTCGACGTCATCCGGAGCGCCGCAGCGGCCGCCGACGGCGTCATCCATCTGGCGTTCGGCAATGACTTCTCGACGCAGGCGGCGCTCGAGCGGGACATCGCCGAGGAGAGCGCCGCGATCGACGCCATCGTCGATGCCCTCGCGGGCAGCGATCGGCCGTTCGTCGTCGTCTCGGGGACGCCGAGCGCCGAGGGGCGCCCCTCCGTCGAGACCGACCCGCTGCCCACCGACGGCCCGGTCGGCGGCCGTGCCGTCACCGTGGAACGCACCCTCGCGGCCGCATCGCGGGGGATCCGCACCGCGGCCGTGCGCCTGCCCCGCACCGTGCACAAGGACGGCGACGGCGGGTTCGCCGGGCTGCTCGCGAACATGGCGCGCCGGAGCGGAGTCGCCGCCTATCCCGGAACAGGCGAACAGCGCTGGCCCGCGGTGCATGCTCTCGATGCTGCCGTCCTGTTCCGGATGGTGCTCGAGAACGCCGCACCCGGCACCGCATGGCATGCCGTGCAGGATGAGGGCGACACCGTGCGCTCGATCGCCGAGGTGATCGGCCGACGTCTCGGCCTCCCTGTGCAGCAGGCGCCGGTCGAGGCCTTCGGACCGATCGGGCCCGTGTTCGCCGCGGACCAGCCGGCGTCCTCGGCCCATACGCGGGAGGCGATGGGCTGGGTGCCGACGCATGCGCGGCTGATCGAGGACCTCGAGGCTCTCGAGGCGTGAGACGGCGGAGCGCTCGGTCCGCCGGGTGCTCCCGGATGGGCGAGGGGCGCGCTGAGGGTCAGGCCCCGAGCGCGTCCACCAGTCGCTCCTCCGCGGATCCGAGATGGTCGTGCAGCAGCCGCGCGGCCAGGTCGCCGTCGTGGCCGCGCACCGCGTCGAGGATCGCGCGGTGCTGGGCGGCGATCGCCGCCGCGTCGAGCAGGCGGCGGTCCTGTACCTGCGCCATGCAGAGGCGCGCCTCGTCGAGCAGGGTGCGATACATCCGTGAGGTGCGTGCACTCGTCAGGCCGTCGATCAGGGCGGTGTGGAAGCGGATGTCGGGGTCGACCGTCGCGGGGTCCGGGCCGGGCGCCATCCCGGCGATCTCCTCGTTGGCCAGCACCGCGGCGGCGGGCACGACCCCTTCCTTCGCCAGGGTGCGCAGGGCGCCGGCCTCCAGAAGGGCCCGGGTGCGGTACACGTCGCGCACCATCTCCGCGTCGATCGCGGCGACGCGAGCGCTGCGGTGCGCGGTGCGCACGAGCAGACCGCTCATCACGAGCTGTTCGATCGCCGCTTTCGCGGTAGGGCGGGCGATGCCGAACTCTGCCGACGCCCAGGCCTCGGTCACCGGGGTGCCGCCCGCGAGGGCGCCGCTCAGGATCCGGTCGCGCAGCATCCTGCTCGCCGCCTCCACGACGCCGACGACGGCCAGTGTGTTGTCGACCATGCGATCAGTGTAGGAGATCCTCCACCCGTCGGTATACTTGTCTGACAATATGCTTCGCAGTGCAGCGAGAGTAAGGAGCCTCCATGCCCGCCGCCCTGACCTCGCCGCTGGACGCCGCGCTGCTCGGCCCGGACGTGCGGGTCGCGTCCCGCACGATCGACCGCTTCGCCCGGGCGCACGACGCGTCGCATTACCTGTTCGTGCCGGATGCGGTCCTCGTGCCGCAGGACGCCGCCGCGGTCGCCCGGGTGTTCTCGGCCGTGCGCGCCGCCGGGCGCACCCTCACCTTCCGATCGGGCGGCACGAGCCTCAGCGGCCAGGGCGTCACCGGCGACGTGATGGTCGACACCCGCTCGGCCTTCCGCGGCATCCGCGTCTCCGACGACGGCCGGAGCGTCGCCGCCCAGCCCGGTGCGACCGTGCGACAGGTCAACACCCGCCTCGCCCGGTTCGGCCGCAAGCTCGGCCCGGATCCGGCGAGCGAGATCGCCTGCACCATCGGCGGAGTCGTCGCCGACAACTCCAGCGGCATGGCCTGCGGGATCGTCGAGAACTCGTACCGCACGATCGAGTCGATGCTGCTCGTGCTGCCCAGCGGCACGGTCCTCGACACCGCCGATCCTGACGCCGCCGCGAAGCTGCGCGAGCGCGAGCCCGCGATCGCTCAGGGCCTGGTGCATCTGCGCAACCGCCTGCGCGCCGACCCTGCGCTGAGCGCCGAGGTCGCGCGGCAGTTCTCGATGAAGAACACGATGGGGTACGGGCTGAACTCCCTCCTCGACTTCGACGACGAGGTGCGGATCCTGGAGCATCTCGTGATCGGATCCGAGGGGACGCTCGCGTTCGTCGCCGAGGCCCGGTTCCGCACGATCCCGATCCAGCCCGAGATCTCCACGGGCCTGCTCGTGTTCGACACGCTCTCCGCGGCGATGGCGGCGCTGCCCGGCCTCACCGCACTCGGCCTCGCCACGATCGAGCTGCTCGACGCCGCATCGCTGCGGGTGGCGCAGTCCCTCAGCACCGTGCCCGAGGTGATCGCCGACATCGACGTGCGAGGGCACGCCGCGCTGCTCATCGAGGTGCACGCCGCGGATCCCGGGGCGCTGGAGGCCGGGGTCGAGGCTGCTCTCGCGCACGTCGGGACCCTGCCGCTCACCACGCCGGCGCGGATGACCCAGGATCCGGCCGAGCGCGGGGAGCTGTGGACCGTGCGCAAGGGCCTGTACACCGCGGTCGCGGGCGCTCGCCCGAGCGGCACGACCGCGCTGCTCGAGGACATCGCGGTTCCGGTCGAGGAGCTGCTCGGCGTGTGCGAGGGACTCACGGCGCTGTTCGAGAAGCACCGCTACGAGGGGTGCGTGATCTTCGGGCACGCCAAGGACGGCAACGTGCACTTCCTCGTGAACGAGCGCTTCGATGACCATGCGGCGCTGCGCCGGTACGAGGCGTTCACCGAGGATCTCGTCGAGCTCGTCCTCGCACACGGCGGCACGCTCAAGGCGGAGCACGGCACCGGGCGGATCATGGCGCCGTTCGTGCGGCGCCAGTACGGCGACGTGCTGACCGACATGATGTGGGAGCTCAAGGGACTCATCGACCCGGACGGGATCCTCAATCCGGGTGTCGTGCTGTCGGATGACGAGACGTCCTACCTCGCCGATCTGAAGACCGTGCCGACCGTCGAGGGGGAGGTCGACCGGTGCGTCGAATGCGGGTACTGCGAACCGACCTGCCCCAGCAAGGACGTGACCCTCACCCCTCGGCAGCGCATCGTGCTGCGCCGGGACATGACGGCCGCCCTGCACCGCGGCGAAGTCGAGGTGGCGGCCGAGATCGCGCGGGACTACGACTACGACGCGGTGCAGACCTGCGCGGTCGACGGCATGTGCGGGGTCGCCTGCCCGGTCGACATCAACACCGGCGACCTCGTGCGCCGGCTGCGCGCCGAGGAGGCGAACCGGTTCGAGCAGGGCGTCTGGAACACGGCCGCGAAGGGCTGGGGCGCGATCACCCGCGGCGGCGGTCTCGCGCTGACGGTCGCGAACGCGCTGCCGGCGCCGCTCGTGACCGCCGTCACCCGCGCCGGCCGGGCCGTGCTCGGCGCGGACACCGTGCCGCTCTACGACGGCGGCCTTCCGGCGGGCGGGTCTCCGGCGCTGCGCGCGGCGGCTCCGGCGGACGCGCAGGCGGTGCTGTTCGGATCCTGCATCGGCACCATGTTCGGCGCGGAGCAGGATCCCGACGGCGTGCACGGCGAGGGCTCCCGCGAGGCGGTGCGGCTGCTGCTGGAGCGGGCGGGGATCGCGTACAGCGTGCCGGCCGACGCCGGCGGACTCTGCTGCGGCACCCCGTGGAAGTCGAAGGGTCAGCTCGACGGCTACGCCACGATGACCGAGCGCGTGCTGCCGGCGCTGTGGCGGGCCAGCCGGGAGGGAGCGCTGCCGGTCGTCTGCGACGCGGCGTCGTGCACCGAGGGATTGCACGTCATGCTTGCGAAGGCCATGGCGGAGCACCCCGAGTACGCGGCCCTGCGCATCGAGGACGCCACGACGTTCCTCGCCCGGGAGGCGCTGCCGAAGCTGACGGTGCGCGAGCGGATCCGATCCGTCGCGGTGCATCCGACGTGCTCCACCACGCAGCTCGGAGCGACCGGCGCGCTGCGCGCGCTCGCCGCGGCGGTGGCCGAGGACGTGTACGTGCCCGACGGCTGGGGGTGCTGCGCCTTCGCCGGCGACCGCGGCATGCTGCACCCCGAGCTGACCGCGAGCGCGACGGCGGTCGAGGCCGCCGAGGTCGCCGCGGCGGACGCGGAGCGCGGGGGGTTCGACGCCTACGTCTCGGCGAACCGCACCTGCGAGCTGGGCATGAGCCGAGCGACTGGAAGGCCGTACCGGCATGTGGTCGAGGTGCTCGAGGAGCTGACCCGGCCCTAGCGTGCACAACTCAGGCTGGGTGCGAAGCGCGCGTCGCCCGCTTCGCGGAAATCCGCGGACGGGGTTGCTCCTCAGCCGGACGCAGCCTGAGTTGTGCACGGGCGGTCACCGTGCCGGACTCCCGCGCCTCCCGCTCTGATACCCCGCCCAGGACCGCTCCCGTCCCGCCGCAACAGCTACCGTCATCCGGTGCTCACAGCGGCACCTTGTGCCCCGGGAGGCGAGAGTCCGGGATCCGCCCGCTCAGCTCCGGTGCACGTCCACGGGCACGATCATCGGCGTGCCGGCGATCGGATCCGGGATCACGACCGCCTCGAGGTCGAACACCTCGCGGAGCAGCTCGACCGTGACGACGTCGCCGGGAGCGCCCTCGGCGACGATGCGGCCGTCGCGCATCGCGACGAGGTGATCGGCGTAGCGGGTCGCCAGGTTCAGCTCGTGCATCACGACGACCACCTGCGTGCCGCGCTCGCGCGAGAGGCGCACGAGCAGCTGCAGCAGCTCGACCTGGTGGGCGAGGTCGAGGTAGGTCGTGGGCTCGTCGAGCAGCAGGATGTCCGGCTCCTGCGCGAGCGCCATGGCGACCCACGCGCGCTGCCGCTGCCCTCCGGAGAGCTCGTCGATCGAACGCTCGGCGAACTCCGTCATGCCGGTGACCTGCAGGGCGTCGGCGACGACCTCGTCGTCGCGGTGATCGCGTCCGCCCAGCCAGCCGCGGTGCGGCGTGCGCCCGCGGTCGACGAGGTCGGCGACGCTGATCCCGTCGGGGGCGACCGGCGCCTGCGGCAGCAGGCCGACGATGCGGGCGACCTCCTTGGTGGGCAGCTGCGCGATCGCGGACCCGTCCAGCAGCACGGATCCGCTGCGGGGCTTCAGCAGCCGGGCGAGGGTGCGCAGCAGGGTCGACTTGCCGCAGCCGTTGCCGCCGACGATCATCGTGATCCCGGATCCGGGGAGCGTCAGGTCGAGTCCGTCGATGACCGGGTCGCCGTCGTACCCGACGGTGAGGGCCTTCGCCTCGAGGGTGTGCGAGCTCATGCGCGCGTGCGTCCTCTCATCAGGAGCCACAGCAGGAACGGCGCGCCGATCGCGCCGGTGATCACGCCGACGGGCAGCGTGATCGGGAACAGGTGCTGGCCGACCGCGTCGCCGGCGAGCACGATGATCGCGCCGAGGAGGGCCGAGGCCAGGGGGAGGGCCGCGTCGCGCCGGACGAGCCGCAGGGCGATGGGACCGGCGAGGAACGCGACGAACGAGATGGGCCCGGTCAGCGAGGTGGCCACCGCGACGAGCAGCACCGCGCACAGGATCAGCAGGATCCGGGAGCGCTGCGGACGCGCGCCGAGCGCGGTCGCAGAGTCGTCGCCGAGGCGGAGGACCGGCAGCGCGCGCGCCGCCAGGAGCGCGATCACCAGCAGCACCAGCAGCGCGGGCGCGGTCGGAGCCAGCTGATCCCAGAGGCTGCGGCTGAGGGATCCGGCCATCCACACGGTCGCCTGCTCGGCGGCCTTGACGTCGGAGCGGGTGAGCACGTAGCTGATCACCGCCTGCAGTGCGGCGGCGACGCCGATGCCGACCAGCACGAAGCGCAGGCCGGAGAGCCCGCGGCGGTAGGCGAGCACCCAGATGAGGAGCGCGGTCGCGAGCCCTCCCGCGATGGCCGCGCCGGACACGACGAGTCCGGAGGCGCCGAAGAACGAGATGGCGGTGATCGCCGCGGCGCTGGATCCCGCGCTGATGCCGATCACATCGGGACTCGCGAGCACATTGCGCAGCAGGGTCTGGAACAGCATGCCGCCGAGGCCGAACGCGGCTCCCGCGAGCAGCGCGCCGACGACGCGGGGCAGTCGCAGCTCGACCACGGCGAAGCTCACGCCGGGAACGGTCTGGCCGGTGAGCGCGCGCAGCACGTCGGGCAGAGCCAGGGTCTTCGCGCCGAAGACCAGACCGGCGGTGCACAGCGCGACGACGACGACGGCGAGTCCCGCGATGAGCACGGCGTCGCGCACGGCATTGCGGCGGCGGGCGGCGCGAAGACGATCCGCCGATGCGGGTGCGGCCGCGGTCCGCGCGGTGTCGAGGACGGTCACAGTCCCACCGCCTTGCGCCGGCGCAGGAGCGCGATGAACACCGGGGCGCCGACCACGCCCGTGACGATGCCCACTTCGAGCACTCCGGGGCGCGCCAGGATCCGGCCGATCACGTCGCAGACGAGCAGGAACGCCGCCCCGGCCCCCGCGGAGAGCGGCACGATCCAGCGGTAGTCGGCGCCGACGAGGAAGCGGACCGCATGCGGCACGGCCAGCCCGACGAAGCCGATGGGGCCGGCGAGGGCCGTGGCCGTGCCGCACAGGAGCACGACCGCGAGCACCGCGGTGAGGCGGGAGGCGCCGACCCGCACGCCCAGGCCGCGGGCGACGTCGTCGCCGAGGGCGAGCACGTTCAGCCGACCCGAGCAGGCGACGGCGAGCACCGCGCCCAGGGCGAGGAGGCCGCTCAGCTGGGCGAGGGAGGAGAACGACGCCGCGGTCAGGGATCCGACCTGCCAGAACCGGAAGCTCTCCAGCGTCGACTGATCGACGATGAGGATCCCCGTGATCACCGCCGTCGCGATCGCGGTGACCGCCGCGCCCGCGAGGGCGAGCGTCACCGGGGTCGCGCCACCGGGGCTCGCCGCCGCGGCGCCGTAGCCGAGCACGACCGCCACCGCCGCGCCGGCGAGGGCGCACCACACGATCACGAGCGGCGCCTGCCATCCGAACAGCGTCATCCCGAGCACCACGAACAGCGACGCGCCGGCGTTCACGCCCAGCAGGCCGGGGTCGGCGAGCGGGTTGCGGGCCATGCCCTGCATGAGGGCGCCGCCCATGCCGAGGGCCGCTCCGACGAGGAGCCCGGTGATCGTCGTGGGCACCCGGGAGAGCACGGCCGCCTGGTCCGTCGATCCGTCCGGACGCAGGAATGCGTCCCACACGGCGCCGAGCGGCACGAGGCGCGCGCCCAGGGCGAGGGACAGCAGGGTCGCGGCGAGCAGGGCGACCAGGCACACGACGAGCGCCCACGCCGGGGCCCGGAGCGCGCGGCGGCGCGTCCTGGGTCCCGACGCGGGCGTCGTCGGTGCGGAGGCGAGGGTCATCAGGCCTTTGCGGCGGCCTCGCCGAGCAGCTTGGCGTAGGTCGGCAGCGCCCACGGGATGGACAGCACGGTGGGAGCCGACACTGCCATCAGCAGCGCCTCGTCGTTCACGAGCACGGCGGACCCCTTCTTCACGGCCGGGATCCGGCTGAGCAGCGGGTCGTTCTGCAGGGTGGACAGATCCCCGCCCTGCACGTAGACGACCGCGACGTCGGCGTCGAGCTTGTCGGCCTGCTCGGCCGAGATCGTGCCGACGAAGCCCTTCTCGTTCTTGGCGAGCTCGGTGATCGAGGACGGGGTGGCGAAGCCGAGGTCGTTCAGGTACTGCACGCGCGTGTCGCTCGGCACGTAGTACTGCACCTTGCCGAGATCCTTCGCGTCGACCCACATGACCATGCCGGTCTTGCCCTTGGCGGCCGGGTACTTCGCCATCTCGGTCGACATGGCCTTCTCGGTGTCGGCGATCAGCGTCTTCGCCTCGGCGGACTTGCCGAGCGCCGTGCCGATCATCGTCGTCGAGTCGCGCCAGGACGTGCCCCAGGGGGAGCCCGGGTAGGCGACGGTCGGCGCGATCTTGGTGAGGGTGTCATACTCCTGCTTCGTCAGGCCCGAGTTGGTGCCCAGGATCAGATCCGGCGAGGTGTCGGCGATCTTCTCGTAGGGGATGCCGTCGGTCTCGTCGTGCAGCGGCGGCAGCTTCGCCTTGTCGGCCTCGATCGCGGCCTTCGTCCACTCCAGGTAGCCGTCGCCGTCCGGGTCGCCGAACGTCGCCTTCGGGATCGTGACGGGGATGGTGCCCAGGGCGATCGCGGCGTCGAAGCTGCCCCAGCCGATCGTCGCGACGCTCCGGGGCGCCGACTCGATGACGGTCTTGCCGTAGACGTGCTCGATCGTCGCGGGGAACGCGCCGTCGGCGGATCCGGTCCCGCTCGCGTCCGGTGCGGATCCGGTCGAGCACGCGGTGAGGGCGAGGGCGCCGGCGGTCAGGAGGCTGAGGACGGCCGCGCTGCGGCGCAGACGGAGGGAGGGCATGGGTCTCCTCGAAGAAAGGAACGGGTAGGTAGGTAAGCCTAACCTATGCTTCCCGATTCCTTGGGGACGAGTCGATCGTCGACCCCGCGCCGAGAGCGACGGCCCATCCGGGGGAGAGGTTCAGAGGCCGTTGAGCAGTCCCAGGCACGGCCCGATCACGATGATCCACGCGGCCGCCGAGATGATGAGGACTCCGACGCCGATGCCCCGGGTCTGCCGCCAGATCAGCAGGACCGCGCCCAGGATGAGCGGAAGCACGACCGCGCCGATCGAGAAGGCCATGCCGAGGTTGGCGAGGCTGAAGAACAGGATCAGGGCGAGGATCATGGAGACGCAGCCCACCGCGGTCCCGACGCCGATGCCCGCGCCGAAGCCCAGTCCCGAGCGCGGTGCCGGTGCGCCGGTCGGGCCGACGTATCCGGCGTAGCCGCCGGGCGCTCCGGGGACGCCGGGCGCTCCCGCGGGTGCGCCGGGTTGTCCTGCGGGCAGCGACGCGCCGGGAAGAGCGCCGACGGGAGGGCCCGCGGGCACGACCGGGCCCGGCGGCGCAACCGGTGCGGGCGGCAGCGGCGGGGTGAGCGGCGGCGCCAGGGGCACGGGTGGTTCCGGCGGCAGCGGCGGCGCGGGAGGATCCGGCGTTCCCGGGTGCACCGGCGGAGCCGGCGGTGGCGCCGGCGTGCCCGGAGGCGGCGGCGTGTCCGGGGGCGTCGGCGGCTGCGCCGGATCCGGTTCGGACGGGAGGTCAGGCGTGCTGTTCACTCGGGGTCCTCCTGGGGGTGAGCGGGAAGGCGCCTCGTCGCGCCTTCCAGACGATGCGGGCGAGCAGGAGCGGGATCGTGACGAGCAGGAAGAGCTGCGGTCGGGTCAGGCCGAGCCAGGCGACGTCGTTGCCGCGGACGAACTCGACGAAGAACCGGAAGACGCCGTAGGCCGCGATGTACAGGGTGAGGGTCTCGCCGGCGGCGATGTCGCGGTGGCGGAGCCAGAACCAGAGCAGGCAGAACGCGGCCGCGTGGAACGCGATCTCGTACACGAAGCTCGGATGCAGCGGCACGCCGGCCGGGGAACCGACCCGCGTCGCGGCGGCCGGATCCAGGACGATGCCCCAGCCCGTGCCGGTCGGGGTGCCGGGGCGCTCTGTGAAGAGGCAGCCGAAGCGGCCGATCGCCATCGCGATCGCCACGGCGGGGGCGAACAGGTCGCCGCTGCGGTCGCGGTAGCCGACGATCCTCTTCGCGACGTGCACGCCGAGCCACGCGCCGACCAGGGCGCTCAGGATCGAGGCGTTGCCCTGCGTCAGCTGCGAGACGAGGTCGCGGTTCCTGGTTAGGTCGATGTGCTGCGCCCAGGTGCCGAGGCGACTGAGGATCGCGGCGCCCAGCAGGGCTCCGAGCACGAGATAGGCGACCCGCGGATCCGTGACGCCCCGCCGGCGGCGTTCGATGAGGAACACGATCCCCGCCGCGCCCAGGCCGAGCGCGACGAAGAAGCCGTGGGTCTCGAGCGGGGGTGCCCAGGGCCCGAGCAGATCCTGCAGCGTCGGGAACATCAGAACCGCCCGATCCAGAACATCACCCAGAACGGCGTCGCGACGGCCGAGAGAAGCGCGAGGATCGACAGATACGCGAGGACCAGGCGGGTGTCGCCGAGCTTGCACTTCGATCGGAGCAGACCCTGACGACGGGCGCGCGCATAGCCGGCGATGGCGATGAGCGCGAAGCCCAGAACGGCGATCGGGCCGAGCACGCAGGCGATCAGCGCGACCGTCGTGAACACGCACAGCCGCAGCGGATCGAACGGCGGGGCGGGGGATCCGACCGTCTCGTCGTAGCGGTTCAGGCCCGTCAGATCGATCTCGCCGGGCTCCGGAGGTCCGCCGGACGTGCCGAGCACCGTCGGTTCGCCGCCCGTCGCCGCGTGCGGCGCATGATCGACCGGTTCCGGCGGAGTCCGGAACCGGTCATGGCGTGCATCGCCCCCCGAGGACATGGCTCAGTGCCCCACCGAGAGCGGGAGTCGCGCGCGGTCGCCGGCGTCGACGCCCGCGTCGCGGGCGGGACCGGCGCCGCGGGCGCCCACGGATCCGGTCGCGGTCGAGATGCGCGTGCGGGAGAGCGGCGCCCAGGCCTGCACGGCGCAGAACGGTGCGCACTGATGCGCCGAGGTCTGCTCGTTGACCGTCGCGACGTGCACGCAGCACTGCGTGAGGCGCTCCTCGATCATCGTGTTGATGTCCATGAAGGGCTTGACCGTGATGCGCTTGACGCGCTCGCCGAGGAACCGGCGCAGTCGCTTGTGCTGGCCGGGCAGCGCCGCGGTGGCGAGCTTGGTGAGCGTGCCGATGCCGAGGTCGCATCCCGTGCAGATGTCCTTCCAGAGGGATCCGATCGAGGGGTGCGACAGGGAGGACTGCTCGCTGAGCAGGTCGAGCAGCGATTGCTTGACCGAGTCCTTGAGCTTCTGGTTGATGCCGCTGTCGGCGATCCGGTTCGCGATGAGGTCGGGGTTGAGGTCGAGGAAGTCCTTGAGCTTGTCGTGGCCGACGAGCTTGGTCAGCGAGTTCCAGGATCCGGAGTCGTCTTTGAGCAGGTAGCCGACCGAGCAGCAGTGCGGGTGGCTGCACGGCAGCGCGGTGAGGTCCTTCCAGGTGACCTCGCCGTCGGTCTGCGGTGCCAGCCGCGCCAGCACCCCGGTGTGCGTGAGGCGGTCGTCCGGGTCGATCCCCGCGGAGCGTCCGGATCCGAACACGGGCTGGATGGTCACGCCGCCCACGTAGGGCGTCGCCATGGCGCGGCGGATCACGGCGCCGATCTCGTCGTCGTTGACGCCCAGGGCCGCGGTCATCGTGAGGGTCGTGAAGACCCCCGCCTCGCTGAGCCGGGCGAGCGCGCGCTCCTTGAACCGGCGGATGTCCGCCCCGCGATGGTAGGCGGACGCCTCGGCGCTCTCGCCGTCGTACTGCAGGTAGACCTCGACCCGCTCGCGGTGCTTCTTCAGGATTTCGACGAGCGCGTCGTCCTGGGCGATGCGGAGGCCGTTGGAGTTCAGCAGGATGCGGACGACGGGGCGTGCGACGAGGTGCTCGAGCAGCTGCTCCAGCCAGGGATAGAGCGTCGGCTCACCGCCCGAGAGCATGAGCACGTCGATGCGGTCGTTCTCCCGTGCCAGCCGTGCGTCGACCGAGGCGAGCACGTCGGCCAGCGGTGCGATCGCGCTCGCCGCGGGGCTGGACTCCGCGAAACACGTCGGGCAGCGCAGATTGCAGTGGTCCGTGAGGTCCTCCAGCAGGATGCAGGTGTGCTGCGTCTGCATCTCGGGGAGGCCGTCCTCATAGGCCGAGGGCACGGGCTTGAAGTTGCCGGCGAGATCGGGCTCGTGGATCTTGGTCGGTGCGGTCCACTGCTCGAGGTAGGTGAGGATCTCGGCCGACTCGTCGTACATCGTGCGCTGCAGCCCGTGTTCGGGACACCCGCGCTCCAGCCATACCCGATCGTTCCGCACGGCCAGCCAGCCGCTCAACCGGCGGACGTCGGCGAGCGGGCGATCCGGATCCTCGTCGTGACAGGTCGGGCAGAACGCGTTGACGTAGCGATGCACGCGGTAGTCGCGCAGGGGCTGGCCGGATCCCGCCGTCTTCACGCGGGCGGGGGCTCCCGCCGCAGCCGAACCGAGGCCTGCCGGAGTCTCCGCGGTGGGGGTCATGCGGCCACCCTAGCGGCCAGGGCATCGGGGGCGAGCCGCTTCCGCGGGGCGTGTGGAGAACCCCGTGGTTCTCGGTCGGAGGCGCCGCGACACCGTCGTTCCGGACGATCAGCGGCTCGGAAGCGGAGGGCCGCCCGCGAGGACGGCCCTCCGCTCGTTCGGATTCACGGACGTTCGAAGGCCTTCGTGACCGCACCTGCAGCGAGCAGGATCAGCCCGGCGAAGAGCAGGAACGGGTCGGAGAACCCGGTCTGCGCGAGAGAGCCGTTCCTCGGGGTCGAGGCGTACAGGCTGTGCGCTGCCCCGACCAGGCTGTGTGCCACGGTGGACACGATCGGGACTCCGCCGGTGCCGGCGCCCGGAGCGGTTCCTCCGATACCGGACCCGGGAGTGCCGGTTCCGGTGCCGGGAGTTCCCGGGGTTCCGGTGCCCGGCGTGCCCGGAGCGATCGGCAGGCCCGGCAGCGAACCGGTGATGCCCCCGATCACGCCGCCGATCACGCCGGGAAGGGATCCCGTGATCCCGCCGATCGCGCCCGGTGCGGAACCCGTGATCTCTCCGGCGACGCCGAGCGCCGCAGGGAGGGCTCCGGTGACACCGCCGACGATCCCGCCGAGGTCACCGATGGGCAGCGACGGCAGGCTCGGGAGGGTTCCGCCGGTGCCCGGGGTGCCGGGGACGGTCGGCAGATCCGGAAGACTGCCGGTCAGACCGCCGAGGATCCCGCCGACGTTGGGCAGGCCCGGGAGGGTTCCGCCGGTGCCCGGGGTGCCGGGGTTGCCGGTTCCGGGAAGGCCGGGGACGGTCGGCAGGCCCGGAAGGCTGCCGGTCAGTCCGCCGAGGATCCCGCCGAGGTTGGGCAGGCCCGGGAGGGTTCCGCCGGTGCCCGGGGTGCCCGGGGTGCCGGGGTTGCCGGTTCCGGGAAGGCCCGGGACGGTGGGGAGTCCACCCGTCAGGTTGCCGAGGCTGGGCAGGGTCACCGCCGCGTGGGGTGCGGTGGCGCCGGTGGTGGGGACCGCGGCGTCGACGTAGACGTTGGTGCTGTCGGTGCCGATGCGGTCGGTCGTGGAGATTCCCTTGGGGCCTGCGGTGAGATCCCAGACGTCCTTGATTCCGAGGACGTTCAGGTTCTTGCCGACGTTCAGGCCGTCGGGGGTGGTGCCGGCGTGGACGCTGCCGACACCCGGGATGGGGACGGTGATGACGCCCGTGCTCGGGGTTCCGCCGGTTCCGGGAAGCCCCGGCAGGGTCGGCAGGCCCGGAAGGCCGCCGGTCAGACCGCTCAGGGGTCCGGTCAGTCCGCCGAGCGCGCCGGTGAGGTCGCCGAGGGGCAGAGCGGGCAACCCCGGGACGGTTCCTCCTCCATTACCGCCCGGGGTGCCGCCGTTGCCCGGGAGACCCGGGAGGGATCCGGTCAGTCCGCCGAGCGCGCCGGTGAGGTCACCGAGGGGCAGGGCGGGCAGGCCCGGAAGTGTTCCGCCGCCGTTGCCGCCGGGGGTGCCGCCCGGGAGACCCGGGACGGACGGAAGGCCCGGCAGGCCGCCGGTGAGTCCGCCGAGGTTCGGCAGGGTCACGGACGCGTGGGGTGCGGTGGTGCCGGTGGTGGGCACCGCGGCGTCGACGTAGACGTTCGTGGTGTCTGTGCCGATGCGATCGGTGGTGGCGATGCCGTTGCGGCCGGCGGTGAGGTCCCAGTCGTCCTTGATTCCGAGGACGTTCAGGTTCTTGCCGACATTCAGGCCGTCGGGGGTGGTGCCGGCGTGGACGCTGCCGACACCCGGGACCGGGATGGTGATCACTCCGGAGGTGCCGCCCGTTCCGGGAAGACCTGGGATGGATCCGCCGGGAAGACCCGGAACCGAGGGCAGGCCCGGGAGGGATCCGGTCAGTCCGCCGAGCGCGCCGGTGAGGTCACCGATCGGCAGGGACGGAAGACCCGGGATGGATCCGCCGGGAAGACCCGGAACCGAGGGCAGGCCCGGCACTCCGGGAAGCCCGCCGCCAGTGGGCCCGCCGAGGTTCGGCAGGGTCACGGACGCGTGGGGTGCGGTGGTGCCGGTGGTGGGGACCGCGGCGTCGACGTAGACGTTCGTGGTGTCTGTGCCGATGCGGTCCGTGGTGGCGACGCCGTTGCGGCCGGCGGTGAGGTCCCAGTCGTCCTTGATGCCGAGGACGTTCAGGTTCTTCCCGACGTCGAGGCCGTCCGGGGTGGCGCCGGCGTGGACCGTGCCGACCCCCGGGACCGGGATCGTGACGACGCCCGGGGATCCGGTGCCGCCGCCCGGTGCGCCGGTGCCGGGAAGCCCGGGAACCGAGGGCAGGTCGGGCAGACCGCCGGTGACTCCGCTGACGGTGTTCGCGACCTCGCTCGTGGCGGTGTCCGCGACGCCGGTCACCGTGTCCAGCACGGTGTCGACCGGTGCGGAGGGGAAGCTGGGATCCGTTCCTCCTCCCGGAGTCCCGCCGCCGGTCGAACCGCCGGGAACGGCGGAGGTGGCGGTGGCGAGGGTGTCCGTGACGAGGGCCGAGACGTCCTGGGTCACGGCGGGAAGCCCACCGGATCCCTCCGTTCCGCCCGAACCCGGCTGACCGCCGGACGGCTGGTCGCAGGGGGCGGTCAGCAGGTTCGTCACGGTCGTGAGAGCGCTCTTGACGACGTTGCAGCCGCAGTCGGCGCCGTTGGGCGGTGCCTCCGCGGCGTTCGCCGCCGTTGCGCCGGCGAGAGTGATCCCGCCCGCGAGGAGCGTGCCCCAGAGAGCACGCTTGACGATGCGATTCATGTTCTCTTTCCTTCTGATCTGGGGATGCGCGCATGCGCAATGACGCGTGCCGTCCTCGAAGGACGGCCGTGCCCCGATCAGTCGGGAGAGGAGTCGTGGTCCGCGACCGGAGAGATCGGCAGGCGGTCATCGCCTGCCGATCCGATGCGGACGGTCAGCAGGCGCTCGCCCGCCGACGGAGAGGAGACCGTGCCGAACAGGCGCAGGTCGGTCGTGCTGCCGCCGGAGGCGGATCCGGTTCCCGGCACGCCGAACTCGGAGGTCGGCGATCCAGCCGGGTGGCGCGCGGGGGCGCCGGGAGAGACCACGGACGTCGTGGCCGGCGGCGCGACGGAGAAGCCCTCGTCGAGCGCGGGCGCCACGAGCACGGGTCCTTCCTCCGTCGGGGACGAGGAGGGCGCCACCGGGGGCGAAGCGGGATCCGGAATGCCGGCGGGTGCCGGAGGGATGAGCTGGGGCGTTTCCCCTGCGACGGGCGAGGGGGCGGGGCCGGTCACGGAGTGCACGGAGTCGGTCACCGTGCCCACCGTGTCGTCGACGGACGCCGCCAGGCTCGGAAGGGTCGCGGTCACCGAATCGAGCGTCGCGGGGACCTGCTGCAGCACAGCCCCGACCGGAGCCAGCACGGGGCTCAGCGCCGGAGCGATGGTTCCGGCCGTGCTGGTGACCGCGTCGACCGCGGAGCCGGCCGTCTGGCCGAGGCTCTGCAGGAGCGGGGCCGCCGCGTCCACGAGCGGTGCCACCAGGGGCGTGGCCGTCTCCGGGGCGTCCGCGGGAGCCGGCGCGTCGGCGATCGCGTCGGTCGCGGGTGCCACCGCGTCGGCGACGGGGGAGGGGAGGACTTCGGTGACGGTCTGCTGCACGGCCGAGAGCGTGCTCTGCACGGTGGCCGGCGCGTCGACGATCGTGTCCTGCACCGCACCGACGGTGCTCTGCAGCGTGCCGAGGAGGCTCGGGGGTGCCGGAGGTGCGGTTTCCGCGGCCTGCGCCGATCCGGATCCGAAGGCGATGGACAGGGCCATCCAGCCGAGGACGAGGATTCCGCCCGCGAGCGCAGCGGGGACGAATCCCCGTAGCGAACGCGCACGACCCTGCATGAATCCCCCCGATATACTGCTTACGGCACAAGGTATTCCCCCGCGGCGGTTCTGTCCAGAGGCGCGATCGCGTGTTTCACTCCGCTTCTGCGGATCGCAGCTGCGGCGCCACAGCGCGTCCAGCCGCCCCGCACTGACGTAGCGTTGATGTGTGAGCTCTCCCGTCCTCGATGCGGCCGCCGTCCGCGCCGACTTCCCCCTCCTCGCCGAGTCCGTCAACGGCATGCCGCTGGCGTATCTCGACTCGGCCGCGACGAGCCAGAAGCCCCGCGTCGTGCTCGATGCGGAGCGCGACTTCCTTGAGCGCTCGAACGCCGCCGTGCACCGCGGCGCGCACACCCTCGCCGCGGAGGCCACCGAGCTGTACGAGGACGCCCGCGCCGCCGTGGCCGGTTTCGTCGGGGCGCAGCCGGACGACCTGGTCTGGACGCACGGCGCCACCGAGGGACTGAACCTCGTCGCCTACGCGATCGGCAACGCCACGCTCGGTCGCGGTGCGCCCGCGAGCGCCCGCTTCGCGCTGCAGCCGGGCGACGAACTCGTTGTCACCGAAGCCGAGCACCACGCGAACATCGTGCCGTGGCAGGAGCTCGCGGCGCGCACGGGAGCCGTGCTGCGGGTGATCCGGATCCGCGACGACGGGTCGCTCGATCTCGATCATGCAGCGCAGGTCATCGGATCCCGCACCAGGGTCGTCGCTTTCACGCACGTCTCGAACGTGCTCGGCATCGTGAACCCGGTGGATGCGGTGGTGGCGCTGGCGCGTGAGGTCGGCGCCCTCACCGTGCTCGACGCCTGCCAGTCGGCGCCGCATCTGCCGCTGGATCTGCCCGCGCTCGGCGTCGACCTCGCCGTGTTCTCCGGGCACAAGATGCAGGGGCCGTACGGCATCGGCGGCCTGTACGGACGCCGGGAGGTCCTCGCGGCGCTGCCGCCGTTCCTCACCGGAGGCTCGATGATCACCCGGGTCACCTTCGAACGCACCGAGTTCCTGCCGCCGCCGCAGCGCTTCGAGGCCGGCACGCAGCCGGTGTCTCAGGCGATCGCGCTCGCCGCCGCCGTGCGCTACCTCGACGGTCTCGGGATGGATGCGGTCCACGCGCACGAGGCGGCGCTCGAACGCCGCCTGCGCGAAGGCCTCGGCGCGATCGAAGGGGTCCGGCTGCTCGGCGCCGCGGAGGGCGCGGAGCGCGTGGCTCTGCAGGCCTTCGTCGTCGACGGCGTGCACGCGCACGACGTCGGGCAGTTCCTCGACGCACGCGGGGTCGCCGTGCGCGTCGGCCACCACTGCGCCGAGCCGGTGCACGCGCGCCTCGGCGTGACCGCGTCGGTGCGCGCCTCTGCGGCGCTGTACAACACGGCCGACGAGGTGGATCGCATGCTCGACGCGGTCTCGGGGGTGCGGGAGTTCTTCGGCGTCTCCGGATCCTCCGCGGAGCAGGGGGTGCGTCAGGCGGGCGATGCGCCGAGCGACCGGAGGGAGCCGAAGTGAGCGGCCTCGAAGACCTCTACCAGGAGCTCATCCTGGATCACTCCAAGCGCCCGCACGGCAAGGGCCTGCTCGAGGCGACGGACGACGCCCATGAAGCGGAGTCGCACCAGCGCAACCCGATCTGCGGCGACGAGATCACGCTGCGCGCGCGCATCTCGGGCGAGGGCGACCGCATCGCCGCAGTGAGCTGGGACGGCGCGGGCTGCTCGATCTCCCAGGCGTCGGCGTCGATGCTCACCGAGCTCGTGGTCGGCAAGACCCGGGCCGAGGCGACGACGCTCATCGACGGCTTCCGCGAGGCCCTGCGCTCGCGCGGCGCCGTCGAGCTCGACGAGGACCTCTACGGCGACGCGGCGGCGCTCACCGGCGTCAGCCGTTACGTGGCGCGCGTGAAGTGCGCGATGCTCGCCTGGGTCGCCCTCGAGGACGCCCTGCTCCGCGCCTGAGACCGCCGCGGCGTCAGCCGCGCTCCGGGCGCCGGCGCCCCGTCGACGCCGCCCCTGCCTATCGGGCGTGCGCGGACTGCGCCTCTGTTACTGCCACTGTTACGCCGCGGGAATCGGATCCGGATCCCGAGGCGTATGCTGGCCGCGTGAGCCTGACCTGTCGTTGTTGTCTCTGAGCGCCCTCCGCGCTCCTTCGACGACCACAGACAGCTCCGCGCCCTCTCGCGCGACGACCGTTCAGGAACACCCCCCGTGCGCTACGCAAGCCACGTCGCCGATCTCGTCGGCGCGACCCCCCTCGTCCGTCTCTCCTCCGTCGTCGGCGCGACCGCCGAACGGCCGGCCATCACGGCGACCGTTCTCGCCAAGGTCGAGTACTTCAACCCCGGCGGATCCGCGAAGGACCGCATCGCGCGGTCGATCGTCGACGCCGCCGAGCGGGAGGGTCTGCTCCAGCCGGGCGGAACGATCGTCGAGGCGACGAGCGGCAACGCCGGGGTCGGCCTCGCGCTGATCGCCCTGCAACGGGGCTACCGCATGGTGTTCGTCGTCCCCGACAAGTTCGACGGACCCAAGGTCGCCACCCTGCGCGCCTTCGGGGCCGAGGTCGTCGTCACGCCCACCTCGGTGCCGCCCGAGCACCCCGAGTCGTACTACTCGGTCGCCGCGCGGCTCGCCCGGGAGATCCCCGGGGCGTTCAACCCGAACCAGTTCGCGAACCAGAACGGGCCGCGGGGGCACTACGAGTCGACGGGCCCGGAGATCTGGGCCGACACCGAAGGCCGGGTCACCCACTTCGTCGCGGGCATCGGCACCGGTGGCACCATCAGCGGCACCGGCCGCTACCTCAAGGAGGTGAGCGCCGGCCGCGTGCGCGTCGTCGGCGCGGATCCGGAGGGGTCCCTCTACTCCGGCGGTCCGGTGCACTCCTATCTGGTGGAGGGAGTGGGCGAGGACTTCCTCCCCGACACGTTCGACGGATCCGTGGTCGATGGCTACGAGCGCGTCTCGGATGCGGAGTCGTTCGCGATGACCCGCCGGCTCGCCCGCGAGGAGGGGCTCCTCGTCGGCGGATCCAGCGGCATGGCCGTGGTCGCCGCCCTCCGGATCGCGGAAGGGCTGGGTGAGCACGACGTCGTGGTCGTGCTGCTGCCCGACCACGGCCGCGGCTACCTCGACAAGCTCTACGACGACGACTGGATGACCGGGAACGGGTTCGCCGTGCCGGCTGCGCCCGCTGCGCACCCCGGCGTTTCGTCTCGGTCGGCTGCGCCGTCCTCGCTCAACGACCCCGGCGGCTCCGGCTCGGCTGCGCCGTCCTCGCTCAACGACCTCGGCAGCTCCGGCTCGGCTGCGCCGCCCTCGCTCAACGACCCCGCAGACACCACGAACGCTCCGACCCCGAAGGGATCCGACATGACCATCGAGACCGACAAGACCGCCACCGCCGCCATCCACGCCGGGCAGGCCGCCGACCCGTACACGGGGGCGGTGATCCCTCCGCTGCACCTGTCGACCACGTTCCTGCAGGACGGCATCGGGGGCCTCCGCCAGGGGTACGAGTACGGACGCAGCGGCAACCCGACCCGCGACGCGCTGCAGGCGCAGCTCGCCGCGCTGGAGGGCGGCGCCCGCGCCTACTCGTTCGCGTCCGGCCTCGCCGCGGAGGACACCCTGCTCCGCGCGATCCTGCAGCCCGGCGACCACGTGCTGCTCGGCAACGACGTCTACGGCGGCACCTTCCGGCTCATCTCGCGGGTGCTCGGCGCCTGGGGCGTCACGGTGCAGGTCGTCGACATGAGCGACACCGAGGCGGTCCGGACCGCGGTCGCCGCCAGAGCTCCGCGCGTGCTCTGGGTCGAGACGCCGTCGAACCCGCTGCTGCGGATCTCCGACATCGCCGCCCTCGCGGAGATCGGCCACGCCGCAGGATCCGTGGTCGTCGTCGACAACACCTTCGCCACCCCCGCGCTGCAGCGCCCGCTCGCCCTCGGCGCCGACGTGGTGGTGCACTCGACGACGAAGTACCTCGGGGGGCACTCGGACGTCGTCGGCGGGGCGGTCGTGCTCAATGACGCCGAACTGGCCGAGAAGGTCGGCTTCCTGCAGTTCGCGGTGGGCGCGGTCTCCGGACCCTTCGACGCCTGGCTCACCACGCGCGGCATCAAGACCCTGCCGGTGCGGATGCGCCAGCACAACGCCAACGCCGAGGCGGTCGCCGAGTTCCTCGTGACCCATCCGCGCGTCGCCCGCGTGTACTACCCGGGGCTGCCCGAGCACCCCGGCCACGAGCTCGCCGCGCGACAGATGTCCGGTTTCGGCGGGATCGTCTCGGTCGCCCTGGAGTCGGGGGAGGCTGCGCGGCGCTTCGCCGAGTCGACGCGCGTGTTCCAGCTCGCCGAGTCGCTGGGCGGCGTGGAGTCGCTCGTCAACTACCCCGACGCGATGACCCACGCCTCCGTGCGCGGCACCGAGGCTGCGGTCCCCGTCGAGGTCGTGCGCCTCTCCGTCGGCCTGGAGGATCCCGCCGACCTGCTCGCCGACCTGGAGCAGGCGCTGCGCGTCTGATCCACCGGTTCGCCCCGAGCACAACGCAGGAGATGCGGTGTCTGCGCGGTCCGTTCAGGCCAACGGCGACGGGATCTCCTGCGTTGTGCTCGGGGGAGTGGCGGGAGCCGCGGTCGCGGAGGCGGCGCCTCAGCCGGCGACCGCGGCCTCCAGGGCGGCGAGGCGCACGGCGGGTGCGCCGGAGAGGTCCAGGATCCGGGTGCCGCCGGTGAGGTCCTCGTCGTCGGCGAGCTCGAGCAGCGCCTCGGCCGTCGCGTCCCGCAGCTCCGGGTCCTCCTCTTCCGGAACCGCGATGTCCTCCGGGCCGAGAAGCACGAGCAGATCGACCTTCCGCATGGCCTCGGCGGCGAGCGGCGCCTCGCGGCGCAGGAGCCCGGCGGCGGTCCCGGAGCGACCGAGCTCGTCGAACGCGGCGAGGTAGGCGAGGAAGTCGAGCGGCCCGCGCTCCGCGATCACGGCGCTCGGAAGAGCGGGATCGAGGAGGCGCTCGGCGCTGACCCTGAGCTGGGCGACGACGGATCCGGATCCGAGGCTCTCGTCCACGAGCTCGAAGGGATCGGGCAGCACGGCGAAGCCCGGGTGCAGAAGGGCGAAGTCGGAGATCAGGGTGCTCTTGCCGGTCGCGTGCGTGCCGGAGACGACGATGCGCATGGCCGGAGTCTACGGATCCGCCTGCCGCGGCGTGCCGGGCGGACTCCGCAAGGGCGGGGCTCAGCCGGCCGCCCGGCCTCCGCGGGTGCGCGCCATGAGCACGTCGCGCACGACGATCGCGCGCCGCATGTCGGCCATGATCGGATCGAAGAAGCGCTCGCGGTAGCGCTGCTCGCTCACCGCCGACAGGACGAACGGCAGCGAGGAGATGATCGACATCAGCGCCGCCGTCTTGACGAGATTCATCGTGATCGGGAGCGTCGCGCCGCCGATCGCCAGGCGCTCCACGTGCAGGGGGTGGGCGGGCGTTCCCGGTCCCACCCACAGCTCGACGACCCCGACCGGGATGGCGATGCCGCCGATGAGCACGAGCAGCGCCCAGAGCATCGCCGCGAACAGCACGGCCTGCATGAGCTGGGCGACCGCCATCACGAGCATCACGTTGAAGCGCTGGACGAAGCGCAGCGGCGCGGACGGCGCCGATGCGGATCCCTCGCGCGCGATGGGGGTGCCGACGAGCAGGGCGGCGCGCTCCTCGGGGGTGAGGGTCTGCCTGATCTCGTCGATCTCGGACGCGCACACCCGCAGGACCACGATGAGCGCGAGCGCCGCGACGACGGCGCCGACGAGCGCGATGGATCCCCAGGGCAGCGCCGAGCTCATCTGCCAGACCTCGGCGGAGAAGAACGCGAAGACCACGAGCATCAGGATGACGGGGAGCGCGATCGATGCCATGTGCCCGACCGCCGAGACGTTGCGCACCGCGAGGCGGCTGCCCCAGGAGAGCAGCGCACCGCCGCCGGCGCCCGTGGCCAGCATGCAGACGGCGACGAGGGCGAGCCCCTCGATCACCGGGGCGACCAGAGCCGCCGGCTTCAGCAGATAGCCGCCCACGATGAGCGCGACCAGGCAGATCGCGATCACGATCCCCGCGACCGCGGTGCCGGACGGGGCGGAGAGCCGGCGCAGCGCCGCGCGGATGAGCCGGAACCCGGCCCACGCGATGACCGCGGTGAGGGCGAGGAACAGCAGCACGATCCCCAGCAGCGCCCACTCGTCGTCGGGCAGGAGCGCCGCGATCGCATCGATCCCCTCGCCCATCCCCGAGAGCAGCGCGGCGGTCAGGGTGACCGCGGTCACCAGCGGAGCGACGCGGCGTGGCAGGTCGGTGAACCAGCGCCGCAGCGGCACGAAGGTCGGCAGCCCCTGCTCGCGGAACCAGCGATCCGCGGCGCGCTGCCGGGCGCGGGCGCTGACCGGTGCGGCGACCGCGGCGAGGTCGGCGGTTCCGTCGGACATGGAGCCGAGACTACCCGCACCGACGGGGCCCGCCCGGCCGCCGCCGTGCCCGTAGCCTGAGGTCATGACGGACATCGCCTGGTCGGACGGACGCTGGACCCACGATCCCGCGGGGACGGCGGAAGAGCACGGCGACCTCGTCGTCACGGCCGTCGAGGGCAGCGATGCATGGCGGGTCACGTCCTACGGCTTCGTGCACGACAGCGAGCATGCGCTCCTTGTGTCGTTCGCCGTGGGCACCGCTGTGGAGGTGGAGTTCACGGCGGCGTTCTCCGAGCAGTTCGATCAGGCGGGCGTCTTCGTGCGCGTCTCGGCGGAGCGCTGGGTCAAGGCCGGCGTCGAGTTCGCGGACGGGCGGCCGCAGGTCGGCGCCGTCGTCACCGACGGGATGTCGGACTGGTCGCTCGCGCCGGTGCCGGAGTGGGCGGACCGCCGGATCCAGGTGCGGGTCAGTCGCGGGGCGGACGCGCTCACCGTACGCGCCGGCCTCTCGGGGCAGCCCCTCCAGCTGGTGCGCGTGTTGCCCTTCCCGGCCGGGGTCACCGCCGAGGCGGGTCCGTTCGTCTGCGCGCCGACGCGGGCCGGCCTCGCCGTGCGCCTGCACGCATGGCGCGTGGTCGAGGCGGACGGCGCGCTGCACTGATCCCGGACCGGTGCGACGTGCCGGTGCAGCTCCCGGATCCGCGGGCGCTGCCTTGCGATGCGGCATTCTCGACGGATGCGGAATACCCCCAGGGGGTATATGGTTGTCGATATCGGATACCCGGACGGGGTATCGACCGAAGGAGACGACATGACCACGACCGAATACCAGGTGACCGGGATGACCTGCGGGCACTGCGAGATGTCCGTGCGCCGCGAGGTCGGCAAGATCGCCGGCGTCGACGCCGTCGAGGTGAGCGCCGCCGACGGCTCGCTCCGGATCACGGCGAGCGCCCCGCTCGAGGACGCGAGCGTCTTCGCGGCCGTCGACGAGGCGGGCTACCGGGCGGTCCGGGCCTGATGAACACCGCGGGACGACTGAGTCTCTACGGCGCCGGGCTCGCGGCGGCGTTCGCCGTGGCCTTCGGCGTCGCGGCGCTCGTCGCCCCGCGAGACGCCGCGGCGCAGAGCACTCAGCACGAGCAGGGAACTCAGCAGGAGGAGAAGAGCATGAACGGGCACGACGCGCACGGCAGCGCGCCGCAGACGGGCGCCGACCAGGGCGCACAGGCGGCCGCGTCGACTGCGGGCGTGTCGCTCGCCGCCGGCGGGTACACGCTGGATCCGGTCTCCGCGCCGGCCGCGGTGGGGGAGCAGGGGACGCTGAGCTTCCGGATCCTGGACTCATCGGGAACCCCGCTCACCGCCTACGCGCCACAGCACGAGAAGGACCTGCACCTCATCGTCGTCCGCAGCGACGGCGCGCAGTTCCGGCACGTGCACCCCGTTCTCGACGCGGCCACCGGCACCTGGAGCATCCCGTGGTCCTGGAGCGCCGCCGGCTCGTACCGGGTGTTCGCCGACTTCGCGGCCCTGCGCGAGCCTCAGGGGACGGAGGCGGATCCGATCACGCTCTCGCGAACGGTCGAGGTCGCCGGATCCTTCGCGCCCGTCGTCCCTGCGACGAGCACCCGGACGAGCGTCGATGGCTTCGACGTCAGCATCGCGGGCGATCTCGTCGCCGGATCCGGCTCCGAGCTCACCGTGACGGTCCGGCGCGACGGCGAGCCCGTCACGACGCTGCAGCCGTACCTCGGGGCTTTCGGGCATCTGGTCGCGCTGCGCGAAGGCGACCTCGCCTACCTGCACGTGCACCCCGAGGGCGCCGCACCGACCGGTCCGGACGCGACCTCCGGCCCCGAGGTCCGGTTCGGCGCGCACGTGCCCACCGCCGGCCGCTACCTGCTCTATTTCGACTTCCTGGCCTCCGGATCCGTGCACACCGCGGCGTTCGTCCTGGATGCGCACGGCGCCGAGACCGCGACCCACCAGCACTGACCCCTCGAAGCCGACCGACCCCGGAAGGAGATGCACCCATGAACGCGAACAGCGTGGAGCTCGAGATCGGCGGGATGACGTGCGCCTCCTGCGCCAACCGCATCGAGAAGACGCTCAACCGGATCGACGGCGTCACCGCCACGGTGAACTACGCGACCGAGAAGGCGAGGGTCGACCTGCCGGACGGCTTCGACCCCGCGACGCTCATCGCACAGGTCGAGGACATCGGCTACTCCGCGGTGCTCCCCGCGCCGCCGGTCGCGGAGCCGCCGGCCGGCGATGCCCCTACGGCGGACGACCCCGAGCTGCGCTCCCTGCGCACCCGTCTCGTCGTCAGCGCGGTGCTGGCCGTGCCCGTCATCGCGATGGCGATGATCCCGGCGCTGCAGTTCACCAACTGGCAATGGGCCTCGCTCGCGCTCGCCGCGCCGGTGATCGTGTGGGGCGCCTGGCCGTTCCACCGCGCCGCCTGGCTGAACCTGCGCCACGGCGCCGCGACCATGGACACCCTCATCTCGATGGGGACGCTGGCCGCTTTCGGCTGGTCGCTGTACGCCCTCTTCCTCGGCACGGCCGGCATGCCGGGCATGCGGCACGAGTTCTCGTTCGCTCTGCAGGCCGGTGACGGCAGCAGCAACATCTACCTCGAGGTGGGTGCGGGCGTGACCGTGTTCATCCTGGCCGGACGGTACTTCGAGAAGCGCTCCAAGCGGCGGGCGGGAGCGGCGCTGCGCGCGCTGCTCGAACTCGGCGCCAAGGACGTGGCGGTGCTGCGCGCTTCGGCGGGCGCAGGGGCCGGGGGCGCTGCCCCGGAGGCGGCGGACGCGGGCGCGGTGCCCGGGGGCGCGGGTTCGGACGCGGGGAGTGCGTCGGCGCAGACCGCCGTGCGGACCGAGGAGGTGCGGATCCCGATCGCGCAGCTCGTCGTCGGCGACGAGTTCGTGGTGCGACCGGGGGAGAAGATCGCGACCGACGGCGTCATCGTCTCCGGGACGTCGGCGGTCGACGCCTCGATGCTCACCGGCGAGTCCGTGCCCGTCGAGGTCGGCGCGGGCGATGCCGTGGCCGGAGCCACGGTCAACGCGGGCGGGCGCCTCGTCGTGCGTGCCACGCGGATCGGATCCGACACGCAGCTCGCGCAGATGGCGCGCCTCGTCGAGGATGCGCAGACCGGCAAGGCCGAGGTGCAGCGCCTCGCGGACCGGATCAGCGGAGTGTTCGTGCCGATCGTGATCGCGATCGCCGTGGTGACGCTCGGGGCCTGGCTCGGCGCGGGGTTCCCCGCGACGGCGGCGTTCACGGCCGCGGTGGCGGTGCTCGTGATCGCATGCCCGTGCGCCCTCGGCCTGGCGACCCCCACGGCGTTGCTCGTCGGGACCGGTCGCGGTGCGCAGCTCGGGATCCTGATCAAGGGTCCGGAGGTGCTGGAGTCCACCCGCAAGGTCGACACGATCGTGCTCGACAAGACCGGGACGGTGACGAGCGGCCGGATGGAGGTCACCGACGTCATCGTCGAGGACGGTACGGATCCCGCCGAGCTGCTGCGTCTGGCGGGCGCCGTCGAGGCCGCCTCCGAGCACCCGATCGCGCAGGCCGTGGCCCGTGCGGCGGCGGGTGCGGGACCGGTTCCGCCCGTCGAGTCCTTCGAGAACATCCCGGGTCGCGGCGTGCAGGGCGTCGTCGACGGTCACGCCGTGCTCGTCGGGCGGGAGGCCCTGCTCGCGGACTGGGCGCAGCACCTGAGCCCGCGGGTCGCGGCGGCCAAGGCCGAGGCCGAGGGCGGCGGCAAGACCGTCATCGCGGTCGGCTGGGACGGATCCGCCCGCGGCGTCGTCGTGATCGCCGACACGGTGAAGCCGACGAGCGCCGAGGCCGTCGCCGCGCTCAAGCGGCTCGGACTCACCCCGATCCTGCTCACGGGAGACAACGAGGCGGTCGCCCGCCGGATCGCCGCGGAGGTGGGCATCGACGTGGTGTCAGCGGAGGTGCTCCCCGAGGGCAAGGTCGACGTGATCGCTCGGCTTCAGGGCGAGGGGCGCGTCGTCGCGATGGTGGGCGACGGCGTGAACGACGCCCCCGCGCTCGCCACGGCCGACCTCGGCATGGCGATGGGCACGGGCGCCGACGTCGCGATCGAGGCGAGCGACATCACGCTCGTGCGCGGCGACCTGCGCACGGCGGCCGACGCGATCCGGCTCTCCCGCCGCACGCTCGGCACGATCAAGACGAACCTGTTCTGGGCCTTCGCGTACAACGTCGCGGCGGTCCCGATCGCCGCGCTGGGACTGCTGAACCCCATGCTGGCCGGAGCCGCCATGGCGTTCTCGAGCGTCTTCGTGGTGGGCAACAGCCTGAGGCTGCGCCGGTTCCGCTGAGCCGCAGGCTGCGCCGGTTCCGCTGAGCCGGGCGCTGCGACGGGTTCGACCCGGGGCCTCTGAGTCGCTCCCGGACGGGGCAGCCCGGTACTTTGCGGCGGAGATGTGCGCCTTCTTCGGACGGATCCAGAGAACGGATCCGAAGAACGCGTACATCTCCGTGCGAAGTCGTCGGGTTGCGGGCCGCCGGGCCCGCGTGCCTCGAGTTCGACCGAGGGCGTCAGGCGCCGTGCCAGAAGATCGCGATGCCCGCATTCAGCACCGCAAGCGCACCGATCGTCCAGAAGGCCCCCGCGGTCGGTCGGCCCGCGCGCTCGCGGGTGATGACGACGCCGAACGCGCCGCCGATCGCCAGGGCGACGAGGAGCTTCACGCCGAGCTTGATGTAGTCCAGGTGCGCCCCGGCGGGGAAGGGGATCGCGAGGATCAGGCCCGACGCGATCATGACCCCCAGCCCGGTGCGGAACAGGGTCGTGGTGACGTAGCGCCGGCGCACGGCCTGGGCGGCCCAGCCGCCGAGCAGCAGGGCGAAGCCCACGAGGTGCACGAGCACGAGGAACTCGCGCAGCAGGGACAGAGGATCCATGGGTGTCTCCGTTTCGGATCGGACGGGGAGGGATTCGGGCAGAGCGGATCCAGCGGGTGGGTGGATCCGGCAGGGGGATCGGGCGCGCCGAAGGAACCCCGCGCAGCGGGTGACGACGAGGAGCGGTCTGTGGGTCAGGCCGCGGCGGTCTTCCCGCCGTCGACGGGCAGGACCGCGCCGGTGACGAACGAGGCGGCCGGCGACGCGAGCCAGGCGATCGCCTCCGCGACCTCCTCGGGGCGCCCCATCCGCTGCATCGGCACGAACCGGCCGATGTGCTCCCGCACCTCCGCGGGCTGGGTGAGCACGCGGCCCGAGGCGATCGGGCCGGGGGCTACGGCGTTGACCCGCACGCCGCCAGCGGCCTCGTCGAGGGCCGTGGTGCGGGTCAGTCCGACCACGCCGTGCTTGGCGGCCGCATAGGCCGACATCCCCGGAGCCCCGCCGATGCCCGCGGTGGACGAGACGTTCACGATCGCCCCGCCGTCGCCGATGACGGCGAGCTCGGCCCGCAGGCACCGCGCCAGCCCCAGGAGGTCCACCGTGAGCACGTGCTCCAGCTCGGCATCGTCGATCGCACCGAGCGGGCGCGGCAGGTGCGCGACGCCGAGGTTGTTGACGGCGACCTGGATTCCATCGGGGGCTTCGCGGGAGAGGAACTCCTCGAGCGCGCCCTCCATCGAGGCGTCGAAGGCGCCCGCGGCCACGTCGACCCCGGTCGTCCGCAGCTCCGCGGCGAGGGCGTCGAGCGGCTCCGCCCGGCGTGCCACGAGGAGCATCCGGTGCCCTTCGCCGGCGAGCCGCCGTGCGACCGCTCCGCCGATCCCCCCGTTCGCGCCGACCACGATCGCACAGCTCATGACCTGTCCTCCCGGCCTGCCAGGCGCGGATCGCGGCGAGGGCGATCGCGGGGGAGGAGGAACGCCGCGGCGATGAGCCAGGCGCCGCCGCCGAACCGGACGATCGGAAGAAGGACCTGCAGCGGATCCAGCACGAGCGAGAGGAACGACACCTCGCCCGCGGCGGCGATGACGAGCCCCGCGAGGGCGAGCCACCGCGGCAGGAGGCGCAGGATGTAGGCGGGGACGGCGATGCCCGCGATGAGCAGGCCCATGCCCACCGCGTATCCGACGCCGCCGAGCCCGAACGCGAGGCGGCCGAGCGCCGCGACGGAGCCCGGATCCCCGAGGGAGGATCCGGAGGCGAGCGACCAGGTCACGAGGGCCGAGAGGAGCAGCAGCAGCGAGGCCGCGATGCCGCCGTACAGTCCGATCACCGGTCCGGGCACCCGCACGCCGAGCCGGAGCTGCCGCGCGTAGACGGAGGCGGCGAGGATCCCCAGCGGCACGGCCGCGCCGAGCTGCAGCGTCGCCGCGATGCGGATCGGCAGCGCGTGCGCCGCGTACCAGGCCGCGACGTCGCCGGCCGGTGCGAACGGCGCGGGAGCGGATCCGGTGCCCGCGATGAGGGTGACGACGCCGGCGATCGTGAGGGCGAACGTCACGATCGCGAGCGGGCCCAGGGGAGGTCCACCAGGGCGACGGGGGCGCTGCGAAGAATCGGTCATACAACAAACGATGCATGGTATGAATCATTCTGTCAAGGGACTAAGCTGAGGTGATGGACACCCCTCGCCGCCCCGAGCGCACGGGCTTCCTCCTCTCGCAGCTCGGATCCTTCGCCGCCGCGCGCTTCGCCGAGCTCGTCAAGCCGGCCGGCCTCACCCCGGCGACTGCCGGTGCGCTGCGCATCCTGGCGCGCAGTCCCGGTCTCAGCCAGCGCGCGCTCGCCGACCGCCTCGGGGCCGTGCCCAGTCGCGTGGTGGTGCTCGTCGACGCCCTCGAGCACGCCGGACTCGTCTCCCGCACCCGCGATCCCGACGACCGTCGTCACCACCGGCTCGATCTCACCGACGCGGGGCGCGCCGCGCTGCAGGGGCTGCGCACGGCGGCCGAGCAGCAGAACGCCGACATCCTCGGGCCCCTCGATCCCGCCGAGCGCGAGGCGTTCGCCGCCCTCGTCGCCCGGCTCGCCGCCGCGCACGGCATCGACCCCGACGTGCACCGCGGGTTCGCCGATCACCCCCGTGCCGAGGGGGCGCGGCGCGAGGACCGGGCGTAGCGACGAGTCCCGAATGTTCGATTTTTTCGTTTTGTTCGAGTAGGTTGGTTGCTATGAGTACCTCAACTGGCGTGCCACGCGGTGCCCGAAAGGCGCAGACCTACCTCCCTGAGGCGGACGCTCGCGAGGAGATTCTCGATTTTGCCGAGTTGATGCGCGAGCTCGAGGTCTTCCTCGTGCAGAGTTCGTCCAAGGCTGCGCTCGTCGATCCTCAGGGCGATGCCCGTCCCATCCCGGATGAGATCTTTCGCATCCTCGACCAGGTGACGAACGCGCTCGCGGCGGGTGAGGGCATCACGATAGTGCCGCAGGGCATGTCCATGACGACGCAACAGGCCGCGGATTTCTTGGGAATCAGTCGCCCGACGCTGGTCCGACTCCTGGAGGCCGGCGAGATCGCGTACGACAAGCCCGGCCGTCACCGTCGTGTCCAACTGGAGGACTTGGTCGCCTACCAGGCGACCTTCCGTGCTGAGCGCCGAGCCGCATTGCGCGAGCTGCACCGTGCCAGTCTCGGCGCGAAGATTCAAGTCGGTAACCCCGCGGATGTGGAGCGTCGTGCGGAGCTGAACGCTGAGTGAGCTTTCCGGCGTTCTTCGACACCAACGCCCTCTACGGGGCGCTGCTCAACGACTTCATCCTCGAACTCGCTGATCGCGGGCTGTTTCGGCCACTGTGGTCGAGGGATGTGCTTTTCGAACTCGCGAAGAACCTGGTCAAGAACGGCGAGGATCCTGCGCTCGTTGAGAAGCGCGTCAGCACGATGGAGCACTACTTCGCTGATGCGCTGGTTACCGGCTACGGCGATCTGGTGCCGACGATGACCAATGACAAGAAGGATCGTCATGTGCTCGCAGCCGCGGTCCGAGGCAGCGCCGAAGTGCTTGTGACCTTCAATGTGAAGGACTTCCCGACGGATTCCGTCGAGCCGTTTGATCTCGAAGTAGTCCACCCCGATGCCTTTCTTCTGGATCAGCTCGACCTCTATCGCGCACCGACTCTCCGCACCCTGGTCGAACTCGTCGACGGGTACGATTCCCCGGCGATGACCGTCGATGGCTTCCTGCTCGCGCTCGCTCGCTCCGGGGTGCCGAAGTTCGTGGATGCCGTCCGGTCGAAGCTCTACTGAGCTCAGAGGTCGCGCGCGCGGAGCCGTTCCTCCTCGTCGGTCGCGGCCCAGCTCGCCAGCATCCGCAGAGCGTCCGCCGACCCGGATCCGGGCTCCGCCGTGTACACGGCCATCATCACGCCCGGGTCGGCGGAAAGGTCCAGGCCCTCGTAGGTGAGGTCCAGGTCGCCGACGACCGGGTGATGCAGGCGCTTGATCCCGGTGCGGTGGAAGCGCACGTTGTGCGCCGCCCACAGTGTGCGGAACTCGTCCGAGCAGTCCGACAGCTCATCGACGATCGACGCGAGCGCGGGATCCGCCGGGTGCCGTCCGACCTCGGCGTGCAGAGTCGCGACCAGATCCTGCACGACCTGATCCCACTCGCGGTAGAAGGTGCGCGCCACAGGGTCCAGGAAGGCGAAGCGCAGGCTGTTCGGCCGCTCGTGCGCGAACAGCGGGGCGTAGAGCGCCCGGCCCAGGCGGTTCGCGCCGAGATAGTCGAAACCGCCGCCGCGCACGATCGCCGGCGCATCGACGATGGCGTCGATCATCCGCAGCACGCTCGGGCGGAGGGCCGCGGCCCGCACCGGGGCTGCGAGGCCCGGGCGCGTGACGCGGCCGGAGCCGCGGGCGAGGTCGAACAGGTGGGCCGTCTCGGCCTCGTCCAGCTGCAGCGCTCCGGCGATGGCCGCGAGCACCGTGTCGGAGGCGCGGGTGAGGTCGCCGCGCTCGATGCGGATGTAGTAGTCCACGCTGACGCCCGCGAGCAGCGCGACCTCCTCGCGACGGAGCCCGGGAACCCTGCGGAACCGCCCGTATGCGGGAAGCCCGGCCTGCTCGGGAGACAGCCGTGCGCGCCGGGACGTGAGGAAGTCCTGCACCTCAGCCCTGGCGTCCCGCCCGCGATCGTCCATGCCTCGACGGTACGCGCCGCGATCGGGCGGTGCCAGGCACTGGCAGTACCCGGAACATCCGGGTCTGGTGCCCGCGGGGGAATCGGAGTCGACTGGACGTGCTCCGGATCCGCCGGAGCGGGATCCGGCAGGGCTGCTCGACGCGCCGGCCGGCAGCGACGGAAGGAGAGGCGCATGCACACGCGCACACTCGGACACGGTCTCGACGGCGCGGGCCTCCAGGTCTCCGCGATCGGCCTCGGCGCGATGGGGATGTCGCAGAGCTACGGTCCGAATCCCGGCAGCCGGGAGGACATGATCGGCGTGCTGCGTTCGGCACTGGACCACGGCGTCACCCTCATCGACACCGCGGAGGTCTACGGGCCCTACGTCAACGAGGAGCTCGTCGGCGAAGCGCTCGAGCCCGTCCGGGACCAGGTCGTCATCGCCACGAAGTTCGGCTGGCACATCGAGGAGGACGGCCGCTACACCGGGGTCGACAGCCGCCCGGAGCAGATCCGCCGGGTCGCCGAGGCCTCGCTCCGACGGCTGCGCACCGACGTGATCGACCTCTTCTACCAGCACCGGGTGGATCCGGCCGTGCCGATCGAGGACGTCGCGGGCACCGTGGGCGAGCTCGTGCGAGAGGGCAAGGTGCGCCACTTCGGCATGTCCGAGGCATCGGCCGCCACGATCCGCCGCGCGCACGCCGTGTTCCCCGTGACCGCCGTGCAGAGCGAGTACTCCCTGTGGACGCGGGATCCGGAGGCCGAGGTGCTGCCGGCGCTCGCCGAGCTCGGCATCGGGTTCGTGCCGTTCAGCCCACTCGGCAAGGGCTTCCTCACGGGTACGGTCTCGGCGGAGGCGTCGTTCGCCGAGGGGGACATCCGCGCCACCATCCCGCGGTACACCGCCGACAACCGCGCGGCGAACCAGCGTCTCGTGGATCACGTCGCGGCGCTCGCCGCTGCCAAGGGGGCGACGCCCGGGCAGATCGCCCTGGCCTGGCTGCTCGCGCAGCAGCCGTGGATCGTGCCCATCCCGGGCACCCGGCGCACCGCGCGCATCGCGGAGAACGCCGGATCCACCGCGGTCGCGCTGTCGGCCGACGAACGCGCCGACCTCGATTCCCTCGCGGCCCGCCTCGGCGTCGCCGGCGATCGCTACAACGCGGCGCAGTTCTCCTACGTGGGTCGCTGAGGATCGCGCGGGCGGCCGACCTGCGGCTGTGGCCGGCGACGCCCCCGGCCGGCCACAGCCGGCCTCCGGCGCCGGCCCCCGCCCGCGGCACCGGCGGTCGGACACCCGGTCTGCCCGCCCCGCTCTGTTCCCGTCGCAAAAAATGTCGCTCAGGGCGCTGCCGAACGACATTATTTGCGACGGGAACGGAAGGGCGGGCGACGGGAACGGAGCGGGACCATGCGACCGCCGCGGCGCCCGCCGATCCTGGAAAAAGATCGGATGTTCTCTTCGCTTCTCCGAATCGATTCGATACGATGGAGACGGCTCGCCGTGACCGATCACGGGGAGCCTTGCTTCGTCCCCCGCCGATCCTCGCCCGAAGAGTCTCCTCATGGCCGTCTCCCTGATCACAGGCCGCCCCTGGCGCGTCATCCTCGCGTTCGCCGTCCCTCTGCTGATCGGCAACGTCGTCCAGCAGCTGTACCAGTTCGCCGATGCGATCGTGGTCGGACGCCACCTCGGCGTGGACTCGCTGGCGGCCGTGGGCGCGACGGGCAGCCTGATCTTCCTCCTCATCGGCTTCGCCTGGGGTCTGTCGAGCGGTTTCGCCATCCCGACCGCGCAGTCGTTCGGCGCGGGGGACCACGCCGCGGTGCGGCGTTCGGTCGCCACCGGCACGCTGCTCACCGCCGCCACCAGCATCGTCATCACGATCGGCGCCCCGCTGGTCACCGAACCGCTGCTCCGGCTGCTGCAGACGCCCGAGGCGCTGCTCCCGGAGGCAACGGTGTTCACGCAGGTGACCTTCATCGGCGGCAGCACCGTGATGTTCTTCAACTACCTCTCGGCGGTCATCAGGGCGATCGGCGACTCGCGGACGCCCCTGGTCTTCCTCACGGTCTCCTGCGCGCTGAACATCGTGCTCGTGATCCTCATGGTCGGCACGTTCGAGTGGGGCGTCGCAGGGGCCGCCTGGGCCACCGTCGTGGCCCAAGGCGTCTCGGTCGCGCTCTGTCTCGTGTACGTGTGGCGCAAGCTGCCCGTCCTGCACGTGCACCGCGCCGACTGGCGGGTGACCCGTGCCGACATCGCGGAGCACCTGCGCCTCGGACTCCCGATGGGATTCCAGGCCTCGATCATCGCGATCGGCACCATCACGGTGCAGGTGGCGCTGAACATGCTCGGCGCCGACGCGGTCGCCGCCTACACGACGGCGTCCCGGGTGGACAGCATCGCCGTGGCGTTCCTCTCGTCGATCGGGCTCGCCGCGTCGATGTACGCCGCGCAGAACCTGGGCGGACGCCGCCCCGACCGCATCCGCCGCGGCGTGACCCAGGCGATCTGGATGGCCGTGATCACCGCGGTCGTGCTCGGCGCGCTGCTGGTGCTCTTCGGATCCTCGATGGTGCGGGTCTTCATCGGAGACGGATCCGACGAGGTCGTGCGTCTGGCCGCGCTCATGCTCCTGATCAACGGGTTCACCTACACCGCGCTGGGCGTGCTGTTCGTGCTGCGCGGCGTGCTGCAGGGGCTCGGCCACACCCTGATCCCGACCATCACCGGAGTGATCGAGCTCGTGATGCGCGTCGGCGCCGCCGTCGTGCTGGGAGCGCTCATCGGGTACCCCGGCGTCGCGCTGAGCAATCCGCTCGCGTGGTTCGGCGCCGCCGCGCTGCTCATCCCCGCGTACGTGAAGGCGCACCGGCAGCTCGCCGCCATGCCGGTCGACCCCGTGGAGGTCACCCCGACCACGGCGATCCCCGTGGTCGGTCCGACCGACGGATCCATGGTGGTCGACGGGGTCTTCACCGCCCCCGTTCCCGTGGTGAGGAGAAGGGCGCGCCTCAAGGTCGGACGCCGCTGACGCTGCACGCCTGACCGCGGGGTCGCGGTGCCGGGGCGAGGAGCTCGTCGCGCGGCTGCCGGCCGCCGGGGGTTGCACCGGTGCCGCGAGCCGGGGCGACGGCGGGCGCCGGCGCGCGATCGACGGGCGGAATCACGACGGCGAGCGACGGATGTCCGCCAGGCGCTTGCGGTGGGGGAGCGGGGTCGCGCACTCTGGAGATCTGGCGGGACCATCGGCGTGCGAGGAGCTTCCCCAATGACCCAGCGGATCACCCCCAACATCTGGTGCGACCACACCGCCGAGGAGGCGGGGGTCTTCTACGCCTCGGTGTTCGACCGCACCACCTCGCGGGTCGTCGCGCGCTACCCCGACCACGGTCTGCCGGAGTTCCAGCGCGCGTTCGCCGGGCAGGCGCTCACCGTCGACGTGTCGATCGACGGCTATCGGATCACTCTCATCAACGCCGGATCCGAGTTCGCCCCGAACCCGGCGACGTCCTTCCTGGTGAGCGTGGATCCGCGCCGCTTCGGTGGCGATGATGCCGCCCGCGCCTGGATCAACCGCACCTGGACGCGGCTCGCCGAGGACGGCCTCGTGCTCATGGACATCGGCGAGTACTTCTTCAGCGGCCTGTACGGCTGGGTCGAGGACCGCTACGGGGTGAGCTGGCAGCTGAAGCTGATGGATCGGGACGCCGAGCCCGCGCCGCTGATCACTCCGATGCTCGTGTTCGGCGGACCCGTGCGGAACAGGTCGCTGGAGGCGATCGCGCTGTACGGCGAGCTGATGCCGCCCGCGGGCATCACCCGCCAGGTCGAGTACCCCGTCACCGAATCCCCGCACATCGACGAGCCGATCGTCTACTCCGAGTTCCAGCTCGCCGGGCAGCGCTTCGCGGCCTTCGACTCTCCGGTCGACCGGGATTTCACGTTCACACCCGGGTTCTCACTGCAGGTCGACTGCGACGGGCAGGACGAGCTCGACCGGATCTGGGACGCGCTGAGCGCCGTGCCCGAGGCCGAGCAGTGCGGCTGGCTCGTCGACCGCTTCGGCGTGAGCTGGCAGGTCGTGCCGGCGAACCTCGGCGAGCTGATGCAGCGGCCGAACGCCTACGAGCACCTCATGCGGATGGGGCGCATCGTCATCGCCGATCTCTGAGCCGGATCCGCGCGTCCCGATCCGACGGCTGAGCCTCAGCGGTGGTCGCGGTCGTGGTGCTGACCGGACTCGTCGCCGTTCGCGATGCGCTCGGCCTCGCGGGCGCGCAGGTCCACCCGGCGGATCTTGCCCGAGATCGTCTTGGGCAGCTCCGGCACGAACTCGATGATGCGCACCCACAGGTGCGGGGAGAGCTGGCCGCGCGCATAGGCGAAGATCGAGCCCGCGGTCGCCGTGAGGTCGTCGTGCGCGGCCGCCGTCAGCAGCACGTACGCCTTCGGCACCGCGAGGCGGGTCGGATCCGGGCTCGGCACGACGGCCGCCTCCACCACGTCGGGGTGCTCGAGCAGCACCGACTCGAGCTCGAACGGCGAGATCTTGTAGTCGGATGCCTTGAACACGTCGTCCGCACGGCCGACATAGGTCAGGTACCCCTCGGCGTCGCGGGTGGCGATGTCGCCCGTGTGGTGGAAGCCGCCCTCGCGCGAGCGTGCGGTCGCCTCGGGATCCGCGTAGTACCCGGCCATGAGCCCGAGCGGGCGCTCGGCGAGGTCGAGGCAGATCTCGCCCTCGGCCACGCCGTCGGCATCGCCGTCGACGCGGGCGCCCGTGACCGGATCCACGAGGACCACCGGATACCCGGGCAGCGGGCGACCCATGGATCCGTCCTTCACGACCTGCCCCGGCGAGTTGCCCACGCAGGCGGTCATCTCGGTCTGCCCGAAGCCGTCGCGGATGGTGCCGCCCCAGGCGTCGCGCACGCGCCCGATCACCTCGGGGTTCAGCGGCTCACCCGCGCCGACGAGCTCACGCGGCGGGTGCGGGAGCCGGCCCAGGTCGGCCTGGATCAGCATCCGCCAGACGGTCGGCGGTGCGCAGAAGGTCGTGACATGGTGCTGCTCCATGACCTCCATGAGGGTGTTCGCGTCGAAGCGGTCGTAGTTGTAGACGAACACGGTGGCCTCGGCGAGGAACGGCGAGTAGAAGCTCGACCATGCGTGCTTCGCCCAGCCCGGCGAGGAGATGTTGAGGTGCACGTCGCCCTCGCGCACGCCCAGCCACCACATGGTCGAGAGGTGCCCGACCGGGTAGGAGACGTGCGTGTGCTGCACGAGCTTGGGCCGGCTCGTGGTTCCCGAGGTGAAGTAGAGCAGGCTGGTATCGCCCGCGGGGGTGGGGCCGTCGGGCTCGAAGTCGTCCGAGGCGCCGTGGGAGTCGGCGAAGTCGTGCCAGCCGTCGGGTGCGGGCGCACCGGGGGCATCGGGCACGGCGATGCGCACGATGCCGGCGGGCAGGCCGGCGACGCGGTCCGCGAGGGATCCGAGGGTCACGATGCCGCGGGCCTCGCCCTTCTCCGCCCGGTAGGCCAGATCCGCGGGCGAGAGCAGCGTCGAGGTCGGGATCGCGACCGCGCCGAGCTTGGTGAGACCGAGCATGGTCTCCCACAGGTCGATCGTGTTGCCGAGCATCACGATCACATGGTCGCCGCGGCGGATCCCGAGCCCGTGCAGCCAGTTCGCCACCTGGTCGGACCGCCGCGCCAGCTCTCCGTACGTCCAGGTCCGGCTGGTGAGATCGGCGGACACGATCTGCACGGCCGGGCGGTTCGGCGTCTCGCCGGCCACCACGTCGAACCACTCCAGCGCGAAGTTGAAGGTGCGCAGCTCGGGCCAGTGGAAGACGGCGCGCGCCCGGGTGTAGTCGTTCGCATGCGCGAGCAGCAGGTCGCGGGCGGAGCGGATCGCGGAGGTCGCCGCGGTGGCGGCACGGGGCTGGCTCATGGAGCCATCTTCGTCGCTCCGGACCGTTTCGGGGAGCGTCCGGGCCACGGGAAGCGCTCGTGCTCGGCGAGGCCGTCGCGCAATTCAGGTTGGATCCCGCTCAGAGGCCGGACAGGGCCGGATCCGGGCCGGTGGCGGGAAACGAGCCTGAATTGTGCGATCGGCGTCCGGCCGACAGGATCCGGGGCGGGGTGCAATACGCTGGCGTGCGTCCCCGCCATCCACCGATCGGAGCAGCATGTCCGAGCCCCTGTTCGTCGAGATCGCCAACACGCCGCGCGACTACGCCTGGGGAAGGGTCGACGGCGTGGCCGGAGTGCTGGGCGCCGCGGGCACGGGCGGCCCCGAGGCGGAGCTGTGGCTCGGCGCGCACCCCGGATCCCCGGCCCGCACGGTCGGCGACGCGCCGTGGGCGACCCTCCTGGACTGGGAGCGGCAGGCCGGCGCCCGGCTGCCGTTCCTGCTGAAGATCCTCGTCTCGGCGGGCCCGCTGTCCCTGCAGGCGCATCCCACGCCGGCCCAGGCGGCCGCCGGCTTCGCGGATGAGAACGACCGGGGCATCCCGCTCGAGGCGTCGCACCGCAACTACAAGGACCCGTATGCCAAGCCGGAGCTGATCGTCGCGCTCGAGGACGGCTTCGAGGCGCTGTGCGGCTTCCGTTCGGTCGCGGAGATCCTCGTCGATGTCGACGAGCTCGCCGCCCGCGCGGGATCCGATGCGCTCGCGCCGTGGCGCGCCGCACTGGCCGGTCCCGACGGGCTGCGCGCCGGGTTCTCCTGGCTGCTGGGCGGCGGCGCCGATGTGGATCTCGCGGTCGCCGCTCTGGTCGCCGCGGCCGTGGGCGAGGAGCGTTTCGAGCTGATCACCCGTCTCGCGGCGGCCTACCCCGGGGATCCGGGCATCGCGGTCGCGCTCATGCTGCGCCATGTCACGCTGGCAGCGGGGGAGTCGTTGTGGCTGCCGGCGGGCAACATCCACGCCTACCTGCGCGGCGCGGGCGTCGAGCTCATGGGGCCGAGCGACAACGTGCTGCGTGGCGGACTCACCCCGAAGCACGTCGACACCGCCGAACTGGAGAAGGTGCTGACGTTCACCGCCTCGGAGGACGACCACCTCCTGCCCGTCGAGATCGCGGAGGGCGTGCGCAGCTACCGCCCGCGGATCCATGCGTCGGGAGCGGACGTGCCGTTCGAGCTGCTCGCCGTCACCGGTGCCGCGGACGTCGCCCTCGCTGGCCCGTCGATCGCGATCGCCACGGACGGCTCCTTCGCCCTCGCCGCGGAGGGCGCGGAGGGCGCGGAGGGCGCGGAGGTCGCCGTCGCGCGCGGCGCCGCGGTGTTCGTCACCCGCCCGGCGCAGGTGCGGATCACCGGATCCGGCCGCCTCTGGATCGCGACCGCCGTCTGAGTCGCTCCCGCGCGCCCCGCCCCGCGCGCCCCGCGCCCCGCGCCCCGCGCCCCGCGCCCCGCGCCCCGCGCCGCGCTCCCGCGCCGCGCCCCCGGCGCCCCGCGCCCGCGCTCCCGCGAGACCGAACCTCCGTCCCGAGACCGACGAAACGAACCGCGGTCTCGGGACTCGGGTTCGGTTTCGCGGGTGCCTCGTCGTGCGCTGGCGTCGTCGGCGCCATGACCTGAGGCGGAGCGCCCGGTAGCGTATTACCGTGAACAGCTCCGTCGCCCGTCGTGTGCTCGGGCTGTCCGTCCAGGAGTGGGCGCTCGTCGGGATCACGATGATCTGGGGCGGCACGTTCCTCGTCGTGCACACCGCGATGCAGCACTCCGGGCCGTGGTTCTTCGTCGGGTTCCGCTTCCTCGCGGCCGGGCTCTTCGCCGCCGCGATCTTCTGGCGGTCGCTGCGGGGCATGTCCTGGCGCGAGCTCGGCGCGGGCGCCGCGATCGGCGCGGCCATCTACGGCGGCTACGGTCTGCAGACGGCTGGCCTCCAGACCATCGACTCCTCGACCAGCGCGTTCATGACGGCGTTCTACGTGCCGCTCGTGCCGCTGCTGCAGTGGCTCGTGCTGCGCAAGCCGCCCCGCGCGCTCACGCTGGTCGGCGCAGGACTCGCGTTCGTCGGCCTGCTGCTGGTCGCCGGGATCGGATCCCGGGGGATCCAGCTCGGCACGGGCGAGATTCTCACGCTCATCAGCACGCTGCCGATCGCCGGCGAGATCATCCTGATCAGCCTCTTCGGCGGGCGGTTCGACGTCGGACGGCTCACCGTGGTGCAGCTGCTCACCGCCTCGGTGCTGGGGTTCGCGACGATGCCGCTGGCCGGAGAGCCGATCCCCGCCTTCGACCCCGTCTGGCTGATCGCGGGGCTCGCCATGGGGCTGGCGAGCGGGCTCATCCAGCTCACCATGAACTGGGCGCAGCGCTCCGTGTCGGCGACCCGCGCCACCATCATCTACACGGGAGAGCCGGTGTGGGCCGGCGTCGTCGGACGGATCGCGGGGGAGAGGATCCCCCCGCTCGCGATCCTCGGGGCCGGGCTCATCATCGCCGGCACCCTGCTCAGCGAGCTGCAGCCCCGGCGCGCCGACGGCGGCGCGGCCGAGGACCCCGGGGCAGAGGATCCGGCGGCGGGCGAGCCGGGCGACGACGGGGCGACGGACGATCGCGGGGAGGGGCCAACTCAGGATCCGGAGCCGGAGGGACGGGAGGCGGCGCCCCGAGCGGGCGCCTAGGATCCCGCGCGTAGACTGGACGGGTCCGCCCGACACGCCGTGGCGGCGCCGAGCCCGCGATGCCATTGCGGCGTGCTCGCCCCAAGCACAGGACCCGAGGATCCGTCATGTCAGCCACTCGCACGCTCACGCTGCGTCAGGTGCAGCTCGCGCGCGCCGCCCTCGCCGCGGTCGCGGCCCTCATGATCACGTTCTCGGCGGACCACTCGGCGACCGTGGGACTGGCGGTGTTCAGCGGATTCGCTCTGGTCACCGCGCTCATCCACATCCTCAGCGCCTGGCTGATGGCGCCTTCGGGCTGGCGCTGGCCGTTCATCCTGCTCGCCGCGGTGTCGATCCTCACCGGCATGGCCGGCGGTGTGCCCGCCTGGCGCTCCACCCCGATGTTCTTCGTGATGGTGATCGCCTGGGGCGCACTGACCGGGCTCATCGAGCTCATCGCGGGCATCCGCGCCCGCCGCCTCGCGCGCACCGGCGACGCTCCGGCCGTGGTCGCCGACGGCGCCCGCGACGCGATCCTCGTCGGATCCCTGGGGCTGGCTCTCGCCGTCGGACTGCTGTGCGTGCCGACGACCTACGCGCTGCGTTACTCGATCGCCGAGGCGGGGTCGTTCACCCTGACCGGCATCACCCTCGCCGTGGGGATCTTCGGCGCCTATGCCGCGGTCGTCGCGGTGTTCCTGGGTATCGCGGGTCTCAGCCCGCGCTCCCGCACCTCCATCGACGCGGGTGCAGAAACCGCCGCCGCCGGGACGGCGCCGGCCGAGAACGAAGGATCCGCATGACCGAGAACACCAGGCGCAGGGATCTGTTCCGGCCGGTGCAGCTGATCGGGCTGTCGCTGCTGTGCGGCGTCTTCGCCGGGATGGTCACGCTGATCGCGACGGGCGCGTTCACCGACAAGGTGATGCGCATGGTCGACAAGGGCACCTACGCGGGCATCCCGCCGTGGAACCTCGCCTTCATCGTCACCGGCGGCATCTTCATCGCCGCACTGCTGATCCTGTCGATCCTGATCCTCGCGGTCGACCCCGCGGACTTCACCAAGCCGCACGACCGCCCCGTGCTCTACGACAAGACCGACGACGGGGATGCACCCGCGAACGGTGCCGCAGACGCCGGCAGCGCCTCGGGCGACGCGCCGCAGATCTGAGCCGCGGGGAATAGCGCGGGCCGGTCGAGCCTTGACCCGAAGGTGAGCATGACCGTCGACCGCGCCTCTGTGGGATTCCGTTCCGAGCGCGGCCCCGTGCTGCTCTCGCTGATGCTGGCCACGGGCCTCATCGCGATGGACGCCACCATCCTCGCGACGGCTGTTCCCAGCGTCGTGCACGATCTGGGCAGCTACCAGCAGTTCCCGTGGCTGTTCTCGGTCTACCTGCTCGCGCAGGCGGTGAGCGTGCCGATCTACTCGAAGCTCGCCGACACCGTCGGCCGCAAGCCGATCATCCTCATCGGGATCGCGCTGTTCCTGCTCGGATCCATCCTCTGCGGCTTCGCCTGGAGCATGCCCTCGCTCATCCTGTTCCGCCTCGTGCAGGGCCTCGGCGCCGGTGCCGTGGGCCCCATGGCGATGACGATCGTCGGCGACATCTACACCGTGTCCGAGCGGGCGATCGTGCAGGGCTACATCGCCAGCGTGTGGGCGATCAGCTCGGTCGTCGGCCCCGCCCTCGGCGGCGTGTTCGCGCAGCTCGACATGTGGCGGCTGATCTTCTTCATCAACGTCCCGCTGTGCCTCATCGCGGGATGGATGCTGCTGCGGCACTTCCACGAGCAGGCAGAGCGCCGACGGCACCGGATCGACTACGTCGGGGCGGCGCTGCTCACCCTCGGGCTGACCGGCATCATCCTCGGCGTGCTCGAGGGCGGCAACGCCTGGGCGTGGCTGTCGCCGCAGAGCCTCATCTGCTTCGTCGGAGGGGCGGCCGCGATCGTCGTGTTCGCGCTCGTGGAGCGCCGCGCGGCCGAGCCGATCATCGACTTCCGCCTGATCTCGAGCCGGCTGATCCTCACCACGACCCTCGCGTCGTTCGCGATCGGCGCGCTGCTGACCGGCGTGACGAGCTTCGCGCCGGCCTACCTCGAGGGGTCGATCGGTGTCGTCCCGCTGCTGTCCGGACTGGCGGTCGCCGCCATGACCCTGGGCTGGCCGCTCTCGGCAGCCAACGCGGGCCGGCTGTATCTGCGCCGCGGATTCCGCTTCACGGCCCTCATCGGATCCGCGATCGCGACGATCGGCGCACTCGGGCTCGCGCTGATCGGCCCGTACCCCAACGCGTTCTCGCTCGCCGCGGTCGCGTTCGTGATCGGATTCGGCCTCGGCTGGACGGCGGCGCCCACGCTCATCGTGGCGCAGGCGTCGGTGGGCTGGGGAGAGCGCGGCGCGGTCACCGGCATGAACACGTTCGCCCGGTCGGCCGGAGCAGCCGTCGGCGTCGCCGTCTACGGCGCGATCTCCAACGCGGTGATGGCCGCCGGCGGGGGATCGGCGGATCCGGCTACGGTCGTGCATGCGTCGACGTGGGTGTTCGTCGCGGCCGCGGTGACGGCCGCGCTCATGCTGATCGCCATCTTCGCGATGCCGAAGGACCGCGCCGGCGAGTACTCCGGCGCGCCCGCGGCGGTGCCGGCCGAGGCCTGAACCCCGGGCGGTCCCGGCCCGGTGCGTGCGCCCGGTCCCCCGGTCTGTGCGCCCGGGTCGTGCGGTCTGTGCGCCCGGGTCGTCCGGTCCGTGCGCCCGGTCCGTGCGCCCGGGTCGTCCGGTCCGTGCGCCCGGGTCGTCCGGTCCGTTCGTCCGGTCGTCCTGTCCGTGCGCCCGGTCGTGCGGTCCGGGCTTGCCGTTTCGGCCCGGTGCTGGCTCGCGGCCACAGCCCGGGTCAGCCCGGTTTCGGCCCGTTTCACTCGGTTGCGGTAGGCCTTACGTCGACCCTCCCCGCACAATTCAGGTCAGAAACATGAGAACCCGCCGTTCCAGGCGCGGAACGGCGGGTTCTCCGAGGCCGGGCCTGAATTGCGCGGCCTCAACCACCGAACAGTGTGAACGCGGCCAGCGCGGCTACTTCGCCAGGGTCTCGGCGAGCCCGACGTAGGTCGCCGGGGTCAGCGCGAGCAGGCGCTGCTTGGCGGCGTCGCCGATCTCCAGCCCCTGCACGAACTCGGCGAGCTCGGCCGCGCCCACGCGGTGACCGCGGGTCAGCTCCTTGAGCAGCGCGTAGGGATCCTGGATCGTGGAGCGGCCGGCGACGACCTCCGCGCGGATCACCGTCTGGATCGCCTCGCCGAGCACCTCCCAGTTGGTGTCGAGGTCGGCGAGCAGCACGTCCCGCGAGAGCGAGATCTCGTTCAGGCCCCGGCGCAGGTTGTCCAGCGCGAGCAGCGAGTGCCCGAAGGCGACGCCGATGTTGCGCTGCGTCGTCGAGTCGGTGAGGTCGCGCTGCAGGCGGCTCGTGACGAGGGTCTGCGAGAGCGAGTTCAGCAGGGCGCCGGACAGCTCGAGGTTCGCCTCGGCGTTCTCGAAGCGGATCGGGTTGATCTTGTGCGGCATGGTCGAGGATCCGGTCGCGCCGGCGACGGGGATCTGCGCGAAGTAGCCCAGCGAGATGTACGTCCAGATGTCGGTCGCGAGGTTGTGCAGGATCCCGCCCGCGTGACGCACGTGGTCGTACAGCTCGACCTGCCAGTCGTGCGACTCGATCTGGGTCGTGAGGATGTTGAAGTCGATCCCCAGGCCCTCGATGTACTCGCGCGCCAGCTCCGGCCAGTCCACGGAGGGCTCGGCGGCGAGGTGCGCCGACCAGGTGCCCGTCGCGCCGGAGAACTTCGCCAGGTACTCGGATCCCTGGATCCGGGAGACGACGCGCTCCAGGCGCCAGGCGAAGACGGCGAGCTCCTTGCCCATGGTGGAGGGCGTCGCGGGCTGGCCGTGCGTGCGGGACAGCATCGCGGCGTCGGCGTGCTCGACCGCGAGTTCGCGGAGCTTGGCGATCACGTCCTGCAGGGCGGGCAGCCACACCCGCTCGACCGCGCGCTTGACGGTCAGCGCGTACGAGGCGGAGTTGATGTCCTCGCTCGTGCAGGCGAAGTGCGTCAGCTCGGCGATCGCGTCCAGGCCCAGGGCGGACAGGCGGTCGCGGACGAGGTACTCCACGGCCTTCACGTCGTGGCGGGTCACCGCCTCCTTCTCGGCGAGCCAGTCGATCTCGGCCTGACCGAAGTCGCGGTAGAGGCCGCGCAGGCGCTCCTTGTCGGCGTCGGCGAGAGGGGCGGTGCCGAACAGCGAGCGGTCGGTGAGGGCGATCAGCCACTCCACCTCGACCTCGACGCGGGCGCGGTTCAGGCCCGCCTCGGACAGGTAGTCGGCGAGGCCGGCGACAGCGGCGCGGTAGCGGCCGTCGAGCGGGCTGAGGGGCTGGACGGGGAGCGAGGCGGTCACGGGGGTCCTCCGGGAAGAGTCGTGGATCCGGGCCGCCGGTGTCACGGACGCGGCGGTCGGATGGCGGGTTCGAGCTGGCGGAACAGGCCGTGGCTCGCGCTCTCGATCATACCGAGCACCTCGTCGAACACCGGGGCGTCCGCGTAGTAGGGGTCGGGCACGTCCAGCGCGCCCTGGTGCTCGAACGAGGCGCCGTGGTGCTCGAAGGAGAGCAGCAGGGTCACCTTGCCCTCCTCGGACTCATCGCGCGCCCACTGCCGCAGGATCCGCTCGTGCGTGCGGTCCAGGGCGACGACCAGGTCGTTCTCGGCGAAGTCGTCGTAGGTGAACTGCCGGGCGCGGTGTGCCGAACCGTCGTAGCCGCGGCGGGCGAGGGCATCGATCGTGCGGCGATCCGCCTGCTCGCCGACGTGCCAGTCGCCGGTGCCCGCGCTCGTCGAGACGATGCGGTCGCCGAGACCCTGTGCTGCGGCGATGTCGCGGAAGACGACCTCCGCCATGGGGGACCGGCAGATGTTGCCCGTGCACACGAAGATCACGCGGAACGGGTCCGACTCGGTCATGGCTCCATTGTGCCGCACCGCGCCGGCCGCCCGAGTGCGGGGAGGGGCTCGCACGGTGGTCGTCCTGCACAGCGCGGAAGGCCCCGGAGGAGTGCACGGAGTGCGGCCGCCGCGCCCCGGGACGCTGCGCCGGAGCGCAGTGTGGATGCCATGCCGACCGTCGCCCCCGCCACCGCCGAAGGATCCTGGATGCTCGCCGAGGCGCTGCTGCGCTGCCTGAGCGCCCGCGATCGGCTCAACCGCGTGCTCGCCGATCTACGTGCGCTCGTCGTCGACTGCGCCTGGAAGGCTCGTGCGATCGAGCTGATGCTCGACCGGTGCACCGAGCAACAGCACGAGCTCACGGGGGTGGTCGATCTCCTGGAATCGATCGAGTCCGGGCTGCGGGCGGGGTGACGGCGTGGGCGGAGAGGTGGAGATCACCCACGGCGGGATCGTCGCGGTCGACCCCGACGGGCTGCGGGCGATGGCCGGCCGGGTGCGAGCTGATGCCGCGGCGGTGCAGGTCGCGCGGGAGGAACTGCTCGAGATCCCCGTGCTCGTCGAGGCGTCCGGGCTCGCCGCCCGGCTGCCGCTCGGGGGCCTCGGAGCGGTGTGGGCGGCCACGGGGCGTCTCGACGCGATCGACTCCGCGCTCGACGAGGTCGCGAGCGCGACGGCGACCATGGCGGACGTCTTCGAGATCGCCGAGCTGCGCGCGTGGCGTCAGATGCCGGGTCCGGCGGATCCGGAGCTCGTGAAGGGATCCCTGCACCGCATCGACGAGCTCCTCGCACGCAATCCGGGACTGGTGCAGATGCAGCGCGAACTGCGGGAGGGATGGGCGCGCGCTGTCTTCGACGGGTTCGCCGCCGTGCCGGGAGCCCCGCTCTCCGAGATGCAGGGAACCGCGGGCGACCTGCTCGCGGCGCTGAGCCCCGCCGTGCGGGTGGCCCTCCTGACCGGGGGCGCGACCGAGGCCGGTATTTCCCAGGGCGCCCTGCTTCTGCTGATGCTGCTGGCGCCGGGCCTCGGGCAGACGCCGCGCGCACCGCTCGAGCCGACACCGGGCGTCGTGTTCGTCGACGGGCTCGCCGGACCGGGCGCACCGGGCCGGGGTGCCGTGGGGCCGCGTCCCGGGGACCTGCTCCTCACGTCCCGCCCGGGGCGGCTCGCCGGCGGATCGACGGCCGCCGGTGCTCTGCCGGTTCCTGCGGCCCCGGCTTCCCTGAGCGACGCGATCAGCCGGATCCCCTTCGGCGAGGGGCCGCAGGTGCGCGTCGAGAGGTACGTCCTGGCGGACGGCTCGGCCCGCGTGGTGGCCTACGTCGACGGCACGCGGCCGGGGCGGCCGGATACGGAGCCCTGGGACATGCGGTCGAACGTGCAGGCGTATCTCCGGCGCGAGGAGTCCGACTCGTACAAAGCCACGGTCGCCGCCCTCCGGGCCTCGGGCGTGGACGAGAAGACGCCCGTCGACCTCGTCGGCTACTCGCAGGGCGGCATGAACGTCGACCTGATCGCACAGTCCGGCGCGTTCACCGTGCAGGGTGTCTACACGATCGGCTCGCCGGTCGAACCCGCGCTGCCCGGCGACGTGATGCACGTCGCCGTACGGCACACCGACGATCCGGTGGCCGGTCTCGCGGGAGGCGGGAGGCCGGACGGATCCGGGTCGGCGCAGAGCGTGGTGATCACGCGCGCGGCTGTGCCGGGTCACGGCATCGACGCGGGCATGCCCGCGCATCGGTTCGGGGAGTACCGCGAGACCGTGCAGAGGGCCGAGCAGTCCGGGGACCCGCGCATGACGGCGATCCGTGACCGATTCGCGGCCTATGACGGCGCGAGCCTGATCGACTCCACGGACTTCACCGCGACACGGGTGACGGAGTCGGGATGACGAGCGGGAGAGCGCCTCGTGAATCCTCAGCGATCCCGGTCGCGCTGGCGCTGCGGGCGCAGGATCGCGTTGAAGATCGCGTTGATGACGGCGATGAGGAAGGCCGCCACGATCGTCCAGCCGAAACCGCCGACCGCCAGCCCCCATCCCCAGAAGCCGGTGATCCAGGAGGTGAGCCAGAGCAGGAACCCGTTGATGACGAGCGAGATCAGCCCGAGGGTGAGGATGTACAGCGGTATCGCGACCACCTTCACCACGGTGCCGACGATCGTGTTCACGATCGCGAAGACCGCACCGATCGCGAGCAGGGTGACCACCAGGGGGATCTGGCCGCCCGGCGGGTACGGGGTGACCGTGACCTCGAGGATGGTGATCAGGCTCACGACCCAGATGGCGAAGGCGTTCACGACGACGCGGATGAGAAACCTCATGGGCCGATTCTCGCACTTGAAACCGGGATCCGGCGGGGAGTCTCGCCCGGAACGCGCGCGATGACGGGCCGGGCGCCAGGGCGGAGCGCGGATCTAGACTCGACCCGTGAGCGAAGAGATCCTGCCCCGCATCCGTGCCGAGATCGCGGCCCTCCCGCCGTACCGTCAGGGCAAGCAGGCCGGCGCCGATGCGTTCAAGCTGTCCAGCAACGAGAACCCGTTCGAGCCGCTGCCGTCGGTCGTCGCCGCCCTCACCGCCGGCGCGCCGATCAATCGCTACCCCGATGCCACGGCCGCGGCGCTGCGTGCGCGGATCGGTGAACGCTACGGCGTCGCCCCCGACGCGGTACACGTCGCCTCGGGCAGCGTCGCGATCCTCTACCAGCTGGTGCAGGCGGCGGCCACGGTCGGCGACGAGGTCGTCTACGCCTGGCGCTCCTTCGAGGCGTATCCGGGGCTTCCGCTGGTGGCGGGGGCGACCGGCGTGCAGGTACCACTGACCGCTGACGCGCGCCACGACCTCGACGCGATGGCCGCGGCGATCACCGACCGCACCCGCGTGGTGATCGTGTGCACGCCGAACAACCCGACCGGCCCGATCGTGACCAGCGCCGAGTTCGCGGCCTTCGTCGAGAAGGTGCCGCGGGACGTGCTGATCGTGCTTGACGAGGCCTATGCCGAGTTCGTCACCGCCCCCGACGCCGTCGACGGCCTGGCCGAGCGCATCTTCGAGGCGCATCCCAACGTCGTCGTGCTGCGCACCTTCTCCAAGGCGTACGGGCTCGCCGGCCTCCGCGTCGGCTACGCGATCGGCAACCCGCGGGTGCTCGACGCCGCCCGCACCACGGCGATCCCGCTCTCGGTCACGGCCGCCGCGGAAGGCGCCGCGATCGCGAGCCTGGACGCCGAGGAGGAACTGCGCGCCAGGGTGGCCGTCATCGTCGAGCGCCGCGCGGAGCTGCGCGACGGCCTGCGCGCCCAGGGATGGGACGTGCCCGATGCGCAGGGCAACTTCGTCTGGCTGCCCACGGGCGAGGCGACCGCCGATGTGGCCGCGGCGTTCGAGGAGGCGGGTCTCATCGTCCGCGCCTTCCCGGGAGACGGCATCCGGATCTCGGTCGGCGAGGCGGAGTCGCTTCCCCGCGTGCTCGCCGTCGCCGCCGCGCAGCGCCCCTGACGCCCCGGGCGACGCCCGCCGTCCGCGCGTCCGTCCGTCGTCCGCACATCCGTCCGTCGCCCCCGCACGTCCGCCCGCACGTCCGCCCGCACGTCCGTCCGTTGTCCGCCCGTCCGCCGTCGCACGGGGCGCTCGACGGGGCCGCGAGAGATGCAAGGCATCCCACGCAAAAAGCTAGGGGGACCTGGCATAAATGCATGGGACACCTGGATATCCGCGAGCCCGCATGCGTCCGTGGGGATCGTCACAGGACCCCCGGCATCGTTTGTGCGCACCCTCCACTGCGAAGCGCGAAACGTCGGTTAGCGTAGACAAGGTGACTGACGCCGATATCCCCGTCGTCCGCGTCCTCGACGCCGACGGAAGCTACGCCCCGAACGCCGCGGCGGAGGAGTATCTGCCTCTGATCGAGGCGCTCCCCGATGGCGAGATCGAGCAGTTCTACCGGGACATGGTCGCGATCCGCGCGATCGACACCCAGGCGACCAACCTGCAGCGCCAGGGCCAGCTCGCTCTCTGGCCGCCGAGCCGGGGGCAGGAGGCGGCCCAGGTCGGATCCGCCCGCGCCGCCCGTCCGCAGGACACGATCTTCCCGTCCTATCGCGAGCACGTCGTGACCCGTATTCGCGGTGTGGATCCGGTCGACATCATCAAGCTCATGCGCGGCACCTCGAACGGCGGCTGGGATCCGACCGATCCCCGCAACGGCAACACGCGCATCTACACCCTCGTGCTCGGCTCGCAGGCCCTGCACGCCACGGGACTGGCCATGGGGCTCGTCTTTGACGGCAAGTGCGGCACGGGTGACCCGGATCGCGACGAGGCCGTCATGGTCTACTACGGCGACGGCGCCTCCAGCCAGGGCGACGTGCACGAGGCGATGGTGTTCGCCGCGAGCTACCGCACCCCCGAGGTCTTCTTCCTGCAGAACAACCACTGGGCGATCTCGGTGCCGGTGAGCACACAGTCCCGCGTTCCGCTCGTGCAGCGCGGTATCGGCTACGGCATCCCCTCGGTGCGGGTGGACGGCAACGACGTGCTCGCGAGCTACGCGGTGACCCGCCGGGCGCTCGACGAGGCACGGGGCGGCGACGGCCCGCGCGCGATCGAGGCCGTCACCTACCGCATGGGCGCGCACACCACGAGCGACGACCCCACGAAGTACCGCGGCAGCGACGAGGAGCAGGAGTGGGCGCGGCGCGATCCGATCGCCCGCCTCCGCGCCCACCTCGAGCACCGCGGCGCGGCCGGATCCGTCTTCGCCGACGCGGAGGCCGAGGCGGCCGAGGCGGCGGAGGACCTGCGGGTGCGCACCCTCGAGCTCACCTCGCCGGGGCCCGAGGCGATCTTCGACCACGTCTACACCGATCCGCACCCGCTCATGGCCGAGCAGAAGGCCTGGCAGGCGCAGTACGAAGCCTCGTTCGCGGCAGAAGGGCAGGGGGGCCACCGATGAGCACCATCGAGACGACCGCGGGCACGAGCATCGAGACGATGCCGTTCAGCAAGGCGCTGAACGCGGGGCTGCGCAAGGCGATGGAGGACGATCCGCGCGTCATCCTCATGGGCGAGGACATCGGTGCGCTCGGCGGCGTGTTCCGCGTCACCGAGCACCTGCAGCGGGACTTCGGCCCGCAGCGGGTGCTGGACACCCCGCTCGCCGAGTCGGGCATCGTCGGCACCGCGATCGGCCTGGCGATGGGCGGGTTCCGCCCGGTCATCGAGATCCAGTTCGACGGCTTCGTCTTCCCCGCCTTCGACCAGATCACCACGCAGCTCGCGAAGATCACGGCGCGGCATCAGGGCGCGGTGTCGATGCCGGTCGTGATCCGCATACCCTACGGCGGGCACATCGGCGCGGTCGAGCATCACCAGGAGAGCCCCGAGACCTACTTCGCGCACACCCCGGGCCTCCGCGTGGTGTCGCCGTCGACGCCGAACGACGCGTACTGGATGATCCAGGAGGCGATCGCCTCGAACGACCCGGTCGTGTTCCTCGAGCCCAAGAGCCGCTACTGGCCCAAGGGCGAGGTCGACCTCGCCGCGCCCGCGCTGCCGCTGCACGCGTCGCGGATCGTGCGCCGCGGATCCGACGTCACCCTCGTCGGTCACGGCGCCATGGTCTCGACGCTGCTGCAGGCGGCGGCGCTCGCCGAGGCGGAGGGCACCAGCTGCGAGGTCGTCGACCTGCGCTCGCTCTCGCCCGTCGACTACGGGCCGATCCTCGACTCCGTGCGCTCCACGGGCCGCATGGTCTACGCGCAGGAGGCGCCGGGATTCGTGAGCCTCGGGAGCGAGATCGCCGCGACCGTCATGGAGCGCGCGTTCTACGCGCTGGAGGCGCCGGTGCTGCGGGTGTCGGGCTACGACACCCCGTTCCCGCCCGCGAAGCTCGAGGGCGTCTACCTGCCGGATCCGGACCGGATCCTCGAGGCCGTCGACCGATCCCTCGCGTACTGATGTCTTGTCCGGTCGTTGAGCGAGGACGCCGCAGGCGACCGAGACGAAACGCGGCGATCCTGCAGGAAACCGCGTTTCGTCTCGCTCGGCCTGCGGCCGTGCTCGCTCAACGACCCCTGGGGATGAAAGGATCCCGACCATGAGCACCCAGACCTTCACCCTCCCGGACGTCGGCGAGGGGCTGACCGAGGCCGAGATCGTCACGTGGCGGGTCGCGCCGGGCGACGTCGTCGCGGTCAACGACGTGATCTGCGAGATCGAGACGGCCAAGTCGCTCGTCGAGCTGCCGTCGCCGCACGCCGGCACCGTCGGCGAGCTGCTGGTGCCCGAGGGGAAGACCGTCGACGTCGGCACCGCGATCATCACGTTCGTGTCCGAGGGTGCTGCCCCGGCCGCGTCGTCCGCTGCCCCCGCCGCCCCCGCCGCGGAGGAGGGATCCGGATCCGTGCTCGTCGGCTACGGCTCCGGTGCGGAGGCCACCTCGCGCCGGCGGCGTCCGGCGGAGCGCCCCGTGCGCTCCACGGTCGGCGTGATCGCGAAGCCGCCGATCCGAAAGCTCGCGCGCGACCTCGGCGTCGACCTGACGCAGGTCTCCCCGTCGGGCGCCGACGGAGAGGTCACCCGCGACGACGTCATGAAGCACGCCGAGCAGGCGAGCGTGTTCCGCAACATCCAGACGCCCGAGTGGGGCGACGTGCGGGAGGAGACCGTGCCCGCGCCGCAGCCCGCACCCGTCGGTGTCGCCCGCGGGATCTCGCCCGCCCGGGCCGGCGCCGACGAGAGCCGCACCGAGTCGATCCCGGTCAAGGGCGTGCGCAAGGCGACGAGCTCGGCGATGGTGCAGAGCGCCTATTCGGCACCGCACGTGACGGTGTGGAAGGAGGTCGACGCGACCCGCACCATGGAGCTCGTGAAGCGCCTGAAGGCCTCGCCCGACTTCGCCGACATCAAGGTGTCGCCGCTGCTGATCGTCGCCCGCGCGGTGATCTGGGCCGTGCGCCGCACCCCGATGGTCAACGCCGCATGGATCGACACCGCCGACGGCGCCGAGATCGCGGTGCGCCACTACGTGAACCTCGGCATCGCCGCGGCCACCCCGCGGGGCCTGCTCGTGCCGAACATCAAGGACGCGCAGGAGATGGGCATGAAGGATCTCGCCCGCGCCCTGAACCGGCTCACCACGACGGCCCGCGAGGGCAAGTCGACGCCCGCCGACCAGCAGGGCGGCACCATCACGATCACCAACATCGGCGTGTTCGGGATGGACGCGGGCACCCCGATCATCAATCCCGGCGAGGCCGGCATCGTCGCCATGGGCACGATCAGCCAGAAGCCGTGGGTCGTCGACGGCGAGGTGCGCCCGCGCTGGGTGACGACGGTGGCCGGCTCCTTCGACCACCGTGTCGTGGACGGCGACGGCATGAGCCGCTTCATCGCCGACGTCGCCGCCGTGCTCGAGGAGCCCGCCCTGCTCGTGGACTGAGAGGGATCCTGGTCCGTTCGGGGCTCGCGCAACGGCCCCGGACGGACCCTCCGCCTCAGCCGTGCAGCCGCTGGGCCACGAGCTGCGGGAGTCCGACGGTGCGCGCGGCGGCCAGGGCTGTGGACACCGCGCCCTCCAGCACGATGTCGGCCCCGAGGCGGGAGCGCAGGATCGTCGGCGCGGGAAGGTCGAGCAGCGGGCGCAGCACGTCGCGGGCCGCGTCCAGGACGGGCTGGATGCTCTCGGCGATCGCGCCGCAGACGATCACGCGGTCGGGGTCGTAGGTGCTGCCGAGCACGGCCACCACCCGGGCGAGGAACGCACCGGCGCCGCGGACCACCTGCGCCGCATCGGGGTCGCCGGAGGCGGCGAGGGCGAGGATCCGGTCCGCGCGCAGGCCGCCGGCGTCGAGGTCTGCGAGCGCCCCGCGCGGTGACGCCGCCCCCGAGGCGAGCAGTTCGCCCGCGATCCGCGTGATCGCGGGCCCCAGCCCCTCCGCCGAGTCCACGCCGCGCACGTGGTCGAAGAGCACCATCTCGCCGACGCCGCCGTGCGCGCCGTGCAGGATGTGCCCGTCCACGACGGCGCCCGCGCCGAAACGCTCGCCGGCGATGAGCGCGATGTAGTCGCGGCAGCCGATGGCCTCGCCCAGATCGCCCTCGGCGGCGGCGGCGAGCACGGCGTCGTTCTTGATCTCGACGACCGGCGCCCACCCCGCCAGCAGCTCGGCGAGGCCGGGGTTGGTGCGCTCCCAGAAGCCGTCGGGGTGCGGCGGCGACGACCCGTTGCGCGCGACGGGGGCCGCGACGCCGGCGCACAGCGCCAGGACGCGGTCGCGGGGGACTCCGCTCGCGGTCAGGGCGGCGTCGAGACGGGTGAGGATCGCCGTGCGCCGCTGACCCACGGTGTGCTGCGGATCCAGGTCGGCGCGGACGTGCGCGAGCGGCGTGCGCGCGAGGTCGGTCACCGTCACGCCGAGGTGGGTGTCCCCGGCGTCCAGGGCGATCACGGCGCCGAGATCGGACGGCAACTCGAAGCGCCGGGCCGGGCGGCCCGCGGAGTACTCGCCGGCGTCGCGCGCGTTCGCGAGCTCGCGGATCACCCCGGCCGCCACCAGGGTGTCGATCGCGTCGATGGTCGTCGAGCGGGTGAGCGAGGCGCCCGCCATCGCCTCGGTTGCGGTGAACGGGCCGCGCCCCCACGCGAAGTCCAGCACCTGGCCGAGGCTCGGTCGCGCGGCGCCCGCGGCCGTGGCCGGCGATGCGCCGGTCCCGGGAACCCTGACGGGCCCCGCGCCGCGATCGGCGGGGGTCGTGTCGGGCGCGGTCGTTCTCGGCATTCGTGCTTGACCTCTCGGGTGGACCTCTGTCAGAGTATCCCTTGCCCGAGTTAATTCGGGAACAAAATCTAATCTCCGGAACAAGATCCGGGCCGAGGACGGCCGGATCCCGGAAGGGACGAGGACAAGGGTGTCTGCAAGAAGCACGCGGATCGCGAGGGCGCTCGCCGCCGTCGCCGCGCTCGCCGTCGTCGGGGGAGCCCTCGCGGGCTGCGCCCCCGCCGACGGGCGCGAGACGATCCGCTTCACGTTCAGCAAACGCGAGGCGATCGACTTCATGACCAAGAAGGTCGCGGAGTACAACGCCTCGCAGGACAAGGTCCGCGTGGTCATCGACACCTCGGGCGTCGACGTCGTCTCGGCGAGCTTCGTGCGCGGCAACCCGCCCGACCTGATGCTCGCCAACTACAACATGGAGGTCGCACGCTTCGTCTCGCGCTGCGCGCTCAGCGACCTGAGCGGCACGAAGGCCGCGGGCGAGATCGCCGACACGTACCAGCCGCTGCTCGACCAGTACGGCACCTGCGCCGGCCGCACGAGCGCCCTGCCGTACTCGGTCATGGCCGCATCGGTCATCTACAACAAGCAGATCTTCGCCGAGCACCACATCGCGGTGCCGACCACGTGGGACGAGCTCATCGCGGCCTGCGACGCGCTCAAGGCCGCCGGGGTCACCCCGTTCTACGCGACGCTCAAGGACGACTGGACCGTCGGACAGGGCTGGTACGACTACGCGGCCGGCGGATCCCTCGACGTGCTCGACTTCTTCCAGCAGCTGAACGCCGAAGGGGCGGAGGTCGGACCCGGCTCCGACACCTCGTTCCAGAAGGACTTCGCAGAGCCCATGGCCAAGATGCAGCAGCTGGTCGGCTCCTACGTCAACAAGGACGCAGCGAGCCGCGGCTACGGCGACGGCAACCTCGCCTTCTCGAAGGGGCAGGCCGCGATGTATCTGCAGGGCCCGTGGGCGTTCAGTGAGATCGCGAAGACCGCACCCGACCTGCCGCTCGGGACGTTCCCGCTGCCGATGACCGACAGCACGAAGGATCTGAAGGTGCGCGTCAATCTCGACCTCGCCGCGATGATCCCCGAGGGATCCCGGCACAAGGTCGCCGCGCGCGACTTCCTCGAGTACCTGTATCAGCCGCAGAACATCGAGGCGTACAACGCCTCGCAGCTCGGGTTCACGCCCACCGCCTCTGCGGCCGCGCCGGACGACCCCCGCATCGCCGGGATGATCCCGTACGTGGACAAGGGGCAGGTCTATCAGGGGCCGTCGGTGCTGGTGCCGAAGACGATCCCGGTCTTCAACTACGCGCAGGCGATGGGGCTGGGCGCGAAGCCCGCGACGACCCTCGCCACGATGGACGCCGACTGGGCCCGGCTCGCGTTCCGCGCGCCGGCGGCCCGTGACACGAAGGGAGCGGCGAAGTGACCACCACGACCACGATCGTCACCCAGGGCGATCGCACGGCCCGCCGGAGCACCCGCCGCGTCGAGCCGATCTACTACCTGTTCCTGCTGCCGAGCCTGATCCTGTTCACGCTCGCGATCACGGTCCCCGCGATCATCGGCATCTTCTTCAGCTTCACCGACTCCATCGGCATCGGCGACTGGAGCTTCAACGGGGTGACCAACTACGTCGCCGCGTTCAGCGATCCCGCCATCCTGCAGAGCTACCTGTTCACGTTCGGGTTCTCCCTCGCGACGGTGATCGTGGTGAACGTGATCGCGTTCCTGCTCGCGGTCGGGCTCACCTCGCGGATCCGGTTCAAGGCCGGGCTGCGCACGATCTTCGTGATCCCCATGGTGATCTCGGGCATCATCATCGCCTACGTCTTCCTCAACGCCTACGACATCATCGTCGGCCTCACCAACGGTGGTCCGGGCACGGCGACGCGCAGCGTCGCGATGACGATCATCGCGGGCTTCAACGGCGGCGACTACGCCTATCAGATGGCCAACGCGACCATCTTCTTCGTCGTCGCCATCCTCATCTCCCTCCTCCAGCTGTCGCTGACGCGCGGAAGGAACGCACTCTGATGTCGACCCAGACCCTCCTCACGACCGAGGCGCTCACCACCGTCAACGCCCGGGGCCGCCGGCCGCGCGTCCGCATGGAGCGCGTGAACTGGTCGGGCACGATCATCCTGATCCTGTGCGCGATCACCGTGCTGCTGCCGCTGTACGTCACGATCTCGATGGCCTTCAAGACCACGAACCAGGCCGTGGACGGCAACGCCTTCTCGCTGCCGGCGCCCTTCTCGATCGACGGCTTCGTGCAGGCGTGGAACCTGACGACCTTCCCCGTCGGCGCCGGGATCTCCCTGTTCGTGACGGCCGGCACCGTGGTGCTCACGATCGTGCTCGCGGCGTTCGCGTCGTACGCGATCGTGCGCAACTGGGATCGGAAGCTGTTCCGGTACTCGTTCTTCTACCTGCTCGCGGCGATGTTCATCCCGTTCCCCGTGGTCGCGCTGCCGCAGATCCAGCTCACCGGTCTCGTACACCTGGACAACCCGTTCGGCGTCGTCATCCTCGCCACGATGTTCCAGCTGAGCTTCAGCGTGCTGCTGTTCACCGCGTTCCTGCGCTCGATCCCGCTCGAGCTCGAGGAGTCCGCGCGCATCGACGGAGCGAGCACCTGGCAGACGTTCTGGCGGATCATCTTCCCGCTGCTCGGGCCGATGAGCGCCACGGTCGGCATCTTCGCGTTCCTCTACGCCTGGAACGACTTCATGATGCCGTCGCTGATCATCTCGGATCCGGCCTTGCAGACCCTGCCGGTGAGGCAGAACCTGTTCCAGACGCAGTTCAGCAACAACTACAACGTGTCCTTCGCCTCGTACCTGATGGCCATGGCCCCCGCGATCGTCGCCTACCTGTTCACGCAGCGCTGGGTGATGGAGGGCGTGACCCAGGGCGCCGTCAAGGGCTGACGCGTCCCGCCCCGAGACCACCCGAACCGCCCACCCCAGAAGGGAACCCCATGACCGATGCAGTCCTCGCCGCCGACCCGCGCGTGATCGGATCCGACGATGCCGCCGCCTGGTGGCGTCAGGCCGCCGTCTACCAGATCTATCCGCGCAGCTTCTCGGATGCGGACGGCGACGGTCTCGGCGACATCCGCGGCGTCGTCGAGAAGGCCGACTACCTCGCCGGCCTCGGCATCGATGCGGTCTGGCTGAGCCCGTTCTATCCCTCGGAGCTCGCCGACGGCGGCTACGACGTCGCCGACTACCGCGACGTGGATCCGCGCCTGGGAACCCTCGCCGACTTCGACGACCTGATCGCGGCCCTGCACGCCCGCGGCATCAAGGTCATCGTCGACATCGTGCCGAACCACTCCTCGGACCGGCATGCGCTGTTCCAGGCCGCGCTCGCCGCGGGGAAGGGGTCGCCGGAGCGCGACCGGTACATCTTCCGCGACGGCCTCGGCGAGAACGGGGAGCTGCCGCCCGCCGACTGGCAGTCGTGCTTCGGGGGTCCGGCCTGGGAACCGGTCGGCGACGGCCAGTGGTACTTCCACTACTTCGCCACGGAGCAGCCCGACTTCAACTGGGACAACCCCGACGTGCACGAGGAGTTCCTGACCACGCTGCGGTTCTGGTCGGACCGCGGAGTCGACGGGTTCCGCATCGACGTCGCGCACGGGCTCAGCAAGGATCTGCCGGCCGTGCTGCCGAGCCAGGCCGAGCTCGACGCACGGGACACCACCGACGGGCAGCACCCGCTGTGGGACCGCGACGCGGTGCACGAGATCTACCGCGAGTGGCGGCAGGTGTTCGACGAGTACGACCCGCCGCGCATCGCGGTCGCCGAGGCCTGGGTCGCCACGGCCGAGCGCCGGGCGAAGTACGCCACCACCGACGGGCTGGGCCAGGCGTTCAACTTCGACCTGCTCGAGGCCGACTTCGACGCCGCGCAGTTCCGCGAGATCGTCGCCGACAATCTCGCGCAGAGCGCGGCGACCGGATCCAGCTCGACCTGGGTGCTGTCGAACCACGACGTGGTGCGTCACGCGACCCGGTACGGCCTCGCGCCCCGCCGGGGAAACCCCGCCAAGCAGGGCTCGGCCTGGATCATCGCCGGCGCCCCGGCCGACCAGCTCGACCTTGCGGGCGGCAGCCGGCGGGCGCTCGCCGCGTCGCTGTTCCTGCTCGGGCTGCCCGGCAGCGCCTACCTCTACCAGGGCGAGGAGCTCGGCCTGCACGAGGTCGGCGACATCGCCCCCGAGGACCGGCAGGACCCGGCGTTCTTCCGCGGAGCGGATCCCGATCGCGACGGCCTCGGTCGCGACGGCTGCCGCGTGCCGCTGCCCTGGGCCGGCGACGGCGCGTCGTTCGGGTTCGGCGCCGCGGGTGCGCACATCCCGCAGCCGGCGTGGTTCGCCGACTACGCGGTCGCGGTGGAGGACGCGGATCCGGAGTCGTCGCTGAACACCTACCGTCGCGCGCTCGCGCTGCGGCATGAGCTGCAGACCGGCGAGGACCTGGAGTGGATCGAGACGGGGCGCGACGACGTGCTCCGGTTCGCCCGCCCCAACGGCTGGCAGGTCGTGACCAACTTCGGCACCGAGCCGTTCGCGCTTGCCGCGGGCGAGGAGCCGGTGCTCGGCACGCTCGTCGACGGTGCGGTGGCCGGCGAGAGCACGGTCTGGCTGCGCGGCTGAGCCGGCCCGATGCGGTCGGGCGGACGCGCGCTCCTGCGGGAGCCGCGTCCGTCCGATCTCAGGTGTGCCCGGCGCACGTCCTGCGAGCGCCGGATGCTCCCTCGGATTCCACGTTTATTCCTCTTGCAATCGCCTTCTAGCCTCGTCCGCAGAGACGACCGAAGGGGTTCGCATGCCTGCTCTCAACCGCCGCACCGTGCTGCAGCTCGGCGGCCTGGCCGCCGCTGCTGCGCTGTTCGCCGACCTGTCCCGTCCGCCGCACGCCGCCGCAGCGACACGGCCCCTCGCGGTCGGTGTGCCCGAGATCGAGGCGCTGCGCCTTCGCTGGGTGGAGACCCTGACCGGACGGGCGATCGTGGCTGCCTCGCCCGGCGTCTTCGCCGATGCGATCGCACGTCAGGACCAAGCCGCCGATGCGCTGCTCGACAAGGTGAGCCCCACGGCGACGCGCTACTTCTCCGACCAGGACTGGGCGATCGGGGCGAGTGACATCGCCCGATCCAATTCCATGCGGATGAACTACGTCGGCATCCAGACCTTGGCGGTGTCCTGGGCGACCCCGGGATCCAAACACGAGGGGTCGACAGCGGTGCTCGACGTGATCGTCCGCGGTCTGGCGCACATGAATGAGCGGATCTTCAACACGGGGACGGCGTGGTGGGGGAACTGGTGGTCCTGGAACATCGGAGCGCCGCAGCCGCTCGCCAGCACGATGGCGATCGTTCATGATCACCTGTCCACGGACGAGGTGGACGCCTATTGCGCCGCGATCGACCACTTCCTCCCGAACCGTGATCCGCGGATGCAACTGCACCCCAGCGGGGTTCAGCTCTCGGACGCGGCCAATCGGGTGGACATCTGCCAGAGCATCATCGTGCGTTCGATCGTGCAGCCCGACGCCGACCTGCTGAAGGCCGCGGTGGCCGCGCTGAGCGACAGCTGGCAGTACGTCACGGAGGGCAACGGGTTCTTCCGCGACGGTTCGTTCGTGCAGCACTCCACGATCGGCTACACGGGCACGTACGGGCTGGTGCTGCTCGGCGGGCTCGCGAAGCTGTTCGCCCTCGTCGCCGGTTCCTCGTTCGACATCACGGATCCGACCCGCGTCAACATCACCAGCGCGGTCGACGATTCGTTCGCACCCGTGATGTTCCGTGGCCAGATGATGGACGCGGTGCGCGGGCGGGCCGTCTCCCGCTTCGCGGAGCGGAGCATCGACGACGGCGACGGCCTCATCGAGTACGCCCTGCGTCTCGCGCAGTCCGCCGACGCCGAAACCGCTGCTCGCTGGCGGGGTCTGTGCCGGCAGTGGATCGAAAGCAACTCCGCGGCGGAGATCAGGGCATCGACGAACATCGTCCGGCTGTCGCTGGTCACGGAGCTCCTGGCGTCCGATACGCCCTCGGTGCCGGATCCCCGCGGGCCGAAGCTGTTCCCCGCCATGGATCGTCTGGTGCACCGCTCGGCGGACGGAGAGTGGGCGCTGTGCGTGGCCATGTGCTCGAACCGCATCGCCTGGAATGAGGGCACGCCCGACGAGAACTTCCTCGGAGCCAAGACGAGCCAGGGGATGACCTATCTGTACCTCGCCGGCCAGGAGAACGCGTTCGACGACGAGTTCTGGGCCACGTCCGATCTCGACGCGCCTCCCGGTACCACGGTCGATCTGACCCCGCTGCCGAAGAACCCCGAGGGGGAGTGGGGAGCGCGTACTCCGCAGAACGAATGGACCGGTGGCGCGACCTTCGAGGACATGGCGCTTGCGGCGATGCATCTGGTCGCGCCGGGAGGCACCGGTCTCCAGGCTCGCAAGGCGTGGTTCGCCCTGCCCGACGCCGTGGTCGCCCTCGGGACCGGCATCTCGACGCGCAGCACGAGCGAGGTGCGCACGGTCGTCGAGCACCGCAACCTGGGCACGGCCGGAAGGCGTCTCATCGTGGATGGCCACGACATCTCCGACGAGAGCACGCTTCCGGGTGCTCATTGGGCGCACCTCGAGGATGTCGGCGGTTATGTCTTCCTCGACGGATCCGCACCGCTCACCGCGAGCATCGGCGGCAGGCAGGGTTCGTGGCAGCGCAACAACACGAACAAGGCGGCAGGCACGGGCGTCCTGCAGCAGCGTACGTACGCCACGCTGACCCTCTCGCACGGCGTCGGGGCGAATGCCTCCGGCGGCTATGCATATCTCCTGCGTCCCGGTGCCGACGCCGCCACGACCGCCGCGCTCGCGCAGAACCCCCCGGTGCAGGTCCTGCGAAACGACGAGACGGCCCAGGCGATCCAGCCCGCACCGCACGTCATCGCCGCCGCGTTCTGGAAGGCCGGAAGCGTGGGGGAGGTGAGCGTGGACCGAGCCGCCTGCGTGATCCTGCGCAAGACGCCGGGCATGACGCGGATCTCGGTGAGCGAGCCCACTCAGAAGGAGGCGACGATCGTGATCGATCTGGCGAACACGACGGTGAGTAGAGCCAACGGCCCGGACGCCGGCCGCGTCTCCGTCGTGCGACGCGCGGACGGGGCCCGCGTCACGGTCGACGTGTCGGCCGCAGCCGGTCGGACGGTGGAGTTCGTCCTGCAGCGCTGACGAGATCCTCACAGGAGGCACCGATCACTTCGGCGGGCACCGCGCCTGCCGGCGAAGACCCGCCCACAGGGAGGCATCATTTCACAACGCCCCAACATCCTCATCGTCATGGCCGACCAGTTCCGCGCCGCCGCGCTCGGCAGCACGGGATCCGATCCGGTACGGACGCCGCATCTCGACCGGCTCGCGGCCGAGGGGATCGTGGTGCGTCACGCGGTGAGCTCGTACCCGGTGTGCAGTCCGCACCGCGCCATGTTCCTCACCGGCATGAGGCCGCAGGTGAACGGCGTCACGCTGAACGTCAACTCCGAGACCGCGCAGGACGGCGTGGGGCTGCGGGACGGTCTGCCGACCTGGGCGAGCGTGCTGCGCGCGCAGGGCTGGCGTACCGGCTACATCGGCAAATGGCATCTGGAGCCCCCGGTCGCCGCAGACGAGCGCTACGGCGAGGGGCGCCGGGACGACGGCAAGGTGTGGGACGCCTGGTCGTCGCCGACCCGCCGCTTCGGGTTCGACTACTGGTACTCCTACGGCGCCGCCGACCGACACCTCGCACCGCACTACTGGACGACCGACGCCGGGCGGGACGAGCGCATCGATGTCGACCAGTGGTCGGCCGCGCACGAGACCGACGTCGCGATCGCGTTCCTCCGGGAGGGCGGTGACGGCCCGTTCGCGCTCATGGTGTCGCTGAACCCGCCCCATCAGCCGTTCGACCAGGTGCCCGACCGCTATCGCGCCGCGTATGCGGAGCTTGACGAGCGCACCCTGCTGAACCGTCCCAACGTCGCCCACGGCACCCCGATCGCCGCCGAGGCCGCGGCCATCGCCCGCGACTACTTCGCGGCGATCACCGGGGTCGATGAGCAGGTCGGTCGCCTCGCCGCCGCGGTCGCCGCCCTCGATGACCCCCGCCCGACCGTCATCCTGTTCACGTCCGATCACGGGATGCAGCTCGGCAGCCACGGGCTGCTCTACAAGAACGTCGCCTACGAGGAGTCGATGCGCGTGCCGCTCATCGTGCACTCGCCCGCGCTCGTCCCGCCCGGGTCGTGCGACGCCGTGATCGACTCGCTCGACGTCGCGCCGACGATCCTCGGCCTCGCCGGCATCGCGGCGACGGATCCGCGGATGGTCGGCCGCGACCGCGCCCCGGTGCTGCGAGGGCAGGCCGAGGCCGACGCTGACGACGCGACGGTGTACGCCCGCCACGCATCCCGCTCGGACCCGAGCAGCGCACGCGGCCTGCGCACGACGACGGGCAAGCTCGTCGCGGTGTGGCATCCGGATCAGGGCCTGGACGTGCAGTTCTTCGACCTCGTCGCCGACCCGTTCGAACTCGACAGCGCTCCGCAGGCTCCGGCGGCGCACCGGCTCGCGACCGCGCTCGCCGCAGCCCTGGCCGAGGCCGACGACGCCTGGGAAGGCGCTGCCGCACTCGCGGACGCCTACCCGGCCGTCACCGGTTGAGAGCTCTCAGGCGCCGTCCCAGTCCGGCTCGTCGAAGGCGCCCAGCGGGTCGCCGTCGAGGGGGCGGAGCTGGCCCGAGCCCATCACCGGCAGGGCGACCCCGTCGGCGTCCTCGGTGCTGTGCGCGGCGAACCACTCCCAGAGCAGCCGGCGCAGCACCGCGACATCGTCGGCGTGTGCCGGATCCTCGGCGAGATTGACGCGCTCCTGCGGATCCTGCACAAGGTCGTAGAGCTCATGGGGGCCGTAGGGCGCCCGGTGCACGTACTTGCGCTCCCGTGTGCGGATCATCCGGGCCGGGCCGTATTCGCTGTGCACGACCACCGGGCGGTCCGGATCCGTGGTCGTGCCGTCGCGCAGCAGGTCCGCGAAGCTTCGTCCAGGGCCCTCTTCGAAGACCGCCGGATCCCGGTCGATCAGATCGAGCAGGGTGGCGGGCAGGTCGTAGGCGCTGAGCAGCTGGTCGTGGACCGTTCCGCCGGGAAGCAGCCCCGGCGCGGAGATGAGGAAAGGCACCATCACCGACTCGTCGTACATGTTCATCGGGAACGTGCCGTTGCCTTTGCCCCAGAAGCCGTGCTGGCCGCAGCTGAACCCGTTGTCGCTGAGGAACACCACGATCGTGTCTTCCTCGATGCCGTGCGTGCGGAGCCGCTCGAGGACGCGACCGATGGCGGCATCCATGGCGGTGACCGAGGCGAAGTAGCCGATCAGTGCCTCGCGGGTATCGGCCTCGCCTCCGATCGGGGCGCCGTCCTTGGTCTGCAGCCACGGGTGCGGCGTCTCCTGAGGGCAGGTGTCGAAGGCGCAGTCGCGATACAGGGCGGTGAACTCCTCCGGATGCTCCCCGGCGAACGGGCGATGCGGCGCGGTGAAGTTGATCGCGAGGAAGAACGGCGCGTCCTGCCCCTGCTCGGCGTCGATGAAGGCCGCCGCATCGTCGGCGATGACGTCGGTGAGGTAGTCCGTGACGTGCTCGGCCGTTCCATCCCGGTACATCACCGCGTCGTGATAGGGGCTGCCGCCGCCCTCCAGCGCGTACCAGTGCACGAAGCCGCGCCGCGGCACGTCGCTCGCGCCGAGATGCCACTTCCCGGAGAGGCCGAGGCGGTATCCGGCATCGGCGAGCGCGTCCGTCAGCGTGGGCAGGTCCCGCAGGTAGTCGCGGCTGTCCGGGCCGACATGGGCGCCGCCGAGGTAGTCGTGCACGCCGTGCGTCGACGGGATCTGCCCGGTCAGCAGACTCGCGCGCGCGGGTGAGCACACCGGCGACGCGCAGAAGAAGCGCTCCAGGCGCACGCCACGGCGGGCGAGGCCGTCGAGCACCGGGGTGCGGATCTCAGCGTTCCCGGCGGCACCGAGCGCCCAGGGGCCCTGATCGTCGCTGACGATCAGGATGAGGTTGCGGCGGGATCCGGTCATGTGAGGGCCTCCGCGGCGGCGAACGAGACCGCGGTACCGGTCTCTGCCGAGCGGTAGGCGGCGAGGACCAGCTCGACGACGTGCCGCGCATGGGCGAGGGGGACGGTGGGCGCCGCACCGCCGACGACCGCGGCGAAGTCCGCCAGTTGCGCCGTGAAGGCGTCCTGGATGTCGTCGGGACCGCTCTCGTGGACGGTGCGGGTGCGACCGTCGACGTGCACCGTCGTGCCGTGACGCGGATCCACCTCGATCACGCCCCTCTCGCACACGATCGTCATGCTGTCGCTCCGCGTGGCCGGGTCGCTGATGACCGAGATCGTCACGCCCACGCCGTTGTCGAGGAGCAGCTGCATGCTGCCGTCGGTCTCGACAGGAGATCCGAACCGGCTCGCCGTGTCGGCGAGCATCTCCACCGCGCGCCCCCCGCCCAGCCAGAGCGACCGATCCAGGCAGTGACCGCCGATGTTGATCAGCGCGCCGCCACCGGCGATCTCGGGGGAGAAGAACCAGGCCGACCGGGTTCCGGGGCGGTAGTCGGTGCTGCGGTTGTCGCGGATCATGCGGACCCGGCCCAGCTCGCCCGAGGCGATCACGCGGGCGGCTGCCCGCTTCTCCGGAAGGAAGTGCTGGATGTGTCCCACGGTCAGGGCGACCCCCGCCGCGCGGCACGCCGCGATCAGCCGGTCGCAGTCGGCGACGCTCGTGGCCATCGGCTTCTCTACGAGCACGTGCACGCTCGCCGCAGCCGCGTCCTCGGCGATCGGCAGGTGCAGGGAGTGGGGAGTGTTCACGATCACCGCATCGACGAGGCCGGCTTGCAGCATCCGTCGATGATCGGTGAACACGGCGACTCCCGTGCCGGCGGTCGCCCGCCGTGCCGCCTGCTCGTCGATGTCGCAGACCGCGGTCAGCTCGATCCCGTCCAGCACGGAGGCGGCCGTGATGTGGAACGAGGCGACTGCTCCCGCCCCGATCAATCCGATGCGCACGTGTTCTCCTCAGTGTTCGTCGTCTCGGTCGCCCGCGCCGCAGGATCGGCGGATCACGATGCGCGGTCGAAGTCTGATCTGGTGCAGTGGGCACTCGTCGCCCTCGACGAGGCGGCGCAGCATGACGTCGGCGGCCATCCGTCCGATGCGGTACTTCGGTGGCGCGACCGCGGTCAGCGGCACCTCGGCGAGATCGGCGAACTCGTCGTCGTACGAGACCAGCGCGACGTCGTCGGGCACGCGGACTCCGCCGCGGCGCGCGGCGCCTTCGAGCATGGCCGCTTCGCGATCGCCGAACACGAGCGCCGCCGTCGCGTCGAAGGCGCGCAGCGCGCGGAACGCCGACTCGGCGGAATCGGCCTCCCACTCGCTCTTGGCCTGCGAGAACTCCAGATCCGCGATGAGCCCGAGGTCGGCGACCGCGCTGCGATAGCCCTGCACGACCCCGAACTCGGTGACCGTGCGCGAGCGCGTGAGCAGTGCGATGCGCGTGTGCCCGAGGCGGGCGAGGTGCACGACCGCGTCGTACGCGCCGCCGGCGTGGTCCGAGCACACGTGCTCCGTGGTGTCGGCGGGGCCGATGCCGTGCAGGCTGCGCTCCACGAGGACCACGGGCACGGGCAGCGCCGTGAGCTCCCGGGAGCGCGCGAGCGGATCCTCGATCCCGGTGAGCGTCGGCGCCAGCAGGAGGCCGTCCACGCCGGCGTCGAGCAGCGACGCGATGGCGTCGTCCTCGCGCTCGGGCTGATACCGGTACGTGGCGAGCTGCAGCGAGGCGCCCGCCGCGGAGAGCGATTCGTCGATGCCCTGCAGCACCCGTGGGTAGTAGTGCTGGGTATCGGGCAGCAGGACGCCGATGCGCCGTCGCGCACGCTCCTCGCGCGGTCGGGCGTGCGCGACGAAGCTGCCCGCGCCCTGGCGGCGCACGACGATGCGCTCGGCGACGAGCTCGTCGAACGCGCGTCGCACGGTGGTCAGCGACAGCCCGGTCTCCTTGGAGAGCTCCTGCTCGGTCGGGAGCTTCTGCCCCGCGGTCCAGGTCCCGGCCAGGATCCCGCGGCGCAGCTGGTCGGCGAGGATCTCGAACTTCAATCCGCGCGACTCCGCGTCGCGCACGGGTGTCCCGCGCTTTCCGGCCATCACGATCCCTCCGTCGTACTTCCTCTGATTCTGTTCCGCACATAGTGAGGAATAAAGACGTATTCGGCGATTCATCGTGTGTGGAGGAGGGTGCCTGATCGCTGTCCTCCGACAATCGCGGCGCAACGAGGAGACGAATTCCCGATTACTCCTTGAATGCTTCTTCCGGGTCGAGCGAGAGTCGTGCGACACAGGCGACGATGCCTCTCAGACGGAAGGAAGTCCGATGGCGAAGACCCGAACGCTCTCTGCCCTCGCCCTCATCAGCGCGGTCGCACTCGCCGCCACCGGATGCGCATCCGGTGCGGGCGGCGGGTCCGGCTCGGGGGGCACGCTCACCTACTGGTCGATGTGGAAGGAGGGGGAGGCGCAGCAGAAGGTCCTCGCCTCCGCGATCGCCGACTTCACCAAGGAGACCGGCATCAAGGTCACCGTGCAGTGGCAGGGTCGCGACAGCGTGAAGAAGGTCGTCCCGACGCTCAACACCAACAACGTCCCCGACCTCATCGACAGTTCGTTCGCCAAACTGGCCCCGGTCCTCGCGACGAGCGGGCAGGCCAAGGAACTGACCGCCGCGTACGGCGCGGACGTGGACGGCGAGAAGGTCTCCGACCTCGTCCCGAAGGCGTACCTCGCCGATGCTGACATCACGCGCGAGGGCGACACGGCGCCGTGGATGCTGCCCTACACGCTCACCAGCGACGCGATCTGGTTCAACGCCGCCACGCACCCAGAGCTCGCGTCCGCGCCGCCGAAGGACTGGAACGCGTTCGTCGCCGAACTCGACACGCTCAAGGCCGCGAACGAGGTGCCGCTCGCGATCGACGGCGACGTCTCCGGCTACAACGCCTACTGGTACACGTCGGCGCTCGTGCACATCGCCGGTCCCGGAGCGATGAAGAAGATCGCCGAGGACAAGACCGGCAAGGCATGGCAAGGCGCCGACGCCGTCGAGGCCGCCACGATGGTGCAGCAGCTCGTCGACGGCGGCTACTTCATCTCCGGCTACAACGCGAGCAAGTGGCCCGCACAGCAGCAGGCCTGGGCGGACAACAAGGCCGCGTTGCTCTACAACGGCACCTGGATCCCGACCGAGACGGCGTCGTACGCGACGAGCGGCTTCCAGTACTCGTCGTTCCCGTTCCCGACGGTCGACGGCGGCAAGCAGGTCTCGCGGGCCGACTTCATCGGGTTCGCGGTGCCGGCCAAGGCCAAGAACGCCGAGAACGCGCAGAAGTTCGCCTCGTTCTTCCTGAGCAAGAAGTACCAGGACGCGCTCGGCACGGACGCGAAGATCCTGCCCATCCGCGCGGATGCCGCCATCAGTCCCGAGGTCGACTCCGTGAAGAAGGCCCTCGACGCGGCCGACGGCTTCTATGTGCAGAACGACGGCATCACCCTCCCGGGCTACGCCGAGAAGCTGCTCTACCCGACCATCGACCAGCTCGTGCAGGGCAAGCTCTCCGCGACCGAGTTCATCGCCGCCATGACCTCGGGCCAGGCCGACTACTGGAAGCAGAACTCATGACCCAGACGGCAGCGATGCCCGGGGTCGCCGCCGGCCGGGTCGCGCGACGCACGACCCGCGCCGGCGGCAACGCCATCGACAAGGCCCGCAAGAAGCTCTTCGTCCCCTTCGTGGGTCCGGCGCTGCTGTTCTACTCGGTGCTGTTCGTCGGCCCCTCCGTCTACGCGATCTGGATCAGCTTCCACAAATGGGCCGGAGCCGGTCCGATGGAGTTCGTCGGTCTCGGCAACTACGTCAAGCTCTTCGGCGACAAGCTGTTCCTGCAGTCCTTCGGCAACACCCTGCTGCTGCTGTTCGTGGTCGGCCTGGCGATCTTCGTGGTCTCGTTCGGTCTCACCCTGGTGCTGCGGGACATGGCGGGGCGCAAGATCGCCCGCTCCGTGATCTTCTTCCCGCACCTCGTGAACGCCATGATCTTCGGCGTGCTCGCCGGCTTCGTGCTCAACCCCGGCGGTCTCGTGAACACGCTGCTGGGCTGGGCCGGCGTGACGGATCCGCCGGCCTGGCTCGCGACGGAGAACCTGTTCCCGCTGATCATGGTGATGCTCACCTGGATCACCACCGGCTACTACACGACGATCCTGATGGCGGGTGTCGACCGGATCCCGCCCTACTACTACGAGGACTGCGCCCTCGCCGGCGCGAACGCGTTCCAGCGGCTGCGCTACGTGATCCTCCCGCTGACCTGGGACGTGTTCGGCACCTGCGCCGTGCTGTGGACGATCTCCTCGGTGAAGATCTTCGAGATCATCTGGATCTTCGGAGGTTCGACCGGTCAGGGCATCCCGCCCACACGCACCTGGAGCACGGCCGTCTACACCTACGTGACGGCGTTCTCCGGAGAGTCCATCCCCGCATACGGCATGGCCAGTGCCAGCGCGATCCTGTCGCTCGCCCTGGTGTCGGTGCTCGTCGTCCTGCTGCGCCGCGTGATGAGGCGCGACGCGATCGAGATCTAGGAGTCCTGATGACCACTGCTGAGATGCTCCGGGAGGACACCAGCACCCGCACGGTCGTGACCGGTCGGTCCGACCGGCCGCGCCGCCGCCGGGGCGCCGCCATCGGCCGCGAGCGCAGCGTGCTGCGCGGGATCGGGCTGGTGTTGCTGTGGGCCTTCGTCGCGCTGAACATCGCCTGGATGATCTGGATGGTGATCCAGGCGTTCCGTGACACGCGCTCGATCCTGAGCGATCCGTGGGGGCTGCCCACCTCGCTCGATCCGGTGAACTTCGTGACCGCCTGGACCGCGGGCGATTTCGCCACCGCGACGCTCAACAGCGTGAGCACGACGCTGGTCTCCTCGTTCGTGACGGTCGCGATCGCGGCGCCCGCCGCCTACTACCTGGGCCGGGTGGAGAACCGGTTCACGAACGCGCTCACGATGTACTTCGTGCTCGGGCTGGGGATCCCGGTCCAGGTGATCCTGATCCCGCTGTTCGTGATGCTCAACGAGGTGTACCTCACCGACAGCCTGGTCGGCCTCAACATCGTCTACGTCGGCGTCTCGATGCCGTTCACGGTGTTCCTGCTCATCGCGTTCTTCCGTTCGCTGCCCCAGGAGCTCGAGGAGGCCGCGGCGCTGGACGGCGCCTCCGCGTTCGGGACGTTCTGGCGGATCACGCTGCCGCTCGCGAAGGGCGGCATCCTGACCGCGTTCGTGCTGCAGGTCATCTCGCACTGGAACGAGACGCTGCTCGCGCTGACATTGCTGCAGTCGACGGACAAGTACACCCTGCCGGTGGCGCTGATCTCGTTCATCCAGCAGCAGACGTACTCGGGCGCCGACTGGGGAGGACTGTTCGCCGGACTGTGCATCGTGGTGCTGCCGATGCTCGCCATCTATCTGTGGCTCGGGCGTCGCCTGACCGAAGGGCTCACGCTCGGCATGGGCAAGTAACCTCGCGACGGTTCCGGCGGTACGGGCGGAATCGATCCGTCACGGCGGATGCGGGTCCGTTTTGATAATGATTCTCATTTAACGTAGTGTCGAGGTCATGCAGAAGCCCCTCGTCGCCCTCGCCCTCGCCGCCGCCTCGATCCTCGCTCTGGCGGGATGCTCCGAGACCACGGGAAGCGGCGCGGACAGCGGGGGGAAGATCGACGTCGTCGCGACGACCAACGTCTACGGCAGCATCGCCACGGAGATCGGCGGCGACCGGGTGCAGGTCACGAGCATTATCGACTCGCTCTCGAAGGATCCGCATGAGTACGAGGCAACCGCACGCGACCGCCTGGCCGTGCGCGGCGCCGCGCTGGTCATCGAGAACGGCGGCGGCTACGACCCGTTCATGAAGGACCTGCTCGACGGATCGAAGGCGACGGTGGTCACGGCCGCCGACGCGCACCCCGGTCACGATCAGGAGGGGTTCAACGAGCACGTGTGGTTCGACCCGACGACCATGATCACCGTGGTCGGCCAGGTCGAGAGCGCGCTGACGAAGGCCGACCCCGCCGGCAAGGAGCAGTTCGCGAAGGGCGCTGCGGCCCTCACTGCGGACCTCACCCGGGCGGAGGGCGAGCTCGCCGCCATCAAGGCGAAGGCCCCCGGGGCGGGCGTGTTCATCACCGAGCCCGTGCCCGGCTACCTCGCCGACGCGGCGGGTCTGGTCGACAAGGCGCCCGAGGGCTTCGCGAGCGCGGTCGAGGAGGGCCATGACGTCGCCCCCGCGACGCTGCTCGCGGCCGTGAACGTCGTCAAGAGCGGCGAGGTGAAGGCCGTGCTCGCCAACAGCCAGGCCGGTGGATCCGAGACGCAGCGCGTCGAGCAGGAGGCGAAGGCGGCGGGGATCCCGGTGGTGACCTTCACGGAGATCCTTCCGAAGGGCACCGCGTACGCTGAATGGATGCATGCAGCGATCGCCTCCCTCGCCGCTGCCGTCGGAGCATGACCGCGCCCGCGGACGCCTCGGCGGCCGCCGCGACGGTGCTGCAGATCCGCGGCGCCGCGCTGCACCGCCCGCAGGGCCGCGGCGACCGTGAGCTGTGGTCGGGGCTCGACCTCGATGTGCGGCCCGGCGAGTTCATCGCGGTGCTGGGCCCGTCGGGATCCGGCAAGACCACGCTGCTGCGCAGCATCCTCGGGCTGCAGGATCTGAGCGCGGGGGAGATCCGGGTCGCCGGGGTCCCCGCCACCCGCGGCAACCCCCGGATCGGCTACATCCCCCAGCAGCGCCCCTACCCGCCCGACACCGCGATGCGGGCCCGCGACGTGATCGCGCTCGGGCTGCAGGGCCGCCGGTTCGGACTGCCGGTGCCGCGCCGGGGCGACCGCGAGCGCGTGGACGAGATGCTCGCGGAGGTCGGCGCCGCGCACTACGGCGACCGCCGGGTCGGCGCGCTCTCCGGCGGCGAGCAGCAGCGGCTGCGCGTCGGCCAGGCGCTCATGGACCGCCCGGCGCTGCTGCTCTGCGACGAGCCGCTGTCGAACCTCGATCTCGCCAACCAGCAGGGCGTCACCGAGATCATCGACCGCCAGCGGCGTGCGCACGGCGCGGCCGTGCTGTTCGTCACCCACGACATCAACCCGATCCTGGGCCGCGTCGACCGCATCCTCTACATCGCCGGCGGCCGGTTCATGCTCGGCACGCCCGACGAGGTGCTGCAGACCCGCGTGCTCACCGACCTCTACGGGGCGCCGGTGTTCGTGCTGCGCGCCGGCGACCGCCTCATCGTCGTCGGCGTGCCCGATGTCGAGCCGCACCACGACCACGACCACGAGGGCGCCGCATGAGCGCCGTGCTCGGCCTGCTGACCGCCGCGGGTCCCGTTCCCGCCGTGAACTGGGGCGACATCTTCTCGTTCGCCGACTACGTCGAGCTCGTCGCGCTGCTGGCGAACTCGATCATCGCCGGCGCCGTGCTCGGCATCGTCGGGGGCCTCGTGGGCGTATTCGTGATGCAGCGCGACCTCGCCTTCGCCGTGCACGGCGTGAGCGAGCTGTCGTTCGCCGGAGCCGCGGCCGCCCTGCTGTTCGGGGGCAGCGTCGTGGCCGGCTCGATCGGCGGCGCGCTCGTGGCGGCGATCCTGATCGGCCTGCTCGGCGCGCGCGCCAGGGAGCGCAACTCGATCGTCGGCGTGCTCATGCCGTTCGGCCTCGGCCTCGGGATCCTGTTCCTGTCGCTCTACGACGGGCGCAGCGCGAACCGGTTCAGCCTGCTCACCGGGCAGATCGTGTCCGTCTCCTCACCCGATCTGGGCTGGCTGATCGGGATCAGCGCGGCGGTCCTCGTGGCGCTCGTGCTCGTCTGGAACCCGCTGCGGTTCGACTCGCTCGACCCGGTGTCGGCCGAGGCGCGCGGCGTGCCCACCCGCACCATCGGTCTCGTGTTCATGGTGCTGCTCGGGCTGATCGTCGCGGTGGCGGTGCACATCATCGGCGCGCTGCTCGTGATGGCGCTGCTGGTGACGCCCGCAGCCGCCGCGATGCGCGTCACGGCGGGGCCGCTGCGGGTGCCGCTGCTCGCCGCGCTGTTCGGCTTCGTCTCGGCGGTCGGCGGCATCCTGCTCGCCCTGGCCGGCACGCTGCCGGTGAGCCCCTACATCACGACGATCTCGTTCGGGATCTACGTGGTGTGCTGGCTGGTGCAGCGCGCGCGCGACCGGGTGCGGCGGGCCGGCTGAGGCGGGAAGCACCGCCGGTCGCCGAGCTCGCCGAGCGCGGAGAGCCCGACCCGCCGCCCTCCGTCAGGCGACCGGATCGCCGTACTGCGCCGCGACGTCCTGGGAGCTCACCCAGCGCGAGTACGTCGGATCCTGCGGCCAGCCCTCCGGCACGTCCTGCCACTCCTCCTGCCGGCCGTAGGGGAGCACGTCGGAGACGGCGAACGCGACGCTGAAGCGCTCGGCGCCACGACCGTCGGTGTGCCAGGTGCGGTAGACGTCGTCGCCGTCGCGGAGGAACACGTTGAAGCCGAACCCCTCTCCGGGGCCGGCGTCCATGTCGGCGCCGAAGGAGGACTCGGACGAGGAGTACCACGTCAGCCGGTTCCCGACGCGCTTCTTGTACGCGAGGACCTCGTCCATCGGGCCGTTCGTCACGATCACGAGGCGTGCGTCCTGCGCCTCGATGTGCCCGGTGCGGGTCCATTGCGAGGTGAGGCCGGTGCACCCTCCGCACTGCCAGGACGCACCGTCGGTCCACATGTGGTGATAGGTGACGAGCTGGCTCTTCCCGTCGAACACGTCGGCGAGGCTCACCCGGCTGCCGTCCTCGGCGATCAGCGTGTAGGCGGGGAGCTTCACGGCCGGCAGGCGGCGGCGCGCGGCGGCGATCGCATCCTGTTCGCGGGTCGCGGCCTTCTCCCGTATTCGGAGTCTCGCGAGCTCCTCGCGCCAGGTCTGCTCGTCGACGACAGGGGGCAGAGCGGTCATGACATCCTCCGATGGTCTGCGGCGTGCTCTCGGGCGCCGATGTTCACGGCGTCCACATCTGCTATGTTCACACCGTACACATCAGGTGGCGACACCTCAAGGGGGCAGGAGCTATCCGATGGCCTATCACCACGGCGATCTCGCCACCGCCCTCGTCGAGGCGGCGGTCGCCCTGGGCCGCGAGGGCGGACCCGCCGCGATCACGATCCGCGAGGTCACCCGGCGCACAGGCGTGTCGCCGAACGCCGCCTACCGGCACTTCGCCGACCGGGCCGCGCTCGTGGGCGCCGCGGCCGCCGCGATCCAGGAGGGTCTCGCCGCCGCGATGACCGATTCCCCCGGGCTCTCGCCCGCCGAGCGCCTGCACCGGATCGGCACGGCCTACATCGCGTTCGCGCTAGACGAGCCGGGATGGTTCGCCGTGGTGTTCTTCGGCATCCGCCCGCCCGACTCCGCGACGATGGCGCAGTCCCCGGCGTTCCGGGCGCTGACCGCGGCACTCGACGACCTGGTCGACGCGGGGGCGCTGCCGCCGGCCGGTCGCGACGACGCCGCCTGGGCGTGCTGGGCAACGGTGCACGGCTTCGCCGAGCTGTGCCTGCGCGGACCGCTCGTCGGTGTGGACCGCGTGGAGCAGCGCCGTCGCGGGGAGGCGGCCGTCCGGGCCGTGATCGCCGGGATACAGGCGGCCGCCCGCTGAGGCCGGCCCTCTCCTGCCCGGCATCGGATCCCTGACCGTCGCGGTCCCCGGAGCGGATCACCGCATCACGCACGGGGAGGATCCCGACAGGGATCTCTCGTCATCCGTTCAGGGTCCGCCCCCTGTCGGCACCGGGGACCGCGGGTTAGGATCGTCAGGACTCGCGCGGATCACGGCCCCCGCACCCAGGGCGCTGGACGACGCGATTCCCCCTCCGCATCGATCCTCCCGGCATCCCCCCTGCCCGGGAGGGGGAGGGATGGACAGAAAGGCGATGCCGTGGCCGAGGCAACCGAGAACCGTGCATCCGAGGAGCAGGCGCCGCAGGGCGACTTCTTCGATCAGCTCCTGGAGACCCCGTCGAGCCAGCACGCCTTCACGATCGGCTTCCGCGGCTATGACAAGGCCGAGGTCGACGCCCACCTCACCGCCCTGACGGAAGAGCTGCGCCGCGCGACCGACTCGAGCGCCAAGACCGACGCCCACCTCCGCGGCGAGCTGGACAAGGCGTCCGAGAAGCACCGCCGCGAGCTCGAGAAGGCCACGGCGGCGCACGAGGAGCGCTCGGCGAAGCTCGAGGCCGACCTGGCCGCCGCGAACGCGAAGATCGCCGAGTCGGCTCAGCAGATCCAGTCGCTGAGCACGGCGCTCGCGGGATCCCAGGAGGACATCGACGAGGCGACCTCGCGCTCGCAGTTCGAGACCGTGCTGCGCGTGGCCGAGGAGCAGGCCAGCGTCCTCATCCAGAACGCCGCGGTGCAGGCCGAGCGCCTGCTCGAGGCGGCCCGCGACGAGGCCGCGGCCAAGCGCGCCGAGCTCGATGCCGACGTCGCGCGCATCACCGCGCAGGCCGAACGCGACGCCGACCAGGTGCGCCTGAAGATGGAGACCGAGTTCACCGCGCACACCGCGCAGGTCGAGCGCGAGGCCGCGCACGCCGCCGAGAAGGTGAACCACGCCGAGCAGGAGGCGCACTCCATTCGCACCGAGGCCGAGAAGGGCGCCGCGGCGCTGCGCGCCATGGTCACCCGCGAGACCACCGATCTGCGGGTCGCCGCCGAGCGCGAGGTGCGCGAGATGAACGCGCGCGTGCTCGAGATGGAGGAGTCCCTCACCCGCCGTCAGGACGACGCGCAGCAGGAGTTCCTGGTGCTGCACAACCAGGCCGTCGCCCATGCGGAGCGCATCACCGTCGACGCGAACGAGCAGGTCGCCGCCTCGCTCGCGCACGCCGAGCGGATCTCGGGCAAGGCCGACGACTACGAGCGGCTGATGCGGTCGCAGGCGAACGCGATCGAGGCCGAGGCGCAGGTGCGCGCCCGCGAGACGCTCGACCGCGCCCGCACCAAGTCGCAGAAGATCGTCGACATGGTCACCGCGCACACGGCGAACGTCGTGCGCGACGCCGACGACCGCGCCCGCCAGCTGCGCTGGCAGCAGCAGCAGCTCACCAGCTTCATGGCCGAGGTGCGCGAGCTCATCCGCCCCGACGGCGCGCTCGGCAGCGAGAGATCCGGATCCGCGGCCGCGGCTTCCGAGGACGTCGCCGCGGACGAGGCTACGGCGGCTCCCGCAGAGGGTGCCGACGCCTGACCACTCCGGTCCGGCCCCGTTTCGTCTCGGTCGCCTTCGTCGTCCTCGCTCAACGACCCCGTTCGTCTCGGTCGCCTTCGGCATCCTCGCTCGGCGACCCCGTTTCGTCTCGGTCGCCTTCGGCATCCTCGCTCGGCGACCCTGAGGACGGCAGCGGATCCGGCGTCCAGCCCCCGGAACGGCTGCTCCCAGCCGGGGGCCAGAACACCGCTCTAGACTCGACGCATGGCTCAGCGGAACACGTGGCAACGCGAGCGCGTGCGCGAGGAGCTCTCGGACGCGCGCGGATTCGTGAGCGCGCAGACCCTGCACGCCACTCTGCGCGAGGCGAACACCGGCATCGGACTGGCCACGGTCTACCGGGCGCTCGCCGGTCTCGCCGCCTCGGGCGACGCCGATTCGCTGCAGAGCCCCGAGGGTGAGGCGCTCTACCGGGCGTGCAGCAGCGAGGGCCACCACCATCATCTGATCTGCCGGTCCTGCGGGCTCACCGTCGAGATCGAGGCCACCGACGTCGAGCAGTGGGCGCAGCGCACCGCCGCCCTGCACGGCTTCCGTGATGCCGAGCACGTCGTCGACATCTTCGGACTGTGCGCGAGCTGCGCCAACGCCGCCCAGGAGTGATCCCCGCGTGACCCTGACGACCCCCGGCCGCCGCGCGACCGCCGCACGAGACGGGGCGGCGACCCCGCACGCCCTGCGCGCCGAACCGCCGCGGCTGACCGGGCGCACCGCTCTCATCGGCGCCGCGATCGGCGCGGTCGTGATCGGTGCGCTCATCGCGATCGACGCCCTCGCGCCGCACCTGTTCTCCGCACGGCTGCCGAACCGGCTGCAGGACGGACTGACGCTGTCGCTCAGCGTGCTCTTCGAGGCGCTGCCGTTCGTGATCCTGGGCGTGCTGCTGTCGATCGTCGTGCAGGTGTGGCTGCCCGCAGGGGTGATCGAGCGGGTGCTGCCGAAGCGCGGCTGGGCGCGGCGGGCGGTGCTGTCGCTGCTGGGCATGCTCATCCCGGTGTGCGAGTGCGGCAACGTGCCGTTCGCGCGCGGACTGATGATGCGGGGTCTCGGGCCGGCCGAGGCTCTGACCTTCCTCATCGCCGCGCCGATCGTCAACCCGATCGTCATCCTCACCACCCATGCGGCGTTCGGCTTCGACGGCGGCATCCTCGTGGCCCGCCTCGTCGGCGGTTACCTCGTCGCGAACCTCATCGGCTGGATCTACAGCCGGCATCCGGATCCCGATGCGCTGCTCACCGAGCGGTTCCGCGACACCTGCGAGGTCGTCGTGCACGAGCAGGGATCCGGGATCCGTCGCAGCCTCGCGCAATTCCTCATCGAGCTGCGGGCCGTGATGCCCGCACTGATCATCGGATCCGCCCTCGCCGGCGCCGTGCAGGTGCTGGTGCCGCGCGACGTGCTGCTCGCGATCGGATCCAACCCGCTGCTCTCGGTCGTCGCGATGATCGCGCTCGCCATCTCGGTGGCGATCTGCTCGAACGTCGACTCGTTCTTCGCGCTGTCCTTCGCCTCCACGTTCTCGCCCGGCGCGATCGTCGCGTTCCTGCTGGTGGGTCCGCTGGTCGACATCAAGATGATGGCGCTGCTGCGCACGACGTTCACCGCGCGCACCCTCGCTGGGATCGTCGGCATCGTGATCCTGTTCGGCTTCGCACTGGGGATCGGGGTGAACGTCTTTGCCTGACACGACGACCGCCACCCGCCGGCAGACGCATGCGCCCCGCGCCGTCGACGCTCACGACCACGCCGCAGAGGCCGCAGGGTCGCGCGCGCGGGCGCTGGGCACCCGCTGGCTCGGCGCCGGACTCGCCGCGGCGCTGGCCGTGGCCACGCTCGCCCTCGCGGCGACCGGCCGCCTCACCCTCTACATCAGCCCGGAGACGGTCTGGTTCGCCGTCGCCGCGGCGATCGTCACGCTCGTCGGAGCGGTCTGGTCGTGCGCGCTGCCCCTCGGCGCCGAGCAGGAGCACGGGCACGACCACGGCAGCCACGACCACGGCGGTCACGACCACGGTCACGCTCAGGATCACGCGCGACCGTCGGCACGCCGGGTCGTCGGCGCGGTCGCGGGTGCGACGGGAGGCGTGATCGCGACGGGCGTCGTCGCCGGCGCCCTGCTGCTGCCGCCCGCGTCGCTCTCGGTCGACATGGCGATGCAGCGCGCCCCGATGGGCAATGTGCTGTTCGCGGGCGCCGACGACGTGGCGCTCGGCGCCAACACCGACACCAGCACCTTCGGCATCGGCGGATGGGCGAGCGTGTTCGCGACCGGATCCCGGCCCGAGAAGTACGACGGCTCGTCGGTCACGCTCACCGGATTCCTCACGCCCAGCGGATCCGCGAAGGATCAGGCGCATCTGACGCGCATGGTCATCTCGCACTGCGTGCTCGACGCGCAGCCCGCCTCGGTGCCGGTGCAGATCACCGGCTGGCAGGGCCAGTACGCTGTGGGCGACTGGGTGCAGGTCAAGGGGACCGTCCGCGCGAGCGCCGACGGGAAGCTCTCGATCGTGCCGGCCAGCGTGTCGAAGATCCCGGAGCCGAAGGACCCCTATGAGCACTGACGACGCGGATCGTCCCCTCACCCGCGCCGAGCTGCGTGCCCGCCGCGAGGCCGAGGAGGCGGCCTCGGTCGCCCCTGCCTCCGCGGACTCGGATCCCGCGTCGGGCGAGGACGCCGAAGGCGACCGAGGCGAGACGTCGTCCTCTGCGGGCATGCCGCGTCCCGACGCGCCGTCGGCTCTCCCGACGACTTCGGAAGCGCCCGAGGCGCCCGCTTCGCTGGAACCGGTGCCGGCGGCTTCGGTCACCCCTGACGACACGCCGGTCATCGATCCCCGCGACATGCCCGCCTCGCCGGCGCCGCTGCCGGAACCCGCCCCTGCCGTGCCGCCCGTCCCCGTGCCGCCCGCTCCGGTCGACGCCTCCGCCGGCCCCGATCTCGGCCGCTCGGCTGACGATGCCGCGGGCGGCCCCGGACCGGATCCGCGTTTCGAGCCGCCGGCGTGGGAGCCCCATCCCACCCCCCAGCCGGTCAGGTCGCGCCGCCGATTCCCGCTGATCCTCGGCGCCGTGATCGGCGTGCTCGTGCTCGTCGTCGCCGGATTCGGCGTGATCACCCTGCTGCAGGGCCCGCGGGTCAGCAGCGTGAAGGTCGACGCGCAGGCCGCGATCGACGCCTCCGGGACCCGGATGATCATCACCGCCAGCCAGCCGCTCGCGAAGGTCGCGGCCTCGCAGGTGTCGGTCAGCCCCGCCACGCCGTTCACCGTCGACACCTCGGGGCGCAACGTCGGCGTGCGCTTCACGGTGCCGCTCGACGACGACACGAACTACACGGTGACGGTGAAGGATGCGACCGGCACGGACAAGCAGCGCCGCGGCACGCTGCAGGCCACCTTCCAGACGCCGAAGTCGACGATCTTCCTGCTGCAGCGCAATCCCGACGGCGACGACACGATCTTCCACACCGATCTCGGCGGCAAGAACGCCGTCCCGATCGTGCAGCACGAGAAGATCGACGACTTCCGTGCCACCGCCGACCACCTCGTGGTCGCCACCGAGAAGGACGGCATCTCGGCGCTGCTCGTGATGGACCGCCAGGGCAAGAACGAGCGGGAGCTGAAGCTCCCGGGACCCGGGTTCCTCTCCTCCCTGCAGGTGTCGGAGCGCGGCAACCTCGTCGGCTACACCTTCACCGACAAGGGCGTGAGCGCGACCAGCGGGCGGGCGAGCGTCCTCGTCACGCAGTCGCTCACCGGCGACGGCGAGCCGCGGATCGTGTCCCTCGCCGACAAGCAGCCGAGCGTGGGGCAGTGGGCGTTCGTGCCCGACTCCTCCTCGGCGCTGTTCATCGACTTCACCGGCGCCCTGTACGTCGAGGACCGCGCGGACGCGAAGGCCGCCCCGACCGCCCTCGGCGCCGCTCAGACGATCGAGGGCATCACCCGCGGCACCTACACCGCGATCGTCAGCCGCGGCGCCGATCTCATCGAGCTGAACCTGGCCGACGGATCCGAGAAGCCGCTCGCCGCCTCGACGCCCGACTTCGGCGTGCCAGGCACGATCGCTCCGTTCCCCGGAGGGACGCTGCGCCAGGTCGCCACCCGCGACGAGAGCGGTCTGCCGACCGGGCAGATCGTGACCCGCGTCGCCGACGACGGCAAGGCGACCAAGCTGTTCAGCGTGACCGGATCCGACGCGATCATGCAGGCCTGCCCGTCGCCGAGCGGCCAGTACAGCGCGATCGTGGTGGCTCCAAAGCTCGTGAACAACCCCTACGACCAGTCGCTGCTGCCGCTGCCGACCACGATGCAGACGCACATCGTCGACACGAGGACCGGCAAGGAGCTCGTGGTGCTCGCCGGCTTCGACCCGTCGTGGTGCGCCCAGGCGCCGCACCGGTGATGAGCGGCGCCGGTCAGCCGCCGGCCGGCGAGGGCCTGCGCCGGGCTCGTCGGGACGACCTGCTCGCGCTGCCGCTCGAGGTCGCGCCGCGGCTGCTGGGCGCACGGCTGCGCACGGTCGTCGGCGGCGCGGAGGTGATTCTGCGGATCACCGAGGTCGAGGCGTACCACGGCCAGGGCGTGGGCGACCGGCACGATCCCGGCTCGCATGCGCGCATGGGCCGCACCGCCCGCAACGCCACGATGTGGGGGGAGCCGGGGCACCTGTACGTGTATCTCAGCCACGGCATCCACTCCTGCGTGAACGTGGTCTGCGGCCCGGAGCGCGTCGCGGGCGGAATCCTGCTGCGCGCCGGCGAGGTCGAATCCGGCGTGGCCGTGGCGGCGATGCGCCGCTCTGCCGGAACACAACGCAGGAGAAACCCGGATCCGGCTCCCGGATCCGACGTCCTCACCGCGGATTCTCCTGCGTCATGGTCTGGATCGGCGCGAGACCTCGCCCGCGGACCGGGACGGTTCGGCCAGGCCTCCGGCCTGCGGCATCCGCAGCACGACGGCATCGATGCCGTCACGGGCGCCGAGCGGGCCGGCGCGCGCGCCGAGCTGTGGCTGGGCCGGCCACTCGCCGAGGTCGCGTCCGGGCCCCGGGTGGGGGTCGCGGGCGTCGCCGGTACCGACGCGTTCCCGTGGCGGTTCTGGATCCCGGGGGATCCAACGGTCTCGCCGTTCCGGTGGGGGAGGGGCGCGGCGGAGGCCCATCGCGCCGCCGAGGCGCTGCGGTCGACGACACGCCCGGGGTCGGATCCGTGCTAGAGTAGCTCTTTGTCTGCGCACACTCCTGTGCGCAGTTCGTATGCCTCCCTCCCTGCGGCCGGTCGATCGGCGAGGGGAGAGGTGTGCAGACAAGGGATCTTGGGTGGGGCCGTCCGGCCTCACGGTAGAGAAGGAGTCATCATGGCAGCAGTGTGCCAGGTGACCGGAGCAGTTCCCGGTTTCGGTCACAACATCTCGCACTCGCACCGTCGGACGAAGCGCCGCTTCGACCCGAACGTGCAGAAGAAGACCTATTTCGTTCCGTCGCTCGGTCGCAAGATCACGCTGAACGTGTCCGCCAAGGGCATCAAGGTGATCGACGCCCGGGGCATCGAGAAGGTTGTCGCGGACCTCCAGGCGAAGGGTGTGAAGCTCTAATGGCCAAGAAGGCACAGGACATCCGTCCGATCATCAAGCTGCGTTCGACCGCGGGCACGGGGTACACCTACGTGACCAAGAAGAACCGTCGCAACACCCCCGACCGCCTCGTGCTGAAGAAGTACGACCCGGTGGTTCGCAAGCACGTCGAATTCCGAGAGGAGCGTTGATCCATGGCTAAGAAGAGCAAGATCGCGCGCAACGAGCAGCGCAAGGTCGTCGTCGAGCGTTACGCCGAGCGTCGTGCCGAGCTGAAGAAGACCCTGGTCGACCCGAACGCGACCGACGAGGCCCGCGAGGCCGCCCGCGTCGGCCTGCAGAAGCTGCCGCGCAACGCGTCGCCCGCGCGCGTGCGTTCGCGCGACGCCATCGACGGCCGCCCCCGCGGTGTCCTCACGAAGTTCGGCATCTCGCGTGTCCGCTTCCGTGACATGGCGCACCGTGGCGAGCTGCCCGGCGTGACCAAGTCGAGCTGGTAAGTCTTACCGGCCCCTGAGTTCATCGGGGGACGCAAGGGGCGGGGATCTTCGGATCCCCGCCCCTTCTGCGTGCCCGGAGGCGTCGTCATTCCGCGGACGCCGCCGCGGACTGGGGGATCTGATGCGCGGTCGCCCACTCCAGGGTCTCGTCCGCGATCTGCTCCCAGCCGTCCTGGCTCACCAGCCGGTGGGTGCGGCCCGGGTACTCCCGGTACTCGACGACCGCGGGGCTGCCGCCGGAGCGGTACTTCTTCACGATGGCCCGGCCGATGGCCGGCGGCACGACGTGGTCGATCTCGCCGGTGATGACCAGCAGCGGGGCGCGGTCGATGCGGCTGTAGTCCACATGGGTGACACCGCCCTTCTCGTCGAGCACGGACGAGACGCCCTCGAAGAAGACGCGGTTGTACGAGTTGACCGCGTACTCCTGCCACAGCCGGTCGGATTCCGCGCGGGGCAGGTCGTTGCCGAACGTGAAGTGGAAGTGGCTCTTCGACAGGGGCTTCGCTCCGTTGCGCCCGAACGGGTTGGCGAGGATCGGGAAGCCCGTCCGCAGTGTCGACAGGGGCAGCGTGGTGATGCCGGCGGTCTGTCCCGGCGCGACGCCGACATAGGCGGCGCCGAGGCCGCGGTCGGCGAGCATCTGGGTGATGACGCCGCCGAACGAGTGCCCGATGATGATCGGCTTCCCGGGGAGGGTGCGGATGATGCCCTCGTAGTGGTCGACGATCTGCTTCAGTCCCACGCCCTTGAGGGCTTCGGGGTTCTCGCGGATGTCCTCCACGTCGCGGTCGTCGATGCCGGGCCAGCCGGGGACGATGACCTCGTGGCCGGCGTCACGGAAGCGCTGCGCCCAGGTGTCCCAGCTCTTGGGCGTCATCCACAGGCCGTGGATGAGGACGATCGGGGTCTTGGTCGAGGCGGTCATGTCGTGCTCCTTGGGTGAGGTGGTGCTCTGGTGTTCTGCCGGATCCGCGTCCGCGGTGCTGTCGTTCATAGTAGACTGAACGTTCTATCTACACCAGAGTATTCCCGTGTGGCACGATGAGAGGGGAAGGGACATCCATGACGACGACCACAGCGGCGGTCCGATCCGGGTCGGCGCGGCAGCGGCTGCTCGACGCGGCGACCGACCTCTTCTACCGCGAGGGCATCCACTCCGTCGGCGTGGACCGGATCATCGAGGAGGCGGGTGTCACGCGCGCCACGATGTACAAGCAGTTCGCGGGCAAGGAGGGGCTGGTCCTCGCCTACCTCCAGGGGGAGGACGAGGGGCTGCGCGGCCTGTTCGCGCAAGCGACGCAGGCCTCGGATGACCCCGATGTGCTGCTCGACCTCGTCGTCGACGGCATCGCGCTCGACATCCGCGAGCGTCACACGCGCGGCTGCCCGTTCATCAACGCCGCCGCGGAATATCCCGACGAGGGCCCGGTGCGCGACCTGATCGCCGCGCACCGCGAGTGGTTCCGGGAGACGCTGCGCCAGTTGGCGGAGGATGCCCGGCTCCGCGATCCCGAAGCCGTCGCGGCCTCTCTCGTGCTGCTGCGCGACGCCGCGCTCGTCGGCGGGTACCTGGACGGCCAGGACCGGGTCGCCCCGGCCTTCTCCCGCACCGCCCGGGATCTCATCGCCGCGCACCGCGCCTGACCTCCGCGGGCGACGGACGGACCCCTCGTCGCCCGCCCCGCATGCCGGTGGCAGCGCCGTCGCGAGCACGACGCAGGAGATTCGGGGCATCCATCGGCGATCTGCGCCGAACCCTGCGGGATCTCCTGCGTTGTGTTCAGAGGAGGGGGGCTGAGCTCGGTCGAGAGTGCCCACGCCTGTGACGGGAGTGACTGGTGAGGCGCGACACGCCGCCGCAAAACGTCAAAACCCGCGAAATGACGCGGAAATCCAGGGTTTGGTTGATACATTCAAGGCGGTCGTTCGACCAACGGGGGGCATCCGCCCATCCGGAACTCTGATACGAAGCGACGGGATCCCGTCGCTGGAGGATGAAATGGCTGACAAGTCCATCACCAAGACCGAGCTCGTCGCGAGCATCGCCAGCGCCACCGGCCAGAGCCAGGCTGCGGTCTCCGGCGTTCTCGACGCCCTGTTCGCCACGGTCTCGGACGCTGTTGCCAAGGGCAGCAAGGTCTCGATCCCGGGCTGGATCTCGTTCGAGCAGGTCGCGACCGCCGCTCGCACGGGCCGCAACCCGCAGACCGGCGCCGAGATCAAGATCCCGGCCGGCAAGCGCGTCAAGGTGACCGCCGGTTCCAAGCTCAAGGCTGCCGTCAAGTAATCCGGCTCCGCCTCGCAAGGCCGTCCCTTCGGGGGCGGCCTTCTGCGTGTCCGGACGGGTCGCGATCTCGGGGCGGGCCGATCCCGTCGGCGGAGTCACGGGGCGCGAACGGCGTGCGCCCGGGACGCCGGATCCGGACGGCCCGCACAGGAGACGCGCCTAGGCTGGAGGGGTGAATCGCCCCTCCACCGGGGTCCGCCCCCAGGCCGGGACGGGCGCCGACCGCACCGCCCTGCCCGCCGGATCCTCGACCCTGCGGATCGCGGGGCCTGTGATCCTCGTGGGCGCGGCGGTCCTCGCCGTTCTCGCCGGACTCGCCTTCGGCGGGGGTGCGGCGCCGAACCTCCTCCTCGACCCCGGTCCCGTGGTGCGCTGGGGGCTGCCGGTCGTCAAGGCGATCAGCAACCTGGGCGCGGCGGCGATGCTCGGTTCACTCGTGCTCGCCCTCTTCGCGCTGCGCAGCGGGGCGCGGAACTTCGAGATCGCGCTCGACACCGCCTCGATCGGCGCCGCGGTCTACACCGTCGCCAGCGCCGTCGCCGGTCTCTTCACCTTCCTGCAGACCCTCGGCGTCAAGCTCAGCGCCGGCCCCGAGTTCGGCGCGCAGCTGGGGCGGTTCCTGCTCGAGCTGCCCTTGGGGCAGGCGTGGCTGATGACTGTGCTCGCGGGCGCCGTGATCACGATCGCCGCGTTCGCGTTCCGAGGCTGGACCGCGACCCTGCTCACGGCGGTCCTCGCCGCCGCATCGTTCATCCCGCTCGCCACGCAGGGGCACGCCGGCGACCTCAGCGGTCACGACGCCGCCGTGAACTCGCTGCTGCTGCACACGGTCGGCGCGGCCGTCTGGATCGGCGGCCTCGTGCTGCTCATCGTGCTGCGCGGATCCCGCAGCGAGCTGAGCGACCCCGCGGTCGCCGCGCCCGCAGCCGACGCGCCCGCGGCCCAGACGCCGAAGCCGGGGAAGAAGGGCAAGGCGCCGCGGGGCGGCCTCACCTTCGCAGCGGTCGTGCGCCGCTACTCCTCGCTCGCCCTGGTCGCCTACATCGTGGTGGCGGTGTCCGGCGTCGCGCGATCGATCGTCGCGGTGGGCGACTGGGCGGGCATGCTCACGCCCTACGGCGGCCTCATCGTGGCGAAGGCGGTCGTGCTGATCCTGCTCGGCGCGCTCGGCGCCCGCTATCGCACGCGTCTCATCCCGAAGCTCGAGACGAACGGATCCGGCCCGTTCTGGACCCTGGTCCTGCTCGAGCTCGCGTTGATGGGCATCGCCTCCGGACTCGCCGCCGCGCTGTCGCGCACCCCGCCGCCGGCCGGCCTCGAGGCCCCGGCCGTGCGCACGCCGGCCGAGATCCTCACCGGAGCAGCCCTGCCGCCCGAGCTCACCCCCGTGCGCTGGCTGACGATGTGGAACCTCGATCTCATCTGGGCCGTCGCCGCGGCGCTCGGCGTCGCGCTGTACCTGCTGGGGGTGCGCCGGCTGCGCAAGCGCGGAGACGCCTGGCCCGTCCACCGCACGGTGTTCTGGATTCTCGGCATGGTGGCCCTCGTCTGGGTCACCGGCGGCGCGATCAACGCGTACCAGGAGTACCTGTTCAGCGTGCACATGCTCGGGCACATGATGCTGTCGATGGCGATCCCGCTGCTGCTCGTGTCCGGAGCCCCGGTCACCCTCGCGCTGCGCGCGATCGACAAGCGCGACGACGGCACGCGCGGCGGACGGGAATGGATCCTGTGGGCCGTGCACTCCCCGTTCTCGCGGGTGGTCACGAACCCGTTCGTGGCGGCCGCGATCTTCGTGCTCTCCCTGTGGGCGTTCTACTTCACCGATCTCGTGCGCTGGGCCATGACCGACCACATCGGGCATGAGTGGATGACCGCGCACTTCCTCATCTCCGGCTACCTCTTCGTGCTCAGCCTCATCGGGGTGGATCCGGTGCCGCGGCGGCTTCCCTACGCGGGGCGGCTCATCACGCTCATCGCCGTGATGGCTACGCACGCCTTCTTCGGCATGGCGATCATGATGCAGTCGGGGCTGATGGTCGCGGAATGGTTCGGGGCGATGGGACGCACCTGGGGCGCGACTCCGCTGCAGGACCAGTACGTCGGCGGCGGCGTCGCCTGGTCGGTGGGGGAGATCCCCACCCTGATCCTGGCGATCACGGTCGCCATCCAGTGGAGCCGCAGCGACGCTAAGGTGCAGAAGCGCCAGGACCGGGCGGCGGACCGCAGCGGCGACGCCGAACTGGCGGAGTACAACGCGCGGCTCGCTGCGCTGGCCGAGAAGGATCGCCGGTCCGCCACCCGGTGACGCGACCGAGGGGAGTCAGCCTTCGGATCCGGGCGGGTTGGCGGACTGCTCCGGCGAGGTGATGCTGATCGAGGCGGATCCGTCCGGCAGGAACCGGATCGTGCCGTCCACCTGGAACGGCACGTCCTCGTCGACGTGCGAGACGCTGCCGTCGTAGAGCGACTTCACGTCGAGCGTCACGTGCGCGGTGGCGGAGGTCGGAGGGATCCGCCAGCCGTCGGCGTCCGCCTCCAGCGCCACCACCGGATCGGCCACCATGCTCCAGACAGGGCCGGCGGTGACGCGGTTCGACACGGTGAGGCCGAACGGGCACCCCGTGGGCTGCAGCACGGTCTGGGTCGTGCACTGGTCGAGGAACTCGTTGACCCGCAGCTGCACGACCTTCACGAATCCGTCCGTGGGCTTCGCCTGCACGTCCAGGGGCACGTCGGCCAGCGGTTTGTCCGCCAGCACGCCCAGTCCTGGCGCCGTGGCGGTCGACGTCTTCACCGACACCGAGTACAGGCCGGGGGAGAAGACGAGCATCGGCACCGCGTCGCGCGCCGAGGAATCAGCGCCGTTCGCCGCGATCTGCCGGCGGTCGAGCTCGAAGCCGTTGACCGAGAACCGGTCGGACCCGCGCACGGTGAGCGAGATGACGGCGAGCGGGCTCTGGGCGAACCGCCACGACGGCGCGACGCCGATCCAGCCCTCCCGTGCGATCAGGAAGGTGCTGGTGCCGGCGTGGCCGCCGGCCTTGTACTGCACGGTGACAGCGGTCGATTCGCCCTGCGGATGCTCGTCGGTGACGACGACGTCGGTGAGGGACCCCAGCGCGGCCTGGCGCAGGAGGGCGTCCGATGCGGAGCGGAACGTGCTGCTGTCGAGATCGCCGTGCCCGATCGCGACGCCGGGCAGGCGCAGCGCGTCGGCGGCGCGCCCCTCCGAGAGCAGCGTGAGGTAGCGGGCGACGAACGCCGAGGGGCTGTAGAACTCCCGGTAGACGGTGAGCCCGCCGGCTGCGAGCGCTGCCACGAGCACGACGCCGACCACGGCGAGCAGTGTGAGGTCGGACCAGAGGGGGGCACGACGACGCGCCGTCCGCGCCCGGCGCGACCGCACGCCTGGCGCCAGCACCCCCGCCGACTGCACCATGTGCGCAAGTCTACGAAAGCCCTCCTGCGCGAACCCCGGGAGGCTCGCCCCGCATCGGTCGGCTTCTCCGGGAATGGGAGGCTGCGGGCGCCCGGTCCGACCGGCCCGCAGCGGGTAGACTCCGAGGACCGTGAGCACGCCGAACCTCTCCGCCGAACAGGAAGAACTGTTCCGGCTGATCGAGGACACCCGGGAGCACGTCTTCATCACGGGCCGTGCCGGCACCGGCAAGTCGACGCTGCTGCAGCACTTCGCCTACAACACGCAGAAGCAGATCGCCGTGTGCGCCCCGACCGGCGTGGCCGCGCTGAACGTCGAGGGGCAGACGATCCACTCGCTGTTCCGGCTGCCGATCGGCCTCATCGCCGACAGCGAGATCGACCAGTCGGACGCCACCCGCAAGATCCTCAACGCAATCGACACGCTCGTGATCGACGAGGTGTCGATGGTCAACGCGGATCTGATGGACGCGATCGACCGTTCGCTGCGCCAGGCCCGCGGCCGCCGCGCCGAGGCGTTCGGCGGGGTGCAGGTGGTGATGTTCGGGGATCCGTACCAGCTGGCGCCCGTGCCCCCGCGCGGCGACGAGCTGCGCTACATCCAGGACCACTACCGCTCGTTCTGGTTCTTCGACGCGAAGGTGTGGACCGGCGGCGAGGCCACCGACGGGCTGCTCGACATCGGCACGCACGGCGCGACGCTGCACGTGCGCGAGCTCGTGCACATCCACCGGCAGTCCGACGCCGGCTTCAAGGCGATGCTGAACGCCGTGCGCTACGGCCGGGTGACCGCGGAGATCGCCGGGGCCCTCAACGACGCGGGCGCACGGACGCCCCCGGATCCGGCCCCGGGCGAGATCCCGATCATCACGCTCGCGACACGCAACGACATCGTGAACGGCATCAACGCCCGCCATCTCGCCGCCCTCCCCGGCAAGGTGCAGAAGGCGCGGGCCGACATCTCCGGCGACTTCGGCCGGGGCGAGGCGAACTACCCGGCCGATCAGGAGCTGCAGCTCAAGGAGGGCGCGCAGGTGATGTTCCTGCGCAACGACATCTCGGCGATGCCGGAGCCGCCGCGCTGGGTGAACGGCACGATCGGGACGGTCGTGCGCATCCTCGGCGACGCCGTGCGCGTGGAGATCGACGGCGAGGAGGTCGACGTCGAGCCGGCCGTCTGGGAGCGGTACCGCTACATCTACAACCCCGGCACGAAGACTCTCTCCCGGGAGGTGGTCGCCGAGTTCACCCAGTTCCCGCTGCGGCTCGCCTGGGCGGTCACGATCCACAAGTCGCAGGGCAAGACCTACGATCGGGCGGTCGTGGATCTCGGATCCGGTGCGTTCGCCCCGGGGCAGACCTACGTCGCGCTGTCGCGGCTGACCTCGCTCGAGGGGCTGTATCTCTCCCGTCCGCTGCGCCCCCGCGACATCCGCGTCGACGAGGACGTGCGTCGCTTCATGCGCGCCGCCTGGGAGGCCCGTCAGGGCGACTCCACGCCGCAGGTCGGGTCCTAGTCGCGCACCCGGTGTGACCTCGCGGGGACGATCCCAGTTCAGCGACGCACGTGAGCCGCGAGGATCTCGGCGATCTCGGGGAGGCCGAGACGGCTTTGCGCCGTGTCGACCACGAGGTCGAACGCGGTATCGGTGTCCATGTCGATCCGGATGCCGTTGAGCTCGAGGAAGGTCAGCGTGAGGATCCACGAGAAGCGCTTGTTGCCGTCGTAGAGCGGAGGATTCTGAGCGAGGGACGACATCAGCGCGGCGGCCTTGACCTCGATCTCCGGGTACGCCTCGACGCCGAACATCGAGCTCGCGGGTCGCGCGAGGGCGGAGGACAGCAGCCCGATGTCGCGGATCTTCAGATCCAGCGCGTCGAGGATACCGGCGGCCTGAGGGAGCTCGACATATCGGATCACGCGTCCTCGAGTTTCGTGATCAGCTCGGCGTAGCGGTCCGCGACCCCGAGCGCGATCGACACGGCCTGGGTGGTCGTGACCTCTTCGCGCACGAACCTGTCGGCTGCCTCGATGAGCAGCGCGTGCTTGGAGGTGTGCCGCTGCGCGGCGAGTTCGCCCAGCTGCGCGTCCAGCTCCGCGGGCATCCTCACCGTCATCGCCATACCAGAATGGTATCACCGACACCGTCGCCCGTTCCGACCGCCTGTTCCGCCCGTGGACGGGTGCTGGGATCCTGTACCCATGACACGGCTCAGCGGTGCTCCGGGCGGGCGCGTCCCGGCGGCGGGAGGACCGGGCCTGCGTGACGCCCTGATCGGCATCGGGATCCTGATGGCCGCGCTCTGCCTCGTCGAGCTCGCCGTCCCCTCGTCGTCGCGGGGTTTCGGGGGGTCGCTCCTCGACGGCGCCCTGGTCGCCGTCTACACCGTGACCGGCCTGCTCGCCTGGTCGCGCCGCCCGCACAACCGCGTCGGGCGGCTGATGCTGCTGACCGCGCTGGCGCTGTGGGCGTCGCGCACGCAGGACGACGTCCTCCCGGCCCTGCACGTCCTCGGCACGCTGACGTCCAGCCTGCCGCTGGCGCTGCTGCTGCACCTGCTGCTCGCCTTCCCCTCCGGGCGGCTGCCGAGCCGCGCCGCGCGCGCGGTCGTGACGGTCGCGTACCTCGTCTCCGTGGCGCCGCAGATCGTCGTGGTGCTGCGGCCTGCGGTGACCGAGGTCGCCTGGACGCTGCAGGCGGCCGTGGGCATCGGCACGCTCGTCGTCACCGTGGTGCTGTGCGGCCGCGGGCTGGCGCGGATGCCCGCGCTGCCGCGGCGTCAGCTGCTGCCGTTCGTCGGTTACGGGTGCGCGGCGCTCGCCGTGATCGCGGTGACCGTCGTGGTCCTGCACCTCGACCCCCGCGTCGGAGCTCAGCAAGCGGCCGACGTGGTGCAATCGGTGATGCTCGGCGGCCTGCCGATCGCCTTCCTCGTGGGGCTGACGTTCGGGGCGTTCGGCCGCGCGGGCGAGGTCGCCGAGGCCGCGGCGGGCATCGCGGCGGCATCCGTGGAGCCGGCGCTGCTCGACACCCTCGCGGCACGGGCGCTCGGCGACCCCGGCGCCCGCGTGCTCTGGGCCTCAGGCGCGGATGAAGCGGGATCCTCCCGCTTCGTCGACAGCGGCGGACGCCCGGTCGTGGTGCTCCCCGAGCGCGGCTGGTGGCCGATCGGCCCGCCGGAGGCGCCCACCGGCGCGCTCCTTTACGACCCCGCGCTGATCGCGGATCGGAACCTGGTCGCGACCGTCGCGGCGCCGCTCGGCGTCGCGATGGACAAGCAGCGGTTGATCGTCGAGCTGCGCTCCGCGGTGCAGCGGCTCGAGGTTGCGGCGGAGGAGCTGCAGACCTCCCGGCGGCGGATCGTCGTCGCGGCCGACGCCGAGCGCCGCCGCATCGCCCAGGACCTCCACGACGGCGCCCAGCAGCGGATCGTCCTCGTCGGCATCGACGTGCAGCGGCTGGCCCGGCAGGCGGACGACCCCTCGTACGTCCGGTCCGAGGCCGCGCGGATCGCCGAGCACTGCGGATCCCTCCTCGACGAGCTGCGCGGTCTCGTCGACGGGCTCCTGCCGAGCCGGCTGCAGGACCACGGTCTGGAGGCCGCGATCGCGACCCTGGCGGACCGGATCCGGATCCCGGTGCGGATCGAGATCGACTCCCCGCTCGGCCGGCTTGACGCCGAGGTCGAGTCGACGGGCTACTACGTGATCGCGGAGGCGCTCACGGACGCGGTGAAGCACGCCGGAGCACGGCAGATCGCGGTCGTCGTGGCCCTGCGCGACGGCCGGCTGCAGATCGCGGTGAGCGACGACGGCAGGGGTGCGGCCGGGGCGGTCCCGGGATTCGGGATGCGCAGCCTCCGGGATCGGGTGGAGCCGCTGGGCGGGACGGTGGCGCTGGAGTCCGCACCGGGCGGCGGGACGACGCTGCGGGCGCAGGTGCCGCTGGGATAGTGCGAGCGATGCGGGGATGCCGCCCGCTCACCGGTCCAGATAGCGCATGACGGCCAGGACGCGGCGGTGGTCATCGGGATCCGGCGGCAGGTCGAGCGAGACGAAGATGAGCGCGATGCTGCGCGCGACGGCCTTCTCGGTCACGAAGAGCTCGCGCGCGATGCGGGCGTTGCTGTAGCCCTGCGCCATCAGTTGCAGCACCTCGAGGCGCCGCGGCGTGAGCCGGGCGATGCCGCCGTCGGTGTGATCGCGCACTTCCCGGCGCACCATCGAGGAGATGACGTCGGAGTCGATGCTCGAACCGCCGGCGGCGACCCGCTGCACGGACTCGAGGAAGTCGTCGAGGTCGAGGATGCGCCGCTTGAGCAGATAGCCGATCCCGGCGGCGCCGTCGGCCAGCAGCTCCATCGCACCGGTGGCGTCGACGTACTGGGAGAGCACGATGACCGCCGTCCCCGGAAGCTCCTGGCGGATCCGGCGGGCGGCCCGCAGGCCGTCGTCGGTGAAGTCCGGCGGCATCCGGATGTCGGTGAGGACGAGGTCGGGGCGGTGGGCCCGCGCCTTGCCGAGCAGATCGTCCGCGTCGCCCGCGGTCGCGACGATCTCGTGCCCCTCGTCCGTGAGGATCCGGGAGATGCCCTCCCGCAGCAGGACCTCGTCCTCGGCGATGACGACGCGCATGCCTGCTCCTGACTGACGGGTGGGGATCCGGGGCGGTGACCCGACAGTACCCGAGCGGAACCGCCGCCCACACCCCTCGGTGCGGACGGCGGTCCGGATCCCTCTCCTTCGTCAGCCGGCCGGGACGATCGGCTTGATGTCGACGATCTTGGGCAGGCTGGCCTTCTCCTGGTCGGTCAGAGGGCGCTCGGCGCTGTCGTACAGCACGTCGGCGTCCGCCCGAGGGATGTCGAAGTGCACGCCGGCCAGCTTCCAGGTGGTCTTGCCGAGCTTGACCGTGAAGTCGCCCGTCACCCGCTCGGTCAGCACCCGCGACCACATGTTGAAGTTCTTGTAGGCGCCCACCTCGTACGACTGGACCTTGGTCTCCTCCTTGGTGCTGGACCAGGAGCCGCCGTACTTGTGGGTGAGTCCCGCCTCCAGGATCCCGTTGATGGTCAGCTTCGCCGACCCGGTGGTCTCGACGGACGAGGTCGTGCCGGCCGCGACCTTGGTGGTGACGCTCCCCTCACGGGCCTTGTCGGTGTTGTTCGCGCCCCCGGCGACCAGCCGGACCTGAGGCGTGCCCTCCTCCTTCGTGACGGGCAGGAACGTGCACGACGCCAGGCCCGAGACGCAGGTCTGGTTGAGCAGCTCGGCCTGTCGCTGGGCATCAGAGGCCGGCACCGTGATCTCGGAGAAGTCCTTCTCCGAGATCGTCAGCTGTCCGCTCAGCCCCTGATTGTGGACGGTGAACGCGTCGCCGGCGTCGGTGCGGATGCTCGTGCCGCTCACGGCGTCCACGACGAGCGTGACCTGGAAGGCGGAGATCCGCTCGGAACCGTTGCCCAGGGCCTCGCGGTAGTTGAACGTGAGCGTCGTCTCGCCGCGCTTGAGGAGGTAGTAGACCTTCTCGTAGTGGTAGGACTGCCCCGGCGCGATCTTCGTGCCGGTCGGCGCGTAGCCGTCCCGGTCGCCCGCGCCGTCGATCCCCTGCAGCTCCAGGGTGTGCTTGGTCGTGTTGACGATGTCGAACCCGCGGGTGACGTCGGCCGAGGCCGCTGCGGCGCGCGGCGTCGCAGCCGACGCGGGCGCCGCCGTGGCCACGCCGATGGCGACCGATCCGAGCACCGTCGTGGCGATCAGGCCGGTGCCGAGCAGCCGGCGAGTGGTCTTCTTCGTGGTGGTGTCCATGGTGTTCCTTCTGTTCTCTCGCCCCTGAGGGGATGTCGTCGCCTCCCATCCGGAAGCTCTTCTCATACGCTAGGAACCGGCGGTCTCGCGGCCGATGGGCGTGCCACCACAGCGATGTGGTGCAGGCACCACATCGTGGGGCAGGGTGTGGATCTCCACCCGTCCACCCGCGGATCTCCACCCCTGGGCGGTGCCCGCGGAAGGCGGATCCGGGGAGCATCGAAGACATGAACCTCTCGATCGTCTCGAACGTCCTGCTGATCCTCCTCGCCGTCGGCTTCGTCGCCGTGCGGCAGATGACGTGGCGCCCCGTGCTCGGCGCGCGCGACTGGATGCTGCCCGGGATCATCGCGGTGATCGGGGCGGTGCTGTCGCTGCAGACCCTGAGCGGGCAGGTGATCGGAGTCATGGACGTGGTCGCCCTCGTGGTCGAGCTCGTCGTGGCCTTCGCCCTCGGCACCGCCATGGGGGCGATGGCGCACATCCGCCGCATCGCCCGTCCCGCCGGCTACCAGCCCGCCGCAGGGCTCTCCGACCGGGCCGCCGCGCAGGCCGCCGCCGAGTTCGAGACCCGCACCGGACCGTGGGGGCTCGCGCTCTGGGTCGTGCTCATCGGCGTCCGAGTCGGCCTCATGTTCGCCTTCGAGCAGCTGGGCTCGCACATCGGCGTCGCGACCGGGCTCATCCTCATTGTGCTCGCCGCGAACCGTGCGGCCCGGGTGGTCGTGCTGCACCGCCGGGTGGACGCGCTGCGCCGCACGAGCGCGCCGAGCGGATCCGCGCGCATCATTGTTCCGTGACCCGAATCCCGCTGCGCATCCAGCCCATGACGGGCTGGAGCGCCGCCGTCAACGCCGCGGGCCTGCTCGGCGTCGGCTGGGTGCTCTGGCGCGTCGCGCCGGAGACCGCACCCTGGGTGGTCTGGCTGTTCGGCGCCGGACTCGTGGCGTGGGCCGTGCGCATGGCGCTCGCGGTGCGGATCGGCGCGACCGGCGGTGACCCGGCGGCGCAGTCCGGCCCGGGAGCCGCGCCGGACGGGCGGACCGCCGGGCGCAGCAGGGTGCCGGCCGGCGTCGCCCCCGCACTCCTGGTGGTGATGGGCCTCGCCGGCTCGCTCACCGCGGTGCCGACCCAGGGGCTCGGCACCGCTCTGCTCGTCGTGACGGTGATCCTGCTCACGAGCGACGCCGCGGTGGGCCCCGGCACGTGGATCACGGCGGCGGTCCTGGGGGCGCTGGGCGTGGCTGCCGGGGCGCTGCTCACCGCGGCGGGGTACGCGGGCACGGTGACCGCTTCGGCGCTCGGTCTGCTCACCATCCTCGCGGCCCTCGCGCTCGCGGTCGTCGTGGGCCTGGGGCGGCGCGCCCAGCGCGTGCTGCTCGCCGAGCGGGAGCGCGCGAACGCCGAGGCGGTGCGGGCACAGGCCACAGCGCATCGCGTCGCGATCGCCCGGGATCTGCACGACGTGCTCGCGCACAGCCTGGGCGGCCTGGTCGTTCAGCTCGACGCGGCCGAGGCGCTGCTCGAGGCGGGCGACGCGGAGCGCGCGGCGGCACGGGTGGCGGCGGCGCGGCGCCTCGCCGTCTCCGGCCTGGACGAGGCGCGCGAGGCCGTCCGCACTCTGCGCGGACCGGAGCAGGACGACACCGAGGCGCCGGTGCCCGCGGTGGCTCCCACCGAGCTCGCTCGTCGCCTCGACGCGCTGCTCGACCCGGAGGACGCGGCCGGCGCCCGCCTCACCGAGACCGGCGCCTCGCGTCCGGTGCCCGCGGCGCTCGCCGACGCACTGGTGCGCGCCGTGCAGGAGGGGCTGAGCAATGCGCGCAAGCACGCGCCGGGGCGCGCCGTGCGGATAGCACTGGTCTGGCATCCTGACCGGGTGGAGTGCACCATCGACAACGCGGTCACCGGCGGCAGGCAGGACGACGGGGCGCTCGCGGCGACCGGCGGCGGCTTCGGCCTGCCCGGCGTGCGGGAGCGGTTCGGGGAGGTGGGAGGCACCGTGCGCGCGGGCGTCGTGACCCTGGACGACGGGGGAGACGTCTTCCGGCTCCGCGTGGAGGCCCCCGCATGAGCGCCCGGATCCGGATCGTGCTCGCCGACGACCAGGCGATCATCCGCGACGGGCTGGAGACCGTGCTGGGCCTGGTCGACGACTTCGAGGTGGTCGGCACCGCCGCAGACGGCGCCGAGGCCGTCGCGCTCGTCGCGGCGACCCGCCCCGATGTCGCGCTCATGGACCTGCGCATGCCGGTGCTGGACGGCGCCGCCGCGACCCGGCGGGTGACGGCGGAGACCCCGGGGACCGCGGTGCTGGTGCTGACGACCTTCGCCGACGACGCCGACATCGTCGCGGCGCTCCAGGCGGGCGCCCGGGGCTACCTCACCAAGGACGCGGGCAGGGCCGAGCTCGCCGCCGCCATCCGCGCCGTCGCCGCGGGTCAGAGCACGTTCTCCGCTCCGGTGCGCGACGTGCTCCTGGGGCGCATCGGCGCTGCGGGCGCCGCGGGCGCCTCGGCGGCCGAGCTCTCCGGATCCGTCCCCGATCCGGTCTCGGAGGAGGCGCTGGCGGAGCGCTTCCCCGCTCTCACCGGCCGCGAGCGCGAGGTCTACGCGCTCGTGCTGCAGGGACGTTCGAACGCCGAGATCGCCGCCGCGCTCTTCGTCGGCGTCGCGACCGTGAAGACGCACATCAACGCGCTGTTCGCCAAGCTCGGCGTGCGCGATCGGGCGCAGGCGATCGCGCACGGACTCGGCACCACCGCGGAGAGGTGATCGGGCGGATCCCCGGGTGATCACGATCCGGATCCGAAGCGCGGGATCATCCGGAGGGATGACGTCTGCGCAGAGGAGCGCCGTCTACAATCGTGGGGGATGTCAGGGGGGCGAATGGGTCGGAACATCAGTCGGCGGGTGGGTGCGCTGATCACAGGGGCCGTCGCGGCGGCGCTCGTGCTGAGCGGCTGCTCCGGCGATGTCGCGACCCCGGCGTTCACCCCGAAGACGCAGACCGAGGGGGATCTGCCCTCCGACATGAGGGACCAGCTCAAGGGCGCCGTCGAGCGCGCGATGGCGGCGAGCGGCTCGAGCGGGGCGATCCTGGGCGTGTGGGCGCCGTGGAGCGGCTCCTATGTCACGGGCCTCGGCACGGTCTCGGCCGAGGACAAGGATCCGGTCAGCGCCGACATGTCGTTCCGCATCGGCGACGTCACCCGGCTGATGACCTGCGACGTGCTGTACGCGCTCGCCGATCGCGGCACGGTCAAGCTCGACGCGAGCATCACCGAGTACGTGTCCGGCGTGCCCGACCTGCAGGACGTCACGCTGCTCGACCTCTGCAACGGCACCGGCGGCATCGGCTCGTCCGAGGCCACCGCCATGCCGATGTGGCTGAACAATCCCGACCGGCAGTGGGAGCCGAAGGAACTGGCGTCCTACGGCCTCGCGCAGAACCGCACCCCGCCGCACACCGGCTACCGCGACTCCGACGCCGGGTTCCTGCTGCTCGGGCAGGCGCTGGAGCGCGCCACCGGTCAGACGGCCGCGCAGCTCATCCACGAGTACGTGGCCGCGCCCCTGGGCCTGAACGCGACGTCGCTGCCCGGCCCGCAGGCGGCCGCCCCGTCGCCCTCGCCGGCGCTCAAGGGGTCGTTCCTCCCGCAGGTCGACGGCGCGCTGCAGTGCGCCAAGCCCACCGACATCACGGTCAGCTCGTCGAGCAACGGGTACACGGATTCGGGCGTGGTGTCCACGGTCGCCGATCTCGGCCGGTACATGCAGGCGGAGGCGGCGCAGGCGCTGCGCGTGAAGAAGACGCCCCAGCGCTTCGGATCCCCGCTGCCCGTCGCCGACGGCGCGCCGAGCTGGTACAAGGCCACCGGGGGCGCGTACCTCGTCGGCTCCATGATCGGCCAGCACGGCGGCACGCCCGGGTACCTCACCGGGGCCTACTCCGACCCGACGACCGGCTTCACGGTCGTCGTGGTGCTCAACGACTCGACCGTCGGATCCGCCTTCATCGGCGACCTCGCCTTCGAACTCGCCGCGATCGCCTCCAAGGCGCCCGCGGGAAAGGGCGGCAAAGCCCCCGAGTTCGCACTGCCGTTCACCGCGGAGGACTACGCTAAGGCGGTCGACAGCCTGGCCGTCTGCCCGCTCCCGCAGGGCTGACCGGGTTCGTTCGACGCCTCCCCGTGCTCCGACGGCTCCCGCAGCCGGACGAAGCACTGCACGACCGCGAGGAGCGAGCATGGCCATCGTCGACAACGGCATCTATGTGGACGGCGTCCGCACCGACACCCCGCACACGCTGGACGAGACCTTCGAGCTCATGCATGCCCGCGGCGGCATGGGCTGGATCGGCCTGTACCGGCCCAGCGAGGACGAGGTGCGCCAGGTCGCGGCGGAGTTCGGCCTGCACGAGCTCGCCGTCGAGGACGCCCTCACCGGTCATCAGCGCTCCAAGCTCGAGCGCTACGGGGAGACCCTGTTCATCGTGCTGCGGCCCGCGCGGTACCTCGACGCCACGGAGGAGGTCGAGTTCGGCGAGCTGCACGTGTTCGTCGGGCCCAACTTCGTGGTGACCATCCGGCACGCGGAGACGCCGAGCCTCACCCGCGTGCGCGGACGCATGGAGCACGCTCCGGAGCTGCTCGCGGGCGGCCCCGAGGCGGTGCTGTACGCGATCCTCGACGAACTCGTCGACGAGTACACCCCGGTGCTCAACGGTCTGGAGAACGACATCGACGAGATCGAGGCGCAGCTGTTCCTCGACGACTCGGACGTCACGCAGCGCATCTACGAGCTGTCGAGCGAGGTCATCGACTTCCAGAAGGCGACCCAGCCGCTGCAGCCGATGCTGGAGGCGCTGCTGCGCGGATCCGCGAAGTACTCCGTCGATCTCGAGCTGCAGCGCTATCTGCGCGACGTGCTCGACCACATCCTGACCCTGTCGGAGCGGGTGTCGACGTTCCGGGCGAACCTCGACAACGCGCTCACGGTGGAGGCGACGATCGTCGCCCGGCGGCAGAACGAGGAGATGCGCCGGATGACCGAGGAGAGCATCCGTCAGGGCGAGGAGGTGAAGAAGATCTCCAGCTGGGCGGCCATCTTCTTCGCCCCCACCATCGTCGCCGGCATCTACGGCATGAACTTCGAGGTGATGCCCGAGCTGAAGTGGGCCGCCGGGTACCCCATGGCGATCGGCCTGATGGTCGGCGGGGCCTTCGTGCTGTACCTGGTGTTCAAGAAGCGCGGCTGGCTCTGACCGGATCCGGAACCCTGGCGGTCTGACCCTCGTTCAGGTCGCACTATCTGCTCTGAAACCCGCGCGGGAAGAGCAGAAATCGCGACCTGAACCACGGCAGGACCGACCTCACCGGGGGCGGTCAGCGCCCGGCGCCGGTCAGGGAGATCACCGCGAGGGCGGTCGCGGTGACGAGGATCCAGAGGATCGCACCGAGCACGAGCGGTCGCCAGCCGGCGCGGCGCAGCGCTGCCGCATCCGTGGACAACCCGATGCCGGCCATGGCGGTGGCGATGAGGAATCCGCTGGCGTGCACCATCGCCTCACGCGGCCCCGCCGGGATCGCCCCGAGGGATCCGAGCACCGCGACGACCAGGAACCCCACGAGGAACCACGGCACCAGGCCGGCCACGCCGCGCAGCGTCATCCGCCGGCCGTCGGCGGCCCTGCGCGACTCGATCACGGACAGCCCCACCGAGATCGGGATGATCATCAGCGTGCGCACCAGCTTCACCACGACCGCGAAGCCCAGCGCCGCGGCGCCGAAGACGCTCGCCGTCGCGACCACGCTGCTCGTGTCGTTCACCGCGGTGCCGGCCAGCAGCCCGAAGGTGTGCGGATCCAGCCCGAGTGCGTGGCCGAGCAGGGGGAAGAGCACGACGGCGAGGATGTTGAACACGAAGATCGTCGACACCGCGTAGGACACCTCGGCGCTGAGAGCGCCGATGACCGGGGCGACGGCGGCGATCGCCGAGGCGCCGCAGATCCCCGTGCCCACCCCGATCAGGGTGCGCAGCCGCGGCGCGACGTGCAGCGCCCGACCGATCAGCCACGCGGCGAGGAGGCACACGACGAGGGTGGACAGCATCACGGGCAGCGACTCCGCGCTGACCCGCAGGATCGCCTCGAGCGAGAGCTGAGCGCCCAGCAGCACCACGGCCACCTGCAGCAGGAACTTCCCGGAGTACTCGACCCCGGGCGCGAACCGCGCTCCGGGGTGTCGGATCACGGCGACGACCACTCCGATCACGATCGCGGGGAGGGCAGAGCCGAGCACGGGCACCGCGGCGCCGATGAGGGTGGCGACGATGGCGATCGGCACGGTGAGCGCCAGCCCCGGCAGCACCTCGACCCCGCGCAGGGCGAGACGGGCCGGAAGGGTGCGGGCGGGGCGGAACATCATGGATCCAGGCTCGTCCGCCTGCGCCTTCCGCGGTATCCGGCTAGGCTCGATAGGGGTACAGGCAGAGACTGTGGGGTGACGATGACGGACGGATCGATGCCGGACCTCGGCTCGCTCGAACTGCTGGTCGCCGTCGTGCGCACCGGATCCATCTCGGCCGCCGCGCGCGAGACCGGGGTGACCCAGCAGTCCGCCTCCACGCGCCTGCGCGCCGTGGAGCGCCAGCTCGGTCTGTCGCTGTTCCACCGCGCCCCGTCCGGGACCCGTCCGACCCTGGAGGGAGAGGTCGTCGCCTCCTGGGCCGACGACGTGCTCGCCGCGGCCGCGCGTTTCCGCACGGCGACCCGCACGCTGCGCGGCGAGAGCGCCGCCCGGCTCACGGTCGCCGCGAGTCAGACGGTGTCGGCGCGGCTGCTGCCGCTCTGGCTCGTGGCGCTGCGCCGGAACCAGGTCGCCGCGGGGCGGACGCCGACGGCCGTGCAACTCCTCTCCGGCAACAGCACCGATGCGGAGGCGCTCGTGCGCGACGGGCACGCCGACCTCGCGTTCATCGAGTCGAGCGAGGTGCCGTCCGACCTCGGCACCACCACGGTCGACAGCGACGAGCTCGTCCTCGTGGTCGCGCCGGAGCACCCGTGGAGCGGCCAGGGCCCCGTCGCCTTCGAGAAGGCCGCCGCGGAGCCGCTCGTGGCCCGCGAGCAGGGCAGCGGCACCCGGCGCGCGTGGGAGGACGAGGTGCGACGGCGGCTCGGCCGCGACGCCGCGGAGCCGGCGGTGGTGCTGCCGACCTCCGCGGCCGTGCGCTCGGCCGTCGCCGACGGGCTGGGGGCCGCCGTCCTGAGCCGCAGGGAGGCGGCGGACGACATCCGCCTCGGCCGGCTGCGCGCCGTGCGCACGACCGGCGAGCCGGTGGTCCGGCCGATCACCGCCCTCTGGCGCGGCGGAGCGCGGGATCTGCCGATGGCAGGGCGGGAGCTGATCGACGTCGCCGTGCAGACGGCCCGGGAGCAGGCGCGCCCGGGCCGCGGTACTCTCTGATCGTCGCCACGGAAGGAACCGGATGCCCCCGCTCGTGCTCTTCGGTCTCACCGCCGTGCTGCTGTGGTCGATCGTGTCCCATCGCTTCGAGCGGTGGGGCGTGGCGGGACCGGCGATGCTGCTCGTGCTGGGGGCCGCCACCACGGTGTGGGACCTGCCGACCTACGCGGCCGCCCTGGACGCCCCGATCACCGAGAAGATCGTCGAGGTCATCCTGTCGATCCTCCTCTTCGCCGACGCGACCGAGGTGCGCGGCGGCATCTTCGGCGGTGAGGGCAGGGTGACCGCGCGCCTCGTGCTCATCGCGCTGCCGCTGTCGCTCATCCTCACCGCCATCGCCGGAGCCTTCCTCCTCCCCGAGGCGCTGGTGGCCGCCGTGGTCATCGCCTGCGTGATCATGCCGACCGATTTCGCCCCGGCGACGCGCCTGCTGCGCAGCAGGCTGCTGCCGGAGCGCATCAGGGCGATCCTGAACGTGGAGAGCGGCTACAACGACGGCCTGGTCTCCCCGATCTTCGGCATGGCGCTGCCCATCGCCGTCGTCATCGCCCCGCTCGTCGAGAAGATGGTCGCGACCGGATCCGACACGGTCACCGTGGACGACAAGGATCTCGGTCACAGCGCCGAGAAGTTCGCGGAGGCGTTCGTCAACGCGGTGCCCGCGACGGTCACGGCGATCGTGATCGGCGTCGTGCTGGGCGGCGTCATCGGCCTGGCGCTCCGGGCGGCCCGCAGTCGGGGCATCGCGAACGAGGGCGGCGCGCGCTACGCCATGCTGCTGCTCCCGCTCATCGCCTACGCCATCGCGACGATCCCGGCGATCGAGGCCAACGGCTTCGTGGCGGCGTTCGTCGCGGGCCTCATCTACCGCGTCGCGCGCACGCGCGGCATGCAGGAGCGGGTGATCCCGCATTCCGAGCTGCTGCTGGTCGAAGAGGTCGGCACCCTCACGGCGAACTTCGTCTGGTTCATGCTCGGCGGGGCCGCCCTCGTCGCCTTCACGTCGTCGTTCGACTGGCGGATCCTGGTGCTCGCCCTCCTCGCGCTCACCCTGCTGCGGCTCGGGCCGGTGTACCTGTCGCTCCTGGGCAGCTCCGTCAGCCGCGGCGATCGTGTGCGCATCGGGCTGCTCGGACCGCGCGGCACGGCCTCCGTCGTCTTCGGCCTGCTCGCGTACAACGCCTTCGAGACCGACAGCGTCGAGGCCGACGCGGTGCTGCTGGTCATGGTCGTCACCGTCGTCGGCAGCATCCTGCTGCACGGCGTCGCGGCGCCGTTCGCGCTGCGGGCGCTCGAGAAGCGGCGCGTGGCCCAGGGCTGAGCGGGCGCACGGCCCCGAGGTCACCGGCCCTCGACGCCCGGCGACGGGTCACGGGGCGGAGAGCCCGAGGTGCCGGTACAGCAGGGCCATGGCGAACGGGATGCCGCCGTCGAGGGCGTCGGCCACGTGCCCGGCGCCCGGTACCTCGTGGAACGTCGTGGTGAAGCCCGCCTCCTCCGCGAGCCGGGCGTTGCGCTTCGCACCGGGGAGGAAGCCCGGATCCGCTCCGCCGACGGTGAACACCGCGAGATGGCCGGCGAACCGTCCCCGGTTCTCCGCGATCCCCGCCTCGGGCCGGAGGGCGTCGAAGGCCGCCTCGTCCCCGCCGAAGAGCTTCTTGATCGCCCCGGCACGCCATTCCACGCCGGGGTACTCGTCCGGCGAGATGCTGACCACGTTGCCCCAGATGTCGGGATGGCGGGTGGCCCACGTGAAGGCGCAGGCGCCCCCGTTGGAGTAGCCCATGATCGTCCAGTCCCGGTGGTCGAGGCTGACGTTCAGGTTCTTCGTCGCGAAGGCGGGGATGTCGACGTTGAAATAGGCGGGGACATCGCCGTAGGCGGCCGTCTTCGCGCAGACCGGGTCCGGGCCCGTGTCCAGCTCGCCCCCGGGCCCGAGCTGATCCGCGACGATGACGATGGGCGCGAGGCCCTTGTTCTTCGCGGCGAGGTCGTCCAGGGCCTTCGCGATGAACGTGGCGTTCGGGGATCCCGGATGGCCCATCATCATGACGATCAGGGGGAGTCGCGGCGGGTTGGCCGTGCGCGCGGCGGGCGGCAGGTAGAGGAGCGCGTCGCGGGGGGTGAACCCGCCGGTCGACGCGATCGCGTGGGTGCCGCTGAGCACCGCGGTCTCGCCGGTCTTGGGCATGTCGGCCGGCGGGCTCCAGGTCTTGTACAGCGGTCCGCTCGACGACTCGGTCGGGACGGGCTCGGGCAGCACGTCGATCTTGTCGTCGGAGGCGATGCCGAGCACGGAGCCGACGGTGGTGTTGATGCCGAAGGCGGCGTTGACGCCGAGCGCCGTCGAGAGCAGGGCGAGGAGCACGAGCAGCGCCGCGACTATCTTGCGCCACACTCCGCGCTCCCACAGCGAGACGATGCCGAGGAGGATCGCGGCGAACCCTCCGGGGATCCAGAACCCGCAGGCGAACGGCAGGGCGGGGCCGAAGAGGTGGGTCGCGTTCACGAAGGTCACGAGCGCGACGCCCAGCCCGATCCCGACAGCCGCCGCGATCACGATCCGCCACAGCCAGGACGGCGTGGGACGCCGGACGAGCAGGAGGATCGCGGCGAGGATCGTCACCCCCCAGACGGTGAGCGGGAGGGGGCCGTCGATGACGTTCAGCTTGAAGAACCAGGTCATCGCGGCTCCAGTCCAGGGCGGCGTCATCACGGGGCGGGACAGGAGAACTATAGCCCTCGGGGTCTGCGGCCACCGGAGCGGGGACTGACGGGGGTCCGGCGCCCCCGGCGCTCAGTAGGATCGCCGCATGGCGAGAAAGAGTTCCCCGGCCTCGCAGGACGAGCCCCAGCCCGTCGGCACACCGACGGCGGACGCCGGCGATGCCGCAGCGGACGCGGAGGCGCCGTCCGCCGCCCGCCGGTCGCGTCGCGATTTCCTCCGTCTCGGTGGCCTGACCGCCGCGGGGGCGGTCGTCGGCGGCGGCGCGGGAGCGGTGGCCGGGTACGCGCTCGGCCAGCGCAGCGGCTTCGACGAGGCGCTCTCCGACTACGGTCAGCTGGCCCCGCGGCACGCCCCTGGATTCGACCACATCGTGGTGCTGATGGGAGAGAACCGCTCCTTCGACAACCTGCTCGGCTACCTCTACACGAAGGAGACCCTGCCCGAGGGGGAGGAGTTCGACGGGCTCGACTTCGGCGAGTACTTCAACGAGCTCGACGGCGTGCGCTACGACGCGCACGTCTACGAGGGCCCGACCGACCAGATCATGACCTGGCCGGATCCGGATCCGGGCGAGATGTATCCGCACGTCAACACGCAGCTGTACAACGTGATCGATCCGGCCGAGAACGCCGACCTGTACGAGGGCGGCTTCCGCGCGCCGTACAACCACCCGGGTCCGGGCGAGACGCCCACCATGAGCGGCTTCGTCACCGACTACCAGGTGAACCTCCTGCGGCTCAAGCACGGCAAGGAGCCCACGGAGGAGGAGCGCAAGCGCATCATGGGCTCGTTCTCGCCCGAGATGCTGCCGACGGTCTCGACGCTCGCGCGCGAGTTCGCGGTCTTCGACCACTGGTTCTGCGCGGTGCCGTCGCAGACGTTCTGCAACCGCACCTTCTTCAACGCCTCGACCTCGCACGGGTTCGTCACGAACCACGAAGGGGGCGACTACGACAAGTGGCTGAACGCGCCGAAGTCGCCGACGATCTTCAACCGTCTCGAGGAGGCGGGGCTGAGCTGGAAGGTCTACTTCGACGAGGTGCAGATGGTCTCGTTCACCGGCGTGCTGCATGCTCCGGTGCTCGAGAAGTTCTGGCGGACCGAGCACTTCGGCACGATGGACGACTTCTACGCCGACGTCGAGCACGGCGAGCTGCCGGCGTACGCCTTCGTCGAGCCGCGCATGATCTACGACCACAACGACTTCCACCCGCCGTTCGGGGCGCGCAGGGAGAGCGACGTCGACGGATCCGAGATCATCAACAGCGCGTTCTCGGATGTGCGCGCCGGAGACGACCTCGTGCACGACATCTACGACGCGATCCGCCGCAGCGCGTCGCCGCAGGGATCCAACGCGGTCAACACCCTGCTGCTGGTCACCTTCGACGAGCACGGCGGCACCTACGACCATGTCGTCCCGCCCAAGGCCACGCCGCCGGACAACTCGGGCGCCGGCGAGATGGGGTTCGAGTTCGACCGCCTCGGCTGCCGCGTCCCCGCGATCGCCGTGTCCGCCTACACCCGCAAGGGAACGATCATCCACGACGAGATGCATCACGGATCGGTCATCGCCACGCTCACCCGGCTGCACGGGCTCACCCCGCTGACCCGCCGCGACGCGACCGCGAACGGACTGTTCGAGATCATCAACCTGGAGAAGCCCCGCCACCCGGCGGACTGGCCCGTGACGACCTCGCGGTATCTGCCCCCGAACCCGGAGTCGAAGCCGCCGCACCCGGCGCACGCGCACGCGACGAAGCCGCTGACCCCGCCCGCGCAGGGCCTGCTCGGGCTGCTGCTCGCGCGCTACGGCCTGCCCGAGGACAAGCAGCCGCAGACGTTCCTGGATGCCTACAACCTGCTCCACAAGCACGGCAAGGGACTGTTCGGCCCTCCCGACGAGGACTGAGCGGAGCGGGCGTGGTCGGTGCGCCCTGGGGGCGTCCCCGGTCGGGTCAGGACTGCTCGGCCTGCCGGGCGTACGTCCCGCGCACGAGGGGTGCCAGCTCCGCATCGGCGGGGACGGCGGTGTCGAGCTCGAGCAGCAGCCGGTCGCCCTGCACGCGCAGCCGGGTCACCGTGCGCCCGCGGTCGGAGCGACGGTCCAGCAGCAGCGCGTCGTCCTCCCAGACCGCCGTCCCCGGGGCGGCGGGTGTGAAGCCGTAGGTGTCGAACCACCAGAACCCCTCCCCGGCGATCACCGCGTGCGCGACGAGCGGCGCACCCTCGGCGCCGTCGCGCGCCTCGACGTAGTCGATCAGGATCCCGTCGGGGCCGGGCTCGATGCTGAGGGCGCCTCGGGCGGATCCGGCATCCGTCCACGCCGTGGGGAAGAGCTCCTCCGTCCCCGTCCAGTCGCCGAGTAGTGCTCTGAGCCGCGGATCCGGTGCCATGACCTCGAGCCTACGGCGACGTCCTCGTCGTGCGGCGTTCCGAACTCGGTCGATTCGGGTCGGATCGCGAGGCTTGCGGCGATCGGCGGGCATCGTGATCGAGTTCGGACCGGGGTCGCCGCTGCGCCCGCCGCCTGCGGGGTCCTCGCGCAGGCTGAGCGGAGGTACGCATCGTTGCCAGGGTGCAAAGATCCGCGATTCTTTGTGCGTAAGATCGCGAAAAGTCCAGCGATCGCCGCCGGACGGCTCAGTACTCTGAGCAGGTTGTCCGGGCGAGGCCGCCCGACCGCGCAGTGATGCGCACATCGCCCGTCGCAGAGGACGGGCGCAGAGGAGGTAGCAATGGCAGTCATCGGCATCGTGCGCGAGCCTGCGGGCGAGGCGCGCGTGGCCGCGACCCCCGCAACGGTCGCGACGCTGCGCAAGCTCGGCCACCAGGTGGTCGTGGAGCGCGGAGCGGGATCCGCCGCGTCGTACCCCGACGAGGCCTACGCGGCCGCGGAGGCGACGCTGGTCGAACGGGAGCGGGCGTGGGGCAGCGAGATCGTGCTCGCGATCACGGCGCCCGATCCGGAGCAGATCGCCCTGCTCTCGGACGGGGCGACGTTCATCGCGCTGCTCTCCCCGGCGCTGCGTCCCGACCTCGTGGAGTCCCTGGCCCAGCGCGGCATCACCGCCCTCGCCCTCGACGCCGTGCCGCGCATCTCGCGAGCGCAGTCGATGGACGTGCTGAGCTCGATGGCGAACATCGCCGGCTATCGCGCCGTGGTCGAGGCCGCGCACGAGTTCGGCCGGTTCTTCACCGGCCAGGTGACCGCTGCGGGCAAGGTGCCGCCGGCGAAGGTGCTCGTCGCGGGCGCCGGTGTCGCCGGCCTCGCGGCGATCGGCGCGGCGTCGAGCCTGGGCGCGATCGTGCGCGCGACGGATCCGCGTCCCGAGGTGGCGGATCAGGTCACCTCGATCGGCGGTGAGTATCTGCCCGTCGACGTGGCGGTGGAGAAGTCCGCGGACGGATACGCCAAGGCCACGAGCGAGGCGTACGACCGCCGCGCCGCGGAGATCTACACCGAGCAGGCCGCCGACGTCGACATCATCATCACGACGGCGCTCATCCCGGGCCGCGCGGCGCCCCGGCTGATCACCGCGTCGGACGTCGCCGCGATGAAGCCCGGCAGTGTGATCGTCGACATGGCGGCGGGCCAGGGCGGCAACGTCGAGGGATCCGTCGCGGGCGAGCGCATCGTCACCGAGAACGGCGTGATCATCCTCGGTTACACCGACCTCGCCTCGCGCCTGGCCGCCCAGGCCTCGCAGCTGTACGGAACGAACGTCGCCAACCTCGTCGCCCTGCTCACACCGGGCAAGGACGGCGTGCTCGCGATCGACTTCGACGACGTCGTGCAGCGCTCCGTCACGGTCGTGCGCGACGGCGCCGTCACCTGGCCGCCGCCCCCCGTGCAGGTCGCCGCCGCTCCGGCGAAGGCCCCCGTGGCCTCGACCCCGGTCGAAGCGCCCGCGAAGAAGAGCATGTCCGCAGGCCGCAAGGCGCTGCTCATCGTGCTCGGGATCGCCGCGCTCTTCGCGGTGAACGCCTTCGCTCCCGCGCCGCTGCCGCAGCACTTCACCGTGCTGACCCTGTCGGTGGTGATCGGCTTCTACGTGATCGGCAAGGTGCACCACGCGCTGCACACGCCGCTCATGTCGGTGACCAACGCCATCTCCGGCGTGATCGTGGTCGGCGCGATGCTGCAGATCACGGATCCGGATCCCGTCGTCCAGGTGCTCGCCGCCGTCGCGGTGCTGCTCGCATCCATCAACATCTTCGGAGGGTTCGCGGTCACCCGCCGCATGCTCGCCATGTTCACGAAGGGCGGCCAGAAGTGACCGTCGGGGCTCTCTCCACCGCCGCGTACATCGTCGCGGCACTGCTGTTCATCCTGAGCCTCGCGGGGCTCAGCAAGCACGAGACCGCGCGCTCCGGCGTGATCTTCGGCGTGTCGGGGATGGCGATCGCGCTCGTGGCGACCGTCTCGCTCACCGTCGCGCACGCCTGGTCCGGCGGCGCCGTGATCGGACTGGTGTTCCTGCTGGTCGCCGTGGTCGTGGGGGCCGGGATCGGACTCTGGCGCGCCAGGGTGGTCGAGATGACGGGCATGCCCGAGCTCATCGCCCTGCTGCACAGCTTCGTCGGCCTCGCCGCGGTGCTGGTCGGCTGGAACGGTCACCTCGCACACGCGGAGATCGCGCCGGAACTGGTCGGGATCCACAACGCCGAGGTCTTCATCGGCATCTTCATCGGAGGCGTGACCTTCACCGGATCCATCGTCGCCTACCTCAAGCTCTCGGCGCGGATCTCCTCCAAGCCGCTCATGCTGCCGGGCAAGAACGTGCTGAACATCCTCGCCCTGGTCGCCTTCCTGGTGCTCACGGTGTGGTTCGTGATCGACCAGCAGCTGTGGCTGCTCATCGCGATCACCGTGCTCGCGTTCGCCCTCGGCTGGCACCTCGTCGCCTCGATCGGCGGCGGCGACATGCCGGTCGTCGTCTCGATGCTGAACAGCTACTCCGGCTGGGCGGCCGCGGCGGCGGGCTTCCTGCTCAACAACGACCTGCTCATCGTCACCGGCGCGCTGGTCGGATCCAGCGGTGCGTACCTCTCGTACATCATGTGCAAGGCGATGAACCGCTCGTTCCTGTCGGTCATCGCCGGCGGCTTCGGGATCGTGGCATCCGCGTCGGGCGATGAGGAGCAGGGCGAGCACCGCGAGATCACCGCGGAGGGCGCCGCCGACATGCTCACCTCCGCGAAGAGCGTGGTGATCACCCCGGGCTACGGCATGGCGGTCGCGAAGGCGCAGTACCCCGTCGCCGACCTCGTGTCCAAGCTGCGCGAGCGCGGTGTCGACGTGCGCTTCGGGATCCACCCCGTCGCGGGGCGTCTGCCCGGCCACATGAACGTGCTGCTCGCCGAGGCGAAGGTGCCGTACGACATCGTGCTGAGTATGGAGGAGATCAACGACGACCTCGCGTCGACCTCCGTGGTGCTCGTCATCGGCGCGAACGACACGGTCAACCCCGCCGCGTCCGAGGACCCGGGCAGCCCGATCGCCGGCATGCCGGTGCTGCGGGTGTGGGAGGCCGAGAACGTGATCGTGTTCAAGCGCTCGATGGCCGCGGGCTACGCGGGCGTGCAGAACCCGCTGTTCTTCCGCGAGAACGCGCAGATGCTGTTCGGCGACGCCAAGCAGCGCGTGGAGGACATCATCGCGGCGCTCTGAGCGGCTCAGCCCGGGATCCCGGCGGCGCGCGCCACGATCGCGCGTGCCGCCGCGGCCGGTGCGGCGCCGTAGAGGAACCCGCGCGACCCGCCCAGGCGGGACGAGGCGAACGCGTCGGCGACCCCGTTCGGGGCGTGCCGGACGAGCAGCGATCCCTGCAGCGCCACGGCGAGGGCCTCGGTGAGCCGGCGCGCGCCGGCCTGCGCCTCGGCGGACGCCGGGTCGCGCTGCGCCTCCCGGAGCAACCGCTCGGTGTCCGCGACATGGGCGTCGAGGCGGGCGTCCGCGCCCTCGGCGAGACGCACCTCGGCGAACAGGGCGTCGGCGGTCTCGGGCTCCCGGGCGATCGCGCGCAGCACGTCGAGCGCGATGACGTTGCCGGATCCCTCCCACACCGCCATCACGGGCTGCTCGCGGTAGCGGCGGGCGAGCGGGAACGCCTCGGTGTACCCGTTGCCGCCGAGGCACTCCAGGGCTTCGTACGCGTGGCCGGGTCCGCGCTTGCAGATCCAGTACTTCAATACGGCCGTGGCGAGCCGTCGGAAGGGCTCGTCCGCCGCAGGGGCGTCGGCCTCGTAGGCGGCCGCGACCCGCAGGGACGCGGTGATCGCGGCCTCGGTCTCGACCGCGAGGTCGGCGAGCACCTGCGTCATCGCCGGCTGATCGACCAGCAGTGCGCCGAACGCCGCGCGATGCTGCGCATGCCAGACCGCCTCGGCCGTGGCCTGGCGCATGCCGGCAGCCGTGCCGAGCATGCAGTCCAGCCGGGTCTGGTTGACCATCTCGATGATCGTGCGGACCCCGCGGCCCTCCTCGCCGAGCAGCCGGCCGACCGTGCCGTCGAACTCGACCTCGCTCGACGCGTTCGCCCGGTTGCCGAGCTTGTCCTTGAGGCGCTGGATGAGGAACGGGTTGCGGGCGCCGTCGGGCAGCACGCGCGGCACGAGGAAGCAGCTGAGCCCGGCGGGGGCCTGGGCGAGCACGAGGAAGCCGTCCGACATCGGCGCGGAGCAGAACCACTTGTGTCCGGTGAGGATCCAGGATCCGTCGCCGGCCGGCACAGCGGATGTCCGGTTCGCGCGGACATCGGATCCGCCCTGCTTCTCGGTCATCGCCATGCCGAACAGGGCGGAGGTCTTGCCTGGCGCGAGAGCGGGCGAGTAGTCGCGGGAGAGCAGCCGCGGGATCCATTCCTCCTGCAGCCCGGCCGACCCGAACTGCTGCAGCGCGGGTACCACCGCATGCGTCATCGAGACCGGGCAGGCGTGCCCCGGCTCCACTTGGGCGAACAGCAGGAACTGCGCGGCCCGGGCGACCTGTGCGCCGGGGACCGGATCCGCCCAGGCGGCGGTGTGGGCTCCGGCGGCGACGGCGGCGCCGATGACGCGGTGGTAGGAGGGGTGGTATTCGACCTCGTCGATGCGGTGGCCCCAGCGGTCGAACGCGACGAGCTCCGGCTCGTGCACGTCGGCGAGCTCCGCGTCGTGCTGGAATCCGGCGGATCCGACCAGCGTCCCGGTCGCGATGAGCTCGGGCTCGGCCCACGCCGCGCCGTGCCGCCGCACGCCCTCGACGAGGGGCAGGTCGAGCGAGTACTCGTCCAGGTCCTCGCGCGCCGGAGCCTGGTTCGTCACGCTGTGCGTCGCCATGCGGATCCCCTTCGATCGCGGTCTGCTCCGACGCTACAACGGCGACGGTCCGCCGGGCTGCGAGGCCCTTCCGCGTTCCCGCACGACGGCGCGGCCTCAGGCCGCGGGGGCGCCGCTCCACTCGGAACGCAGGATCCCCATCCGCACGATGTCCTCGTACTGGCCGCGCACCCAGGCGTGCTCGCGCTGGCGTCCCTCGACGACGAAGCCCGCTTTCTCGTAGGAGCGGATCGCCGCGGCGTTCGATGCGATCACCTCGAGGTGCACCCGGCGCAGGTTGCCCCGCACGAAGGCGAACTCGAGCATCTGCGCCATGGCCTCGGTGCCGATGCCTCTGCCGCGCGCCGACGGGACGAGGGCGATGCCGACTTCGGCGTGCCGCGCGAGCTCGTCCACCTCGAAGAGGCCGACGTTGCCGACCGCCTCGCCATCGACGTCGATGACGAAGTTCAGGCTGTAGGCCGGATCCGTGTCGCGTTCGACCATGCGGGCCTGCCAGGCCTCCCGTGTGCGGGCCGCGGGCCGGCCGGGGTTGCGCTCCTCCCAGGTGTCGAGGTCCGACGCGATCAGGTAGAGGGCGTCGAGGTCGGCATCGGTGCGGGCCCGGAGGGTGACGGCGGATCGTGAGGACATGGGGTCACGCTACCCCGGGCATCCGACTTCCCGGGGCGAGGGCTTCCCGGGACGGGGCTTCCCTGGGGAGGGGCGGGGGCGAGGGCGAGGGCTCCCCGGGGGAGGGGCGAGGGCGAGGGCGAGGGCTTCCCTGGGGAGGGGGGCGAGGATCGTGGGGCCTTGTGCGCCCGCGGATGCCGACCTACTCTGCCGGGAGAGGGCGGGATCCGGCTCCGGCCGAGCCGGATCGGCTGAGCGCACGCGTCTCGCACCCGTCCGTCGCGAAGGAGGACGAGATGGGTCACGACGACGAGGAGTTCGAGGACCAGGCCGAGGAGCAGGAGCGCCCCTCCGCCGGTCCGCCCGTGGACGAGGACGACGGCGGCCCGATCCCGCCGCCCACGATCGAGACGACGATCGGGTTCGAGGGGTCGATCGAGGGGCTCTGACGGCGGGGGCCGTGTCGGGCCGGTCGTCGGCGGTCCCGCCCGCGGGGCGGGATCCGTCCTAGACGATCGCGTGCGCGCGCACCGGGAATGTGCCGAAGCCGGCGACGGCGGGCGGGGCGGCGGTGAACCGGGCGCCCCGCGCCGGGAGCGAGCCCAGGTTCGCGAGGTGCTCGACGACCGGGATCCCCGCCGCGAGCAGGATCGTGTGCGCCGGACGCTCGCCGCCGGACTCGGTGTCGTCGATGTTGAGGGAGTCGATGCCGACCAGCGCGACCCCGGCGTCGACGAGCGCCTGCGCCGCCGCGCCGGTGAGGAACGGGGCGCCGTGGGCGTACTCCGGGGTGCCGAAGAGACGGTCCCAGCCGGTGTGCAGCAGCACCGCGGTGCCGCGGAGGTCGCGATCGGCCAGAGTCTCCGGTGCGATCCCGCGGCGATCGGCCGACCAGGCGTCGGTGAGGTGGAAGACCTCGGCGGGCAGGTCGACGAGGCGCTCCAGCGGGAGGGACGACAGGTCGCCGCCGTCCGCATAGCGGTGGAACGGCGAGTCGATGTAGGTGCCGGTGTTGCCGATCATCGTGATGACGTCCATCGCGAACTCGGTGCCCGGTGCGTACTTCGCCCGGGAGTCCGCGCGGGTGAGGAACGGCGTGATCGTCGGCGCCGGCAGACCGGGGTAGGTGATGAGCCCGGCGCGGATCGGGTGCGAGAGGTCGACGATGCGCCGGTCGGCGCCGGCCGGCGACTCCACGCCGCGGCTGCCGCGATGCGGCTCGACGACGATCTCGAGGTCGTGCAGTGTCACCGATTCCACGAGCGCGAGTCCCAGATGGCGCACCAGCAGCAGGCCGACGGCGTCGGCGTCGAGATCGGGGGAGGGCAGGTCGAGCCGGAATCCCTCGCCGTGCATCCCTCCGCCGTTGGCGAAGGCGATGTCGAAGCCGAAGTGCGCGCGATGCTCGGTGGGGGAGGCCATGAGGCCAGTATGGCGAGGAACGGCGCGCTCCGGCGTCCGATCCCGGACGACGAAGGGGGTCGCACCCGCTCGCGTGGATGCGACCCCCTCGTCAGGCGGTGGAGCAGGCGCTCAGTGGAAGTCGCCCAGCTTGCCGAACTTCTCCGCGAGCAGGTAGTAGACCGTGATGCGGCTCTTCGTGCGGTCCGCCTTCATCGTCTCCTTGACCTCGTCGAGCGCGGCGTCGAGCACGGCGTCCGACTCGGTGAGGCCGAGCTTGCCCTTGAGGAAGTTGGTCTTGACGGTCGCGACCTCGTCGGCGTCCGAGAACGCGACGTAGGCCGAGTCCTGGCTGCTCATCACGAGCCGGTAGGTCTTGAGGAGGCCCTCGATCGCCGCGTCATCGGCGTTGGGGCGGTAGATCTTGACGTCAGCGGCCCAGTCGGCCATAGGGAACTCCTTCGCTCCGGCTCGGCGGAATGCCTCGCTCGCCAGAGATCCTAGACTCCGGATCCGAACAGCAACAGACGCGGATCGGGAACCGGCGGTGCAGGGTGCGGATCCGCTCGGCTCTGCGACGGGGAGCGCCGGTGGCGGGGATCCGCGGACGGGGCGGGAGTGGATGTCACTTCCAAATCTATCCCGGACTACTGAGCCGCACTTACCCTGTTGTTCGGACTGAAGTTCATGCGGTTCTCTGCGATCCGCTCGGAAGGGAGTTCCACAGCTACTCCAGACAAATCGAGCGGGACAAAGCCCAGTTCAAAGGAGTTTTTATGCTCCTGTGCGTCAAGCTGTGACTGGTTGAGAACGCAGATCGACTGGCACCGGAACAGTCTGTTTGAAGTGCAAGAAGGATGAGGACTCTCAAGCCGGAGAGCCGCCACCGGTGAGGGCCCGCCGACTTACCACGCCGGGCGCCTCGAAGGCGCGCCATGCCGGCGGCTAGTTTGGGTGGGTGCGCAACATGACGGATGCTGCCGAGACGGCCAACCACATCGCCGAGCTCGCCTTGGTGGTGTCTTCGCTGGCTGCGTTCTTCGCGCTGCTGGCAGCCGCATTCACCGGCTGGCAAGCGATAATCTTGCATCTCGAACGCACGAAGCCTCGACCCGCGGCGTTTGCTTTCTTGCCAGCGACTCAAGGGCAACCTCGACTCATCAAGAACGAGGGTGGGTCTGCAGCCCACGGCATTCAGGTATTCGCGTGGGGTGTACCCCTGGCGCGCAAAGACCGCCGCGCCGCCCTTCGTATCGTCCGCAACGGCGTGAAGCGACGCTACGAATCGCCCGGTGAGCCCATCACCGGCGCGGTTGTCGACGGGTCGCTAGCGGCTGGCGAGCACGCGCCGCTCCGCGGCACTGGCCCTCGGGCAGAGATGATAGGCCCGCCGCGGCAAGACGGCGTCGGCGGGTTGGACCTCATGTACAGCCCAGCTCTTGTCTGTTGGCGGGACGGGGAGAACCGGCAACGGCACGATTGGGTGCCTCTTCGCTGACCGCCGGATCGATCCACGCGCGGGCGAACTAGGTCCCAGGAGATCTGTCGCCGATGCCCTGACTGGTGAGTCATCGGACCCCTGCGCAGCAGAACCTATACTTCCTCCCGCTCCCGCATCGGCAGGGTCCGTATACGCCGAGTTGTGCACGGGCGTCCTCGTCCGTGTCTGCGAGGAGGCGTGGGTCGGCGTCCCAGATCAGCTGACCCGCAGTGACGGAAATACTCATCCCCGGTTCGCGGGGGATGCCCCACGGTGTGGCCTCCACGCTGGGCGCGGCGGGCATGTGCTGTACTCCTCTCACCTCATCGCTGACGCGCTGGTTGTGAGCGACCAGTGACGACCAGATTCGTACCGGACCCTCATCGCGCCGCGACCTGATGGCGTCGTCGGCGAATGTCCCGGCGACGGCGATGGCAGTCGCCGCCCCCAGCGTCCCGACAGTCACGTCTGTGGCAAGAGCCGCCGCGATGGCGAACTTGTTCTGAGATAGTGATGCGCCCAGCCGAGCGAGGAATCCGCGGGATGCTGCTCGCTCGCCCTGCGTGATGAGGGGCTGCAAGAGTGCGTTCTCCTGGTCGCGGATATAGGCCGCCGCCGCCGCGGGGTCCTCGACCGGAGTGCCTTGATAGACCTGATGCAGCGTTGCACGGAACTCACCGAAGGCGTCATCGTCATGCACGTCACGGATGACTTCGGGGGTCAGGTCGTGGAACACGGGGAGTCCCGAGCGTAGGACGGCGTCGACTACGCGCGATGAAGTTCCCACGAGCCGGCTCACGCCCTCCTGGCAGAGGTAGCGTTCGTGCGCGAACGGGGCTGTGTAGGTGACACCGTAGTTGTCGGCGAGGCTGAACTCGCGGGCGAAGTAGCGGACGCCGTGGCTAAGGGCTCGTCGAACCTGCGGCGCCGGGTCAGGCCCCGGTGCCATCGGAAAGTAGCCGCGGACGTTGTCCTCGGTCGCGATCTCTTCCGCGTTGAACCGTGCGGCGTAGTGCACCGGATCCATGGCTAGATGGCTTTCGATGTCCCGACGCAGGCGGTCGATTCGACCGCGTTCCCGGAAATACAATGGCTCAGACGGGACAGGTACGACGATGCCTGCTTCGATGAGCGGCCTCATGCGCATAAGCTGCGGAACGACCGTGGCGAGGAACGCGCGCGTACGCCGAGTCCTAGTCTCTGCATCCTCGTCAGGCGGGTGAAAGCCTCGTCGTGCGCTCATCATGTGCTCGACGCGGTACTGCTCGACGGAGAACCAGTCGGCGATGGGGTCCCTCACAAGCACCTGACCGCTGTACAGCAAACTGGTCAGGATCATGTCGCCACCGAGGAGGGCGAAGTTTGCGGACGGCCATCCTCCGAGGTAGACCGGGTGGTTCCTTTGGTCGATGTCAGGTGTGTGGTGCGTCGAAAACTCTCTCACTCGCTCGCCGAACGATTCCAAATCTCGGCCGGCTACGGTGGTGAAATCCGCGTCGTCTCGGCCGGTGAGGTACGCATCGATGACGTCTATGGTGGACAGCACACTCTGATCCTGCCGGACGTTGACGCATTGCACGTCCAGATGAGCGGCGGTGCCCCTTCTCAGCAGGAGCTTTCATCCGTTGATGCCTTCGGTGAAGAGCTACGCAGGGGCCTTCTTCGGTGTGCGCGCGACCGTGCCGGAGTCAGTACGTCTGGGCTAGGTAGATGGGAAACCATCACCTGACCGAGGCCCGAAGCGCCCGGCAGGTCAGCACTTAAGGATCGACAATGTCTGTTGGCATCACCGCAAGAACCGGGGAGCGTTGCCCGGAGTCCGGCGTCTGGCAGGTCCAGGGTACGCCTTCGACCACCGCCCCCATCGCGAAGGGCAACATCATGCCGCCCTACGCGAACAAGGGTGTTACGTGGAAGTTGATCCGCCTCGCCTAATCACTGCTGCGGGGACAGCATCTGCTGTCCCCGCACGGCAGACCTGAGCACAGACGTTGCCACGCGCCCACCGAGAGGCCAGTATCGATAGCGGTGACGCTGTGGGAGGCGTGCGTGCAACGGCGTAGAAGCTGGGGAGGGTGGCATGGGTTCGCCTTACGAGGAGATGGATCGTGACGGGGAGATGGGCCCCGTCACGTATGCACTATTCATCGACCTCATTCCGCGAGCAGCTTCCTGGTACCCGCCGCCGCCCGGGTACAAGTCGTGGTCACGAGAGGCCTCAAGCGAGTGGTTTCACTCGTACTTCCTTGAACACAAAGGGCATGCCACGGCCGTAAAGCTCTACGCCCTGGCCACCGACGACGAGTCCTTCGAGAACCTTGCGTTCCGCGCTATCGCGCGTGCGCTCATCGACTGGGCGCGAGCGACTGCTCCCGGTCGGCTGCAGAAGCGGCTGAAGGGGATCCTGCCCGCTGATAGCATCCTCGACGCGAAGGCCGTCCTCGCAGGGCAGGATGGGTGGACTCTCCCCGCGCTCGGCGAGAGCATCTTCAGCGGAGACTGGCGAGAGTTACTCGCCGCCCCCGGCCTGCGCATGGTAGGTGTCATCAGCGTCCTGAACGAAGGCGGACCCACCTCCGCGCACAATAGGCGGTGCCTAAGCGATGCCGCCCACGCGATTCTGAGCGAAGCAGGGGGCGCGATGCGGGCTCGGGAGCTTGCCTGCGCACTTGTCGAGCACTTCGAGCTCGGCGACCCCGACCTCTACCTGCTGTTTGACGATGACCTTCCCGACAGCGATGCCTCCCTGCTGGAGGAACCCGGAGAGCGGGTAGAGGCTGTCGAGCAGGCCGACATCATTTGGTCCGCACTGAATGTGGACGAACGCCTTGTTCTTTGCCTGCTCCCAGCACCCCTGGCGACCATCAAGGTTGTGGTTCCCACAGCGACTGCGACGTTCGTGTCTGGTCTAGAAGACAAACTGCGCGCTTTGGTCGTTCGTGATGATACCGCGCAGGCCGTGCTCGGGATCGTGCGTGCGCGCAGCCTGGATATGCACGCAAAATGAACTATCGCCTTTCTTGGGTGAGGAGATGACTATGGCCGACGAAGAGCGCGACACCTTCTCGAGAGTCGCCGGACGGAGACCCGTGCGGCGTCACGACACAGAGGATCATGTACCGGGCCCCGGCAGTATCTGGCGTGCTCGATGGGACGATATCGTTCAGCTGGTTTTGGTGGACACCGCACCTGATGACAGCAACCGTGTGCGCGTGACACCGGTAGGGATAGGCGACGAGGATGCGGATGAGACGACGGTTGTCGTACCGGCGGAAGAAACGGAGCTGAACGAACCGCTGAGCATCTGGGTGACGCTCACCGCGGATGTCGGCGCCATCATCTTGGATCGCCAGGTCGCGACGATGAAGACGTACCGTTCTGTGGATGAAGTAGCCGTGGCCGCCGAGGCGGGGGTGCTTCGGTGTGGATACATGGTTGCCAACGAAAGTAGCCCGCGTCTCGCGCAGAAGAAGGTTCTTGAGTACTCGATTCAGGCTCTGACGCATGCTGCGCGTCTTCGGGGCGGTCAGGGAACGCTGCAGGAGCGGTTGAAAGGCATCGCTCTTGGCGACCTCGCCAGCGCTCTTGGCGGGGATACGCCGTTGGCAGTCAAACTGAAGCGCGGAAAGAACGCCCTGGACGAACCCCAAGCCGAGCGCGTCGCCGAGCTGTTGGGAGTCAGCGCAGAGGAGCTCTTGGACGCGAACCCGGCGCCGCCGGAGCAACTCGTGCCAATCGTGAACGATTGGCACCGGGGTGCGAGATTGAGAGCGGTGGCCCGGCTTCGGCAAGAACCCGAGTCAGAAGTGTTCAATCACCTCGCGCAGAGCGTGCTGGGATTGGCCGCGAGGGGAGAAAGGCGCGATGAAGTCGACTGGGCAGGTCGCGTCGACACCTATCTGCAGATGGGGATGGCGGAGTGACGAGCACGAGCACTCAGGCATTCATCCTCGCTCGAGCCCTTGTTCACCCCCGGGTGCAACGCATGCTTGAAATCGTGCGAGAACGGGGCTCAGAGGCCCTCGTATCGCTGCGGACCCACCCCATCGCAGAGCTTGAGACGTGGCCTGAACTCGAGGTGATGCTTCTCGATGCGGTGCCGACCAGCGATTGCGCAATCGCGGGCGTGTACTTTTCTGACCATACCCCTGCACGCATTGGCATCTGGGCGAAAAGTGCCATCCCTCGACAGCATTTCACCGCTCTGCACGAGCTCGGGCATCATCTCCAACTAAATGATGCGACCCTGAGTGCCGAGTTCGACGCCCAAGTCGACCAGGGGGAGCAACTAGAGGAACTCACCTGCGACGCGTTCGCCGCAGCAGTGCTCTTCCCGGACGACATGCTGAAGGTGCACCTGGGATCCGGAACACCGTTGGCTACGCAGGTCGCGGGGCTGTGGCAGGCGTCAGGGGCGTCGCGGGCAGCGGCATGCGTCGCGGCAGCTCAACGTCTGCAAAGCCCGGGACATGTTGTTCTCCTGGACGAGAATGATGATGTTGCCTTCGCGAGCAGTGTCGGAGAGCTCCCACTGAGACGAGGACGGGACCAGTCCCAGACAAAGGTGATGCGAGCGCTGCGCGCTACATCGCTGGACGCAGCTACGGTGCGCGACCACCGGTTCATCTACCGGGACGGTATCGAAGGCACGTCTCTCTATGCGCAAGCGACCGCGATGGGAGGTTATACGGTGGTCGTCGCGGTTGCTCATAACGCTCCATGGGAGGCGATCTCGCTTTCGACGTCTGCTCCAACGGTGCAAGCCAGGTGGCAGGAGTGCACGCACTGTCAGGAACTGTTTCAAGTCTGGGGCGAGCGGTGCGGCCGGTGCAGCGCGGGATTCTGCCCAGAATGCGGTCGCTGCGAATGCGCGTCGCGTGTCAAGGTGCAGACATGCAATGACTGCTTCCTGGAGAAACCAGCTCAACTGTTCAGTACTAACGCGGCCGTCTGCGATGAGTGCGCGGGCTTGTGACGCCAGAGACCCCCGCGCAACTCAGGACGCGAACCGAACGCAACGGAGGCGTGTGCCTGTAATCGGACGAGTGGCTGGATCTGTCTCGAGTGCGCGACCCGCACACAGTTGCGCTGGCTCTGCCGATCTCACGCAGGCAACCACCGCCACCAGTGCACTGGTCCACGCCGGGCTTCTGAACGCCGAGGAAGTGTCATGGTCGATCTCGATCCACGATCTTCAGGTCATTTCGTAGCTAGTCGGGCGCCCCAGCTGATTTCTTCCTCTCCGCACGAGCGTGATGCAAGATCTGATGGCATCGCCTCAGGCTCGAGCGCTCGAGTCGAGCTGCGCACGCTCGTAGGCCTCAACCAACTCGATAGGGAGTCGGCCTCGGACACCAACCGAATAGCCATTCGTGATACCCCAGGCGCGAATCTCGCCAGGGGAGGAGGCGCTCGAAGCGGCTGCTGCGCTGCCTCTTTCCGGCCTTTGCGCAGAGGTCGGAGCACTACGTTTCGCACTTGGGCTCGGCGCAGCAATCGGCTGTAGATGCTTAAGCAGCACTGCGTATGTCTCGGGATCGATGATGCGGGTCCCAAGCTCACCCGCGCGCTCCAGCTTGCCGCCTGCGAAGGATCCGTCGGTCACCACCATCGTTGTTAGTCCGGATACCGTGCCCAAGACTCGGACACCTAGTTCCACGGAACGCTTTTCCAAGCGAGTGCGTTGCCGTTCTCGCTCGACGAATCCCGTAAACACGACCTTGTCCCCGACGCGCAGGGGGGCGCCATGGGGCCAATCGCTGGGCAGGTCATGTAGCTTCGCGCTCAACCGCGCAGCTCGGGCGGCGTCCGCCTCCTTGATGAGGCCGGGAACCAGCTCCGTGGGCAGTCGGAGCGTGGAGGCGATGGCCTCGAGTTCTGCGCGCTCGTCTCGAGATACGTGCCCATCGTCGAGCGCCTTGTGCGCAAGGGCCAGTAGGAGCGCGGTGTGCGCGGACGTGACGTCGGCCTCAGCGAGCTCGAACATCTCGGAAAGGTCTTGCAGAGCAGCTGCTTCATCATCTGAGATGACACCATCCTCAAGCGCGTCCAGGAGAGTCTCGACGTAGGCGAGCGTTCCGACAGAAGCGCCCTCGTCCAGTACCTCCGCGAGGCTGAGTTTCGTCAGCTGCGCGAGCAGCAGGGGCTGTTTAGGCCGGGTGCTGGAGGAACGGATGCGACTTGAGGGGCGACTTCGGGGCTCGTCGGGGACGGACGCGAGCGGCGCGCGGCTCGGGCCTGTTGGCCAGAGAACCTTTCGCGCCTCGTGTTGCACGGACAACAGCGTTGGGTGAGGTGGAACCTGCGCCTGCAACTCCAGGTAGTGGCGTAGGAGGCCAGCCGTCGCACGTGCGTCTCCGAGCGCGGAATGGGCGTCGTGCAGTGGGACTCGAGCACTCCAACAGCAATCGGCGAGCCGCCGTCGGTCAAGGTCGGGAAGGTAGTGATGGCTGCCGTCAAGGGTGCAGTATGCGGGCAGCCATGGGACGTCCCAACCAGCTCTTCGGAACTCGGCCCGGAGGAAGGAGAGGTCGAAGCGAGCGTTGTGCGCAGCGATAGGGAGGCCGGAGATGTACGGCACGATGGACGTCGCTACGTCGCGGAATAGCGGCGCGTGAGCCACGTCGGCCTGCGTGATGCCGTGGATGTGAGTTGCTCCGACGGGGCCCTCGGGGTTGAATCTCGATGACCACTCATCGACCACATGGCCGCGGTGATCGACGCGCACAATCGCTAGCTCGAGAACGCGGTCATTCTTGGGCGACAGCCCCGAGGTCTCGACGTCGATGATGGCGAAGTGAGGCGGCGCCCCGGCTGGAGCAGGTGTGGTGGCTGCCCGTGCCCCTAATGCCATCCGCTTACTGTTGCCGAACAGGCGATTGAGCCAGCCCATCCCCACCCCTTTCCTCCCGTCGCCAACAGGCTGGCGCACGTGTCTCCATCATGCCGAGAACCGCGGACAGGACAGAGATGCCCAGGCGGTCCCCTCCTCCATCCACAAGGAACCGCCGCATACGTGTGTCTGACGCGGTCGGCGGGCTTCGACCACGAGGCGCTCTATCGCGATGTCACAAGCTCACGCTTTGGACGCAAGGGTGCGAATAGCGCTCGGCGGGGGACGATTGCCACGAACGACGTAGATCACGATGGATCGGAGCGTTCCGCCGACGTCGCGAGTCTCCACGTGAACGGAGTCCTTCACCGACGGAACGCCGTTGGTGTGACTGGTGAGGTCGAGGACGAGAAGCTGGCCCAACGGTTCGTTGTTGACTTGGTAGTCCGAGGCCTGGCCGAAGTAGGAACTCGCGAGGGACGTCATCGAGGCGTCGCCGAGTTCTCTTTTGACTTCGGTAACGAACCGAGTTCCGTTGTCTCCGAGAACCAGTACATCGACCCGCCCGGTTGCCATGTTTGGAACCTCGGTGTAAGAGGTATCGCCGATGCCCGTCGACCCCAAGTACCAATAGAAATGCTCTTGAAGTGCGGCTTCTTTTGGTGCCTTGCCGGCAGGGAAGGGGCGTGTGTACTTGGCGGAGGTGTCGGAAGTGCGTTTGAGGAAACGGAGCGTGGTCGTTACCAGGTCAAGGAACGCCGCGCCTGCAGGGGTGCCGAAGGCCGGGTTTACTGCGAGGTCGTCACGGATCCGGTCGAGAAGTTCAGCCTCACGCTGAGCTTGGGCAGGCGACGAATGTGTGCGGTCGAGGTGGCCGGTGTGCGAGAGCTTGTCCGCGAAGAGTCCGCTCCATTTCCGCACGCACTCCTCATCCTGTCGCGTGAGATGTCCGAAGAAGCGAAGGCGATCTTCAACCGCACCGAGCTCGCGCTCCGCCATCTTCCATGCGGCCTCTCCCATACCGAGCCTGCCGAAGCTGCAGTCCCTTCGGAGACGAAGCAACTCGCGCACATTCAGCCAGAGAAGGGCATCCCGAACGTCTTCGATGGACTCCGCGAGTGGCATTAAATCACTCGACGCTCGCTTGATGATGCTCTCTGCGAAGTCCTGCGGTATGCACTCAACCGCCCATCCGGGACCCCAGCGCGCGCGTGCCGCCGCGCGGAGGGTTCTGCGCAGCGTGGATGTGAGTGCGTCGAACTCTTCCACTACCGCGGTCAGATGCAAGGTGGCATCTCGCTTGCCGTCGAGGACGTCGGTGAGCTCCCTCCGCATCAGCGCTGACGGATCCGGCACCTCCCAACGATTCGAGCTGTTCAGAAGTCCCGCACCGCGCAGTGCCTCCGTCTCTGAGCCATCGAGGTTGTGCGCGTTGAGATCTGGGTTCCCCAACTCGTAGATGACGCGATCCAGGCGAGCGCATAGCGACAATCCGAGTTCGCTCAAGGTGTCGCGCAGAACTGACCTGAACGGGCGGGCAGGATCCAGTTCCGCCTCGAAGATGAACGAGGGCGATGCTTGCTCCGCCCAGCTGGACTTCGGAGGGCCAGTCATGAAGGTCGCATCCATCACGAGTAGGCTCCCGCGCGACTCGTAGACGATACGTGGGGCCCGCGACTGAAGAACAAACCTCCGTCCTCCTCGGACCTGCTCAAGCACCTTAATGCGGAGCATCCCGAGCCGTTGCTCTCCGGAGGCCGTAGCCAGGTCGTCGAGCCCAGTGAGGACGATCCGGTTCCCCTCGACCTCATCATTGTCCAAGAAGGACTCGACCGATTGAAGGGAGAAGCCGACTTCGGAGAGGAGATCGACGGATGCGAGGTAGTTGGATCCGAGTTGCAAGAAAACGATGGTGCTTACATCGGTCTTCTCCGCTATCGACTGGGCCCACTCCCTCCAATGCGGGCGTATGTCAATCGCGCTCAACGCAGTTCCAACAGCGCAGCCGGGCGGTATCCGCCGTCGGCAGGCTCGAGCAGCCCGAGTTCGACGAGGTGACGAGTTGCCTCTACTTCTTCCGCCGCGAACTCCTCGAACACCTCGGGCATGCTCCTCACTGATTCCAGCAACACGGATTCTGCGGGGTAGTAGCTTTCGACGTGGCGTATCACTTCCACGATGTATCCGTGCACCTCCGTCTTCCAAGGTCCTAGAGCCCCGAGAACGTCTCGCCGCGCCATTGTCCGGTTGGTTGCGTGCACGGGGAGAGATTTCACGACGGCGGATGCGAGGTTGCGATACAGATAGGCATGGCCTCCGGTCGCTTCGTAGAGAGCCTCCCGAGCACCCTCGGCGATGAAGATACCCATCCTGCGGCCCAACGACAGGGCCAGGTCATCTGCGTCCTCTCGTTCAAGAGGTCCCACGTAAATCGTTCGCGCCCACCGGAAGAACGGGTTGGGACGTCCGTGAAGCATGCCCTGCTCGACGATAGAGCTTGTGAGGCCAGCGAGAAGGAGCGACATGTTTCCGGATTCTTGGGTCAGGCTCCGAAGTGTGGCCAGCACTTGGGCGACCCTCGGAAGCTCGGTGGCGCCAGCGCCGGCCTGACCGCTCGGAGTGAGGAACTCGATCTCATCGAGCATGAGCAGAATCCGTGTGTCGGAGGCACTCAGCTGGCGCAGCAGCTTCTGCATCGCGATCTTGAACTGCATATTGCTTGGAAAGTCCGACAGCTCCGCAAGTTCCTTGACCCGTAAGCCTCGTGCCTTCAGTGCCTCGGTGATGCGAAATCGAAGTAGCGCGAGGAGGTCGTCTGTCGGGTCAACGGGTGGCGACGGCATTGCCTCGAGGTCCACATGGACCGGAACCACTGAATCGTGGTGAAGTTCTTCTGCGAGCTGAAACAAGATGCTTGTCTTGCCTGCCTTACGCAGGCCGAAGATTCCCGCGGCACGTTGGCTCAGTACATCCTCTCGGAGGCCCTGCAGCACGGTTCGTCGACCGAAGAAGGTTGAGCCCGAGACAGGCGCGGTGGTCTCGAAGAGATTGCGCAGGTGGATATGGCCCTGCAGGAGTTCAATGAGCCCGAAAGAGTCGGCGCTGTCGAGCTGAAAGGGGATCGAGATGGCCTGGAGGGTTCCCCACTCCGCGAGTTTGGTACTAAGTCGTTCATCGGGAGCCCAAATCAGGATGAGGTCGGGCGTTACTGCCTGGCTCATGCTGCGCAACTCGCGAAGGGCGGCTTCATAAGACCGCGACTGAAAGTCGTCGTAGGGCAGGTAGATAGCGAGGACCTCGCGTGTGAGGCCAAACGCCGACTCGATAGCTTCGCTGAACCGGATTCGGAGTCTGGCGCACCCGGCCAGAGGCCCGGTCTTGATCTGCCTCGCCTGGATAACTTGCGAACCCATCAGGCTTAACAGTCGCCTGTGTTCCTTGAGTGCTGGAAAACGCATCTCAATTGCCTCAAGTTCTCGTGCCAAAGCTGGGCTTCTCGGCGCCTTCACCGATCCCGAGTGCCATCCGTACTCGTTCTCGTACGTCGTGGGAGGGGCAGGCGTTTCAGGGGCACTAGACCTGCGAGTAGATTGCGCATCAAGAAGCTCGCTGACATCCACTCCGAATGACAGTGCAAGGCGTCGAACGACCGGAGGTGTAAGCCCACTCGAGGGTGAACGAACATACTCGTTCAGTGAGGCTAGCCGCTCGAGAACGACTCGATTCGAAACGCCCGCTAGGCTCGCGAACTCGTGAACACGAACTCGCGCCACACTGTCTTCGGCCATGCTTCCCCCATCGAACGTAACTTTCCGTATGTCTGGCCGGACACGGCCGCCGCGTCTAACGTATCGGCCAAGTGCCGTCGAAGCCGGGCACGTTTCAGTCGAGACCCACATCCAACGGCGCCAGCCGATGACTTCGTCGCCACGCGAAGGACTTGTCGATTAAGTGTCGACGCCACAGCTTGCCCTGCGCCCTCCGTCGTGCTCGCAGACCAGAGTCGCGCAATGAGCGAGGCATCTTGAGGGCGAGTGCCATCGACGATTCACTTCACTCCGTTGCGCAATCCTCGAGGTCGGGGTTAGCGATGTGGCGCAAGAGCGGCATTCCCGGACCGCTCGTGCCACGGGCATTCCACGCATCCGCCCGACAGGCGGCGGTTCGGGATGCTCTGGTGGGTCTCGTGGCCGTCCTTGCACTTCCAGTGGTGCTTGTCGTTCGACCCGCGCATCACCTCGTTCGGGTATTTGCGGTTGCGGTAGGGGTGCCAGTCGCCGACGAGTTCGAGGTCGGTGGTGGCGAAGTCGTTGAAGCCCTCGAGGAGGAGCCGGCCAGCGCAGTAGGGGCAGTCGCATCCGCGAGTTCGTGCTTCGAGGCGCATGGGGAAAGTGTGCGTGTGCCCGCTCTTGGTGCACAGCCAGATGACTTCGAGCTTCGACCCCTTCGTGTAGTCGGCGGGCTCGCGCCCTTCGTTGAGTTCCGGCAGCCAGCTCGGGACCAGGTGCGGGTGGGTGTCGATGATGCTGCGTCCCGAGGTGCGGGTGCGCTGCTTCTTGCACTCGTCGCACGACTTGCCGCGGACGCGCGCCTTCACAGATGCGCGGTACGAGTGGTCCTTCGGGCAGAGCCAATCGCGCGTCTTCGGGTCAGCGGCGTTCAGCTGGGTGGCCTTCTTGGCGTATCCGGTCTTCGGGTGGAGCTCACGGGCGATGCGGGGGTGTGTCGTGGCGAGGTCGTTGATGCCCTGGATGGTGACGCGGTTGAGGCAGACGCCGCAGCCGGCATCGTTAAGGGTTCGGTTGAAGGGCATGGCCCGGAACGGGTGCCCCTTCTCCGGGCACTTCCACCAGACCACCGTGTGGCTCCGGGCTGCGATGTCGGAGGCGGTGAGGTCTCCATTCAGGGTGGGGTGGAGTTGGGCACCGATGAGGGGCGACACTGTCCCGAGGTCGTTCACACCCCGCTCTACGTGGACCCCGGTGCAGGTAGGGCAGGGGGTCTCGACGTCGTCATCCTCCGTGGTGCGGACCTCGATATAGAGATGACCGCGTGTGCAGTGGATAGTGCGGAACTGCGGTTCCGCCACCGTCGGCGCGTCGTCACTGTCTCGGGCGAGGCGCGCGAGAGCCGAGAGGTTGTCGTCGCCGGTGCACGCGAGGTACTCCCGTGTGCCCTTGAGGGCCGAGGGACGGGGGTACCAGCTGGTGATGTCGTCCGGCAGCTGAAAATCGTGGACGCTGCCGGCGCGGTAGCCGGCGTAGCCGCGCAGAGCCGTGTTCAGTGCGAGGTGAGCGGGCCACAGGTGTAGCCAGACCGCTCGCGCGGCGGCAGGGGTCGAGCGCGCGACGATGTTGGCCAGCGCCTCTCGGAGCCAGGCGAACGTGGCGGCGTACGGGACTGCGGGGTCGAACAGGCGGTGTACCGTCTCGGTCCGCTGGGCCCAGTCGACGATGGCGACGGCGTGACGGAAGGCGCTGGCCGTCGGCTGGTCGAGGTCACTCTCAAGCGCGCTGAGGACCTCGAAGAATAGGTGGAGGTCGAGGCCGCCATCACGACGGAGACGCTGGAACCGGCGGTGAGCGGCGACCTCGGCGCCCGTCACCGCGGTCTGTGTCTCCGCAGTCGTGCCCGGGCCGGTCCATCGCTGGTGGCGCTCGCAGACGAGGTCGTCCAGGTGAGGGTGCTGCTGAATGTGTTCACCGTGGCTGCAGAGCAGGCACGCCCATCGTTCGGTGGTCTGCGACCGGCACGACTCGCAGTCGCCCAGCCCTGCGTCGTCGAGGGGCAGGGCCTTGATGAGCCTGTCCAGCGGGCGCCTGACCTTGGCGCTGAGGAGCGACTCCCATGTCGCGTCGTCGTCGTGTGCCTTTGCGAGCGTGACGAGGTGTCGTGGGAGCGAGTAGCTTTCGCCGTTGGCTGCGAGGGTGCGGCGCGTGAACGAGTCGAGGGTCTCGCGGTGGCCGGGGCGGACGGTGAACGGGAAGCTGCGGTGCAGGGCGATGGGGGTCATGCCATCACCTTCTCGAGCGCCGACATCGACTTGGTCTTCTTCATTGCGAGCACCTTCCGGTAGAAGGTCTCGGCGGTGAGGTCGAGCGTGTAGGCGTCGAGCAGCTTCTGGTCGAGCAGCTCGACCTTCGCCTTGTTCTGGATGAGGTCGATGGCGGTGCCGGTGAGCAGTCGGCTCAGGGAGCCGATGGAACCGCCGGTGCGCTGGTAGAGGTACTCAGCGAGCGGGTCGAGGGTCCTCACCGTGTGGTCACGCAGTTGCAGCTGGGATTCGAACGTGCGGATGAGCAGCTTCCACTCCTTGCGCTGGTCGGTGTCGGCCCAGTCGTACGACTTGAGCTCGATGACTGCGAACCGGCTCATGAGCTGCTGTCCGCGAGCTCCGTGCATGAGGGTGGAGTTGGTCACGTCGAGCCCGCAGTAGAGGAACGTGGCAGACACGTCATTGTGGAGCCCCTTGAGGAGGTCGACGGCTTCGCCGAGCCCGGAGGCGCGGCCCGCGAGGTTGTGGAGCTCGTCGACGACGATGAGTTGGGTGCGGGCGCGGCGGATGGCGCCGACGACCTTGGTTCGGAGGTCGGCGGTGGTGTCGCGGGACAGGACTGAGAGGCCGTAGAAGTCGCAGAACTCGCGGAGCAGGTCCTTGGCGTTGCTGCCGGACGGTACCTCGACGTACGCGGCCGGGATGTGTTCGTCCTGTTCCCAGTGCGGAACTTGCCTGGTGTATTCCTCGAGCACCCACCGCAACAGACGCTTCGCGGTCGTGGTCTTGCCGAGGCTGGAGTCGCCGGACAGCATCACGCCTGAGTGGCCGGAATTGCGTGCCCTGTTCTCCTGGAACGCGCGTGCGAGGAGGAGCTTGCCCTTGGCGACGGTCGACGTGGCCAGGACGATTCCTCCCGAGAGGTAGTCCATCCGTTGCTGGTCGTGCTCGTGCCGGTCGGCAGACGACGTTGTGTCCAGCGGGACGGGGGCAGCGAGCGGGCGCTGCAGGTAGTGCAGCAGGGACTCTCGGCGATTGAGGGCAGTCGTGTGAGAGTTGTGGCTGGTGAAGGCGAGCGTGGTCATGGTGGTCCTTTCAGAAGGTGGGGAGGATGTCGTCGTCGTTGAGCTCTTCGTCGACGACCGTGTACTCGGGAAGGGCAGCGGGCTGCTTGGCCTGCGGGAAGCGCGTTCCGACGAGTTCGGCGTCGGCCTTTGCGGTGAGGGCCCGGTAGTCGTCCTCGACGGGGGCGAAGTCGGGCTCGTACCGGCGCATTGCAGCGCCACGCTCGAGGCACTCGATGAGCTCGCCTTCTCCGCCGATAACCCACACGGCCTCGGGGCTGTAGGGGTCGACCTTCACTTCCCACTTGCCCTTGTGGCGCGGCATGTCCGATAGCGTGCCGCGGAGCATGTTGAGTTCTGGGGAGTCGTACTCGCGCTTGTCGACCTTGACGCCGGTGGCGGTGATGCGGCGGAACTTGCTTGGCAGCATGAGGATGAAGTTGTCTTCGTTGAGCGGCAGGTGCAGCTGCGCGACGCTCAGTGCCGCTTGCCCGGCCTTCTCGTTCGGTGAGATGTGACGCGTCTGATGCAGACGATGGCGGAGGCTGGTGTGAGGTGCGTTCTGCCACACGCTGATGACCCAGTCTTCGAACAGCTCCCTGAGGGCCTCGAGGGTGAGCAGCTTCTCGGTCGGGACTTCCTTGCCCTTGTGCTCGGGGCTGCGGCCGACGTACCCCTCGAGGTGTTGAACGAACATCGTGTTGATGGTGTGGAACTGGCGCTCGACGTGCGGTTTGCTCGTCGGTGTGTATGGCGCGGAGAGGACGACGCTGCCGCCGCGCTGCTCGACTGCGTTCCGGAACGTTGGGGTGATGTAGTCGGTGCCGCGGTCGACGGTGATGTTGGCCGGGTAGATGTACGGGTGCTCGGCAGCGTGACGCTCGTACTCATCGTCGGACAGGAGGGGCAGTCCCGGGTGCTTCCGTTGAAGCAGCTCGCGGAATTCCGAACGGGAGGGACGGTTGGCCCGCGGCGTCAGGGCCTGGGCGAGCAGCATCGTATGGTCGACGCCCTTGGTCCCGTCCAGGCGGAACGTGTAGGCCATGATGGTGCGTGAGTTCACGTCCAGCATGAGGGACAGGCGTGCGCGCTTGCGCTCGCCCTTCGGTGTCTGGACCTCGAGGTCCATCGTGTTGGTGTCGACCTCGACCTGCGAGCCGGGGAGGAGGGGCTCGCTCTTCCCCAGCATGCGGTCCTTGGGGCGGTTGGCGAGAGACTTGCGGGTCTTCGCGCTGCCGGTGACATGCTTGCCGTGACCGAGTCGGTCGATGAGCAGGTACCACGCGGACGTGCTCGGGAGCTTGACGCCCGGGTGCACGGCCTCGAGCGACTTCGTGGTCTGCTCGATGATGCGCTTCTTCGTGCCTGTGGACCACTTCACCTGGTCATTGATGGTCTTGATGAGGTGATTGATGACGACTATCTCGACCTTTTCGTTAGGGATGTAGTTCCTGATGGCTCGTCCGTCGATGAGTCCGACGAGCCCGTCTCGCTGGTATTTCATGAGCTTGCCGAAGAACGTGGAGCGAGCCATTCCGCGTCCTGTGCGCTCCAGCTCGCCGAGCTTGCGGGCGATGCGCTGCTCCTGGCTGGTGGTCTCCAGGTCATACTCAGGCCAGCACTTGCCCTTCCGGCCCACGCCCGTCAGGACCTCTTCGATGTCCGTCGCCAGAATGCTCGCAGCGTGCAGCACATGGGAGGGGACGTGGTCGAGCAGGCGGGGCGAGCGCTGCTTCTCGCTGGGGACGAGGTTGGCGAGCTCGGCGTGGGTCACGGTGCGGCTGTCGCCCGTGACGCGGTGAATAAGGGTCACGCCCTTGGTGGTGGCGGCTTCGAGTTCATAGACGTCTCCGTCGATGGCGACGGCGACGGCGATGTTAGGCGTGGGCATGCGGGAACTCCTGACGGTGAGAGGCGGGGGCGACGAGTGGTGTGCCGTTGGAGAGAAGTGTGTTCATGTCGAACGACAGCGCCCCCGTCCAGATGAGGTGGAACACGTGGCTTCGCGCGAGAGGTGTGCTCTTCGCGGTCATGAGCGTGATGGCGTCGCCCACCGTCGAGTCGTGGCCGAGAGCGGCGAGCAGTTCCTCTTCGGCGTCCGCGCCAGGGTGGTGGCCGGGGTGGCGGAACTGTGCGAGCCAGGTGAGGTTGACGTGGTGCTGGTGCGGGAGCTCGGTGAGGATGCGGTAGTTCCAGCCGACGGTTTCGCAGACGGTGCGGGTCCACTCGAATTGCGCGAGCGCCTTGGCGTTGAGTCGACCGTATGGCTTCACGTCGTAGACGGTCTGGTCACCGCGGGCGTCGAGGGCGATGAAGTCTGGGTAGTGGTAGACGCCGTCTCCGTTCACGAGCAGCATCGGCTGGGAGGTGACGGCGAGGATGTCTGCCGTGTGGTCGAGCCACATCAGGGAGTCGCGTTCCAGCAGCGACTCATGCCAGACGTGCTTCTGGGTCGCGGCCATCCAGTAGTAGCCGTGGTAGTTCCGCTGGTGCGGGTAGGCGTTTCCGACGCGAACCGGGTCGGCGGTGTAGAGCTCCTGAGCGAGAAGGCCGGCGTCGAGCGGTGCTGACTGCGCGACTCCGTCTCGAATCCAGGTCGCAGTGCCGGGTGAGGGTGTTGTGATTTCTGTCATGTCTAGTATTTCCGCGGCACCAGAAACCGAAATGCGTCAGGAAGCAAAATCCCAGTTCTGGAGGTTGAAAAGCGTGATTATGCCGTCGCTCGCTTGCCATATAACATCGGGAAAGCGATGAGATATGGCAAGCGCGAGATCACGGCGGCGGACGCGGCAGCAGTTCTTGCAGTCGGCGAGCGGCATGCTGAGGCGTTGTTGAAGGATCGGCTGATAGCGGGTCGTCAGTTGCGTTCAGGGACGTGGCTCACGAGCCGAGCTGCCGTTGAGCGTTACCGAGCCACTGCGCAGCGGGGGCGGGGGCGTGCACTGAGCACGGCGACCGCGTGGGGCATGCTCTGGGAGCTATCAGGTCTACAGCCCACGTGGCTTTCGGCAAGCACGTTGGCGCGCGTGCGTCAGCAGATCGCTGCGCAATCTGCGGAAGGGATCGTGCAAGCCACCTCTGGTCGAACTCGCGCACATTACTACGCGCCGTCACCAATGAGTCCAGACGTCTCATGGGAGGACCTCATCCGCACGGGAAGGCCCGCTGCGCGTCACCTCGGAGTGCGGGTCAATCGCGCGTACAACTACGCAGCGGGATATGTCCGGGATGGAAGCAGTGTTGCCTTCGCCTCCCGGCATCTCTTCGTCGAGGACTACGACGGCATGAACGTCTTGTTCGACAACACGCTCCCGATCTCCTATTCGGCGCCGTCCATGCCTGACGCCGTCGTGGCCGTGGACCTGACGCTCACGGGAGGTGTGTATGAGCGCGAGCGAGGGATCGCCATCATCGCGCGGTTGCAGAACGCATGGCGAGCGGCACGCGGTCGTAGCTGACCTCGTAGGTTCAGATGGAGCCCGCCGCAGGTGGCTGCGCGTCATGAGATAGCACTGTAATCCCGGTTTACCGGGATTTCAAGCGGCGTGCCAAAGAATTTGAGTGACGCCTAATACCGTTGGACGTGTCTAACGGGGCGCACCATGCATGGATCTCGTCGCCCCCTGTTGAGCATGGAGTGCGATGTGGGGTCCTGAAGCGGCTGCGAGGTTCGGCGGCGTGGTCCGTGCGCTGCGTCAGGACTCCGGCCTGACGCAGGAGATGCTCGCCGTTCAGGTCGGGATCACGAAGAATCAGCTTCAGCTCATCGAGGCTGGCCGGTCGGCTAGTGCGAAGCAGGATGCCGGGCCGTCTAATCCTCGAATGACGACGCTGGTCGGCATCGCCGAGGCTTTCGACCTATCTGTTGAACAGCTCATGGCGGAGTCGCGCCTATAAGTCGTGCCCTCGCTGTGGTTGACCATTCGCGCCAAGCCGCGGCTGGCTCTGCGGGCTGCGGCAGGCGGAGTGCTCAATGAGCACTCCGCCTGATTGCCCTCATTGGCTTGACTGCTCAGTGAGTGCTCAGCAAGAATCGACACATGTCTGAGCGCGCGAATATCCGAAAGAACCTTGGTCTCACCCAATCTGAGGCTGCCGCCCGAGCAAAGGTGAGTCTCGCGACCTGGCGACGTTGGGAGGCTGATCACACAGCCGTGGCCGCCGAGACTAGCCAGGCGTGCGAGCGGGTTCTCGACGTGCGCCCGTTACGAGTTGCGGGCGATGATGAGCTCTTCGAGCGGCAGTGGGCGAATGCGACGGAGATCACCCCCAGGCAGGCGTTCGCACTTGCTGTGGTCCTCGACCTATGGGCGGACGAGCTTCGCGAGTGGATCGCGTCGCCGGAGGAGCCGTTGCACCAGGTCGGCCCCTTCGCTGCGTTCGATGGCAGGGTGATGTTCTACATCGGCGACAACCGCGCATACGCAGAGGAGGCGCGCGAGCGTTGTGCTGCTGTCGCGGGCGAGATCGGGGATGGCGTTCTTCCCGTCATGCGACCGGGGCGTTTCATCGACGAAGTGCTCATCGGAGCCGCCCTCCCGCGCGCGCAGGACCTCCTTGCGGACATGCCGGAGATGTTCGAAGGGATCACCGCGCGACCGGGGAACGGCGACGATGGAATCGGTGATGAGGACTGGGATGTTCTCAGTGACTGGCTGGACGACGAGGCGCACTCAGCCGACTGGGAGGTTCCCCTCGGTCTACCGTCCCTGCCGCTACTCCTCGAAGACCGTCACCCGTTCACCTGGTTCGACGCGCACCGCACCCCGCCCTCGCACTCGCTGCACGTTCCGATGCAAGACCGGCTGCCCGATCCGGACACGATCTAGGTCGTTGGCCAACGTCGCGAACCCTCCGGTCTTCGCTTGCAACGGTCCAAAATCGAACATTGGTACGAATACTGCCAAGGTTGACAAGGTCCTGCCAAGGTGACCTTGGCTGGAGGGAGCCTTACTCTCCGCTGGGATCGGAAGGGCCTGCCAAGGCTGCCAAGTAGTAGTTAGTTCATATATGAGATCAAAAAGTAAGTAGTAGATATAGGGGGGAACTCACTCCCAGATTCTCTATAGGGGCACTCCCCGCACTTGGTCACCTTGGCTGGAGACCCGGCTCCTCTACTCCCGACTGGCCAAACGGGGCATTTCGACCTTGGCAGGGACCTTGGCAGCGCGTGGATCTGAAGAGAATCTTGCGAATCTATGGGAAGACCCTCATTTTCGCCGCAGGGTATGAGGTGAGAAAGAGTCGCGGAGAACACATCCCCGGTCGAAGCACGCCAGAGAGCTGCCGAGCGGCCGCGACCGATGCAGGAGGCGACGGCCTCGCGCCGGGGCCCGTGTTTACCTCCAGAACTCCACAGCGAGTGAATCATCGTCACCTCCACGGGGCCGAGTCCGAGACGTCTGAGGCAGCTCGTATGCTGTGGAGCGTTCGGCCGGAGGAAGGATCGCCGGCTTATGGGGACCAGTAAGAGACTCGCTCCGCTGTACGACCGCTACGCGCAGCACTCATCGGTCCTCGAGGCGTCCCGCGCCGGACCGCTGCAATCGCTGACTGACCGAGAGCTGGCACTCGAAAGGCAGCCCCTGACGATCTACCCCCGCCCTCATCCCAAGGTCTCTGCGTGGGTCCGGTTCGGACCGGAAGCGGTTCAGGTCGATGCCGTGCTGCTGCGCTCGACACGCCAGGCCGCAGGGATCGGATTCAAGGCCGGGGATCAGGTGTTCCGCTGTTGGGTGTGGGGCAACGCCGTCGTCCCCGCCGTGGGTGACTGATGCCCGCAGGCTTGCGGCGGGTGTGCCAGCCTTGCCGTCATGACCGCCACGCCCATGCGTCATGCTCGGCGGCACGAACCGCCTCGTCGAGTCGTCCGTCATAGAGAAGCTCGATGTTGCGAGGCGTGACCGCGCTGGGAAGCCTCCCGTTCAGCCACTGCGCCCACGTCCATCGGCCTGCAGTCCCCGTCGCGAGGATGCCGAGCACGTCCGGCAACCCAGCGACCACCGCGCCGTTCTTGAACTGGAACAACGGGACGAGCAGGGCATCGTCGGATGTGCGCACCGTCAGGAGGCGAAGCTCGTCCCCGGCGCGAACAACCTCCTCCTCAGTCCATCCGAGAACGTGCGCAGCGCGACCGACGGTGTAGCACGGGCCGACGATCTCCGCCCACGGGTTCGACATACTCTCGTCGCTCACGCCTCGTCCTCGGGGCGCCGCGTATGACGGCGGCGAACGTCTTCAATGAGCTCGTCGAGGGTGCGGCGCCCGTTGACGTAGTCGCGGGCATCCTGGGTGGCAGCAGGTGATGGTTTCTTCCCGTCGAGGGCACCGAAGTGCAGCGACTCTGCGACGCTCTTCATCCGCCGTTCGCGCTCGAGGTAGTCATCCTCCCATCGATCTGCCATCCCGCGGATCACCGCGAGGCTCGGCGCAGATACCTTCAGCGTTTTCATGTCGAGGATTCCGAGGTTGCCCTCGTGAGTGTCTCTCCCGAAGCTTGCGACCCGTCGGCCATCTTCGGTCTTACCGCCGCCAGCCACATGCAAGTGGCCATGCATCAGCAGCTCCGGCCGGACGGCATCCCACACTTCACTGACTCGCGCTCGTGACGACGCGGACGCATCCAGCGCGGACTGCGGGAACCCGTGCGGGTTGGTGCGGAGGATTCTCTGGACGGGTCGGACAGGGGTGCCGGCAGGGGACTCATGGGTGAGCATCAGATCCGCGGAGCCACCAGCGATGGCGGCAGCGACGTGCTCGTCGGTAATGGCCTCATCCGGCCACCAGGTCAGCCCTTCGATCCGCGACTCGCGGTCGACCGACGCGGCACCTCCGACTGACAAGACGCGGCGGCCGCCAATGGTCAGGCGCGCCGGGCGCGGGAGGAGCCACGTCATCTTTGAGACGCGCACAGCGGCGCCGGGATGCCTGTTGAGCAGCGGAGTGATCTCGTTCCAGCGGTCGTGATTCCCGAGGGTCACGTAGATGCGCTCGATGCCCGTCTCGGCGAAGACCTCATCAGTCTCGGCGGGCGGCATCTGCCAGTCGCCGAGCTGCAGCATGGTCGTCACGTCTGGCGCGAGGGAAGGCAGCGTCCGTGCCAGAACCTGTGCCCAACCAACATTGCCGTGGAGATCGCCGACCACTGCGACGCGCGTATCCGGCAGCGTGATGCTCGCCGTCACCTCTAGAGCCTTCATCTCGACCTCGTCATGCAATCCAGATATACCGGGAATCTGGATGGATGTCGAGGTCATGCGCCACGGCATCCTGGCCTTTCCCGGATTCTTAACGAGTCCAGGAACGCGCGCGAGGCCGTGTGTTCGACAGTATCGAGCACACGGCCTCGGGGTGTGGAACGGGTCAGCCCTGGATGAAGGCGAGGATGTCTGGGTTGATGACGTCCGCGTGAGTGGTGAGCATGCCGTGCGGGTACCCCTCGTAGATCTTGATCTCGGAGTTCGGGAGGAGCTCGTGCTGCTTGATGGCTGCGTCCTTGTAGGGAACGACCTGGTCGTCGTCGCCCTGGAGGACGAGGACCGGGACCGAGATGGCCTTGAGATCTTCGGTCTGGTCGGTCTCGGAGAACGCTTTGATGCCCTCGTAGTGGGCGAGTGCGCTCCCCGTCATGCCCTGGCGCCACCAGTTCGCGACGACGGGCTCGGAGAGTTCCACTCCTTCGCGGTTGAACCCGTAGAACGGACCCGAAGCGACAGCCTGAAAGAACTCGGCGCGGTTCGCGGCGAGTGCCTCACGGAAGCCGTCGAAGACTGAGATCGGGGTGCCCTCCGGGTTCGCGTCGGTCTGTACCATCAACGGTGGAACCGAGGAGACCAGGACCGCCTTGGCGACACGGCCCTGCGGCTCGCCGTACTTCGCGACGTAACGGGCGACCTGGCCGCCGCCGGTCGAGTGTCCGATGTGGATGGCGTTGCGGAGGTCGAGGTGCTCGACCACGGTGTTCACGTCGCTGGCGTAGTGGTCCATGTCATGGCCGATGCTGGTCTGCGAGGAACGACCGTGGCCGCGACGGTCGCTGGCGACGACGCGGAATCCCTTGCCGAGGAAGTAGAGCATCTGGGCGTCCCAGTCGTCCGACGAGAGCGGCCAGCCGTGGTGGAACATGATGGGCTGGGCGTCGCGGGGGCCCCAGTCCTTGAAGTAGATATCCGTACCGTCGTCCGCGGTCACAAAGGGCATGAGGGTCTCCAAGATGTTCTCGAGCCGGGCAGCGCCCGGCTTCCGTCATGAGATCTCCGCGCGGGTCGGCGGAGTCACACCTCACGGTAAGTGGCCGAGCCAGCGAGACGGCTCCGACGTTTGACGAGTCCTCATGCTCGCTCTGGCGAATCGGCGATTGTCGACATCGGACTCGACAGTCGTCGTGCTCCGCGCCGTTCCACCACACCTAGGGTCACTGAGACGGAGGAGGTCAATCATGTCTCACGGAGTATCGACGATGCGTGCGCACATCCACTTCCCGGGTGGTTGGTGTTGAACCCCTACATCCTCGTCTTCATCGGTGGAACGGCCGGAACGCTTCTGCGGATCCTGCTCGGCTTGGTTCCCGGAGACTCCGAGTTTCCATGGGTCACGTTCGTGATCAACATCACTGGCGCGGGGTTGCTGGGAGTCCTTTACGGGCTCACCAGCCGCTTCGTCGTATCCACCTCAGCGCGCACTCGGATGAGGCTTCTGCTCGGAACCGGACTGATGGGTGGCTATACGACCTACAGCACTTTGGCCGTCGGAACGGACGGCCTCATTCTCGGGGATCGCCTGCTCCTTGGCGCCGCGTATGCCATTCCCACGGTCGTGCTGGGGATCCTGTCAGCGTTCCTCGCTGAGCGCGCGTGCCAGGCCCGCACTATTCCGGTAGCCCGGGCATGACCCCTACCATCGGTCTCCTCGCCGCTCTGGCCGGAGGACTAGGCGCCACGGCGCGATATGCACTCGACTCCCGCATCACGGCGCACGTCGGCGGTGCGTTCCCGTGGGGAACTTTCATCATCAACGTGACGGGAGCTTTCCACCTCGGCGTCGTCACCGGGGCCGCCGACGCATCGCTGCTGCCCGAATCATGGAGCGTCGTGCTCGGCCTGGGATTTCTCGGCGGATATACGACGTTCAGCACCGCGAGTGTTCAGGCCGCTGAGCTCTTCGCCCGCCGACGCACGGGGCTTGCTGTCGGTTATGCGGGCGGCATGCTTACCGCGGCGCTTGCGGCGGGGCTGCTGGGACTTGGTCTGTTCTCCGCGTGACTACCGTCCTGCAAAGCCGCGGCTGCTGGGATCACTCGCGACGCCGGCGGCTGAGCGTCTGCGCGCTTGAGCCGAGAGGTCAGGGCGTGCCCTGCTCCGGCCCCCCAGCCGAACTCCGTCTCCTCGCCAGACGGTCCCACAGCGCAATCACGAGGACGCGAAGTACCAGGACCGGGAGAATGAGCACGACGTAGGCGACGAGGATAGGCAAGGCGAACGCATCGTTTCTCCCTGATGCTGCGACAGCCGCCGTCGCCGAGTCGTGTGTACGCGGCGGTTTCGCATTCGAGTGCCGGAGGCTCATTTTCAGGCGCTTTTCTGTCGAACGTCGGGGGAACGAGGGTTCGGAACGTCGAAGGAACCGGGACGAATCGTCGTCAGGAACAGTGCCAACGCGAGCAGGGCGGGCAAGACAGCCGCGTGGTCGCCGAACAAGGTCGCTCCGGCTGCGCCGACCAGGCACCCGCCGATGAAGCCCGCGAGCAGTGGCCATGCCTGGGTCCATCTCTGCCGCGCTTGCTGATCCTTCCCCCGCGACCGGGCGATGTCCGTGACGGCGATGGTTCCCGCGACGAGGTTGCCGGTCATCACCGCGGTGGAGAGGGCGCGATCCGGGACTAGATGGAGGTAGGCATTCTGGGCTGCCATTGCACACACCGCGAGCATCCCGATGAGGACGGCGATCCCAGATTTCGGGTGTGCCGACGCTTGGGTGGTGAAGGACAGCACGGCTGCCGCGATGAGGAACGCCGCCTGAATTCCGAGGAGCAACCTGTTCGTCGCAGAGGTATGGGCACCGACCCGACGGGCGACGAAGGTTGCGACCACGGTCGCGACGATGAACACCGGCACGGCCAGCATCGAGGCGAGGTCGGGGAGTGTCCCACGCACGACGTCTGCGGCTATCACCACGAGGTTGCCGGTGACGTGTGCGGAGAAGAATCCACCGAGCAGCAGCCAGCTTGTGACGTCGGTGACCCCGGCGATGACCGCGAGGGCAGCAGGTAGTGAGATCTGCCGGTTCATGTCATCCGCCTCAGCCGGATGAGTTCGTAGAACCGCATGGGGATGGCAAGCCCTGCCGTCATCGCCATGATTATGAAGACTGCGGTTGCACCATCGCTAAGCGCCCCGAACGACGGTGACGCGCTGCCGGCAAACGTCAGCACCCCCAGTGCGTCGATGGTGCGGAAGATGTAGACCCCTGGGACGAGCGAGACGACGGCCGCGAAACCGATACCGGCGAACGGAATGTGCTTAGCGTGGGCGACAGGGGCCAGCGCGAACCCGACGAACAGGCACGCGACAAGCGCGCCCACCGCGATGTTCCAGCCCCACACGTCCATGACGAACCACCGGAGTCCGTGCGCGACCGCGCCGATAACGACTGGCCACCAGATGAGCCGCAGGGGCATCGCGAAGTACACCGGATATGACGCGGCGGCGATGGCTGCCGCGAGGACGTCCAGGCCAAGTGCGACCTCGCGTCCCTGTGGGGTGGGTGGGAGTCCCGTGCCGAAGGCGGCCAAGCCGATGGCAAGCCCCGTCCCGATGGACAGCAGGAGTAGGCCGGCGTATCCGAGACGCGCGAAGCCGAGCGGGATCCGCAGGTTGAGCAGGTCGAGCGTGGCGTTGAGGATGTGCGGTCCGGGGACCAAGATCATCGCAGGGCAGACGGCGATGAGCCGTAGAGCGGAGCTGAGATCTGCGTGCACGGCAAGCCCACCGATGAGCCCCGCGATGAGAGCGGCGGTGAAGACTTGGCCTATGGGTCCGACGTGCAGGCGTGCGAGCGCCCGGCGGGCGACACCACCGAGCACTGCGCTGCCCGCCGCGAGCCCTACGGCCGTTGCGTCCTGGGCGCCGAAGATGACCGCCAACGCGGCGGAACCGGTGGCGCAGGCGAGGAGGAACAGCCAGATGTTGGCCGGCCGCATCTTCTTCGCCTCGGCGAGTGCCGTTGCAAGATGGGACTCGCTCGCTGATCCCGCGCCTACCTTGTCGATTGTTCGCATCAGCCTCGCGACGGCATTCATGGCGATTCCGGTCGGTGGCGCGACAACGATGCGGGGCGCGGAGGCCACGCCGGTGCCGCGTTCCGCTAGTGTCACGGACGTCCAGGCGGGGATGAGTTCGACGTCGGTGCCCAGGCCGTGGTTCATCCGGTCGATGGCGGCGAGCGTTACCGAGGTGGACTCACCTGAGGCTTGGAGCGTCGCCGACGCGCTGGCGATGAGGTCGTGCCTCGTCGCCAGCGCGTCGACGTCGTTGTGCAGCTGCATCAGGCTCCGCCGACTCCGCGACCGACGAGGTCGGCCGGCACGACGATGGAGTCGAACTGCTCTGCGGTGACCTTGCCGGAAGCAAGCGCCGCATCGCGAAGCGTCTGGTCTTTCGCCAGGGCGTCCTCTGCGATGTGGGCGGCGTTCTGGTATCCGATCACAGGGCTGAGCGCTGTCACGAGCATGAGGCTCTCGCCGACGTAGGAGCTGATCTTCTTCTCGTTCAGTTCTGTGCCGGATACCGAGTACTCGAGGAACTTCGCCATCCCGTCGCCGAGGATCCGCGCGGAGTGGAGGAAGTTGTTGATGATGATCGGGCGCATGGCATTGAGCTCGAAGTTGCCCTGCGAGCCCGCGAACGCCACGCCCGCGTCGTCCCCGATGACCTGGATGGAGATCATCACGATGGCCTCGCACTGGGTCGGGTTGACCTTGCCCGGCATGATGGACGAGCCCGGTTCGTTGGACGGGAGCACGAGTTCCGCGAACCCGGTCCGCGGCCCAGAGGCCAGCCAGCGCATGTCGTTGGCGATCTTCATCAACGACACGGCCAGTCCGCGCAGCGCCGCATGAGCGCGGACCATCGCGTCCAGCGAGCCCTGAGCCTCGAACTTGTTCGGGGCGGTGACGAACTTCTTGCCTGTCAGCTCGGCGATCTTCGCCGCGACCTGCACGGAGAACCCTTCGGGCGCGTTCAGGCCCGTACCGACCGCGGTTCCGCCAAGGGCGAGCTTCAGCAGGTCTTCACGGCTGTGTTCGATGTCGCGGATGCCCGATTCCAGTTGCGCCGCGTAGCCTGACCACTCCTGTCCGACGGTCAGCGGAACAGCGTCCTCGAGGTGGGTGCGGCCGATCTTCACGATGTCCATCCACTGCTTGGATTTGCGTGCAATCTCTGCGTGCAGCGCCCGCAGGCTCGGCAGCAGCCGGTCGTCGAGCTCGGTCAGCGCGGCGACGTGCATCGCCGTGGGGAACGAGTCGTTGCTGGACTGGGCCATGTTGACGTCGTCGTTGGGGCCCACGGGCTGCTGGGTGCCGAGCTCGCCGCCGAGGAGCTGGATGGCGCGGTTGGAGATCACCTCGTTGACGTTCATGTTGCTCTGCGTGCCGGATCCGGTCTGCCAGACGTAGAGGGGGAATTCTTCGTCCAGGTCGCCCGCGATGACCTCGTCGGACGCCTGGACGATGGCCTTCGACTTCCAGGGGGCGAGACGCCCGGCGTTCTCGTTCACGAGTGCCGCGGCCTTCTTCACGACGCCGTATGCGCGGTAGACCTCGATGGGCATGTGGTCGTGGCCGATGGAGAAGTGCTGCAGGGAACGCTGTGTCTGTGCGCCCCAGTAGCGCTCGGCGGGAACGTCGACAGTTCCCATGCTGTCGAACTCGCTTCGCTGGCCGCTCTGTCCGGTGCCGATGGGCACGTTCTGGTACTCGGGGGTGTTCGCGTCGGTCGTGGTCATGGGGTGCTCCTTCTCGGTTTTCAGGGGGTGGGGTTGTTCTGCGTGGGGTCGATGGGGCCACGCGCCGACGATGTCGCGATGAACAGGACGAGGAGGACGACTGCGGCAGTGGCGAGCGACGCTCCGGCCCACAGCTCGTCGATGACGAAGCCCGTGCCGCCACCGACCACGAACGCGATGAGAACCACGAGGTAGGCGCCGGCGGGTCGCATGTGCGCTTCACCGTCGTCGGAGATTCGGCGGCCCAGTGCTCGGGCGACGAGGCTCGCAGCCATCTGGACGACGGAGGTGACGGCGATATTGCCGTAGAGCATTCCGGTTTCGCGGTGGAAGGCATTGCCCTGGACGCCCGCGATGAAACTGACCGTCCAGGCGACCGCCCACGGGCTGATGTGGGTCGTGGCCGTGAGAACCGCGAGAACGGCGACGAGCGCGACTTCAAAGACGAGGACTTCGGCGGAGTAGGGCTTGTCCTCACGTGCGCGCCACAGAACGTAGATGCTGCAGACGAACGCGCCGAAGGCGAACACGACGACGCTGGTCGCTGCGAGGAGCACACGTCCAGGGTTGCCGTCGGCGAGGAAGTAGCCGATAGACAGCAGGTTGCCGGACTGGACGGTAGCGAACGTGCCCACCTGTCCGAACGTCCAGGCGTTGAGAAGACCGGAGACGAGAGCGAGCGCGACCGCTGCGGGTGCCGTCTCCAACAGTGGGTATCGGCGAGTGAGAGCGTGAGCTGGCTGTGACATGGGGCCTCCTGCGTGGGTGCCTTCTCATGAGAGTGCCGATTGCGCTGAGGGCCTTGCGACGAGAGTCGAATGTGCATTCGTCACGATTCGATGCGCTCCGAGCCGCCCGCTGGGCAGACTCCTGGGTATCGTCCGGAATCGTCACGAAGGAGCACCGCATGGACACATCCGAGAACCCCGAGGTGGGTCACGAAGTCCCCTCGCTGGGTAACCCCGACCTGCCGCAGGAAGGCGAGATCAACATCGCCGACCACCCGCAGAGCAACACCATGACCGGCCCGCAGAACGAGGCCATCGAGTCGCAGTTCCCGAACCAGATGCACGCGCCTGCGACGGACATCAGCACGCAGCCGTTCTTCTGGTCGTCGTTCAACATCTCACCCCGCCGGGTGCAACGCGGCGGCTGGGCGCGGGAGCTCACGAAGCAGGACTTCCACATCTCCGACGAGATCGCCGGTGTGAACATGTACCTCGAGCCCGGCGGCATCCGCGAGTTGCACTGGCACCAGACCGCCGAGTGGGCGGTGATGACCCGCGGCAAGGCCCGCGTCACGACGCTCAGCCGCTCCGGCCTGCCTGCTGTCGAAGACGTGGAGGAAGGCGACCTGTGGTTCTTCCCCGCCGGTACCCCGCACTCCCTCCAGGGACTGGGCCCGGACGGTGCCGAGTTCGTCCTCGCATTCGACGACGGCGACCAGTCCGAATCGAACACGCTGCTGCTGACCGACTGGTTCGCGCACACACCTCCCGAGGTGCTCGCGAAGAACTTCGGCGTCGCTCAGGAAGTGTTCTCCGACATCCCTCTGCACAACCTCTGGATCTTCCCCGGCGAGGAGCCGCCAGCGCTCGACGTGGACCAGGCCGCGGCCGGGGTCGAGTGGGGCATGGAGCCGGTCATCTTCCGCCTGTCGCGCTCGAAGCCGCTCTACCAGAACTCGGGCGGCAGCATCCAGATCGCCGATTCCTCCAACTACAAGTACTCGAGCACCGTCGCTGCGGCGCTCGTCACGGTCGAACCGGGCTCGATGCGGGAGCTGCACTGGCACCCGAACGCCGATGAGTGGCAGTACTACCTGCGCGGTTCGGCCCGCATGACCGTGTTCAACACGGGTCCGCACGCGAACACGACCGACTTCCGTGCGGGCGACGTGGGTGTGGTGCGCAAGAACTTCGGCCACTACATCGAGAACACCGGTGACGACGTGCTGCAGTTCCTCGAGGTGTTCCGCACCGACACCTACGAGGAGATCTCGCTCGCCAACTGGCTGTCGCACGTGCCGCCGCAGCTCGTCTCCGCGCACCTCAACATCGACCCCGCCGTGCTCGCGACGTTCCCCCGAGGGGCCCAGGGCATCACGCCGCTGCGCTGAGTCGCGAAGTCATAGCGGAAGGGGGTGAGGCGCTCGAGCGTCACACCCCCTTTGCCGTGTTGTTAGATCCGACTCCGCGAGCTGCCCACCTCCGGGTGATGCTCACAGCACCCAGCACGACGCCGGCGACGGCACCTCCGACGACGGTGTCGATGATGCGTGTGCCCATGGATGCTTCGAGCAGCGGACGGCTGCCGCCGGCCACGAGAAGAAGCGCCATAGGAGTCACCACCATGAGCGCGAACATGAGGTTGCTGCGGATGAAGAACACGAACCCGAACACGAGTCCGCCGACGACGGCGACTAGCGCGAACCCCTCGGGTATCCAGATCATGAAGACGAGCGCGATGCAGACACCAAGAGCTGTTCCGATGAGCCTCTGGGCCGTCCGGAGAGTCCCGAGGTGCAGGTCGGAATCCTTCTGCAGGATGCCGATGACGGCGAGAAGCACCCAACCGACGTGGTGGAGTCCCAGCAATGCGCTCACAAGCACCGCGAGCACGACCGCGACGGTGAGGCGCGCGAAGATACGTGCAGAATCCGGCTTCCAGCTGTAAGCCCAACGGTAGTCATGAGGGAGTGCCGCATCTGCGGTGCGTACCTGTTTCAGGGCGAGCGGCGCGACGATCACGACGTACCCGGTGACGACGCCCAGTGCGACAACCGAGATGACGAGTAGCGGGTCCATCCCGCTTCCCCCCATCGACAGGGGTGCGGTCAGCTGTCCCGTGGAGCCGGCAGTGAGGACCGGGAAGATGGCGCCGGGCGGGCCCACATTGAACGTCAAGCTCGCGTACGAGAAGACAATGGCGACGATGCTCATGGCGAGCAGGCTTGTCGGCAGTGAACTTCCCGTGCTGATGCCGATGACGGTTCCCACGAGGAAGCCGACCGCGATGACCGGCAGTTTCGCGGCTCGTTCTCGCCTGCTCTGCCCGGAGAGGTACAAGACGATGAGCGCTCCGAAGGCCGCGAGGAGTCCCAGTCGGAGTTGCCCGAACGCCGCGAACACGGCCGGTGGGCCGGCGACCGCGATGGTCGCTTGGGTGGCGGGAACCCACGCGCCAGGTGCGGGAGAGAAGTGAACAAGCGTCCGTGCGATGCGGGCCGCGCTCATGACCCCTGCGTCGCGCGCGCACCCACCCGCGTCCAATGGAGTTCGCTGTGGAACGTGAGTCCGTCGATGGTGGTGCGTGGAGATCCTGTGATGAACAGATCGTTGCCTTCGATGCGGGCATGCCGTGCTTGCGGCTTGCCCTCCCACCCGGTGAACAAGGCGACGTCCACGTGATGCGTGACCGTGTCGTCGGCGGAGTCGAGGGTGTAAGGACCGGCGTAGGCGATGAACCCTCCGGCCATGAGCGCCAGGTTCGCGGTCGACACGGACTGCGGGTCGGGGTCGTTCGTGCGAACCCGATCCGTCGACCCCAGGGTCGCTGAGACGATGCCGTCAGGGCTGTACGAGAGGTAACCCTTCACGTCGGGACCGAACTCCGGCATCCGTACGCCGTCGGCGAAGACTTCCGTCGCGCTGACGAGCCGCCATGCTCCGATGAGGTCCGAGGCCGTGAGCGTCATGAGGTCTTCTCCTGTCGGGTGCGTGCTGTCACAGTGGGGTGCTTGTGTCGCGGCTTCGTGTGTGCGCCGGCGACACTGTCGTGCTCGATGAGGTGGTTCACGTCGACGGACAGTGCAAGCGCGCCGGCTGTCTCGATGACGACCTGGTCGTACTGGGTGAGACGGGTCTGGTGCTGTTGGAGATGTTCGCTCCAGCTGCCGACCCCGAAGACTTCTACCCACGTGCCGTCTTCCCTGTCCTGATACAAGGCCCACGTGCGAGCTCCGGTTCGTCGGCGGCTGTGCTCGACAGCATTCATCTGATGTAGGAACGCGGCTTCCTGCTCTTCGGCTATGTCGTAGCGGACGAGGACAAGAGTGGGGCTGTGCCCGTCGATGTCGTGAACAGCGTCCGCCAGCGGAAGGGCGAACGTGTCTCGCTTCTTGTCTGCCGTTTCCAGCAGTGGCCAGAAGAGCTGCGATACGGCGACGACGAGCGTCGCCGTACCTGCAATGGCGCTGGTGGCGATGGCACCGATCCACCCGGCGATGAGTCCGCTCGCGAGGCCGCCCGCGGCCAACGCCCCGTAGAGCACCATCTGGTAGACGGAGAGGCCCCGCGCGCGGACCCAGACGGGGAGAAAGGACTGAACGGCACCGTTGAGCGTGGCAACGACGCCGATCCAGGCGGCTCCAGCCACCGCGAGGATCGGCAGAGTGAGGAAGAGCCACGAAGATCCGGCAACGCCGATGGTGGCGGCCCCGAAGAGAGCCGACGACAGCAGCACTGTCCGGTTCGCACCGAGGGCTTGGAACCACGGAATGATGAACGCCGCGCCCACGGAGCCGATACCGAGCCCTGCAAGCAGGAGCCCGTACCCGGCGGAGTCGAGATTCAAACGCTGTGTGGCAATGAGCGGCAGCAGCGCGTACAACGCGCTAGCCGGGACGACGAACGCTCCGAGACGCACGTACATGCGGCGGACGACGGCAGCCTGAGTGACGTAACGAAGGCCCGCACGGGCTGCGTCGACGAACCGCTCGGCCTGATGAGGGTTCGGGCGGTAGGTGCGCCAGCCGATGAGGACGATGAGGAATGCGGCGAACGACAGCAGGTTCATCCCGAAGACGAAGGCGATCCCGAAGCCGGAGAGCAGGACGCCGGCGACTGCTGGCCCGATGGCACGGGCGACGTTGACGGATATGGCGCTGAGGGACGCCGCCATCGGCACCATACGAAGCGGGACGATCTCGGTGGCCAGCGCTTGGTAGGCGGGAAGCTGCACGGCCGTCGCCGCGCCGAGGAGCACGGTGATGAGCAGCAGCAGATACGGCGTCATCTCGCCTGTCGCGGTCAACGTCACGAGAGCCGCGCTCAGCAGGACCTGGAGTGTCTGCATCCAGATGAGGATGGAACGACGGTTCAGGAATTCGCCGAGCACTCCCGCCGGGATACCGAGGAGCAGCACCGGGGCCGCAGACGCTGTCTGGATCAGGGCGATGAGAAGAGGGTGGGTGTGCTGCTCCACCATGAACCATTGCGCTCCGACCGTCTGCATCCAGGTACCGATGTTGCTGACCAGCGCCGTCAACCACAGTGCTCGGAAGATCGGCACAGCGAGGGGCGCCCAGATCGACGTGCGGGGTGCGGTGTCGTGGGAAGTCGTGACGTCGCCGGTTGCGGGTCGGGGTGCCGGTGTGTTCATGGCGGTGTCTCCAAAGTCGATGTGATCTGTCGGGAGCAGCAACCCCCGTTCGATGCCGCTGCCCGACAGATCCAGCCCCAGACGGGCTACTGCTCGAGGGCGTTCAGGACGACCTTCCCCACGGTCTGCCCGCCTTCGAGAAGTTCATGTGCCCGGTTCGCTTCTGCGAGCGGGAATACTGCGTCGACGGCGCCGCGGATGGCGCCGCTTTCGATGAGCGGCAGGACGTCGCGCGTGACACCGGCGATGATCGCGGCCTTCTGGGCTGCGGGCCGTGCCCGCAGGAGGGTGGCGGAGATGCTGGCTCGGCGCGACATCAGCTCCCACAGATCGACGGTGGCCGGACCGGTGGATCCGCCGATGATGACGAGGTGGCCATCGTCGGCGAGGCATTCGATGTTGCTCTCGAGGTACGGCGTTCCGACGATGTCGAGGATGGCATCGACGCCGCGCCCGTTCGTTGCGTTGCGCGTGACCGAGGCGTAATCCTCGCTGCGGTAATTGATGGCGACGGATGCTCCGAAGCCGAGGACGGCGTCTGTCTTCGCGGTGCTTCCGGCGGTGCCGATGACCCGGGCACCGATAGCGGTTGCCCACTGTGTGGCAAAGGAACCGATTCCTCCGGCCGCACCGTGGATGAGAACTGTCTGACCTGGCTTCAGGCCCGCGATCATGGCGAGGTTCGAGTAGACGGTGCAGGCGACTTCGGGAAGGCCTGCCGCTTCGAGCATGGTCATGGTGGTCGGCTTGGGCATCACCTGGGTTGCGGGGACGACGACTTCTTCCGCGTAACCGCCGCCGGTGAGGAGCGCGCATACTTCGTCTCCGACCTTCCAGCCGGTGACGTCCGCGCCCACGGCGTCGATGACTCCGGCGCATTCCAACCCGAGTCCGGGAGGAGCTCCCGGCGGCACGGGGTAGTGGCCGCGACGTTCGAGCAGGTCAGCGTTGTTGATGCCGGCGGCGTGGACGCTGATGCGCACCTCGTGAGGTGCGGGGTGGGGTCGGTCCACCGAGATCAGGCGGAGCACGTCAGGTGAACCAGGTCGGGTGAACCGTACTGCTGAGGTCATGGGGTTCCTTCGTTCTCGAACGCGGGCGGGTGGAGGAGACAGTCTGCCCCCTCCACCCAGACGGGTTCTTAGTGCTCGTCGTAGTGGTCGCCGTGAAGCGCGTGACGGTGGTCGTCGTGGACGTAGTCGACGTGGTCGCCGTGGGCGACCGCTTCGTGTCCACAGCTCGCGCCGTGCTCGTGCTCTGCGACCGTGTGGTGCTCGGCGTGCGTGTCCGTGGTAGCCATGGTCACTCCGCTCAGGCGGATGCGTTGGCCTTGGCGTACGCGACGATGCTCTGCGCGTAGTGCGGCGTCTCGAGCTCGCAGTGACGGCCCGAGGCCTCCTGACGGGCGGCTGCGGCTTCCTCGAAGGTCTGTCCGCTGGCCGTGATGAACTCCAGGAACTCCTCCGTGGGGTGCGAAGTGACGGTGTTGACGTAGCGCAGCTGGTCGCCCTCGAGCTGCTCCATGCCGAGCTCCCAGATCACCTGGGTGGTGGTCCAGCCGGCCGGGGAGAGAACGTCCGAGATGGAGACCATCTTGCAGTAGTGCTTGCTGGCGACCTCGTAGCGGTAGTTCTGGATGACCAGGCCTGCACCGATGACCTCGACGTTGATCGACATGGGCGTGCCGTCGTCGTCGACCGTGTAGCCGGCGGCCTTGTGGTCGCCGGGCGCACAGCGCTGGTACTCGTGGGTGGGGAGGTTCCTCAGCCACGCTTCGATGTCGATGTCATCGAAGTTGCCGGTGACGTCAGACGTGACCACTGCGTGCGAAAGCACGAGGTCGGGGCGAGGGGTTGCAGCCATGAGAGGCTCCTTCGTTTCATGCCGGTGTCCGGCGGGTGTGTGGATTGGCACGAGCCGCCGATCCGGCGTTCGCAGATGCGACGCTATTCGGCAGTTTCAGGGGGTACATCCCCCGGGGCCCACCGGCACATCGCATGTTCTATTCGCGCACCATCCGGCCGGAGAACGTTGCGACGATTGGCGAAAGCTGCTTCGTCTCATGTTCAGCCGTCGCGCGAGTATCGTGAGTGCGTGCCCCCCTCCCGCAAGCCACATCGCGCTAGCAACCGCGACGCGCTCGCAGGGAGTGCAGCCGACCTCTATCTGGTTCCCGTACGCGGTCGAAAACCGGAGGTTCACGCGATTGAGCAGGGGTTCGACCTCGCGTTCACCGGGCACAACGCTGTCACGGTTTTCTCCGGCGATCCCGGGATGGGCAAAACCCGTCTGCTGCAGCATGCTTTGCAACTCGCGCACGCACGCGGATGGTCGACGCTCGTGGTGGCACCGGATTTCGACTCGCAGTTGTCGCCGTTGGGTGCCCTCATCAGTGCGGTGACCGAGGCGGCCCCACCTTTGCTCAGCGCTGACGAACTGCACGCGGCGATTCAGGGAGCATCGCCGCAGTACTGGATCACGCGCGTGCTCGGCGACACACTGGAATCTGCCAGTTCTCGCGCCGGGGTACTCGTCGTCGTCGACGACCTGCAGTGGTTGGACTCAGGGTCCCTCTCGGTCCTCGCCGCGCTGCTGCGAACCCTTGAGGGGCTCCCTGTGTACTGGGTCTTCGCCACACGCAGCGGAGCCTACGGCCCCGAGCATCGGCGGTTCCTCGTCAACCTTCGAGAGTTCGCCTCTGTCATCGATCTGTCTTCGCTTGACGTGGATGCTGTCGATGCGATGGCCCGCGACATTCTTGGGGCCGCGCCGGGGCCGAAGGTCGAGGCGGCCATACGCAAGACTGGCGGGTCGCCGCTTCTGATTCTCGAGATGCTTCGCGGGATGGAAGAAGAGGGGCTCCTGCATCCGTCCCGTGGCATGGTCGACCTCGAGAAAGAAGCGGTTCCTGCCCGGTACGGCGCATCGGTGCGAGAACGCATCGCGGCGCTCGATGCTGATGCCCGTCGAATCGCCCAGATCGGCAGTCTCTTCGGTCGAGAGTTCCCCCTCGGCGGTGTCTTGGATGTCATCTGCCAATCCGCCGCGCAGGCCGTCCCCGCGGTGCAGCAACTCCTCGACCTCGGATTCGTCGTCGACACCGGAAGCAGCTTCGCGTTCCGTCACGACACGATTCAGGCTGCAGCGTACGACAGTCTGTCCCCCACCGTGCGGCGAGCGGTCGCTCGAGAAGTCCTGCAGCATCGGTTGCGGGCCGGAGAGTCGGTGTCTTCCCTGGCGTCCCCGATTTCAGCAGCGGCTGAAGCTGGAGATGACGCGTCCATCGATCTGCTTTTCACCGCGGCTGCGGAGCTCGCCCCCGTCGACGCCCGCGGCGCGGCAGAGTTGACGGTGCGTGGAGCACAGTTGGCGCGAGGGCGGATCCACCACTCGACCCGCGTGGTCGAGCTGCTTCCGTTGGTACTCGCCGGCGGCCTGCAGGACGATGCCCATCTCATACGTGAGTCGCTCACCCCCGGCCTCACCGCGGACGAACGCGCACGGGTCGGCCTCGCCTTCGCCAGGCAACTCACGGAGTCAGACTTCGGCAAAGCTATTGCGGAGACGGAAACAGCGCTGGCTCTCGGAGGGGTCTCTCAGAAGACCGTCGTGGAGTTGCTCGCGGTTCGTGCACTCAACTACGCGAACAAGGCTGACGCGGTCGGCCTGCGCGACAGCCTGGCACGCGCCCGGCAGAACGCCGATGATGACCGCGATCTTCTCGCGGTTGCCACCGTGGACGCCACCGAGTCAGTGCTTCTGTTCAACGAGAATCGCTTCGATGAGGCGCAACGGTTGCAAGAATCGGCGCTCGAGAAGCTCGAACGCGCCGGCAGGTCCGCGGTGCTGTGGGTCCCGGAGGGCCTGTGGATGGCCTTCATGCTGAACAGCAGAGGCGACTGCGAGGACGCTCTTCGGCTTGTTGACGACGGTCTGCGTGATGCGAGAACTGCGAAGTACGTCGTCGCCGAGGCGTTCTGGATGATGGTGCGCTGCCGAGTCCTCTACGACCTTGGTCGTTTGGATCAAGCGCGCGAGCAAGCAGAGACCGTCCTCGACCTCGCGGAGCTCCTTCACCTCGGCGATTTCGCGAATGCCACAGCGGGGGTGGTGCTGCACCGGATCGCATTGGACACCGGCGATGTCGAGCTGCGGCAGAGTGTTCGATCCCTCGTGGAACACCTTGCGGATGGCATGAGTCTGACCAGAACCGGCAAGTGGAGCCTGGCGCTCGAAGCGTTCGATCTCGGCGATATCGAGATGGCCTACGGGTACACGGCACTGGCCCGCGAGTGCGTGAACGTGCCGATCCCCTCGATGACCAGTCCCGCAGACTTCTCCGACGATGTGTACCTGGCCTATCTGAGCAAGAAGATGGGCGACGACGCCGCCGTGGAGAAGGTCGCCAGGCACGCGGCCAGTCGCGCGTCCCAGAATCCCGACAATGCGTACGTCTCGGCGGTGTCCTTGGCTGTGCAGGCGGTGCGCAATGGATCGTTCTCCGCTGTCATGGAAGCGGTCGCATTGATGGAGGAGGTAGAGCGACCACTGATTCGTGCTCGGTTGCTCGAACTCGCTGGCAGCCTCGCCCCGACGGACGATGAAGCGGCGAGCTGCTACGTGCGAGGGATGCGCCTCTTCGAGGAGTTGGGTGCGGCCCGCGAAGTGAGTCGCGTGCTCCGAACGCTCCGAAACCGCGGAGTTCGGACGAGGGCGAAGTCGGTCAGCGACGGCCCGATGGGGTTGTCTTCACGCGAGTATCAGGTCGCCGAACGTATTGCAGCGGGGCTGACGACACAGAAGATCGCCGAGGATCTCATGGTGTCCCCGCATACGGTCGTCACGCACATTCGCCACATCTTCTCGAAATGGGGCGTGAACACGAGGCGCGAGGCGGCACATCGATTCCAGGAGGAATCCGCCGCTGCGGCAAGCCCCTCTCGCAAGGTCTAGCCCGATTCCGCCAGGTATCGGTGGATGAGAGTGACGGCCATCGCGCCCTCGCCAACGGCCGAGGCGACCCGTTTGACGGAGTTCGCTCGTACGTCGCCGGCGGCGAAGATCCCAGGAACTGACGTCTCCAGATAGAACGGTGGACGGGCTATTGACCACCGCTCAAGATCCGCGGGGGCCAGGTCCACACCGGTCAGGACAAAGCCACGGCTGTCGAGTTGGACATCGGTGGTCTCTGCCCACTCGGTGTTCGGGGCGCCGCCGATGCAGACGAACAGGTGGGTCGCGGGCACGCGTGTCGTCGCGCCTGCCTGGTCGAGCGTAATCTCACGAAGATGGTCGTCACCGTCGACCGCGACGACGCGGGTGTGGAGGAGAATTGTGACGTTCGGCTGCACGGCGAGTCGGTTGAGCAGATAAGCCGACATAGTCGAGGAGAGCGAAGCTCCGCGGACGACGACGGTGACGCGGGCGGCGTGAGCTGCCAGGTTCATCGCCGCCTGTCCTGCAGAGTTCGCGCCACCCACGACATACACGTGCAATCCGATACAGGCGGAGGCCTCGCTGGTGCCTGCACCGTAGTAGATGCCCGCCCCTTCCCACTCACGCTCCCCGTCTAGACCGAGTCGCCTCCACCGCACGCCTGTGGCGGAGAGTGCCGCGCGGGCATGGATCTCCGAACCATCGGCGAGGACGGCGCGCACGTCATGGTCTTTGAACGTCCGGGCGATGCCGTGGCGCATGAGAACGAGGTCTGCCCCGAACGATAGCGCCTGGCGGCGGGCTCGCTCGGCGAGCTCCGCACCGGAGATCCCACCGGGAAAGCCGAGGTAGTTCTCGATGAGGCTGCTGAAGCCGGCCTGCCCGCCGACAGCGTCGCGTTCGACGACAGCAACACTGAGACCCTCCGACGCTGCGTAGACGGCAGCCGAGAGTCCCGCGGGGCCCGCCCCGTGAATGATGAGGTCGTACGCAGACCGTGACGGCGGCGTCACCCAACCCAAGGCGGACGCCACCTGAGCCGGCGTGGGATGCTCGAGCATCTCCCCGTCGGCGAACAGCACCAGCGGACGCTGGCGACCGGTCAGGAGTACGCCTTCGACCTCCCGAGAGTCAGGCGGCACGCTGATGGACAAGAAGGGCACTTCACTTCGAGTCAGATAGTCACGCAGTGCATAGGCGTCTCGTCCATCCGCGTCCGCAATTAGTTTGAGCGGCAGCTTGCTGCCAGGAGTGATCTCAGTCATGCGTTTTCGGCGAGTTGATCTTCCCAGTTCCTCGGCACGCGATCTGCCGGCCCTGGGGTGGTCTGGGATCGTGGGTGGCTTCGCGGAGGCGCGAGGAGAGGCCCCTCGAATGCTGTTTGGGTGCGGAAGTCCCAGAACCAGTCCTCGCCTGGTTCGAAGCTCTGAATGACGCGATGGCCGCTCGTGTGGGCGTGCTTGGTCGCGTGCTTATGCAGGGAGTCGTCGCAGCATCCGATGTGTCCACAGAAGGCGCACCGCCGAAGGTGCAGCCACCACGAGCCGATCTCCTCGCAATCCACGCATCCCGGCCCGGATGGCGGAACGTCCGCTCGGATGAAGTCGTTGGCGTCGCTCATGAGCAGTTCTCCTGTCGTTGGTGCACGGTCGGGGTCATGATGGTTGGGTTCGTGACGGGACTCAAGCGTGCACCTGGTGCCAGGCACTGATTCTGAAGTTGTCCACACGGAAGCTCGCGAACCCCATGACCCATTGAGGGCCGGTCGCGGGGAGGGTGAGGCACATCGCTAGCTCGGCGAGCACCACCTGCCCCGAGACTGCCAAACTCACGAGTTCTGTGTGCCAGTCGGTGAACGTGCCGCGGATGTCGCGGATCATCGACACGACGGCGCCGCGTCCGTGAATGATCTCTCTTGCGGATGGTCGATACGTGACGTCCTCGGTCAGGAACGCGTGGATGTCGTGGTCGCTTCCTTCGTTGAGGATGGTGACGAAGTCTCGGATGACCAGTTCGATCTCCAGTAGCTCGATAGCGGTCAGCGGGCGTTCCCAATGCTCGTGCATGTCGTCCTCTACGCCGTAGTGATCCGGAGAGCAGAGATCGTGTCGCCGACTGTGGAGAAGGTCAAAGTAGCTGGGCCGTTGTAGCTGTCTCCGTGCACTTGGGTGTGCACGGCAAGGTCACTGCCGTCCCAGGCGTGCAGGAGGTCCGTGAACTGCACGCGGTTTTCGATGATCCACTTCTCGATCCACAACGTGATTCCCTGAAAGCCCTCGAACAGCATCCCCCACGCATCCACATCCGCGTCTGGGTGGAAGCACCGGGTGAGAGCGTCAGCGTCCTGTGAATTTGCGGCGTGCAGGGCATCGGTGACAACGGAGGGGACGTGCCCTTCGAGACGACGCACGTGCTCGAGCGCAGAGCCGCTGGCTGGAGGCCACATTTCGACGGGAGTCGGAAGGTTGGTTTGCGGGCTCATGTCACTACTCGCGGCTGCCCAGCGGAATGACCGTTCGGTGCCAGGTGGCGTTCACCACGGACGCGAAACAACCGTAGAGGCCGAGGATTCCCACGACGAAGCCGGTGTACCCGGCGGCACGGGTGATCACGTCCGAGGATGCGTACGCGCCAATGGCGAGGAGGACGAACGTGACGGCTGCGGCGCTGAAAAGAACGGTGAGCAGCACGGAGATGCGGGTGCACGGGACGACCAGGAAAGCGGTGAAAACGGCCCACAGGATTAGGAACGTCCCCATGCCCTCGCCGCCTGCTTTCTCCAGCATGCCGGGGGTGGTGATGGTCCACCAGTAGGCGAGCCAGAATGCTCCGTAGGACACGAAGGCGAGGGCCCCGAACGTGTTCGCCTGCACGAACTCCCAGATGCCGGCGATGATCTGAGCGACCCCGCCATAGAACAGGCCGAGTCCAAGCACAGCGACCGCCGCGCCGGGGAAGATGCCTGCGTTGGCGAAGCTCAACAGGAAGGTCGACATCCCGAATGCGCCAAGGCCGAGGGCTGCAGGGTCGGCGATGCCACGAATGACGGGGTGGCGAACGGACGCGACCGGCTTCGGGGTGTCGGTCATGGGCGGTGCGGTGTGGGTGGTCATGGGTGCTCTCTGTCGGGTCTGAGGTGCAGTGGATGTTGTGACGGTAGGTGCAGGGTGGGAGTCGGGACATCCCCCGGTGTAGTTGTGGACATCGCCTGTTCGACTCGTCGCCACTACTCCGGGGAACGGAGCGAGGCGAGGACGTCGCCGCGTGGTGCGAAGAACACTGAGCCGGTGATGGCGGTGGAGAAGTCCAGGAGCCTGTCATGCAGGCCGGGAGGGTCACCGACAAACATTCGTTCCAGCATCTGCTGGATGACCCACAGGTTCCGCGTGTAGCCGAGGAAGTACGTACCGAACTCACCGCGTCCGGGGCTGCCGAACGGCATATTGTCTCGCTGGATATCGTGCTCTGTGCCGCCTGCGTCGGTGATGGTCGTCAGGGTCTTGTGGGACTTTTGGCCCTCATCCGCGTCGTCCAGCTCGACCCCTTCAAGCTTCGTGCGCCCGATGATGGTCTCTTGCGCTTCGGTGGTGAGATCCCGCCACGCGCCCAGCGGATGAATGTACTTCTGCGTGACCACGTAGGTGCCGCCGGAGTGCGTCGGGTCCTCATCGCCGACGAGCACGGATGCCTCGGCATCCGGCCCCACGGGGTTGGCGGTGCCGTCGACGAATCCCAAGAGGTCTCGACGGTCAAAGGAGCGAAACCCGACCGTTTCGTCTTGGACGACGACGGAGGCCCCAAGCGTCTCGAGGAGTTGACGTTCGAGTTCGAAGCAGACATCGGCGCGCTCAGCGCGAATGTGAAACAGCAGGTCGCCCGGCGTTGCCGGAGCCGCGTGCGCGGCACCGGTGACCGGTGTGAACTCGCGCAACTGTTGTGGTGCGGCAACCCCGGTCAGGTCATCCCAGATTCGGCTTCCGATTCCGACCGTGCAGGTCAATGCTGTTTCGGGAAAGCGGAACGTGAGCGCTTTGACAGTGTCGGCAAGACCGATGAGGACCTCTCGCACCTGATCCAGCCCGTCAGTCGTCACTGTGGAGATGAGGAATACGGCGTTCGCCGTCAACGGCGCCGTCAGCGCCTGCACGCTTTCGGTCGTCCCAGCCACAGAAGTCCTCGCTCTCATGCGCTCGTACCTCGTGCGCCTGAGAAAGTGTGAATCGCTCAGGAAGTAGACAGCATCCGACAGGTGTCGAACACCAACTCGACTTTCGGACGTGGGATATTGACGGACGCTTCGGGTGATGTGGCGGGCTTGCGGCCCTCGGTACGTTTCCAACGCACACGTTGAGAACACCGACCCCCAGGGAGCGCGCATGGACACCGCTTTGATTGCACTCGGAGACTACTTCCGGGCGCGGCGCGCCGTTATCTCTCCGGAGGATGTCGGTCTCCCACGCACTCGTGGCCGTCGTGTCGCGGGGCTCCGTCGGGACGAGGTGGCTGAGCTTGCGGGGATCAGTAACGACTACTATTTGCGCATCGAACAGGGGCGGGGAGCGCGCCCGTCCGACCAGGTCATTGGCGCAATCGCACGGGCACTCCGGCTGGATGTGGAATCCACGGCGTACGCCTTCCGTCTCGTGTCAGGGCAGATGCCCCGCGGAGTCATCCGCGACAGCGACACACCAGATCGGATTGCGCGCACCCTGTCGCAGTGGACGCACACCCCCGCATACGTTTCCGACCCTCACCGGGACATCATCGCCTCGAACCCGCTCGCGACGATCTTCGGTGAAGGTGGGCTCGCGGCCGGCTCGAATCAGGTCAGCGCCCTGTTCAATGAGCGCATGCGACGGAGTCTTCTCGAATGGGAGCCCATGGCCCGTTCGGCCGTGGCGACGCTGCGGCGTGACGCGCACCCGCACTCTCCACGACTTCGTGAGCTTCTCCGGCAGTTGTCCGTGCACGACGACTTCAGACGCATCTGGGAACGCCACGATGTCTCAGGCCCCGAAGACGCGACCTTCCGTTTCGTGTTCGAAGGCGTGGGCGAAATCGCCATCGACGCTCAGAACTTCGCGGTTCGCAGTATGCCGGGATATCAGCTGACGGTGTTGTCCGCGCAGCGAGGCGGCCTGGGCGCAAGGCTATTTACGCGGCTCGCGGAGTCGCTGCCCGGCGGGGCCGGCACCGTCCTCATGACCGGAGCCGAGCGATGAGTGCTGACTCAGGGTGGTACAACGCGGACCTGTTACCCGCCGGCTGTCCTTCCGTAGCGTCGTTGGTGTGGCCAGAACAGACTCAAGCAACTACTGAGCATCGTGCGGGAATCCGCCCCGACCTCATCCCGCTACCTGCGGGGGGCGGAGCGACAAGCCTGCAGGACCTCGTCGATGAACTCTCCGACGTCCTCGGTCGTTCGGTCATGATGCAGGACACCGACTTCCGACTGGTTGCCGCCAGCGCGCAGGGAGACGACATCGATGAGCTGCAAGTGCGCACACTTCTCACCAGAATGACACCTGAGGTGGAGCGCGACTGGGCAGAGCAGTGCGGGGTCACACGAACGCGCCATCCCCTCACCGTCGACTTCGCCGAGTTCGGTGCACATGAGCGATTCATCGTTCCGATCTGGGGCGGCGATGAGCAACTCGGCACGATCTGGCTCATCAAGACCGGCTTCTCCCCGCTCAAAGAAGATGAGTTCCGCGCCATCGACGCGACCGTCACTGTCGCCAGCTCGCTCCTGCAAGCCAGGTCGGGGGGAACGGCACGCAATGCCCGCGAAAGTGTCTTCCGCTCCCTCCTCGCGAGCGACCCAGCCTCACGTCGCGAGGCGCTTGCTACAGCTGTTCGCAGCCATGGCGTCACCCGCGGACCGGAGACGGTCGTACGCGCCATCACCGTCGCGGAAGACGCACCTGTGATCCAACGCGCGGCGCTCGGCCAGGCGCTGGAGAGCACAGCCCGACAGGCTCTGTTCTTTATCGGCGAGTTGGGAGCAGCGCTCCTCTTCATCGGTCGACACGGGGCCCCGGAGAACATCGATGCGCTCATCACGTCCGAGGCAGACAGGGCCGGCGTAGCCCTCAAAGGGATTGGGTCCGCCGCCCTTTCACCGCATGAGACCGATCTTCTTCCGGTCGCCGGGCGAGCGGTCGCGACCGCGGCAGTCGTGGAGATGCTTCCGGAGCTCGGGATGAGCGCCCACGCGGACAACGTGGGCCCATGGCTGTTCCTTGCGGACGTGCTCGTAGATCCGGCGCGTCTGCAGTGGTACTCACCAGCCGCTCACACACTCATCCACGATCCCGACCCGATGCGCCGTCAGACCGTTGAGGTCCTCCTGGATACCGCCAATCATGTCCGCGACGTCTGCGAGACCCTCCACATCCACCGCACCACCCTGTACTACCGGCTCGAGAACATGCCGCCCGTAGTGAAAGAAGCTCTGGATAACGGGATGCAACGCAGCGCCCTGCACCTGGCACTGAAGCTCGCGACCTATTGGGAGAGCGCCGGACACATCCGGTGAGCTGCGCCCGGCGACGAGAGGCGCGTGCCACCCCGAGGTGTTGTCAGCTGTCGAAGTCGTCCACGAGACGCCGCAGTACGTAGTCCCGGAGGATGCGGGCGTGGTTCACGACCGGGTCGTGCGCCCCGTAGAGGAGCGTGACGGTGGGGTGGGCGCTCACGACCGCCGCGAGATGGCGCACCTCCGACTCGTTCGCATCCAGCTCCGCCTCGTACCGTTGCGCGAACTCGACCATCCGAGCCGGGTCATGATCCCACCACGTCCGTAGAGCCGGGGTGGGTGCGATGTCACGCATCCATTCGTCAAGGTCCGCGTGCCCCTTCGAGACGCCCCGCGGCCACACCCTGTCCACCAGCACCCGGAACCCGTCCTCCACGGCCGCAGGTTCGTAGACGCGCTTGATGAGCAGCCTGTTCATGAGGTCCTCGCAGGTTTTCGGGCAACGATGGCTCCACGGTAGGAGCGCTGTCCGGCCTGGCGCACCGGACGAATGTCGAACCGCCATCCGACTCCCGCTCGATGCTCGCGCTCGGTCGCAGTCGTTGAATGAGGTCATGACCAACGACCCGAACTGGAAGCTTCCCGAAGTTCCCTCCTTCTCCCTCACAAGCCCAGACTTCGTCAACGGTGCGCACCTTCCCATGTGGGTTCGCGGTTCCGCCGGCGGCGGCGAAGACCGGTCGCCCGCCCTGCAGTGGTCAGGCGCTCCCGAAGGCACGCAGAGCTATGTGCTCTCCGTGTTCGACCCGGACGCGCCTTCGGGCTCGGGCTTCTGGCACTGGACGCTCATCGACATTCCGGCCGGCGTCACGGCTCTCGTTCGCGGAGCGGGAACCGAGGACGATCTGCTGCCGCGAAACGTGAAGCGCCGCCGCAACGAATACGGCACAGACATCTTCATCGGCGCCGCCCCGCCCGCCGGTCACGGCCCGCACCGGTACGTCTATACGCTCAGCGCGCTCGACATCCCGACGCTTGAAGTCGCTGCGGACGCGACCCCGGCCATCGTCGGCTTGAGGTTGCGACCGCACATCATCGGCCGGGCTCAGCTCATCGGATACCAGGAGACCACCGCTGACGGAAAGCCGGCGTACGGCGAGGACGGAGCGCACGCATGATTCATCACCTGGTGTCGTGGAAGCTCCGCGACGACGTCGACCGCACCGAATCCATCGCTCGCACCCGCGAACTCCTTGTTGGGCTGGTCGGCATCGTCGATTCCATCCGGACTATCGACGTCATCGAGAACGTCGCATTCCCGGAGGTGAACCACGACTTCGCGGTCCTCGCGACCTTCGACGACGTCGCAGGTCTCGAGGCTTTCGCGAACAACCCCATCCACCGGGCGGCTGTCGTCGAGATCCACACTTTCGTCACTGAGCGGGGCGGTATCGACTGGGAGTCCCCAGCTACCTGACCAGCTGCGATCTGATACCGACGGAGAAACGCGCGAAGGCTTCTGAGCGCCCACCACCGTAGAGCCAGGGGAGTCCTGGGATGACTCGGCCCAGAACTTCAGTCTGAAGTAACTCCAGAATGTCCGGAATAGCTTTGGAAGTCACAGTGGAGGGGCTGACGGGAATCGAACCCGCGCTGTCTGCTTGGGAAGCAGAAGTTCTGCCATTGAACTACAGCCCCGTGCGTCGGTGACGCCTGGCCAGCATAACAAACGTCCGCGACTCCGCGATCCGCGGGGTGCGGCCCGCCGCGTCCCCGCAGCCCCGCTCGCCATTCGGGTTTCCCGGAGTCATCCACGGGGATACCCCGAGTCATCCTCCAGACGGATGCGGCGAGGCGGCGGGCTCGCCTAGCGTCGAAGGCATGATCACCGCAGAGGGCCTCACCAAGAGATACGGACCCAAGACCGCCGTCGACGACGTCTCGTTCACCGTGCGTCCGGGGACGGTCACGGGCTTCCTCGGCCCGAACGGCGCAGGCAAGTCGACCACGATGCGCATGATCGTGGGCCTCGACCGCCCCAGCGCGGGCCGGGTCAGCGTGAACGGTCAGGAGTACCGCGGGCTGCGCGCCCCGCTCACCGAGGTGGGCGTGCTGCTCGACGCGAAGGCCGTGCACACCGGCCGTTCCGCGCGCAACCACCTGCGCGCGATGGCGGCGACGCACGGGATCCCCGCGTCGCGCGTCGACGAGGTGATCGAGATCACCGGCATCGGATCCGTGGCGCGCAAGCGCGCGGGCGGATTCTCGCTCGGCATGGGTCAGCGGCTCGGCATCGCCGCGGCGCTGCTCGGCGACCCGCACACGCTCATCCTCGACGAGCCGGTCAACGGACTCGACCCCGAGGGCGTGCTGTGGGTGCGCAACTTCGTGCGCCACGCGGCCTCGGAGGGGCGCACGGTGCTGCTCTCCAGTCACCTCATGAGCGAGATGGCGCAGACCGCCGACCACATCATCGTGCTCGGTCGCGGCCGCGTGCTCGCCGATGCGCCCCTGTCGCAGCTGGTGCAGGAATGGACGACCGCCCAGGTGCGCGTGCGAAGCCCCCGCGTCGTCGAGCTCGGCGAGCTGCTCGTCGCCGCCGGCGCCGTGGTCACCGGCACCGCCCACGACATCATCGAGGTCAGCGGCCCCGAGGCGTGGTGGATCGGGGATCTCGCCGCCGAGCGCGGCATCCCGCTGCATGAGCTCACCCCCACCAGCGGCTCGCTGGAGGACGCCTACCTCGCCCTCACCGGCGACGCCGTCGAATACCGCACCCGCGCCGTGCCCGAGGCCGGCGCCCCGATCCCGGAGGTGGTCGCATGAGCGCCGTCGCCCCCACCGCATCCGTCCGCTCGGGCGGCTACCGGCTGACCCTGCCGCGCACGCTGCGCAGCGAAGGGATCAAGCTCGCCACGCTGCGGTCCACCTGGTGGTCCATCGCGATCACCGCCGTCCTGACGATCGGCATCGCCGCGCTGATCGCCTTCGCCATGTCGTCATCCGCAGGTCCGCAGGCCGGAGCGATCAACGGCATCACGGCCGTGGTCATGCCGATCCAGTTCACGGCGCTGCTGGCCGGGATCCTCGGCGCGATCGCGGTCACCGGCGAGTATTCCACGGGCATGATCCGCTCGACGCTCACCGCGGATCCGCGGCGCGGACGGGTGCTGGTCGCGAAGGCGGTGGTGCTCGCGGCGTTCCTCTTCCTCGCGTCGCTCGTGATGTTCGTCGTCGCCGCCGTGATCGTCTCGGCGATCCTCGGCGCCCACGGCGGGGGCCTCGAGTGGGGCACGCCGGACAAGGTGATCCTGCCGTTGCTCTCCGCCGCCCTGACCATGTCGGTGTGCGCGCTCATCGGCGTCTCGTTCGGCTTCCTGCTGCGTTCGGGAGCCGGGGCGATCGCCGCGACGGTCGGCCTGCTGTTCGTGCTGCCGATCATGTCGAACTTCTTCGCCTTCGGCGGGGAGTCCTGGAAGTGGGTGCTGGACGCGGCGAACTACCTGCCGCTTTCTGCGGCGCAGAGCGCGATCCTGCCCAGCGACACGGCCGCGCTCTCGGCGGGCGTCGCGTTCCTCACCCTCGGCGCCTGGGTCGCGGCGGGGCTGCTCGGATCCTGGGTGGTGCTGCGCTCCCGCGACGCCTGATCCGCGGGTCCCGCCGACGGCGCCCCTTCCGCACCGCGCGGAGGGGGCGCCGTCGTCCGTTGGAGGGTGGTCCCGGCGCGCAATTCAGGCTGGGGTCGCGGGTCGAGGGCGGATCCGGCCCTTCCAGCACCGGGTGCTCGGGTCTGGCCTGAATTGTGCGGGCAGGGCGGGTATGCGGATGCCGGGGGGCCGAGCGGGGCCGGCCGGGCAAGGGCGCGAAGCCGGGGCGGGACCGGTACCCGATGTGGGGCCGGAGCTGCGGATGTGGTACCTGAGGACGACCCCGGGACGGGGTGGATCCTCCCCGAAGCGGATGCGGCGGACCGCCCGTGACGGGTTTGCTGAAGGTACGGCTCGTCGCAGCCCGCGGCAGTTGTGGTGCCCTGCGCCCGCCCGTGATCGCCTGGAGGATCCGTGACCCTGCTGACCCGTCTCAGCCTCGCCAACCGTGCCGTCGTCGCGCTGTTCACCGTGCTCATCGTCGGCATCGGCCTCTGGGCGACCGGGAGCATGAAGCAGGAGCTGCTGCCGTCGATGTCGCAGCCCGCGGCGATGGTCATGGTGACCAAGCCCGGTGCGTCGGCCGAGACGCTCGATCACGATGTGGTCGCCCCGCTGTCCGGGGCCCTGGGCGCCGTGGCCGGGATCGACGAGGTGCGGGCGAGCACCTCGAGCGGCAGCGGGCAGGTGACGGTGACCTGGGCGTTCGGTCGCGACGACGCCAAGATCCTCGCGGACCTGAAGTCCGCGACGACCGCGGCCCTCGCGACGGCGGGCGACGGCGTGCATTCCGAGGTCTACGCCGGAAGCTCGGCCGACATCCCCGTACAGAGCCTCGCGATCACCGGCGACGGCGACCTCGAGGCGTTCGCCGACCGGGTCGACAAGACGCTCGTGCCCGCGATCGAGCACGTGCCGGGGGTGCGCGCGGTGCAGGTGTCGGGCCGCACGCCGCAGCGCGTGCTCGTGACGCTGGACCCCGCCCAGCTCTCCGCGCGTTCGATCGACGCGGCCGCGGTCTCCGGGCTGCTGCGCACCGCGGGCGTCGTGGTGCCCGCGGGCACCAGCACCGACGGGAAGCGGACCATGGCGATCGAGGTCGGTCAGGAGGGCACGTCGGTCGAGCAGATCGCGGCGATCCCGATCCCGACGCTGCAGGGTCCGGTGGCCCTGTCGGCCGTCGCCAAGGTCGAGCTCGCCCCGGTCCCGCAGAGCACGATCTCCCGCGCGGACGGGCGCCCGGCGCTCAGCCTGACGATCACGAAGACCCCCGAGGCGAACGCCGTGCAGGTCTCGCACGCGGTCACCGCCGCCGTGGCGAAGGCCCTCCCGACGCTCGGGGGCGCGGCGAAGAGCTCGGTGCTGTTCGACCAGTCCACGATGATCGAGAAGTCCACGCACGATCTCGCGGTCGAGGGCGGTCTCGGCCTCGTCTTCGCGGTGCTCATCATCCTCGTGTTCCTGCTCTCGCCCAAGGCGACCGTGATCACGGCGGTGTCGATCCCGCTCTCCCTCCTCATCGCGGTGATCGGGCTGCGCGTGGGCGGGTTCTCCTTCAACGTGTTCACGCTCGCGGCGCTCACCGTCGCGGTCGGCCGCGTGGTGGACGACTCGATCGTCGTGATCGAGAACATCGCGCGCCGGCGCGGATCCACGGGGCTCACGCCCGCCGACGTGCTGGCGGCGGTGCGGCAGGTCGCCGGAGCGGTGACGGCGTCGACCCTCACCACCGTCGCGGTGTTCCTGCCGGTGGCCCTCGTCGGAGGTGTGGCGGGCGAGCTGTTCCGTCCGTTCGCGCTGACGGTGACGATCGCGCTGCTGGCATCGCTGCTCGTCTCGCTGACGATCGTCCCGGTGCTGGCCTACTGGTTCATGCGCAAGCCCGCCCGGAGGGCGGAGGGAGCGGCCGCGGAAGGCGTCGCGGCGGAGGACGGCACTGCAGAGAGCGGCGCCCGAGACGGCGCCGCGGAGGATCTCCGCACGGCGGACGACGCGCGAGACGCCACCGAAGGGCCGGGGGGCGCCGGCAGGGCTGCCGTCGGCGCGGGCGCGATGGCCGCGGAGGGCGAGGCGGCCGGCGTGGGGGCGCTGACCGCGGAGGCATCGATGCCCGCCGACGGCGCCGAGCGCGTGACCCGGATGCAGCGCGCCTATCTGCCGTCGCTGCGGTTCGCGCTGCGCCGCCCGGTGACCGTCGTGCTCGTCTCGGTGCTGGTGTTCGCCGGCACGCTCATCTCGGCCGGGTTCCTGAAGACCGACATGCTCGGCAGCTTCGCCGACGAGCGTGCGGTCACCGTCACCCAGAAGATGCCGCTGGACACCACGCTCACCGTCGCGGACGACGCGGCGACCGCGCTGGAGAAGAAGGTGGGCGGGCTCGACGGCGTCGCGTCCTACCGCACCACGGCGGGCGAGCAGGGCGCGCCGGTGACCGTCGACCTCGTGATCGCTCAGGATGCGGATCCGAAGGCGGTGCTGAAGCGGATCCGGTCCGCGGTCGCCGGCCTTCCCGGATCCGATCGCATCACGGTCTCGACCCAGGCGACGGAGGCCACGTCCTCCTCGATCGACGTGATCGTGAAGAGCCCGGACGAGAAGGCGCTCGCCGCGGCCGCCGATGCCCTCACGAAGTCGCTCGGCAAGGTCGACGGGATCGGCACCGTCTCGAGCGACCTCGCCGCCGACCTCCCGGTGCTCAAGGTCGCGGTCGACCCCGCACGGGCCGCCGCGCAGGGGTTCACGTCCGCCGACGTGGGCTCGGCGATCTCGGCCGCGGTGCAGGGTGAGCGGCTCGGCTCCGTTTCGATCGACGGGGCGAGCAGGGATCTGGTGCTGCGAGCGCAGTCGTCGGCGACCGACCCGGCGGCGATCGCCGCGCTGCCGCTGCCGATCTCGGCGCTGCAGGCGCAGAAGACGCAGAAGGATGCCACCGACGCGCTGCAGCGCGAGCAGGAGGCGATGTCCTCCGACGCGCGCCGCGAGGCGGAGGCCAAGGCCGACCAGCAGCTCTCCGAGCTGTACGACGCGCGCTCCTCGGGAGCGGGGCAGCTCGCCGATCTGCGGGAGCAGCTCGCCGCGCTCCTCGCCTCGCCGCCGCCCGCCGACTCGCAGCCCGCCACGCAGGGTCAGCTCAGCGCGCTCGAGTACCAGAAGCTCGTGCAGCAGCTCACCCAGGCGGTCGCCGGGGCGGAATCGAGTCTCACCGGACTCGACGAGCAGATCTCCGCCGCGCGCTCGGCGATCGCCGACGGGGCCCGGCAGCAGGCCGAGACCGATCGGATGACGCAGGCGCAGCGCGATCTCGAGCATCTGCGGGCGACGCCGATCCGGGTGGGCGACATCGCCACCGTCGAGGTCGTCGCCGCGCCGGCGACGATCACCAGGATCGACGGTGCGCGGGCCGTGACGATCTCGGCGACGCCCGCCGAGGGCGCCGACCTGTCCACCGCCGCGTACGGCGTGCAGACGGCGGTCGCGAAGGCCGACCTGCCCGCGGGCGTCACGCTCGACGAGGGCGGCGCGGCGACCGAGCAGGCGCAGTCGTTCGGCGAGCTGGGGGTGGCGATGCTCGCGGCGATCGCGCTCGTCTACATCGTGCTCGTCGCCACGTTCCGGTCGCTCGTGCAGCCGCTCCTGCTGCTCGTCTCGGTGCCGTTCGCCGCGACAGGCGCGATCGCGGGTCTGCTGCTGACGGGGACGCCCCTCGGGATCCCCGCGCTCATCGGCATGCTGATGCTGATCGGCATCGTGGTGACCAACGCCATCGTGCTCATCGACCTCATCAACGAGTACCGGCGCGACGGGGCCGATCTCGACGACGCGGTGGTGCACGGAGCCCGCTTGCGGCTGCGGCCCATCATCATGACGGCCTGCGCCACGATCTTCGCCCTCATCCCGATGGCGCTCGGCGTCACCGGCGGCGGGGCGTTCATCTCGAAGTCCCTGGCGATCGTCGTGATCGGCGGACTGGTGTCCTCCACGGTGCTGACGCTGCTGCTGGTTCCCGCGCTCGTCGTGCTGTACGAGCGCCGCGGGGACCGGCGGCGCCGCAGGAGGGAGCGCCGCGAGGAGCGCCGGGCGCGCCGCGAGGGCGGGGTCGAGGTGTTCGAGTCCGCCGTCGCCGAGGAGGCGCCGACGACCGCCGGGGCGCCGGACGCGGCCGAGGTGCCGACCGCGGGCGATGCGGATCGGGGCATCGGCGGGTCAGGGGACCGTGGGAGACTGGCGACGTGACCGACGGCTCCGCGCGCGCCCTGGACCGGGCCGCGTCGCGCTGGCAGCGCCATCCTCGTGCGGCGGACGCGCTGACGACGGCGAGCTGGATGGTGCTCACCGTGGTGCCGATGCTCAGCGCCGCCCCCGGAGGTTCGGCCGCGGCCACGGCGCCGCGGACGACCACGCCCTTCGGCCTCGGGCTGGGGCTGGTCGTCGTCGTGATCATCGCGACGCTCATGATGCTGTTCCGGCGGCGCAACCCGGTCCTGGTGTTCGCCGTCGCGGTGACGCTGCCGCTGGTGCTTCTGCCGTTCTCGCTGGACGTGGGGCGGTTCGCGACCGCCTACGCGGTGTTCGCGATCGCCGTCTACGACACGGTCGCGCGGGCCTGGATCGCCGGTGCGATCGCCTACGCCGTCAGTCTCGCCCTCGGTGTGCTGCACCTGCTCACCGGCTTCGGCCTCCTGCCGGTGAGCCGCTCGGAGAGCCGCCTGGAGACGGCTCTCACCTATGTCGCCTTCGATCTGCTGGTGCTGCTCGTGGCGCTGCTGTGGGGGCAGAACGCCGGCAACCGCCGCCGCTACGTCGCGGCGCTCGTCGAGCGGGCCAGGATCCTCGAGCACGAGCGCGATCAGGAGGCGCAGCTGGCGGCGCTCGCCGAGCGGTCGCGGATCGCGCGGGACGTGCACGACATCGTGTCGCACTCGCTCAGCGTCATCGTGCGGCTCGCCGACGGGGCCCGGGTCGTGCTCGACGCGGATCCGGATCGGGCCCGCGAGGCCGTCGGGCAGATCGGCGGGGTTGCCCGTTCGTCTCTCGACGAGATGCGGCGGGTGCTCGGGGTGCTCGAACGGCCGAGCGGACGCGAGCCCTCGCGCAGCGGCACGGGGCTGGAGGATCTGCCCCGCCTCGCCGAGGTCTACCGGGGGATCGGGCTGCCGGTGCGGCTGGACGTGGTCGTCGCACCGCGGTCCGTCGAAGGAGTCTCGGGCGGCGGTGAGGCCGAGGAGATCCCGGCGGGGCTGCAGATGACCGTGTTCCGGGTCGTTCAGGAGTCGCTCACGAACGCGCTGCGCCACGCGGACGCCCCGACCGAGGTGACCGTGGCGGTGAGCATCGACGCCGCGGCGGTCCGCGCCGAGATCCGCGACGACGGGCGGGCGGGCACCGAGCGCACGGGCGCTGCTGCGGAGACGGTGCGCGTCGGCCGGGGGCTGCTCGGGATGCGCGAGCGGGCTGCGCTCTACGGCGGCACGCTCGAGACCGGTCCGCGGGACGGCCGCGGCTGGACGGTGCGGCTCGACCTGCCCCGGAGCGCCTCATGACAACCGTGCGGGTGCTCATCGCCGACGACCAGACCCTCATCCGCGCGGGGCTCGCGATGGTGCTCGCGGCGCAGCCCGACATCGAGGTCGTCGGGGAGGCCCAGGACGGCATCGAAGCGGTCGCCCTGGCCGGGGTGCACCGGCCGGACGTGGTGCTGATGGACGTGCAGATGCCCCGCATGGACGGCCTCGACGCCACGCGGGAACTCGTCCGCGCGGGGAACGGCACCCGGGTGCTCGTGCTCACGACCTTCGATCTCGACGCCTATGCGTTCGGCGCCATCGACGCCGGCGCCAGCGGGTTCCTCCTCAAGGACTCGGACGCCGACGACATCGTCGCGGCGGTCCGGGCCGTCGCCGCGGGGGACGCGGTGCTCGCCCCGCGCGTCACCTCGGAGCTGCTGCGCCGTTTCACCGACCTCGCCCGCGCCGCGGAGGATCCCGCTCTCCGCGCCCGCTCCGAGAATCGACGCGTCGCCGCCGCCCGGCTGGAAGTCCTCACCGACCGGGAGCACGAGGTCTTCGACGCCCTGGTGCAGGGTCTGTCCAACGCGGAGATCGCGGAGGCGCTGTGGCTGAGCGAGTCGACGGTCAAGACGCACGTCGGCCGGGTGCTGCAGAAGCTCGGCATGCGCGATCGCGTGCAGGCAGTGGTCTACGCGTTCCGCAACGGCCTGACCGATCCGCCCGACGCGCAGCGGCTACGCTGAGACCGTGCTGCTGAGCGATAGGGACATCAGGGCGGGGCTGGACGCGGGGCGGATCGGGCTGGATCCGCTCGAACCGTCGATGATCCAGCCGTCGAGCATCGACGTGCGGCTGGACCGCTACTTCCGCCTGTTCGACAACCACAAGTATCCGTTCATCGACCCGGCGGAGGACCAGCCCGAGCTGACCCGGCTGATCGAGGTGGACCCGGACGAGCCGTTCGTGCTGCATCCGGGCGAGTTCGCGCTCGGCGCGACCTTCGAGCAGGTGTCGCTCTCGGACGACATCGCCGCGCGCCTCGAGGGCAAGTCCTCGCTGGGGCGCCTCGGCCTCATCACGCACTCCACGGCCGGCTTCATCGACCCGGGCTTCACCGGTCACGTCACGCTCGAGCTCGCGAACGTCGCGACCCTGCCGATCAAGCTCTGGCCGGGCATGAAGATCGGGCAGCTGTGCTTCTTCCAGCTGTCGTCCCCCGCGGAGAACCCCTACGGATCCGGGCCGTACGGCAACCGTTACCAGGGGCAGCGCGGGCCCACGGCGTCGCGCTCCTTCCAGAACTTCCACCGCACCGACGTCGGCGTCACCGACGCGGGGTCCACGGGGGCCTGACGTGTCCGGCGAGGAGACGGATCCGCTCGCGTCGCACCCGGGCGCGTCGGCCGCGCCGGATCCGCTCGCGTCGGACGCGCCGGATCCGCTCGCATCGGACGCTCCGGAGCCGCTTGCGTCGCACCCCGGCCCGTCGTCCGCGCCCGATCCCGACGCGCCCGCGGCCGAGAGCGCCGGCCTCGCCGGCCTCCTGGCCGACCCGGAGATCGCCCCCGCGGAGGAGAGCGCCGCGCTCGCCGACCTGCTCGCGGCCCCGGAGGAGGCGGCCCCCGCCGAGGAGACCCCGGGTCTCGCCGCGATCCTCGCGGATCCGGATCCCGCCCTGTTCGGCGAGTCGGCTCCCGGACCGGAGGAGCCGGCTCCCGGGCCCACGGCGCCGCCCCCCGCGGTCGTAGCCATCGCGCCCCCGGCGCCTCACTCCGCTCCCGCGCCTGCCGCCTCGGACGGGCTGTCTCCGCTCCCCGCGCTGCCGCCCGAGCGTCCCGGGCCGCCGCCTGCTCCGGAACGAGGCGGCGGCGGATACTTCGGCCTCGTCGCGCTCGTCTTCCTCTTCCTGGCGGTGCTGCTCATCGGCGCGATCGTGCTGATCGCCGTGCTCGTCGCGAACGGCGCCTGGCCGTTCCCGGTGGCCGCAGCCTCGTTCCCGGCCCTGGTTCCGCTCTTCTGACCGCGGCACAGGGACCGCGATCCGGACGATCGGTCGGATCGGCCGGACGCATGATCGGGCGCGGACGTCGCGCGCACGGAAGGCTGGAAGCATGACCACGACCGCACCCGTGCCTCTCGCCTCCGGCGTCGGCCCGCAGCCGATGCGCTACGGCGCGCTGCTCGTCATGATGGCGACGAGCTTCCTGCTCGTCACCGCCGAATTCCTCCCCGGAGGTCTGCTCACCGACATCGCCGCGGAGATCGGCGTGACCCCGGGGCAGGCCGGACAGATGGTGACCGTGACCGCCCTCGCAGGACTCATCGTCGCCCCGACCATCGGGCTCATGCTGCCGCGTCTGGACCGGCGCTCGCTGCTCGTGTGGATGGCGGTCGGCGCGACGGTGTCGAACGTCATCGTGGCGGTCGCTCCGAGCCTGCCGCTGCTGCTGCTCGCCCGGGTGCTGCTCGGCGGCGCGCTCAGCGGGTTCTGGTCGATGTCGGTGACGGTCGCCGCGCGGATCGCCGGCCCCGAGCGCCTGGGCCGCGCGGTCATGTTCACCACGGCCGGCACGACGCTGGCGACCGTGGCGGGCATTCCGCTGGGTGTGCTGCTCAGCCAGGCGGTCGACTGGCGCGGCGTCTTCGGGATCGCCGCGGGCGCGACCGCCGTGCTCGCGGTCGCGCTGCGGATCCTGCTGCCGTCGGTGCCGGCCGAGGGCGCCGCGCGCCTGTCCGCCCTCGTGGAGACGGTTCGTCGTCCGGGGATCGGGCTCGGCATCGTCGGGCACGTGCTCGTGGTGCTCGGCCACTTCCTGGCCTACACGTACATCCGCCTGGCGCTGGAGCGCGTGCAGGACGGAGGCGCCGTGATCGGCGAGAGCACCGTCATCGTGCTGCTCGCCCTGTTCGGCGTCGGCGGCTTCGTCGGCAACATCGTGTTCGGGATGTTCGTCGATCGCGCGTACCGCGTGCTCGCCGTGATCGCGCCGCTCGCGATGGCGGCGACCGTGCTGCTGCTGATCCTGCTGTCGGGATCCCTGTTCGCGATCGGTGCGATCGTGCTGCTCTGGGGCTTCTTCTTCGCCTCCTGGCTGCTCATCGTGAACACCTGGATCGGACACCGGATGCCCGACCGTCTCGAGGCGGGCGGGAGCCTGGTCGTCATGGGTTTCCAGGCGGCGATCATGACGGCGGCGGCCGTCGGCGGGGCGCTGGTGGACGGGATCGGCATCGCCCAGGTGTACACGATCGGTGCCGTCGTGCTCGTCGTCGGCGCCGTGCTCTTCGGGCTCGCCGGCCGCGCCCGCTGACCCGGGCGGCGGTCCCTCAGTTCCGAAGGACGATGCCAATTCTGAAGGAGGACCCGGGCGGATCCATCCTCAGAAGTTGCCATCGTCCTTCAGAATCGACGGCGGGGAGCCCGCGGGATCCGGCATTGTCAGGCGCGGCCCGATCGATGGGCCGGCGGCGCGACAGGGCGCGCCGCGGCCTCAGGCCGTGCGGGCCTCGCGCCAGGCGGTGGGCGTCTGCCCGGTGCGCCGGCGGAACGCGCGGCTGAAGCCCTCATCCGAGCTGTAGCCCAGGTCGCGGGAGATCTCGCTGACCAGGCACCCCAGCACCAGCCGGTCCTGGGCGGCGCGGATCCGCACCTCGGTCACGTAGCTGGCCGGAGAGACGCCGAAGGCTGCGCGGAACCGCTCTGCGAAGACCGTGCGGGACATGGCGCCGACGCTGGCGAGCCCCTCGACGCTCCAGTCGTTGCCCGGGGCCGCGTGGATCGCCTCGATCACTCTCTCCAGGAACGGGTCGCTGGTGCGCGCGGGCCAGCCGGCGGGGGCGCAGCCGTGCGCGGCCCAGGCGCGGATCACCGAGACGAGCACGGTGTTCGCCATCATGCGGCAGACCACCGCATCGCCGTCGCGGCTCGCCTCCTGGATCGCCGAGGGATCGACGGGCAGCGTCGTCATGTCGAGCCCGACCTGCGAGGCGAGAGCCGCCGCGGCGGGCTCGTGGTGGGCGAAATCGCGCACCAGGGCCACATCGGGCAGCGCGTCGGCGATGTGCCTCGCGTGCGGGACGAGCGTGAGGGTCGACACCAGGATCCGCGTCCCCGGGTCGGTCTTGACCGACATCGGCACGCGGCCCGGGGTGAGCAGGGCATCGCCCTGGGCGAGCGACAGCGGCTTGTCGCCGCAGCGGGTGTGCACCGCGCCGTCGATGACGTAGACGATCGACAGCGCGTCCCGGTCGAGCGCGATGGTCTCGGCCGGATCCGGTGCGATCCGCACCTGCCGGCGCAACTGCACGTCGATCGCGGAGAGGAGGGCTTCGACCGCGCCCCCGGACGGCGCAGCCGCACCCGGGACGGCCGCGGGCGACGGGCCGGGCGCGAGAAGGGTCATGCCAGGGGGCAACAGCGTACGCGGCAAGCGTATTCCTCGCGCTGAGGAAGGCGGTCGGGCTCGCCGGCGCTCGACGGGAGAACGGAGACGGCCCCCGCGCCGGTGAGGGCGCGGGGGCCGCAGGGGATGCGATCAGCCGTTGTGGCGGCCGTCGTGCAGGTGGATGTGGAGGTGCGCGGGGGCGTGGCGGTGGTCTCCGCCGCGCGGTCCCCTGCCGCCGGCGTGCTCGCCGTGGCCGTGCTCGCGGCGCAGCCACTCGCGGCCGAAGCCGGGCTGCTCGGCGAACCAAACGAAACCGGGCTGGACCGCGAACCGGCCGAAACCGGCCCGCTCGTCGTGCGCCGTGCGCTCGCCGTGGCAGTGACGCCCGTGGTGGCCGGCGTGCTCGCACGAAGCGGAGTGCTCGCCGTGCCCGTGACGCCCGTCGTGGTCGCGGTGCTCGCCGTGGGCGGAGCGCCCGTGCCGGTGGTGCCCATGCCCGCGCCGGTGGTCGCGGTCGCCGTCGCGACGCGTGCCGCGGCGACGGGGGAGGCGCGTGCCCTCCTCGTAGCCGAGCCCGCGGGCGAGCTTCTCGAGGGAGGCCGCCATCGTGGCGAACTCCTCCGGGTCGAGGAGCGCGGCGACCTCGTCGCGGATCTCCTCGACGGCGGTGCTGAGCCGAGCACGGGCGGCGGAGCCGTCGGCTGTGAGCGCCCATCCGTCGGCGGTGCGCTCGATCCAGCCGAGATCGAGGAGCGGGCGCAGGGCGCGGTCCGGGAGCTCGCGGCCGATCGGGACCGTGCCGTCGACGACGTTGAGGACCCGCCACTCGCGGCGGGTGATCCCCTCGTCCTCGAAGGCGGTGGCGAACCGGGCCGCCAGCAGGCGGTCGGTGGCGGTGATCCAGAAGCCGAACGGGCGGCTCTGGTCGGAGGATGCGTTCTCGGGTGTGTTCTCTGAGGTGTTCATGGTGTTCCTGTTCTGGTCTGAGGATGACGTCGGCTCACGCCCTCGGGCGGCGGCAGGGCCCCGAGCCCCCCGGTGTTACCGACGGGAACGACGTGAGCGGAGGAAGGATCCTGTCAATGCTTGTCATCTGGCATGTACATGCAGTGTGACATGCAATTGGGATCCATGTCAAGTCGCATGTAAAATCAGCTCGTGCCTCAAGACGCTGAGAACCCGGATCCCCTCGACGCGATCGTCGCCGCGCTCGGCCTGTTGCGCGGGCGCGGGCCCCGGCTGCCGCGCGCGCACGATCGCTTCGGGGATCCGCACGCCGCAGGCGCGCACGACGGGTTCCACGGGCACGGCGGTCCGTACGGCGCGCACGGGGATCACGAGGGGATGCACCGCGGGCCGCACGGGCGGCGGCGCGAGGGCGGATCCGAGGGTGTCGGAGTCTGGAGTGGAGTGCGAGGGGAGGCCCCCGCGCGCGTCCGCATGCTCGAGGCGCTGGCGTCGGGTCCGCTCAGCGTGAGCGCGCTCGGCGAGGCGATCGGCGTGGATCAGCCGCGGGCGTCCCGCCTGGTGCAGCAGGGCGTGGAGCGCGGCTGGCTGCGTCGGGAGGCCGATCCGGACGACGCCCGGCGCACCCGCATCGTGCTCACCGATGAGGGGCGGCGTCTCGGCAGGGGCGTCCGGGGGGACCGGCGGGAGATGCTGCGTCGCGCGATGTCGGCGCTGACGGCGGAGGAGCAGGCGGAGTTCGCCCGCCTGCTCGCCAAAGTCGCGGCGAACTGGAGCTGAGCGCCCTCGCGCCGGCCGGCGCTCAGTGCGCGGTCGCGGGGTGCGGTGCTCCGCTCTCGCGCCGGACACCATCGCGGAGGTCCGGGATCGGCGGGACGGTGCGCTCTGTCCGCAGGCGCGGCGATGGCGACGGTGACGGATCGGCATCGGTGCGGGCGAGGTCGAGCACGGCGTCCAGCACGGCGTCGGCCTGCAGGATCCGGTTGTGCCCGAGGCCGTCCGTGCGCAGCAGCGTGGACCGGCCGCCGTGGGCCGCATGCAGACGCAGCGCATCGGCGTCGGGCATCCGGCGATCGGCGCGATCGTGGGCCACGAGTAGCGCGGTCTCCGCGGGGAGCGGATCCCGCGCCGCGTCGTAGGCGGCGGCCACCCCGGCGGCGTCGAGCCCGAAGCGCGCCGCGAATCGGCGCTCGAACCGCTCCGCGACCGCAGGGCTCAGCTGCAGCGCCCGGGAGAACTCCGCCAGGAACGCCGCCGGCGACGCGGCGCCCGCGATCACGGCGACCCGGGGTGCGGGGGTGCTCGTGCGCGCCGCGGTGAGGGCGGCGAGTCCGCCGAACGAGTGACCCACGATCGCGTGGAAAGGCCCGTCGGCGCGTTCGAGCAGCGACGCGACCTCCACCCAGTCGCGGAGGTCGGTGTCGCTGCCGCCCGACGCGCCGTGCGCCGGGGCGTCGAACGACGTCACCCGGAACCCCTCGGCGACGAGTTCGCGCACGAGCGGGGCGAACTGGGAGGCGCGCCCCTGCCAGCCGTGCAGGAGCAGGACGGCGCGTTCGCCGCGACCCCAGCGGTAGGCGACGACCTCGGATCCGCGGAGCAGGATCCGCTCGCGGCGTGCCTCTCGATGCGTGGCCAGGTCGGCATCGCGCACGGCCATGCGGGGCGCGGTCGTGAAGAACAGGCGCAGCGCGAGCCGGGCCGACAGTGCGGGCAGGAGCGGGCCGGAGGCGCGGACGCCGGCGGCGAGGAGTCGGGCGGTGGCGAGCATCGGGTCTCCTTCGGCGAGCGAAAAGTATACGTACGTTCATACGTAGATTACGCGAACGATCGTACGTACACTAGGGGCATGTCGAAGCCCGCCGTTCAGGATCCGCATGAGAGCGTGACGGTCCCGTCGCGCCCCGCCGCGGATGGGCGGCGCACGCGCGGCGACGCCTCCCGGCGCACGGTGCTGCACAGCGCCACCGACCTCGCCTCGGTCGACGGCCTCGACGGGCTCACGATCGGGCGGCTGGCCACGGCGTCCGGCCGCGGCAAGAGCAGCATCGCGACCCTGTTCCAGAGCAAGGAGGGGCTGCAGCTGGCCACCGTCGCGGCGGCGAGGGACGTCTTCACCGCGCTCATCGTCGAGCGGGCACGCACCGCCCCGCGGGGCGCGCAGAGGCTCTCGGCGCTGCTGCGCAACGCGCTGGACTACTCCCGCGACCGGGTGTTCACGGGCGGCTGCTTCTTCGCCGCGACGGCCGCCGACGTCGACTCCAAGCCCGGTCCGGTGCGCGACGCGGTTCGCTCCGCGCTCGTGGACTGGTACGGCTACCTCGAAGCCCAGGCGCGCTTCGCGATCGCCGCGGGGGAGCTCGCCGAAGGCACGGATCCCGAGCTGCTCGCGTTCGAGCTCGCGGCGCTCAACGAGGAGGCGAACTCGAGGTCGCTGCTGCTGCAGGACGAGCGTCCTTATCTGCTCGCGGCGCGAGCGATGCGGGACCGCCTGCGCGCGGCGGGCGCGGAGCCGGCGCTCCTGGTGCCGCTGGACGAGTAGCCGGATCCGTCGCCGGATCCGCGGACGGGCCCGGGATCTGCTTCAGGTCGCACTATCTGCTCTTCAGAGCCGTCGTTCGGCGCAGAAAGTGCGACCTGAGCGTCGAAAACCGGCTCTAGTGCGAGAGGCGGACGCTGCTCCGCGCCTCCTTGACCGGCAGCAGCAGAAGGAGCCCGGCGAGCAGCACGGCGACGATCCCGAGGATCCCGAACTTCGTGTTGCCGGTCAGGATGATCAGCAGCGTCCACGCGCCCTGGGCGATCCAGCTCGCGGCGCGGCCCGTCGTGGCGTAGAGGCCGAAGACCTCGCCCTCCCGGCCCGCCGGGGTGACCCGGGCCAGGAACGACCGCCCTGCGGACTGCGCGGGACCGACGAATGCGCACAGGATCAGGCCGCCGATCCAGTAGGCGATCGGCCCGGTGTCGACCAGGGCGAACACCGCGATGCCCGCGACGCACATGCTGGCGAGTGAGATGAGGATCAGCCGCTTCGGACCCCAGCGGTCATCGAGACGCCCGGCCAGGATCGTGGACACGCCGGCGATGAGGTTCGCCGCGACGCCGAAGATCACGAGGTCGAGGAACGTGAAATGGAAGACCGTGCTCGCGATCACGGCGCCGAAGGTGAAGACCGCTCCCAGGCCGTCGCGGAACACGGCGCTCGCGACCAGGAACCAGAACGTGGTGCGCGTGCTCGGGTTGCGGTAGAGCCCGATCACGTCCTTCACGAGCAGCGCGTACGACGCGAAGAAGCCGACCTTCCGGTCCGCCCGGCCCAGCGACGGCTCCGGCACGTTCAGGAAGATCGGGATCGAGAATGCGATCGCCCACACCGCGCATCCCACCGCGATGATGCGGAACGGCAGCCCGCCGTCCGCGGAGAGTCCGAACCAGTCCGCCATGTAGAACACGATCACCAGCACGAGCGCGACGATGCCGCCGAGGTAGCCGAAGCCCCAGCCGAGGCCCGAGATCCGTCCGACCGTCTTCGCGTTCGCGATCGAGATGAGCATCGCGTTCGAGTTCACGGAGGCGATCTCGCTGAAGACCACGCCGGCGGAGATCAGCGCGACCCCCAGCCAGAACAGCGACGGACTCGGCGTGACGAACCAGAGCCCGAGCATGCACAGGATCAGGGCGCCGGTGCCGATCCCGAGCCACAACTTCTGGCGGCCGGCCGCATCGGCGCGTTGTCCGAGCACGGGGGCGAGCAGCAGGATCGCGAAGCCGGCGATGGTGCCGCCGAGCCCGAGGCCGCTCGTGAGCTCGGCGATCCCGGCGACCTTCGCCGGGTCCTTGTCGGGGAGCGAGGCGAGCCCGGCAGGCAGGAACGCGTCGGACGTCAGATACAGCGCCGTGAAGATGAAGGTCAGGATCACCGAGTGGAACGGCTGCGTCGCCCAGTCCCAGAGCGCCCAGGAGTAGACCTGCTTCTTGGGCGCCGGCTCGTCCCCGCGCAGCTCGAGACCCACCACAGCGACGGCTCCGCTGTTCGCGGCAGCCTGGGGTTCGGGATGATCGCCGTTGCTCATGCAGGAAGTCTCGTGGGTGGGGGTGAACGGAGGGTAGCGGCGCGCCGGAATCAGGAGCGCGGCCGGCGGCGGGGCGGGCCCGCTCGCGACGGCTGCGCCCGGGCTTCGTCGGGGTGGGGCGGCGTGCGCGTGCGGTCGGGTTGTCGAGATGCACGGCGTGGCACGATGAACCCATGACGGGTCGAGTGGTCGCGGTTCATTCCAGCCCCGTGCACGGGTTCAGCAAAGCCCCGCGCGGCGAGATCGCGCTGGTCGAGGGCGTGGGGGTCGTCGGCGATGCGCATGCCGGTCCGACGGTGCAGCACCGCTCCCGGGTCGCGGCGGATCCGTCGCAGCCGAACCTCCGCCAGGTGCACCTGATCCACGAAGAGCTCTTCGCCGACCTCCGCGCGGCGGGACACGAGGTCGCCCCCGGGAGCCTCGGCGAGAACATCACGACCGGCGACGTGGATCTGCTCGCGCTCCCGGTCGGGACCCGGCTGCGCATCGGATCCCAGGCCGTGGTCACCGTGACCGGGCTGCGCAACCCCTGCCAGCAGATCAACGACTTCCAGCCGGGGCTGCTGAAGCAGGTCGTGCGCACCGATGATGAGGGCCGGGTCGTCCGTCTCGCCGGCGTCATGGGCATCGTCTCGCGCAGCGGATCCGTGGCTCCCGGAGACCCGATCCAGGTGAAGCTCCCGCCCCCTCCGCACTTTCCGCTGACCCGGGTCTGACCGCTCGTGCCGCCCGTGGTCCTGGTCGAAGGGGAGAGCGACCGGCTCGCCCTGATCGCGGCGGCGCGCGTGCGCGGGGAGGAGCTCCGTGCGGACGTGGTCTCGCTCGGCGGCATCACGAACCTGCGTTCCTGGCTGGAGCGACGGGATCCGGCGGTGCCGGTGCTCGGGCTCTATGACGCGGCCGAGCTGCGCTACGTGGTCGGCGCTCTCGTCGCCGGCCGCCTGCTGCCCGCCGGCGAAGCCGACCCGGCGGCGGTCGCCCGATGCGGGTTCTTCGGATGCGAGCAGGATCTGGAGGACGAGGTGATCCGGGCCGCCGGCCCCGAGCTGGTGCTGCAGACCCTCGATGCCCGCGGGGAGCTCGCGCTGTTCCGGGTGTTCCAGGGGCAGCCCGCGCAGCGCGTGCGCTCCGTCGACGCGCAGCTGCACCGGTTCGCGGGCACGGCGAGCGGACGCAAGACGGTCTTCGCGGCCGATGTGATCGCGGCGCTGCCCGCCGCCCGGATCCCGCGGCCGCTGGTGGCGCTGCTGGAGGCCGTGCGGGCGGCGGAGGGCTAGGTGGCGTCCCGCGGCGGGGATCCCCCGGCCGCATCCGCTCTCCGCGTGAGCGTCCCGCGGGCGCTTCGTTCGGAACTGTGCGGCAACCTCGGACGAAAAGCGGGAATCTCTCCGAGTCAAGCGCACATCTCCGTGCGAAGTGCGGCACGCCGGCGCTCGCTGTGGGATCGACGGGAACGAGTTGGGGAATCGCCGATGCCGAACGGCTCCGCGGCTCGTTAGCGTGCCCGCACGGCACTGTTCGTGCCGGTCAACCCGAGCCCGGAGATTCACATGTCAACGTCGACTGCACGACCTCGGATCCGTCTCGCCCTGTTCATCCTGATGCTGGCCATGGTCGCCGAGGGACTCGACCTCGTCGTGGCGAGCTTCGTCTTCCCTCGCGTCATGGAGGAGTGGGGGACGAGCATCGAGGACATCACTCTCCTCGTCACCCTCAGCGTCGTCGCCGGCGCGATCGGCGGCTACCTCGCGGGCCCGCTCGCCGACCGCTTCGGCTGCCGGCCCGTGATCGTCGTCTGCGCGCTGGAGTTCTCGCTGCTGACGGTCGCGACCGCGGCGGTCCCCGGGATGGCCGGGCTGATGATCGTGCGGCTGGCCGCGTGTGTCGGACTCGGCGCTCTCGTGCCGGTCGTCATCGCTCAGGTGGCGGAGCTCGCCTCCGAGCGCAGCAGATCGCACATGGTGAGCCTGGTCTGGTCGGGCGGAGCGTTCGGCTTCATCCTGGGCAGTGTGCTCGCTGCGGTGGTCATCCCCACAGCGGGCTGGCGGGCCCTGGTGATCATCAGCGGCGCTCTCTCGCTCGTGCTGGTGCCGTTCCTGCTGCGCGTGCTGCCGCGTCGACCGGAACGGTTCGACGATCTCGCGCCGGTGGCGGCCGCCGATGACCGCAGCGCCGTCGGGACGCTGTTCGCCCGCCGGTATCTCGTGTCCACCATCCTCACCTGGATCTGCTTCGCCGTCGGTCTCGGCGTCGCCTACCTCATCGCGACCTATCTGCCGCTCATGGTCGAGCGTTACGGTCTGGGCGCGGGGAGCTCGGCGCTCGTCACCGGCCTGTTCGGCCTGTGCGGTCTGCTGGGGCAGCTCGGACTCGGCTTCGCGCTGCGACGCTGGGACCCGCGCTCCGTGCTGGCCGCGGTCTGGGGCGTCGGCACCGTGGGGATCATCCTGCTCGCCGTGGTCGATCTCGGAATCGGGGGCTTCCTCGCGGCGATCTGCGCGATCGCCTTCACGATCGCCGGATCCAACGCCGTGCTTCCCACTCTTGCGACCGCGCTGTATCCCGCGCGGGCGAACGCGACCGGCGTCTCCTGGGCGAACGGGGCAGGGCAGATCGGTCGCCTCGGCGGCGGCTGGGCCGGAGGCGCCATGCTCGCCGCGGGGTTCAGCACGACCCAGCTCTTCCTCGGCATCGCGGTGCCCACCGTCGCCGGGATCGTCGCCGCGGTGCTGCTCCGGCGTGCTCGGCCTACCGCAGAGGCGATCGAGGACGTGGTGCTCCCCGCCACGGTGCCGGCAGGGTCCGCTGCGGCCGCTTCGAAGGCCCGCCCGTGACGGGCGGGCGGGGCGCGACGGACGCATCGTCCGAGTTCGCCGTCGACGCCGGAGGCCTCCGATTCCACGCCGTCTCCTGGGGGCCCGCGGACGGCGTCCCGCTCCTCGCCCTGCACGGCTTCCCGCAGCACGCGGGGAGCTGGGACCGCGTCGCCCCGCTGCTCGCGGAGCAGGGGATCCGCACGGTCGCCTTCGATCAGCGCGGCTACTCGCCGGAGGCGAGGGTGCCGCTGGACCAGTACTCGCTCGATGCGGTGGTCGCCGACGCGGTCGGCGTCGCAGATGCGCTCGGATGGGATCGTGTGCACCTCGCCGGCTTCGGTCAGGGCGCGCTGCAGAGCTGGTCGACCGCCGCGGCGCATCCGGACCGGATCGCATCACTCACCGCGCTGCGTTTCCCCCACCCTGCGGCCTTCGCCGAAGGGGTGCGCACCGACCCGGCGCAGCGCCGAGCCTGGGACGAGCTGGAGAGCATGAGCCCTCCGCGCCCGGCGGCGGAGCAGTTGCTGCGCGACGACGCCGCCGGACTCAGGGCATTCCTCGCCGCATCGGGGATGCGCCCGGAACTGGTCCGCGAGACGGTCGCGCGGCTGCGGGATCCGGAGGTGCTCGAGGCAGCAGTAGCCTGGCACCTCATCCCCGTCGAGGCGATGGCCGAAGTCCCGCCGGTCGCCGTGCCGGCGCTCTACGTCTTCAGTCAGGGCCCGGCGCTGCTGCCGGCCACGGCCGCGCTCTGCGCACGGTTCGCGCGCGGCCCGTTCCGGATGGTGGAGCTCGACGAGGGCGGGCACTGGCTGCTCGACACCGCGGCCGTGCGGATCTCCGCGCTGATCGGCGAGCACATCCGGGCCGCAGAAGCCGAGGCCGCGCGTGCCTGAGCTCCTCCTGTCCACGCCCTCGGGACGTCTCGCCGGCCACCGGGACGGCGGCCTGCTCCGTTTTCATCGGGTGCCCTACGCCCTGGCCCCGGTGGACGAGAGGCGGTTCGCCCCGCCGGTGCCGATGCCGCCGTGGACGGGGGTCCGCGGATCCGCGTCGCCGGGGCCGATCGCGCCTCAGCCCGCGAGCCCGCTGGCCGACGCCGGGCGCGGCATGAGCGAGGACTGCCTCTTCCTCGACGTCGTCACGCCGTCCGTGCACGGCCTTCGCCCCGTCGTCGTCTGGCTGCACGGCGGAGGCTACTTCGCCGGTTCCTCGCTCGAACCCGACAGCGACGGGGCGCGACTGAGCGCCGAACACGACCTGGTCGTCGTCTCCGTGACGCACCGGCTCGGCGTGCTCGGGTTCCTGGATCTGGAGCCCCTCGGCGTCTCCGCATCCGGTCTCGCCGGTCACCTCGACCTCATCGCGGCGCTGCACTGGATCCAGGGGAACATCGCCGCCTTCGGCGGCGACCCGGACCGCGTCACGGTCGTGGGGCACTCGGGCGGCGGAGGCAAGACGTCGATGCTGCTGAGCACGCCGGCGGCGGAGGGGCTCATGCACGGCGCGGTGATCATGGCCGGCCCGGAGTTCGACCTCAACGACCCCGCGCGCGCGGGCGACACCCGAGCCGCCGCAGTCGACGCGCTGGCGCTCACCGGTGACGCCGACCGTCTCGTGTCCGGCCTCCGCGGGGTGCCGACCGAGGTGCTCCTGCAGATGCAGGAGCACCTCGGCGCGGGCGCCGTCCCCGGTCCGCACAGCATGCGCTTCTCGCCCGTCGTCGGCCGCGCCCCGCTTCCGCTCGCCCCCACGGCGGCGGCCGGAGCCGGCATCGGCGCCCGCATCCCGCTCATCGTCGGCACCGCCCGCGACGAGTCCCACATCGTGCTCGGGATGGATCCGGACGCCGCATCCCGCGACCTGTCGCCCCAGGAGCTGCAGCGTCTCGTCGCGGACGGGCTGGATCATCCGCAGGACGCGGATGCGCTGCTGCGCACCTACCGCGGGCTCCTCCCCGCCGCCCCGCCGGGCGAGCTCTGGCTGACGATCGCCTCCGACCAGTTCCGCATCCGCAGTCTCCGTCTCGCAGAGGCGCGCCTGGCCGGAGGCGCCACGGCGACCTACGTGTACCGGTACGACCTGCCGGGGGCGACAGGATCGGCCGCCCACGGCGCGGAGGTGCCGGCGTTCTTCGGCATGACCCCGGATCGGACCGCAGACCGATGCCTGAGCGGGTTCGCGCGCACCGGGATCCCCGATCCGGCCTGGCGCGCCTATTCGGAGACGGAGCGGCACGAGTTCCGCTTCGGAGAGGCGGGCGCCGGATGCGTTCCCGATCCGGATCCGGCTCGCCGCACGGCCTGGGACGGCATCGGCACCGGACCCGCCTCGCACCCCTGGGCGCGGCTGCTCGAAACCGCGGAGTAGCCTGCATTCCACGAGGGACGGCCGGCCGCCCGGGGAGAGGCATGACGACGAGGAAGAGGACCGCGGCGCACCGCGCGTGCGCACAGGTCGAGGAAGGGCTCGACGCGCTCGCCGCCGAGACGACCGACCATGTGCGCGCCGAGATCGCCGGATACGCCCTGGTGCCGCTCGAGACGCACCGTGCAACCGTGCGCGACACGATCAGGGCGCTCCTGCACGCGCTCGCCGCAGACGGATCCCTCTCGGCGGAGGACGCCAGGGCGATCCGCTACGCGGCGCTGCGCCGGGAGGCCGCCGGCATACCCGTGCAGGACGTGCTCGCCGCGTTCCACGTGGTCGGGCGGGATGTGTGGGACGCGTTGTCGCACGTCGACGGGATCGCGCCGAGCACTCTGGTGCAGCTGGCGGATCCCCTGTGGTCGTGGATCCAGAAGACGAGCGCGCACGTCGCCGAGGCGTTCGCGGGGGGCGGGGGCGCGCACGGGCGGCAGGTCGTGCTTCGTCAGCGCCTGCTGGAATCCGTCCGCGCGGGCGACGCGGCGGAGGGCGATGCGGTCGAGAACGCGCGGCGGCTCGGATTCGTGCCCGGTGGCCTCTTCCGCGCGGTCTGCACCGAGGCGGGGCCCTGGGTGGAGGGAGACCTCGAGTTGCTGCAGAAGGGGCTGTCGCGGCTGCCCGGCACGAATCACGCGGGGCTTCACGGCACCCTGATGATCGTGCTCTGCCAGGGCGCCTCCCCGGAGGCGGTGTCCGAGGAGGTGCACCGCCAGCTGCCCGGTCGCGGGAGCGTCGGAGTCGGGCTGGAGCGGCCTGGTGTCTCCGGGGCCGAGACGAGCATCGGCGACGCCGAGCGGGCGTTGCGCGTCGCGTGGCCGGACTCGGTGTCGTTCTTCGAACGCGCGTGGCTGCACTCGGGGCTCGTCGACGCGCGCACCCGGCTCACCCCGCTGTACGGCGATGCGAAGGCGGTGGCGGCGGAGCATCCCGGTCTCGCCGAGGCGGTGCGCGCCTTCGCCGACGAGGGGTTCAGCTTGGCCGCGGCCGCCGCCGCGCTGCAGTTGCACCCCAACACGGTCGCCTACCGTCTGGATCGATGGCAGGAACTGACCGGCCACGACCCGCGGCGCTTCGACGGCCTCGCGCTGTCGATGCTGTCGATCGGGCCGCCGCGCTGAGACTCCGCCCGTCGCCTGCGGGCGAGGGTGCCCCCGATCGAGGTGATCGGTCCCTCGGGGAATCCACCAAGAACCGGTCCTGAATCGCAGTGATCCGCCGACGAAGTCGGGGGGACCCTGCTCCTAGTGTCGTCGAAACGACAGCACGAGGGAGCAGTCATGGTCGATGAGGACGGGGGCCGCGCATGCGGCTGCTGAGCGCGGGGCCTGTCGGCGCCGAGGAGCCGTTCGCCCTGCTCGACGACGACGGATCAGACGGCGTGCCGTCGCCCGAGGCGGTCGTCGTCCCGCTGCGCGCCCTGGCCGCGCGGTACGGCGTGCGGATCCGTCACCTGAGCGACCTGGTGAGCAGGCGCGCGGATCTCGCGGAGTGGCTGGCCGGCCCGGCCGCGCAGCGGCTTCGGGAGAGGCTCGGGACGCGCCGGATCGGTGCGCCGATCCCGAAGCCGCGCCTCGTCGTCGGAGTCGGCATGAACTATCCGTCGCACGCGGCCGGCCTCGACACCCGCGCCGGGGATCCGGTCCTGTTTCTCAAGCCGCCGTCCGCGGTGTGCGGCCCGTACGACGAGATCGTCCGCCCGCCCGAGACCGCCGCTCTGGACCACGAGGTCGAGCTCGGCATCGTGATCGGCGCGGCCGCTCATCGGGTCCCTCCGGAGCGCGCCCTCGCCCACGTGGCCGGCTTCGTCGTGGCCGACGACGTGTCCGCCCGTGACATCGCCCTCGGGGCGGGTCTTGCGCATCCCCTCTCCCTGCAGCTCACCCGGGCGAAGGGCTTTCCGACGTTCTGCCCGCTCGGACCCTGGCTGCTCACCGCCGACGAGGTGGCCGCGCCCGTCGATCTGATCCTGCGTCTGAGCGTGAACGGATCCGCGCGGCAGCACGCGCGCGCGACCGACATGATCACCGGGGTCGCGGAGCTGATCTCCTTCGTGAGTGCCGGCCTCCCGCTCGAACCGGGTGACGTGATCCTCTCCGGATCCCCGTCCGGGTGCGGTTTCGAACAGGACCCGCCGGTCTTCCTGCAGCCGGGGGACGTCGTCGAAGCCGAGATCACCGGTCTCGGCCGTATGCGCACGCCCGTCGTCGACGAGGCCGGTCCGCTCCCCTCCGCCCACCCGATCACGCCCCCGAGGAGGCAACCGTGATGATGCCCGCTGACCGCCCGTTCATCGAGGCGATCAACCCGTCGGACCTCGCCCCGCCCGCCGGGCACTTCGACCGCGCGATGCGGATCGGTCCGTGGCTCACCGTGTCCGGAACCTCGGCGCTGACGAACCTGACCGGCCCGGTCGAGGACCGGCGCCTGCCCGCGGGCTTCCGTGCGCAGGCGGACCTGGCGTTCGACAACATCGCCATCGTGCTGGCTGCGGTGGACGCCGGCTTCGAGCACGTCTACGAGGTGCACGCGACCCTGGCCCGTGCCGAGGACTTCGGCACCCTGAACGAGATCTTCCGGGAGCGGATCCCGCAGCGGGGCTTCGTCGGCAGCGGCTACGTCGCCGAGTTCCTCGGCCCGGGAATGCTCATCGAGGTCGAAGTCAGGGCGTACCTCCCGCACTTCGCCGGCGATGCCCCGGCTCCCCATCCGACACACCCGAACGGAGACAACTCATGACCAGCCCGACCCCCTTCCTCGGCGCGCGCATCGTCGACCTGACGACGCCGCTGAGCCCGACCACGCCCGTGGTGCCGGTGCCCGCGCCCTTCGCGCCGACCGCCGGCCTGACGTTCACCCCGGTCAGCGACTTCGATGAGCACGGGCCGGGCTGGTCGTGGAGCGACATCACGCTCGGGGAGCACGCCGGTACGCACGTCGACGCCCCTCGACATTGGATCAGCGGCCGCGACGGGCGTTCCGTCGACCAGATCCCGCCGGACCGGCTCGTCGGACCCGTTGCCGTCCTCGACCGCACGGCGGCGGTGGACGAGAACCCCGGCTATCTCGTGACGGTGGCCGACCTGGAGGACTGGGAGGCGGAGCACGGGCGGATGCAGCCGGGGACTTGGCTCCTCGTGCGGACGGGCTGGAGCGCGCGCGGCGAGGATCCGGAACGCTTCCTGAACGACAACGTCTGGCCCGGTCTCACCCTGAAGGCGGCCAAATGGCTCGCCGCGCACCCGCATCTGTCCGGCCTCGGCGTCGAGGCCATCGGCATCGACGGCCTGGGAGCCGGTCCGGAGGCGGACGATGCCGAGGACGACCCCGGTGCGTTCGGTCCCGGCCACTACTACCTGCTCGGATCCGACAAGTACGGGCTGACCTCGTTGCGCAACCTCGACGCGCTGCCGGCGGCGGGAGCCTGGATCGTCGTCGCGCCGCTGCCGCTCGTGGGCGGGACCGCAGGGCCTGCCCGGGTGTTCGCGTTCGTGCCGGACGGGGGTGAGCCGGAATGAGCGCCGAGGAAGGGGCCGCGCCCGTCGACCTGCTCGTCGTCGGCTGCGGCGCCGGCGGCTTGAGCGTCGCGCTGTCGTTCCTGGAGGAGGCCGAGCGTTCGGGCCGCACCCCGCGGGTGACCCTCGTGGAGCGTGCCCCGCGCGCCGAGCGCGGGGGAGCGACGCGATGGTCCTGGGTCAACGTGACCGTCGATAGAGAGGGCGTCGTCGACGCCGGAGTCATCGAACGGATCCTGGCGTCGCATACCGATGTGGACGAGCCGTACTTCCGGGTGATCGAGCAGGAGGGCGCCGCGACCGTGGCGTGGCTCGAGGATCACGGCGTGCAGATCGCGCATCAGCGCCCGCCGTTCGCGATGGCGAACGACTACGGCGCGATGGTGGGCGGGGGAGCCAGCCTCGTCGAGGCGTTCTGCTCGCGTCTCGAGGAGATCCCGGGCGTGGAGATCCGCTATGACACCGAGGCGCTGCAGCTGCTGACGGACGAGGACGGCCGGGTGAACGGCGTGACCGCGCGCGGCCCGGACGGGCTCACCCGCCGGATCGCCGCCGACGCGGTGGTCCTGGCCACCGGGGGCTTCGAAGGCAGTCTGGAAGCGGTCACCCGGTACGTCGGCCCGCGCGCCGGGCGCATCCGTCCGGTCGTCCCCGGACTCCGCTTCAACACCGGCGACGGACTGCGCATGGCGACCGAGCTCGGCGCGGCGACCGCGGGCCAGTTCGACCGGCTGCACGTCCAGCTCGTCGACGAACGGACGTCCAAGCCGGATGCCGGGATCTTCGGGATCCCCTTCGGAGTGATCGTGGACGGCCGCGGTCGCCGATTCGTCGATGAGGGATCCGCGACGCCCGAGGCGCTCAACGCTCCGCTCGCGTGGTCGGTGTGGCGCGACCACGATGCGACCGCGTCCTTCGTCTTCGATGCGCGCGCCGCCCGGATCCCGGGCTGGGGGTTCCTCAACCAGAGCGACATCGAGCCGTACCGCGCCGACACGCTGGCCGAGCTGGCCGGGCTGATCGGGGTCCCGCCGAACGCCCTCGAAGAGGAGATCGCGCGCTTCAACGACGCCGTCGTCGACGGCGAGTTCGACCCCGCTGTCCTCGACGGCAAGCACACGCGCGGGCTGGAGGTCGACAAGACGAACTGGGCGCTTCCGATCGCCGAGGCGCCCTTCTTCGCGTATCCGCTCGCGACGGCATCGACGTTCAGCTACGGCGGCATTCGCATCGACCTGCAGGGGCGCGTGGTCACGCCCCGCGGCACGGCGATCCCGGGCCTGTACGGTGCCGGGGTCGTCACCGGCGTCTGGTACGGCGAGTACCCGGGCGCCATGTCCGTGCTGCGCACCGTGACCTTCGCACGACGCACCGGCAGCGAGATCGCCTCGGCGTTCTCCCGCACGGGCTGAGTGACGGACTCGGCTCCGCACCGCACTGACGCGCCCGGGTTTCCCGGGTGCGTCAGTGCGCCGTCGCGACGCCGATCGAGTCGTGGATCATGACCGCGGCGACCCGGGCGCCGGCGCCCGCGGCGACGATGAGCTGCTGCGGTCCGGGCGAGGCCACGTCGCCCGCGGCGTACAGCCCGGGCACGCTGGTGCGGCCGGCGCGGTCGGCGGCGAGGTGGCCGTGGGCGTCGAGATCGGGCGCGAGCGAGGGCAGGAACGACAGGTCGGTCTCCCACTCGGGGCGCACGAAGCCGCCCTCGACCGCGTGCTGGGATCCGTCGGCGAGGCTGATGGCGGTGAGGGCGCCTCGCTCGCCGTGCAGCTCGGTGATCGGGCTGCGTTCGACGGCGATGCCGGCGGCCGCGAGCTCGGCCTCCTCCGCGGTGTCGACCGCGTCGGAGCCGTTCGTGAAGACCGTGAGCCGGGTCGTCCAGCGCGCGATGAGCCGGGCGCGTGCGGCGAGGTCTGGCGTCTCCCCGATGAGGGCGAGCGGGCGGCCCTGCAGCTCCCAGGCGTCGCAGGCCGCGCAGCTGAACAGGCTCACGCCGTAGAAGCCGCGCAGGTTCGGGACCTCGGGCAAGGTCTCGCGCAGGCCGGTGGCGAGCAGGACGCGGTGCGCGCGGACCGTGGCCTCCGGCGCCCGCCGGCCGACCTCGGCGACGAAGCCGGATCCGTCCGCGGCGAGCTCGAACACGCGTTCGCGGGTGCGGATCGTGACGTTCGGGTAGGCGGCGAGCTCCTCGCGGGCGATGCGCCGCAGCTCGTGCGGCGGGATCCCGTCGCGGGTGAGGAAGCCGTGCGAGACGAGGGTCGCGGCGTTGCGCGGCCGGTCCGCGTCGACGACCAGCACGCGCGCGAGCGAGCGGGCGAGGTTCAGCGCGGCGGAGAGCCCGGCGGGCCCTCCGCCGACGATGAGCACGTCGTAGACGTCGTCAGTCATGACCGTCCGCCTGGGGCGGGAGCGCGGCGACCAGCGGGTGGTCGAAGGCGTAGGCGCCGACCTTCGCCGCGCCGCCCGGGGATCCGATCTCGTCGAAGAACGCCACGTTCGCGGTGTAGTAGTCGCTCCACTCGTCGGGCAGGTCGTCCTCGTAGTAGATCGCCTCGACCGGGCAGACCGGTTCGCAGGCGCCGCAGTCGACGCACTCGTCGGGGTGGATGTAGAGGGAGCGCTCGCCCTCGTAGATGCAGTCGACCGGGCACTCGTCGATGCACGCGCGGTCCTTCACGTCCACGCAGGGCAGCGCGATCACGTAGGTCATCGGGCGAGCGCCCCGCTGCGCGAGATCTCGACCTGCTCCTCGCGCGGCACGACCTTGACCCGCTCGCGGGTGTGCTCGTGCGCGGCGCCGAGCGCGCGCTCGTGCGCGTCGAGCTCGAGCCAGCCGTCCCACGTGGTCACCTCGACCTCGCGCTCGGCGAGCAGGTCGAGGATGTCCGCCGTCTCGGTCGGGTCGGCGAGACGGCCGGCGTCGGCGTCCTCGAGCAGGTTCGCGATGGTCTCGGTGGCGTCGGACTTGGTGTGGCCGATCAGGCCGACCGGGCCCCGCTTGATCCAGCCGGTCGCGTACACTCCCGGCGTGCCGTCGACACGGCCGCCGTCGTTGGGAACCACGCCGCGCCGGTCGTCGAACGGCACGTCGACGATCGGCGAGCCGAAGTAGCCGACGGCCCGGTACACGGCGGTGATCGGGTACTCGACGAAGGCGCCGGTTCCCGAGACGGATCCGTCCTCGCTCGGCGCCGTGCGCTCGAAACGCACCTTCTCGACGCGGTCGGATCCGAGGATCTCCACCGGCGCGTGCCAGAAGTGCAGGTGCAGGCGGCGGGTCGCCCCCGTGCTCTCGCCGCGGTTCTCCGGACGGTCGCGCCAGGCGTTCAGCGTGCGCAGCATGATCTTTAGCTGGTTGGTCCCCGCCGCGGCCGGATCCACCTCTGCGAAGTCCGCGTCGTCGACGATGATGTCGACGCCCGCGACCTCGCCGAGCTCGCGCAGCTCGATCGGGGTGAACTTGATGTCGGCGGGGCCGCGGCGGCCGAACACGTGCACGTCGGTGACGGCGGAGGCCTCGAGACCGGCGAGCACGTTGTCGGGCACCTCGGTGCTGCGCAGGTCCTGCGGCAGCTTGGCGAGGATGCGGGCGACGTCGAGGGCGACGTTGCCGTTGCCGATCACCGCGACCTGCTCGTCCACGAGCGGCCAGGTGCGGGGCACGTCGGGGTGGCCGTCGAACCACGAGACGAAGTCCGCGGCGCCGTAGGAGCCGGGCAGGTCGACCCCGGGGATGCGCAGCGCGGCGTCGCGGATGGCCCCGGTCGCGAGCACCACGGCGTGGTAGCGGGCCTGCAGCTCGTCGATCGACACGTCGCGTCCCACCTCGATGTTGCCGAGGAAGCGGATGGTGCGACGTTCCGCGTCGACGCCCTGAGCGTCGAGCATCTCGTGCAGCGAGTTCACGATGCCCTTGATGCGCGGGTGGTCGGGGGCGACGCCGTAGCGGATGAGGCCGTAGGGCGCGGGGAGCGACTCGAACAGGTCGATCTCGACCGTGCTGCCGTCGGACCGGGCGGCGATCGCGTTCGACAGGATGTTGCCGGCGTAGATCCCGGCGGGACCGGCGCCGACGATCGCGACGCGGAGCGGGGAGGAGGGGTGGAGGTCGGTCACGGCTGCAGGGTCTTTCGGTCGGATCGGGCGTGTGCAGGGGGTCGTTGAGCGAGCACCGGCGCAGCCGGGATGTCTTGCCGGGGTCGTTGAGCGAGCACCGGCGAAGCCGGAGGGAGACGAAACGCGGTGCTCTTGCGGGGGTGCCGCGTTTCGTCTCGGTCGCCTGCGGCGTCCTCGCTCAACGACCCCGAAAGTGCGGCGTGGGGGCTCAGCCGCACCACGTCGCCCACCACGACGACGGCGGGGTTGCGCACCTGGCGCACGGCGGCGAGCCCGGCGATCGTGCCGAGCGTGCCGATGGTGACGCGCTCGGCGGCGCCGTAGCCGTCCTCGACGATGGCGACGGGGCAGTCGGCGCCGCGCTCGCCGCGGGCGAGGATCCCGGCGGTGTGCGCGAGGGTGCCGATGCCCATGAGCAGCACGACGGTGTGATCGGATCCGCCGGGCAGCTGCTCGATCGGATCGTGCGCGCTCGCGACGGTGAACGCCGTCGCGACGCCGCGGTGCGTCAGCGGGATGCCGGCCACGGCGGGCACGGAGACGGCGCTGGTCACGCCGGGGACGACGCTCACCGCAATGCCCTCGGCCTCGCAGTAGAGCGACTCCTCCCGGCCGCGGCCCAGCACGAACGGATCCCCGCCCTTGAGACGCACGACCTCGCGGCCGGCGCGGGCGTGCCGCACGAGCAGCGCGTTGATCTCCTGCTGCGGCACCGGGTGGTGCCCCGGAGTCTTGCCGACGTCGATCACCTCGGCGGTGAGGACCACGCCCTCGGCGGCGAGCTGGTCGAGCACGGCGCGCGCGCCGAGCCGATCGGCGACGATCACGTCGGCGCGTTCGAGGGCGCGGAGCCCCCGCAGCGTCAGCAGGCCGGCGTCGCCGGGGCCCGCTCCGACCAGAGTCACGGTTCCGTAGGACATCAGGCACCTCCGAGCAGGAGTCCGCGGCGGCGCAGCACGGCCCGCTCGATCGGCGCGAACAGCGCCAGCTCGATGAGGATGCCGATCGCCAGGATCAGGATGATGGTCGCGAGCACGCCGGGAAGATCCGCGAGCTCGCGGGACTGGTCGAGCATCGTCCCGAGACCGAAGCCGATGGATCCACCGGTCGTGATGATCTCGGCGGCCATGAGCGAGCGCCAGGAGAACGCCCAGCCCTGCTTGAGCCCGGCGAGGTAGCCGGGGAGAGCCGCGGGCAGCACGATCGCCGTCGCCGCCTGCAGGCGGCCCGCGCCGAGCACGGTGCCCACCCGGCGCAGCTGCGGCGGCACCTGGTCGATGCCGGCCAGCAGCCCGTTCACGATCGAGGGGATCGCCCCCATCAGGATCACGAAGTACGCGGTCGCATCCGACAGACCGAACCAGATGATCGCCGCGGGCACCCAGGCCACGGACGGCAGCACCTGGAGCCCGGAGATCAGCGGTCCCGCGGCGCGGCGGAGCAGCTTCCACTCCGCCAGGAGCAGGCCGAGCGGGGTGCCGACCGCGATCGCGACCACGAAGCCGATGCCGCCGCGTTCGAGGCTCGTGAGCACCGACTCCTGCAGCCGGCCCGACTGCCAGGCGTCGCCGAGGGCGCCCAGCACCTGCGCGGGGCTCGGCGCCTTGTCGGGGCGCGGCTGGGCGATGACGATGTAGAGCTGCCAGGCGGCGAGCAGCAGCACCAGCAGACCGACCGGCGGCAGCACCGCGCGCAGGCGCTCGCGCGTGCGGGATGCGGATCCGATCTCCACGGTCTGCAGGCGGTCGAGGCCCTCGAGCTCTCCATGGGGTCGTTGAGCGAGCCCCGGCGCAGCCGGAGCGAGACGAGGGTGCGACGTTCCGTCTCGGCCGCCTGCGAGGGAGCCGCGTTTCGTCTCGGTCTCGCTGCGCTCGTCCTCGCTCAACGACCCCGAGGGGAGGCTGCGCTCGTCTTCGCTCAACGACCCCGAGGCGGGGACGGCGTTCTCAAGAGGCATTGCGGCGGATCTCCTTCCGCAGCTCGACGGTGATCTCGGCGGCCAGCGCCGACACCTCGGGCGACTCGATGCGCCGGCCGCGGGTGCGCGCCACGCGCCATTCGCGGGAGATCCGGCCGGGACGGCTGCCGAGCAGCACCACGCGCTCGCCGAGGCGGGCGGCCTCGCGCACGTTGTGGGTGACGAACACGATCGTGCGGCCGGTCTCGCGCCACACGTTCTCGAGGACCTCGTGCAGCAGGTCGCGCGTGATGGCGTCGAGCGCCGCGAAGGGCTCATCCATGAGCAGCACCGGGCGGTCCTGGGCGAGGGCGCGGGCCAGCGCCACCCGCTGCCGCATGCCGCCGGAGAGCTCGTGCGGGCGCTTGTCCGCGGCGTCGGCGAGGTTCACGATCCCCAGCAGGCGCAGCGCCTCCGCCCGGCGTTCGGCGCGCGGCACGCCGCGCAGGCGCAGGGCGAGCTCGACGTTGCGGCGCGCGCTCAGCCAGGGCATGAGCGCCGCATCCTGGAACATCACCGCGGCGCCCTCCGGCGGAGCGGTGAGCGTGCCGGCGGAGACGGGCTCGAGGCCCGCGATGAGGTTCAGCAGCGTCGACTTGCCGCAGCCGCTCGCGCCGAGCAGGCAGACGAACTCTCCCGGTGCGATGTCGAGCGAGACGTCGTCCAGCACGACGGGGCCGGATCCGTACCGCTTCGTGACGTGCGCGAGACGCACGGCCGGATCCACCGGATCCGGAGCGGGCAGGACCGGGGTGACCCCGTCGAAGCTCGGCGCGAGCGGGGCGGTCATTTCCTCGCGCCCAGTCCGCCGTCGTCGACGGCCTTCTCGCCGCGCTCCTTCAGCGCCGCGTTGAGCGCCGTGAGGTCGAACAGGCCGTCGATCGAGCCCTTCGTCTGCGTGCCCGCGGTGACGCCGTTCTTCACGAGGGTCGCGAACGCCTGGGCGTTCGGATCCGCCGAGAACGACACGTTCGCGAGCGACGGCGTGAGCACGTCGTCGGCCAGGGGCTTGCCGGTGGCCTTCTGCAGCGCGGCGTTGACGACCGTGCCGACCTCGGTCGGGTTCTTCGCGATCCAGTCGAGCGCATCCAGGTGCCCGGCCACGAGTTCCTTCACGGCGTCGGGGTGCTTGTCCGCGAAGTCCTTGCTGACGAGGAGCACGGTGGTGGGGAACTTCCCGCCGGGCCAGAGGTCGCGCTCGTCCTGCAGCACGTGCGCCCCGGCCTCGACGACCAGGCGAGACGCCCAGGGCTCCGGCAGCCAGGCGCCGTCGAGCTGCCCGTTCTTGAACAGGGCGAGAGTCTGCGCGTTGTCGGTCGGCGTGATGTTCACGTCGCCGCCGCCGGTGATGCTGGTCTTCAGCCCCTTCGAGGAGAGCCAGGTGCGCAGCGCGACGTCCTGGGTGTTGCCGAGCTGCGGCGTCGCCAGCGTCTTGCCCTTCAGATCCGCGGCGCTGGTGATGCCGTCGCGCACCACGAGCGACGCGCCGCCGCTGGTGGCCCCCGCGATGACGCGCACCGAGGCGCCCGCCGACTTGATGTACGAGTTGATGGCCGGGTTCGGGCCGATGTAGGTGGCGTCGATCGCGCCGGCCGAGAGCGCCTCGATGGCCGCGGGGCCCGCGTTGAAGACCTCGGTCTTGAGCGCGGTCTTCCCCAGCTCCTTCTGCAGGAAGCCCTTCTCGACGCCGACGAGCGCCGGGGCGTGCGTGACCGTGGCGAAGTAGCCGACCCGCACGGTGTCGAGCTTCTCGGTCTTGTCGGTCGCCGAGGCCTGACCGGAGGCGCAGCCGGCGAGCATCGCCATCGCGAGTCCGAGGGTGGCCAAAGCCGCACTGTAACGAGCCGTTGCGATACGGGTCTTGCGATTCACTGTCGCCTCCTTAGGCGTTCTTCGGGTGAGTGGTCTCTGTGGTCGTTGCGCGCGCGGAGGCGAGACGAGCGCGGCGCTCTGCGGAAGACGGCGTTTCGTCTCGCTCCGCCGTCCTATGCCGCCGCGACGACCGTCGCGGCGGCGAGGGTCGCTCCGTCGACAGGATGGATGAGCAGCAGGGCGCCGCCCTCCCGATCGTCGGCGTACGGCTCCAGGGGCAGGGGCGACGCGAAGCGGATCCGCACCCGCCCGATCTCGTTCACGGCCAGCTCGGCGGCGTCCTCCAGGGCGAGGGTGTCGAGGTCGCGGCGGGAGAGCACCTCGGCCACGATCGCCTGTACGGTCGCGGTGCCGTGCTTGGCGAGCACCCGCGCCCCCGGCGCGATCGGGCGCACGTCGAGCTGGAAGATCTCGACCTCGGCCTCCTGGTGACCGCTCGGCACGGTGCCGGCGGTCGCGATGAGCGCGCCGCGGGCCGCGTCCACCTCGTCGGCGAGGGTCACCGCGATGGACTGCGCCGTATGCGCGGCCTCGGCCACGCGACCGGCGACGCGGATTCCGGTGACCGTCGTCTCGTGCCCGCCGGGGAAGACCTGCACACGGTCGCCCACCCGCACGGATCCGCTCGCCACGCGTCCGGCGAACCCGCGGTAGTCGCGCAGGTCGTCGACCTCCGCGTCGTCGACGAGGGCGGAGATCCCGCCCTGCGGACGGATCACGGTCTGCACCGGGAGGCGGAAGGCGGCGTCCTCCTCGGCCTGGCGCGCCGGGAGGGTCTCCAGCAGCTCGCGCAGGGTGGGGCCGTCGTACCAGGGCGTGCGCGCGGACGGATCCACGATGTTGTCGCCCTCCAGCGCCGAGACCGGGATCACATGCGTGTCGATGAGACCCAGCTCCGCCGCGACCGCGAGCGCCTGCTCCTCGACGGCGCGGTAGCGCGCCTCGTCGAAGCCGGTGAGGTCGATCTTGTTGACGGCGACGATCACGTGCGGCACGCGCAGCAGCGACACCACCGCGAGGTGCCGCCGCGTCTGCTCCACGACGCCCTTGCGCGCGTCGATGAGCACGACCACGGCGTCGGCGGTCGCGGATCCGGTGACCATGTTGCGGGTGTACTGCACGTGCCCGGGGCAGTCGGCGAGGATGAAGCTGCGCGCATCGGTCGCGAAGTACCGGTACGCGACGTCGATCGTGATGCCCTGCTCGCGCTCGGCGCGCAGGCCGTCGGTGAGCAGCGCGAAGTCGAACTCGCCGTGCGCGAAGCCGCGGTCGGCGGAGGTGCGCGCCACCTGCTCGAGCTGGTCCGCGAGGATCGCCTTCGCGTCGTGCAGCAGCCGGCCCACGAGGGTGGACTTGCCGTCGTCGACGGATCCGGCCGTGGCGAACCGGAACAGGGTCGTGTCGCCGAGGTCGACGATGGGGTCGTTGAGCGAGGACGGCGAAGCCGACCGAGACGAAACGCGGTTCCCCGCGGGCTGCCGCGTTTCGTCTCGCTGCGCTCGCTCAACGACCCCGGCGGGGGCGGGCTCTATCGTGCTCATCAGAAGTATCCGTTCTTCTTGCGGTCCTCCATGGCGGCCTCGCTGATCCGGTCGTCGGCGCGGGTGGCGCCGCGCTCGGTGAGCGTGGAGCGGGCGACCTCGGAGACCACCTGGTCGACGGTGGACGCGTCGGACTCGACGGCGCCCGTGCAGCTCGCGTCGCCAACCGTGCGGTAGCGGACCGTGCGGCGCTCGACCTGCTCGCCCTCGCGGGGCTGCGCGTGCTCGTTCACGGCCCACCACATCCCGTCGCGGCGGAAGACCTCGCGCTCGTGCGCCAGGTACAGCGGGGGGAGCGGGATCCGCTCGCGGGCGATGTAGCGCCAGACGTCCAGCTCGGTCCAGTTCGAGATCGGGAACGCGCGCACGTGCTTGCCCGGGGTGTGCCGGCCGTTGTACAGGCTCCACAGCTCCGGGCGCTGGTTGCGCGGATCCCACTGCCCGAACTCGTCGCGCAGCGAGATGATGCGCTCCTTGGCGCGCGCCTTGTCCTCGTCGCGGCGGGCGCCGCCGAACACGGCGTCGTGCTTGCCCGCGGCGATCGCGTCGAGCAGCGGCTGGGTCTGCAGCACGTTGCGGGTGCCGTCCGGACGCTCGGCGAGGCGGCCGTCATCGATGTAGTCCTGCACGCGCGCGACCTCGAGCTTCAGCCCGAGCCGCTCGACGGTCTCGTCGCGGAACCGGATGACCTCGTCGAAGTTGTGCCCGGTGTCGACGTGCAGCACGGGGAAGGGGATCCGGCCCGGCGCGAAGGCGCGGGCGGCGAGGTGCAGCACCAGCACGGAGTCCTTGCCGCCGGAGAACAGCAGCACGGGGCGCTCGAACTCGGCCACGACCTCGCGGATGATGTGGATCGCCTCGGCCTCGAGCAGGTCGAGCCCGGTGAGGGAACCGGCGTCGGGCCCGGCGAGGGTCTCGGCGGGAGCGGGCAGGGTGTCGATGATGCTCATACGTGGAGTCCGCATTCGGTCTTGGCGAGCCCGGCCCAGCGGCCCGAGCGGGGGTCTTCGCCCGCGGCGACGGGCTTGGTGCACGGCGCGCAGCCGATCGAGGGATAGCCGTTCGCGACCAGGGGATTCACGACGACCTCGTGCGCGGTCGCGTAGGCGATGAGGTCGTCGAACGACCAGCTCGCGACGGGGTTGACCTTGATCAGGCCGTTGCGCTCGTCGAACGTGATCAGCGGCGTGTTCGCCCGGGTGGGGGCCTCGTCGCGGCGCACGCCGGTGAACCACACCTCGTAGCCGCCGAGGGCCTGTTGCAGCGGGGCGACCTTGCGCATCTCGCAGCACAGCGCCGGATCCCGGGAGAACAGGTCCTTGCCGTACTCCGCATCCTGCTCGCGCACGGTCTGCGCGGGCTTCACGTCGACGATGCGCACGTCGAGCGTGCGGGCGACCTCGTCGCGGGTGAACGTCGTCTCCAGGAAGTGGTAGCCGGTGTCGAGGAACAGCACATCGACGCCCGGGATCGACTCCGCCACCAGGTGCGGCAGGGCGGCGTCGGCCATCGAGCAGGCGACGGCGGCGAGGCGGGGGGAGACGTTCGCGGCGACCCAGGCGACGACCTCCGCGGGGGAGGCCTCGTCGGCGGATCCGCTGCGCAGCTCGGCGGCGCCGCGCTCGGCGAGGGCGCGCAGCTCGTCGAGCGAGCGCCGGGCCGGCCGCACCTCCACGGCGGTGCTCATACCAGCGCCTCCTCGTCGGCTCGGTGCGCCCAGGTGGCGAAGGTCTCGTCGGCGTCGGCGCGATCGGCGAGGTAGCGCCGGATCACGCGCTCCGCGTAGTCGGCGATGCCGTCGGCGGGCACCTTCAGGCCGCGGACCGTGCGGCCCAGGCCCGCCTCCTCGCGGTCGGCGTTCGCGAGCCCGCCGCCGAGGTGCACCTGGTAGCCGGGCACCTGCTCGCCGTCGATGGTGACGAGCTGGCCCTTGAGGCCGATGTCCGCCGTCTGGATCCGGGCGCAGGAGTTCGGGCAGCCGTTCACGTGCAGGGTGATCGGCCGGCCGATCTCGGGCTCGAGCGCGCCCAGGCGCTCCTCGAGCTGCTCGATCGCCTGGGCTGCGTTGACCTTCGTCTCCACGATCGCGAGCTTGCAGAACTCGATCCCGGTGCAGGCGATCGTCGCGCGGCGGAACAGGCTCGGCCGTGCCTCGAGCCCGATCGCGGACAGCCCGGCGATCAGGGACTCGACACGGTCCTCGGCGACGTCCAGCACGAGCACCTTCTGGTACGGCGTGGTGCGGATCCGCGAGGATCCGTGCTCCTCGGCGAGGTCGGCGAGAGCCGTGAGCGCCGTGCCGGAGACCCGGCCGACGGCGGGCGCCGCGCCGACGTAGAACAGGCCGTCCTTCTGACGGTGCACGCCGACGTGGTCGCCGCGTCCCACGGGCTTCGGGGCGGCGGGGCCGTCGGGCAGCGGGGAGTCGAGGTACTCGGTCTCGAGCACCTCGCGGAAGCGCTCGACGCCCCAGTCGGCCAGCAGGAACTTCAGCCGCGCCTTGTTGCGCAGCCGGCGGTAACCGTAGTCGCGGAAGATCCGCGTGACCGCGTGCCATACTTCCGCGACGCGCTCGGGTGCGACGAACGCGCCGAGGCGCTCGCCGAGGCGCGGCACGGTCGACAGCGCGCCGCCGACCCACAGGTCGTAGCCGATGCCGAGCTCGGGGTGCTCGTACGCGACGAACGCGCAGTCGTTGATCTCGTGCACCACATCCTGACTGGGGTGCCCGGTGATCGCGGTCTTGTACTTGCGGGGCAGGTTCGCGAGAGTCTCGTCGCCGATGAAGCGGTCGACGATCTCGCGGATCTGCGGCGTCGGATCGATGATCTCGTCGGCGGCGATCCCGGCCACGGGGGATCCGAGGATCACCCGGGGGACGTCGCCGCAGGCCTCGGTGGTGCTGAGGTCGACGTCTTCCAGGCGGCGCCAGACCTCGGGGACGTCCTCGATGCGGATCCAGTGCAGCTGGATGTTCTGCCGGTCGGTGAAGTCGGCGGTGTCGCGCGCGAACTCCGTCGAGATGCCGCCGATCACGCGCAGCTGCTCGGTGGTCAGCTGGCCGCCGTCGATGCGGACCCGCAGCATGAAGTACTCGTCCTCGAGCTCCTCCGGGGTCAGCGTCGCGGTGCGGCCGCCGTCGATGCCGGGCTTGCGCTGCGTGTACAGGCCCCACCAGCGGAACCGCCCGTGCAGATCGGTCGGGTCGATCGACGCGAAGCCGCCCTGCGCGTACTCGCCCTCGATCCGCTCGCGCACGTTCAGGCCGTTGTCGGCGAGCTTGAACTCCTCGTTGCCGTTCAGGGGCTCCGTGCCGTCGACGGCCCACTGACCGTGCGGCTTGGTGGGCACGCGGGCGGTGCGGGTGCGAGCGCCGCGGACGGGCGCGGCGGGCACGGCGGTGGTCGGTTCGGGAGACATGCCGACACGCTACGTGCGCACCCGCCGGATCCGCCCGTCTGTGTCATCGCCTCCGACACGGAGCGTCATTGTTCGACATGGTCCAGTTTCCTCCGGGGTGGATGCGGTTCAATGGAGCGCCCGCCGTGCGGATCCGGCCCGTGCATCCGACGGCGATCCCAGTCGTGGCTCCCGGCCGTGGAGCGCGGGTGGACGGCGCCACGACTGCCATCACGCCGTCTCAGGCGCGCGCGGCGAGCTGCGCGACGCCTTCGCGATAGCGGTCGACCACGAGGTCGACGAGCGGCTGCGGGGGCTCGCCGTCGTCCAGCAGGGGTTCGGTCAGCAGGCCGGATCCCGTGATGCGCCCCGCCACGTCGAAGAAGTAGCCGTGCGCGAGGAGGTACGTCGCGACGGGGGAGCCGGGGTGCGCGTCCAGCGCGTCGGCGAGGCGCGGCTCGCGCGCGGCGAGGTACGCGGGCACCACCGCGCTCCCGAGCCGCGCGGCCAGCAGGCGTGCCGACTCCTCCGCGTCGGGAAGGGAGCGCGGATCGCGGGATCCGGCGACCGCCAGCACGACCGGCGCCGCGGGGTCCTCGGCGGCGCCGGCTTCGGCGAGCCGCTGGGCGAGCACCTCCGCGAGGCGCGCATCGGGGCCGAGCGGATCCGTCACCACCGCGTCCGCGCGGGCGGCCACGGCGCGCCCCAGATCGACCCGTACGTGGAAGCCCTGGGACAGCAGCAGCGGCACCACCACGACCGGCCCGTCGACCGCGGCGAGGGCGGTCGGGGCGTCGGGCTGCTGCACGTCGACGAAACCGGAGCGCACCTCGACCCGCGACGGATCCGACGCCGAGTGCGGCCCGCCCGCACCGTTCAGCCGCTCGGAGACGCGCTGCACGAGCAGGGCGATCGCGGCAGCGCCGGCCGCGTCGTCGGTGCCGTGCGAGACGGCGAGCAGAGCGGGGCGGGTCATGGTCGGAGTGTATGCGGATCCGCCCGCCGCGGTCCGCTCGGCGGTTCACACGTCGAAATCTGGCCGCCTCACCCGAACGACTCCGCGACCAGCTCGCCGAACAGGGCCTCGGCGTCGACGTCGAGGCGCTGCCGGGCGAACCAGTCGCACACGTTGACGCAGTCGCGATGCAGCAGGTCCAGGCCCTGCGGGTTCGCCACGGTGTCCACGATCTGCGGCAGGTCGATCACCACCACGCGGCCGTCGTGCACGAGCAGGTTGTACGGCGAGAGGTCGCCGTGGGCCAGCCCGGCACGTGCGAACACGCGCATGAGGTCGCCGACCTGCGCGAACAGCTCGGCGAGCAGGTCGGGGTGGTGCCGCACCTGCGCGAGCCGGGGCGCGCCGACACCGTCGGCGGATCCGATGAACTCCATGAGCACTTCGGTGCCGGTCACCTGCACCGGGTAGGGCACGGGCGCCCCGAGCTCGTGCATCCGGCGCAGCGCCTCGAACTCCGCGAACGACCACTGCGCCGCGGCGACCTCGCGGCCGTGCTCGCTCTTGCGCGCGAGCGCCCTGGCGTCCCGCGAGTTCCGGGTGCGTCGCCCCTCGGTGTAGACGGCGGAGCGGTGGAAGGCGCGGTGATCGGGGCTGCGGTAGCGCTTGGCGGCGAGCAGGGTGCGCTGAGCAGGATCGCCGGGCACCGCCCGTTCGAGCAGGAAGACATCGGCCTCCTTGCCGGTCTTGAGGATGCCGAGCTCGGTGTCGACGGCGCCCGCCGAGGTCACCACCCAGCCTGGGCGCGGCTCCGGCCCGCGCTCGGTGGGCGTCGCGGTCGGCCAGGTGGTCCAGCGCTGCCCGTCGGCCAGGTCGACATCGGCGAAGGAGAGACCGAGATCGTCGTCGTCGGCGGCGGAGAGGAAGAAAGAAGCAGAGGCATCCGGGGATGCGGAGGAAGGGATCACGAGGGGCTCCGGGTCGGGGCCGCTCGCGGAAGCGTCGGGCGGGCGGCCTCAGGGAAGAAGGGGGGCGAAGGGCGCGACAACAGAGACGTTCATCGTCAGCTCCTTCCCTCGGATCCCGGGCGGGTCCCGGCGCCCGCCGAGTCTACGGGCCGGGGTCGCCTCCTGTCGAGGGCGGCCGGAAACCGTCCGAAAGGTGGAGGCCCCGGGCAGGCGGCGCCCTGGGGCCGCTGCATACGCTGGAAGCACCCGACCCGAGGAGAGCCGTGTTCACCACTCCCGCCCGCCTGTTCCGCGTGCTCGCGATCGCCGAGGCCATCACCTGGACCCTGCTGATCGGCGCGCTCGTCGGCCGCGCCACGGGCCTGCCTCCGGTGCTCGTCACGATCGCCGGATCCATCCACGGCTTCGTGTTCCTCTCCTACGCCGCGACCGCGGTGCTGCTGGCGTTCCACCAGCGCTGGGGCGTCGGCGTCGCGGTCGTCGCGATCGCGAGCGCGATCGTCCCCTACGCCACGATCCCCGCCGAGATCTGGCTGCACCGCACGGGACGTCTCGCCGGCGCCTGGCGTCTGGAGCAGACCGACGACCCGCGCGACGCGGCCTGGTACGACCGCACCATGCGCTGGTTCCTGCACCGGCCGTGGGTGCTCGCGCTGCTCATCGTCGCCGCGGTCGCCGCCCTCTTCGCCGTGCTGCTGCTGATCGGCCCTCCCGGAGGGTCGCACTGAGACGCGGAAGCGCCGCTCAGTACACCAGCACCCGGTTCTTCTCCACGATCTCGTCGGCGACCGTCGAGGCGCTTCCGTCCGTGCAGTCCAGGATGAAGTACAGCCCGGATCCGGCCTTCTCGAACACCCTCGCCTGGATGACCCAGGTCGCGGCGTCGTTGTGCCCCTGGACCGCGCGCGAGTCGATCTCGTAGCCGCCGTCGGAGGCGCTCTCGAGTGCGAGGTCGCGCGCGGCCGCGGTCACGTCCGCGACGGTCGCCTCGGTCAGCGCGGCCAGCATGAGATCGCTCGCCTCGCGGTCGTCCTTCGCGCCCGTCGACGAGGAGGTGCCCTGCCAGAACTGAGCGACGCAGATGCCGTCGACCGTGGCGTACGACCAGCCGCCGTTGCCGTCATCGGGCTTGTCGACCGTCCAGCGGGAGTCGGCGATCAGTCCGTCCGACCACTCCACGTGGCTGCCGGCGGGCAGGGACGGGTCGTCGAAGCGCAACGATCGGGTGCTGGAGGGGGTGGGGTCGTCGACGGACGGCTCATCGGTCGACGCGGGGGCGGACGTGGCGCCGAGGTTCTTCGCACCGCCGGCGTACGGGGTGAACGGGAAGCCGCAGGCGCTCAGCGGAAGGGCGGCGGCGAGCAGCAGGCCGACGGCGCCGAGACGGAGCGCGGCTGACGCAGTGCGCGAGTGAGTCGTCATGACGCCGATCTTAGGGATCAGCTGAATGCCGCGTCGATGGGCAGTCCGGTCCGGCGGTTCCCCCCACGGGGATCCCCGCGGGGACGGTGTTCCGAGCCCTTCGCAAAAGTTGAGTTGAGTCATATCAAGTTTGTTGACATCCCTTGACGGTCGGCGTATCGTTGAGTCATCGCGACTCAGGTTTCCGGGTTCCTTCTCGGGGGCTGCGGCCGCGCAGACTTTTCCGCACTTCCGACTGAAGGAGAAAACAAATGGCACGTGCTGTCGGTATCGACCTCGGTACGACGAACTCCGTCGTCAGCGTCCTCGAGGGCGGCGAGCCCAAGGTCATCGCCAACGCAGAAGGCTTCCGCACCACCCCGTCGGTGGTCGCCTTCACCAAGGACGGGGAGGTGCTCGTCGGCGAGACCGCGAAGCGCCAGGCCGTCACCAACGTCGACCGCACGATCGCATCGGTCAAGCGCCACATGGGCACCGACTGGTCCTTCGACGTCGACGGCAAGAAGTGGACGCCGCAGGAGATCTCCTCGCGCATCCTCATGAAGCTCAAGCGCGACGCCGAGGCCTACCTGGGCGACACGGTCACCGACGCGGTCATCACCGTCCCGGCGTACTTCAACGACGCCGAGCGTCAGGCCACGAAGGAGGCCGGCGAGATCAGCGGCCTCAACGTGCTGCGCATCATCAACGAGCCCACCGCGGCCGCCCTGGCCTACGGCCTCGACAAGGGCAAGGAGGACGAGCTCATCCTCGTCTTCGACCTGGGTGGCGGCACGTTCGACGTGTCCCTGCTCGAGGTGGGCAAGGACGACGACTTCTCCACGATCCAGGTGCGCGCCACCGCGGGTGACAACCGCCTCGGCGGCGACGACTGGGACCAGCGCCTCGTCGACTACCTGATCAAGCAGTTCAAGGACTCGACCGGCGTCGACGTCTCCGGCGACAAGATCGCGCTGCAGCGCCTCAAGGAGGCCGCGGAGCAGGCGAAGAAGGAGCTCAGCTCCTCGACGTCGACCAGCGTCAACCTGCCGTACCTGTCGCTCACCGAGAACGGCCCCGTGTCGCTTTCCGAGACGATCACCCGCGCCAAGTTCGAGGACCTCACCAAGGACCTCCTCGACCGCACCAAGAAGCCCTTCGAGGACGTCATCCGCGAGGCCGGCATCAAGGTCGGCGACATCGCGCACGTCGTGCTCGTCGGCGGTTCCACCCGTATGCCCGCCGTGGCCGAGCTCGTCAAGCGCGAGACCGGCAAGGAGGCCAACAAGGGCGTGAACCCGGACGAGGTCGTCGCCGTCGGCGCCGCCCTCCAGGCCGGCGTCCTGAAGGGCGAGCGCAAGGACGTCCTGCTCATCGACGTCACCCCGCTGAGCCTCGGCATCGAGACCAAGGGCGGCATGATGACCAAGCTCATCGAGCGCAACACGGCCATCCCGACCAAGCGGAGCGAGACCTTCACCACCGCCGACGACAACCAGCCGTCGGTCGCGATCCAGGTCTTCCAGGGCGAGCGCGAGTTCACCCGCGACAACAAGCCGCTGGGCACCTTCGAGCTGACCGGCATCGCGCCGGCTCCGCGCGGCATCCCGCAGATCGAGGTCACCTTCGACATCGACGCGAACGGCATCGTGCACGTGTCCGCCAAGGACAAGGGCACAGGCAAGGAGCAGTCGATGACCATCACGGGCGGATCCTCGCTCTCGAAGGACGACATCGACCGCATGGTGCGCGAGGCCGAGGAGCACGCCGCCGAGGACAAGAAGCGCCGCGAGTCGGCCGAGGTCCGCAACCAGGCCGAGACGCTGTCCTACTCGATCGAGAAGCTCATCTCGGAGAACGAGGACAAGCTCCCCGAGGACGTGAAGACCGAGGTCAAGGCCGACGTCGACGCGCTCAAGACCGCACTGGCGGGCGAGGACGACGAGGCCGTGAAGACCGCGTTCGAGAAGCTGAACCAGTCGCAGACGAAGCTCGGCGAGGCGATCTACGCGCAGTCCCAGGCCGACGCGGCCTCCGCCCCGCAGGGCGAGCCGGCGGCCGAGGGCGCCGCGTCCGATGAGGACGTCGTGGACGCCGAGGTCGTGGACGACGAGGACGAGAAGAAGTAATGACGGATCCCAAGGACTTCGAAGAGCCCGAAGAGGGCCGTGAGGTCGGCGGCCAGGGGTCGGGCGCGAACGCGTCCGGCCCCGCGGCCGGGGCCGGTGACGCGCAGGACGCCGACGAGCTCACGGTCGACGACATCCTGAACACGGCGCCGAGCGACGACGCGCTCGCCGAGGACGCCGCGGAGGACGCGGCGCTCGCCGACGCCGAGCACACCCTGCTCGTCGACCTCAAGCGCCTCCAGGCCGAGTACGCGAACTACCGCCGCCGCACCGAGGAGCAGCGCGGCGTCGAGATCCAGCGCGCGAAGGGCGAGGCCGCCAAGGGCCTGCTCCCCGTGCTCGACGATCTCGACCGCGCCGCCCAGCACGGCGATCTGCAGGAGGGCACGCCCTTCGCCGCGATCGCCGAGAAGGTCCGTTCGGTCGCCGAGCGTCTCGGCGTGGTCTCCTACGGCGAGAAGGGCGACGAGTTCGACCCGCAGCAGCACGAGGCGATCTTCCAGCAGCCCACCCCGGGCGTCGAGAAGACCGTCGTGCTGGAGGTCGTCGAGGTGGGCTACCGCCTGGGCGACGTCGAGCTGCGTCCTGCCAAGGTCGTCGTCGCCGTTCCTGCTGAGTAGGGGGGTGGTCGATGGCTAGCCAGGACTGGTTCGACAAGGACTTCTACAAGACCCTCGGCGTCTCGAAGGACATCTCCGAGGCGGACCTGAAGAAGACCTACCGCAAGCTCGCACGCAAGTACCACCCCGACTCCAACCCCGGCGATGCCGCGGCGGAGGCGAAGTTCAAGGAGATCAGCGAGGCGTACTCGGTGCTCTCCGACACCGAGCAGCGCGCCGAGTACGACCAGATCCGCGCGATGGGCGCCGGCGGGGCGCGGTTCACCGCGCCCGGCAGCGCCGGCAACGGCGGCTTCGACGACGTGTTCAGCGCGTTCAACCGGGGCCGCGGCAGCCAGACCGCCGACTTCGACGACATCTTCGCGATGTTCAACCAGGGCGGCGGAGGGTCGTTCGGATCCGGTCGGTTCGGACAGCCGTCCGGCGGCTTCCGCGGCTTCGGCGGGCCCCAGAAGGGCGCCGACGTCACGGCCCGCACGACGCTGTCGTTCGCGACCGCGGTGCAGGGCGAGACCGTCACGCTGCAGGGCGAGGACGGCCGTCCGCTCAAGGTGAAGATCCCCGCGGGGGTGAAGGACGGGCAGAAGATCCGTCTGCGCGGTCGCGGGCGGCCTTCGCCCGACGGCGGCGAGAACGGCGACATCGTGGTGCAGGTCTCCGTGAAGCCCCATCCGGTGTTCACCCGTGACGGGCTGAACCTGCGGGTGACCGTGCCGGTGACGTTCACGGAGGCGGCCCTTGGCGCCACCATCGAGGTGCCGACGCTCGGCGGGGATCCGGTCAAGCTCAAGGTCGCGGCGGGAACGCCGTCCGGCCGGGTGCTGCGGGTCAAGGGACGCGGCGTCACCACGTCCAAGGGCTCGGGGGACCTGCTCGCCGAGGTCCAGGTCGCCGTGCCGGCGCATCTGGACGAGGCCGCACGCGAGGCGCTCGAGCGCTTCCGCGCCGCCGAGCCCGCGGAGAACCCGCGCGCCGAGCTTCTGGCGAAGGCGCGGGCGTGATGAGCGCCTCCGCTCGGGCTCTCTCCGTGCCGAGAACGGGCGAACTGACCGAGATCAGGTGGATCCCTGTGGATTCTCCTGATCTCGGTCAGTCGACCTTGTGCCGGCAGAGTCGAAACGCGGTGCGCCATGGGCGATGAGCGCATGAGCGCCGACACCCCGATCTTCGCGATCGCGGTCGCCGCCGAACTGGCCGGCATGCACCCGCAGACCCTCCGCCAGTACGACCGGATCGGGCTGGTCGTGCCCGGCCGCACGCGGGGCGGATCCCGCCGATACTCCCAGCGCGACATCGCCCAGCTGCGCGAGGTCGCCCAGCTGTCCAGCGAGGGCATGAGCCTGCCGGCGATCGCGAAGCTGCTCGACCTCGAGGATGAGGTGCGCACGCTCCGCCGCCGCGTGGTCGAGCTCGAGCATTCCCTGCGCGAAGAGCGCGCCTCCCGCCCCGGCGTGCGGGTCTTCGCCGCCGGTGCGACCGGATCCATCATGGCCGTGCCGTCGGGACGGCGGATCCGTCGGTCGACCGAGGTCGTGCTGTGGCGCCCCTGGGGGAGCCGCACCGAGGCGTCGGACGAGGAACTCGCCGACGACCCGGACGACAGCCGACGCTGAGGCGCGTCCGGTGCAGGGCCGCGCGCGGTCGCGCCGTCCCGATCCGGTGCCGTGCGACCGCTAGGGTCTCGATCCAGGGCATGAAATCGATTTCCTGCCTCATGTGCCCTGAGGCGCTGCGGGCATCGAGACCTGTTTCCCTGTGTGCCGTAGAGCGCCACCACGACACCCGAGTAGGGGGCGCGCCCGGGATCATCCACGAGTGTCTTGTATCTGAAATCGATTTCGCCTACCCTGGGTGCAGCCCGGTCGATGCCGACTCAGCGCGACCGCGGACCCGGACGCCTGTGCCGGACCCAGCACCGAATCGACGAGGAAGTCGTGTTCCCGAGGAGGAACCCATGAAGACGGACACACAGCGCACGCGCCGGGTCGTGATGGCCGCGCTCGGCGGCATCACGGCGGTTGGACTGCTCGCGGGCTGCGGCTCGAGCACTCCGGGGCAGGCCGCCGGGGACGGAGGCGACTCCAGCGGCAAGACCACCATCGAGTTCTGGCACCGCACGTTCACCCCGCCCGAGAACGCCTGGTACAAGGACATCGTCAAGAAGTTCAACGCCTCCCAGGACAAGATCGTCGTCAAGGACACCGAGATCCCCGCCGACGCGTGGGACCAGAAGATGAAGGCGGCCCAGGCCGCGGGCAAGGCGCCCGACATCTACACCCACTCCGGCAGCATCCAGGACGCGGTCAACGCCGGTCAGCTGTACGACCTCGGCAAGGTCGTCGACACCTCCAAGCTGGACGAGATCATCGACTCGGCGAAGTCGGTGTCCGAGATCGGCGGCACCTACTACGCCTACCCCCTCCTGCAGGAGGCCCAGACCGTGCTGTTCTGGAACAAGGACATGCTCTCCAAGGCCGGTGTGGACACGGACAAGGGCCCCGCGACCTGGGACGACCTGCTCGCCGACTGCGCCAAGATCCAGCCGACGCTCGCCCAGGGGCAGTACTGCATCTCGCCCGCGTCCGACGCCATCACGTTCGCCTGGTCGACCGTCGGCCAGCAGTACAACTTCGCCGGGCACACGGCGCTCACCGACGACTGGAAGTCCCCGGACATCGACAACGCCGCGTACCGCGACCTGATGTCGAAGTACAAGGAGCTGTGGGACAAGGGATACATGCCCAAGCAGGCGCTCGCCGCCTACGTCGAGGGCAAGGACTTCGGCCAGAAGAAGGTCGCCTTCAAGGTCTCCGGCTCCTGGATGATGTCGGAGATCGGATCCGACTACCCGGACCTGCTCACCAAGACGGGCATCGGCGCCTTCCCGAACGCCTCCAACGCCGACGGCCGCACCGCCACCACGCTCGGCAACTTCAAGTGGGTCATCGACGCGAAGAGCAAGCACGCCGACGCCGCCGGGAAGTTCCTGGAGTGGTCGCTCGCCGGTGATCCGCAGAACCTCGTGCCGTTCTTCGTGAACACGCAGTTCACCAAGGTCCCCGTGCGCAAATCGGTGCAGGAGGCCGTCGCCAAGGACGAGGCCGCCGCGAAGGCGCCGTGGTCGAGCGTGATCACGAACGACATCGCGCCCGACGCGATCCCCGAGCCGACCTACCCGTGGGACGTCTCGCTCGCGGTCGGCACCGCGATGGAGTCGGTCATGAAGGGCGCGGCTTCGCCGGACGACGCCATCAAGACCGCGGACGCCGCGATCCAGAAGGTGATCCAGTCGCAGGATCTGCCGAGCAAGGCTCCGAAGAAGTGAGCGCGGCGCGGTCGGGGACCGCTGTGCGGCCGTCCCCGACCGCGCAGCCTGGCCCCGCACCATCCCCCCGACGGAGAGCACCGATGACCACGCAAGCGATCGACGACCGGCGCGCAGCCAAGCGCAGAGCGGACCGGCACCGGTACCGCGACACGAAGCTCGCCTACCTGCTGCTCGCCCCCGTGGTGATCCTGCTCGGGATCTTCGTCGCCTGGCCGGCGGTGTACGCGGCGTTCCTCTCGTTCCAGGACTGGAGCTTCTACAAGGACCCGCAGTTCGTCGGCGGGAAGAACTACGTCGACGTGCTGACGGATCCGCTGTTCGTCGCGACGATCGGCCGCGGATTCCTGTTCGTCCTGATGACGGTGCCGCCGATGCTCGTGCTGGCGTTTCTGTTCGCGAGCCTCGTCGTGAGCGTCTCCCGGCGGTTCGCGACCGTGCTCAAGGTCAGCATCTACATCCCGACGATCATCTCGTCCGTGATCGCGTCGATCGTGTTCGTGCTGATCTACACCTACGACGGCGGCATCCTGAACGCCGTGCTCGCCGTGTTCCACATCGACCCCGTGGCGTGGATCGGGGATCCCGCGTGGGCGCTGCTCTCCGTGGCGGTGCCCGCGGTGTGGCTCGGCATGGGTATCACCTCGCTCATCATGGTCGCCGCCATGGTGGACATCCCGACGGAGTACTACGAGGCCGCGGCGATGGAGGGCGCCGGCTGGTGGCAGAAGACCTTCTACATCACGATGCCCCAGATGAAGAACGTGTTCCTCTACCTGCTGATCACCGGCTTCGTCGCCGCGATCCAGCAGTTCGAGCTGCCCCTCGTCATGACGCAGGGCGGACCGCTGGACTCGACCACGCTGCCGAACCTGTTCATCTTCAACCACTTCCGCAACGACGTGAACGTGGGCTATTCGATCGCCGCGGCCCTGCTGCTCTTCGTCGTGCTGGGATCCGTCTCGGCGCTCGTCTTCAAGTTCATCAACTCCGAAAGGCTCGTCGACTGATGAGTGCGACCTCCCCGACCACCGCCCTGGAGACCACCCGGATCGTCCTGGCCGGAAAGGACCACCGCCGGTTCACGGCGCCGCACGGCGTCACGGGCTGGGCGATCCTCGTCGGCAAGGCGTTCGTCGGCCTGCTGTTCCTGGTCGCGGCGCTGTTCCCTCTCGCCTGGATGGTGATCGCCGGCTTCAAGGCGAAGACCGAGGTGCTGAGCACGCCGTTCCAGTTCTTCCCCGAGGTGTGGCACTGGGACAACTACACCAAGATCCTCGGTGACGCGACGTTCCTGCGCACCCTGGGCTGGACGTTCCTCGGCGCCATCCTGTTCACGGTGCTGAGCCTCACGGTGAACTCGCTCGCCGCCTACGCGTTCGCGCGGTTGCAGTTCCGGTTCCAGCGCACGCTGTGGGTCGCCGTCATCACGACGATGTTCATCCCGGGCATGACGATCCTGCTCACGAGCTTCATCGTGGTGACGAAGCTCGCGATGCTGGACACGCTCGCCGTGCTGGTGATCCCGGGGGCTGCAAGCGCGGCGTCGGTCTTCTTCATCCGGCAGTTCTACCTGAACATCCCGGCCAGCCTCGAGGAGGCCGCGATGCTGGACGGCTGCGGCCGCTTCGGGATCTTCGTGCGCATCTTCCTGCCGCTGTCGAAGCCGCCGTTCGTGGTGATGGGGATCACGGCGTTCCTCGCCTACTGGAACTCCTACGTCTGGCCGATCATGACGATCACGTCGCCGGAGAAGTTCGTGCTGCAGCAGTACCTGGCGGAGTTCCGCACCGGACGCGGCTCGAGCGAGCTCGGGCTGCTGATGGCCGGATCCGTGCTGGCGGCGGCTCCGGTCGTGATCCTGTTCCTCATCTTCCAGCGCCAGATCATCGGCAACATCAAGATGGCCGGCCTCAAATAGGCGGCCGTGTTCTCGAAGGGGAGAATGCCATGTCCGAACGACCGACCCGTCCCGTCCACGCACTGACCCGCCGGGGTCTCCTGCAGGGAGCCCTCGCCGCGGGAGCCGCGCTCGGCGTCTCCGCACTGGGGGCCGGCCCCGCGGCCGCGGCCGGGCTCACCGTCACGAGGCTCAAGGTGCTCGCCGGCACCCAGGCCGGAGTGCAGTACGGAGTGGGGGCCACCGATCTCGGGATCCCCGCGCGCACGCCCGACGGCCGTCTGCTCTTCGTCTTCGGGGACACCTGGGCCGACGCCGTGGGCGGCACCGACTGGCGCTCGCCGGTCGCGCTGTACTCGTCGACGAGCGACCTCGCCACCGGCGTCGTGTTCAGCGGGGCGGCAGGCGCGGGCGCGAACACGCAGGTCACCGCCCCCCAGCTCTGGTACTACCCGCACGACGCCTATTACGAGACCGTGATCCCCTCGGATGTGATCACGATCGGAACCCGCATGTACCTGCACGCGATCGTGAACGGGCCCACTTTCGGGGCGGTGCGCTGGACCGAGCTGTGGCAGTCCGACGACTCCGGTGCGACCTGGCAGCACACCGGCCTCAAGTTCCCCGCGGACATGGCCGGCGGCCGCTTCCAGTGCATCACGTGGGGACAGGGCAACGACGGCTACGTGTACATCTACGGCACCGGCTTCCAGCGCGACAAGGGCATCGTGCTCTACCGGGTGCCGCAGAACAGCATGACCGCGCTGTCGGCCTACCAGCCCTGGGGCTATGCGAACGGCGCCTGGGGGTGGGGCAACCAGGCGACCGAGGTGCTGCCGGGGAAGTTCGGCGAGATGTGCCTGCGGCCCCTCGGCGGGAAGTGGATCCTCACCTGGTTCAACGCCGGCGCCTACCGGATCGACGCGATGGTGCTGAACACCCCGACCGACAACCTCTACACGGCCGCGAAGACCACGCTGCTCACGGGGTGCGAGTGGGGCGCGGAGGACGCCAGTCACGTCGCGCAGCTCTACGGCGGGTACATCATCCCCGGCTCCACCCTGTCGGATCTGCACCTCGGCGTGAGCCAGTGGAACACCGGGAACAACAGCGTCTACCACGTGGAGCAGTTCCGGGTCCAGGGGCTCGTCTGAGGCTCCGACCGGTCGCGCCGCTCAGCCCGCGGTGCCCACGCGGACGACGGTGGACTGCCAGCCGGTCGATCCGTTCGGCGCGATCGGGGTGCGCTCCTGCTCCTGCATCCGGCCGTTCCGATCGGTGGCGCGGACGACGAGGGTGTGGCTGCCGCTGGTCGCGTTCCAGTCCAGGAACCACTGCACCCAGGTGTCGGCGCTGACCGGGGTGGACAGCGTCGCGGTCTGCCAGGCCCCGCCGTCGATCTGCACCTCGACCCGCGCGATCCCCACCGTCTGCGCCCAGGCGACCCCGGCGATCCGGGCGGCTCCCGGAGGGATCTCCTTGTCGATGCGCGGCGTGTCGATCCGGCTCGACAGCTTGATCGGCGCCTGTGCGCTGTACCCGCGAGGCGTCCAGTAGGCCTGGTCCTTCTCGAACGTCGTGACCGTCATCCGGGTGAGCCACTTCGTCGCCGAGACATAGCCGTAGAGCCCCGGCACGACCATCCGCACCGGGAAGCCGTGCTCCGGCGGCAGGGGCTCGCCGTTCATCGCGACGGCGAGGATCGCATCCCTGCCCGGATCCGTGAGCGCGTCCAGCGGCGTGCTCGCGGTGAAGCCGTCGACGCTGCGGGAGAGCACCATGTCGGCGCCCTGCTCGGGCTTGGCGCGGGCGAGCACCTCGCGGACGGGGACGCCCAGCCACCGTGCGGTGCCGACGAGGTCGCCGCCGACCTGGTTCGACACGCAGGTCAGCGTCACGGCGTACTCCCGCAGCCCCATCCGCAGCAGCTCGTCGAAGCTCAGCTCCACCTTCTCGCCGACCATGCCGTCGACCGTCAGCCGCCAGTCCGCCGGGGCCAGGGACGGCACCGTCAGGGCGGTGTCGACGCGGTAGAAGTCCGCGTTCGGGGTGAACAGCGGGGAGAGCCCCGGGATGTCGAGCTCGGCGCCGGCGGGCACGGTGATCCGGGACAGCGGCTCTGGTAGGCGGAGCGCCTTGCGCACGGAGGCGACGGAGGTCGTCGCCATCGTCCCGATCCGGGCTCCCGTGCCCACGACGATCGCGGTGACCCCGCCCACCGCGGTCAGGAGGAGGAAGCGCCGGCGGTCCGGCCCCGACGCCCCGTCGCCGGCGGCCCCGGGCGCGCGCCATCGGCGCAGCGCCGCGATCGACATCGTCAGGAAGACGCAGCCCGCGATCGTGCCGGCGAGCGAGGGCAGGGCGGACAACGGCGTCGCCCCCGTGCGCGTCAGGGCCGCCGCCAGCCCGGCGGCACCGGCGACGGCGAACACCGCGACGCCGGCGAGGCGGCGGCGGCGCTCGAGGAGGCCGGCCGCCGCGGCGGCCAGCAGCACTCCGACGCCGAGGGTCAGCAGGAGGAAGAGCTTGTCGTTCGCGCCGAAGAGGTCGATCGCGAGCTCCTTGGCCCACTGCGGCACGATGTCGATGACGAACGAGCCGGCCGCCAGCAGCGGGCTCGCGTCGCGGGCGGCGGCGAAGGCCGTGATCTCGGCGACGGCGACGAACACCGCGCCGCTGACGACGCCGGCGAGCGCCGCCCAGCCGCGCCCGCCGTGACTTCCTGTCTTGTGTTCCATGTCCTGGGTTCGGTGCGGGCGGCCGAACGGATGGTGCATCGATCCGGATCCAATCCGCTGGGTGCACGGCTCCGAACGCATCGTGTCGGCCGATGAACGGTCGCGATGCACCAGTCAAAGGAGAAGATCATGCGATCCACCGCTCGCCTGCACACCAAGGTCTCGCTCGTCACCGCCGGCCTGCTGGCCGCCACGGCGCTCGCCCTCACGGGATGCTCGTCGTCGTCCGGCTCGTCGTCCGGCTCGTCGTCGGCCCCGCCCGTCAGCTCGCCGGAGGCGTCCCCGTCGCAGACGATGGATCCGGCGGCCGATCTGGTCGGCCCCGGGTGCGCCGCGTACGCGCAGCAGGTCCCCTCCGGCGCGGGTTCGGTCGCCGGGATGGCTCAGGACCCGGTGGCGACGGCCGCCAGCAACAACCCGCTGCTGACCACGCTGGTCGCGGCGGTCTCCGGCAAGCTCAACCCGAAGGTGAACCTGGTCGACACGCTCAACGGAAGCGAGTTCACCGTGTTCGCACCCGTCGATGACGCGTTCAAGAAGATCGACCCCGCCACCATCGACACGCTGAAGACCGACGCCGGGGCCGACACGCTCAGCAAGATCCTGACCTACCACGTCGTCGCCGGTCAGATCTCGCCGAAGGACATCGTCGGGACCCACAAGACCGTCGAGGGCGGCGAGGTGACGGTGACCGGATCGGGCGACAGCCTCAAGGTCAACGACGCGAACGTGATCTGCGGCGGCGTCCACACCGCGAACGCGACCGTGTACCTCATCGACTCCGTCCTGATGCCGCCGGCCCAGTAAGGATCTGCGCCCTCGCGACACAGACCGGACCGCATGATCGACGGCACCGCCCGAACATGCGGTCCGGTCCGGCGCGGAGGGGCGGCGGACCCGGGGACTCGGCAGTGCTCATCAGCGACGCATTGCCGGGACGGGGTGGGGAGGTGAGGCATGCTGGAAGCCATGGTGATCGACGATCGGGAGCACGCCGAGCAGGACGGCGGCGACGACCCCGCCTCCGCGCTGCTGGTGCGGGTGGCGCAGGGCGATCAGCCGGCGTTCGCCGAACTCTACGACATGCTGTCCCCGCGCGTCTTCGGCCTCATCCTCCGCGTGCTGGTGAATCGCTCGCAGAGCGAGGAGGTGCTGCAGGAGGTCTTCCTGGAGATCTGGCAGACCGCTTCGCGCTTCGCCTCGGATCGAGGCCGGGGGCGGACCTGGATCCTGACGATCGCGCATCGTCGGGCGGTGGACCGCGTGCGGGCCTCGCAGGCCAGCGCCGACCGCGACGTGCGGGTCGGGGCGCGCGACCTCGACGTCGCCCATGACAGCGTCGCCGAGCAGGCCGAGCTGTCGATCGATGCGGACCGGGTGGTCGGCGCCCTCTCCGCCCTGCCGGATGCGCAACGCGAGGCGCTCGTGCTCGCGTACTACGGCGGATACTCGCAGAGCGAGATCGCCACGATCACGGGATCACCGCTGGGAACGGTGAAGACCCGCATGAGAGATGGACTCACGCGTCTTCGGACGCACTGGGGGGTGAACGCATGAACGAGCCGGAGTTCGCCGAGCTGGCCGCCGGCCACAGCCTGGGGGCGCTGTCGGCGGAGGACGAGCGACGCTATCGGGCCGCGCTCGCCGCGCACCCCGAGTGGTCGGCGATCGCCGAGGACGATGCCGACACCGCCGCGCTCCTCGCCGAGGGGGCGACCTCCGTCGCACCTCCGCCGGCCCTTCGCGACGCCCTCCTCGCCCGCATCGCGGTGACGCCGCAGAGCGCTGATCCCGAGGACGCGCCCTCGGTGGCGGCAGAGGATGCGCTCGCGCCGGAACCGGCCTCAGAGCCGGTGCCGGCCGATGCCCCCGTCGCCGGCGCGGCCCCCGGTCCCGTCGCTCCGGAGGACTCGCGCAGCGCATCCGACGCGGGAGCCGCGGACGTGTCGCGTCGACCGCGACGGCTGATGTTCGCCCTCGCCGCCTGCCTCGTGCTGATCCTCGGTCTCGGCGTGGGCGCCGCGGTCGTCATCCCGCAGCTGCTGCGCCCCGCGGCCGTCGTCGCGCTCGACCGGATCGAGAACGCGCCCGATGCGGCGCAGAAGACCGTGTCGCTGCCCTCGGGCGGTCATGCGACGGCGCACTGGTCGGCGTCGATCGGCACGGCGGTGCTCGTGTCGGACGGCCTCGAGCCGCTCGGCGGAAAGCAGACCTACGAGCTGTGGTTCGTCCGCGGCGACGGCCCGGTGTCCGCCGGCGTCTTCGCCGCCGAGCCGGGAACGACGACGGCGCAGCTGAGCGGGAGCATGCATGCGGGCGACGCGATCGCCGTGACGGTGGAGCAGGCCGGCGGATCCCCCACGGGGAAGCCGACGAGTCAGCCCATCATCGTCATCCCCACGTCCTGAGGCGTTCGAGTCTTCCGACGGCGCCCGCCCGGACGGCGCCGTCACCGGATATTGAGCCTGCGTTCAGAAACATGACAGGGGCGGCTCCGTAGCGTGGAGGGCCGGGGCGGCTGCCCCGAGCCGCGCTCGCCGCGGTGTCCTGCCACGAAGGAGCTGTCCGGAATGACGAACACCACGAAGCCCGCCGCCTCTCTCGGACTCCTCGTCCTGCGCCTCGTCGTGGGCGGCGTCTTCGCCGCGCACGGCGCGCAGAAGGTCTTCGAGTACACCCTGCCCGGCACGGTCCAGGCCTTCGCGGGCATGGGCGCGCCGCTGCCCGAGATCGCCGGACCCGTGATCGCCTTCCTCGAGCTCGTCGGAGGGATCCTGCTCATCGCCGGCCTGTTCACACGTCCGGTGGGCGTGCTGCTGGCGGCCGACATGATCGGCGCCATCGTGCTCGTGCACCTCGGCAACGGCATCTGGGTCGGTGACGGAGGCTGGGAGTTCGCGGCCGTGCTCGGCGCGGGGGCGCTCGCCCTCGCCTTCACCGGCGCCGGGCGCTACGGCCTCGACCGCGCCGTGCTGCGCGGCCCGGTGCGTGCACTGGCCTGAGCTCCGGCCGACCCGGCGCGGAGAAGAAGACCGCGCGGCGCATGCGCGACTCGCTCGCGACTCGCTCGTGCGACGGCGTCAGCTGCGCGGTTCGCGCGGGGGAGTGGATCCCAGGTCCGGCACGGGGGCCGTTCCTAGGTGCACCTCCATGTCGTCTGCGCTGGGCGCCTTCGGGCGGCGGGCCGTCGGCCGGTCCAGGTAGAACATCGCGGTGGAGGCGATGTCGTCGCGCAGGGGCAGGTAGCGCCAGCCGCTGCGCCACCCGAGCGCCTGGATGTCGACCTTCGGGATCCCGGTGGAGAAGTGGATCGGATCCGCGAGGTGCCAGCGGTACATGCCGAAGCGCTGTTGCGAGAGGTAGAGCCCGTCGGGACGGATCACCTGGGGCATGCCGAGATAGGGCGTCGAGAACGTCGTGTACCCCTGACCCGGGATGTCGAAGTTCCACGCGCCGCCGAAGTAGTCCTCGGTTCCCGTGCCGCAGATCGTGGGGTGGTCGGTGTCGTCGTCGAGGTAGAACTTGATCTCGCCCTCGCCCCACCAGCCGTTGGAGTTCACGCCCCACGCGATGTAGGTGCCGACGTACTGCCCCCGGCCCTCGACGCCCTCGAGGATCGTGTGCGGCACGAGCTCCTCGAGCGGGTTCGAGCGGCGCCACTGCGCGTGGAAGTACCCGTCGGCGGAGTAGTCGCCGCCGATCTCGTAGGTCACCTGGTAGTAGACGCGCACGTCGACCGCCGAGGTGTTCTCGATCGTGAGGCGTGCGCCGTCGCGGAACGGCATCGGCCAGTAGGAGTTGAAGCCGCCGTGCGGGTTCGCGGCGATCACCTGCGAGTTCACCTGCGCGAACACGCCCCAGCCGTTGCAGAAGAAGTCGCCGTAGGGCACCTCGACGGCGGGTTCGTCGGCGCCGTCCCAGTAGGCGCGCAGGATGAGCGTGCGCCAGTTGTCGGTGTGCGTGGTGATCCAGATGTGGGTGATCCGGCCCGCCCCCTCGATCGAGGCGAGGTCGAACGTCGCGCCCGCGGCGATGTCGACGCTCGGGGAGATCTTCCATCCGGGCCCGAGGTCGCGCGCGCAGTCGGCCCCGGTGCCCTCGGTCGCCCTGGCTCCGCCGCCGACGGCGCCGTCGAAGTTCTCCGGGGAGATGGACCGGGTCTGCACGGTCCTCAGGGCGGACAGGGACGACAGGTCGGTAAGAGTCATGGCGGGGCACGTCCTCGGGTCGTGGTGGGGTGGATCCGCGCGTGGCGTCCGCGACGGCGCGTGCGGCCACCCTACCGATTCCCACTCACTGTTGCAATCGATTTCATCACGGTAATGTGTCCTGACGGACAACAGAAGGCAGGACCGGATGGCGACCATCTACGACGTAGCGCGTCTCGCCGGCGTGTCTCCTGCGACGGTGTCGCGCGTGTTCAACGGCGCGGGCGTCTCGGATGAGAAGGTCGCGGCGGTGCGTCAGGCGGCCGCCCAGCTGAAGTTCTTCCCGAATCGCACGGCCCGGACGCTGCGGCGGCAGAGCTCCGAGGTGATCGCGCTCGTCATCCCCGACATCGAGAACCCGTACTTCACCGAGATGGCGCGCGGTGTCGAGGATGTCGCCTCCGAGGCCGGCTATTCGGTCGTGCTCTGCAACTCCGACGCCCAGGTGGAGAAGGAGCAGACCTACCTGCGCATCGCGATCGCCGAGCACATGTCCGGCGTGATCCTCGCCGCGGCGTCCGACCACACCTCTCTCGACGAGCTGCTGGAGACGGGTCGGCCGGTGGTCGCGGTCGATCGCAGCACGGGCTACGACATCGACGGGGTCGTCATGGCGAACCGGGACGCCGGCCGCAGCGCGACCGAGCAGCTGATCGAGGCCGGATACACGCGCATCGCGCACATCGCGGGCCCGGAGCACATCGAGACCGCGGTCGAGCGCGCCGACGGCTGGCGTGCCGCGCTGAAGGCGCACGGCCTCCCCGCGGATCCCGAGCTGCTGCGGTTCTCGTCGTTCCGGGTGGACGGCGGGCGCGAGACGATGGCGGAGCTGCTGGCGTTGCCCGAGCCGCCCGACGCCGTCGTCGCCGGCAACAACCTCATCGGCGTCGGCGCGATCCAGGTGCTCACCGAGCGCGGTCTCACCCCGCCCGCGATGGGCGTCGCGGTCGTCGGCTCGCTGCCGTTCACGACGCTGTCGCCGAGCGTGGTCACCGTCGTACGCCTGCCCGCGCGCCACATGGGCGTGACCGCCGCCCGGATGCTCCTCGACCGGATCGGCGGCGACGATCAGCCCGCCCGCACCGTCGTGCTGCGCAACGAGATCCAGGCGGCGACCGTCTCGCGCTGACCCCCGCTCAGGAGTGCCAGAGGCGGTCGGCCAGCGCCGCCACATCCTTGTCGAGCGCCGAGACCTTGACGTCCACCGCGTCGAAGCGGGCGCTCATCTCGGCACGGAGTCCGGTGATCCTGCCGTCCATCGCCTCGAAGCGGGCGTCCATGGCTTCGAAGCGGGCGTTCATCTCGCCGCGGAGGCCCTCGAACTTGCCGTCGATGGTCTCGAATCTGCCGTCGAACCGGCCCTCGAGGGCCTCGAATCTGCCGTCGAACCGGCCCACGAGGGCATCAAATCTGCCGTCGAACCGGCCCTCGAGGGCTTCGAGCCGTCCGTTGATCGCCTTCGTGAGAAGCGTCGTCATGAGCGTCATGCCGCCGAGCATGATCGCGGCGAAGAGTCCGATCAGGGTCCACACCTGCGGTTCGGTCATGTCCATGCCTCCAGTGTCTTCGGTCGTTCCGAGCCTGTCATCAGCCAAAGGTCTCGAAGTCGGTTTCACAGAATCAGGGGAGAAGGCGCGCTCATCGGGCGCTGTGGAGGACGGTCTCGGGCCGATTGCGCTTGAAATCGATTTCGCGTAGTGTGATCGCCGTCCGGCCAGGACGAGCGATCGAGGAGGATGCGCGTGCGGTGCACCATCGGTGTCGACATCGGCACCTCCAGCAGCAAGGGCGTCCTCGTGGATGCCGACGGCGCGATCCTCGCCCAGGCGACCCGGACGCACGAGGTGAGCCGCCCGCGCACCGGCTGGGTCGAGATGGACGGCGGGATCTGGTGGGACGAGTTCGTCTCCCTCGCCCGGGAGCTGCGCGCCGCCGTGCCGGACGCCGAGATCGCCGCGGTCGGGGTGAGCGGCATGGGGCCGTGCATCCTGCTGGTCGACGCGGCGGGTGAGCCGGTCCGCCCGGCCGTCCTCTACGGCGTCGACACGCGCGCCGGGGAGCAGATCGCACGGATGACGGCCGACCTGGGCGTCGCCGAGATCACGCGCGTGGGCGGATCCGTCCTCACCTCGCAGGCCGCAGGCCCGAAGATCCTCTGGATCCATGACGAGGATCCGGGAGCGTGGGAGCGGGCCCGGCGGCTCTTCATGCCGGCCTCGTGGCTCGCGCACCGGCTCACCGGCGCCTACGTGCTGGACCATCAGTCCGCCAGCCAGGTCTCGCCCCTGTACGACATCGAGCACGAGCGCTGGCACGACGAATGGTGGCAGCGCTATGCGGCGCCGCTCGAGCAGCCCGCGCTGCTCTGGGCGGGGGATGTCGCGGGCCTGGTGACCGCCGAGGCGGCCCTCGTCACCGGGATCCCCGAGGGCACACCGGTCATCGCCGGCACGATCGACGCCTGGACCGAAGCGGTCAGCGTCGGTGCGCACGGCGTCGGCGACCTCATGCTCATGTACGGCACCACGATGTTCCTCGTCGCCACGGGGGAGGAGACGCTGCGGACGCCCTCCATGTGGACGACGGCGGGCGCGTTAGCAGGCACCCGCAACCTCGCCGGCGGCCTCTCGACCTCGGGCGCGCTCACCGCCTGGCTGAAGGACCTGACGGGATCCGACTACCCCGAACTGCTCGCCGAGGCCGAGGCGTCCGGCCCGGGCGCGCGCGGGCTCGTGATGCTGCCGTACTTCGCGGGCGAGCGAACGCCGATCCAGGATCCGGATGCGCGCGGCGTGATCGCGGGTCTCACCCTGGACCACGGCCGGGGCGACCTGTACCGGGCGGCGCTGGAGGCGACCGCGCTCGGCGTGCGGCACAACGTGCAGACGATGCGCGACGCGGGCGCGGACATCCGCCGGATCGTCGCGGTCGGCGGAGGCACCCAGGGGCGGCTCTGGCTGCAGATCGTGTCCGATGCGACCGGGCTCGCGCAGGAAGTGCCGCAGATCACGATCGGCGCGAGCTACGGCGCGGCCTTCCTCGCCGCGGGCGCCGTGACCGACCCCGCACCGGCGATCGCGGACTGGAACCCGGTCGTGACGACGATCGCTCCCGATCCCGCCCTGGCCTCCGCGTACGACGCGCTCTTCGACCGCTACCTGCGGCTGTACGCGGGCACCGCGGAGGTCGTGCACGAACTCGCGGAGCAGCAGCGCGCCGATGACGAGCGGGAGGTGCCGGCATGACGCGCCGGGCCCGTCCCGTCCCGCACACCGCGGAGCGCGCGGCGTTCCCCCTCGGCGGCATCGGCACGGGCAACGTCTCGCTCGGAGCGCGCGGCGAACTGCGCGACTGGGAGCTCGAGAACCACCCCGACAAGGATCGCCGCAATCCGCGCACGTTCTTCGCGATCCACGCGGCACCGGAGGGGGCCGAGCCCGTCACCCGCGTTCTCGAGGCGCGCATGACGGGGCGACGCGACCTCGACGCCGGCTTCTCGTTCGACGATCTCGTCGGCCTCCCTCGCCTCGAGGCGGCGACGATGCACGGGGAGTACCCCGTGGTCGACATCGACTTCGCCGACCGCACGCTGCCCGTCGACGTGACGCTGCACGCCTTCACGCCGCTCGTCCCGCTCGACGCCGACGCCTCGGGCATCCCCGCGGCCGTGCTGCGCTACCGGGTTTCGAATCCCGGCGACGCGCCCGTCGCGGTCACGGTCGCCGGCAGCGTCTCGCACACGGCGGGCCGCGGCGAACCGGGCCCCGACGCCCCCTGGGGCATGCGCGGCACGCAGAGCGTCCGCTGGCGCGATGACGGGGAGGTGCGCGGCCTCGACTTCGGCATCGACCTCCCCGGTGACGACCCCGGTTACGGCACCCTCGCCCTCACCACCGCCGACGCCTCCACCACGGTCAAGCCGCAATGGGTCACGAGTTACTGGCCCGACGGCGCCCGGATGTTCTGGAGCGACCTCACCGCCGACGGGCTGCTCGACGCCGAGTCGCGGCTCACGCTCGAAGACCGCCCGCGCGGGCTGTTCGCCGAGAAGGACGCGGATCCGGATGCCCCGCCGCTCACCGAGGAGCAGATGCTCGCGAAGCTGCCGCGGCTGCGCACCGGATCCCTCGGCATCGTCCACACGCTCGTCCCCGGCGAGACGCGCGACTTCGAGTTCGTGCTGAGCTGGTCGTTCCCGAACCGGCGGCGCGGCTGGCACGGGCACATCGTCTTCGACGACGCCCCCGTGGATCCGTCCCTGCCGCCTGTCGTGCGCAACCACTACGCCGCGCTCTGGCCCGATGCCTGGTCCGCGGCGACGCACCTGCACCGGGAGCTCCCCGCGCTCGAGGCCGCGACGGACGCCTTCGTCGAGGCGCTCTACGGCGGCACGCTCGACCCGGTGCTCGCCGACGCGATCGGCGCGAACATCGCCGCGGTGCGGTCCACGACCTGCTTCGTGCTGGAGTCGCCGAACCCCGCCCTGGGCGAGGGGCCGGTGTTCGCGGCTTGGGAGGGGTCCTTCGACCACGGCGGGTCGTGCGAGGGGACCTGCACGCACGTCTGGTCCTACGCGCAGACCGTCGCCTGGCTGTTCCCGGCGCTCGAGCGCAGCGCGCGCCGCCCGGAGTTCCTGCTCGAGACCGATGCGGACGGTGCGCAGAGGTTCCGCGGCAACCGCGTGTTCGGATCCGCTCCGTGGTTCATCGGGCCCGCCGTCGACGGGCAGCTCGGCACCTTCCTCCGGCTGCATCGCGAATGGCGGTTCTCGGGCGACGACGCGTTCCTGCGCGAGCTCTGGCCCGCGGCGGTGCGGACCCTCGAGCACGCGACCCGCGAGTGGGACCGCGACGGCGACGGGCTGCTGGACGGAGAGCTGCACAACACCTACGACATCGAGTTCCACGGGATCGATCCGCTCGCCAACGGCGTGTACCTCGCCGCCCTCCGCGCCGGAGCGCGCCTGGCCGCCCACCTGGGGGAGACGGAGCGGGCCAGGAACTGGTCCGCGAGAGCCGATCACGTGGCCGCGGCGATGGACGACGTGCTCTTCACCGGCGAGTACTACCGGCAGGTGATCGACGACGTCGACGCGCACCGCTACCAGTACGGCGACGGGGTGCTCTCGGACCAGCTGCTCGGTCAGTTCCATGCGTATCTGAACGGACTCGGCCCGCTGCTGCCGCCCGCGCACCTCGACAGCGCGCTCGCCGCGATCGTCGCGCACAACCACCGGGCCGACCTCTCTGCGCACGAGAGCACTCAGCGGGTCTACGCGCTGAACGACGAGGGCGGCCTGCTGCTCGCCTCCTGGCCGCGCGGCGGGCGTCCCGCCATCCCGTTCGTCTACTCCGACGAGGTGTGGACGGGAGTCGAGCACCAGGTCGCGGCCACGCTGCTCTACGCGGGGCGCGTCGACGACGCGCTGCGCGTCGAGCGCGCGCTGCGTTCGCGCTACGACGGGACGCATCGCAACCCCTGGAACGAGATCGAGTGCGGCAACCACTACGCGCGCTCGCTCGCGTCCTGGGCGCTGCTGCTGGGGGCGAGCGGCGCGCAGTGGGACGCCCCGGCCCGCACGCTGTCGTTCGCGCCCGCGGCCGGCGCGTTCGCCGAGGGCGCCCCCGTGCGGTTCCTCTTCACCACGGGCACCGGCTGGGGATGCGCCGAGATCGACGGGGGCGCGCTGACCCTGCGGCTCGACGGCGGAGCGCTCGACCTCGCCGAGCTGCGGCTGCACGGCGCCCTGCTCGCGCACGACGTGCGACTCGTCCCGGGCGAACCCCGTACCTTCCCGCCGCCCGCCTGAGCGGCTACCACCGACGTGACCACCATCCAGCAACCGGAGAATCCCATGAGCTACGCCCTCCCCGCGCCGATCGAGCGCCCCGCATCCGCGCCGAAGACCGCCTACCTGATCACCTCCGGCGACCTCCGCGAGTCGGCCAACGTCGCGGGCTGGCCGGTGCAGGCCGCGACCGAGGCCGCGGTCACCGCCGCCTTCGAGGACCTGGGCTGGACGGTGATCCGCCCGTTCGGTGTGGATCCGGCCACCGGCCACGGCTACATCTCGAGCCAGCGCATGGGGATGGAGGTGTTCACGCGCATCCCCGAGGACGCGCCGCTGATCGTCGCCACCGCCAACTGGCAGTACTCCCACCACGTGCTGGCGGGGCTGCGCACGCACCGCGGTCCGATCCTCACCACCGCCAACTTCGCACCGGACTGGCCCGGCCTCGTCGGGCTGCTCGGGCTCAACGCGGGCCTCACGAAGATGGGCAAGCCGTACTCCACCATCTGGTCGGTGGACTTCACCGACCCCTGGTTCCGCGAGGGTCTTGCGGAGTGGACCGAGACCGGGCGCATCACGCACGACGCCTCGCACGTGCGCGCCCTGCCGGAGCTCCCGGACTCGCCCGAGAAGCAGCTCGGCGAGGCGCTCGCCGCGCAGCTGCGCGCCGACAAGGCCATCATCGGCGTCTTCGACGAGGGCTGCATGGGCATGTACAACGCGATCTTCGACGACGAGCTGCTCAACCGCACCGGCATCTACAAGGAGCGCCTCTCGCAGTCGGCGCTCTACGCCGAGATGCTGACCGTGACGGACGCCGAGGCGGACGCCGCCTACGACTGGCTCATCACGCACGGCATGACCTTCCGCTACAGCGAGGACGGGGCCACCGAACTCACCCGCGAGCAGGTGCAATGGCAGCTCAAGATGTACGTCGCCGCCCTCCGCATCGCCGACGACTTCGGCCTCGATGCGGTCGGGATCCAGTACCAGCAGGGACTGAAGGACCTCGTGCCCGCCTCGGATCTCGCCGAGGGGATCCTGAACTCCACCGAGCGCCCACCGGTGACCTCGCGCGACGGATCCCGGATCCTGCACGAGGGGCGGGCGTTCCCGCACTTCAACGAGGCGGACGAGGGCGTCGCGGTCGACGCGCTCGTGACCGACCGGGTGTGGCGGGCGATGGGCCTCGTCCCCGACAACACGCTGCACGACGTGCGCTGGGGCGAGCAGTTCGGCGACGACTTCGTCTGGGTCTACGAGATCTCCGGATCCGTCCCCGCCTCGCACCTGGGCGGCTGGGACAAGGCCGAGGGCTGGCGGCAGGGGCACGTGTTCTTCCCGGCGGGAGGGGCCACGATCAACGGCGTCTCGAAGCCGGGGGAGGTCGTGCTCTCCCGCATCTTCATCGCCGACGGCGTGCTGCAGGCGGACGTGTTCCGCGGGACCGTCGTCGAGCTCCCCGCCGAGGAGACGCAGCGCCGCAAGGATGCCACGAACCCCGAGTGGCCGATCGCGCACGTCGTGCTGCACGGCCAGAGCCGCGACCAGTTCATGGCGCGCCACAAGGCCAACCACGCCCAGCTCGTCTACGCGCCCGATGCGGAGACCGCGGACAAGGCGCTCGTGGCGAAGGCCGCGATGCTGGACGGCATGGGGATCCGCGTGAACCTCGTGGGGGACGTGAACGTCTGACGCCTCTCCGCCCTGTCGCTCGGCGGCGGGTCAGGCCTGGGGCAGCAGCCCCGCGACCAGGGCGTCCACGACGTCGTCGGTCGGCGTCCCCGGGTCGATCGGGGAGGTGAGCCGGTCGAAGACGAGGCCTTCGACCGCGTAGTGGAACAGCGCGATCTCCGCACGCCCGCCCGGCAGCCCCGCCGCGGTGTTGAAGGCGACGTCGGCGTCGAGGGACGCCTGCTGCCACTGCGCGAGCGCCGCCGCGAGGGCGGGTCGGCGGGTGGCCTCGAGCCGCAGCTCGAACAGGGCGAGGGTGGCGGCGCGATCGGCGGTGAGCCGTCGCACGATGTCGCGCGTGTAGTCGGCGAACAGCGCGCGGCTCGGCTCCCGGGGCGCGCGCAGCGCAAGATCCTCGGAGGTGGGGCCGAGGCGGATCCAGATGCGCTCCAGGAGTGCCGAGACCAGTGCGTCCCGGGTGCGGAAGTAATTCGAGGCGGTGCCGGTCGGCACCTGGGCCTCGTCGTCGACGGCGCGGTGCGTGAGCCCACGCGAGCCCTCCCGGGCGAGCACGGCGATGCCGGCATCGGCCAGGGCGCTTCTGCGCGCTTCGTTCTTCGCCATGTCCTCAGAGTAGCGCAACCACAACATCTGTTGTAGTCTCCAATCACTGCACCTGTCGTGGATTGTGCCGAGGATCGGAGGACCTGTGCGAGAGCTCACGCACTACATCGCCGTCACGCTGGACGGCTTCATCGCCGGTCCCGACGGGCAGTTCGACGCCTTCCTCTACGGGGGCGACCACATGGCGGCGCTCGGCGCGCGTTTCCCCGATGCGTTCCCCACCGCCTATGCCGAGGCGATCGGCCTCACGCAGGACCGTGCCCTGTTCGACACCGTGCTCATGGGCTGGAACACGTACGCGGTCGGGCTCCCGACCCTGACGAGCCCCTACCGCCACCTGCGCCAGGTCGTCTTCACGCACCGCGAGGCGGAGCCGGTCGAGGGCGTGGAGTTCGCCGACGAGGATCCGGTCCCGGTCGTCCGCCGACTCAAGGCCGAGGCCGGCAGCGGCATCTGGCTCTGCGGCGGCGGGGCGCTCGCCGCGCAGCTCGCCGGGGAGATCGACCGCCTGGTGCTGAAGGTGCACCCCGTGCTCTTCGGCGACGGGATCCCGCTGTTCGGGCGGAGCGGCTACGCCCCGGAGGCGTTCACGCGCACCGCGTCGACGGCATTCGACTCCGGCGTGACGCTCTTGGAGTTCCGCCGATCGTCCTCCGTGCGGCTCAGGACCCCCACACCCGCTTCGCGAGACCGCTGACCTCGTCGTCGAGGCGGTCGACCGTGTGCTCGATCTTCTCGAGTCGGGAGTTCACCGAGTCGAAGCGGGCGTTCATCTCGCCGCGCAGCCCGGTCATCTCGCCGCGCAGCCCGTCGAAGCGCGCCTCGATCGTCTTCGTCAGCAGGGTCGTCATCAGGGTCATGCCGCCGAGCATGATCGCAGTGAAGACGCCGATGAGGGTCCACACCTGCGGTTCGGTCATGTCCATGCCTCCATTCTGCGCCGTTCGGGCCAGTGTGTCAGCGGTGCGGACGGGATCGTCGGCCGATTGTGCGAGCTGTGCAGAACGGGAGGACGCCGTCGGCTGTGCAGGGCGAGTAGAAGATCAGAAGGGTTGAGCCATCCCCCAGGGACGGGGAGGATCGGATCCATGGCCACGATCGACGACGTCCGCACCCTCGCCCTCGCGCTTCCCGGCGTCGAGGAGCGCGTCGGCGGCCACACGGGCGCCCCCGGCTGGCGCTGCAACGGCGGCCAGATCGCCTGGATGCGCGGGCCGTCGCAGACCGACCTGCGCCAGCTCGCCGAGCTGGGCCGCGCCTGGCCGGACGGGCCGGTGCTCGCGGTGCGCACCGAGTCGGTGGCTCTCGCCGCCGAGCTCGTCGCGGCGGACCCGCGGATCTTCTTCACCATCCCGCACTTCGCAGGCTATCCGGCGGTGCTGCTGCGGCTCGACGAGATCGCGCCCGATCAGCTCGGGGAGGTCATCGCCGACGCCTGGCTTCTGCGGGCGCCGAAGGCCGTCGCCCGGCAGTGGCTGGACGAACGCGGCCTCGCCTGAGCGTGCGGACAGGGCGGTGTGTGCGCGGCCGGCGGGCTCAGGCCGGTCAGGCCGGCGGCAGCCGCAGCACGGGTCCGGACTCGCCGACGGAAAGCTCGTCCTGGGAGCGCAGCGTGCGCGCGATCTCGTCCACCGCGCCGATCACGGTGCCGAAGCGCTCCCGGTCGGCGCACACCGCTTGCAGCGTGATGAGGTGCGTGCCCGTGTCCCACGTGTAGGTCGCGAACGGCGGTGCGCCGGGCTCGACCGGCAGCGGCACCACGAGCTTCTCACCCACGCCCAGGTAGGGGTTGCGGAACGCCTCGGTGTCGTCGTACTCCATCGGCATCATGGCGCGGGCGGTGCGCACCTGCGGCGTGAGCTCCTGGGCGCTCGCCATCGCGACGATCAGCTCGGGCTCCGCCTTCCACGTCCATACGAGCACGCGCCCGTCGGCCTTGCGCATGAGGAACGGCGCCGCCTGGCTGAGCGCCCAGGCGCCGAAGCCGGACCCGGGGCGCTGCGTCGCGCCCGCCGCACCGTTCAGCTGGCCCAGCAGCATGCCGATCGCAGCCTTGCGGTGCCGGCGACCACGCAGGCCGAGGGATCCGGTCACGGGGATCCAGCGTTCGGGGTCGGCGTCGGCGAGCAGGCGCATGCTCAGAGCGTAGGGGGCGAAGGTGGGGGTCCGCCGTGCGTCCAGGGCGCGATGAAATATGTACACCGCCTCTACTATTTGGTTGGGAAAGCGCATACCATGGTCCGCGAATCCTTCCCCGAACGACCCGGAGGCCGATGATGTCCCCCCTCGAAATGAACCGCCGCGCCCTGCTCGGACTGCTCGGAGCCGGTGCTCTCGTCGCCGTCGCCGGCGGATCGGCGAGCGCCCGTACGCTTCCCGGCGGAGTCCGGACCGCCGCCGACGACCCGCTCGCGCTGCTCGTCCAGCGCCGCGCCGTCATGCTCGCCGGCGACGGCAGTGCGGCGTCCGTGCCCGAGCTCGCCGGTGTGCTGAGCGGGATGAGCGACGCGGCGACCGCGTCGTGGAACGCCATGGTGCGCCCGGCGGCGTCCCCCGGCATCTGGAGCGACCTGCCTCTCACGGGAGTGACCGGCACGGTCCTGTCCGGGAACATGGGCGTCACCTTCAACCGCATCTTCGACCTCGCGCTCGCCTACGCGACCGCGGGATGCGCGCAGTACGGCGACGCCGCGCTCGCGGCCGATCTCGTGGATGCGCTGACCTGGCTCAGCGCGAACATCTACAAGGCGGGCAAGTCTCCGGTCGGCAACTGGTGGTTCTGGGAGATCGGCGTGCCCCGCAAGGCGGCCGACATCTGCGTCCTGCTGCACGAGGAGGTCCCGGCCGACGTGCGCACCGCGCTTCTGGCCGCCGCGCGGTACTTCACGCCCGATCCGAACTGGCGCGGGCGGGCGACGAGCCTCGCCGAGACCGGCGCCAACCGCACCGACAAGGCGCTGTCCTGCGCGCTGCGCGGGATCCTCGACGGCCGTCCGGACGAGATCGCGCTGGCCCGCGACGCCCTCAGCGACACGGTGCGCGCCGGCAAGAACAGCGTGTTCGGCTACGTCACGAGCGGCGACGGCTTCTATGTCGACGGATCCTTCGTGCAGCACACCTACCTGCCCTACGTCGGCACCTACGGTGTGGTGACGCTCGGCGGCATCGCCGAGATCCTCGGGCTCCTCGGCGGGAGCGACTGGGACGTGACGGATCCGAAGAAGTCGGTGATCCTCGATGCGGTCGAGGCCTCCTATGCGCCGTTCATCTGGAATGGCCGCATGATGGAGGCCGTCCGCGGGCGCGCGGTGTCGCGGCAGGCGGAGCCGGACTACGTCGACGGTGCCGCGGCGATCACCGCGATCCTGCTGCTGGCCCAGGGAGCAGGCGAGCCGTACCGCGGCCGCTACCTCTCGCTCGTGAAGGGCTGGCTGCAGCGCTGCACCGACGAGAAGCTCTACGGCCTGCCCACGCAGACGGTGGCGAAGTCGCTGCTCGTGACCTCGATCCTCGCCGACGGCTCGGTCACGCCGGCCGACGCCCCGGTCTCCACGAAGGCGTTCGGCGACCAGGACAGGCTCGTGCATCACCGGCCGGGCTTCAGCGCCGTCGTCAACGTCTCGTCGAAGCGGATCGGTCGCTACGAGTGGGGCAACAAGGAGAACAACCTCGGCTGGTATCAGGGCGACGGAATGACGTTCTTCTACAGCTCGGCGGATCCGGCTCAGTACAGCGCCGACTTCTGGCCCACGGTCGACCCGTACCGGCTGCCGGGCACGACGGTGACGGCGGCGCCGCGGGCGAACGGCGCGACCGACGGCACGGGCATCCCGCGCGCGTTCCAGGCGTTCGGCGGCGGTCTCGCGCTCGATGAGCGCTGGGGCATCCAGGGCATGGACCACCTGAACTTCGACAAGTCGCTCAGCGCGCGCAAGTCGTGGTTCTTCCTCGACGACAAAGTGGTGTGCCTGGGGGCGGCGATCACGTCGGCGTCGGGGTTCGACGTGTTCACCACGATCGACAACCGTTCGTTCGCGCCGGGAACCGTGCCGAACGTGCGCACCGACAACCGCAACCGGGCCCTCGCCGCGGCGGACGGGGCGATCACCGTCAAGCGCAACGTGCACATCATGGGTCACGGCGGCTACGTCTTCCTCAAGGGCGAGAACGTCTCCGGAGCGATCGACGTGCAGGTCGTTCCGCGCTCGGGCGACTGGCAGACGATCAACTCCGGATCCGACACCGGCGGCACGACCGACGTGAAGAACCGCGACTACGTCACCCTCACCCACCACCACGGCACGAACCCGTCCGGCGGGGGCTATGCCTACATGGTGCTGCCGAACGTCGCGCACTCGGTCACGTTCGCGGAGTCGGGCGCGCCGAGCGTCGAGGTGCTGGCGAACAACGCGCAGGCGCAGGCGATCCGCGTGGCGGGTCAGGGCCTCGTCCTCGCGAACTTCTTCCAGGCGACGCCCGCCGACGCGGCGCCGGCGTACGGCGTGACGGTCGGCGGGCCCTGCTCGCTCGCCGTGCGCACCGACGCGGGCCGCACGACGGTCGTGCTGTCCGACCCGAGCCGCACGCAGACGACCGCACGGGTCGTGCTCGCCGACGTCGCCTCGTCGACGGTGGTCGAAGGGGACGACGGGGTGCGGGTCGTCGGCACGGCGCCGCTCACCCTGGAGTTCGACCTGGACGGACACGGGCACGCCAAGAGGATCGTCCTCGGCGCGTGATCGCGGCCGCGGCCGGCCGGCGATCCGCCGGGCGGCCGCGGTCCCACGCGGGTGACACGGGGGCGCGAGCTCCGGTCGTCCGTCCGACGTCGACACAACTCAGGCTGGATCCTCGGATCCGCGCCGTTCCGGCCGGAAAACCGCCAGGGACACGGATCCAGCCTGAATACGGAACCCGGGGGCGGGGCGCCGAACCCTCGCGGGCTGGGCGCCGAACCCTGCCGGGCCGGGCGCCGAACCCTGCCGGGCCGGGCGCCGAACCCTGCCGGGCCGGGCGCCGAACCCTGCCGGGCCGGGCGCCGAACCCTGCCGGGCCGGCGCGGGACCGCGGCAGGGCCGTGCCGGCCCGACCGCGGCGGGCCCGTGCCGGCCTCCGTCGGATCCCCAGGCCCCTCGGGTAGAGTGGCCAGCGCCCGATCCAGGCCATCTCCGCGGGGTTCGAGCGGCCGATGAGGCGCTCGCCGGCGCCGCGGCCCAGCAAAAGGCAGCAATCACGTGACTTCCCCCGGCGACCATCGCCCGCAGGCCACCTCCGACACCGCCGCGTCCGTCCCGGCCGAGCCGCGCCCGCTGCGGATCCTCATCGGTGCCGACACCTTCTCGCCCGACGTGAACGGCGCGGCCCGGTTCACGGAGCGCCTCGCGGCCGGCCTCGTGCAGCGCGGCCACGACGTGCACGTCGTGGCTCCGAACCAGGCCTACCGCACGGCCAAGCCCCGCACCGAGGTGATCGAGGGCGAGGCGATGACCCTGCACCGGCTGCCGTCGGTGCGCTGGGCTCCGCACGACTGGCTGCGGTTCGTCTGGCCGTGGCGTTCGAAGCACTATGCGCGCCAGGTGCTCGACGCCGTGCAGCCCGACGTCGTGCACATCCAGTCGCACATCGTGATCGGGCGGGGTCTGTCGCGGATCGCGCACGAGCGCGGCATCCCGGTGATCGCCACCAACCACGTCATGGCCGAGAACATCCTCGACCACACGACGATGCCGAAGTTCATCGACGACATCGTGCTGCGCCTCGCCTGGGCCGACGCGAGCCGGACGTTCGCGCTCACCCGCGCGGTGACCACCCCGACCCGCCGCGCCGCCGACTTCCTCGAGCGCACGATCGACGTCGAGGGCGTCATCCCGGTCAGCTGCGGCATCGACCGCACGCAGTACACGCCCGTCATCGGCCCGCGCGAGAAGAACCGCATCGTGTTCGTGGGCCGGCTCACCGCCGAGAAGCAGGTCGAGGTCATCCTCAAGGCGATGACCAAGCTGGATCCGGCTCTCGACGTGACGTTCGACATCGTCGGCGGCGGCGACCAGCGCAAGCAGCTCGAGGCGCTCACGCAGCAGCTCGGCCTGCAGGACCGCGTCACCTTCCACGGCCGCACCACCGACGCCGAGCTGCGCGCGCTGCTGAGCCGCGCCTCGCTGTTCGTGATCGCCTCGATCGCCGAGCTGCAGTCCATCGCGACCATGGAGGCGATGGCCTCGGCGCTGCCGATCGTCGCGGCCGACGCCGTGGCCCTGCCGCACCTCGTGCAGGACGGCGTGAACGGCTACCTGTTCGAGCCGGGCAACGTGAACGAGCTCGCGGCGCGTCTCACCGACGTGCTCACCGCGGATCCGGCCGAGTACGAGCGGATGCAGCGAGCATCGCTCGACGGCGTCGCCGTGCACGACATCAACCGCACGCTGGACACCTTCGAGGCGCTGTACCGCGACGAGCCGCTGCCGGAGTAGACCGGATGCACATCGTCTTCTTCGCCGACCAGCACGCCGAGTCGCTGGGTGGCGCGCAGGTCTCGATGCGGCTGCAGCGCACCTACCTGGAGCGGGCAGGGCACACGGTCACGATCGTCGCACCGCGGATGCACTCGGCGCGCGGCGGGGACGCGGCGGGGGATCCCGGCTACATCGACCTTCCTTCGATCCCGATCACGGCCGACCGCGAGTACTCGCTGACCTGGCCGGGGCGGCGCACTGACCGCTTCCTCGACCGCGCGATGACCCGGCGGCCCCCGGTCGACCTGGTGCACGTGCAGGCCGACTTCTGGGGCGCGTTCATCGGACATCGCTTCGCGCATCGGCACGGCATCCCCGCCGTGCACACGATGCACAACCGGGTGGATGTGGGCATCGCCGCGGTCACCCCGCTGCACCGGCCCGTGCTGGGTGCGCTGAACCTGTGGCGGCGCACGGCGCTGCGCGGGATCGGGCCGCAGCCGCGCGGTGCCGACGGGTGGGCGTATCTCGCCGGGGTCGCCGCGGAGTCGCGGGCCGTGACCGCGCCGTCGGGGCACTTCGCCCGCCGGCTCGAGCAGCACGGCGTCTTCGGATCCGTGGACGTGATCTGGAACGGCATCGACGACGAGGTGCGCGAGCAGGTGCTCGCGGCGGCTCCGACGGAGCGCGCCCCCGGGCGGCCGCGATTCATCTGGCTCGGCCGGATGAGTCCCGAGAAGCGCCTGCTGCCGTTCCTGGAGGCCGTCGTCGCGAGCGACGTGGACACCGACATCGAGATCGTGGGCGGCGGGGCCCAGCTGCGCGCCGCCGAGCGCATCGCCGCGCGCGCCTCCCGGCCGCGCATCCACTTCGCCGGACGGATCGGCTACGCGGACGTGCTCGCCCGGATCGCCGCCGCCGACGCCGTCGTGCAGACGTCCATCGGCTTCGAGACCCAGGGCATGACCCCGTTCGAGGCGGCCACCCTCGGCACCCCGACGATCGTGAGCGACCCCGACATCGCCGGTGAGCTGGGCGGCGGGCTCTGGGCCGTGCCCGATGCCCGGGACGAGCCGGGGCGGGTGGCCGCGCTCGCCGAGACCCTGCGTCTCGCCGCGGCCGACATCGCAGGCGGCCGTGCCCCCGAGCCGGATCCGCAGGTCTCCGCCGACTTCCGGCAGTCGTCGCGGACGGCCGCGATGCTCGAGGTGTATGGGCGGGCGAGCGGCGGCTGAGGAGGGGGACGGGGGCAGTTAGAGCGCTGCGTTGCCGGTGGGCCCCTGGAGGGACTCGAAGGCGATGTAGACCGTTCCCGCGGCGGCACCACCCATGCCACCCAGACGCGGTGTCAATCAGGCGATGAGCGCCGCCGCCAACGCCTCTTCGACGTCTTCGCGCGTCACGGCCGGAGCCTCGGTGAGCATCGACCCGAAGGTCCGCGGATCCCATTCGAGTCTCAGCGCGGCGTTGGCCTCCGTGAGCACCGCGACGAGGTGGTCGACACGGCCGAACGCCAGCACCCCGCTGAGCAGGCGGGCGCCGCGCACGCCGCGCTGCGAGGTGCCGACGAGCTTCACGGCGCCGCGGGCGTTGATGCTGTACTCGCCGGGACAGTACTCGCCGGGCACCTCGCCCAGCCGCGCGTCGACGCCGAGGCCGCGCAGGGCGTCGACGATCGTCCTGCCCGCCTGCGCGAAGAGGGCGGTGGGATCGGCATGCGACTCCTCGCCCTCGACGAGGTCGAAGACGAGGCACGTCTCGTCGTAGGCGGCGGCGCGGCCGCCGGTCGGGCGGATCGCCGGCGTGAACCCGAGGCGCTCCGCCGCGGCGATGGCGATGTCGTAGTCGGGCATCAGGCTCTCCCGCCGTGTCAGCGCGAGCGTCGGTGCCGGCGTGTACAGGCGGAGCAGCCGCCGCGGCCCCTCTCCGGACGCGACCTGACGCAGCAGCACGACCGACCGCTCGAGGTCGTCCGGCTCCGGGGACGCCTGGCGGATCACGGCCCCGGGGATCGGGGCGAGGCGATCCGCGGACTCCACCGGCGTCGTCATGCCCAGTGCGCCGGTGCTGGGAGGGCGTGGTCGCGCACGTCGACGCCGTCCGCGTCGACGGCGGCGGTCGCGTAGAGGAGCGACTGCGTCGGATAGCCGTGCGGGCGGTTGTCGCGGATGATCGCGCGGTCGTCGGCCGGATCCAGCTCCGCGGTCTCAGCGAGCAGGCGGATCCACGACTCCGGCCAGTCGTCTCCGGTGGCCGGCTGCGCGCAGAACTCCGGCAGCCAGCGCGCGATCCGCGCCGTGGCCGGGTCGTCGAGGTCGTCGTGCGCGATCATGTGCACGCCGGTGGGGACGGGGGTCTCGCGCAGCGTCGCGCCGTCCCACGACAGCACGCGGGCGCCGGCGGGAGAGACCTCGAGCAGATTGAAGCCGTGCATCCGCACGGCGCCCGACTCGAGGCGTTCGCGGAGACCTGCGGACGCGTCGGCGACGGAGGCGAGCGCGAGCGCGCCGCGGGAGACCGCCTGGTCGTCGGGAAGGTCGAGCACGTCGGCACGGTTCAGCAGCACGGCGAGGCGCCCGGTGGTGGGATCCGCGGCGAGCCAGGCTCCGCCCGCGCGACGGTCGCGGATCCCGATGACGCCGGGCCGATCCGGCCACCACTCGCCGAGCGCGTCCCACTCGCGCAGCGGGTCCTCGTCACGCACGGCCAGCAGCCGCGCCCCTGGTCCCTGAGCCTGTCGAAGGGCGTCGACCTCGATCACGACCGTGCACACGGGTTCAGTCTAGGCAGGGCGCCGGCGGGTGGATCCGTCCGGGGTGGCCGCGCCGGTCACGCCGTTGTGCAAGGCGTGCCCGGCTTTGTGCAGGGTGCCCGGGTCGTTCTGCAGGGCGCCCGGGCCCGTTCTGCAGGGTGCCCGGGGTGTTCTGCAGGGTCAGGCGTAGAGAAGCGCCGGTCCCGGGGTCGACACAGGCGGATTCACGGCGGCGGGCTCCTGCAGAACCGCGGCCCGTCCCTGCACAACGGAGGCGGCTCCCTGCACAACGCTGGCGCGTCCCTGCACAACGGGGGCGGCTCCCTGCACAAACGCCGACCGGTCCCTGCAGAACGGCCGCCGGTCCCTGCGCAACGGCGTGGACGCCCTGCCCAAAGGCGGGCACGGGATGCCGGATGGCAGAATCGGGGGATGGACATCGTGGTGGGGGTCTCCGGCGGCATCGCGGCCTACAAGTCGGTGCAGCTCGTTCGACTCCTGGTGAAGGCCGGCCACGACGTCACCGTCATCCCCACCGAGGACGCCCTGCGCTTCGTGGGTGCGCCGACCTGGGAGGCGATCAGCCGCAACCCCGTCACCACGAGCGTGCACGACGACGTGGCGAAGGTGCGCCATGTCGCGCTGGGCCAGGGCGCCGGCCTCGTCGTCGTCGCGCCCGCCACCGCGAACACCCTCGCGCGCATGGCGGCCGGGATCGCCGACAACCTGCTGGGCACGACCCTGCTCGCCACGACCGCGCCGGTGCTCGTCGCGCCCGCGATGCACGCCGAGATGTGGGCGCATCCCGCGACGCAGGCCAACATCCGCACCCTCGTCGGGCGCGGGGTGCACGTCATCGGGCCCGACGACGGCGAGCTCGCGGGCGGCGACAGCGGACCCGGCCGGATGAGCGAGCCCGAGGCGATCGCCGAGGCAGCGCTCCGCCTGCTCGCCCCGCAGGATCTGGACGGCCTGCGGGTCGCGGTCTCCGCCGGGGGCACCCGCGAGTCGATCGATCCGGTGCGCTACCTCGGCAACCGTTCCAGCGGGCGGCAGGGGGTCGCCCTCGCCGTCGAGGCCGCGATGCGCGGCGCCGAGGTCGACCTCGTCGCGGCGAACCTGGCCGGCGACGTGCTGGCCGCTGCGGCGCATCCGCGGATCCGGATCCGCCCGGTCGCGACCGCGGCGGAACTCGCGACGGTCATGAAGGATGCGGCCGCCGTCGCCGATGCCGTGGTCATGGCCGCCGCCGTCGCCGACTACCGCCCGGCGCAGGCCGCGACGCACAAGCTCACCAAGGAGGACGGGATCCTCGAGCGGATCGAGCTCGTCGAGAACGAGGACGTGCTCGCGGCGCTCGGGGCGGCCCGCCGAGAGGGCGCGGCGCCCGAGGGCCAGATCATCGTGGGGTTCGCCGCCGAGACCTCGACGGATCCCGACGCCCGGCGCGAGCGCGCGCGACGCAAGCGCGAGCGCAAGGGCGCCGATCTGCTCGCGGTGAACCTCGCCGACGCCGAGCACGGCTTCGAGGCGGAGGACAACGCGATCGAGCTCATCGGGCGGGAGGGCGAGGTGGTCGCGGTGACGGCCGGCTCCAAGCGCCGTGTCGCCGCGGTCCTGTGGGACGCGGTGGTTGCGCTGCGGGGATGAGTCGCACGGGCGTCGGCAGGCTGAGGCTGGCGTCGCAACACCGCACGAGGTAATCTTTTCATACTGCAAAATTCGAGTTTCATAGAATGGAATGAAATGAACGCTCCGCTTCCCACGTCCGGTCCGCGCGAGATCGCGCCGGAGCTGGCGCGCTCGTGGCTCCTCGTCGCCGCGACGAAGCCGGAGACGTTCGACGACGCCGCGCGTTCGCACGCCGACGCGGTGGTGCTCGACGTGGAGGACGCGGTCGACGCGAGCCACAAGGACTCCGCCCGTGACGACGTGGTGCGCTGGCTGCACGGATCCGCCGCCGACGGCAGGCCGAACCGCGCGTGGGTGCGCATCAACGATGCGACGAGCGAGCACTGGTCGCCCGACCTGGACGGGCTGCGCGACGCCCCGGGCCTGCAGGGCGTGATGCTGGCCAAGACCGAGCTCGGCGGTCAGGTCATGGACACGTTCAACCGCCTCGGCGCGCGGGTCCCCGTGGTCGCGCTCGTGGAGTCCGCGGTCGGCATCGAGAACGCGACCGAGATCGCGCGGGCGAAGGGCGCCTTCCGGCTCGCGTTCGGCAGCGGCGACTTCCGCCGCGACACCGGCATGTCGGCCGACCGCGAGGCCATGGCCTACCCCCGGGCGCGCCTGGTGATCTCCAGCCGCGCCGGCGGCCTGCCCGGACCCATCGACGGCCCGACGGTCGGATCCAGCCATCCCATCCTGCGCGAGCAGTCGGCCATCACGGTGTCGATGGGCATGACGGGCAAGCTCTGCCTGCAGGCCGACCAGACCCCCGTCGTGAACGAGGTCATCAGCCCCACCCGCACCGACGTCGAGTGGGCGTACGAGTTCCTCGAGGACTTCGACGCGCGCGGGCGCATCGTCCGCGACGGCAGCGACCTGCCGCGTCTCGGACGTGCCCGCAAGATCATGCAGCTCGCCGAGGCCTTCGGCGTGCTGCCTGTCACCCACTGATCCATCCGAACGGAGACATCATGACCACTCGCCTCGCCCCCGGCGACACCGCGCCCTCCTTCTCCCTCCAGGACGCCGACGGCGCCCGGGTCTCGCTCGAGGACTACCGCGGCCGCAACGTCGTCGTGTACTTCTACCCGAAGGCGGCGACTCCGGGCTGCACGACCGAGGCCTGCGACTTCCGCGACAACCTCTCCTCGCTCGACGCCGCCGGCTACTCGGTGCTCGGCGTCTCGCCCGACGAGGTCGCCGACATCCGCGCCTTCTCCGAGGCGGAGGGCCTGACCTTCCCGCTGCTCGCCGACACCGACGCCGCCGTGGCGCAGGCATGGGGCGTGTGGGGGGAGAAGACCGTCGGCGACCGCACGTTCGACGGCGTCATCCGCTCGACCTTCGTGCTCGACGGCGACGGGGTCGTGCAGCGTGCCGAGTACGGCGTCGAGGCGACCGGGCACGTCGCGCGCCTGCGCGCCGAGCTCGGCGTCTGAACCGCGGCGCAGAACGCACCACCGGGATCCCCGGGGGTGCGTTCTGCGCGTCCGGGAATCCCGGGCGTCCGGCGAGCGTCCGTCATGCGACGATCAGCACACCATGCGACGATCGGCACACGGATCCACGTCTACACGTGTGCTGATCGTCGCATGGTGTGCTGATCGTGACACCCCGCCCGGATCCGATCGTCCAAGTCGGCGCCCGAGGCGGGGGGAAGTTCCCGGAGGGGGTTGACATCCGCGGATCCGATCCGCACAATAGTTACACATGCTGAAATAACAGTTCCGGACTACGGAAACTATCTCTTCGATAGGATCGGATCCCGCACGCGGATCCCCCGTAAGCACGACACGCCGGATGCCAGCATGGCTTGAGGATCGAAGATGTTGCTCGAGGAGTTCAACTCCGCAGATCGCGCCGCCGCCGCGATCGCCGTGAAGCCCGCACTGGACATCGCCCGCTGGATCGATGAGATCCTCGACGGCCGTCCCTACGCCTCGGTCGACGCGCTCGCCGATGCCGCGCTCTCCGTCGCCGCTCCGCTCAGCGAGGCCGAGCTCGACGGCGCGCTGGCGCACCACCCGCGGATCGGCGCGAAGGTGGACGGCACGAGCGCCGAGGCCGCGCACTCGCGCCGCGAGCAGCCGAGCGTCGACGAGGTGACGGCCGCCGCACTCGTCGAGGGCAACCGCGCCTACGAGGAGCGGTTCGACCGCGTCTTCCTCGTGCGGGCCGCGGGCCGTTCGGCCCAGGAGATCCTCGCCCTGCTGCACGAGCGGCTCGGCAACACCGACGAGCAGGAACTCGCCGTCGTCGACCGGCAGCTGCGCGAGATCGCCGCTCTGCGTCTGACGGCGGCCATCGAGACCGAAGGAGCGAGCGCATGAGCGTCTCCCACGTGACCACCCACATCCTGGACACCACACTCGGGCGCCCCGCGCCCGGCGTCGCCGTCGTGCTCGAAGCCCGCGACGGCGACGCGTGGACCGGGATCGGTTCGGGCTTCACCGATGCTGACGGGCGGGTGAAAGAGCTGGGTCCGGAGAGGCTGGAGAGCGGTGCGTACCGCCTCCGGTTCGACACCGCGGCCTACTTCGCCGGCATCATGACGGACGCCTTCTTCCCGGAGGTGGTGCTGACCTTCCAGGTCGACGCCGAGCAGGCGCACTATCACGTGCCGCTCCTGCTCAGTCCGTTCGCCTATTCCACCTATCGAGGAAGCTAAGAGGAATCCGACATGACCAGCATCATCCTGGGCAAGAACCAGTACGGCAAGGCGGAGAACCGCGTCGTCCGCATCACGCGCGACACCGACCGCCACGAGATCGAGGACCTGAACGTCACGTCGCAGCTGCGCGGCGACTTCGCCTCGGCGCACTTCGACGGCAACAACGAGAACGTCGTCGCCACCGACACGCAGAAGAACACGGTCTTCGCCTTCGCCAAGGACGGCGTCGGCAGCCCGGAGGAGTTCCTCCTCCGCCTCGGCCGGCACTTCACCGGTGAGTTCGACTGGGTGACCGGCGGTCGCTGGGCGGCCGAGCAGTACACCTGGCTGCGCATCGAGGGCGACGCCGGCGAGCACGACCACGCCTTCGTCCGCGGCGGCACCGAGACCCGCACCGCGGTCGTGCAGATCGACGGCGACGACACCACCGTCATCGCGGGTCTGCAGGACCTCACGGTGCTCAAGTCGACCGCGAGCGGCTTCGTCGGCTACCCGCGGGACAAGTACACGACGCTCCCCGAGACCGAGGACCGGATCCTCGCCACCTCGGTCACCGCGAAGTGGCGCTACAACCGCATCGACCTCGACTTCAACGAGGTCTACGCCGACGTTCGCCGCCTGCTCCTGGCCGGCTTCTCGCGCAACTACTCGTACGCCCTGCAGCACACGCTGAAGGAGATGGCCGAGGCCGTGCTCGACGCGCACCCCGAGATCGACGAGATCCGCTTCTCGACCCCGAACAAGCACCACTTCGTCGTGGACCTGTCGCCGTTCGGCCTGGAGAACCCCAACGAGGTCTTCTACGCCGCCGATCGCCCTTATGGGCTCATCGAGGCGTCGTTCCTGCGCGACGGCGCCGACGCCGACCACTGGTCCTGGGACGGCATCGCCGGCTTCTGCTGAGCGCCCGACCACGACCGTCACACGAATGCGGGGCCCGGTTCACCGGGCCCCGCATTCGCGTCTCCCGGCGTCTGCGAAGGTCCGGAACCTTGACAAGGACCCCCTCGTCGGAGGAAACTAGTTACGCAATCTGAAATTTATCTTCCACGATCTGAAATCAACTGGATCCGGAACCGAGCAAGAACCCCGTCGTCTCAGCAGAGAGCGGGAGGCGACGAGGAGGTCCGCCGATGATCGCGAACCCCCGCGATCCCTCAGCCGCGCCCGCCGAACGGCATCCCGCTCGCGGTGATCGTGAGCGCCCCGATGTTGGCCTCGAGCGGCAGATCCGCCATGAACAGCACGGTGCGGGCGGCCTCGTCGACGGAGAACGTGGGCTCGACCTTGCGGGAGCCGTCGGCCTGCAGCGCGCCGGATCCGACCCCGAGCTCATCCATGATCTCGGTGCGGGTGTTGCCGATGTCGATCTGACCGCACGAGATGCGGAACGGCCGGCCGTCCAGGTCGATGGAGCGGGTGAGCCCCGTGAGGGCGTGCTTGCTCACGGCGTACGCCACCGACAGCGGTCGTGGCGCCTGCGCCGAGATCGAGCCGTTGTTGATGATGCGGCCGCCCTGGGGTGCCTGCGCGCGCATCGTCCGCATCGCCGCCCGCGCGCAGAGCAGCGCGCCGGTCAGGTTCACCGCGAGCGTCTGCTCCCAGTCGGCGAGCTCGATGTCCGCCGCCGAGACGGCGGGGCCGAAGGCGCCGGCGTTGTTGAACAGCATGTCCACGCGGCCCCACTCGCGCACCACCCGGTCGAACAGGGCGTCCACCTCGGTCTCGACCGTCACGTCTGTCGGGACCACCAGCGCGTCCGGATGCCCGGCCGCCGTCTCCGCCAGCGCAGCCTCGCGCCGCCCGGCGAGCGCGACGCGGTATCCGGCGGCCAGCATGGTGCGCGCCACGGCGCGCCCGATCCCGGATCCCGCCCCCGTCACCACAGCGATGCGTGCGTGCATCCTCACTCCTCACGACTCGACTCCGCTGCCGAACCGGCAGCCCCCTACATCTAACAGGTCACCCCGACTTCTCACAGAAAGGCCGAAGATGCACGAACAGAGCAGCTCCGCCGCCCTCGGATCCGAGACCCTGGATCACGACCCCGAAGAGACCGCCGAATGGCTCGAGTCGCTGGATGCGCTCGTCGCCCAGCGCGGAGCCGAGCGCGGCGAGCACATCGTGCGTACGCTGGCGGCCCGCGCCGGCGTGGTCGACGAGCCGAACGCGACCACGGACTACGTCAACACGATCTCCGCCGACGACGAGCCGGCCTACCCGGGCGACGAGGAGCTCGAGCGCCGCTACCGCGCCTGGATGCGCTGGAACGCCGCGATCCTCGTGCACCGCGCGCAGCGTCCCGGCATCGGCGTCGGCGGCCACATCTCCACCTACGCGGGAGCCGCGACCCTGTACGAGGTGGGCTTCAACCACTTCTTCCGCGGCAAGGACCACCCCGGCGGCGGCGACCAGATCTACTTCCAGGGCCACGCGTCGCCCGGCATGTACGCCCGCGCGTTCATGGAGGGCCGCCTCAGCGAGGAGGACCTCGACGGCTTCCGCCAGGAGAAGTCGCGCGAGGGGCACGCGCTGAGCTCCTACCCGCACCCGCGGCTCATGCCGGAGTTCTGGGAGTTCCCGACCGTGTCGATGGGCATCGGCCCGATGAACGCGATCTACCAGGCCCAGTCCAACCGCTACCTGCACAACCGCGGGCTCAAGGACACCAGCGACCAGCACGTCTGGGCGTTCCTCGGCGACGGCGAGATGGACGAGCCGGAGAGCCGCGGCCTGCTGCAGCTCGCCGCCAACGACAAGCTCGACAACCTCACCTTCGTCGTGAACTGCAACCTGCAGCGCCTGGACGGGCCGGTGCGCGGCAACGGCAAGATCATCCAGGAGCTCGAGGGCTTCTTCCGCGGCGCCGGCTGGAACGTCATCAAGGTCGTCTGGGGCCGGGAGTGGGATGCGCTCCTCGAAGCCGACACCGAGGGCGCCCTGCTGAACGTGATGAACACGACCGTGGACGGCGACTACCAGACCTACAAGGGCGAGTCCGGCGCGTTCATCCGGGAGAACTTCTTCGGACGCGACCCGCGCGCGCTCAAGCTCGCCGAGCACCTCAGCGACGACGAGATCTGGGGCCTCAAGCGCGGCGGCCACGACTACCGCAAGGTGTTCGCGGCGTACCAGCAGTCGATGGAGCACAACGGCAAGCCCACCGTGATCCTCGTCAAGACGGTCAAGGGATACGGCCTCGGCCCGCGGTTCGAGGCGCGCAACGCCACGCACCAGATGAAGAAGATGACGCTGCAGGACCTCAAGGACTTCCGCGACCACCTGCGCGTGCCGATCAGCGACGAGCAGCTCGAGGCGAACCCCTACGAGCCGCCGTACTACCACCCCGGCGCCGACGCTCCGGAGATCCGGTACATGCAGGAGCGGCGCCAGGCGCTCGGCGGATACCTGCCCGAGCGGCGCCCGCACGCCTCCGGCGAGATCGCGCTGCCCGATGCGAAGGCGTATGAGGTCGCGGCGCGCGGATCCGGCAAGCAGCAGGCCGCGACGACGATGGCGTTCGTGCGGGTGCTCAAGGACCTCATGCGCGACCCCGAGTTCGGCAAGCGGATCGTCCCGATCATCCCCGACGAGGCGCGCACCTTCGGCATGGACGCGTTCTTCCCGACGGCGAAGATCTACAACCCGAACGGGCAGAACTACCTCGCGGTCGACCGTGACATCGTGCTCTCGTACAAGGAGTCCACGGCGGGGCAGATCGTGCACGTCGGCATCAACGAGGCCGGATCCATCGCCGCCTTCACCGCCGCGGGCACCGCCTATGCGACCCACGGCGTGCCGCTCGTGCCGGTGTACGTGTTCTACTCGATGTTCGGCTTCCAGCGCACCGGGGACTCCCTCTGGGCGGCCGCCGACCAGATGACGCGCGGCTTCCTGATCTCGGCGACCGCCGGGCGCACCACCCTGACCGGCGAGGGGCTGCAGCACGCCGACGGGCACTCGCCGCTGCTCGCGGCGACGAACGCCGCGGTGATCACCTACGACCCGGCGTTCGGCTACGAGATCGGCCACATCATGCGCGCGGGCATCGAGCGCATGTACGGCGCGGACTCGACCGATCGCAACTACATCTACAACCTCATGGTCTACAACGAGCCGATCGTGCAGCCGGCCGAGCCCGAGGACGCCGACGTGGCGGGGATCCTGGGCGGCATCCACCGGATCGCCCCCGTCGATGCCCCGCGTGCGCACCTGCTCGCCTCGGGCATCGGCGTGACCTGGGCGCAGGAGGCGCAGCAGCTGCTCCGCGACGACTGGGGCGTGGAGTCCGACGTCTGGTCGGTCACCAGCTGGACCGAGCTGCGTCGCGACGCCGTCGCCGCCGAGGAGGACGAGTTCCTCGGACGCGGCGCCCGGGAGCCGTTCCTCCGGCAGCAGCTCGCCGACGCGCACGGCCCGATCGTCGCCGTCAGCGACTACGCGAAGGACCTGCCGGACCAGATCCGCCAGTTCGTCCCGAACGACTGGGCGACGCTGGGCGCCGACGGCTTCGGCTTCTCGGACACCCGCGCCGCCGCCCGCCGGTACTTCAAGATCGACGGCCCGTCGGTCGTGGTCCGCACGCTGCAGCTGCTCGCGAAGCGCGGCGAGATCGACGCCTCGATCCCGCAGCAGGCCGCCGAGAAGTACCGCCTGCTCGACGTGAACGCCGGCACCAGCGGCACCGACGCGGAGTGACGCCAGAAAGGCGCCGAGCATCTGCTCGGCGCCTTCTGCCTGGTCGCTGCGCCCGCACCGGCGCAGCCGGAGCCCTCTGCCTGTCGGGGTCGTTGAGCGAGCACCGGCGCAGCCGGAGGGAGACGAAACGCTGCGCCCCCAGGCGATTCTCGAGAGGGCACCGCGTTTCGTCTCGGTCGCTGCGCGTCCTCGCTCAACGACCCCGGGGTGCCGTGCGAGGGCGCGACCTCGGGGTGGGCCTCAGGCCTCCAGGTCGGCGGCGATCGCCGTGGCGGCTTCGCGCAGGAGCGGCACCGCGCGGTGCGCGAACTCCTCGGTCACGCGGGCGATCGGACCCGAGACCGAGACCGCGGTCGGGGTCGGGGCGCCGGGCACGGCCATGGCGTAGCAGCGCACGCCGATCTCCTGCTCCTGCTCGTCGATCGAGTAGCCGCGCTCGCGGATGAGGTCGAGCTCCTTCAGCAGCGCGTCCACGGTGCCGATGCTGTACTCGGTCGGGGTGCTCATGCCGGTGCGGCCGACGATGCCGCGCACGGTGTCGTCGTCGAGCTGGGCGAGGATCGCCTTGCCCACGCCGGTGTCGTGCACGTTGGCGCGCCGGCCGACCTCCGTGAACATGCGCATCGAGTGCTGCGAGGGCACCTGGGCGACGTAGACGACCATGTCCCCGTCGAGCACGGCCATGTTGGCGCTCTCGCCCAGGGCGTCGACGAGGGTCTTCAGCTGCGGACGTGCGAGCGCGCCGAACTGTCGGGAGGCCCCTTCGCCGATGCGGATGAGACGCGGGCCGAGGGCGTAGCGGCGGTTGGGCAGCTGTCGCGCGTATCCCAGCGAGACGAGGGTGCGCAGCAGCCGGTGGATGGTGGGCAGCGGCAGGTCCGTCGACGCCGAGAGCTCGCTGAGCGTCACGTCGCCACCGGCGTCGGTGACGAGCTCGAGGAGCTCGAACACGCGCTCGACCGACTGCACACCGGATCCCGAGCTCTTGCCCGCCTTCGGATCCGCCTTCTTCGCGTTCGAAATATCCGTCATTCTCGCTCCCGTCGTCGTGATTATTCCATCATGCGAGAGTCGCGCGCCGGAAATCCGAGTGCGTTCGAAACGCACCTTGCGCAAAACTTCCACGATGGAGATAATAGTGTCCACAATACGAAAGTTGTAAAGAGTTTCATCACCGTAACCGGCGCCCGAGCCCTCTGCCCGGACGTCTCGATGAGGAGGAATCATGGCGAACCCGGGTCCCGGCAATTCGATCACGCTGCGCATCGACGCGCCGTCCAACTTCACTGTCACGAGCGAGCTCGCCGCCGCGGCCGCGGACGCGGGCGCCGTCGTCACCGCGCTCGACGTCGTCGAGTCGCACCCGACCACGATCGTCGTCGACCTCACGTGCAACACGACCGGCGAGGAGCACGCCGAGCAGGTGCGCGACGCGATCGACGCGCTGGACGACGTCACCGTCCGCCAGGTCAGCGACCGCACCTTCCTGATGCACCTCGGCGGCAAGCTCGAGGTCGTGCCCAGCGTGCCGCTGCGCAACCGTGACGACCTGTCCCGCGCCTACACGCCGGGCGTCGCCCGCGTCTGCATGGCGATCGCCGAGGACAAGAGCAAGGCCCGCAACCTCACCGTCAAGCGCAACACGATCGCCGTGGTCACCGACGGCACCGCCGTGCTCGGCCTCGGCGACATCGGCCCGGAGGCCGCGCTGCCGGTCATGGAGGGCAAGGCCGCCCTGTTCAAGCAGTTCGCCAACGTCGACGCCTGGCCGGTCTGCCTGGACACCAAGGACACCGAGGAGATCATCAAGATCGTGAAGGCGATCGCCCCGGTCTACGGCGGCGTGAACCTCGAGGACATCGCCGCCCCCCGCTGCTTCGAGATCGAGGCGCGCCTGCGCGACGAGCTCGACATCCCGGTCTTCCACGACGACCAGCACGGCACCGCGATCGTCACCCTGGCCGCCCTCCGCAACGCGCTCAAGGTCGTCGGCAAGACGATCGGCGAGGTGCGGATCGTGGTCTCCGGCGTCGGGGCCGCGGGCAACGCGATCGTGCAGCTGCTGCTCGCCGAGGGGGCCGTCGACATCGTCGCCTGCGGCCGCAACGGCGCGATCCACCGCGGCGAGGAGTACGCCGACGCGCACCGCAAGGAGCTCGCCGCGACCACCAACCCGCGCGACTTCCGCGGCACGCTCAAGGAGGCCGTGGTCGACGCCGACGTGTTCATCGGCGTGAGCGCCCCGAACATCCTGGACGAGGCCGACATCGCGGCCATGGCCGACGACGCGATCGTGTTCGCGATGGCGAACCCGACGCCGGAGGTCGACCCGATCGTCGCCTCCAAGCACGCCGCGGTGGTGGCCACGGGCCGCAGCGACTTCCCCAACCAGATCAACAACGTCCTCGCGTTCCCCGGCTTCTTCCGCGGCCTGCTCGACGCCGGCGTGTCGGACATCACGCCGCCTATGCTGGTCGCAGCCGCGGGCGCCATCGCCGAGCGCATCGGCGATGACGAGCTCAACGCGAGCTTCATCATCCCGAGCGTCTTCGACCCGCTCGTGGCCGGCGCCGTCGCCGAGGCGATCGTGCGCGTCGTCGAGTCGTCGAAGGAGTGACGGGTATGTCCGCAGGCACCCTCGGCGAGGGCGATCTCGCCGACGTCGACGCCCGCCTCTCCGGCACCGACACGCTGCTGGCGACCGAGTACCCCGGTGACGACGGATCCCGTCAGCCCGTGCACACGCTGTACGTGCCCGCCGACCGGTACCGGCCCGAGCTGCCGGCCGCCTTCGGGCAGGTCGCGGCGCAGGCCGTCGCCGACTTCGGCGGCGCGGTCGCCCTCGCGCAGGCCGTGGGACTCGGCGCGCTCGCCGACGAGCTGGCCCCGCTCGTGGACGCCAAGCTGCAGCGCGAGCCGATCGAGGACCTCCGTCTCGACTTCGAGGACGGCTACGGCGCCCGCCCCGACGACGAGGAGGACGCGGATGCGGTCCTCGCCGCCGAACGGGTGTCCGCCGCCGTCGCGGCCGGCGTCGCCCCGCCGTTCATCGGCATCCGGTTCAAGTGCTTCGAGGCGCCCACGCGCCGGCGCGGGATCCGCACGCTCGACCTGTTCCTGACGACGCTCGTCCGCACCGGCGGACTCCCGGACGGGCTCGTGCTGACGCTGCCGAAGGTCACCACGGTCGAGCAGGTCGAGGCCATGGTCGCGCTCTGCGAGCTGTTCGAGCAGCGTCTCGGGCTGCCGGCGGGACGGCTGCGCTTCGAGGTGCAGATGGAGACGCCGCAGCTCATCGTCGCGGCCGACGGATCGGTTCCCGTCGCCACGCTCCTGCACCGCGCCGACGGCCGGGTCTCCGCCCTGCACTACGGCACCTACGACTACAGCGCCTCCCTGCAGATCGCGGCCGCCTACCAGTCGATGGAGCACCCGGCGGCCGACTTCGCCAAGCAGGTGATGCAGGTCGCCGTCGCCGAGACCGGCGTGCGGATCTCCGACGGATCCACCAACGTGATCCCCGTCGGCGATCCGGAGCACGTCATCGAGGCATGGAAGCTGCACGCGCGCCTGGTGCGGCGCTCGCTCGAGCGCGGCTACTACCAGGGCTGGGACCTGCACGCCGCGCAGCTGCCGACCCGGTACCTCGCGACCTACGCGTTCTACCGCGAGGGGTTCGCCGCGGCCGCCAAGCGCCTGGACAACTACCTGCACGGCAGCGACGCCACGATCATGGACGAGCCGGCGACGGCCCGGGCCCTCGCACGGTTCGTCGTGCGCGGCCTCGAGTGCGGCGCGCTCACGGCCGAGGAGGTCCGCGCGGCGACCGGCTCCGAGCCGGAGGCGCTCGTCCGCCTCGCCCATCCGAAGCTCACGACCAAGGAGGCCGTCTCTTGAGCACCCGCACTTACTACACCCCGGCCGGCGGCCTGCCCCCGCAGTCCGACCTGCTCACCGACCGCGCGGTCGTCAAGCTCGCCTACTCGTTCATTCCGAAGGGCGTGCTGCGCGACATCGTCACCTCGAGCCTGCCCGGCTTCACCGACACCCGCGCCTGGATCCTCGCCCGGCCCACGCCGAGCTCGGCGCAGACGTTCTCGCAGCTCATCGTCGAGATCGCGCCGGGCGGCGGCGCCGCCAAGCCCGAGCCCGAGGCCGGCGTGGAGAGCGTGCTGTTCGTCACGACCGGCGAGCTCACCCTCACTCTCGAGGGCGAGCGGCACGTGCTCGAGGCCGGCGGCTATGCGTTCATCACCCCGAACGCGCAGTGGTCGCTCGCGAACGAGGGTTCCGAGCTGACCAGCTTCCACTGGATCCGCAAGGCCTACGAGTACCTCGACGGGATCGATGCGCCCGCGTCGTTCGTCACGAGCGACAACGACATCGAGCCGGTCTCGATGCCCGACACCGACGACGTGTGGTCGACCACGCGCTTCTCGGACGCGAGCGACATGGCGCACGACATGCAGGTCAACATCGTGACTTTCAAGCCGGGCGGATCCATCCCGTTCGCCGAGACGCACATCATGGAGCACGGCCTGTTCGTGCTGCAGGGCAAGGCCGTCTACCGCCTCAACGACGACTGGGTGGAGTGCGAGGCCGGCGACTACATGCTGCTGCGCGCGTTCTGCCCGCAGGCCTGCTACGCCGGCGGTCCGGAGGACTTCCGCTACCTGCTCTACAAGGACATGAACCGTCAGATCCGCCTGACCTGACGACGGTCCCCGAGCCGGTCGAAGGCCCGCGCGAACGCCGCTCCCTCCAGGGGGCGGCGTTCGTCGTCCGGGCCGCCTCCTTCCGGGGCCGTCGAGCGAGCGGAGCGAGACGGAACGCCGCACCCGCGCGAGGGCGTCGCGTCTCGTGTCGGTCGCCTGCGGCGTCCTCGCTCAACGACCCCGTGGGGGAGGACCCGTTGACAACTCCGAGTGCCTCGGCCTAAACTTTCATCAATCAAGATTTTCTTTCCATAATTCGGAATTAGATCTCGCATCATCACTGAATCAAGGACGATCCCATGACCTACACCGTCAACGCCTCCATCCTTCTGACCGAGCTGCCGATCCTCGAGCGCCCGGCCGCCGCGAAGGCCGCCGGCTTCGACGCCGTGGAGTACTGGTGGCCGTTCTCCGTCGCCGTTCCCGCGCCGGAGGAGGTCGACGCGTTCGTCGCCGCCATCCAGGACGCGGGCGTGCAGCTGACGGGACTGAACTTCTTCGCCGGCGACATGCCGGGCGGCGACCGCGGCCTGGTGTCGTGGGTCGGCCGCGAGGACGAGTTCGCCGCCAACATCGACGTCGTCGTCGAGATCGGCCGCCGCCTCGGCACCACCGCGTTCAACGCGCTCTACGGGAACCGCCTCGAGGGCGTCGAGCCGCAGGCGCAGGACGACCTGGCCGTGAAGAACCTCGCCGCCGCGGGCCGTGCGGTCGCCGAGCTCGGCGGCATCGTGCTGCTCGAGCCGGTCTCCGGCATGGACACCTACCCGCTGAAGACCGCCGCCGACGCGCTGGCGATCATCGACCGGGTCAAGGTCGAGGAGGGCGTCGACAACGTCCGCCTGCTCGCCGACTTCTACCACCTCGCCGTCAACGGCGACGACGTGCCCGCGGTGATCGCCGAGCACGCCGCCGAGTTCGGTCACATCCAGATCGCCGACGCCCCCGGCCGCGGCGAGCCCGGCACCGGCGACCTCCCGCTCGAGCAGTGGATCGCCGACGCCCAGGCCGGCGGCTACGCCGGCGTCATCGGCCTCGAGTACAAGGCCACCCAGGCGGATCCCTTCGCCTGGATCACCACCTCGGCCGCTCAGGCCTGAACCCACCAGAACGTCCGCGAAGGAGCGAAGACATGACCCGCATCGCATTCATCGGCCTCGGCATCATGGGCCTGCCCATGGCGAAGAACCTCGTCGCCGCCGGCTACGACGTCGCCGGCTTCAACCGCAGCCAGGAGGCGATCGACAAGCTCGCCGCCGCGGGCGGCACCGCCGCCACCAGCATCGCCGACGCGGTCAAGGACGCCGACGTCGTCATCACCATGGTCCCGGACTCCCCGGATGTGGCCGGCGTCGTGCAGGGCCCGGACGGGGTGTTCGCGAACGCCAAGGCCGGCGCGCTGTGGATCGACAACTCGTCGATCCGCCCGGACGTCGCCAAGGAGCTCGCCGAGGAGGCCGTGGCCGCCGGCTTCGGCGCCGTCGACGCCCCCGTGTCGGGCGGCGAGCAGGGCGCGATCGATGCCGTCCTGTCGATCATGGTCGGCGGATCCCCCGAGGACTTCGCGAAGGCCGAGCCGGTGCTCAACGCGATCGGCAAGACCATCGTGCATGTCGGCCCCGCTGGCGCCGGGCAGACCGTGAAGGCGGCCAACCAGCTCATCGTCGCGGTCAACATCCAGGCGCTCGCCGAGGCGGTCGTCTTCCTCGAGGCGTTCGGCGTCGACACCGACGCGGCGCTCACCGTGCTCGGCGGCGGTCTCGCCGGATCCAAGGTCCTCGACCAGAAGGGCCAGAAGATGCTGAACCGCGACTTCGCGCCCGGCTTCCGCCTCGCCCTCCACAACAAGGATCTGGGCATCGTCACGTCGGCTGCGCGCTCGGTCGGGGTCACCGTCCCGCTCGGCGCCGCCGTCGCTCAGCTCGTGAACGCGCTCGTCGCCCGCGGCGACGGCGGGCTGGACCACTCCGGCCTGTTCAAGCTCACCAACGAGCTCTCCGGCAACTGACCCATTCTTCGGGGTCGTTGAGCGAGGACGCCGAAGGCGACCAAGACGAAACGGCGTCTCCGGCAGAGCACTGCGTTTCGTCTCGCTTCGCTCGCTCAACGACCACAAACCAGACCTAAAGGAACTTCTCATGACCCGCATGCGCGCAGTCGACGCGATCGTCCAGATCCTGATCAAGGAAGGCGCGGACGAGGCCTTCGGCCTCCCCGGTGCCGCCATCAACCCGCTCTACTCCGCGATGCGCGCCAACGGCGGCATCCGGCACACCCTGGCCCGCCACGTCGAGGGCGCGAGCCACATGGCCGACGGCTACAGCCGCACGGGCGACGGCCGCATCGGCGTGTGCCTCGGCACCTCGGGCCCCGCCGGCACCGACATGATCACCGGTCTCTACGCCGCGATCGCCGACTCCATCCCGATGCTCTGCATCACCGGCCAGGCTCCGGTGGCGAAGCTCGACAAGGAGGACTTCCAGGCCGTCGACATCGCGTCGATCGCGAAGCCCGTCACGAAGTTCGCCAAGACCGTCCTCGAGGGTGCGCAGGTGCCCGGCGTCTTCCAGTCCGCGTTCCAGATCATGCGCTCCGGCCGTCCCGGTCCGGTGCTCATCGACCTGCCGTTCGACGTGCAGATGACCGAGATCGAGTTCGACATCGACACCTACGAGCCGCTTCCGGTGGCGAAGCCGGCGGCGACCCGCGCGCAGGCCGAGAAGGTGCTCGACATGCTCGTCGCCTCGAAGCACCCGGCGATCATCGCCGGTGGCGGCATCGTGAACTCCGGCGCCTCCGAGAAGCTCGTCGAGCTCGCCGAGACCCTGGGCGTGCCGGTCTTCCCGACCCTGATGGGCTGGGGCGTGCTGCCCGACGACCACGCGCTCGCCGCGGGCCTGGTCGGGATCCAGACGTCGCAGCGCTACGGCAACGCGAGCTTCCTCGAGTCCGACTTCGTGCTGGGCATCGGCAACCGCTGGGCGAACCGTCACACGGGCGGCCTCGACACCTACCGCAAGGGCCGCACCTTCGTGCACGTCGACATCGAGCCCACGCAGATCGGCCGCGTCTTCGCGCCCGACTACGGTGTGGTCTCGGATGCGGGCGCCTTCATCGACGCGCTGCTCGAGGCCGCGCGGGAGCGCGTCGCCGAGCTGCCCGACTACAACGGCTGGGCCCAGGAGTGCCGCGACCGCAAGGCGCGCCTGCAGCGCAAGACCAACTTCGACAACGTGCCGATGAAGCCGCACCGCGTGTACCAGGAGATGCTGTCGGCGTTCGACCGGGACACCACGTTCGTCACCACGATCGGGCTGTCCCAGATCGCCGGGGCGCAGCTGCTGCACGTGTACGGCCCGCGCAAGTGGATCAACGCCGGCCAGGCGGGCCCCCTGGGCTGGACCGGCCCCGCCGCCCTCGGCGTGGTGCGCGGCAAGCCGGGCGAGCAGGTCGTCGCGCTCTCGGGCGACTACGACTTCCAGTTCATGATCGAGGAGCTGGCGGTCGGTGCGCAGCACAAGCTGCCGTACATCCACGTCGTCGTGAACAACAGCTACCTGGGCCTCATCCGCCAGTCGCAGCGCGGCTTCGAGATGGACTACGAGGTGTCGCTCGCGTTCGACAACGTGAACACCCCGCAGGACTCGTCCTCGATCGCCACCGGCTACGGCGTGGACCACGTGAAGGTGGCCGAGGGCCTGGGCGCCAAGGCGCTGCGCGTCGAGCGCCCCGAGGACCTCGCCGCGGGCTTCGCGGAGGCGCAGCGTCTGCGCGACGAGTTCCAGGTGCCGGTGGTCGTCGAGGTGATCCTCGAGCGCGTCACGAACATCGCGATGGGCGCCGACCTCGACACCATGAACGAGTTCGAGGACCTCGCGACGTCGCCCGCCGACGCTCCCGAGGCCATCTACGCGCTGCTCGACTGAGCGCGACCCGACCGCGAGACTCCGTTCTCGGCACGAGACCCCACGCCTGACGTGCCGTCTCACCCCGAGGAGGGAGTCTCGCGGAGCGGGCCCCGTCATCTGCGACCCTGGCGTGGCGCAGGCACGCTCAAAGACTGGAAGGGTAGACGCATGCGCATCCTGATCGCCTCGGACAAGTTCAAGGGCTCGGCCACGGGCCCGCAGGTGGCCTCCGCACTCGCGGAGGGGATCCTCGCCGTCGCGCCGGACGTTGCCATCGACGCGGTGCCGGTCGCCGATGGCGGAGAGGGCACGGTCGACGCGGCCCTCGCCGCCGGGTTCGAGGAGGTCACGGCGACGGTGACCGGCCCCACGGGGCAGCCGGTGCAGGCGCGGTTCGGGGTGCGCGGCACGCAGGCGATCATCGAGATGGCGGCCGCGAGCGGACTGGACCAGCTTCCGGGCGGCGTCAAGGACGCGCTCGGAGCCACCAGCCGCGGCACCGGCGAGCTGATCGCCGCGGCGCTCGATCACGGTGCGACGAGCATCGTGCTCGGCATCGGCGGCAGCGCCAACACGGACGGCGGAGCGGGGATGCTCCAGGCGCTCGGCGTCTCTCTGCGCGACGCCGAAGGGCAGGAGCTGCCCGGGGGAGGCGGCGCGCTGAGCCGCATCGCCGAGGCCGACGTCTTTGGCCTGGATCCGCGTCTCGCCGATGTGGAGATCGTGCTGGCGAGCGACGTCGACAACCCGCTGCTCGGCGAGCGGGGGGCGCCGGCGGTGTTCGGCCCGCAGAAGGGCGCGAGCCCGGACGACGTGGCCGCCCTCGACGCCGCGCTGGCCCGCTACTCCGCGCTGCTCGAGCGCCAGCCCGGCATCCGCGCCGCGACCGAGCTGCCGGGGGCAGGAGGCGCCGGCGGCGTCGGCTATGCCGCGCTCGCGGCCCTCGGCGCCCGGCGCGAACCCGGCGTCGAGGTCGTTCAGCGCCTCACGGGCCTCGCCGAGGCCCTGGTCGGCGCCGATCTCGTGATCACCGGCGAGGGCAGCCTCGACGACCAGAGTCTCGGCGGCAAGACGCCGCTCGGGGTCGCGGCGGCGTCGCGCGCGGCGGGGATCGGGGTCATCGCGGTGTGCGGTCGCTCGACGCTCAGCGCCGAGGCGGCCCGCGCCGCCGGGTTCGAGCGGGTCTACGCGCTCGCGGAACTGGAGCCGGATCCGGCCCGCAGCATGGCCGAGGCGGTCGCTCTGCTCACCGAGGTCGGGCGCCGCATCGGCGCCGAGCTCGGCGAGCTCGTGCCGCAGCGCTGAGCGTCCGCCGGCCCCGGTGCTCTCGCCTGGGGGCGGTGAGCGAGGACGCGCGTCGGACGACCGAGACGAAACGCGGCGTCCTCGCGAGTGCGCCGCGTTTCGTCTCGCTCCGGCTGCGCCGGCGCTCGCTCAACGACCCCGGGGACGCTCCCGTCGTCGCCGGCGCGTAGGATCGGAGGCCGGTGAACGATCCCGAGGATGTGGTGAACGGTCTCGAAGACGAGGTGGACACATGACGGAGCGCCCGCGTCTGCGTGACGTCGCCGCCCTGGCCGGTGTCTCGCCGACGACGGCCTCGCACGCGTTCAGCGGGCACCGTCCGGTGTCGCCCGCGACCAAGGCCGCGGTGCTCAAGGCCGCGTTCGACCTCGGCTTCGTGATGGAGCGCGACGCCGGTCAGCGCACCGTCGGCCTGCTGCTGCGTCCGCCGGAGGCCATCCCCGGATTCGCCTCCGGATCCGACGCGTTCACGTCCGTCGCCGGCGCCGTGCTCGTGGCCCTGCTGGGCGCCGGCTTCTCCGTCTCCTCGTTCCTCACACTCGACGACATCGGCGCCCAGGTCGGCCGCCTCGACGCCTTCGTGCTGCTGCATCCCCGCCGCGGGGACGAGGTGCTCCGCGCGCTCGTGCAGCGGGGCATCCCGACCGTGACGCTGGACCGGGATCCGGACGACGAGGAGTTCGCGTGGTGGATCAGCGCCGATCACGTCGCCAACGCGCGCACCCTGCTCGAGCACCTGCTGGAGCGCGGCGCTCGCCGCCCGGCGCTGATCGTGGGCTCGACGCAGAACACGTACCTGGAGTCGATCGCCGGCGTCTACATCCAGGAGATGCGCTCGCGCGGGCTGCCGGTGCTGGTGAGGGAGCTGGAGCCGGTGCGGGGTCAGCAGGGGGGTGCCGCGGCGGCGGAGTCGCTGCTGCGCACGCCGACGCCGCCGGACGCCTTCCTCACCTCCTCGGACGTTTTCGCGGTGGGGGCGATCGAGGCGGTCCAGGCGCGCGGGCTCCGGGTGCCCGACGACGTGCTCGTCGCGAACATGATGGACAGCGTCATCGCCGAGCGCGCCGTGGTGCCGATCACGGCGATGAAGGCGAACCTGCAGGTCTGGGCATCGCAGCTGACGCGGTTGCTGGAGCGCCGGCTGAACAGCGCCGCGCCGCTCACCTCGCATCTGCGGCTCGAGTTCGACCTGGTCGAGCGCGCGTCGACCGGACGGCGGCGACCGGGGTCCGAGCCGGCCTCGTGATCCCGGAGCGGCGGTCGTCGACCGCGCCGCGCACCGGAAGTCGTCCAAATTATGCAAACGATGTTGCAACCTCCGCGGTCGAGAGCGACTGTATCTCTATCCGAAATCAGTCTTCCGGATTGTGAAATCGAGTGTCGACGGCACTGTCGCCGTCGAGAGGGGTTCAAATCACAATGACGTCCAACGACCACATCCACGTTCCGAGTCGGGCCTCCGAGGGCCTCGACGAGGCGCCGTCCAGCGTCTTCGCGGTGCAGGCGGGCATCAGCCCGCGCCTGTACAACAGCGACCTGGCGCCGACCGACCGCGAGAGCCGGCACTGGAGCGCGTACAGCATCTTCACCCTCTGGGCCAACGATGTGCACAGCCTCGGCAACTACGCGTTCGCGATCGGCCTGTTCTCGCTCGGCCTGACCGGCGGCCAGATCCTCGGCGCGCTCGGGTTCGGCGCACTGTTCCTGTTCCTGCTGCTGAGCCTGTCCGGCTTCATGGGCGAGAAGACGGGTGTTCCGTTCCCGGTCATGAGCCGCATCGCGTTCGGCATCCACGGCGCTCAGATCCCGGCGCTGCTGCGCGGAATCGTCGCGATCGCCTGGTTCGGGATCCAGACCTACCTCGCCTCCCAGGTGCTGCAGGTCGTGCTGATCGCGATCTTCCCCGGTCTGCAGACGATGCAGTCCGGATCCTTCCTCGGCCTTTCGGCCCTCGGCTGGATCACGTTCATCGTGCTGTGGATCATCCAGGTCGTCATCGTCAGCTACGGCATGGAGATGATCCGCAAGTACGAGGCCTTCGCCGGCCCGATCATCCTCGCCACGTTCGTGATCCTGGCGGTCTGGGTGCTCGTGCAGTCCGGATTCCAGGTGAACTGGGCGCCGACCGAGACGGCCACCGGCTCCGACGTGTGGATCAAGATGCTCGGCGCCGCCTCCCTGTGGGTCTCGATCTACGGCACGTTCGTGCTGAACTTCTGCGACTTCACCCGCGGGGCGAAGTCCCGCAGGGCCATCGTCAAGGGCAACTTCTGGGGCATCCCGATCAACATGCTGTTCTTCGGCGTGATCGTGGTCGTGCTCACCGGCGGCAGCTTCAGCATCAACGGCCGTCTCATCACGTCGCCGTCCGAGGTCGTCGCCGCGATCCCGAACACGTTCCTGCTCGTGCTCGCCTCGCTCGCGCTCATCGCGCTGACCATCGCGGTCAACCTCATGGCCAACTTCGTGGCCCCCACGTACGCGCTGAACAACCTGTTCCCGCGGCACCTGAACTTCCGCCGCGCGGCGCTCATCTCCGCCGTCATCGGCCTCGTGATCACGCCGTGGAACATGTACAACTCGCCGGTCGTGATCGGCGTCTTCCTCGGCGGCCTCGGCGCGCTGCTCGGCCCGCTGTTCGGCATCATCATGGTCGACTACTGGCTGATCAAGAAGCAGCGCATCAACGTGCCGCAGCTCTACTCCGACTCCCCGATCGGCGAGTACGCATACGCGAAGGGCTTCAACCCTCGTGCGGTCATCGCCCTGGTGATCTCGGGCGCGATCGCGCTGCTGTTCACCTTCCTGCCGGTCTTCCACTCGGTCAGCGACTTCTCCTGGTTCGTCGCGGCCGGATCCGCCGCGATCATCTATGCGATCATCGCGGACCGCAGGGGACCCTTCCACGACGTCGACGGCGCGGCGATCGCCGTCAAGGCCGGCCACTGAGATCCGACGAGGACACCGAGCATGCGCATTCTGATCGCGAACGTCAACACCACCGAGGCGATGACCGACGCCATCGCCGAGGCGGCGCGGGCCGCCGCGTCGCCGGGCACGGAGATCATCGGCCTGACGCCCGACTTCGGCGCCGAGAGCTGCGAGGGCAACTTCGAGAGCTACCTCGCCGCGATTGCGGTCATGGACAAGGTCGTCCGCTACGAGGGCGAGTACGACGCGGTCATCCAGGCCGGATACGGCGAGCACGGACGGGAGGGGCTCCAGGAGCTGCTCACTGTGCCGGTGGTCGACATCACCGAGGCGGCGGCCTCGACCGCCATGTTCCTCGGCCGCTCGTACTCGGTGGTCACCACGCTCGACCGCACGGTGCCGCTCATCGAGGACCGGCTGATCCTCGGCGGCCTCCACGACCGCTGCGCGTCGGTGCGCTCGTCGGGGATGAGCGTGCTCGAGCTCGAGTCCGATCCGGAGCGCGCGGTCGAGGCGATCGCCGCCGAGGCGCAGAAGGCGGTCGAGATCGACCGTGCCGAGGTCATCGTGCTCGGCTGCGGCGGGATGGCCGAGCTCAAGGACCGCGTGGTCGAGCTCTGCGGCGTCCCGGTCGTGGACGGCGTCCAGGCCGCGGTCGCCGTCGCGGAGGGCCTGGTGAACCTGGGCCTTTCCACCTCCAAGGTGCGCACCTACGCGCAGCCCCGGCCGAAGCGGATCACCGGATTCCCGGCGACGGCCCGCTGACGCGGAGCACAATCGAACCAGCCTCACCCACCACGCCACAAGGCCGGCGACGTCGCCGGCAGAAGGGAATCCGCGGACATGTCCCAGGAGACCGAAGAACACGCCTCGCTCGACCCGACGGGCGAGCACTATGATCTGGTGATCCGCGGCGAGCGGGTCCTCACCAGCTCGGGGATCCGACCTCGCGAGGTGGGGGTGCGGCACGGCGTGATCGTCGCGATGCAGCCCCTCGGCAACAACCTCGCGGGCGACGAGATCATCGAGCTCCAAGACGACGAGACCCTGATCCCGGGTCTGGTGGACACGCACGTGCACGTCAACGAGCCGGGTCGCACCGAGTGGGAGGGCTTCTCCTCGGCGACCAAGGCGGCGGCCGCGGGCGGTGTGACCACGATCCTGGACATGCCCCTGAACAGCATCCCGCCGACGATCGATGTCGAAGCGCTGGACATCAAGCGCGACGTCGCGCGCGACCAGGTGCACGTCGACGTGGGCTTCTGGGGCGGTGCCGTTCCGGGCAACATCGACAAGCTGCGGGGACTGCACGATGCCGGGGCCTTCGGCTTCAAGTGCTTCCTGCTGCACAGCGGGGTGGACGAGTTCCCGCCGCTGGATCCCGACGAGCTCGAGGAGGACATGCGCGAGCTCGTGACCTTCGACTCGGTCATGATCGTGCACGCCGAGGACTCCCGGGCCATCGACCGCGCGCCCAAGCCCGACGGCGACGACTACTCCAAGTTCCTCGCCTCGCGTCCGCGCGGCGCGGAGAACCTCGCGATCGCGGAGGTCATCGAGCGCGCCCGCTGGACGGGAGCCCGCGCGCACATCCTGCACCTGTCCTCCTCGGACGCACTGCTGATGCTGCGCTCCGCCAAGCACGACGGCATCCGGCTCACGGTCGAGACCTGCCCGCACTACCTCACGCTCACCGCGGAGGAGGTCCCGCTGGGGGCGACCGCGTTCAAGTGCTGCCCGCCGATCCGCGAGGCCGGCAACCGCGAGCTGCTCTGGCAGGGGCTCGAGGACGGCACGATCGACTTCATCGTGTCGGACCACTCGCCCTCGACCCTCGACCTCAAGGATCTGGAGAACGGCGACTTCGCCGTGGCCTGGGGCGGCGTCGCGTCGCTGCAGCTCGGCCTGTCGCTGATCTGGACCGAGGCGCGTCAGCGGGGCCTGTCGCTCGAGACCGTCGTGGGATGGATGAGCGAGAAGCCGGCGCAGTTCGCGGGCCTCACGGGCAAGGGGCGCATCGCCCCCGGCTACGACGCGGACTTCTCGATCTTCGCCGCGGACGACGCCTATGTGGTGGACGTGACCAAGCTGCACCACAAGAACCCGCTCACCCCGTACAACGGCAAGGCGCTCGCCGGACGCGTGCGCAAGACCTACCTGCACGGCACCCCGATCGACTTCGAGAACCCGCGCGGGCGTCTGCTCCGTCGCGGCATGGTCGAGGAGGACTGACCCTCCACCACCCCGAGTCGTCCCCCTCAGCACCACTCCACGGTCGTGCTGAGGGGGACGACTCTGTGTTTCCGGGCCTTGCCCTGAAGCGGGCCGTCCGTTAAACTTGAGTCTTATCAACTCAACTTTGAGGAGTCGGCGGATCCGGCTCTTCCGCAACATCGCAAGGAGACTCCAGGAGGACGAATGGCCACCCCGCAGCAGGCACCGCAGGAAGAACAGCAGTCGGCACTCGAGCAGTTCGGGATCAACCTGACCGACCGCGCACGTCAGGGAAAGCTCGATCCGGTGATCGGGCGCGACTCCGAGATCCGTCGCGTGAGCCAGGTGCTCACCCGGCGCACGAAGAACAACCCGGTGCTCATCGGAGAGCCGGGCGTCGGCAAGACCGCGGTCGTCGAGGGGCTCGCCCAGCGCATCGTCGCCGGTGACGTGGCCGAATCGCTCAAGGACAAGGAGCTCGTCTCCCTGGACATCTCCGCCCTCGTGGCCGGGGCCATGTACCGCGGCCAGTTCGAGGAGCGCCTGAAGAGCGTGCTCAAGGAGATCACCGAGTCCGACGGCCGGGTCATCACCTTCATCGACGAGCTGCACGTACTCATGGGCGCGGGCGGGGGAGAGGGATCCGTCGCCGCCTCCAACATGCTCAAGCCCATGCTCGCCCGCGGCGAGCTGCGCCTCATCGGCGCGACCACGCTCAACGAGTACCGCGAGTTCATCGAGAAGGACGCGGCCCTCGAGCGCCGGTTCCAGCAGGTGTATGTGGGCGAGCCCTCCGTCGAGGACACGATCGCGATCCTGCGCGGGCTCAAGGGGCGCTACGAGGCGCACCACGGCGTCACGATCAGCGACTCCGCGCTCGTCGCGGCGGCCGCGCTGTCGAACCGCTACCTGCCCAGCCGCCAGCTGCCGGACAAGGCCATCGACCTCATCGACGAGGCCATGAGCCGGCTCAAGATGGAGATCGACTCCAGTCCGGTCGAGATCGACCAGCTGAAGAGGTCGGTCGACCGGATGCGGCTCGAGGAGCTCGCGCTGAAGAAGGAGAAGGACGCGGCCTCCAAGGAGCGTCTCGCGAAGCTGCGTGATCAGATGTGCGAGTCCGAGGCGGAGCTGGCGGGCCTCGAGGCCCGCTGGGAGCGCGAGCGCGGCGGCCTGAACCGGGTCGGCGACCTGAAGAAGCGTCTCGACGAGGCGTTCACCGAGCGCGACCGGGCGCTGCGCGACGCCGACTACGTGAAGGCGTCGAAGCTCGAGTACGAGACCATCAAGCAGCTGCAGGCGCAGCTCGCCGATGCCGAGCGGCAGGCGGACGCGCAGAGCGACGAGCCCCGCATGGTCAACGAGCAGGTCACCGACGAGGACATCGCGGCCGTGATCGCGGCCTGGACCGGGATCCCCGTGGGCCGGCTGCTGCAGGGCGAGAGCGAGAAGCTCCTGCACCTGGAGCGCGAGCTGGGCCGGCGCCTGATCGGGCAGAAGGAGGCCGTCACCGCGGTCTCCGACGCGGTGCGGCGTTCGCGCGCCGGGATCAGCGATCCGGGGCGCCCCACGGGCTCGTTCCTCTTCGTCGGTCCCACGGGCGTCGGCAAGACCGAGCTCGCCAAGGCTCTCGCGGAGTTCCTCTTCGACGACGAGCACGCCATGGTGCGCATCGACATGTCGGAGTACGGCGAGAAGCACTCGGTCTCGCGACTCGTCGGTGCCCCTCCGGGGTACGTCGGCTACGAGCAGGGCGGCCAGCTCACCGAGGCCGTGCGGCGGCGCCCCTACAGCGTCGTGCTGCTGGACGAGGTCGAGAAGGCGCACCCCGAGGTGTTCGACGTACTGCTGCAGGTCATGGACGACGGCCGGCTCACCGATGGCCAGGGGCGCACGGTCGACTTCTCGAACGTCATCTTGATCCTCACGAGCAACATCGGATCCCCGATCCTCATCGACCCCACGCTCTCGTCCGACGAGAAGCGCGAGGCCGTGATGGCGCTCGTGCGGCAGGCGTTCAAGCCCGAGTTCATCAACCGTCTCGACGACATCGTGATGTTCTCCGCGCTCACCGAGGACGACCTGGCGCAGATCGTGGAGCTCACGATCGACCAGCTGCAGCGCCGTCTCGCCGATCGCCGGCTCACGCTCGCGGTCACGCCGGACGCGCGTGCGTGGCTCGCCGAGCGCGGCTACGACCCGGTGTTCGGTGCGAGGCCGCTGCGCCGTCTCATCCAGAACGAGGTGCAGAACCGGCTGGCGTCGGCGCTGCTCTCCGGCCGGGTGCACGACGGCGACCTCGTGCGGGTCGACGTCGCCGCGGACGGATCCTCCCTCGTGCTCACCAGTGACGGGCCGACGGCCCCGCAGCCGGTGGACGACGAGCCCGAGGACGACACCATCGAGGCCGAGCTGCTCGACGACTGACGCCGCTCGCGCTTTGCTCGAAGGGGCCCGGATCTCCCTGATCCGGGCCCCTTTCTTGCGCAGGGTGCGAAACGACGAGCAATCCCGAATATCCGCATAGCGGAAAGGACAATCCGAGATTCGGAAAAAATGCTTGACTCTCGAAGGGGGCCGCCGCTAGCCTGAGGGAGTCTCCAGAGCCGGAGACGCACCAGGACCCACAGCAGTCCGCCCCGTATCGCGAGGCGGACGGAGCGCCCGCACCGTATCGCCGCACAGGCGCTGCATGCCGGCCGGCGCTCGGCTCACCCGGTGCCTGCCCCACGACGAAGAGGTCGAATTGACTACCAAGCAGAAGAAGGAGTTCGTCCGCCCCGAGGACGAACGACTGCCGATCGGCGCGACCATCGGCTACGGCATCCAGCACGTGCTCACGATGTACGGCGGCATCATCGCCCCGCCGCTCATCATCGGGCAGATCGCGGGCCTCAAGCCCGCCGAGATCGGCGTCCTCATCGCCGCGTGCCTGTTCATGGGCGGACTCGCCACGATCCTGCAGACCGTCGGCATCCCGTTCTTCGGATCGCAGCTGCCGCTCGTGCAGGGCGTCTCGTTCGCCGGTGTCGCCACGATGGGCGCGATCGTCACGAGCGGCGGCGGGCTGCCGTCGGTCTTCGGATCCGTCATCGCCGCCTCGGTGATCGGCCTGCTCATCGCCCCGGTCTTCGCGACGATCATCCGGTTCTTCCCCCCGGTCGTGACGGGAACGGTGATCACCACGATCGGTCTCAGCCTGCTGCCCGTCGCGGCCGGCTGGATCTACGGCCCCGGCGCGAACCCGGCGGACGGCGCGCTGCCGGAGAACCTGCTGCTGGCGGCGATCACCCTCGTGATCGTGCTCGTGCTCAGCAAGATCCCGGTGGGGGCGATCTCGCGGCTCGCGATCCTGCTCGCGATCGTGCTCGGCACGATCATCGCGGTCTTCCTCGGCAAGGCGGACTTCAGCAAGGTGGGGCAGGGGGAGATCTTCGCCCTCCCGCAGATCTTCGGGTTCGGCATGCCGACCTTCGAGATCGCGGCCATCATCTCGATGTTCATCGTGATCCTGGTGACGCTGACCGAGACCACCGCCGACATCCTCGCCGTGGCCGACATCGTCGGCACCAAGGTCGACTCCAAGCGCATCGCCGCGGGCCTGCGCGCCGACATGCTCTCCAGTGCGGTCTCGCCGATCTTCGGCACGTTCACGCAGTCGGCCTTCGCGCAGAACGTCGGCCTGGTCGCGATCACCGGAGTCAAGAGCCGCTTCGTGGTCACCGCCGGCGGTGGCGTGCTCGTCATCCTGGGTCTGCTGCCCGTGCTCGGCCGCGTCGTCGGCGCCATCCCTCAGCCCGTCCTCGGCGGCGCCGGCCTGGTGCTGTTCGGGTCGGTCGCGGCCTCGGGCATCCGGACGCTCGCGAAGGTCGAGTACAAGGACAACATGAACCTGGTGATCGTCGCGACGTCGCTCGCCGTGGGCATGCTGCCGATCGCGAAGCCGGACATCTACCACGCGATGCCCGCCTGGTTCGTGACGATCTTCCACTCCGGCATCAGCTCGGCCGCGGTCACCGCGATCCTGCTCAACCTGCTGTTCAACCACCTCGGCAGCGCCAAGCGCAAGAACGCCTTCGTCTCGGCGCCGACGCGCAGCATCCCGGTCGCGTACCTGGACGCCTTCGAAGACGGCGATTCGATCATCGACGGCAAGATCGTCGACCGGGAGGGCAACGAGGTCGCCATCACGCGCTCGGATCACTGACGCTCCCTGCGTGCGTGAGCGCCCCTCGTACCGCCTCGGGGTGAGGGGCGCTTGCATTCGCATCACGGAAAGTCTCATCCGTCATCTGGAAAAACTGTTGACCTCTTCGTCGGGGTCGTGATAGATCTTGAGTGCCTCCGCCGACGGAGGCGCACCTGGATCAGCAGACAGGTCACACACTGAGCTGGCCCCTTCGGGGCCGGGCCCCGGCTCCGCACCACTCACAGGGAGTCTGCTCAATGTCCGAATCCGCTCGCACCGTCTGGCTGAAGAACCCGCTCGGCATCCACACCGGAGACGCCGCCGATGCGCGCGGCGGCCTCGTCGTCTCGGGGTCGCGCATCCTCGAAGCCGTGCCCGCCGGGGGATCCCCGACCGTGCCCGTCGACGAGACCGTAGACGCGTCGCGCCACGTGATCATCCCCGGCCTCATCAACACGCACCACCACTTCTACCAGACGCTCACGCGGGCCTGGACGCCGGTCGTCAGCGCCGAGCTGTTCCCCTGGCTGAAGGGCCTCTACGGCGTCTGGGCCGGACTCACGCCGCGCGATCTCGAGCTCGCGACCACCGCGGCGCTCGCCGAGCTGCTGCTCAGCGGCTGCACCACCGCGGCCGACCACCACTACCTCTTCCCCGCCGGGCTCGAGGACGGCATCGACGTGCAGGTCGACGTCGTCAAGCGCCTCGGCATGCGCGCGACCCTGACCCGCGGATCCATGTCGCTCGGGGAGAAGGACGGCGGACTGCCGCCGCAGTCGACGGTGCAGGATCCCGACGTGATCCTCGCCGACAGCGAGCGCCTCATCGGCGCCTACCATGAGCGCGGCGAGGGCGCCTTCGTGCAGATCGGACTCGCCCCGTGCTCGCCGTTCTCGGTGACCACCGGCATGATGCGCGACACGGCCGCGCTCGCCGAGCGGCTCGACGTGCGCATGCACACCCACCTCGCGGAGACGATCGATGAGGAGGACTTCTGCCGGGAGATGTTCGGCCTGCGCACGGTCGACTATCTCGACAGTGTCGGCTGGCTCGGCGATCGCACCTGGCTCGCGCACGGGATCCACTTCGACGACGCCGAGATCGCGCGCCTCGGCGCGGCGGGCACGGCGGTCTCGCACTGCGCGACCTCGAACATGCGCCTCGCCTCGGGCATCGCGCGGGCGGTCGAGCTCGAGGCCGCGGGCGTCCCCGTCGGGCTCGGCGTCGACGGATCCGCATCGAACGACGGCTCGAACATGATGATGGAGGTGCGCCAGGCCCTCTACCTGCAGCGCCTGCGCTACGGCGCCGCCGCGGTGACCCCCGAGCACGCCCTGAACTGGGCGACCCAGGGGTCGGCGCGCGCCCTCGGCCGCAGCGACATCGGCGTGCTGGCCCCGGGCAAGCAGGCCGACCTCGCGATGTTCACCCTCGACGAACTGCGCTTCTCGGGCAGCCACGACCCGCTCGCGGCCCTGCTGCTGTGCGGCGCGGAGCGCGCCGACCGGGTGATGGTCGGAGGATCCTGGCGCGTGCTCGACGGGCAGATCGTCGGCCTCGACGTGCCCCAGCTCATCGCCGACCACAGCGCGGCGGCGCGCCGCCTGCTCGCCCGCCACGGCTGAGCTGCCGGCTCTTTCGGGGCCGTTGAGCGAGGACGGCGGAGCCGCCCGCTCCCTCAGGGGTCGTTGAGCGAGGACGGCGGAGCCGCCCGAGACGAAACGCGGTGCCCTCGCCGGGTGGCGGCGTTTCGTCTCGCTCCTCGCTGCGCTCGGTGCTCGCTCAACGACCTCGGGGGCTTGCTCGCCGGACGCGTCAGTCCCGGAAGCGCTCCGCGATCCATGCGGCCACGTGCGGCGGGGCGTGCTGCGGACGCATCGTGCCGGAGTGGTGCGACGGCCACCAGCGTGCCGTGAGGTCGACGCCGGCCCGCTGGTACGCGCGCAGCAGCCGGGCGCTCAAGGGCGCCGGGGCGACCTCGTCGAACCGTGCGGCGTCGATCCGCACGGGGGAGCGGAAACCCGAGAGCGCGGCGACCTCGTTCTCGCGGAACGAGGCGTACAGGCGCGCGAAAAGCGCGGATCCGTCGGCCCCGCCGATGCGGCCCGGTGGGATGCCGCCCCACGAGTCGCGCGCGGCGAGCTCGGTGAGGCAGAGATGGTCGAGGTCGCGCCGGGCCGCGCGCGCGGCGGGGCTGAGGCCCTCTCCCTCCCGGAGCGCCGCCAGGGCGGGATCCGCGGTGGCCGCCCCGCGCAGCATGAGCCCGATGAGCGCTGAGACGACGCCGGATCCGGGCATCGCGCCCGGCATGCCCAGCGACCAGCGGATGCTGAGGTCCATCCGGGTCACCGGGGTCACGGCCGCGACACCGCGCAGCCGGCTGCGGTCGTCCGGCTCCGGTGCGGTGCCGGCGAACAGCGCCGCGACCGCGCCCTCGGAGTGCCCCGCGGCGACCCAGTCGTCGCCGAGCCGGTCGTCCAGGGTGCGCCGAGCGCGGACCATCGCGCGCAGCGAACCGCCGAGGGGACGGCCGAGCAGGTACGGATGCACGCCGGGGCCGCCGATTCCGGGGTAGTCCGGTCGCAGCACGGCGATCCCGCGCCGCAGCAGCAGGTCGCACAGCGCGTCGCCCTGCGACATGCGCCGCCACTCCGGGTGGCCGGGGTGACCGAGGCTCGGGGCGGAGCGCGGCGACCCTCCGGTCGTCATGTGCCCGAACACGACGACCGGGTAGCCCCCGGCCGGAGCAGCGGTGTGCGGCAGGTGCAGGATCCCTGTCTCTGGTGCCTCCTCCCCGTCGAAGCGCACGATGCGGGTCGACCCGTGCCGGATGCCGGAGCCGGGACCGGGGCCGCCGGCGCCCGGTGCAGATCCGCCCTCGGCCCGTTCGCCGTTCACCATCGTCCCCGGGGCAGCAGCCGGCGCAGGCCCGCGGGCATCGTGCCGAGAAGTGCGCCGCGGTGCCGATCGGCGTCCTCCACGACGTCGGCGAAGAACCGCGCCACCGGCTCGAGCTGGGCGACGTCGATGCGATCGATCGTGTCGGCGTCGTCGTACAGGTAGAGCGGACCCGAGATGAGGCTGACGGTGGGCACGCCGGAGACGAAGGTGAACGACGCGTCGGTCGGGATCCCGCTCGCGAAGAACTCGAGCAGACCCGCACCGAGGATGCTGGTGGCGTGCATCCGATGACGGCGGATCAGCCCCGCGATGCGCGCCGTGAACGCCGGATTGACGTTGAGGAAGATGCCGCGCGGCTCGGTCTCGCCGGTGTTCTCGAACCCGCCGTCGGATCCCTCCACGGCCCTCAGGCCGATGTGCTCGATCGTGGCGTTCAGCACGATCCGCCAGCGGGCATCCGGTGCGAGCACGTGCCGGCGGGCGAACTCGCGATGGGCCTGGTAGCCGGTGAAGTGCGTGTCGAAGGTCGTGAACAGCAGCGTCTTGCGAGGCGGTCGCCCCGCGCGGGACAGCGCGGCGAAGTGCTCGGCGAGGGCGATCACCTCGGCCGCGCCCGAGGCGTCCTCGACGGCGCCGTCGCCCGCCGAGTCGTGGTGCGACTGGATCATGATGGCGTCGCCGCGCGGACTGCCGGTCCTCGACGCGCGGGAGCTGCCGGAGCGGTCGTGCGCGACGCCGTCCGGGCCGTCGGCACCCGGCAGCACCCCGATCACGGTGCGGGAGACGACCTCGGAGCGCTCGACGCCGAGGGTGAGGGTTGCACGTCGCGTGCGGCGGAGCGCGGCCCGCAGCCGCGCTCCGCCGGCGCGGGTCACCCAGGCGCCGGGCAGGCGGAACAGGGTCCGCCGGTAGTACTCGTTGTGGTAGCCGAGGGAGTCGGGGTAGTCGCGCAGCACGCCGATGACGCCGACGGCGCCTGCCGCCGCCGCGTCGCGCATCGTGCGGGCGAGCGAGGTGACGTAGGGGTTGCGGCTGCGCAGCACGTCGCGTCGCAGCACGCGTCGGCCGGGGTCGTGCAGGAAGAGCGTGAGCGGCAGGGTGTGCGCGAGCGTCATGTCGAAGGTGAGGTCGAAGAGCACGATCGCGCCGCGCACGTCGTGGCGGCGCACGCGGTCGGCGCCGATGTCGACGACGGGGGCGTCGATGAGGTGCCGCGCCTCGCCCGTCCAGTCCTGAGCCGGCAGGGCGGAGTGCAGGATCGGCGAGCTCGGCACCTCGAGCTCCTCCGTGCCGTCGGCCCCGGTCGTCACACGGCACTCCGTCGCCCGCCACGTGAACGACGGCACCTCGAGGACCTCGGTCGCAAGGCCCGCGCGGGCGAATCGGCCCTCGACGTACTCCGCCGCGGCGGCGCCCCCGGGGGTTCCCGTGGCTCGGGGGGCGAGCGCGACGAGATCCTCGATGGTGGCCAGGATCCGATCCGTCGTCAAGCTCATGAGGTGAGCGTAGGATTCCGACTCGATTCTGGATCCTGTTGACTCGAAACCTTCATTTCTGCGCTCTTCATGCGTAGTCTTCGTCACATGGAGACTACGGATCCGCGCGGGCTGGACGAGATCGACCTCACCCTCGTCCACGCCCTCCAGGTCGACGCGAGGGCGCCCTGGACGCGCATCGCCGCGGCGATCGGGGTGGACTCAGCCACCGTGGTGCGGCACTGGAGTGCACTGCGCGAGGAGGGGCTGGCCTGGCTGACCGCCTGGCCCACGGCGGAGCGCTGGGCCTCGACCACCGATCTCGCGCTCGTACTGCTGCACCCGGGCATCACGGACGAATCGCGCACGTCGGCCGTGCGGCGGCCGTGGGTGCTGGGCGTCGACGAGACCTCGGCCGGTCTGCTGCTGCTCGTCGCCGCGTCCGAGGGGCTCCCCCAGCTGGGCGAGCGCGTGCGCGCGCTCGAGACGGGCGCGACCGTGCTGCGGATGGACGTCGCCGCGAGCGTCTCGGCGGAGGACTCCACCTGGCGGCTGCCCGTGCTCTCGGCCGCGCAGCAGCGCGTCGTGCGTCCGTCGCGCGAGGCCGGGGGCAGGCCCTCCGCCGAGGCGGTCCGCCTGCCGAAGCCGCAGACGGTCGCCGAGATCGCCGACGTGCTGGACGAGGATCCGCGCATGCCGTCGGCCGTGCTCGGCGCGCGCCTGGGCGTCTCGGAGGCGACGGCGCGGCGTGCGGTCGATCGCGCGACCTCGGCCGGGCTCCTGCGCTTCGGCTGCGACCTCGCGATGCCTGCGGCGGGCTACCGCCGGGGCGCCGTGCTGTGGGCGCGTTCCGCGGATCCCGAGGCGGCGTCGATCCGCGCGGCCCGGCTGCCCGAGGTGCATCGCGCCGGGGTCGCCGTGGGGCCGGCGCCGCTCTTCGCGTGCGTACGGGCGCGGTCGCTCACGGCGCTGCCCGCGATCGAGAGGGTGTGGGGCGGAGACGTCGAGATCGTCGACCGCTGGACGGTGCTGCGCCCGGTCAAGCGCAACGGGCACGAGCTCGACGCATCGGGGCGGTCGATCGCGCGCATCCCGCCCCGCTGGTGACGGATCCTCGTGCGCCCAGGACCCGGCCGCGCCGGTGCCCCTGACGCGGCAGTCTCAGCGGCTGCTCGCGGCGACCGGATCCGCTCGCCCCGGCGGCGCACCTCGCTCGGAGATGTGCAGGATCTTCGGAGAGATGCGCCGGATCCGTCCGAAGATCCTGCACAACTCCGAGGAAGGCGCGCAGAGACAGCCCTGCCTCGCCGGGACGCGCAGAGACAGCCCTGCCTCGCCGGGACGCGCAGAGACAGCCCTGCCTCGCCGGGAGAGGCACACCCCGGCCGCGCCGGTGCCCCTGACGCGTCAGGCTCAGCGGCTGCGCGCGGCGACCGGATCCGCGGCCGCACGCAGCCTGTCGTCGAGGCGGTACCGGGAGAGCGGGATCAGGCTGAGCAGGCACAGTGCGGCCGGAACGAGCGATACGCCGAGCACGATCGCCCACTGCGCGCTGTCGGGCTGCGGCCCCGCGTCGCCGGTCGATGCCCGGTAGTCGCCGAGCGTGAGCACGAGTCCGAGCAGCGCCGGACCCAGCGCATAGCCGAGGAGCTCGAACCCCGACCACACGCCGGAGATCATCCCGATGCGGTTGGCGCCGCTGCGGCGGGCATCCTCGGCGGCGAGGTCGGGCAGCATGGCCAGGGGGAACAACTGCGCCCCGGCGTAGCCGATGCCGACGATGCCCGATGCGGCGAGCAGGGGGACGGCCTCCCCGGTGCGCGCCGCGAGCAGTGCGACCAGGCCGACCGCCATGGTGGCGGTCGCGACCGCGAATCCGCGTCTCTTGCCGAGGCGGGATCCGAGGCGGCTCCACATCGGGGTGAGCACGATCGCGGGAGCGACGAAGCACACGAAGCTGTAGGTCGCGATCGCGGGGTCGTGCACGACATGCCGGGCGACGTACACGACCCCGCCGAGCACCATGCCGATCGCGACGGCCTGCAGCACGAACGCGATGATCAGCATCCGCGCGTCCGCGTCCCGCAGCACGATCGCGAGCTGCGAGAACAGCCTCCCTTCCGCTTCCTCTCCCCGCGTGAGCGGGACCGATCGGGTGCCGAGCCACACGCCCGCGGTGCCGACGAGGATGAGCACGGCCATGGACGCCGCCATGATCCGGTAGCCGGTCACGCCGCCGAAGGCCTCCACGAGCGCCGGCGCCGCCGCCCCGGACGCGAGGATCGCCAGGGTGAACACGATCACGCGCCAGCTGATCATCCGGGTGCGCTCGGCGTAGTCGTCGGTGATCTCGGCCGACATCGCCAGATACGGCACTTGGAAGAAGGCGTACACGGTCGCCGACGCGAGGAACGCCACGAGCACCCACAGGGCTGCCGCGACCGGCGGGGCCGTGGGGCCGAAGAACATGGCCGCGAACGCGAGGGCGAGCAGGATCCCCGCGCGCAGGATGAACGGCCGCCGTCGGTCGCTTGCGTTGCGCGAGCGGTCGCTGATGCGCCCGGCGATCGGGTTGAGGAAGAAGTCCCAGGCCTTCGGGGCGAACACGATCATGCCGGCGAGCGCCGCCTGCACGCCGAGCAGATCGGTGAGGAACGGCATCAGGATGAGGCCCGGAACGGTGCCGTAGGTGCCGGAGGCGATGCCGCCCAGGGCGTAGCCGACCCTGACGCGGCGGGGGAGCGCGGTCATGGGCCGATCGTAGGGGTGCTCGTGCGGATCCGGCGGCCCGATGCGGGGGATCCGTCATGCGGGCCGCCGGGATACGTCGGATCCGCCGCGCTCCGCCCGATGCCGAACGGACGGGCCCGGGACGGCGGGGATCCCGGAATCAGCGCGTGGTCGCCCAGTCCTCCGGGCCCGTGGACCCGGCCGGGTACTCCTGCATCGGCACCGCGCCGGAGCGCCAGGCGTCCAGGGCGGGCTGGATGATCCGCCAGCACTGCTCGGCAGCGTCGCCGCGGACGGAGAGGGCCACATCCCCGTCGAGGATCTCGCTCAGCACTTCGGTGTAGGCCAGCAGGGTGCCCTTGCCGAGCTCGGTGGAGAGCACGTCGCGGCGCAGCGCGAACGGGTCGTCGCCGCCGTTCACGTTGAGCTCCAGCTCGATCCGGTCGGGGCCGAGGGAGAAGCGCAGCACGCCGCCGTCCGCGGGCGTCCCGGTGAGGCCGCCGGGGATGTGCCGCACCGGGCGGAAGGTGACGACGATCTCGGCACAGCGCTCGCCGAGCGCCTTGCCGCTGCGCAGGGTGAAGGGAACGCCGGCCCAGCGCGCCGTGTCCACCTCGCAGGTGATCTCGGCGAGCGTCTCGGTGTCGCGGGAGGGATCGACGCCCTGCTCGTCCGTGTAGGCCGGCACGGGACGGTCGCCGCTCGTGCCGGCCGTGTAGCGGGCGCGGCGGGTCGAGCGCGCGGGGTCGTCGCCGACGATGCGGGTGGCGCGCAGGGCGGCGGCCATCGCGTCGCGCAGATCGATTTCGTCCAGATCCGCCGGCTGCTCCATGGCGAGGATCGCGAGCACCTGGAGGAGGTGGCTCTGGATCATGTCGACGAGGGCGCCCGCCTTGTCGTAGTAGCGCGCGCGGTTCTCCAGGGCGAGGGCCTCGTCATAGCGGATCAGGACCTTCTCGACGTGATCGGCCGACCACACCGGCTCCACGAGCCGGTTCGCGAACCGCACGCCCATGATGTTGAGGATCGTGGACCGGCCGAGGAAGTGGTCGACGCGGAAGACCTGGTTCTCCGGGACGATCCGGGTGACGAGGGCGTTCAGCGCCGCGGCGCTCCGCTCGTCGTTCCCGAACGGCTTCTCCAGCGCGAGCACCGTGCCGGCGGGGAGCGGGATGTCGAGGAGCTTCTCGCAGGCGGCGACCGCCACGGCGGGCGGCAGCGCGAAGTAGATCACGAGAGGGCCATCGGCGTCTCCGATGAGCGCCGCGAGCGCGTCGTGGTCGGTGACGTCCGCCTGCGCGTAGGTCGTGCCGGCGACCCGGGCGACCTGGTCGTCGGCGCCGACCGTGGCGAAGGCGGTGCGCACGGCCTCCTGCCAGCGCTCGTCGGACCAGTCGTCGGACCCCGCTCCGCGCAGCACGAGCCTGCGGTCGGGCTGGCGCTGCAGCAGCTGGGCGATCGCGGGCAGGAGGAGCCGGGACGTGAGGTCTCCGGATGCGCCGAGGATGAGCAGCGTCGTCGGGGTGGTCATGCGCCCACGATACGTTCCGTCTCGCGTGCTTGTCGCCCGGCGCGGCCGGATCCTGCTTCTCGGAAGATCGGGCTCGGACTCGCGGGGCGGGCTCGCGGAATCCGCAGAGCGCCGGGTGGCAGACTGCGCTCATGAGTGCACCGATCGAGGACTACGCGCTGCTCGGTGACGGACGTACGGCGGCGCTGGTCTCCCGAGCCGGGAGCATCGACTGGCTCTGTGCGCCGCGGCTCGACTCGGCGTCGCTGTTCGGATCCCTGCTCGGCGACGTCGAGCAGGGGCACTGGACGCTGCGGCCGGCGGATCCCGACGCCACCGCGACCCGGCGGTACGACGGCGACACGTTCTGCCTGGTGACCCGGTGGGAGAGCGCCGAGGGCGTCGCCGAGGTCACCGAGTGGATGCCGATTCCGCCCCGGGACGACACCACGGGCGCCCCCGCGCCCCAGGGCGGCGACCGCACCGACGTGATCCGGCGGATCGCGGGTGTCAGCGGGCGGATGGCGTTCCGGCAGGAGCTGCGGTTCCGGTTCGACTACGCGCGGGCGCTGCCGTGGGTGCGGCAGACCGGCACCGATCTCGCCCCCGAGCTCACGGCGACGGCGGGACCCGACGCCGTCGTGGTGCGCGGCGGTGCGCTGTACCCGCACGGGCACAGCCACGTCGGCACGGTCGAGGTCGGGGCGGGGGAGCACGCGGCGCTCACGTTGACCTGGTTCCCGTCCTATCGATCCGCGCCGCCTCCGCTCGACGTGGGTGCGTCCGGACGGGAGACCGCGGCGTGGTGGCGCGACTGGGCCGACGGGATCGCCCACGAGGGCGGTCACCAGGAGGACGTGCGGCGATCGCTGCTCATCCTCCGGGCGCTCACGAACCGCGAGACCGGAGGCATCGCCGCGGCGGCGACCACGTCGCTGCCCGAGGACTTCGGCGGGGAGCGCAATTGGGACTACCGCTACGTCTGGCTCCGCGACGCCGCCCTCACCCTCGAGGCCCTGCTCGGTCACGGCCTCGCCGACGAGGCGCGGGCGTGGCGCGACTGGCTGCTGCGGGCCGTGGCCGGGGATCCGGCCGACCTGCAGATCATGTACGGGCTCGCCGGGGAGCGCGACCTGCGCGAACGCGACATGCCGTCGTTTCCCGGATACGCCGGATCCGTCCCGGTGCGCGTCGGCAACGGCGCGGCGGAGCAGTTCCAGGCCGACGTCTTCGGCGAGGTGCTGATGACCCTCGGCGCCGCGCGGCGCGCCGGTCTCGCGGAGTCGGAGCGGTCGTGGTCGCTGCAGCGGGTGATGCTGCGGCAGGCCGAGAAGCAGCTGGATCGGCCCGACAACGGCATGTGGGAGATCCGCGGGGATCCGCAGTTCTTCACGCACTCGCGGGTGTCGCTGTGGGCGGCGTTCGACCGCGGTGTGAGCGCGGTCGAGAAGGACGGCCTGCACGGACCGGCCGACCGCTGGCGCGAGGTGCGCGATCGGCTGCGTGCCGAGATCGACGAGCACGGCGTGCGCGACGGGTGCTTCGTGCAGCACAGTGGCACCGACGAGGTGGATGCGGCGCTGCTGCTCATCCCGCGCACCGGGTACTGCGCGCCGGACGACCCGCGCATGCTCGCCGCCGTGGAGCGGATCGAGCAGACCCTGATGCGCGACGGACTCGTGATGCGGTACCGCACCGCGACGGGCGTGGACGGCCTCGCGGGATCCGAGCATCCGTTCCTCGCGTGCTCGTTCTGGCTCGTCGAGCAGTACGCGGTGACCGGGCGCACCGCCGAGGCCGAGGCGCTCATGGATCGGCTGTGCGGGCTGCGCAACGACGTCGGCCTGCTGAGCGAGGAGTACGACCCGATCGGGCGCCGCCAGGTGGGCAACACCCCGCAGGCGTTCTCGCACCTGTCGCTGATCCGCGCCGCGGACGCGCTCGCCGCGCGCCGCCACCGCAAGCGCTGACCCGACCGGCGCCGGGTCGGGCCCGCATCTGGCCCGGGGCCCCCGATCAGAAGTGACCGAGGACCGGTCGATCGACCGAGATGAGGTGGATCCGCCCAGGATCCGCCTGCTCCGGGGCGATCCGCCTGTTCTCGGGAGGCACGGCGGGGCAGCGAGCGCGCCCCGGACGACGAACGCCCCCTCCGGTGGGCGGAGGGGGCGTTTCGGATCCCGGGGATCAGTCGTTGACGATGACCGTCTCGGCGATGGGGCGGCGCACGCGCGGCGCGTTCTCGCGCTGCTGCATCTCGTCGCTCGCGGTGCGGATGTCGCCCAGCTCGCCGACGGCCATGACGGAGATCGGGGTGAACTCGGCGCCCAGCTCGAACGCGGCCGAGATGGCGTCGCGGTCGAAGCCGCCCATCTGGTGCGTGGACAGGCCGTTGGCGTGCGCCTGCACGGTGAAGTGCGCGGCGGCCTGGCCGGTGTCGTACAGCGCCCACGGCATGGGCTGGTCGTCACGGGTGGTCTCGGCGACGAAGACGACGAGCAGGGCGGCGTCGCCGGCCCAGGCGCTGTTGAAGCCCATCAGGCTGCCGAGCACCTTGCCGTGCGCCGCGGAGCCGCGGCGGGCGACGATCGCGCGCCAGGGCTGGCTGTTCGCGGCCGTCGGCGCCCAGCGGGCGGCCTCCAGCGCGCTGGCCAGGGCCTCCTCGTCGATCGTGGAAGCGGGGTCGAAGATGCGGGTGCTCCAGCGCTCGGCGAGCACGTCGAGGATCGGGGCGTCGGTGACCGCGGTGCGGTCGAGGGCGGGAGTGCTCATGGTGATGAGGCCTTTCGGATCGGTTCTCGGGGCGCCGGACCTCATCGTCCGTACCCTGAGGCTAACGATCCATGCGTGTGAATATTCCCGGAACCGGATCCGACGCGTTCCCGGATCCCCGGTGCCGCCCCGACACGACCGCGAGACCGAACCCGCGTCCCGAGACCGACGTTCTGATAGTCGGTCTCGGGACGGAGGTTCGGTCTCGCGGCCGTTCGGGGAGCGCCGCGGGGCCCAGCCGTCCGGCCGAGCCCCGCGAGCGAGCCCCTCAGCCCTTCAGGGCCTCGGACAGCTTCACGCGGCCGCCCATGCGCAGCAGGGAGTTCTCGTAGATCTTCGCGGCGACGAGGATGGCGACCACGCACGAGACGAGCAGGATCACCAGCGACACCAGCGGCTCCCACCACTGCGCCTCGCCGACGAACAGGCGCACCGGCATCGCGACCGGCGCCGAGAACGGGATGTACGACAGGATCGTCATCGCCACCGGGTTGTCGTTGAGGAAGATCACCAGGAAGTACGGCGCCATGACCAGCATCGTGATCGGCATCGTGGTGGATCCGATGTCCTCCTGGCGGGAGACCATCGCGCCTGCGGCGGCGAAGAGCGAGGCCAGCAGCACGAAGCCGAAGAGGAAGAAGACGGCGAACCAGACGAGCGGCGAGCCGAGACCCTCCAGCACCGCGTTCTGCCCGGTGACGATGAGACCGACCACCGCGATCGCCGCGAGGGCGAGGATCTGCGCCATCGCGAGCACCGTGTTGCCGATGACCTTGCCGGCCAGCAGCACCCGCGCGGGGATCGCCGCGAGCAGCAGCTCCACCACCCGCGTCGACTTCTCCTCCACGACGCTCTGCGCCATGGTCGCGCCGAAGGTCGACGCCGCCATCAGGAACACCACCCCGAACCCGATCGCCACCAGGTACCGCAGCAGCGGGTTCGTCGTGTCGGGCGCGAGCAGGGTGACCTTGGGCGTCTTGGCGAACATGCTCTGGAGGCTGCTGGGGGCGCTCTTCAGCGCGACGATCTCGAAGCCGAACGACGTGTCGCCCGGCGCGGGGATGAGCGCGGCTTCGACCTTCCCCTCCCGGACCAGCTTCTCGGCGGCCGTGGTGTCCGCCACCTCGGTGAGCTTCAGGCCGGGCAGGCCGTGCACCGCCAGGGCGGTCTCGGAGGTCACCGCGACGGCCGTCTCCGTGGTGTTCTTGCTCATGAAACCGCCGATGAGCACGCCGGCGAGGGCGATGAGCAGCAGGATGCCGGTCGAGATCAGGAACGCCTTGCTGCGGAGCTTGGATCCGATCTCGCGCTCGGCGACGAGGAAGACGCCGTTGCCGACGGACAGCCCGCCGGTGCTCGGGGTGGTCGAGGTGCTCACTGGATGACCTCCTTGAAGATCTGGGCGAGGGACGGGCGCTGCGGGGTGAAGGCGTGCACGACCCCGTGCTGGAGCGCGGTGCGGAGCACGCGCTGGGCGTCGTCGGGGGATTCGGCGTCGAAGACGGCGGTGCCGCGTTCGAAGTCGACGACCGTGATGCCCGGCTCGGAGCGGATCCATCCCGCGTCCGCATCCGAGACGAGCTCGTAGCGGGGGGAGGAATGCTGAGCGCGCAACTCCTCGCGGGACCCCGAGGCGCGGATGGTGCCGCCCGCGATGATGACGAGGTCGTCGCACAGGCGCTCCACCACGTCGAGCTGGTGCGAGGAGAACAGGATCGACGACCCCTGCGCGGCCCGCGTCTGCAGCACCCCGGCCACGACGTCGACGGCGAGCGGATCCAGGCCCGAGAACGGCTCGTCGAGGATGAGCACCTCGGGGTCGTGCACGAGCGCCGCCGCGATCTGCGCCCGCTGCTGGTTGCCCAGGGAGAGCGACTCGATCGTGTCGTGCAGGCGCTCGCCGAGGCCGAGCTCGACCAGCAGCGCCTCGCCGCGGGCGGTGGCGTCCGCCTTGCCGAAGCCGTGCAGGCGCGCCAGGTAGGCGACCTGCTCGAGCACCTTCATCTTCGGATAGAGGCCGCGCTCCTCGGGCATGTAGCCGAAGTGGCGGCGGTCGGTGGCGGCGACGTCGTGCCCGCCCAGGCGGACGCTGCCGCCGTCGGCCCCGAGCACGCCGAGCACGATCCGCATCGTGGTGGTCTTGCCGGCGCCGTTGCCGCCGACGAAGCCCGTGAGCCGGCCCGGCTCGACGCGGAACGAGACGTCGTCGAGCACCCGGCGGGTGCCGTAGCTCTTGGTGAGGCCCTCGAGTTCGAGCAGCCCCGTGGTCGTGGTGCGGGTGAGCACTGTGGTCATGACAGCAACGGTATTCAGCGGCGCCGGGCGGGGCATCCCCCCTGCGGCGGATTCCGCGGCGTCATCCGGGAGGTGGATCCGGGGGCGTCCGCCTCGTCGTCCGGCGTCACCGCGCCCGGCGGACCCGCGCCTCGCGCGCCCGCGCTCTGCGGACCGCCGCCCTGCGGACCCGCGGAGGAGGCTCTCGGGTTGAGGCGCTCAGCGCACGGTGGATCCGCTCAGCGCCGCCCGAGGTGCAGCGCGCCGCGCACGAGCAGGCCGGCGAGGAGCGCCCAGAACGCGGCGCTGACGCCCCAGAACGCCATCCCGCTCGCGGCGACGAGGAAGGTGACCACCGCGGGGGTGCGCTCGCCGGGGTCGTCGATCGCCTGCTGCACGGCGGATCCGAAGGCGCCGAACAGAGCGAGGCCGGCCACCGCCGGAATCACGGCGGTCGGTGCGAGCGCCACGAGCGCGGCGAAGGCCGCCGAGCAGCCGCCCAGCACCAGGTAGGAGACGCCCGTGGAGACACCGGCGATCCAGCGGCGCTTCGGATCCGGTTCCGCGTCGGGCGCCGCCGCGAGGGCGGCGCTGATCGCGGCGAGGTTGATCGCATGCCCGCCGGCGGGAGCCCCGAGGGCGGTGCCGATGCCGGTCACGAGCATCGCCGGACGCCAGGGCACCTCGTAGCCGAAGCTGCGCATCACGGCCACGCCCGGGACGTTCTGCGACGCCATCGTCACGATGAAGAGGGGCAGCGCGATGCCGACGAGCGCGCCGACCGTGAACGTCGGCGCCGTCAGCTCGACGCGGGGGAGCAGCGCGGCGGGATCCACGGCCGCCCGAGCGCCCGTCGGAGCACCGGTCGCGATCGCGATGACGATGACGACGGTCGCCGTGAGGAACGCCAGCGGCACAGCCCACCGCGGCGCGAGCCGGGCGAACACGAGCCAGGTCAGCACGACGGGGATCACGCCCCACGGGTTCGCGGCGAGTCCGGTGATCGGGGCGAGGCACAGGGGCAGCAGCACGCCGGCGAGCATGGCCTGCGCGATCGACGGCGGGATCGCGGCGATGAGCGCCCCGAGCTGCGGCACCAGGGCCGTGAGCAGGACCAGCCCCGCGACGATGAGGAACGCTCCGACGGCCGCCGGCCAGCCCCCGTCGATCCCGGCGCCCGCCCCGCCCGCCGCCCCGGAAGCGGCGAGCAGTGCGGCGCCCGGGGTCGACCAGGCCGCGGTGATCGGCATGCGGTAGCGCCACGCCAGCACGATGCAGGCGGCGCCCATCGTGAGGCTGAGCGCGAGCAGACCGCTCGCCGCCTGCGCGTGGTTCGCGCCGACCGCCGCGAGGCCGGTGAGCACGACGGCGAAGGAGCTCGTGAACCCGACGAGCGCGGTCACGACGCCGGCCATGATCGGACGGGAAAGCGAGCTGCGCGGGTGGGCGTGCGGAGCGCTCGCGGTGTCGGCCATGGGGAGAGGCTAGCGGGCGGGCGGCGGCGCCAGGCCCAGCCGGTGCGCGAGCACCACCGCCTGCACGCGGTCGCGTGCGCCGAGCTTCTGCAGGATCCGCGACACGTGCGTCTTCACCGTCGCCTCGCCGATGAACAGCTCCGCGGCGATCTCGGCGTTGCTCCACGCCTCGGCGACGAGGCGCAGCACGTCGCCCTCGCGCTCGGTGAGCGGTTCCGGAAGGTCGGCGCTGGGGAGGGCGGCCGATCCGGTCGCCGGATCCGAGACCGCCCGGATCGAGGGCGCGGCGGATGGCGTCGGAACCGGGCGGGCGGCGAAGCGCTGCAGCACCCGCCGGGTGACCTCGGGGGCGAGCATGCCGTCGCCGGCGGCCAGCGCCCGCACCGCCGCGACGAGTTCCTCAGGGCCGGCGTTCTTGAGCAGGAATCCGCTCGCGCCGGCGTCCAGCGCGTCGAACAGGTAGTCGTCGCGATCGAAGGTCGTCACGATCGCGATGGAGGCGCGGATCCGCTCGTCGGCGCGGATCCGCCGCGTCGCCTCGATGCCGTCCATGTCGGGCATCTGCACGTCCATGGTGATGACGTCGGGCTGCAGGGATCCGGCCAGCGTCACCGCCTCGGTTCCGCTCGCCGCCTCGCCCACGACGGCGATGTCGGGCTGCAGATCGAGGATGGTGCGGAACCCCGCCCGGAGCATGGCGTGATCGTCGACGAGGAGCACGCGGATCGGCGCTGTCACGCGGCTCCCTCCCGGATGCGCGGTTCCTGTGGTCCGTGCGGCTCGTCCGTTCCGTGCGGCTCGTGCGCTCCGTGGGGCTCGCTCGTTCCGTGGGGTCCCTGCGTTCCTTGGGGCTCGTGCGTTCCGTGCGGCTCGCTCGGGTGCGTTGCGGCTGTCGCCGATGCGTCGTCGGCGCGGGGGGCTGGTACGCCGGATGACCGTGAGACCGAACCTGCGTCGCGAGACCAAGGGAACGATCGTCGGTCTCGAGGCGCAGGTTCGGTCTCACGGTCGGACCGGCCAGCGGGGTCCTCACGGTCGGACCGGCCAGCGGGGTCCTCACGGTCGGACCGGCCAGCGGGGTCCTCACGGTCGGACCGGCCAGCGCGGTCCTCACGGTCGGACCGGCCAGCGGGGTCCTCGCGGCTGGGCGACTCGGCGGCCCCGGCGCGATCGGCGGCCCCAGCCTCGGCCCCGGCCAACGGCAGGGTGGCGCGCACGCGGAATCCGCCGGTCGAGCGGGGGACGAGCTCGATCGAGCCCCCCGACGCCGTCGCCCGCTCGCGCATGCCGAGCTGGCCCAGTCCCGGTCGCAGGCCGGTGACGATCCGCCCCGTGTTGACCACCTCGAGCTCGACGGAACCCCGCTCGTAGCGGATCCGCACGTCCGCCTCGGCATCGGGGCCGGCGTGACGCCGTGCGTTCGTGAGCGACTCCTGCGCGATCCGGTACAGGTTCACCGCCGTCACCCGCGGCACCGGCACGGGGTCGCCGACCACCTGCAGACGGGTGGGGAGCCCTGCGGCGGTCGACGCGACGGCGAGGTCGGCGATGTCGTCCACCTCGACCGTCGAGGCGACGTCCTCGCTGTCGCCGGGGTCGCGGAGCGTGTCCAGCAACTGGTGGAAGTCGCGGATTGCGTCGCGCGCCGCGGTCTCGATTCCGGCGACGATGGCGGTCGCGGCCTGGGGGTCCTGCGGGATCATCATCCGCGCGGCCCCCGCTTGCACGCCCATCACCGAGACGTGGTGGGCGACGACGTCGTGCAGCTCGCGGGCGATGCGCACGCGGTCCAGGGCCACGGCCTGGGCGGCGCTGAGGGCGCGCTCGCGCTCGAGCTCCGCGGTGCGCTGCTCCAGCGCCGCACGCTGCCGGGCGGCGATCCAGCTGCGTTCGCCGAAGTAATAGGCGCCGCCGAAGTACAGCACGTTCAGAAGCACCTGCAGCATGAGGAACGCGACGAGGGGCGAGAACATCCCGGCGACGACATCCGCCTTCGCGGCCTGATCGATCGCCTGCCGGTACATCTCGATCACGAGCCACACGGCCATCACGGTCATGATCCCGGCCCGCACGAGGAACGCGCCGCGGCGGGCGTTCATCCACGCCCCGACCGTGTACAGGGCGATGAACATGGCGATGTTGCCCGCATAGATCTCGGGCACGTGCAGCGAGGTCGCCACGATGAACGCGAGCGAGACGACGACGGCGACGGGAGCGGGCCAGCGGCGGCGGACTGAGAGCGCCGCCGCGATCACGACGACGTACGGGATGGCGGTCCACAGCTCGCCCTGCTCGGCGCCGTACACCTTCGCGATCGACGACAGGCCCGCACTGAGGATCCCGCCCACGAGCAGGACCGCGGCGAGGAGCAGATCCTGCCGGAGCTCACGGGGTGTCGGTGTGCGGGTGAAGGGCATCCCTCCACCGTAGAGCGGGCGCCGCGCCGCGAACATCCCCCGTACGGCGGACCGGGCGAGGCGTGCCGCGGGCGCAATTCCCTGAGCCGCTGGATCGGACCGAACTTGCTCTTGACAAGTAAGCTTGCAAAAAGCAAGCTAGTCGCATCGGATCCTCTCCGGATCCGCGGACAGAGGAGTCACCATGGCCAGCGTCTTCATCAGCCTGCCCGTCACCGATCTGGAGCGCACCAAGGCGTTCTACACGGCGCTCGGCTGCACCATCAATCCCGAGATGTCCGACGAGAACGGCGTCTGCGTCGTCTGGGACGACAACATCTTCTTCATGATGATCACGCGCGAGTTCTTCGCGACCTTCACCGAGAAGCCGATCGTGGATCCGCGGATCTCACTGCAGACGTCCGCCTCGTTCGCCCTCGACTCGCGCGAGGAGGTCGACGCCGCGCTCGCCAGGGGGCTCGCCGCGGGAGGCACCGAGCCCCAGCCCGCCCAGGACTACGGCTTCATGTACTCGCGCGATCTCGACGACCCGGACGGCAACTCGCTCGGCTTCCTGTACATGGTCCCGGGTGGCGCCGAGCAGGAGGCCGACGCGTCGGCCGCCACGGCGTGATGCGGGGGCGCTGACGTGGCCGCACGCAGCTACGGCCAGTACTGCGGCGTGACGACGGCGGTCGAGCTGATCGGGGAGCGCTGGGCGCTGCTCATCGTGCGCGACCTGCTCGTCGGCCCGCGTCGGTACACGGATCTGAAGCAGGGGCTGCCCCGCATCCCGACGAACATCCTGTCCACCCGGCTCAAGGAGCTGCAGGAGGGCGGCGTGGTGCGCCGCGCGCCGCTGCACGGGAGCGGTCTCGTGTACGAGCTCACGCCGTACGGGCGCGCGCTCGAGCCGATCGTGCTCGCACTGGGGCGCTGGGGGTTCCAGACGATGGGCGATCCCGGCGAGGGAGACGTCGTGACCGCCGATTCGCTCACGATGGCGCTGCGCACCGCGTTCCGACCCGAGCGGTCGAGCGACCTCGACATCGCGCTGCACCTGGGCGACGTGGCCCTGCGGGTGATCGTCGACGCGGGCGTGCTGCAGGTGGCGCAGCTCGCTCCGGCCGCACCGCCGGTGGGGGGAGCCCTGCCGCCCGGCGAGCCGGAGGCGGTGGTCGTCGCAGGACCCGGCATCCGGCGCCTCATCGCCGGGGATGTCTCCCCGGAGCAGGCGGTCGCGCAGGATCTCGTCGCCGTCGTGCGCGGCGATCAGCGGATCCTGGACGCCTTCACGAAGACCTTTCACATCGACCCCCTCGCGGCGTAGCGTCGCCCGGGACAGGACCGCGATCAAGGAGAGAGAACATCATGACCGGACGCATCATCATCGACCTGTTCACCACCGTCGACGGCGTCGCCCAGGCGCCGGGCGGCCCCGAGGAGGACACCAGCGGAGGCTTCCGCTTCGGGGGCTGGCAGGCGACGCTGCCGAGCGAGGCCGTCATGCGCAGCGTGATCCAGGGCATGGAGACGCTCGACGCGCTGCTGCTCGGGCGCCGCACCTACGACATCTTCGCCGGCTACTGGCCGGAGCACACCACCGGGCCCGAGGGTTTCATCGGGGAGCTGTTCAACCGGGTGCCCAAGTACGTGGCGTCGCGCGACGCCGGCATCCGGCTCGACTGGGAGGGCAGCAGCCGGATCGGCGCCGATCTTCCGGCCGAGCTCGCCGCTCTGCGGGAGAAGCACGAGGACGTGCACGTGATCGGAAGCGTCGACTTCGTGCAGACGCTCCTGGACGAGCAGCTCTACGACGAGCTGCAGCTGTGGGTGTATCCCATCGTGCTCGGCCAGGGGAAGAAGGTGTTCCCCGACGGGGCATCCGCGCACAACCTGCGTCTCGTCCACGCCGAGTCGGGCGACGGCGGCACTCTGCTGCTGCGCTATGCGCCGCTGCCCGGGGAGCCCACGACCGGCACGATGTGAGTCCCCGCGCTCCGTTTCCCATTCGTGACCGGAATATCGCGATCACCTCTGTCCAGGGAACCGCGCAGAAACTACAGTCCTCATAACGCGTGGGGACGTTGACCCGAACACCCGCACTCTGGGGAGTGCGGGTGTTCCCATGTCCGGGGGCGATCGCAGGCCTGCCTCTTTCCTGGGAGAACCCTATGACGATAGATTGCATCGACGCCTGGTTCTTCAGGCTCCGACCGCGCCCGACGAAGGGGAGCGGTCGCTGACCCGAGGGGGACCAGGATGACTGCACGTGTGCCCGGACGCCGACGCGGGAAGGCCGCGCTGACCGCGCTGCTCGCCGCGGCGCTGATGTTCACCGGAGTGGGGGCGGCCAGTGCCGCTCCGCCGGCGGGGAGCGGCGCGATCAGCGGGACCGTCACGAGGACCGCGGACGGACTCCCTGCTGCGGGCGTGTACATCACCGTGACGGGCGACCACGGCTACTTCGCCGCCTCGACCGATGACGCCGGTGAGTATCGGATCCCGAATGCGGCGCCGGGGCAGTACACGGTCAACTTCAGCGACCCCCGCCTGGCTCTCGCCCCCCAGTGGTGGGACGGCGCTTCGAGCCCGCAGGCTGCGACGCCGATCACGGTCACCGACGGATCCGAGCTCACCGGCATCGACGCGCAGCTCGACCCGGCCGTGTCGATCCGCGGCTCCGTGCTCCTCGACGGCTCGACGGATCTGCGCGGGCACTCGGCGAGCATCGCGGTGATCGCCGAGCAGGACGGCCAGTTCATCGGGATGACGTACGTCCACGCCGACGGGACCTACGGCCTCACGGTCGGCCCGGGCAGCTACACGGTGCGGGTCGAGGGCACAGAAGGCTTCGCCTGGGCCATCGCTCCGCAGTACTACTCGCACGCCGACTCTGCGACGGACGCGACTCCGGTCGTCGTCTCTGGCACCGGCGACACCACGGGCATCGACTTCGACCTGTCCTCGCTCACCGCCGACGTCGCGCTGTCGTCCGCGACGGCGCATCCCGGTGATGCGGTGCGCGTGACGGCATCCGGCTTCGCCACCGGCGAGCCGGTCCAGATCGAGCTGCACTCCGCTCCGGTCGTGCTCGCATCGGTGACTGCCGGGGTCGACGGCACCGTCGACACCACGGTCACGATCCCGGCGGACATCGCGGCGGGCGAGCACCGGATCGTGCTGGTGGGGGCGATGTCGACGCTGACGGGCGGCGCACCCCTCACGGTGACCGCTGTCGCTGCCCCCGGCGGATCGGACGGATCCGGATCGGGGAACGGCTCAGCCGGCACGGGCTCGACCTCGTCGGGCTCCGCCGGTGCGCAGCTGGCTGCGACCGGCGCCGACGTCCCGCTCGGCATCGTGGGTCTGGGAATGCTCCTGCTCGTGGCCGGTGCGGTGCTGATGCGCGTCCGCCGCCGGCAGCAGGCCTGATCGGGCTGCGGTCGGGCGTGCCGGGGCCGAGCGGGATTCGCCCGCTCCGGCCCCGCCGTCGCGCGATGGCGCCCACGCGGGTCAGTCCGCGAGCACCCGCTCCAGCACGGCGGCCACTCCGTCCTCGGCGTTCGAGAGGGTGACGTCATCGGCGGCGGCCAGGGCTTCGGGTTCCGCGTTCGCCAGGGCGACGCCGCGACCCGACCATCGCAGCATCTCGACGTCGTTGAGGGCGTCCCCGAAGGCGAGCACCTCGGTGCGGTCGATGCCGAGCCGCGTGCACAGGTGCGCGAGGCCGGTGGCCTTGGTGACTCCCTCGGCCATGACCTCCACGAACGGCGCTCCCGACAGGGTCGCCGCGAAGCCGGTCCGGTCCAGGGATCCCAGCACGGCGAAGATCTCCGGCGGGGAGATCGTCGCGTGGCGGATCACGAGTTTCAGGCTCGGTGCCGCCAGCACCTCCGCGAGCGGCACGGCGCCCATGGTGCGCGGATCCCGCTTGTGGTCGCTGAGCGTCGCGACCTCGGCGTAGCCCTCCTGCGCGACGAACACCTCGCCCGCCTCGCGCACGCTCGCGAAGAGCAGCCCATCGATCCGCGCGCCCAGCTCGCGGGCGATCCGCTGCTGCACCGGCACCGCGATCTCCGTGGCGAACAGCTGCTCGTGCGATCCGAGATGGATGCCATAGGCGCCGTTGCCGCACAGGGCCCAGCCGTCGAACCCGGCCTCCTCGGCGATCGCGCGCAGTCCGATCGGCTGCCGCGCCGTCACGGGCACGACGACGATGCCGGCGGTCCGCGCCGCGTCGAGCGCCGCCCGGGTGCGGGCGGTGACGTGTCCAGAAGGATCCAGCAGGGTGCCGTCGAGGTCGGTGGCGACGAGCCGGATCGGCCTAGGAGGGACGGCGTCCTCGCGGGCGCGCGCCGTTTCGTCTCGGTCGCCTTCGGCGTCCTCGCTCAACGACCCTGGGGGAGGGTCGCCTTCGGCGTCCTCGCTCGACGATCCCGGGGGGCGGGGATCCGCGGAGTTCACGCGAAGATCATCGGCATGTCGTCGTCCTCGTCGGCGCCCGACAGATCGAGGTCGACGACCACCGGCACGTGGTCGCTGGGCTGCTCGCCCTTGCGCTCCTCGCGGTGGATCGAGGCGCCCTTCACCGCGTCGGCGAAGGCCGTGGATCCGAGCACGAAGTCGATCCGGATCCCCTCGTTGCGCGGGAACTTGAGCCGCTGGTAGTCCCAGTAGGTGTACCCCTCGGGCAGGAGCGGCCGCACGACGTCGTGCACGCCCGCCGACTCCAGCGCGAAGAAGGCGGCGCGCTCCTCGGGGGAGACGTGCGTGGACTTGCCGACCACGATGTCCGGATCCCCGTTGTCGTGGTCGAACGGGATGATGTTGAAGTCGCCGACGAGGGCGAGCGGCAGACCGGGCTTCGCCTCGAGCTCTGCCGCGGTCGAGGTGCGCAGCGCGTCGAGCCAGTGCAGCTTGTAGGCGAGGTGCGGATCGTCGAGCGAGCGTCCGTTGGGGACGTACAGGCTCCACACCCGCACGCCGTTCACGATCGCGCCGAGCGCCCGGGCCTCGAGCGGCGCGTCGGGGCCCTCATGACCCTTCGCGAAGCCGGGCATGCCGTCGAACGCCGTGCGGACGTCGGTCATCGGCTCACGGCTCGCGATCGCGACGCCGTTCCACTGGTTCAGGCCGTGCACCTCGACGTGGTAGCCGGCTTCCTCGAAGGGGGCGTAGGGGAACTGCTCCGGCTTGCACTTGATCTCCTGCATCGCGAGCACGTCGATGTCCTCGCGCACGGCGAACTCGACGGTGCGGGCGACGCGGGTGCGGATGGAGTTGACGTTCCAGGTGGCCAGGCGCATGGATCCAGCCTACGGGCGGGCGCGGACACCGCCGACCGTGCGGGGACCGTGCGGGGTGCTCCTGCAGCTCGCGGCGCCGGTCCTGCGAACGGTGAGCTCGGCCGGTCGTGCACCGGGGCGTGACGGATCCCCGGGAACGCACGGCAATCGCAGGGATCCGGACCGGATCCGTTTGCATTCCGTAGGGATCGGGTCCGTTCCGCGCACCTGGCGCGCACCGTGGATCCATGGTCATCGAACAGCGAACCACGCCCTCGCAGCATGGCGCCTCCCCGCACGCGCTGCACCGCTCCCGCCCGCACTGGGGCTACCTGTCGCGCTCGGTCAGCCGCTACGGCGTGGTCTCGAGCACCCTCGTGATCTACTCCCCGGACGCCCCCGCACCGGAGCGGCGCCGGGCCGAGCTCTCCCGCGGATACGGCGTCTTCGCGTTCGGCGGCGGCCTGCTCGTCTGGATCGGCTGCGCGGCCGCGGGCATCGCGCCGCTGGCCGCGCTCGTGGCGATCGCGGCCGTCACCGTGCCCGTCGGCATCGCCCTGGCGCGCGGCACCCGCGCGGTGCGCCGTACGGCGGCGACCGTGACCGCGTGCTGCTCCGGGCTCCGCGTCGACGGCGAGGACCGGGATGCGCAGCGCCGGCTCGACGCCCTGGCCGACTCGATCCAGGGCGCCAGCGCCGCCTATCGCGCGGGGGCGCTCGACCGGGAGGGCTTCGAGCGCGTGTGGCGAGCGGTCTACACGCACGCCGCCTGACCGGCACGCGAAGGCGGGACCCCGGATGCGAATGACGAAACGCGGCCCCCAGGAAGGGGCCGCGTTTCGTCTCGCGCGGCCTCGCGGCCTTGCCCGCTCAACGACCTCATGAGGCAGGGGAGCGACGCGGGGATGCGGAAGGTCAGCCGCGCGCGGCCTGTTCGGCCTTCTTCTCGCGGCGCAGACCGTGCAGCAGCGGCTCGGTGTAGCCGCTCGGCTGGGCGGCGCCCTCGGTGATGAGGCGACGGGCCGCGGTGAACGCGATCCCCGGCTCGGCGCCGTCGGCGAAGGCGAGCGGCTCGTAGTTCGGGTCGCCCGCGTTCTGCGCATCCACGACCCCGGCGAGGCGGCGGAGGCTGTCGTCGACCTGCGCCTCGGTGATCACGCCGTGCTGCAGCCAGTTCGCGAGCAGCTGGCTCGAGATGCGCAGGGTGGCGCGGTCCTCCATGAGGCCCACGTCGTGGATGTCCGGCACCTTCGAGACGCCGATGCCCTGGTCGATCCAGCGCACCACGTAGCCGAGGATCGACTGCACGTTGTTGTCGACCTCGGTGGCGACGATCTCCGGGGTGAGGTCGCCCTCGGCGGCGAGCGGTGGAACCAGCAGCCGGTTCAGCGCCTCGTCGTCGACGGGCGGCAGCGCCGCGCGCGCGGCGAACGCGTCGACCTGGTGATAGTGCAGGGCATGCAGCGTCGCCGCGGTCGGCGACGGCACCCAGGCGGTCGATGCGCCGGAGAGCGGGTGCGCGATCTTCTTCTGCAGCATGTCGTGCATGAGATCGGGCTCGGCCCACATGCCCTTGCCGATCTGGGCGTGCCCGGTCAGTCCGGATGCGACGCCGATCGCCACGTTGCGGTCCTCGTACGCCTGCATGAACGGCTGCGCCTTGATGCCGGCCTTCGGGAGGAACGGGCCGGCGTGCAGCGAGGTGTGGATCTCGTCGCCGGTGCGGTCGAGGAAGCCGGTGTTGATGAAGACGACGCGATCGCTCGCGGCGGCGATCGCGGCGGCGAGGTTCGCCGAGGTGCGACGCTCCTCGTCCATGATGCCGACCTTCATGGTCCCGGCCGGAAGGCCCAGCAGCTCCTCGACGCGGCCGAACAGCTCGGCCGCGAACGCGACCTCCTCGGGGCCGTGCATCTTGGGCTTCACGATGTACATGGATCCGGTGCGCGAGTTGCTGCCCTTGTTGGCGCCCTCGAGTTCGGGGAGGGAGCCGAGCGCGGTCATGATCGCATCGACGATGCCCTCGAACACCTCGTCGCCGTTGCGGTCGAGCACGGCCGGGGTGCGCATGAGGTGGCCCACGTTGCGGACGAACAGCGTCGCACGGCCCGGCAGCGTGACCTCTCCGCCGTCTGCCGTGCGGTAGACCCGGTCGGCCGCGAGCGAGCGAGTGAACGTCTTGTCGCCCTTGGTCACGGTCTCGGTGAGGCTGCCGTCCATGAACCCGCGCCAGTTGCGGTAGCCGAGGGCCTTGTCGTCGCCGTCGACGGCGGCGACCGAGTCCTCGAGGTCGAGGATCGCGGTGAGCGCCGACTCCAGGATGATGTCCTGCACGCCCGCGGCGTCGGTGCGGCCGATGGCGCCTGCGCGGTCCACGAGGATCTCCGCGTGCAGTCCGTTCTGCACCAGCAGCACGGTGGCCGGCGCGTCGGCGTCGCCGGTGTAGCCGACGAAGCGGGTCGGATCCGCGAGGCGGCGGTCGCCCGTCGCGGTCGACACGACGAGGCCGTCCGCGTCGACGCGGTAGCCGGTGGCGTCGCGGTGCGATCCCTCGGTCAGCGGCGCGATCTCGTCCAGGAACTCGCGGCCGAACGCGACGACCTCGGCCGCGCGCTTCGGGTTGAACTCGCGGCCGGGCGCCAGCTCGCCCTCGCGGGAGATGGCGTCGGTGCCGTAGAGCGCGTCGTACAGGGATCCCCATCGGGCGTTCGCGGCGTTCAGTGCGAAGCGCGCGTTCAGCAGCGGCACGACCAGCTGCGGGCCGGCCATCGTGGCGATCTCGGGGTCGACGTCCGACGTGGTGACGGCGACCTGCTCCGGCACCGGCACGAGGTAGCCGATCTCGGTGAGGAAGGCGCGGTAGGCGGCCGGGTCCGGCTGGCCGGGGTTCTGCCGGTGGAACTCGTCGATCTGCTGCTGCAGCTCATCGCGCCGGGCGAGCAGCGCGGCGTTGCGCGGCACCAGGTCGTGCACGATCGCACTCGCGCCCGCCCAGAACGCTGTGGCGTCGCGGCCGGAATCGGCAAGGGACGCTTCAGCGAACTCGACGATCGGCGCGGCGACCGACAGGTCAGCGCGGGAGAGGTACGAGGTCATAGTTCCATTCCTTCTGTGCGGGCGCCGAGGCGCTTCAGGGTTTCGAGTGCGATCTCCGCGTCGAGCGCGGGCGGACCGCCGGCGATGCCGAGGCCGCCGACGTGGTCGTCGCCGAAGAAGATCGGCACGCCCCCGTCGATGGTGGTCATGGTGCCGCCCGTGCCGAGCGGAAGGGTCGCCGCGAGCGCGTCGGCGATCTGCCCGGTGCGGCGGCGGATCGACGCGCTGCTCTTCGCCTTGCGCTGCGAGGTCTCGGCGCTGTGCGGGGTGGAGCCGTCGGCCATGCCGTAGGCGATGAGCGTCATCGACGGATCCGCGACGGCGGCGACCGTGGGCAGGCCGCGTTCGGCGCCGATCTCGAGGGCGAGCGCCACGGCGCGGGCGGCCGTCTCGTACGTGATCGTGACGGTCTGTCGGTGCGTGGACATCGGCGTCTCCCTCGGCGTGATTTATCTCGATGTCGAGATTACCTCTCGGAAGGAGATTATCACAATGTGAAGCTTAAGTTCCACATCTTGAAAGAAGGTGCCGCGTCGGTCCCGGATCCTCCCCGCCGCTCACCGCTCGGAGGGATCCGCCGTGCCGACGAGGATGCCCCGCGCCAGCACATGGAAGTGCCGGTTGAAGCCGAGATAGGCGGGCGTCTCGTCGCCGTCGAGGTCGATCTCCTCGATGTCGAGCGCGTCGACCGTGATGACGTAGCGGTGCACGCCCGTGCCGGCCGGCGGGGCGGCGCCGATGTAGCGCGGCAGGCGCGCTTCGTTCGGCAACGTGATCGCCTGGGCGGGGAGGGATCCGGGTTCGCCGTCTCCCGCGCCCGCGGGCAGTGAGCGCACGTCGGCCGGGATGTTCGCGACGGCCCAGTGCCAGAAGCCGGATCCGGTCGGCGCGTCCGGGTCGTAGACCGAGAGCGCGAAGCTCTTCGTGCCCGCCGGCGGCTCGCCCCAGACCAGGCCGGGAGACCGGTCGTCCCCGCCGCGCGACTCCGACCACGCCCAGACGGGCAGCGGCCCGTCCGCGTCGAAGTCGGGGCTGGAGAGCTCCAGCGGGGGCACCGGCTTGAGCCGGGCGAGGGCGGCGTACGTGTCGACGTCGAGCATGCGGTCCTCCAGTCGCGGCGGCTCGCATCGCGTCGCTCGCGGTGTCGAGACGGCCACGGCCCATCCTCGCACCGTCGGGGCGGACGCGACCAGGGCGGATCCGCTGTGGTCGTACTCCTGTGGCCGGGGGCCGCCGTCCTAGACTTGAGCCGTGACGCTCAGCACCCCCGAACTCGAAGCAGACCGGCAGGCCCTCATCGGCCTCATCACCGACGAGGCCGTGTTCCACGGAGACTTCACGCTGGCCAGCGGCAAGAAGGCCACGTACTACGTCGACATGCGCCGGCTCACCCTGGACCACCGTGCTGCGCCCGCGATCGGCCGCATCGTGCTCGACCTGATGCAGGGGCTCGAGGGCATCGCGGCCGTGGGCGGCCTGACGCTCGGCGCCGACCCCATCGCCAACGCCGTGATGCACGAGTCGGTGCGCGCCGGATCCCCGGTCGACGCCTTCGTGGTGCGCAAGGAGCCCAAGGACCACGGCCGCGGCCGCCAGATCGAGGGCGCCGACGTCGCCGGCAAGCGCGTCGTCGTCGTCGAGGACACCTCGACCACCGGCGGCTCGCCGCTCAAGGCGGTCGAGGTGCTGCGCGCCGCGGGCGCCGAGCCGGTCGCCGTGATCTCGATCGTCGACCGCAAGACCGGCGCTCAGGCCGCCGTCGAGGCGGCCGGGCTGCAGTGGCTCGCCGCGATCGACCTCGACGACCTCGGGCTCGCGCCGCAGTGACCCGCGATCGTCGTGACATCCGCGGGATCCTGACACGCATGCAGGACGGATCCGCGGATCCGATCCTGCAGGCATCGCCGCATCCTGCCTCCGTCCCCGCCGCGATGAGGAGCGCCGAATGACCGGATCCGAGGACCCCCGCATCGCCCTGGCCGTCGACGTCGGCGGCACCAAGCTCGAGGCCGCGCTCGTGCGCGCCGACGGGACCGTCGTCGACGGCACCCGCAGTCGCCGCCCGACCGGGCCGGAGGCGACACCCGACTCGCTGCGCGCCGCGATCGGCGAAGTCGTCCGCCACGCGCTCGCCGGCCGTGACGCCGACCACGAGCTGATCGGCGCGGGCATCGGCAGCGCCGGCCCCGTCGACCGCGAACAGGGCACCATCGTCCCCGTGAACATGCCCGGCGCGCACGGGTTCGACCTGCGCGGTGCCGTGCGGGACGCCGCCGCGGCCGCGGTCGGCGCACCGGTGCCGACCGTGCTCGCGCACGATGGCGGCTGCCTCGCGCTCGCCGAGTCGTGGCTCGGCGCCACGCAGGGCGCTGCGGCGTCGCTGTCGATCGTCGTGTCGACGGGCGTCGGCGGCGGCTTCGTGGTCGGCGGGCAGTACCTGCCCGGCGCGTCGGGCAACGCCGGCCACCTGGGACAGGTGCACGCCGCCGAGGGGCTCACGGTCGAGCAGGTCGCCTCCGGGCCCGCGAGCGTGGCCTGGGCCCGCACGCAGGGCTGGTCGGGCGAACAGGGCGAGGACCTCGCGCGTGACGCGGCAGCCGGGGACCCGCTCGCACGGGCGGCGATCGAGAGGTCCGCCCGCACCGTCGGCGCGGCGCTCGCCGATGCCTCGACCCTGGTGGATCTGGAGGTGGTCGCGATCGGCGGCGGGTTCTCCCGCGTCTCCGCCGACTACATCGACCTCGTCCAGGCCGCGCTCGTGGCCACAGCCGCGCACGACTACTCCCGGCGCACCCGCGTGGTGCGTTCCGGACTCGGCGACGAGGGGCCGCTCATCGGCGCCGCGGCGCTCGTGCTGCGCTAGCGGGCGGCGCGGGATCGAGCTCCGTTCCCGGGGCGCTGAGCGCGGGATCGAGCTCCGTTCCCGGGGACGTTGAGCGAGGACGCGCAGCGACCGAGACGAAACGCGGTTCTCTGCAAGGGCGCCGCGTTTCGTCTCGCGCGGCCTGCGGCCGTGCTCGCTCAACGACCCCGGGCGCGGCGTGTGGGCGTGCTCGCTCAACGGCCCCGGGCGCGGGGTGTGGTCGGCCGGGCTCAGCTCTTCCGCGGCGGGTCGTCCTCGTCCCAGGGGCCTTCCCACCAGGCACCGCGGTCGCGGGCCGAGCCGCCCCGACGGCTGCGAACGAACTGCACGATCCACGCGGCGAGGGTGCCGAGCGCGATCACCAGCGCGACCCAGAGGATCGGGTTCGTGCTCACGGCCGCTTCCCCTCTGCCGCGTCCGCCACGATCTTCGCGATGCGGGCGGCCCTCGTCTCGGGCCGCTTCGCCATCGCGATCTGCGTGAGGCCGAGCTTCTTCACCGACGGCGGGAACGCGTCCCACCCGGCGCGCGCGAGGGGCGCCGCGTCGAGGGCGGCGGCGAGGTCGTCCGGCTCGATGCCGGCTTCCGGGCCGTCGAGCACCGACCAGGCGCCGTTGGCCTTGGCGATCTCGATCGCGCGGATCCCGGCCGCCTCGAGCAGGCCCGCCTCCTCGAGCAGCGCGATCCGGGCCTTGTTCGTCGCGGCCCACCCGCTGGACGCACGGCGCGGCGCGAACCACAGCCCGCCGATGCGCTCGTCGAAGCTGCGCACCGGGCCGTCGATCCACCCGAAGCACAGCGCCTGCAGGATCGCCTCCTCATAGCCGACGTGCACGTCGTCGTTGCCGGGGCGGGGGCGCACCAGCCAGGCGCCGGTCGCCGTCCCGTGGTTCGCGGCGAGCCAGGAGCGCCAGGCGGCGGCGTCCGCGGCGACGACCCGCTCGCCCTCGTCGAGTGCGCCCATGCTCAGTCCCGGGAAGTCTTCTGGGCCTTCTGCGGGATCGTGCGGATCGTCTCGGTGATCCGGGGGAGCAGATCCGCCACCGACTGCACGACCTCGTCCGGACGGAACGGGTACTTCTCGATCTCCGCCGTGTCGCTGATCCCGGTCAGCACGAGCACCGTGTGCAGGCCCGCCTCGATGCCCGCCACCACGTCGGTGTCCATGCGGTCGCCGATCATGCCGGTGCGCTTGGAATGGGCGCCGATCTTGTTCAGTGCCGAGCGGAACATCATCGGGTTCGGCTTGCCGACCACATAGGGATCCCGCCCGGTCGCCTTGGTGATGAGGGCGGCGATCGCCCCGGTGGCGGGCAGTGGCCCGTCGGCGCTCGGCCCCGTGGCATCGGGGTTGGTGACGATGAAGCGTGCACCGCCGTCGATCAGGCGGATCGCCTTGGTGATCGCCTCGAACGAGTAGTTGCGCGTCTCGCCGACCACGACGAAGTCGGGGTTCGTCTCGGTCATGATGAAGCCCGCGTCGTGGAGGGCCGTGAGGATCCCGGCCTCTCCGATCACGAACGCGGATCCGCCGGGGAGCTGCTGCTTCAGGAAGTCGGCCGTCGCGAGCGCGGAGGTCCAGATCCGCTCCTCCGGCACGTTCAGCCCGCTCGTGCGCAGCCGCGCGGACAGGTCGCGCGCGGTGAAGATCGAGTTGTTCGTCAGCACGAGGTAGGGGATGCCACTGCTCTCCCAGTTGGCGAGCAGCTCGGACGCACCGGGGATGGCGTCGTTCTCGTGCACGAGCACACCGTCCATGTCGGTGAGCCAGCATTCGATGTCGTCGCGTTGTGCCATGCGCCCAGCCTAGAACCCGCGGGTTACGGGCGGATGACGGCGCCGCCCACCGCCGAACTCAGGCCGGATCTGCGGGGGAGGCCCGGATCCGGCTCCGTTCGCCCCCTCGGACGGGATCCGGCCTGAATTCGGCGGGCGGAGCTCCGGCACCGTCGACCCCGAAGCCGGCGTCAGGCCGACAGCCAGACGGCGTCGGCGCCGTCCGTCGGGAGCTCGACCTCGGCGCCGTCGATCTTCAGTCCCTCGGAGGTCACCGTGACCTCGCCGCCGATCACCAGACCGGCCGACTCCAGGGAGCGCAGCAGCTCGGGATCCCGGTCGTCCACCCGCAGCACCCGGCCGGTGTGGCCGGCTGCGGCATCGGCGAGCAGGACGAACGGCTCTCGCTCGATGCGGCCGTCCGCGCCGGGGATCGCGTCGCCGTGCGGGTCGAACCGCGGCCTGCCGAGACGGGCGTCGATGCCCTCCAGCAGCCGGTCGCTGATGGTGTGCTCGAGCACCTCGGCCTCGTCGTGCACCTCGTCCCACGCGTAGCCGAACTCCCGCACGAGCCAGGTCTCGATGAGGCGGTGTCGTCGGATGATCGCGAGAGCCCGCTGCTCCCCGTCGTCGGTGAGGCGCACGGCTCCATAGGGCACGTGCGAGACGAGGCCCGACGCGGCGAGCTTCTTCACCATCTCGGTGACGCTGGACGGGGCGATGCCGAGCTTGGCGGCGAGCTGCGACGGCGTGATCGGCGCCGGCTGCCATTCGGTGTGCGCGAACACCGTCTTGAGGTAGTCGTCGGCCGCGGGGGATGCCACGGATCCAGCCTAACCTCTCCGCCTCGTCGTCCTCCGTGGAGTCGTCCCCCTGAGCACGGTCCATAGGTCGTCCTCAGGGGGACGACTCGGAGCGCGGGGGTCAGTGGCCGAGGGAGGACAGCACGGAGAACGCCGCCTGGCCCGCGAAGAACATCACGATGAAGCCCGCGGCCGCGCCCAGCAGCGAGAGGCGGCCGTCGAATCCCTCGACGCCGCGCATGCCGATCGCCCTGGCGCGGAACGCCAGGATCAGGGTGAGCGCCCCGAGCGCGAGCTGAACCCAGGGGCTGCCGACCGGCATCAGCTTCGGCACGGCGATCAGGAGCACCCCGAGAGCGGCGGTGACGAGCGACGCCCAGGTGCAGATCCGCACGGCGCGACGCGCGGCGGCCTGCGCTTCGGCCTTCTCTGCGGCGCGCTGCGCGGCGGACGGGCGGCGGGATCGGGCCATGCTCCGAGCCTACCCGCGGCGGCTGTGCTCCCCATGCGGGCCGGATCCTCCTTCCGGTGGATCCGGTGGCCGTGCGGCAGCCGGTGGGCGTGCGGGATCCGGTGGGCGTGCGGGATCCGGGGTACTGACCGCGAGACCGAACCCGCGCCCCGAGACCGCGCGATTCATCGTCGGTCTCGGGACGCAGGTTCGGTCTCGCGGGAATCGCGAACCGGCCGGGCGCGGCGGCCGAGCGGGGCGGCCGGGCGCGGCGGCCGGGCGAGCGGTCCCCGACGAGCCGGGCGCGGGCGGCGGGGGAGCGGGTGAAACGGGTCAGGATCCGGTCAGGAGCAGCCAGAGCAGCACCGCGTTGAGCGCGATGAGCAGGGTCACCGCCACGATGCCGGCGACGGTGGTCCACGGCCGGTTGGCGTAGGTCCCCAGGATCCGTCGCCGAGCGGTGAGTGCGACGAGCGGGATGAGGGCGAAGGGGATCCCGAACGACAGCGCCACCTGGCTGAGCACGAGGGCGAACGTGGGGTCGACGCCGAGCCCGAGGATGACGAGCGCCGGGATGAGGGTGATCAGGCGGCGCACGGGCATTGCGATGCGCACCCGCAGCAGGCCGTGCATGATCTCCGCGCCCGCATAGGCCCCCACCGCCGTCGAGGCGAGGCCCGAGGCGAGCAGCCCGACGGCGAAGAGCGTGCCGATGAGCGGGCCGAGCTGCGCGCTGATCGCGGCATGGGCGCCCTCGAGCGAGTCGGTGCCCTCGACTCCCGGCAGCGTGGCTGCCGCGAGCAGCAGCATCCCCAGGTTCACGGCGCCGGCGACGACCATCGCGAGGGTGACGTCCCACCGGGTCACGGCGAGAAGCCGCGCGATCGGGGTGCGCGGGGCGGGCGGCGGCGTCGCGACGGACGCGGTTCCGGCGGAGGGGGCGGCCGGCGTGCCGAAGCGATCGCGGGCGAGGGCGGAGTGCGCGTAGATCGCGTGCGGCATGATCGTCGCGCCGAGGATCGAGGCGGCCAGCAGCACGGATCCGGAATCGGTGAACCGCGGCGTCAGACCGCCGAGGGCTGCGGCGGGATCCGGCGGGGCAACCAGGAGGCCGGCGAGGAACCCCACGGTGACCACGGCGAGGAGGCCGATCACGACGAACTCGAAGGGGCGTGCGCCGCGCCGGCCCTGCACCGCGAGCAGCGCCATCGACACGGCGCCGGTGATCAGTCCGCCGAGCAGCAGCGGGAGGCCGAACAGCAGCTGCAGCGCGACGGCGCCGCCGATGACCTCGGCGATGTCGGTCGCCATGGCGACGAGCTCGGCCTGCAGCCAGTACGCACGGCGGGCGAAGCGGTTGCGCAGACCGTCGCCGAGCAGCTCGGGAAGGCTGCGCCCGGTGACGATGCCGAGCTTCGCCGAGAGGTACTGCACGAGCCAGGCGATGACGTTCGCGACGACGACCACCCACACCAGCAGGTAGCCGTAGCCCGCACCCGCCGTCATGTTGCTCGCGACGTTGCCCGGATCCACGTAGGCGACTCCGGCGACGAGTGCCGGTCCGAGCAGGGCCACGCCGCGTGCGGAAGCGGGCGCACCGGCGCGCCCGCTCGGCGGCGCGTCGATCACGGTCGTTTTAGGCACACCGAAAACCTATCTCATATTTAGGCTAACCGAAATATCTGATTCCCCCCGCGGCAACCCCGCGGCGACGGCACCCGCCGCCGCGGATGGCGGGTGCCGTCGCCGGATACGCTGGCGGGATGCAGGATCCCGAGCCCGTCGCCGAACCCGAGCTCGATCCTCCGCACGGCGTCGGGCCGTGGGAGGGGGAGTGGCCCTCGGACGACCGCTTCGATCCCGAGCTGCTGGCGCACGGCGACCGGCGCAATGTCGTCGACGGATACCGGTACTGGCGGATGGAGGCGATCGTCGCCGACCTCGATACGCGCCGGCACGGCTTCCACGTCGCGATCGAGAATTGGCAGCACGACATGAACATCGGGTCGATCGTGCGCAGCGCCAACGCGTTCCTCGCCGACACCGTGCACATCATCGGCCGCCGCCGCTGGAACCGCCGTGGCGCGATGGTGACCGATCGCTACCAGCACGTGGTCCATCACGAGACCGTGGCCGAGTTCGCCGATTGGGCCAAGGCGGCGCGGATCCCGATCATCGCCGTCGACAACCTCGACGGCGCGCTCCCCGTCGATCAGGCGGAACTGCCGGAGCGCTGCGTGCTGCTGTTCGGCGCGGAGGGTCCCGGGCTCTCGCACGAGGCGCTCTCCGCGGCCTCCGGGCACGTCGAGATCACCCAGTACGGGTCCACCCGCTCGATCAACGCCGGAGCTGCGGCGGCGATCATCATGCACGAGTGGTGCCGGAGGCACGCGGGCTGACCGGCACCGCGGTTCAGATCCGGCTCGCGCGAGATTCGACGCCCCGGGGAGACTGTCGCATCAGTGCCGGCGGGAACGGTCGGCGGTCAGTCCCGGTCGATGTTGAACGTGTGCTTCATGAGGGCGTTGACGTCGCGGTCGATGTTGCGGATCTCGCCGACCAGTTCGACCCGCAACGCATGGATCTCCGAGCGCATCACCCGGATGAACATCGTCGACACGATCGTGATCATGCCGAACATGCCGGCTGCGAACACTCCGATCAGTGTCCACACCTGTGGTTCATTCATGGTCAGCACCTCTTCAGTGTCGCTCGGATCGATCCAGATTGGCAACGCGTTCGGGCTGTTGGGTCTCCGACGGCGTGATCGGTGGAAAACGCTGATCGGACCGCACCTGTGCGGATCGGGAGCGCGCTCAGACGGCGAGGGAGAGCCAGCGTCCGGTGCGCACGCGGAGGCCGAGCGTGACCAGGCGCGCGCACAGGTAGACGCCGAAGAAGGCGACGGCGAGCCAGACCAGCCCGGCGACACCGGAGACCCCGGTCGCGGCGATGATCGCGAGCGCGGGGAGGAAGGGGACGAGGTTCAGTCCGCCTGCGAGGGCGAGGTACCGGGCGTCGCCCGCTCCCATGAGCACTCCGTCGAGCACGAAGACGACGCCCGCGATCGGCTGGGCGATGGCGAGCACGATCAGCGCCGGCTGGATGAGTGCGGCAAGGTGCGGGTCGCCGGTGAAGGCGAGGCCGATGACGGCCGACAGGGCGGCGATGAGCGCGCCGACGATCACCCCGAACCAGGCGCCCCACGCGACGGTGCGGGCCAGCACGTGCCGTGCGCCGTTCGGATCCAGGGCTCCCAGGCTCTTGCCGATGAGGGCCTGCGCGGCGATCGCGAGAGCGTCGAGGGCGAACGCCGCGGCGGAGAACACCGTGAACACGACCTGCCAGCCGGCGAGCTCGCGCGTGCCGATGCCCGTCGCGACGGCCACGGTCGCGAGCAGCGCGACGCGCAGGCTCACGGTGCGCAGGAACAGCCACCCGCCGGAGCGCGCGGATCCGCGGATCCCGCTCAGCTCGGGGGAGATCGACGCGTCGTGACGGCGGGCGAGGCGGCCGATCACGAGCACGTAGGCGCCGACCATGCCCCACTGGGCGACGACCGTGCCGAACGCGGATCCGGCGATGCCCCAGCCGAAGCCGTAGATGAACAGGGCGTTCAGCAGCGCGTTCGCCGCGAAGCCGATGCCGGCGATCCACAGCGGGGTCATCGTGTCCTGCATCCCGCGCAGCAGCCCGGTCGCGGCATAGACGACGAGCATGGCGGGCAGCCCCCACATCGAGGGCACGAGGTACGCGCTCGCCTGCGCGGCGACAGCGGGACTCGCGCCGAAGAGCGGGATCACGGCGGGGGTCAGCAGCGAGCCGATCACCGCGAGCACCGCGCCGAGACCCAGGGCGAGCCACATCCCGTCGATGCCGACCGACACCGCATCGCCGTGCTCGCCCGCCCCGAACCGTCGTGCCACCGCGGGGGTCGTCGAGTAGGCGAGGAAGATCATCAGGCCGACGATGGTCTGCAGGATCGCCGAGGCGATGCCGAGTCCGGCGAGCGGCGTCGTGCCCAGGTGTCCGACCAGCGCCGCGTCGACCATGAGGAACGCGGGCTCCGCGACGAGCGCGCCCAGCGCAGGCACCGCGAGCCGGACGATCTCGCGGTTCAGGCTCGGCGCCGCGCTCGGGGTCTCGCTCGGGATCGGGGAGGGCACCGTACGAGCCTAGGGGTGCGTGCGGACATCCCGGCCGTCCGGCGATCTCTCCTCCCGGCCCCCGGCCGCCGCCCGCCGGCCGGCGTTAGGCTGAGAGCACCCGAGGTCCGACGAGAACCGGAGGAACCCATGGCCGACGACGAACAGAGACGCCGCTCGCACGCCGAGCGCCTGCTGAGCGCCACGCCCGCCGAGTCGACGGCCCCGCCGTCCACGTTGAACGCGGAGACGATGCCCGCGGTCGTCGAGACCGCGATCCAGGTCGCGATCCGGCAGGGGCAGTTCGACGATCTGCCCGGCGCGGGCAAGCCCATCCCCGGACTCGGCGCCCACCACGATCCGGACTGGTGGATCCGGCGGAAGATCGAGCGCGAGAACCTCACCGGCCTCGGCCCGCCTGCGCTCATGCTCCGCGTGGAGGACCGCGAGCTCGATGCCCAGCTTGACGGGCTGCGCCGGGAGGCCGATGTCCGTGCCGTGCTGGAGGACTTCAACCGCAGGGTCATCGAGGCCCGGCGCCAGCTGTTGGGCGGCCCGCCCGTGGTGACGAGGCCGCGCGACGTCGACGCCGAGATCGCCGCGTGGCGGCAGCGCCGAGAGGTCGCGGTGGCCGCCGCGCCCGCCGCCGTCGCGGAGCCGAAGAAGCGCTGGTTCCGCCGCTAGACGACGGGCGGTGTCCTACCGAGCCCCCGCGCCTTGCGCTGGCGTTCCCACAGCCACGCCACCCCGAGCCGCCCCGACCGGGGCAGGGCCAGCACGATGGCCGAGAGCAGCACCATCGCGGGGTACTGCGCGATGAGCTGATCCGACGACCAGTAGAGCATCAGCGTGGCGATGGATCCGAGCGCGGCGATCGTGGTCGTCACCCGGCCGAGCCCGAGCACGAGCAGGATCCCGAGCGCGATCTCGAGGGCCGGGATCGCCAACCCGAACAGACCGGGCGCGGCCTGCATGAGTGCCCCGAGCGGGCGGAAGAAGAACGGGATCCGGGAGTTGCCGGCGGCGCCCTGGGCGACGAGGAGGATGTCGGCGGATCCGAATCCGGCCCGGTACTTCAGCAGCCCCTCGCCGAGCCACAGCACCCCCGTCGCCACCCGGGCCAGGGCTCCGGCGAGAGCGACGACGAGCATCCCGCGGGCGGGGGCGGCGGGTCGCACGGAGGCCCGCGCGGCACGGGCCCCGGCGGCGGTCATGACAGCGCGGCGGCCCCGAACACCGCCTTGGCCTTGTCGCAGTGGATGACGACGTCCTTGTACATCGACGGGTCGACGCCGTTCAGCGGGAACGTCTGCGAGTCCTTGTCGAAGGCCACGGCGTCGATCTGCTTCCCGGCGGAGACCGCCGCCTCATCGGTGCCGTTCGTGAGGTAGACGTGCAGATCGGGGCCCTCGTCGGAGGAGAACCCGCTGAGGACCAGCTCGGATCCCGACACGGTGACCGTGCCCTTCACCGCCTTGCCGTTGAGCCCCATGAAGGTCCCGGTCATCGACGGGTGATCCATCGGCGACGACGATGCCATCGGAGACGAGCTCGACATCGTGTCGGCCGAGGGGGAGGATCCGCCCGGGGTCGAGCTGCAGCCGGCGAGGGTCAGTCCGAGGGCGAGGACGGCCACGCCGATCGAGGAGGGGACGAGTGCGGACCTGCGCATGATTGCTCCATTCCTGGGGAAGCGCCGACGACGAGGTCGCCGCCGGTCGTGAACGGATCCGACGCTAGGCACCGAGAACCGAGCGCAGGGGAGTTCTTTCGAGGACGTAAGGATCTCGGATCCGCATCCCGGGGCGGGGATAGCCTCGGTGCATGGAGACGCCGGGAACCTCTGTGCCCCGGGTGGCGCTCGTCGAGGACGATCCCACCGTGCGGGTGGCGGTCGAGCGCTACCTCGGCGCGAACGGCTACCTCGTCGACGCGTTCGGCGACGGGGTGTCGGCGCAGCGCGCGGTGCGCGCGGATCCGCCCGACGTGCTCATCGTCGACCGCATGCTGCCGGGGATCAGCGGGGACGAGCTGGCGCGCGACGCGAGGGCCCGCTCGGCGGTGCCGATCATCATGCTGACCGCGCTCGGCGAGGTCGAGCAGCGCATCGCCGGGCTGGAGAACGGCGCCGACGACTACCTCGTGAAGCCCTTCGCGCTGCGCGAGCTGCTGCTGCGGGTGGACGCGCTGCTGCGCCGCTCCCGTGCCGCGGCAGCCCTGACCCGGGAGATCGTGCGTGGCGCCTTCCGGCTGGATCCCGCCCGCAGACGCGTGCACGTGCGCGGAGACGAGGTGCTGCTCGCCGCGCGCGAGTACGAACTGCTCGCGTACCTCGTGCAGCACGACGGCGAGGTGCTCTCGAGGGACGACATCCTGCGCGAGGTCTGGGGCTGGTCCTTCGGCGAAGGGTCGACGGTCACGGTGCACGTGCGGCGGCTGCGCGAGAAGATCGAGCGCGATCCGCGTCGGCCTGCGCATCTGCTCACCGAGTGGGGTGCGGGGTACCGGTTCTCGGCCGACGGATCCGGAGCATGACGATGATGCCGCTCGGCGCGCTGGATGTGCTGCTCATCGTGCTGACCGCGCTGGGATGCGCCGCGGTCGTGACGCTCGTCGCCGTGCTGGTGCTGCGTCGCGCGCGGGGTGCGGGGCTCACATTCCGGCTGGTCGTGGTCGGAGCCGCCTCGGTGCTCGCCCTCGCGACCGGCGTGCTCGCGATCTCCGCAGAGATGTACCTCTCGGTGCACGACTTCACGGTGCTGGTGTGGGTGCTCGGCGCCGCCCTTCTGTGCGCGCTCGCGACGGCGTGGATCACCGCGAGAGCGGCGCGCAGCTCGGTGCAGGAGCTCACGGCCGCGGTGCGCCGGGTCGGCGACGGCGACGTCGTCGACGGTGGGGCGAGCGGCTGGCGCGAGTTCGACGACCTCTCCGCCGAGCTCGCCGAGGTCTCCGCGAAGCTCAGCGATGCACGCGCCGAACTGGAGCGACTCGACTCCGACCGCCGCCGGTTCCTCGCGTGGATCTCGCACGACCTGCGCACGCCGCTCACCGCGATCCGCGCGCTCGCGGAGTCCGCCGAGGCGGGTCTCGCGGACCCGGCCGCTCTGCCCGGCCAGGTGCGAGCACAGGCCGACACCCTGGGGCGGATGGTGGACGACCTGTTCGAGCTCTCGCGCATCACGTCCGGCAGCCTCCGACTGCGCACGGAGCAGGTCGAACTGCTCGACGTGGTCTCCGACGCGGTCGCCGACGTCAGCGCCGCCGCCGGGCAGCACGGTGTGCGGATCGTGCAGCAGGGGATCGAGGGGCATGTGCTGTGGGCCGATCCGCATCAGCTCACGCGCGTGATCGTCAACCTGCTCACGAACGCGGTGCGTCATGCACCGGACGGATCCGAGATCCTCGTCTTCGCGGAGTCGCCGTCGCCGCACCGGCTCGTGCTCGCCGTGCTCGATCACGGCAGCGGCGTGGCCGTGGAGGATCTGGACCGCATGTTCGAGGTCGGCTGGCGCTCGGATCCGTCCCGCAGCGCCGGCGCCGCGCCCGACGCGGTCGCCTCGGGTGCGGGCCTGGGCCTCGCGATCGCCCGAGGGCTCGCGCGGGCGCACGGCGGAGACGTGGTCGCCGAGCACACGGACGCCGGCTTCTGCCTGAAGGTGACGCTGCCGATGGGGGACGCGGGCGAGGTCTGAGGGTCCGGCCTTCGAGGCGAGTCCCGCCCTTTCCCTGTCCGGCCTGTCTCCTACCCGGGTGGTGCGAGGGCATCGGCGGGCGCCCGATGCAGGGCGTCGGTGAGGCCGCCCCTGGTGCGTGGCCGGAACCAGGTGCGGGCAGGGTCCCACCAGTGCGGTCCGCGTAGCTCGGGGACGCCGCGGCGCATTCGGATCTGCCAGCCGGACGTCTCGAGCGTACGGTGGTGCTGCCAGCAGAGGGCGACGCCGTTGCTGGTATGGGTGGGGCCGCCAGCGGCGTGCTCTTGGACGTGGTGGATCTCGCACCAGGCGGCGGGGGTATGGCAGCCGGGAATGAGGCATTCCCGGTCGCGGAGCACGATCGCACGGCGCTGGAGGGCGGTGAAGACACGAGCGGTGGTGCCGATCGACACGATCTGGCCGTGGTCGTCGAACAGCACCCGTTGGATGCCCCCGGCGCACGCGGTGTGTCGGGCCACGCTGAGGGGGACGTCGATGTCAGAGCCCTCGAGGAACGCCCGCCCCGAGCCGGTCGCGTAGTCCTTCGCGGTTACGGAGACGACCAGGGTGGGTGCGGCGCCGCCGAGGGCGGGCACGCCGGGCCGGCCGGCCGCGATGTTCAGGATCGCCGCGAGATTGTCGTGATCGCGTTGCGCGCGAGTGCGGGTGTCGGCAGGAGCGGCCGGGCCCCCGGGGAACGGCGATGCGTCGGGCGCCTCGGTGTCGTCGACGAACCGGACCCCGGCGCGCGCCCCGTCGCCGGTGGGGTCGAGGCGGCCGGTGAGGTCGGCGGCGCTCGGGGCGGCCGGGTTGTTGAACGCGTCGAACAGCCGCTCGAGCACGGCCGCGACCTCGGGCAGCAGCCCGCCGCGGACCGGCCGCACTCCGTCGCGGAGCCGGCCGATCGTGATCCCCCGGTTGCGCTCCGCCCTGCGATCCTCGGGTTCCGCCCCGTCCGGATCGAGCGCGAGCATCAGAGCCCGCGCGTGATGCGCGAGCTCGTCCGTCGACGGCGCCGGTCCCGGGCGACCATGCTCATCGGGCAGGTCTGCTCCGCGGGCCATGGCGGCGAGGATCTCGTCGACCGCGTCCCGCATCTGCCCGTCGATCCTGTTCCCGGACCGCTCGACCGGCCCGACCGCGGCGAGCAGCCCCGTCACCGAGAGGTCCCCGTCCCTAAGGGCCCGCCCCAGCGCCTCGAACCGGGCGGCCGCGTGCTGCCCGGACGAGAGCAGCAGGTCACGCCTCACCGCGTCCGCAGCGTGCAGGTATCGGCGGGCCGTGCCGACATCCACCCGCAGAGCCCGCCGGAGCAGCTCGGTCACGTTCGCGCAGCCGGCCCGCGTGCTGATCCCCGAGGAAGCGGGACCCAGATCCCGCTCGGCTGCGCGAGCAGCGACCGTCGTGATCCCCGCGTCGATCAGCCGCTGCACGCGGCCGCAGGCCTGCAGGATCCGGATCGCCTCCGCATCATCGATCCCCTCGAACTGCCCCACGACCTCGTCGGACGCGCACATGCCCCGCAACAGGTGCTCGACCTGCTCCAGAACCTCACGCGTCGTGGATGTCATACCCCCATGAAACCGCGGACCACCGACATTCCAACCCCAGATCAGGCGCAAGAACTGTTGCTGTGGAGAACTCTCTTGGACCCCCCTCTGTGCAAGGACGAAGAGCGTCGGCTCCCCGAGTCCAGGAGCCGTGCACCACGGATGCTCGGCCGGCCCCTGCGCCCGGAACGCCGCTCCCGGGATCCTCCTGAGCCGGTGCGCGTTCGCCCACGGCGTCGGGCGATCCGTCGAGCTTGTCGGAGTGCCCGCATAGGCTGATCCCCATGACCGACGTTCTCCCTTCCGGCCTCGCCATCGGCGATTTCGACCCCGCGATCCGCCCCCAGGACGACCTCTACCGGCACGTCAACCACACCTTCCTCGAGAACACCGAGATCCCCGCCGACAAGGCGCGCTGGGGCTCGTTCCACCTGCTCGCGGATCAGGCGGAGAAAGACGTCCGCGCCATCATCGAGGAGGCGCAGACCGCCGACGAGGGCACCGAGGCCCGCAAGATCGGCGACCTGTTCGCGAGCTTCATGGACACCGAGCGCATCGCCGCGCTCGGCACCGCGCCGCTGAAGGAGCCGCTGGCGGCCGTCGACGCCATCACGACGATCGGCGAGTTCCTCGCGACCGTCGGGTCCCTCGACCGACAGGGCATCGCCGCGCTCATCGGGGTCTTCGTGGAGCCCGATCCGGGCAACCCCGAGCGCTACGTGCCGTTCGCCGTGCAGGCGGGCCTCTCCTTGCCCGACGAGAGCTACTACCGCCTCGACAGCTTCGAGGGCGCCCGTGCCGCCTACCGGGCGCACCTGGAGCGGATCCTCGCTCTCGCCGGCGTGACCGATGCCGCGGACCAGGCCGAGCGCGCATTCGGGCTCGAGCACGAGATCGCCGGCCACCACTGGGACAACGTCGAGAGCCGCGACGCCGTCAAGACCTACAACCTGAAGACGTGGGACGAGCTGCAGGAGCTCGCCGGGGTCGACCTGGCGCCCTGGCGGGACGCGGTTGCGGGCCCGGCCGGACCCGCGGCCTTCGACGAGGTCGTCGCCTACCAGCCGAGCTTCTTCTCGGGCCTCGGATCCCTGCTCGTCGCGGACCGCCTCGACGACTGGAAGGCCTGGCTGCGGGCCAAGGTCGTGCACGGCCTCGCCGCGTACCTCACGGACGACATCGTGCAGGAGAACTTCTCGTTCTACGGCACCGAGCTCACCGGCGTGCCGACGATCCGCGAGCGCTGGAAGCGCGGCGTCTCGCTCGTCGAGGGCTCGCTCGGCGACGCAGTCGGCAAGGTCTACGTCGAGCGGCACTACCCGCCGTCCGCCCAGGCGGCGATGGACGAGCTCATCGGCAACCTGCTCGAGGCGTACCGCCAGTCGATCACGACGCTCGAGTGGATGAGCCCGGCCACGCGCGAGAAGGCGCTGGCGAAGCTCGACACCTTCACCCCGAAGATCGGCCACCCGAAGACCTGGCGCGACTACTCCGCGGTGGTCATCGACGCGGGCGACCTCGTGGGCAACGCCGGTCGCGCGGGGCGGTTCGAGCACGACCGCCAGCTCGGCAAGGTGGGCAAGCCCATCGACCGCGACGAGTGGTTCATGCCCCCGCAGATGGTGAACGCGTACTACAACCCGCTCATGAACGAGATCGTGTTCCCGGCGGCGATCCTGCAGTACCCGTTCTTCGACGCCGGCCGCGACGCCGCCGCGAACTACGGCGGGATCGGATCCGTGATCGGCCACGAGATCGGCCACGGCTTCGACGACCAGGGCAGCCGCTACGACGGAGACGGCAAGCTGCAGGACTGGTGGACGGACGAGGATCGCGCCGCCTTCGAGGAGCGCACCGCATCGCTCATCGCGCAGTACGACGCCCTCGTGCCCGAGGGGCTGGGCGCCGAGCACCACGTGAACGGCGCGCTCACGATCGGTGAGAACATCGGCGACCTCGGCGGCCTCGGCATCGCGCTCAAGGCCTACGAGATCGCGCTCGGCGGTGCCGAGGCCCCGGTCATCGACGGCTACACGGGCGTGCAGCGCCTGCTGCTGAGCTGGGGCCAGGTCTGGCAGCAGAAGAGCCGGGAGGCCGAGACGATCCGCCTGCTCACGATCGACCCGCACTCGCCGAACGAGTTCCGCTGCAACCAGATCCTTCGCAACATCGACGCGTTCTACGACGCGTTCGGGGTGGCGGAAGGCGACCGGCTATGGCTCGCCCCCGAGGAGCGCGTCACGATCTGGTGACGCTCGTCGTTCGCGATGCCCTCGTGGGGTCGTTGAGCGAGCACGCCGGAGGCGACCGAGACGAAACGCGGCGTCCTCGACGGAACCGCGTTTCGTCTCGGTCGACCGCCGCCCGTGGGCGCGGCCCCGGGGGGATCGGCACCGGCGATCGTCCCGCGGGCCCGCCGCGTTAGGCTCGCCCCATGATCCCCGCAGACTGGACCCCGCACCGCCGTGAGGACGGCGAACTGCTCGGGTGGATCCGTCCCGAGGGCGCCGATTGGCTCGCCGTCGACGTGCTCGGGCGCGAGCTCACCGGAGAGATCGACTGGCTCGACGCCGAGGCGGCGCTGGAAGAGCACGGGATCCGCTGGCTGGCTGATCCGTGGATCCTCGAGGGGGAGGGCGAGGGCCCGCTCCGCGTGCAGATCGTGGAGGTCGTCCCGGAGGGCGACGGGCGGATCACCGTCAAGGTCGACGACTTCGGCGACATGCAGCGCCCGCCGACCCGGCGCTATGCCCTGGGCTGGCCGCTGCCGTCGCGGCTGCGTCCGCTCGGCCCCGGGGATCCGGACGGCCGCACGATCGCACGCTGACCGACGCTCCGACGGTGCGCTGACGCGCCGACCGCACGCCGACCGCTCGCGCCCACCGCTCGCGCCCACCGCCACGGTCGCCCGCGCAGGTGCCGGCCCGTACCGCGCCCCGGGCCGACGGGCACTCGTCGGATCGGGGTGCGAGGATCGCGTGCCGGCGCCCGCGTCACCTCGACGGCCCTGCGTACTCCTTTCCTTTCGGGGACGGTGGCGAATTCCGCCACCGCGAACGAGAACTGGGGAGTAGCAGCATGGAACAGAAGGACAGCGCGCACGTCGCGGGCGCAGGCCTGTCGCGCCGCACGATCGTCAAGGGCGCAGCATGGTCGCTGCCCGTCATCGCGGTCGCGGTCGCCGCACCCGCCTTCGCCGCGTCGAACGGCACCGAGATCAACCCGGGCAGCACGCCCGTCCCGACGGGCGTGTGCACACCCGTCGGGAACATCCGCTTTGCGCTGACGAAGAACGGGGCCCCGGTGGCGAACCAGGCGATCATCGTCACCCTGCCGCCCGCGGCGCCCGCGGGGCAGTCCTCGTTCCACTGGAGCGACGGCACCACCGCGCCGAAGACCCTCCTGTCGGATGCCAACGGCATCGTCGACCTCACGAGCCTCATCGTCACCAGCTCCACCCCCGGCACCTACGACGTCGTCGGTCAGATCGCTCCGAACGGCCCGACGGCGAGCATCCCCGTCATGGTCTCGGGGCTGTGGATGGGCGCCCTGACCCAGGGCTACGGCGGTACCGGGATCCACGCGGTCTTCACCAGCACTCCGGCGGATCCCGGCAACCCGGGCACTCCCGACTACTTCTCCTACTGCGTCGAGCACGACGTTCCGGCGAAGTCGGACATGGCGGCGACGGCCGGCGGCCTCGGCACCTACCTGGGCAGCAACTACCTCACGGGCAGTGCCGACATCTACAGCAAGGTGCTCTGGATCATCCAGAACAGCTACCCGGGGATCACCCTCAGCGCGTTCTCCGCGGCCGTGGCGGCATGGGCGCCCGGCGCGGGACACCCGTTCACCGCCCCGCTGAGCGCCGACGACGCGATCGAGGCCACCCAGTACGCGATCTGGCGGTACACCGACCTCACCTTCGACGCGGCGTGGAACTTCGAGACGCCGAACTCGGAGGCCGCTTACTGGTACCTCCTCGCCCAGATCAACGCGGGGGAGCGCGGTACGCAGAGCGGGACGACCGGACTGATCACCTCGGAGGCGAAGTCCGTGTGCAGCACGCCCACGGGCGGCGACCACGCGCAGTCGCAGATCCTGGTCGTGCCGGCCTGATCGCCCACAGGGCCGTCCGTCTCGGCGCCGTCCGAACCATCGCCCCGGGCGGCGCCGAGGGTGCGTCGCTCCGTGCACTCGAGACGCGGACGGCCGCATGATCTCCCGCTGGGGGGCGGCCCCGACCCGTCCGCGGCGGGAATAGGATCCGTCACGCCGGGCGTTCGCGAATCGTATGAAGGTTCTTCTCACCGGCGCGACCGGATACATCGGCTCCTCCGTCCTCTCCCGTCTCCTCGCCGAAGGACATGAGGTGACCGCGCTCGTGCGCGACGCCGCCAAGGCCCGCACCGTCGAAGAGGCCGGCGCCATCGGCCTCGTCGGCGACGTGACCGATGCCGCGCTCGTGGCGGAGGCCGCGTCCGCCGCCGACGGCGTCGTGCACACGGCCTCCACCCCCGAGGGCGACGCGGCGTTCATCGACGCCGTGCTCGGCGCGCTCGAGGGCAGCGGCAAGCCGTTCGTGCACACCGGCGGGATCTGGAGCTACGGCGCGGGGAGCGACATCACCGAGGAGAGCCCCCTGGACCGTCCGGCCCTGACGGCCTGGCGCGCGGCAGGCGAGGACCGCGTCCTCGGTGCGACCGGGGTGCGCGGCGTCGTCGTCGCACCGGCGCTGGTGTACGGCCGCGGCGGCGGGCTGATCCGGCTCCTCACCGATGAGACCGACGGGGGAGTGCGTCTGATCGGAGACGGCAGCCAGCACTGGACGACCGTCGATGTGGATGACCTGGCGGCCGTGTACGTGCTCGCGCTGGAGAAGGGGCGCGCCGGAGCGACCTACATCGGCGCCTCGGGTCAGAACCCCACGGTCCGCGAGCTCGGAGAGGCCATCGCCGGCGGATACGACGTGGCCGAGGGCGTCCGGCCCGAGAGCGCCGCAGACACCCGTGCCCGGCTCGGCGAGGCGTTCGCCGACGCGCTGCTGCTCGACGAGCAGGCGTCCGGCGCCACGGCGCGCGCCGAGCTCGGCTGGGAGCCGGTCGCACGGCCTCTCGTCGAGCAGCTCGCCGCCGGCGAGTATCTCGGCGACAGCGTCGCCGCGCGCTGAACCCCGTGGGTTCCCGTCGCAGAAGATGTCGCCGTCACCGGCCCGGAACGGCGTCTTCTGCGACGGGAACGGATCCCGCTCGCGTCAGCGCACGCCCTTCATGAGCGCGAGCACCGGCTTCGCGCAGACCAGCAGGCCGACGCCGACGAGGATCGCGATGCCGCCGAGGATCGAGAAGTACGGCACCTCGTTCTTCGGGTCGTAGTAGGTGACCAGCCAGCCCGAGATCGCGGTGCCGAGCGAGACGGACAGGAAGAACAGGGCGACCATCTGCGTGTGGAAGGCCGCGGGTGCGAGCTTCGTCGCCGCCGACAGCCCGATCGGGGAGAGCAGCAGCTCCGCCACGGTGAACACGAACAGGATCCCGATGATCGCGAGCAGCGGGGTCGAGTTCGCCGGGCCGTTCGCGAACGGCAGGAACAGCAGGAACGCGGCGCCCATGACCGCCGCGCCCAGGGCGAACTTCACCGGCGTCGACGGCTGGCGGGAGCCGAGCTTGGTCCAGATCGCGGCGAACACACCCGAGAGCACGATGATGAAGATCGGGTTGATCGACTGCACCCACGAGACCGGCATCGTGAAGCCGAACAGGTCGCGGTTCAGGCGGGCGTCGGAGTACACGGTCAGCACGGTGAACTGCTGCTGGTACAGGGACCAGAACGCCACGCTCGTGATGAACAGCGGCAGGAATCCCCACACGCGCGAGCGCTCGGTGGCATCGATGCGGCGACTCGTCAGGATCACGGCGAAGTAGGCGATCGCCGCGACGGTCGCCGCGATGATCACCACGGTGGCGAGGTTGTCGGCGCGGATCACGCCCGTGAGCACCAGCACGACGAGCACGACGATCGCGGCGATCGCGAGGAGCACCGCCGTGACGTACTTGTTCCGCGGCAGCGGGTTCGCGACCCGGCGCGCCGGGGCGGGCAGCGCCCGCCGGCCGAACGAGTACTGCACGAGCCCGGCGGCCATGCCGACCGCCGCGATGCCGAAGCCGACGTGGAAGCCGAGCGTCGACTGCAGCAGACCGGTGACGATCGGGCCGAAGAACCCGCCGAGGTTGATGCCGAGGTAGAACAGGGAGAAGCCGGCGTCGCGGCGCGGATCCTCCGCCGAGTAGAGCGTGCCGACCACCGAGGTGGCGTTCGCCTTGAGCCCGCCGGATCCGATCGCGACGAGGATGAGGCCCACGGCCACGCCGGCGGCACCCGGCAGCAGCGCGAGGGCGATGTGGCCGGCCATGATCACGATCGCGCTGTAGAAGAGGGTGCGCTCGGACCCCAGGATCCGATCCGCGACCCAGGCGCCGAGGATCGTCGACAGGTACACCGACCCGCCGTAGGCGCCGACGATGCCGCCGGCGACGGCCTTGTCGAGCCCGAGCCCGCCGTCGGTGACCGAGTAGTACAGGTAGATCAGCAGGATCCCCTGCATGCCGTAGAAGCTGAAGCGCTCCCACATCTCCACGCCGAACAGGTGCGCGAGCGCCCAGGGCTGCCCGAAGAATCGGGTGTCGCGCTCGCGGTGCTCGTCGGTCTCCGGTGCGGTGCTCATCATTCCAGGGTAGGCCGCGCGGGCGCGGACCGCGGAAACGCCCGGGGTCAGCTCTCCGTGCCGAGCACGAACGCCCCGGTCTCGCCGGGGTTCATCGCGATCTCCCAGCGGAAGCCGTCCGGATCGGCGAAGTAGCCCGAATAGCCGCCCCAGTCCCGACGCTGCGCGGGCATGACCGACGCGCCGAGCGCCGCAGCCTCCGCGAGCACCGCGTCGACCTCGGCCTCGGTGGCGAGGTTGTGCGCGAGCGTGAGCGGTGCGATGCCGGGCGCGGGCGGTGCGCCGATCTCGGCCGTGAACCCCTCGACGCTCCAGAGGGAGAGGATCATCCGCTCCGCGACCGGGAGCATGAGCACCTCGTCGGCCTCGAAGATCGGCTGCCAGCCCAGGCCGTCCACGTAGAAGGCCCTGCTGCGGGCCACGTCGGCGACGGCCAGGGTGATGAAGCTCACTCGCTGTTCCATGCCCGTCAGTGTGGCACCGGCCTCCGACGTTCGCGGTGGTGCGGGGCGACCGAGGAGTCCGCCACGAATCCGGTACCGATCGAGATGGTGAGTGGTACCGTCCTCCCATGGCGATGAATCTGAGATTGCGCCCCGAGGCGGCGGCTGCTCTCAAGGCCGAGTCGGCGCGCACCGGTCTCAGTCAGCAGGAGATCCTGCGCGAAGCGGTGGATGAACGGCTGGGAATCGTGAAACCCAGGGCGACGCGCCTGCCCGACTGGGTGGATCCACCCCGCGAGCCGTTTCGCGATGTTCGACCCCGGATCACGTTGCCGGCAGGTGCGACGATCATCGGCCTCCTGGATGAGCTTCGGGAAGACCGATTGTGAGGGTGCTCTACTTCGACAGCAGTGCGCTTCTGAAGCGCGTTCTCGCCGAGGCGGAGTCCGAGCGCCTGGCCGACGCCATGCTGCGGGAGGGGGACGCGGGCTCGACGCTCGTCACATCGAGGCTGGCCGAAGTCGAGGTCGCGCGCGCTCTGCAGGTCTACGAGGGAGACCTCCCGGCAGGGCTCCTGTCGGCGGATGCCTTGTCCGGAGTCGCGATCGCGCCGCTGCACGACGCGGTGCTCGCCTTCGCGCGGACGATCGGACCGCGACGCCTGCGCTCGCTCGACGCCCTCCATCTCGCGACCGCGGTCGCGCTCGGGGCGCATGAACTGTGGACCTACGATGACCGGCTCGCGCGGGGGGCAGAGCAGGTCGGCATCCGCGTTTCCGCCCCCGGCCGCGTGCCGTCCTGACGGTGCGGTCGGGCGCGCAGGCGGGGGTCAGCGGCTCGCGCGTGCTTGCAGGCCCTCACGGGGATCCTGTGCGCCGATAGGATTGAGTCGCGCCTCATCGTGCGCAATTCCCCGCATCATCGCGACCATTGGAGCCACCGTGGCCGAACAGTCCCGTCTTGACAAGGTCATCGCCCTCGCCCGCCACCGCGGGTTCGTCTTCCAAGCGGGTGAGATCTACGGCGGTTCGCGCTCGGCCTGGGACTACGGACCCCTCGGCACCGAGCTCAAGGAGAACATCCGCCGCCAGTGGTGGCAGACGTTCGTGCGCGGACGCGGCGACATGGTCGGCCTGGATTCTTCGATCATCCTGCCGAAGCGCGTGTGGGAGGCCTCGGGTCACGTCGCCACCTTCACGGATCCGCTCGTCGAGTGCCTGCAGTGCCACAAGCGCTTCCGCGCCGACACCCTCATCGAGGACTTCGAGGCCCGCAAGGGGCGCACGGCCGAGAACGGCCTGGCCGACGTGCCGTGCCCGAACTGCGGCACCAAGGGCCAGTACACCGAGCCCAAGGCGTTCTCCGGACTGGTGAAGACCTACCTCGGCGTGGTCGACGACGAGTCGGGCGTCTACTTCCTGCGCCCGGAGACCGCGCAGGGCATCTTCGTGAACTTCTCGAACGTGCTCACCGCGAGCCGCAAGAAGCCGCCGTTCGGCATCGGCCAGGTGGGCAAGGCGTTCCGCAACGAGATCACGCCGGGCAACTTCATCTTCCGCACCCGCGAGTTCGAGCAGATGGAGATCGAGTACTTCGTGCCGCCCGCCGAGGCGCAGGAGTGGTTCGAGCACTGGGTGAAGGAGTGCTGGGACTGGTTCATCGACCTCGGGATCAACCCCGAGAACATGCGCCAGTTCGACGTGCCCGAGGAGGACCGGGCGCACTACTCCGCCGGCACGATCGACGTCGAGTACCGCTTCGGCTTCGCGGGCAAGGAGTGGGGCGAGCTCATGGGCGTCGCCAACCGCACCGACTTCGACCTGTCCAACCACAGCGAGGCCTCCGGCTCGTCGCTGACCTACTTCGACCAGGCCTCGGGCGAGAAGTACACCCCGTACGTGATCGAGCCCTCGTTCGGCCTCACCCGGTCGATGATGGCCTTCCTCGTCGACGCCTACGTCGAGGAGGAGGTGCCCAACGCCAAGGGCGGATCCGACGTGCGCACGGTGCTGAAGCTCGATCCGCGCCTGGCCCCGGTCAAGGTCGCCGTGCTGCCGCTGAGCCGCAACGAGCGTCTCTCGCCGCTCGCCCGCGAGGTCGCCGACACGCTGCGCGGCCACTGGGCGATCGACTTCGACGACGCCGGCGCGATCGGGCGCCGCTACCGTCGCCAGGACGAGATCGGCACCCCGTTCTGCGTCACGATCGACTTCGACTCCCTCGAGGACGACGCCGTGACCGTGCGCGACCGCGACACCATGGCGCAGGAGCGCGTGCCGCTCGCCGAGCTCGACGCCTACCTGTCGGAGCGCCTCAAGGGCGCCTGAGCATGTCGTCGCCGATGCCCTCGCCGGAGCTCCCGGCGGGGGCATCGGCGCACCCGGGGCGTGCCGCCGTCATCGTGATCGCGGCCGGGGTCGCGCTCGTGCTGGGGTGCGCGATCGCCGCATTCGCCCTGCGTGGCGTGGAAGACCAGCAATCCGCGCGGCTGATGGTTCTCGGCGGCGTCCCCGCCGCGCTCGTCGCCGCGGTCGTGACGGCCCTCGCCCTGACCGGGATGCCCCTGTCGCTCCGCACGGCGTGCGGGGGCGCCGGGGCGGTCATCGCGGCCGCGGGGATCCCGTGCGGGGCGGCTGTCGCCCTTCCCGACGGGCGCGGCGAGGGGCTGGGCTCCGGGCTGCTGATCGGGCTGCTCTTCGTGCCGCTGGCCCTGCTTCTCGGGATCCTCGTGGGGATGATCGTGCTGTGGCCGGTGGCGGTGCTGCTGCTGGCGCTGACGCGACGCGGCGATCGTGCGCCGCGCACGATCCTCACCATGGTCCTGCTGCTTCTCGTCGCCGTCTCCGGCGTGACGGCGACCCTCGCACTCGACACGCACGGCTGGGCGCCGAGCCGCGGTTCCGGTGCGGCGATGTTCGCCGTGGTGTTCGGCCTGCCGAGCGATGCCGTCACCGTGAGGTCGGACCCGATGCTCTGGGTCACCCGTGCCCTCGTCGCGCTCATGGCGGCGTGCGTCGTCGCGTTCTTCCGCGTCGAACGTCGCGAGGAGCGCGAGGCCCGCGGGCGGACCCGCATGCGCCGTGCCGTCACGCGGAAGGGCCGCGACCCACGCAGGTGAGTCGCGGCCCTTCCGTGCCGGGACGGCGGGGAGTCAGAAGTCCTCGCCCTCGGCCTGCGAGGGGTGCTTCTCGAACCAGACGGGGCGGCCGATGTGCAGCAGTGCGTCGGTGTCGAAGAGATCGGGGTCGCGTTCCATGCGCGTGCTCCTTTGCGTACGAGTGGGGGGCTTGGATCCAGCCTCGCCGACGCCGGCCGGCGCCTCTGCGCGATGCGAGGTGAAAGAACCTCTGTTCCTTCGCACTGTGCAAGGAACCGCGGGATCCGGGCGTGCAGCGTGATCCTCCCCCCGAGAACATCGTCAGCGGCTGAGCGGCGCCTCCGCGTCCAGGCCGGCGAGCTTGCCCGGGTTCGCGACCGAGAACACCCGGGTGATCCGGCCGTCCTCGACGGCGAAGCTCACCGCGGCCGCGAGGTCGTCGCCGACCCGGATCCCCGCGGCGAGCATGCCGTTCACGCGCAGCGGCACCACGCTGTACGCGACGTCGAGCTTCGCGATGCTGCCCCGCAGGAACGCGATCACCCGGTCGGCGCCGTGCAGCGGCCGGCGCGCGGCGTGCCGGACGAGTCCGCCGCTGTCGGTGACCGACACCACGTCGGGCGCCAGCACGTCCATGAGGTCCTGCACGTCGCCCGAGTTCATCACCGCGATGAAGCGCTCCACCACCAGGTCGTGCTCGGTGGCGTCGACGGGCACACGAGGGCGCCGGGCGGCGACGTGGTCGCGCGCGCGGTGCGCGATCTGACGCACCGCCGCCCGGGTCTTGCCGACGGCGTCCGCGATCTCGTCGAACGGCACGTCGAACACCTCGCGCAGCACGAACACCGCCCGCTCGGTCGGGCCGAGAGTCTCGAGCACCGTCAGCATCGCGACCGACACGCTCTCGGCGAGCACCACGTCGTCGGCCACGTCCGCGGTCGTCAGCAGCGGCTCCGGCAACCACGGGCCGACGTACTCCTCGCGCCGCCGGGAGACCGACCGGAGCAGGTTCAGCGCCTGCCGGGTGACGATCCGCACGAGGTACGCCCGCGGATCCTGGATCCGGTCGCGGTCCACCCCGTCCCAGCGCAGCCACGACTCCTGCAGCACGTCCTCGGCATCGGCCGCGGATCCGAGGATCTCGTACGCGACGGTGAAGAGCAGGCCGCGATGGGTGACGAACGGGTCCTCGGGCTCGGCCGCCGGCGCGCTGCTCATGCCTGCGACGCTACGCCGGTCGCGGCAGACGCCAGAGGCGCCAGGCCGCAGGCGTCCGCGAACCCGTCGGAGTGGATGCCGAGAGCGATGTTCGTCCGGGCGGTGGCGTTGAGGTACCCGACCTTGGCGGCGAGCTCGAGCAGCGCGGGGGCGCCGATCTCCGCCAGCAGGGCGTCGGAAAGCTCGTCGGTCACCGCCGGCGGGGTCTGGCTCATCGCCTCGGCGTACTCCATCACCAGGCGCTCCAGGCGGGTGAACCGGGTCGAGTCGCGCCAGATCGGCACCTCGCGGGCCTTGTCCTCGTCGAGTCCCCGGTCGTGCGCCATGAAGTAGTGCAGGTCGAGGTTATGCCGAACTCGGCATAACGTCGATTGTTCCGATATGCGGGTTATTCCGATCTCTGGTCGACTTGCGGTGTGAGGACTGGGCAGTTGCCGGGGCGTCGGAGTTGCGTAATGGTCGAGGATCGGAATAACGCGTTCAGCTGGCAAGTCCGCAAAGTCGCTGGATGATGTCCTGTCGGTCGCGCCAGATCGGGATCGGTGTTGCGTCGGTGCCGATGTCGATCGTGATTTTCGCCAGCGCCTTGCGCTTCATCTCGGTGTCCGCGTGGGCATAGATGAGCGTCGTCTCGGGGTCGGCGTGCCCGAGCCACTCGGTGAGCATTTCGAGTGGCATCCCGGCCTGGTAAAGGTGCATCGCTCGAGAGTGGCGGAGCATGTGCGGATGAATCCTCTCGGGCACTTCCGCGTTGATCTGGTGAGCGGCGGTCGCGTATTGGCGCAGGAAGCGAGCGACATTGTCGTCGGACATGGGGGTCTTGCGATGGCGGTGAGTCGTGTAAAACAGCGGTTCGCCTGGGTCTGAGCCGGGGTGGAGCGCTCCGGTGTATCGACGGTAGTGCTCCGCGGTCTCTGCGGTAATTGGGAGCCTGCGCGGCTTGGCTCCTTTCCCGATCAGTTCAGCAGTTCTCCGTCGTGTGTCGATGGCGCCGACGGTGAGTGTAAGCATCTCCGCGTCTCGGGCAGCGAGGTCGTACATGAGAATCATGAAGAACTGGTCACGGAGCCCGGTCTTGGTGAGTGGGTCGGGGGTGGCGAGCAGTGTTGTGATCGCCCCGGTCGTCAGGTAGCGGATCGTGGTATTTGCTGGGTCCTTCTTCTGCGGGATCGCTGTGATGGCGGCGAGGTGCATGGCGAGGGTGGGCTCTGCTGAGGCGGCGTATCGGAAGAACGACCGGATGCATGCGAGTCGCTGGTTGCGCGTGGTCGCGCTCCATCCGCGCGTTGCTGTCATGTGATCGAGGAACTCGGCGACGAGTTCCCGGTCGAAGACCTCGAACGTCATCTGTTCCAGCGGGATCTGGCGGGTGTCTGCGACGTATCGGAGCAGCAGATTCCAGGCGTCACGGAAGGCGATGATCGTGTGAGGGCTCGCTGCTCGCTGGTGGGGAAGGAAGACGGTGAACCACTCTCGCAAATAGCGGTAGAAGTGGTCGGTGTGCTTGGTCATGTTGTTACCTCCGGAATGATGCCGGCCGCGCTGGTGAGTCCAGTTGCGGCCAGGCGCTCGGGCAGCAGGTGGATGTAGTAGGCAGTCGCGGCGTAGGTGTCGTGGCCCATGAACGCGGTGAGGTAGGGCAGCCAGACGCGCAGATCTCGGCCTTGCTCAACCCACTTCGTCAGCGTGCGCGTGGCGTAGTTGTGCCTCAGGGCGTAGGGGGACGAGCCGGGTGCGATGTTGCCGGCAAGCACGAGGCAGCGCTGGTAGGACGCCCAGACCCACCGACCCGGATAGGGCTCGCCCGGCCGTTGTTCGAAGAAGTACTCACGGCCGGGGGCTCGGATTTCGGCGAGTTGATCGAACCGATCCAACAGACCTAGTAGGTCCTCACCCACGGGGACGCGACGATCCTTGTTGCGCTTCGAGCGTTCGATTGTCAGGATCGCCGACTCGACGTCGACAGCATTGCGACGGAGCAGGCGAGCCTCCTGTGGTCGCAGGCCGCAGCCGAGGATGAGACGAAATAGGACGGGCAGCGTGTACTCACGGAACGGGCTGACCGCGGAGCGCGGGATACGGTCCGTGGCGGTGAAGAACGCTGTTAGCTCGTCGTCGGTGAACAGATGCGGCAGTTTCGATGAGCGGGGGCTGATCCATTCGGTGGGAAGCACGAATGCGTCAGTGCCCGTCAGGCGCAAGTACTCGCCGAACGCGCGGATCGCTTGGGCCTTGTAGGCGGGATAGTCGACGCGGGTGCCCTCCTGGCACCACTGTGTGGCCAGCTCGCGCGTCAACACGGCCTGGTCCGGATGGCGAGTGGCACAGAACCGGTCGAAGTTCAGCAGCGGATAGAGCCAGGTGCTCCGGGTGTAGCCGAGCGACTCTCGCCAGGCGAGCATCGCCTCGATCTGCGGTGCGAACACGCTCGTGAACGTGATCATCTCAGTCCCTCCCTCGTGCAGGCCCAACCATCCAGCGGCAGGCAGCAGTCTCGAAGAGACGTGACGGCCAGCGCGATGTAGCGCCGGGAGGACTCGACTCTGCCGTGGCCGAGGATCTGCGCTGTCAGCTCGAGTTCGACACCGGACTCGATGAGACGGGTGCCTGTGGTGCGTCGCAGGGCATGGAACGTCTTGCCGTCCCACGGCCGATGGCTGATGCCGGCCTTGTCGAGCCATCTGGCCATCAGGAGGGCACCGGTTGGACCGGTGAGCTTCACGAACGGTGCCTTTAGCCGCACGAAGACCTCGAGGGCTGCAGAATCGGGTCGACCGTTGAGCAGCCAGTCGGCGATGGCGTTACCGGCCAGCACCGACAGAGGCAACGTCAACTCCGCGGACGTCTTCGTTTGAACGAGGCGAATTTCGTCACGGTGCCAGTCGATCGCATCCCGGCGCAACGCGACAATATCAACGCCGCGGAGCCCGGTCGAGAGCGCCAAAGCGACCATCGCATAGTCGCGTTTGCCATGCGCGGTGGTGGTGTCGATCGCGGCAAGGATACGTGTCGTCTCGTCCGTCGTGAAGCAGGGCAGTACTCGTACCCGCCGTGGCCCGACCTTCCCCAACAACCCCTCAACGTCGAGATGAGTCAACCCCCGCTTGTTCGTGAACCGAACGAAGTGCTTGATTGCCCAGACGGGGTTACCCATGCCTGAAGTGTGTCGTGGACGCACGTCGACGAGATATCCACGAACATCATCAACCGCCAATTCACTCAACGGTCGACCGGCCCGGTGGAGGAAACGCAGGAACTGGCGGGCTTCACCAACCACCAGCCGCGTCGAGCCCGCCGATAGGTCCGGTCGTGACGAAGCGGTAAAGTCCTCGAGCAACGCTTCGTAGAGTGGCGGGACCCCCGAACGGGCCCGCCGTCGTTGCCAGCGAACGTCCCCGCTCTCCTGAAACTCCAGCATCGCCAACACCGACTTTTCCAGCGACGAGCGCATCACCGGCCCGATCTCACCTTGGCTAAGGCGCACATCCATGGCCAGCAGGAAGCGCTCAACGAGGTCGTCATCCAAGTGCTCTGTTGCCTGTGCCCGGCAGAAACGCACTACGGTTCGACAGCACTCTCGGTAGTACAACAAGGAGTTCGGCGCGAGTCCGACTCGGCCCGCCCCCATCAACACACCCTCGGCCAGAACTGACAATTCGTCGTCCACAACAAGACCTCCCATCGGATGGGCGCGGCCGTCGTTGGCCGTGCTCCCATTCACGATGCGCTGTCGGTCAGGTCGAAACCACCCCGATCATCAACGCTGGTCAGTCCCTCGCGTGATTCCGATCATCGCCGAGTCATCCGTCGAATGCTGATGAGGTCTTATGCGCGCATCTCACTCTCCGCTACGGAGGTCAGTTTCGCCTTTCAGACGCCGCGGCCGCGATCCCACAGCTCCGCTATGGACAGGTCCGGGGCGTACTCGATCCAGACGAGGCCGAGCGGATCCGGCTGCGGTGCCGGCTGGTCGACGCCGAGCTTGAAGAGTACGGCGGTGAGAGGCACGGACTCGACGCGGGGAGCGGGCACGCCTCCAGTTGTAAGAGTTCGGAGTGGCCCAGTGGGCGGCTTGAGGGGGAGTGGTCCAACCGTCTTCCGTCGTGTATGTTTGATCAAAGGTCAACCACAAGAGTGTGATGACTCACTTCTTCCGCCGACAACGCCGTCGGCCAAACAGATGGGATCTGTCCATGAATCTGAGGAAGCGCGCGGTTTCACTCGTGATCGCAGCAGTGCTTGTCACGGTGCTCGCGGGGTGCAGTGGTGGAGGCGGTTCACCCGACTCGACCGGTGGGTCGGAGAAGCCGCAGCATGGAGGAACGCTGACGCTGATCGGGAAGCAGGGCTGGCCGACAGGGTTGGACCCTGCTACCAGAACGAATGGCGAAGAGCAATTGATGACTGCCATCTATGGGGGGTTGTTCAAGCTCACCTCTGGCAAAGGCGACGACAAGGGTGGTGTCGTCGTTCCTGACCTCGCGCAGGACTACACGATCTCAGGCGATGGGCTTACGCTCGACATCAAGCTTCGGAAGGGTGTCAAGTTCCAGGACGGGACCGACTTCAACGCCGAAGCCGTGGTGTTCAATCTCAAGCGCGCTGTCGGTTCTGCCTGCGCCTGCGCGCCGAAGTGGTCTCTGCAGCCGGGCGATTCGATTGCTGCCGTCGATGATCTGACGGTGGCGATCCGATTCACGGAGCGCCCGGTCTCGGTGATCAACTCATTCCTTGGGTCGAATGCGAACTGGATCGCATCCCCGACTGCGGTGGCGAAGCTGGGCGACGCCTTCTCGGTCACCCCGGTCGGTGCTGGCCCGTTCAAGGTCGTCAAGAACGAGTCCGACTCGGAGCTGGTTCTCGAAGCGAACAAGGGTTATTGGGCGAAGGGTTTGCCCTATCTGGACGGCATCACGTACAAGCCGATCGAGGACCCCCAGGTCAGCTATCAGGCAATCCTGGCAGGCCAGGCGGACGCCATGATTGGCGCTGATGGATCTTCCTTGGTCGATCTGGCTCGTGAGAATCGGGACCTGTCGTTCATGAGCAACCCGCCTACTTCTCCGATGGCCGTGCAGCTGAACACGAAGAAGGGACCTTTCGCAGATAAGAAGGCACGCGAAGCGATCTACTACGCGACCAATGTGGACGCCATCAACAAGGGTCTGTTCGAGGGTGCGTACAAGGCCAGCCAGATGTTCACTGCCCCCGGAGGGCTGTTCTACCACGAGGAGATCCCCGGATATCGCACCTACGATCTCAAGAAGGCGAAGGCCCTGGTCAAGGAACTCGGCGGTCTCAAGGTGACACTCGGGACAATCGCGTCACCGAACGCGCAGAACGTGATGACCGTGCTTCAGGCGCAGTGGGCAGAAGCGGGGATCGACGTCAATGTCGTTGCCTATGCCGTGCCCGCCCTTCTCAAGCAGTATGAGGTCGGCGAGTGGGACGCGATGCTTCGAGTCGTCGGCGGATGGGACCCCGCTGCCGGCGTCGGAGTGAGCGGCTACTTCTCGTCGCAGGGACGCTACAGCGGAGTGGCCGATCCGGCACTCGATGATCTCCTCCGTTCGGCGGGCACCGCAGTCGACTCGAAAGACCGAGACGCTCTGTACTACAAGGCGGGCAAGCTCATCAGCGATGAAGCGTACGCGCCGTTCCTGTTCGCGTACGCTCCGGCGACCGTGGCGAAGGGAGTTCATGGCCCGGGAATCACCGTGCCGGTTCCCCCCATCATCAACAACTCCCCGGTGACCTGGGATCAGATCTGGATGGATGCCGGCACCCGATGAGTCAGCACACAGCTTCGGCAGGAGGCGGGGGCGCGCTTGCGCGTCCCGCCCCTGTCGGGGGCGGTGTGTCCAACGCACTGCGCTCGCCCATTCTCTGGCTTATCTTCCGGCGCATCGGGGGTGCAGTTCTGGTCCTCTTTGGCGCCACACTTCTAACCTTCGTGCTCATGAATGTGATATCCGGAGGGGCCGCCCAGCAGATCCTCGGGCCTGACGCCACGGCAGAACAGATTGCACAGCTCGAGGCAAAGCTCGGCCTGGATCAGCCTCCCCTTAATCGGTATCTTGGATGGCTTGGTGGCACGCTCACGGGTAACTTCGGTACCTCGCTGACGTCAGGACAGCCCGTCAGTGCCATCATCGCGTCACGAGCCCCGGTGAGCTTTGAACTTGTTCTGCTGGCATTCCTGCTGGGGGTGATCTGCGCGTTTCCCGTCGCGCTCATGGCGGCCCGGAAGCCGGGAGGGGTCGCTGACCGGATTGGGATGGCAGTGAGCGTCTCAGGTCTGTCGATCGCCGGCTATGTGGTGGCACTGGTCCTGGTGTTGGTGTTTGCCGTCAATCTGAGACTCTTCCCCGCGATCGGTTACATCCCGATCAGCAAAGGGCTCGGGCCGAATCTGTGGTCTCTCGCTTTGCCAGCCATTGCGATGGCGCTACCGGGCTTCGCCTTCTACGCGAGATTCCTACGTGGAGATCTCATCGAGCAGATGCAGCAGGACTACGCGTTGGTTGCAAAGTCGAAGGGGTTGCCACCGGGGCGAGTGCTCGTCTTCCATGCTCTTCGGAACTCACTCACGGGGCTTCTTACTGTTGTCGCACTCAACCTCGGAGCCCTCATCGGGTCCACGGTGATCATGGAGCAGATCTTCGGACTTCCAGGGATTGGCAAGCTCCTCCTTGAGGGAATCGTCAATCGTGACATCGCAGTAGTCCAGGCATGTGTGTTGATCTTCGCAGCCATCGTCGTGGTGGCCAACCTCGCTGTGGACATTCTGTACGCAGTGATCGATCCAAGGATTCGCCATGGCCGAGACTGAACTATCCATCGTAGGTCGAGTTGATTCCGGCGGTTCTCGACGTATCCCTTCCCGAAGGCGAGATGTGCCTCTTGACCTCGTGGTCCCCGGCGGGATACTGGCCCTGATCGTGGTCTCTTGCTACCTTGTGCCATTGCTCGGAGCGGTTCCGAGCCCGATCGGGGGAAACGTCCTCGACGCGAACCTTCCGGTTTTCAGCCCAGGGCATCTTCTTGGAACCGATCAGGTCGGGAACGACCTGCTGTCGCGCGTACTCTATGGCGGAAGGGACTCGCTTCAGGTCGCGTTCGCGGTAACAGCGATTGGGTTCATCGTCGGTGGGGCGATGGGTGCTGTCGGCGCTTACGTCGGCGGTATCGGGGACGCCATTCTCATGAGAATCCTGGATGTGCTCATCGCCTTCCCGTCGCTGGTGCTGATTATTGTCGTCGCACAAGCTCTTGGACCCAGCCCTGTAAATACGGTGCTGGCAATGTCGGTGCACAGCATTCCAGCATTCGCGCGGGTGGCGAGAGCCGCGACGCTCAGCCTGAGGAACCAGCCCTTCATGATGGCTGCGAAGCTATCCGGCACCAGGAGCTCGCGGATCCTCGCTCTGCATATCGCACCGAACATCGGCCCCCAACTCGTTACTTATGCGCTCCTGAGCATGGGCGTGACGATCATCGTGGCAGGTGCTCTGAGTTTCCTCGGTTTGGGAACACCACCTCCGTTCCCTAGTTGGGGGAACATGATCGCCGACGGTCAACGAGCCATGCTCCGCACCCCCTTGCTCGTTCTCGTGCCTAGCGTGGTGCTGTTCCTCACCGTCCTGTCATTGAACCTCCTCGGCGAGGCACTTCGAATGCGATGGAGTAAGCGATGAGTTCCCCCACAGCTGTTGAACACACGCTGACTGATCAGAACGACCTTCTGCAGGTCACGGATCTTCGGGTCACCTTCCGGCGCGGCACGCGCGACGTGCACGCGGTCAACGGCCTGAGCTACGCGGTCGACCGGGGAAAGACTCTGGCCATCATCGGCGAGTCGGGTTCCGGCAAGAGCGTGAGCTCGCGCGCACTGATGGGGATACTTCCGGACTCGGCGACGATCGAAGGCGAGATCCGAGTCGATGGGATAGACCTGCTGTCGCTCACCGACTCGCAGATGCGAGCGCATCGCGGCAGCACCATTGCGATGGTCTTTCAGGACCCTCTGCGTGCCTTGAACCCGACGATGAAAGTGGGCGCGCAGGTCGTCGAAGCCGTTCGTGCGCATGGAGGCGTGTCTCGCCGTGAAGCGAAGGACCGTGCGCTTGAGCTTCTGCGGCTTGTTCGACTCCCGGAGCCCGTGCAGAGATTTCATTCCTATCCGCATCAGCTCTCGGGCGGAATGCGTCAGCGGGTGGCGATCGCCGTTGCCCTCGGCGGCAATCCACGTGTTCTCGTTGCCGACGAAGCGACGTCATCGCTTGACGTCACTACCCAGGCGCAGATCATGGATCTCCTCAAGGATCTGCAACGTGAACTCAACATGGCCCTCATCATGATCAGCCACGACCTTGGGCTCGCAGCGAGTTACGCCGATGACGTGATCGTCATGTATGCAGGCCGGGCTGTGGAGCGAGCGAGCGCTGTGGATCTCTTCCAGAACGTTCGTATGCCGTACACGAAAGCGCTACTCGAGGCGATTCCTGATCCCAGGCGTCCTCCGCATGCCACCTTCACGGTTGCCCCCGGACAGCCACCAGATCCGAGTCAACTCACGAGCGGCTGCGCGTTCGCTCCAAGATGTGCCAGAGCCCAACCGAACTGCGCTGAGCAGGCTCCGCCCTTTGCCGAGGATGCCGACGGGCATAGATATGCGTGCTGGTACCCCTTGGGGTACGCGCCTGAGCTGGAGACGAACAATGCGTAGAGCCCCTAAGGCGAGGATGGAGCCAGTTCCTCCCGGATCCCCTATGGGTTTTGAGCCGCTACTGGAAGCTCACGATCTCGTGCAGCAGTTCGAAGTCCGATTGCAGGGAGGCATCAGCGGCGGAGTCGTCCAGGCCGTTTCCAACGTATCGCTGAGCATCGGCCGGGGGGAGACCGTCGCGCTCGTGGGCGAGAGCGGGTCTGGAAAGTCGACGTTCGCGCGCTCGATCATTCAGTCACCGCCTCCCAAGTCGGGGCAAGTCTGGTTCCTCGGAGAGGACCTGACTCAGTTGCGCCGACGCGGTCTCATGAATGCACGCCGGCAGCTGCAGATGGTCTTCCAGGACCCTTTCGCGTCCCTCAACCCTGAGTGGCGAGTGCGTCAGATCGTCGAAGAGCCCCTCGTAGGCTATGGCGTCGGCACTCGAGCTGACCGCCGGAAACGAGTTGACGAGGTGCTGAACCTCGTTGGCCTCAACCCGCAGACGTTCGCCCGGCGACGCCCGTCTCAACTCTCAGGCGGTCAGTGCCAGCGGGTCGCCATCGCGCGGGCTCTCACCCTCGACCCTGCTCTGATCATCTGCGACGAAGCAGTGTCCGCACTGGATGTGATCGTCCAAGCACAGATACTGAATCTCTTCGAGAAGCTCCGCGCAGAATTGGGGCTCTCCTACCTCTTCGTGTCCCATGACCTTGCGCTCGTCAGGCAGGTCAGCGATCGGGTCGCGGTCATGCACCTCGGTGAGATCGTGGAGGTCGCATCCGCGGAGGACCTCTATCGCGCGCCGGCTCACCCCTACACCCTTGCGCTCTTGGAGTCTTCTCCGAGCACTGATCCGGCGGCTCCCCGACGCCCCGTTGTCACGATCAAGGGCGACCCTCCCTCTCCGCTCAATCCTCCGAGCGGTTGTCGATTCCGCACCCGCTGCCCGATGGCACAGGACAAGTGTGCGGAGGAACGACCGCGTCTTACCGCGATATCGGCTGGGCATCAGGTTGCTTGCCATTTTCCCATCCATGGGGACCCGAAAGAGCGCGACCTGGGATGACTGCTGCAGATCGACTCGGACCTACCGTGCAAGGAGAAGCAACACAGGGTTCTCCCTTGACGAGGATGGGGGAGCGCCTTTCGGATCTGTCACGAGCTGCGGAGGCTCGCCTGAAGCCCGTCGAGTACTCGGTCTTCCATGTTCATGCGCGCAGCCTCGGCGGCGGACGTATCACGACGAAGGCATGCATCGACGAACGCATTGACCTCGTGCCCCAAGAACGAACCGATGTCGATACCCGCAAGCACTGCATGTCGTACGTATCGCTGCTGCCTGTGTCGCCAGGTGATCGCCTCGCGGAACAGTTCGGGTCTTGCTGCTCGACGGTAGACGACGTCACGAATTGCGAAGGCGGTCTCGTCGATGCCGTCAATATCCCTCGAGGCGACGGCCGCCGAGCGAGTCTGGAGCAGCGACGCCATCTCCGTCAGGTCGTGCTCTTCGAGGGCTGGAACTCCCAGGCTAAGGAGGCGCCGCTCGAGGGCTCCGCACACTGTCATCACGAGCTCCGCGTCAGGGAACGTAAGGGGAGCGACACTGCTCCCGGTGCGCGGATAGGAAACCACCAAGCCCTCGGCTTCGAGCCGTCGAAGCACCTGGCGTGCCGGCGTCAGGCTGACGCCGGCACGTTCCGCCACATCAGCCATCCGGAGCCGAGTTCCAGGGGGGATCGTAAGGCGGACGATGTCCTGACGCATAGCGCGAAGAACTGACTCCTCCACGGAAAGAATCGGCGGCAACTCTGCGAGAACAGTCTCGCCTTGTGGAATCCCAATCATCCCCCTATCGTATCATCAAACGTTTTTGATCAAATATCTAAAGTGAGGTTCACATGATCAGCTCCGAGTGCTGGACGAAGCTGACGCGGCCGCGTGCCATCGCAATCGTGGGCGCATCTGAACGGAACGGTCCGGCGAGTTTTGCTGCGCGTTTCGTGGCCTCGAATGAGCAGGTTGGGTTCGAAGGGGAGATCTATTTCGTGAACCCCCGACATGATTCGGTGTTTGGGCGCCCCTGCTATCCCGATGTCGCGTCCGTGCCGGCATCCATCGATGTCTGCGTCGTCAACGTGGCAGCGCCGCTTGTGGCGGACGCCGTGAAGCAGGGAATTCGACAGGGTATCCGCGTCTTTGTCGTCCAGGCCGCAGACTTTGCCGAAGCCGGCGTCGAAGGTGCACGCCGTCAGGCCGAGCTTCGTGACGCCTGCGATCAGGCGGGCGCGGTCCTGATAGGCCCAAATTGCCTGGGTTACGTTCACTTCGAAGGCCACGCGGCCGCCTACGGAGCTGTGCTTCCCACGGGGATCCGATCGGGTGAGGTGGCGGCGGTCTGCGGCAGCGGATCCGTATCGGTCAATCTCATGAGACTCGGGACGGAAATCGGCCTCCACTCCGTGTTCTCGACGGGCAACGAAGCGGTGACCACCGCGGAAGACATCATGGAACACCTGGTGGAGGACCCGACTGTCAGGGTCATCGCCATGTTCGTCGAGACGCTTCGTCAGCCGCGACGCTTTCGCGAGCTCGCCGCGCGCGCGCATGACCTCGACAAGCCAATCATCGTGCTCAAGTCAGGCGTCACGGAGACGGGCGCGGCGGCCGCACAAAGTCACACTGGTGCGCTCGTGGGGAGCGGGCGTGCGTACGGAGCCTTCTTTGAGCAGCTCGGGGTCGTTCAAGTCAATGACTTCGACGAACTGCGAGAGACGGTGCGACTCTTCAGCGCCCTGGGGCCGCGCCTGATCAAGGCCAATGGAGTCGGCCTCATGTCCGTTTCCGGTGGGAAGGCGACGATCACCGCCGACATTGCAGAGTCCGAGGGGGTGCATCTTCCCGCTTTCGAAGACTCCACTCTGGCAAAGCTCTCCTCAGCTCTGAGCCTTCCGGCTGGCATCCGCTGCAACAATCCCGTCGATCTCGGCATTGGATTCCGTGGGTCCAAGAGCCTGTCCGACACCATTGGCGAGGCAATGAGGGCGGTCGCGGACGATAGCCACATCGGAGCGATCCTGATCGCACAGAACCTCGGTGACGAACTGGCGAAACCGAACCCACTCGAGCAGTTGATCATTCGTGCCGTCACCGGAGCCGGTGAGCATCTCGGAGTCCCTGTGGTGGTCGCGTCCGACGAGGGAGGGCGTACCAGCTTCGCGGGAGTCGAGTCCATGACGTCAGGCGATGTCGTGGCTCTTCGTGGCTTGAGACCAGCCGCGGTCGCCGTCGCGGGACTGATGAGGTGGTACGCGCCCAGCCGGTCCCACTCCGAAGGCGTGAGATCCGCACGTCGCGAAGACGGTCAGACTGACATCTTGCCGACCGAGATCCGCGAGCTCCTCGACCCAGCGCACACTGCGAGTCTTCTAGGCCAGTACTCCATCCCCGTCGTACAGCCGATCGTCATCACCTCACGAGAAGACGTGGAGCGCGCCGATCTCACCTACCCGGTCGTTGCGAAGATCGTCTCTCCAGATGTGTTTCACAAGAGCGATGTCGGAGGAGTCGTCCTCGGCATCCGTTCACCTGCAGAACTTGTCAGCGCCTGGGATCGTATCCGCGACGCCGTGGCCAGCGCGCAGCCCAGTGCTCGATTCGAGGGAATCGTCGTCTCGTCGATGGTTGCCGGAGCGGAACTGTTCCTCGGTGGACACGTCGATCCGGAACTGGGACCGATCGTGGCCATCGGCATGGGGGGAACCAACGTCGAGCTGTTTGCGCCCCCCAAGCTCATCGTGCATCCGTTCAGCGAGTCTGACGCGCGCGAAGCGTTGGACTCCATGCCGGGGGCCGAACTACTTCGAGGGTTCCGAGGCGCGCCGCTCTCCGATGTGTCGGCGATCGCCAAAGTACTGTGCGCGCTTGGCGAGCTCACGTCCGATCTCGCGGACCGAGAGGCCTCGATCGATCTGAACCCGTTCATCGTCGGGGAGGCGTTCGCCGGCGGAATCGCGGTCGACGCGCGGATCACCGTTAAGGCGCTTTCTGGCGGAATTGAGGATAGCGGAACGTCAACCGACGAGGCCGCACAAGAGACCCGGACGGAAAGGTAAATGATGACCGAGTTGACAGAAGGCTCGAAATGGTCACAGCAGTGGGAGATCACGCAGCCCATGGTCACCGTGCACATGTCACGGGCGGTGCTGTCCACCCCCGCCATGATCGGGCTTATCGAGGGGACCTGCCATGGTGCCGTCGAGTCTAATCTCGATGCTGCGCAGACGACAGTCGGAACGCACATCAATGTTTCCCATCTCGCGCCCGCTTCCCTAGGTGAAGTCGTCACGGTCTCGTGCGAACTGATCGCCGCCCGAGGGCGTCGACTCGAGTTCGAGGTCGACGTGCGTGTGGGGGACCGCGTGCTCAGCCAGGGGTTTCACACCCGGGCGATAATGTCCGACCTTCCATAGGCCGACACGTGGGCAACTCAGGGCACCCGCTGCCCGACTTAGGAGAAGGAGAAAGCATGGGTACGAAGCGTTGGGACGGAGAGACCGTCGATTCCTGGGTCGACGAGCACGGGATCGGCACGGTAATGCTCAACCGGCCAGAGAAGCTAAATGCTTTCAATCCCAAGATGACCGAGGAATTCCGCTTCCACATGGAGAGGTTCCGTTCGGACGACGCGGTCAAGGCCGTCATCATCGGCGGCAAGGGGCGCGCCTTCTGCGCCGGGCACGATGTGGGCACTGGCGGCGGCGTGACCGGGCTGACTGCCGATGGCAAGTCATCTGATCCGCCCCAGCGTCAGAGGTTGCGCGAAAGCTTCGACGTTGTTGGGGAACGGACCAACTACATCCTCTTGTTTCCCAAGGTGACGATTGCGATGGTGCATGGGTACTGCATCGGCGCCGGCACCGGCATCGCCATGGCCTGCGACCTAACGGTCGTCGCCGATAACGCAGTCATCTCGTGGGAAGCGAATCGCCACGGGCGTGCAACAGGCTCCGACCTCTGGGTCATGCTCCATCTCGGACCGAAGAAGGCCCGGGAGCTCGCACTGACTGGAGGACGGATCGCCGGCAGCGAGGCAGAAGCGCTCGGCTGGGCAAGCCGTAGCGTGCCGGAGGAAGACCTCATGGCCGAGACGATGCGACTCGCGCGTCAGGTCGTACTCCAGCCTCGCGATGGCCTCGCGCTCGGAAAGGCCGTGCGCCAACTCGAGTTCGAAAGACTCGGCATTGCCAACCGCGCCGCGTTCGCGTTGGAGAACACGCTGTTCACGAACATTCGATTCGAAGACGACGAGCCCAGCTTCTTCAGGGACAGACAGGATTTCGGCCCACGCGAAGCGATGCATCGCCTGAAGCAGCGCTACGACGACGCGCGAAATGCTCAACCGGCGGACCTCGATGAGTGATGAGTCTCGCGGAGGTGCTGTCGTGAACGTGCACGAGGACCTTCTGCTCAAGCACTGTCAGCTCGCCAACGTCTACTCGGGAGAGATCTACACGACGGACATCCTGATTCAGGACGGACAAGTGGTATCGATTGACGCCGGGCAGTCGTCAACAGGGGCGCGAGTCATCGAGTGCGATGGACTGTTCGCTGTGCCCGGCTTCATCGAGCCCCACATGCATCTCGAGTCGACGGGACTCTGGGCTCCGGAACTTGCTCGTTTGCTTGTTCCGCGCGGCACGACCACCGTCGTCGTCGATCTCACAAATCCGTTGCATACGGTAGGGCCTCTGGGCCTCCGCGACATGATCGATGCCTTCCGGGATCTCCCGTTGCGCTCCTACTTCTCCATCCCGTCCTACGCCCCACTGGATCCCACACGAGAGACGGCTGCCTACGAGCTGTCATTGGATGATCTCGAGATGATGCTCGACTGGACTGAGTCTGTGAGCATCGGAGAGGCAGTGTCGTCGAAGGTTCTCTCCGCCGACGACGAGTTCCTCGCTCGAGTGGCCACGACCCTCAATCGTGGTCTCCGTGCCAGCGGTCACGGTAACGACCTGCCAGCCCACGACGAATCGGCTCTCGATGCTTACGTCGCGTCCGGCATCACGGACGATCACGGTACCCGGACTCCAGCAGAGATGGTGAGTCGGCTGGCGCGAGGATTGACGCTGTTCATCGTCGAGACACCCACGCGGTACAACTTCTCCGAGGGAGTTCTTGATCACCTCAAGAACAATGCTATTCCTACACGCTCACTGCAACTCTGCGTTGACAACATCACCGCCAGAAATGTCGCAGCCGACGGGCACGGGTATTTAGAACGCCCCTTCAAGATGGCGATTCAGGCCGGTCTCTCGCCCATCGACACGATCCGAATGGTGACTCTCAACCCCGCTCGCTACTACCATGTCGAGGATTCCATCGGGAGCATTGCGCCTGGCCGACGAGCAGACATTCTCCTTCTCGAGGAACTCGACAAGTTCCCCCCGAAGGTTGTGATCGTAGATGGCCGTATCGTCGCACGAGACGGGGCACTTCTCGGCTCCCCGCCGACAGAACAGATCCCTGACCGCTTCAGAGACACGATCAGTCTCCACCCGGCAGTCACGCGAGAGCGGCTATCGATCGCGGCACCTCCGAACCGGGAGCATGTGAGAGCACGCGTGCTCGCCCTGCCTGAGCCCGGACGGGCGGGGAACACCTGCGAGATCGCTGAGCTTCCTGTTCGAACGGGGCGCGTTCACCCGGATAGCGAGAAGGACATCGTCAAGTTCTGCATGGTCGAGCGATATGGACGAAACGGGAACATGGCGGTGGGCTTCGCGCGGGGCTTCGGACTTCGTCGCGGAGCCATCGCGTCGTCGATGTCGCTACCGTCCAACAACATCGTGGCCCTCGGCGTGAACGACGATGACATCTGGACGGCAATTCAGCATCTGGCAGCGATCGGAGGGGGGAACGTCGCCGTGGCAGATGGACAGGTGCTCGCCGACGTGAAGCTACCCATCGGGGGCATCATGTCCACCGCTCCTTTCGAGCGCCTCGTCGACGAGCTGGAGAGGGCAGACCGAGTCGTACACGACGAACTCGGATCCAACAGGCTCACGCCGTTCTGGACGATGAGTGCGACCGTCCTCCATACGGCGCCGGAGCTGGGATTCACTGACCGTGGCCTATACAACCTGGAGACGGATAGCTTCATGAGCATTCTGGAGGACCCATCATGAAGGGCCATGGTGAGGTCCATCACACGTCCACGACACTCGCGAGAAGGATCCGATGCGCGCAAGGCCTCGAGCCTGCTGACCTGATCGTTCGAAACTGCGAGCTCGTCGACGTCAACCTTCAAGAGACCAGACCCGCCGACATCGCGATCATCGACGGCACAATTGTGGCAGTTCGACCAGAGTTCGACGGCCTCGCGAACGTCGAACTTGACGCCCGTGGGCAATTCGCCACACCTGGGCTTGTGCAGACAGCGACAGCTGCGTTCCCACCTGGCGGACTCAGCGCTGGCGACGCGGCGATATCCAGGGTTTGGGCACACGAGCCGCAGAGAGCTCCAGACTCTCCGGTCGAAGACGTACCGGAGGAACTTCACGCGTTGGCCGGCTCGCCCCTGACTATCTTCTTAACCGGTAGGGCGCAATCTGAGGACGTGCTCGATGTGCTTCGGCAGGGACGAATCCCCGTCATCACTGACCTCGTGGAGGAGGAAAGCATGCTCGCGCTTTTCAGATCTCTCGGAGACAGTCGGATCGACACACGAAACGTCTGCATCAGTGCCGTTGACGTGCCTGTCCGGACCGTGGTGTCGGCCGCCGGCTCAATGGGTGTCCCGCCGCTCGAAGCCATCCAGATGGCGACTCTGAATCCTGCGATGTGCCTCGGGGTCGACCATCACGTCGGCAGCATCACCCCGGGTCGTTACGCCGACATCACGATCACGCCAACGCTCGTGCCCACTTCGCCCGCCGTCATGATCCGAAGAGGAGCCGTCACGTGGAAGGCCTAACGTCAGACGCCGAGAGCGGGGCTTCATCAACAGGCGACCACCAAGACGCGCACACCAGCACGCGCTCACGAGCCGCACGGCAAGCCACTGGCCTCCGCGGTTGGCTCGACTGGTCGCTGGACGAGCGGGCCGAACATCTTCGGGAGGCTTACGTGTCCGCGGAGGAAACCACTGCCGGAGGGAACGTCTACATCTCCTTACAACAGCCCGAATCCTCCATGATCGAACCCGAAGTCATCGAAGGGTGGGCGAGGATCCCAATTGCTGTCAAAGACAACATCGATGTTGCGGGGTTCGCAACGACCGGGGGTGCTCACTACCTCGAACACATTTCCTCGGCGGACGCTCCATCCGTAGCCCGACTTCGCTCCCGCGGAGCTCATGTGCTTGGAAAGACCAACCTCCACGAGCTGGCGCTCGGAGTCACGAGCAACAACGCCACCTTCGGTCCTGTGCGCAACCCGCTGAACAAGTCGCTTGCTGCAGGTGGATCTTCAGGAGGAAGTGCCGCAACGATCGCCTACGGAACCGTACCGCTGTCGCTGGGGACGGACACGGGCGGGTCGATATCGATCCCCGCTGCCTTTTGCGGAGTTGCGGGGTTCCGGCCGTCCACCGGTCGCTATCCCTCGGACGGTGTGCTGCATCTATCGCCGACCCGGGACACGATCGGAACACACGCCAACTCGATCGGCGACCTCCGCATTGCGGACGAGGTTCTGTCCTCCCGAAAAGGGCAACCTGTCGAAGCCCCCACTGAAATCATCTGCGGCGTTCCTACGAGTTTCATCACCGACGTGGACGACGCTGTTGGCCAATCCTGGGAGCAGGCGGCCGAAGTATTGCAACAGGGTCGATGCCGACTGGTGCGAGTCGATCTCCATCAGCTCGCCGACGAACTCTCATTCGCGGGACGAACGATCGTTGGCTGGGAGGCACCGAGATCTCTCGTGGAGCACCTCCGTGCGAAGGGCTTCCATCCTGAGATGCGCTCTCTCGAAGACCTAGCAGCCAGAACCGCCTCACCTGACGTGGCCGCGACGGTTCGCGGCTGGATCGAATCACCGGTGCGAGAAGAGGACTACGCTCAGGCGCTCCGTACACGTGCGCAGTTGCAAGAAAAGTACGTCGACATCTTCCGGACCAATGGCCTGGATGTGCTGGTATTCCCCACAGTCCCCGTCCTACCGCCTCCTATCGGGCAGGACCGTACTGTTGACCTGTCGGGACAGCAGAAGCCACTCTTCCCGACCATCACAAGACACGTCACTGCCGGAACTGTGCTGGGTACCCCGATGGCCACCGTCCCGACTGGCCGCCAAGGGGTGACCTCTACCGCTGTCACGATTCAAGGCATGCCAAACGGAGATTTGCGGCTACTCCGGATCGCGGAAACGATCGAATCAACCCTCAGATAAAGACGGGGTGAATCGATCCGGTTCGCGGGGTCGGGCGGATTCCGCACTGGTGCAGCGAGCACCTACCACCCGGGCAACCTGATCTACGGTGCTGCGCGGGTCAAGAACAGCGGACACGGGCAGATCTACTCGGCATCGCCGGGCTGCGTAACCTGACGAGCGCGCTGGCAACACGTGGAGGAACGGGCCACCGAGCTTCTCGGAGGCCCGTTCTCTGCGACATGGGTTGCCCCGGCAAGCGCCCGCCTGTGCGAGCGCCACGTAGTTGGCGGACACGCCAGCTGAACGCGTTATCCCGATCCTCGGTCATTTGCTCTGCGCCAACTCCCTACAGTCGAGCAGTCATCACGCCGCAAGCCGACCGGAGATCGGCATAATCCAAGAATCGGAACAGTCGAGGCAGAAGCTGCAGCCGACGGTCGCGGCGGCGGCCATGGTCGCCAGCGTCGAAAGGCCGAGGTCGAGCTCGTGCCACTTCTCGGTCTTGCCCCCGAAGCTCATCATGTCCATCATCACGGGCCGGTGCTGCCACATCACCCCGAGCGAGTCGGGCACGAGGCCGAGCTTGCGGCGCGCCACGGCCTTCACCACGGCGCCGAACGGGCCGGTCACCTCGACGGCGGGGATCCTGGTCGTGCTGCTCATGATCTGCTCCTTCTGCGACGCGCGTCTCGCGTCTTCGGACATGGAGACACCGGCCGGGCCCGAAGTGTGACATCCGGTCCGCCGGATCCTTCGTGCCACGATGGATCCGTGGACACGACGACCTTCAGAGCGACCGACGGCTTCCCGCACACGGCCCTGGTCGGCGTCACCGGCCCCGAGCGGACGCTCGCGGTGCAGGGGGATCCGCAAGCCGTCCTTCCGCTCGCCTCGGTGACCAAGCCGCTCACGGCGTGGGGGGCCCTGGTCGCCGTCGATCGCGGCCTGGTGGATCTCGACGAGCCGGCCGGGCCCGCGGGGGCGACCGTGCGGAACCTGCTCGACCACACCAGCGGCCTGCCGATGGAGGGCGAGGGGCCGCTGAAGGCTCCGGGGGAGCGCCGCATCTACTCGAACGCCGGATTCGATGCGCTCGCCGCGCACATCGCCGACGCCGTGGGCATGGAGTTCGCGGACTGGATGCTGCGCGAGGTCACCCTGCCGCTCGGGATGGACCGGACCGACGTGACCGGTCGCCCCTCGGCCGGAGCCCTCGCCTCGATCGAGGATCTGCTGATCTTCGGTCGCGAGGTTCTGCGCCCCACGCTGATCCCCGCGGCGCTGCGCGATCTCGCGCTCACCGTCTCGCACCCCGGGTTGCGGGGGATCGTGCCCGGCTACGGCTCCTACCCGGACAACCAGTGGGGCCTCGGGTTCGAGCTCAAGGATTCCAAGTCGCCGCACTGGATGAGCGACACGCTGCCGCCGGAGACCGCCGGCCACTTCGGGGCGCTGGGCAGCTTCCTGCTCATCGACCGGTCCCGCGATGTCGCGGCGGCCTTCCTCTCCGGCGTGCCCTTCGGGGAGGAGCACAAGCGGATCTGGCCCGCGCTCACCGAGGAGATCGTCGCGCGTTACGGACGCTGATCAGGATCCCGCGTCAGGATCCTGCGACGGCCCTGGCGTAGCGCTCCGACAGCAGCCGCAGTCGGGGGATCAGCTCGGGCGGGGACTCGACCGTGAAGTCCATCATCAGCATCCCGATGTACGCGGCAACCGTGTCGAGACTGTCGGCGCCGGTCACCAGGACGCAGTGGTCGGCGTCGATCGGCTCCACCACGCCGACGGTGGGATTGATCCGGTCGAGCACGGCCTGCGCCGGGGCGTCGATGCGCAGCCGGGCGTGTACGGCCCAGCCGCTCGCGGCGATCGTGCGCATCGCGAAAGCCGTGTAGTCGCCGCCGGGGAGCGGCTGCGGATCGAACCTGCGCCGGGTCGGCATGCGGAGCGACATCCAGTCCACCCGGTAGGTGTGCCACGAGCCGGAACCGGGATCGCGGGCGACGAGGTGCCAGCGCCGTTGCCAGCTGAGCAGACGGTACGGCTCGACGAGCACGGGTGCGTCCCGGTATTCGAAGCGCAGCCATTCCGTGTCGCGGATCGCCGCGGCAGCGGCGGCGAGCACGGCCGGATCCACTTCGGGATCGGGCGCGTCGGTGTCCACGTTCTCCTGGCCGCGGTCGATCGTCGAACCCAGTGCGTCGACGAGTGGGCGCAGACGCGAGGGCAGCACCTGCTCGATCTTGGCGAGCGCTCTGGCACCCGCCTCCTCGACCCCGGTCACCCCCGCCGCCATCTGCAGGCCGACGGTCACCGCGACCGCCTCCTCGTCGTCCAGCAGCAGCGGGGGCAGCCGCCCTCCGGCGCCGAGGCGGTATCCGCCCACGGATCCGCGGACGGCGTCGACCGGGTAGCCGAGTTCCCGGAGCCGTTCGATGTCGGCGCGCACGGTGCGCGGACTCACGCCGAGTCGGGTCGCGAGCTCGGCGCCGGTGCGGCCGGAGCCCGTCTGCAGCAGCGAGAGCAGGGCGAGGAGGCGTGCAGAGGGGCTTGTCATCGGATCCTCGAAGAAGCGCTTTCATTAGGAACGAATCCATCCTAATCGGCTCATAGTGTCGAAGACATGAACAGCACCGCAGCCTTCGCCCCCCGCCCCTTCACCGTCTCCGTCTCCGATGCCGAGGTCGCCGACCTGCAGGACCGCCTGGCCCGGACCCGCCTGCCGCAGCCGGCGCCCGCCGACGACTGGACCACCGGCACCCCGAACGACTACCTCCGTGAGGCGCTCGCCGCCTGGCGCTCCTTCGACTGGCGCGCCGCCGAGGCGCGCATCAACGCGTTCCCGCACTTCGTCGCCGGGATCGACGGCCAGGACATCCACTTCATCCACGTCCGCTCCGCGCACGAGGGCGCCACGCCCCTGCTGCTGCTGCACACCTACCCCGGATCCTCGGTCGACTACCTCGACGTGATCGACCGCCTCGTCGACCCGGTCGCGCACGGCGGCCGTGCCGAGGACGCCTTCGACGTCGTCATCCCGGACGCGCCCGGTTACGGCTTCTCGCAGCCCGTGGCCGAGAGCGGGTGGACGACCGCGCGCGTCGCCCGGGCCTACGACGCGCTCATGCGGGGCCTCGGCTACGAGAGCTACGGCGTGCACGGATCCGACAACGGCGCGATGGTCGCACGCGAGCTTGGCCTGCTCGACCCGGAGGGCTTCCTCGGCCTGCACGTGCTGCAGCTGTTCTCGTTCCCCTCGGGGGATCCGAGCGAGTTCGAGCGGCTCGAGCCGGCGGACTACGCGGGACTCGAGCACATGCAGTGGTTCCAGTCGGTCGGCGGCTACAACACGATGAACGCCTCCCGTCCGCAGACGGTCGCGGTCGGGCTCAGCGACTCGCCGATCGGCCTGCTGGCCTACAGCGAACTGTTCAACAGCTTCGGCAACGGCACCTCGCTCGTGCCGCTGGAGAAGATCCTGCTTGAGGTCAGCGTGAACTGGTTCGCGAACGCGGCGGCCGGGATGAGCCGCAGCTACTTCGACAACGCGCAGGCGCAGGAGGATCCGCAGGTCAGCCACGCGCGCACGGGCGTCGCGGTCTTCAAGGACGACTTCCAGACCATCCGCGTCTTCGCCGAGCGCGACAACGACAACATCGTGCACTGGAGCCGCTTCGACGAGGGCGGGCACTTCGCGGCGCTCGAGCGCCCCGACCTGCTCGCCGGCGACATCCGCGCGTTCTTCGCCGGGGCCATCGAGGACTGAGCCGGCGGGCTTCCCGTCGCAGAAGGCGTCGCCATCGTCCGCTCGGAACGACATCTTCTGCGACGGGAGCGGATCCGTCATCGTGTTGCGGCCGGCGGCCCCCGCCCGAACCCGGCGGGGTAGCCTCTGATTCGGGCCGGATCCGGTCCGTCCACCCGCCACCCGAAGGAGATCCGTCATGGCCGAGGTCGAGAGCTTCACCCTGGACCACACCGCCGTCAAGGCCCCGTACGTGCGTCTGATCGGCGTCGAGCAGGGCCCGCGGGGCGACGAGATCTCCAACTTCGACGTGCGCTTCGTGCAGCCGAACGAGGGCGAGATCCCGACGGCGGCGCTACACACGATCGAGCACACCCTCGCCTCGCTACTGCGGGACCGCGTCGACGGCGTCATCGACATCTCGCCGTTCGGCTGCCGCACCGGGTTCCACCTGATCACCTGGGGGCGCCCCGAGATCCCGGCGCTCGTCGAGGCGATCTCGGACAGCCTGCGCTTCATCGCCGAGAAGGCCGAGTGGAGCGATGTTCCCGGCGTGAGCGCGATCGAATGCGGCAACTACCGCGACCACAGCCTGCACGGAGCGCGCGAATGGTCGGCGCGGATCCTCGAGCAGGGGATCAGCCGCGACGCGTTCACCCGCGTGCTGGTCTGAGCCGCTCCTTGGTCTGAGCCGCTCCTTGGCTTGAGCCGCTCCTTGGCTTGAGCCGCTCCGCCGCCGGTCGGGTCTGAGCCGCTCCTTGGTCTGAGCCGCTCCGCCGCCGGTCGGGGTCAGCGCCGCCGCCAATCGGGGTCAACGCCACCGCCAGTCGGGGTCAACGCCACCGCACAATTCAGGTTGGACCCTCCGCCTCTCCCGTGAATCCGGCCTTCCCGGAGGAGTACGCGACGTCCAGCCTGAATTGTGCGGACGGGGCCCGTCAGGCCCGGGCGATGCGGAGCGTGCGCACCTCGAAGGGGCGCAGCGACAGCGCCTCGCCGGTGCGCGGCGACTCCAGCTCGTCCTCGATGAGCGACACCTCGCGGATCCCGGCGTGCGGGAAGCCGACCGACAGGGATCCGGTCGCGCGCCGGCCGAGCGCCTCGTAGACGCGCACGACGACGTCGCCGGAGTGGTCGTCGGCGAGCTTCACGCTCGACACGACGATGCCCTCGCCGGACACGGAGACCAGCGGCTCGACCTCGTTCGCGCCGCGCACGACGGTCGCCGGGGCGTTCAGCGCGATGCCCTCGGCCGTCGCGATCGCGGCGTCGGCGCCGATCACCAGGCCCACCTGGATCTCGTGCCGGCCGTGGTCGGTGTCGGGGTCGGGGAAGCGCGGGGCGCGCAGCAGCGACAGCCGCACCGTCGTGGTGACGTCGTCGCCGTCCACGTCGCGCGCGGTGTCGAAGCCGTAGATCGAGTCGTTCACGAGCGCGGCGCCGAAGCCGCCGTCCTCCTGCACGAGCACGAAGCGATGCATCGACGTCTCGAACTTCGCGGCCTCCCAGCTCGTGTTCACGTGCGTGACCCGGCGCTGGAAGCCGAACTGCGTCTCGGCGGCCGTCTCCCGGGCGAACACGTCCAGCGGGAACGCGAGCTTGAGCAGCTTCTCCGTCTCGTGCCAGTCGATCTCGTTGTGCAGCAGCACCGTGCGGGATCCGGGGCGCAGCGTGATCGTCTGCCGCAGGGACGACTCCGAGAACGGCCGCTCGACCACGATCGTCGCTGTGCCGTCCTCGACCGACGCCGAGATCGACGACACCGCGGTGAGATCATCCACGCGGTTGCGGTAGTACTTGTCGATGTCCCAGGCGTCCCACATGTTCGGGAAGTCCTGGTGCAGCTGGAACAGGTTGGCCGGCTTCCCCGCGGGGATCGTCTCACGGCCCGAGGCCTTGTCCAGGGCGGAGACGATGAGGCCCTCGGAGGAGACCGTGACGACGACGAGGTCGTTCTCCAGGCGGAAGCCGTCCGCGGACTCGGCGAGTGAGACGGGGGCGCTCTCCTGCGGGGTCGTCGAGCGAGCACCGCCGAAGGCGGCGCGAGACGAGACGCCGCGCTCCGTCGAGGCACCGCGTTCCGTCGCGCTGCGCTCGCTCGACGACCCCGTGGGGACGGACGTCGGGGTGAAGACGAGCTCCACGTCCCCCTCGCCCGCGAGCGCCGTGCGCGCGGCCGCGGACAGGGCGCGGGCCTCGTCGAGCACGCCGGACAGCACCGACACCGCCTCGCGGTGCACCCACGCGATCGACGTCCCCGGCAGGATGTCGTGGAACTCGTGCAGCAGCACGGTCTGCCAGAGCCGGTCCAGCTCGTCATGCGGGTACGCGGCGCCGAGGCGCACCGCCGCGGTCGACGCCCACAGCTCGGCCTCGATGAGCGCCTGCTCGGCCCAGCGGTGCAGCGCCTTCGTGGCGTGCTGGCTGGTGAGCGTGCCGCGGTGCAGCTCCAGATAGAGCTCGCCGACCCACACGGCCGGGTCAGGAAGCTCCGCCTTGGCGGCGTCGAAGAAGTCGTCGGGATGGATCCACTCGACCTGGGCGGATCCCTCCAGTGAGGCGAGGCGGGCGGCCTTGCCGGTCATCTCGCGGGTCGTCCCGCCGCCGCCGTCGCCCCAGCCGACCGGGGCGATCGACCGGGTCGCGACGCGGTTCTCCTTGAACTGCCGCGAGGCCTTGGCGACCTCCATGCCGCTCAGCTGCGAGTTGTAGGTGTCCATCGGCGGGAAGTGCGTGAAGATCCGCGAGCCGTCGATGCCCTCCCAGTCGAAGCTGTGGTGCGGGAACACGTTGCGCTGGTTCCACGAGATCTTCTGCGTGAAGAACCACTCGAAGCCGGCTCGGCGCAGGAGCTGCGGCAGGGCGGGGGAGTAGCCGAAGCTGTCCGGCAGCCAGACGCCCTTCGAGCGGATCCCGAACTCGCGCTCGAAGAAGCGCTGCCCGTGCGAGAACTGGCGCACGAGTGACTCGCCGGTCGGCATCACGGTGTCGGACTCGACCCACATGCCGCCGAGCGGCAGGAAGCGGCCCTCGGCGACGGCGGCCTTGATCCGCGCGTAGACCTCGGGACGGTGCTCCTTCATCCAGGCGTACTGCTGGGCGCTGGACATGCCGTAGCGGAACTGCGGCTGCTCCTCGAGCAGGGTCGTCATCGACGAGGTGGTGCGGGCGACCTTGCGCACCGTCTCGCGCAGCGGCCACAGCCAGGCCGAGTCGATGTGCGCGTGCCCGATCGCGGCGATGCGGTGCGCGCTCGCATCGGCGGGGGCGGCGAGCACGTCGGCCAGCTGCGCCCTGGCGTCGCCCGCGGTCGCGACGATGCGCTGCAGGTCCAGCACGTCGAGGGCGTCGTCGAGCGCCTGCAGGATCCGCATGCGGCGCGGGCTGGTCTCGGGCAGCTCGGCCTGGAGTTCGAGCAGCACCTCGAGGTCGAGCGAGAGCTCGAACACCTCGGGCTCGAAGACCGCGAGGTCCATGTGCCGCACGCGGTAGAGCGGATCCGGAGAGGAGGTGAGGATGTCGCCCTCCTGCGTGGGCAGGAAGGGGTGGTAGTCGAGGAGCACCGGGTTGGAGGCGCCCTCGAGGAACAGCTCGACGGCCTCCTCGCCCTCGGCGCGCTCCGTGATCGGCAGCCACTGGTTACGCGGGTTGAGGCTCTTCACCGGGATCGGCTCGCCCTCGGGGCCGGTGCGGTAGGCGAGCGCCTCGCACTGGAAGCCGGTCATGTTGATGTCGAACCCGAGGTCGACGAGCGCCTCGACACGACGGCCCGCCCACTCGGCGGGCACGGAGCCGCGGAGGCGGAACCACGTGGTGCCCCAGGCCGGTCCCCACTGCTGTCCGGCGGCGAACGGCGCGTACTCCAGCGCCAGTCCTTCGGCGGCGGTGATCGGCTCCCCCGGAAGGGCGTGCGCGGCGATCCCCAGCGGCACGCGGGCGGAGTGGACGGCGGGGCGCACCCGCTCGGCGAGCACGCGGGTGACGCGGCCGACGGTGAGCGAGGTCTCTTCGTGCACGGGGGTGCTCCTTCGCGGTGCGAGAATGTGGGAACGCCGGGGGAAATCGTGTTCCCCGGGATCCACTAAAACGATCTAGTACGGTGAGTCTATGTCACAGGCGAAGCGCATCACCATCGCCGATATCGCCCGGCTCGCCGGTGTGTCCCCCGGGGCCGTCTCCTTTGCGCTGAACGGCCGACCGGGCGTCAGCGAGCAGACCCGGCAGCGCATCCTCGAGATCGCCGAGCAGCACCAGTGGCAGCCGAGCTCCGCGGCCCGCGCCCTGGTCGGATCCCGTGCCGGCGTCGTCGGCTTCGCCGTGAACCGCCCCGCGCGCACGCTGGGCACCGAGGCGTTCTTCACCGACCTCATCGCCGGCGTGCAGTCGGCGCTCGCGCTGCACGGCATCGCGCTGCAGCTCGTGGTGGTGTCCTCGATCGACGAGGAGATGGCGACCTACCGGCGCTGGCGCAGCGCCAATCAGGTCGACGGCGTGATCGTGATCGACCCGCGCGACGACGACCCCCGCTTGGAGCTGCTGCCCTCCCTCCCGCTGCCGGCCGTGGTGATCGGCAGCAGCGACACCTCGGGGGATCCCCCGGCGATCTGGCTCGACGACGAGGCCGCGGCGCACGCCCTGTTCGACTACCTCGCCGCGCTCGGGCACCGCGAGATCGCGTATGTGTCCGGGCCCGCCGAGTTCCAGCACACCCGCATCCGCTCCGATGTGCTGGCCGCCCTCGCGCAGCGCGAGGTGGTGGGGGAGACCCTCGTCACCGACTTCTCGCCCGCCGCGGCGACGAGCGCGACGCGGACGCTGCTGAGCCGCGCCGCCCGGCCGAGCGCGATCGTGTACGACAACGACGTGATGGCGATCGCGGGACTCCGCGTCGCCCAGGAGATGGGGGTCGCCGTGCCGCAGGGCCTGTCGGTGGCGTCCTTCGACGACTCCGTCGTGACCGGGCTCGTGCACCCGTCGATCACCTGTCTCACCCGCGACACCTTCGCCCTCGGTGAGCAGGCCGCGGCGTTCCTGCTGGAGCGGATCGGATCCACGGAGCCGCTGCCGTCGCGGCGGGGGCCGACGCCGGCGCTCACCATCCGCGAGAGCACCGCCGCGCCGTCGCGCTGAGCGACTCTCACGGGGCGCGTCCCGGCGCGTTCGATAGAGTGCTCTGGGCCGACGAGAGGACTCGCAGATGACGCCGGAGACCGTGAAGAAGCACCAGGACTACAACCCGGGGCCGCGCGTGGGGATCACCTTCTCCACCTTCGACCTGCTGCACGCGGGGCACATCATGATGCTCGCCGAGGCGAAGAGGCAGTGCGACTACCTCATCTGCGGTCTGCAGATGGATCCCACCCTGGACCGGCCGGAGAAGAACGCTCCCACGCAGACCGTGGTGGAGCGCTACATCCAGCTGCGCGGCTGCGAGTACGTCGACGAGATCGTGCCCTACTCGACCGAGCAGGATCTGGAGGACATCCTCCGCTCGTTCAAGCTCGACGTGCGCATCGTCGGCGACGAGTACGAGGACCGCGACTTCACCGGGCGCACCTACTGCGAGGAGGCGGGGATCGAGCTGTACTTCAACAGCCGCGACCACCGCTTCTCCAGCTCCGGACTGCGCAAGATCGTCGCGGCCAAGGAGGCCGAGCGCGAGGCGCGCGCCTGACCCCACGCCGCGCCTGACCCGATGGCGCGCGCCGTTCTGCAGGGAGCACGCGCCGTTCTGCAGGTGCGATCGGCGGGCGGGCACGCCTCAGGCTCGTGATTCCGTGGGATCCGAGTGCTGTGGCGCCCGCTCGTCCTGCATATTGACGGGGCTCCCTGCACAACGGTCGACGTCGGGCGCGCACCGCGCGCACCCGCGCGCACGGGGGGGGCGGCGCTCGGGCGCCCGGCTAGAGCCAGGGAGCCGGATCCCAGTCGAACGTGCGCGCCCAGGCCTCGAGCTCGGCGCGCAGCGCGGCTGCGATCTCGGGATGCTCGGCGGAGAGGTCCGCCGCCTCCGCCGGGTCGTCGTCGAGGTTCGCCAGCACCGTGCTGCCCAGCGTGAACGGGCCGCCCAGATGCTCGCGCGCCGATGTCGTGAGCTTCCACGGGCCGCGCCGGGCCGCGAGCTGCGGGCCGTACTCCCAGAAGAGCGTGCGCTCGTCGGACAACGGGGCCAGCGCGCGCAGGGCGCCCAGCACGCTCGTTCCGTCCGCCTCCGCGGAGGCCGGAGCGCCCGCCGCCTCCAGCACGGTCGGCAGGATGTCCATCATCGCCGCGGGCTCGGCCCATTCGGCGCCCTGCGGCAGCGCGGCCGGCCAGGAGATGATCGCCGGCACCCTGATCCCGCCGTCGAAGAGGGATCCCTTGTTGCCGCGCAGGCCGCCGGTGGATCCGCCCTGGTAATCGATCTCCTCGCCGTCGAGCCAGTTGCGGCTCTCGGTGGAGGGGCCGTTGTCCGAGGAGAAGAACACGATCGTGTCGTCGGCGATCCCTGCGGCCTCGAGCGCGTCCAGGATCCGGCCCACGCCGTCGTCCATCGCGGCGATCATGGCGGCCATGATGCGGCGATCGTCGGGCAGCTCCGGGAAGCGGTCGACGTACTCCTTCGGCGCGTGCATCGGATAGTGCGGGGCGTTGAACGGCACGTAGCAGAGGAAGGGCTCCGCGCCGCCGTCCGCGATGAACGAGGCCGCCTTCTCCGCGATGACCTCGGTGAGGTAGCGGCCGTTGTCGTAGACCTCGCGCTCGTCGTCCCACAGGTCGTGCACGGGGTTCTGGCCCTGACCCCAGTAGAAGATGTGCGAGTAGTAGTCCACGCAGCCGGCGAGGAATCCGAAGTGCTGCGCGAAGCCCCGATCGAGAGGGCGGTAACCGGATCCGGTGCCGAGGTGCCACTTGCCGAAGATGCCGGTGCGGTAGCCCTCGTCCTGAAGCCGGGAGGCGAGCGTCGGCTGGGCGGGGAGGCCGGCGGTGCCGCGCTTGCCGCCGAGGATCTCCTGCACTCCGGCGTGCACCGGGTGGCGCCCGGTGAGCAGCGCGGCGCGCGACGGCGAGCACACCGGCGAGTTCGAGTACCAGTTCGTCAGGCGCACGCCGCTGGCTGCCAGCCGGTCCAGGTGCGGGGTGCGCACGTCGTCGCCCCCGAAGCAGCCCACGTCGCCGTAGCCGAGGTCGTCGGCGTAGATCACGACCACGTTCGGGCGGGTCATGCGGGAACCCCCGCGGCGGGTGCGGCGTGGTCCACGACGGTGTTGTTCGAGGAGTAGGTGCCGGATCCCGTGCTCAGGTCGGGGCGGATCAGGTCGGTGATCCCGCGGGCGGCGAGATCGGCCGGATCCGCCGCCGTGCGCGACGTGACGAAGGTCACGTCGAGCCCGGCCTCGCATGCCTCCACCCAGGCCTGGAAGATCGCGCCTCCGGGACTCATCGCGGCGCGGCTGACGGGGATCTCGTCCTCGTCGACCTCGATCACGATCGCGGTCGTGCGGGCGGGCGCCGGCCGCCGCTCGCGGAGGGACGGAATGATCTCGGCGAACCGGCGCCCGATCGGCTTGGCCTCGCCCGCCTGGTCGATCAGGCCGAGCGAGTACTCCAGTTCCGGGTAGTCCGCGAGCTGGCGGCCCACGTCGTGGGAGCACCACCAGGTCACGCCCCAGAGGTTCTCGGTGCGCACCGCGGCGCGCACCGTCGCCTCGAGGAAGTCCGGCGTCTGCTCGGGGGTCAGGCAGTTCGACGGGGCGCCGACCTCCTGCAGCCAGACCGGACGGTGCGGGTCCGTCGCGAAGGCGCGGGACAGCTCGATCATGTACTCGGCGTGCCGGTCGCTCGCGGCGCAGCGCCCGCCGTAGCGCTGGGCGGTGCCGTTGAAGATCCACGAGTGCACGGTGGTCATGGCGCCGATGCGGCTCGCGTGGGTCGGCACGAACCCGTGGCCGTCCATGTACCAGGCTGCGTCGTACTCGCTGTGCACGTGCGGCAGACCGGGGGCGGAGCGCTCCGCCGCGTCGAGCAGGGCGGTGAGCCAGCCGGCGGCCTCGTCGGGCGTGACCGGCCACGGGTGCGGGTGCACCGCGGCCGAGAACTGGTTCACCTCGTTGCCGAGGGTGAAGCCGAGGAAGTTCGGTGCGTCGGCGAGCGCGGCGCCGAGGCGCTCGACGAGCGCGACCTGGCCGCTCAGCGCCTGCGGGTGCGTGAACATGTTCTTGTCGTGCCAGGTGAACAGCCAGGACGGGATGAAGTCGAAGCTCGACAGGTGCCCCTGGATCACGTCGACGCTCGCGTCCATGCCGAACTCCGCGGCGATGTCGACCACGGCGCGCACATCGGCGACGGCCTTGTCGCGGATGAGGGTGCGGTTGGGCTGCAGCACCGGCCAGAGCGGGAAGATCCGCACGTGGTCGAGGCCGAGTGCGGCGAGGCCGGCGAAGTCGCGGCGCACCGCGTCGAGATCGAGGTCGAGCCAGGAGTGCATCCAGTCCTTCGACGGCGTGTAGTTCGCGCCGAACCGCAGCGGGGCGGATCCACGCGCACCGGCGGAGTGTGCGGCGTCGGTGTCGGGGGTCATCGAGTACGTCCTTCCGGGACGGGCTGGCGCGGGTGAGGGGTGTCGCCGAGCTCCTGTTGGAGATCCCACAGCTTCAGGGTCAGCTCACGCCGGATGCCGGCGTACGCGGGATCGAGATGCACGCTGGTGAGCTCGTACGGATCCTTCTCGAGGTCGAAGAGCTCCCACTCCGGAGGATAGGACGTGTCACCCGTATTGGGCAGTCCCATTCCGTCGGCGTAGTAGTAGATCAGCTTGTAGCGGTCGGTGCGCACGCCGTAGTGCGCCCAGACGTGGTGCATGTGGTCGTCGTGCTCGTAGAACCGGTAGTAGTGGGCGTCGCGGACGGGGGCCGGATCCGTCGCGGTCACGAGGTCGACGAGGCTGTGCCCCTGCATGCCCTCGGGGGCGGCGACCCCGGCGAAGCCGAGCAGGGTCTGCGCGATGTCGACGTTCGAGACGAGCGCCTCGGTGCTCGCGCCCGCGGGAACCCGCGCCGGATAGCTGAGCACGAGCGGCATCCGCAGCGACTCCTCGTACATGAACCGCTTGTCGAACCACCCGTGCTCGCCGAGGTAGAAGCCCTGGTCCGAGGCGTAGATCGTGACGGTGTCGTCGAACCGGCCCTTCTCGTGCAGGAAGGCGGTGAGGGCCTGCACGCCCTCGTCGACCGCGGCCACGCAGCGCAGGTAGTCCTGCATGTAGCGCTGGTACTTCCACACCGCGCGCTCGGCGTAGCCGAGCTCGGCCGGCGGATCCTCCTTGAGATCGACGTCGGTGAGGTAGTCGGCGACGCGCATCGTGGCGTGGTGGGCGGGCGTGCCGCGGCCGTCGTAGTCGTCGTCGAACGTGGGCGGCAGCGGGATCGGATCCGTGAACAGGTCCGCGTGCCGGGGATGCGGCAGCCAGGGGCGGTGGGGCGCCTTGTGCCACACGAGCACGCAGAAGGGCTCGTCGCCCTGCGCCTCCATCCACGCGAGGGCGTGCTCGGTGATGATGTCGGTGACGTAGCCCTCGTAGCGCACGGGGCCGTCGGGCGTGAAGAACTCCGGGTCGAAGTACTCGCCCTGATCCGGCAGCACCTCCCAGTGGTCGAAGCCCACCGGGTCGTGGTCGGGGCCGTGACCGAGGTGCCACTTGCCGAACATCGCGGTGCGGTAGCCCGCGGCGCGGAGGGCCGTGATGAAGGTCTCGTGGTCGTTCGTCAGGTGCGTGGCGAGCGTGGTGACGGAACTGGTGTGGCTGTAGGTGCCGGTGAGGAACGCGGCGCGGCTCGGCGTGCACAGCGCGTTCTCCACGAGGGCGCGGTCGAAGCGGATCCCGGCGGCCGCGATCGCATCGATGCCGGGGGTGGTGTTCACCACCGATCCGTAGCAGCCGATCGCATTCGCGGCGTGGTCGTCGGTCAGCACGAACACGATGTTCGGGCGACGGGGACTGCTCATCGCGTTCCTCCTTGAGTCGCTGAAGGGATTTGGTTCACCGTGCGCAGAGAACACGGTGATATTGGACGACACCCTGCCCTTATGGCATGCTAGGCACACTATATCGTTTTAGTGATGGGATGCCAGCGCCGGCCGGCGATGCACCCGGGACACTTCGAAGGAGAACACGTCCATGAAGATCCGATCGACTATCGCCGTCGGCATCGCCGCGGTCGCAGCGCTCGCCCTCACCTCCTGCACCGGTTCGGGGGCGGCCTCCGGAGGCGGATCCGCCGACGGCGAGATCACGGGCACGGTCACGTTCCAGACCTGGTCGCTGAAGAACGACAAGTTCTCGCCCTACTTCGAGAACATCGCGAAGAGCTTCGAGAAGGAGCACCCGGGCACGACCGTCAAGTGGATCGATCAGCCCGCCGACGGCTACGAGGACAAGATCCTGCAGCAGGCCGAGTCCAACGAGCTGCCCGACGTCGTGAACCTGCCGCCGGAGTTCGCGCAGGAGCTCGCCAAGGCCGGCCAGCTGGCCGATCTGAAGAAGGACTCCAAGATCATCGGCGACTACGTCGACGGCGGTGTCGCGGCCTACACGTACGACGGGCTCGAAGGCACCTACGCCTTCCCGTGGTACCTCGGCACCGAGCTGAACTACTGGAATATGGATCTGTTGAGCAAGGCCGGTCTCACGGCGCCGCCGAAGACCTTCGACGAGACGCTCGACGCCGCAGCCAAGCTCGGCAAGCTCGGCATCGCGACCCTGTCCGACGTGCCGAGCCCCAAGTCGATGCAGATCGACATCAGCGACCAGGGCAAGACCTTCGACTTCGTCAAGGACGGGAAGTTCGTCTTCGACACCCCCGAGGCCGAGGCCATCGTCGAGCGCTACGCCGAGCTCTACAAGGAGGGCGCGGTCAGCCCCGAGGCGCTGCAGAACGCGGGTACGGCGAACGCCAACGTCGACAACTTCAACAAGGGCAGCGTCGCGTGGACGACCGCCGGCCCGAACTACATCGACAAGAACCTCGCGGTCAACGCGCCCACTCTGCTGCCCTCGGTGAAGGTGACCGGCGGCTTCGGCGAGCCGCCGCTGTTCGTGCAGGGCATCAGCGTCTCCAAGAACGCGAAGAACAAGGCCGCGGCCATCGCGTTCGCCGAGTACGTCACGAACGACGCGAACCAGATCGAGTTCATGAAGCTCGCCGCCGGCTTCTTCCCCGGCACGAAGAAGGCCAACGAGGACCCGTCCGCGTTCGCCGGCACCGCGCAGAACCCCGAGCAGGCCGAGGCCACGAAGTTCGCCGCCGCGCAGATGGACAAGGCCCGCGTCCCCGGCGCACCCGGATCCGGCTACGTCGACTCGATGGAGAACTACGCCAAGCAGCAGATCGCGCTCGCGATCAAGGGCGACATCTCGGCGAAGGACGCGCTGAAGAAGGCGCAGGACTACGCCAACCAGAACGTCTCGAAGTGACCCGATGAGTGAGAGGAGGGGGTGAGCAGATGAGAAGACAACGCTGGTACACGCCGTACCTGCTCGTGCTTCCGGGCGTGATCTGGGTGCTCGTGTTCGCGCTGTGGCCGTTCCTGAACACGGTGGTGCTCGCCTTCACGGACGCGCGCCCCCTCCGGCCCGTCGCGTTCGTGGGCCTGGACAACTTCACCCGTCTCGCGAGCGACGAGCGGTTCGGGTACGCCCTCACCACGTCGCTCGTGTACGTGGTGGTGTGCGTGCCGCTGCTCACCTTCCTCCCGCTGCTCCTCGCGCTGCTGGTGCATCGCAAGATCCCGGCGATCGGGTTCTTCCGCACCACGTTCTACTTCCCGGTGATCGCATCGGCGGTGGTCGTCGCGATCGTGTGGGAGTTCCTGTTCTCCAGCACCGGCACGATCAACTCGGCCCTGAAGTTCTTCGGCCTCGCCGACCGGCCGATCGAGTTCCTCTCGGATCGCTGGCTGCTCATCTTCTGCGCGATCGGCCTGACCGTGTGGAAGGGCCTCGGCTACTACATGGTCGTCTACCTCGCCGCCCTCGGGAACGTCGGGCGCGAGCTGCACGAGGCGGCCGCGATGGACGGCGCCGGGGCCTGGCGGCGGTTCTGGTCGGTGACCGTGCCGGGCGTGCGCGGCCCGATGATGCTCGTCTCGGTGCTCATCTGCGTCGCGGCCATGCGCGTGTTCACCGAGCTGTACATCCTCTCCTCGGGATCCGGCGGGCCCGGCGGCCGGTCGATGAGCATGGTGATGCTGATCCAGTCGATGGGCAAGGGGCTGAACGGCCAGATCGGCTACGCCTCGGCCATCTCGATCGTGCTGTTCCTGCTGACCCTCATCCCGCTGACCGTGGTCGGCATCGCCAACAACGGCGAGATGATCCGCGACGCCCTGGCGGGCCGGCGGACCCGCCGCGACCTGCGTGCGCAGCAGCGGGCCGAGCGCCGTGACGCGAAGAACCGTGCGGAGGTGGCGGCATGACTTCCTTCCAGACCCCCGGCAGCGCCGGCGTGATCGAGGAGCAGGCGACGCTCCGGCAGGCCGCAGCCGGCCGCGGCGCCCGCCCGCCGCACCACCGCGAGAAGCCGTTCCGCACCCGCGGATCCGCCGACATCATGAAGCCCTCCCTCGGCGGACTGATCGGCAAGTACGTGCTGCTCGTCGTCGTGCTCGGCATCATGGTGTTCCCGTTCCTGTGGCAGCTCTCCACGTCGTTCAAGGGATCCGGCGAGGACATCTACGGCTTCCCGCCGAACCTCCTCCCGAGCGCTCCCACGCTCGACCACTACGCGGAGGTCTTCCGCACGATCCCGGTGCTCGACTACGCGCGCAACTCGCTGCTCGTCGGCGTCGGGACCGTCATCACCAACGTGATCTTCGCCACCCTCGGCGGCTACGCGCTGGGATGCCTGAAGTTCCGCGGCAAGGGGATCGTCATGGCGATCTTCTTCTCCACGCTGCTCCTCCCCGGCGAGGTCACCCTGACCAGCCAGTACCTGACGGTGAAGTCGCTGGGTCTGGCGAACACCCTGTGGGGCGTGTTCCTGCCCGGCGCGATCGCCGCGATCAACGTGCTGCTCATGGCCGCCGCCTGCCGGATGATCCCCGCGGACACCCTGGACGCCGCGACGATCGACGGCGCCAACACCCTGCAGCGCCTTCGCCACATCGTGTGGCCGAACATCCGCGGCATGGTCTCGGTGGTCGCCCTGTTCGCGTTCATCGGCGCCTGGGACGAGTTCCTCTGGCCGCTCGTGGTGCTCTCGGATCCGGCGAACTACACGCTCACGGTCGGCATGAACTACCTGAACTCGAACTTCGGATCCAACCCCCGGGTGATCGCGGCGGGAACGATGATCGCGCTCGTGCCGATCATCATCCTCTTCGCCGTCCTCCAGAAGCAGTTCTTCAAGGGCGTCGAGGAGGGGAGCGTCAAGGGATGATCTCTCCGGCGGCACCCGCCGCGCGAACGCCGTGGGCGTCGCTCCCGCAGCCCACGGCGTTCGAGCCGGCGGGCGGGACGTGGGAGCCGGAGCGGGTGCGGGTCATCGCGGCGAGCCGGGGACTGCGCCGGGAGGCGGAGCGGCTCGAGTCCGAACTGCGGGAGCGGGGGATCGCGGCGGCCGCCGACGTCTCGGATCCGGTGATCCGGGTGCGGCTGAGTCCGCTCGCGCACCGGGATCCGGCCGACGAGTCGTTCACGATCGACGTGGCGGACGACGTCGTGGTGACGGCCGCCTCCGCCGCCGGAGTGTTCCGCGCCACCCGGCAGCTCCTGCACAACCTGCGCGCCCAGGGGGCGGTCCCGCGAGGGATCGTGCGCTCCGCGCCGGCGGTCGCCGAGCGCGGACTGCATCTCGACGCGGGGCGCAAGCACTACCCCGCGGCGTGGATCCTCGCGCAGCTGCACGCCGCCGCCGACGTGGGCGTGAACGTGTTCCAGTGGCACTTCTCCGAGAACGAGGGCTTCCGGCTGGAATCGACGGCCTTCCCCGAGATCGTCTCGTCCGGGCGCATCACCCGCGCCGAGGCGGCCGAGATCGTCGCGACCGCCCGCGACCTGCACATCGACCTCGTCCCGTCGCTCGACATGCCGGGGCATCTGCGGCACGCGCTCCGGGCCCACCCGGACCTGCGGCTGCCGGACGCGCCGGGCCTCGCCACCGACCACGCGCTCGACATCACCCGCGAGGATCCGGTCCGCTTCGCCCTCGCGCTGATCGACGACATGGTCCCCGTGTTCCCGCACAGCACGCGCTGGAATCTCGGCGGCGACGAGTTCGTCGACTTCGACCGCATCGCCGAGTTCCCGGCGCTCGCGACGGCGGCCGCGGAGCGCTACGGCGCCGCGGGCACCGGATTCGACCTGCTGACCGCGTTCGTCAACCGCGTCGCCGCGCACCTGCGCGAGCGCGGTCTCGAAGCGCGCGCCTGGAACGACGGCCTGCTGCGCAGCACCGCCGAGCGTCTGGACCAGGACGTCGTGCTCACCTGGTGGACGAACTGGAACGCCGGCATGCGGCCGGTCGCCGACGCGCTCGCCGCAGGGCATCGGCTCGTCAACGTCGACGACGCGGTGTTCTACTACGTGCTCGGTGAGAACGCCGGCTACCGCTACCCGACGGCGGAGCGGATCTGGGCGGCCGACTGGCATCCCGGCCTCTTCCCGGCGCTGTGGGGACCCGAAGGGCAGGCGACCGTGGTGCAGGAGCTGGAGCGCCCGTACCCCGAAGCGCTGCTCGGGGTCTCGTTCGCGGTGTGGTCGGACCGGCCGGAGGCGCAGACCCCGGCCGAGGTCGCGGAGGGGATCCGCGGACCGCTGCGCGCGATGGCGGAACGGGCGTGGAACGCCGGAACCGCCCTGGAGCTTGCGGACTTCGCGGCGCTCGACGCCGCGATCGGGGAAGCCACCCCACTCGAAGAAGAGAGAAGGCACGTATGAATCGCACGACAGCTGCCATCGGTCTCGGCGCGCTCCTCGCCGGAGTCGCGGTCCTCGGCGCGCCACCCGCTCTCGCCGGGACGGGATCCGCATCGGTCGGGAACACATCGCAGTGCTCGGCCGAGCCCCTCACCATGGCGTACTACCGCACCTGGCGCGACGTCACGGTGCCGCAGAGCGCGAACTCGAACCTGCCCGACCCCAACGTCACGCGCATGACGGACCTGCCTCCCGAGGTCGATGTGGCGATGGTCTTCGACGCCGGTGCGACGGCGGACACCGACTACTGGCGCGCCCTGCGCGACGAGTACGTCCCTGAGCTGCATGCGCGCGGAACCCGGGTCGCGTACACGCTGTGGATCGACAAGCTCGCGAAGGCGGACATCCCGCTGACGGACCAGGCCTATCGCGACTACGCGCAGAAGCTCGTCGACACTTACGTGACCCCGTACGGGCTGGACGGCATCGACATCGATGTGGAGTCGTACCCGACCGGGGACGACCTGACCAGGGCGATCGGCGTCTTCAACGCCCTCGGGGATCTCCTCGGACCGACCTCGGGCTCCGACAAGATCCTCATCTTCGACACCAACCAGGACGGCAGCACCCCGCTGTTCACGGCGGTCTCGTCGAAGGTGTCCTACGTTCTCCTGCAGGCCTACGGCCGGGGCGCGGCGGGCATGCAATCGACCTGGAACACCTTCGCCGACAAGATCGCCCCGTGCCAGTTCCTCCCCGGGTTCTCCTTCCCCGAGGAGCAGGACCGCACGCACTGGGGCGACGCGGAGGGGATCTACGACCCCGCGACGGCGCCGGGATCCACGGCGTACGAGTACGCGACGTGGCAGCCGCAGGGCGGCACGAAGGGCGGGTTCTTCGCCTACGCGGTCGACCGCGACGGCAAGGTCTGGGGGGATGACAGCATCACGCCGACGTCCTTCACCTGGATGAAGAACCTCTCGGCCGTGCAGGACGACGCCGCGGGTGTCGCACCGAAGGCCCCCACCGCTGCGCTCGCCGCGGACCGGATCACGATCCGCGGCGTCGGAGCCCCGGGCGCCACCGTGAGCGTGAAGGTCACCGGTCCCGGGAGGATCCCCGCCGCGGCCTCGACGACCGCTGCCGTGGACGGCAGCTGGACGCTCGTGCTCGACCGCAAACTGACCGTGCCGCAGAGGGCGAAGATCACGCAGAAGCTGCCGCACACGGGCCCGTCTGCCCCGGCCACGGTGCGCGTCGCCGTCCGCTGAGCCGCCGGCCACCGCAGAACGGCGCGGGATCCGGTCCGAGGGGAGGGAGGCCGGATCCCGCGCTCTGCCCGGGATCGCGCGGGGCGCGTCGTCGCCGCGATCGAGGGGGTGGGCCGACCCGGCCCGCCGTAGTCAGGACCCGGTCCGCCGTATTCAGGCTGAGTCCTCGGGAAGCCGGTCGACCAGGCGGTTCGAGGGGCGGATCCGGATGTCGGGCCTGAATTGTGCGGGCGGCTCCGTCACCGGCGATCCGTGCCAGGCGACCTGACGGAGCGCGGCGGAGGCCTCAGGCGGTCGCCTTGGCCGCGGCCTTCATCGCGCGCTTGTGCTCCCGGACTTTCGCGAGCGAGTCCGGCGAGACGATGTCGGCGACCGAGCGGAAGGATCCGTCCTCGCCGTAGGGCGCAGAGGCCTCGCGCCAGCCGGCGCCGGTGAAGCCGTACTGCTTGCCGAGGAGGGCGAGGAAGATCTTGGCCTTCTGCTCGCCGAACCCGGGAAGGCCCTTCAGTCGCCGTAGCACCTCGGCGCCGTCCGGATCCCCCTGGGTCCACAGGTTCGCGGCGTCCCCGCCCCAGTCGTCGACGAGCTTCTGGCACAGCGTCTGCACGCGCGTCGCCATGGATCCGGGGAAGCGATGCACCGACGGGGACTGCTTGAACGCGGCGAGGAACTCGTCCGGGTCGTACGCGGCGATCGCGGCGGCGTCGGCCGCGCCCGTGCGCTGCTCGATCTTGAGCGGTCCGGCGAAGGCGGTCTCCATCGCGACCTGCTGGTCGAGCAGCATGCCCACGAGCAGGGCGAGCGGGTTGTCGCTGAGCAGGGTGTCGGCGGCGGTGTCTCCGGTGATGTGAAGGGCCATGGATCCAGTCTCGCACTCCGGCCTCGTCATCCACATCGCAGCTGCCGGTGCGCCAACATCGGAGATGTGCACCGACCGCGGAGCCGATTCGAGAATCTCTCCGAGCGAAGCGCACATCTCCGCGCGGGGAGCACGCCGCGGGAGCCGGTCAGTGAGGGATCTCGCGACGATCCCCGACGCGGAGCGCGGGGATCACGGCGTCGCCATCTCGCGGAAGACCGCGAGTGTCCGCGCCCAGGCCGATGCCGCTCGATCGCCTTGCGCCCGCACACCCGGTGATCCCCCGGCGCCCGCACATCCGGTGATCCCCCGGCGCCCGCACGCCGGCGGTGCGGCTCGGCCTAGTTGATGATCTCGCCGCGCTCGTCGTCGAGGATGGCGGCGAGGCGGTCGCGCCAGCCCTGCAGCGCCTCCGGCGCGAGCCGCGTCCAGTCGTCGACCACGGCGACCACGCGAAGCGGATCCGCGCTGCGATAGGACCGCGTCGGATTGCCGGGGAACTTCTTGTCGGTGACGTTCGGGTCGTCCTCGAAGGCGCCGGTCGGCTCGACGAGGTACACCCGCGGTTCGCCGTCGCCGGCGGCGAGCTCTGCGGCGAGGCCGGCTCCGTCGCGCAGCGCGGTGAAGTAGATGTGATTCATGACGACCTCGGGCCGGTAGTTCGACCGGAATCCCGCCGTGAGCAGGTCGCCGGGCCGCAGATCCGCCTTGGTGCCGTGGAAGAACGGGCCCTCGTCTGTCACGTCGCTCACCGGACCAGGCTAGCCGCGGTCGCCGCCGCGGTCGCGGTCGCGGTCGCGGACGCGCGCCGGCACGCAGTGGGCCGGCCCGAGAGAGCGAACCGGTCAGGCCGTGGCGGCGTCGTCCTGGACGGCGGGCTCGGCGGAGAGCCCGTACAGCGTCTCGAGGGCGGCGATGAACTCGGATCCGCGGCCCTGGGCGGCGAGCTCATGCGCGCGGCTCGTCGGGGTGTGCAGCAGCACGCCGGCGAGGTGGCGCATGGCCTGCTCGACCTGGCCGCCGTCATCCCCGCGCTTGCGGGCGCGCTCGATCTCGGCCTCGAGCAGGCCGAAGATGTGCCCGCGCAGGGCGACGACCGCCGGGGTCACGCTCTCGCGCGCTCCCACCTCGTGGAACGTCGCCGCGGCGGCACGCACGATCGAGCGTGCGGCGTCCGTCGCCTGCAGCTCCTCGAGCGGCGCGTGCAGGCGGATCGTCTCGAGGTCGAGCAGGGCCACGCCCTCGACCTCCGCGACGTCGGGTGCGACGTTGCGGGGCATGCCGAGGTCGACGATCAGCTGCGACGGGGTGGCGCCGGCCGAGAAGCCGTGTCCCGGAATCGGGCAGTCCACCGCCGTGCCGTGCGGCGTCGGGAGGGCGGCAAGAGCCGGGCCGCGGCCTGCGCGCAGGATCGCGGCGTCGAGCACGGGGTGCTCGGCGCTCGTGCAGGTGATGACGATCGAGGCGTGCGCGGCGGCGCGGGCGTACTCCGCCTTGGGCAGCGCCCGGATCCCGTGCTTCGCGGCGAACGCGGCACCGCGGCCCGAGGGGGAGTGCACGCTGATGTCGTGCGCGCCGCGCTCGCGCAGCGTCGCGAGGGTCACCGCGGCGTAGGCGCCGGTGCCGACGAGCAGCACGCGCGCGGTGCTCCAGTCGGCGATGCGGCTGTCGGCGAGGTCGAGGGCGAGGCGCACCAGCGACCGGCCGGCGCGGCCGAGGGCGGTGTCGTTCTTGACTTTGCGCTGGGCTTCGCTGGCGCGCTGGAAGAGGCGCTCCAGCTCGGGGGAGGTGGTGCCGTGCTTGCGAGCCGAGGTGAGCGCACGGCGCACCTGGCCGGCGATCTCGCCCTCGCCGGAGACGACGGATTCGAGACCCGACGCGACCGAGAAGAGATGCTCGACGACCCGGGGGCCGGAGTGCACCGACGACGACGCGGAGAGGATGTCGGCGTCGATGCCGCTGCGCTCCGAGACCGTGCTCAGGATGCGCGCGACGTCATTCTCGTCGGCCGTGCCGTCGACGTCGACATAGGCCTCGAAGCGGTTGCAGGTCGCGAGCACGACGGCGCCCTTGGATCCTTCGGAGAGGGATCCGGCCAGGTCGTCCGGGGTGCGACTGAGTCGTTCGAGGAGGTCGAAGGGGGCCGTCTTGTGATTGGCCGTGACGCAGAGCAGCACCCTGGGAGTTTACGCTCCGCGGCCTTTGCGGATCCTGGACATCCGACGCGCGACGTCATCCCGGATCCCGGATCCGCTCGGTCGTGGCTGCTGATCGGCCATCCCGGCGGGCATCGCGGTCCGGATCCGCGCGGACCAGGTCCGCATCCCGCGCAGAGGTGCGTCGGGGACAATGGACCCATGCCCCTGAACGACGCCCCGCTGCTGCGCGCCCTTGCCGGTATCCGCCCCGAGACGACCCCGGTGTGGTTCATGCGCCAGGCGGGACGCTCGCTGCCCGAGTACCGCGACCTCCGTGTCGGGACCCGCATGCTGGACGCCTGCCTCACGCCCGACCTCGCCGCGGAGATCACGCTGCAGCCCGTGCGCCGCCACAGCGTCGACGCGGGCATCTTCTTCAGCGACATCGTGGTGCCCCTGCGTCTCGCCGGCGTCGAGGTCGAGATCGAGCCCGGTCGCGGTCCGGTGTTCGCCGAGCCCGTGCGCACGGCCTCCGACGTCGACCGGATCACCGCGATCGATCCGGCATCGCTCGACACGACGCAGATCGAGGAGGCGGTGCGCCTCGTGGTCGCCGAGCTCGGCGACCGCACCCCGCTGATCGGCTTCGCCGGCGCCCCGTTCACCCTCGCCGCCTACCTCGTCGAGGGGGGTCCTTCGAAGGAGCACCTGCGTGCCCGGGCGATGATGCACACGGATCCGGAGTCCTGGAACCGTCTCGCGGGCTGGCTCGCCGAGGTCTCGCGGACCTTCCTCGCCGCTCAGCGGGCGGCGGGCGCGAGCGCCGTGCAGCTGTTCGACTCCTGGGCCGGTTCCCTGAGCCCCGCCGACTACCGCGCCTTCGTCGCGCCGCACTCGGCCGCCGCGGTCGACGGGATCGACGCCCCGGTCATCCACTTCGGGGTCGGCACCGGGCCCTTCCTCGGCGACATGCGGCTCGGCGGGCGCGCCGCCGCGGTCGGCGTCGACTGGCGCCTGCCGCTGGATGAGGCCGTCGCCGTGCTCGGCCCCGACGTCACGGTGCAGGGCAACATCGACCCCGCGCTGCTCACCGCTCCCTGGCCGGTGATCGAGGCGCACGTCCGCGAGGTGCTCCGGCGCGGGGCCGCGGCCCGGGCGCACATCCTGAACCTCGGCCACGGGGTGCCCCCCGAGACAGACCCGGCGGTGCTCACCCGCATCGTCGAGCTCGCCCATTCCGTGCGCACCGAGCCGGCCGCCGAGGCCGCGCGATGACGGATCCGCGGTCCGGCGACGGCGGCGCGCCAGAACCGGCGCACACGCCGGAGCTCGCCGAACGCGCGGCACGACGGAGGGTCGCCGTGATCGGCGGCGGCGTGGCGGGCCTCGTGGCGGCGGAGTCGGTCGCCGCGATCGGCGCGCATGCCACGGTGTTCGAGGCGCAGGAGCGCGCGGGCGGCGCGGTGCAGGCGGGCGAGGCGGACGGGCTGGTGTTCGACGCCGGGGCGGAGAGCTTCGCGGTGCGCGGCGGCCACGTGCGCGCCCTCATCGACGACCTGGGCCTCGGCGACCGCGTGCGCACCCCGGAACCCGGCGGCGCGTGGGTGGCCGGCATCCCCGGAGGTGCGGCGCCGCTGCCGCACGGCGGTCTGCTCGGCATCCCGGCCAATCCGTTCGCGGAGGACGTACGGCGCGTGATCGGCTGGAACGGCACGTGGCGGGCCTGGCTCGACCGGCTGCTGCCGCCGCTCACCATCGGCCACGACCGCAGCCTCGGCCGCCTCGTGCGCAGGCGCATGGGCGCCCGGGTGCTGGACCGGCTCGTCGCGCCCGTGAGCACCGGGGTGTACTCCGCGCATCCGGATGACATCGACGTCGACGTCGCGGCCCCCGCGTTGAACGCGGCGCTGACCCGCGTCGGTTCCCTCTCCGGGGCCGTGGCCGAGATCACCGGCGGAGCGGGCCGAGCCCCGGGCGCAGCCGTGCAGGGACTCGACGGAGGCATGGCCGGCCTCGTCGACGCGCTCGTCGCGCGCATCGAGCTGCTCGGATCCGAGGTGCGCACCGCGACGCCGATCGAGCGTCTCGACCGCGACGGAGAGCGCTGGATCGTGCGCGTGGTCGAGTCCGGCGAACCGGGGGAGCAGGGCGAGGAGGCCGCCGACGGGATCCCCGAGTCCTTCGACGCCGTCATCCTCGCCGTCGACGAGGGCACGGCCCGCCGGCTGCTCGCCCCGCACGTGCCCGAGCTCGCGGCGGTCGCCGCCGCGTCCTCGCCCCGCATCGAGATCGTCACCCTGGTGCTCGACGCCCCGGTGCTCGACGCGGCGCCGCGCGGATCCGGCGTGCTCACGGTTCCGGGCTCGCACGTCGCCAAGGCCCTCACCCACAGCACCGCGAAGTGGGCGTGGCTGCGGGAGCGGGCGGGATCCCGGCATGTCGTGCGGGTGTCGTTCGGCGCCCAGGACGAGGACCCCGCGACCGCTGCGCTCGACGACGAGGCCGCCGCCGCGCTCGCCCTGGCCGAGGCATCGGCGCTCCTCGGAGTCGCCCTGCCGCCCGATCGGCTGCGCGGCAGCCACCGCGCCCGCTTCGTTCAGGCGCAGCCCTCCGCGGTCGCGGGAGCCGCGGAGCGGCGCACCGCCGCGGCGGCCGCGATCGGCGCCGTGCCGGGGCTGGCGGCGACCGGGGCCTGGCTGAGCGGCACCGGACTCGCCCAGGTCGTGCCGCACGCGCGCGCCGAGGCGGAGCGGATCCGCCACGCCCTGCTCTGGGGATGACCGGGTGGGCGGACGCCCGGAAGGCCGACTCCGCGACCGATAGATGCCGAAAACGGAATACAGGGTTACGCTGGTAGCCCGCAGGGACCGCAATCGTGAGGAGACCCCATGAAGGGGAAGATCGGACTCGTCGTCGGACTCGGCGTCGGCTATGTGCTGGGCACGCGTGCCGGGCGCGAACGGTACGAACAGATCAAGAAGCAGTGGCTGAAGGTCTGGCACCTCGACCCCGTGCAGGCACAGGTGCACAAGGTGCAGGACTTCGCGAAGGCCCAGGCGGCCGCGGTGCCGCAGGCGCTGTGGACCGGCGCCGTCAAGATCGTCAAGGCCGCCACCTCCGACGGAACCCCGGGCCAGCGCGTGGACTCCACGATCGCGAGCGGCAAGGCGGTCGCGGCCGAGGTCAAGCAGGCGGCGGAGGAGACCGTCGCGGCCGCGGAGCAGAGCGTCGCCGCCGAGGAGAGCCGCACGAAGTCCCGCACATCCGCGGCCGCGAAGAGCGCGCCGAAGAAGCCGACCGCGGGCGCCTGACATGGCCGGCAACTACCGGGATCGCGCCGACGACAGCCTGCTCACGCTCCTCGGCGACATCCCCGACCTGATCAGCAACCTGGTCAAGGCCGAGATCGACGCGGCCAAGACCTGGATCTCCCGCACCGCGAAGGACGCCGGCATCGGCAGCGTCTGGTTCCTGGTCGCGCTGTTCTTCCTGTTCTGGGCCGTGCCCGTGGTGCTCGTGTTCGCGATCGCCGGGCTCTCGTCCTGGTTCCCGGTCTGGCTCTCCGCGATCATCACGTTCGGGATCCTGCTCCTGGCCGTGCTCGTGTTCGCGCTGCTCGGTCTCCTGAAGTTCCGCACCGTGCTGCGCCGGGAGAACCCCGCGCAGGCCGTGGCGACCGACGTCCGCATCGTGAAGGAGGCCGGCGATGGCCGTTGACCCGGTGAACATCCCGCGCACGGCCGTGCCGGCAGGCCTGGTCGACCCGGTCGCCTCGGCCCGCGCCGAGCTGAAGGCCGCACTGCTCGCGATCGAGGACAAGACGAACGTGCCGCGTCAGCTGCAGAAGGCCGGCGGCAAGGCCCGCGTCTTCGCGCAGCGCAACCCGGTCGGCGCCTTCGCCGCGGTCGTCGGCGTCGCGGCGGTCGTCGGCGGCGTGGTCTGGGCCGTCACCCGCAGCATCGCCCGCTGACGCCGGTCCTCGGCGCGTCCCGGGCGCGTCCTGGGCACGGTCTTCCGCCGTCACGATCAGCACACCGAGGCACGATCAGCACACCGATCCGGCGGATCCGTGTGCTGATCGTCACACCGTGTGCTGATCGGGACACGGGCCGCACCGGAGGCTGGATCCCCGGGCCGCGCCGGACCGTGCCGGCCCGACCGTGCCGAGCCCGGATCCTGCCCGGATCCCGGCCGGATCCGGGTGCGTGTCGTCACGAGTCCCCGGCGCATAGGCGGAGGGGGCAGACTGGTCCCATGGCTGAAGCTGCAGAAACGCCCATGCTCGCCGCCGACTCCGACGCCTCGCCCCAGGGTTTCACCCTCTGGGCCGTGTGGCGCCGCGACCCCGCCGCCCCGGTGCTCGAGACCGACTCCACCGAGCTGGAGGACATCGTCCGCCACATCGAGGACGGCGGCATCAGCGTCCGCGGCTTCTACGACGTCTCCGGCCTGAAGGCCGATGCCGACCTCATGGTGTGGCTGCACGGGCCCACTCCCGAGGGACTGCAGAAGGCGCTGCGCCGGCTGCGCCGCACCGAGCTGCTGCGCACCCTGCTGCCGGTCTGGAACGTGATGGGCGTGCACCGCGACGCGGAGTTCAACCGCGCGCACGTGCCCGGCTTCCTGCGCGGCGTCGACGCGAAGGGCTGGCTCTGCCTGTACCCGTTCGTCCGCACGCCCGAGTGGTACCTCATCGAGGAGGACGAGCGCCGCCGCATGCTCGCCGAGCACGGCCGCCGCGGCGCCGCCTTCCGCGGGGTCCTCGCCAACACGGTCGCCGCCTTCGCGCTCGGCGACTACGAGTGGCTGCTCCCGCTCGAGGCCGACGAGCCGACCGAGCTCGTCGACCTGATGCGCGATCTCCGGTACACCGATGCGCGCCGCTACGTGAAGGAGGAGGTGCCCTTCTACACGGGGCGCCGCCTGCGCTTCGACGAGATCGCCGAGGTGCTGCAGTGACCGACGCGGCCCCGCTCCGGCTCGGCACCCGCCGCAGCGCCCTCGCGCAGGCGCAGTCCGGGCAGGTCGCGAAGGCGCTGGAGAAGGTCTCCGGCCGCCGCGTGGAGCTCGTCCCCATCACGAGCGAGGGCGACACCAACCGCGCGTCGCTCAGCGAGATCGGCGGTCAGGGGGTGTTCGCCACCGCCCTCCGCGATGCGCTGCGCCGCGGGGAGTGCGACCTGCTGGTGCATTCTCTGAAGGATCTGCCCACCACGGTGCCCGAGGGCCTGGTCATCGCCGCGACCCCGGCCCGCGCCGACTCCCGCGACGTGGCCGTCACCCGGGACGGGACCGCGCTGCACGAGCTGAAGAGCGGATCCGCGATCGGCACGGGCTCGCCCCGGCGCATCGCGCAGGTGCACGTCCGCAACCCCCGGCTGCGCACAGTGGATCTGCGCGGGAACGTCGACTCGCGGCTGCAGCGGGTCGCGACCGGCGAGCTCGATGCCGTGATCCTCGCGGCCGCGGGGCTCAGCCGGCTCGACGGCGACCCCCTCGGCGACCTGAAGGCGGAGAGCCTCGGCCTCGCGGAGTGGCCCACCGCGCCCGGGCAGGGAGCTCTCGCCGTGGAGACCACGACCGATGCCCCGGACGACCTGATGGCCGCGCTGGCGGCACTGGACGACGAGGCGACCCGGATCGCCGTGACCGCCGAGCGGGCCGTGCTGGCGGGGCTGGATTCCGGCTGCCAGGCCCCGATGGCCGCGCACGCCGTGCTCGAAGGCGGGGACCTCCGGGTGCGCGCCGTGGTCTACGCGCCGCAGGACGGCTGGCGGATCGGGATCGACGTGACCGAGGCGCTGCGTCCAGCGCACGTGGAGGCGGAGGCGGCGGCCGAGGAGTATATTCATGCCAACGGCAGTGGCAACGGTGCGGACTCTGCCGATGGAGCAGACCCGATCGCCGCAGCCCGCGAGATCGGGTTGTCTGTTGCCCATCGGCTGCTCGAACGTGGGGCGGCTGACCTTCTTCCGCGCCCCTGAACCCGATGATGATGACTGAATCGAAGCAAGAGGCCAAGCCGCTGACCGGTTGGCGCGTGCTCGTGCCGCGCGGCGGTCCCTGGGGCGACGGCGTCGCCGCGAGCCTGCGCGCCCAGGGCGCGGTGCCGGTGGTCGCCCCGCTGATCAACTTCGCACCCACGAACGACCAGGCGGCCCTCGACGACGCGCTCGTGAAGCTCGCCGCCGGGGAGTTCGACTGGCTCACGATCACCAGCGCCACCACGGTGGACGTGCTCTTCGCGCACCGCGCCGAGATCCCCTCCTCCACCAAGATCGCCGCCGTCGGCGAGACCACCGCCGCCGCCCTCATGGCCGTCGGCTACCACGTCGACCTCGTGCCGGAGGACGACAACTCGGCCGAGGGCATGGCCCGACAGATCATCGATCTGGAGCCCGAGCCGAAACGGATCCTCACCCTGCGCAGCGAGATCGCGAAGCCGCTGCTGACGAAGTCGCTCAAGAAGGCGGGACACCGCGTCTCGAGCGTCGTGGCCTACCGCACGGTCGGCGTCCCGGTCACCGAGCGGATCATGCGCGACGTGCAGAACGGACGGATCAACGCGATCCTCGTGACGAGCGGCTCCGTCGCCGAGCAGGTGCGCGAGCAGTTCCCCGAGATCCCCGACACCACGCTCCTCGCCGCGATCGGCCCCCGCACCGCGAAGGATGCGAAGAGGGCGGGGCTGCCGATCACGGTGGTCGCCGACAAGCAGACCGTCGATGCGCTCATCGACGCGGTCTCGCACTTCACCCTCCCGCACGCGGCCGACGAGTTCGCACCGTGACCGGCGGATTCCGCTCCGGCGCCGCAGGGCTGGGCGCGTCGGCCGGCTTCCCCGACGTCCGCCCGCGCCGGCTGCGTCAGTCCGCCGCGGTGCGCTCGATCGCGCGCGAGACGGATCTGCTTCCGCGGCACCTCGTCCTCCCGGCCTTCGTGCGCGAGGGAATCACCGAGCCGACGCCGATCGGATCCATGCCCGGTGTCGTGCAGCATTCGCTCGACTCGCTGCGCCGCGCGGCGGTCGAGGCCGCCGAGGCCGGCGTCACCGGTGTGATGCTGTTCGGCGTGCCCGCCGTGCGCGACGCGATCGGATCCGGGGCGGACGACCCGGACGGGATCCTCAACGTCGCGACCGCCGCCGTGGCGGCCGAGGTCGGCGACGCGCTCGTCGTGCAGACCGACCTGTGCCTGGACGAGTTCACCGACCACGGCCACTGCGGCGTGCTGGCCGCGGACGGCTCCGTCGACAACGACGCGACCCTGGAGCGGTACGTGGCGATGGCGCTGGCCCAGGCCCGCGCCGGTTCGCAGTTGCTCGGGCTGAGCGGCATGATGGACGGCCAGGTCGCCGCGGTGCGCCACGCGCTGGACGCCGAGGGCTTCCCCGACGTGCTGCTGCTCGGCTACGCGGCCAAGTACGCGAGCGCGTTCTACGGGCCGTTCCGCGAGGCCGTCGACTCGCAGCTGCAGGGCGACCGCCGCACGTATCAGCTCGACCCGGGCAACCGGCGCGAGGGCGTGCGCGAGGCGCTGCTGGACGAGGCTGAGGGCGCCGACGTCGTGATGGTCAAGCCCGCGATGGCGTTCCTCGACGTGCTGCGCGAGGTGCGCGACAGCGTGCGCGTGCCCGTCTGGGCGTACCAGGTGTCGGGGGAGTACGCGATGATCGAGGCCGCCGCGCAGAACGGCTGGCTCGACCGCGAGCGCACGATCCTGGAGTCGCTGCTGTCGATCCGCCGCGCAGGCGCCGACGCCGTGCTCACCTACTGGGCGACCGAGGCCGCCCGCTGGGTCGCGCGGGGCTGACGGCTGCCCGGCCGTGCCCGCGGCGCAGGGCGCCCGGCCGTTCCCTCCGAGCAGGAACGGCACAGCCGCCTCCGGGAGAATGGATCCATGACCGACCGCAATGACGACCTGTTCGACGCCGCCCGTGCCGTGATCCCCGGCGGGGTGAACTCGCCCGTGCGCGCCTACGGCTCGGTCGGCGGCACGCCGCGGTTCCTCGCGAGCGCCTCCGGCGCGACGGTCACGGATGCGGCCGGCACGACGTACCTCGACCTCGTCGCATCCTGGGGGCCGGCACTGCTCGGGCACGCGCACCCCGAGGTGGTCGCCGCGGTGCAGGAGTCCGCGACCCGCGGCCTGTCGTTCGGCGCCCCGACCGAGGGCGAGGTCGAGCTCGCCGCCCTCATCGCCGATCGGGTGCGGCACGGCGAGGCCCGGCCCGTCGAGCGCGTGCGCCTGGTCTCCACGGGCACGGAGGCGACCATGACCGCGATCCGGCTCGCGCGCGGCGCGACCGGACGCGACCTGCTCGTGAAGTTCGCCGGGCACTACCACGGGCACTCGGACGGGCTGCTGGCTGCCGCCGGATCCGGTGTGGCGACCCTCGCCCTGCCCGGATCCGCGGGCGTTCCCGCTCCGATCGCGGCGCAGACGCTCGTCATCGACTACAACTCCCCGGAGGCTCTCGCCGCCGTGTTCGCCGAGCACGGCGACCGCATCGCGGCCGTCATCGTGGAGGCCTCCGCGGCGAACATGGGCGTCGTCGCCCCGCAGCCCGGGTTCAACCAGCTCATCGCCGAGACCGCGCACGCGCACGGCGCCCTGATGATCCTGGACGAGGTGCTCACCGGGTTCCGCGTGCATCCCGCCGGCTTCTGGGGTCTGCAGCAGGCCGCCGGCGAGGCGTACCTGCCCGACATCATCACGTTCGGCAAGGTCGTCGGCGGCGGGATGCCGCTCGCCGCGCTCGGCGGCCGTGCCGAGGTCATGGACCAGCTGGCGCCGACCGGCCCGGTCTACCAGGCGGGCACCCTGAGCGGGAACCCCCTCTCGGTGGCCGCGGGACTGGCGACGCTGCGCCTCGCGACGCCGGAGGTGTACGCGCGGATCGACGCCGCCGCGGTGCGCCTGTCGGACGCGCTCGACCGCGCACTGACCGACGCGGGCGTCGTGCATGCGGTGCCGCGGGCGGGCAACCTGTTCGGGGTGGCCTTCGCCGAGACGGCCCCGCGGGACTACGCCGAGGCCCAGGCCCAGCAGACGTTCCGGTACGCGCCGTTCTTCCACGCGATGCGCGAGCAGGGCGTGGCCCTGCCGCCGAGCGTGTTCGAGGCCTGGTTTCTCACGGCGGCGCACGGCGACGTCGAGCTCGCCGCGATCGAGGCCGCGCTTCCGGCGGCGGCCGAGGCCGCGGCCCGCGCGACGGCCTGAGCCGGCGCGGCTCGGCGGGGGACGTCGGCGACGCGGCTCGGCCGCGACCCGCGCGGCGCACGGTCGGCTCGGCGGGGGACGTCGGCGACGCGTGCCTGCGCAATTCAGGCTGAAGCCGGCCGGATCGGGGGATGCGGAGGCCAGAGGCCGGTCGGGGCAGGTCCTGGCCTGAGTTGTGCGAGCGGGGCGGGCGACCGATCCGGCGGGGTACCCCCGCGCCGGGCCCGGGCGCGGGCACGGTCGGGATCCGGATTGTGGATCTCCGCCAGCCGGATCGTTGCCGTCCTGTGAGGTGCCTCGCAGGTCAATGCCGCGGAGCGCTGGCAGACTGGGACGATGGTGACGCTGCTGCTGGATCGGACCCGCCTCGAGGTGGAGCTGTCTCCGCTCGAGCGCGCCGTCTCGTTCCGCCGCGACAACCTGCACATCGCCCGCGAGACGATCGTGAAGGTGCAGCTGACCGACGACGCCTGGACGTGGCTCCGCGGCGTGGGCAGTCCCGGCACCCACGTGCCGCTCGTGCTCGCCGCCGGCACCTGGAAATCGGCGAACGGCGACGACTTCGTCCTCATCCGGCGGCACAAGCCGAGTGTCGTGATCGACCTCGAGGGTGCCGAGTTCCAGCGTCTCGTGCTCACCACTCGGCACGGGCTGGCGCTCGCCCAGGCGCTCCGCCTCGACGCCACGAGCGAGCTCGCCGAGGTCACCGACATCGCGGCGACCGGCGCCATCCCCGTCGTGGAATCGGCTGGATCCTCGCGCAAGCGCAAGCCGGCGGTCCGCCCGGCCTGAGCCGAGAGCCCCGGGCGGGGCCGTGCACGACTCAGGCCATCTTCCGGCCACGGCAGCGGGTCGGCGCGGAACGCGCGGCTCTGATCGGCACCGACGGGTGTCCAGCCTGAATTGTGCGCACGGCGCCGACCAGCACCGCCGGATCCCGGGATCGCGGACCCGGATCCTCCCGGAAACGGAGTCGTCCCCCTGGGAACGGTCCATGGACCGTGCTCAGGGGGACGACTCCGTTTCCGGAGGGTGCGGGATCAGTTCCCGGAGTGCTCGCCGTCGTGGTCGTGCGAGTTCTGTCCGTCGCCGTGGTCGTGCGAGTCCTGTCCGTCGCCGTGGTCGTGCGAGTCCTGTCCCTCGCCCTGGTCGCGCGATTCCTCGGCCTCGCCCTGATCGTGCTCGGCGTGCTCCGGCGCAGGCTGCTCCTCGCCCGTCGGGCCGGGGGTGTACGAGGGGGCGTCGTCGTTGTAGAAGGCCCGCGCCGCGGCGGCGAGCGATGCACTGACGGCGGCGGCCCGCGGGTCGTCGTCGTGGTGGATCTCGCCCTGGGTCACATCCTCGAGATCGTCGTCATCGTCCGGCGCCTCGTCGAGGATGACCTGGATCTCCTGGGTGCGTCCCTCGGCGAGGGCGTCGAAGATCTCGATGCCCGCGATCTGCGCGGTCTCGGTGCTCGGCTCGGGGGTGATGAACTCGTCCTCGGGGGACGGCGTGGTGATGACCGTGGTCGCGGCGGTCGGGGCGTCGTCGATGTCGTGGTGCTCGGCGGTCCCGTCCTGCGCGTCGTCGTTGGAGTGCGCGTCCTGCTCGACGTCCTCGCCTTCCCCGCCCGGCTCGCGCTGCTCGGAGTCGGCTTCGTGCTGCTCGGATGCGCCGTCCTGGTCCTCGGTCCCATCGTGGTCGGTGTGCTCCGGATCCTGCACGGCCAGCGGGACGCCGGTGATCAGGTCGTCGAACGACACCGCGGCGGCCTCGGCGGGGATCGTGAGCGCGGCGGTCTCGAACGAGCCGAGCGCGGTGCCCTGCTCGTCCTCGGCGCCGTCGGCGGCGTGCGTGAGCGGGGCGTCGGAATGCCCGTCGCCGAGCGGCGCGCCGTCCTCGGATCCGGCCTGCTCCGCGGATCCGACCTGCTCCTCGGATCCCGCCTGCTCGTGCCCGTCCTCGTGCCGCGGCTCGCCATGCGCGTCGTCGGTGACGATCGGGGCCGTCAGCGCGATGCCCGCGGCGATCGCGTCGGGCTCGTCCTTGTCGGCGTCCTCGGCGGGTTCCTCGGCGGGCTCGTCCTTGTCGGCATCCTCGGCGGGCTCGTCCTCGGCGGGAGCCTCCGGCTGCGTCGCGTCGTCGGTCTCGCCCGGCGCCTCGGAGTGCTGCTCTCCGGCGTCCTCGGATCCGGCCGCGTCGCCCTCGTGCGCCTCGGCCTCGGAGCCCTCCTCGGCCAGGGCCTCGGCCTCGCCGTCGGAGGGACCGTCGGAGTGCTCCTCCGCGTCCTCCGCATCCTGCTCGGCCGCATCGCTCGACGACTCGGCCTCCGCAGCGGCGCCTTCCTCCGGAGTGCCGTCGGGCTCGGCGCCCTGGTCTTCCTCCGGTGCGGAATCGTCTGCCTCGGCGGTGCCCTCGCCCTCGTCCTGAGCGTTCTGCGCGGCGGCGTACTCCGCGGCCTCGCGGCGGGTCGTGGGGATCGCCACCGTGTTCGCGTCGGCCTCGTCGGCCGTCGCAGCGGGTGCGCCGAACAGGTCCGCGGCCCCGGCTCCGGCGGCGACGACGGGCACGGCGGCGGCCGCGCCGAACAGGCCGGCGACGGGCGGGGTCACGAGGGTTGCGTCCTCGGCCGGCGCGGCTTCCTCGGCCTCGGCGTCCTCGGTCTCCGCGCTCTCGGCCGGCTCGGCGTCCTCCGCGACGGGAGTCCCGGGGACGCCAAGGGGAGCCGCGGCGTCGCCGGGCGGAGTCACCACCGGGATCGCGCCGGTGATCGGGCTGCGACGGCCGTGCACGAGGTCGAGGAAGACCTCCTCCAGGCTCGGCCCGCGCTGCTGCAGCGTGGTGAGCGCCAGCCCCGCCGACGCGGCGACCGCGCCGACCGCGGCGGCGTCGGTGTTGTGCACCGTGAGGCCGGAGCGCAGCACGTCGAAGCTCAGCCCGGCCTCGCGCAGCGCGCGGGTGAGGGCCGCCCTGTCGTCGGCGTCGACGACGACGGAGCCCGTGGTGGGATCCGACAGCTTGCCGATGCTGTCGGCGTAGACCAGCCGGCCCTTCGAGAGCACCAGCACGTTGTCGGCGATCTGCTCGATCTCGCTCAGCACGTGCGACGAGACGAGCACCGTGCGTCCCTCGTCGGCCAGGCGGCGCATCAGCAGGCGCATCCAGCGGATGCCCTCGGGGTCGAGGCCGTTCGCCGGTTCGTCGAGCACGAGCGCGCCGGGGTCGCCGAGCAGAGCGCCGGCGACGCTGAGACGCTGGCGCATGCCGAGCGAGTAGGCGCCGATGCGCGTCTCGGTCTCGTTCTGCAGGCCCACGAGCGAGAGCACCTCGTCGACGCGGGAGAGCGGGATCCCGTTCGCCTTGGCCGCGATCGACAGCTGGCGGGGTGCGGTGCGGCGGGGCCGGTAGACGGCCTCCTCGAGCACGGATCCGATCGTGCGCAGCGGATGGCGCAGTTCTGCGTGCGTGACGCCGCCGATCGTGGCCGTGCCGGAGGTCGGGCGGATCTGGCCGAGCAGCAGCCGCAGGGAGGTCGTCTTGCCGGCGCCGTTGGGGCCGAGGAACGCGGTCACCGCACCGGGCTCGATGCGGGCGGAGAGGTCGTCGACAGCGGTCAGAACGCCGAAGCGCTTCGTCGCGTGCGAGAACTCGAGCACTTGTCCGTCGGTCATCCGCGGCCTCTCATCGATACGGCAGTTCCCCTCTATCCTGCCGGATGGGGAGTGAAAACGCAGGTTGATCCGGGCCATTCCGCCTGATTGCGCGCGGTAACGTGGCCTCCGTGAGCACTGTCGAGCACGCCCCCTCCGCCGCCTCCGTCGAACCCGAGGTGCTCGTGCGCACCGAGGGCGCACTGGGCCGCATCACGCTGAACCGCCCGCGCGCGCTGAACGCGCTGAACGTCGGCATGATCCGCGCCGTGCACGCCGCGCTGGACGCGTGGCGCGACGACAGCGACGTCGAGATCGTCTTCATCGACGGAGCCGGGGAGCGCGGCCTGTGCGCCGGCGGCGACGTGCGGGAGCTGCACGCGCAGATCGTCGCGGGTCGCAGCGCCGAGACGGTCGAGTTCTTCCGCGAGGAGTACGCGATGAACGCGGCCATCGCGGAATACCCCAAGCCCATCGTCGCGATCGCCGACGGCATCACGATGGGCGGCGGCATCGGCGTCGCCGGGCACGCCGCGATCCGCGTCGTCACCGAGCGCTCGCAGCTCGCGATGCCCGAGGTGCGCATCGGCTTCACGCCCGATGTGGGCGGCACCTGGCTGCTCGGCCGCGCCCCGGGGCGCCTCGGCGAGTTCCTGGCCCTGACCGCCGGGACGATGAGCGGATCCGATGCGTTGTACGCCGGTTTCGCCGACTTCTGGGTGCCGTCCGAGCGGATCGACGCCCTCCGCGATGCGCTCGCCCACCGCGCGGATCCGACTGGGCCGAGCGAGATCGTGATGCTGTTCGACGAGACTCCGGATCCGTCCCCGCTGTCCGCGCAGCGGGCGTGGATCGACGAGGCCTTCGCCGCCGACACCGTTCCGGAGATCGTGGCGCGCCTCCGGGCGCTCCCCGAGCCGGCCGAGGAGGCGCCGGGAACCAGCGCCACCGGCACGGTGCCCGGACCCGCGGCGACCGCCGACCTCCTCGAATCGCTCGCGCCGACCGCGCTCGTGGTGACGCTCGACGCCGTGCGCGAGGCCCGGGCGATGGACTCCGTGCGCGACGCGCTGGCGGGGGAGTACCGCCGGGTGCTGTGGTTCGTGCACCATCACCCGGACCTCGTGGAGGGCATCCGGGCCCAGCTCGTCGACAAGGACCGCAACCCGCACTGGGATCCGCAGACCCTCGCGGATCTCGCCGAGGATGCCGCCGCCCCCGCCCGCGACTACGTGCCGCCCGTTCCGCTCTGGAGCTGAGGACCGTCCTCCCCACTCAATCCGGCGAGCGAGTTCTGCACCGATCGTGCGTTTCCGCAGTCGTGGTGCGCGCGCGTCGCTAGCGTTGTTGTCGGCGCGATCGCGGAGGGCGCAGAATAGGGGCGTGCACGTGTCGGTGGAGCTCATCGGAGTGGTGCTCACGGGGTTCGGCGTCGTGATCACCCTCGGTCTCGGCATGCTGTCCGGATTCGGCTGGATGGCTCGCCGGATCGACCGGGTCGACGACAAGCTGTCGGCGCGGATCGACGGCCTGTCCGCGCGGATCGACGGCGTCGAGACCGAGCTGACCGAGGTCAAGATCGGGATCGCGCGTCTCGAGGGGCCGCGACCGCACCTCATCGTGGGGCGCTGAATCCCGCGCCGGGTTCCTCAACCGGATCCGGAAATGCGCGTCCGAGCAGGGGTTCGTTTCGCCCATAGCGAAGATCTGAGTCGATCCGTCGCAAGGGGGATGTGAATGTCCGTGCCGCGTGGCATGGTGTTTCGTGGCCGTTCGTCGGCCGATCTTCCCGGGAGTCCGCCCCGGGGAGTCCGCTCCCACAAGGAAGTCCGCCTGTGCTCGGAAAGATCCTCTTCCGCTATCTGAAGCGATACAAGTGGTTGCTGCTCGGCGTCCTGGTGTTCCAGTTCGGCAGCGCGTTCGCGTCGCTGTACCTGCCGCGCCTCAACGCCGACATCATCGACAAGGGCGTCGCCAACGCCGACACCGCCTACATCTGGTCGCACGGCGGGCTCATGCTCGCGGTCTCGCTGGGCCAGATCATCGCCTCGGTCATCGCGACCTACTTCGCCGCGCGCGCGGCGATGGGCCTCGGCCGCGACATCCGCGCCGACGTGTTCAGCCGCGTGAGCGGCTTCTCCGAGCGCGAGGTCTCGCAGTTCGGCGCCGGATCCCTGATCACCCGCAACACGAACGACGTGCAGCAGGTGCAGATGCTGGCGATGATGGGCTCGACGATGTTCATCACCGCTCCGCTGCTCGCGATCGGCGGCATCATCATGGCGCTGCAGACCAACCTCGGCCTGAGCTGGCTGATCGCCGTCTCGGTGCCCGCGCTGCTCATCGTCGCCGGCATCATCATCGGCCGCATGGTCCCGCTGTTCCGCAGCTACCAGGGCAAGCTCGACAACGTCAACCGCATCATGCGCGAGCAGCTCACCGGCGTCCGCGTCGTGCGCGCGTTCGTGCGCGAGCGCATCGAGGAGGAGCGCTTCCGCGGCGCCAACACCGACATCATGGTCGTCGGCCGCAACGTCGGATCGCTCTTCGTCCTGCTCTTCCCGCTGTTCATGCTGATCCTCAACGTCACCATCGTGGGCGTGATCTGGTTCGGCGGCATCGAGGTGAACAACGGCACGGTCGAGGTCGGCACGCTGTTCGCCTTCATGCAGTACATCGGGCAGATCATGATGGGCATCATCATGTCCAGCTTCATGGCCATGATGATCCCGCGCGCCGCGGTCTCCGCCGAGCGCGTCGGCGAGGTGCTGGACGCGGAGCAGAGCATGACGCGGCCCGAGAACGGCGTCACGACCTTCCCGGTTCCGGGGGCCGTGGCCTTCGACGACGTCTCCTTCACCTACCCCGGCGCCGAGTCGCCGGTGCTGCACGGGATCAGCTTCGCGGCGGAGCCCGGCGAGACCGTCGCGATCGTCGGATCCACCGGCGCGGGCAAGACCACGCTGATCTCGCTCATCCCGCGTCTGTTCGACGTCACCGGGGGCGCCGCCTTCGTCGGTGGCACGGACGTGCGCGAAGCCGACGTGGACGCCCTGTGGAAGAGCATCGGGCTCGTGCCGCAGCGTCCGTTCCTGTTCAGCGGCACGGTCGCGTCCAACCTGCGCTACGGGCGCGAGGAAGCGACCGATGAAGAGCTGTGGGCCGCGCTCGACATCGCCCAGGGGAGGGACTTCGTCTCGGAGATGCCGAACGGCCTGGACTCGACCATCGCCCAGGGCGGAACGAACGTCTCCGGAGGGCAGCGCCAGCGGCTCGCGATCGCCCGCGCGATCGTCCACCAGCCGGAGATCCTCGTCTTCGACGACTCGTTCTCGGCGCTCGACCTCACCACCGACGCCCGGCTGCGCCAGGCGCTGTGGCGGGAGCTGCCGCACGTGACCAAGATCGTGGTCGCGCAGCGCGTCTCGACCATCACCGACGCCGACCGCATCGTCGTCCTCGAAGGCGGCACGATGGTGGCCGTCGGCACGCACGAGCAGCTGCTCGAGACGAGCGACACCTATAGAGAGATCGTCGAGTCGCAGCTGGGGGTGGACGCATGAGCGACAACGTGGACAAGAAGGCCGCACGCGCCGAGCGCGCGGAGGCCCGCCGGGCGAAGTACGCCGGCGGATCATCGGCGACGGCCGAGATGACCGACGCCGAGAGGGAAGAGGCCGAGCAGGCCGAGAAGGCGCGTCAGCAGGGCGGGGGCATGTTCGACGGCCCCGCTCCGGGCAAGGCGAATCAGTTCGGTCCGAGCTTCAAGCGGATGATCGGGCTGCTCAAGCCCAGCGCCGTGTGGTTCGTGCTGGTCTCGATCTTCGGGGCGCTCGGCGTCGTCCTCTCCGTGGCCGCGCCGAAGGTTCTCGGCAACGCGACGAACATCATCTACGAGGGGTTCGCCTCGCTGCAGCTCGCCAAGCCGCAGAACGGCTTCCCCGGGTTCCCGGACGGCACCACGCAGGCGCAGGTCGTCGAGCAGCTGCGTGCCATGAAGCAGAACCAGTTCGCCGACATGGTGGCCGCGTTCGGCCCGTTCAAGGTCGGCGACGGGATCCAGTTCGATCAGTTGCGCTGGGTCATCACCGCGGTGCTCGCGATCTACGTCGGATCCGCGCTGCTGAGCTGGATCCAGGGCTATGTCATCAACGTCATCATGGTGCGCACGATGTGGCGCCTGCGTGAGGACGTCGAGGCGAAGATCAACCGCCTGCCGCTGTCGTACTTCGACAAGGTGCAGCGCGGAGAGCTGATCTCCCGGGTCACGAACGACATCGACAACATCACGCAGACCATGCAGCAGTCGCTGTCGGGCGCGATCACCTCGGTGCTCACCGTGGTCGGCGTGCTGATCATGATGTTCTCGATCTCGTGGCAGCTGGCTCTCGTCGCCCTCGTGGCGCTGCCGCTCATGGGCGTGATCTTCGGCGTCATCGGACCGCGTTCGCAGAAGGCGTTCGGGATCCAGTGGAAGAAGGTCGGCCGCCTGAACGCCCGTGTCGAGGAGGCCTTCTCGGGCCACGCCCTGGTCAAGGTCTTCGGTCGCGAGAAGGACGCGCTGGACAAGTTCCAGGTCGAGAACGAGGAGCTCTACCAGGCCGCGTTCAAGGCCCAGTTCCTGTCCGGGCTGATGATGCCGGCCATGACCTTCATCGGCAGCCTGACCTACGTCGGCCTCGCCGTGCTCGGCGGCCTCATGGTCGCGAGCGGTCAGCTCCGCCTCGGCGACGTGCAGGCCTTCATCCAGTACTCGCAGCAGTTCACCCAGCCGCTCAGCGAGCTGGGCGGCATGGCGGCGGTCGTGCAGTCCGGCACCGCCTCGGCCGAGCGCGTGTTCGAGCTGCTGGACGCGGAGGAGCAGGATCCCGACGCCGAGGACGCACCCACCGTCACCGACGGCAAGGGCGTCATCGAGTTCGAGCACGTCGCCTTCTCCTACACCGAGGACCGCCCGCTCATCACGGACCTGTCCTTCCGGGTCGAGCCGGGACAGACAGTGGCGATCGTCGGCCCGACCGGCGCCGGCAAGACCACGCTGGTGAACCTCATCATGCGGTTCTACGAGCTCAGCGGCGGGCGCATCCTGCTCGACGGGCAGGACATCTCCCAGATGGAGCGGTCGGACCTGCGCTCCCGCACCGGCATGGTGCTGCAGGATCCGTGGCTGTTCGCGGGCACGATTCGGGAGAACATCCGCTACGGCCGTTCGACCGCGACGGATGACGAGGTCATCGAGGCTGCCAAGGCGACCTACGTCGACCGCTTCGTGCACGCGCTCCCCGAGGGCTACGAGACGAAGCTCGACGAGGACGCCTCAAACGTCTCGGCCGGTGAGCGCCAGCTCATCACGATCGCCCGCGCCTTCGTGGCGCAGCCGTCGATCCTCATCCTGGACGAGGCCACGTCCGCCGTCGACACCCGCACCGAGCTGCTGCTGCAGCACGCGATGGCGGCACTGCGGCACGGGCGTACGTCGTTCGTGATCGCGCACCGGCTGTCCACCATCCGCGACGCCGACCTCATCCTCGTGATGGAGCACGGAGACATCGTGGAGAAGGGAACGCACGAGCAGCTCATCGCCGCCGAGGGCGCCTACTGGAGGCTGTACCAGTCGCAGTTCGAGCAGGCGGCGAGCGACACCGACGCCGACGAGGCGCTCGTCACCGGGACCGTCACGGTTCCGGTCGAGGGCTCCGTCGCGTCGGAGGTCGAGGCCGGTGCGGCCTCGGTCGCCGGTGCCGGATCCGCTCCGGTCGCGGTCGCCGAGCGCGTCACCGAGGCGGTCGAGGCTCCCGACGGACCGCGCATCGAGTTCGGCGACGGCGGCGACAAGCCCTGATCCCGATCCCGTCACGAGCGCCGTCGTCCTGTCCGCAGGGCGGCGGCGCTCCGTCGTTCAGGCCGCGGCGCTCCGTCGTTCCCGCCTCAGCGCTCCGCCGTTCCCGCCGCGGTCGCCGATCGTCGGCGCCCGGGCGGATGCGGATCCCTACTTCGTCAGGCCGAACAGCTCGAGCGGGTGGGTGAGCCGCCACCACAGGCTCGGGCCCTTCAGCTCGGTGCGCAGCTCGAGCGGCACCGTGGTCGAGTCCAGGGGGCCCTTGAGCGCGAGCGTTCCGGCCTTCTCGCCGGCCTTCCACGTGTCGCCCAGCGAGAACTTCGTCGTCGCGGACGCGGCCGCGCCGTTCCAGAGCGCGACCCGGCCGTCCTCGGCGGCCACCACCTGCGAGCTCTCGCCCCAGGCGGTGTCGACGGTGCCGAGGACCGCGCCCTGGGACACCGTCTGCGGCTGGTTCTTCAGAGCCGCCTCGGCGTCGGCGTAGAGCGCGCGGGACGCATCGACGCGGCCCTGGTCAGTGTCCTGCCCGAGCGCGGCCACGAAGATCCGCACCGTGGCGCCGTCGTCGGTGACGTCCTTCGCGGAGAGCAGGTTGTAGCGGGTGTCGGCGCCGTCGCCGATCGTGCCCGTCTTGATGCCGACGATGCCCGCATCATCGATCAGCCCGTTGGTGTTCTTCACGACCCCGGCCCCGGGCAGCTCGACGCTCTTCTGCTTGACGATCTCGGCGATCACCGGGTTCTTCTCCGCGATCTCGCCGAGCGTGATGAGCGCGCGCGGGGTCGCGACGTTGCCGAAGTCGAACCCGGAGGGAGTCACCACATGGATCTCGCCGAGATCGTGCTGGCTCAGCCACTGGTTCGCGGCGGCCGCGTATCCCTCGTCGGATCCCCACACCTCTCGGGCGAGACGATCGGCGTAGTTGTTCGCGGATCCCAGCAGGATCCCCTCGAACAGCTGGTACTGCGTGAGGGATCCGTCCACGGGAACATCGAGCGCCGACTGATCCTGCCGCAGGTAGTCCCAGTAGTCGTCGCTGTCCGCCTGGGTGAACGCGAAGGACGGCCCCTGTTCGCCGGGCTTCAGCGGCAGCTTCTCGAGAGCGACGAGCACGGTGACGAGCTTGGTGATGCTCGCCATCGGCACCTGCTGCTCGGCGGACGTCAGAGTGCCGAAGCCCTGCACGCTCACCGCAGCGCTTCCGGAGGCAGGCCAGGCCGTCGCGGCCGCTGCGGCCGGGACCGGCTGGAACGCGACCGCGGTGGTGACCGGCTTCACCGCATTGAGAGGCCAGAGCGCGGTCGTGGCGCCGTAGGCCACGGCGACCGCGAGCACCCCGGCGAGGGGCAGCAGCACCGCCGGCCGGGCGAGACTGCGCCGGGGGGCGTCGTCGAGCAGTGCGCGGGCCGGCGTCGGGGCGTCGGCTCCGGTGGCTGCGCCGACGCGGGCGACGTCGACCCAGGAGAGCGCCGCCGTCGGGGCGCGGTCGGGGCCGCGGACGAGCGATGCGGAGGGCAGCGGCTGGGCCGTCCGGGGCGCGGCGGCAGCGGCTGCCGAGGCGACGGGCTCCGGCGCGACGGTGCGCGCAGGGGCGGCGAGAACGGGGGTGGCCTCGGCCGGTGCGCTCGCGATCGCCGGATCCTTCGTGGCGGCCGCCGGGGTGGACGGGGCGGGATCCGGCGTGCCTCCGAACAGCGGTGCAGCAGCGGCGGAGTCCAGCGCGGGGAACAGCGGTTCCTCCTCGCGCGGAGGGAACAGCGACGCGGCCCCGGTCCGCTCCGGTGCGTCGGGGAACAGGACTGCGGTCTCCGGTGCGTTTCCTCCCGCGGGTGCCGGAGAGTCCTCTGCCTCGGTCGCGCGGGAGCCGTCGACAGCGGGTGCGTCGGCGTCGGCGATCTGCGGATCGACCTGGGCGGCCCCCGGACCGTCGTCATTGTTCACCCCCCTACCGTATCTGGCGGCCCCGTCGGAGGCCGGTATCGCAGGGCGTTCCCGCGTCTCGCCGTGTGACGAGACGGTCGCCGAAGGGTCCGCACGGGGCTAGGATGGGCGGATCACCACGGGAGTCCGGCGAGCCGGGCTGAGAGGGAGCGAATCGCGCTTCGACCGTCGAACCTGATCCGGATCATGCCGGCGCAGGGAGGAGCAACTGTCATGCACGCAACAGCAACCGCACACAACGGGAGCACCGGGGCGGTCGCACGCCGCCTGAACTGGCGGGTCGTCGACATCGTCGTCGCCGCCGTGCTGGGTGTCGCGATCGGCCTGGTCTTCTGGGTCTGGAACACGATCGGGTACGCCTGGTTCACCGCCGCCGACGGGCTCACGCCGGGCCTCGGCGGCATCGCCGTCGGCATCTGGCTGCTCGGCGGCGTCGTCGGCGGTCTCGTCATCCGCAAGCCCGGCGCGGCGCTCGTCGTCGAACTCGTCGCGGCGATCGTCTCGATGCTGATCGGCAACATCTGGGGCGTCTCCACGGTGCTCGAGGGCATCGCGCAGGGCCTCGGCGCCGAGCTGATCTTCGCGATCTTCCTCTACCGCCGCTTCTCCCTGCCGGTCGCGGCCCTCGCCGGAGTGGGCGCCGCTGCCGGTGCCTGGCTCTTCGAGCTGCTGTACGGGAGCTCGCCGAACATCCTGAAGTCGGTCGAGTTCAACGCGATCTACCTCGGCACCCTGGTCGTCTCGGGGGCGGTGCTCGCCGGTGTGCTCGGGTGGCTGCTGGTGCGCGCCCTCGCAGCGACCGGCGCCCTCAGCCGCTTCGCCGCCGGACGCGAGCTGCGTCGCGAGGTCTGAGATGACCGCGGGTGCCGCCCGCGTCGTCGCGGACGGGTGGGGCTGGCGTTACGCCGGCCGCCGCCTGCCCGCGGTCAGCGACGTGTCGTTCGTGATCGAACCGGGGGAGCGCGTGCTGCTGCTCGGCGCCTCCGGTGCGGGCAAGTCCACGCTGCTGACGGGCATCGCAGGGCTCCTCGGCGACGCCGAGGAGGGCGAGCGCAGCGGATCCCTGCTCGTCGACGGCCTGGATCCCGAACGACAGCGCGGCCGCATCGGCCTGGTGCTGCAGGATCCCGATGCCGGTGTCGTGCTGAGCAGGGTCGGCGACGACGTGGCTTTCGGCTGCGAGAACCTCGCCGTCCCCGCCGACGAGATCCCGGAGCGGGTGCAGGAGGCGCTCGACGCGGTCGGGCTCGACGTCCCGCCGGATCGCCGGACCGCGGCCCTCTCCGGTGGACAGAAGCAGCGGCTCGCCCTGGCCGGCGCCCTGGCGATGCGCCCGGGGCTGTTGCTGCTCGACGAGCCGACCGCGAACCTGGATCCGGACGGAGTGCGCGAGATCCGCGCGAGCGTCGAGCGGGTCGTCGAGGCGACGGGTGCGACCCTCGTGGTCATCGAGCACCGCACCGCGATCTGGGCCGACCTGATGACGCGCGTGATCGTGGTGGGCGCCGACGGCGGACTGCTCGCCGACGGTGCGCCCGCCGAGGTCTTCGACGCCTACGGCGACGCCCTCGCCGAGGCCGGCGTGTGGGTGCCGGGACACCCGGTGGCCCTGCCGGTGCTGCCGGCCGCCGACGCCGCTCCCGCCGGTGAGGGCGCGGTTCTCGCGGCCCGCGCCCTCGCGGTCTCCCGGGATCGCCGCACGGCCGTGCAGAGCGGGCTCGACCTCGCGGTGCCGGGCTCGGCGGCCACGGTGATCGTCGGACCGAACGGTGCCGGCAAGTCGACCCTTGCGCTCACGCTCGCCGGGCTCCTGGACCCGCTGAGCGGAACCGTGGAGGCTGCAGAGGGGCTGCGGGGCCGGCGCGGCCTCCGTCCGTCCGCCTGGTCGTCCCGCGAGCTGCTCACCCGCATCGGGATGGTGTTCCAGGATCCCGAGCATCAGTTCCTCACGCAGACCGTGCGCGACGAGCTCGCCGTCGGGCCCCGTGCCCTCGGATGGCCCGGGGCCCGGGTCGACGACGTGGTCGACGCGCTGCTGGAGCGGCTCGGGCTCACGGCGCTCGCCGCGGCGAACCCGTTCACGCTCTCGGGCGGGCAGAAGCGCCGGCTGTCGGTCGCGACCGTGCTCGCCGCGGCGCCGGCCGTCGTGGTGCTGGATGAGCCCACCTTCGGGCAGGACCGCCGAGGCTGGATCGGGATCGTCGGCCTGCTGCAGGAGGAGATCGCCCGTGGCACCACGGTGATCGCGGTGACGCACGACGAGGAGGTGATCCGCCATCTGGGCGGACACCGGATCCCCCTCGCCCCCGCCGACGCGGCCCGGACCGAGGAGGCGGCATGACGCGCCTCGACCTCGGCCGGACACAACGCAGGAGAAACGCCGTCGGCGGGCCCGGATCCGGGGCGGAACATGCGGGATCTCCTGCGTTGCGTTCGGCAGAGGACCGGGCCGACGCCGGGGCCTGGATCGACGGCGTCAATCCCGTGACCAGGATCCTGCTCGCGCTGCTGCTGTCCATCCCGCTGTTCGCCTCGATCGACATCACGAGCGGGCTCGTCGCGATCGGGCTGCAGCTGCTGTGCCTGCCGCTCACGGGTCTGCGCCCCGGCACGGTGCTGCGCCGGCTCGCCCTGCTGCTCGTCGTCGCCCCGGTCGCGGGCGTGAGCATGCTGCTCTACGCGGCGCCGGGCGGGCAGGTCTTCTTCAGCTTCGGCTTCGCGCACATCAGCGAGGCGTCGATCCAGCTCGCGATCGCGGTGTCGATCCGCGTCGTCGCGCTGGGGCTGCCGACCATCCTGCTGTTCGCGCGGATGGATCCGACCGCGCTCGCCGACGCCCTCGCCCAGGTCGCGCACCTGCCGAGCCGGTTCGTGCTCGGGGTGCTCGCCGGCACCCGGATGCTGGGGCTCTTCCTCGACGACTGGCGCACCATGTCGCTGGCCCGCCGGGCGCGGGGCGTCGGCGACCGGGGGGTGCTGCGGCGGTTCGTCACGATGTCGTTCGTGCTGCTCGTGTTCGCGGTGCGCCGCGGGACCAAGCTCGCCCTCGCGATGGAGGCGCGCGGATTCGGATCCGACATCCCGCGCACCTGGGCCCGTCCGTCCCGGCTGAGCGGTCGCGACGCGATCGCGCTCGCGGGAGGCGCGGCCATCATGGCCCTGTCGATCGCCGCGGCCGTGCTCCTCGGCACGTTCCGGTTCGTCTGGTCCTGAGGCCCGGCCGGGGACGTTTCGTCTCGGTCGCTGCGCGTTCCCGCTCAACGATCCCGATGCGGGAGAGGGTCACCGTCGAGTGGCACCACGAGCAGCTCCTCGATGCGGCGGCGCACGGTCTCGGCCATGTCGACCGACGCCGGATCCAGCAGCCACTGCAGCTGCAGGCCGTCCATGAGCGCGGTGAGCTCGGCCGCGGCGCGGTCCTCGTCCACGTGCGGGGAGAGATAGCCGGCGTCGCGGGCATCGCGGAGGGCCTTCGCGGTGCCGGAGCGGATCCGCTGATAGCGCTGGACGAAGTAGTCGTGCGCGGGGTGTGCGGGGTCGGCCGCCTCCGCGGACAGCACCGCGTACAGCGCGATGATGCCGCCGACCTCGGTGTTGTGCCGGGCGAGGTCGACCATGCCGCGCAGGACGCCGATGCCGTCCTGCCCCTGCGAGCCGTTGCGACGGAAGCGCTCGCGGTCCTCGCGATCCCTCGTCTCCAGCACCGCCTCCATGAGCGATTCCTTGGTGGGGAAGTGGTGCGCGAGGCCGGCGCGGGAGATCTCGCAGACCTGCGCGATCTCGAGCATGGTGGCGCTGTTGAAGCCGACGCGCCCGAAAAGCGCGGTCGCGGCCGCGATGATCCGCTCCCGCCGGGCCCTGCCCGTGGTGTATCCGCGTTCCGTCGTCATCGGTGTCCCATCGTATGCGTCCGCGGTCGTCGGAGGGGGTCGTCTCGACGCCGGATCAGCGGTGCGCAGACCGCTCGGACAAAAACCTACACTTGTGCCGGTTTTTCATGCTAGCGTGCCATCAACCGGATCCGAGGCCGCGCCGAGCGCTCTCGTCCCGGCCGACCCGATCCCACCGCCTTCCCCAAGGACTGACAATGTCGTCGACTTCTTCTGACGCACCCGGACTGCGTCCGCCCCTCACCGAGACCACGTTCGTCGCCACCGCCTCCGGTGAGGACGACCCGCCCGCGCCGATCAAGGGCGTGCGGCGGCTGCTCGCCTGGATCATCCCCGCGAACTTCGCGATCTTCGTGATCTGGGGGGCCGTCCCCGGCATCCTGCTGCAGGCGCAGCTGATCGCGATGTTCCCCGATGAGAACACGCAGGTGGCCAACATCGCGATCGTGTCGACGATCGGCGCCCTCGGCGCAATGATCGCCCAGCCCGCCGCCGGGCAGCTCTCCGACCGCACGCGCTCGCGGTTCGGCCGCCGTGCGCCCTGGATCATCGCGGGCGCGATCGTGGGCGGCATCGCCCTGATCGCCCTCGGGTTCATGAACAACCTGGTCGGCATCATCCTCGCGTGGACGCTCATCCAGGTCGCCTACAACTTCGCCCAGGGCCCGCTCTCGGCGATCCTGCCGGACCGGGTCCCGGTCGCCCGTCGCGGCACGTTCGCGGCGCTCTCCGGCATCGGCCTCATGCTCGGCGCGCTCGGCGGCCAGATCATCGGATCCCAGCTCGCGCACTCGATCACGCTCGGCTACATCATCTTCGCCGTCTTCGCGGTCGTCGTGCTGCTCGGATTCGTCGTCGCGAACCCCGACCACCCCAGCCTCAACTTCCAGAACGAGCCGTTCAGCTTCGGCGAGTTCCTGCGCACCTTCTGGGTCAGCCCGATCAAGCACCCCGACTTCTTCTGGGCCTTCACGGGCCGCCTGCTGCTCTACACCGGCTACTTCGCCGTCACCGGGTTCCAGCTGCTGATCCTGAAGAACTACCTCGGGGTGAAGGATCCCTTCTCCGTGATCCCCCTGCTCGGCATCCTCAGCCTCGTCGGGATCCTCATCGCGACCGTGGTCTCGGGACCGCTCTCCGACAAGGTGGGCCGGCGCAAGCCGTTCGTCTTCGGATCCTCCCTGCTCATGGCGGTCGCGCTGGTGTTCCCGATGATCGCCCCGTCGTACACGTCGTGGATGATCATGACGGTGATCAGCGGCTTCGGGTTCGGCATGTTCCAGGCGGTCGACACCGCCCTGATGAGCCAGGTGCTGCCGTCCGCCAAGAACTTCGCCAAGGACCTGGGCGTCGTGAACATCGCCGCGACGCTGCCGCAGACGTTCGCCCCCGGCGTCGCCGGCGCGATCGTGCTGGCCTTCGGCTACGGCGCGCTCTTCCCGATCGCGATCGTGCTGAGCGTGCTCGGCGCGGTCAGCGTCTGGTTCATCAAGTCGGTCAAGTGACAGAGTCGAGCACTGAGGAGAACATCGATATGACGGACACCGTGAACGAGGCCCCGCTGCCGTACCGCGACGCCTCCCTGCCGATCGACGAGCGCGTCGAGGACCTGCTCGGCCGGATGGAGCTCGCCGACAAGGTCGGGATGCTGTTCCACACCATGGCGGCCTATGCCGATCTCGACGAGGGCAACCCGACCTTCGGCCTCCCCTCGATCTCGTCCATGGTGCGCAAGCGCCGGATGAGCCACTTCAACCTGCTCGGCGCCGCGCCCGGCGGCCGCGAGTTCGCCGCCTGGCACAACGCGCTGCAGCGGATGGCGCTGGACACGCCGCTGGGGATCCCGATCACTCTCTCCACGGATCCGCGGCACTCGTTCAGCGACAACCCGCTCACCTCGCTCATGGCGGGCCCGTTCTCGCAGTGGCCGGAGACGCTCGGCTTCGCGGCCCTGGCGTCCCCGGAGCGCCTCGAGCGCTTCGCCGACATCGCGCGGCAGGAGTACCTCGCGGTGGGTCTGCGCGTCGCACTGCACCCGCAGATCGACCTCGCGACCGAGCCGCGCTGGTCTCGGATCGCGGGCACGTTCGGCGAGGACGCGGATCTCACCTCGCGCCTCGTGGTGGGCTACATCCGCGGCTTCCAGGGCTCCGAGCTCGGGCCCGACTCGGTCGCGACCATGGTCAAGCACTTCCCGGGCGGCGGCCCGCAGCTCGACGGCGAGGACCCGCACTTCGAGTGGGGCAAGGAGCAGGTCTACCCGGGCGGCCAGCAGGAGTACCACCTGCGCCCGTTCATCGCCGCGATCGGCGCCGGGGCGACCCAGATGATGCCGTACTACGGCCAGCCGGTCGGCACCGACTGGGAGGAGGTCGGCTTCGGCTTCAACAAGGGGGTGCTCACGGATCTGCTGCGCGACCGCCTCGGGTTCGACGGGATCGTCTGCACCGACTGGGGCCTGCTCACCGACGTCGTCGTGTTCGGCGCCGACATGCCGGCCCGGGCCTGGGGCGCCGAGGACCTCACCCGTCCGCAGCGCATCGTCAAGGCGCTCGACGCGGGCGTCGACCAGTTCGGCGGCGAGCTCTGCACCGATGAGCTGCGCGGACTCGTCGAGCGCGGCGAGGTCTCCGAGGCGCGCCTGGACGTGTCGGTGCGGCGGCTGCTGCGGGAGAAGTTCCGGCTGGGCCTCTTCGAGAACCCGTTCGTCGACGAGGAGGCGGCGGAGTCGCTCGTCGGCCGTGCCGACTTCGTCGCCGAGGGCCTGGACGCGCAGAGCGACTCGCTCACGCTGCTGACCAACGGCGCGGTCGACGGCCGATCCCCGATGCTGCCGCTCGCGCGCGGCGTGAAGGTCTATGCCGAGGGGGTGGCCGCCGACGCGCTCGCCGCCTACGCGACCGTCGTCGAGAGCCCGGAGGACGCCGATGTCGCGATCCTGCGCATCAAGGCGCCGTTCGAGGACCGCGACCGCGGCGGCTTCAGCGACCTGTTCCACTCCGGATCCCTGGAGTTCCCGGCCGAGGAGCACGCACGCCTGACGGCGATCGCCGAGACCGTTCCCACGGTGATCGACATCTACCTCGACCGGCCCGCCGTGCTCGGCGGACTCGAGGAGGCGGCCCGTGCGGTGCTGGCCGACTACGGCGCCTCGGATGCGGCCGTGCTGCGGGTGCTGTTCGGCGAGCGCGGACCCCAGGGCTCGCTGCCGTTCGACCTGCCCCGCTCCGACGCGGCCGTCGTCGCGAGCCGGTCGGACGTCGCGTTCGACACCGAGAACCCGACCTTCCGGTTCGGGCACGGCCTGCGGTACTGACGCCCTCATTCCCCGGGCGCCCCGAGATCTCGGGGCGCCCGGCACCACGAGCGCGGCGCGGCGCCGCCAGCGCGGCGCCTCCGGCGCGGTGCCCCGCCTCTGGTGCGGCACCGCCAGCGCGGTGCGGCTGGCGTGGTGCGGTGACCGCGAGCGCGGTGCGGTGACCGCGAGACCGAACCCTCGTCCCGAGACCGCCGTTCTTTTCATCGGTCTCGGGACGCGAGTTCGGTCTCGTCCCTTCGATCGATCTTTCGTTCCACCTTGTGCACGATGGCGGACGGCGCGCGCGCCGGTGGACTGGATGCATGGCAGATTCCGTCGCGCGCTCGCGCCTCTCCGATGCCCTGACCTCGCGCCGCGGCGCGTGGATCTCGCTCGGGCTCGTCCTCGTCCTCATGGTGCTGCTGTTCGGCGCCTTCGGCTCGGCCAAGGCGCCGGGCGGCAACGCGCAGGCTCCGGCCGGTGCGGAGTCGACCCGCGTCTCCGAGCTGCTCAAGACCTTCCCGGACGCCGACCGGCAGTCGGTGCTCGTCGTGGCCTCGCGGGGCGACGGCGGAGCGCTGTCCGAGGCGGACCTGGCGGGGCTGAAGGAGCTGGTGCCGGCGCTGGGCGACCGCGCGGCGGCGGATCCGTCGGGTCCCGTGGTCAGCGAGGACCGGAAGGCTGCGGTGATCATCACCCCGATCACGGCAACGGACGTCAACGCCGAGAACGCGAAGGCGATCGCCGCGCTGCGCTCCGACGTCGCCGCGCACGCCCCCCGCGGTCTCGTACTGCAGGTCACCGGCGGTCCGGCGTTCGGCGCCGACATCGCCTCGTCCTTCGAGGGCGCCGACTTCACCCTGCTGATCGTCACGATCCTCATCGTCGCGATCCTGCTCATCGTGACCTACCGCTCGCCGATCCTCTGGCTGATCCCGCTCGCGGTCGTCGCCCTGGCGGACGGACTCGCGGGCCGGATCACCGCGGCGGCCGGATCCGCCTGGGGTCTGCAGTTCGATGCCGGCATCATCAGCGTGCTGGTGTTCGGAGCCGGGACGAACTACGCGCTGCTCCTGATCTCGCGCTACCGCGAAGAGCTGCAGACGACCGCGGATCATCGCGCGGCGCTGAGCACGGCCTGGCGGCAGACCGCGCCCGCGATCATCGCATCCAACGTGACGGTGGTGCTGGCCCTCCTCACGCTCGTGCTGGCCGTCATCCCGGGCACGCACGGCCTCGGCGTCTCCTCGGCGATCGGGCTGCTGATCGCGCTCGGATCCGTGCTCTTCCTGCTCCCGCCACTGCTCGCCGTGTGCGGGCGGGCCGTGTTCTGGCCCCTGGTGCCGCGTCCCGGCGACGAGCGCCGGCAGGGACGGATCTGGCGCGGGATCGCCGGGGGCGTCGTGCGGCGCCCGGTCGTGGCGCTGCTCGCGGGCGGCGCGCTGCTCGCCGTGATGGCGGCGGGCCTGCTCGGCACCTCCGTCGGGCTCGATCAGGGGGAGAAGTTCCGAGTGCCGTCGGAGTCGGCGGCGGGGCTCGAGGTGTTCTCGGCGCATTTCCCCGCGGGCGAGGCGCAGCCGATCCTCATCGTCGCCGACACCGCGCAGGCGCAGGACGTCGTCACCGCGGCGAAGGACGTCGAGGGGGTCGTGCGCGTGCAGCCGATCGGCACCACCGCCGACGGCGACCTCACGAAGATCATGGTGACGAGCGAGTACGCGCCGAGCACCGGGAGGAGCCTGAGCCAGATCACCGCCCTGCGCGCCGCGGTGCACGCCGTCCCCGACGCTCAGGCGCTCGTCGGCGGAGCGGTCGCGACCGACCTCGACGCCCGTACCGGGAACCAGCAGGATCTGCTGCTCATCGCGCCCCTCGTGCTGCTGGTCAGCTTCCTCGTGCTGCTCCTGCTGCTGCGCTCGATCGTCGCCCCGGTCCTGCTGCTCGTCGTGAACCTCGCCAGCGCGCTCGCCGCGATCGGCGCCGGAGCCTGGCTGAGCCGGGTGCTGTTCGGCCAGCATGCGCTCGACCTGCAGGTGCCCCTGCTCGCCTTCCTCTTCCTCGTCGCCCTGGGCATCGACTACACGATCTTCCTCGTGCACCGCGCCCGGGCCGAGGCGGTCGACCGCGGCACGCGGCAGGGCATGGTCGAGGCGATCGCGCACACCGGCGGAGTGATCACGAGCGCGGGCGTCGTCCTGGCGGCGGTGTTCGCCGCCCTCGGGGTGCTGCCGCTCGTGACCCTCGGCCAGCTCGGCCTCATCGTCGGCGTCGGCGTGATCGTGGACACGCTCGTGGTGCGCACCGTGATCGTGCCCGCGATCTTCGCCCTCGTCGGTGACCGGATCTGGTGGCCCGGCCGGCTGCGACGCCGCGCGCGACGCCCTCGTCGGTGACCGCGAGACCGAACTCTCGTCACGAGACCGCGGTTCTCCTCGTCGGTCTCGTGACGCAGGTTCGGTCTCGCGGGTGCGCGGGCGCGCGGGTGCGCGGGTGCGCGGGTGCGCGGGTGCGCGGGTGCGCGGGTGCGCCCGGGCGGCGGGGCGACGCCGGGCGAGGGAGAGGCGGCGTCAGGCGGCGGGGAGCCAGAGCGTCATCCGCACGCCGTCCTCGGGCAGGTGCAGCACCTCGTAGCGGCGCGCGGTGACGGTGCCGTCCGCGGAGCGGACGTGCGTGATGTCGCCGCGCCGGCGCTGCACGAGGTGGCCGTTCCACCAGGTGCGGAACAGCGGGCTCTGCGCGCTCAGCTCCTCGACGAGGGCCACGAGCTCCAGATCCTGCAGGTCGTCGACGTTCGCCGCGCGCAGGTGCGCGACGGCTCCGCGGGCCAGTTCCTCCCACTCCACGAACGTCTCGCGGGCCCGGGCGTCGAGCAGCAGGGAGCGGCAGGTGTTGCGCTGATCCGGCGGGAGATCGGCGAGCCCCTCGTGCAGCGCGAGCCCCTCGGGGTTGGCGGCGACGACCGTGCTGAGCCGATCCAGCACGTAGGCCGGATTGGGGCGCACCGTCTCGACCAGCGTCGTCATGCGGGCCACGAGCGCCGGATCCATGACGGGCGCGCCCACGGGTTCGGGGCGGGCGGTGCCGGGGTGCGCGTCGCGCAGGCGGCGCAGGTGGTCGGCGGCGTCCGGATCCAGCCGCAGCGCACGGGCGAGCGCGTCGAGCACGGCGTCGCTGGGGTGGGTCTCGCGGCCCTGCTCGAGCCGCGTGTAGTAGTCGGCGCTGATGCCGGCCGCGGTCGCGACCTCCTCGCGGCGCAGACCGGTGGTGCGACGGCGGCCGCCGGTCCGCGGCGCCTCGGTCTGCAGGCGCGCATCGGTGCGCCGGGCGCGGAGGAAGTCTCCGAGTGCGTTCGACATCCGCGGCCTCCGGGAGTTCGGGAAGACAGGATCCGCGTCGCGCGGGAGGGTGCGGCGCTCCTAGGAAGACTACGGTCTTCCCCGCGGCGCACCGAACCGGAACGCTGGGGATCGAGAACACCCGAAGCGGAGGAGACCCGATGCCCGCCTACACCCATGGACACCACGATTCGGTGCTGCGATCGCACCGCTGGCGCACCGCGCAGAACTCGGCCGCGCACCTGCTGCCGCACCTGCGCCCGACGGACCGCCTGCTCGACGTGGGCGCGGGGCCCGGCACGATCACCGCGGATCTCGCGGGACTCGTCGCCGAGGTCGTGGCCACGGAGATCGGCGAGGCGGAGCTGGGGCTCAGCCGCACCACCGCGGCGGAGCGCGCAGTGACGAACATCGAGTTCCGGGTCGCCGACGTGCATGCCCTGGACTTCCCGGACGACAGCTTCGACGTCACGCACGCGCACCAGGTGCTGCAGCACGTCGCGGATCCGGTGCAGGCGCTGCGCGAGCTGGCCAGGGTGACCAAGCCGGGCGGGATCGTCGCCGTGCGCGACAGCGACTACGGCGGCTTCCGCTGGTGGCCGGTCATCCCGGCACTGGACACGTGGCTCGATCTCTACCGCACCGCGGCCCACGCGAACGGAGGGGAGCCGGACGCCGGCCGGGTGCTGCTGTCATGGGCGCATGCGGCAGGGCTCACCGACGTCGTTGCCACCTCGAGCACCTGGTGCTACGCGAACACGGAGGACCGCGCGTGGTGGGGTGGCATGTGGGCGGATCGGATCCTCGACTCCGCGATCGCTCGCCAGCTCCTGGACGCGGGCGAGGCGACCCCCGAAGACCTGCAGCGCGTCAGCGACGGCTGGCGCGAGTGGGCCGCGAGCGACGACGGCTGGCTCTCCGTGCTCCACGGCGAGATCCTCTGCCGCGTCGGCTGAGCCCCTTCCGGCGGCGCTCGCGGCAACGGGCCGGCCCGGTCAGTCCGCTGCTGCGGCGACCGGTCGGCGCGGTCAGCCCGCTGCTGCGGCGGCCGAGCGATCGGGCTCCTGCGTGGCCGCCCAGGACGCGAGCAGCGCGAGCCCCTCGGCCGACGGCGAACCGGGCTCGGCCGTGTACACGAGGAGCACGTTGCCCGGCTCCGCGGTGATCGCGAGCTCTTCGTAGGCGAGGGTCAGATCCCCCACGACGGGGTGGCGGAAATGCTTGGTGCCGGCCCCGTGGCGGCGCACGTCGTGCTCGGCCCAGAGCCGGCGGAACACCTCGCTGCGCGTGGACAACTCGCCCACCAGCTCCTGCAGCGCCGTGTCGTGCGGATCCCGCCCCGCCTCCGCCCGCATCACGCCCACGCACATGTGCGCGAACAGATCCCACTCGGGATAGAAGTCTCGGGCGGCCGGATCCAGGAACTGGAAGCGGGCGAGGTTCGGCGTGCGCCCGCCGTCGCCGATCACGGGGGAGTAGAACGCCCGCCCCAGGGCGTTGGTGGCGAGCAGGTTCTGCCGCGGGTCGCGGACGAACGCGACCCCGTCGGTGATCGAGGACAGCGCCCACTGCAGGCTCGGGCGCAGCGGTGCCGGGCGTCCGCTTCCGCGGCGTCGGGCGCGGCCGCTGGTGGGGATGCCGTCGGCGGCACGGGCGAGGTCGAGCAGATGGGCGCGCTCGGCGTCGTCGAGCTGCAGCGCTTCGGCGAGCGCGTCGAGCACCGCCGACGAGGCCCCGGCGATCGCGCCGCGTTCGAGCTTCGCGTAGTACTCCACGCTGACCCCGGCGATCGCCGCCACCTCGCTGCGGCGCAGACCCTCGACGCGGCGGTTCGCTACCGCGGGCAGCCCGGCGGCCTCGGGGGAGACGCGGGCGCGACGGGTCATGAGGAACTCGCGCACCTCGGCTCTGTTGTCCATGCACAGCAGAGTAGGCCGATCCCGACGCGGGAGGGATGCCCTGCCAGTACCCCCTTCAACAGGGACTCCCACGGGCGGGGGATCGGGCGGAGAGTGGTCCTCATGGACCGCACCGACCTCCGATCCGCCGCACGGCCCGCCTCCTCGAGGCTGCTGCCGTCACTGCTGCTCCTGCTCACCGTGTTCGGCCCGATCTCGATGGACCTCTATCTGCCGGCTCTCCCCGCCCTCACGCGTGAGCTCGGTGCGGCGACCTCGATCGCCCAGCTGACCGTGACCGCGTGCCTCGTCGGTCTCGCGCTCGGCCAGCTCGGTGCAGGGCCCCTGTCCGATCGCTTCGGACGACGGGGGATCCTGCTGATCGGGGTCGCGGCCTACATCGGCACCTCCCTGCTCTGCGCGGCCGCGCCCTCGGTCGGCCTGCTGATCGCGGCCCGTTTCGTTCAGGGCCTGGCCGGCGGCGTCGGGATCGTGATCGCGCAGGCCGCGGGCCGTGACGTGTACGCCGGCGGAGCGCTCATCCGCTTCTACGGCCGGCTCACCGTGGTGGGCGGATTCGCCGCGATCGTCGGGCCCCTCCTCGGCGGCGTGCTGAGCAGCGTCGTCGACTGGCGCGGGCTGTTCCTCTTCCTCGCTGTGATCGGATCCGCGATCCTCGTGATCACCCTGTTCGCGTTCGGCGAGACCCTGCCCGCGGCGCAGCGCACGACCGGCGGCTGGGCGCGTACCCTGCGGGACTTCCGCACGCTGCTGGCGGACCGGGTCTTCCTCGGCGCGGTGCTGAGCCAGGGCTTCCTGTACGCGGCGGTGTTCGCCTATCTCGCCGGCGCGACCTACGTGCTCCAGGACATCTACGGTCTGTCGCCGCAGGGCTATGCGCTCGCGTTCGGAGCCAACTCGGCCGGGTTCATGCTCTTCGGCTACATCGCAGGCCGGGCCGCCGAGCGGTGGAGCGTCCGCGGCACGCTCACCGCGGGGATCGCGATCACCGGCCTGGGGGCGCTCGGACTGCTCGTCGCGGGAATCGTCCCGATGCCGCTCTGGGTCGTGCTCGTCTCGCTCTTCGCCCTCGCGAGCGGCGCCGCGACCGCCTCTCCGCCGGCCACGACGCTCGCCCTCGTCGAGTACCCGCAGATCGCGGGAACGGCGTCGTCGCTGCTCGGGATGGTCCGCTACGGGTTCGGCGGCATCGCCGCTCCCCTCGTGGGAGTCGCGGGGGCCGCCAGCATCCTCCCGCTCGGACTGGTCACCGTGTCTGCGACGGTCCTCGCCGCCGTCTCGTTCGCGGTGCTCGCCCGTCCCCGCCGGGGCGGGGCCGCCGAAGCCGGATCCGGCGGCCCGTCCGCCGCCACCGCACCTGTCATCACCGCACACTGAGGAGAGACCACCATGCGTGGAGTCGTCATGCACGCCCCGGGCGATGTCCGGACCGAAGAGCTCGACATGCCCGTCATCGTCGCGCCGACCGACGCGATCATCCGCGTCACCGCCACCTGCATCTGCGGATCCGACCTGTGGCCCTACCGCGGCGCCGAGGCGATCCGCGCCGGAGGGCAGCGGATGGGCCACGAGTACATCGGGGTCGTGGAGAGCGTCGGCGGGGAGGTGACCCGGATCCGGCCCGGCGACCACGTCGTCGGATCCTTCGTCGCCAGCGACAACACCTGCGAGATCTGCGCGGCCGGCTACCCGTCCCGGTGCGTGCACCAGGTCATGATGGGCTCGATCGGCACCCAGGCGCAGTACGCGCGGATCCCGCTCGCCGACGGCACGCTCGTCGTGATGCCGGGGGAGCCGCCGGCCGACCTCGTGCCCTCGCTGCTGGCCGCGTCCGACGTGCTGGGGACCGGCTGGTTCGCCGCGGTCGCCGCCGAGGCCGGCCCCGGCAGGACCGTGGCCGTGGTCGGCGACGGCGCCGTGGGCCTCCTCGGTGCGCTCGCGGCGAAGCAGCTCGGGTCGGAGCGGATCATCGTCATGTCCCGCCACGCCGACCGGCAGGCGCTCGCCCGACGCTTCGGCGCGACAGACATCGTCGAGGAGCGCGGCGACGAGGGCGTCGCGCGGATCAGAGAGCTCACCGGGGGTCTCGGGGCGCACTCGACAATCGAGGCCGTCGGAACCCAGGAATCGATGGAGCAGGCGATCCGCGCCACGCGCGCCGGCGGGCACGTCGGTTTCGTGGGGGTCTCGCACGATGTCGCGCTGGACGGCTCCGAGCTGTTCTTCTCCAGCGTGCACCTGCACGGCGGACCCGCACCGGTGCGCAGGTTCCTGCCCGAGCTCGTCGCGCTCATCTGGGATCGCCGGATCGATCCCGGTGCCGTCTTCGACCTGACGCTCTCGATCGAGGACGCGGCGGAGGGCTACCGTGCCATGGACGAGCGCCGTGCCACCAAGGTGCTGCTCACCACGGACTGATCGGACCGCCGGGTATCCCTGAGAAGAAGGAGCATCCATGAACATCGAACCCACCGCGCCCACGGCCAAGAACCCGCCGGAGCAGTTCCACGGCGACGTCTGGCTGGACCGCATCGCCGCGCCGCACGAGGCGGATCAGCGCATGACCGTCGCGCTCGTCCGCTTCGCGCCGGGTGCCCGCACCGCCTGGCACTCGCATGCGCGGGGACAGTATCTGCGGGTGACGAGCGGGGTCGCCCTGGTCGGAGGCCGGGACGGGACGGTCGTCCAGCTGCACCCGGGCCAGACGCTCTACACCCCGCCCGGCGAGGATCATTGGCACGGCGCCGCAGCCGACTGCTTCATGGAGCACCTCGCGATGCTCGAAGCAGGTGACGACCCCGCCACCACGACGGTGTGGAAGGAACACGTGACGGACGAGGAGTATCGCGGGGAGAGCCTCGCATGACGGGATGGACCGGCGGCCGGCGCTCGGTGGGCGACATCGCCCCCGCGCTCGCCCACTACACGGATGCGGTGCTCTTCGACGAGGTGTGGGAGCGCGATGCCCTCGCCAAGCGAGACCGGAGCCTCGTCACGGTTTCGGCACTCGTCACGCTCGGTGCGGTCGAACAGCTGGACTTCCACCTCGCGTTCGCGCGCGACAACGGGGTCACCGAGCCCGAGCTGGTGGAGGCGATCACCCACCTCGCGTTCTACACCGGCTGGCCCCGGGCGATGGCCGCGATCGCCCGGGCACGCGCGGTGTTCGGTGCTCCGGCGGAGGAGGATCCGGCGTGAGGCGCCGATGCGGCGTCGCCTGAGCCGAGCCGGATCCGCCACCACCCGGGCGGACCGTGCCGACCCGACCCCACCCGGCGCGCGACCGAAGGGATCCCCTCAGGTCGCGTCCCAGAGGTCGCGGTAGTAGGCGAGGCGCTCGCGGTCGGGCTCCACGCCGTAAGCCTCGATGAGCAGGTCTTCGTACCCGGGGCCGTAGTTCCACTCGGTGCTCATCGACGCGACGGCGATGTCCGCCCAGCGATCCGCCGTGCCGAGCGCCGCGAGGTCGACGTGCGCGATGCCCCGGCCGGCGTCATCGAGGAGCGTGTTGGGCACGCACGCGTCGCCGTGGCAGACCACGAGCCGGTCGATCGGCGGCGCGTCGTGCAGCCGCTCCGGCACGGCGATACCGCGGTCCGCGGCGTTCGCGAGGCGCGCCGTCACACCCCAGCTCCATGGGCACCGCTCCGGAGGAAGGGCGTCGTGCAGGGCGCGCAGGGCCGACCCCACCGCCCGGACGGCGATCTCGGGGCGGGCGATCCAGTGCGGGTCGACGGCGCTGCGCCCGGGGAGGGCTGCGGTGACCAGCCATTCGTGCGTGCGGTCCTCGCCCTGAGCGAGCACCCGGGGCACCGTGATCCACGTCGACGCCCAGCCCATCCGCTCCGCCTCCGCGGCCATCGATGCCTCGAGATGCCGCGGGCCCCACTTGACGAACCGGCCGTCGTCGGTGCGGAACGTGAGGCCGCCGATGCCGTTCTCCCACACGGGCGTCAGTGCAGCGCCGCGGGCCAGGGCGAGCACGCGCTCGGGGATCGGGACGTCGCCGAGGGGGATGCTCATGGATCCATCCTGCCCCGCGACGAAGCAGGGAGAGCCGGTGTCACCGGCCCTCCCCGAATCAGGTCCCTGCTCCGGATCCTCGTCGATCGGGTCGGGCAGGTGCCTCAGCGCGTGCGGCTCAGGGCGTCCGGCGACCGGTGAGCGACCGCAGCAGCCAGGCGATCACGGCGAGGACGAGCAGCACCAGTCCGACCCAGAGGAGGAAGTTCAGGGACTGCACGAGGCCACCGGTGATGGCGAGGATGATCGCGACGATGATGATGATCACGAAGAGGATGTTCATGACGGACTCCTTCCGTGCCGCGGGTGCGGCGCGGAATCACCGTAGGACGGGCGCGGGCGGGAGGACAGGGGCTTGACGGCGGGGGCTTCCCGATGGCAGGGAGCGGTCCTCACCACGCTTCATCGGCTCCGGGCCGTGCAGACTGTGCGGTGCGAACGGCCTCCAGCACGTCGGCGACGGAGGCATAGCGGGTCCTCTCCGCCACGGGCCGCAGCCACACGACGTCGACCTGATCCGCGCAGACGCGGCTCACGCAGGCGACCGTGTGCCGGGCGTCGTTGCGCTCGAAGCCGTCGTCCAGGATCAACCACTCGTCCTCCGTGAGCCGGCGCATCTCGAAGCGCGTCGGTGTCGTCATCGACATCTCACTCCCCTCGTCATGATCGAGGATGCGCGGTGGATCGGCCGGGGTCATGGCTCTTGACAGGCGGCTCGGCGGGGGCTAACCGTCGCGCGCACAACGGCGGAGAGTCGGCGGCGCCGTCGCGCGTAGGCACTGCGCCCACGAACGTCAAGCCCCTCGTGACGGCGGCGAGCCCTGTCTAGCGTGCCCGGCATGAGCTACAGCATGACCGACCCACGCACGAAGTATCGCCCGCTGCACGATCCGCCGGATCCGCACAACGACCAGCCCGGGTTGCTGCAGGAGACGGAACCCCGTCCCGATCACGGCGAGGAGAGCTATCGCGGCTCCGGCCGCCTGCCTGGCAGGCATGCGCTGATCACGGGCGGCGACTCCGGGATCGGGCGGGCGGTCGCGATCGCGTTCGCCCGCGAGGGGGCGGACGTCGCCCTCAGCTATCTGCCGGAGGAGCAGGCCGATGCGGAGGAGACCGCGGGGTGGATCCGCCAGGCGGGCAAGAGCGCGGTGCTGCTCCCGGGCGACCTCACGGACGAGCATCAGTGCGCGGAGCTGATCGCGGATGCCGCGGAGAGCCTCGACGGTCTCGACATCCTCGTCCTGAACGCCGGCTACCAGCGCAGCAGGGGCGAGATCGACGAGATCCCGCCGGAGGAGTTCGACCGGGTCATGCGCACCAATCTCTATGCGCCGTTCTGGCTCGCGCAGGAGGCGCTTCCGCATCTGCGTCCGGGATCCTCGATCATCGCGACCACCTCCATCCAGGGCTACGACCCGTCGCCGGGGCTGTTCGACTACGCGCTCACGAAGGCGGCGCTCGTCGCCTTCGTCCAGATGCTCGCCGAGCAGCAGGGCCCGCACGGCATCCGCGTCAACGGTGTCGCACCGGGCCCCATCTGGACGCCCCTGATCCCCGCGACGGGCTGGCCGGACAAGCTCCCGGTGTTCGGCGAGGACACCCCGCTCGGTCGCGCCGGACAGCCGGCGGAGCTCGCGGGAGCCTATGTCTTCCTCGCATCGGAGGACGCATCTTACGTCTCCGGCGGCATCATCCCGGTCACGGGCGGTCGCCATCTCTGAGCGATCGCATCCACCACGGAACCCAGGAAGGACCCGAGTCATGAACGAGACGGAAGCACATCCCGAGCCCACGACGCACGCGGACTGGGGCGCCGGACGACCGCGGCTGCTCGTGGCCTCGGCGGAGAGTCGGCTGGTGTTCGACATCCCGGACGACGGGGTCACGATCGGCTCGGGCCGGGATGCGGGTTTGCGCCTGCCCGACACGGAGCCGGTGCACGCGATCATCCGCCACGATTCCCGGGACGAGTACGAGCTCGACATGCGCGGGCCGGGGGAGACGAGCGCGAACATCGAGAAGTCGGCGGAGGAGGAGCGGCGGGACGTCGAGGTGCTGCGCACCGGCGCGCGCTTCACGCTCGGGCCGTGGCGGCTCGTCTTCGTGCGCGACGAGTACGCGGACCACGGCCGCCCGTTCGGCGGCCGCGAAGGCGGGGAGTTCTCCGATCAGCGCGAGCAACCGGAGCGCCCGGACTACCCGCAGCGATCCGAGGCGGCCAGAGACGCCGCCGAGCATGAGGCGGAGGCCGGACAGCGCAACGCGTCGGAGGAGCGCGATTCCGCGCGCTAGTCGACCATCTCCTGCTGGGTGCGGATGAAGGTGCGATCGCCGTCGCTCAGCCGTGCGGTCGGCTCGACCGTCCCGCCGACGATCCGCTCGATCTCCTCGCGGACGTCGTCGGGAACGAGGCCGTCCTCCTGCTCCTGGAGCTTCTGCTTGGAGCGCGCGGACAGGTGGGGCCACCACCGGTGCACCTCGGGCAGCACAGGGATCTCGGGTTCCATGATGTTCTCCTCACTCTCCCGGTTCTTCCGGGTCGTACGTCCCGCCGCTCGCCCTCAGGATGTGCTCGCGCTTGATCGCGATGCCCCCTGAGGTGTTGGCGGAGCTGGCGAGGTCCTTGATGAGCCCGGGATCCAGTTCGGGCGCCACGGGCTCGTCGAAGACGAAGCGCAGGGGGATCGCCGGATGCAGCCAGATCGTGGTCCGCCCCGTCGGCTCGCCGTTTCCGTGCTGGAAGGACAGGGTGAAGCTCTCGTTGCGGCGCAGTTTCGTGGCGATCACGATCTTGAGATGGGCGAGCACCGCGTCTTCGATGTGGATCGGCGACTCCGCCCCGCCGTAATAGATGATTCCCATCCGGTCCTCCTCGATCTCGCTCCGTCGCATCCGCTTTCACGCTCCGTACGAGTACCACGGCCGCATCCTCTCCGTCGAGGGGCTGCCATCGTGCTCCGGCGCGGGCGATGATGGTTCTCGGGGACGGACGATACGCGGGCAAGAGCCGAGGAGGCTGTGAACGATATGGGCAGATTCACCTATGAGGGCCAGACGCATGCGGATCTGGACGACCGTGCGCTGGCCCACGTGCAGATGGTGGTCGCCAACAAGCTCCGTCGAGGTGAGCCCTTCTATTTCACCTGGAAGGACGACCCGAGCGTCGGGCACGGGCGCACGGCGGTCTGGATCCACCCCGGCAGCACCATGGTCTTCACCTATCACGGCGGCCGTCGTCCGCCTCTCAACCGGCTCTGGGTCGAAGCGCTCAGCCAGCTGGCGAACACGCCCGCGGGGCTTCGGCTCATCCCCGAGCCGACCCAGGTCGACGAGATGCAGATCGACGACGGCGGTCGCGTCTAGCACGCGGGTGCGGGGCGCGGGCACGCGAGCGCGCGGCGCGCCGGGATGCGAATCGGGTCTTTGTCAACCCCGTGGTCGAGGGCGAGGCCGATTCGTAGGGTGGCGCGCACGAGCGGCCGCATCACGAGGAGCGTCCGCACCGCGACGAAGGAGGACGACATGCCCGGTCAGCCGGAGCTGAAGGATCCCGAGCTCTACGAGAAGCTGCGCGACGAGGGGAACTCGAAGCAGAAGGCCGCGCGCATCTCGAACGCGGCGGCGAAGGAAGGGCGCAGCGCGGTCGGCCGGCGCGGCGGTGAATCCGGCTCCTACGACGACTGGACCGTGGACGAGCTGCGCCACCGCGCGAAGGAGCTCGGCCTGCACGGCTACTCCGGCAAGAGGAAGCAGGAGCTCATCCATCTGCTGCGCGACCACTGATGCGTCCGGCCGCCGGCCGCGCGCGGACCATCGCAGAGGCGGAGAGCAGTCGCTCCCGCCCCGTAACAACGAAGGAGTGAGACCATGACGAACAACCCCGCGATGCCGTTGATCCCGGAGGACCCGGAGGACCCGGAGAACGCGGATTCCCCGCTCGTGGAGGATCCCGACGGCGACGAGAAGCTCGACCCCGACCTCAACGAGGACCTCATCGAGAGTGCGGAGGCCGACCGGATCGCTGCGGAGCGCGATACGCAGGAGCGCTGAGACCGCCTGACCGGAGGCGGGCGGAGAAGGGCGCGGAGCCGTAGGCTCGCTGTCGAGGGAGGTCGGCTCGGACCTCCCTCGATATGCGTGAGACGCAGACTCACGTAAGCTGAGACTCAGTTGCAGGTTCGAAGGAGAACGCCCATGCAGATCGCAGGATCCGGAGCTCTCGTCACAGGTGGCGCCTCGGGGCTCGGCCTCGCCACCGCCCGCCGCCTCGCGGCCGCCGGCGCGACCGTCACGATCATCGACCTCCCCTCGTCGCAGGGCGCCGCGATCGCGGCCGAGCTGGGCGGGGTCTTCGCACCGGCCGACGTGACCAGCGCCGAGGAGGTCGCCGCCGCCGTCGCCGCGGCCCAGGCCGCGGCTCCGCTGCGCATCGTCGTGAACTGCGCGGGCATCGCGCCGCCCGCGAAGGTGCTCGACCGCGACGGCAACCCCGCCGACCTCGCCGCGTTCGAGCGCATCATCCGGATCAACCTCGTCGGCACGTTCAACGTGATCTCGCAGGCCTCGGCCGTCATCGCGAAGAACGAGCCCGCGGACGGCGGCGATCGCGGCGTCATCGTGAACACGGCGAGCGTCGCCGCGTTCGACGGACAGATCGGCCAGCCCGCCTACTCCGCCTCGAAGGGCGGCGTGCACGCGATGACGCTGCCGATCGCCCGCGAGCTCGCCCGCTACGGCATCCGGGTGTGCACGATCGCCCCCGGCATCATGGAGACCCCGATGCTCGCGGGCCTGCCGCAGGCCGCCCAGGACTCCCTCGGCGAGCAGGTGCCGTACCCGGCCCGCCTCGGCCGCCCGGACGAGTACGCCGCGCTGGTGCAGCAGATCGTCGAGAACGGATACCTGAACGGCGAGACGATCCGTCTCGACGGCGCGATCCGGATGGCGCCGCGCTGACCGGATCCCGTCTCCTCGCTCCCGTCGCAGAAGATGTCGCTTCCCCGCGCTCAGAACGACATCTCCTGCGACCGGAACAGCACTGACAGCCCTCCAGAGACCTGAGAGACCTGAGGACCACATGACCGAGAACAAGCCCCTCGCCGGCAAGACCATCCTGATGTCCGGCGGCAGCCGCGGCATCGGCCTCGCGATCGCCCTGCGTGCGGCGGCCGACGGAGCCAACATCGCCCTGCTCGCGAAGACCGACACCCCGCATCCGAAGCTCGAGGGCACCGTGCACTCGGCGGCGGAGCAGATCCGCGCGGCGGGCGGTCAGGCGCTGCCGATCGTCGGAGACGTGCGCGACGACGAGAGCGTGATCGACGCCGTCCTGAAGACGCAGGGCGAGTTCGGGGGCATCGACATCGTCATCAACAACGCGAGCGTGATCGACCTGTCGGGATCCCTCGACCTCGCGGCCAAGAAGTACGACCTCATGCAGGACGTCAACGTGCGCGGCACGTTCATGCTGTCCCGCGCGGCGGTCCCCGTACTGAAGGACGCCCCGAACCCGCACATCCTGTCGCTGTCGCCGCCGCTGAACATCACGCCGCGGTGGCTCGGTGCGCACACGGGGTACACGCTCGCGAAGTACGGGATGACGATGGCGACCCTCGGTCTCGCGGCCGAGTTCGCGAAGGACGGCATCGCGGCCAACACGCTCTGGCCCCGCACGACCATCGCGACCGCCGCGGTGCAGTTCGCGCTCGGCGGCGACCGCATGATGAAGGTCAGCCGCACCCCCGAGGTGTATGCCGACGCCGCCTATGCGGTGCTGACGCAGCCGGCCCGTGAGTACACCGGTCAGACGCTCATCGTCGAGGACGTGCTCGAGGCGGCCGGGGTCACCGACTTCTCCGGCTACGCCGCCGTGCCCGGCACCCCCGACGACCAGCTGTTCCCGGACATCTTCCTGGACTGAGCGGCGGCGCGGGCCTTCCTGGAGCGAGCGGTTCCGGGGTTTCCCGGACCGAGCGGGCGGCCCGGGTCGGGTCTGGGCGCCCACGGCCGCGCAACTCAGGCTGGATTGTCGGATCCAGCCCGACTACGACGGGATCGGGGCCATCCTTGCCCGCCTGGCCTGAGTTGCGTCGGAGCTCGTCGAGGAGCCCTTGTGGGGCACGCACTCCGGGCGGGGCCCCGCATTGCGACTGTTGCGCGGATCCGCTCCGCGCAACTCAGGCTGGACGTTCGTGTTCCGGGTGGAACGGCCCTGCCGTGCGTGCGTCGGCGGATTCAGCCTGAGTTCTGCGCCCGGGGTCGGGCTCAGGCCTTGTCGATCGCGGCCACGATGTCGCGGTAGCCCCGCGCGACCGCGAGCTCGCGCGGCAGCACGCCGTCACCGTCGCGGATGGCGACGTCGGCCCCGCCGGCGATGAGGGTGCGCACGATGTCGACGTACGTCTGCGAGCCGTCGCCGAGCACGATCGCCTCGTGCAGCGCGGTCCAGTTCAGGTTGTTGACGTGATTGGGATCCACGCCCGCGGCGAGCAGGATCTTCACGGTGCCGAGGTGGCCGCGCTCGGACGCGGGGATCAGGGCCGTGCCGCCGAACCGGTTCGTGCTGCGGAGGTCGGCGCCGTGATCGAGGGTCGCCCGGAGGATCTCGTCGTGGCCGCGCGCCCCGGCGTAGAGGTAGGCCGAGTCCACGATGTCGTCCTTGGCGTTCACGTCGGCCCCGGCGTCGATGAGGGCGAGGGCGGCGTCGATCCGGTTGCCCTTGGTGGCGGCGATCAGGGCGGTCATCCCGCCTGCTCCACGGGCTTCGAGGTCGGCGCCCTCGGCGATCGCGGTCCGGACCGCATCGGCGTCCCCGGCGGATGCGGCGTCGAACAGGCGGGAGTTCAGGGCGGTCATCTCAGCCTCGGTTCTCTGTGAGGGGGCGGGCGCGGTCTGCGGCGGGGTGGCGGTCACGGTCGGGAGGGCGACGGCCTCGATCGTGCTCGCGGTGCAGCCGGACATCAGCAGCGCGGCCACGCCGAGTCCCGCGAGCACGCCGGCGGCGCGTGCGCGTGAAGATACGGGGAAGGGCATAGGAATGGTATACCATTGCCGGATCTGAGTCCGCTGAGCGGGCGGGAACCCGTCGAGGCTCGGGGATCCGGGGCGGACTGGCCGCTCAGCGCCAGGACTCGACGGCGTCCTTCGAGTCCTTGAGGCCGAGCCCGGTCTCCTCGCGCAGCAGCTTGATCGCCGCGATCTTCTGATCGGCGGCGATGAGCCGGCCGATCTCCGCGCGCACCTCCGCGGAGAGCTGCGCGACGGCGTCGGCCGCGGTGAGCCCGCCGATGTAGGGCGGCGCTCCCGCCGGGCGTCGACCGGAGCGCTCGAGGGAGACGGGCGGCGCCTCCACCGCGCCGGATGCGGACGGCACCCACGCGTCGATCTGGTCCTTCGCCTCGCGCAGCGAGAGGCCGGAGTGCTCGCGCAGCACCTTGATGGCGGAGATCTTCTGCTCGCCGGCGACGAGCGCGTCGATCTCGGCGATCACGGCCGGGGTGAGCGGCCCGGGATCCGCGGACTGCGGTCGGCGACGCGACGGGGCGGCGGGGTCGGCGGGCGCGGACGTCGGCGTCGCGAGGGCGGTCCCGAGCGGCTCCGGCGCCTTCGGCCGGATCGCCCGCAGCGTCACGGCGATCACGACGAACAGGATGACGATGACGGCGACGAGGAGGATCCAGATCCACAGGGGCATGCCGCCAGCGTACGGCGCGGATCCGCCGGGCCGCGCCCAGCGCCTTCGCACCTTGCAGGCCCTACCCTGGAAGACATGTCCGAGACTCCTGCGTCCGCCCGCTCCGGCGCGCCCACGAAGCGCGCCGCCCAGGTGCGCCCCGCCACCGAAGGCTGGACGCAGAAGAAGGACGCCGAGGGGCGTCCGCTCCTGCAGTTCGCCAGTCCCAAGCGGGGGAAGCCCCCGGTGCACCTCGCCGACCTCACGCCCACCGAGCGCGTCGAGAAGGTCAAGGAGCTGGGTCTGCCGGGCTTCCGCGCCAAGCAGCTCGCGACGCACTACTTCACGCACTACACGTCGGATCCCGCCCACATGACGGATCTGCCGGCGGGTCAGCGCGACGAGCTGGTGGCCGGGATGCTGCCGCCGCTGCTCACCGAGGTGCGGCGCCTGGAGACCGACCGCGGCGACACGATCAAGTTCCTGTGGCGCCTGCACGACGGCGCGCTCGTGGAGTCCGTGCTCATGCGCTACCCGGGCCGGATCACGCTGTGCGTGTCGAGCCAGGCCGGCTGCGGCATGAACTGCCCGTTCTGCGCCACCGGCCAGGCGGGGCTCACGCGCAACATGTCGACGGCGGAGATCGTGGAGCAGATCGTGCGCGCGAACCGCCTCATCGCCGAAGGCGGGCTCGGCGGCAAGAAGGCCGACGACCACTCGATGGAGCGCGTCTCGAACATCGTGTTCATGGGGATGGGTGAGCCGCTCGCCAACTACAAGCGTGTGATGGATGCGGTGCGCGTCATGATCGCGCCCCAGCCCGAGGGGCTCGGCATGAGCGCCCGGGGCATCACCGTCTCCACCGTGGGCCTGGTCCCGGCGATCAACAAGCTCGCCGACGAGGACATCCCGGTCACGTTCGCGCTGTCGCTGCACGCCCCCGACGATCAGCTCCGCGATGAGCTCATCCCGGTGAACTCCCGGTGGAAGGTCGACGAGGCGCTCGACGCCGCCCGCGGCTACTTCGAGAAGACGGGCCGTCGCGTCTCGATCGAGTACGCGCTGATCAAGGACATGAACGACCACCCGTGGCGTGCGGACCTGCTCGCGGAGAAGCTCAACGCCCGCGGTCGCGGCTGGGTGCACGTGAACCCGATCCCGCTGAACCCGACTCCGGGATCCATCTGGACCGCGTCGGAGAAGGACGTGCAGGACGAGTTCGTCCGCCGTCTGAACGACGCCGGCATCCCGACGACCCTCCGCGACACCCGCGGCAAGGAGATCGACGGCGCCTGCGGACAGCTCGTCGCGACGACCGAGGACGAGGCCGCCGCCGCGGCGATGGCCTGATCCCGGTCGCGGTATCCGCTCCGACCTGTGGAGGTCGGGCGGTCAGTCGCGCGGGGTGCGCAGGCGACGCAGCCGGCCCGAGCCCTCGATCAGCTCGGACCAGGATCCGACGTCCACGGAGCATTCGGCGACGGCGCAGGTCGGGAACTCGACGAAGGATCCGGTGAGCTCGGCCACCGCGTCCGCCATCCCCGGGTTGTGGCCGACGAGAATCGCGACCTCGACCTCGTCGGGAAGGGCCGCGGCGACCCGCAGGATCGTGCGGGCGGACGCCGCGTAGAGGTCGGGATCCTCGTCCGGCGCGATCCCGAACGCCGCCGCGTACTCGTCGGCGGTGCGCCGCGCTCGCACGGCGGTGCTCGACACGATCCGCTGCGCGGCGACGCCCTCGTCGATGAGACGCCGCGCCATCGCGGGGGCGTCTCTGAGACCCCGCGCATTCAGGGGCCGGTCGTGGTCGCGCAGTCCCGCCACGTCCCAGTCGGACTTGGCATGACGGGCCAGGAGCAGGGTCTTCATGGGTACATCGTGCCACTGCGGTCCCCCCCGTTCCCACTTCCGAGTCGTCCCCCTGAGCACGGTCTCTGGCTCGTGCTCAGGGGGACGACTCGGAAGTGGGAAGGGTCGGGTGACGGGTGAGACGGGCGGGGCCGGGCTCAGCGCTCGCCGAGCAGACGGGGCCGCACCTCGGCGAGGCGCTGCTGGAGCGCGTCCAGGAACGCCGCGATCGCCGGCTGGTTCAACGCCTCCGGGCGGGCGATGAGCCAGTACGGCAGGCGCTCGTCGATGAGGTCCGGGAGCACCCGTACGAGGTCGTCGTGCGGGTCGGCGAGGAAGGCGGGAAGGAGCCCGTATCCGGCGCCGCCGCGCGTCGCGTCCACGTGCACGTAGACGTTGGTGCTCGCGACCGAGTCGATCATCCCGGGGACCGCGCGGCGCGCGTCGTCGAGCGAGTCGACGTGCAGCATCGACTCGATGAAGTAGACGAGGGGCTGCCCGGCCAGATCCTCCGGATCCTGCGGCATCGGGTGGGTGCGCAGCCACTCGCGGCTGGCGTACAGGCCCAGCGCGTAGTCGGCCAGATGGATCGCCCGGGCACGGCGCACCTGCGGGCGTCCGACGACGACCTCCAGATCCGCCCCGGTGCGCTGCTGCGAGGCCTGCCGGGTCGAGGTGATGACCTCGAGCGACACGTCGGGGTGGTCGCGCCGCAGCGCGGCCATCGCGGGAGCCGCGACGAAGCCGCTGAATCCGTCGGTCGCCGAGAGCCGGATGAGCCCGGCGATGCGGCCGCCGTCGCGATCCTCCAGCCGGCCGAGGGCGCGCTCCACGCCCTCCGCAGCGGCGAGGGCGCGCGATCCGAGCGGGGTGAGGTCCCAGCCCGCGCCCTCGCGGGAGAGCACGCGCCCGCCGAGCTGCGTCTCGAGGGCCGCGATGCGCCGCGCGACGGTGGTGTGGTTGAGCCCGAGCTGCTGACCGGCGCTCGTGAACCGCCCGCTGCGGGCCACCGCGAGGAGCACGAGGAGGTCGTCCGCGCTCAGCGGCGGTGCGGGGAAATGCGCGTCCATCTGTGCAGTTTTGCATAGCGGGGATCCCTTCCGTCGTGCATGTCCGTGAAGTACCGTGCTGGGCATGGCAGAACAGCGACCCCCGGGGAACGGCACCGAGCTGGCGGGGCGCACCGCCCTGGTCACGGGCGGCGGGAGCGGCATCGGCGCCGCGTGCGCCCGGGCGTTCGCACGCCACGGCGCGCACGTCGTGGTGGTCGACCGCGATGCGGAGGCCGCGGAGGCATGTGCCGCGGAGATCGGCGGCGAGAGTCTCGTGCTGGACCTCGGCGACCTCGACGCCCTCGCCGAACGCCGTTTCGAGGCGGACATCCTCGTGAACAACGCGGGGATCCAGACGGTCGCGCCGATCGTCGAGTTCGATCCGCTCACGTTCCGGCGCATGCTCGACATCATGGTGACCGCGCCGTTCCTGCTCACCCGCGCCGTGCTCCCCGGCATGTACGACCGCGGCTGGGGGAGGATCGTCAACATCAGCTCCGTGCACGGACTGCGCGCGAGCGAGTACAAGTCGGCGTACGTCACGGCCAAGCACGCGCTGGAGGGCCTGTCCAAGGTGACGGCGCTCGAGAGCGGGCCGCACGGCGTGACGAGCAACTGTCTGAACCCCGGCTACGTGAACACGCCGCTCGTGCAGAAGCAGATCGCGGATCAGGCGCGCGCGCACGGGATCGGCGAGTCGGAGGTGATCGAGAAGGTCATGCTCGTCGAGTCGGCGATCAAGCGCCTGCTCGAGCCCGAGGAGGTGGCCGATCTCGCGCTCTGGCTGTGCGGGCCCATGGCCGCGTCCGTCACCGGCTCGTCGTACACGATGGACGGCGGATGGAGCGCGCGATGACCGCGGAAGCCGTCCGCGACGAGGATCCGGCGCTCGCCGTCACCTCCTTCGGCCCCGGGACCGACGAGCCGGCGCTCGCCGTCACCTCCTTCGGCCCCGGGACCGACGCGGACGCGGTACTCGCGATCCACGGCATCACGGCGAACGGCCGCTGCTGGGACACGGTCGCCGCGCTGCTGCCGGAGCGGCGCATCCTCGCCCCCGATCTGCGCGGCCGGGCGCGGAGCAACGCGCTGCCCGGGCCGTACGGGCTGCGCCGGCACGCGGCGGATCTCGCCGCCCTGCTGGAGGCGGACGGCGGCGGCGGGCGCACGGTGATCGGGCACTCGATGGGTGCGTTCGTCGCGGTCGCGCTCGCCGGGGCGCGGCCGGATCTCGTCGCGCGCCTCGTGCTCGTCGACGGCGGGTTCCCCCTCGCACTGCCGCCCGGAGCGACGGACGGCGACGACCTCGACGTGGCGGCGCTGCTCGGTCCCGCCGCGCGACGGCTGTCGATGGAGTTCGCCGACGAGGACGCGTACCTGGATTTCTGGCGCGCGCATCCGGCGTTCGCCCGCGACTGGAGCCCCGCGGTCGAGGACTACGCGCGGCACGACCTGGACGGCGCGGCCCCGCACCTGCGCTCGTCCACCGTCGCGGCGGCGATGCTGCAGGACGGCGGCGAGCTGTACGGCCCGGAGTGGTACGTCGAGGCGCTGCGCGGACTGCGGATGCCCGTGACCGTGCTGCGTGCGCCGCGCGGGCTGCTCGACGCGGAACCGCTCTACGCGCCCGGGGCGCTCGAAGGCTTCGCGGCACTCGTGCCGCAGCTGCGCGTCGTCGAGGTGCACGATGTGAACCACTACACGATCCTCTTCGCAGCGCGGGGCGCCGAGCAGGTCGCCGCCGCGGCGGACGCCGGCCCCTGAGCCGTCCCGCACCGGGTCCCTGCGCCGTGCCTCCACCGGCGCCCGACCATCCCCGCTCGCTTCCGCCTTCATCCGGTCCCTAATCCCCCTCCGTCACCCGGTCCCTGAGCCTGTCGAAGGGGCCGCCCGCTCTCCCGAAGGAGCCCGCCATGACCACTCCCGCACTGCTCGACGGCATCACGCCCCAGCAGGTCGACACCCCGCGCTACAGGGCGAACGTGCTCGAGCGCCCCGCGGCGGATCCGGCTTCGCCCGCCGCCACGGTCGTGTTCGTGCACGGCAACGTATCGTCCGCGCTCTTCTATCAGCCGACGATGCTCGCCCTCCCGGCCGATGTCCGGGCGCTCGCGATCGACCTCCGCGGCTTCGGCGACAGCGAGACCAGGCCGGTCGACGCGACCCGGGGGCTGCGCGACTTCGCCGACGACGTGCGCGCGGTGCTCGACGCGCTCGGGCTCGACGCGGTGCACCTGGTCGGCTGGAGCATGGGCGGCGGCGTCGTGCTGCAGGTCGCGCTGGACGCGCCGGAGCGGATCCTCTCGCTCACGCTGGAGGCACCCGTCTCGCCCTACGGCTTCGGCGGGACGCACGGTGCGGACGGCATCCGCAACGACGCCGACGGCGCGGGCACGGGCGGTGGCGGGGCCAACCCCGACTTCGTGGCCCGGCTCGAGGCCGGCGACACGACGGATGAGGCGCAGACCTCACCGCGCACCGTCTACCGCACCGCGTACGTCGCGAAGCCGGAGACGCAGGCCGCGCACGAAGACCTCTGGGTCGTGTCGATGCTGACGACGAAGACCGGACTCGACAACTACCCGGGCGACGCCGTCGGATCCGAGAACTGGCCGGGCTTCGCCGCGGGCGGGCGCGGAGTGCTCAACACGATGGCGCCGCAGCACCTCGATCTCTCCGGCATCGTCGATCTCGCGGTGAAGCCCCGGATCCTCTGGATCCACGGGGACAAGGACGCGATCGTCTCGGACGCGTCGTTCTTCGACCTCAACCACCTCGGCGCGCTCGGCGTCATCCCGGGGTGGCCGGGAGAGGACGTCGCCCCGGCGCAGCCGATGGTGACCCAGACCCGCGCCGTGCTCGACCGCTACGCCGCCGCCGGCGGGGAATACCGCGAGGTGGCCCTGCCCGAGGCCGGCCATGCCCCGCACCTCGACGAGGCCGCGGCGTTCGACCGGGAGCTCGCCGCGCACCTCGGGGTGTGACGCGCCCCTCCGCGGTCCTCGGTAGCGCCCCTGCCGCGGTTTCCGTGTGTGCGCGCTCGCCCGCGTCTCTCTCCTCCGGCCGGCCTTCCTTCCCCGCAGCGGCGCGGGTGCGGGGAGGGAAAGGCGCTGCGGAGAGGGAAACTCGGGAGGGAGGTGTCGGGCGCCCCGGATCCGCGCGCGCATAGCGGGCGCCTCGGATCCGCAGGGGTCTCTTCCAGGGTTCGCCCGGGGGTCTTCCAGGCGGGTTTTCGTACATTTATGGGATGTCCTATTCCGCCCACCGCCCTGGCCGCATGGATTCCCAGGGCCGGATCGCCTTCGACGTCGACGGACAGCCCGACCCCGCGAACCCCGCCGACCCGACGGCGGAGGACCCCTTCATCTTCGTGCGCGACTACACGCCCACCGGATCCGACCCCGCCGAGGCGCCCGTCGATGACGAAGCCGTGACGACCCCGATCGAGCCGGTCGTCCCGCCGCGTCCTCCGGTGCCGGAGCCCGCCCCCGCGTCGGAGGGCGAGCCGGATCGGATCGAGGAGCTGTTCTCCGCGGCCGAGGCGCCCGCGGACGAGCCGTTGGTCCCCGAGCCGGCGCCCGCCCCCGTGGTCGCCGCTCCGGCACCGGCCCCGACGAAGCCCCCGAAGGCACCGAAGCCCCCGCGCGAGCCGCGTCCGCAGGGCTGGTTCTGGCGTCGGCTGGCGATCCTCGGCGGCGCCGACGGGGCGATCCTCGACCGCGTGCCGAGCGAGCAGCCGCGCTTCGTGCAGATGTTCTTCGTGCTGGCGGGAACGGCGCTCGTCTCGGCGCTGTCGATGCTCTTCGCGCTCACGACCGGTGTGCAGGTGCTGGTGTGGCTCGCGGTGCCCCTCGCGGTCGTCTGGGCGCTGCTGATCTTCAACCTCGACCGCTTCCTCACCTCGACGATGCGCTCCACGCGCAACTTCTGGCGGCTGCTCGGGCTCGCGATCCCGCGGGTGCTCATGGCCGCGATCATCGGGTTCGTCGTGGCCGAGCCGATCGTGCTGCAGGCGTTCCACAACGACATCGCACGTGAGGTCACCGCCACCAACCTGGTCCAGGCGCAGAGCGACCAGAAGGCGGTCGCGACCGGACCGGAGAAGAAGGCCCTCGACGCCGCCTCCACCCGCCTCGCCGACCTGCAGAACCAGGCGTCCACGGGCATCGTGAAGGGCACCTCGAGCGACTCCGCCTCGCAGAAGGCGGCGCAGGACACGGTCACCAAGATCACCGCGCAGATGACCGATCAGCAGAAGGTGATCGACCAGGCCCGTGCGCTGTACCAGTGCGAGCTGACCGGCCAGGGTGCGGGCACGGTTCCCGGCTGCACCGGGGTGCAGGGAGACGGCGCGAGCTCGACCGCCGCGAAGTCCCAGCTCGACCAGGCGCAGCAGACCTACGACGCGCTCGCCGCGCAGCTGCGCCAGGCGAACACCGACCTCGAGTCCGCCGACGCGTCGTCGAAGACGGCGACCTCGGCCACCGAGACGCAGAACCGGCAGCAGGCGAAGGACCAGATCCCCGCCGCGGAGCAGGCGTACAAGGCCGCGCTCGACGCGTACAACGCGCGGGCGGCCGACGTCGCCGGGACGAACGCCGGTGCGGTCGGCCTGCTCAGCCAGATCTCGGCCCTCGACCGTCTCTCTGCGAAGGAGCCCGTGCTGGGCTTCGCACACTGGCTCATCGCGGCGCTGTTCTTCATGATCGAGCTGCTGCCGGTGATCGTGAAGGTGCTGACGAGCTGGGGGGATCCGTCGCTGTACGAGAAGGCGGAGGCCATCGCCAAGCAGGTCGAGCTCGACCGCGTGACCTCCAAGGGCTACCGCGACCGTGCCGCGATCATCGCGGAGGAGGCGAAGCACCGCGCCTTCGCCGACGCGCACGAGGCCGAGGTCGCGGCCGCATCCGCGGAACCGGCAACTCCTGTCGAGGCGGCGCCGGCGGCCCCGCTGGAGGCGGAACCCGCCCCGGCGGCCGCGGCAGGCGCTGCGGATCACTCTCCGGACGCGCCCACGACGGCGCTGCCGATCACGCCGCCCGCCGCAGTGCCCGCGCACCGTGCCGAGCCCCCGCATGTCGCCGCGGCGTCGCCCGCAGTGGCGGGCGCCCCGTCCTGGCCCGTGCCCGCCCACCCCGGTGTCGCTTCGGCACACCCGGCGCCGTCGTCGGCGCACCCGACGGCTCCTGCCGGGCAGCCGGAGAGCGCCCGGATCTGACGCCCCTCCCGCTCCCGTCGCGAAAAGTGCCGGCAAGACCACCGGAAAGCGGCAGTTTCTGCGACGGGAGCGGATGCGTCGGCGAGGCGTGGACGGGGACGCGCGCGCGGATCCGTCTCGGCGGATGACGCGGACGGGCCTCGATGTGTCCGGTCACGCCTACGCTGGATCCATGGTCAACTACCGATACCTGGGCAACAGCGGTCTGAAAGTCTCCGAGATCACCTACGGCAACTGGGTCACGCATGCGTCGCAGGTCGAGGACGACGCCGCGGTCAAGACCGTGCATGCCGCGCTCGACGCCGGGATCACGACGTTCGACACCGCCGACACCTACGCCAACACGGCGGCGGAGGTCGTGCTGGGCACGGCGCTGGCCGGTCAGCGCCGTGAGAGCCTCGAGATCTTCACCAAGGTCTACTTCCCGACCGGCCCCAAGGGTCCGAACGACACCGGCCTCAGCCGCAAGCACATCCTCGAGTCGATCAACGGATCTCTGAAGCGACTCGGCACCGACTACGTCGACCTGTACCAGGCGCACCGGTTCGACTACGAGACCCCGCTCGAGGAGACGTTCCAGGCCTTCGCCGACGTCGTCCGTCAGGGCAAGGCGCTCTACATCGGCGTCTCGGAGTGGACCGCCGAGCAGCTGCGCGAAGGCCACGCACTCGCGAAGCAGCTGGGCGTGCAGCTCATCTCGAACCAGCCGCAGTACTCGATGCTGCACCGCGTGATCGAGGGCAAGGTCGTTCCGGCGTCGGAGGAGCTGGGCATCTCGCAGATCGTCTGGTCGCCGATGGCGCAGGGCGTGCTGAGCGGCAAGTACCTGCCGGGGCAGCCGGTTCCGGAGGGCTCCCGCGCGACGGATCCGCACTCGGGTGCGCACTTCATCCAGCGGCTCCTGCAGGACGACATCCTCACCGCCGTGCAGCGGCTGAAGCCGATCGCCGCCGAGGCCGGCCTCACGATGCCGCAGCTCGCGATCGCGTGGGTGCTGCAGAACAAGAACGTGGCCGCGGCGCTCGTGGGCGCGTCCCGCCCGGAGCAACTCGCCGACACCGTCAAGGCTTCGGGGGTCGTGCTGGACGCGGACACGCTCGCGGCGATCGACGAGGCGCTCGCGGGCGTCGTCAACGATGACCCGGCCGACACCTACGAGGTCTCCCCGAAGGCCCGCCTGGTCTGAGGTCGAAAGGCCCGCACCGCGTCGCCGGTGCGGGCCTTTCGTGTGCCCGGACCCGGTCAGACGGTTCGTGGTGTCGTCCCAGCCGTGCCTCGGCGGCCGGGCCGTCTTGCGTCGCGCCGTCGGCCCGCGTGCCGGCCCGCACGCCGGTGCGCAATTCAGGCTGGATCGGCGGTGGGGGCTGGTGGGCGCGTCAACACGGTGCCTCGGACCGAATCCAGCCTGAATACGGCGGGCGCGCGGCGTGCAACGGCGCCGGAACGGGGGCTCAGGCGACCGTGATGTCGACCTGGAGATCGTGCGCGATCCGCTCCAGGGCACTGCGCAGGGCCTCCGGATTCGCATCTGCCGGCACGCGGGCCAGGATCGACGCCTCGAACAGGCGACCTCCGGCCATCGCCGCGTCGCGGGTCTCGGTGGTCATGCTGTCGATGCTCAGCGCGCTCGCGTTCAGGACCGCGGTGATCTCGCGGACGATGCCCGCGCGGTCGTTGCCGAGCACCTGGATCGAGAGCTCCTGCGGGGTCTCGGTGGCCTCGGATCCGGATCCGGGGTGCACGGCGATCGTGAGCAGCCCCTCGAGCCCGCTCAGCGACGCGCGCAGCTCTTCCACCCGCTCGATCGGCACCGACACCTGGATCACGCCGGCGAACGTGCCCGCCAGTTCGGCCAGCCGGCTGTTCTCCCAGTTGCCGCCGTGCTCGTCGACGATGTGCGCGACGGTCGCGACGAGGCCGGGGCGGTCGGATCCGACGACGGTGAGGATGAGCGTGGTCATGTCGCCAGCGTAGGCGAGCCCGCCCCTTGACCGCGAGACCGAACCCTCGTCGCGAGACCGACGATGAGAACCTCGGTCTCGGGACGCAAGTTCGGTCTCGCGGAAGGGGCGCGGGAGGGGCGCCGGAAGAGGGCGCCGGAAGGGGGCGCGGGGCGCGGGGGCCGGGGCGTCAGTGCTCCGGCCACTCCCCGGAGGTGAGGAAGTGCTCCATCCGCGCTCGATGCGGGGCCAGATCCCAGCCCTGGCCGGCGACCCAGTCGTCGGAGTAGTACGTGTCGAGGTAGCGGGTGCCGCTGTCGCAGATGAGGGTCACCACGCTGCCGCTCTCGCCGTCGCGGAGCATCCGGGCGATGAGCTGGAACGCACCGACGAGGTTCGTGCCGGTCGACCCGCCGGCCCAGTGCAGGGTGCGCTGCTTGAGCAGCCGGACCGCGGCGATCGAGGCGGCGTCGGGCACGGGGATCATCTCGTCGATCACCCCGGGCACGAACGAGGGCTCGACCCGCGGTCGCCCGATGCCCTCGATGCGGCTCGGTGTTCCGGTCGTGAACGACGGATCCCCGGCGCGCCAGCCGCCGTAGAAGGCCGAGCCCTCCGGATCCACGACCGCGATGCGGGTGTCGTGACGGCGGTAGCGCACGTACCGCCCGAAGGTCGCGCTCGTGCCGCCGGTGCCGGCGCCGACGACGATCCAGCTCGGGATCGGGTGCCGCTCGCGGCTGAGCTGACTGAACACGCTCTCGGCGATGTTGTTGTTGCCGCGCCAGTCCGTCGCGCGTTCGGCGTAGGTGAACTGGTCGAGGTAGTGCCCGCCGCACTCCGAGGCGAGACGCTCGGCCTCGGCGTACATCGCCGCCCCCGAGTCGACGAAGTGGCACCGTCCGCCGTAGAACTCGATGAGATCGATCTTCTCCTGGCTCGTCGACCGCGGCACGACCGTGACGAACGGCAATCCCAGCATCCGCGCGAAGTACGCCTCGGACACGGCGGTGGATCCGCTCGACGCCTCGACCAGGGTCGTGCCCTCGTGGATCCGCCCGTTGACCAGGCCGTAGAGGATGAGCGAGCGGGCGAGGCGGTGCTTCAGGGATCCGGTCGGGTGCACCGACTCGTCCTTGAGGTAGAGGTCGATGCCCCACTCCGCCGGCAGCGGGAAGACGTGCAGATGCGTGTCGGCGCTGCGGTTCCCGTCGGCCTCGAGCAGGGCGATGGCGGATCCGGTCCAGTCGGCGGTCATGTCAACGAGAGTAGCCCGCCCGCGCGCCCCCACTCCGGGTCGTCCCCCTGAGCACGACCTATAGCCCGGCCTCAGGGGGACGACTCGGAGGAGGAGGGGAGGGGAGGGGAGGGAGGGACGGAGGAGGAGGGATCAGGCTTCGGCGCGGCGGGCGCGGTAGGCCGCGACGGCGTTGCGGTTCGCGCAGGCCGTGGAGCAGTAGCGCTTCGAGCGGTTGCGGGAGAGGTCGAGCGCGAGAGCCTCGCAGGTGTCGTCGGCGCAGACCGAGATGCGGGATCCCTCCTCGGCGCGGATCACGTCGATGAGGGCCATCGCGGTCTCCACGATCACGCGCTCGGGCAGCGGGTGATCGTCGGCCACCGCGTGCAGGTGCCAGTCGACCGTGCCGTGCCGGGCGAGGCGCGGCGCGAGGGAGATGCCGGCGAGGGCCGCATTGACCTCGGCGGCCATGTCGTCGCGGTCGGCGAGCAGCATGCGGCGCAGCTGAGGGCGGATCCCGCGGAGTCCCGCCAGTTCGTCCTCGTCGCGATCGATGCGACCGGTGTACCGGAACTGGTCGAGGAAGGCCGCCTCGTCGGTCAGGGAGGAGAGCGTGTCCGGATCCTCGGCCGAGTTCACGAGCCACACCGCGGCCCGGAGGGTCTCCTCGGTGTCATCGGTGAAGATCATGTTGACAGCTTACATCGTGGACGGTAGCGTCACATGTCATGAGCACAGTGGCGAATGACACTCGGGCCGCCGGAGTGCGCTCCGGGCTGGTCTTCGCGCTCGGGGCGGCCCTGTCCTTCGGGATGAGCGGCGCGTGGGCGCGCGGCCTCATGGACGCGGGGTGGAGCCCCGGCGCCGCCGTCACCGTCCGCATGTGGGTCGCGGCGCTCGTGCTGCTGGTGCCGACCCTGCTCACCCTGCGCGGCCGCTGGGGCATGGTGCGCAAGAACGCCGGCATGATCGTCGTCTACGGTCTGCTCGCAGTCACGGCCGCGCAGCTCTGCTTCTTCCAGGCGGTGGCCGTGATGGACGTCGGCCTCGCCCTCCTCATCGAGTACACCGCGCCGATCGCCGTGGTGCTCTGGCTCTGGCTCCGCCGCGGCGAGCGGCCCGGTGCGAAGGGCATGATCGGCGCCGTCGTCGCGTTCATCGGACTCGTGCTCATGCTGGAGATCTTCACCGGATCCCGGATCGATCCGGTGGGGATCCTGTGGGCGCTCGGCGCGATGGTGGGCGCGGCGACCTACTTCCTGCTCTCCGGGCGCGGGGACACGGGCCTGCCCCCGATCGCGCTCGCGGGGCTCGGCCTCCTGATCGGAGCGATCGGGCTCAGCGTCGCGGGGGCGACCGGGATCCTGCCGATGACGTGGAACACCCAGGACGTCACCTACCGGTTCGGCACGCTGCCGTGGTTCGTGCCGGTGCTCGCGGTGGGCGTGATCGCGACGGCGCTCGCCTACGTGCTCGGCATCGTGTCGACGCGTCGGCTGGGTTCGCGCTTCGCCTCGTTCGTCGCGCTGAGCGAGGTGATCGCCGCGCTCCTGTTCGGCTGGCTGTTCCTCGGGCAGCTTCCCGATCTGCTGCAGGCGTTCGGCGGTGCGCTCGTGCTCGTGGGAGTGGTGCTGGTGAAGCTCGGCGAGCCGGTCGTCGACGAGGTGGATCCGGAGGCGGTGCCGGAGCCGGTCGAGACCCTGCGCTGATCCACAATGTATACGGAATAAGCCAGAATTCGGGAAAAGTTCCCTTCCTAAGTTCTTTGTGTATACACTGATGGCATGACCATCGTCGCCGAAGGGATGCGTGCGGGGGAGTTCGCCTACCGTGCGCTGCTCGAGGAGATCCAATCGGGATCCCTCGCCGCCGGCACCGTGCTCGCCGAGGTGGAGCAGGCCGAACGCCTCGGCGTGAGCCGCACGCCGCTGCGCGAGGCGCTGCGGCGGCTGACCGCGGACGGGCTCGTCGAGCAGCTCTCGCCGCGCATCACCGTGGTCGCGGCGATCGACGCCGACGACATCCGCGACCTGTTCGTCCTGCGCCGGGCGCTCGAGGAGAGCACCGCGCGCGCCGCCGCCTCCGCTGCCGACCGCACCGAGTTCACCGCCCTGGCGGAGCGCTTCGCCCAGGCTGCGGAAGCACTCGGCGACGACGAGGGGCGCGCGCGGTACTACGCGCTCATCGGCCGTTTCGACGACGCGCTCGACGCCGCCGTCGGCAACGACTACCTCACCGCGGCGTTGCGCACCGTGCGCACGCACCTCGTGCGCGTGCGCCGGATGGCGCGAGACAAGCCCGCGCGCCTCGCCGCGAGCGCGGGCGAGCACCGTCTGATCGCCGAGGCGATCGGATCCGGGGACGGCGACCTCGCCGCGCACGCCACCCACGTCCACCTGCACAACGCGCTCGCGAGCATCCTCGACTCGCTCGTCGGCGCGGATCCCGAGACCTCCACGACCGGAAAGAAGGCCAGCGCATGACCGTCACCCACCACCTCCGCGTGCATCGCAGCGACGAGCAGCTCGCCCGCGAGGGGCAGCTCGCCTGGCGCATCGCCGAGATCGCCGCCGATCCGGTCGAGGTCGACGCCGACGTCGTCGACATGATCATCAACCGCGTCATCGACAACGCGTCCGTCGCGGCCGCCTCGCTCACCCGCGCCCCCGTCAGCGCCGCCCGCCAGCAGGCGCTCGACCACCCGGTCTCGGTGAACGGATCCGGATCCACGGTGTTCGGCTGCGCGCTCGAGCGCCGCACCAGCCCCGAATGGGCCGCCTGGGCGAACGGCGTGGCCGTGCGCGAGCTCGACTACCACGACACCTTCCTCGCCGCCGAGTACTCGCACCCCGGCGACAACATCCCGCCGATCCTCGCCGTGGCGCAGCACGTCGGCGCGGACGGCCGGGCTCTGGTCCGCGGCATCGCGACGGGCTACGAGATCCAGGTCGACCTGGTGAAGGCGATCAGCCTGCACGCGCACAAGATCGACCACGTCGCCCACCTCGGGCCGTCGGCCGCCGCGGGCATCGGCACCCTGCTCGGCCTTCCCGTCGAGACGATCTACCAGGCCGTCGGTCAGGCGCTGCACACCACGACCGCCACCCGGCAGAGCCGCAAGGGCGAGATCTCCACGTGGAAGGCGCACGCCCCCGCCTTCGCCGGCAAGATGGCGGTCGAGGCCGTCGACCGGGCGATGCGCGGCGAGACCTCGCCGAGCCCCATCTACGAGGGCGAGGACGGCGTGATCGCCTGGATGCTGGACGGCCCCGACGCGTCGTACGACGTGCCGCTGCCCGTGGCCGGCGAGTCCAAGCGGGCGATCCTCGACACCTACACGAAGGAGCACTCCGCCGAGTACCAGGCGCAGGCCTGGATCGACCTGGCGCGCAAGCTCCACAACGAGCGGCCCGAGCTGGCGGATCCGGCCAACATCGAGTCGATCGTGATCCACACCAGCCACCACACGCACTACGTGATCGGATCCGGGGCCAACGACCCGCAGAAGTACGACCCGCACGCGTCGCGCGAGACGCTGGACCACTCGATCCCGTACATCTTCGCGGTGGCCCTGCAGGACGGCACCTGGCACCACGTCGACTCCTACGCACCCGAGCGCGCACAGCGCGAGGACACCGTCGCCCTGTGGCACAAGATCACCACGCTCGAGGACCCGGAGTGGACCCGCCGCTACCACTCGAACGACATCGCCGAGAAGGCGTTCGGCGGTCGCGTCGAGATCCGCCTGACGAACGGCGAGACGGTGACCGATGAGATCGCGGTCGCCGATGCGCATCCGCTGGGCGCGCGGCCGTTCGCCCGCGAGGACTACATCCGCAAGTTCCGGATCCTCGCGGAGCCGGTGCTCGAGCCCGCCGAGATCGAGCGGTTCCTGGAACTCGTCCAGCGCCTGCCCGAGCTCACCGCCGAGGAGGTCGGCGCGCTCTCGATCGTCGCCGCACCCGGTGTGCTCGCCGCCGCTCCCGCCCCGAAGGGGCTGTTCTGATGCGGTGCCGTGAAACGACGCAGGAGATCCTGCGGCTTGCGGCTGGATCCGGGTCGGTCACGACGGCATTTCCTGCGTTGTGTTCCGGGACCCGGCGTGGCTCGGAGGTGTACTGATGCTGTACGCCACCACCCCGGCCGCGGAGAAGCGGCGGATCCTGCGCGAGCGGCTCGCCGCGGGGGAGCTGCTGCGGTTCCCCGGGGCGTTCAATCCGCTGAGCGCGCGGCTCATCGAGCGGAAGGGCTTCGACGGGGTCTATATCTCCGGCGCCGTGCTCTCCGCCGATCTGGGCCTGCCCGACATCGGCCTCACGACCCTCACCGAGGTGGCCGAGCGCGGGCAGCAGATCGCCCGGATGACCGAGCTGCCCGCGATCATCGACGCCGACACCGGGTTCGGCGAGCCGATGAACGTGGCCCGCACGATCCAGACCCTCGAGGACGCGGGCCTCGCGGGCACGCACATCGAGGATCAGGTCAACCCCAAGCGCTGCGGGCACCTGGACGGCAAGGCCGTGGTCGACGAGTCGACCGCGACCAAGCGGATCAGGGCCGCGGTCGACGCCCGGCGGGATCCGAACTTCCTCATCATGGCGCGCACCGACATCCGCGCCGTGGAGGGCATGGACGCCGCCGTCGACCGGGCCAAGGCTCTCGTCGACGCGGGGGCCGACGCGATCTTCCCGGAGGCGATGCGCACGCTCGCCGAGTTCGAGCGGATGGCCTCCGAGCTCGACGTGCCGATCCTGGCGAACATGACAGAGTTCGGCAAGAGCGAGCTGTTCACGACGCAGCAGCTGAAGGACGCCGGCGTGAGCATCGTGATCTGGCCGGTCTCGATGCTGCGGATCGCGATGGGCGCGACCGGGCGCGCGCTGGATACGCTGAACGAGGAGGGGCATCTGACCTCGAAGCTCGGCGAGATGCAGCACCGGGCGGACCTGTACGACCTCATCGACTACGAGTCCTACAACCACTTCGACACGAACGTCTTCAACTTCCGCATCGACACCACCCCGCTACGGGGTCGTTGAGCGAGGAGCGCAGCGACGAGACGAAACGCGGCGATCAGCAGGAGACCCCGTTTCGTCTCGGTCGCCTGCGGCGTCCTCGCTCAACGACCCCGGGCGGGCGTATTGCAAAGGAGCAGAACCATGAGCGACCCCGACATCAAGAAGGGCCTCGCGGGCGTCGTCGTCGACACGACGGCGATCTCGAAGGTCAACCCCGAGACCAACAGCCTGCTGTACCGCGGCTATCCCGTGCAGGAGCTCGCGGCGACTCAGTCGTTCGAGGCCGTGGCCTACCTGCTCTGGAACGGGGAACTGCCCACGCCCGAACAGCTGGCCGCGTTCGAGGCGCAGGAGAGGGCGTTCCGTCCGCTGGATCCGCGCACCCTCGCCCTGCTCGACTTGATCCCGCTCGACGCGCACCCGATGGACGTGGTGCGCACGGCGGTCAGCCAGCTCGGCACGTTCGACCCGAGCCTGCACCGCCCGGGCGGCTGGACCGACCGCGAGCTCGACCTCGGCCGCTCCGTGTACCTGCTCGCGCAGATCCCGACGATCGTCGCCGCCGTGCAGCGCCGCCGCTGGGGGCTCGCGCCGATCGATCCGCGTGCCGATCTCGACTACTCGACGAACTTCCTCTGGATGACGTTCGGGGTGCTGCCCTCGGAGGCGGCCGTGGACGTGTTCCGGATCTCGATGGTGCTGTACGCTGAGCACTCCTTCAACGCCTCGACCTTCACGGCGCGGGTGATCGCATCGACCACGGCCGACCTGTACTCCGCGGTCGTCGGCGCCATCGGTGCGCTGAAGGGCCCGCTGCATGGCGGGGCGAACGAGGCCGTGATGCACATCTTCGAGGAGATCGGATCCGCCGACCGGGTCGTGCCGTGGCTCGACGACGCCCTGGCGAGCAAGCGCAAGATCATGGGCTTCGGCCACCGGGTCTACAAGAGCGGCGATTCGCGGGTGCCGACCATGAAGGCGGCGCTGGACCGGCTCATCGCCGACACCGGCCGCACGGATCTGGCCGAGCTGTACGACACGCTCGAGGCCGAGTTCGTCGCGCGCAAGGGCATCTATCCGAACCTCGACTACCCGTCGGGGCCGGCGTACCACCTGCTCGGCTTCGAGACGGAGATCTTCACGCCGCTGTTCATCGCGGCCCGCATCACGGGCTGGACCGCGCACATCATGGAGCAGGCCGCGTCCAATGCGCTGATCCGCCCGCTGTCCGCCTACAACGGCGTCGACGAGCGGCACATCGAGGGCTGACGGACCCGGTCCCGCTCGGCTCGACCCGCTCGGCTCGACGCGTTTCCACAGGGTGATCGTCATTCCGCAGGAGGATCCGGCCGGATCCGTCCTGTGGAATGACGATCATCCTCTCTTCCGGCGCTACCGGTTCAGCCAGCGCCGCAGCGAGCGGGTCACCCAGGGCAGCACCCAGTAGGTCATGATCGGCGTCAGCACGACCGTCGTGGCGAGCACGCGCAGCCAGATCGGCAGGGCGTTCCAGCCGGGCACCGGGCTCATCAGGTACGTGAAGACGAGGTTCACCGGGAAGAATCCGAGCCAGATCGACACGGCCTGCTTCCAGCGGGGCGGCGACGGGGCGACCATCACCGTGGTCGCCCCGGTCGAGGTCGGCACGGTGATCGTCTCGGTCGACGGCTCGTCGAACCAGCCCTCGATCCCGGTGCGCCGCCGGGTGCGCTCGCTGCGCACGAACCCCTCGCCCATCGACAGCCACCAGGCGCGCTCGCGCGAGGCCTCCCAGGCGTCGAGGGCCGCCTCGTCCGCGAAGCGGTAGAGCATGTGCCAGTGGTGCGAGTCGTCGCCGTCGCGCACCCATCCGGATCCGAGGAAGCCGGGATGCGAGCTGGCGAGGTTCACCCCGGTCTGCACCCAGGCCGTGGCCTCGGCGATGCGGGCGGGGTCGACCTCGCGGCGGATGGAGACGGTGATGGGCGCGGATGACGGCGTACCGGACATGGTGGGTCCTTCGGGGGAGTGCGTGCTTGTGGCGTCCCCGAGTGTACGCATCCCGTGTTTCCCGGATGTTGCAGGATGCCGTGCGTCGCGCTCCGCCCGTTCAGGTCGCACTCCGCCCGTTCAGGTCGTGCTCCGCCCGTTCAGGTCGCACTCCGCCCGTTCAGGTCGCACTTTCGGCGGCCCCAGGGTGGTCGGCAGCGCCAGAAGTGCGACCTGAACGATGAGCGGCGCAGGACCGGCGAGCGGCGCTCAGGCGGGGACGGTGCGCTCGAGCGCCGCACGGGCGCGGCGCAGCACCTCGTCCGCGGCGCCCTGCTGCTCCAGCAGCGCGAGCCCCGCGCCGACCACGGGCCGGGCGTCGACCACCGTCGGAACGGCCGAGGGCAGCGCGGCGGCGAGCCGCTGCACGACCCCGTCGAGAAGCAGGGGCTGGCGTGCCGCGAGCACCCCGCCGCCGAGCACGACCGGGATCGGATCCCGATCGAGCCCCAGTCGCCGGGCCGCGCTCGCCGCCATCGCCACGATCTCCTCCGCCTGCCGCTCCACGAGCGCGCGGGACACGACGTCGCCGTGGTCGGCGGCCGTGAACACCACCGGCACGAGCTCGGCCAGCCGCTCCTCCGGAAGGCGGCCGAAGTGCACGTCCTCGATGAGCGCGGTGAGGTCGGAGCGCCCGAACGACTCGGGGAGCGCCGTGGTCAGCGCGGTCTCCGGTCCCCGGCCGTCGAGCGCCCGGGCGGCCAGGCGCAGCGCTTCCGCGCCGATGTCCGATCCGCCGCCCCAGTCGCCCGATACCGCGCCCCAGGCGAGGAAGCGGGCCGTCGTGCCGTCGGCGCGCACGCCGATCGCGTTGAGCCCGGTGCCGCAGACCACGGCGACCGCGTCGGGCGCGAGCGTGCCCGTCCGCAGCAGGGCGAACATGTCGTTCTCCACGTGGGCTTCCACGCCGTCCTCGCCGAGGAACCACGGCAGCGAAAGGATCCGCGCGCGGAACGCCGCGAACTCGTCCTCGTGGTCGAGGCCGGAGAGGAACACGCCGACCCTCAGCAGCGGCCCCCCTCCGGCCTCGGCGTGCACCCGCCGGACGGCCGCGTCGACGACGGCGGCCGATTCCCCCTCCCGTCCGGGGTGCACATCGGACGCGCCCAGACGCACATGGGCGACGACCGCACCGGTCGCATCGAGCGCGACGGCGTCGGTCTTGGTGCCGCCGCCGTCGATGGCGACGACGATCCCTTCCGGGTGCGTCGGCGGGAGTCCCTGCCCGGTCCGCACCGCCGTGCCGCTCACCGCGCCCACGCGAGGTGATCCCGGTTGTGGTCGATGAGCAGATCGGCGAGCTTCTCCGCGCGGTCCCACTGGCCGACGAGCGGGTGGGCGAGCAGCGCGCGTTCGACGAGCCGCCGCCCGCGCTCGGCGGATCCGGTGTGCCGTGCGGCGTCGAGGGCGAGCCGCTCGTAGCCCGCGACATGGCCGATCAGCCCCTGCACGTCGCCCGGCAGGGGAGCTGTGGGCACGGCGACGGGACCGGCGGCGCCGATCGTGGCGGACACCTCGACGACGTGGTCGTCGGGGAGGAACGGCAGAGTGCCGCCGTTGCGGAGGTTCGCGACCTGCACATCGCCGCGGTCGCTGAGCAGCGACGCGATGAGATCCACCGCCGCCTCGGAGTAGAACGCGCCGCCGCGTTCGGCGAGCACGGCGGGCTTGGCGTCGACGGACGGATCCGCGTAGAGGCGGAGCAGTTCCCGCTCGACCTCCATCACCTTCTCCGCGCGCGGCGGTTCGTGCCGTTGCTCCTCGAGGACCCGGTCGTGGGCGTAGAAGTACCTCAGGTAGTACGAGGGGACCATCGCGAGGTTCTGCAGCAGCGGAGCCGGCAGCTCCACCTCGTCCGCGAGCTCGGGCAGGCGCTCCCGCAGCAGCCCCGGCAGCACATCGACGCCGTCGAGCAGCACGCCGCGCTCCCAGGTCAGGTGGTTCAGTCCGACGTGCTCGAGGCGGACGAGGGCAGGATCCGCGTCGAGCATCCGGGCGAAGCGGCGCTGGAATCCGATCGCCACATTGCACAGGCCGATCGCGCGATGGCCCTCCTCGAGCAGCGCGCGGGTCACGATTCCGACCGGGTTCGTGAAGTCGACGATCCAGGCGCCGGGCTTCGCATGCCGGCGCACGGCCTCGGCGACCTCGAGCACCACGGGAACCGTGCGCAGTGCCTTGGCGAGCCCGCCGGGACCCGTGGTCTCCTGACCGATGCAGCAGGCCTCGTGCGGCCAGGTCTCGTCGCCGAGCCGGGCGGCCTGCCCTCCGATCCGCAGCTGGATCAGCACCACGTCCGCGTCCGCGACGCCCGCGACGAGGTCGGCGGTGGCCCTGATCCGGCCCGGGTGCCCGGCGCGCGCGAACATCCGCTGCGAGACCCCGGCGACGAGCTCCCGGCGCCGGTCGTCGGGATCCACGAGCCAGAGCTCGTCGATCGGGAGCACGTCGCGCAGCCGCGAGAAGCCGTCCGTGAGCTCGGGGGTGTAGGTGGATCCGCCTCCGATGACGGTGAGTTTCATGTCAGCCCTTCACTCCGGTCAGGTTGATGCCCTCGACGAACACGCGCTGGGCGAAGAAGAACACGATCACCACGGGGATCGTCACGAGCATGGTCACGGCCATGGTCGTCCCCCAGTCGGTGCCGTGGGTGCCGTGGAAGGTGGACAGACCGTAGGCGACCGTCCACGCCGAGGGGTTCTCCGAGGCGTACAGGAGCGGGCCGAAGTAGTCGTTCCACGAGTTGAAGAACAGGAAGATCGCGGCCGAGGCGATGCCGGGCTTGGTCATCGGCACCATGACCCGCCAGAGCACGCCCCACTCGCCGTTGCCGTCGATCCGCGCGGCGTCCGCGTAGGCGGACGGGATGGTCAGGAAGAACTGCCGCAGCAGGAAGATCGAGAACGCATCGCCGAGCAGGTTCGGCAGGATCAGCGGCCAGAGCGTCCCCGTGAGGCCGAGCTTGGCGAACATCACGTACACCGGCACGATCGTGACCTGCGGAGGCAGCAGCATCGCCACGATGATCGCCAGGAAGACGATGTTCGCCCCGCGGAAGCGGATCTTCGCGAGGACGTACGCCGCGGGCACCGAGGAGACCAGCATGAACGCGGTGGCGAGCACCGCGTAGAACGCGGAGTTCAGGAACCACAGCCCCAGCGGCACCTGCGTGAACGCGCGGACGTAGTTGGAGAGGTCCCACGGCTGCGGCCAGATCGAGGCGGTCAGCGTCTGCTTGCCCGACATGAACGAGGTCAGCAGCACGAACAGGATCGGTGCGAGGAACAGCACCGCGAGCACGGAGAGCACGGTGTGGTCCGCGATCCAGATCAGGATGCGCCGGCCCCCGCGCACCGGGCGCGCGGGGCGCGCGGATCCCGTGGTGATGAGCGCGGTCGCGGTCATGAGAAGTCCTCCGGGGAGAAGGCCCGCGACTTGCGCAGCAGCAGGGCGACGAACACGCTGGCGACGAGGAACAGCACCACGGCCATGGCCGCGGCGTAGCCGAGCTGGAAGTTGGCGAACCCGCGCACGTACAGCCACTGCGTGTAGGTGAGCAGCGAGTCCTCCGGATACCCGATGTCGGCGGCGAGCCCGCCCGAGGCGGCGCCCGAGCGACCGGACGCGACGCCGGACGCCACGGCAGCCTCGGTGAAGTACTGCAGCGCCGCGATCATGCCGGTCACCAGGGCGAACAGCAGCACAGGGGCGATCGACGGGATCGTCACGTAGCGCACCTTCTGCACGCCGTTCGCCCCGTCGAGCGAGGCCGCCTCGTACTGGTCGCGCGGCACGTTCAGGAGTGCCGCGAGCAGGATGATCATGACGTCGCCCATGACCCACACGCCCAGCAGCACGAGCGAGGGCTTCGCGAGCGCGGGGTCGTTGAACCAGAGCGGACCGGGGATGCCGAGGCTCTTCAGCACGAGGTTGACGGGGCCCGTCCCCGGGTTGAAGAGGAACACGAACGCGACGACCGACGCCACGGGCGGCACGAGCGCGGGCAGGTAGAAGATCGTGCGCCACACGCCGCCGGCGCTGCGGGCGCGCAGCAGGAGCCCGGCGACCGCGAGGGCGCAGACGATCCGCACCGGCACCAGGATCACGACGAACCACAGGGTGTTCAGGGCCGCCGTGGCGATCCGCGGATCCTTCGTGAACAGGTAGACGTAGTTGTTCAGGCCGTTCCACTGCGGCGCGGACACGAGGTCGTACCGGGTGAAGGAGAAGTACAGGTTCGCCACGAGCGGGTAGACGAAGAAGACGGCGAGGCCGAGGAGCGTCGGAGCCAGCATCAGGGCGATGCTCCATCGACGACGGCGGACGGCGGATCCGCGTCGGCGGGCGGTGGCGCCCGGGGCGCGCGGAGGGGGCTCCGCGCGCCCCGGCGCGAGGGTCGCGGTCATCACGGGCCCTCGCTCAGGGCGAGCTGGTCGTCGATGTCCTTGTCGACCTTCTTGAGGCCGGCGTCGATGTCGCCCCCGCCGCCGGACTGGAACCTGGTCCAGTAGCCGGAGAGCGCGACCTGGTTCGCGCTGCCGATCACGGTCGCCGGGATCGAGGTCAGGTGCGGGCTCTTCGCGATGTCGAGGAACGTCCCGAACTGCTCCGGGAGGTCGAGCTTCGAGGACGCGAGCGCGTCCTTCGTGGTCGGGACGTTCTTCAGGCCGTTGGCGAGCTTCACGACCGCATCGGTGTCGAGGGTGAGATAGCGCAGCAGCGCCCAGGCGGCTTCGGGGTTCTTGGAGCCCTTGGAGACGCCTGCGATCGTGCCGGAGGAGAACCCGCCGCCGTAGAGGTCCTCGTGGCCGTCCAGCACGGGGAAGGGCGCGACCCCGTACTTCACATCGGGTGCCTGATCGGCGAGGAAGGCGACGCGCCACTCGCCGTCGAGGTTCATCGCGAGCTGGCCGGTCTGGAACGCCTGACCCGCGGAGAACTCGTCTCCGAGACCGGCGGTGAACGCCTTGAGCTTGTCGTAGCCGATCTCGTCGATGAACTTCTTCTGCCAGGTCATCAGCTCCTTCCAGGCGGGGGAGGAGGCGATCGCGCTCTTGCCGTCCTTCATCCACTCGGCGCCTGCGGCGGCTCCGAAGACGGTCGGGGCGTTCTCGTAGGCGCCCATGAGCGGGTTGAAGCCGAGCGTCTTGATGGATCCGTCGGTGTTGTAGGTCGTGAGCTTGACCGCCATCGCCTCGAGCTCGCCGAGCGTCTTCGGCGGTGCGCTGTAGCCCGCCGCCTGCAGCAGGTCGGTGTTGTAGTAGAGGCCCTGCACGTCGGCGAGCATCGGCAGCGCGCACTGCTTGCCGTCGAAGGAGGTGTAACTGCGCGCCACATCGGACAGCTGCGAGAGGTCGACGCCGTCGCGTTCGATGTAGGGCGTGAGGTCGCGCAGCGCTCCCGACGAGCAGAACGCGCCCACGTTGTCGACGGCGCCCGAGATCGCGACGTCGAGATCGTTGCCGGCCGCGATGGCCTTGATGATCTTGTCGTCCTCCTGACCGGTGCGCACGTCGACCTTCACATCCGGGTACTTCTTGTGGAAGTCGTCGATGACGGACTGGACGACTCCGGCCTCGCGGTCGCTGAAGAACTCCCAGAGGGTGACCGTGCCGGACAGATGGTCGGGCGCCGTGGCGGCGACGGTGGTGTCGGATCCGCCGGAGCAGCCCGCGAGGACGACGGCGGTGACGGAGAGCGCGGCGATGGCTCCGATGCGGAGCCGGGTGTGGCGTTTCATGTGAACCTCTCTGTTCAGGGGGATCTGGCGGCACGGCCGGGGGTCGGCCGTGCTGCGAATCACTCGGGGAGCAGGCGTCCGCGCAGGCGTGACACGAGCACGTGCCGGGCGCCGAGGAGCACGGCATCGGCCGGGGCTCCCGTGGTGCGCACCGCGGGGTCCCAGCCCGACGAGGCGCGCAGCGCGGCGGACACGGCGTCCGCCAGCGCGGCCCCGCCGGCGACCCCGGTGGGGCCGCCGAGGATCACCAGCGACGGATCCAGCACGGCGATGACCGGCGTGAGGGCCAGCGCGATGCGCGCGGCGAGGTCGGGCACGATCCGATCCGGCGCGCTCGCGAGAGCGGCGAGAGCCCCGGCGTAGTCGAGCGGGCTGCCGACGGCGGAGGTCGCCGAGCGTGCGACGGCGGATCCGCCGACCAGCTCCTGCAGGTCCTCCGCGTCCGGGTCGATCGCCATCGCCGTGCGGGGCGCGGGCAGGTAGCCGATCTCGCCCGCACCACCGGTGGCGCCGTGCAGGATCGTGCCGTCCAGGTCGATCGAGAGGCCGAGGCCCTCGCCGAGCCAGAGCAGCGCGAATCCCGGGGCGTCGGCGCCCGCGCCCTCGGCGCGTTCGGCGATCGCGGCGAGATTCACGTCGTTCTCCAGCGTGACGGCGATGCCGAGGCCCGCCTCCAGCTCGCCGCGCGCGTTCTGCATGGGCCAGCCGTCGAGGGTGTCGGTGAAGTTCAGACGATCCGCGGCGGGGTCGTTGGCGGCCTGCACGCCGATCACGATCTCGACGACGGCGCCGGCGTCGACGTCGGCCGCGCGGCAGGCGGCGTCGATCGCCCGGCGCACGTCGCCCTCGGCCGAGCGCGGGTGCGCCGCGTCGATCGGGATCGTCGCGACGGGGCGCTCCGTGCCGCGGGCGTCGACGACGGTCGCGCGCAGCACGGTCTCGTCGACGTCGATCGCGACGCCCAGGCTCCGGTCCAGCCGCACGTCGTAGGTGACCGCGTTCGGGCCGCGGCCGGCGGAGAGCTCGCCGGCGGGGTGGATGAACCCGGCCTCCTCCAGGCGCGTCACGATCTGCGCCGCGGTCGGCTTGGAGAGCCCGGTCAGCTCGCCGATGCGGTTGCGCGTGAGCGGGCCCTCGTCGAGGAGCAGCGAGAGGGCGGCCTGGTCGTTGCGGAGGGCGAGCCAGCCGGGGGTGCCGGGGGCGGGGGAGGACGTCATCGAAGCTCCTGAAATCTATTAGCTAAGTTTCTTTATAGATTCCAGAAGCGCACACGTCAAGCCCTCGGACGGATCAGGGGGCGGCGGGGGATGTGGGAGACCTCCGCCGCCGCCCTGGGCGCGGCCTGCCTGCTCGGATCAGGATCCTCTACTCGGGTCCGGATCCCGTTCAGGTCGCAGAATCGGCTGTTCCCGGGGCCTGGGAACAGCCGATTCTGCGACCTGAATCGCCAGAGTGCGACCTGAACGAATCGACTGCGCCCCGGCGGCGGGACGGGCCGCCGATCAGCTCCGCGCGACGTCGAACTCCACGGCCGACCAGGACAGCGCGGGGAGGGTGAGGCGCACCGCGCCGTCGTCGAGCGCGACCCCGTCGAGCGGCCGCAGCCCGACCGCGTCCGGCGCGCCGACGAGGTTCGCGGTGAGCCGGTCCCCGTCCTCCGGGACGGTGAGCACCTCGGCCGAACGGACCGCGGTCGCGCGCAGGCCGTACAGGTCGAGGTCGACGGTCGCCTCCCCGTCGAGCGAGCGGTTCGCGACGAAGAGCGCGAGCCGGCCCGATTCCTCGTCCCACGTGGCCACGGCGTCCACGTCGTCCACGTCCCCGTGACGGGTGGTGGGCGTCTTCGTCGATGAGACGGCGAGGCGCAGGATCCGGCCCTGCGCCATCCGCGCCATCCGGGCGAACGGCCAGAAGATGGTCTGCCGCCACGCGGGTCCGCCCTCCTCCGAGCGGATCGGCGCGATCACGTTCACGAGCTGCGCCTGGTTGGCGATCTTCACCCGGTCGCCGTGCCGCAGCAGGCTGTGCAGGAACGTGCCGACCACGACCGCGTCGGTGACGTTGTAGGCGTCCTCGATGAGCCGGGGGTGCTCGCGCCAGGCCTTCTCCACCTGGTGCGGCTGGTCCTCGCTGTCCAGGCCGGACTGGTACCAGACGTTCCACTCGTCGAACGAGATGTCCACCTGCCTGGTGTGCTTGCCGGCGGCCTTGACCGCGTCGATCGTGGCGACCACGCCGTCGATGAACGCATCCATGTCGACGGCGTCGCCGAGGAACGACGCGACGTCGCCGTCGTGCTCCTGGTAGTACGCGTGCATCGAGACGTAGTCCACCTCGTCGTACGCATGCGTGAGCACGGTGTGCTCCCAGGTGCCGAACGTCGGCATCTGCCGGCTCGAGGATCCGACCGCGACGAGCTCGATCGTCGGATCCACGAGCTTCATCGCCTTGGCGGTCTCCTGGGCGAGACGGCCGTACTCGTGCGCGGTCTTGTGGCCGATCTGCCAGGGGCCGTCCAGCTCGTTGCCCAGGCACCACAGCTTGATGTCGAACGGATCCTCGGCGCCGTTGCGCCGGCGCAGGTCCGACCAGTACGTGCCCCCCGGGTGATTGGCGTACTCCACGAGTGCGCGGGCCTCCTCGACGCCCCGGGTGCCGAGGTTGATGGCCTCCATGACCTCGACCTCGGCCTCGCGGGACCAGTCCATGAACTCGTGCAGGCCGAACGCGTTCGTCTCGATCGTGTGCCAGGCGCCGTCGATGCGCACGGGACGATCGGCGACGGGCCCGACGCCGTCCTCCCAGCGGTAGCCGGAGACGAAGTTGCCGCCGGGGTAGCGGACGACGGTCGGTCCGAGTTCGCGCACGAGCTCGAGCACGTCGGTGCGGAAGCCGCGGGCGTCCGCCGCCGGGTGGCCGGGCTCGTAGATGCCGGTGTAGACGCAGCGGCCCATGTGCTCGACGAACTGGCCGAACAGGCGGCGCGGGACGTCGGCGATCGAGAAGTCGCGGTCGATGGTGATGCGGGCGTGGGACATGGGGATCCGATCCGTTCGGGTCATTGACCGCCGAAGCCGCTGGTGGCGACTCCCTTGACGATCTGCTTCTGGAAGATGAGGAACACGATGATGAGGGGCAGGGCGGCGAGGACGGCCTGGGCCATGACCTGCGCGTACTGGACGCCGTAGGCGCTGATGACGGTCTGCAGGCCGACGGGCAGGGTCATCAGGCCGGTGTCGTTGATGACGAGGAACGGCCAGAGGAAGTTGTTCCACGCTCCGATGAACACGAAGATCGCGACGGAGGCGAGGATCGGCCGGGACAGGGGCAGCACGATCGACCAGAACACCCGGAACCTGCTCGCACCGTCGACGCGCGCCGCGTCCTCGAGCTCGACGGGGATCGCGTCGAAGAACCGCTTCAGGATGAAGACCATCGCCGGCGCCACCACCTGCGGCAGGATGAGGCCCCAGTGCGTGTCGACCAGGCCCATCGCGAGCATCTCGTAGAACAGCGGGATGATCAGCACCTGCGGGGGGACGACGATCGCGGCGATGATCACCACGAACAGCCACTTCCGGCCACGGAAGTCGAGGCGGGAGAACGCGTAGGCGGCGAGGGCCGAGATCGTGACGGTGATCACCGTCACGGCCGTCGCGGTCCAGAGGCTGTTCCACGCCCAGAGGTAGACGTTGCCCTGCGAGAGGATCGCGCTGAACGCCTGCACCGTCGGCCCGCTCGCGCCGATCCAGCCGGCGTCCCCGGAGGCGGCGTCGGTCTCGGTCTTGAACGCGGTGGCGACCGCCCAGAGGAACGGCAGCAGCCAGCCGATCGCGAGGATCAGCAGCACCGCGAAGGCGAGCACGGTGAGGACGGTGAGGCGACGGCCGATCGGCCGGCGGGTGCGGGCGCGCGCGGCGCCGGGGACGACGAGGGTGCGGGTCGCGGTGGTCATCGGGCGTCCTTCCGCCGACGGGTGATCAGCGCCTGGACGACGCCGAGGATGATGATGATCGCGAAGAACACGTAGGAGAGCGCGGCGGAGTAGCCGAACCGGTACCCGACGAAGCCGGTCTCGTAGATGTACTGCACGATCGAGCGGGTGGTGTCGCTGGAGAGGCCGCCGAGCATCTGGTACGCCTGGTCGAACAGCTTGAGCGACGCGAGGATCTGCAGCAGGCCGATGAGGGTGGTCGCCGGTCCCAGCTGCGGGAGCGTGATCGCGGTGAACTGCCGCCATCCGCCCGCGCCGTCCAGCGACGCCGCCTCGTACTGCTGCTGCGGGATGTTCTGGAGGGCTGCGAGGTAGAGCAGGAAGTTGAACCCGACGGTCCACCAGACCGTCGCGATCACGATCGCGATCATGTTGGTCTTCGGATCCTGCAGCCAGGCGATCGGCTCGAGGCCGAAGGCCTTCAGGACGTTGTTCGCCGCCCCGATCTGCGGGTTGAAGATCCAGACCCAGATCTGCGAGATCACGGTGGAGGCGAGCAGATACGGCATGAAGAACGAGAGCCGCCAGAGCCACTGGCCGGGAAGCCCGCGATCGACGAGCACGGCCATGAGCAGGGCGACGACCACGAGCGGGACGGTGGACAGCAGCGTGAACCACACGGTGTTGCCGAGCGATCCCCACATCACCGGATCCGCGAGGGCCTCGACGTAGTTCGCGAGTCCGACGAAGCCGCCGCCGGACCCGGTGAGGGATTGGTCGGTGAAGCTCAGGTAGAGGCCGTGCAGGATCGGCCAGGCGAGGAAGAGCGCGAACGCGAGGAGGAACGGGGCGAGGAACGCCCAGCCGATCAGCTGCTCTCCGTGACGGGATCCGCCGGCGTGGCGCCGGGTCGCGCGGGTGGCCGCACGACCGGTGACGATGGTCGTGGTGGTGGGGGTCGTCGAGGTCATCTCCGGGCTCCCTCCGGATCGGCGGGATTGGGTTGGGCGAGGAAGCGCTTGACGGCGGCCTCGAAGCGGGCGACGGCCTCGGCGGGACTGCCTCCGCCCAGAAGCGCGGGCTGGGCGGCGGCGCCGAACTGGCCCTGGAAGTTGGATCCGGACCCCGTGAACCACGCGGGCGGGTCGTAGCGCACGTGCTTCGCCGCGTCGGCGTAGTGGGCCTGCGGAAGCAGCTTCGCGTACTTCGCCGACTCCGTGACCGGGAGGAAGGCGGGGATGTGCCCGGCCTCCGCCCAGCCGAAGGAGCCCTTCAGCATGTCGGCCACGAAGCGGTACACGAGGTCGCGGCTTGCCGCATCCGGGTGCGACTGGTGCGGCAGGACGAAGGAGTGCGAGTCGGCGTAGGCCGTGCGCGTGCCGAACACCGGCGGGATCATCGCGACGTCGAAGGGGATCTTGGCCGCCTGCATCGTGCGCAGCTCCCACACCCCGCTGAGGAACATGCCGCTCTTCCCGGTCGCGAACTCCGCCACCGCGGTGCCGTAGTCGGCCTGCTTGGCCGCCCGCTTGCCGTCGAGCAGCTTCTGCATGAAGGCGAGAGACGCCACGGCCGCGTCCTTGTCGATCACCGCGGGACCGCCCTGCGGCATCTCCATCTCGATGCCGTGCTGTGTGTACAGCGTGTAGAACAGGCGCCACATCTGGGAGCCGTCGCCGAGATAGCCGTAGGACAGGCCGTGTCCGCCGGTGACCCCGGCGATCGCGTCGACCATCGCGAGGAAGTCCTCGGGGTTCGCCGCCTCCTTCAGGCGTCCGTCCCCGTCGAGCACGCCCGCCTTCTCGCAGACCTCCGTGTTGTACATGAGCACGAAGGGGTGCGCGTCGAGCGCGATGCTGAGGCGCCGCCCGTCGACGTCGCCCTTCTTCCAGATCGGATCCGGGAACGCGGACGCGTCCACGCCGAGATCCGCGAGGCGGCCGGTGTCCCAGTCGTCCAGGAGACCGCCCGGAGCCCAGCCGAGCACTCGGGTGGCGTGCATGATCGCGACGTCGGGGGCGCGGCCGCCGGCCGAGGCCATGGCGAGCTTCGTGTAGTACGGCGTGCCCCAGGCGAGCACGGTCGGACGGATCCGGTAGGCCGACTGCGCCGTGTTCACGCCGTCCAGCAGGCCGGACATCGTCACGCCGTCGCCGCCGGAGAGCAGGTGCCAGAACTGCAGGGTGCGGGTGCCGGACGCGGCGGCCGAGGTCGAAGCGCATCCGGCGAGCAGCGCGGCGCCGGCGGTGAGGCCCGCGGCGCCGAGGAACTGCCGCCGATTCAGATCGAGAGGTGGTGTCATCGTCACTCCTTCGTGGACGATCAGGGAACTCCGACATCATTACATCGATGAAATGGAGTGCGCAAGAGGTTTCTGAGACCGGTCACGGAACGGGGTGGATGGCCCGGCGGGCGCGGGCGGGCCGGGAGAGGGATCGCGCCGTCCGGTGACGGGTCAGTGCTCGGGCGTCCAGCCGCGCGGGGCGGCGGCGGTGCTGTCGCGGACGATGAGCCGGTGCGGCACGGTGATCGTGCGCGGGGTCCCGGTCGGATCCGCGATCCGCTCGGCGAGCAGGTCGACGGCGGAGGAGGCGAAGGCGGCGCGGTCGATCCGCACGGTCGACAGCGCCGGCTCGGTGAAGCGGGAGAGCTCGACGTCGTCGAACCCCGTCACCAGGACGTCGTCGGGTACGCGGATCCCGCGGCTGTGCAACACGTGCAGAGCGCCGGCGGCGAGGGAGTCGGTGAAGCCGAGCACGGCGTCGAACGGCGTGCCGCGGGAGAGCAGCTCGACGGTCGCCTCCGCGCCCCCGGAGATGGTCCAGTCGGCGTGGTTGACGGTGAGGCGGGGGTCCGCGGGAAGGCCCGCCTCGGCCAGTGCCTGGCGCACGCCCTGCAGCCGGAGTCGGCTGGTCGCCGTCGCGATCGCGTGCTGGTCGTCGCCGCCGACGACCGCGATCCGCCGGGCGCCGCGTTCGATCACGTGCCGCGTCATCGCGGCGGCGCCCGCCACGCTGTCGATCCCGACGTGGTCGGCGAGCTGCTGCTCGACCTCGCCGATCAGGACGACGGGCAGCTGCCGGTCCTGGTCGGTGAGCGCGCTGTCCTCGAGGCGGATGGGGTTCAGGATCAGGCCGTCGACGAGGTGCGCGCGGGCGCGGGAGAGCAGTTCGCGCTCGCGGCGCGGCTCGGATCCGGTCTGCTCGACCTGGACGGCGAAGCCCTTCAGTCGGGCGGCCTGGACGATGTGGTCGAGCAGCTCGGCGGAGAACGAGGTCGCGAGATAGGGGAGCGCGAGGGCGATCACTCCGGAGCGGCCGTTGCGCAGACTGCGCGCGCTCAGGTTGGGCACGAAGTCGAGCTTGCGCATCGCGTCCTCGACGCGGGCGCGCGTGTCCTCGCGCACGAAGACGGTGCCGGTGACCACGTTCGACACGGTCTTCGCGGAGACGCCGGCCAGCGACGCGACGTCGCGCATCGTCGCCCGCGTGCTCCCTGCCATGCGCTCAGCCTAAGCCCGCCCATCGGATCCGGGATCCGCACCGGCTTCTATCGATGTAACGACGCTCTATGATGTGGCGATGAGCATCGGGACGAACTGGGCCGGCAACCTCGCCTACCGCGCGGCGGCGATCGGGCGACCGCGCACCCGCGAGGAGCTGCACGACGTCCTCTCCTCGTCCGGGCCGCTGCGCCCGCTCGGCTCCCGCCACAGCTTCACCGCGATCGCCGACACCACGGGCACGCTCATCGACCTCTCCGCGATGCCCCGCGGGATCGAGCAGGTCGCGCCCGATGCGGTGCGCGTTCCGGCAGGCGTGCGCTACGGCGACCTCGGCGCGGAGCTGCAGCGGCGGGGCCTGGCCCTCGCGAACCTCGCCTCGCTGCCGCACATCTCCGTCGCCGGCGCCGTGTCCACGGGGACGCACGGGTCGGGCGACGCGATCGGCTCCCTCGCCAGCGCGGTGCGGGCGCTCACCCTCGCGGGTCCGGACGGCGAGCGCACCCTGCGCCGCGGGGACGCGGACTTCGACGGGGCGGTCGTGTCGCTCGGCGCGCTCGGGGTGATCGTCGAGCTCGAGCTCGACGTGGAGCCGGCGTACGACGTGGCGCAGACGGTGCACGAGGGGCCCGCGTGGGATGCGGTGCTCGCCGAGTTCGACCGGGTCACCGCGCTCGGCACCAGCGTCAGCATTTTCAGCCGCTGGACCGGTCGCGATCGCGCCGACCAGCTCTGGATCAAGAACCGGGTCGGCGGCGTCGCCGCGGACGAGGCCCTGCTGGCCCGCCTCGGAACCACGCCGGCCGTCGAGCAGCGGCACCCCATCCTGGGGGTCTCGGCCGAGGCCTGCACCCCGCAGCTCGGCGAACCAGGGCCCTGGCACGAGCGGCTGCCGCATTTCCAGCTGGGCTTCACCCCTTCGGCAGGGGAGGAGCTGCAGAGCGAGTACCTCGTGCCGCGACGCGACGCGGTGCGCGCGATCGAGGCGGTGCGCGCGCTCGCCGACCGGATCGCGCCGCTGCTGCTCGTGAACGAGATCCGCACGGTCGCCGCCGACGACCTCTGGCTGAGCTCCTCGTACGGCGAGGGCGCCGTCGGGATCCACTTCACCTGGCGCCGGGACCAGCCCGCGGTCGAGGCGCTGCTGCCTGTGATCGAGGCCGCGCTGCCCGACACCGCGCGCCCGCACTGGGGCAAGCTGTCCGTGCTCGATCCGGCCGAGATCCGCCGCCGCACTCCGCGCTGGGGGGACTTCGCCGCGCTCGCGGACCAGATGGATCCGGTCGGCCGGTTCCGGAACGCGTACCTGGAGCGGCTCGGGCTGGGGCGCTGACCGACTCCCGGTGCGGTCCCGTGCCCGGCCCCGTGCGGCCCCGTGCCCGCGCCTGGCCCCGCCTGGCCTCGTCTGGTCCTGCCTGGTCCCGTCGTGATCGTTCAGGTCGCACTATCTGCTGTTCCGCAGGCCCTGTTGGAGCCGAAATCGCGACCTGAGCTCATGGATCGCGACCTGAACGCCCGGATTGCGACCTGGATGGGCCGTGCGGGTGGCAGGAGTTACGGCGCCGGTCTTGGACCGGCGGACGGAAAGGACGGTGGAGGGCTCCGGGCGCCGCGCACCGGCGCCGCGCACCGGCGCCGCGCACCGGCGCCGTCGCCGGCGGACGACGCCGTCCCCGTACACTCGCAGGCGTGAGTGAGTCGAAGCCGCAGCGCGCCGTCGGGGTGCGGGACGTCGCCGCGCTCGCAGGCGTCTCCCGGCAGACCGTGTCCCGCGTGCTGAACGATCATCCCGACGTCGCGCCCGACACCCGTGCCCGTGTGGTGTCGGCGATGGAGGAGCTCGGCTACCGGATGAACAACGCGGCGCGGGCCCTCGGCACCCATCGCACGCGCACGATCGGCGTCCTCGCCTCGGACGCGCTGCAGTACGGGCCCTCCCGCAGCATGGCGGCGATCGAGGCATCGGCGCGCGAGGCCGGATACTGGATCACCGCGGCGTTCGCGGACTCCGGCGACGAGGCTTCCGTCGGCCAGGCGATCGAGCACCTGCGCGCGCAGGCCGTGGACGGGCTGATCGTGTTCGCGCCGCATGCGCGCACGCTCGATGTGCTCGACGCCCTGCGCATCGGGATCCCGACCGTGATCCTGCACGCCGCCGAGCGCGCGGACTTCTCGGTCGATCAGAGGGCGGGTGCGCGCCTCGCCGTGGCGACGCTCGCCGATGCCGGCCATCAGCGGATCGCACATCTCGCCGGGCCCGCGGACTGGCTCGAGGCCGAAGGGCGAGCGACCGGCTTCGCCCAGGAGCTCGCCGCGCGCGGCCTGCCCGCCGGCCCGGTCTTCTCGGGCGACTGGAGTCCGCGCTCGGGTCACGGGGCCGCGGCGGAGGTGATCGCCTCCGGCGCGACCGCGGTGTTCGCCGCGAACGACCAGATGGCGCTCGGGCTGATCGGCGGTCTGCGCGCGGCCGGGGTGGATGTCCCGGAGCAGATCAGCATCGTGGGCTTCGACGACGTGCCGGAGGCGGCGTACGCCTGGCCGCCCCTCACGACCGTGCGGCAGGATTTCGAGGAGCTCGCCCGGCGGGCCGTCGCGCGCGTCATCGCGCTGGGCGGATCCGGCGCGACCGCGTCGGATCCGGTCGCGGTTGCGTCGTCGGGATCGTCGGGATCGTCGGGATCGTCGGGATCGTCGGATCCGGTCGCGGTTGCGTCGGTTGCGTCGTCGGATCCGATCGCACCCGTGCTCGTCGTGCGCGACTCGGTGGTCCCGCCCGCGGGCTGACCCTGCGATTCGCAGCAGGCACAGCCCGTTCAGGTCGCAGTTTCCGCTCTCTCCGGCGTGCTCATGCAGCCGAAAGTGCGACCTGAGCGACCGAAATGCGACCTGAGGCGCCCGACGCGCGAGCGCCACCCGTCCTCTTGCGCGAGGCCGCCTGTGGATAACCTCCGACGCCGGGCGTCGATGCTGGCACGGTGGGGGAGTGCCCCGCCCCCGACGTCTCCCCGATGCGCTCGGCTCCTCGTTCGCCGTCCGCGACGCTCAGGCCCTCGGCGTGAGCGCGGGGCGCCTGCGCGGATCCGACCTGCTTCGCCCCTACTCGGGTCTGCGTACCCGCCGCTCCGGCTCCACGCCGGAACGGGACGAGGATCCTTTCGCCGCGCAGCGACGGATCCGCGTCGAGCATGCGCTCGCCTACGCGCCGAGGCTGCGCCCCGGTCAGTACTTCAGCCATGAGACGGCCGCGGCGCTCTGGGGCGGACCGCTGCCGATCGCCCGTGAGGACGCCACCGTCGGCGTGCACGTGAGCACCCTCGGTGACGGTCCGCTCGTGCGGGCCGCGGGCGTCGTGCGCCATCGTGGGGACCCGCGGCTCGTCCGCGTGCGGACCGATCTCGGCCTCCCTGTCGCATCGCCCGCCTCGACGTGGACGCAGATGGGGCACCTGCCGTTCTTCGCGCTGGTGGCTCTCGGCGACCACTTCTGCCGGGCATGGCGACCAGGCGTGGGTCGCCCGCACGTCGGGAAGCCGCAGCTGGCGACCGTCGCCGAACTCCGTGCCAACATCGGTGCGGGGCGTCGGCTCGGCGGACCGATGCTGCGCGAGGCGATCGAATGGATCCGGGAGGACTCCTGGTCGCCGCGGGAGTCCGAGCTGCGCTGCCTGATCCGCGCGGCGGGCTTGCCCGAGCCCCAGCTCAACGTCGATCTGTTCGACGGTGCGGGCTTCCTGGGCTGCGTCGACCTGGTCTACCCTGCGCGGAAGGTGGCGATAGAGTACCTGGGCCGGGTGCACGCGAACAGCTGGGGAGCCGACGTGGAGCGGCTGGCACGACTTCGCGCGGCGGGGTGGACCGTGATCGAGGTCACGGCGGAGCTCCTCGCGGATCCGGCTGAGCTGCTCGGCCGCATCCGGCGCGCGCTCGGCCTCTGACTGCGCGCTCTGCGACGGATCCACGGCGCGGATCCACGGCCCGGATCGCGCGCCGAGCGCGCGTGCGATGGCCTCCTGCCGCGAGCGCGTACCGAGCGCGCGTGCGAGGGCGTCCTGCCGCTTCGGGTCGCACTTCCCTCGTTCGGGTCGCAGTTTCTGCGGCTTGTGGGATCCAGATGGAGCCGAAAGTGCGACCTGAACGGGGGTCGGAGAAGGGGAGGGGGTCTGAACGGGACGGAACGGGGAGGGGTCTGAACGGGGGAGGAGTCCGGAACGGGGTCCTGAACCGGGGGTCCGGAACCGGGCGGCCGGAACGGGGAGAGCGCCGAACGGGGGTCCGGAACCGGGGGAGCTTCCGGGACGGGTAAGGGGGAGTGCGTCCTCCCGAGCGTGCCGGGTGACGCCGCGTCGACGTCGCGTCGGCGCCCCCTTGACGGGACGGAGAGTGTGATGACACACTCTCCGTGACCGGTCACAGTTCTGACCGGAGCGTCACGAGAGGATCCGGATGACCCCCTTCGCTTCCGAGATCGCGCAGGCGATCGACGGCATCCGCGCGGACGTGGCGCGGCTGCATGCCGAGCTCGTGCGCTACGGCCTCGTGGTCTGGACCGGGGGGAACGTGTCGGGCCGGATCCGGCTCTCCGAGGACGGCAGCGGGGATCTGTTCGTGATAAAGCCCTCCGGCATCGGCTACGACGACCTCGCACCCGAGAACTTGATCCTCTGCGACCTCGACGGCGCGGTCATCCCCGGGAGCGTCGGCAGCGACCGCGCCCCGTCCAGCGACACCGCCGCGCACGCCTACGTCTACCGGAACATGCCCGAGGTCGGCGGCGTCGTGCACACGCACTCCGACTACGCCGTGGCCTGGGCGGCGCGCGGCGAGGAGATCCCCTGCGTGATCACGGCGATGGCCGACGAGTTCGGCGGTCCGATCCCGGTCGGCCCGTTCGCGGTGATCGGCGACGACTCGATCGGCCGGGGGATCGTCCAGACCCTGCGCGGGCATCGCAGCCGTGCCGTGCTCATGCAGAACCACGGCCCGTTCACGATCGGCGCGGACGCCGCGGACGCCGTCAAGGCCGCCGTCATGGTGGAGGACGCGGCCCGCACGGTGCACCTCGCCCGCGAGGCGGGGCCGCTCATCCCGATCCCGCAGGAGGCGATCGACCGCCTCTACGACCGGTACCAGCACGTGTACGGCCAGAGCACGGACGCCCGCCGATGAGTGCTCACGTCGCCGGTTCCCGGTCCGCTCCCGTCGCAGAAAGTGCCGGAACCAGGGCGGGGAAACGGCAGAGATCGCGACGGGAGCACGAGGGCGAGAGGGATCCACGATGAACTCGGCACGCGACGACATCCTCGCGGGGCGGACGAGCCTGGGCATCGAGCTCGGCTCCACGCGCATCAAGGCGTGCCTGATCGGATCCGATCCGTCCGCCGTGCTCGCGACCGGATCCTCCTCCTGGGAGAACCGGCTCGAGGGCGGGCTGTGGACCTACGGCCTGGATGAGGTCTGGGCCGGGATCCGGGAGGCCTATGCCGTCCTGGTCGCCGACGCACAGGAGCGCCACGGCGTGCGGCCGGCGACGTTCGGCGCGATCGGGATCTCCGCCATGATGCACGGCTACCTCGTCTTCGACGAGGACGGCGCCCTGCTCGTGCCGTTCCGCACCTGGCGCAACACGAACACGGGGGTCGCGGCGGCGGAGCTCACCGATCTGCTCGGCGTGAACATCCCGCTGCGCTGGTCGATCGCGCACCTGCACCAGGCCGTGGTCGACGCCGAGGCGCACGTGCCGCGGATCGCGAGCCTGACCACCCTCGGCGGCTACGTGCACGAACGGCTCACGGGCCGGCGGGTCATCGGCGTCGGAGACGCCTCGGGGATGTTCCCGATCGACTCGGCGACCGGCGACTACGACGCGGCCCTGCTCGCCGCGTACGAGGCGCTCGCCGCGGGCCGGCTTCCCGCGCCGCTGAGCGTCCTGCTCCCCGAGGTGCTCCTCGCGGGGGCCGAGGCGGGGACGCTCACCGCCGAGGGTGCGCTGCTGCTGGATCCGTCCGGATCCCTCGCGGCGGGCATTCCGCTCTGCCCGCCCGAGGGAGATGCCGGCACCGGCATGGTGGCGACCAACGCCGTCGCCCCGCGCTCGGGCAACGTCTCCGCCGGCACGAGCATCTTCGCGATGGTGGTGCTCGAGCGGCCGCTCTGCGGTCTGCATCGCGAGCTCGACCTCGTGACGACCCCGGCGGGTGACGCCGTCGCCATGGTGCACTGCAACAACGGCGCGAGCGAGCTCGCGGCCTGGGCGGGGCTGTTCACCCGCTTCGCGGCCGCCGCAGGGAGCCCGATCGGCGACGACACCGCCTTCGAGGCGCTGTTCCATGAGGCGCTCGCCGGCGACGCCGACGCCGGCGGACTGCTCGCCTACAACCACCTCGCGGGAGAGCCCGTCGCCGGTCTCGCCGAGGGGCGCCCGCTCATCGTGCGTACCCCGGACAGCGCCTTCACCCTGGCGAACTTCATGCGCGCGCAGCTCTACGGGGTGTTCGGCGCACTCGCCCTCGGCATGCAGGTTCTGGCCGCGGAGGGCGTGCAGCTCGACCGGATGTATGCCCACGGCGGCATGTTCCGCACCGCGGGCATCGCGCAGCGCTTCCTCGCTGGTGCCCTGGACGCGCCTGTCGCCGTGGGGGAGGCGGCGTCCGAGGGCGGGGCGTGGGGGATCGCGGTGCTCGCGTCCTACCTCGCGCACGCCGGCGAGGAGAGCCTCGGCGACTACCTCGACCGACAGGTGTTCGCCTCGGCGGCCGTCGCCGTCGTGGATCCGGATCCTGTCGATGTCGCCGGATTCTCGGCCTACCTCGACCGCTACCGGGCGGGCCTCGCCATCGAGGCCGCCGCCGTCGCCGCACTCTGAACGCTCCGCATCACCGGGACCGGTGATCCGCAACACGCCGATCACGGGTCCGCCCGACCGCCCCTCCGAACGGAAGAACCCGATGACCCGCACTTCGCTCACCACCTCGCTCGACGACTACGAGGTCTGGTTCCTCACCGGCAGTCAGCACCTCTACGGTCCCGAGACGCTCGCGCAGGTCGCCGACCAGTCGCAGCGGATCGCGCGGATCCTCGACGAGTCGGCAGGGGTGCCGGTGCGGATCGTCGGAAAGCCGGTGCTCACCGACGCTGCCGCCATCCGGCGCACGGTGCTCGAGGCCAACGCCGACGACCGCGTCATCGGCCTGATCGCGTGGATGCACACCTTCAGCCCGGCCAAGATGTGGATCGCGGGGCTCGACGCCCTGCAGAAGCCGCTCGCGCATCTGCACACGCAGGCGAACGTCGAGCTGCCCTGGGCCGACATCGACTTCGACTTCATGAACCTGAACCAGGCCGCGCACGGCGACCGTGAGTTCGGCTACATCCAGACGCGGCTCGGCGTCCCGCGCAAGACCGTCGTCGGCCACGCGTCCGATCCGCGGGTGCAGTGGGAGCTGGGGACCTGGCAGCGGGCCGCCGCGGGCCTGGCGGCATCCCGGTCGATGAAGCTCGCCCGCTTCGGCGACAACATGCGCTTCGTCGCGGTCACCGAGGGCGACAAGACGGAGGCAGAGCTGCGCTTCGGGGTGCAGGTGAACACCTGGGGCGTGAACGAGCTCGCCGACGCCGTGGCCGCGGTCTCGGAGGCGGACGTCGACGCACTGGTCGACGAGTACGAGGGGCTGTACGACGTCGTCCCCGAGCTGCGCAAGGGAGGCGAGCGGCACCTGTCCCTGCGCGACGGCGCGGCGATCGAGCTGGGACTGCGCTCGTTCCTGGAGGAGGGCGGCTTCGGCGCCTTCACCACCTCGTTCGAGGATCTCGGCGCACTGAAGCAGCTGCCGGGCCTCGCCGTGCAGCGCCTCATGGCCGAGGGGTACGGCTTCGGCGCCGAGGGCGATTGGAAGACCGCCCTGCTCGTGCGCATCGCCAACGTCATGGGTGCGGGGCTGCCCGGAGGCGCGAGCCTCATGGAGGACTACACCTACGACCTGACCCCCGGCGACGAGCTCATCCTCGGTGCGCACATGCTCGAGGTGTCGCCGTCGCTGACCACGCGCACGCCGACACTGGAGATCCACCCGCTCGGCATCGGCGGCAAGGACGACCCGGTGCGCCTGGTCTTCACCGCGGATCCCGGATCCGCCGTCGTCGTCGCCCTCAGCGACCTGCGGGACCGGTTCCGCCTCACCGCGAACGTCGTGGAGAACGTCGCGCCCCGGGCCGCCCTGCCGAAGCTGCCGGTCGGCCGCGCGGTGTGGAAGCCGCAGCCCGACTTCGCGACCTCCGCGGCCGCGTGGCTGACGGCCGGCGCCGCGCACCACACGGTGATGTCGACCGCGGTCGGCGTCGACGTGTTCCGCGACTTCGCCGAGATGGCCGAGGTCGAGCTGCTGGTGATCGACGACAGCACGACCCTGGCGGAGTTCCAGAAGCAGGTGCGCTGGAACCAGGCGTACTACCGGCTCGCGCAGGGGCTGTAGATCTGCCGCCTGCCCCGCCGCACGCATCTCCGCCGTTCCGGTTGTCGCGCGTCTCCTTCGTTCGGGGCAATTCCTTCGTTCGGGTCGCAGATCCTTCGTTCCGGTCGCAATTCCTTCGTTCGGGTCGCAATCCTTTCGTTCGGGTCGCAATTCCTTCGTTCCGGTCGCAAAAGATGTCGCCCAGAGCGGGCGTCAACGACATCTTCTGCGACCGGAACGGATCCGGATCCGTGGCGCAGACGTCGGGCCTCGGCGGTGGCGCGGGCAGTTCTGCCCATCGAACTGGATCGGACCGCTCGCTAGTCTGAAACCATGGCAACGGACGGGGAATCGCCGCAGGGCGGGCACGAACTCGATTTCGGATCCGGGGAGCAGGGTCGGACGACCCCGCCGCCCGCGACTCCGCCGGCATCGACGGCGGGGAGCCAGGCTCCGGGCGACGTCCCCCCGCCCGCTTCGGGCGACGCGCCTGCTTCGGACGCTGCGCCCGCTTCGGACGCCGCGCTCGCTTCGGGCGACGCCGCGCTCGCTTCGGGCGACGCCCCGACCGCTTCGGGCGATGCCCCGGGGGTGCCTTCGCCCACCGCCCCGCCCGCACACCCGGAGCCCGCGGCACAGCCTGCACAACCGGAGCCGGCGGCCGAGCCTGCGACGCTCTCCACGCCCTCGGGCGGGGAGGCCGCGTCCGAGCAGACGACCGAGGCGTACCCCACCGAGGCGTTCCCGCCTCCGGGGGCGTACCCCGCACCGGCCGTCCCGGGCGCGCAGGTACCGGGGCAGCCGACGCCGGGGCAGCCGTATCCGCAGATCGTTCCGGGCAGCGCCGGTCCAGCCGACGGCGCTCAGCCCTACCCGGGGCAGTCGGGCCAGGGCCAGCCGTACCCGGGGCAGCCGGGCCAGCCCTACGGGGCGCAGCCGGGCCAGCCGTACCCGGGTCAGCCGGGGCAGCCGGCGCAGCCGGGCCAGCCGTACCCGGGTCAGCCGGGTCAGCCCTACGGGGCGCAGCCAGGTCCGTCCTACCCAGGGCAGCCGGGCCAGCCGTATCCGGGGCAGCCCTACGGGGCGCAGCCCGGCCAGCCCTACCCGGGGCAGCCCTACGCCGCCCAGGCCGGAGGGCAGCCGCCGAAGAAGACCTCGAAGGGCCTGATCTGGGGACTGATCGGCGGCGGGGTCGCCGTGCTGATCGTCCTGATCCTGATCGTGGCGCTGCTCGTGGTCCCCGCGATCACACGCTCCTCAGTCACGGCCGCCGACTCGGTCAAGGCGTATCTGACGGCCGTCTCGAAGGGCGATGCGAAGACGGCGCTCGGCTATCTCGAGGGCGTCCCCGACAAGAAGCTGCTCACCGACGAGGTGCTGAAGGCCTCCGACAAGCTCGGCGGCGTCAGCCACATCTCGGTGGCGAAGGGCAGCGAGAGCAAGTACTCGGGCTCGGTCCGGGCGACCTTCGAGGTCGGCGACCGCTCGGTGTCGACCACGTACGAGGTGTACAAGGTCAAGGACACCTGGAAGATCGCGAACGGCGTCACGCCCATCTCGCTCGACGCCCTGCGGGGCCTCGACGCGACCTTCAACGGGGTCTCCGCCGACGGCATCACGGACGCGTACGTCTTCCCGGGCTCCTATGAGATCGAGCTGAACTCGAAGTACTTCTCGATCGACGGCGACTCGACGTTCACGATCGCGTCCTCGGACGACGCCTCGGAGCTCTACGACGTGTCGACGAAGCTCAACGACGCCGGAGTCTCCGAGTTCCGTTCCCTCGTGCGCAGCGCCGTCGAGTCCTGCGTGGCGCTGAAGACGCTATCCACGCCGTGCGGCATGGACATCACCGGGATCGACCTGTCCGGGGCGACCGCGGTGGAGGGCACGGTCACCCGCACGCTCACGGCGGACGGCAGCGCGGCGCTCGACACGCTCGAGCCGGAGAGCAACGGATCCTCGCCGACGGTCGTGTCGGCGTACGACTCGATCCCGGTCGACATGAGCCTGCAGGGCAGCGACGGCCAGACCTACACGGTCACGTTCGGCGGGTATCTGGACACTCCGACCGTGGACTTCGGCAAGGCGGACCCGCAGGTCACCTGGGAGCGCTGAGCGACCGACCCCGCGAACGAGAGGACCCCCGCCGACCCGATTCGGCGGGGGTCCTGCGGTTTCGCCCCTCGAGAGACCTCGGGGGCCGACCGCCGGGGGCCCGAGCGAGAAAGCCGGGCGGATCCCCTCGCGCGGGGAAGACGAGCACCCGATCCGGTCAGCGTCTGCGGCCCGCGCAGCTCCGTTTCTACGTGCCGAAGGTGGCCGGCAGGTGAACGCGCCGACAGATGTCGATGAATTACATGGGATCCATCGTAAGTAGTTGGGAGGCCATGTATTCTGGATCCTGCATCGACGACGATGCGGAACCAGGAGCACACGATGGTCCGCGACATCAGCCACTTCATCGGAGGATCCGAGATCCCCGGCAGCCCGGAGTCGAACGGGGGACGCTGGGGGGAGGTCTTCGATCCGTCGACCGGCGCGGTCCAGGCCCGCGTACCGCTCGCGAGCGCGCATGAGGTGCGCGCGGCGATCGCCGACGCGGAGGCCGCGCAGCCGGGATGGGCGGCGACCAACGCCCAGAAGCGCGCGCGGGTGCTCATGCGCTTCCTCGAGCTGCTGCGCGACGAGACCGACGAGCTGGCGGCGCTCCTGTCGAGCGAGCACGGCAAGACGCTCGACGACGCGAAGGGCGACATCCAGCGCGGCGTCGAGGTGATCGAGTTCTGCATCGGCGCCCCGCACCTGCTCAAGGGGGAGTACTCCACGGCCGTCGGCGCCGGCATCGACGTGTATTCGCTGCGCCAGCCCCTCGGCGTGGTCGCCGGCATCACCCCGTTCAACTTCCCCGCGATGATCCCGCTCTGGCAGATGGGCCCGGCGATCGCCGCGGGCAACGCGTTCATCCTCAAGCCCAGCGAGCGCGACCCCTCGGTCCCCGTGCGGATCGCCGAGCTGTTCCTGAAGGCGGGTCTGCCCGCCGGGATCCTCAACGTCGTCCACGGCGACAAGGAGGCCGTCGACGTGCTGCTCACCGACGAGCGCGTGCGCGCGATCGGCTTCGTCGGATCCACCCCGATCGCCGAGTACATCTACTCGACGGCCAACGCGCACGGCAAGCGCGCGCAGTGCTTCGGCGGGGCGAAGAACCATCTCGTCGTCATGCCGGACGCCGACCTCGACCAGGCGGCGGATGCGCTCATCGGCGCCGGATACGGCTCGGCGGGGGAGCGCTGCATGGCGATCTCCGTCGCAGTGCCGGTGGGGGAGGCGACCGCCGACGCCCTCACCGCGAAGCTCGTGGAGCGGATCGCGACCCTGAAGGTGGGGCCGTCGCTCGAGCCGGGGATGGACTACGGCCCGCTCGTCAACGCCGCCGCCGTCGACCGCGTGACCGGCTACATCCAGCAGGGGATCGACGCCGGCGCCGAGCTCGTCGTGGACGGGCGCGGGTTCGTCGTCCCCGGCCACGAGGAGGGCTTCTACCTCGGCCCCACCCTGTTCGACCGGGTGACCACCGACATGTCGATCTACCGCGAGGAGATCTTCGGACCCGTGCTCGTCGTCGCGCGTGCGGCGGACTACGAAGAGGCGCTGCGGATGGCCTCCGAGCACGAGTTCGGCAACGGCGTGGGGATCTTCACCCGCGACGGCGACGCGGCGCGCGACTTCGTCGCCCGCGTGAACGTCGGCATGGTCGGCGTGAACGTGCCGATCCCGGTGCCGATCGCGTACTTCACCTTCGGGGGGTGGAAGCGCAGCGGGTTCGGCGACCTGAACCAGCACGGCGCCGACGCCTTCCGCTTCTACACGAAGACCAAGACGGTCACCTCGCGGTGGCCTGCCGCAGGCGTCCGCGAAGGCGCCAGCTTCGTCATCCCCACGATGCACTGACCCGGCCGCACCCCGCCGAAACGCCAGAAGGACACGACATGACCACCGTCGCCACCCCGATCACGATGACCAGCGAGGAGCGCGCCGCCATCCTCGGCGCCGTGCGCGAGTTCGCCGAGACCGAGCTCGCCCCGTTCGCCGCCGAGCGCGACGAGAAGCACCTGTTCCCGCGCGACACCCTGATGCGCGCCGGCGAGCTGGGACTCGGCGGGATCTACGTGCGTGAGGAGTCCGGAGGGACCGGGCTCGAGCGCGTCGACACCGTCGCGATCTTCGAGGAGCTCGCGAAGGGCGATCCGACCATCGCCGCCTACATCTCCATCCACAACATGGTCGTCTGGATGATCGACACCTACGGCACCGAGGCGCAGCTCGCGCGCTGGATGCCCGAGATCACCACGATGGAGGGCCTGGGCAGCTACTGCCTCACCGAGCCCGGGGTCGGATCCGACGCCGCGGCGCTCGCGACGAGTGCGACCCGCGACGGCGACGACTTCCTCCTGACCGGGGTGAAGCAGTTCATCTCGGGTGCCGGCGAGGCCGCGGTCTACATCGTGATGGCGCGGACGGGTGCGGCCGGCGCGCGCGGCATCTCGGCCTTCCTCGTGCCCGGCGACGCCGCCGGGCTCAGCTTCGGTGCCCTGGAGAAGAAGATGGGCTGGCACGCCCAGCCCACCCGTCAGGTGATCCTGGACGGCGTGCGGGTGCCCGCGACGAGCATGCTCGGCTCCGAGGGGCAGGGTTTCGCGATCGCGATGAGCGCGCTCAACGGCGGCCGGCTCAACATCGCGGCGTGCTCGATCGGCGGCGCCCAGTGGGCCCTCGACCGCGCCGTGCAGTACGTGCACGAGCGGGAGGCGTTCGGCGAGCCGCTCGCCGAGAAGCAGTCGATCCTGTTCGCGGTCGCCGACATGCGCACCGACCTGCAGGCCGCGCGGCTTATGGTGCGCGACGGCGCGCAGGCCGTCGACGAGAAGGCGCCGGACGCCACGATGCGCTGCGCGATGGCGAAGCGCTTCGCGACCGACGCCGGCTTCGACGTCGCCAACCGGGCCCTTCAGCTGCACGGCGGGTACGGGTACCTTCAGGACTACGGGATCGAGAAGGTCGTCCGCGATCTGCGGGTGCATCAGATCCTGGAAGGGACGAACGAGATCATGAGACTCATCGTCGGACGCGAGATGCTGCGCCCCTCCGGATCCCAGACCCAGCAGCGCGGCGGAGACCAGATGCGGAGCGCATCATGACCCGCGTCGCCTTCCTGGGTCTCGGGCACATGGGCCTTCCCATGGCCCTCAACCTCATCAAGGCCGGGCACGAGGTGCGCGGCTTCGACGTGGTGCCTGCCGCCGTCGATGCCGCCTCGGCGGCCGGCGTGCCGGTCGTGCAGTTCGGCGTGGACGCGGTCGCGGGCGCCGAGGTCGTCATCACGATGTTCCCAGCCGGTAAGCACGTGATCGCCGCCTATCAGGACGAGCTGCTGGGCGCTGCGGATCCCGGCACGCTCTTCATCGAGAGCTCCACGATCGCGGTCGACGAGGCGCGCACCGCGCACGCCCTCGCGGTCGAGGCGGGGCACCGCAACGTCGACGCCCCCGTCTCGGGCGGCGTGGTGGGCGCCGAGAACGGCACGCTCGCGTTCATGGTGGGCGGATCCGACGAGGACTACGCCGCGGCGCTGCCGTTGCTGGAGGTCATGGGCAAGCGGATCGTGCACTGCGGCGGGCCCGGCCTCGGTCAGGCCGCCAAGGTCTGCAACAACATGGTCCTCGGCATCTCGCAGATCGCCGTGGCGGAGGCGTTCGTGCTCGGCGAGCGGCTGGGGCTGGAGCATCAAGCGCTGTTCGACGTGGTGTCGCAGGCGTCGGGCCAGTGCTGGGCGATCACGACGAACTGCCCCGTGCCGGGACCGGTGCCGACGAGCCCCGCGAACCGCGACTACCAGCCGGGCTTCGCCGGCGCGCTCATGGCGAAGGATCTGGGTCTCGCGCTGCAGGCGATCGAGGGCACCGGGACCGAGGCGCGGATGGGACGACTGGCGCAGGAGATCTACGCCGCGTTCGCCGCCGGCTCGGGAGCCGGGCGCGACTTCTCCGGCATCATCACCGACATCCGCGACGCGTCCTGACCGCAGCCGCGGCGGGAGCCCGATCCCCTCGATCCCTCTCGATCCCTTCGATCCCCTCGATCTTCCGCGAGACCGAACCTGCGTCCCGAGACCGTGGGTTGTTCCGTCGGTCTCGTGCGCGAGGTTCGGTCTCGCGGAGAAGAGAGGGTGGACGGGAGCGGGCGGGAGCGGGCGGGCCGGAGAGGGAGCGGACACCCCCCGTTCACCGGCATCGGGGATACTGGAAGTGCCACGAAGGCGCGGCGAAGGGAACGACATGGCCGAAGACGAGACGATCCTCACGGAGCAGCGCGGACGGGTCGGCTGGATCACCCTGAACCGACCGCACGCCCTGAACGCCCTGAACTCCCAGGTCGCTGAGGAGGTCACCGCCGCAGCCACCGCCTTCGACGCGGACGCGGGCATCGGCGCGATCGTGGTCACCGGGTCGGAGAAGGCCTTCGCCGCCGGCGCGGACATCAAGGAGATGGAGTCGATGTCGGCCGCCGAGATGGTGGCGACCGACCACTTCGGCGTGTGGCGCGACTTCGCCGCCGTGCGCACCCCGGTCATCGCCGCCGTGTCCGGCTTCGCCCTGGGCGGCGGATGCGAGCTCGCGATGATGTGCGACATCATCCTCGCCGCGGACACGGCGAAGTTCGGCCAGCCCGAGGTGAACCTCGGCGTGATCCCCGGCATGGGCGGCACGCAGCGTCTCATCCGCGCCGTGGGGTACTACAAGGCCGCAGAACTGGTGCTCTCGGGGCGGATCATGGGCGCCGAGGAGGCCGAACGGGCGGGGCTGGTCTCGCGCGTCGTCCCCGCGGCCGACCTGCTCTCCGAGGCGGGGACGCTGGCCGAGTCGATCGCCGCCAAGTCGCTGCCCTCGATCATCGCCGCCAAGGCCGCGCTCGACGCCGCCATGGAGACCCCCCTCGCTGTCGGTCTCGACATCGAGCGCGAGGCCTTCGCGTCCCTGTTCGACACCGTCGATCAGAAGGAGGGCATGGCCGCCTTCCGCGAGAAGCGCCCGCCCCAGTTCGTGAACCGGTGATCGACGTGCCCGACCTCCGCACTCTCGGAAGCCCCTCGGATCCGCGCCGGCCCGCGTCCGCCGGGCGCGACGCCGAGACATCCAACGTCGTGCCCCTGTTCGCCGACGGAGCGCTGCCGGACGTCTCGGACCTGCGCCTGAGCGAAGACGACCGGCGCGAGCTGGTCGGCTGGACCATCGCGTGCGCCGAGCGGCTGCTGCCGCTGTTCCAGGCCGAGCGTCCCGACGACGACCGTCCGCGGGAGGCGCTCGCCGCCGCGGAGGCGTTCCTCCGCGGCGAGCTCGACATCGACGCCGTGCGGGAGAAGGCGTTCGCCTGTCACGAGGCCGCACGCCAGGCGCAGGATCCGAGCGCCGTCGCCGCTGCGCGCGTGTGCGGACAGGCGGTGGCCGTCGCGCACCTCGCGGGGCACAGCCGCCAGGTGCCCCGGCACACGGCCCGGGCTTTCCCCGGCGACCGCTCGCGCCGCGACGAGGAGCTCGCCTGGCAGCGCATGAACATCCCGGCGCGGTTCGACGCCTACGTGTACGAGGGGGACTGACGGCGGATCCTCCCGCGGGAGGATCCGGGGCGCGTCAGCCGCGCAGCTCGTCCAGGGCCTTCGCGATGCGCCGCTCGCGCGTCGCCTCCTGCTTCGCATCCGCGACCGAGACGGCGATCTCCTTGCGGCGCGTGAAGCTCAGCGCCTCGTAGGCCGCCGTCAGGTCTGCGGCGGCGAGGGCGGACGTCAGCTCCGGGGGCACCTCGACCGTGCGCTCGGCGGTGTCGGGCGCGATCACGGCGTCGAACTCGTCGCCGAGATCGATGCCCATCGCCGCCCGATTGGCCTTGCTGAACCCGATGCAGTTCTTCCCGCCCATCCGGCCGAGGCGCAGCCGTGCGGAGTTGGCGCCGATCGTGACGACGACCGGGAACGCCTTTGCGGTGCTGATCTCGGCGACCTGCTCGTCGGTGAGGACGATGGCGCCGGCGGGGCCGAAGGGCTCGAGGACGGTGCGGATCCGCAGTTCGGTCATGCGGGCCAGCCTACGACGCGCTCGCCCGTGCGGCGAGGGCGTCGTTGCGCTGCTCGATGAGGCGGATGAGATGGCGGCGCATGATGAGGGCGTCGACCAGGCGCCCCAGCGGACCGAACGGCGAGCGGAACTCGATCTCGTCGCGCATGAGGGTGCGGGACGCTTCGGGCTCGTCAGGGGCCAGGAGCGGCACGAACGTGTGCCGGTGCCGGAACGCGGCGAACGGGCCGTGGAGCTGCCGGTCCGAGAACCTCTGCGGGGCATCGACGTCGAACACGAGCGAGGTCATCCGGAATCGGATCCCGAAATGCCGGGCCGACCACGTCACCGTGTCGCCCTCGGCCATCTGCCCGGAGCGCACGCCGCCGACGATGCGCTCGGCATGCGTCGCCATCGAGTCGACGTGCACGCCGACGTCGAGGGAGAGCGCGAACACCCGCTCGACCGGTGCGGCGATCGTCCGTTCGAGGACGAACGAACCCATCAGAGCGGATCCGGCTGGGGGCGCGGATCGGCGAAGTCGCCGGCCGCCTTGCGCATGCGCGCGACGATCGCGACGAGGTCCGCGGTGTCGTCCGAGGAGATCCCCGGCTCGGCGAAGACCTCGTCGTTGAGCGCCGTCGTGGCGCGCTCGACGAGCTCGCGCCCGGCCTCGGTGAGTTCGAGCAGCGCCGCGCGTCCGTCGTGCGGGTCGCGGTGGCGGGCGATGAGACCGTCGCGGACGAGCCGGTCGGCCGTCCCGGACACGCTGGTCGCGTGCACCTGGAGGCGCGCGACGACGCTGGACAGCGGGAGGGTTCCGGTGCGGCTGAACGCGAGCAGCCGCAGCACCTCGTACCGGGCGAACGACAGACTGAACGGCCGCAGCGCCGCGTCGACCCGGGCGAGCAGGAGCTGCTGCGCGCGCATGACCGAGGTCACCAGGGACATGCCGTCGGCGGCGTCGGTCCAGCCGTGCGCGAGCCACTGCCGCTTCGCCTCGGCGAGAGGGTCGACGGGCAGCGGATGCGGGCGGGCCATGTCCCTACGTTACCGGGGCGGCCGGCGGATCCCCGGCTTCCGGCGGACCAGGTCCGGGGGCGTTCGTGGCGCTCCGCCAAAGCGCGCGCCCCGGCGCGGCGTGCGGGTTGGAGGGTTGTGCCAGGACCTCCCGGCGGAGGGGCGGGACGGTCGGATCCGGCCCCTTCGCTGAGGTACGCTGGCACCACGTTATCGCCCGGTAACCGGGTGATTCCGCCCGCGGCCGAACGGCCGACCGAGGTCGCGTGAGGAGGCTCGATGAAGATCTTCGTCTTGGCGAAAGAGGTGCCGGACACCTACGGGGACCGCAAGCTCGACCTGGAGACGGGGCTCGCGGATCGCGGTGCCGGTGAGGTGGTGCTGGATGAGATCACCGAGCGTGCCCTCGAGGTTGCCCTGAGCTATGCCGATGCGAACCCTGGCACCGAGGTCGTGGCGTTGTCGATGGCTCCGGAGTCGGCGACCGCGTCGATCCGCCGGGCGTTGGCGATCGGTGCCGGGTCTGCGGTGCATGTCGTGGATGAGGCGCTGCGCGGGGCTGATCTGGGGTTGACCGCAGCGGTGCTCGCAGCGGCGGTCCGTCGTGGCGGGCCGGATCTGGTGATCACGGGGAACCTCTCGACCGACGGATCCGGCGGGGTGATCCCGGCGATGCTGGCCGAGCATCTCGGCTACGCGCAGGCGACCGCCCTCAGCGCCGTGTCTATCGGCGCCGACGCCGTGACCGGCACCCGGGCGACGGACTTCGGATCCCAGCAGGTGAGCGCGCCGCTGCCCGCCGTGATCTCGATCACCGAGGCGCTGCCTGATGCGCGTTTCCCGAACTTCAAGGGCATCATGGCGGCGAAGAAGAAGCCGCTCGAGGTGCTCTCCCTCGCCGACCTCGGCGTCAGCGCCGATCCCGCAGAGGCGCCGCAGACGATCCTCACCGCCGTGGCCGAGAAGCCTCCGCGAGCGGCGGGCGTGAAGATCACCGACGAAGGGGACGCGGCCGCACAGCTCGTCGAGTTCCTCGCGCAGAACAGGCTGGTGTGAGCATGGCGTACCCCGAGTTCGTAGACGGCGCTGCGGCGATCCTCGTCCTCGTCGACGTGACCCCGGCCGGTGGCGCCGCGCCCTCGACCGCGGGTCTGCTCGGCGCCGCGGCCAAGCTCGGCGCCCCGGTGGCGCTCGTGGCCGCCCCCTCCGGGACCGCACAGGCGGCGGTCGACGCGGCTGTCGCGGCAGGTGCGCAGGTCGTGCTCACCGCAGATGTCGACGGCGGGTCGGTGACCGTGCCGGTGGTCGACGCGCTGCAGGCCGCGTACCGTGCGGTCGGCCCCGACGCGGTGCTCGTCTCGAACTCGATCGCCGGCCGCGACGCCGCTGCGCGTCTCGCCGTGCGCGAGCACCTGGCGCTGTCGGTCGATGCGATCGGGGTCTCCCGCGACGACGAGGGCGTGGTCGCGCATCATTCGGTCTATGGCGGGGCGTTCCTCACCGACTCGGCTCCGACGTTCGGCGTCCCGGTGATCACGGTGCGCCAGGGCGCGATCGACGCCCGCGCCGAGGCCGTCGCCGATGCCCGTGTCGAGGAGCTTGCGGTGGCGGCGTCGGGTGCCGCCGCGGCGACCGGTGAGCCGATCGAGGCGGTCGAGGCCGCGTCGTCGCGGCCCGAGCTGCGCGGCGCGAAGGTGGTCGTGTCGGGCGGGCGCGGGCTCGGATCCCAGGAGAACTTCGCGCTCGTCGAGGAGCTCGCCGACGAGCTGGGTGCGGCGATCGGCGCCTCCCGTGCCGCGGTCGATGCGGGGTACATCCCGTACGCGCATCAGGTGGGTCAGACGGGTGTGTCGGTGTCGCCGCAGTTGTACATCGCGGTCGGGATCTCGGGCGCGATCCAGCACCGTGCGGGCATGCAGACGGCGAAGACGATCGTCGCGATCAACAAGGATCCGGAATCGCCGATCTTCGATGTGGCGGACTTCGGGATCGTGGGCGATCTGTTCACGGTCGTGCCGCAGGTGATCGAGGCGCTGCGCGCACGGAAGAGCTGACCATGACGACCGTGCGCAGGGGACTGCCCCGTATCCGAGGCGGCGAGGCCTGGCCGCCGGCCGGAGTGGTCGCGGCGAGTGCGCTCGACGCGGTCGCCGCTCCGGGGGTCGTCGCCCCCGGGGTCGTCGAGCGAGCGTCGGCGGAGCCGGCTGCCGCCCCCGGGCCCGAGGCCGAGGCGACCCGGGTGACTGTCGCCCCCGGGCCCGAGGCCGAGGCGACCCGGGTGACTGTCGCCCCCGGGGTCGTTGAGCGAGCGGAGCGAGACGAAACGCGGTCCGTGCCGGACGGCGTTTCGTCTCGGGCGCCTGCGGCGTCCTCGCTCAACGACCCTGTGGGGGCTTCGGTGTCCTCGGCGGCGGCTCCCGGGGGTGCGGCGGCGGTCGCGTCGAGTGCCCCCGCGACCGGATCCGTCCTGCGTCGCGGTCTGCCGCGCGTGGCCGGCGGTGAGCCGTGGCCCCCGGCGGGCGCTGCGACGGTGGTCGTACCGAGCGCCCCCGGGGTCGTCGAGCGAGCGGAGCGAGACGAAACGCGGTCCGTGCCGGACGGCGTTTCGTCTCGGGCGCCTGCGGCGTCCTCGCTCAACGACTCCGTGGGGGCTGCGGCGTCGTCCGCGGCGGCCGCGCCGAGTGCCCCCGCGACCGGATCCGTCCTGCGTCGCGGTCTGCCGCGCGTGGCCGGCGGTGAGCCGTGGCCGCCGGCCGGGACGGTCGTCGTGGTCGCCGAGCGAGACGATGCACGGTCCGTGCCGGACGGCGTTTCGTCTCGGGCGCCTGCGGCGTCCTCGCTCAACGACCCCGTGCGGGCTGCGGCGTCCTCGCTCAACGATGCCGGGGCCGGATCCGCCGTCGCTGTGCGCCCGGATGTCTCTGCGCCGTTGCCGTTCACGCGCACCGTCTGGAACGGCTCGGCCCCCCGTCACGTCGCGGCGGAGCCCGCGGCGTCGAAGCTGCGTCCCACCTGGCCGCAGGCGATCGGCGGGCTGTTCGCCGCGGCGGGCCTCGCCGTCCTCGCGGGCGCCGCGATCGCGATCGTGCGGGCGTTCCTCAGCCTGCCGTTCATGCAGGACTTCCTCACGACCTATCCGGGCGAGTACCACCTGCCCGCGGGCGCGCCCGTCGGGATCCCCGGGTGGATCGGCTGGCAGCACTTCTTCAACGTGTTCCTGATGACGCTGATCATCCGCTCCGGCCTGCGCGTGCGCAGCGAGAAGCGGCCGACCGCGTTCTGGACGCCGCGGGGCAACCCGAAGGGCAAGATCAGCCTGACCCTGTGGTTCCACCAGGGGCTGGACCTGCTCTGGATCGTCAACGGCGTGATCTTCGTGGTGCTGCTGTTCGTCACCGGCCAGTGGATGCGGATCGTGCCGACGAGCTGGGACGTGTTCCCGAACGCGCTCTCGGCGGCTCTGCAGTACGTCTCCTTCGACTGGCCGACCGAGAACGGCTGGGTGAACTACAACAGCCTGCAGCAGCTCGCCTACTTCACGATCGTCTTCCTCGCCGCGCCCGTGGCCATCGCCACCGGGTTCCGGATGTCGGGGCTCTGGCCCAAGAAGGCGGCGGGCCTGTCGAAGGCCTATCCGATCGAGATCGCCCGCGCGGTGCACTTCCCGACGATGCTGTTCTTCACCGCGTTCATCGTGGTGCACGTGGCGCTCGTGCTGCTCACCGGCATGCTGCGCAACCTGAACCACATGTTCGCCGCGCAAGACGCCGTGACCTGGACCGGGTTCTGGGTGTTCCTGCTCTCCCTCGTCGTGATCGCCGCAGGATGGGCCGCCGCCCGGCCCCTCGTCCTCGCCCCCATCGCGAAGCTCTTCGGGCAGGTATCCGGACGGTGACCACGGAGGAGCCGGCCAAGGGCGGCTTGGCGTCGGCGCCGACCGCGGCGCTGGAGACCGCGAGGCTGCGGTTGCGCGCCTACGCGCGCGCCGACGAGGAGGCGTTCGTCGCGCTCTTCCAGGACGCGGACGTCGCCCGCTACGTCGGCGACGGCCTGCAGGCCGAGCAGGAGGACCGTGCGCTGTTCGGGCGGATCTTCGAGACCGTGTATCCGGCCGAGCGCTTCGCCGTATGGGCGGTCGAGCGCGACGGGGCGGTCGTGGGGCACGCCGAGATCAAGCCCTCGCCGAGCGACGACGTGCCCGGCTGGGAGCTCGTCTACGTCCTCGCGCGGTCGCAGTGGGGGCAGGGGATCGGCACCGAGCTCGCCCGTGCCGTCACCGCCTACGGCTTCGGGCTCGGGCTGCCCGAGGTCTGGGCGACCGTCGATGCGGACAACGCCGGTTCGATCCGGATCCTGGACCGCCTCGGGTACACGCTGCGCGGCGAGCGCGACGAGGACACCGGAAAGGTGCTCATCTACGCCGCTGCGCGTTGAGCCGGCCCGGCCCGCGAGCGCTGCACGCGGGCGCCAGTGCGCCTGGCTTCCCGACGCCCCCTCGCAGCACCGAGGCCCCCTCCTGGCGCCGCACGCCCGAGGGGGCGCGGGTGCTCAGAGGGGGCCTCGACGGGGACCGGGCCGAAGCGCGCCGCACGGGCGCGCGGAGCGGTCAGCGTACGAAGCGGACTTCCTTGATGGTCTCGCCGAGGAAGGGCTCCTGCTGGCTGGCGCCGTCGAGCGCGAAGCCGTTGCGGACGTAGAAGCGGTGCGCGCGGGGGTTGTCCTCGGCGACCCAGAGGTAGCTCGACTCGCCCTTGTGGACGGCCGCGTCGAACAGCCGCTGTCCGATGCCGGTGCCGTGCCAGGCGTCCAGGAGGTAGATGAAGTAGAGCTCGCGCTCTGCCGGCGGGTTCTCGTCCCGGGCCGGGCCGGATCCGACGAAGCCCACGATCTCGCCGTCGACGAGCGCCGCGCTCATGCGGTACTCCTCGCCCTGCGAGGCCCAGTGCGTCCACAGCTCGGCGAGGCGCTTGGGCGACACGGCCTCGAGCGTCGCGGTGCTGATGAGGTGGTCGTAGGTCTCGTGCCAGCACTTCGCGTGCACACGGCCGAGCGCTTCGGCATCGACATCGCGAACAGGCCGGACGGTGACGGTGGGAAGGGCTTCGGCGCTCATGATCGTGACTCTACGCGCGCCGTGCGCCGACGCGAAATCGAGGGCCGAGGTCTGTTTCGACGCGGTTTCCGACTCCTGAGGGACTGTGAGGATCCGACAAACGATCACGGGGATCCGTGCCGGATTCACTACGCTCCTCGTGTGAACGTGATCTGGCGCACCCTGCTCGTCGTCCTCTCCGCTCGCCGGCGCGCCCGCCGGGGGCGGACCCTCGCGCCGACCGCCGTCGGGCGGATCCGCCTGACCACGCTGCCGACGGATCTCGACATCCTGCGGCACATGAACAACGGTCGGTATCTGTCCCTGTTCGACCTCGGACGGTGGGACCTCCTGATCCGCACCGGGCTGTTCGACGCGATGAAGGAGCGCGGCTGGTACGCCGTGGTCTCGAGCGAGACCGTCACGTTCCGCAAGTCCCTCGAGCTGTGGCAGCGCTTCGACATCGAGTCGCGCTTCATCGGGCACGACGACAAGGCGCTGTTCATGGAGCATCGCGCCGTCGTGGACGGCGAGGTGTACGCCCGGGTGATCGTGCGTGCGCGTATGCTGCGACGCACGGGAGGGACCGTCTCGCACGAGGAGTTCTTCGGGGCTCTCGGCCGCCCCGAGGACGTGCCGGACGTCGAGGACTGGATCCACGACTGGGCCGCCGCCTCGGCCCTGCCCCCGACCAAGGCACCTGCGCCGAGCGTCTGGGCGGACTGAGGGCTGCAGTCTGTTCGACTGGGCTTAGTCTCGTCCTTGTCTGAGCGGCATGCCGCTGATGTGACTAGACCGGACCCTCCCGATTTGGAGGGCCGTTGGTGTCGGAGGCCCCCTGTTACGTTGGTGAAGCAATCCTTGAGACAAGGACGCAAACCTAGGAGGGTACGTATGAAGACAAAGAAGGTCATCAACAGAATCACGCTTTTGGCTGCTCCGGTTCTCGCTGCGGTCATGATGACAGGTTCCCCGGCAATAGCTTCTGAAGCGGCTACTGTGCACGTCAGCGCCGGAACAATCCAGGCAGGTTACGTGCCCAACGTGAACGCATGGATAGCGTGTGCGCAAAACTTCCGAAGCGCAGCTTCGGCGGCAAGCGGAGGCGACTTCGGACGCGCGAGAAGCTACGCCCAATCAGGAACTGAGTGCGGTAGGCCCATCTTTCTGGGTTCCGCAGCTTCGACATTCCTTCAGACGGTGAGCAATCTTCAGGGTTACATTGGGCAGGGCAACAGGTCTTCGGCGGCCAGCACTGCAAACAGAATCGCGCAGGCAATTGAGAACGCCGCGTATGCGTATCAACATGGGGACTCTGGCGCACGTGGACGCTTCTAACCTGCTGTTTGGTTCAGAATAGGCGGCACCTGAGCTGGGTGATCCTTCAGATCGGCCCGAAGGATCACCCAGCTGTCGCATCGGAGGCTCAGCTCGCGTGCACGATAATCTGCGCCCAGTGGGGGACATACTTCGAACGGTCGGTCGGGTGCTGTTGCGCTCCGCCCCTCAGCTGCTCGCGTGGTTCCTGGCCGGCTGGCTCGGCAATCACTTCGCTCTGCAACTGGCGGGGTTCGTCGGAGGCTGGTGGAGCACAGGCGGTCTGCTCCTGCTGCCGCTGGCCGTGCTGGCACGTCTCGTCAGCTTCGTGGCGATGTTCCTCGTCGCACGCAGTGCGCTGCGCGAACTGGGGTTCATCGCCTCGGTTCCGGAGAGCGCCCGGGAGCGCGTGGCGACGTTCGTAAACTCTCTGCTCGCCGGAGTCCTGCCCTTCTTCGCCGTGTACGCCGCATACGGATTCCTGCGCGACGACTTCTTCGAGTACGTGCGGCTCGCCCTCCAAGTCCACACGGGGAGGATCTGGGCGGGCGAGGACGTGTCCGGCGAGGACGTGAGCTCCGCCGGGTTCGGGGTCTGGACCTGGGTGATCATCGTGGTCGCGTACGGCCTCCGCTGGGCGTGGAAGCGCTGGGACGAGAAACTGCCGCGGTCGCTGTCCCTGGTCGCGGTGTACCTCGAAGCCGTGTGGCTCTTCTTCTTCGTGTGGACTCTCGGCGACATCACCCGCACGGTCGGGGACTGGGTCGCGCACCGTGCGGCCATGGTGTGGATTGGCGAGGTGCACGCCTGGGTGGCCGAGCGGATCGCGGTCCTGGGCTGGGTCTGGGACGGCGTGCTGTGGCTGATCGGGCAGCTCGGCGGCGTCCTGCTGCAGCCTCTCGCCTGGCTCGCCGTGGCGGGAGTCATCTACGGACAGGCGATCGCGGCGGAGCGGATCACCGTCTCCACCCGGTACGCCGGGAACCGCTACGTGCGCACCGTGCAGAGGCGCTACACGGTGCTGCCCGAGTGGGCGCGGACACGCCTCGGCGACATCGGGGAGGATCTGCTCGATCGCTTTCGTCCGATCGGGCGCTCACTGCTGCTCATGTGGCGCGCCGGCCCCGTGGTGATCGGCAGCTATGTCCTGCTGTACACGGTCGTGCTCGCGATCCAGGGGTTCGGTCCGGGCTGGATCGTCACGCTCATCGGTCCGCAGGACATGGCGACCTTCTGGATGCGCTACCAGACGCCGATCTTCCTGCTGGTCCCCATGATCGTGGAGCCGGTGCGGATCGCGGTGGTCGCCGCCGGCTACGACGCGACGCTCGGGGCGCTGCGCCGAGGAGCTGCCGTGAAAGCCGTGGAGAGCGCGGTCGCCGGGGGCGCCACGCCGCAGGAGGCAGCTGCGGCGGCGGTGCTGCAAGCCGCGCAGGTCGTCGACGAGGTCGTGCCCGATGCGGTGGACGCGGCACTGGCGGCCGACGCATCGGTTGCGCCTCAGGGCATGACGGAGAAGCGCGGGAACGGCGTCGAGTCGCCCACCGTCAACGGCACATCGACCCAATAGGGCCCGGTGGAACCCGCGGGGACGACGAAGGCGACGATGAGCGCCGCGTTCGGTTCGTCCGGGTTGCATCGCACGGGCTCCGTCGCGCTGTAAGGCACCCCGATGTCGAGCGTGGCCTCTTCCCACGTGCGTCCGGTGCGCTGCTCCACGAGGCGAGGAGACTGGCAGTGCACCGGATGAGCGGCCGGGTCGTGCGGTGCCACCGGCACCTTCACGGCGATGAGCTTCGACCCGGAAGGCACGTCCAGGCCCGTGGTGTCCTCGAGGATGACGGCCTTCACCGGTCCCCAGGTCGCGTCGCCGACCTCGGCCGTGCCGGATGCTCCCGCCACGACGGGTTCAGGACGATCCTCGGTCCACGGGGTGAGACCCGTCGCAAGGAGGACACCGGGGATGAGCAGCACGAGGGCGCCGAGCGAGAGCAGCGTGCCTGCTCGCCTCTCCCGAGAAGGACGTTCGCGGATCCTGCCCGCTTCCACAGTGCTGGCGGGCGACGGCGCATCCGGTGCTGTCATCGGGACCACCCCACGCGCGGGAGCTCGACGGAATCCGTGGTCGGCACCTCTGCGAGGTCGATCGGGACGCGGATCTGCGAGTCCGCCCGCACGTCGCTGCTGACCGAGAAGGCGAGTTCGCCGGTTCCCGAGGTCAGGCTTCCCGGGAGCTCGAAGACGATCGCTCCTGCCCTGGGAACGCCGGGTACGAGTGAATTCTGCAGAAGGGTGAAGAGCGTGTCCGGGCGGTTCGACGCGGTGTAGGTCTTGCCGTCGATGAGGAACTGGGCGCCGGAGAGGCTCGCGCCGGACTGGGTCACGACCGCGGCCGCCTTCAGGTCGACCACGAGCCAGTTGCCCGTGGCGCTCCATTTCGTGTACGAGGGGACCGAGATCTCCTGCGTCCGCCGCACGTCCCCGACCGTGACATCGATGTTGCGCCCGACCCCGCGCTCGCCCTGTGCGACGGTGACGACGAACGGGGCGGGGTCGACGTTCGGTCCGGGAGTGACCGCGACGAGTGCGGCGGAGGCCGCGATCATCGCGGCGCCGGCGGTCCAGCCGAGCAGGGCGCGTCTGCGCGGCCCGATCATGCGGTCGGCTCCGGATCCCCGCGGCCGCCGTCGACCACGGTGACCTGGGTCTCGGCCCCGAACCGGATGAAGTCCCAACGCGTGCCCGATCGGATGTTGTTCTTCGCCTCGTCCGCCAGGGGGAGCCGGACGGTCACCCGTTCGCCCTGCAGATCGGAGGGCACCAGCCAGGCGAGCAGCAGCGATGTCCGCACGCCCGGCTGCAGAATCGTCGCGAGGGCGTTGTCGTCCGGACGGATGATCACGGGTTTGGCCTCGACGCCCTCGACGCGGATCCCCTGCAGTGATCCGTCGTCCGCGGTGACGCGCGGGCTCGGCTCGGTGACCGTCGCATCCAGGGCGACGAGTAGCACGCGCTGGCCGGCGCCCGGCTGCAAGCTCGTGACCTTGCGCGCATCCACGATCGTTGCACCGGTGACTCTCATGTCGAATCCGGCGCCGTGGAAGTCCTCGCCGGGCAGAACATGTGCAACGGGATCCTCGACGGTGGCGAGCCCTCCGAAGGCGGCCGTCACGGCGAGGAAGATCGCGGTAACTCCGGCGGCGAACCAGGATGTGGGGATCAGGTCGAAGCCGCGACGGATGAGTCCGCGCCTCTTCGCGGTCGCGCTCGCTGCGGCAGACGCAGAGACGTCGGCTTCCGACGCCGCACGCGCCGCGGCATCCGCTTCGTCCTCTTCCCCCACGGGTACAGCATATTCAGGCGCCCCGGCGGGCGTGCCGCCTCTTCGCCCGGCCGGGGGAGCGCCATGCTGGGAGGGAGCACGCGCGCGCCCACCCGAAGGGTGCGGGAAGGGAAGGACCACCGATGCCGCAGTGGCTGAACGCCTCGGAGACCGAGCGCGCACGCCGGGCCGTCGCCCTCGCTCAGCGCTGGATCGACGAGGCCGCCGCCTCCCATGCGGATCCCGCCGCCGAGCGGCTCGCCGGAGTGCTGCGGGATCCGAACGGGCTGCCGTTCACGCTCGGCTTCGTCGACGACGTGATGCGGCCGGAGAGCCTCGGCGCGGCCGCCTCGGGACTGCACCGTGTGGCCCCGCTCGTTCCTGGCTTCCTGCCCTGGTATCTGCGTGCCGCGGTGCGCGCCGGCGGTCTGGTGGCGCCGGGGCTTCCTGCGCCGACCGTGCCGATCGCCCGCACGGTGCTGCGCGAGATGGTCGGGCACCTCATCGTCGACGCCCGGCCCGCCCGGCTGGGTCCGGCGATCGCCAAGCTGCGCGCGACGGGCGCCCGGCTGAACCTCAACCTGCTCGGCGAGGCCGTGCTCGGCGAGGACGAGGCGCAGCGCCGCCTCGACGGGATCCACGAGCTGATCCGCCGCGACGACGTCGACTACGTCTCGGTCAAGGTGTCCGCCGTCATGAGCCGCATCTCGATGTGGGCCTTCGACGAGGTCGTCGAGCAGGTCGCCGAGCGGCTGCTGCCGCTGTATCTCACCGCCGCGGGCGTCGCGGCGGACTCGACGGCCGGGTCTCACCCGACCTTCATCAACCTCGACATGGAGGAGTACCGCGACCTCGACCTCACGATCGCGGTGTTCACGAGGATCATGGAGGATCCGCGTCTCGCCCGTCTCGAGGCGGGCATCGTGCTGCAGGCCTACCTGCCCGATGCGCTGCCGGCGCTGCGCGAGCTGACCGCCTGGGCGAAGGACCGGGTCGACCACGGCGGGGCGCCGATCAAGGTGCGGCTCGTGAAGGGCGCCAACCTCGCCATGGAGCGGGTGGAGGCCTCGCTGCACGGCTGGACCCCGGCCCCGTACGACACGAAGATCGACACCGACGCGAACTATCTGCGCTGCCTCGACGCGGCGCTCACCCCCGAGTCCGTGCGCGCCGTGCGCGTCGGCGTCGCCGGGCACAACCTCTTCGACATCGCCTACGCCTGGCTGCTCGCCGGCGACCGAGGGGTGCGCCCCGAAGCCGGGGAGGCGGCATCCGGATCCGCGCCCGTCGAGTTCGAGATGCTGCTCGGCATGGCGCAGGGCCAGGTCGAGGCCGTCGGCCGGGAGGTGGGGCACGTGCTGCTGTACGTGCCCGTGGTGAGACCGCGCGAGTTCGACGTCGCGATCAGCTACCTGGTGCGCCGGCTCGAGGAGAACGCGTCGAAGGACAACTTCCTGTCCGCCGCGTTCCGGCTGCAGGAGAACCCCGACCTGCTGGACCGCGAGATCAACCGGTTCGCGCTCTCCCTGGAGCGCTCCGCCGACCCCGGTCTGCCGTCCGGCCCCCGCCGCCGGCAGGATCGGCTCGCGCCCGTGCACGAGTCCGCCGCGCTCACCACCGACCCCGACACCGAGGCGGCCGCCCTCACCCAGGCCGTGCTGGGGATCGCCCAGGCGGTCGACCCCGGCGACACCTTCGTGGAGACCGCGGTCTTCGCCGCGCGCGAGGACGACACCGCCGTCGCCGCGGGCGCCCCCGGGTTCCGCAACACCCCCGACAGCGACCCGGCGCTGCCGGCGAACCGCGCGTGGGCGCGCGGCATCCTGGAGCGCATCCCGGAGAGCACCGCGGGCGAGGGGCTCGTCCGCAGCGCGCTCGTGACCGACCCCGCCGAGATCGAGCGCATCCTCGCCCGGGTGCGCGGCGCGGCCGCCGTCTGGGGCGCCCGCCCCGCCGCCGAACGCGGGGAGGTGCTGCTGCGCGTCGCGGCGGTGCTCGAGTCCCGTCGCGGGGAGCTCATCGAGGTGGCCGCCGCGGAGACCGGCAAGGTGCTCGCCGAGGGCGACGTCGAGGTGAGCGAGGCCGTCGACTTCGCGAAGTACTACGCGGCGCGGGCCAGGGAGCTCGACGCGGTGCAGGGGGCCGCGTTCGTGCCGTCGCGGCTCACGGTCGTCGCGCCGCCGTGGAACTTCCCGCTCTCGATCCCCGCCGGGGGAGTGCTCGCCGCGCTCGCCGCGGGATCCGGCGTGGTGTTCAAGCCGGCCCCGCAGGCGCGGCGCTCGGCGGCCGTGATCGCGGCCGCGCTTTGGGACGCGGGGATCCCGCGCGATCTGCTCGCGTTCGTCGACATCTCCGAGGGCGAGCTGGGCCGGGACCTCATCGCGCACCCCGACGTCGACCGGGTGATCCTCACCGGATCCTTCGAGACCGCGGCGCTGTTCCGCAGCTGGCGGCACGACCTGCCCCTGCTCGCCGAGACGAGCGGCAAGAACGCCCTCGTGATCGCCCCCTCCGCCGACCTCGACCTCGCCGTCGCGGATCTCGTGAAGAGCGCCTTCGCGCACGCCGGGCAGAAGTGCTCGGCCGCCTCGCTGGCGATCCTGGTCGGGCCCGTGGGGCGCTCGAAGCGGTTCGCCCGGCAGCTCGTCGACGCCACGCGCTCGCTGCGGGTGGCGTGGCCGGACGACCCGCGGGCCGAGGTCGGTCCCGTGATCGAGCGTCCGCAGGGCAAGCTGCAGTGGGCCCTCACCGAGCTCGGCCCCGACGAGAAGTGGCTGCTGAAGCCGCGCGAGATCCCCGGATCCGAAGGCCGGCTGTGGACCCCCGGCATCCGTCTCGGCGTGCAGCCGGGATCGCGCTTCCACCGCGAGGAGTTCTTCGGGCCGGTGCTCGGCATCATGCACGCCCCGACGCTCGCGCGGGCGGTCGAACTGCAGAACGGCGTCGACTACGGCCTCACCGCGGGCCTGCACACGCAGGATCCCGCGGATCTCGCGCTCTGGCTGGACCGCGTGCAGGCCGGGAACCTGTACGTGAACCGCGGCATCACGGGCGCCATCGTGCAGCGCCAGCCGTTCGGCGGCTGGAAGCGCTCCTCGGTCGGCGGTGGTACCAAGGCCGGCGGCCCGAACCACCTCATCGGCCTCGGCGCGTGGCGCGACACGGGCGGCAGCGGATCCACGACCCTGCACCTGCGCGGGCTGGACTCGCGCATCACCGCGCTCATCGAGGCGGCCCAGCCGTCGCTGGACTACACCGCGTTCGAGTGGCTGCGCCGGGCGGCGCTGTCGGACGCCCTGGCATGGGACCGCGAGTTCGGACGCGTGCGTGACGTCTCGCGCCTCGGCGTGGAGCGCAACCTGTTCCGGTATCGCGCCGTGCCGGTCGCGGTGCGGGCCACGGGGGAGGCGCCCCTGCGCGCGCTGCTGCGCGTCGCGATCGCCGCGATCCGCGGCGGCGGCGCCTTCACGCTCTCCTCGCCGATCGGCCTCCCCGCCGCGGTGCGCCGCGTGCTCGGCGAGGCCGGTGTCACGGTGTTCGTGGAGAGCGATGCGGAGTGGATCGAGCGGTTCACGGGTCCCGCCGGATCCGAGTCGAGCCCGTCGCCGGATCCGCTCCCGTCGCAGAAATCGTCGGAGAGCCGGGCGGAAAGCCGCAAGAATCGCGACGGGAACGGAGCCGGGCTCCTGGACGAGGCCCTGGCGCCGCTGCGGCCGAACCGCGTGCGGATCGTGGGCGCGGCCGACGACGTCGCCTCCCTGCACGCCACGCTCGCCGAGGCCGTGCAGGGGGATCCGGATCTCGCGATCCTCGCCGGAGAGGTGACCACCGCGGGCCGTATCGAGCTCCTGCCCTTCCTGCACGAGCAGGCGATCGCGATCACCGCGCACCGCTACGGCAACCCGGACGACTGGAGCGCCGAGGTCATCTGAACGCCCGGTGATCTGGCCACGTTCAGGGTCGGGTGCGAGAATGGACGGCGGCGTGCCCGTGTCGCATCTTCTCCGCACAACGGATCGAAGGACCGCCGGGCCTCAGGACAGCGTCCGCCACCGGAGATTCTGAGGAGCCTCATGTCGACGCCCGAGACCGCCACGGCCGCCACGCCTGCCCGCACCGCGCACCACCGCCGGTACCTGATGTGCAAGCCGGAGCACTTCACGGTGAACTACAGCATCAACCCGTGGATGGAGCCGGCGAACCCGACCGACACCGCGAAGGCCGTCGCGCAGTGGCAGAAGCTGTACGACCTCTATCTCGAGCTAGGTCATGAGGTCGAGCTCATCGAGCCGCTCGCCGGCTACCCCGACATGGTCTACACGGCCAACGGCGGTTTCGTGATCGGCGGCCGTGCCTACGTCCCCTCGTTCTACTACGAGCAGCGCCAGGGCGAGTCCCCCGCGTTCGCCGACTGGTTCCGCGCGAACGGCTTCGACACGGTGATGCCGAAGGAGATCAACGAGGGCGAGGGTGACTTCCTGCTCGCGGGCGACGTGATCCTCGCCGGCACCGGCTTCCGCTCCGCGGGGGACAGCCACCGCGAGGTCAGCGAGGTGTTCGGCCGCGAGGTCGTCACGCTGACGCTCGTCGACCCGCGCTTCTACCACCTCGACACCGCCCTGACCGTGCTCGACCCCGTCATCGGCGAGGAGAACGGCGGACCGGCCGCGGCGAACATCGCCTACCTTCCGCACGCCTTCGACGACGCGAGCCGCGCGATCCTCGAGGAGCGCTTCCCCGACGCGATCCTCGTCTCGGACGAGGACGGCGCCGTGTTCGGACTCAACTCGGCGAGCGACGGCTACAACGTCATCATCTCGCCGCGCGCGACCGGCTTCGAGAAGCAGCTGCGCGAGCGCGGCTACAACCCGCTCACCGTCGACCTCAGCGAACTGCTGCTCGGCGGCGGCGGCATCAAGTGCTGCACGCTCGAACTGCGCGGTGCGAAGTGACAGCCGCCGCCGTCCGAGAGGCCTCGGCCGCCGAGGCTCAGGCACCGGGAGCACCCGAGCCGCACGTCGCCCGCAACTATGCGCCGCTCGAGGTGACGATCGCCCGCGCCGAAGGCGCCTGGGTGACCGATGTCGAGGGCAAGCGCTACCTCGATCTGCTCGCCGCGTACTCGGCCGTGAACTTCGGGCACCGCCACCCCGCCCTCGTCGCCGCGCTCGAGGAGCAGCTGGGCCGGGTCGCGCTCACCAGCCGCGCCTTCCGCAACGACCGCCTGGAGCCGTTCGCCGAGGCGCTCGCCCGGCTGTGCGGCAAGGATCTGGTGCTGCCGATGAACACCGGCGCCGAGGCGGTGGAGACCGGGATCAAGGTCGCCCGCGCCTGGGGGTACCGGGTCAAGGGCGTGCGCCAGGGAGCGGCGCGCATCGTCGTCGCGAACGGCAACTTCCACGGCCGCACCACGACGATCGTCGGTTTCAGCGACGACGACTCGGCGCGCGACGGGTTCGGTCCGTTCACGCCCGGCTTCGACGCCGTGCCCTACGGCGACGCCGAGGCGATCGCGGCCGCGATCACCGAGGACACGGTCGCGGTGCTCATCGAGCCTATCCAGGGCGAGGGCGGCGTGATCATCCCGCCGGACGGGTACCTGCGCCGCATCCGCGAGATCTGCGACGAGCGCGACGTGCTGTTCATCGCCGACGAGATCCAGTCCGGGCTCGGACGGGTCGGGGAGACCTTCGCGTGCGATCGTGAGGGCGTGGTTCCCGACCTCTATCTGCTCGGCAAGGCGCTCGGTGGCGGGATCCTGCCCGTCTCGGCGGTCGTCGGGAACGAGGACGTCCTGGGCGTGATCCGTCCGGGCGAGCACGGATCCACCTTTGGCGGGAACCCGCTGGCGGCGGCCGTCGGGCTGCGCGCCGTCGAGATGCTCGAGTCGGGCGAGTTCCAGGAGCGCGCGAAGGCGCTCGGGGTGCACCTGCGCGAGGGGCTTGAAGCGCTCATCGGCCACGGTGTCACCGCGGTGCGCGTCGCGGGGCTGTGGGCCGGCGTCGACATCGATCCGTCCCGCGGCACCGGCCGCGAGATCGCGGAGAAGCTCCTCGACCGCGGCGTGCTGGTGAAGGACACGCACGGCCAGACGATCCGGATCGCGCCGCCGATCGTGGTGCGCGCAACCGAGCTGGACTGGGCGCTCGAGCAGCTGAGGTTCGTGCTGGAGCACTGACGCCGCAGCGCCCCGGTGGCGCACGCCCGAGTGGCGCCTGGCCGGTCTCGCCCGGCCGAGTGGCGCACGCCCGAGTGGCGTCTGGCCGGTCTCGCCCGGCCGAGTGGCGCACGCCCGAGTGGCGCACGGCCGGTCTCGCCGAGGCCCCCACGGCGCGTCGAAACCCCCACACGCAGTCGCTGCGGCGTGGGGGTTTCGACGCCACGTGGGGGTCTCGGCGTAGGAGGCAGTGCGTCGTGCGGGCCGCACCCGGTTCCGGCACCGCACGGCGGGGGCGGCTCGCATCCGGCCTGGTGTCGACCCGGCACGCCGGGATCCGGGACATGACGCAGGAGAACCCCCGGCGCGGGAGAGGATCCGGCGGCAATCCACGGGATTCTCCTGCGTTGTGTCCCGGACGGCGGGGGAACCGCGGATGGCGGGGGAACCCGCGGACGGCGGGGGAACCGCGGATGGCGGGGGAACCCGCGGGCGGCACCCCTGGGGCAAGGGGACCACGGGCAAGGGAACCACGGGCAAGGGAACCACGGGCAAGGGAACCACTGGTAGGGGAACCACGGGTCAGGGAACCACGGGTCAGGGAACCACGGGTAAGGGAGTCGCCGGGTCAGTCCGGCGCGCGCCGCGCCGCGCGCAGGGCTTCCCACTCGGCGATCAGCTGGGGCATGCGTCCCGCCATGAAACGGAAGAACTCGGCCATCTCCGCCGCCCGGTCCCGGGCGGCGTGGTCCTCGTCGTGCTCCGCGCCGATCGCCTCGATGTGCGCGGCGAGGCGTTCGTAGATGGGGCCGTTGTTCGTCATCAGCCCGTACCAGGTGTCCGGGATGATGACGTAGTGGTCGCGCCGGCGATCGGGCCGGGAGACGCGGCGGATCACCTGGATCGTCTGCAGATAGCGCACCGCCCCCGAGACGGCGGCCGCGCTGACGCCCAGCCGATCGGCCAGCTCCGCCGCCGTGTACCCGTCCGCGGGTGCGGCGATGAGCGCCATCATCACGCGCCCGGGCATGCGCGGGAAGCCGACGGCGGCGATCATCGCCGCCGCGGCCTCCGCGGCATCGACACCGTGGTGCACGGCGGGTGCCGGATCCTTCGCCTTCATGACCCCATCATCCCGCGGTCTGGAGTTCGCGACGGCGCATCAGGGCGAGCGACGCGGCCGCGCCCGCGACCACGACGAGCACGAGCCACCACGTCCCGCGGAGGTCGGTCCCGCTGCCGTCGACGATCGGGGTGACCGCGAACGGCGAGAACCGCGTGGTCCACTCCGGCAGCCCGAACAGCGGACCGAAGAGGCCGAACACGGTGGCGAGCAGCACGAGAGCCCAGGCGATGCCGATCGTGCCGCGCGGGAGCAGCACGAACACCAGGGCCGTGAGCACGGTGAACACGCAGGCGGCGAGGCCCTGCCCGAGTCCGACCACCGTGACGACCCGGACGAGCGACCCCGCGTCCTTGTTGCCCGCGAGACCCGCGTAGGCCGCAAGCATCGCCGCCGCCACGACGATGATCGCGATCGCGGACGTCGCGACGAGCAGATAGTCCAGGAGCCACCGGACGCGACCGACAGGCAGCGCCAGCACGGCCTCCGCTGTGCCGTGCGCCTCCTCCTGCCGTGCCCGCGCGACGATCTGCACCGCGGCGCAGGCGGCCAGGATCCCCATCATCGTGAAGAACACCGAGACCACGGTCTCCTCGAGGTTGCCCGCCTTGCCGATCTTGTCGAGGATCTGCTGCACCGCCGGGTTCTGCCCGGAGATCTGCCCGGCGAGCCCGGACAGCGTGGTCGCGAGCACCCCGGTGAGCGCGCCGCCGATCGCCCAGCCGATGATCGCGCCGTTGGTGAGCCGCCACACGAGCGCATGCGGCGTGGACAGCGCCGGTCGGGCGTGCACCCGACCCGGGCGGGCCGGGACGAAGCCCTCGCCGATGTCGCGCATCGACTGCAGGGCGACCGCGACCCCGGCGAGGACGAGCCCGACGACCAGTCCGAGCACGGCGGGCCAGGCGTTGTCCGCGTCATAGGGGCGGGCCTGCTCGGCCCACCCGAACGGCGAGGCCCAGACGAGGCCGGAGCTGGTGATGCGGGTGAGGTCGTCGCTCGGGGTCCCCGCGACGTTGCCGATGCCGTTGATCAGGAACGTGCCGACGAGGATCCAGACCGTCAGGGCGTTGGCGCCGCGCGAGGTGCGCATGAGCTGGGCGGCGATGAGGCCGATGCCGAGGAAGGCGATGCCGGTGGTCGCCGAGGTGGCGCCCATGAGCCAGGATCCGGCGGGGTCGAGCCCGGATCCGATCAGCGCCAGCGCGACCAGCACGCCGAGGACGACGTTCGCGGCGACACCGTGGACGATCGTCGCGACCGTGGGCAGCGCGCGTCCGACCGGCGTGGCGGCGACGAGCTCGGTGCGACCCGCCTCCTCGTCGCCCCGCGTTTGGCGGACGGCGAGGAACGTGCTCATGAGGGCCGCGAGCATCGTCAGCCACGGCAGGATCTCGAAGGAGAGGAACTGCCCCTCGGAGGCGCCGGAGGGGAGGCCGCGGAACATCATGATGACCGGATTCGCCATCACGGCGGAGAGCACCTCGACGCGATCCTTGAGCGTCCCGTAGGACTGGGTGACGCCCGCGAAACCCGCGTACGCCATGAGCACCGTGGCCAGGATCCACAGCAGCACCTGCAGCCAGTCGCGACGCAGGCGCTGGCGGAGGAGGGCGGACATCAGGACCCCTTCACAGCGGCCCGGCGCGAGGCGCGGGTGCCGGAATGCGGCGAGGAGTCCTCCTCGGCGGCGCGGAGGGCGGCGAGGTCGTCGCCGTAGTGCCGCAGGAAGAGCTCCTCCAGCGAGGGCGGCTCGATGCGCAGGCCGGTGACGGCGCGCTGGGCGAGCACGGGGAGCACGGCCGGGACCGCATCGCTGTCGACGGTGAACCGAGCCCGGCCGTCGTCGATCGTGCCGTCGTGCGCTCCGGGGATCCCGGCGAGCGCGGACTCGTCCGCGGCCTCGAACGACACCTCGGTGCGGGTGAGGTGGCGGAGCTCGGCGAGCGTGCCGGACTCGACGATCCTCCCGGCGCGGATGATGCTGACCCGGTCGCAGAGCAGCTCGACCTCGGAGAGGATGTGGCTGGACAGCAGCACGGTCGCCCCGCCCCGCCGGAGCCGCTGCACCTCGTCGCGGAAGACGACCTCCATGAGCGGATCCAGCCCGCTCGTCGGCTCGTCGAGGATGTACAGCTCGGCCGGCACGGCGAAGGCGGCGATGAGCGCGACCTTCTGCCGGTTGCCCTTCGAATAGGCGCGGCCCTTCTTGCGGGGGTCGAACTGGAACGCCGTCATCAGGCGCTCGCGTTCGGCGCGGTAGCCGGGGTCCTTCGTCGAGGCGCCGCGGAGGCGCGCGAGGAAGTCGATCGCCTCTCCGCCGGAGAGGTTCGGCCAGACGCTGACGTCGCCGGGGACGTATGCGACGCGCCGGTGGATCCCGACGGATGCGGTCCAGGAATCCTCGCCGAAGACCGTCGCGGTGCCGCCCGTCTTGCGGGCCAGGCCCAGCAGGATCCTGATCGTGGTGGACTTCCCGGCTCCGTTCGGTCCGAGGAAGCCGTGCACCTGGCCCTCGTCGACGCCGAGGTCCAGCCCGTCGAGCGCATGCACGCGGCCGTAGTGCTTGGTGAGGCCGTCGGTGCGGATGATCGTGTTCATGGCGGCGATGCTACGCCGATTTCACAAATTCGTGAAGGAAGTGAAGCGCATGGATTCCGTGAGGATCTCAGGCGTTCACCGAGACGTCGATCGTGTGCCAGCCGGTCGCGCCGTCGGGAGCCGGGGGAGCGACATCCGCGGTCTGCACCGTGCCGTCCGCACCCGTCGCCCGGCAGCGGAGGGTGTGCTGTCCTGCGGTCGCGGCCCACGGGAGGCGCCACTGCACCCAGGTGTCGGCCGAGATGGCGGGCGCGAGCTCGGCGCGCTGCCACGGACCGTCGTCGATCTGCGCCTCGACGGCGGAGACGCCGGCGTGCGGCTGCCAGGCGACGCCGGCGATCACGGTGTCCCCGGCCCGGAGCGCGCGGCCGGACTTCGGCACGTCGATGCGCGATTCGAGCTTGACGGGGCCGCGCGCCGACCAGCCGCGAGCGGTCCAGTACGCCGTGGCGCGGTCGAATCGGGTGACCTCGAGATCGGTGACCCATTTCGTCGCCGAGACGTAGCCGTACAGCCCGGGCACCACCATGCGCACCGGGAACCCGTGCTCGATCGGCAGCGGCCGGCCGTTCATGCCGATGGCGAGCAGCGCGTTCCGGTCGTCGGTCAGGGCCTCGATCGGGGTGCCCGCCGTGAAGCCGTCGACCGAGGTGGACAGCACCATGTCGGCGGCGGCGGCGGGCTGCGCCTTCGCGAGCAGCTCGCGGATCGGGTAGCCGAGCCACACGGCGTTGCCGATGAGGTCGCCGCCGACGTCGTTCGACACGCACGACAGGGTCGCCGCCGCTTCGACGAGCGGCAGCGCGAGCAGCTCGTCCCAGGTGAGCGTGACCTCGTGCGCGACGAGGCCGTGGATGCGCAGCCGCCACTGCGCCGGATCCACCTGCGGCACGACGAGGGCGGTGTCGATGCGGTAGAAGTCGGCGTTCGGCGTGATCAGCGGGCTGATCCCGTCGACCTTCAGGGCGGCGCCGGCGGGGATCGGCGCGGCGGCCACGGCCGGCTTCGGCAGGCGGAGCGCCGTGCGCACGGCGGTCACGGCGACGGATCCGGCCCGGCCCGCCGTCGCCGCGACCGTCGCGAGGATCCCGACCGCGGCGGCCCCGGCGGTCCAGGCGAGGAAGCGCCGGCGGGTGGGACCGTCCGCTGCCGGGGCGGCGGCCACGGGCGGCGGGGCTGCGGACTGCGGGGCGGTGGATCGCGGGGCTGCTGACGGTGGGGCGGCGGAGCGCGGGGCTGCTGACGGCGGGGAGGTGGGCTGCGGGGCGGTGGACCGCGAGACCGAACCTGCGTCCCGAGACAGCGGTTCTGTCGCGCGGTCTCGGGACTCAGGTTCGGTTTCGCGGTCGGGGAGCCGTCGCACGAGGGCGCGCACGACGAGTGCGGCGACGATGCCGGCCACCAGCGCGGGCAGCCAGGACAGCGGGGCGGCGTCGGCGCGCAGCGGGGCGAGTACCGCGACGGCGGCGCCCAGCGCCAGGAATCCGGCGACCCCGACCCCGCGGAAGCGTCGCTGCAGGAGCCCGAGGGCGCCGGCTGCGGCGAGCAGCACGAGGGCGATCCCGGTGAGCAGAGCCGCCTTGTCCCCGGTGCCGAACCACGCGATCGCCGTGTCCTTCGCCCACGCGGGCGCGCCGTCGATGAGGAACCCGCCGACGACGGCGAACGGACTCGACGACGGCGCGAGCAGCGTCGCGGCGAGCTCGCCGGCGCCGATGCCGAGCAGAGCCGCCGCGACGCCGGCCGCGGCAGCCGGCAGTCTGACGCGCGACGCGGATCCGGTCATGTCCTCAGCGTAGGAACCCTCGCGGCGCCCGGCTCGGGAAGATCACGGATTCGTAAGAAGTTCGCGGCATCAGCTTCGCGCACGCGTGATGCGTCCGGTCGCGGCGAGCAGCACGAGCGCGGACGCGAAAGCGATCAGCATCGTCGCGCCCATGAGCGCGGCCGACACCCCGGTCCCTGATAGCAGCGGCGGCAGGAGCGCACCCAGCAGGGCGGCGAGCGTGCCGAGCACGGCCGAGGCGGATCCGGCTCCGCGCGTGATGCGGGACAGGGCGAGCGCGGTCAGCGTGGGGTTGTTCACGCCGTGCAGGCCGACGAGCACGAAGAGCGGCGCGAGCAGCCAGGGCAGCGGGCTGTGCAGCAGGGCGCTCAGCAGGACGGCCGCGGCCGCCGCGGTGCCGATCGAGAGCGAGGTCAGCACGATGCGGCGGCCGTCGATGCGGTGCTCGCCGGCGGTCCCCGCGGCTGCGCCCCCGAGGGTGCGCGCGGGGCGCGGAGGGCGACGCGCGAGGCGGCGGCTGATCCACGCGCCGAGCACGATGCCCGCGGAGTTCATCGCGAAGATGAGCGCGAAGCCCTGCGCGTCGACGCCGTACTGGTTCTGCAGGACGAACGAGGACATCTGCAGATAGGCGAAGAATCCGGCCGAGGCCAGGCCCAGGGTGAGGGCGAACACCAGGAACGGCCCGTTGCCGAGGGCCGCGCCGATCCCGCGCAGATCGTTGCCGAGCCCGCCCGTGGTCCGCTCGGCGAGCGGGTGCGTCTCGGGCACGTACAGCGCCGCGGTGAGCAGCAGCAGGGCGCCGATCACGCCCAGGGCGACGAAGAGGCCGCGCCAGTCGGTGAACGTCAGCAGCGCGCCGCCGAGCAGCGGCGCGAGCACCGGCGCCGCCCCCGAGATCGCCGTGAGCGTGGCGAACCCGGCCGTCGCCGCGGGGCCCTTGAACACGTCGTGCACGACCGCGCGGGCGATCGCCATCCCGGCGGCGCCGCAGAGCCCCTGCAGCAGGCGGACCAGGATGAGCAGCTCGATCGACGGCGAGAACGCGCACGCGATCGAGGCGACCGCGAACCCGCCGACGGCCCAGAGCAGCGGCAGGCGGCGTCCGTAGCGGTCGCTGATCGGCCCCCACAGCAGCTGGCCTAGGGCGAGCCCGATCAAGCAGGCGCTCATCGTCACCTGCGCGAGCGCCTCGGTCGTGTGCAGGTCGCGGCCGAGCTGGGGAAGCGCCGGGATGTACAGGTCCATCGAGAGCGGCCCGAACGCCGAGAGCGCGCCGAGCGCGGGCAGCAGCGAACGGCGGGCGCGGGCCTCCTCGGCGGCGGCGCCGCTCACGCGCCGTCGCCCGATCCGGTGCGTGGCGGCTCGGTCGCGCGGTTGGAGCGCGGGTCTTCGGCGCGCGGCGCTTCGGCCCGCGGCGCTTCGGTGCGCGGCGGCTCGGTCGCGCGGTCGGAGCGCGGGGCTTCGGCGCGCGGCGCTTCGGCCCGCGCGGACTCGGCCCGCGGGGCTTCTGCACGCGCGGGCTCAGTGCGCGGGTTCTCCGCATACGGGGGCTCCGCACGCGGGGGCTTGGTGCGTGGGGCTTCGGTGCGCGGCGCCTCCGGCTCCGTGCGGATGGGCGTGCTCGCGCTGGTGATCGGCGGGGTCACCGCGCGCTGCATGGCCTCGACGACCCGCACGGGACGGGTCTCGTCCAGCGACAGCAGGAACCGCGCGTCCTCCCGGCGGTGCAGCCGACCCGAATGCATCATCCACCCCGCGCCGATCGCGAAGGCCGCGAGGCCGGCGGCGCCGCCCACGGAGATCGCCGCGCGCGGTCCGAACGCGTCGGCGACCCAGCCGGCGATGGGGGCGCCGATCGGGGTCGCGCCCATCACGACCGCCATGTAGAGCGCGAGCACCCGGCCGCGCAGGGCGGGATCCGTGGTGGTCTGCACGTACCCGTTCGCGGTGGTGAGCATGGTGACCGTGGAGAAGCCGACGAAGACGAGGGTGATCGCGTACGAGACGTACGTCGGCATCTGCGCCGACACGAGCGACGCGACGCCGAAACCGCCGGCCGCGAGCATGAGCACCCGCACCCTCGCCCGGTCGCGGCGCGCAGCCAGCAGCGCGCCGGTGAGGGATCCGATCGCGAGCACCGAACTCAGCACGCCGTAGCCGTCGGCCTGCTTGTGGAACTCCAGCGCCATGGTCGACGCGAAGATCGGGAAGTTCATGCCGAACGCGCCGATGAGGAACACCATCACGAACACGACCATGAGATCGGGCCTGCTGCGCACGTAGCGCAGGCCCACCATGAGCCCTCCGGCGCGGGGGTTCTTCGGGCGGGGCATCAGCTCGCGGGTGCGGATGAGCATCAGGGCGACGATCATCGCCAGGAACGTCGCCGCGTTCGCGACGAACACCCAGCCGGATCCGAGGGCGACGATCGCGAGTCCGCCGACGGCCGGACCGATCAGCCGGGCCATGTTGAAGGAGGCGGAGTTCAGCGCCACGGCGTTCGAGGCGTTCTCCATCGAGACCATGTCGGAGACGAAGGCCTGCCGGGCTGGGGCGTCGAACGCGTTCGCGACGCCGAAACACGCCGCGAAGACGAGCATGAGCGGCAGCGTCATCACGTGCGTGAGCAGCAGGCCCGCCACGCACAGCGCGAGCACCATGAGCGTCGTCTGCGTGACGAGCAGGATGCGCCGCCGGTCGAAGCGGTCGGCTACGCGGCCGGTGAGGCCGACGAGCACGAGGGGTGGCCCGAACTGCAGGGCCATCGTGGCGCCCATGGCCGTGGCGTCGTTGTGCGTGAGCTCGGTCAGCACCACCCAGTCCTGCGCGGTGGACTGCATCCACCCGCCGATGTTGGAGACGATCGCCCCGAAGAACCAGATCCGGTAGTTGAACGCCCCGAACGAGCGGAACATCTGGCTCACAGCTCGGCCAGCTTCCGCATCAGGATGCTGGCTTCGTGCAGCACGCCCAGCTCGTCCTCGGTGAGATCGAGCTCCGTGATCTCGGCCATGATCAGCTGCGTGCGCCGCTCGAAGGTCTCTGCCACGACGCTCTCGCCTGCGGGAGTGATCTCGACGTGCACGCGCCGGCGATCCTGGTCGTCGGGGATCCGCACCGCGTACCCGTGTTCCTCGAGGCCGGTGACGAGCGCGCTCATGGTCGGCGCCGTGACGCGCTCGCGGTCGGCGAGGGCGGTCAGGGAGTGCCTGCCGTGGGCGCGGAGTGCGGCGAGCACGGCGAGCTGGGCGTCACTCATCGCGGCGTTGCGGCTGTCCACGGCGCGCACGGAGCGCAGGCGGCGGGCGAGCCGGAACGTGGCGAGACGCAGTTCGGTCGCGGTCTCGTGAAGTCTCTCGGCATCCATTGCTTAGATAGCCTAACTAAGTATTCCCCCTCGTGGGCTCGGACCGGGGGAGTGCTCGCCGGATCCGGGTCGAATGCGGGGATCCGATGTTCCGAAAGATGCCGAACAAATCGCGGCGCGTCCGTTCCGCTCGTGCGGTCCGCCCGTGACAATGGACGAATGCCCCTCGCGCTCGAAGTCGCCGTCCAGGATGCCGCCGGAGTGCGCGTCGCCCGCGAGATCGGCGCTCGCCGCGTCGAGCTGACGCAGGGGCTCGCACTCGGCGGTCTGACGCCCTCGCCGGCGACGCTCGAGCTCGCGGTCGAGGAGGCGGCGCACGGCGGTCCCGAGGTGCACGTGCTCGTGCGTCCGAGAGCCGGCGGGTTCCACTACGACGCGGACGAGATCGCGACCGCCGTGCGGGACGTGCGGTGGATGCTCGCCCACGGCGCGACCGGCGTCGTGATCGGCGCGCAGACGGCCGATGGGGAGCTCGAAGTCGACGCCCTGGCGCGGCTGCGGGATGCGGCCCGCGACGTGCGCGCCGAGGCGGCGGTCACCCTGCATCGGGCCATCGACGTGACCCCGGATCCGCTGGCGGGCCTCCGGCACGCGGTCTCCCTGGGCCTCACCCGGGTGCTGACCTCGGGCGGCGCCTCGGCCGCGCAGGACGGAGCGGACCTGCTGCGCGCCCTGGTCGCGACCGCCGGCGGCCGCATCGAGGTGATGGCCGGCAGCGGCATCACCGCGGCGAACGCGGCGGAGATCGCGGCGACCGGCGTCGATGCACTGCACTTCTCCGCCAAGCGCACGGTCGCGGCCTCGGGATCCGTGCGGATGGGATCCGCGGCCGACGACGGCGGCGGCCACGAGGTGACCGACCTCGAGGAGGCCCGCGCCGTCTGCGCCGCGCTCGGGCTCGGAGCGCCTCAGCGGCTCTGACCGCGGGGCTCTGGCCGCGTCATCTGCGGACCCGATGCGGCGTGCGGCAGCCGGATCCGTAGACTCGGGGCATGGCTGAGTCCCGCACCGCCGAGTTCATCGACGCACACGGCATCGCGATCGTCTACGACGTCCACCCCGCCGCCTCCGGCGTCACCCCACGGGGAGTCGTGCAGCTGCTGCACGGCGTCGGCGAGCACGCGGGCCGTTACGGGGCGGTGATCGCCGAGCTCACGGCGGCCGGCTTCACGGTCTATGCCGATGACCATCGCGGCCATGGGCGCACGGGCATGAAGCAGCACGGCGACGCGGCGAAGCTGGGGCGGCTCGGCCCCGGCGGCATGCGCGCGGTCGTGGCCGACGAATGGCAGCTGACCGACCTCATCCGTGCGGAGAACCCCGGGCTGCCGCTCGTGCTGCTCGGTCACTCCTGGGGATCCTTCCTCGCCCAGATGGTGCTCAATGCGCATCCCGACGCCTACGACGCGGTGATCCTCACCGGATCCGCCCACCGCACCCCGACCGACCTCAACTCGATGCCGCTGAACGCGCGGTGGAAGGGTCCGGACGCCCACGGGCTCGAGTGGCTCACGCGCGACCCGGCGGTGTGGGAAGCGTTCCGCGCCGATCCGCTGACGACCGAGGTGCCGCTGCTCAAGCTGTTCGGGCCGATCGAGGCCGCGCGGCTGTACGGACGGCCCGGCAAGGACTTCCCGAAAGACGTGCCCGTGCTGCTCATGGTCGGCCGCGACGACCCGGTCGGCGGGCCGCGCAGCGTGCACCGTCTCGCCGACGACTACCGCAACCGGTCGGGGCTCACCGATGTGACGACGCTCGTCTACCCCGATGCGCGCCACGAGATCTTCAACGAGCTGCAGCAGGCCGAGGTGCGCGCCGACCTGCTCGCCTGGCTCGACAAGCACGTGCCGCCGCGCGACTGAGGCAGATCCCCACCCGGGCTCTTCTGCAGGGACCTTCGGCGTTCTGCAGGGGCGTCGCCCGGAAATCCTCGCCGTTCCGCGGGTCGAGACTCGGTCTCGGCCGTCCGGCCCTGCACAACGCCTCGGCCTCCCTGCAGAACGGCCGGAGCTCCGGCACGCCGCCGCTCGCCGTGCCGCCGCGTAGGCTGGACCGGTGCACGGTGAGTACAAGGTTCCTGGCGGCAAGCTCGTCGTCGTCGACTTCGAGGTGACGGACGGCGCGATCGCCGGCTTCCGGCTGGCGGGCGACTTCTTCCTCGAGCCGGACGACGCGCTCGACGACATCAACGCCGCCGTCACCGGCCTGCCTGTGGAGACCGACGCCTCGGCCATCGCCGCCGCGGTGCGTGCGGCGCTCCCCGAGGGGGCGCAGCTGCTGGGCCTCACGCCCGAGGCCGTGGGCACCGCCGTCCGCCGCGCTCTGGTGACCGCGCCCGGCTGGCGCGACTTCGACTGGGAGATCCTGCACGAGAAGGCGGTCTCCCCGCGCATGAACCTCGCGCTCGACGAGGTGCTCACCACCCGCGTCGGCGAGGGTCGGCGCCGTCCGACCCTGCGGATCTGGGAGTGGGACGAGTCCGCGGTCGTGATCGGATCCTTCCAGTCCTACCGCAACGAGGTGGATCCGGAAGGGGCTGCGAAGCACGGCTTCGACGTCGTGCGCCGGATCTCCGGCGGCGGCGCGATGATGATGGCCGCCGGCCAGATCATCACCTACTCGCTCTACGTGCCCGCGTCGCTCGTACAGGGGATGACCTTCGCCGACTCCTACGCGTTCCTCGACGACTGGGTGCTGCAGGCCCTGCGCTCGCTCGGCATCGACGCCGTCTACCAGCCGCTCAACGACATCGCCGGCCCCAGCGGCAAGATCGGCGGCGCCGCGCAGAAGCGGCTGGCCAACGGCGGAGTGCTGCACCACGCCACGCTCTCGTACGACATCGACGGTCAGATGATGACCGAGGTGCTGCGCATCGGACGCGAGAAGCTCAGCGACAAGGGCACGGCGTCGGCGGCCAAGCGGGTGGATCCGCTGCGCAGTCAGACCGGTCTCAGCCGCGCCGAGATCATCGAGCGCTTCAAGGGCACGTTCCGCTCGCTCACGGGCGCCGAGGACGGCACGATCTCCGCCGACGAGTACGCGGCCGCGGAGGAGCTCGTGCGCACGAAGTTCGCCACCGAGGCGTGGCTGCACCGGGTCCCGTGAGCCCGGTCGCCGAGGGGGTGTCCCCGGGCCGGAGGACGACGTCGGATCCGGTCGCCGAGCCGGTCGAGGCGCCCGGGGCCGAGGCCGCGCCTGGGTCGCGCGGTGCCGCGCCGGGGCCGGGGGCCGTCGAGGCCGCGCCGGGGTCGCCCGGGTCGCCGGGCGCCGCGCCGGGGCCGGGGGCCGTCGAGCCCGCGCCGGGGTCGCCCGGGTCGCCGGGGTCGCCCGGGGTCGCGCCGGGGGCCGTCGAGATCGTGCACGGGGAGGCGCTCGACGTCGCCCGCACCCTTCCGGACTCCGCGTTCACGCTGATCTACCTGGATCCGCCGTTCAACACCGGCCGCACGCAGGAGCGGCACGCCGTCTCGAGCCGTCGTGCCGACCGTCCGGCTGGCACAACGCAGGAGATGCCGGATGCCGGCGATCCTGGACCCGCGGAATTACGCGGGACGAACACCGACGACACACCGGATCTCCTGCGTTCTGTACCGGGGCGTGAGGTGAACCACGGCTTCCACGGGCACCGCTACGAGCGCGTGCGCGAGCTGCTGCACGCCTACGACGACCGCTTCGACGACTATGGCGACTTCCTCATGCCGCGGCTCGAGGAGGCCTGGCGGCTGCTCGCCGACGACGGCACGCTGTACCTGCACCTCGACTACCGCGAGGCGCACTACGCCAAGGTCATGCTCGACGCCGTGTTCGGTCGGGACTGCTTCCTGAACGAGATCATCTGGGCCTACGACTACGGAGCCAAGCCGCGCACGCGCTGGCCCACCAAGCACGACACGATCCTCGTCTACGTGAAGACCCCGGGTGCGCACGTGTTCAACGTCGACGACATCGAGCGCGAGCCGTACATGGCGCCGAGCCTGGTCAGCGCCGCCAAACGCGAACGCGGCAAGCTCCCCACCGACGTGTGGTGGCACACGATCGTGCCGACCACGGGGCGGGAGAAGACCGGCTACCCCACGCAGAAGCCGGAGGGGATCCTGCGCCGCATCGTGCAGGCGTCCAGCCGGCCCGGCGATCGGGTGCTGGATCTGTTCGCGGGATCCGGCACCGCGGGCGCCGTCGCCGCGGCGCTCGGCCGCGACGCCCTGCTCGTCGACGTGAGCGCGGAGGCGGTGCGCGTGATGCGCCAGCGGATCCCGCACGCGACGGTGCGCGAAGGCTGAGCGGCCCGCTCCCGCGGCGGCGCGGCGCTCCGCGCGCTGTCACGATCGGCACACCGTGCGACGATCGGCACACCGTGCGACGATCGGCACACGGATGCGGACCGGATCTGTGCCGATCGTCACAGGGTGTGCGGATCGTCGCACGGTGCAGGGTTGGGGTCCCCGGCTCGGACTGCGCGCGCGGCTGAGCGGCTCGCTCGCGGGGGAGCGACCCGGACCCGCGGCGCGCGTCGACCCGGTATTGGAGCCGCGCCACGACCCGCCGCGCGCTGAATCGCGCGCGCCGCGCCCCGACCCGGCGCCCCGACCCAGCGTCGGAGTCGCGCCCCGAACCGGCGCCCCGACCCGTCCGGGCGTCCCGACCGACCCGGCGCCCGTCCCGGCGGGGTCAGCGACGGGGGCGGTGCTGGGCGAACGCGCCGGCCAGGGCGGCGTGGACGGCCGCGATCGCCTCGGACCCGCGTGTCGACTCGCGCACCGCGGTGAACACCTCGCGCACGGGGGATCCGGGAAGGTCGGTCAGCACCACCGGCGGCGGGACATCGCCCCAGATCAGGTCGGGCAGCATCCCGACCGCGTGCCCGGCTTCGATGAGCCGCACGTGCGCGGTCAGGTCGGCCGCCTCGAAGCGCACGTCGGGCTCGAACCCGGCCGCACGGCACTGCTGCACCGCCCATTGCCGCGCGGCGGATCCGACCGGCTCCATGACCCAGGGCCGGTCTCGCAGCAGCGCGAGGGGGAGGGGGTCCTCGCCAGGAGGGAGCACGAGCCGGATCCGATCCTCGCCGATCAGCTCGTGCACGTTGCCGGCGTGACGCTCCCGGGTGTGACCCGGGTACTGCTCCGCGATGACGAGGTCGAAGCGGCGCGCGGTCAGCTCGAACAGGCCCTCCTCGGGCGGCGCCTCGGTCATCTCGACGCGTAGATGCGGGTGCGTTGCGGCGACGGCGGTGAGCGCGGCGGGCACGATCGTCTCGGCGGCGGTCGGCATGGCGCTGATCCGGACGGCCTCCGCGGGCGCCTGGGCGAGCAGCTGCCGGGCCTGCTCGTCGAGCTCGAGCGCGCGGGCGGCGTGCGCGGCGAGGACTCGGCCCTCGGCGGTCAGCCGGATCCGCCGTCCGTCCGGTTCGAGCAGGGGGACGCCCGCCTCCCGCTCCAACAGGGCGAGCTGCTGCGAGACCGTGGACGGGCTGTACGCGAGCGAGTGCGCGACCTCGGCGATCGTGCCGCGCAGCGCGAACTCGTGCAGCAGCCGCAGCCTCCGCAGTTCGAACATGGCGGCCCCCTTCCGCGCGCGTCTCCGCGGCGCCGTTGCGCCCGATGATCGTCCGCGAAACCGAACCTGCGTCACGAGACCGACGGGGAGATCGGCGGTCTCGGAACGGAAGTTCGGTCTCGCGGGCAGTGCGGGCAAATCATTCGTTAGAACCGAATGATACCCGGCGCGAATGATCGCTTTTCCTGCAGGGAGATCGGATCCATGCTGGGAGCAGCCCCGCGCGCGTGCGCGATCGACCCGCGCGCGTGCGCGATCGACCTGCGCGCGTGCGCGACACCCCCCCCACAGCACCGAACCCCGCCACAGCACCGAACCCACCGCCACGGCGCCGAACCCCCGCCAGGGCACCGAACCCCCGCCACAGCACCGAACCCCGCCACAGCACCGAACCCACCGCCACGGCGCCGAACCCCCGCCAGGGCACCGAACCCCCGCCACAGCACCGAACCCCGCCACAGCACCGAACCCA
>NZ_JAGMTU010000002.1 GCF_023703415.1 Microbacterium sp. USTB-Y | reverse complement strand
AGCTAAGCCTCACAGCGCCGATGGTACTGCAGGGGGGACCCTGTGGGAGAGTAGGACACCGCCGGACTTCCTTTAACAGAAAGGCCACCCAACGCAGGGTGGCCTTTCTGCGTTAACATGCTCGAACGGAAGGAGTCACGACATGGCCGATGACGGCAAGCCCTCGCGCGACCGCAAGGACGGGAACGCGGAGCGTCCCCGTCGCTATGTCGATGGCGACCGTTCGGAGCGCGGCTTCCGTCGCGACTCGAGTCGGGACGACCGTCCGCATCGTGACGGCGACCGCCCCTCCCGTGGCAATGACGAGCGCCCGCGCCGCGACGGCGACCGCCCCTACCGTGGCAATGACGACCGTCCCCGTCGTGACGGCGACCGCCCCTACCGTGGCAATGACGACCGTCCTCGTCGTGATGGTGACCGCCCGTACCGTCCCGCCGGCGAACGGACCGACCGTCCGCGTCGTGACGGTGACCGCCCCTACCGCGGTAATGACGACCGCCCTCGGCGCGACGGCGACCGCCCATATCGTCCTGCGGGTGAGCGGACCGACCGTCCTCGTCGTGACGGCGACCGCCCGTATCGTCCTGCGGGTGAGCGGACCGACCGTCCTCGTCGTGACGGTGACCGCCCCTACCGTCCCGCCGATGAGCGCAGCGACCGTCCGCGTCGCGAGGGTGACCGGCCGTACCGTCCCACGGGCGAGCGCAGCGACCGCCCCTATCGCGGCAATGACGACCGTCCGCGTCGCGACGGTGACCGGCCGTACCGTCCCGCGGGCGAGCGGACCGACCGCCCCTACCGTGGCAATGACGACCGTCCGCGTCGCGATGGCGACCGACCCTATCGTCCCGCTGGAGAGCGCAGCGACCGGCCGTACCGTCCTGCGGGCGAGCGTAGCGACCGCCCGTACCGCGGCAACGAAGACCGCCCGCGCCGTGACGGCGACCGTCCGTACCGTCCCGCGGGGGAGCGGACCGACCGTCCTCGTCGTGACGGCGACCGCCCCTATCGTCCCGCCGGAGAGCGCAGCGACCGTCCGTACCGTCCCGCGGGTGAGCGTACCGACCGCCCGCGTCGCGATGGAGACCGCCCCTACCGGAGCAACGATGACCGGCCCCGTCGCGATCTCCGTGCGAGCGATCGTCCGCGTGATCCGGAGCTTCCCGACGAGATCACGGCTCGTGACCTTCATCCCTCGGCGCGGAACGAGCTGAAGACCCTCAGCAAGGAGAACGCCGAGCAGGTGGCGCGCCACCTCGCCATGGCGGCGCAGCTCATCGACGAGGATCCGGAGCGCGCCCATCTGCACGCTCTGGCGGCCTCGCGCCGCGCGGGTCGGGTCGCGGTCGTCCGCGAGTCCGTCGCCATCACGGCCTACGCCATGGGCGACTTCGCCCTCGCACTGCGCGAGCTGCGCACCTACCGCCGGATCTCCGGGAACGACGACCAGATCGCGCTCATCGTCGACAGCGAGCGCGGTATGGGGCGTCCCGACCGCGCGCTGGAGGAGGCGCGCTCGGTCGACCGGGCGGCGCTGCCGACCGCGACGCGCGTGGCCCTTGCGATCGCGATGTCCGGTGCTCGCCTGGACCGCGGCGAGACCGAACTGGCGCTCGGCGAACTCGAGATCCCCGAGCTCAACCCCGACCTGGCGTTCGACTGGAGCCCGGCGCTCTTCTCTGCCCGCGCCGCAGTGCTCGAGGATCTCGGGCGTGCGGAGGAGGCGGCGTTCTGGCAGGAGCGCGCCGAGGTCGCCGCGGCGGCGCTGGGTCATGGCGACGACGAGGAACTGATCATCGAGGACGCCTACGAGGAACTGGCCGATGAGCCAGAGGGTATCGAGCTCGCAGAGTCGGAGCTCGCGGAGCCGGAGGCTCCCGAGCCGGAGGGCATCGAGCTCGCAGAGTCCGAGCTCGCCGAGCCGGAGACCCCCGAGCCGGAAGACATCGAGCTCGCAGAATCGGCGATCGCCGACTCGGAGACCGCAGAGCTTCCGGAGCCGCCGGAGAATCCCGAGCAGCCGGAGGACGCGGAGAAGTCCGAGTGAGCCTGTTCTCCCGGGACAAGCGCACGCCGCTGACCGATGTCGACGTCGTGCTCGCCGACCTCGACGGCGTCGTGTACGCCGGCGCGGGGGCGCTCCCGCACGCGATCGAGAGCCTGAAGAAGGTCGAGGCGTCCCGTCGTCTCGGCTACATCACGAACAACGCGTCCCGCACCGATGCCTCGGTGGCTGCGCACCTGACGGAGCTCGGCCTCACGGTAGCCCCGGACGAGGTCGTCACCAGCCCGCAAGCGGCGATGCGTCTCGTGAGCGGCCTGATCCCCGCCGGATCCACGATCCTGGTCGTGGGAGGGGAGGGGCTCGTCCACGAAGTGCACAAGGCCGGGTTCCGGGTCACGCGCAGCGCCGACGACGCTCCCGCAGCCGTCGTGCAGGGATTCGCGCCCGAGGTGGGCTGGAAGGATCTCGCGGAGGCGGCGTTCGCGCTGAAGGTGCCCGAGGACGAGGGCGGGATCCCCTGGATCGCGACCAACACCGACTGGACGATTCCGCAGTCGCGGGGCGTCGCGCCGGGCAACGGGACCCTGGTCTCCGCCGTGCACACCGCGATCGGCCGGCTCGCGACCGTCGCGGGCAAGCCGGAGACTCCGATCTTCGAGGAGGCCGTCGCGCGGTTCGGCGCGAAGCACCCTCTCTTCATCGGCGACCGCCTCGACACAGACATCGCCGGGGCATCCCGCGCGGGCATCGAGTCGGCCCTGGTGCTGACGGGCATCGACCGGCCCAAGCACGTTCTCGCGGCCGCCGAGGGCTCGCGCCCGACGTACATCCTCGGCGATCTGCGGGAGCTGGACGAGCCGTACCCGCAGACGCAGATCAAGGGCGACACGGTCACAGTGCGCGGCGCGTCCGTGCGCGTGGACGGCCCGGACGTCACGATCCTCAGCGAGGGCGACCGCCCAATCGACCTCGTCCGCGCAGGTGCCGAGGCGATCTGGCGCACCGGACGGCAGATCTTCGGCTTCCGGGTTCCAGAGCGCCTGTACGCGGATCCGTTCCATCGGCCCTGATCCCGCGGGATCGAGGTGATCCCCCGTAGGCTGGAGGGGTGAGCGAGAACACCGAACCGGACCCTGCGGACGGGCTCTGGAGCCGGCTGCGCCTCATCGAGGGACAGCCCCTGGACTCGCGCGCGGCCGCCTACCAGGCGCTGCACGACGACCTCGCCCGGCGACTGGAGAGCGCCCCGAAGATCGCCGCCGACCGCGGATGACCCTCCGTCTCGATGCCGCCCTCGCGGAACGGGGCCTTGCCCGCTCCCGCACGCACGCGGCAGTGCTCATCGCCGACGGCGTGGTGACGGTCAACGGCCGGCCCGTGGTCAAGGCGTCCACGAAGATCGACGACGCCGACGAGCTCGCGGTGGAGGGCGCGGACCACTACGTGAGCCGTGGGGCGCACAAGCTCGTCGCCGCCCTCGACGGGTTCGGCATCGACGTCGACGGCTCCCTCGCGCTGGACATGGGGGCATCGACCGGCGGATTCACGCAGGTGCTGCGCGAGCGCGGGGCGCGCCGGGTGCTTGCCGTCGACGTGGGGCACGAACAGCTCGCGCCGTCCGTCCGCGCGGATCCCGGGGTCGTGGCCGTCGAGGGCTTCAACGTCCGGAACATGGACGCGCAGATCCTCGCCGATGCCACGGGGGAGGGCGAGCGGCCCGAGCTTGTCGTGGGCGACCTCTCCTTCATCTCGCTCGCCCTCGTGCTCCCCGCGGTCGCGGCGACCGCGGCCGAGGGCGCCGACGTCGTCCTGCTCGTCAAGCCGCAGTTCGAGGTCGGGCGCACCGCGGTGCGCGGCGGGCTCGTGACCAATCCCACGATCCGCGCCGACGCGGTGGCGCGGGTGCTGTGGAGCGCCTGGGATCAGGGCTTCGGGGTGCTCGGGATCCTGCCCTCGCCGATCCTCGGCACGCACGGCAATGCGGAGTACCTGGTGCACCTCGCCCGCGGGCGGGGAAGCAATCCGACAGAATGGTTGAGCACGATCGATCAGTTGGCAGGAGGCCGATGAACGAGCGCAGGATCCTCGTCGTCGCACACGCGCGCCGGGACGACACCGTGCAGGCCGCCCATCGGGTGGTCGCCGCACTGCGTGCGGCCGGCGCGGTCCCGGTGCTCGCGGCGGACGATCGCGACGAGCTCGCCGCTGCGGACGCGCTCTTCACCGACGTCGACGTGCTGGCCGAACGCCCCGGCGACGCCGGCATCCCGGTCGAGGACATCGAGCTCGCGATCGTGCTCGGCGGCGACGGCACGATCCTGCGCGCCGCGGAGCTCGTCCGTGACGGGACCGCCCCGATCCTCGGCATCAACATGGGCCACGTCGGCTTCCTGGCCGAGATCGAACGCGACGACATGGACGCCGCCGTCGCCCGCGTCATCGATCGCGACTACTCGGTCGAGGAGCGCATGGCTCTCGCGGTGCGGGTGAAGGATTCCGACGGCGCGGTCGTCTACAGCACCTGGGCGCTGAACGAGGTGACCGTCGAGAAGGCGAGCCGGGAGCGCATGATCGAGGTGGTCGTCGAGATCGACGGGCGTCCGCTCACGAGCTTCGGCTGCGATGGCATGGTGGTGTCCACCCCGACGGGCGCGACCGCCTACAACTTCTCCGCCGGCGGTCCGGTGATCTGGCCGGGGGTCGAGGCCATCGCGGTCGTGCCCCTGTCGGCGCACGCCCTGTTCGCCCGCCCTCTCGTCGTCGCCCCCGGCGCGCCGGTCGCGATCGAACTGCTGGACCGCAACGACGGCAACGCCATCCTGTGGTGCGACGGCCGCCGCTCGCACGACCTGCCGCGCGGAGCGAGGGTCGTGGTGCGCCGCTCGTCGCGCCCGGTGCGCCTCGCGCGGCTGCACCCCAGCGTCTTCACCGACCGCCTGGTCCGCAAGTTCCACCTTCCGGTCTCCGGGTGGCGAGGAGCCGACGCATGATCGAGGAGATGCGCCTGCGCGATCTCGGTGTGATCGCCGAGGCCGTGCTGCCGATCGGACCCGGGTTCACCGCGATCACCGGCGAGACCGGCGCGGGCAAGACGATGGTCGTGACCGGCCTCGGTCTGCTGCTGGGCGCGCGTGCCGACTCCGGCGCCGTGCGGGCGGGTGCCGCCCAGGCCTCGGTCGCCGGGGTGTGGATCGTGCCGAGTACGGGATCCGTGGCCGACACCGTGGCCGATGCCGGCGGTGAACTCGAGCCCTACGACGACGCGCGCGGAGAGCTCTACGTCTCCCGCACGCTCACCGCCGAGGGGCGCAGCCGTGCGAGCGTCGGCGGCCGTGCCGCGCCGGCCGGCGTGCTGGCTGACCTGGCCGACGACCTCGTGGTCGTGCACGGGCAGTCCGAGCAGCTGCGGCTGCGCTCCGCGGCCGCTCAGCGCGATGCGCTCGACCGGTTCGGCGGATCCGCGATCACCCTCGCCCGCTCTCAGTACGAGGCGGCATGGGAGGGCTGGCGCGCCCTGTCCGCCGAACTGGAGGAGATCTCCGGCAACCGGGAACGCCGCCAGGCCGAGGCGGAGGACCTGCGGCAGGCGCTCGCGCTCATCGAGGCGACCGATCCGCAGCCGGGGGAGGACGACGCCCTCACCGAGCGTGCGGAGCGCCTCGCCAACGCGGAGGAGCTGCGCCAGGCCGCGGCGCTCGCACGGTCGGCGCTGTCGGACGAGGACGGCGGCAACGACGTCTCGAGCCTGGCCGCCGAGGCCCGGCGTGCGCTCGAGCGGGCGAGCGATCCCCAGCTCGCCGGCATCGCCGAGAGCATCGCCGAGATCGGCTACCGCGCCACCGACATCGCCGCCGAGCTGAGCGGCTATCTCGCCGATCTGGACGAGTCGGGCCCTCATGAGCTCGCGGCGGTGGAGGAACGCCGATCCGCGCTGGCGGCCCTCGTCCGCGCCCACGGCACGCTCGATGCCGCCCTCGAGCTCTGGAACACGGGATCCGCGCGCCTCGCCGAGCTCGACGACGACTCCGACCACATCGAGCGGCTCGCCGTCGAACGGGACGCCGCCCGTGCCGTCCTGGACGAGGCCGCCGCCGCGCTCACCGCGATCCGGACGGAGGCCGCCGGCCGGCTCGGCGCCGCGGTCACCGAGGAGCTGCACGCCCTGGCCATGCCCGATGCCCGTCTCGTGGTCTCGGTCACCGAGGGCGTCGAGAGCGCGCACGGACGCGACGACGTCGCGATCCTGCTCGCCCCGCACCCCGGTGCGGAGCCGCGTTCCGTCGCCAAGGGCGCCTCGGGCGGCGAGCTGTCGCGCGTGATGCTCGCGATCGAGGTCGTCATCGCCGGTACGGATCCCGTTCCGACCTTCGTGTTCGACGAGGTCGATGCGGGCATCGGCGGCGCCGCCGCGATCGAGGTGGGCCGCCGGCTGGCGCGGCTGGCGCGCACCTCGCAGGTCATCGCCGTGACGCACCTCGCCCAGGTGGCCGCGTTCGCGAACAACCACCTCAGCGTCGTGAAGGCGAACGACGGACAGGTGACCGCGTCGAGCGTCCGCCGGCTGGACGGCGAGGACCGCGAGGCCGAGATGGCGCGGCTGCTCTCCGGCCTCGCCGACTCCGGCGCTGCCCTCGAGCACGCGAGGGAGCTGCTCGCGCTGCGGGAGGACTGAGTCCGTCGGCGCCGGTCCCGGCGCGTCAGCGCAGGTCGCGGACCGATTCCCGCACGATCACGGGCATGGGCACGAGCTCATGGGCCAGGTCGCGCTCGCCGAGGAGCATCTCCACGCCGACGCGTGCCATGTGCTCGTAGGGCAGCCGGGCGGTGGTGAGACCGGGCCGGACGAGTTCGGCGAGGTCCTCGTCGTCGAAGGAGACGACGGAGATGTCGGCGGGGATGCGCAGGCCGCGCTCGCCGAGGGCCTGATAGATGCCGAACGCGACGCCGTCGGTCGCGGCGATGAGGGCCGTCAGCTCGGGATGCTCGTCCAGCAGCCGCTGGCTCTGCACGAACCCGATCGCCGTCTTCCAGTCCTCGACCACGACCTCGATCGGGCCCGGGATGCCGCGCTCGGCGAAGGCGTCGCGCATGCCGGCGAGACGTCGCGCGATCGTGACCGAGCGCCGCGGATCCCCGGCGATGTGCGGGATGTCGCCGATGAATCCCACGTGCGAGTGACCGGCGTCCAGCAGGACCGAGGCCATCGCGTGGCCGGCGGCATACTCGTCGGGGAGCACGCTGGGCAGGTCGTCCGGGGTCCGGCCGTTGACGATCACGACCGGGATCCCGCGGGGCGCCGCGGGCACGTCGACCGTTCGTGCCGCCATGAGGCCCACGATCACGCCGTCGACGCGACGGTCGATCAACTCGTCGAAGGCCGCGGCCAGCTGCGTGGGGTCGTCGCCGGTCTCGGCGATGAGGACGGTGTGATCCAGTTCCTTCGCGGCGCGCAGCGTTCCGCGCACCATCGCCGAGGCGAATCGCGTGATCGTCACCTGGTCGGAGATGAATCCGATCGAGCGGGTCTTCCCGGAGCGCAGGCTCTGCGCGGCGGGGTTGGGCTTGTAGCCCAGTTGCGCCGCGGCGGTCCTGACCCGTTCCACGGCGTCGTCCGAAAGCCGGGACGGGCGATCGTTGAGGATGAGGCTGACCGCTGTCTTGGACAGACCGGACAACCGCGCCACGTCGGCAAGAGTCGGTCTCGGTGCGGTGGACATCGGCCGCCCTCCTCTCCTTCGGCTCCTCCTAACCTAGCGGATCACATCGGAAAGGTGAATTAATTTAGCAACACGGCTTGCGCGCCGGTATTGATGGGTGTTAGCTTCGGATAAATCGGTTCACCAAGCTCTGATCTGCACCCGCAGGTGCAAGCCGATTCACTCTCAGAGAGGAGAAGTTGATGGCACGCGAGTTCGGACCCGTGATGGGACGACGTGACCTTCTGCGGCTCGGAGGCTACGGCCTGGCGAGCGCCGCACTGCTGGGGATGGGAGCGAGCCTCACGGGTTGCGCCCCCTCCGGAGGCGGTTCCCAGACCGGCACTCTGACCATGCTCTACTTCGGCGATCAGAAGGCGGCCACCACGCTGCAGAACGCCCTGCAGCCGAAGATCAAGAAGATCGACAAGGACCTGAGCCTGAAGATCACCGCCATCAACGGCACCGACTGGAACGACTTCCTGGCGAAGGTGCTCACGCTCATCGCGGCCGGCCAGGCGCCGGACATCGTGAGCGTCGCCACAGAGGGCCTGCAGCTGATGGCGGGCAAGAAGCTCATCGTCCCGCTCGACGACTACGTCAAGAAGGACATGTCGAGCCTGAAGTCGAGCTACTTCAACGACATCCACCCGGCGCTGATCGAGGCCATGATGGTCGACGGCCACCTCTACAACATGCCGGACAGCTTCAACGCGGGCAGCATGTTCTTCAACAACGATGTGCTGCAGCGCGCCGGGGCATCGGCTCCGGCGGCCGGGTGGACCATCGATGACTTCCACTCCACGGCCGAGAAGATCTCCAAGGTCGGCGGCGACATCCTTCCCTTCGACTGGGTGGTGCGCCTGTGGGGCAGCTGGACCTCGTTCCTGTACGCCAACGGCGGCAACCTCGTGGAGGAGGGGAAGTACTCCGGCGGCGACTGGCTGTGGAGCAAGGCGTACGAGTCCGGCGACAAGAGCATCGAGGGTCGCAAGGGCGGCTGGAAATGGGGTGCTCCGACGGCCAACTCCGCGGAGTCGATCGAGGCGCTCCAGTACGTCATCGACCTGCAGAAGGCCGGCTACTCGCCGTCTCCCGACGTGGGCGGCGGCTCGACGCTGCAGGGGCTCTTCTCCTCCGGGCGGGTCGGGATGACCATCGGCGGCGGATTCTGGGCCGGCGGCCTGCACAACGCGGGCATGAAGGACGGCAGCTTCGACGTGCAGGCCTTCCCGACCTGGAAGAGCAACAAGAGCCTGTTCGGCACGGGCGGCTACTCGATCTTCCAGTCGTCGCAGAAGAAGGACGCGGCGTGGGAGGTGATCAAGATGATGATCGAGCCCGAGAGCTTCGACATCATGTTCCCGGGCAACGTCACCACGCCCGGACGCAAGTCCTTGATGACCGCGGAGCGCTACAAGACGACCGGGCCGAAGAACTGGTCGGTGTTCTACGACCAGCTGGACGGATCCGTGCCGATCTCGGCGCCGTCGTACTACAACGCGCTCGCCACCTCGCTGAACCAGCGCACCACCGAGGCCATCTCGTCCGGCAATGCGAAGGCCGCTCTCGACGCCATGCAGAGCGACCTCGAGAAGGTGGCGAAGGGCAGCTGATGTCCGCCACCGCTTCTCCTCCGCGCGTCGCACCGGGTGCGGCCTCGCGGGGCGTGAAGCCTCCCCGGCCCGTCCGCCGCCCCGGTGCGCGGCGGACGGCCCGACGGGAGGCGACCTTCGGCTTCGCGATGATCGGTCTGGCGATGCTGTTCGTGACCGTGTTCACGTTCCTGCCGATCCTCGCATCGCTCGGCCTGTCGTTCTTCGACTGGGACGTGATCTCCCCGCCGACCTGGGCCGGCCTGGGCAACTACGAGCGCTTCTTCTCCGACGGGCCGGTGCTGCAGTCGTTCGGAGTCACGATCTGCATGGCCCTGGCGATCGTCGTGCTGCAGTTGTCGCTCGGTCTGTTCCTGGCGGTGCTGGTCAACCAGCGCACCTCCACGTTCGGGCGCACCTTCTTCCGCACGGCCTTCTACCTGCCGCTGCTCGCCTCGACCGCGGCCGTGGCGATCTTCATGGGCTACCTGTTCGACAACAAGTTCGGCGCGATCAACTACTACCTGAACCTGCTCGGGTTCTCGAACGTGCCGTGGCTCACGAGCCCGTTCGGCGCGCAGGTGACGATCGTCCTGATCGTGGTCTGGCAGCAGGTCGGCTTCACCTTCGTGCTGTTCGTCTCCGCCCTCATGGCCGTCCCCACGGACGTGCTGGAGGCGTCGTCCATCGACGGCGCCGGACCGCTGCGCACGCTGTTCCGGATCAAGATCCCGCTCATCAGCCCGACGATCCTCTTCGCCGCGGTGATCGCGCTGATCAACGCCATGCAGCTGTTCGACCAGCCCTACATCATGACCAAGGGCGGGCCGGGCACGGCGACGACGACCGCGACGATCTCGATGTACCAGACCGGCTTCCAGAACCTCCAGTTCGGGTACTCGTCGGCGATCGCGATCGTGCTCCTGCTGCTGATCCTCGCGATCACCGGCCTCCAGTTCCTCGCCTCCCGGAAGGTGGTGTTCTACCAATGAGCGCGACCACCACGATCGTGACCGGGCGGCGGCGCCCGGCGCGCGCCACCGCCGCAGGGAGACGACGTGCCTTCAGCATCGGCAAGATCGCCGGACTGATCGTCCTGATCATCGCCGCGGTCTTCGCCCTGGGCCCCCTGCTGTGGGCGTTCTCGACCTCGCTGCGCACGCCCGCCGACGCCTTCACGAATCCGCCGCAATGGATCCCGCTCTCCCCGGACTTCGGCAATTACGCCGCGGTGTTCGAGCAGATCCCCATCGGGCAGTTCTTCCTGAACAGCACGATCGTGACGCTCGTGATCGTCGTCGGGCAGACGATCACCTGCACCCTGTCGGGATACGCCTTCGCGATGATCTCGTTCCCCGGCAAGAACTGGATCTTCGGGGCCTTCCTCGCCACGATGATGGTCCCGATGCAGACGATCATCATCCCGGTGTTCCTGATCATCAAGACGCTCGGGCTGACCGACAGCCTCGCATCGCTGATCATCCCGGCACTCGGCAGCGCCTTCGGCACGTTCCTCATGAGGCAGTACTTCATGCAGATGCCGAAGGAGCTGGGAGAGGCGGCCCGCATCGACGGCGCGAGCCAGTGGGGCGTGTTCTTCCACGTCTACGCACGCATGGCGGCTCCGGCCATCTCGACCCTCGCGATCCTGAACTTCTCCGGATTCTGGGCCGAGTTCTACCGGCCGCTGATCTTCCTGCAGTCCCAGAGCACCTTCACGCTGCCGCTCGGGCTCGTGGGACTGCAGGGAAACCTCGGCACCGGCTCGATCTCCGTGGTCCTCGCGGGCGTCGTGCTCGCGATGATCCCCAGCGTGCTGCTGTTCATCTTCGCGCAGCGCTACTTCATCGCCGGCGTCACCGCGGGGTCGTCCCGCTAGCACCCCGATCCCGCGCGCCGCGCCGCAGGACCCGTACCGGCCCTGCGGCGCGGTGGGCGCCGCCCTCTTCCGACCCCCAGAACGGAGCACTCCCTCATGACCGACACCGTGTTCTTCCATCCCGACGGCGGCTGGGTCGGGGACGTCATCCCGTTCGCGCGCGACGGGGTCTTCCATCTCTGGTACCTCTTCGACGACCGGAAGACGCCGAAGACCGGGATGCCCTGGCATCTGGTCACCACCACCGACTTCGTGCACTTCGAGGATCACGGCGTCGCCGTCCCGAGCGGCGGGCCGGACGCGGAGGACTTCAACGTCTACACCGGATCCGTCGTGGTCGGCGACGATGACGTCGCGCACCTGTTCTCCACGGCCAGCAACCCGCGGAGGCTCGGCGAGGACGGGCGCCCGCTGCAGCTGGTCGCGCACGCGACGAGCACCGCGGGACTCACCGGGTGGGTCAAGCATCCCGAGCTCACCTTCGGCGCCCCCGAAGGGTATGAGACGGGGGACTGGCGGGATCCGTTCGTGTTCCGCGACGGCGACCTCTGGCGGATGCTCGTGGCGGCACGGCACGCCGAGGGGCCGTCGCGCCGCCGCGGCACCATCGCGCAGCTGACCTCGACGGACCTGCGGACCTGGACCCCGGTCGCGCCGTTCTGGGATCCGCGTCGCTACATCGCGCACGAATGCCCCGACGTGTTCCGCTGGGGCGACTGGTGGTACCTCGTGTACTCGGAGTTCTCCGACGCGTTCTGCACCCGGTACCGGATGGCCCGATCGCTCGACGGGCCGTGGCTCGTCCCCGACGACGACACGGTCGATGCGCGGTCCTTCTACGCGGCGAAGACCGTCGAGCATGACGGGCGGCGATTCTTCGTCGGCTGGATCGCGACTCGCGAAGGCGACACCGATGACGGCGCCTGGCAGTGGGCGGGGACGCTCTCGACCCTCGAGGCGACGCAGCGCGCGGACGGGACCCTGTCCTTCCGGCTGCCGGATGAGTTCCTCGCCTCGTTCTCCGTGCCCGTGGCGCCCGGCGCGATCCCGGCGCCCGTACATCTGGACGCCACGGACGGCTTCGCGCAGGCCATCGGCGACGCCGAGCTCCCCGACAGCTACCTGCTGACGGCCGAGCTGGACATCGCCGAGGGCACGGAGGAGGTCGGTCTCCTGGTGCGCTCGACCGCGGACGGCGATGAAGCCGGCGCGATCCGGCTGGAGCCGCGGCGTGGCCGCGTCGTCTTCGATCGCTGGCCGCGCACGACCACCGGCGGCGAGCAGTGGCAGATCTCCGGCGACGTGCCGTTCGTCTTCGAACGCCCCTGTCCGCTGCCGGCAGGGCGGCACCGTGTCGAGATCGTGGTCTCGGACGACATCCTCGTCGCGGTCGTGGACCGCCGTGTCGCGCTGAGCACCCGCCTCTACCGGCGCGCGGGCGGACACGTCGGCGTCTTCGTCAACGGGGGCGCCGCCGAACTGCTGTCCCTCGAGATCCGCACCCGACCATGACGACCGCAGCCCTCCTGGAGGATCCGCCCGTGACTCGCCCCCTCATCCACTTCTCGTCGGCCCGCAACTGGCTGAACGACCCGAACGGTCTGATCTTCCACGACGGTCGGTACCACCTGTACTTCCAGTACAACCCGCATGGAGTGGATCACGGCTTCATGAGCTGGGGGCACGCGTCCAGCGCCGACCTCGTGACCTGGCAGGAGCATCCGGTCGCGCTCCGCTACACGGATGAGCACGAGATCTTCTCCGGATCCGTCGTGTTCGATGAGCGGGACACCAGCGGACTCGGCATCGGCGGCACGGCACCGCTCGTGGCCGTGTTCACCCTCGCCGCCCGGAGCGGCGCGCATCAGTCGCAGGGGATCGCCTCCAGCGCCGACGGAGGGCTGAGCTGGTCCATGCATTCGGGCAACCCGGTCCTGGACCGCGGCTCGGCGGATTTCCGCGACCCCAAGGTGTTCCGCTACTCCGGGCCCGCCGGCGACTACTGGGTGATGGTGGCCGTCGAAGCCGTGCAGCGCAAGGTCGTGCTCTATCGTTCCGACGACCTGCGCCACTGGGAGCTCCTCTCCGAGTACGGCCCTCGAGGCACGGCCTTCGGGGTGTGGGAGTGTCCCGACCTGTTCCCGCTGGCACTCGACGGGGACCCGGACGATGTCCGCTGGGTGCTGATCGTCAGCATGAACCCGGGGGGAGTGGCCGGGGGATCCGGCACGATGTACGTCGTCGGCTCCTTCGACGGGGTGCGCTTCGTGCCCGCGGCGCCGGCTCCGGAGGTCGAGCCCGGTGCGAAGACTCCCGACGACGCGCTCGCGGCGCTGGACTGGATCGACCACGGCCGCGACTGCTACGCCGGCGTCACCTTCTCCGGGCTCGGCGACGAGGACCGGATCCTGATCGCCTGGATGAGCAACTGGGAGTATGCGGGGGAGATGCCCACGGACGCCATCGAACCGCAGCGGGGGTCGATGACCCTCGCCCGCCGGTTGTCGCTCGTCACGGAGCGCGGGCGGATCCGGCTGCGCCAGGAGCCGATCGGCCCCGCGGTGGTGCCGGTCGCCGCGATCGCGGACGTCGAGGTGCGGCCAGGAGAGCCGCTGACCTTCGAGGCGCCTCCGGCGTCCCGGATCCGGCTGCGACTGCGACTGGACGACGGTGCGTCGGCGGAGCTGCGGCTCGGGGACGCCCCCGCGCTCGCGGCGGTGCTGCGCGTGCGCGACGGGGAGCTGACCCTGGACCGCCGGGTCGGGGCGGAGGGCCTGCCGGAGGCGTTCGGCAGCCTCGAGCGCCTGGAGCTGCGCGCCGATGGCCTGGATGCCGTTCTCTGGCTGGACGAGGGGTCGATCGAGGTGTTCGCCGACGACGGGACCGCGGTGCTGACCGATCGGATCCCCGCGCGGCGCTCCGACCGTGTCGAGTTGCACGCGGTCGGCGGTAGAGTGCGGATCGACGAGGTGACGGTCGAGGCAGAGGAAGAGGATCGGGCATGACGCATGAGCCCATCGCAGTGATCGGCGAAGCCCTCGTCGACATCGTCGAGGGCGGCGAGACGCATCCCGGCGGCTCGCCGATGAACATCGCGGTCGGGCTCGCGCGGCTCGGCCACCCGACGGTCCTGCACACGCGGATCGGCAGCGACCCGCACGGGGACGCGGTCCGCGCCCATCTCGACGCCGCCGGGGTGGAGCTCGGCCCCCGGACGGTCGTGCCCGGTCGCACCTCGACGGCGACCGCGCGTCTGGACGCCGAAGGCAAGGCGGAGTACGACTTCGACATCGACTGGGACATCGCGGTGCCCGACATCGCCGGCGCCCGCGCGGTGCACACCGGGTCGATCGGCGCGCTCCGGGAGCCCGGCGCCGCGGCGGTGCTGGCCGCGCTCGGGGCTGCCGGGTCGGACACGTTGCGGACTCTCGACCCCAACATCCGCCCCGACGTGATCGGCGAGCGCGACGAGGTGCTGCGCAGGGTCGTGGAGCTGACGGCGCTCTGCCCGGTGGTCAAGCTCAGCGACGAGGACGCGGCCTGGCTCGTCCCCGGTGCGCCCCTCGAGGAGGTGCTGGCCGGCCTCGCCGACCGGGGCGCACGGTTCGTGGTCGCGACGCGCGGCGCGGAGGGCTGCCTGGCGCTCGTCGACGGCACCTGGTTCGCGCGCCCGGCGAGACCGGTCGCCGTCGCCGACACGATCGGCGCAGGGGACGCCTTCATGTCCGGACTGCTGCATGCCCTCCTGCGCGACGGCACCGATCGCCTGCTGGTCGCCGGAGACCCGCTGCCCGAGGACGCCGTGCGCGCCGCGCTGGACACCGCGCTCGCGAGTGCCGCCCTCACCGTCGCCCGCGCGGGCGCGAACCCGCCGACGCTGACCGAACTGGATGCGGCCGACCGCGCGTCGCGGGAGTGACGCCGCCCGCTCGCGCTGATAGGATAAAAGCCCGTGATGCAGAACTCAGCCGCGCGGACAGACAACGACACCACCAAGCACATCTTCGTGACGGGCGGTGTCGTTTCCTCGTTGGGCAAGGGGCTGACGGCGGCCAGCCTCGGCAACCTGCTCACCGCCCGCGGACTGCGTGTCGTGATGCAGAAGCTCGATCCCTATCTGAACGTGGATCCGGGCACGATGAACCCCTTCCAGCACGGTGAGGTCTTCGTCACGGACGACGGCGCCGAGACCGATCTCGACATCGGCCACTACGAGCGCTTCCTCGACATCGAGCTGAGCCAGGCCGCCAACGTCACGACCGGCCAGATCTACTCGCAGGTCATCGCCAAGGAGCGCCGCGGCGAGTACCTCGGCGACACCGTGCAGGTGATCCCGCACATCACCGACGAGATCAAGCGCCGCATGCGCCTGCAGGCCGACGAGACCCCGCGGCCCGACGTCATCATCACCGAGATCGGCGGCACGGTCGGCGACATCGAGTCGCAGCCGTTCATCGAGTCCGCGCGCCAGATCCGGCACGAGCTGGGTCGTAAGAACGTGTTCTTCGTGCACGTCTCGCTCGTTCCGTTCATGGGCGCCTCGGGTGAGCAGAAGACCAAGCCGACCCAGCACTCCGTCGCGGCGCTGCGCTCGATCGGCATCCAGCCGGACGCGCTCGTGCTGCGCAGCGACCGGCCGGTCACCGAGTCGAACAAGCGCAAGATCGCGCTCATGTGCGACGTGGACGAGGACGCCGTCGTCAACGCGGTCGACGTGCCCAGCATCTACGACATCCCGACCATGCTGCACGACCAGGGCCTGGACGACTACATCGTCGACGCGCTCGGGCTGGACAAGGCCGACGACGTCGACTGGTCCCGCTGGCAGAAGGTCCTGCAGGCGGTGCACAACCCGAAGCACGAGGTCACGATCGGCCTCGTCGGCAAGTACATCGACCTGCCCGACGCCTACCTCTCGGTCACCGAGGCGCTCAAGGCCGGTGGCTTCGCGCACGAGGTGGCCGTCAAGATCCGCTGGATCCCGTCCGACTCCTGCGAGACCCCCGAGGGCGCCGCGAAGGCGCTCGCCGACGTCGACGGCATCTGCGTTCCCGGCGGCTTCGGGATCCGCGGCATCGAGGGCAAGCTGGGAGCGCTCCGCTTCGCCCGCGAACAGGGCATCCCCACCCTCGGCCTGTGCCTCGGCCTGCAGTGCATGGTCATCGAGTACGCGCGCAACGTCGCCGGGATCGACGGGGCCTCGTCGAGCGAGTTCGACCCCGACACCGCCGAGCCGGTCATCGCGACCATGGCGGAGCAGGTCGAGATCCTCGACGGCGGCGACCTGGGCGGCACCATGCGCCTCGGCCTGTACAAGGCGGCGCTCGGCGCCGGATCGCTCGCCGAGGAGCTGTACGGCACCCCCGAGGCCTCGGAGCGGCACCGCCACCGCTACGAGGTGAACAACGCCTACCGCGACCGTCTCGCGGACGCCGGCCTGTCGTTCTCCGGTCTCAACCCGGAGCTCGACCTCGTCGAGTACGTCGAGCTGCCGCGCGATGTGCACCCGTTCTACATCGCGACCCAGGCGCACCCCGAGCTGCGTTCGCGGCCGACCGAGCCGCACCCGCTGTTCCGCGGGCTCGTGGGCGCGGCCATCGAGCGGCACCGCTCCAGCGAGCTGTTCGACGACGAGGACTGACGTGACGCACTCCACCACCGCGCCGCGCGACGAGCCCTTCTCCCCGGAGGTGCTCGAGAGCCGTGAGGTCTACCGCGGCGCGGTGTGGGGGATCCGCGAGGACCGCGTCCGCTACGGCGACGGCGAGATCGTGCGCCAGTACCTCGACCACACCGGCGCGGCGGCCGTCGTGGCGGTGGACGAGGAGAGGCGCGTGCTGCTCATCCAGCAGTACCGCCATCCCATCCGGCAGCGCGACTGGGAGCTCCCCGCGGGACTGCTCGACGTCGCCGGCGAGGATCCGATGGACGCCGCCCGCCGGGAGCTCGCCGAGGAGGCCGACCTCACCGCCGAAGGCTGGGAGCCGTTGGTCTCGACCTACACGACCCCCGGCAGCAACTCCGAGATCATCCACATCTACCTCGCGACGGGGCTGAGCCCCGCCGCGGAGTCGTTCGCACGCACCGACGAGGAGGCCGACATCCGTCTCGCCTGGGTGCCGCTCGACGAGGCCGCGGACGGCGTGCTCGCCGGAAGACTGCGCAACGGGATCCTCGCCGTGGGCGTGCTCGCGGCCGAACGGCGTCTGCGCGGCGCCTGACATGCGGCGGGCCTGACGTGCAGCTGGACCGGGCGCTCGACGCCTATCTCCGGCATGTGACGATCGAGCGCGGGCTCGCCGAGCACACCCTCTCGGCGTACCGGCGCGATCTCGGCGGGTATGTCGCCTGGCTGGGCGAGCACGGCATCGACGACACCGACGCGATCACCGCGGCGATCGTCGCCGAGTTCGCTGCGGAGCGCGCGGCCGCGGTGCCGCCGCCCGCCGCCTCGAGCCTGGCCCGGCTGCAGTCGTCGGTGCGCGGCTGGCATCGGTTCCTCGCGCGCGAGGGCATCGCAGAGGCGGATCCGAGCGCGCGGCTGCGTCCGCCCCGGCAGCCGCGGCGGCTGCCCAAGGCGCTCACGATCGACCAGGTCGAGCGCCTGCTCGCCGCGCCCTCGGCGGAGGAGCCGCTCGGAATCCGGGACCGCGCGCTGCTCGAGCTGCTCTACGCCACGGGCGCCCGTGTCTCCGAGGCGGTGTCGCTCGACGTCGACGACCTCGCGCTGGGCGACGTGCTGCGGCTGCGCGGCAAGGGATCCAAGGAGCGCATCGTGCCGGTCGGCTCCTACGCGCGCGCCGCGATCGACGCCTACCTGACCCGGGTGCGCCCGACACTCGCCAGCACCGGGCGGGCCTCGGCGAAGCTGTTCCTCGGCGCGCGGGGCGCTCCGCTCAGCCGGCAGAGCGCCTGGCTGATCATCCGCGCGGCCGCCGAGCACGCGCAGATCACCGCGGAGGTCTCTCCGCACACGCTGCGGCACTCCTTCGCGACCCATCTGCTGCAGGGCGGTGCCGACGTGCGCGTCGTGCAGGAGCTGCTCGGGCACGCGTCGGTCGCGACGACGCAGATCTACACGCACGTCTCGGTGGACACGCTCCGCGACGTCTACGTGACGGCGCATCCCCGGGCTCGATAATGGTTTGAAGTCAGACCATTGACAGTTGGTCTTCCGCATTGCGAGAATCGCTGCACACGCTCCCTCCACTGAAAGCAGGCAGCACTCCATGAGCGAATCGACAAAGGCGAAGGGCACGCAGGCGATCGACGATGACGCCGCAGCCCTGGCCGCCCTGGGCTACAAGCAGGAACTGCACCGGGGGATGTCGGGGTTCAGCAACTTCGCCGTCTCCTTCTCGATCATCTCCATCCTCGCGGGATGCATCACCTCGTACGCCATCGCCCTGAACTCGGGCGGCCCCTCGGCGATCACGATCGGCTGGCCGCTCGTCGGCGTCTTCGTGCTCATGGTCGCGCTCGCCATGGCGGAGGTGTGCTCGAAGTACCCGACCGCCGGCGGTCTCTACTTCTGGGCCGGCCGCCTCGCCAAGCGCAACAAGCGGCAGTGGGCGTGGGGGGTCGGCTGGTTCAACTTCCTCGGCGAGGTCGCAGTCACCGCGGCGATCGACTTCGGCGCCGCGACCACGATGATGGCATTCGCGAACCTCGTGTGGGGGATCGAGCCGACCAAGGCCAGCACCTTCGGCCTCTTCGTCGTGCTGATCGTGGTCCACGGCCTGCTGAACACCTTCGGCGTCAACATCGTGAGCCTGCTCTCGAACGTGTCCGCCTGGTGGCACATCGTCGGCGTGCTCGTGATCGTCGGCGCGCTGTGGATCATGCCCACCCAGCACCAGGACGTGGGCTGGACGTTCACGCACTGGTACAACGGCACCGGCTGGTCGTTCGGCCCGTACGTGTTCCTCATGGGCCTGCTCATGGCGCAGTACACCTACACCGGGTACGACGCCTCCGCCCACGTCGCCGAGGAGACCAAGAACGCCTCCGTCGCCGCGCCCAAGGGCATCGTGATGAGCGTCGTGATCTCGATCATCGGCGGCTGGATCCTGCTCTTCTCGATCACCGCGGCGATCCAGGACGGCAGCGACAAGGGGATCGCGGGCCTGCTCGGATCCGAGACCGGTCTGCCGCCGGCCCAGATCTTCCTGGACGCGCTGAACAACCCGACGATGGCGAAGTTCCTGCTGTTCATCGTCTGCGGCGCGCAGTTCTTCTGCGGCATGGCCTCGGTCACGGCGAACTCCCGGATGAGCTACGCCTTCTCCCGCGACAACGCGATCCCCGGGTCGCGGCTGTGGGCGAAGGTCAACAAGCGCACCGGCACTCCGACCAACTCGATCTGGCTGTGCGTCGTGCTCTCGATCATCCTGACCACGCCCGCGCTCTTCAACACCACCGCCTACCTCGCCGTCACCTCGGTCGCGGTGATCGGACTGTACATCGCGTACGTCACGCCGGTGTTCCTGCGCCGGCTGGACAAGGGCTTCACGCCCGGGCCGTGGCACCTCGGCAAATGGAGCGCGATCGTGGGATGGATCGCCGTGGTCTGGGTGATCTTCATCATCATCCTGTTCGTGCTCCCGCCGGTGAACCCGATCACCATCGACACGTTCAACTATGCGCCGATCGCCGTCGCCGTGGTCGCGATCCTCTCGATCGTGCTGTGGTACGCCTACGGGAAGCGGGACTTCATGGCCTCCAGCGCCGAGGCCGAGCATCTGACGATGGCGCCGGACAAGCTCCTGGAGGAATGATCCGAGCATGACGGACGCGATGGACTCTCCTCTGGTGGACGCCGCACTGCACCCGGTCCGGGGGCACATGGCCTTCGAGAGCTGCGTGGAGCAGCTGGGCTCGGCCATCAGGCTCGGGATCTTCCGGGTGGGGACGAAGCTGCCGGGCGAGCGCGAGCTCGCCGAGAAGCTCAACGTCTCCCGCGCCACCCTGAGGGAGGCCATCAGCGCCCTCCGCGCCGCCGGGCTCGTCACCACGACCCGGGGGCGCGGAGGGGGCACCGTCGTCCAGCCGGCCACCGAGCAGTGGCCCGTGGACCAGGCACCGCCCCGCCGTGCCGAGATCGACGACGTCATCGTGTTCCGCTCCGTCATCGAACCCGGCGCCGCCTACCGTGCGGCGTCGACGCCGCTCGACGACGCGCAGCGCGCGCTGCTCTCCGACAGCCTCGCCGACCTCGCGGCGGCCGAGACGCCGGCGGACTACCGCCAGGCCGACGCCCGCCTCCACCTCGCGATCGCGACCGTGTGCGGATCCGACGAGCTCTCGCGCTCCTGCAGCGAGGTGCAGGTGCGGATCCACCAGCTCCTCGCCGAGATCCCGTTCCTCAAGACCAACATCGACCATTCCGAGACCGAGCACCGCGCGATCGTCGCCGCGATCCTGGACGGCGACGCCGCCCGGGCCCGCGACATCATGACCGCGCACTGCGACGCCACCGCGGCGCTCTTGAAAGGACTTCTGAAATGACTCGCAACGACCGCATGCTCACCGTGGAGCAGCTGCGCGGACTGATCACGGACGGCTCCGTCGACACCGTGGTGCTCGCGTTCACCGACATGCAGGGCCGGCTGCAGGGCAAGCTCCTGCACGCGCACTTCTTCCTGGACTCGGTGCTCGGCCACGGCACCGAGGGGTGCAACTACCTGCTCGCGGTCGACGTCGACATGAACACCGTCGACGGCTACGCGCACGCCTCCTGGGCGGACGGCTACGGCGACATGGAGTTCGAGCTCGATCTCGCGACCATCCGCCTCCTGCCGCACCGGCCGGGCACGGTCATGATCCAATGCGACCTGGCCGGCACGAACGGCGCCCCGGTGCGGGTCTCGCCGCGGGAGATCCTGCGCGCGCAGACCGAGCGCGCGGCCTCGCACGGATGGAAGGCCCTGGCCGGCACCGAGCTGGAGTTCGTGATCTTCAACACGCCCTACGACCGCGCCTGGGACAGCGGCTACCGTGATCTGGAGCCGGCGAACCGCTACAACGTCGACTACTCGATCCTGGGGTCCACCCTCGTCGAGCCGCTGCTGCGGGAGATCCGCAACACGATGTACGCCTCCGGCCTGAACGTCGAGTCGGCCAAGGGGGAGTGCAACTTCGGCCAGCACGAGATCGCGTTCCTCTACGACGAGGTCATCACCACGGCCGACAACCACGCGTACTACAAGACGGCCTCGAAGGACATCGCGCGTCAGCACGGGCAGTCGATCACCTTCATGGCCAAGCCCAACCAGCGCGAGGGCAACTCCTGCCACGTGCACATGTCGCTGCGCGGCAAGGACGACGACGCGCTGGTGTTCTGGGACGCCGACCGCGGCGAGCGCTCGGCGCTCTACGACCACTTCATCGCCGGCGTGCTGGCGACGATGCGGGACTTCACGCTCTTCTACGCGCCCAACATCAACTCGTACAAGCGCTTCGTCAAAGGCTCCTTCGCACCGACCGCGATCGCGTGGGGCATCGACAACCGCACGAGCTCGGTGCGCCTGGTCGGACGCGGCGCGGGCGCGCGCATGGAGAACCGCCTCCCCGGCGGCGACATGAACCCGTACCTCGGTCTCGCCGCGATGCTCGCCGGCGGCCTGTACGGCATCGAGCACGAGCTGTCGCTGGAGCCGGAGACGAAGGGCAACGCCTACGAGTCCGGTGCGCCGACCGTCCCCTCCACGATGCACGAGGCGCGCGAGGCGCTCGCCCAGTCGGCGATCGCGAACGAGGTCTTCGGCGAGGACGTCGTGCGCCACTACGTGAACTACGCGGACGTCGAGATCGCGGCGTTCGACGCGGCCGTCACCGACTGGGAGCTGCGGCGCGGCTTCGAGCGGCTGTGAACGGATTCATCGGAGAGATCGAGAGGCTGTGGGCATGAGGATCCCTTCTTCCCGGTACGGCGCGGGCGGCGCCTTCACCGTTCTCAACCCGGCGACGGGCCGGACGGTCGCCGACGTGGGGCTTGCCGATCTCGGCGAGACCGATGCGGCGATCGAGCGCGCGCACCGCGCCTACCCGGCCTGGAGCGCGATCACCCCGGGGGAGCGGGCGCGGCTGCTGCGCTCCTTCGCGAGCGTCGTGGACGCCCACATCGAGGAGCTCGCTGCGCTCGAGGTCGCGAACGCCGGGCACACGATCGGCAATGCGCGCTGGGAGGCCGGCAACGTCCGCGACGTGCTCAACTACTACAGTGCGAGCCCGGAGCGGCATTTCGGGAAGCAGATCCCGGTACCGGGCGGCATCGACATCACCTTCCACGAGCCGCTCGGCGTCGTCGGGATCATCGTGCCGTGGAACTTCCCGATGCCGATCGCGGGATGGGGCTTCGCCCCCGCGCTCGCCGCGGGCAACACCGTGGTCCTGAAGCCTGCCGAGCTCACCCCGCTCACCGCGATGCGCCTCGGCGAGCTCGCCCTCGAGGCCGGGCTGCCGGAGGGCGTCTTCACGGTCATCACGGGCAAGGGCAGCGTGGTCGGGGATCGCTTCGTGACGCACCCGCTCGTGCGCAAGGTGTGCTTCACCGGGTCCACCGAGGTGGGCAAGGGGATCATGCGGGGCTGCGCCGACCAGGTCAAGCGCCTCACCCTCGAACTCGGCGGCAAGAACGCGAACATCGTGTTCGACGACGCCGACCTCGAGGCGGCGGCTGCGGCCGCCCCGGGCGGAGGACTCGACAACGCCGGGCAGGACTGCTGCGCCCGCTCCCGCATCCTCGTGCACGAAAACGTCTACGAGCGGTTCCTCGAACTGCTGCAGCCTGCGGTCGAGGCTTTCCGCGTGAAGGACCCCGCCGCGGAAGATGCGGAGATGGGACCGATGGTCTCGGCGCGACAGCGCGATGCCGTCGCGGCGCACCTGGACGACGCCGACGTCGCGTTCCGCGGGCAGAACGCCGTGGGCGCCGACTGGGACGGCGGATTCTGGCTCGCGCCGGCCGTGGTGCTGCCGCGCGGCGCGGACGATCCGGTGTGGTCCCAGGAGCTCTTCGGCCCGGTGCTCGCCGTGATGCCGTTCCGCGACGAGGCCGACGCGATCGCGAAGGCGAACGACACGGAGTACGGGCTGAGCGGATCCATCTTCAGCCGCGACATCGGTCGGGCTCTCCGCGTGGCCCGCGGGGTCGAGAGCGGCAACCTGTCGATCAACTCGCACTCGTCGGTGCGGTACTGGACCCCCTTCGGCGGGTTCAAGCAGTCCGGGCTCGGGCGCGAGCTTGGACCGGACGCACCGGACTCCTTCTCCGAGGTGAAGAACGTCTTCATCTCGACGACGTATTGACACCTTCTCGCCGAGGTGAGGCAGGCTGCAGAACAGCACCTCTTCATCTCGACGACGTACTGACACTTCCTCCCCACACAGCGAAAGGCACCACAGGAATGGGAAAGCTCGAAGGCAAGGTCGGCGTCATCACCGGCGGCTGCAGCGGTATCGGACTGGCGACGGCGAAGAAGTTCGTGGCGGAGGGCGCGAAGGTCGTCATCGGCGACCTCGACGAGGCGAACGGTCCCCGCATCGCGGAGGAGCTCGGCGGCACGTTCGTGACCGTGAACGTGACCGACCAGGCGCAGGTGGAGAACCTCTTCAAGGTCGCGCACGACACCTACGGGCGCATCGACATCGCCTTCAACAACGCGGGGATCTCGCCCGCCTCGGACGACTCGATCCTGAAGACGGGGATCGAGGCGTGGAATCTGGTGCAGGACGTCAACCTGACGAGCGTCTACTACTGCTGCAAGGCGGTGCTCCCGTACATGCTCGAGCAGGGCAGCGGATCCATCATCAACACGGCCTCGTTCGTCGCGATCATGGGTGCGGCGACCTCGCAGATCTCGTACACGGCCTCCAAGGGCGGCGTTCTCGCGATGACCCGCGAGCTCGGCGTGCAGTTCGCGCGCAAGGGCATCCGCGTCAACGCGCTCTGCCCCGGTCCGGTGAACACGCCGCTGCTGCAGGAGCTGTTCGCGAAGGACCCGGAGCGTGCCGCGCGCCGGCTCGTGCACGTGCCGATGGGGCGCTTCGCGGAGCCCGAGGAGATCGCGAACGCGGTCGCCTTCCTCGGCAGCGACGAGTCGAGCTTCATCACCGCGATGGACTTCCTCGTCGACGGCGGCCTCTCGAACGCGTACGTGACCCCGCTGGAGAGCGACTTTGACTGATTCCCCCGTCATCGGGATCACGACCTACCGCCAGGCCGCCGACTGGGGCACGTGGCGGCAGGTCGAGGCCGACCTGCTCCCGGCCGACTACGCGCGATCGATCGAACGCGCGGGCGGCGTCCCGGTGCTGCTGCCGCCGATCGAGGCGCCCGGTGCGGCCGCGGCCGTGCTCGGCCGCCTGGACGGCATCCTCATCGCGGGCGGCGCCGACGTCAACCCCGGCCGGTACGGGCAGGATCCCGACCCGAACACGGTGCGCTGGTACGACGACCGGGACGCCTGGGAGCTCGCGCTGCTGCAGGAGGCGGAGCGGATCCGGCTCCCGCTGCTCGGCATCTGCCGGGGCATGCAGCTCATGGCCGTCGCCGCAGGCGGGGCGCTGGTGCAGCATCTGCCGGATGTGGTCGGCCACGACCGGCATGCGGGCGGGCCGACGTCCTACGGCTCGGCAGACGTGCGCGTCGACGCAGACGGACGGGTCGCCGATCTCGTCGCGCCGGAGCTCACCGTTCCCGTGCACCATCACCAGGCGGTCGCCGAGCATCCGGGCTACCGGGCCGTCGCGCACGACGCAGACGGCGTGCTGCAGGCGATGGAGGCGGAGGGGGACCGCTTCGCGGTCGGGGTGCAGTGGCACCCCGAGACCGACGACGATCCTGCGCTGTTCGACGGATTGGTCGCCGCGGCGCGGGAGCGCATGCGGGACCGGGGGCACGGCTAGACTCTTCCGAGCACGACCGAGCAGGAGAGACGTGGCGAAGAAGACGAAGGACGACACCCCGATCGGGCCGACCGGCCGTCCCTACCAGGGATTCCCCATCCCCGCCCCGCTGAAGGCGCATGGCCCTGCGCGCATCATCGCGCTCTGCAACCAGAAGGGCGGCGTCGGCAAGACGACCACCTCGATCAACCTCGCCGCCTCGCTCGCCGAGTACGGGCGCAAGGTGCTCGCCGTCGACTTCGACCCGCAGGGAGCACTGTCGGCCGGTCTCGGCATCCCCACCCACGACATCCCCACGGTCTACGACCTGCTGCTGGACACCAAGCGCGATGCGCACGAGGCGATCGTGCACACGGGCGTCGAGGGCCTCGACCTCATTCCGGCGAACATCGACCTCTCCGCCGCCGAGGTGCACCTCGTGAACGAGGTCGCCCGGGAGACGATCCTGTCCCGGGTGCTGCGCCAGGTCGCGGGGGAGTACGACGTCATCCTCATCGACTGCCAGCCGTCGCTCGGCCTGCTCACCGTCAACGCGCTCACCGCGGCGCACGGCGTGCTGATCCCGCTCGAGTGCGAGTTCTTCGCGCTGCGCGGCGTGGCGCTGCTCATCGAGACCATCGACAAGGTGCGCGACCGGCTCAACCCGTCGATCACGCTCGACGGCCTGCTCGCGACGATGTACGACGCACGCACCCTGCACTCCCGCGAGGTGCTGGAGCGCGTCGTCGAGGCCTTCGGCGACGACGTGCTGGAGACCGTGATCGGCCGCACCGTCAAGTTCCCCGACGCCTCGGTGTCGGGCGTGCCCATCACCGAGTTCGCGCCGGAGCATCCCGCCGCGCAGGCGTACCTGCGACTGGCCCGGGAGCTGGTCGCCCGTGGCGCCGTCGCATAGCGAGGACCCCTCGGCCGGAGAGGCCTCCGACGCCTCGGCGCCGGAGGAGGATGCTCCTCAGGAGGTCGTCGACGTCGGCTTCCGCGTGTCCCTGTCGAACTTCGACGGACCGTTCGACCTGCTGCTGAACCTCATCTCGAAGCACGAGATGGACATCACCGAGGTGTCGCTGAGCAAGGTCACCGACGAGTTCATCGCCTACCTGCGCGAGCTCGGCCCGGACGAGGACCTCGACGAGACCAGCGAGTTCCTCGTGGTCGCCGCGACGCTGCTCGACATGAAGGTGGCCGGCCTGTTGCCGCAGGGCGAGCTCGTGGACGCCGAATCCGTCGCGCTGCTGGAGGCCAGGGACCTGCTCTTCGCGAGGCTCCTGCAGTACCGCGCGTTCAAGGAGGTCTCCGCCTGGTTCTCGCGCAGCCTGCAGTACGAGGACCGGCGGCACGCGAGGGCGGTGCGCCTGGACGAGAAGCACCGCGCGCGCACCCCCGAACTGGTGTGGACCCTCAGCGCCTCCGATTTCGCGACGCTCGCCCTCATGGCGTTCGCGCCCAAGGAGATCCCCACGGTCGGCCTGGACCACCTGCACGCGCCGCTCGTGAGCATCCGCGAACAGGCGGCGATCGTGGTCACCCTGCTGCGCAGCGCCGAGTCCGTGACCTTCCGGGAGATCGTGGCGGGCGCAGCCGAGCCCGGGATCGTGGTGGCGCGGTTCCTGTCCGTGCTCGAGCTGTACCGGCACGCGGCGCTGAGCTTCGAGCAACTGGAGCCGCTCGGCGAGCTGACCCTGCGGTGGTCGGCCGAGCACTGGACCGACGAGATGCTGGCGACGTTGGGAGCCGACTATGACCGATGACACCGTGACAGATGCTGACGTGACCGACGCCGCCGGGACGGGAGCCGCCGCGACCGCGGAGCTGCCGATCACCGAGAAGCTCGAGGCGATCCTGCTCATCATCGACGAGCCGCACAGCCTCGTCTCGCTCGCCGCGGCCGTCGGCGCGCCCGTGCCGGCGGTGCGGCAGGCGATCGAGTCCCTCGTCGACGAGTACGACGGCCGGGGGCAGGGTCCGCGGCGCGGCTTCGAACTGCGCGAGGTCGGTGGCGGGTGGCGGCTCTACGTGCGCGAGGACTACGACGACCTGGTGGCCGAGTTCATCGGCGGACAGGCTCCGGCGCGACTGTCGCAGGCCGCGCTCGAGACCCTCTCCGTGATCGCCTACAAGCAGCCGGTGACCCGCAGCCAGGTCGCGTCGATCCGTGCGGTGAACGTCGACTCCGTGGTGCGCACCCTGCTCGGGCGCGGCCTCATCACCGAGCTCTTCCAGGACTCCGAGACCGGAGCGATCAACTACGGCACGACCGATCTGCTGCTGCAGAACCTCGGGATCAACTCGCTCGACGAGCTGCCCCCGATCTCCCCGCTGCTCGACGACGGTGCAGACGGCTTCGACGAGAGGACCGCCCGATGACCCCCGCCCCCGTGGACCCGTTCGCCGCACCGGAGGGCGTGCGCCTGCAGAAGGTGCTCGCGAACGCGGGCGTCGCGTCGCGGCGCGTGATCGAGCAGTACATCGTCGAGGGACGGATCCGCGTGAACGGATCCGTCGTCACCGAGCTCGGGCGGCGGATCGATCCGGAGAACGACCTCGTCGACGTGGACGGCACCGCGGTGCAGCTGGACACCGGCAAGCGCTACGTCATGCTGAACAAGCCCACCGGGGTGGTCTCCTCGATGAAGGACGAGAAGGGGCGCCCGGATCTGCGCCGCTTCACGAAGGAGTACGAGGAGCGCCTCTACAACGTCGGCCGTCTGGACGCCGAGACCAGCGGGCTGCTGATCCTCACGAACGACGGAGACCTCGCCCACGTGCTCGCGCATCCGTCGTTCGGGGTGACCAAGGTCTACATCGCCAAGGTCGAGGGCGTGGTGACCGCGCAGACGATCGCGAAGCTCACGCGCGGTGTCGAGCTCGAGGACGGTCCGATCGCGGCCGACAAGGCCCGCCTGCTGGATGCGTCGTCGGGCTCCGCGAGCAGGACCGGATCCAGTCTCGTCGAGCTCACCCTGCACTCCGGGCGCAACCGGATCGTGCGCCGGATGCTCGCCGCCGTCGGACATCCGGTCACCGAGCTCGTGCGCCGCCAGTTCGGCCCGCTGCACCTGGGAACCCTCCCGGCAGGGAAGTCCCGCGAACTGACTAAAATCGAACTCGGCGCGCTTCTGACCCTGTCGCGCCAGGAGAAGATCGATTGAGCACCCAGAGCAGACTGTCCGGCACCGTCCGGATCGTCGGAGCGGGACTTCTCGGCGCCAGCATCGGTCACGCCCTGACCGCGAAGGGCGTCGACGTCGCCCTCGCCGACACCTCGCCGGCGCAGCTGCGCCTCGCGATCGACTACGGCGCGGGCCGTGCCGCGCAGCCGGAGGACGCCCCGGCGCTCGTCGTGGTCGCCGTGCCGCCGGACGTGACGGCCGACGTCATCGAGGCGGAGCTCTCCCGATTCCCCGAGGCCGTCGTCACCGACGTCGCGAGCGTCAAGCTCGAGCCGCTGCGCGCCCTGCGCGAACGCGGCGTCGACCTCACGCGCTACATCGGATCCCACCCGCTCGCCGGCCGTGAGCGCGGGGGAGCGATCTCGGCGCGCGCCGACATCTTCATCGGCCGCCCCTGGGTGGTCTGCCGCGACGAGGAGACCCGGGCGGCCGACCTCGCGCTCGTCGAGGGGCTGGCCCTCGACCTCGAGGCGATGCCGCTCGAGATGACGCCCGAAGAGCACGACCGCGCCGTCGCGCTCACCTCGCACGTGCCCCAGGTCGTGGCGAGCCTGCTCGCCGCCCGGCTCGCCGACGCCGAGGACGGCTCGCTGCGCCTCGCCGGCCAGGGCGTGCGCGACACGACCCGCATCGCCGCCTCCGCGCCCGAGCTGTGGGTGCAGATCCTCGGCGCGAACGCCGCCCCGGTGGTGTCGGTGCTCGACGCCCTCGCCGCCGACCTCGCCGAGGTCGCCGATGCGCTGCGCGACCCGGATCGCACCGGATCCCGGCGCACGGTCGCCGAAGCGATCCGGCACGGCAACGAGGGCGTGGAGCGCCTGCCCGGCAAGCACGGCCAGAACCGCCGCTTCGAGTCCTTCGTCGTGATGATCGACGACACCGCGGGCCAGCTCGGCCGCCTCTTCGGGGAGCTCGGAGAGCTCGAGGTGAACGTCGAGGACCTGCGTCTGGAGCACTCGCCGGGCGCGCAGTTCGGCCTGGCCGAGATCAGCGTGACCCCCGCCGCGCTCCGCGGCGCGGTCGAAGGACTCGAGGCCAGGGGATGGCGGATTGCGAGCATGCCCGATGACTGAGAGCCCGTTCGTCGTCGCGATCGACGGCCCCGCCGGTTCCGGCAAGTCCAGCGTGTCCAAGGCCGTCGCCCGGCGCCTCGGCTACGGCTTCCTGGACACCGGGGCCGCGTACCGCGCCCTGGCCTGGCACGTGCTGGACCGCGGCGACGACACCGCCGACGAGGCCGCCGTGCTCGCGGCCGCCGCCGACTTCCCGTTCTCGCAGGGGCTCGACCCCGACGACCGCGTGGTGCACGTGGGCGCGACGGACGTGACCGAGGCCATCCGCGAGCCGCGCGTCTCGAGCGCCGTGAGCGGCGTGGCCCGGGTTCCGGCCGTGCGCGTGCAGGTGAACGACGCGTTCCGCCGGATCGCGCGGGAGGCGGCGTATCCGGCCGTCGTGATCGAGGGGCGCGACATCACCACCGTGGTGGCCCCGGACGCCCCGGTGCGGATCCTGCTCACCGCGGCGCCCGAGGTGCGTGCCGCGCGGCGGGCCGCGGAGCTCGACACGGAGGACGCCGGCGCCGTCGCGGATGCCCTGCACCGCCGGGACGCCAAAGACAGTGCGGTGGTGGACTTCCTCACCGCCGCAGAGGGAGTGGAGGTCGTGGATTCGACCGACCTCGACTTCGAGGAGACCATCGACGCCGTGATCGCGGTGATCGAGCGACGTGCGCCCGGAGCGCAGCGAGGAGCCGACCATGGCTGACGAAGAAGAATACGAGGGCGGCGAAGACCGTCTCGCGGAGAAGCTGGACGCGATGGACGAGGAGCTCGTCGAGTCGCGCGCCGCGACCCTGCGCGCCGGTCTCGACGACTACGACCTGGACGACGAGGACGCCGAGCTGCTCGCCGGCCTCGTCGCCGGCGAGGACGGGATCGAATTCCTGCCCGCGCTGCCCGTGGTGGCGATCGTCGGTCGCCCGAACGTCGGCAAGTCCGCGCTCGTGAACCGGATCCTGGGCCGCCGTGAGGCGGTTGTCGAGGACACCCCCGGCGTCACCCGCGACCGCGTCACCTACAAGGCCGAGTGGATGGACCGGCGCTTCACGCTGGTCGACACCGGCGGCTGGGAGCCCGACGCCAAGGGCATCGACCGCTCGGTCGCCGCGCAGGCCGAGGTCGCTATCGACCTCAGCGACGTGGTGCTGTTCGTCGTCGACGCGATGGTCGGGGCGACCTCGACCGACGAGCACGTCGTGAAGCTGCTGCGCAAGAGCGGCAAGCCCGTCTTCCTCGTTGCGAACAAGATCGACGACGCCCGGCAGGAGCCCGAGGCTGCGGCGCTGTGGAACCTCGGTCTCGGCGAGCCGTATCCGGTCTCCGCGATCCATGGCCGCGGTGTCGCCGACCTCCTGGACGCGATCATGGAGAAGCTCCCGGAGATCTCGGCGGTCGCCAAGGCGGAGATCGGCGGACCGCGCCGGGTGGCCATCCTCGGCCGTCCGAACGTCGGCAAGTCGTCGCTGCTGAACAAGGCCGCGGGGGAGGAGCGCGTGGTCGTCAACGACCTCGCCGGCACCACCCGTGACCCGGTGGACGAGATCGTCGAGCTCGGCGGCAAGATGTGGCGCTTCGTCGACACCGCCGGCATCCGCCGCCGCGTGCATCTTCAGCAGGGGGCGGACTTCTACGCCTCGCTGCGCACCTCGGCCGCGCTGGAGAAGGCGGAGGTCGCTGTCGTCGTCCTCGACGTCAGCCAGCCGATCAGCGTGCAGGACCTCAACATCATCGACCTGGTGCTCGAGTCGGGCCGCGCGCTCGTGCTCGCGTTCAACAAGTGGGATCGCCTCTTCGACGACGACATGGAGAACCAGGACCGCCGCCGGTATCTGGAGCGCGAGATCGAGCAGGACCTCGCGCATGTCGCGTGGGCGCCGCGCGTGAACATCTCGGCCAAGACCGGACGGCACCTGGACAAGCTCGTCCCCGCGCTGGAGACGGCGCTGGAGAACTGGGACCGCCGCATCCCGACCGGCAAGTTCAACGCGTTCCTCACCGAGCTCGTCGCCGCCCACCCGCACCCGCTGCGGGGCGGCAAGCAGCCCAGGATCCTGTTCGGCACGCAGGCGTCGACCCGTCCGCCGACCTTCGTGCTGTTCACGACCGGGTTCCTGGATCCGGGCTACCGCCGGTTCATCCAGCGGCGCCTGCGCGAGCTGTACGACTTCGAGGGCACCCCGATCGTGATCAACATGCGGGTGCGCGAGCGCCGGCAGCGCTGAGGACACGGCGCCGACCTCCGGGTCGGCGCCGTTCCTGTATCTTCAGGCCGTTCCGGTGTACGCGGGCTGTTCCGGTGTGCTCAGGCTGTTCCTGTGTCCTCAGACCGGGCGGGGCGGGTGCACCATCGCGGGTGTCGTCATGCGGTCCGGTCAGACGGAGCGGGGCGGGCGCACCATCGCGGTGCGGTCGGGCTCGCTGAACCCGAACTGGCGATAGAGGCCGTGCGCGTCGCTCGTGAACAGCGTCCAGCGCATGTCGGGGCCGGGGCCGTCGTCGATCATGAGCCGCATCAGGCGCTTGCCGAGACCGTGGCCGCGGTGCTCGGCGCTCACGTAGACGTCGGCGAGGTAGGCGAAGCCCACGCCGTCCGAGACGGCCCGGGCGAATCCCACCTGCTCTCCCGTGTCGGAGCGATAGACGCCGACGACGCGCCACGCGTTCGCGATCTGCGTCTCCACGTCGGTGCGGGAGCGCCAGCGGCCCCAGTACGCCTCGGTCGACAGCCAGTGCCACACCGTGTCGAGCTGGATCCGGGCGGGGTCGTCGTCGAGTTCGTAGGCGTCGTTCATGTCGCCATTCTCGCAACACCGGGTGCAACCCGCCGACGTACAGGGCCGTGCCGCGGCGGCGTGTGAAAGGCTGGACGGGTGACGATCGTTCCTCCTGCCCCCGGTGAGCCGCGGCGCCCGTTCGGACCGCTCGACTCCGGCGACGCCTGGGTCGTGGCACCGACCGGGGAGCGGTACTGGGGGCGGTACGGCGCTGCAGGACTGCTCGCCTATGACTCCGCCCGGGGCGTGCTGCTGCAGCACCGGGTCGCGTGGTCGCACCACGGCGGCACCTGGGCGCTCCCGGGTGGCGCGCTGCACGCCGGCGAGAGCGCCCGTGAGGGAGCCATCCGCGAGGCGCAGGAGGAGGCGGGCGTCCCGCACGGCGCGGTGCGCGCGCGGTTCGAGAGCGTGCTGGATCTGGGCATCTGGAGCTACACCACGGTCGTTGCCGATGTCGTCGTGCCCTTCGAGCCGGTGATCAGCGACCCCGAGAGCCTCGCGCTGGAGTGGGTGCCCGTCGACGAGGTCGATGCCCGTCCGCTGCATCCCGGATTCGCAGAGGCCTGGCCCGAACTGCGGGGATTGCTGGAGGTGCGACCCGCGGTGATCGTCGACGCCGCGAACGTCGTCGGATCCGTTCCGGACGGCTGGTGGAAGGATCGTGCCGGCGCGACGGCACGCCTGCGTGACCGGCTGGACGCCTGGGCGCGGCGAGGTGTGGAGGCCGAGCAGGTCGCCCTGGATTCGACGCGCTGGCATCCGCGCGTCGTGCTCGTCGCGGAAGGGGCGGCGCGCGACGTCGCGGATCCCGAGGACAGCGCCGACGTTTCATGCGCCGTGGAGATCGTGCGAGCGCCGGGATCCGGAGACGACGCGATCGTCGACGTCGCCCGCGCGCGCGTGGCGGTGGGGGATCGCGTCTTCGTCGTCACGAGTGATCGCGGACTGTCCTTGCGGATCGAGGCGCTGGCCGGGGCAGGGGGTCCGGCTGAGGTGAGGCCGGTGCGCTGGCTGCTCGATCAGCTGGGCGACGGCGCCCCGAGCGCGGACTGAGCGAGGTCCGAGCACGGGCTGAGCGAGCCGGACGCCGAGATTCGTCTCGTTTGCGCGGCTCTCGGAGTACTCGTCGGTGGTGCCCGGGCTTGCCGTAAGCGATGCTCGGACTCGCGTCATCGGCTCTCGGCTTCCGTCAGCGATGCTCGGTCTGACGTCAGCGACCCCCGGGGTTCCCGTCAGCGATGCTCGGGCTGGAGTCAGCGATGCTCGGTCTGACGTCAGCGCCCCCCGGAGTTCCCGTCAGCGGCTCTCGAGCTTCCCGTCAGCCGCTCTCGGGCTTCCCGTCAGACGAACATGACCCGTCGTGGCGGATGGTCGTCGTAACTGCGACCGAGGGGACTCGTCCATCGCAGGGTGCCGTCGGCGAGCTGATGCGCCGTCCAGCGCACGATGTCGTCGAGATCGGGATGCTTGAGCGGATGGTGCCCCGGGCAGAAGTCGGCCAGGTTCGAGAGCTCGGTCGGTCCGCCCTTGGCATGGTCGAGGTTGTGGTCGATCTCGCACCGAGCGGCCGGCGTGTGGCACCCGGGAAAACGGCAGCGCTGATCCCTCGCGCGGAGGAACCGCTTCATCGCGTCCGTCGGGGTGTAGCGATCTGTGCGGGTGACCATGCCGGTGGGGTCCAGGAAGAGCCGGTTCCATCCGGTGGCCGTGCGTGCGAGCTCCCGGGCGACGTCGGGGTCCAGAGGGCCGCGCCCGTCGAGCTCGGCGAGCCGGTCGTCCTCTCCGGCCAGCGTCGTGGCTGCCACCGTGACCTGCACGGTGGCCCGGATGCTGTCCAGCCCCGTGCCGTGCACCTCCGAGAGACCGGCGGCGAGCAGGAGATCGACGAGGGCGTCCGCCTCGATCTGGGCGCGGGTACGGCCGTCGGCGGTGACCGCGTGCTCGGTCTCGTCGTCGTCCTCCGGGCGACTGATTCCGGGGTCGATGGCGTAGGTGTCGTCTGTGACGATGAGGTCGTGCGCATCCAGCCGCGGGTCATCGGGGAAGAGGTCAGCGGTCTCGGATCCGTCCGTATCCGAGTCCCGGGCGGATGAACGGGAGGTCTGCGCGATCGCCTTCGCGAGGCTGCGCAGGCGGTCCTTGATGGCGACCGCGTACACCTCGGGCAGGACGGCCGTGAGCAGCGCCATGCCCTCGTCCAGGATCCGCACAGTCACGCATCGCTCATCGACCGCGCGACGGTGCCGCTCCTTCACGGATTCGCCCGCGATGACCGCCGCGATCTGACGAGCGGCGACTCGGGTGCGCGTGGGGGAGTCCTGCTCCGCCACCGCGATGCTCGCCTGCTCGTAGGCGGCGAAGGACTCGGCGGGGATGCGCCCGTTGCGGACGGCATCCCGGATCGGATCGGCCGCCGAGATGATGGCCCGCACGTGCTGCACGGAGACCGTTCCCTCGCGAAGCGCCTGGTGGAGGCCTGCGAAGTGCATCGAGAGTGCGTCGGCGTCGGCGAATGCGTTCTCCACGGCTCCGGACCCGATGTGGCCCGCGGCCGAGTACTCGGCGATCATCGAGCGGCGGGCCATGTCTCGATGCACCGGGTGCGCCAGCACATCCTGGTCGAACAACGCGGCCCGCGTGGCCAGCAGGTCGGCGGCCTCAGCTTCGAGCCGGGCGATCTGCGCGCGCTTGGCCACCCACGCGTCCAGCACCACCTCGCGGTCTGCGAGTGGGGGACGGGTGAGGCTGTTCATGTTCCAATTTTAGAACAAAGCTACGACATCCATGGGGCCTGTGGATAAGTCACGGCGGGAATCATGGGGTGTCGCGCCCCCGGAGGCGATCGATGTCGCGGCGCTCACGCTTGGTCGGGCGGCCCGCGCCGCGGTCGCGCAGACCGGCCGCGGCCACGGGGTCGCGGGGCGGTGTGCGGTCTTCGGCGGCGACGGCGGCCAACGGGGCGCCGACCCGCTTGACGAGGGTCTGGCGGACGATGAGGATCCGGTCGAAGCCGCTGATGCGGATCCGCAGTTCGTCGCCGATCTTCACGGTCTGCGCCGCCTTCACCCGCTCGCCGTTGAGGCGTACGTGCCCGGCGCGGCAGGCGGTGGTCGCGGCGGAGCGGGTCTTGAACGCGCGCACCGCCCAGAGCCAGCTGTCGATGCGCACGGGGCCGCTCGCCCAGGGCTCGTTCATGGGCGAGCTCCCTGGGTGTGGTCGAACGGCGTGGGCTCGACGGCGGTGGTCTCGGCGCGGCGACGCAGTGCGAGCAGTGCTCCGGCCACGATGAGGCCCTGTCCGATCGTGTAGGTGGCCATCACCGCGGGGCTCGTCCAGTCGGGCATCGCATCGGACAGGAACAGGCGGAAGGCGAGGATCGAGTCGCTGGAGAGGAAGAACACGCCGCCCCAGGCGACCATCGGGCGGCAGCGGGCGGAGGTCGCCGCGGTGCCCGCGAGGACGATGCCGTAGGCGCCGACGGCAAGGAGGAGGGATCCGGTGTGCGGTCCGAGGATCATGATCATGAAGAGCCACCAGAGCACGAAGACGACGGTCCACATCGGCAGCCGGCGCACGCGCAGGTGGCGCAGGAACAGCAGGATGTACGCGATGTGCGCGAGGCCGAAGAACCCCAGCATGAGGGGCAGCTCCGGGGCGAACGGGAAGAACAGACCGGCCTCGTCGCCGAGCCAGGAAAAGACCAGCGCCACGATCAGCAGGACGGCGGCCGCGCGCGGCGCGAGCGTCTTCCACGCCAGCAGGACGGGCAGGGCCAGCAGCGGCATGAGCAACGCCTTGGTCGGCGTCGTGAGCGGGCTGTGCGTCGCGTTCGCCAGCACGTGGATCACGGAGACGACGATGTAGGGGGCGAACGGCCACAGGGCGCGAAGTCGGGTGCGGCTCTGCATCCCTCCATCGTAGGAGTGCGGTGACGCGCGAGCGGTCGGCTCCGGATCCGTCGGTCTCACTATGCGGCGAGACTCAGGCTCACCAGCGGCCGCCCCGAGCGCAGCTCGCCGACGACCGAGAATCCCGCGGTGAGGAAGGTCGACAGCGCCCCGTGGAAGAGCTCGTTCGACGACACCTTCACGGCGGCGGTGTCGACCGGATATCCCTCGACGACGCGGGCTCCGGACTCACGGGCGTATTCGACCGCCGCCGCGAGAAGTGCCGCGTTGAGCCCCTGGCCGCGCTGATCGCGGCGCACCGAGAAGCAGGACACCGCCCACACCTCGCCGTCGTCGAGCGGTTCCTGCGTCGCGGCGACGATGGCGCGCGTGTATCCGAGCCGGGCCTGCGCCGGCCGAGGACCGATGCGGATCCACCCCGCGGCCTCGCCGTCGACATAGGCCACGATGCCCGGCGGGGGACCCGCAGCGATCTCATCCCGCAGGATCTCGACCCGCTGATCCTTCGTGGTCGCGTTCCAGTCCTTGTTGCGCAGCACGGGCCACACGCACTGGCAGGACGCACCGTCGCCGCCTCCGGTGAGCGTGCGCTGCACGTCATCCCACTCCGTGGGCGTCGCTGCCTTCGTCGTGATCGTGGTCATGCCCCGACCCTACGCGCGGCTGCGGACATCCGCGCCGCGCCCGGACCGCGCCCGGTTTCGCGGAGGCCTCGGGAGTCGGCTACGATAAGGGAGTTGCCCGCGCTCCGGCGCGGTCGTCCACGGGCTGTGGCGCAGCTTGGTAGCGCACTTGACTGGGGGTCAAGGGGTCGCAGGTTCAAATCCTGTCAGCCCGACAGAAAAGCCCTGACGGGATCTAATTCTCGTCAGGGCTTCTTTCGTTTCCGGGACCTCCGCCGGAGGGACGGATCCAACGGGCGGTCACAGGGCCGATGGGAGCTTCGCCCCGTCGCCGGCCTCTGCGAGTCTCGTGGTTCGGGCGGCCTCGTAGCGGCGCGGAGATATCAAGCCACCCGCTAGCAGCACCGGCACAGCCGACCCTCGTGCGACCCGCCCGTCGTCACACTCCGCGATCGAGTGCTGAGCAGGCCGCAACAAGCCCGTTCAGGCGAAGGCGGGTTCCGCCGACGAGGTGCTTCACGTCGTCGGATCCGTCGGGCGTGCTGAGGTTCGCGAAGCTGTACTGCTCCGTCCACCCCAGGCGCGTGCCGCCTTCCGCGGCGGCGAGATCGACGGTGACCAGCGATACCCAGCGGAGCGAGCCGGCGACGACCGCGGTGTACGTGGAGATGATCCGCTCGTTCGGAACGATGTCGAGGAACGTCATGCGGTTCTCCAGGTGCTCGCGTATGTCGCCCGAGACGAACGTGTTGGTCAGTCGCTCCTCGCCTCCCGCTCGGAAGTCGAGTTCGTGCGTGACGGTGCTCGACGGCCCGGGCATCCGCACCCAGGTGCGGCGCAGGGGGAGTTCGGCGAACAGGCGCCACACCTGTTCGGGCGGCGCGGTGAGTTCGAGCGGGATCGTGAATGATCCAGTGAGAGTGAACACGCCGCCAGGCTCCGCGTCGTTCACCGGTCGCGGACGTCGTCGGTCGTGAAGCCTTCCCGCGCTGCCCGCTCCTCGAGCGTCTCCAGCTCCTGGAAGAAGGTCACCTGCCAGCCGGCGGGGCCCTGCACGCGGGCGTTGAGGCTCTGGAAGGGCGTCTTCACGGGCGGGGCGATCACCTCTGCGCCGCCGTCGCGTGCGGCCGCGACGGCCTGCTCGGTGTCGTCGACCTCCAGGGCGATCCGCAGCACTCCCGGCGTGTGCGGCGCGCCCTCGACCTCGTCGATGTTCTTCGCGTGGGTGGGCGTCGCCAGCTCGATCGTCGCGATGCCGGCGTGCAAGATCGCCACGCGATCGTCACCCTCGGTGGCGAAGGCGAGCTGTTCCGGCATCCCGAGCACGTCGCGATAGAACCGGATCGCGCTGTCGAAGTCGTCGGTCTCGATGATCAGCCGCAGCTGCTGGGGGGAGGGGGTGTGCGAGGTCATGCCCTCATCCTGCCCGCCCGGTGCGACGCCGGGTAGGTTCGTCGCCCGGGGGAGCGAGGGCGTGCCGAGGGGTTGTCCTGACCCGAGATGAGGGCCAGGCTCGGGAGCATGTGGATCTCCGGACGGCTGCCGGCCGACGCGCCCGATCCGCGGGTCGGGCTCGCAGAGCGTGTGCGTGACCTTCCGTTCGCCGTCTACGGTCTCGTGCCGCAGTCGACACTCGAGGATCTCGACAGCCTGGGGCTCACGGTGGTCGGCGGCGCCGCTCCGACACAGGTGACCGTCGCCGTCACCTACACGCTGTGGCGCAATCCGGACGACCACGACGACCCGGTGAACCTCGCCGAGCTCGACGAGAACACCCGGGCGGCACTCGATCAGAAGCCGCCGTGGCGCCGTCCCCGATGGCTCGTCGAGGCGGCCGAGCGGATGCGGTATCCGATGATCTCGGAGGCGGTGCGAACGACCTGGACTCAGGATCCGGGGGAGTACGAGACCCTCCCGCAGCAGCTGGTGCAGCACGTGAACCACATCCTGATGAACCACTTCCGCAGCGAACTGGGCATCCCGGACGGACCGCCGAGCGGGCCCCCGAGCTTCGACGAGCCCTGGCGTGCACGGCTGTCCGGAGTGAACCCGCGGTCGCATCTGGAGATCGATGGAGTGGAGGTCGACGCCGTCGAGATCGACACGGATCCGTTCGTCTTCGGCATCGGCGCACAGCTCTCGCCCGAGATCGTGGTCACGGTCGTGATCCCGCGCGCGGATCTGCCCCTCGTACGGCTCGGGCTCGCGACCCGCCCGGACCGCGGAGCGTCGTCCGCCCGGCCATGAGCCTGCCCGCTCTTCCGCACTCCTCGCGGCGGTGGGACCATGGATCATGGCGACGGATGCCGGCGACGGTGCCACCGACGCGGCACTCGCGCGTCGGCTGCAGATCCTCGCGACCGAGCACTGGGGGCTGCTGGCCGCGCGCAGCACGGCGCAGAGCGAGGTGCTCACCCGTATCACCCTCCACCTGACGCTCGTCTCGGCCGGACTGGTCACGATCGGGCTCCTCGGCCAGGCTTCGCACTTCGCGTCCTGGTTCCCGCCCGCGGCCCTCGGCATCCTCGGGTTCCTCGCCGCGGTCGGACTGCTCACGCTGATGCGCGTGCTGGTGGTCTCCGAAGAGGACTTCATGTACGTCACCGCGATGAATCGCATCCGCGCCGGCTATGCGGAGGTGGATCCGGTGGCCGCCGGCTACTTCCTCGCGTCGACGCACGACGACGAGCTCGGGATGCGCGTGACCTACTCGTTCTTCCGGCATCGCAGCGGAGTCGAGCAGATCCTGGGATCCTCGACGCTGCTCAGCGTCCTCGTGAACGCGACGGTGACCGGGATGTTCGTCGGGGGCGTATGCACCGCCCTCGGCGCACCGGTGGGCGCCGCGGTCGTGGCAGGCGTGCTGATCGGACTCTGTGTCGTGGTGCTGGCCGTCTGGTACGCGGGGTTCCGCTACGTCTCGGCCTGGCGACGGTACGTTCCGCTCAGCCCGAGCGAGGCGCCTCCGGCGCATTGGGGGCCCTGGGATCCGCGCCGCCGGCCCGGCGGATACCCGCGAGACGCCTCATCCTCAGCCCGGGGCTGAGCCTGGTCTGTCCGGCACCACGGGCAAGATGGGCCTGGAAGCCCTGCAAGACGCGCGCGCCCGCGGCGCGCCGTCGGTGCCGCACGACAGCCGGAGCGCGGCCGCTGCGCCGGGACTCGATAGGGTGGCGCGGTGACGAGCACTGAGGAACCGGGGGACGCCGTGCGGATCGCGGACCCCGCACGGCCGCCGTGGCGCGAGCCCGGCATGCCCGCGTTGCTGGCGATGACGACGTTCGCCTTCGCCGGGTTCGCGGTGATGCTGCCGGTCGCGCCGATGCACATGGTCGCGCTCGGCGGGGACGAGTTCCTCGCCGGGCTCGTCAACGCGGTGCTCATGCTCGCCACGATCCTCACTCAGCTCGTCGTGGAGCGGATGCGCACCTGGATGGGCTGGCGGGTCAGCCTCGCTCTCGCCTGCGTGCTGCTCGGCCTGCCCGCGATCGGCGAGATCTTCGCGACGACACCGGGGCAGATCCTGGCCCTCGCCGCCGTGCGCGGGATCGGCTTCGGCATCGTCACCGTGAGTGGATCCTCTGCGGTCGGCGCGCTGTTCCCGCCCGAGCGGCGCGGTCGGGCGATCGGCGCCTACGGACTCGCGGTCGCCGGCGCGCAGCTCGTGCTCACCCCGATCTCGCCCTGGATCGCCGATCAGGCGGGCCTCCCGGTCGCCTTGGCCGTCGCGGCGCTGCCCCTCGCCGGGATCCCGTTCGCGCTCGCCGCGGGCAGCGCGATCGCGAAGCATGCCCGCGCCACGGCCGCCCTCTTGGGCGGCGCCGGACCGGTGCGCGATCCGCTGGAGACCCCGCGCGAGGAGCGCCGCGCGCTCGTGAGGCTCTGGCCGCCGATCCTCGCGCTCACCGTCGTCACCTGCGCCGGCGGCGCCATCACCACGTTCACCCCGCAATTCGTGCCCGATGCGGTGCTCACGGTCGTCGCTCTGTTCCTCTACACCGCCGCGGCGGCGTTCGCGCGCTGGGCGGTCGGTGGCCCCGCCGACCGCCTCGGCGCGCGAAGGTTCGTCCTCCCGGGACTTGCGATCGCGGCTCTCGGGCTGGCGGCGATCGCGGCGAGCATCGCGGGGATCGCCGGGCCGGCGGCTCCCGCGCTGCTGATCGCCGGCGCGATCCTCGTCGGCACCGCGTTCGGCACCATGCAGAACGTGACCCTGGTGCGGGCGTTCGAGGTCGCGGGCGAGCACGCGAAGGGCGTCGCCAGCACCGCCTGGAACGTCGCGTTCGATGCCGGCACCGGGATCGGCGCGCTCGCGATCGGCGCCCTGGCTGCCGGGACGTCGTTCGCGCTGTCGTTCGCGGCGCTGTCGGCGCTGTGCCTGCTCGCCGGCATCCTGCTCCTGCTCATCGGCCAGAGGGAGCGTTCCGCGGCGGTGTGACCCGACGCCGGCCGCCGTCGGCGCCGGGTCACGAAGACGGCGGTGCTACTCGTACCGGAGGGCTTCGATCGGATCCTGTCGCGAGGCTCGGCGGGCCGGCAGCGTCCCGGCGAGGAAGCTGATCGCCATCACCACGAGCACGATGCTCGTCACCGACACCGCGGAGAACTGCAGCAGATGCAGGCCGGGAAGGTCGGAGAGGAGCGTTGCGGAGAGCCGGTCGCTGATCAGGGTGCCGAGCCCGATCGCGGCCAGCGCGCCGATGGCGCTCCCGAGGAAGCCGATGAACACCGCCTCCAGGCTGAACAGGGCGAACACCCGGCCGTTGCCCATGCCCATCGCCTTCATCAGGCCGATCTCACGGGTGCGCTCCTGGACGCTCATGAGCAGGGTGTTGACGATCCCGAATCCGGCGGCAATCAGGGCGATCACCGCGAACGCGTCGAGCACGCCGACGATCCCGTTGACGACCGTGAGCACGCTCCCGAGCTGATCGGCGACGGTCATCCCCGTGAAGCCGGCCTTCGTCAGATCCGCCTTGACGGCGCGGATCTGCTGCGGTGTGGCGTTCGCGGCGAAGGTCGCCGTCGCGCTTCCGTATCCCGTCACCACCGTCGCGGGGCGGCCGGTGGCCTGAGCGGTCTGGAGCGCGGAGCGCAGTGTGTCGTTGAGCGCGGCGCCCGAGGAGAAGAGCGTCGCGTTCTGGATCCCGACGACGGTGGCGGTGACCTCGTGCATGGCACCGAGGTAGTCCTTGATGCCGATCGTGACCGTCTTGCCGATCGCGTTCTTCGCCGAGCCCAGACCCAGGTTGCCGAGATAGGTCGTGGGGAGCACGATCTGGTTCTCGTCCGATGTGCTGTCGAGCTGCGCTCCTGCGGCGAGGTCGGCCTTGACGCCGCGCACCGCGTTCACGGTGAGCACCCACTGTCCGTGGTCGGCGTAGCCGATCCAGGACGGCGTGACCGCCGTGTTGCCGCTCGCGCCGGTGATGCCGTCGATGCCCTTGATGGTCGTGATGTCCTCGGCCGTCAGCGCGCTCTCGCTTCCACCGCCGCGAGCGAGTGGGCCGCCGCCGACGGCGGTGGCAGCGTTCGGGTCGTACTTCTGCGGCCCGGATCCCGTCGATGAGGGCGCGCTCGCCGCCTTCGTGACGGTGAGCGTGTCGGTCGCGCCGATCGACGAGACCTGGGTGCCGATGTAGGAGGACACACCCGTGCCGATGGCCGAGGTGAGGGTGAGGGTGAACGCTCCGATGAAGATCGCGATGACGGTGAGCGTCGTGCGCAGCTTGCTGCGGAAGGTGTTCGCGACGGCCGAGGCGATGAGGTCCCCGGTCTTCATGCCGCCACCTCCGAGACATCCGAGATCAGCCCGTCCCGCATCGTGATGCTGCGTCCGCAGCGGGAAGCCAGGTCAGCGTCGTGCGTGACGACGACGAGCGTGATGCCCTGCGTGCGGTTGAGATCGAAGAGCATGCCCTCCACCTCCGCGCCGGTGGCGGAGTCGAGATTGCCGGTCGGCTCGTCCGCGAAGATGATCTTCGGATCGTTCACGAGCGCCCGCGCGATCACGACCCGCTGCTTCTGCCCGCCGGACAGGTCGTTGGCACGATTGCGCGCCTTGTCGGCGAGACCCAGCCGGTCGAGCGCCTCCAGCGCGCGCTGCCGTCGCTCCGCCCGAGGGATCCCCGCGATGACGAGCGGCAGCGAGACGTTGTCCAACACGCTCGCGTGCGCGTTGAGGAAGAACTGCTGGAACACGAATCCGAACTGCTCGTTGCGTAGCCGGTTGAGCTCGCGTCCGCGCACCTGCTCCGCGTCGGCACCGTCGACGAACACGCTTCCGGAGTTCGGACGGTCGAGCAGCGCGAGCAGATGCATGAGGGTCGACTTCCCGGATCCGCTCTTGCCGACGATGGCGAGGCTCTCACCCGCCATCACGTTTACCGACACGCCCCGAAGGGCCTCGAAGCGATCGGAACCGCTCCCATACGCCCGACGCAGATCGCGGGCCTCCAGCACCGATGGCATTCCTCGTCCTCTCCTCGCCGTCGCCCGCACGGACGCGGCTTTCGCGGCGCTGTGCGCGCCGTGCTCTCCAGTCTCGGGACCGTCTCGCTCCGCCGCGTCCTCCGGACGCGGTCGAAGAAGTACCGCAGCCGCGGTACGCGGGCGCACCGGGCGGAGGATGCCCCGGCGCGCTCCATGCGCGATGCTTGTCGGTGCGGCTCGCTCACCGCGCGGGCGTGGCCGGCCGGCGCCGGTCGTCGGATCTCGCCGGAGCCGGGGGAGAGGAGGACGGATGCGCGCACTGCCGGGCGGCCTCCGCGTCCGCGACGTCGTGATCGACGTCGGGGTGCTCCTTCTCGTGAGCCTCGCGGCCTTCGCCCCGTTCTCCCGCGAGCCGTCGGCGCCGCACGGCTGGACGGTGCTGCCCGGGATGGTCCTGGCCGGGGTGGTGCTGCTCGCGCGCCGGCGCCTCCCTCTCACCGTGCTCGTCGTCTGCGTCGCGATCGGTCCCGCCGCGATGCTGCTCGGACAGCCCTACACACCGGCGTTCGTGCTGCCGGTCGCGATCGCGATGTACACCGTGGCGCGCCATCGCTCCCGTGCGGTCACGGTCACCGCGGCGGCGGCGCTGGTCGTGCTGCTGCCGATCGAGGAGCTCGTGGGGCGCGGCCTCGACGCCGCCGAGCTCACCTCGCCCGCGACGCTGCAGCCGGCGGTGCTGATCGCCTTCGCGGCCGCGCTGGGATCCGCGATCCGCTCCTACTTCGACGCGCTGGAATCGGCGCGGGAACGCGCGCGCAAGGCGGAGGAGTCGCGCGAGTCGGAGGCACGCCGGCGGGTCGCGGAGGACCGCCTCGCCATCGCCCGGGACCTGCACGATTCCGTCGCGCACCGGATCGCCGTCATCAACCTGCAGACCGGGGTCGCGGCCCGGACGCTGCGCAGCGACCCGGCCGAGGCCGAGGAGGCGATCACGATCGTCGGGGACGCCGCGCGCAGCGTGCTGACCGAGCTCAACGACATGCTCGGCCTGCTGCGCACGACGGCCGGCCGGGACATCGTGGACGAGCCCGATTTCGGACGGATCGAGGGGCTGCTCGCGCTCTTCGCCCGCAGCGGGCTGAAGGTGCACGTGCGCGTGGACGGCACGCCCCGCCCGCTCGACGGACGGCTCGGGGCGATCGCGTACCGCGTGGTGCAGGAGGGGCTCACGAACGCCTACAAGCACGGGGCCGACCGCACCGCGGAGCTGCAGCTCGACTACGCCGAGGAGGGACTCATCATCCGCATCACGAACCCGCTCTCGGATCCGCCGGCGCCGACCGGAGCAGACGGACACGGTCTCGTCGGGATGCGCGAACGTCTCGAGGAGGTCGACGGCGGCCTCGCGCTGGACACCACAGAGGGGCGCTTCCGCGTGGTCGCCACTCTTCCCGGGGGCGCCGCATGATCCGGGTGCTCATCGCGGACGACCAGCCGCTCATCCGCTCCGCCGTCGCGGGCCTGCTGCGGCACGAGGAGGACATCGAGGTGGTCGGCGAGGCCGCGGACGGGGCGGAAGCCGTCGGCCTCGCGCGGACGGCACGTCCCGACGTCGTGGTGATGGATCTGCGCATGCCGGGCACCGACGGGATCGCGGCGACCGGGCTGCTCCGCGCCGACCCCGGCCTGGAGGGGACCCGCGTGCTCGTGCTGACGACCTTCGAGGACGAGGAGAACGTCCTGGCGGCGCTCCGCGCAGGGGCATCCGGGTTCCTCGGGAAGGGCGTTGATCCGGCCGAGATCGTGCGCGCGGTGCGCACGGTGCATGCGGGGGAGGAGCTGCTCTCGCCGGCCGCCACCCGCGCGCTGATCCGCCGGTCCCTCGATGCCGGGCCGGCTCACTCCCCTCGCCTGCTCCCCGCGGAGCTCACCGAACGCGAGATCGAGATCCTGGGGCTCGTGGGCCGCGGCCTCTCCAACGAGCAGATCGGCGCGGCCCTGTTCATCTCGCCCGCGACTGCGAAGACGCATGTCAACCGGACGATGGTCAAGCTGGATGCGCACGACCGCGCCCAGCTCGTGATCGCCGCGTACGAGTCGGGACTCATCGCCCCGGGTGCCGAGTGACCGGCGGAGCCTGCAGGGCGGAGCTCAGCTCGGGGCTCGTCCGGAAACTCACAGTCGGCGCACAGGTTGACGGGACCAAATCCTCCTCGGCCGTGGTTCTTCTTGATGACGCCGCAGCCAGCGGCGTCAGAGGAGGAGCACCACGATGAACCCCACCGACTACCGCCGCACGACCGAGGCGCTGAACGCCCTGACCGCGCACCAGTACCGGGTCACGCAGGAAGGCGGCACGGAGCCGGCGTTCCGCAACGAGTACTGGGACAACCACGCGCCGGGCATCTACGTCGACGTCGTCTCGGGGCAGCCGCTGTTCTCGTCCACGGACAAGTTCGACAGCGGAACCGGCTGGCCGAGCTTCACCCGGCCGATCGACGACGGATCCGTCACGACCCGCACCGACCGCACGTTCGGGATGGTGCGGACCGAGGCCCTGTCGTCCGGTGCCGAGAGCCACCTGAGCCACGTCTTCGACGACGGCCCGCGTGATGCCGGCGGCCTGAGATACTGCATGAACTCGGCGGCGCTGCGCTTCGTCCCCGCGGCCGAGCTCGAGGAGCAGGGCTACGGCGCGTACCGTGGACTGTTCGAGACCATCGCCCCGCACACTTCTGAGGAGAACGCATCATGACCAGCGGACCCGCCGACACCGGATCCATCGCCCGCGTCCCGGGCGCCGAGACCGCCGTCCTCGCAGGCGGATGCTTCTGGGGCGTGGAGGATCTCATCCGCCGTCAGCCCGGGGTGCTCGGCACCCGCGTCGGCTACACCGGCGGCAGCAACGACCACGCGACGTACCGGAACCACCCGGGACACGCGGAGGCCGTCGAGATCGTCTTCGACCCGTCGAAGACGACGTATCGCGACATCCTCGCGTTCTTCTTCCAGATCCACGATCCGTCGACGCTGAACCGGCAGGGCAACGACATCGGATCGAGCTACCGCTCGGCGATCTTCCCGCTCAGCCCCGAGCAGGAGCGCGTCGCGCGCGACACCATCGCCGATGTGGACGCCTCCGGCCTGTGGCCGGGCAAGGCGGTCACCACGATCGAGCCGGAGGGCCCGTTCTGGGAGGCCGAGCCCGAGCACCAGGACTACCTGGTGCGCTACCCGGACGGCTACACGTGCCACTTCCCACGGGCGGGCTGGGTGCTGCCGCGTCGGAGCGAGGCCGCCGCGCAGTAGTCGCCTTTCCCTTCGGGCCCGTCGGATCGCTCCGGCGGGCCCGAAGTCGTCCCCGGTTTGCCGCGGAGCTGCACCGGGCCGGAGGATGGACCGGTGCGAGTGAGCGGAGCGGAAGCATGAGAGCGGTCTCCCGGCGCGGGGTCGTGCTCTCCCTCGCGCTCAGCGCCGTCGCCGGATACGTCGATGCGGTCGGCTTCATCGAGACCGGCGGACTGTTCGTCTCGTTCATGAGCGGCAACTCCACCCAGGCCGGAGTCGAGATCTGGACGGATCCGGCCCGTGCCCTGCTGCCGCTCGCGCTCGTCGTCGCCTTCGTGATCGGGGTCGCGGCCGGCGGGGTCGCCGTGGGCCACCACGTCCGGCGTCGGAGTCTCGTGGTCGCGGCGAGCGCGATCGCCGTGGCCGCGTGCGCGGCCGTGGGATTCGCGTTCCCGCACGCCGCGTGGCGCTTCGCGCTGCTGGCCTGTGCGATGGGCGCGTTGAACACCCTCTACCTGGCCGACGGGAGGGCGCGGATCGCGATCACCTACGCCACGGGGACTCTCGTGAGCCTCGGCCTGGCACTCGCGGACCTCGTCACGGGCCGCTCCGCCACGGCCTGGCGCCGCCCGCTGCTGCTCTGGGCATCGCTCGCCGCCGGAGCGGTCGCCGGTGCGGCCGCGCATCGATGGCTCGGCGACGGCGCGCTGCTCGGTGCGGCCGTCGTGCTCGCCGCACTCGCGGTGGCGATCAGCGTGGTGTCACGGCGCTGACGGGTACGGCGCTGATCAGCGGACGAGGGCACCCTCGGCATCGCGCGGGCGCACGGGGTGCTCGCTGAGGATCGAGAGGCGGTTGAACATGTTGATGGTCAGCGCCACCCACTCGGCGGCGGCGAAGACGTCGTCGCCCAGCAGCCCGCGGGCGGCGGCGAGATCGGCCTTCGCCTCCTCGCCCAGCGGCATCCGGGTCGCGGCCTCGGCGATCGCCAGCATCGCCTTCTCCCGCTCGGTGAAGAGGTCGGATTCGCGCCACGCGGGCAGCACGTCGAGCTTCTGCTGGGGGATGCCGGCCGCTCGCGCCTCGCGGGAGTGCAGGTCGAGGCAGAACGCGCATGCGTTCAGCTGCGACGCGCGCACCTTGATGAACTCGGCCTCGGCGGTGGTGAGGCCCTGATCGGCGGTGGCCCTGGCGACCGCGTCGGAGTACGCGGAGGCGGCCTTCCACGCGTCCGGGATCACCTTGTCCAGGTAGGGGCGCATGCTGTTCCTCTCGTGCGGATCGATCTGCTCGACGACATCAACGTACCGCGCGCCGGGATGTTCCCCGCCGACGCCCCGGCCATGACCGCGGGCGGGTGCGGCAGCGGGCCGACATAGGATCCGACCATGCCCTCCTATTTCGAACGCGTCGACACGTCCGCCTTCCGACCGACCTCTGCGGTCGAGGGGGCGTGGAGCACGCAGGAGCAGCACGTCGCGCCGGCACTCGGACTCATCGCGCACGCGATCGAGCGGGATCACGCCGACCGCCGCGGTGGCGAGCTGCAGCTCGGCAGGATCTCGTACGACATCCTCGGGACGATCCCGCTCGAGCGCGTCGACCTCGAGATCAGGATCCTGCGTCCCGGCCGCACGATCGAGCTCGTGGAGGCAGTGCTGAGCCACGACGGACGCGCCGCGGTGATCGCGCGGGCCTGGTTCCTGCAGGCCGCGGACACCCGCGAGCTGGCCGGCAGCGCCCTGAACGCGATGCCGGGCCGCGACCAACTCGCTCCGTGGGCGATGGGCGATCACTGGCAGGGCGGCGCCGTCCGCAGCGTGGACTTCCACCGGGGGCAGCGGGAACCGGGGCATGCGTGGGCCTGGCTGAAGCCGCGCATCCCGCTCGTGGAGGGGGAGCCGGTCGGCCGGATCCCGCGCCTGCTGGGCATAGTCGACTTCGCGAACGGCCTGACCCTGCGTCTGGCGCCGACGGAGGTCGCGTTCCCGAACGTCGATCTCACCTGTCATCTGTTCGCCGAGCCGGAGGGGGACTGGATCGGCTTCGACACGACGGTGTCGATCGGGCCGACCGGCCTAGGCCTGACCGAGACCGTGCTGCACGACGAGCGGGGTCCGGTCGGGACGGTGCAGCAGATCCTCACGGTGCGCCCGATGCGCGGCTGAGGCGATCAGGCGGGCGCCACGGGCTGGCGCAGGATCGTGCGGCGGCGCTCCGGAGGGACCCGGCGGGCGTCGCTGAGATAGATCTCGTGGTGCAGACCCGCGAGGCGCAGGCCGTGCTCGGGGATCACCTCGTCGTGCAGGCGCTCCAGGAGCGGGGCCTCGTCATCGAAGGATCCGACGTGCAGCGTCTGCATGCACGTCCCCTCCGAGAGGGGGAGGATCCGGAGCGCATCGATCCGCGCCGGCGACTTCTTCTCCCGCACGGTCGCGATCGCGGCGTGCACGAGCGGATCCTCGACCCAGTCCGGGATGAGGATCATCATCGTCCAGTCCCAGCGGGTCTTGTCGCGGGCGGTCGTGAACGCGTCCATGTCGTCCGCCCACCACAGTCCCTCCAGGGGCGGGACGACGTAGTCCCGGTCGAGTTCGCGCCGACTCGCGAACTTCAGCGCATAGGCGACCGGGTACAGCGCCTCCAGGGCCTCGGCATAGGCGGGGGCCGTGTTCGGATCCCCGTGGCCGTCGATCGCGAGGTAGCGGCTCGGAGGCAGCTCGAGAAGGCGGAACTCGTCGATGCGCGCGCGATAGCCGTCCAGGGTCTTGGTGAGATCGGTCTTGGTCCCCGTCGTCATGGAGGCATTCCAGCACAGGGCACCGACACCGGCCATGACGGAGTGAGGCGGGAACGGAGCCGATGCTCCCGGATCGGGCATACCGTTGAGTGCGGGCGTGAACTCTGCGCCCGCGGCACGACGACAGAGAGAAGCAGGATGAGCACCCCCGGTCTGGAAGAGGACGTCACCGAGAAGTTCAAGGGGGCGTTCCGGCACCATCCGGCCGGCGTCGCCCTGGTGACGGGAGTCGCCCCCGACGGCCCGGTCGGGCTCACGCTGTCGAGCGTCGCCTCGGTGAGCGCCGACCCGGCGGTGCTCGTGTTCTCGGTCACCCGGGCGACCGGCAGCGCGGGTGGGATCCTCAGCGCACCCAGCGCGCTGGTGCACTTCCTCGTCGCGGGGCAGGAGCCGATCGCCGACGCGTTCGCCCGCTCGGGCCAGCCCCGTTTCACCGCGGAGCAGGGGTTCCGCACACTGCCCACCGGCGAGCCCTTCCTGCCCTCGGCCCGGGTCGCCGTGCGCGGCACGATCCGGGAGACGCATCCGGTCGGACCGTCCTCGCTCGTGCTGCTCGACGTGCTCGACGTGATCGAGGGCACGCCCGGCGCACCCCTTCTCTACGTCGACCGGCACTACGACAGCCTGGTCTCGTCACGGGAGCAGGCTCCGGCCCCGCAGAGCTGAGCAGGGCCGGCGGCGCATTGCTTGCCCGTACGGCCGTTCTGAACGAAGGTGGAGGCATGGCCGTCACACTGATCCTTCCCCTCGCCGCCCCGCTCGGCGTCGGGCGCATCGTCTCGGTCGATGAGAAGGCCGGGGCGGTGCAGATCCGCGATCTGACGACGGGCGTCGTGTACCGCGTGCCCGGCTCCGTCCTGGCGGAGTTCGGCGCGCTGCCGTGGCGGGGACGGGTGCAGGGCTGCACCGTGGAGGCCTCGGCGGAGGGCACCCTCACGGAGCTCGTGCTCGATGCGAACCCGGTGGGGGCCGAGCGCCGGGGCGCCGCCGACGCCCTGCGCGGCGCTCAGCAGGCGGCGGACGACGCGCGGGATCAGGCCGCGAACTGGGGCGGCACCGATCGCCGGGCGCACGAGGTCCCTGAGCGCTTCTGGTGAGAGCGGCGCATACCGCCGAGGGCGCGACGACGCCCGGCCCTGGGGTCACTGGAAGTCCCGCGAATGATGGGGCACGCCCACCTGCAGCGTCTCGAACGCATCCGCGAGCAGGTTGGTGACGCCCTCAGGAGAGCGCTCCAGCATGCCGCGCACGATCAGCGCGGGCGACTCCCGGGCGATCCGGCGGTAGCGCAGCCAGACGCCCTGCGTGCAGATGACGTTCACCAGGCCGTGCTCGTCCTCGAGGTTGAGGAAGGTCACCCCGCCCGCCGTGGAGGGGCGCTGCCGATGGGTCACGAGACCCGCCGCCTCGACCCGTCGGCCGCTCTCGTGCGTGCGCAGCGCGACGGAGGTCAGCACTCCGCGCGCATCGAGACCGGGCCGGAAGTGCGCGAGCGGATGGTCGTCGGTGGACACCCCCGTCGCCCAGAGGTCGGCGGTGAGGAGCTCGTAGCTGGTCTGGTCGCCGAACAGCGGGGGCTGCACCGCGACCACCGTGTCGGGCAGATAGCGCGCGCGGTCCTCCGCCGCGGAGCCCGCCAGCCAGATCGCCTCCCGGCGCTGCAGCCCGAGCGAGTCGAAGACGCCGGCGGTGGCGAGGGACTCCACCTGGGACGCGGTGAGGTCGGTGCGGCGCACGAGGTCGTTCAGATCCCGGTAGGGGCCCCGTGCATCGCGTTCGGTGACGATCCGCTCGGCCGTCTTCTCGCCGATCCCCGTGACGCCGGCGAGTCCCAGCCGTACGGCGAAGCGGCCGTCCCTGCGGTGCGCCGCGGTCTCGTCGGGGGCCTTCGGATCGAAGGGATCCGGATCCACGCCGTCCGGACGGTCCGGGAGCTGATGCGCGCACGACTCCCGCCCGGTGACCCCCGTCCTCTCCGGGCCCACGGGCTCCAGGGTCTCCGTCGCCCCGGACCGCGCGATGTCCGGACGGCGCACCTCGACGCCGTGCCGCCGGGCGTCGCCGGTGAGCGTCGAGGCGGAGTAGAACCCCATCGGCTGGGAGCGCAGGAGCCCGGCGAGGAAGGCGGCGGGGTAGTGCAGCTTGAGCCAGGAGCTGGCGTACACGAGCAGAGCGAACGAGAGCGAGTGCGACTCCGCGAAGCCGAAGTCGGAGAACGCCTGGATCTGCGCGTAGATGCGGTCCGCGGTCTCCTCGTCCAGCCCGTGCCGGCGCATGCCCGTGTACAGGCTCTGCTTGACCCGGTCGATCTTCTCCAGCCCCCGCTTGGATCCCATCGCGCGGCGCAGCAGATCCGCCTCGTCCGCGGTGCAGTCGCCGAGGGTGGTGGCCATCTGGATGAGCTGCTCCTGGAAGACGGGGATCCCCAGGGTGCGGCGCAGGATCGGCTCCAGATCCGGATGCGCATAGGTCACGGTCTCCTGGCCGAGCTTTCGGCGGACGAAGGGGTGCACCGCACCGCCCTGGATCGGGCCCGGGCGGATGAGCGCGATCTGGACGGCGAGCTCGTAGAACTCCCGCGGCTGCAGTCGGGGGAGCAGCCCCATCTGCGCGCGGGACTCGACCTGGAACACCCCGATCGTGTCGGCGCGGCAGAGCATGTCGTAGACCGCGGGCTCCTCCTTCGGCAGGGAGTCCAGCGTCCACTCCTCACCGGTGGCCTCGCGGACCAGGTCGAAGCAGTGCCGCAGGGCGGAGAGCATCCCGAGCCCGAGCAGGTCGAACTTCACCAGCCCCATCCAGCGCGCGGCGTCCTTGTCCCACTGAATGACGGTGCGCTTGTCCATCCGGGCGTGCTCGACCGGCACCACCTCGCCGACCGGGCGCTGGGTGAGCACCATGCCGCCGGAGTGGATGCCCAGATGGCGCGGTGCGCTCATCAGCCTGTCGGCGAGATCGATGACGGGCAGCGGGATGTCGTGGTCGGGGACGGGGCTCAGATCCAGCCCCCAGCGCTCCACCTGACGCGACCAGGCGTCCTGCTGGCCGGGGGAGTGCCCGAGCGCCCTGGCCATGTCGCGCACCGCGTTCTTCGGCCGGTACTGGATGACGTTCGCGACCTGCGCCGCGTTCTCCCGGCCGTACTCGTCGTAGACCCACTGGATGATCTCCTCCCTGCGCCCGGAGTCGAAGTCGACGTCGATGTCCGGCTCCTCGGTGCGGGTCGTGGCGAGGAACCGCTCGAAGGGAAGGCGGTATCTGATCGGATCCACCGCGGTGATGCCGAGCAGGTAGCAGACCACGCTCGCGGCGGCGGATCCCCGGCCCTGGCAGAGGATCCCGCGGTCCCTCGCCTCCTTCACGATGCCGTGCACGATGAGGAAGTAGCCGGGGAAGTCCTTCTCCTCGATCACCGCGAGCTCCCGCTCGATCCGGGCCCGGCCGCCTTCGTCGAGCGTCGGGTACTTCTCCGGAGCGGCCGCCCAGACCAGGTCGCGCAGATGGCTCATCGGCGTCTCTCCGAGGGCCACCCGCATCGTCGGCAGCGCGGGCTTGGCGCTGCGCAGCGGGAAGGCGCAGGCCTCGGCGATCTCCAGGCCGTGCGCGACCGCCCCCGGATACCGGGCGAAGCGGGCGGTCATCTCCGCGCCGGAGCGCAGATGCGCCGCACCGTGGGAGGGCAGCCATCCCTCCAGCTCCCGCATGCTGCGGGTGGCGCGCACCGCGGCGATCGCCTCGGCGAGGCGGGCGTGCTCGGGGCGGGCGTAGTGCACGTTGTTCGTGCACACCACCGGCAGCCCGTGCTCGGCGGCGAGGCGGGCGAGCACGTCGTTGCGGCGGGTGTCGAGCGGGTCGCCGTGGTCGATCAGCTCGACCGCCACGCCGTCGGTCCCGAACAGGTCGACGAGCGTGCGCAGCGCCCGCTTCGCCCCCTCCGGCCCCTCCCGCTCCAGGGCGGAGCGGACGGCCCCCTTGCGGCAGCCGGTGAGGATCGTCCAGTGGCCCTCCGCCGTGTTCGCGAGGGACTCGATCTCATAGAACGGCCGCCCCTTCTCGCCGCCGCGCAGCTGCGCGTGCGTGATCGCGGAGGAGAGCCGGTGATAGCCCTCCTCCCCGCGGGCGAGGACCAGCAGATGCTCGCCGAGCGGATCCGCGGCCCCGCGCCGCTCCGGCGTGGGGGCGGTGCTCGCGTTCCCGCGCGGGTCGGGGCCGGTGAGGGACAGCTCGGCGCCGTACACCGTCTGCAGCCCGGCGGCCTCCTCGGCGACCTCGCCGAAGTGCGCGGCGCCGTAGAAGCCGTCGTGGTCCGTGAGGGCCAGCGCCTTCAGGCCCAGCCGCTGCGCCTCCATGAGCAGCTCCTCGGGGGAGGAGGCGCCGTCGAGGAAGGAGTACGAGGAGTGCATGTGCAGCTCGGCGTAGGGCACCGCGTCCCGGGGGCGTTCGACCTCGGCGAGCGAGATCGGAGGGCGCTTCTTGTGCATGCGGGAGGGGGCGTCGATCGGCAGCTCCTGGTGCAGCGGCCTCTCGCCGCTGAGGGTGCGCTCGAGCTCCGACCAGGACATGCTCGGATTGTGGAAGCCCATCAGTGGTACCTCCCCTCGGCGAGCCAGCGGTCCTCGCCCTCGACGTGCAGCACGAGCCAGGCCCTGTCCTGCTCGTCGACGAGCTGCAGGCGCTCGCCGCGGAGCGCCCCGGCCGGATCCCCGCGCCGGTCCCGGACCGGCCACGGTCCCGCCCAGGACCGCACCGCGCACGCGTCCACCGCCGCGGGGGCCGCGCTGAGCAGCCCCCGTGCATCGACGGAGACCGGGGCGCCGTCGGCGTCCGTGACCGCGATCGGCCGGGCCGGTGCGAACACCTCGGCCGGGAGCGGGTCCGGCAGCCGCCCCGGCCAGGGCTGATCGGCGGCGCGCGCCGGCACCGCCCGCTCGCCCCAGGGGGTGAGCTGCTGCCGGTCGGTGAGGAGCCGCCCGCCCGCGACGACGGCGGTGACCACACCCTCATGCCCGAGCAGGGTCTGCACCCGGGAGACGGCGTGGTGCAGCCGCTCGTCGGTGCCGGATCCGAACAGGCCCGGCTGATGATGGGCGGCGTCGTCCACGGCGACGGGGGCGATGCGTGCCCGGACGATGCCGCGGAAGCGGTGCGCCTCGTCGTCGTCGCCGGCGGAGGCCGCGGCCAGGGACTCCAGCTGCCAGCGGACCCGGTCGACGAGGTCTGCGGCCTCGAAGCAGGTGGGATGCAGCCAGGTGCGCGAGGTCACCTGCTCGTCGTCGTCGGTGAGATCGATCCGCACCTCGGTGCACACCAGCGAGGCCTTCGCGAGGGCGAGGATCACCGCATCGGCGCTCTGCCGCACGGCGAAGGCGATCTGATCGGACTGGGCCAGCGGAGCCTCGAACTCGACCTCCGCCGCGAGCTCCGGATCCGGTGGGCGCGGCACCACCGGACGGGAGTCCGCCCCCGCCGCCAGGGCGTGCAGGCGTGCCCCGTGCTCGCCGAAGCGGTCTCGCAGGCGCGCCGCGCCCAGGGTCGCGAGCTCGCCGAGGGTGCGCACGCCGAGACGGAGCAGCAGCCCCGTCACCTCCGGATCCTGCAGAGCCTGCACGGGCAGCGGGGCGAGGAAGGCGGCGGACGCCCCCGCACCCACCACGAGCGTCGGATCCGCACCCCGCGCCGCCAGCTCGGCGGTGAACGGGCCGTCCGCGATCCCGATCCGCACCTCCTGGTGCCCCTCGGCGGAAAGCAGGGCGTGCAGGGCGCGGGCGGCCTCCTCCTCGCCACCGTGGAAGCGGGCGACCCCGCGGGCGCGGAGCAGGGCGAGCCCGGGGCGGAGCAGCTGCGCGCCGGGCGCCTGAGCCTCGATCAGACGCAGCACCGGGAGGAACGCGCGTTCGTCCCGCGCCGGGTCCGCGGGCAGGATGCGCAGGTTCGGCAGCAGCCCCTGCGCCTCGCGGCGGCGCTGCCCGATCCGCACCCCCTGGGCGCGCGCCGCCGCGCTGCAGACGACGACCCGGTTCGCGTGCAGGATCGCCGCCGGCTCCGCGGCCTCGGCCCCCGCGGCGCGCAGCGGCCAGTCGGGGAACCACAGCACGATCACCCGGACCGGCTCCTGCCTCGGGGCGCTCATCCGGCCACCGCCAGGAGCGCGGGCGACTCGGCGGACGGGCGCGCATCGATCGCGGTGACCGGGCGTGCCTCGGCCGCGGCGGACGGGAGCGGGAAGAGCCGCGGCAGGGCGGGAGCGGCGGCTTCGACCGTTTCGTGGATCCGGCCATGGACGTCGGGCAGACGCACCCGCACGCTCTGCGGCACGGGCGAGCGCCGGGTGCGCGCGGTGACCGTCACCTCGCACTCCTCCAGGGCGCCCCAGCCGTCGCCGAGGCCCTGCCAGCGCGGGTCGTGCACGCGGATCGATCCCTCGCTCTGCGGCCAGGCCTGACTCCCGGGGCCGGGCACGACCAGGAGCGTGCAGCCGCGGTCGCGCAGCCGGGCGCTCAGCCGGCTCAGCTCGGCCTCCCGGGCGGAGGTGGCGGGGCGGATCGCGATCAGCGGGATCACCTCGCTCAGCGCGGAGACGACCGAGAGCCAGCGCGGGCCGGGGGCCGGGACCAGGAGGAGCCGATCCAGATCCACCCCGTGGCCGGCCAGCGCCTCCACGCCCAGGGTGGGCATGCCGACGGCGGCGCACCATGCCCCCGTCCGGGAGGCGCCGGCGAGCAGCGCGCCGATGAGGCCGGGGGAGGAGGAGAGGGAATACGTGGTCCCGACCTGCAGGCCGCCCTCGGGGAGGATCGACTCGAGGGCGGGCAGCACCGGGATCAGGGGCAGATCGCTCCGCCGACGCTGCATCCGCGTGATCTCGCGGCGGAGGCGCAGCACATCCGAGACCCGGTCGTCGGTGTCGGCGGCGGGGGCGATCATGGAACCGAGAGCCATCCCCATGCACTCCATTCTCGAATATCTCTTCGAATACTGCAACAACAGAGACGACGATAATCCGTACATCCGACATGGTCGAATCGGGTGGGAGCGTCGGCAGGCGACGGCGGCTCGGACCGGGCGGCTCGGATCGCGCGGGCGCCTCGGTCCTCCGCGGCGGCTCGACGTCCTGGCGACCACGGGTGCGGCGCGCGACGCCGAGGGCATCGGCGAGGGCGCACGCTCGGTGAGCCGGATCCTCGTTCTCCGCCCGCTCAGGCGGTCGGGCCGGCCTCCTGGCGGACGTCCTCGTGCAGATGCGCGATGCGCAGCGCCGCGTCCTCTCCGCGGCGCAGGACCGCCGTGTTGCGGGAGAGCTCGGGGGAGACCGCGACCCCCTGCGGATCCGTTCCGTCCACCCGCAGCCACCAGGTCGCGACGACGACGTCGCCGATCTCGCGCACCCCCAGGTCGGCGATCGTGAGAGCCGTCTCCGTCCAGGCCGGCGAGGACGACGCCGACGGGCTCGATGCCCGGCTCCGGCGCAGCGCGGCGAGCTCGTCCAGACCGGTCACCAGGGCGTCCGCGGCGGAGTCGAAGATCGTCACGTCCTCGGCGAGGCGGGCGTCGATCGCCGCAGGGTCGCCGCGCAGATAGTCCTCATACATCGCGGACAGCAGTCGGTGCACATCCGCGTGCAGGGCGGCGGGGGAGAGCGGATCCATCGAGCGCGAGGCTACCACCTGCACTCGCGCGCCCGTCTGTCAACCCTTTGACCCCTGTCGGATGCGCGGGTAGACAGGAGGCTCCGGCGACGCGATGCGGAGGAGAGATCCCATGCGGGTGAAAGCAGCGATGCAGTCCCTGATCCGGACGATCGGGAAGACCAAGGAACTCGATCCGGCGGCGGAGAAGCTCAGCGGCTGGGTGGACGAGGCCACCCGTTCCCCGGCCGTGAAGAACGCGCTCTCGGGTGCCTGGCTCGGTCATCAGGTGCATCCGATGCTCACCGACCTGCCGATCGGCGCCTGGGGCGCGGCCACCGTGCTCGACCTCACGGGCGCGGATCCCGCCGCGGCGCGCCGCCTCGTCGGACTCGGCATCCTCGCGTCCGCGCCGACGGCGGCCGCGGGCGCCTCGGACTGGTCGACCACGATCGGGGCCGCCAAACGGGTCGGACTCGTGCACGCCGCCGCGAACGCGACCGCCTCCGTCCTGCAGATCACGTCGTGGCTCCTGCGCCGTCGCGGGCACCACGGAGCCGGGAAGGCGCTCAGCCTGCTGGGGCTCGGGCTCACCCTGGGGTCGTCCTATCTCGGCGGTCACCTGTCGTTCGTGCGCGGCACCGGCGTCAACCACACGGCGTTCCAGCCGGCGGTGCGGCGCTGGACCGACGTGGGCGCCGACGCCGACCTCGCCGAAGGGGCGCGGACACGGGTGATGGTCGGCGACGTCCCGGTGCTGCTCGTGCGCCTCGACTCCCGGCTGCACGCGATCTCGGCCGTCTGCACGCACGCCGGCGGACCTCTGGACGAGGGCGAGCTCGGCGCGGACGGATGCATCACCTGCCCCTGGCACGGCAGCCGGTTCCGCGTCGACGACGGGGAGGTGCGGCGCGGACCGGCGAGCGTGCCCCAGCCGTGCTGGGAGGCGAAGGTCGAGGACGGACGGATCCTGCTCCGCTCCGCCTGACGGCGATCAGGCGGTTCCGCTGCGCACCGCACCGGCGCCGCGCGGTTCTCCACAGGCCCGAAACGCAGCCCCGGCGGATCTGGGAGGGTGGCCTGCATGGAACCCGCAGGCGTCGTCACCGTCCTGGCGCACATCGGCCTGCTCGGGATCGGCGCCTGGCTGACCGCGATCGACGTCGGCACGCACCGGCTCCCCGACCGGATCGTGCTGCCCGCGCTCGCCGGGGCGCTCCTGCTCGCGCTCGCCGGGGCCCTGTTCGCGCGGATGGGCGGGCGGCTGCTCGGCGCGCTGTGGGGTCTGCTGCTGCTCGGCGGCTTCTACGCGCTGCTGCGCGCCCTCAGCCGGGGCGGCCTGGGCGGCGGGGACGTGAAGCTCGCCGGGCTCGTCGGCCTGGTGCTCGGCTGGCACGGGTGGACGGCGCTCCTCGTCGGCGCCGCCGCGGCGTTCGTCCTCGGTGCGGGGTACGCGCTCGGCCTCGTCCTCCTCCGCCGTGCCACGAGGACGACCCGCATCGCGTTCGGGCCGTGGATGATCGTCGGCGCCGTGCTGGGCATCTCCGCGGCGTGATCGCCCTCCTCGACGGCGCCGGGGGATTAGGGTGAGCACATGGCACTCGCACGGCTTCACGGCGGCCCGCTCGACGGGCAGATCATCCCCCTCGGATCCGCGGACGACGAGATCGCGGTCCCCTACAGCGAGACGCTCCTCGTCTACAACAAGCGGGGCGAGCCGACGCACACGGGGGAGCACGACGGGCCCACCGAGTTCGAGTACTGGTACCAGGGATCCCAGGACGACCTCAACCCCGCGGATGTCTGAGCCGTCCCGCACGGTCGAGGTCGAGCGCAAGTACGACGTGGACGGCAGCACCCCGCTGCCGTCGTGGGAGGCGATCCCCGGGGTCGACGCGGTCACCGAGGGCGAGCCCCGTGCACTGGACGCACGCTACTTCGACACCGCCTCGGGAGATCTCGCGCGCGCCGGCGTCGCCCTGCGGCGCCGCACCGGAGGGCCGGACGAGGGCTGGCATGTCAAGGGCCCCCGCACCGGCGACGGCCGCATCGAGCTCGGCTGGCCGCTCGGGGAGTCGGACGACCTGCCGCCGCAGGTCGCGGAGTTCGTCGCCCAGTGGACCACGGCACCGCTGATCCCGCTCGCCCGCATCGAGAACGCGCGCACCGCCTACCTCCTCACCGGTCCCGACGGCGTGGTCGCGGAGTTCGTGGACGACCGCGTCCGCGGCACGGACCTGCGCCTTCCGGCCGGCCTGCCCGCCCCCGCGCCGCGCGAATGGCGCGAATGGGAGATGGAGCTGGGGCCCGCGGCTCCCGCCGATGAGGCGGGCCGGAGCGCCTTCTTCCTGGCGGTGGAGCGGGCCGTCGCCGCTGCCGGGGGACGCGTCTCCCCGTCCGGCTCGAAGCTCGGCCGCGCGCTCGGGTTCTGAGCCGCACGGCGAACCCTACCGTGCCCGACGAGGTTCCGCCCGGGGGTTCCGAGGACGCTGCCGGCGTGCTTGAGTGACAGCATGAGCAGCCCCGCGGTGCTGAGGTCCCTGCAGACGGTCGTCCCGGAGACGGTCCTGCATCAGAACGAGGTGCGCGACGTGTTCGCCGCGCAACCGGAGCTGTCCCGCCTCGCGCGGCGCCTCGTGACCGCCTCCTTCGACGGCTCGGGCATCGACACCCGGCGCACGGTGCTCGATGAGCTCACCCTGGCCGATACGGGGGCGGACCCCGTCTTCTTCGACCGGTCCACGGGAACGCTGCTGTCTCCGGGCACCGGGGTGCGCAACGACGTCTACGTGCGGGAGGCGCGTCGGCTGTTCGTCGCGGCCGCCCGCGCCGCGCTCGAAGCGGATCCGGAGATCTCGCCGGCCGACATCACGCATGTGATCACGGTCTCGTGCACCGGGTTCCACGCCCCGGGGCCGGAGTACGAGATCGTCCGCGCGCTCGGGCTCGCGGATTCGGTGCAGCGCTTCCACCTCGGCTTCATGGGCTGCTACGCGTCGATGCCCGCGCTGCGGGCGGCGAGCCAGTTCTGCGCGGCCGACCCGGACGCGGTGGTGCTGGTCGTGAGCGTCGAGCTGTGCACGCTGCATCTGCGCTCCTCGGAGGATCCGGATGTGATCGTCGCCTCCTCGCTGTTCGCCGACGGCGCGGCCGCGGGCATCGTCACCGCGCGTCCGTCCGCGGCACCGGGACTGAGGCTCGACCGCTTCCACACGGCCATCGCCCCCGAAGGGGAGAAGGACATGGCGTGGACGATCGGCGACCGCGGCTTCGAGATGATCCTCTCCACCGGCGTTCCCCAGATCATCGGGGCGACCATCGTCGAGGCGCTGCGCCCGCTGTACGCGGGAGAGCTGAGCGCGCCGTTCGACGGCGGCGCGATCGGCGAGCACGTGCGGCACTGGGCGATCCATCCCGGCGGGCGCAGCATCCTCGACCGGGTGCAGGATCGGCTCGGCCTGAGCGATGCGCAGCTGCGCCCCGCCCGGGAGACGCTGCGGACGCAGGGGAACATGTCGAGCGCGACCGTGCTGTTCGTCCTGCGCCGGATCCTCGAACAGGAGGACGCGCGCGACGGCGACAGGGTGTCCGCGATGGCGTTCGGCCCCGGCCTGACGGCGGAGAGCGCGCTGATGACCGTGGTCGGCGCGGAAGCGGATGGGCGCTGACCTCTCGACGCGCGCCGTCGGCGTGCGCGAGCTCATGGACGACCCGTCCGCGGATCCCGGGATGCTGGAGCGCACCTACCGGCGCTTCGGTGCGGTGAACGCGGTGGTGTCGCGGCCCGGCTCGGTCTACCGCGGGGACGTGCGTCCGCGCGCTCGCCGCCGCCGCGCCCTGGGCGGCGCTCCGGTGCGCATCCTCGACGTGGGCGCCGGGGGCGGCGATCTGTGCCGGGCGCTCGCCGTGCGTCTGCGGCGCGACCGCCTGGATGCGGAGATCACCGCCCTCGACGTCGATCCCCGCGCCGTGGCCTGGGCGTCCGCGCACGACGGGGGTGCCGGCGCGGTCTACCGATGTGCCTCGTCGTCGGATCTGGTCCGCGCCGGTGAGAGATTCGACATCGTGCTGTCGAACCACGTGCTGCACCATCTGGACGGGGCGGGTCTCGCGGGGATGCTCGAGGACACCCGCCGCCTCGTGCCGGAGGACGGGGTCGTCGCGCACCACGACATCGCCCGGAGTCGTCTCGCGAGCGCGGCGTTCGCGGCGGGCACCTGGCCCTTCTCGGGCAATCTGCTGGCCGGATCCTTCATCCGTGCCGACGGGCTGACCAGCATCCGCCGTTCCTACACGGCCGCCGAGCTGGCCGCCGCGGCGCCTCCGGGATGGGTGGTCCGCCGCGGCTTCCCCTCCCGGCTGCAGCTGCGCTGGGAGCCTGCCGATGCCGCCGGCTGAGCCGAGGCTCGATCACAGTGTCGTCATCGTGGGAGCCGGTCCCGTGGGGCTGCTGCTCGGCTGCCTCCTCGCCCAGGGCGGCGTGGACGTCGCGCTCTGCGAGCAGCGCGACGGCGACGACGTCCGCAGCCGGGCGATCGGGATCCATCCGCCGGGACTCGCGATGCTCGACCGCGCCGGGGCCGGTGCCGCGGTGCGGGCGGAGGCTCTCGCCCTCGCCGGCGGCGAGGTGCTCAGCCGCGGGCGGGTGCTGGCATCGCTCGCCTTCCCGGCCGATCGCCCGGTGCTCGTGCTGCCGCAGCGCCGCACCCACGCCCTGCTGAGCCAGCGGCTGGATCGGCTGTCGCCGGGGGCGCTCCGGGCCGGCTGCTCGGTGAGCGGGGTGCGCGACGAGGGCGGTTTCGTACGGGTCCGTCTCGACGCCGAGGGGAGGCGGAGGGAGCTCACCGCCGCCTTCGCGGTGATCGCGGACGGCGTGCACAGCGGACTGCGCACCGGGCTCGGCCTGGGCTGGCGGCGGCGGGCCGGCAGCGCGCGGTACGCGATGGCCGATGTGCCGGACCCGGATGCCGGCGCCACGGCTTTGCTCCATTGCGGACCCGGCGGACTCGTGGAGTCGTTCCCGCTGCCGGGCGGGTTGCGGCGCTGGGTGGTGCGCGCCGCAGAGGACGAGGACGTCGGCACCGCGGCCGGCTTCCGGGCGGCGATCCGGGTGCGCACCGGGGCGGATCCGGCGATCGGATCCGATGTCGTGCCGGTCGCGTTCACGGCGAGGCAGCACGTCGCGCGTGCTCCTGCGCGCGGACGGATCGCGCTGCTGGGCGACGCCGCGCATGAGATCAGCCCGATCGGCGGACAGGGCATGAACCTCGGCTGGGCCGACGCCGGGAGGCTGGACGCCGCACTGCGCTTCGCCCTGGCCGACGGCGGGGCGGACCTCGGCGACTACGGGCGCCGGACCCTGCGCGCCGCCCGGGGCGCACAGCGTCGCAGCGCCTTCTACATGGCGATGGGCGCGCCGGCGCGGCACGGGCTTCCGCTCCTCGCGCGGGAGCTCCTCATCCGCTCGCTGGGATCCGCGCCGCTGCGCCCGTGGGCGGCCGGACTGGTGACGATGCGCGGCCTGTGAGCGCTCTCGGACGCACCGAGGGCCGGCCACGCACGAGGCGTGACCGGCCCTCGGCCGATCGGATCCGATCAGAGGTTGATCATGTGGCCCGCGAGGCCGTGGAACGCCTCCTGCAGCGCCTCCGACAGCGTCGGGTGGGTGTGCACGTTGCGCGCGGCCTCGAGGGCGGTGAGGTCCCACTTCTGGGCCAGGGTCAGCTCGGGCAGCAGCTCCGAGACGTCGGGGCCGATCAGGTGACCGCCGATGAGCTCGAGGTGCTCCGCGTCCGCGATCAGCTTGACGAAGCCCACGGGCTCGCCCAGGCCGTTCGCCTTGCCGTTCGCGCTGAACGGGAACTTCGCGACCTTGATCTCGCGGCCCTCGGCGCGCGCCTGCTCCTCGGTGAGACCGAAGCTGGCGACCTGCGGCTGGCAGAACGTCGCGCGCGGCATCATCCGGTAATCGCCCAGTGTCATGGTCTCGGCCTTGCCGATGGTCTCCGCGGCGACCACGGCCTGCGCCTCGGCCACGTGGGCGAGCTGCAGCTTGGCGGTCACGTCGCCGATCGCGTAGATGCCCTCGACGTTCGTGCGCATGTGGTCGTCGATGTCGATCGCGCCGCGCTCGGTGAGCTTCACGCCGGTCTTGTCCAGGCCGTAGCCGTCGACGTTCGGGGCGAAGCCGACCGACATCAGCACCTTGCCGGCGGTGATCTCGCCGGGCTGGCCGTCGCGGGTCTCGTAGGTGACGTGCACGGACGAGCCGTTGTCGGTGACGGTCTTCACCGCGGTCGAGGTGAGGATGTCGATGCCGAGCTTCTTGTACTGCTTCTGGATCTCCTTGGAGACCTCGACGTCCTCGTTGGGCAGGGCACGGTCGAGGAACTCGATGATGGTGACCTTGACGCCGTAGTTCGCCATCACGTAGCCGAACTCCATGCCGATGGCGCCGGCGCCGACGATGACGATCGACTCGGGAAGGTCGCGGGTGAGGATCTGCTCCTCGAAGGTGACGACGTTGTCGCTGAGCTGGACGCCGGGCAGCAGGCGGACGGTGGATCCCGTCGCGATGATGACGTTGTCGAACGTCACCTCCTCGGTCGTGCCGTCCGACTTGGCGACCGAGATCGCCTTCGGGCCGGTGAAGGTGCCGCGTCCGTCGTACTCGGTGACCTTGTTCTTCTTCATGAGGAAGTGGATGCCCTTGACGTGGGTCTCCGCGACCTTGCGGCTGCGATCGAACGCCGCTCCGAAGTCGAAGTGCACGTCACCCGAGATGCCGAAGAACTCGGCCTTGTGGGTGAAGGTGTGCGCGATCTCCGCGTTCTTGAGGAGCGACTTCGAGGGGATGCACCCCACGTTGAGGCAGATGCCGCCCCAGTACTTCTCCTCGATGATCGCGGTGGAAAGGCCGAGCTGGGCGCTGCGGACGGCGGCGACGTAGCCGCCGGGGCCAGCGCCGAGGATGACGACGTCGTAGTGTGGCATGCCCTCAGCCTACCGTTCGGCGACACCGCTCCGGGCGGAGGTTGCGGGCCGGATCCTGCTCCCGATGGCGGCGGGCTTCCGATAGGCTGGAACGCCAGAGGAGGGGTGCACAGTGACTGAGAACGACGTTCCCGAAGGCGCCGTCCGCCGCGGCGGAGAACCCGCGCACGACACCACGCAGACGTTCGGACACGACTCCGACCTGTCGTTCGTCCCGTTCGGCGCCGAGCTGACGGAGGTCGAGCAGGCGGCGATCGCCGCGCTCCCTTCCGGTTCCGCGCTGCTGCTGGTCCGCTCCGGCGCTCTCGCCGGAGCCCGGTACCTGCTGGACACGGCGGTCACCACGGTCGGCCGGCACCCGGAGGCGGACATCTTCTTCGACGATGTCACGGTCTCGCGCCGTCACGCCGAGGTCATCCGCACCGGCACCGCGTTCGAGATCATCGATCAGCGGTCGCTGAACGGCACCTACGTGAACGGCGAGCGCGTCGACCGCAGCCCGCTGGGCAACGGCTACGAGGTGCGCGTCGGCAAGTTCCGGCTGAACTTCTTCGCCTCGCCTGTGGATCTCGCGCAGGCGAACTCCTGATGGCGGCGTCGGCCGCCGAGCGCACCGCCCCGACCGGGCTGCTGAGCATCGGCCAGGTCCTCGCGCGCCTGACGCCCGAGTTCCCCGACGTGCGCGCCTCGAAGCTCCGCTTCCTCGAGGAGAAGGGGATCGTGAACCCGGTGCGCACCGCGTCCGGGTACCGCAAGTTCTCCGCCGCCGACCTCGAGCGGATCCGCGTCGCCCTCACCCTGCAGCGTGATCAGTACCTGCCGCTCAAGGTGATCCGCGAGCATCTCGACGCGCTCGAGGCGTCGGGCGGCGCCCCGGTCCTGCCGGCGTCGATCGTGCAGGGGCCGCGCCGCTACCGCCGTGACGAGCTCGTCAGCGCGGCCGGCGCGACGCACGCCCTGCTCGGCGACGCGGTGTCCAGCGGCATGCTGCCGGCCGCCGAGGCGTACCCCGAGTCCGCGGTGTCGCTCCTGCGCGCCCTGGTCGCCCTGGACGGGCACGGGATCGGACCGCGCCACCTGCGACCGCTGCGGCAGAGCGCCGAGCGCGACGTCGCCCTGGTGCAGTCGGCGCTGTCCGCGCTGCTGCGGCGCACCGACACCCCGTCGCGTGCCAGGGCCAGCGAGATGGCTCCCGAGCTGGCATCCCGGCTGGACGAGGTGCGCGCACTCCTCGTCAAGGACGGCATCGGCCGGCTGCTGTCGTAACGAACTGGTTGCGACACACCCCTCGCTCCGCCCGGATGTCGTTGTCGCCGGAGACCTGCTGTTCTAGCGTGGAGTCATCGACTTTCAGGTTGTGGTTGAAGGATTGTGTGCCTTCAGGATGAGGAGGAAGCCATGAGCGCCGACGAACGGGGCGACGCACCGTCGTTCGGGGACGACCTCCTCTTCACCGACGGCCTCCCGGCGATGGACGACGAGGTGGGGTACCGCGGAGCGGTCGCCGCCCGTGCGGCCGGCATCACCTATCGTCAGCTGGATTACTGGGCGCGCACCGAGCTCGTCGTCCCCACCGTCCGCGGGGCGAGCGGTTCCGGATCCCAGCGCCTGTACGGCTTCCGGGACATCCTCGTCCTCAAGCTCGTCAAGGAGCTGCTGAACACCGGGATCTCGCTACAGCAGATCCGCACCGCGGTGGACCAGCTCCGCGCGGCGGGCATCCGGGACCTGGCCGGGACGACGCTCATGAGCGACGGGGCCTCGGTGTACCTCTGCACCTCGAACGACGAGGTGATCGACCTCCTCAGCCGCGGTCAGGGTGTCTTCGGCATCGCCGTGGGCAAGGTGTTCCACGAGGTCGAGGCGACGCTCGTCGAGTTCGACGCGCTGGTGCCCGACCCGATGGACGATCTCGCCGCACGCCGCGCCCGCCGCTCCGCCTGAGCCGCTCCCGCGACGAGAAGAGCCGGTCCCCGAGGGGAACCGGCTCTCGTCGTCTCAGGGGCGCCCGGCGCTCAGGCGCGGGTGTCCTCCGGCAGTGCGATGCGTCCGGTGCGGATGACCCGGTCCAGCAGGGTGTCGAAGTCGGCCGCGAGCTCCTGCGCGGAGTCGCCGGGCCAGATGTGCAGCGGCTTCGCGGCGCCCTGCGCCTGCTGCAGGGAGGTGCGCTCGGGGAGCTGGGGGCTCAGCACCAGCGGGCCGAACATGTCACGCAGCTCCTTGATGCGGAACTGGTGCTCGATCGACTGGGGGCGCACGCGGTTGACCACGATGCCGAGCGGCTGCAGCCGCGGGGAGAGGCCGCGGCGGATCTCCTCGATCGCGCGCAGGGCGCGGTCGGCGGCGGCGACGGAGAACAGGCCCGGCTCGGTGACGACCATGACGCGGTCGCTCGCGGCCCACGCGGTGCGGGTGAGCGCGTTCAGCGACGGCGCGCAGTCGATGAGGACGAGGTCGTAGTCGGCCTCGACGGCGGCGAGCGCCTCCTCGAGCTTCCAGACGTCGCGCACGCTCGGGTGCGGCCCGTCGAAGTTGATCGCGGACGGGCTGCCGATGAGCACGTCGATGGTTCCCGGATGCACCTTCGCCCAGCCGGAGGACGTGATGGCTTGACGGACCACCTTCTCCTTGGGGTTGGCGAGGACGTCGGCGATGTTGAGCCGCCCGGCGACCTGGATGTCCATGCCCGTCGAGACGTCGGACTGCGGGTCGAGGTCGACCACGAGGGTCCGGACGCCGCGGGCGAACGCCGCCGAAGCGAGGCCGAGGGTCACGGTCGTCTTTCCGACACCGCCCTTGAGGGAACTGACGCTGAGTACGTGCACGGAGACCACGTTACCTTCCTCTAGGCTGAGGACACACTCAGCCCCCCGATGCGCGTCGTCGCGCAGAACAGTGTTCGAGGTGCCATGTTCCAGAAGATCCTTGTGGCCAATCGTGGTGAGATCGCCATCCGCGCGTTCCGAGCCGCATTCGAGGTGGGAGCGAAGACGGTCGCCGTCTTCCCCTGGGAGGACCGTGGATCCCTCCACCGTCAGAAGGCGGACGAGTCCTACCAGATCGGCGAGGTCGGGCACCCGGTGCGCGCCTATCTCGATGTGGACGAGATCATCCGGGTGGCGCTGTCCAGCGGTGCGGACGCGATCTACCCGGGGTACGGCTTCCTCTCGGAGAACCCGCAGCTGGCCGCCCGCGCGGCGGAGAACGGCATCGCCTTCATCGGGCCTCCGGCGCACGTGCTGGAGATGGCCGGCAACAAGGTGACCGCGAAGCAGCATGCGGTCGCGGCGGGCGTGCCGGTGCTGCGGTCGACCGATGCCTCCGACGACGTCGACGCACTCGTCGCGCAGGCCGAGGCCATCGGCTTCCCGATCTTCGTCAAGGCGGTCGCGGGCGGCGGCGGACGCGGGATGCGCCGGGTCGAGTCGCTGGGCGATCTGGCCCCGGCGCTGGCCGAGGCCATGCGCGAGGCGGGGAGCGCGTTCGGCGACCCCCGGGTCTTCCTCGAGCAGGCGGTGCAGCGGCCCCGCCACATCGAGGTGCAGATCCTCGCCGACGGCGCCGGGAACACGGTGCATCTGTTCGAGCGGGACTGCTCCGTGCAGCGGCGGCATCAGAAGGTGGTCGAGATCGCGCCGGCGCCGAACCTCGACGACGAGACCCGCAACGCCCTGCACGGATACGCGGTCGCCTTCGCCCGGTCGATCGGCTACGAGAACGCCGGCACGGTCGAGTTCCTGCTGGAGACCGCGGGGGAGCGCGCGGGCGAGGTCGTGTTCATCGAGATGAACCCGCGCATCCAGGTCGAGCACACGGTCACCGAGGAGGTCACCGACGTCGACCTCGTGCAGTCGCAGATCCGGATCGCCGCGGGCGAGACGCTCGCGGACCTCGGGCTGGAGCAGGACGACATCCAGCTGCGGGGTGCGGCGCTGCAGTGCCGCATCACGACCGAGGACCCGGCCCAGGGCTTCCGTCCCGACACCGGTCGCATCACGACGTACCGCTCGCCGGGAGGGGCCGGCATCCGCCTCGACGGCGGCACCACGGCCGCGGGATCCCAGATCAGCCCGCACTTCGACTCGATGCTCGCCAAGCTCACCTGCCGAGGCCGCGACTTCCCGGCCGCGGTGGCGCGGGCCAAGCGCGCGCTCGCGGAGTTCCGGATCCGCGGGGTCTCCACCAACATCCCCTTCCTTCGTGCGGTGCTCGACGACCCGGCGTTCGTCGTCGGCGACCTGTCCACGCTGTTCATCGAGGAGCGGCCGGGGCTGGTCACCAGCAACCCCTCGAGGGACCGCGCGACCCGTCTGCTGAACTGGCTCGCCGATGTCACGGTGAACCGGCCCTACGGGGACAAGCCGCTGTCGCCGTCGCCGGGCAGCAAGCTCCCCGCGATCGACCTGAGCGCGGCGCCGCCGGCGGGCGCCCGGGATCGGCTGCTCCAGCTCGGCCCGGCGGGCTTCGCCCGTGCGCTGCGCGAGCAGACCGCTCTCGCCGTGACCGAGACGACCTTCCGCGATGCGCACCAGTCCCTGCTCGCCACGCGGGTGCGCACCCGCGACCTGGTGCGCGTCGCGCCGCATGTGGCGCGCATGACCCCGCAGCTCCTCTCGATGGAGGCCTGGGGCGGTGCGACCTACGACGTCGCCCTGCGCTTCCTCGCCGAGGATCCGTGGGAGCGCCTGGAGGCGCTGCGGGCCGCGATGCCCAACATCCCGCTGCAGATGCTGCTGCGCGGACGCAACACCGTCGGGTACACGCCGCGTCCCGTCGGGGTGACGAACGCGTTCGTGCGCGAGGCCGCGGCGACCGGCGTGGACATCTTCCGCATCTTCGACGCCCTCAACGACGTGTCGCAGATGCGCCCGGCGATCGACGCGGTGCTGGAGACCGGAACCGCCGTCGCCGAGGTCGCGCTCTGCTACACGGGCGACCTGCTGGATCCGGCGGAGGACCTGTACACCCTGGACTACTACCTGCGCCTCGCGGAGCAGATCGTCGAATCGGGTGCGCACATCCTCGCCATCAAGGACATGGCGGGGCTGCTGCGGCCCGCCGCGGCGGCACGGCTCGTCGCCGCCCTGCGGGAGCGCTTCGACCTTCCGGTCCAGGTGCACACGCACGACACCGCGGGCGGTCAGCTCGCGACGCTGCTGGCCGCCAGCGCGGCCGGCGCCGACGCGGTCGACGCGGCCGCGGCGCCGATGTCGGGCACCACGAGCCAGCCGTCGCTGTCCGCGCTCGTGGCGGCCCTCGCCCACACCGAGCGCGACACCGGGCTGGACCTGCAGGCCGTCGGCGACCTCGAGCCCTACTGGGAGGGCGTGCGCCAGCTCTACCGTCCCTTCGAGTCCGGGCTGACCGCCCCGACCGGACGGGTCTACCACCACGAGATCCCGGGCGGGCAGCTGTCCAACCTGCGCCAGCAGGCGATCGCGCTCGGCATGGCCGACGACTTCGAGCGGATCGAGGACATGTACGCCGCCGCGGACCGGATCCTGGGCCGGATCCCCAAGGTCACCCCGTCGTCGAAGGTCGTCGGCGACCTGGCCTTGGCGCTCGTCGCCGCAGGGGCGGACCCCGCGGATTTCGAGGAGAACCCGCAGAACTACGACATCCCCGATTCCGTGATCGGCTTCATGGCGGGTGAGCTGGGCGATCTCCCCGGCGGATGGCCGGAGCCGTTCCGCACCAAGGCGCTCGCCGGCCGGACGGTGTCGATCGATGTCGTCCCGATCACCGCGGAGGAGCAGCAGGCCCTCGACGGCGAGAGCCGCGAGCGTCGGCAGACCCTCAACCGCGTGCTGTTCCCGGGACCGGCGGCGGAGTTCGAGCGCACCCGTGCGGCGTTCGGGGATCTGTCCGCCCTCGGGACCCCGGACTACCTCTACGGACTGGTGCCGGGCGAGGAGCACGTGGCGGAGATCGACCCGGGTGTGCAGCTCTACGTCGGCCTCGAGGCGATCGGCGAGGCGGACGAGAAGGGCATCCGCACCGTCATGACCACGCTGAACGGACAGCTGAGGCCCGTGTTCGTGCGGGACCGCTCCGTCGCGGTCGACGCGCGCGAGGTCGAGAAGGCCGACACCTCGAAGCCGGGCCAGGTGGCCGCACCGTTCTCGGGCGTCGTCACGGTCAAGGCCGAGGTCGGCGACGCCGTTCGCGCCGGGGAGCCGGTCGCCTCGATCGAGGCGATGAAGATGGAGGCGGCGATCACCGCACCCGTCGACGGCGTCATCGAGAGGCTCGCGATCGGCGCCACGCAGCAGGTCGAGGCAGGGGACCTGATCGTCGTCATCCGGCCGTCGCAGCCGGCGTGAGGAGTCCGGCCGTCGTGTGCGCCCCCGTCGCCGTGCACTAATCTTGTGCGGGCGATGCGCTCCCCACCGGGGCGCGCCGCGGGGGAGAGACAGACCAGCATGAGCACAGAACGCAGGAACACGCAGGGCGAAGACGCCGAGGAGACGCTCGGCGTGCTCGACAGCACGGGCGCCATCAGCACCGCCGGCATCGGATTGCTCGGCGGGGCGACGGCGCAGGTCCCGGTGACGCTGCCCTCGGCCGACGACGAGGACCTCGTCGATGACGACGTCACCGAGGGCGAGGCCTTCACCGATCTCGTCCTCGAGGCCGATCCCGCAGCCTTCGTCCGCGAGGACGACGGCATCGGGCGGATCCATCAGGGCACCGGCGTCCCGGACATCGTGATCGAGATCCCGGCGCCCGTCGCCGAGGAGACCGTGGTCGTCGCCGAGCTCGTCGAGGGGGACGAGACGGATGAGGCCGACGACGAGCCGACGGCCGCCGCCGAGCAGGCCGACGCCGCCGAGCAGATGACGGACTCCGAGGTCGACGACGAGCTCGCTGAAGCCGAAGCCGAAGCCGAGCCTGCCGAAGCCGCTGACGAGCCCGCCGCGGCCGAAGCCGATGACGATCTCGCCGAAGCCGAAGCCGAAGCCGAAGCCGAAGCCGAAGCCGAAGCCGAAGCCGAAGCCGAGGGTCATGTGGACCCGGACGCCGCGGAGGCGCCGTACGACGCCGTCGCGACCGATGCGGCCGTGCCGGAGGACTCGAGCACGGCGCAGGAGTCGCACCCGAGCGCGCCGCGCTCGCCCGACGGCGAACAGCCGGAGCGCCCGGGGTACGGCGCGCAGGCCCCGTCCCAGGACGAGGCCGGCACCGCTGCCGTCGAGCCGCGGGACGAGTCGGAGACGGACGCCCCCGAGGAGCCCGCGCGCGTGGAGCCCGCGGCCGCGGCAGCCGAGAGCCCCATGACGGAACCCGCGGCGGCCCCGGTCCGCGCTCCCTGGCCGGCGCCGTCGCCGATGACGCTCCGCCCGGTCGAGCCGCGTCCGACGCCGGCGACACCTCCCGTATCCGTCCCCCGAGCCGAGGAGCAGACCGTGAACGGAGACGCCGCCCCCGCGCCGGAGACGGAGCTCGCCTCGCGCCGTCTCGACCAGCTGGGCGACCGCGAGCGCGAGAGCGCCGATCTGCTGACGGCGGACCGGCTGCTCGACACCTCGCGGCTCGCGGGGCCCGAGCCCGAGGGCCTGTGGAGCCATCTGCTGTACACGATCTCCGGTCGTCGCATCAACCTCGGCGACGGCAAGCGCGCCCAGCAGCGGAAGGCGCTGAGCGCGCGCATCGCCGCGCCCCTTCCCGGCACGGCGCGCTTCGTGCCGGTGCTGAGCCGCAAGGGCGGAGTCGGCAAGACCACGGTGACCGCGCTGCTCGGCATGGCCCTCGCCGACGCGCGCGAGGACCGTGTCATCGCCGTCGACGCGAACCCCGACCGCGGGACGCTCGCCGACCGCATCGCGCGCACGAACAGCAAGACCGTGCGGGACCTGGTGCGCATCCACGATCAGGTCACCGGCTACCACGACATCTCGGCGGTGGTGTCCCGTGACGCGACCCGCCTGGACGTGCTGGCATCGGACACGGACCCGCGCGTCTCGGAGGCGTTCAACGACGAGGACTACGACCAGGTCGCGTCCGTGGCCGCGCACTACTACTCGCTCGTGCTGACCGACACGGGCACCGGCATCGTGCACTCCGTCATGGCCGCCACGCTGGACCGCGCCGACACGATCGTGATCGTCACCGGTCTCAGCGTCGACGAGGCGCGCCTCGCCTCCGAGACGCTCACCTGGCTCGAGACGAACGGATACGCGGACAAGGTGCGGGAGGCGGTCGTCGTCCTCAACCAGTCCAGCCCGGGATCCCCGATGGTCCGGCTGAGCGAGCTCGAGGCGCATTTCCGCACCCGCGTGGCGCACGTGCTGCGCGTGCCGTACGACGCGCGGATCGCCGCGGGCAGCGCCATCTCCTTCGCCGCACTCCAGCCCGAGACCCGGCAGGCGGCGCGCGAGCTGGCCGCCGTCGTGGTCGAGGGCCTGAGAGCGCAGGCCGCCTGATGACGGTCCGCGAGATCCGCCTCTTCGGAGACCCGGTGCTGCGCACGGTGTGCGCGGAGATCGAGACCATCGACGACGGCGTGCGCGCCCTCGTCGCCGACCTCGTCGACAGCGTCGAGCTGCCCGGCCGAGCCGGCGTCGCGGCGCCGCAGATCGGCGTGGCGCTGCGCGCCTTCAGCTACAACATCGACGGAGACATCGGCTATGTGCTGAACCCGGTGCTGGTCGAGGTGCGCGGGGAGCCCGTGCCCACCGGCGAGGGCTGTCTGTCGGTGCCCGGCCTGTGGCACGACGCGCTGCGCCACCCCTGGGCGCGGGTCGAGGGGATCGACCTCGACGGCGAGCCCGTGGTGCTGGAGGGGGAGGGCCTGCTCGCTCAGGCGCTCCAGCACGAGACCGACCACCTGGACGGCAAGGTCTATCTCTCCCGGCTGGATCCCGAGACCCGGAAGGTCGCGATGCGCGAGGTGCGCGAGAGCTCCTGGTTCTGATGCGGGAGGGATCGGCATGACGGTTCCGGCGGCGCAGCGCGCCCGGGCGGACGGGTTCCGCTCGCTCCACGTCCCGGGGGATCCGCTCGTCCTCGTCAACGCCTGGGATCCCGTGTCGGCCAGGATCACCGAGCAGGCCGGCCTCCGTGCGATCGCGACGACGAGCGCCGGGATCGCCTGGGCGAACGGCAGCGCCGACGGGCACCGCCTCGACCGCGACACCGCGCTGCGCGCCCTGCAGCGGATCGTCGTCGCGGTGGACGGCAGGCTTCCGGTGACGGCGGATCTGGAGGACGGCTTCGGAGCCGGGCCGGCGGCCGTCGCCGAGACCGTCGCGGAGGCCGTCGCCCTGGGCGTCGTGGGCGTCAACCTCGAGGACTCCCTCCGTGCGCCGGGCGAGCAGGCGGAGCGACTCGCCGCGGCACGCGCCGCAGCGGACGCGTCGGGGTGCAACCCCTTCATCAACGCGCGGATCGACACGCATTCCCTGCTCGGCGACGCCGAGCGGTGGATGAGCGAGACCGTGCTTCGCGCTCGCGCGTACGCCGAGGCGGGCGCCGACGGGATCCTCGTGCTCGGCGCGGTGTCCGCGACGGCGCTGCGAGCGCTGGTCGGTGCGGTGGAGGTACCCGTGAACGTGGCTCTCGACGCGACCACGCTCCCGGTCGCAGAACTCGCCGAGGCGGGCGCCGCGCGGATCAGCGTGGGATCCGCGGTCGCGGAGGCCGTTCATGCGGCGACTCTCCGCATGGCGCAGGAGGTCGTGAACGCGGGCGTCGCGACCGAGACGGCGCAGCGGCTGTCGTGGAGCAGGCTCAACGACCTGTTCTGACGCAGCCGCGGATTCGGGCAGAAGAAAGGGCCCCGGGGAATCCCCGGGGCCCTTCCTCCTGCTCGCGCGATCAGCCGAGCGGCACCGTGGTGGTGGCGGTGGTCTCGTTGTAGATCTCGGCGACCTGCGGCGCGAAGTCCTTCATGATCACGTTGCGCTTGATCGAGAGCTTGGGCGTGAGGTGCCCGCTCGCCTCGGTCCACTCCGACGGCAGGATGGTGAACTTGCGGATCGATTCGGCGCGCGAGACCCGGGTGTTGGCGACGTCGATCGCCCGCTGCACCTCGGCGCGCACGGCGTCGTTCTTCGCCGCGTCGGCGAGGGACATGTCGGCGGGAAGGCCGTTGTTCGCCAGCCAGGTCGGCAGCATCTCCGGGTCGAGCGTCACGAGCGCCGCGATGAAGGGCTTCTGGTCGCCGACGACGACCACCTGGCCGACGATCGGGTTCGCCCGGATCGGGTCCTCGAGCGCCGCGGGGGAGACGTTCTTGCCGCCGGCGGTGACGATGATCTCCTTCTTGCGGCCGGTGATCGTGAGGAAGCCCTCGTCGTCGAAGGAGCCGAGGTCGCCGGTGCGGAACCAGCCCTCGTCGAACGCGGCCTCGGTCGCCTCCGGGTTGTTCCAGTACTCCTTGAACACGTTGATGCCGCGCACCTCGATCTCGCCGTCCTCGGCCAGGCGGATGCCCACGCCGGGGAGGGCAGGGCCGACGGTGCCGATCTTCGACTTGTGCGCCGTGTTCACGGTGGCCGGAGCGGTGGTCTCGGTGAGGCCGTAGCCCTCCAGGATCGTGATCCCGAGGCTGTGGAAGAAGTGGCCGAGCCGGGCGCCCAGCGGCGCGGATCCGGAGATCGCGTACTGCACGTTCCCGCCCATCGCCTCGCGCAGCTTCGCGTAGACGAGCCGGTCGAACAGGGCGAACTTGATCCTCATGCCGAGCGGGATCCTCGCCCCTTCCTCGACCAGGCGCGAGTGCTCGGTCGCGGTCGCGGCGGCGGCGCGGAAGATCTTGCCCTTGCCGCTGGCCTCGGCCTTCTGCTCGGCGGAATTGTAGACCTTCTCGAACACGCGGGGCACGGCGAGGAGGAAGGTCGGCTTGAAGGATCCGAGCGCGGGGAGCAGCTGCTTCGTGTCGGGCTGGTGGCCGGTGCGCACGCCCGCGTGGATGTCGAGGATCGAGATGAACCGCGCGAAGACGTGCGCCGTGGTGATGAACAGCACGGTGGACGCGCCCTGGATGGACACGACGTCGTCGAGCGACTTCGCGGCGTTGCGGGAGAGCTCCACGAAGTTGCTGTGCGTGAGCACGCAGCCCTTGGGGCGGCCCGTGGACCCGGAGGTGTAGATGAGGGTGGCGATGTCCGCCGCGTTCGCGATCGTGCGCCGGCGCTCGATCTCCTCGTCGGCCACCTCCGCCCCCTGGGCGGTGAGCTGGGCGATCGCGCCGAGGTGCATCTGCCAGACGTCGCGGACGAGCGGGAGGTCGCCGCGCACCTCGTCGAAGCGCGTGAAGTGCTCCGGGGACTCGACCATGAGCGCGATCGCTCCCGAGTCCTCCAGGATCCACTGGATCTGCGTGGGGGAGCTGGTCTCGTAGATCGGAACCATGACCGCGCCCGCATAGAACAGCGCGAAGTCGACCAGGGTCCACTCGTAGGTCGTGCGGGCCAGGAAGCCGACCTTCTCGCCGGGCTGGATCCCCGCGGCGGCGAAGCCCTTCGCGAGCGCGATCACCGCGGCACGGAAGTCCGCGGCGCTGATGTCGCGCCACCCGGCGCCGTCTGGCACCGAGAACAGCGCGAGATGGGGGGTCTTCTGCACCCGCTGCTCGAGGAGGTCGGTGATGTTGTCCTCGGGGGCGGCTTTGACGATCGCGGGGACTTCGAACTGGACCACGGCAACTCCTTCGGGGCCGGACGGGTACATGCTTCCCAGGAGTCTATGCCATGGGACGCCTGGGGAGAGGGCGACCAGGATGAGATTGAGTCGCATGATCGGTGAAACTGCGTCGCAGGATCCGAACCGCCTCTCGTCCTCGTCGCGGCGGCGGGATAGACTGCGGGCGATGATCTACTGGTTCATGAAGTACATCGCCATCGGCCCGCTGGTGAAGGCGATCTTCCGCCCGTGGATCGTGGGCCGTCAGCACGTGCCCGTCACGGGCGCCGCGATCATGGCGAGCAACCATCTGTCCTTCTCGGACTCGATCTTCCTGCCGCTCATGCTGGACCGGAAGATGTCCTTCCTCGCCAAGAGCGACTACTTCACCGGCCGGGGCATCAAGGGCTGGGCCACGCGGATGTTCATGAAGGGCACCGGGCAGCTGCCCATCGACCGCTCGGGCGGGAAGGCCTCCGAGGCCTCCCTGAACACCGGTCTCGGCGTGCTCGGGCGGGGCGACCTGCTCGGCATCTACCCCGAGGGCACGCGCAGCCCCGACGGCAAGCTGTACCGGGGCCGCACCGGCATCGCGCGGATGGCCCTGGAGGCGAAGGTCCCCGTCATCCCCGTCGTGATGGTCGACACCGACATCGCGATGCCCACCGGGCAGCGCATCCCGCGCATCATGCGGGTCGGGATGGTGATCGGCGAGCCGCTCGACTTCTCCCGTTATGCGGGCATGGAGAACGACCGCTACATCCTGCGCTCCGTGACCGACGAGATCATGGTCGCGCTGCAGCGTCTGGGGGAGCAGCACTACGAGGACGTCTACGCCTCCACGGTCAAGGAGCGCCTGGCCGCGCAGGCTTCATAGAGCGATCCGCACCCTTTCCGGCACCCTAGGATGGGGGGATGCCTCAGCCTCTCGATCTCGACTCGTGGCGCGCCCTCCCGATCAAGCAGCAGCCGCAGTGGCCCGACGCCGAGCGCGTCGCCGAGGTCTCCTCGCAGATCGCCGCGCTGCCTCCCCTCGTCTTCGCCGGTGAGGTGGACAACCTCCGCGAGCGCCTCGCGCGCGCTGCGAGCGGGAACGCCTTCCTGCTCCAGGGAGGCGACTGCGCCGAGACCTTCGCCGGAGCCACGGCCGACCAGATCCGCAACCGGATCAAGACGGTGCTGCAGATGGCGGTCGTGCTCACGTACGGCGCGTCCATGCCCGTGGTGAAGATGGGGCGCATGGCCGGGCAGTTCGCCAAGCCGCGCTCGAGCGACACGGAGACCCGCGGCGACGTGACGCTGCCGGCCTACCGCGGCGACATCGTCAACGGCTACGACTTCACCGAGGGATCCCGCGAGGCGAACCCCGGTCGTCTGCTGCAGGGGTACCACACCGCCGCGTCGACGCTGAACCTCATCCGCGCCTTCACCCAGGGCGGCTTCGCGGATCTCCGCGAGGTGCACTCCTGGAACAAGGGCTTCGCGCAGAACCCGGCCAACCAGCGCTACGAGCGCATGGCCGCCGAGATCGACCGCGCCATCAAGTTCATGGAGGCCGCCGGTGCGGACTTCGACGAGCTCAAGCGCGTGGAGTTCTTCACCGGGCACGAGGGCCTGCTGATGGACTACGAGCGTCCGATGACCCGCATCGACTCGCGGACGCTCACGCCGTACAACACGTCCGCGCACTTCCTCTGGATCGGCGAGCGCACCCGCGAGCTCGACGGCGCGCACGTCGACTACTTCGCGAAGATCCGCAACCCGATCGGTGTGAAGCTCGGTCCGACCACGAGCCCCGAGACGGCGCTCGCGCTCATCGACAAGCTCGACCCGAACCGCGAGCCGGGGCGCCTCACCTTCATCACCCGCATGGGCGCCGGGAAGATCCGCGACGCGCTGCCGCCGCTGCTGCAGGCCGTGAAGGACTCCGGGGCGCAGCCGCTGTGGGTCACCGACCCCATGCACGGCAACGGCATCACGACGCCCACCGGGTACAAGACCCGCCGGTTCGACGACGTCGTCGAGGAGGTGCGCGGCTTCTTCGAGGCGCACCGCGCCGTCGGCACCTTCCCGGGCGGCATCCACGTGGAGCTCACCGGCGACGACGTCACCGAGTGCCTGGGCGGATCCGAGCAGATCGACGAGGCGGCGCTCGCGACCCGGTACGAGTCGCTGTGCGACCCGCGACTGAACCACATGCAGTCGCTCGAACTCGCCTTCCTCGTCGCCGAGGAGCTCGAGAAGCGCTGACGCGCGGATCCCCCCGGGTCGTCGAGCGAGGACGCGGGGAGCGCGACCGAGACGAAACGCGGTGCTCTTGCGAGAGTGCCGCGTTTCGTGTCGCTCTGCCTTCGGCAGCGCGCGCTCGACGCCCCCGGGAACGGGGCGGGAGCGCTCCGGGTCAGCCGCTGACCTTGACGCGGATCGTGGAGTTCTTGTCCACGCTGTCGCCGGCCTTCGGATCCGTGGACGTGACCTGGAACAGGCTCCACGCGATCTCGGGAACGCTCGTCTGCGGGTTGAGCCCGGCGTCGCTCAGCGTCTTCATCGCATCCGCGAGGTTCGCGCCGACCACGTTCGGCACCGTGATCGGCTCCGGTCCCTTGGAGACGTTCAGCGTGATGGTGTCGTCGGGACGCCAGTTCCCGCCGCCCTCGCGGTCGCCGTAGCCGATCACGCGATCCTTGGGCACGGAGTCGCTGTACGAGTAATTGGAGTCGGGGTTCACCTTGAGGCGCACGGCGGTGAGCTTGCTCGTCGCGTCGCCGACCGTCATGCCCGAGACGTCCGGCACCGCACCCAGCGACACCAGGAGACGGATCTGGTCTCCCTCGAAGACGCTGCACCCCTCGCCGCACTCGTATCCGGCGGCCCCGGAGCGCGGGGTGACCTCGGCGTTGATCACGATCCCGCTGTCGGCGCCCGAGAACAGGGCCACGGAGTCCTGCATCTCCAAGTGGAAGGGCGCCAGCGCCTTCTTCGCCTGGTCCTCGGTCATCGCGTCGAGCCGGGGGAGATCGTGCTTCGCGGGGCCGGCCGAGATCATCACGGTGATCCTGGCCTTCCGGTCGACGCGGGCGCCCGCGCCGGGATCGGTCCGGATCGCCTGACCCGCGGGGACCGTGATCGAGTTCTCGTTGCCCTGGACGGGCGTCATCCCGTCCTTCGTGATCGCGGCGGCCGCGACCTCCCAGGTCTTGCCCGCGACGTCGGGGACGGACAGCTTGGACCCGGGACCGGATCCGAACCACCAGCCGGTGCCGCCGGCCGCCACGGCGAGCAGCAGCACGAGCACGAGCAGCAGCGCCCCGCGCGATCGTCGATGCGCGGTGCGACGGCGCAGCAGCGTCGCATTGTCCAGCGGGGTCTCCGCGACGGGCGCGGCCGCCGTCGCGGACGCGGGTCCGGGCAGCACGAGGGTCTGATCCGCGGTGTCGCGCAGCGGCAGGGCCGTGGTCTTCGCCGTCGTCGCCGTCGGCGTGGGGGTGACACCGAGCTCGCGTTCGATGACGCGCAGCCGGTCGAGCATCTCCTGCGCGTCGGCGGGACGCTCGTCGGGGGTCTTCTCGGTGGCCCAGAGCACGAGCTCGTCGAGCTGCTCGGGGACGCCGGGATTGCGGACGCTCGGGCGCGGCACGGAGTCGGTCGCGTGCTGGAAGGCGATCTGCATCGGCTGCTCGCCCTTGTAGGGCTGCTCTCCGGTGAGCATCTCGTACAGCATGATGCCGAGGGCGTAGATGTCGCTGCGGGCGTCCGCCGTGCCGCGGGTGACGAGCTCGGGCGCGAGGTAGGCGATCGTCCCCATGAGCTGCGCGCCCGAGGCGGTGTTCGCCGTGGTCGCGCGGGCGAGGCCGAAGTCGCCGATCTTGATCCGCCCGTCCTCGGCGAGGAGCACGTTCTCCGGCTTGACGTCGCGGTGCACGATGCCGGCGCGATGCGCGGCGGCGAGACCCGACAGCACGGCGTCCATGATCGTGACCGTCTGCGCGACGGTGAGGCGGCGCTGCTCCCGCATCAGCTCACGCAGGGTGATCCCGGGCAGGTACTCCATGACGAGGTAGGCGAGCTCGCCGTCCTGACCCTGGTCGAACACGTTGACGACGTGCGGATCGGCCAGTCGTGCGGCCGCCCTGGCCTCCTGGATGAACCGGCTCTGGAACACCGAGTCGTCGCTGAGGTGGCCGTGCATGACCTTGAGCGCGATCCGGCGCTCCAGGCGCAGGTCTGTCGCGACGTAGACGGTGGCCATGCCGCCGCGCGCGATCCGCGCGCGGACGCGGTAGCGACCGTCGACGAGCCGCCCGATGAGGGGGTCGGCTTGTTGGCTGGTCGTCACGACAAGATTCTAGGGAGAACTCGCTGAGAGCCCCGGGAGCGGCTCGCGTGCAGGCTCGTTTCCATCATGCGGATCCGGAATCCGTCCGGTCGCCGGTGGTGCCCCGAGCAGGCGCGGACCCCGGATTCCCGGGGCGGTCGACGACCGATCACGGGGTGCGCAGGCCCTGGACGTGCGGTCCTGAGGATCAGCCGAGAGCCGCGAGCCAGGCCTCGGCCTGCGGCTGCCACAGGTCGTAGCGTCCGGGGAACGCCGAGACCTGCACCTCCTGCGCGGCGGCGCCGAAGCCCAGATCCTCCCACCCCGGGATGTCGAGGAGGCCGTTCGTGTGCGCGGCGCCGGTGAAGAAGGTGCGGGCGGCGTACGACGGGTCGGCGATCTGCTCCGGCGTGCCCCACCCCGTGCTCGGACGCTGCTGGAACAGCCCGATCGAGTCGCGGTCGCCGCCGGGGGCGTTCGTGAGGCCGGACTCGACCATGGCGGTCGCCAGGGCGATCGCGATGCCGCGTGCGGGCACGCCGAGCTCGCGTCCGGTCCGGATGATGAGCAGCGCGTTCGCCGTCTGCTCGTCGTCGAGCACGACCGGGGGAGCGGAGTAGGTGTCGAGCGCGGTGGGCGTCGGGGCATCGGGCGCGGCGGACGCGGAGGCGGGAGCCGGGGCGGACGCGGGAGCCGGTGCGGACAGCCGCAGCGTCTGCCCGGGATAGATGATCGAGTCGGGGGACAGGCCGTTCGCCGCGAAGAGGTCGGCCAGGGCAATCCCGTGCCGTTCCGCGATCGACCACAGAGTGTCGCCGGCGGCGACCGTGCACTCCGAGGCCGGCGCATCGGCGACGGGAGCTGCCGGAGCCGGGGCCGGAGCGGGCGCGGCCTCGACGAGGGAGAGGGTCTGCCCCGGATGGATGATCGAGTCGGCCCCCAGGCCGTTGGCCTGGTAGAGGGCGGCGACCGTGGTGCCGTGCGCCCGGGCGATGTCCCAGAGGGTGTCGCCGTCCTGCACCGTGTACTCGGTGGCCGGGGCGACCTCGGCGGGCACGCTGCGCGACGCGAGTGCGGCCAGCGCCGCTCCGGTCGGCAGAGCGGTCAGCGGCGGCAGTGCGGAGAACGTCTGCGCCTGTGCGGGTGTGGACACGAGCGCACTCGCCACGGCCGTCAGCAGCACCGTCGGAGCGGCGACGCCGAGAGCGCGTCGCTGGGTCGTTGTGGTCGTCATGGATCCCCCGATTCTGACGTTCTCGCAGAGGCGCAGCGGTGCGCATCGGCCCCTCGACGCTGGCACGGAAGTCATCGCAAGTCAACACAAGTGACAGATGTGAAAGGAGTGATCGTCCGGCGAGGAGCCCGCCGACGACCGTGCCGGGCCGCCGGGATGAGAGCATTGCAGGGTGTCTGAATCAGAGATCCCGACCTCCGAGGTCGAATGGCTGACCCTTCCCGACCTCGTCGAGCTCCTGGGCGAGTCGCTCGGTCGCGTGCATCGCCTCTTCGACGAGCAGCACCTCGTCGGGTCGCGGCGCAACGGGGCGCTGGCCGTCCCCGCGCTCTTCCTCAAGGACGGTCAGCCGCTCGGTTCCCTGCGCGGCACGATCATCGCCCTGAAGGACGCCGGTTTCAGCGATGACGAGGTCATCGACTGGCTCCTCGCCGACGAGGAGTCCATCGGCCGGTCGCCGATCGCCGCACTGCGGGATGGGCACAAGAGCGAGGTGCGCCGGGTCGCCCGGACCCTCGCCTGAGCCGTCCTCGACGGTCCCGGGGCGGGCTCCGCGGCCGGTCAGGCCGTGCGCTGGGTCGCGTCCCGGGCGAGTCCCCTCAGCAGCTCGAGCGCGCCGGCGTCGAGGGGGGCGCCCCGGAGCGCCTCCTCGCCGGCGGACGCGTACTCGGAGATGAGCTGCTCCATCCGGTGCAGCGCCCCGGATTCCGAGATGATCGCCTGCAGGCTCGCGATCTGGTCGGGGGTCAGTTGCGGGTCGCCCAGAAGCTCGTCGACGACGCGGCGTCCCTGCGGCGCCAGCGCCTGGCGCGTCCAGGCGATGAGCAGGGTGCGCTTGCCCTCGCGCAGGTCGTCGCCGGCGGGCTTGCCCGTGAGCCGCTCGTCGCCGAAGACGCCGAGCACATCGTCCCTGAGCTGGAACGCCATGCCGAGCGGGTGCCCGAAGGCGCGCAGCGCCTCCTGCTGAGCCTCGTCGGCGCCCGCGATCGCCGCACCGATGAGGAGGGGCTGCTCGACGCTGTACCGGGCGGCCTTGAGGGAGACGACTCGCAGCGCGCGTTCGGCATGGCCGTCGTCGTCGTTGACGCTCCAGGCGGACTCCTCGGCGATGTCGAGGAACTGCCCGATGGTCACGTCCCGTCGCATCCGGGCGTACTCGGCGCGGACGGCCGCGGCGTGCGCGCTGGCCGCGATGCCGGCTTCGAGCAGATCATCGCTCCAGGCCACGAGCAGGTCGCCGAGGAGGACGGCGGCCGCACGGCCGAATTCGCCGGCACTGCCGCTCCAGCCCTGCCCGCCGTGCGAGGCCTCGAAGGCGCGGTGGGCCGAGGGGCGGCCCCGGCGGGTGTCGGAGTTGTCGATCAGGTCGTCGTGCACGAGCGCCGCGGACTGGAAGACCTCGAGCGCGGCGCAGGCGTCCCAGAGCGCGGCCGGCTCCTGGTCGATCCCCTGGAGGCCGGCGACCGAGGCCCATCCGGCGTGACAGAACCGGGCGCGCAGGCGCTTGCCGCCGCGCAGCGTGGCCTCCGCCGCGGAGACGAACGCCGAGGCGTCCGGCCCGTAGGATGCGGTCTCCTCGCGCATCCGGACGAGCCAGGCGTCGAGACGGGTGGAGACCTGGTCGATCACGGAGGAGGAAGCCACGGGATCAGCCTACCGAGCGGCGTGCGCGCCGGGTGGGCCGCCCGTGCGGCGAGGTGATGACCAACTCCCAGCGGAATCCCTACCCTGGTGCATCCACACACGCGTAGACTGAGCGGAAGACCACCCGAGGGGGACGAAATGCCACTCTCCGAACAGGAGCAGCGCCTGCTCGATGAGATGGAACGCCATCTCATGCAGAACGACGCCGACGTCGTTTCCGCGCACGCCGGAGACCGCGCGCTCAGCTATCGCAATCTGATCTACGGAGCCCTGCTGCTGCTGGCCGGCGTCGGTGGCCTGATCGTGGGCGTCGTGGTGGGCAACATCGGCGGGATCATCATCGGGGTCGTCGCGTTCGCGGCGATGCTCGGCGGACTGATGCTCGCCCTCACTCCCGTCCGACGCTCGGGCGACCGCGATGCCGCTGCCGGCTCGACCTCGAAGGAGTCATCCCCGTCCTTCATGGACCGGATGAACGATCGCTGGGATCGGCGCCACGAGGAGCACTGACCTCCGCACTCCGACCTTCTGAGGGCCCGGGACGCTTCGGCGACCGGGCCCTCGGTCTGTTCCGCGGGCCCGCGCCGCCGGGATTCTCCCTTTTCCTCCCTCAGCCCCTCCACCTTCCTCCACCGGCCCCCGTTCCGCGTGATTCCGCGGAACGGGGGCCTTCGTCATGCCCGCTCGGGTCGCCCTGGGGACACAAGAAGGTATCGATTTGGAGGGAAGTGGAGTAAAGTGGAGGAAACGGCGGCGAAAGGGGGAGAGGCGCATGTTGCTCGGCACGCATTCCCCCAAGCTCGACGACAAGGGCCGCGTCATCCTCCCCGCCAAGTTCCGCGAGGATCTCGCCGGCGGCATCGTCGTCACCCGCGGACAGGACCGCTGCCTGTACGTGTTCAGCACCGCCGAGTTCGAGAGCGTGCACGAGCGCATCCGCCAGGCCCCGCTGGCGAACAAGGAGGCGCGGGCGTTCCTGCGCATGTTCCTCTCCGGGGCGAGCGCCGAGATGCCCGACAGCCAGAACCGGATCACGATCCCCGCCCACCTCCGCGCCTACGCGGGACTGGGCAAGGAACTCATCGTCACCGGCGTCGGCGCCCACGCCGAGATCTGGGATGCGGCGGCGTGGAACGCGTACGCCGAAGGACACGAAGACGCCTTCGCCGAGCTCGAGGAGGAGGTGATCCCCGGCCTGTTCTGAGACGGCCCCTGACTGTGACTCCCAGCCGCTCCCACCCCGGCGCACCTTCCCCGGTGCCGGGTCGAGCGGATGGGGATCAGGGTCAGGGACCGTAAGGCCGAAGGAAATCATGGACATCCGTCGCATACACACCCCCGTGATGCTCGAGCGCTGCGTCGAGCTGCTGGCCCCTGCGCTGCAGCACGACGGCGCGATCCTCGTCGACGCCACGCTCGGCATGGGCGGGCACTCCGAGGCGTTCCTCGAGCGACTCCCGAACATCCGCCTGGTCGGCCTCGACCGCGACACCGATGCGCTGCGGATCGCGGGGGAGCGGCTCGCCCGCTTCGGCGACCGCGTGACGCTCGTGCACACCGTCTACGACGCGATCGGCGAGCACGCCAGGGGAGCGTCCGGGATCCTGTTCGACCTGGGCGTCTCCTCGCTGCAGCTGGATGAGGCCGAGCGTGGCTTCGCGTACGCCAAGGACGCGCCGCTCGACATGCGCATGGACCAGTCCAGCGGCGTCACCGCCGCGGAGGTGCTCGCCACCTACAGCGAGGGCCAGCTGCGCCGCATCTTCGAGCGCTACGGCGAGGAGAAGCTCGCCGGGCGCTACGCCCGCGCGATCGTGCAGGCCAGGGCGGAGGAGCCGCTGGAGCGCTCCGGCCGTCTCGTGGAGGTGCTGCAGGAGGCGACTCCCGCCGCCGTGGCCCGTGCCGGGCATCCCGCCAAGCGGGTGTTCCAGGCGCTGCGGATCGAGGTCAACCGCGAGCTCAACGTGCTCGCGGACGCGATCCCCGCCGCGATGGGGGCGCTCACGGTCGGCGGACGCATCGTCGTGATGTCGTACCAGTCGCTGGAGGATCGGCTCGTCAAGCAGGCCTTCGCGGCGGCATCCGCATCCACCGCACCGGCGGGACTGCCCGTCGAGCTGCCGGAGCACGCGCCGCGATTCCGGACGCTGACCAAGGGGGCGGAGCTCGCGGACGAGGCGGAGCGCGCCGCCAACCCGCGGGCCATCCCGGTGCGCCTGCGTGCCGCCGAACGCGTGAGAGAAGATCAGAGGAGCGCCGCGCGATGAGCCTGGCACAGAACGCCCTGCAGCGGCCCCGCACGGTCGAGGCCGCGCCCGAGCGCCACCTGCACGCCGTCGAGCGGTCCGCGCGGCGTCGCCGTCCGCGGATGGCCTACGCCGTCGTCGCGCTGGCGGGCGCCGCACTCATCGGCGGAGCCCAGATCGCCCTGACGATCGCGACCACGCAGGACTCCTTCGTCGTCGCGAAGCTCAGCCAGCAGAACAGGCAGCTGACCTGGCAGGCGCAGGCGGCTGCCCAGGATCTGGACGGCATCAGCTCCCCGCAGGCGCTCGCGACGGCCGCCTCGAAGCTGGGCCTGGTCGTCGGCGGCAGCGCGAGCTACCTGCGCCTCAGCGACGGCAGCGTGATCGGAGCCCAGGGCGCCGCGCCGACGACGTCGACGGTCAACCCGACCGGCGCCGACGGCGTGCCGAACGCGCTGGTCCGCGACACGCCGCCGCCGGCCGCGGCCCACACCGGTGCCGCGGGCGTAGAACCGAAGACACAGGAGCAGGCGCCGGAGACGGTCGTCCCGCCGACGGCCGAGGGATTGCCGACGCCGACCATCCGCTGACGCGGGCCTCCGACACGACAGCCGAGAAGATGACCGACCGCGAGCCCCGGATGGAGATCCGATGACACCCCGAGCCAGCCGGACCTCGCGCCGGCGGACCGTCCTGGCGACCGCGGCGATCCTCGTCGTCATGGGCGGCTTCGTGGTGCGCCTCGTCGACGTGCAGGTCGTCAGCGCCTCGGCCAACGTCAAGCAGTCCGAGAAGCTGAGCCTCGGGTACGCGAAGGACATCGACGGTGCGCGGGGCAAGATCGTGGACTCCAGCGGAACCGTGCTCGCCGAGAGCCAGCTGGTCTACGACCTGCAGATGGACCCCGCGGTGATGAAGGGCCTCGAGGACGACAAGAACAACAAGCCGAAGCTCCCGTGGGCGAAGGCCTCGAACGAGATCGCCGCGATCACGGGGCTGACCGGTGACGAGGTGCGCAAGATCGCCTCGGACGCGCTGGCGGAGGATCCCGGCTCGCACTACGCGATGATCAAGACGGGTCTGAGCACCGATCAGTTCCTGAAGATCCGTGCGCTCGGCCTCGCCTATCTGTGGCCGCTGCCGCGGTCGGTCCGGGTCTACCCGAACGGCGCCGTCGCCGGCAACCTCATCGGCTTCATCGCCGGCAACGGCGACAAGGAAGGGCTCGAGGAGATGCAGAACTCCTGCCTGAGCGCGACCAAGGGCAAGGAGAGCTACCTCGTCGGCAAGGACGGCGTCGTGATCCCGGGGAGCCAGAGCGAGCAGCCCGCCGTGGACGGCGGCACCGTGACGCTGACCATCAACACGGAGCTGCAGTGGTACCTGCAGCAGATGATCTCCGAGGAGGTCAAGGCGCAGGGCGCGAAGGCGGGCACGGTCACCGTCGTCGAGGTCGGCACCGGCAAGATCCGGGCCGCGGCCGAGTACCCCACCGTCGACCCCAACGACCCGGGAGCCGCCGATCCGCAGGACCGCGGATCGCGCATCTTCAGCACGAGCTTCGAGCCGGGCTCCACGTTCAAGGCCATCACGGCGGCGTCGGTGATGGAGTACGCGAACGCGAACGCGTCGACGGTGGTGACCGGCGCATCCAGCCACGAGGAGTTCCCGAACGGAGCCGTCATCAACGACGCGTTCGACCACCCCGCCTACGACTACACGCTCGCGGGTGCCCTCATCGACTCCTCGAACGTCGCGCTCTCCAAGTTCGGCGACATGGTGAGCGACCAGCAGCGCTACGACGAGCTGGTCAAGTTCGGCGTCGGGAGCAAGACCGCGATCGACTTCCCCGGCGAGGCGTCCGGGATCATCCACCCGGTGAAGGACTGGGACTACCAGTCGCACTACACGACCACGTTCGGCCAGTACTACACCGTGACCGCGCCGCAGGTGGCCAGCGCCTATCAGGCCATCGCGAACGGCGGCGTGAAGATCCCGCTGTCCCTGGTGGAGTCGTGCACGAGCGCCGACGGCAAGGTCACCGATGCGCCTGCGGCGAAGCCGCAGCGCGTGTTCGACGCGACCAAGGACGCCGAGCTGAGCCGGATGATCGAGAACGTGGCCGTGCAGGGCAGCGTGTCCGACCAGATCAAGGTGCCCGGCTACCGCATCGCGGCGAAGACCGGAACGGCGCAGAAGCCGGATCCCACCACGGGTGCGTACAAGGAGGGGATCTACTTCACCAGCATGGTCGGGTACGCCCCGGCCGACCATCCCGAGTACGTCGTCGTGGTCACCCTGGACGAGCCCACTAGGGTAACGTCGTCTGCGGCCACCGCGCCCGCCTTCCAGAAGGCCATGACGCAGGTGCTGAAGACCTATCGCGTGCAGCCGTCCACCACCCCTATGGAACCGCTGCTGCCCAAGTACCAGTGATGACCGCCGTCATCCGACCCGGCGGTACCGCCCGGAGGATCCTTTTCCCATGATCGCTCTGTCCCTCGCGGAGATCGCCGAGATCGTCGGCGGAGAACTTCGTCCTGCTGCGGGTCACGATCCCGCATCGATCGTCTCCGGTGTCGTCGACACCGACTCGCGGCAGATGTCGGCCGGCGGAATCTTCGTCGCCAAGCCCGGAGAGCACACCGACGGGCACCGGTTCGTCGGCGCGGCGCTCGAGAACGGCGCGGTCCTGGCGCTCGTCGAGCATCCCGTCGACGACGTGATCTCGCAGATCGTGGTGGCCGACGTCATCGATGCGATCGCCGAGCTCGCCCGCGCCGTGGTGGCACGCGTCCGCGCGGCCGGCGATCTGCGCATCGTCGGGGTCACCGGATCCAACGGCAAGACGACCACCAAGAACTTCCTCGCGCGGATCCTGCAGGACGAGGGGGAGACGGTCGCGCCGATCGCCTCCTACAACAACGAGGTGGGCGCCCCGCTCACCATGCTGCGGATCTCCGACACGACCCGCTTCCTGGTGTGCGAGTTCGGCGCGAGCGCGCCGGGGGAGATCGCGCGCCTGGCGGGTCTGGTGAACCCTGATGTGGTCATCGAGCTCATGGTCGGTCTCGCGCACGCCGGCGGCTTCGGCGGCATCGAGGAGACCGCCCACGCCAAGGCCGAGCTGCTCGACGCCGCGCGGATCGGGGGCACGGCAGTGCTGAACCTGGACGATGCGCGCGTCGTCGGCATGACCCCGCGAGCCGAGGCGCGAGACCTGCGGATCGTCGGATTCGGGCAGACGCCCGCGGCCGAGGTCCGTGCCCGCGACATCGACGTGACGGCCTCTGGCACGTCGTGCACGATCGTGATCGCCGGGGAAGCGCCCGCGGAGGAGCGCGCGCTGCCGCTGCGCCTGCAGGTGCTCGGCGCGCACCACGTGAACAACGCCCTCGCCGCGGTCGCCGCGACGCGCGCCCTCGGCGTGGACCCGGCCGACGCGATCGCGCGCCTGGAGACGGTCCGGATCGCCGAGCGGTGGCGGATGCAGCCGATGGGCGGCGACGAGGTGCGCATCATCAACGACGCCTACAACGCCAGTCCCGACTCGATGGCCGCGGCGCTGCGCACGCTGGCTCAGATCACCGGCCCCGGCGAGCGGACCGTGGCCGTGCTGGGCGCCATGAGCGAGCTCGGCGAGACGGCGGGGGATGAGCACGACCGCATCGGCCTGCTCGCCGTGCGCCTCAACATCCAGAGGATCGTCGTCGTGGGCGCCGATGCCCGTCGCCTCTTCCTCGCCGCCGTGGGCGAAGGGTCGTGGGACGGCGAGGCCGTGCACCTGCCCGACGCCGACGCCGCCTTCGAATACCTCCAGGGCGAACTGCGTCCCGGCGACCGGGTGCTCGTGAAGTCGTCCAACTCCGCCGGGCTCCGATTCCTCGGCGATCGTCTGGGAGAATCGTTCTCGTGAGATCTCTGCTGACCGCCGCCGCGATCTCCCTCGCGTTCACCCTCCTGCTCACGCCGGTCTTCCTCCGGCTGTTCCGGAAATGGGGCTGGGGACAGGTCATCCGCACGCCCGAGTCGATCGCGAACCCGAGCCACCAGGCCAAGCGCGGCACCCCCACGATGGGCGGTGTCATCTTCATCCTGGGCACCATCGTCGGATACGGCATCGGCACCTTCACCGGCGGCAGCTACCCGACGGCGTCCGGTCTGCTGGTGATCTGGCTGATGGTCGGCTTCGGAGCGGTCGGCTTCATCGACGACCACATGAAACTGCGCCAGCAGCAGAGCGCGGGCCTGTCGGGCTGGCGCAAGATCATCGGCCAGGTGCTGGTCATGGTCCCCTTCGGCGTGGTGGCGCTCCTGGTGCGCAGCCCCGCCGGCACGACGCCGGCGAGCGGCTTCATCTCCCTCTTCCGCGACATCCCGGTGCTGTGGCTGTTCGCCCTCGGGCCCATCGTCGGCTGGCTGCTGTACCTGCTGTGGATCTCGGTGATCGGCATCGCGACCTCCAACAGCGTCAACCTCACGGACGGGCTCGACGGCCTCGCTGCGGGCTGCGCCGTCTTCGTGATCGGCGCCTACAGCCTCATCTCGTTCTGGCAGTTCAAGCAGTCCTGCGCGGTGGAGTCGCTCTCCCCGTCGTCGCTCAAGGGCTGCTACGACGTGGCGCACCCCTTCGACCTCGCGGTGATCTCGGCATCGTTCGTCGGCGCGCTGATCGGCTTCCTCTGGTGGAACGCCCCCAAGGCGAAGGTCTTCATGGGGGATGTGGGATCCATGTCGATCGGCGGCGTGATCACCGCCCTCGCGATCCTCACCCGCACCGAGCTGCTGCTGGTCCTTCTCGCGGGCGTGTTCATCATCGCCTCCGGCTCGGTGATCGTGCAGCTCGCGTACTTCAAGCTCACCCGCGGCAAGCGCCTGTTCCTGCAGAGCCCGTTCCACCATCATCTCGAGATGCGCGGCTGGCCCGAGGCGACGATCGTGGTGCGGATGTGGATCATCGCGGGCCTGCTCTCGGTCTCGGCGTTCGGGCTGTTCTACGTCGAGTGGCTGCGGCAGACCAGCTCATGAGCCGCGATCTGGACGCCCTGACCAGCTGGCACGCGGACTGGCGGGGGCTGCGGGTCGCCGTGCTCGGCCTGTCCGTCACCGGGTTCTCGGTCGCCGACACCCTCGCCGAGCTCGGCGCCGAGGTGCTGGTGCTGTCCGAGAGCGCCACCGAGGAGTACGAGCGGCTGGTGCCGCTGATCGGCGCGCAGCTGTGGATCGGCGATCTCGGATCCGTGCCGGATCGGCTCGTGGAGTTCGCCCCGGAGGTGGTCATCGCGTCGCCCGGGTTCGCCCCGGCCCACCCGGTGATCGCGTGGATCCGCGCGCAGCGGATCGCTCTCTGGGGTGACATCGAGCTGGCGTGGCGGGTGCGGGACAAGGTCGTCCGTGAGGACGGCAGCCCCGCGGAGTGGGTGCTGATCACCGGCACGAACGGCAAGACGACCACGACGCAGCTCACCGCGACCATGCTGGTCGCCGGCGGGCTGCGCGCGGCGCCGTGCGGCAACATCGGCGTCCCGGTGCTCGACGCGGTGCGCGATCCCGGCGGCTTCGACGTCCTCGTGGTGGAGCTGTCCAGCCATCAGCTCTGGTACCTCGGCCTCTCCACGGCTGCGGGGCAGCCCGTGCCGTGGGCGACCACGTGCCTCAATCTCGCCGACGACCACCTGATCTGGCACGGCAGTGCGCAGGCCTACCGCGACGCCAAGGCCCTCGTCTATCGCAACACGCGCGTGGCGTGCGTGTACAACAAGGCCGACGGGGCGACGCAGCGCATGGTCGAGGACGCGGACGTGATCGAGGGGGCGAGGGCGATCGGATTCGGGCTCGGGATCCCCGGTCCGAGCGATGTCGGCATCGTCGAGGGCATCCTCGCCGACCGGGCGTTCCTCGACGATCGTCGCAACACGGCCCTCGAGATCACGACGGTGGCGGATCTCGCCGCCCGCGGCCTCGACGCGCCCCACATCGTGCAGAACATCCTCGCGGCGTCGGCCCTGTCCCGCTCGCTCGGTGTGGAGCCCGCCGCCATCGCGGCCGCGCTCGACGGCTTCCGCCTGGACGCGCACCGCATCGAGGTCGTCGCCCGCGCCGGCGGCATCACCTGGGTGGACGACTCCAAGGCGACCAACCCGCACGCCGCGCAGTCGTCGCTGCAGGCGTATCCCGGGGCGATCTGGATCGTCGGCGGAGACCTGAAGGGCGTGGATCTGTCCGAGCTCGTCGCCGGGGCGGGCGCGACCGCCCGTGCGGCCGTCGTGATCGGCGTCGATCGCGGGCACCTTCTCGAGGCGTTCGCACGACACGCGCCCGAGGTGCAGGTGGTGGAGGTCGTCCCCGGCGACACTGAAGAGGTCATGACCCGCGTCGTCGAACTGGCGGCGGGCATCGCCCAGGACGGAGACACCGTGCTCCTCGCTCCGGCGGCGGCGTCCTTCGACCAGTTCGCCAGCTACGCGGATCGGGGCCATCGCTTCGCCGAGGCGGTGCGGCAGTGGATCGACCAGGGGAGCGCCGGTGACGCAGGTGGGAGCACGCCCGACGCCGACGCCTGAGCCCCGCGTCGACGGACTCGCCGCCCGGGTCCGACTGGGCCGCGTGTTCCGCCCGGTGTCGACGGAGTTCACGCTGATCGCCTCGACGTCGCTCCTGCTGACGGTGTTCGGCCTCGTGATGATCCTCTCCGCATCCAGCGCGAACGCGGTCGAGAACGGACAGGATCCGTTCGCGATCGTCATGACCCAGGCGCTCGTCGCCGCCATCGGCATCCCGGCCATGTTCCTGATGAGCCGGTTCCCCGTCAAGTTCTGGAAGCGCACGGCCTGGTTCGTCCTCATCGGCGCGGTCGGCCTGCAGATGCTCGTCTACACGCCCCTCGGATACGAGAACGACGGGAACACGAACTGGCTGCGGATCGCGGGTCAGGTGGTGCAGCCCTCCGAGTTCATCAAGCTCGCCCTGGCAGTGTGGGCGGGGTTCATCCTGTGGCGGAAGCAGGACCTGCTCGGGCGCTGGAAGCACGTCTTCATCCCCTTGATCCCGGTCGGCTTCCTGGCGATCGCCGCGGTGCTCGGGGGCAAGGACCTCGGGACCTCGATGATCCTCTTCCTCATCATCCTGGGGGCGCTGTTCTTCTCCGGCGTGCGGCTTCGGATCTTCGTCCTGCCGCTGCTCATCTCGCTCGTCGCCGTGCTCGGCTTCGCGTTCGCCGACGAGCGCCGGCGCGCCCTGATCCTCGGCGCGCTCGACCACTCGAACGACACGAGCTGCTACCTCGACAGCTGCTATCAGCAGGTGCACGCGATCTGGGGCATGGCCAACGGCGGCATCTTCGGGCTCGGCCTGGGCAACTCGCGGCAGAAGTACGGGTGGCTGCCCGCGGCGTCCAACGACTACATCTTCGCGATCGTGGGAGAGGAGCTCGGCCTGATCGGCTGCGCCCTGGTGCTCGCGCTCTTCGCGCTGTTCGCGGTCGCCGTGTTCCGGATGATCCGCCGCACGGACGATCTGTTCGTGCGCGTCACCTCCGGCGGCATCGTCGTATGGATCCTCGCCCAGGCGCTCATCAACATCGGCGTCGTCCTCCGGGTCGTCCCCGTGCTCGGCGTGCCGTTGCCGTTCATGTCGCAGGGCGGCACCTCGCTGCTGTCGGTGCTGCTCGCCTGCGGGGTGCTGCTGTCGTTCGCGCGCACGCTCCCGGCACCCTCCCCGGCGGTTCCGGTACGCTCCTGAAGTGACCACGTACCTTCTGGCCGGCGGGGGAACCGCAGGCCACGTCAACCCCCTGCTCGCCGTCGCCGACGGCCTGCGCGCCCGCGATCCCGAGACGGGCGTGCTCGTCCTCGGCACCCGGGAGGGGCTCGAGTCGAGGCTCGTCCCGCAGCGCGGCTACGAGCTCCTCACCGTCGACAAGGTGCCGTTCCCCCGGCGCCCGAACGGGGCCGCCCTCGCCTTCCCCGCACGGTTCTCCCGTGCCGTGAAGCAGGTGCGCGCCTACATCCGCGAGCACGGCGTGGACGAGGTCATCGGCTTCGGGGGCTACGCGGCAGCGCCGGCGTACATCGCCGCCCGCCGCGAGGGCGTTCCCTTCGTCGTCCACGAGGCCAACGCGCGCCCGGGAATGGCGAACGTGCTGGGAGCCCGATCGGCGGCGGCCGTGGGCGTCGCGTTCCCCGGCACCCCGTTGCGCGGCGGCGAGGTCGTCGGCATGCCGCTGCGCCGCGAGATCGTCGATCTCGACCGCGCGGCTCTGCGTGCGGACGCGGCGGCCGAGTTCGGCCTGGATCCGGACCGCCCCGTGCTGCTCGTGTTCGGGGGCTCTCTCGGCGCGCAGCGCTTGAACGAGGCGATCGCCGGATCCTGGCGGAGCATCCTCGACGCAGGATGGCAGATCCTGCATGCGACGGGCGACCGCTCCGAGATGCCCGACCCCGGGGCCGCCGGGTATGCGGTGCGCCGCTACCTGGACCGGATGGACCTCGCCTTCGCGCTGGCGGATCTGGTGCTCTCGCGCTCGGGCTCGGCCACCGTCAGCGAGATCAGCGCGCTCGGCATCCCCGCGATCTACGTGCCCTATGCGGTGGGCAACGGCGAGCAGCGCCTCAACGCCGCTGCCGCCATCGATGCCGGGGCCGCGCTCCTCATCGACGATGCGCGACTCACCCCCGAACAGGTGCGCGACGAGGTGGTGCCCCTGCTCCGCGACGCATCCCGGCGGGCCGCGATGCAGCGCGCGGCGGAGCAGGTCGGATCCCGCACCGGGACCGAGGACCTCATCGCCCTCGCCGACCGCGCGCTCGCGGGCTGAGCGCCGGCACGCGCGCCGGGGCGGAACGCCCGACCGGCGAGCCAGGCCCTCGGCGGGTGCGCCCCGACTTAGGATGATTCAGCCCTTAAGGACGAAAGAGCAATGATCAGACCCGACCTCTCCCTGCCGATCCCCGACGACATCTCCGCCGCGCACTTCATCGGCATCGGCGGCTCCGGCATGTCGGGGCTCGCGCGCATGTTCCTCGACGCGGGCATCCGCGTCTCCGGAAGCGATCGCGCCGACAGCGACAACCTGCGGGCGCTCGCCGCGCTCGGCGCCGAGGTGCACGTCGGACACGACGCCGCGCACCTCGGCGACGCCGACACCGTCGTGCACACCGGCGCGATCTGGCCGGAGAACCCCGAGTTCGTGCTCGCCAAGGAGCGCGGACTGCACGTGATCCACCGGTCCCAGGCCCTGCACTGGCTGATCGGCGGTCGTCGCCTCGTGTCGGTGGCGGGAGCCCACGGCAAGACGAGCTCGACGGGCATGATCGTCACCGCCCTGCGCGAGCTCGGCGCCGACCCCAACTTCGTCAACGGAGGCGTGATCGAGCAGCTCGGCACGTCGAGCTCCTCCGGGGCCGATGACCTCTTCGTGATCGAGGCCGACGAATCGGACGGCACGTTCCTGCTCTACGACACCTCCGTCGCGCTGATCACGAACGTGGACCCCGATCATCTGGATCACTACGGATCCGACGAGGCCTTCCACGACGCGTTCGTCACGTTCGCGAACGGGGCGAGCGAGGCCGTCGTGATCTCCAGCGACGACCCGGGCGCGCTGCGCGTACGCGCCGGCATCACCCATCCGAACGTGATCTCCTTCGGCTTCGCGGACGACGCGGACCTGCGGATCACCGACGTCGTCACCGACGGCGCGGTCGCCGCGACGCTGACGATGCACGGCGAGTCCGCGCGCATGCAGCTGTCGGTGCCCGGCGTGCACAATGCGATCAACGCCGCGGGCGCGGTGGCCGTCCTGACCGCGCTCGGTCATCCCCTGGCGGACGCGACCCGCGCGGTGCAGGGCTTCGCCGGTACCGTGCGGCGTCTCGAGCTGCACGGCGTCGAGCGGGGCGTGAGCGTCTACGACGACTACTCGCACCACCCGACCGAGGTGCGCGCGGCGCTCGAGGCGATGCGCACGATCGTCGGCGGCGGACGCATCATCGCGATCCAGCAGCCGCACACCTACTCGCGGACCCAGCACATGTACCGCGAGTTCGCCGAGGTGCTGGAGACCTACGCCGACCACACCGTGATGCTCGACGTCTACGGCGCCCGCGAGGACCCGGTGCCCGGTGTGACGGGCGAGCTGGTCAGCGGCGCATTCGCGGATCCGAGCCACGTGCATTACGTCGCGGACTGGCAGCAGGCCGCGGACTACACGGCGACGGTGGCACGCGACGGCGACTACGTGATCACGCTCGGCTGCGGCAACGTCTACCAGATCATCCCGCAGGTGCTGGACGCGCTGCGCACCACCGCCGAGGGCTGATCGTGCGCCGGCCGTCCGCGATCCCCGTCTCCGCGCCAGCGGTCGAGCACGATGGCTCGACCGCTGGCGAGGGGGAGACGGGGCGCCTCGGACGCCGGCGGAACCCCGCGCCCGAGGCGGACGCTGCGGGCTCCGGCCCTGCCGGGACGGATCCCGCGGTTTCCGGCCCGGAGGGGAGCGGAGCGCCGATCGCGTTCGAGAGTCGACGGCCCCTGGACTCCTCCGCGATCGTCGAGGACGACGACAGGGCCCCGGCCGGCTCCGCCCTCACGGCGCGCGACCTGTGGCAGGCGACGAGGGCGCGCCGCCGGGCCCTGCGCAGCGAGATCCGCCGCTTCACGCAGCGGTCCCGTCGCCGCAGGATCGCCTGGATCGTCGGCGCCGCCCTCACCGTCCTCGTCGTCGGCGGCAGCGTCGGCGCCGCGTACAGTCCGCTGTTCGCGGTGCAGACCATCACGGTCGAGGGGGCGAGCGCGATCAAGCCCGCCGAGGTGCAGAAGGCGCTCGCCGATCAGCTCGGGCGCCCGCTTGCGCTCGTGGATGCCAGCGCCGTCAAGGCCGCGCTCGTGCGCTTCCCCTTGATCGAGACCTACCGGCTCGAGGCCCATCCGCCGCACGACCTCGTGGTGCGTCTCGTCGAGCGCACGCCTGTCGGGGTCATCCAGCAGAGCGACGGACGCTTCACGGTCGTCGATGCCGCCGGTGTCGTCCTCTCCACCGCCGAGGCCCAGCCTCCCGGGTACGCCCTGATCGAGGTCGCCGGAGGGACCGGCACCGCGGCCTTCGCCGCGGCGGGCACGGCTCTGCGCACCCTCCCCACCGAGCTGCGCGCGCAGGTCGGCAGCGTGACGGCGTCCACGCCGGATGACATCGTGCTCACGCTGACGAGCGGCACCACGGTGACCTGGGGGAGTGCGGACCAGTCGGCGCAGAAGGCACTCGTGCTTCAAAGGCTGATGGGCGCCAATCCGGGCGCGACGAGCTTCGACGTCTCCTCGCCGGGCGTCGGCATCGCCGGCTGAGCACGAATATCCGAGGCTATCGCGCTCAGGCGCGTGTCGCTTGGCTTCTGCGCGGCATGCGCCGCTTACCTTCGATCCAGAGAAAGCAATACCGGGAAATACTTTAACCTTCTGCTTGAGGTTTAAGGTTGCCCTCGGCTAGAGGCTCGAAATACATCGGAGGACGGGATGAGCCAGAACCAGAACTACCTCGCCGTGATCAAGGTCGTCGGTGTCGGCGGTGGTGGCGTCAATGCTGTCAACCGCATGATCGAGCTCGGCCTGCGCGGCGTCGAGTTCATCGCCATCAACACTGATGCGCAGGCGCTGCTCATGAGCGACGCCGACGTCAAGCTCGACGTCGGTCGCGACCTCACCCGCGGGCTCGGCGCGGGTGCGGACCCCGAGGTCGGCCGGCGTGCCGCCGAGGATCACGCGGAGGAGATCGAGCAGGCGCTGACGGGCGCAGACATGGTCTTCGTGACCGCGGGCGAGGGCGGTGGGACCGGCACCGGCGGAGCGCCGATCGTGGCGCGGATCGCCAAGTCGATCGGCGCCCTGACCATCGGCGTCGTCACCCGGCCGTTCTCGTTCGAGGGCCGCCGCAGGCAGAGCCAGGCCGACGCCGGCGTGGCGAAGCTGAAGGAAGAGGTCGACACCCTCATCGTGGTGCCCAACGACCGTCTGCTCGAGATCAGCGACCGCGGCATCTCCATGATCGAGGCGTTCGCCACGGCGGACCAGGTGCTCCTCGCCGGTGTGCAGGGCATCACCGACCTGATCACCACGCCCGGTCTGATCAACCTCGACTTCAACGACGTCAAGTCCGTCATGCAGGGCGCAGGATCCGCGCTCATGGGCATCGGATCCGCGCGTGGCGCGGATCGCGCGATCAAGGCGGCCGAGCTCGCCGTCGAGTCGCCGCTGCTCGAGGCCTCGATCGAGGGCGCGCACGGCGTGCTCCTCTCGATCCAGGGTGGATCGAACCTCGGCATCTTCGAGATCCACGACGCGGCCGACCTCGTCAAGGAGGCCGCGCACCCCGAGGCGAACATCATCTTCGGAACGGTGATCGACGACACGCTCGGCGACGAGGTGCGCGTCACGGTGATCGCTGCGGGCTTCGACAGCGGAGAGCCCACGCTGCGCCTGGACCCGCAGATCTTCTCGCGCACGTCGGCTCCGGCCGTCGCCGAGAAGCCCGCCGCCGAAGAGGACCCCGAGGCGTCCTCCGACGAGGCGGCGCCGCGGGAGACCGCCCCCGTCACGGTGCCGTCGATCCCGCCGGTGCACACCAGCATCGAGCCGGGCTTCGACGAGAGCGACCTCGACATCCCCGAGTTCCTCAAGTGACCTCGGTCGCCGAGCGGCTGTCCGCGATCGATGCAGCGATCGCGGACGCCGCGCGGCGCGCGGGACGCGACCCCGCGGGGATCACCCGCATCGTGGTCACGAAGTTCCATCCCGCCTCCCTCGTGCGGGAGCTCTACAGCCTCGGAGTCCGCGAGGTCGGCGAGAACCGTCAGCAGGAGCTCTCCTCGAAGTCCCAGGAGCTCGCCGATCTGGGGGAGCTGCGCTGGCACTTCATCGGTCAGGCGCAGACGAACAAGGCGGGCCTGATCCGGCGTGCAGCTCAGGCCGTCCACTCGGTCGACCGGCCGCGCATCGCCGACGCCCTCGACCGTGCCGGGGCGGACGCGCCGCCGCTGGACGTGCTGCTGCAGATCAACCTCACCGACGATCCGGGTCGCGGGGGCGTCGCTCCCGCGGACCTCGAAGGGCTCGCCGAGCACGTGCTCGCCCTGCCCACGCTGAGACTGCGCGGAGTCATGGCGGTCGCCCCTCTCGATGAGGAGCCGGCCGCCGCCTTCGCGCGCGTGCACGAGTACGCCGCCCGTCTGCGCGCGATCGCGCCGGAGGCGGACTGGATCTCGGCCGGGATGACCGGCGACTTCGCCGAGGCGATCGCCGCAGGCGCGACACACCTTCGCATCGGCTCCGCAATCACGGGACCGCGACCCGCCCAGGGTTAGCCTCGAAGCAGAACCACCCCTACACGTTCGGAGGACACGATGGGGAACCCGCTGAAGAAGACCATGGTGTACCTCGGCCTCGCCGATGAGGAGGAGACCTACGACGAGGTCCCCGCCGCGCACGCCACGCGTCAGGAGCACGAGCCGAGCCGGCGCGAGGAGATCCGTCGCGAGCGCGAAGAGGTCAAGGCCGCTCCGGTGACGCCGCTGCGGCGTCCCACCGCGGTCCGTCAGCCTTCGGCGGGAGCGGTGAACGAGATCCTCACGGTGCACCCCAAGCAGTACCGCGACGCGCAGGTCATCGCCGAGAGCTTCCGGGACGGCATCCCCGTGATCATCAACCTGTCTCAGATGAGCGACGCCGACGCGCGTCGGCTGATCGACTTCGCGAGCGGCCTCTCCCTCGGCCTCTACGGCCGCATCGAGCGCGTGACCAGCAAGGTCTTCCTGCTGTCGCCGGAGAGCATCGCGGTGTCGGGGCAGGGCGGGATCGCCGGGGGCGACGAACCCGCGCTCGCGCACTCCTGACACGTGACGGTCGCGTCCGCGGTCTCGATGATCGCAGCGATCCTCAACATCCTGCTTCTGCTCTATCTGCTGACGCTGTTCGCCCGCGTGATCCTGGAATGGATCCCGATCTTCAACCGATCGTGGCGCCCGCGCGGTGCGGGGCTGATCGCCGCCGAGATCGTCTACACGATCACGGATCCGCCGATCAGGATGTTCCGACGCCTCATTCCTCCGTTGAGGATCGGACCCGTCGCATTGGACATGGGCCTCACCCTGACGATGATCGTCGTGCTGATCCTGATGTCGATCGCCCGATCCTTCATCTGATCGTCCCCGCGTCTCACCGTCCGTTCCGCGCCGTCTTCGCGGCGCCGGGATCGGACGGCTATGCTTTTCTGAAGGTGCTGACCGCGAGGTCGGCACCGTGTGTCCACCGGCCACCGAGAACTCATCGAAAGAGGAGCCACCAATGGCACTGACCCCGGATGACGTCGTCACCAAGCAGTTCCAGCACGTCCGTTTCAAGGACGGCTTCGACCCGGACGAGGTCGACGACTTCCTCGACGAGGTCGTGCTCGAGTGGCGCAAGGCGCTCGAAGAGAACGCCGAGCTGAAGGCCAAGCTGGCCGCCTACGAGTCGGGGGAGAAGGCCGCCGCTCCGGTCGCCGAGGCCCCGGCCGCGCCGGCGCCCGTCGCCGCACCCGCACCGGCAGCCGAGGGCGGGGCTCCGGCCGCCGCGACCGCAGGCATCATCGAGCTCGCACAGCGTCTGCACGACGAGCACGTCGCGGAGGGCAAGTCGCAGCGCGACCAGCTCATCGCCGACGCCAAGGCCCAGGCCTCGAAGATCCTCGCCGACGCCGAGCAGAAGCAGCGCGAGGAGACCGCCCGTCTCGAGCGCGAGCGCACGGTGCTCGAGGGCAAGATCACCGAGCTGCACGACTTCGAGCGCTCGTACCGCACGCAGCTGCGCAGCTACATCGAGGGTCAGCTCCGCGACCTCGACGAGAAGGGCGGCCCCACGGGGGACGCCTCCGCGCAGTAAGCAGTAAGGAGCCCCGTTGACCCGGCGTCAACCGCTTCCTGGTTCGGCGGCCGGCACGATCATTGCGATCCTCGCAGTGCTCGTGCTGGCCGCCGACCAGTTTGTGAAGTACCTCACCATCACGTACCTCCCCGAGCAGAAGGTCGTCCCGGTCATCGGGGAGTTCCTGCAGCTGTTCTCCATCCGCAACTCCGGAGCGGCGTTCTCGATCGGTGCGGGATACACCTGGATCTTCACGATCGCCCTCGCCGTCGTCGCGTGCGTGATCGTCTGGAAGTCCGTCTCCGTGCGCTCGCGCCTGTGGGCGGTCGTGCTCGGCGCGCTGCTCGGGGGAGTCCTCGGCAACCTGTCGGACCGCCTGTTCCGCGCGCCGGGGTTCGGCGTCGGCCACGTCGTCGACATGATCTCGATGCCGTGGATGCTTCCGGCGATCTTCAACGTCGCGGACATCTTCATCGTCACCGGGATGATCTCGATCGCCCTGCTGATCATCGCCGGTCTGCGACTGGACGGTTCGCGCGAGCGCGACCACAAGGAGACCGAGGCCGCGGGCGACGACTCCGGATCCGCAGAGGGGTCGGAGCCGGCCGACGCCGACGCTGACCACCGGCACCCGACCGGGACAGGGAGCTGACGGTGCAGTCCCGTGCGCTGCCCGTGCCGGACGGCCTGGACGGCGTGCGCGTCGACGCGGCGCTGGCCAAGATGCTCGGCTTCTCGCGCACGTTCGCCGCAGAGATCGCCGAGGCCGGGGGAGTTACGCTCGACGGCGTCACGCTCGGCAAGTCGGACAAGCTGCGTGCCGGCGGATGGCTCGACGTCGAGTGGGCGCCCAAGCAGGAGCCCCGCATCGAACCGATCGCCGTGCCGGAGCTCGGCATCGTGTACGACGACGACGACATCGTCGTGGTCGACAAGCCCACCGGCGTCGCGGCCCACCCCTCGCTCGGATGGGAGGGTCCCACCGTCGTCGGCGCCCTCGCGGCGGCGGGATTCCGCATCGCGACGAGCGGGGCTCCGGAACGGCAGGGCGTGGTGCACCGGCTCGACGTGGGAACCAGCGGCCTCATGGTGGTCGCGAAGACGGAGGCCGCGTACTCCGCCCTCAAGCGCGCCTTCAAGGAGCGCACAGTGGAGAAGATCTACCACGCCGTCGTGCAGGGGCATCCGGATCCGCTCGCGGGCACGATCGACGCGCCCATCGGGCGCCATCCGAACCACTCGTGGAAGTTCGCGGTGACGCCGGACGGAAAGCCGTCCGTCACCCACTACGAGACGCTCGAGGCCTTCCGCGGCGCCTCCCTGCTGGAGATCCACCTGGAGACGGGCCGTACCCACCAGATCCGCGTGCACATGGCCGCGCATCGGCACCCGTGCGTCGGAGACCCGCTGTACGGCGCCGACCCCACGCTGTCCGCGCGGCTCGGGCTCACCCGGCAGTGGCTGCACGCCCACAAGCTGGGGTTCGCGCATCCGGTGACCGGGGAATGGGTGCAGACGGAGTCGCCCTACCCCGCCGACTTCCAGCATGCGCTGGACGTGCTCCGCGGCGAAGCCTGAGCGGCAGACCCTGCGGGAGGGCGGCGCTCAGAGGCGCAGCTCGCCGGTCGCGGCGATGACGCCGTCCAGAGTCGTCTCGAGGAAGCGCACGACGCGCTCCGGATCCTCGTCGCGTTCGATGACCAGACTGATCAGGCTCTCCTCGGTGAAGGAGACCCAGGAGCGCAGCGCGACGCGCAGGGCGGGCGTGTCGGCGACGCCGAGCTCGCCGAAGGCGTCGATGAGCCGCTGAGCGTTGAGATCGCGGGACTCGTCCACGACCCGGCGCACGGCGGGGTCGCCGCTCGCGATGCCGCGCACGAGCGAGTGGAAAGTGCTCTGATGCTGGCGCACGAACTCCGTGATGCGCAGCAGCGTGTCGCGGATGCGGGCCCGCGGCTCCAGATCGTCGCGCGGCTCGGAGGCGAGCAGGAGGCTGTCCCTCGCCATGGTCACCACGGCGAGGTGCATGCCCTGCCGGGTGTCGAAGTAATGGAACAGCAGGGGGCGCGACACCCCGGCGCGCTGGGCCAGGACGTCCATGGTGAGTTCGTCGAGGGAATGCTCCGCAAGGAAGTTGACCCCGGTGGCCACGAGCTGCGCCCGTCGCTCCTCGGGGGTCAGTCTGGCGCGTCGCACGTCGGGCATGCCCCGAGCCTAGCGGGGCGGGGGTGCAGGATCCCGCATGGTATTGACTCTGAGTCAACGGGCAATATACTCGACCAGGGAGCGCCGCCATCGCAGCCGGCGCCCTGGAGGAGGATCGATGAAGTTCCCGAAGTCCGACCGTGTCCGCAAGCTCGGCTCGTCTCACGCAGGCCGCATCGCCCTGGTCGCGATTCCCGCCGGAGTGGTGGCCGCGGCCCTCATGGGCGGTGTCGCTCAGGGAGCCGTCCCGGTGTCGTTCGCGGTGTCGGGGAGCCAGTTCCAGATCAGCGCGTCCCAGCTCGAAGGGACCGGGTTCTCGCAGTACGCCGGGGTCGCCAAGGACACCGAGGGCAAGGAGCACACCGTCGCGATCGCGAACATCAAAAGCGCGACCCTCGCAGATCTCTGCCAGTCCGTCATCACCGACACGCCGCTCGGCAAGGTGGGCGTGCTCATCAAAGCGGGCGGCAACGGCAACCCCGCGTCCGCGAGCGACCTGCAGATCGGCATGACGGGCCTCAAGGGCGATGCTTCGTTCGGCGCGATCCGCATCGGTGTGGACGCCTCGACGGTCAACACCGATGCGAAGGGCAGCGCGGGCGACTTCGCCCAGGACGCCGACACGGTGTCGATCAAGAACCTGCAGCAGACGGCTTGGAGCACCCAGGCCTCCGTGTTCACCCTGACGGGCATGACGCTGGAGCTGACGGACGGTTCGCAGGGATGCTTCTGAGGGACGACACCGCGATGACCGACGAGACGGGGGAGCGGGGAACCGCGCGACGCCAGCACCGGCCCGGCGGGGCGGATCCGCTGTCACCCGTGCGTGACGACTCCGATCCCTCCGCCATGTCGGTCCCGGAGACCGGCGCAGAGAGCGCCTCCGTCCCGGGGTCCGCCCGCGGATTCCGGCACTGGCGCCGTCAGCGCCCGTTCGTCGGCGGCCTGTTGGTCGCCCTCGGCGGCGTGGAGATGTTCTTCTCGGGACAGCTCGACATCGGGCATCTGCATGTGCAGCTCGGGATCGAGGGGCTGCAGGCGACGGTCATCCCGATCGCGCTGCTGCTGCTCGGAATCCTCGCCGTCGCCATGCCCGCGCACCATGTGTTCTACGGGATCATCGCCCTGGTCGTGGCGATCTATTCGCTGATCGGGGTGAACCTCGGCGGATTCATCGTGGGGATGCTGCTCGCCGGCACCGGAGCCGTGCTCGTCGTGGCCTGGATGGGACCGCGCCCCGCATCGCCTGTCGGCGGAGTCGAGGAGGCGGCAGCGTGAAGTCGCAGCGGCGCCCCGGCGCTGGCCTTCTGGCCGCGCTCGCGCTCGTGGCACCGCTGACCCTCGGAGCGGCGCTCGCCCCGGCGTCGCAGCCGACCGGGCTGTGCATCCCGTTGATCTGGTGCCCCGCACCGACTCCGACCCCGACGACGCCCCCGCCGACGTCGGGCACGCCCGGACCCTCGACGCCGGGACTGCCCGCGCTGCCCGGCACGCCGTCGACGCCGGCCACCACGGCGCCGCCCGCTCCAGGAGATCCCGCGCCGACGCCCGCGCCGGCCCCGGTCGCCGCGACGAGGGACGAGAGCGCGCCCGTCTTCACGAAGACCCCCGCCTCGATGGGGTCGCAGGGGCTGTCCTTCACCGGATTGAGCGGGATCTCGATCGTCGACGTGCCGACCATCGACGGCGGCACCGTCCGCGCCCTGAAGATCTCGGCCGACTCCATCACGATCTCGGGGTTCTCGCTCACCGTCCGCCCGCCGGACAAGGCGGGTCTCGTGACCAACGCCGACACCATGACGCTCACCGGGCATGTGAGCGTGTACCTCGGCTCGGTCACCGCCACCACGCAGGACGGTCGTGCATTGACGCTGGGGACGGACACGCCCCCGCCCCTGGACGACGTCAAGCCGGGCCTGCTGCGCGTCACGATGGGGCTCGTCGGCACGATCGCCGACTCGATCAGCTACACGAACACGGATCAGCGCATCGTCGAGCCGTGATGTCGGCGCCCGGGGGCAGACTGGACGCATGAGCATCGAGGTGCGGCCGGCGAGCGTCTTCGACGACGTCGCGACGCTCGTGGGGCCCAAGAACCCCACGGCGCAGTCCTGCTTCTGCCTGAGTTACCGGATCCCGAGCAAGGAGAGCCAGGCGCTGCGCGGCGAGGCCAGGGCGGAGCGCGTGCGCGGGCTCTGCGCGGAGGATCCGCCTCCCGGCGTGATCGCGTATCTCGATGGCGAACCCGTCGGCTGGGCGGCGGTCCATCGTCGCGGCGACACGTCCTTCGCCCGCAATCGGCTGATCCCGCATGTCGACGACCTCGACGTCTGGTCGCTGTGGTGTCTCCGCGTGCGCCCGGGATTCCGCAAGCAGGGCATCACGCACACGCTCGTCGACGGCGCCGTCGCCTTCGCACGTGAGCGCGGGGCCCCGGCGATCGAGGCGTACCCTGTGGACAACCGCGGCGCGAAGGTGGACCTGACGATGGCGTACGTCGGCACGCGCGGACTGTTCGAGTCCGCCGGCTTCACGAAGGCCTCGGACACCGGATCCGTGATCAACGGTTTCCCCCGGGTGCTGATGCGATTGGACCTGCGCTGAGCGCTGCCGAAAATACCGTGAACCGGGCGGACGCGCTTGGACAATACACAGCGTGAGCACAGACAGCGAGATCATCCAGAGGTCTCTCGACCAGCCGGCCGCGTTCGCCGAGCTCTTCGATCGGCACGCCCGGAGCGTGAACGCCTTCGCCACCTACCGGGTCGGTCGCGCCGCAGCCGAGGACATCCTGAGCGAGACGTTCCTCACGGCGTTCCGTCGTCGCGCCGACTTCGACCTCGCCGCGGAGTCGAGCGCGCCCTGGCTGCTCGGCATCGCGGCGAGGCTCATCCGCAGGCATCGGGCGGTGGAGGCGAGGCATTGGCGATCCTTCGTCGCGTCGATGGGCAGTGAGGAGATCTCGTCGGCCGGGGGCGTGGACGAGGCGCTTGCGCGCGTCGATGCGGAACGCGAGGTGGCCGCGCTGAGGATGCGGATCGCGGCGCTCGGGCCGAAGGACAGGGAGACGCTCCTGCTCTACGCCTGGCACGGACTCAGTTATGACGAGGTGGCAGAAGCTCTCGGCGTGCCGGTGGGAACGGTGAGATCGCGGCTCCATCGCGTGCGCCGACGTCTGGATCCGGACCGCCGCATCGAGGCTTTCGAGAAGAAGCAGCAGAAGGGAGAGAGCGTTGGACGTGTGTGAGAAGGTCGCAGAGATCAGACCCGAGATCGAGGGCGCAGAGGCGAATCTCGCGACCGCCCGGCTTCGCCTGATGGCGGAGATCAGCGGCGCGAAGGCGCCGAAGCGCGTCCCGTCGACGAGGTCGCCGTGGTACTTCGTCGCGGGAGGCGTCGGCGCCGTGGCGGCGGCCGCCGCCACGGCGATCCTCATCGGGAACCTGACGGCGCCCGGGCCGGAGCCGACGGCGGTGGCGCATCCGACCTCACTCCCGACTCAGACCGCGCGCCCGGTGCCGGCGCCGGATCCGACGGCCCCGGCGGTGCCGGAGACGGCCTCGTCGGTGCTCCGGGCAGCCGCAGCGTCGGCGATCCACGGAGGGCTCGCCCCTCGGTCCGATCAGTATCTGCGCATCGCGTGGACCGCGGACGTCGTGTTCCTCAGCGACGGCACCACCATCGCTTCGCCGAATCAGGGGCTGTCCGCGTCGATGGCGACACGCGCCTGGGTAGTCCGGAGCAGCGGGGTCTTCTACGTCCCCGCGGATCCGACCGCTGACTGGTACTTCGCCCCTGCCGCCGCCCCGACGCTGGCGGCCGCCTATGGTCCGGATGAGGCTGCCGACGCGCTCATGCGGGCGTTCCTCGACCGTTGGGCATCCGCGGGGGAAGCCGGTGGTTTCCGCGAGGGCGGGGGCTCCCTGCCCGAGGGGGACGGAACCCGCTACGGCGACTACCTGACATCCCTGCCCGGTGACGCTGACGGGATCCTCGGGCAGCTCCTCGCCACGCAGAACGGCAGCTCCGACTACCACCTCCGAGCGATGGCCGGCTGGAAGCTGATGACCCTGCTCGCCTCCAACGCAGGAGGCGGCGACGTGCGCGCGGCCATGCTGCAGGCGCTGGGGCAGCTCCCCGGATCGTCGATCATCGACAGCCACGGCTCGGTGCGCACGATCGCGTTCGACTCGACGTACGGGGAGGCGCCGGACGAGTCCGGAGATGTCCAACGCCATCAGACGATCACGGTCGACGTCTCGACCGGTCGGGTGACGGGGATCTCGGACAGCACCGATCCGGGAACCGGTGTCGTCCCCGCAGGCGTCGCCGATGAGCAGCGGAGCTACGTCGTCGATCTCGTGGACGGGCTCCCGGGCTGAGGCGCCCGCGGCGGGCGTCCGCCCCGGAAGTGCGCGGGATCGTCCTCGGCTACGGCGAGGGCGATCTTGCGCACATGGGCGTCGTCGACGTCGCCCATGGCGGCCAGGTCGTAGAAGCCGACCTCGGTGAGCTCTCCGTCCGCGGGGTGAGGCTCGCCGGAGACCCACGAGCAGCGGAACACGAGGTCGAGGTAGTCCACCTCGTCCCCGTTGGCGTATGTCACGCGGGGGAGCTGCTGCACGAGCGCGAGCCGCTCGACCTTGACGGTCACGCCGGCCTCCTCGAGGCACTCGCGCACCGCGGTGTCGGCGGGTTCCTCGCGGGGCTCGACGATGCCGGAGATCGCCTGCCACACGCCGTTGTCGGCGCGTCTGCCGAGCAGCACCTTCTCCTCGCGGAACACGATCGCCGTCACACCCACCAGGTTCAGCGGAGCGTGGCCGATGTGCTCGCGGAAGGCGACGACGAAGCCCGGGGTGGTCATGGTCCCAGGGTATCGGCGGCGGATCGCGAGGCCTCCGTGTCCCACCCTGAAACGTAGACTCGATGCATGGCCTCAGACTCCTTCGTCCACCTGCACGTGCACAGCGAGTACTCGATGCTGGACGGGGCCGCGCGCATCCAGCCGCTGGTGCAGGAGGCGGTCGCACAGGGCATGCCGGCGGTGGCCGTGACCGACCACGGCAACACGTTCGCGGCCTTCGAGTTCTACAAGGCGGCGACCGCCGCGGGCGTCAAGCCGATCATCGGCATCGAGGCCTACGTCACACCCGGAACGCACCGCAGCGACAAGTCGCGCGTGCAGTGGGGATCCCCCGAGCAGCGCCGCGACGACGTGTCCGGATCCGGCGCCTACACGCACATGACGCTGCTGTCCGAGACGACCGAGGGCATGCACAACCTGTTCCGGCTCTCCTCGACCTCGAGCCTGGAGGGCTACTACTTCAAGCCCCGCATGGACCGCGAGATCCTGCAGAAGTACTCCAAGGGCCTGATCGCCACCACCGGATGCCCCTCCGGAGAGATCCAGACCCGGCTGCGCCTGGGGCAGTACGACGCCGCCCGCGCGGCGGCGGCGGAGTTCCAGGACATCTTCGGCAAGGAGAACTACTTTGCCGAGATCATGGATCACGGTCTGGAGATCGAGCGGCGCGTCACCGGCGACCTGCTGAAGATCGCGAAGGACCTCGGGATCCCGCTCGTCGGCACGAACGATCTGCACTACACGCACCAGCACGACGCGACCAGCCACGCGGCGCTGCTCTGCGTGCAGTCCGGCTCGACCCTCGACGACCCGAACCGGTTCAAGTTCGACGGCGACGGCTACTACGTGAAATCGGCTGCGGAGATGCGCCAGGTGTTCCGAGAGCACCCCGAAGCGTGCGACAACACGCTGCTCATCGCCGAGCGCTGTGACGTCTCCTTCAACACGAGTGCCAACTTCATGCCGCGCTTCCCCGTCCCGCCGGGCGAGACGGAGGAGAGCTGGTTCATCAAGGAGGTCGAGAAGGGCCTGCAGCTCCGCTACCCGGGCGGGATCTCCGATGCGGTGCGCAAGCAGGCGAACTACGAGGTCGAGGTCATCTCGTCCATGGGGTTCCCCGGCTACTTCCTCGTCGTCGCCGACTTCATCAACTGGGCCAAGGACAACGGCGTGCGGGTCGGCCCCGGCCGCGGTTCCGGCGCCGGATCCATGGCGGCCTACGCCATGAAGATCACGGATCTGGATCCTCTCGAGCACGGCCTCATCTTCGAGCGCTTCCTCAACCCCGACCGCGTCTCTATGCCCGACTTCGACGTCGACTTCGACGACCGCCGTCGTGGCGAGGTGATCCAGTACGTCACGGAGAAGTACGGCGACGAGCGTGTCGCGCAGATCGTCACCTACGGCACGATCAAGGCCAAGCAGGCGCTGAAGGACGCCGGACGCGTGCTCGGCTTCCCCTTCAGCATGGGGGAGAAGCTCACCAAGGCGATGCCGCCCGCGGTGATGGGCAAGGACATGCCGCTGGACGGCATGTTCGATCCAGAGCACCCGCGGTACAAGGAGGCCAGCGAGTTCCGCGTCGTGATCGAGTCGGATCCCGAGGCGAAGACCGTGTTCGACACGGCGCTGGGTCTGGAGAACCTGAAGCGCCAGTGGGGCGTGCACGCGGCCGGCGTCATCATGTCCTCGCATCCGCTGATCGACATCATCCCGATCATGAAGCGCGAGCAGGACGGCCAGATCGTCACGCAGTTCGACTATCCGTCCTGCGAGTCGCTCGGTCTCATCAAGATGGACTTCCTGGGGCTGCGCAACCTCACGATCATCTCGGACGCCCTCGCCAACATCCGGATGAACCGGGGCGAGGAGCTCGTCCTGGAGGATCTGGCGCTCGACGACCGTCCGTCGTACGACCTGCTCACCCGCGGCGACTCGCTCGGCGTGTTCCAGCTCGACGGGGGGCCGATGCGTGCGCTCATGCGCCTCATGAAGCCGGACAACTTCGGCGACATCTCGGCGCTCATCGCGCTGTACCGGCCGGGCCCGATGGGCGCGAACTCGCACACGAACTACGCGCTCCGCAAGAACGGGCTCCAAGAGATCACGCCGATCCACCCGGAGTTCGCGGAATCGCTCAAGGACATCCTGGAGGAGAGCTACGGCCTCATCATCTACCAGGAGCAGGTGATGGCGATCGCCCAGCGCGTGGCCGGGTTCTCGCTCGGTCAGGCCGACATCCTCCGCCGTGCGATGGGCAAGAAGAAGAAGTCCGAGCTGGACAAGCAGTTCGAGGGCTTCCAGGCGGGCATGCACGCCAACGGCTACTCCGACGGTGCGGTGAACGCGCTCTGGGAGATCCTGCTGCCGTTCTCCGACTACGCGTTCAACAAAGCCCACTCGGCCGCCTACGGCGTGATCTCCTACTGGACCGCGTACCTGAAGGCGCATTACCCCGCCGAGTACATGGCGGCGCTGCTGACCAGCGTCGGCGACTCCAAGGACAAGATGGCGCTGTACCTCAACGAGTGCCGCCGCATGGGCATCAAGGTGCTTCCGCCGGATGTGCGCGAGTCGATCAACTTCTTCGCGGCCGTCGGCGAGGACATCCGCTTCGGGCTCGGAGCCGTCCGCAACGTCGGATCCAATGTCGTCGACGGCATCGTGAAGTCGCGCCAGGAGGAGAACTTCACCTCGTTCCACGACTTCCTCAAGAAGGTCCCGCTGCACGTCGCCAACAAGCGCACGGTGGAGTCGCTGATCAAGGCCGGCGCCTTCGACTCCATGGGCGACACCCGCCGTGCGCTCGTCGAGATCCACGAGGACGCCGTCGAGGCCTCGGTCGACCAGAAGCGCAACGAGGCCCAGGGCGCCATCGGCTTCGACTTCGACAGCCTCTACGACGAGGTCGAGGAGGTCGCCCCGCCCAAGGTGCCGAACCGGCCCGAGTGGACCAAGAAGGACAAGCTCGCGTTCGAGCGCGACATGCTGGGCCTGTACGTGTCCGACCATCCGCTGGCAGGGCTGGAGGTGCCGCTCGCCAAGCACGCGTCCATCGCGATCAACGCGCTCCTCGAGTCGGAGGACCTGCAGGACGGCGACCAGGTGACGGTGGCGGGACTCGTGACGAGCGTGCAGCATCGCGTCGCGAAGGCGAGCGGGAACCCGTACGGCATGATCACGATCGAGGACTTCCACGGCGAGATCACGATCATGTTCATGGGCAAGACCTACCTCGAGTTCCAGAGCACGCTGCAGCAGGATGCGATCCTCGCCGTGCGCGGACGGATCTCGCGTCGCGACGACGGCATGAACCTGCATGCGCAGTCGGCGTTCACGCCCGACGTCGGCGCCTTCGATGCGGCAGGGCCGCTGTCGCTGATCGTGCCGGAGCAGCGCGCCACCGAGCGCGTCATCGAGGATCTCGCCGAGGTGCTGCGACGCCACGCGGGGGAGACCGAGGTGATGCTGAAGATGCACCGCGGCGGACGCGCGAAGGTCTTCGAGGTGCCCATGCCCGTCACCGTCACCGCGGATCTGTTCGGCGATCTGAAGTCGCTGCTCGGCCCGCAATGCCTGGGCTGACCGTTCCCCGCCGGCTCGACCCACGGGGGCATCCGTCGCCGGAGCCCGCTCAGGAGGTCTCCAAACCTGCCCGGTAGTATCGGGTCCCGTCCGACGGCCGCCCCCCAGACGGCCGCACGACGAAAGGAAGCACTGATGACCGGCGACGTCCCTTTCGCTGCGATGTCGCAGGGCGAAGAGAGCCCGACATCGACCCCGGAGGCCCGCCCCGACGAGGCCGTCCCGGAGGACTCCTTCCCTGCGGCGGCGCCTCAGCACGGCTATGTGGGGTTCACCCTGCGTGAGCTGATCATGGCAGGTCTGTGGCTGATCGCCTTCGTGCTCTCGTTCGTCCCCGCAGCGGGCAGCGTGCTCGACAGCTCGGCGACCGTGTGGACGATGAACGGCGCCTGGCTGCTCACGATCGGCGTGCCCACGGCGGCCGTCTTCCTCGTGGTGCTGCGGCGCCTGTCGCCGGAGGGGATCCGCCGCGTCGGCTCTCTCGGCATCGATCAGTTCGCCTCGGTGGCGTTCAGCGTCGCCCTGGTCAGCTGGGCCGTGCTGCTGTGGCAGCAGCTCGACCTGGTCGCCGCGATGCGCCGCAGCGCGCTCGCCACCTGGCCGCTCTGGCTGGAGGTCGCCTCCCTGCTGGGCCTCGTGGTGGTCTCGGTGTTCGCGGTCCTCATCCCGGGGCTGCGCGAGGACTTCGAGGGGCGCACCGACACCCTGGCGCACCGCAATGCGAACCCGGTGCGCCCGGTGTTCACCCGACCGCGGCCGGTGCGTGCGCGGGGGAGCGTGTCCGATCCTCAGAACGAGGACGACGTCGATCCCGGGCTGCTGCACGAGAACGAGGTCGACGCTGGCGCGCACCTCTCCGCCGGCGCCACGGGCGCGGCGATCCTCGGCGGAGCCGGCTACGTGCCCGACCACCACCGCGAGTCGTTCGTCGCCTCCGAGGCGGGGGCGGAGGACACGGCAGTCCGAGCGGACGAGTCGGCCGCGCGCACCGCCGAGAGCGGCGTTGCCGAATCAGCCGCAGGCGAGGACGCGGGGGAGGCCCCCACCGCGGGCGCGGCTGCGGCCGAGGCCCTGACGGAGGCGATCCCCGAGGCGGAGGAGCCGGCACCCGTCGGCGCCGACCCGGGGACGACGCGGCAGGAGCTCCGCGAGGACGACCGGACCACGGGGGCGGATTCCCGGCGCGATGCGGAGGCGTCCGAGACGACGCAGGCGTCCGCTCCGACGGAGTCGTCCGAGGCGGAGCCGAGCCCTTCCGCCCCGTCGGAGGACGACCCTGCGGACGCCGGTGACCGGTCGCCGGTCTCGCACGACCTGTCCGACACCATGACCGAAGTGCTCGGCGACCTGCTGGTGCCTTCGCCCGAGGACGAGGTCGCCACGCACGCGGTCGACGTGGTGGCGGAGGAGCGGCGGGGATCCGAGCCGGCCCAGCCCTTCTGGGCGCTGGCGCCGGAGACCCGGCCGGTTCATGACGCGCGGGGTGACGAGATTTTCACGATCGGGCCCGATGCGTGGATCCTTGTTCTCGAGGACCGCGGCGGCGCGTTCGTCGTGCGGCACGACGACGGCCGCGTGGGCTACCTGCACGACACCGACAACATGACCCGAGGCTGAGGACGCATGCAGACGATCGACCTGAGGGGACGCACCCTCTCCACCGCCGAGATGCTCGCGGCCGTACCGCGCGCCACCGCCGCACGCGCCGAGGCGCTGGCCACCGCGACCGCGATCGTGGAGGACGTGCGCGTGCGCGGCGAGGAGGCACTGCGCGAGCAGGCCGATCGCTTCGACCGGGTCAGCGGGCACGCGATCCGGGTTCCCCGCGAGCACCTCGACGAGGCCCTCGCGTCGGCCGCCCCCGACGTGCGCACGGCGCTGGAGGCGGCGATCGACCGGGTGCGCCGCGGCTCCGCCGCCCAGGTGCCGGAGGACCGCGAGACCCGGATCGGGTCCGGCGCGCGCATCGTGCAGCGCTGGCAGCCCGTGGGCCGGGTCGGCGTCTACATCCCGGGCGGCAAGGCGCCGCTCGCCTCGAGCGTCGTGATGAACGTCGTGCCCGCGCAGGTCGCCGGAGTCCGCAGCATCGCGCTCGCCTCGCCGCCGCAGCAGGGCGAGGACGGGCGCATCCACCCGACCATCCTCGCCGCGGCGGCACTGCTGGGCGTGGAGGAGGTGTACGCGATCGGCGGCGCCGGAGCCGTCGGCGCCTTCGCCTACGGCGTGCCGGGGGTCGGACTCGACCCCGTCGACGTGATCTCCGGGCCGGGCAACAACTTCGTCGCCTCCGCGAAGCGCGCCGTCGCCGGGGTGGTCGGCACCGATTCCGAGGCCGGTGCCACCGAGATCCTCATCGTCGCCGACGGCGACGCCGACCCCCGCCTGATCGCGGCCGATCTCATCAGCCAGGCGGAGCACGACGAGCAGGCCTCGGCGGTGTTCGTGACCGATGCGGCAGAGCTCGCCGAGCGCGTCGCCGCCGAGGTCGCGACCCAGGCGGCGCGCACCCGGCACAGCGAGCGCGTGCAGGCGGCGCTGAACGGACCGCAGTCGGCGATCGTCCTCGTCGACGACCGGGCCGCGGCGGTCGCGTTCAGCAACGCCTATGCGCCGGAGCACCTCGAACTGCACCTGGCGGATGCGGAGGCCGCGGCCCCGTCGTTCACGAGCGCCGGGGCGGTCTTCGTCGGCGACCAGACGCCGGTCAGCCTCGGGGACTACATGGCGGGCAGCAACCACGTGCTCCCGACCGGGGGTCAGGCGCGCTACGCGTCGGGGCTCGGCGCCTACACCTTCCTGCGCCCGCAGCAGGTCGTCTCCTACGACCACGCGGCGCTCACCGAGGCGCGCGCGGGCGTCGCCGCCCTTGCGGCGGCCGAGCTGCTGCCGGCGCACGGCGAAGCAGTCGAGGCCCGATTCGCGGCCGAGCAGGACTCCGGGGCGTAGGCTTTCACGAATGCACTGCCCGTTCTGCCGTCATCCGGACTCCCGCGTCATCGACTCCCGCACGAGCGACGACGGTTTGTCGATCCGGCGCCGCCGCCAGTGCCCCGAGTGCGGGGGGCGGTTCTCGACGACCGAGACCGCGAGCCTCAACGTGATCAAGAGAAGCGGCGTGATGGAGCCGTTCAGTCGCGAGAAGGTGATCTCCGGCGTCCGCAAGGCCTGTCAGGGGCGCCCGGTGACCGAGGCGGATCTCGCGATCCTCGCGCAGCGCGTCGAGGAGGCGGTGCGTCAGACGGGCGTCTCGCAGCTGGACACCAACGAGATCGGGCTGGCGATCCTGGGGCCCCTGCGGGATCTGGACGAGGTCGCCTACCTGCGCTTCGCGAGCGTCTATCAGGCGTTCGACTCCCTCGAGGACTTCGAGACCTCGATCGCCGAGCTCCGCGCCGACCATCACGCGGCGGCGGAGCAGACCGCTCTCTGAGCCCGGCCTCGACGTCGGTCGGATCCGCATCCGCCGACCGGTAGCCTGGCAGGGATGTATGCGCTGCTCTTCCGTCTCGTCCTCGCGCGTTTCGATCCCGAGTTCGCCCACCACGCCGGCATGGCCGTGGTGCGGGTGCTCGGCGCGCCCCCGTTCTCCTGGATCGCCCGTCCACTGACGCGTCCCGAGCCGCGGGACGAGGTGCGCGCCCTCGGGCTCGTCTTCCCCTCGCCGTTCGGCATCGCCGCGGGCTTCGACAAGAACGCGGTCGGGGTGCGCGGCCTGTCCGCGCTCGGATTCGGGCACGTCGAGGTGGGCACCATCACCGCGATCCCGCAACCGGGCAACCCCAAGCCGCGGCTGTTCCGGCTCATCCCGGATCGCGCCGTGGTGAACCGCATGGGCTTCAACAACGCCGGTGCGGAGGCCGCGGAGAAGCGGCTGTGGAAGCTCCGCCGCCGCCGTCCCGCGGCCGTGATCGGCGTCAACATCGGCAAGAGCCGAGTGGTCGCGGTCGAGGACGCGACCGCCGACTACGTCGCTTCGGCGGTGCGTCTCGCGCCCCTCGCCGACTATCTCGCGATCAACGTCTCGTCCCCGAACACGCCGGGACTGCGCGGCCTGCAGGCCGTGGAGACGCTCGCTCCGCTGCTGCGAGCCGTGAAGGCGGCCGCCGGCGCCACACCGCTGCTGGTGAAGATTGCACCCGATCTTCCGGACGACGAGGTCGCCGCGATCGCGGAGCTCGCCGTCGAGGAGGGACTGGACGGCCTGATCGCGACGAACACGACGATCTCGCGCGAGGGGCTGATCACGGATCCCGCGAAGGTCGCCGCGGCAGGCGAGGGGGGCCTGTCCGGCGCCCCGCTCAAGGAGCGCTCGCTCGCGGTCCTCCGGATCGTGCGGGCCGCCGTCCCCGCCGATTTCTGCGTCATCTCCGTGGGAGGCGTCGAGACCGGTGCCGAGGTGCGCGAGCGTCTCGACGCCGGTGCGACCCTGGTCCAGGGATACACGGCGTTCCTCTACCGCGGGCCGTTCTGGGCGCGGCAGATCCGCGCGGGGCTGCACGCGCGCTGATCCGCGTACGACGCAGAAGGTCCCGGGCGCTCGCAGCGCACCGGGACCTTCTCGTCTGTCGGGGGATCCGGATCAGTCCGGGTACTGACCGCGCTTGACCTGGGGCTTCGGCAGCCGCATGAAGCGCATCTGCAGCGACCGCATGGCCGCGTACCACGCGAGACCGCGCTCGCGCTTGTCCTTGCCGAACTTCTCGGCGATCCGGCGGTTCACGCGGATGCCGAGGAAGACCATGTCGATGATCGCGATCGCGATGAAGCCCCAGAGGCCGATGAAGGCCCAGTAGGCCACGAGGGTGTTCGGGATGAGCGACACGACGATCACCACGACCATGAGGGCCATGATCCACTCGCTGACGTGCCATCCCGCGTCGACGTAGTCGCGCACCCAGCGGCGCTGCGGGCCGCGGTCGCGCACCGGGAGGTACTTCTCCTCGCCGTTCGCCATGCCGATGCGCTGACGCTCCTGGCGCTGGCGCAGGTCGGCGCGGGCCTGGGCCTTCGCCTCCTTGGTGTCGGGCACCAGCGGGCGGCGCCGGGCGGCCTCCTGCTCCGCGCGGGTCGGCGTGCGGCGTCCCTTGCCGCTCGTCGCCTCGTCGGAGGCGTCGTCGGGTGCGGGGGTGGGAGTGCTGGGCACGAAGGCTCCTGGAAGTCGAGAGAGGAGGAAACGGGTGTTCTCTAAGATTACCTGCATGACTTCTCCCTCCTCCTCGGTCACCGCTTCCGGTGACGTCGAAGCCGCCGTCGCCGCCGCCGTCGCCACCGGGATCCCGGCCGCGCTGAGCGATCTCGGCGCCCTGGTGCGCATTCCGGGAATCGCGTGGCCGGCGTTCGATCAGACCCAGCTCGTCCGCAGCGCCGCCGCCGTCGCCGAGCTGGCGGAGGGCACCGGCGTATTCGACAGCGTGCGGGTGCTGCGGGCCGCGATCCCGGGGACGGACGAGGTCGGCCAGCCCGCGATCCTCGCCCGCCGCGCCGCCCGCAACGGCAAGCCGACGATCCTGCTGTACGCCCACCATGACGTGCAGCCGCCGGGGGCCGACGAGCTCTGGGAGACCCCGCCGTTCGAGCCGACCGTCCGCGACGGCCGCCTGTACGGTCGTGGCGCCGCCGACGACAAGGCCGGGATCATGGCGCACATCGCGTCGATCCGCGCCGTGGCGGAGGCGCTCGGAGACGACCTCGATCTGGGCATCGCGATGTTCATCGAGGGGGAGGAGGAGTACGGCTCCCGCTCCTTCGCCCAGTTCCTCACCGACAACGAGGACGCCCTCCGCGCAGACGCGATCGTCGTCGCCGACTCCGGCAACTGGGATTCGTCCACGCCGGGTCTGACCGTCTCGCTGCGCGGCGCGGTGCGCTTCACCCTCACGGTGCGCACGCTCGACCACGCGTCGCACTCGGGCATGTTCGGGGGAGCGGTGCCCGACGCGATGCTCGCGACGATCCGACTGCTGAACACGCTCTGGGACGAGAACGGATCCGTGGCCGTCGAGGGACTCGCCGTGCGCGAGGCGGAGACGCCGGAGTACAGCGAGGCGACCCTCCGCGACGAGACCGGGCTCCTCCCCGGCGTCACGCCGATCGGCGACGGCACGATCCTCAGCCGCATCTGGAACAAGCCGTCCGTCACGGTCATCGGCGTCGATGCGACCTCGGTGGCCGCGGCGTCGAACACGCTCGCCCCTGAGGCGACGGTCGTGCTGAGCTGCCGGATCGCACCGGGGCAGAGCGCCGACGACGCCTACGCCGCGCTCGAGGCGCACCTGCGGGCGCACGCGCCGTTCGGCGCCGAGCTCGCCTTCTCGGACCTCGACCTGGGCAACCCGTTCCTCGTCGACACGAGCGGCTGGGCGGTCGGCCTGGTGCGCGGGGCGATGGCCGACGGATACGGCAAGGACCCAGTCGACCTCGGCATCGGGGGATCCATCCCCTTCATCGCCGATCTGGTCGAGCGCTTCCCCGGCGCCGAGATCCTCGTGACCGGAGTCGAGGACCCGCACGCGCGGGCGCACAGCCCCAACGAGTCTCTGCACCTGGACACGTTCCGGCACGCGGTGGCGACCGAGGCGCTGCTGCTCACCCGGATGAACGAGATCACGCTCTGACGCGCCAGGGCGGCATCGAGACCCGGTCGTGAGGGCCGGCTCGCTGCCGCCCGTCCCTGCGGCGGTAGACTCGGAGGACGGGAACCGTGCCGGTGCACGGCCGATCCAAGGAGCGACATGAGCGACATCACCCTCACCCCCGAGACCACCACCGCGCACGGCGTGAAGCTCACCGACGCCGCCGCGGCGAAGGTGAAGAGCCTGCTGGAGCAGGAGGGGCGCGACGACCTCCGCCTGCGCGTCGCCGTGCAGCCCGGCGGCTGCTCCGGCCTGATCTACCAGCTCTACTTCGACGAGCGCTATCTCGAGGGCGACGAGACCGTCGACTTCGACGGCGTCGAGGTCATCGTCGACAACATGAGCGTGCCGTATCTGGACGGTGCGTCGATCGACTTCAAGGACACCATCTCGGAGCAGGGGTTCACGATCGACAACCCCAACGCGCAGGGCTCCTGCGCCTGCGGCGACAGCTTCCACTGACCCGCGGAATCCCCTCTCCCCACCCTGCGCCATCCACGCCCTACCTGCGTGGATGGCGTGAATCGGGTGTGAGGTTGCCCTAGACTGAGGTAGCCCACGTCCGTGATCTGAAAGGTGCATCGTGCCCTCGAAACGCCGCCTTCGTTGGGCCGCACTCCCCCTGGGAGTAGCGGCAGCCGTGGCCCTCGCGGGATGCTCTCCCACAGAGCTCCACGGATTCCTTCCGGGCTTCGTCGCCGACGGCACACCCGCCACCAATCAGACCGATCGCGTCGCCGCGCTCTGGGTCAATTCGTGGATCGTCCTGCTCGTCGTGGGTCTCATCACCTGGGGCCTCATGGGCTGGGCGGCCATCGCGTACCGCCGGCGCAAGGGCCAGACCGGCCTGCCGGTGCAGCTGCGCTACAACATGCCGATCGAGATCTTCTACACGATCGTCCCGCTGATTCTGATCTTCGGCATGTTCGCCTTCACGGCTCGCGACCAGACGATCATCGAGACCCAGTACGGCGCACCGGGCCAGCCCGCGCCCGACGTGTCGATCACCGCGATCGGCAAGCAGTGGGCCTGGGACTTCCAGTACGACGGCAAGGAGAAGGACAACTCCGACGCAGTCTGGACCATGGGCGTCCAGGCCCAGCCCGACAAGGCCGGGAACATCGACCAGGCCGCCCTCCCGACGCTGTACCTGCCGGTGAACAAGAAGGTCCACATCACGCTGCAGTCGCGTGACGTGATCCACTCCTTCTGGATCATCGACTTCCTGTACAAGAAGGACATGTACATCGGCAAGGACAACTCCTGGTCCTTCACGCCGACGCGCGAGGGCACCTATCAGGGCAAGTGCGCGGAGCTCTGCGGCGAGTACCACTCGATGATGCTCTTCAACGTGAAGGTCGTCAGCGACGCCGATTACCAGGCCTACCTGACCAAGCTGAAGAACGAGGGCAACACGGGCGACATCACCGACGCCTACGACCGCCTCACCAACTTCCCCGGCACCGGGAAGCCCACGACCGACTCGGAAGCGAAGTAAGCAGAATGACGAGCACTCTTCCCGACACGTCCGAGGTCGGCGCGCGTCCGACGACGATCCCGCCGCGCCAGGCGGCGCTGCTCAGCTCGACCCGCGTCGAGCAGAAGGGCAACATCGTCGTCAAGTGGATCACCTCCACGGACCACAAGACGATCGGGTACATGTATCTGATCGCCTCGGTGCTGTTCTTCCTCCTCGGCGGCGTGATGGCCCTGATCATCCGCGCCGAGCTGTTCTCGCCGGGCATGCAGATCATCCCGACGAAGGAGCAGTACAACCAGCTGTTCACGATGCACGGCACGATCATGCTGCTGATGTTCGCGACGCCGCTGTTCGCCGGTTTCGCGAACGCGATCCTGCCGCTGCAGATCGGTGCGCCGGATGTCGCGTTCCCGCGTCTGAACGCCTTCGCCTTCTGGCTGTTCCTCTTCGGCTCGACCATCGCGGTCGCCGGCTTCCTCACCCCGCAGGGTGCGGCCTCGTTCGGCTGGTTCGCCTACCAGCCCCTCGCGAGCGCCTCGTTCACGCCCGGTGCGGGCGGCAACCTCTGGATGCTCGGCCTCGGCATGTCCGGTTTCGGTACCATCCTGGGTGCGGTGAACTTCATCACCACGATCATCACGATGCGGGCCCCCGGCATGACGATGTGGCGCATGCCGATCTTCTCGTGGAACACGCTGATCACCAGCCTGCTGATCCTGATGGCGTTCCCGGTGCTGGCCGCCGCGATGCTGGCCGCCGCGGCGGACCGCGTCCTCGGCGCCCACATCTACGACCCGGCCAACGGCGGCGTCCTGCTCTGGCAGCACCTGTTCTGGTTCTTCGGCCACCCCGAGGTGTACATCATCGCGCTGCCGTTCTTCGGCATCGTCTCGGAGATCTTCCCGGTGTTCAGCCGGAAGCCGATCTTCGGATACAAGACCCTCGTCTACGCGACGATCGCGATCGCGGCCCTCTCCGTCGCGGTGTGGGCGCACCACATGTACGTCACCGGCGGTGTGCTGCTGCCGTTCTTCGCGCTCATGACGATGCTCATCGCGGTCCCGACCGGCGTCAAGATCTTCAACTGGATCGGCACGCTGTGGCGAGGATCCGTGACCTTCGAGACGCCGATGGTGTTCTCGCTCGGCTTCCTGGTCTCTTTCGTCTTCGGTGGGCTGACCGGCGTGATCCTGGCCTCCCCGCCGCTGGACTTCTTCCTCTCGGACTCCTACTTCGTGGTGGCGCACTTCCACTACGTGGTGTTCGGCACGGTCGTGTTCGCGATGTTCGCCGGGTTCTACTTCTGGTGGCCGAAGTGGACGGGCCGCATGCTCAACGAGCGCCTCGGTTACGTGCACTTCTGGATGCTCTTCATCGGCTTCCACATGACCTTCCTCATCCAGCACTGGCTGGGCGTCGACGGCATGCCGCGTCGTTACGCCGACTACTCGGCCTACGACAACTGGACGTGGGAGAACCAGGTCTCGACGATCGGCGCCATCATCCTGGGCGCCTCGATGCTGCCGTTCTTCCTGAACGTCTGGCTCACGTCGCGCAAGGCTCCGAAGGTCACGGTCAACGACCCCTGGGGCTATGGCGCTTCGCTCGAGTGGGCGACGTCGTGCCCGCCGCCGCGGCACAACTTCACCTCGATCCCGCGCATCCGCAGTGAGCGTCCCGCGTTCGACCTGAACCACCCGGAGGCGGCCGAGCACCCGGTCGCTGCTGCCGCCGACGGAAAGGGCCACTGACCCATGCGCGACAACATCGTCCTCTGGTGGATCCTCACCGCGTTCTTCGCCCTGATGGGCGTGACCTACACGGTCTGGAACCTCGTCGCCCACGCGGGCGAGCCGCCCGTCCGGGCGATCGAGTGGGTCGGCACCGTCGCCCTGTTCTTCGCGGCCTTCATGGGCGCGATGGTCGCCTTCTACCTGGACCGCACGCACAAGGCGCAGGGCGGGACGCTCCCCGAGGACATCCTCACCAGCGACATCGATGACGGTGACCCGGAGCTCGGCGAGTTCAGCCCGTGGTCCTGGTGGCCGATCGTGCTCGCCGGCGCAGCTGCGGTGGGCATGATCGCCCTGGCCGTCGGGGTGTTCCTCTTCCCGGTGGCGCTGGCGATCTTCGTCGTCGCGATCGTCGGCTGGGTCTACGAGTACTACCGCGGCCACTTCGCCCGCTGAGTCCTTCCGCACGAGGCCCCTGGAGCTCCTGGCTCCGGGGGCCTCGTCGTCTTGTGCCTGCGGATCGCGTGACGGTCACAGTGGGAGACGGCTATCATCCCGATGGACGGCATGATCGGACGCCGTGAGGCATCGAGGGAGGCCACCGATGGACGGAGGCGATCTGGCGTCGCTCGGACAGGTGTCGCGCCGCGTCCGTGACATCGATGTCGCCGTCAGCTGGTACCGCGATGTCCTCGGCCTGCCGCACCTGTACACCTACGGCGACCTCGCATTCTTCGACCTGAACGGCACGCGGCTGTTCCTGAGCGCGGCGGACGACGGTGCGGGCGAGAGCGGCGAGTCGGTGCTGTACTTCCGCGTCGAGGACATCCACGCCGCCCACGAGGCCCTGACGGCGAAAGGGGTGGTCTTCCTCGACGCTCCGCACCTGATCCATCGTCATGACTCGGGTGTCGAGGAATGGATGGCGTTCTTCGCCGACCCCGACGGGCGCACCCTCGCGGTGATGGCGCAGACAGCACCCGTGGATTCCTCAGCGCCGGCGTCCTGAGCCGCTGCACGCCGCTGCGATGGCGCTCCACGTGACCTCTCTCCGAGGCGCGGGGGAGCGCGGGCGCTCAGGCCGTTGTGCGGACGCGCGGGATCCCGGTGAGCGGGTCCACCGGTCGACGATGGATCCCGTCCGCATTCTCGACGGGGTATCCCTCGCGCACCCAGTACTCGAAGCCGCCGATCATGAGCTTCACGTCGTAGCCGAGCTTGGCGAACTCCAGCGCGCCCTTGTCGCCGGCGTTGCACCCGGGGCTCCAGCAGTAGACCACCACGGGGGTGCCCTGAGGGATCTCCTGGGGCGCCCGGGCGGCGATCTCGCTGTAGTGCATATGGATCGCGTCGACGACACGCCCCTGAGCCCACGCCTCGTCGCTGCGCACGTCCACCACGGCGATGCGCTCACCGGACGTGCGGGCGGCGTGCAGGTCGCTCGCATCGGTCTCGAAGGCGAGCTTGGCGGCGAAGTGTTCGGCGGCAGAAGTCATGACGCCAGGCTACCGCGGGGGGCGCGATGGCAACGACGAAGGCCCCGTCAGATGACGGGGCCTTCGTCGTGCGGGGGAGGGTTACTCGCCCTGCTCCTTCTTGGGCAGCGACTCCGGCGCGAGCGCGGAGCTCGGCGTGTTCGGCGTCTCGCTGACGTGCGTGGTGTCGACCGGCGCGATCTGGTCCTCGCTCACACCCGCGCGGGCGTGGGAGGCCACGATCTCGTCGTGCGCGCCCTCGTTGACGTCATGCAGCGCGTGGCGCTGGTGGGCGTCCGCCGCAGCGACCTCGGCCTGCGTGAGCGGGGAGAGGCGGTCCTCGAAGAACCAGCGCGACATCGACGAGCGCAGGTTCTGCGTCCAGGGGATGCGGCCCTTCGCGTTGGGGCGGACGACGAGCGGCTCGTACACCTCGGTGTCGATGAGCTTCCAGCGGTCGTACACGTCGACCGGCTTGTGCACCTCGATGAACTCGCCACCCGGGAGGCGGACGATGCGTCCGGACTCGTAGCCGTGCAGGACGATCTCACGATCCTTCTTCTGCAGGGCGATGCAGATCCGCTTCGTGACGAAGTAGCTGAGCACCGGGCCGATGAACAGCAGCGCCTGGAGCGTGTGGATCACGCCCTCCATCGTCAGCGAGAAGTGCGTCGCGATCAGGTCGGAGGATGCCGCCGCCCACAGGGTGGCGTAGAAGACCACGCCGGCGACGCCGATCGCGGTGCGGGTCGCCGCGGTACGGGGACGCTGTGCGATGTGGTGCTCGCGCTTGTCGCCGGTGAGCCACGCCTCGATGAAGGGGTAGACGGCGACGAGCACGATGAACAGGCCGAGCACGAGCACGGGGATGATGATCCCGAACGACCAGGTGTGGTCGAGGAACACCACGTCGAGGTTCGACGGCGCCAGGCGGAGCGCCCCGTCGGCGAAGCCGATGTACCAGTCGGGCTGCGTACCCGCCGAGACCGGGGAGGGGTCGTAGGGGCCGTAGTTCCAGATCGGGTTGATCTGGAAGAGCGAGGCGATCAGCACGATCACACCGAACGTGATGAACAGGAAGCCGCCCATCTTGGACATGTAGATCGGCATCATCGGGTAGCCCACGACGTTGTCCTCGGAGCGACCGGGGCCCGCGAACTGGGTGTGCTTGTTGATGACCATGAGCATCAGGTGCAGCACGACCAGGCCGATGACCAGCAGCGGCAGGATCAGGATGTGGAGCGTGTACAGGCGTCCGACGATCTGATCGCCCGGGAACTCGCCGCCGAAGAGCATGAACGAGGTCCAGGTGCCGATCAGGGGGAGACCCTTGATCATGCCGTCGATGATGCGCAGACCGTTGCCCGAGAGCAGGTCGTCGGGGAGCGAGTAGCCGGTGAAGCCCTCGGCCATCGCGAGGACGAACAGCACGAAGCCGATCACCCAGTTCAGCTCGCGCGGCTTGCGGAACGCACCGGTGAAGAAGACACGGAGCATGTGCACGCCGATGCCGGCCACGAACGTCAGCGCCGCCCAGTGGTGGATCTGACGGACCAGCAGGCCGCCGCGGATGTCGAACGAGATGCGCAGGGTGGAGTCGAGCGCGGCCGACATCTCCACGCCCCGCATCGGGGGGTAGGCGCCGGAGTAGTGCGTGGGCACCATCGAGGCCTGGAAGAAGAACGTCAGGAACGTGCCGGACAGCAGCACGACGACGAAGCTCCACAGCGCGATCTCGCCGAGCATGAACGACCAGTGATCCGGGAAGATCTTGCGGCCGAGCTCCTTGACGAAGCCGGAGAGGCTCGTCCGCTCATCGATGTAGTTCGAGAGGCCGCCGACGAATCGGCCGCCCAGAGGCGCCTCCGAGGGCTTCTCCGAGGACTTCGGCTCGGTAACAGTTGCGGTGCTCAATGGCGCTCCCAGAAGCTCGGACCGACGGGTTCGTGGAAATCGCTCTGCGCGACGAGGTAGCCCTCGTCATCGACCGTGATCGGCAGCTGCGGCAGCGGACGCGCGGCCGGGCCGAAGATGACCTTGGCGTGCTCCGTGACGTCGAACTGCGACTGGTGGCACGGGCAGAGCAGGTGGTGGGTCTGCTGCTCGTAGAGCGCGACCGGGCAGCCGACGTGGGTGCAGACCTTGGAGTACGCGACGATGCCGTTGTACGACCAGCTCTTGCGCTCCTCGGACTCGATGAGCTGCTCGGGGAGCAGGCGCATGAGCAGCACGATCGCCTTGGCCTTCTCCTCGAGGTAGCCGTCCTCGTGGCCGATCTTCCCGAGCGGCTCGGGGATCACGTGCACGGCCGAGCCGATCGTGATGTCCGCGGCGCGGATCGGGGTGCCGTCGGGGTCGTGCGCCAGGCGCATGCCCTTCTCCCACATCGTGTGCTGCAGGAGCTTGACCGGCTGGCCCGCGATCGGGTTCTCCGGGGTGTCCTGGGGCGCGAGACCGCGGAACAGGGCCAGGCCGGGAACGACGGACGCCACGACGGCGGCGATGAGGGAGTTGCGGATCATGACGCGACGCCCGAAGCCGGACTCCTCGTTCGCGTCGGCGAACGCCTGGATGGCCGCCTCGCGGGTCGAGTCGCGACCGCGCGTCGGGTGGCGGTACTCGACGTGCTCCTTGTCGGCCATGATCGCCTTCGACCAGTGGATCGCGCCGATGCCGAGGGCCAGCAGGGCGAGGGCGATGCCGAGGCCGATGAACAGGTTGTTGTAGCGCACGTCGATGAGCGAGCCGCTCTCGATCGGGAACAGCATGTAGGCGGCGACCGCCCAGATGCTGCCCGCGAGGGAGAGGTAGAAGAGCGTGTAGACCGTGCGGACGGCGGTCTTCATCGCCTTCGGATCCTGGTCGGTGATGCGCTCGCGGTGCGGGGGCAGTCCCGGGTTCTGCGCGGGATCGCTGACGTCGACGCTCAGCCCGGCCGGTGCCTGATAGGTCCGGTCAAGAGCGTGCGGGTCGTCGTGTGCCATGGTTCTCCTCGTACGTTCTTCGATATGCCGGCGTCAGTTGGACTTCGCCGTGATCCACACGGTGATGGCGACGAGTGCGCCGATTCCGAAGATCCAGATGAACAGGCCCTCCGAGACGGGGCCGAGGGATCCGAGATCCATGCCGCCGACCTGGGTCGCCTTCTGCTGGAAGAGCAGCGCGGAGATGATGTCGCGCTTGTCCTCGGGCGTCAGGTTCATGTCGCCGAAGACCGGCATGTTCTGCGGGCCGGTGACCATCGCCGCGTACATGTGCAGCGCGCTGGTCTTCATGAGGCCGGGAGCGTACTTGCCCTCCGTGAGGGCTCCACCGGCGCCGGCGACGTTGTGGCACATCGCGCAGTTGATCCGGAACAGCTCGGCGCCGTGGGCGACGTCGCCCTTGCCGTCGATGATCTTCTCGTCCGGGTAGGTCGGGCCGGGAGCGACCGACTGGACCCAGGCCGCGACGTTCTTGATCTGCTCCTCGGTGAACTGCGGGTGCTTCTGCGGGGCCTGCGGTCCCTGCATCTGCAGCGGCATGCGGCCCGTGGACATCTGGAACTCGACGGCCAGCTCGCCGACGCCGTAGAGGCTCGGGCCGGTCGCGGTGCCCTGCAGGTTCATGCCGTGGCAGGTCGCGCAGTTCGCCTGGAACAGTTTCTGGCCGTCCTCAGTCGACACCGCGGCGGTGACGGACGCCGGCTCGGTGGCGGCGAACGCCGCGCTCGCACCGGCGTAGACGCCGCCGGTGATCATCAGGCCTGCACCGATCAGCGCCGCTGCTGCCAGGGGGCTGCGACGGCCGGAACGGCGCTTCTTCTCACGTGCCATGTCGGGGATCCGCTCCGCTTCTTACTTGAGGAAATAGATGACGAAGAACAGCACGATCCAGACGACGTCGACGAAGTGCCAGTAGTAGGACACCACGATCGCGGTCGTCGCCTCCTTGTGCGTGAAGTTCTTGACGGCGAAGGCGCGGCCGAGGGTCAGCAGGAACGCGACCAGACCGCCCGTGACGTGCAGGGCGTGGAAGCCGGTGGTGATGTAGAACGCGGACGCGTACGAGTCGGCCGAGATCGGCATACCCTCGGCGACGAGCTGCGAGTACTCCCACACCTGGCCGGACACGAAGAACGCGCCCATGATGAAGGTCACCCAGAACCAGGGGACCATGCCCCAGCGCTTGCGGCCCTTGTCGTTCATCGCCGTGTACGGCTGCATGCGCTCCGCGGCGAACACGCCCATCTGGCAGGTGAACGAGGACGCCACCAGGACCAGGGTGTTGATCGCGGCGAACGGCACGTTCAGGTGCTCGGTGCGCGAGGCCCAGAGCTCCGGAGAGGTGCTGCGCAGGGTGAAGTAGATCGCGAAGAGTCCCGCGAAGAACATCACTTCACTGCCGAGCCAGACAATGGTTCCCACAGCCACCGGGTTGGGGCGCTTGATCGTTCTCGCCGCCGGGGCATACGTCGCTGAGGTCGTCACCTGTCCATTATGGCCGATCCGGGAGGCCGATTGTCGCACCGGCCGCGGCGGTTCAGCCCGTCGCAGGCTCGGTGCGACCTCGGAACCCGCCGCGAATCCCCTGAGAGCCGCGGCGTTGCGCGGGAGGGCGCGGATCCGCGACGGCGATCACGACTGCATCACATCGATAGGATCGCTGGCATGGCGGAAGCTCTGACCTGGCCCGATGTCCTCTCCACCCTCCTCGCCGGACGCGATCTCAGCGTCTACGAGTCCACCTGGGCCATGCGCCAGGTGATGCGCGGCCAGGCGACCGAGGCGCAGCTCGCGGGGTTCCTCGTCGGCCTGCGCGCGAAGGGGGAGACGATCGACGAGGTCGTCGGCTTCCGCGACGCGATCCTCGAGGCGGCCGTGCCGCTCCCGGTCTCCTCGGACGTCCTCGACATCGTCGGCACGGGCGGCGACCGCGTCGGCACCGTGAACGTGTCGACGACGGCCGCGATCATCATCGGTGCCACCGGGGTGCCGGTCGTCAAGCACGGCAACCGCGCGGCGAGCTCGTCGTCGGGTTCGTCCGACGTCCTCGGCGCGCTGGGTCTGCAGCTCACCCTCGACCCGCGGGCCGTCGCCGAGATCCTGGACCGCACCGGCATCACGTTCGCCTGGGCGGGGGCGTTCCACCCCGGCTTCAAGAACGCCGGCGCCGTCCGCGCCGAGCTCGGGGTGCCGACGGTCTTCAACATGCTCGGCCCGCTCTGCAACCCCGCACGCGCCGAGGCGAACGCCGTCGGCGTGGCCCAGCTGGACCGCGTGCCCCTCATCACGGGCGTGTTCCGCACGCGCGGCGCCACGGCGCTCGTGTTCCGCGGCGACGACGGACTGGACGAGCTGACGACCACCGGTCACAGCAGGATCTGGGAGGTCACCCGCGGCGACATCCACGAGCACGACCTGGATCCCCGGGACCTGGGCATCCCGCTCGCCGACCTCGCGGACCTCATCGGGGGATCCCCGGAGCACAACGCCGGAGTGCTGCGGCGCACGCTCGAGGGAGAGAAGGGGGCGGTGCGCGACATCGTGCTGCTGAACGCCGCGGCCGGGATCGTCGCCTACGAGCTGTCGCACGACGCGGCGCAGGCGCAGGTGCCGATCGTGCAGCGGCTGCGCGACGCGTACGGCCGGGCCGAGGCGGCCGTCGACGACGGCCGCGCCGTCGCGAAGCTGGACGCCTGGGTCGCGGCGTCGCGGGAGCTCGCGGCGGACTGAGCGCAGGAGGCAGGCATGGATCCCCAGGAGGCGATGCTCGAGATCGCCCGGCTGCTCGAGCGGGAGCGGGCGTCGCGGTATCGCGCCAAGGCGTTCCGCGCCGCGGCCGAGACCTACGCGGGCCTTCCGGAGGACGCGCGACGGGATCCGGGCCGGATCCAGCAGGCGAAGGGGATCGGATCCTCCACGTTCGAGGTGATCCGCCAGGCGCTCGCGGGCGAGACGCCGTCCTATCTCGTCGAGCTGCGCGGCGAGGTCGAGCCGGAGATCGTCTCGGAGCTGCGCACGCGCCTGCGCGGCGACCTGCACGCGCACACCGAGTGGTCGGACGGGACGACGCCGATCGCGGCGATGGCCGACGCGGCGCGCGCGCTGGGGCACGAGTACCTCGCGATCACCGATCACTCGCCGCGGCTGCGCGTGGCGCGCGGCCTGACCGCGGAGCGCCTGCGGACCCAGCTGCCGCAGGTGCGGGCGCTCAGCGGGGACGGGCTCACGATGCTCACCGGCATCGAGGTCGACATCCTCGACGACGGGCGCCTGGACCAGGGGGATCGGCTGCTCGGCGAGCTCGACATCGTGGTCGCCTCGGTGCACTCCAAGCTGGCCATGGAACCCGCGCCGATGACCCGGCGCATGGTCGCCGCGGTCTCGAACCCGCGCGTCAGCGTGCTCGGACACGTCACCGGCCAGCTCGTGCAGGGGGATCGGGGCACGCGGCCGCCCTCGCGATTCGACGGCCGTGCCGTCTTCGAGGCGTGCGCCGAGCACGGCGTCGCCGTGGAGATCAACTCCCGTCCCGAGCGGCACGACCCGCCCGACGCGCTGCTCGCGCTCGCGCTCGAGATCGGCTGCCTGTTCTCGATCGACTCCGACGCGCACGCCCCCGGCCAGCTGTCGCTGCTGGACCACGGCGCCGAGCGCGCCGAGCGCGCCGGGGTGCCCGCGGAGCGGATCGTGACGACGTGGGGGCTCGAGCGCCTGCTGCGCTGGGCCGGCTGAGGGGCCGGGTCAGGCCGTGCGGCTGAGCGCCTCCAGCGCGCGGGCCATCGACGTGCCCAGGTTCCAGCGCTCCGCGACGCCGACCGCGGCCGCGGTCTCCGCGGGGTCGAGCGGTCGCAGGGGCTCGTCGGGGACGGCGATGGGAAGCGCGGTCGCGACGCGCACCACGGTCGGGGCGACGTCGAGGTAGTCGGAGGCGGCGAGGATCTTCTTCGCGACGCCGGCCGACATGCCCTCCGCAGCCTCGGCCGCGGCACGGATCGCCGGGAGGTCGCCGTGCACGGCGAGCAGGTTCGCGGCCGTCTTCTCGCCGACCCCGGCCACGCCGGGGAGCCCGTCGGACGCGTCGCCGCGCATCGTCGCGAAGTCGGCGTACTGGCTCGGGAGCACTCCGTACTTGCGCACCACCGCCTCCTCGGTGAGGTCCTCGAGGTTGCTCATGCCGCGGCCGGTGTAGACCACCCTGACTCCGCGGGCGTCGTCCACGAGCTGGAACAGGTCCCGGTCGCCCGTGATGATGTCGACGGGCATGTCCGCGACGGTCGCGAGGGTCCCGATCACGTCGTCGGCCTCGTGCTCCGCCACTCCGACGACCGGGATCCGCAGCGCCGCGAGCGCTTCGCGGATGATCGGGATCTGCGCTTCGAGCGGGTCGGGCACCTCTTCGAGGTCCGCGCCGCCAGGCACGACCTCGACCACGCGGTGCGCCTTGTAGCTCGGGATGAGGTCGACCCGCCACTGCGGACGCCAGTCGTCGTCCCAGCAGGCGACGAGGTGCGTGGGCCGATAGGACGACACGAGCTTGGCGATCATGTCGAGGAGGCCGCGGGCCGCGTTGACCGAGGTACCGTCCGGCGCCTTGACCGTGTCCGGCACGCCGTAGAACGCGCGGAAGTACAGGCTGGCGGTGTCGAGGAGGAGCAGCTTCGGCGCGGCGTCGGTCATCCCCACAGTCTGCCAGTGCTCGGCCGGTCCTGCGGGGGAGCGGGCGTGCGGGAACACGGCGCCGGTCAGCGGCGTTGTTCCCCGGGTGCGGGGAGGCGGTCCTGCGTCCGTGCGCCGGCTGCGAATGCGGTTTCCCGAGCCCGGGCGACCTGATAGCATGAAGTGTCACCCGCGGGGGCTTCCTCGCGCGTGCGTGACGAACAACACACATCCATTCCGCTGCGATGCGATCCTGTGCCCCTTCGAGGGCGTGCATCGCGGCCCGAGTATCCATCAACAAGGACAACCCACTACATGACTACCGCAACGGCCGCTCCGGCCACCAAGCAGGTCGCGATCAACGACATCGGATCTGCCGAGGACTTCCTGGCTGCGGTCGAGAAGACCCTGAAGTTCTTCAACGACGGCGACATCATCGAGGGCACGATCGTCAAGATCGACCGCGACGAGGTGCTGCTGGACGTCGGCTACAAGACCGAGGGCGTCATCCCCTCGCGCGAGCTGAGCATCAAGCACGACGTCGACCCCAACGAGGTCGTCTCCGTCGGCGACCAGGTCGAGGCCCTCGTCCTCCAGAAGGAGGACAAGGAAGGCCGTCTGATCCTGTCCAAGAAGCGCGCCCAGTACGAGCGCGCCTGGGGCGACGTGGAGAAGATCAAGGAGAACGACGGCGTCGTCACCGGTCAGGTCATCGAGGTCGTCAAGGGTGGACTCATCGTCGACATCGGCCTCCGCGGCTTCCTGCCGGCGTCGCTCATCGAGCTGCGCCGCGTCCGCGACCTCACGCCGTACCTCGGCCAGGAGCTCGAGGCCAAGATCCTCGAGCTCGACAAGAACCGCAACAACGTGGTCCTGTCGCGCCGCGCCCTGCTCGAGCAGACGCAGTCCGAGTCGCGCACCACGTTCCTCAACAACCTGCACAAGGGCCAGGTCCGCAAGGGCGTCGTGTCGTCGATCGTGAACTTCGGTGCGTTCGTCGACCTCGGCGGCGTGGACGGCCTCGTGCACGTCTCCGAGCTGTCCTGGAAGCACATCGAGCACGCCTCCGAGGTCGTCGAGGTGGGCCAGGAGGTCACCGTCGAGATCCTCGAGGTCGACCTCGACCGCGAGCGCGTCTCCCTGTCGCTGAAGGCGACGCAGGAGGACCCGTGGCAGGTCTTCGCCCGCACCCACGCCATCGGCCAGGTCACCCCGGGCAAGGTCACCAAGCTCGTTCCGTTCGGTGCGTTCGTGCGCGTCGCGGACGGCATCGAGGGCCTCGTGCACATCTCGGAGCTGTCCAGCAAGCACGTCGAGCTGGCCGAGCAGGTCGTCTCGGTGGGCGAAGAGGTCTTCGTCAAGGTCATCGACATCGACCTCGAGCGTCGCCGCATCTCGCTGTCGCTGAAGCAGGCCAACGAGTCGGTCGACCCCTACGGCACCGAGTTCGACCCGGCCCTGTACGGCATGCTCGCCGAGTACGACGAGAACGGCGAGTACAAGTACCCGGAGGGCTTCGACGCCGAGACCGGCGCCTGGAAGGAAGGCTTCGACGCTCAGCGCGAGGCTTGGGAGCAGGAGTACGCGGCTGCCCAGGCTCGCTGGGAGGCGCACAAGGCCCAGGTGCTCAAGGCCGCCGAGGCCGAGGCCGCCGCGGGCGACGACTTCGGGGGCGCGCAGTCGTTCTCGAGCGACTCCGCCGGTGCCGGCACGCTGGCCGACGACGAGGCTCTCGCGGCTCTCCGCGAGAAGCTCTCTGGCGGCAACGCGTAAGCAGCCGATCCACGGAACGGGCCGTCACCTCGCCTTCGGGCGGGTGGCGGCCCGTTCCGCGTCCGAGTCCGGCCCGTCGGGTGCGGTCGGCTCGGACGCGTGGGGCGTGTGAGGATGAAGGACATGGATCCTCTCGCATCACACCCGCGCGCCGGCGCAGGAGCGCGGATCCGGATCCCGTGAGCTTCCCCGGCCACGCCCCCGGTTCCCCGCAGTACCGGAGACTCATCCTCGGCCTCTTCTTCGCCGGGATCGCGACCTTCGCGCAGCTGTACGCGCCGCAGGCGGTGCTGCCGCAGCTGGCCGCCGATCTGGGGGTCTCCCCGGCGACGGCCGCGCTGAGCGTCTCCGCGGCGACGCTGGGGCTCGCCGCCTCCGTGATCGGCTGGTCGGTGGTCGCCGATCGCATCGGGCGGGTGCCCGCGATGGCGATCGGGGTGATCGCGGCGACGGCGCTCGGTCTGGCCGCCCCCTTCGGCGGGAGCATCGTCCTGCTCCTCGCGCTCCGATGCGCCGAGGGCGTCGCGCTCGGCGCGGTCCCCGCCGTCGCCCTGGCGTATCTCGCCGAGGAGGTGGGGCCGCGGTATGCGGCAGCCGCGGCGGGAAGCTACATCGCGGGGACGACCGTCGGCGGGCTCGCCGGGCGGATCGTGTCCGGGCTGGTGGCCGAGGGGGCGGGGTGGCGGGCCGGCGTGTGGACGGCGACGGGCCTCTGCGCGGTGGCGACAGCGCTGTTCCTCTGGCTCGCGCCGCGCTCGCAGGGCTTCGTGCCCGTCCGTGCCCGGACTGGACGGCGGGCGGGCGTCGCCACGCGCCTGCGGCGGCTGCTGGCCTCGCCTCGCCAGCTCGCGCTGTACGCTCAGGGGTTTCTGCTCATGGGCGCCTTCGTGGCGGTCTACAACTATCTGGGCTTCCACCTCGCGGCGCCCCCGTTCGCGCTTCCCGCATGGCTAGTGACCCTGCTGTTCGTCGCCTACCTCGCGGGAACGATCGCCTCGCCCTGGGCGGGTGTGCTCGCGTCGCGCGGCGGGAGGTATCCGGTACTGCTGGGCTCGATCGCGGTGATGGCGGGCGGTGCGCTGCTCATGCTGACCGCGAGCACGGTCGTCGTGATCGCCGGTCTTCTGCTCTTCACCGCGGGATTCTTCGGGGCGCATGCCGTGGCGTCGGGGTGGACCTCGGCCGCCGCCGAGCCCGAGAGCCGCGCTCAGGCGTCGTCGTTGTACTACTTCGCGTACTACGCCGGCTCGAGCCTGTTCGGGTGGGCACTCGGCATCGCGTTCGGAGCCTGGGGGTGGAGCTGGTTCGCGGCGATCGTGATCGCGATGTGCGGTCTCGCCGCAGCCGCGGCGGGGACCGCGCTGCGCGGTGCCGATCCCTCCGCCCGCTGAGCCGCAGCCGTCGCCGCGCCGGCGGCGATCGCCCGCGTGCCAGACTGGCCTCATGCCCCTCATCGCACTCACCGGCGGCATCGCGTCGGGCAAGTCCACGATCGCGGCCCGGCTCGCGGAGCACGGCGCGGTCATCGTCGACGCGGATCGGATCGTGCGCGAGGTGCAGACGCCGGGATCCCCGGTGCTCGCGCGCATCGCAGCGGAGTTCGGCGACGAGATGATCGCCCCCGACGGTCAGCTGGACCGTGCCGCCCTCGGCGCCCGGGTGTTCGGCGACGCGGAGGCGCTCGGCCGGCTGAACGCCATCGTGCACCCCGCGGTGAAGGCGGAGTCCCAGCGTCGCTTCGCGGCCGCGAAGGAGGCGGATCCGGAGGCGGTCGTCGTGTACGACGTGCCGCTGCTCGTCGAGGCGCGCGCGGACGACCCCTGGGACCTCATCGTCGTCGCCGATGCGCCCGCCGCGCTGCGCGAGGACCGGCTCGTGCGGCAGCGGGGGCTGGACCGCGCCGAGGCGGCCAAGCGCATCGCCTCGCAGGTGCCGGACGAGCGACGGCGCGAGATCGCCGATGTGCTGATCGACACCTCGGGCGACCTCGCCGACACGATCCGGCAGACGGATGCGCTCTGGCGGACGCTGACCGGGGCCGCGCCCCGATGACCGGTCTCCTGTCCGCCTACGACGAGCAGCTGCGCGGAAAGGCTGAGCTGCGCGGCGCGGCCGACGTGCGCACGATCGGGCCGGTCGTCGTCGGGGTGTTCCCCGGAGGAACCGGGTTCGCGAGCTATCGCGATCTCGCCGGTCTCGGAGAGCGGCGGATCCGGTCTCTCGTCGGCGAGGTGCGCGCGCACTTCGCCGGATCGCCGGAGGTCGGGACCGCCGAGTGGAAGACCCGCGGTCATGACATCGCCCCCGGGCTCGACGCCGCCCTGCGGGATGCCGGCTTCGTGCCGGAGGAGGCGGAGTCGGTGATGCTCGGCGAGGCGGTCGCGCTCTCCGTCGACGTGCCGATTCCCGACGGCATCGTGCTCCGGGAGGTCCGCGACGCGGACGGCATCCGGGCGATGGAGCGGATGCAGGCGGAGGTCTTCGGGCAGGGCGACGGCGACGCGCGGGCTGCGCACATGATCGCACGCATCGCGGCGGGCGACGACGTCGTGCTCTGGATCGCGGAGGCAGAGGGACAGGTGATCAGCGCCGGAAGGCTGGAGCCGGTGCCGGGCACCGACTTCGCGGGGATCTGGGGCGGAGCGACGGTCGGGGAGTGGCGCGGACTCGGTGTCTATCGGGCGCTGACCGCGAAGCGGGCTCAGGCGGCCCTCGCTCGCGGCCTGCGTCTCCTGCACTCCGATTCGACGGAGTTCTCCCGGCCCATCCTGGAACGCGCCGGGATGCGCAAGGTCACCACGACGACGCCGTATGTGTGGGCCAGGGCGGACGGCTGAATCGGCGCATCACGGGGCGATTCTGCGCCGTCGGTTTGTTCACCTGCTTTGCACTATGTTGTCGACCGGTATATTCTGAAGGTTCGGGCAGTGCGGGGAAGCGCTGGGGGACGCCGGGGAGAGCCCGGGAATCCGGCCATCCGCTGCGCCGCGTCTCCGTCGCGCATCGAACCCGCGAGGTGCGCGATCTCGGTTCCCGAGCCCTTCGGCTCGACCGATCTCTGGAGTGCACCATGACCGACGTCAAGAGCGGCTTCTCCCGCCGCACCATGATCAAGGGCGCCGCCTGGTCCGTGCCCGTCGTCGCCGCCGCGTTCGCCGCGCCGATGGCGGCAGCCAGCGCCAGCCCCCAGGCCGAGCTGCGCTTCTTCCTCACGGCAGGGGAGGTGATCGGGCAGGGCGCCTCCACCGGTCAGATCCGCTCGAACGGCGTGCGCATCTCTCCGGCTGACCCGAGCGCGCCCAAGGTGGTCGCGGCGGGGACCGTCTTCGAGATCACCATCGAATACCACGGGACGAACCCGGCGTTCGACTTCCTGAAGACGCCCTACGGGGTCGACTGGAACAAGCAGCAGAGCCAGGGCTGGACCTTCACGACGATCAGCTCGACCAAGCTCGTGCTGTCGTACGTGACGAGCGCCGACTCGACGGAGCCGACCGGTACCTCGTTCTCGTGGGTGCTCGATCCTTCCGTGCGCCCCGAGGACGGATCCATCACCTTCTCCGGTGTCGCCTCGATCGCGCGCGGCGGGGACTACCCGGACGGAGGCGTGATCCCGAACCTCATCGTGGATCCGAACGGCGGCACCGGCTCGCTGAGCGGTCCGACGGCGGGGTCCTGGCCCGTCTGAGCCTTCGCTTCGACCAGGGGCCTCCCGCCCGGTGCGGGAGGCCCCTGGTCGTCCTCCGCGTCCGCTCCGGGAATCCGGGCGCGCCTCTCCTCAGCGGGGATTCCGCTGGACGCGGATCCCGGCCCCGATGTCGGAGGGGCCGCCTACCCTGGAAGCATGCAACCCACACGTTCGGTCCGGCCGTTCGAAGTCGTCTCGGAGTACGTGCCCGCCGGTGATCAGCCGCAGGCGATCGCCGAGCTCGCGGCACGCATCAACGCGGGCGAGACCGACGTCGTCCTGCTCGGCGCCACCGGTACGGGCAAGTCGGCGACCACGGCGTGGCTCATCGAGCAGGTGCAGCGCCCCACGCTCGTGCTCGCGCACAACAAGACCCTCGCGGCCCAGCTCGCGAACGAGTTCCGCGATCTCATGCCGAACAACGCCGTCGAGTACTTCGTCTCGTACTACGACTACTACCAGCCCGAGGCCTACGTGCCGCAGACGGACACCTTCATCGAGAAGGACTCGTCGGTCAACGCGGAGGTCGAGCGCCTGCGGCACTCCACGACGAACTCCCTGCTCAGCAGGCGAGACGTCGTCGTCGTCTCGACCGTCTCCTGCATCTACGGCCTCGGCGCGCCGGAGGAGTACCTGCGCGCGATGGTCGCTCTGCAGGTCGGGGAGCGCTACGACCGCGATGCGCTCATCCGGCAGTTCATCGCCATGCAGTACAACCGCAACGACGTCGACTTCTCCCGGGGGAACTTCCGTGTGCGCGGCGACACGATCGAGATCATCCCGGTCTACGAAGAGCATGCGATCCGCATCGAGCTCTTCGGGGACGAGATCGAGGCGCTGTACTCGCTGCATCCCCTGACGGGAGAGGTGATCGCGCGGCTCGATTCGGTGCCGATCTTCCCGGCCTCGCATTACGTGGCGGGAACCGACGTGGTGCAGCGCGCCATCGGGCAGATCGAGGACGAGCTGACCGAGCGCCTCACCGAGCTCGAGCGCCAGGGCAAGCTTCTGGAGGCGCAGCGCCTGCGCATGCGCACGACGTTCGATCTCGAGATGCTGCAGCAGCTCGGGTTCTGCTCGGGCATCGAGAACTACTCGCGGCACATGGACGGCCGAGAGGCCGGAGAACCGCCGCACACCCTCCTCGACTTCTTCCCCGATGACTTCCTGCTCGTCATCGACGAGTCCCACGTCACCGTGCCGCAGATCGGCGCGATGTACGAGGGCGACGCCTCGCGCAAGCGCACCCTCGTCGATCACGGGTTCCGGCTGCCGAGCGCGCTGGACAACCGCCCGCTGCGGTGGGACGAGTTCACGAAGCGCATCGGGCAGACCGTCTACCTGTCCGCGACCCCCGGCAAGTACGAGATGGGCATCGCCGACGGCGTGGTCGAGCAGATCATCCGGCCGACGGGACTCGTCGATCCGGAGATCGTCGTGAAGCCGTCGAAGGGGCAGATCGACGATCTGCTCGAGGAGATCCGGATCCGCGTCGCCCGCGACGAGCGCGTCCTCGTCACCACGCTCACCAAGAAGATGGCGGAGGAGCTCACCGACTTCCTCGGCGAGCACGGTGTCAGGGTGCGCTACCTGCACTCCGACGTCGACACTCTGCGCCGCGTCGAGCTGCTCACCGAATTGCGGGCCGGTGTCTACGACGTGCTCGTCGGCATCAACCTGCTCCGGGAGGGACTCGACCTTCCCGAGGTCTCGCTGGTCGCGATCCTCGACGCCGACAAGGAAGGGTTCCTGCGCAGCGGCACGTCGCTCATCCAGACCATCGGGCGCGCGGCGCGCAACGTCTCGGGGCAGGTGCACATGTACGCCGACACGGTCACCGATTCGATGGCGAAGGCGATCGAGGAGACCGAGCGGCGCCGTGAGAAGCAGATCGCCTACAACACGGCGAACGGCATCGACCCGCAGCCTCTGCGCAAGCGCATCGCGGACATCACCGACGTGCTGGCGCGCGAAGGCGCCGACACCGCGGAGCTGCTGTCCAAGCGCACGAAGTCGGGGCGGGGCAAGTCGCCCACGCCGAACCTGCGCCGCGAGGGCATCGCTGCGGAAGGGGCGGTGCAGCTCGAGGAGACGATCGCGGACCTGTCGTCGCAGATGCTCGCCGCGGCAGGGGAGCTCAAGTTCGAGCTCGCGGCCCGACTGCGCGACGAGGTGCAGGACCTGAAGAAGGAGCTGCGGGCGATGGAGCGGGCAGGGCACGCCTGAGCCGCGGCGCGAAGAGGCGGGGGCCGGCGGATGGCGGATGCGGCGGTGATCGAGCTGGCGGACCGGATCCGCGCGCTCCTCGGCGGCGACGGCGAGATCGAGGAGCGGGCGATGTTCGGCAGCCGCGCGTTCCTGAGCGGCGGGCGGATCCTGGTCGGCGCACGTGCAGGCGGGACCCTGCTGGTGCGCGTGGCGTCGGAACGGGCGGCTGTGCTGCTCACCGAGCACGGCGTGTCCCGGGCGGTGATGGGGGCGCGCACGATGAGCGACAACTGGCTCGACGTCGCCGCCGAGGTCGTCGCGGACGATGCGGCGCTCATGGAGTGGATCGACATCGCCCGGGAGGACGCGGACGACGACGGGCGCAACGGGTGATGCGGCGCGGCTGACGGGCTGTGTGCTCGTCAGGGGCAGTGCATCAGCGGCTTCGGTCCGCTGCGGTCGATCTCGTGCTCCGTCATCGGCGCGCCGCACAGCGGGCAGCCGCGTTGCGCGCGCTCCGCGGCAGAGGGCGGCGGGGTCGCCTCGTACGGGCCCACGGAGGCGGGGCCGGCGAACCGGATGAGGTTCGTGTTGATCCAGGCGTACAGGCCGCCCGCCTTGCGGATGCGCTGGCGGAGCGACGGATGCTCGGTCGGAGAGTTCACCATAACCCTTAGTGTACTAATGATTAGGGCATTTGGTACCATCGGGTCGTGACCGAGACGACGACCGACGATCTGCTCCGGCTGGACAGTCAGCTCTGCTTCGCGCTGGTGACGGCGGCGCGCAACGTCGTCGCGGTCTACCGGCCGATCCTCGAGCCGCTCGGGCTCACCCACCCGCAGTACCTCGCCATGCTGGCGCTGTGGGAGCAGTCTCCCCGGTCGCTCGGCGATCTCGCCACGGCGCTGGCCATGGACCCCGCCACCGCCTCGCCCCTGGTGAAACGGCTGGAGGCGGACGGCCTGATCGAACGGCGTCGCAGCACCTCGGACGAGCGTCGGCTCGATATCGCCCTCACGGAGAAGGGGGCGGGCCTGCGCCGGAAGGCGCTGGACGTGCCGCAGCAGGTGATGGCGCGACTGGGCATGACGGTGGCCGAGGTCGAAGCCGTCCGCGATGCGCTCACCCGGTTCGCGGGGGCCGTGGAGCTCTGACGCGCCGCGGGACGGCGGCACCGCGGACGCCGGTGCGGCACCGCATAGGGTGAGGGCATGGTCCGCGCCGACCCGCGTCATCGTACGCTCCCGCTACCGGGAGCGCTGGCGATCGTGGTGCTGGTGGCGGTGCTGCTCATGGCCGTCGCATCGCTGCAGGGCGTGCCGAGGTTCGGCGAGATCGGACTCGGCGGGCCGATCCCACAGCCTGCGCACACCGCGGGTCCGCAGGCTTCGGGGGCACCGATCCCGCAGGAGCTGCCCGGAAACCCGGTGTGGGCGACCATCGCCTCGGTGATCGCGGTCCTCGTCGCGCTGGCCGGGCTGGCGACCCTCGGCTGGTTGCTCTGGCGTGCGATCCGGGCGCTCTGGTCGGCACGCCCGCTGAACCGTCGAGCCGGCGGCGACGTCGGCCTCGGCCGGAGCACGGCGGCCGCGGAGGAGGCGGTCGATGCGGAGAAGATCCGCGATGCGGCGGCGGACGCGCAGGGGGTGATCGAGGCCCACCGCGATCCTGGCGATGCGATCATCGCGGCCTGGGTGAGGCTGGAGGAGGCCTCCGCGCGCTCGGGCCGCCGAAGGGCGCACTCGGAGACGCCCGGAGAGTTCACCGTGAGGATCCTGAGTGGCAGGCCCGGTCTCGACGCCGAGCTGCGCACGTTGCTCGGACTCTACGAATCCGTGCGCTTCGGCGGCTGGTCGGCGGACGAGGACGCACGGGGGGCGGCGCGACGCTGCCTCGCCGCGATCGAGGAGGGGTGGCGATGAGAGGCCGGGTCCTGATCGTCGTCGTCTGGATCGCGCTCGGCATCCCCGTCGCCCTGCTGCTCGCGTTCCTCGGCGTCCCGCTCGAGTTCGCGGTCGCCTGGATCCTCGTCTTCGCCGCGGCGCTCCTCATCGCCCGGCAGAACTTCCTCGACGAGTCCGGCCCGTGGCCGCCCGCGCCTCCGGACGTCCCTCGCCGGGGTTCGGACGTGTCCCGCCTCGCCTGGTCGATCGACTCCCGCACCGGCGCGGTGGGACCCTCGCTGCGACAGCGGATCACCGCGATCGCCGACCGGCGCCTCCGTGCGCACGGCGTGCGACTCGACACGGCGGAGGCGAGCGCCGTCGACGCCGTCCTCGGCCCGGGGGTGCACGCGGCGCTCACCGGGCCGGTCCTGCGGCGCGCAGAACTCGAACGGCTCCTGCAGGCGCTGGAGCACGACCCCGTCCCCTCGACCCTGGAGAGACCATGATCCCGGAGCAGACGAACGGCGACGTCGCCTCGATCACGCAGACGGCCGCACGCGTCCTCGAGGGCGTGCGCGCCGCGGTGGTCGGCATGGACGAGCCGCTCACGCTCGCCCTCGCTACGATCCTCGCCGGCGGGCACGTGCTGTTCGAAGACGTCCCGGGCCTCGGGAAGACGCTCGCCGCCCGCAGCCTCGCCTCCGCGCTCGGGCTGGAGTTCCGCCGGCTGCAGTGCACCCCGGACATGCTTCCGGGGGACGTCACCGGCTCCTTCGTCTACGCCCCGGACACCGGCGAGTTCCGGTTCCGTCCGGGGCCGATCTTCACCGGACTGCTGCTGGCGGACGAGATCAACCGGACCACTCCCAAGACGCAGTCGGCGATGCTCGAGGCCATGGCGGAGCGCCAGGTGACCGTCGAGGGGCGGCGCTATCCGCTGCCGGAGCCCTTCCACGTGATCGCGACCTCGAACCCGATCGAGTACGAGGGCACATATGCGCTGCCCGAAGCTCAGCTCGACCGGTTCATGGTGCGTCTCGCGGTGGGGTATCCGGACCAGGATGACGAGGCCGGCATCGTCGCTCAACGGGTCCGACGGCAGCGCGAGCTCGCCGAAGTGGCGGCGGTCATCGATGCGGCCGAGCTGACCCGGATCCAGGCCGAGGTCGAGCGGATCCACGTCGAGCCGGATCTCATCCGCTACGCCGTCGCGCTCACCCGCGGCACCCGCACGGCTCCGAACGTCGCCGTCGGGGCCTCGCCGCGCGGATCCCAGGCGCTGATCCTGCTCGCGCGGGCCGTCGCCGCCGTCGAGGGGCGCGGCTACGTGCGCCCCGACGATCTGAAGCGCATCGCTGTCCCGGTGCTCGCGCACCGGCTCACTCTCACGCCCCAGGCCTGGGCGCAGGGAGTGGATCCGGCGGCGGTCGTCGCCGCCGTCGTCGGCGCGACCCCGGTCCCGCCCACGGTCGCGGGGGAGAGCGCGATCCGCGCATGACCGAGGACCGCCGCGTGCAGAGCGCTCCGCTGCGCTGGTACAGGACGCCGGTGCTCGCCTGCGCGCTCGCCGGGGGCGTGCTCCTCGCCGGTGCCGGGCTCGTGCTGGGCCGGCCGGATGTGATCGCGACCGGCCTGCCGCTCGCCCTCGCCGGCGTGTGGGCCCTGCTGCGGCCGCCGAGGGCCGGATCGGTGGGAGTGGCGCTGAGCGTGGATGCCGAGGCCGACCCCGGCACCGTGGCGGGGCGGGTCGACGTGTCCGGTGCGGCGGAGTGGTTCCAGCTCGTGATCGATCAGGGCGGCGAGCGCACCGGGGCGGTCGAGACGACGGCGGGCACGGCGGCGACGACCCGCACCCGGCTCCTGCACTCGGGTCCGGCGGAGGCACTCGCGGTGACGGCTCGCACCCTGCACGCGGACGCCTGCTGGGCGAGCGCGGCGGCCCTTCGGGCGGACGCGATCTGGAACGCCGCTCCTCGCGTGCGTCCGGCGGCGGAGCTCCCGCTCTCGCCGCGTCTGCTCGGCCTGCACGGCGGGCACGAGGGGCGTCGCGGCGGCACCGGCGGGGACTTCCGCGACATCCATCCGTTCGCGCCGGGCGATGAGCTGCGCCGCGTGGACTGGCGCGCCACGGCACGCATGGCGAGGCGTCCAGGCGACCTCCTGGTGCGGAGGACGAACGCCCTCAGCGACAGCGCGGTCGTGATCGCCCTGGACGCGGCCGACGACCTGGGCGCCGTCGTGGCGACCTGGGGGAGCGGCGCCACCGCGCGCAGCGGACCGACCTCGATGGATCTCGGGCGGGAGGCGGCGCTGTCCGTCGCGACTTCGGCCATCGGCGACGGCGACCGGGTGGCGTTCCATGCCCTGACGCCGGGCGGACGCTCGCTGCGCAGCGGTTCCGGCGCGCGCCATCTCGAGCGGCTGCGCGGCGTGATCGCCGGCACCGGGCCGGACGGCGACGGCACGCGCTTTCGGCGCACGCCGCCGGTGCCGCCGGGATCCATCGTGTTCGTGCTGTCCACGTTCTTCGACGGGGCGGCGGCGGATCTCGCGCTGCGGTGGAGCGCCGGAGGCCAGTCGGTGGTCGCGGTCGACGTGCTGCCGCAGCCGCAGACGGACCGCTTGACCCCCGCTCAGAACCTCGCGATGCGGACCCTCCTGCTCGAGCGGGCGGGAGTGCTGCAGGATCTGCGCGGCGCCGGGGTCGAGGTCGTCTCCTGGGCGGCCGACGATGCCGTGACCGAACTGCGGGTCGCGGCGCGCCGCGCGCGTCGGACGCACGGACGAGGGGCGCGGCAATGATGCGACGGCACGGGATGCGGGTGCCGGGAGCCGTGCCCGGCGCGGTGCTGCGCCTCGGGGCCGCCGCGGTCGTCCTGGGCGGCGTGCTGCTGCTGAACCCCTATCCGATGTGGCGCGCGATCGCGACCATCGCCGTGGTGGTGGCGGTGCTGCTCCCGCGGTCCCTGGCGTCCTGGGCCGGGATCGCGTGCCTGGCCCTGGGGGTGATCCTGGTCGAGCCGTCGCCGGGGCGGACCGCGATCGCCGTGCTGCTCATCCATCTCGCGCACGTGCTGTCCGCCTGGGCCTGGGCCGTGCCCTGGCGCTCGCGGATCCGGCTCGTCGTGCTGATCCCGGGCATCCGTCGCCTACTGGTGATCCAGGTGATCGCGCAGTCGGCCGCGCTGCTCGTGGTCCTCGCCGTCCCGCCCCTGCACGGCCCGGGCTTCGCCTGGCTCGCACCGCTCGGAGCGGCCGTGCTGACGGCGGCCAGCGCCCTCGCCCTGCATCTGTCGTGGGGGAGGGCTCCGGAGCGGCTGACCTCGTCCGGCACCCCCGCAGGCCTCGACGAGCCGCCGGTACCCGGGGCTCCCGGAGCCAATGTCGGTGGCCGCTCCTAGACTTGACGGGTGCCGATCGTACCCGTAACCAGCCCCGGAAGACTCAGCGTCCGTGGCGCTCGTGTCCACAACCTCCGCAACGTCGACCTCGAGATCCCGCGCGATTCCCTCGTGGTCTTCACCGGCCTCTCCGGGTCCGGGAAGTCGAGCCTCGCCTTCGACACGATCTTCGCCGAGGGGCAGCGCCGATACGTCGAGTCGCTCAGCGCCTACGCCCGGCAGTTCCTCGGCCAGGTCGACCGGCCCGACGTCGACTTCATCGAGGGACTCAGCCCTGCGGTGTCGATCGATCAGAAGTCGACCAACCGCAACCCGCGCTCGACGGTGGGCACGATCACCGAGATCTACGACTACATGCGCCTGCTCTGGGCGCGCATCGGCGTGCCGCACTGCCCGCAGTGCGGCGAGCGCATCCAGCGTCAGACCGTGCAGCAGATCGCGGATCAGCTCATGGAGCTGCCCGAGCGCACCCGGTATCAGATCGTCGCGCCCGTCGTGAGCCAGAAGAAGGGCGAGTTCGTCGACCTGTTCCGCGAGCTCGGAGCCAAGGGCTACGCGCGGGCGATCGTCGACGGCGAGCTCATCCAGCTCGCCGAGCCGCCCGTGCTCAAGAAGAGCTACAAGCACGACATCGGCGTGGTGGTCGACCGGCTCGTCGCCGCTCCCGACCTCCTGGGCCGGGTCACGGACTCTGTGGAGACCGCGCTCGGACTGGCCGGGGGCGTCATCCAGGTCAACTTCGTGGACGAGGAGGGCGACGACGCCTGGCAGTCGTTCTCCGAGAAGCTGGCCTGTCCCAACGGGCACGCGATCACCCTCACCGAGATCGAGCCGCGCACCTTCTCGTTCAACGCGCCGTTCGGCGCCTGCCCCGCCTGCTCCGGACTCGGCACCCGGATGTCGGTCGACCCCGACCTCATGCTCGGCGACGAGTCGCTGTCGATCCGCGAGGGCGCGATCATCCCCTGGACGACGCAGGGCAAGGGACTGTTCCAGTACTACGAGCGCCTGCTCGAGGGGCTCGCCGTCGATCTCGACTTCTCGCTCGACACGCCCTGGCAGGACCTGCACTCCGATGTGAAGGAGGCGGTGCTGCACGGCGAGAACTACAAGGTCACCGTCAAGTGGAAGAACCGGTATGGCCGCGAGATGCGGTACTCGTCCGGCTTCGAGGGTGTGGTGCCGTACATCGAGCGCCAGTACCAGCAGGCCGAGAGCGACACCCAGCGCAGCCGCTGGGGCGAGTACCTGCGCGAGGTGCCCTGCCCGGTGTGCGACGGCGACCGGCTTAAGCCCGAGGTGCTCGCCGTGCAGGTGCACGGGCACTCGATCGCCGAGGTGTCCCACAAGAGCCTCGCCGAGGCGCAGGACTTCATGCAGCGTCTCGAGCTCAGCCCGCGCGAGGCCAAGATCGCCGCGCAGGTGCTGCGCGAGATCCGCCTCCGTCTCGACTTCCTGCTGCAGGTCGGCCTGTCCTACCTGAATCTCAGCCGCTCCGCCGGATCGCTCTCCGGCGGCGAGGCCCAGCGCATCCGTCTCGCGACCCAGATCGGATCGGGACTCACGGGCGTGCTGTACGTGCTCGACGAGCCGTCGATCGGCCTGCACCAGCGCGACAACCGTCGTCTCATCGAGACCCTTCTCACGCTGCGCGATCTGGGGAACACGCTGATCGTCGTCGAGCACGATGAGGAGACGATCGAGGCCGCGGACTGGGTGGTCGACATCGGCCCCGGCGCGGGCGTGAACGGCGGACTCGTCGTGCACTCCGGTCCCTATGAGGCTCTGCTGCGCGAGAAGTCCTCGATGACGGGCGACTACCTGGCGGGGCGCCGCGAGATCCTCACGCCGAAGAAGCGGCGCCGCATCGACCGCAAGCGCATGCTCAGCGTGGTCGGTGCGAAGGAGAACAACCTCCGCAACGTCACGGCGGACTTCCCGCTCGGCGTGCTGACGGCCGTCACGGGCGTGAGCGGATCGGGCAAGTCGTCGCTCGTGAACGACATCCTCTACCGGGTGCTCGCCTCGCGGCTGAACGGTGCGCGCACCGTGCCGGGCAAGCACACCAGGGTCACGGGGCTGGACAACCTCGACAAGGTCGTGCACGTCGACCAGGCCCCGATCGGCCGCACCCCGCGGTCCAACCCCGCGACCTACACGGGCGTGTTCGACCGGATCCGCACGCTGTTCAGCGAGACGCCGGAGGCCAAGGTCCGCGGCTATCAGCCGGGGCGGTTCAGCTTCAACGTCAAGGGCGGCCGCTGCGAGGCGTGCTCCGGTGACGGCACGATCAAGATCGAGATGAACTTCCTGCCCGACGTCTACGTGGACTGCGAGGTATGCCACGGCAAGCGGTACAACCGCGACACGCTGGCGGTGCACTACAAGGGCAAGAACATCGCCGAGGTGCTGGAGATGCCGATCGAGGAGGCTGCGGAGTTCTTCGAGCCGATCCAGGCGATCCACCGCTACATGAAGACCCTCGTCGACGTGGGTCTGGGCTACGTGCGGCTCGGCCAGTCGGCGACCACGCTGTCCGGCGGCGAGGCGCAGCGCGTCAAGCTCGCCACCGAGCTCCAGCGCCGCAGCAACGGCCGCTCGATCTACGTGCTCGACGAGCCGACGACCGGTCTGCACTTCGAAGACGTGCGCAAGCTGCTCGAGGTGCTGAACGGACTCGTGGACAAGGGCAACACGGTCATCGTGATCGAGCACAACCTCGACGTGATCAAGTCGGCGGACTGGGTGATCGATCTCGGTCCCGAGGGCGGGTCCGGCGGAGGCCAGGTCATCGCGACGGGCACGCCGGAGCAGGTCGCGCGCAACGCCGACAGCCACACCGGCGCGTTCCTCGCGGAGATCCTCGACGCCTCCGTCGCCGCCGGGCGGCCCGGTGCGCGGCGGGCGCTCGAGCGCAAGGCGGGCTGATGGCCGCAGAGCTTCCGTACAAGCCGAGGCCCGGAGAGATCCCGACCGATCCCGGCGTGTACCGGTTCCGCGACGCGCAGGGGAGGGTGCTCTACGTCGGGAAGGCGAAGAACCTCCGTCAGCGGCTGTCCAACTACTTCGCTCCGCTGCGCACTCTGCACGAGCGCACGCGGCGGATGGTCACCACGGCGGCGTCCGTGGAGTGGACGGTCGTGCCCACCGATGTGGACTCGCTGCAGCTCGAGTACATGTGGATCAAGGAGTTCGATCCGCCTTTCAATGTGCGCTACAAGGACGACAAGTCCTATCCGTTCATGGCGATCACGCTCGCCGACGAGGCTCCGCGCGTCATCGTGACGCGCAATCGGCGGATCCCGGGCGCGAAGTACTTCGGCCCCTATCCGAAGGTGTGGACCGTCCACGACACGATCGACCAGATGATCAAGGTCTTCCCGATCCGCACCTGCAGCGACGCCAGCTATCGCAAGGCGATGGCGACCGGCCGGCCGTGCTTCCCCGGTCAGATCGGCAAATGCGGCGGCCCCTGCTCGATGACCGTGACGATCGCGGAGCACCGTGCGATGGTCGACGACTTCATCGCGTTCATGGAGGGCGGCGACGAGCGCTTCACGCGGGACCTCACGCGGCGGATGCAGGAGGCGTCGGCGGCGATGGACTACGAGAGCGCGGCGAAGTACCGGGATCGGCTCGCGTCGATCGACGCGGTGCTGGGGCGTAGCGCCCTCGTGCTGCCGCAGGACGAGGATGCGGATCTGTTCGGCATCGCCGAGGACGAGCTGTCGGCTGCGATCCAGCACTTCGTGATCCGCGGCGGACGCGTCCGCGGTGTGCGCGCCTCGACGCTCGACAAGGAGATCGACATCGCAGGCGCCGATCTGGTCGACCAGATCCTGCAGCGGGTCTACGGGGAGGCGAACGGCGAGCAGGTCCCGCGAAGGGTGCTCGTGCCGGCGCTGCCCGACGACTCGGCGGAGCTGGAGGAGTGGCTGCGGGAGCGCCGCGGGAAGAAGGTCGAGATCGCTGTCGCCCAGCGCGGACGGCGTGCCGAGCTGATGCGGAATGCAACCCTCAACGCCCAGCAGGCCCTGATCCGCCACAAGACGCGCCGATCGAGCGACTACACGACGCGCACCCAGGCGCTCACCGATCTGCAAGAGGCGCTGGGGCTCGACGAGGCACCGCTGCGCATCGAGTGCTACGACATCTCGCACCTGGGCGGAACGAACGTCGTGGCCTCCATGGTCGTGTTCGAGGACGGCCTGCCGCGCAAGGACCAGTACCGCTCGTTCAACATCGCGGAGACCACCGACGACACCGACTCGATGTACCAGGTGCTGCGCCGCAGGCTCGCGCACATCGACGCTCCCGAGGAGGCCGAGGAGGCTCCCCTGATCGGCGAAGACGGCGAGGAGCTGGTGGTCTCCGAGCGACGTCGGCCACGGTTCGCGTATCCGCCCCAGCTGCTCATCGTCGACGGAGGCAAGCCCCAGGTCGAAGCGGCCGCGCGTGCCCTCCGGGATGCCGGACGAGCCGACATCGCCCTCTGCGGCATCGCCAAGCGGCTCGAGGAGCTCTGGCTCCCCGGCGAGGACTACCCCGTGATCCTGCCGCGGACCAGCGAAGCGCTCTACCTCGTGCAGCGCCTGCGCGACGAGGCCCACCGGTTCGCGATCACGCACCAGCGCAAGCGGCGCAGGCGCGACATCGCCTCGATCCTCGGTGAGGTCCCCGGTCTCGGAGCGGCGCGGATCAAGGCCCTGCTGCGGCACTTCGGCTCCGTGGCGGCGCTGCGACGCGCGACGACGGCGGAGATCCAGGAGGTGCAGGGCATCGGGCCCGCTCTCGCCGACGCCATCCGCGCGCATCTCGCGGGCTCCGCCGGAGAACCCGTGCCGGTGACGGCGGGAGACGGCGTCGGATCCGCTTCCGGTGCGTCGTCGACCCCGGCTTCTGGCTAGGCTGGAGAAGAGCGAGGAGGAGAGCAGATGAGCGCCGACCAGGGGGAGTTCCTGATCGTCACCGGAATGTCGGGCGCGGGCCGCTCGACCGTCGCGAACGCGCTCGAGGATCTCGGCTGGTACGTCGTCGACAACCTGCCTCCGCAGATGCTCCGCCCGCTCCTCGATCTCGCCAATCTCGGCGGGGCCGCGCTTCCCAAGGTCGCCGCCGTGGTCGACGTGCGCGGTCGCGATCTGTTCGACGGCTTCCCCGGCGTCGCCCGGGCCCTGCGTGAGCACGGATCCGTGCAGGTCGTGTTCCTCGACGCCTCGGACGATGTCCTCGTGCGCCGCTTCGAGTCGGTCCGGCGCCCGCACCCGCTGCAGGGCGGCGGCACCCTGCTCGACGGCATCCGCACGGAGCGCACCAGGGTGGCACCGCTGCGCGAGGCCGCCGACATCGTCATCGACACGTCGAGCTTCAACGTGCACCAGCTCGCCACCAAGGTCAACGAGGTGTTCGCCGAGGAAGGCGCGGCGCGGCACAAGGTCACCGTCATGAGCTTCGGCTTCAAGTACGGGCTGCCGTCGGACGCCGATCTGGTCGCGGACATGCGGTTCCTGCCGAATCCGTTCTGGATCGACGACCTGCGCGGGTCGACCGGGCTCGATGCCGAGGTGCGGGACTACGTACTGAGCCGGGAGGGCGCCCAGGAGTTCCTGGACGCGTACACCGCCGCGCTCCGTCCGATCCTGGAGGGCTACCAGCGCGAGAACAAGAGCCACTCCACGGTCGCGATCGGCTGCACGGGCGGCAAGCACCGCTCGGTGGCGATGGTGGAGGAGCTCGCGGCGCGCCTGGGTCAGATCCCCGGCGTCGCCGTGACGGTCCGGCACCGAGACCTCGGGCGCGAGTGAGGCGCCCCCGGCGGGTGCGGAGCGCTTCGGCCGGGTAAGCTGATCCCTTGCGCCGAGATCCGGCGCCGCCCGTGAGAAGGAGACCCGTGGCACTCACCACCGACGTCAAGGCCGAGCTCGTCAGCATCCGGAACGCACCGCCGTCGGTGCGCGTCGCGGAGGTGACAGCGGTGCTGAGGTTCGCCGGGGGGCTGCACCAGATCGCCAACCGCATCGCGGTCGAGGCGGAGGTGGACGCGGAACTGCTGGCTCGACGGGTGGCGCGCGACCTCGCCGAGCTCTTCGGGGTGCGGCCGGAGATCGCCCCGATCCAGGGCGCCTCCAGCCACGACGGTGCCAAGTACGCCGTGCGCGTGATCGCCGCCGGTGAGACTCTCGCCCGCCAGACGGGCCTGCTCGACCAGCGCCGCCGTCCCGTGCGCGGCCTGCCCAATCGCCTCACCACCGGATCCCGGGAAGAGCTCGCCGGCCTCTGGCGCGGCGCCTTCCTCGCCGCCGGATCCCTCAGCGAGCCGGGGCGCTCCGCCGTCCTCGAGGTCGCGTGCCCCTCATCCGAGGCGGCGATGGCGCTCGTCGGCGCCGCGCATCGCATCGGCATCGCCGCGAAGGCGCGCGAGGTGCGCGGGATGCCGCGGGTGGTCATCCGCGAGCCCGAGGGCATCCGTGCCGTGCTCGCCCTGATGGGAGCCGCCAAGACCGCCGCCGCGTGGGAGGAGATGCGCCAGCGCCGCGAGGTGCGCGCCGGCGTCAACCGTCTCGTCAACTTCGACGACGCGAACCTGCGCCGTTCCGCGCAGGCCGCCGTCGCCGCCTGCGCCCGGGTCGAGCGCGCGCTCGAGATCCTCGGCGATGACGTCCCCGAGCACCTGCGCACGGCCGGCGCACTGCGCCTCGCGCACCGGGATGCGAGCCTCGACGAGCTCGGCCACCACGCCGACCCGCCGCTCACCAAGGACGCCGTCGCGGGCCGCATCCGGCGTCTGCTCGCGATGGCCGACAAGCGGGCGCAGACCGAGGGGATCCCCGGAACCGAATCGGCCGTTCCCGTCGGTCTCGACGTCTGAGACACCTCATCGGGGGCCTGCGTTCCGGTCTGTGGAAACACGCCGGGACGCGGGCCCTCGTCGTGTCACATCCGGAAGGTTCCGGGCTGTCCGCGCGTTGCCGTCAGTAGGATGAGAGACGTCCGCCCCGTGCGCACCACCGCGCTTCGGGGGACCGGCAAGCGCCGCGAGCGCGGCGCGGATTGGATGACATCGACATGGCGATCTACACGCTGCCCGACCTTCCCTACGACTTCGCGGCACTCGAGCCGCACATCAGCGGCAAGATCATGGAGCTGCACCATGACAAGCACCACGCCGCCTACGTCGCCGGAGCGAACGCGGCGCTCGAGTCCCTCGCCGAGGCCCGCGAGAGCGGCAACCTCGCGAACGTGAACAAGCTCGAGAAGGACCTCGCGTTCAACCTCGGCGGTCACGTCAACCACTCGATCTTCTGGACCAACCTGTCGCCGAACGGCGGGGGCGAGCCCGAGGGCGAGCTGAAGGCGGCGATCGACGAGTTCTTCGGCTCTTTCGAGAAGTTCCAGGCGCACTTCACCGCTGCGGCCATGGGCATCCAGGGCTCCGGCTGGTCCGTCCTCAGTTGGGACCCGATCGGCGCCCGCCTCATCATCCAGCAGCTGTTCGACCAGCAGGGCAACACCGCGCAGGGCACGGTGCCGCTGTTCCAGCTGGACATGTGGGAGCACGCGTTCTACCTGGACTACCTGAACGTGAAGGCGGATTACGTCAAGGCGGCGTGGAACATCGCGAACTGGGAGAACGTCGCCCAGCGCTTCGCGGCCGCGCGTGAGAAGACCAACGGACTGCTGGTACTGTCGTAAAAGATGGGCGTCCTGATGGGCGAAAAACCCATCAGGACGCCGTTGTCCGCGCAATCTGCAAGAATCACGCTTTTCCTTGAGTAAGAACCAGGAGACTTTCGTGTCTGTCAAGATCGGTATCAACGGCTTCGGCCGAATCGGACGCAACTACTTCCGCGCAGCCCTCGAGCAGGGTGCCGACCTCGAGATCGTCGCGGTCAACGACCTCACCGACAACAAGACCCTCGCGCACCTGCTGAAGTACGACTCCGTCGGCGGCGTGCTCAAGGCGGACGTGAGCTACGACGACGAGAGCATCACCGTCGACGGCCACCACATCAAGGCGTTCGCGGAGCGCGACCCCGCGAACCTGCCGTGGGGCGAGCTGGGCGTCGACATCGTCATCGAGTCCACCGGGTTCTTCACCAAGGCCGAGCTCGCGAAGAAGCACATCGAGGCCGGCGCCAAGAAGGTGCTGATCTCCGCTCCCGCGACCGGAGACGACGCGACCATCGTCATGGGCGTCAACGAGGAGACGTACAACCCGGAGACCGACCACATCATCTCCAACGCCTCCTGCACGACCAACTGCCTCGCGCCGCTGGCCAAGGTGTTCAACGACGAGTTCGGCATCGTCCGCGGCTTCATGATGACCGCGCACGCCTACACCGCGGACCAGAACCTGCAGGACGGCCCGCACAGCGACCTGCGCCGCGCCCGCGCCGCCGCGATCAACATCGTCCCGGCCTCGACCGGCGCCGCCAAGGCGATCGGCCTCGTGCTGCCGGAGCTGAACGGCAAGCTCAGCGGTTCCTCGTACCGCGTGCCCGTTCCCACCGGCTCCATCGTCGACCTGACCCTCATCACCGAGCGTGAGGACCTGACGGCCGACGAGGTCAACGCCGCATACGCGAAGGCCGCCGCCGAGGGGCGTCTCAACGGCTACCTGCAGTACAACGAGGACCAGATCGTCTCCAGCGACATCCAGGGCAACCCGTTCTCGTCGATCTTCGACTCGACCCTCACGAACGTCTCCGGCAACCTGGTCAAGGTCTCCAGCTGGTACGACAACGAGTGGGGCTACTCGAACCGTCTCGTCGACCTCACCGAGTACGTCGCCGAGCGGCTCTAAGCTCATATCCATGACTCTGCGCACCCTCGAATCCCTGAAGGAATCGGTCGGGTCGCTCGACGGAGCACGCGTCATCGTCCGTTGTGACCTCAATGTCCCCCTGCGGGACGGGGTCATCACGGACGATGGCCGTGTTCGAGCGTCGGTGCCGACCCTCAAGGCCCTCATCGACCAGGGGGCCCGCGTGATCGTGGTCTCCCACCTCGGTCGCCCGGACGGCGCTCCGGACCCGCAGTACAGCCTGGCACCCGTCGCGGTGCGTCTGGGTGAGCTGCTCGGCCGCCCCGTCGCGTTCGCGGCCGACACCGTCGGAGCTGCGGCGCAGGACGCCGTCGCCGCGCTGCCGGCCGGTGGTGTCGTCGTGCTGGAGAACCTGCGGTTCAACCCGGGGGAGACCTCGAAGGACGACGCCGAGCGCCGCTCCTTCGCTGAGCAGCTGGCCGCCCTCGGCGACGCGCTCGTCTCGGACGGCTTCGGTGTCGTGCACCGCAAGCAGGCCAGTGTCTACGACCTCGCGCAGATCCTGCCGTCCGCGGCCGGCCTGCTCATCGAGGCCGAGCTGACGGTGCTGGACCGCCTCACCGAGAACCCCGAGCGCCCCTACACCGTGGTGCTCGGCGGATCGAAGGTCTCCGACAAGCTCGGCGTGATCTCTCACCTGCTCCCGCGGGTGGATCGCCTCCTCGTCGGCGGCGGGATGCTGTTCACGTTCCTCGCGGCTCAGGGGCACGCCGTCGCCTCCAGCCTGCTGGAGAAGGACCAGCTCGACACCGTCCGCGGCTACATCGCCGAGGCAGCCGAGCGCGGCGTGGAGCTCGTGCTCCCGACCGACGTGGTGGTCGCGGCCTCGTTCTCCGCTGACGCGGCTCATGAGATCGCGGCGGCCGACGAGATCGAGGCGACGTCCTTTGGCGCCTCGGGCATCGGACTCGACATCGGGCCGGACACCGCGGCGCGCTTCGCGGAGGCGATCCGCGGATCCAAGACGGTGTTCTGGAACGGCCCGATGGGCGTGTTCGAGTTCCCGGCCTTCGCGGCAGGCACCAAGGCCGTCGCGCAGGCGCTGACGGAGACCGACGGGTTGAGCGTCGTCGGCGGCGGCGATTCCGCCGCGGCCGTGCGCCAGCTCGGCTTCGCGGACGACCAGTTCGGTCACATCTCGACGGGCGGGGGCGCGAGCCTCGAGTTCCTCGAGGGCAAGAAGCTTCCCGGACTGGAGGTCCTCGGATGGGTGTGAACAGCAGAACCCCGCTGATCGCGGGCAACTGGAAGATGAACCTCGACCACCTGCAGGCGGTCGCGTTCGTGCAGAAGCTGCACTGGACGCTCAAGGACGCCAAGCACGAGGACGGCACGGTCGAGGTGGCGGTCTTCCCGCCCTTCACCGATCTGCGCAGCGTCCAGACGCTGATCGACGCGGACAAGATCCCGTTCGCGTTCGGCGCCCAGGATCTGTCCGAGCACGACTCCGGGGCGTACACCGGCGAGATCTCGGGCGCGTTCCTCGCCAAGCTCGACGCGAGCTACGTCATCATCGGCCACTCCGAGCGGCGCGAGTACCACGCGGAGAGCGATGAGGTCGTGGCGGCGAAGACCCGGGCGGCGCTCAAGCACGGCCTGGTGCCCGTGATCTGCGTCGGCGAGACCGCGGAGGATCTGGAGAAGTTCGGCGCGAGCGCGGTTCCCGCCGGTCAGCTCGAGGCGGCGCTGCAGGGGCTGGACGCGAAGGCGGACATCGTCGTCGCGTACGAGCCGGTCTGGGCCATCGGCTCGGGCCAGGCCGCGACCCCGCAGCAGGCGCAGGACGTGTGCGCCGTGCTGCGCGGGGTGATCGCGAAGGTCCTCGGCGACGAGGCGGCCGCGCGCACCAGGATCCTGTACGGCGGATCGGTGAAGTCCGCGAACATCGCCGGCTTCATGCGCGAGCCCGATGTCGACGGCGCGCTGGTGGGCGGCGCGAGCCTGGTCGTCGACGAGTTCGCCGCGATCGTGCGCTATCAGAAGCACGTCGGAGTGTGACACGCGTCCCCGCCCCGAGGGGCGGGGACGTCCCGACGTATAATTGACCGTTACCCGGGATCCCGCACGCCCGTGCGGGCCCGAGCGAAAGGCCGATCCGTGGATATTCTCCAGTTCATCCTGCAGGTGCTGCTGGGCATCACCAGCGTCCTGCTGACCCTTCTGATCCTGCTCCACAAGGGGCGCGGCGGAGGCCTCTCCGACATGTTCGGCGGCGGTATGTCCTCTGCCGTCGGGTCCAGCGGTCTCGCCGAGCGGAACCTCAACCGGTTCACCGTCGTGCTGGCGCTGGTCTGGTTCGTCGCGGTCGTGGGTCTCGGCCTCATCACGAAGTTCGAGGCCATCTGATGGCGACCGGCGGCAACGCGATCCGCGGCACGCGGGTCGGATCCGGCCCCATGGGGGAGCAGGACCACGGCTACCACGCCGATCGCATCGCGATCTCGTACTGGGACGGGCTCGGCAACGAGACAGTGCGGTACTTCGCGGCGGGCCTGCCCGAAGAGGAGATCCCGGACATCATCGATCACCCGCACTCCGGTCTGCCGGCCGGGCGCGACAAGGAGAACCCGCCGGAGATCGCGAAGGCGGAGCCCTACAAGACGCACCTCGCGTACGTGAAGGAGCGTCGCACCGACGAAGAGGCCGAACAGCTGCTCGGCGACGCGCTCACTCAGCTGCGCGAACGTCGCGGCCAGGCGTGATCGCCTGACGCCTCCGACGAGAAGAGCCCCTGCATCGCAGGGGCTCTTCTCGTCCGCGAGGTGCGCGATCAGATGAACGGGACGAAGCTCCTCGGGACCGTCACGTGGGGCGGGACGCCGGCGAACAGGGGCGCCACCTGCTCCGGCCGGTATCCGGCGATCCCGCAGCCGACCGGCGTGAGAAGGAACCGCAGTCCGGGGTGGGCGACGGCGTACCCGATGAAGGTCTCGGCCTCGGCGGCGAGGACATCGAGCCCGCTCATCGTGTCGATGGCGTAGGTGCTGCCGTGGTGCCCGTGGCCCTCGCCCCAGATCGCGCCGAACTCGCGGTAGGCGACGAGAGCGGCTCCGCCGCCGTGCCTGCCTTCGGCGTTGGAGCCGAAGACGAACACCTCGTTCGGCGCGAGAGCGGCGACGTGCTCCGGCGTGATGTCCATGGATCCCCTCTCAACGCAGCGAACTCTACGCCGCGGAGCGGGGAGGAAGGGGAGGGGGTGACGGGAATCGAACCCGCGCAATCAGTTTGGAAGACTGAGACTCTACCATTGAGCTACACCCCCGGACCCGGAGCACGAGGCGCCGGGGCGGGCCCGGTGGAACACCGGGACTCCACGAGCATACCTGACAGACGGACGTGCTCCGTTCCGTTAGACTCGTGAAGGCCGTTCCCGCGCGCGCGGGTCCTACCCGGGGCGTAGCTCAGCTTGGTAGAGCGCCCGCTTTGGGAGCGGGAGGTCGCAGGTTCAAATCCTGTCGCCCCGACGTTCATACACGTCGCACTCGCGTGGATCTCCGCGCGGGACATTCACAAGGAGAACACACCAGCATGGCGAACAGCACCGTCGAGAAGCTGGCCCCGACCCGGGTCAAGCTGCACATCACGGTCACCCCCGAGGACCTCAAGCCCAGCATCGCGCACGCCTACGAGCACATCGCGCAGGACGTGCAGATCCCCGGCTTCCGCAAGGGCAAGGTGCCCGCGCCGATCATCGACCAGCGCGTCGGCCGCGGCGCCGTCATCGAGCACGCCGTCAACGAGGGGCTCGACACCTTCTTCCGCGAGGCGTCGCTCGAGCACAACCTCCGCATCGTCGGCCGCCCGTCGGCCGAGGTCGTGGAGTGGCCGAACGAGAAGGACTTCTCCGGCGACCTCAAGGTCGAGGTCGAGGTCGACGTGCGTCCCGAGATCGAGGTCCCGTCGCTCGACGGCATCACGCTGACGGTCGACGCCGTCGAGGCGGATGACGCCGCACTGGACGCCGAGCTCGACCGCCTGCGCGCGCGCTTCGGGACGCTCGTGCCCGTCGACCGTCCGGCCAAGGCCGGCGACTTCGTCGAGCTCGACCTGGTCGCCGCGATCGACGGCGCCGAGATCGACCGCGCCGAGGGCGTCTCCTACGAGGTGGGCTCGGGCGAGCTGCTCGAGGGCATCGACGACGCGATCGACTCGCTCACCGCGGGCGAGGACACCACGTTCCGCTCGAAGCTGGTCGGCGGTGACCACGCCGGCGAGGAGGCCGAGGTCTCCGTGACCGTCAAGGCCGTCAAGGAGCGCGAGCTGCCCGAGGCGGACGACGACTTCGCGCAGATCGCGAGCGAGTTCGACACCATCGGCGAGCTGCGCGACAGCCTGCGCGAGTCCGTCTCGCAGCAGGGCGTGTTCACGCAGGCCTCCGCGGCCCGCGACAAGCTCGTCGAGACGCTGCTCGAGCAGATCGACATCCCCGTCCCGCCGCAGCTCATCGAGGACGAGGTGCACAACCACCTCGAGGGCGAAGGCCGTCTCGAGGACGACGAGCACCGCGCCGAGGTCACCGAGGCCAGCACCAAGCAGTTCAAGACCCAGGTGCTGCTCGACACGATCGCCGAGAACGCGAACGTCCAGGTCTCGCAGGACGAGCTCAGCCAGTACCTGATCCAGTCCGCCGCGCAGTACGGCATGGCTCCGCAGGAGTTCGTCGAGGCGCTGCAGTCGTCGGGCCAGCTCCCCGTGCTCGTCGGCGAGGTCGCCCGCAACAAGGCCCTGGCCGTCGCGCTGGGCAAGGTCACCGTCGTGGACTCCGAGGGCAAGGCCGTCGACCTGACGGGCTTCGTCGCCACGGAGGACGAGGCGGAGGAGGCCGCCGAGGCTCCTGCCAAGAAGGCCCCGGCGAAGAAGGCTCCCGCGAAGAAGGCGCCGGCCAAGAAGGCTGCCGCGAAGGACGAGGAGCCCGCCGAGGCTCCGGCCGAGGAGAAGCCCGCGGCCAAGAAGCCGGCCGCACGCAAGGCTCCGGCCAAGAAGGCCGCCGACAAGGCCGCCGACGCCGAGTAAGCATCGGATCCACGATCCGGAGGAGGGCGGGTGCATCATGCACCCGCCCTCCTCGCATCCGCACGGGACGAGGTAGGACATGGACGACTGGCAGGAGCGCATCGACGCGGTCTGGGACGCCGCGGCCGGCGGGCTCGTCGACGAAGAGGTGATCGCACGGATCGACGCGATCGCGGCGGAGCGCGGGCCGGACGATGCCGAGGCCGCGTTCGAGCGCGCGGGTGCGCGCGATTCCGCGGGACGGCCCGACGAGGCCGTGCCGCTCTACCGCCGGGCTCTGGAGATCGGCCTGGACGACGATCGGCGCGCTCAGGCGACGATCCAGCTGGCGAGCTCGCTGCGCAATCTCGGCGACGTGGACGGGGCGCTCGAGCTGATCGAGGCTGAGCGTGCGGCGCATCCCGAATCGGTCTACCGCGAGGCGATCGCCGCCCTGCACGCCCTCGCCCTCGCCAGTGCCGGCCAGCCGGAACGCGGGCTGAGCGTGGCCGTCCTCGCCCTCGTGCCGCACATGCCCCGCTACCACCGCTCGATGACCGCCTACGCCCACGAGATCGCGGGCGACGACGCCTGATATGCCGACGGCGAACACGGCCGGGCGCGTGCGTTGTCGCCGGTAGATTCGAAACACCGAACACGGAAACAGGAGCGGAAATGGCTGAACCCCTGGTCGCGACGAGCGTCTTCGACAGGCTGCTCAAGGATCGCATCATCTGGCTGGGATCCGAGGTGCGGGACGAGAACGCCAACGAGATCTGCGCCAAGATCCTCCTTCTCGCCGCCGAGGACCCCGAGAAGGACATCTACCTCTACATCAACTCACCCGGCGGATCCATCACGGCCGGCATGGCGATCTACGACACGATGCAGTTCGTGCCGAACGACATCGTCACCGTCGGCATCGGGATGGCGGCCTCGATGGGCCAGCTGCTGCTGACCAGCGGCACCAAGGGCAAGCGCTACATCACGCCGAATGCGCGCGTGCTGCTGCACCAGCCGCACGGCGGTTTCGGCGGCACCTCGAGCGACATCCAGACCCAGGCGCAGCTCATCCTCGACATGAAGCGGCGTCTCGCCGAGATCACCGCATCGCAGACCGGCAAGTCGGTCGAGCAGATCAACGAGGACGGCGACCGGGACCGCTGGTTCTCGGCGCAGGAGGCGCTCGAATACGGCTTCGTCGACCACATGCGCGAGCACGCCAGTGACGTGCACGGCGGCGGCGGCACGGGCGCGGACAAGTAAGGCTGGAGAGGACACCCATGTACACACCCACGTTCCGCTCCGCCGGCACCCTGCCCTCGAGCCGCTACGTCCTTCCTCAGTTCGAGGAGCGCACCGCCTACGGCTTCAAGCGCCAGGACCCGTACAACAAGCTGTTCGAGGATCGCGTGATCTTCCTCGGCGTGCAGGTCGACGACGCATCCGCCGACGACGTGATGGCGCAGCTGCTGGTCCTGGAGAGCCAGGACTCCGAGCGCGACATCACGATGTACATCAACTCGCCCGGTGGATCCTTCACCGCGATGACGGCGATCTACGACACGATGCAGTACGTCGCGCCCCAGATCCAGACGGTCGTCCTCGGCCAGGCGGCCTCTGCGGCGTCCGTGCTGCTCGCGGCCGGCGCCCCCGGCAAGCGGCTGGCGCTTCCCAACGCCCGCGTGCTGATGCACCAGCCGGCGATGGGCGAGGCCGGTCACGGCCAGGCCTCCGACATCGAGATCCAGGCGGCGGAGATCCTCCGCATGCGCACCTGGCTCGAGGAGACCATGGCCAGGCACACCGGCAAGCCCGTCGAGCAGGTGCACCGCGACATCGACCGGGACAAGATCCTTTCGGCCGAGGAGTCGCGGGAGTACGGCATCGTCGACCAGGTGCTGACGAGCCGCAAGCGCCAGTCGCTGAGCTGACGCGCTGACGCACTCGTCGAGGGCGGTCCGGATCCGATTCCGGGCCGCCCTCGCGCGTACCCGCTCCCGTTGCGCGGGTGAGCGAACTCCAATGCTCATATGAGCAGATCCGTGCGCGTGCGCGTGGTGAAGGGTACTCTCGGAGCATGCCCCGCTCCGCCATCGACGACGACGAACTGCTCGCCGTCCGCGTCGCGGAGCTCTATTACGACGAGGACAAGACGCAGGACGAGATCGGCGGGCTGCTCGGCATCTCGCGGTGGAAGGTCGGGCGCCTCCTCCAGCAGGCCAGGACCGACGGGATCGTGCGGATCGAGATCGTGCATCCGCGCGCGCGGAAGCTCGGCATCGAGCGCGAGCTGCGCGAGCGCTTCGGCCTCGCCGACGCCGTCGTGGTGCCGAACGGACCGAGCGACACCGAGACCCTCGGACGGGTCGCGCAGGGCGCCGCCGACCATCTCGCCGCTCTCCGCCCCGTGCCGAAGACGCTCGCCGTCAGCTGGGGACGCACGCTCACCGCGATCGCCGACCGCATGGCGGAGGGGTGGGCGCGCGGCGTGACCGTCGTGCAGATGAACGGCGGCGTGAGCGTGAACCGGCGCCCCGGTGGCGCCGCGTCCCTCGCCGCCACGATCGCGCAGCGCGCGTCCGGCCATGTGGCGCTGCTGCCGAGCCCTGCGATCCTGGAGCGGCTGGAGACCAAGCAGGCGATCGAGCGCGACCGCACCGTGGCGGGCGTGCTCGAGCAGGCCGCTCTGGCCGATGCCTACCTGTTCACGGCGGGCGTGTGCGACGCAGGATCCGCGCATGTCGAGAACGGCTACCTGACCGCGCGCGACATCGACGAGCTCGCCCGTCGGGGCGCGGTCGGCGACGTGCTCGGCCGCTACATCGACGCGGACGGCAACATCGTCGACCCCGAGCTCGACGCCCGAACGGTCGGGCTCAGCCTCGAACGGCTGCGCGAAGCGCGCACCGCCGTCTTCGTCACGGCGGGAGAGGCGAAGCACGACATCGCCCGCACCGTCGTGACGGCGAACCTGTGCACGATGGTGGTCACCGACGAGGAGACCGCCCTGACTCTGCTGGAGCTGGAAAAGTGACCGGAACTGCGACCACGACCGAACTCGCGCGGCGCACCGCGCTCGAGGTGCTCGGGGGCGAACCCGACGACCTCACGCTGCGCCGCTTCCTGCACGGACTGCCCGGTATGGACGCGGTGGGCCTCGAGCAGCGCTCCGCCGCGCTCGGCACGCGATCCATCAAGACGACGTCGAAGGCCTGGGCGCTGGACACGATCATCCGCCTGATCGACCTCACCACGCTCGAGGGCGCGGACACGCCCGGCAAGGTGCGTTCGCTGGTCTCCAAGGCCAAGCTCCCCGACGCGTCGGATCCCTCGTGCCCCTCGGTCGCGGCCGTGTGCGTGTACGGCGACATGGTGCCCTACGCCGTCGAGGCTCTCGGCGCCCGGCACGGCGACCCCGACGAGGGCGGCATCTCGGTCGCCGCGGTCGCCACGGCGTTCCCGAGCGGCCGGGCGGCGCTGGCGATCAAGCTCGCCGACACCCGGGACGCGGTCGACGCCGGCGCCGACGAGATCGACATGGTCATCGACCGGGGCGCCTTCCTCGCCGGCCGCTACGGACAGGTCTTCGACCAGATCGTCGCGGTCAAGGACGCATGCCGCCGGGCCGATGGATCCTCCGCCTCGCTGAAGATCATCCTGGAGACCGGCGAGCTGAACACCTACGACAACATCAAGCGCGCGTCCTGGCTGGGCATGCTCGCCGGCGGCGACTTCATCAAGACCTCCACCGGCAAGGTCGCCCCGGCGGCCACGCTGCCGGTCACGCTGCTCATGCTCGAAGCCGTGCGCGACTGGCACCGGCTCACCGGCGAGAAGATCGGCGTGAAGCCCGCGGGCGGGATCCGCTCCTCGAAGGATGCGGTGAAGTACCTCGTGCACGTCGCCGAGACCGTGGGGGAGGACTGGCTGCAGCCGCACCTGTTCCGCTTCGGCGCCTCCAGCCTGCTCAACGACGTACTGCTGCAGCGGCAGAAGCTGACCACCGGCCACTACTCCGGCCCCGACTACGTCACGATCGACTGACGAAGGACTGTTCATGGGATTCCTGGAATACGCACCCGCGCCCGAGTCGCGGAGCATCCTCAACCTGAAGGACGAGTACGGGCTGTTCATCGACGGCGAGTTCGTCGAGGGACACGGCGCCTCGTTCGCCACCATCTCGCCGGCGGACGAGTCGCGCATCGCCACGATCGCGCACGCCTCGGACGAGGACGTCGATCGCGCCGTCGCCGCCGCGCGCCGCGCCTACACCAGGGTGTGGTCGAAGATGAGCGGCCGGGATCGCGGCAAGTACCTGTTCCGCATCGCCCGCCTCGTGCAGGAGCGCGCCCGCGAGCTCGCCGTGGCCGAGAGTCTCGACAACGGCAAGCCGATCAAGGAGTCCCGCGACGTCGATGTGCCGCTCGTGGCCTCGTGGTTCTTCTATTACGCGGGCTGGGCGGACAAGCTCGACTACGCGGGTGCGGGCCCCGACCCGAAGGCGCACGGCGTGGCGGGCCAGGTCATCCCCTGGAACTTCCCGCTGCTGATGCTGGCGTGGAAGGTGGCCCCGGCGCTGGCGGCGGGCAACACCGTGGTGCTGAAGCCCGCGGAGACCACGCCGCTCACCGCGCTGATCTTCGCCGAGATCCTGCAGCAGGCCGACCTGCCGGCGGGTGTCGTGAACATCGTCACGGGCGCCGGTGCGACCGGGGCCGCGGTCGTGCGGCATCCCGACGTCGACAAGGTCGCCTTCACCGGATCCACGGGCGTGGGGCGCGAGATCGCGCGCTCGATCGCCGGATCGGGCAAGGCGCTGACGCTCGAGCTCGGCGGCAAGGCGGCGAACATCGTCTTCGACGACGCTCCGATCGATCAGGCCATCGAGGGGATCGTCAACGGCATCTTCTTCAACCAGGGGCACGTGTGCTGCGCCGGCAGCCGCCTGCTCGTGCAGGAGTCCATCCACGACGAGGTGATCGACCGGCTGAAGTCGCGCCTGTCGACGCTGCGCCTCGGCGATCCGCTCGACAAGAACACCGACATCGGTGCGATCAACTCCGCGGAGCAGCTGGCACGCATCCGCGAGCTCAGCCAGGTCGGCGAGGACGAGGGCGCGGAGCGCTGGACCGCCGACTGCGTCATCCCGGAGAAGGGGTTCTGGTTCGCGCCGACGATCTTCACCGGTGTCGAGGCCTCGCACCGGATCGCCCGCGAGGAGGTGTTCGGCCCGGTCCTGTCGGTGCTGACCTTCCGTACCCCCGCCGAGGCGATCGCGAAGGCCAACAACACCCCGTACGGTCTCTCCGCCGGAATCTGGAGCGACAAGGGCTCCCGGATCCTCGCCGTCGCCGACCGCCTTCGCGCAGGCGTCGTCTGGGCCAACACGTTCAACCGTTTCGACCCCTCCAGCCCCTTCGGCGGCTACAAGGAGTCCGGCTACGGGCGTGAGGGCGGCAAGCAGGGCCTCGCGGCGTACCTGCGTCCGGCCGGCACGGCTCCCCGGCGATCCCTGAACGAGGGGAGCGACGCGAAGAGCGAAGCCAAGGCGCCGAAGAAGGGAGCCGCGGCATGAGCGCGCGTCTGACCGTCCCCAAGACCTACAAGCTCGCGATCGGCGGCGCGTTCCCGCGCAGCGAGTCGGGACGCACCTACGAGGTGACCACCCCGAAGGGGGCCTTCCTCGCGAACGCGGCCCAGGCGTCGCGCAAGGACGCCCGCGATGCGGTCAAGGCCGCGCGCACCGCGCAGCCCGGCTGGGCGAAGGCGACCGCGTACAACCGCGGTCAGGTGCTGTACCGCGTCGCCGAGGTGCTCGAGGGACGCCGTGCCCAGTTCGTCGACGAGATCATGGCGCAGCAGGGCGTGTCCGCGGCCGCCGCCGGCGCGCAGGTCGACGAGGCGATCGACCTGTGGGTCTGGTACGCCGGCTGGTGCGACAAGTACGCACAGGTCGCGGGCAACCTGAACCCGGTGGCCGGTGCCTACTTCAACATCTCCGCTCCCGAGCCGACCGGTGTGGTCGCGATCATCGCCCCGCAGGAGGACGCGCTGCGGGGCCTCGTCTCGGTCGTCGCGCCGGCGCTCGTCGCGGGCAACGCGGTGGTCGTCGTGGGCAGCGAGCGGTTCCCGCTCTCGGCGATCAGTCTCGCCGAGGTGCTCGCCACGAGCGACGTCCCCGGCGGCGTGGTGAACGTGCTCACCGGATCCCCGGCGCAGCTCGCGCCCTGGCTGGCCTCGCACGCCGACGTGAACGCCCTGGACCTGGCCGGCGCCGGCGGGATCGACTGGGTCGACCTGCAGATCGCCGCCGCCGACACGCTCAAGCGCGTGCTTCCTCCGGGCGAGGTCGTCGCCTCCCCGCAGCGGATCGCCGCGTTCACCGAGGTGAAGACGGTCTGGCACCCGAAGAGCATGGTCTGAGCGCTCGGGCTCTGAGCCTGTCGAACGGCCGAGGGGCCCGTCCCGCGCTGCGCGGGGCGGGCCCTCGTCATGAAAGGCCGGATCCGGGCGTGTTCGCCGTGCGCGGAGCGACGTGCAGCGGGGGATCCGTGGCGATGCGGCTGGATGTCGGATGCAGCGGTTAGGCTCGAACAGCGGCATCGCCGCACGGTGATCCCACGCCGTGATCGCCCTCGTGTCCGCACGAGGCGACCGCGGACCACGTCTCGAAGGAGGACGCACATGGCACGCATCGGTGAGAGCGCCGACCTGTTCAAGTGCTCGTTCTGCGGCAAGAGTCAGAAGCAGGTGCAGCAGCTCATCGCCGGGCCCGGCGTGTACATCTGCGACGAGTGCGTCGAGCTCTGCAACGAGATCATCGAAGAGCGCATGGCGGAGTCCGCGAACGGCGAGGTCGCCGAGTTCGATCTGCCCAAGCCCCGAGAGATCTTCTCCTTCCTCGAGGAGTACGTCGTCGGTCAGGAGCCGGCCAAGAAGGCCCTCGCCGTCGCGGTCTACAACCACTACAAGCGGGTGCGCGCCCGCGGCACCCTGCAGCCGGCCGAGCAGAAGGCCGAAGACATCGAGATCGCCAAGAGCAACATCCTGATGATCGGCCCGACCGGGTGCGGCAAGACCTATCTGGCGCAGACGCTCGCGAAGCGGCTGAACGTCCCGTTCGCCGTCGCCGATGCGACCGCGCTCACCGAGGCGGGCTACGTCGGCGAAGACGTCGAGAACATCCTGCTCAAGCTGATCCAGGCCGCCGATTACGACGTCAAGCGCGCCGAGCAGGGGATCATCTACATCGACGAGATCGACAAGATCGCGCGCAAGGCGGAGAACCCGTCGATCACCCGCGACGTGTCCGGCGAGGGCGTGCAGCAGGCGCTGCTGAAGATCCTCGAGGGCACGGTCGCGTCGGTGCCCCCTCAGGGCGGTCGCAAGCACCCGCACCAGGAGTTCCTGCAGATCGACACCACGAACGTGCTGTTCATCGTCGCGGGCGCGTTCGCAGGCCTCGAGGACATCGTCTCCTCCCGCGTCGGCAAGCACGGCGTCGGATTCGGCGCCCCGCTGCACGACAAGGGCAAGGATCTGGATCTGTTCAGCGAGGTGCTGCCGGAGGATCTGCACAAGTTCGGTCTGATCCCCGAGTTCATCGGCCGGCTGCCGGTGGTCGCCTCGGTCTCGCCGCTCGATCAGGCCGCCCTCATCGACATCCTCACCGGGCCGCGCAACGCCCTGGTCAAGCAGTACCAGCGCATGTTCCAGCTCGACGGCGTGGAGCTGGAGTTCGACGACGATGCGCTCAAGTCGATCGCCGACCTCGCCGTGCTGCGCAAGACCGGCGCACGCGGACTCCGCGCCATCCTGGAGGACGTGCTCGGGCCGATCATGTTCGAGATCCCCTCGGCGGAAGACGTGCAGAAGGTCGTCGTCACCCGCGCCGCCGTGGAGGAGGGCGCCGCGCCCACGCTGGTGCTCGCGCGCAAGCGCAAGAGCGCGTAATCCCTCGCTTCTCGCACGCGGACCCTTCCCGCAGCGGGCCGAGCCGACGGGCTCAGACGTCGGGGGAAGCGGGAGCCTCGGTGCCCAGCACGAGGTCGGTGCGCAGGTCCGTCTCCGCCGTCGTGCGGGGATCCGATACGTAGATCTCGATCCAGTCGCCGGAGCGCTCGAGTCCGCGTGACGCGGCCTCGCCGTACAGGCCCGCCCACGCGGCGCCGAGGCCTTCGAATCCGCCGATGTGGGTGGTGGCCAGGGCGGATCCGCCGGGAAGCGCCGATGCCGAGATCTCGATGCCGTCCACCGTCAGCGGGGCGGCCGGTGCAGCCTCCACGGGGAAGCCGATCTCCAGGTCGAACTCGGCCATCGCGTCTCCGTGGTAGACGGCGAGCGCCGGACCCGCCGGAACCAGCGCCCCCTCGGCGAAGGCCCGGGCCAGCGCGGTGTAGGCAGGATCGAACACGCGGGCGAGGTCGCTCAGCCGCAGCCCGACGTGCCGCACCACCGCGATCGGGGTGGGCTCGACGGTGATCTGCTCGATGCCGTCGAACGGCTCGGCGGGAAACACGGACATGGATCTCCTTCGTGCGGGTGCAGAGGCGAACGGCGTGCTCCGCCCAGCTTCGCGGTGCGTGCGGCCCGCGCGCAAGGGCGAGGGCGGTTCGATCCGACCGATCAGCCGTCCAGCCCGCGCCGCGTGAGCAGCGGCGCGATGTCGGCGTCCCTGCCGCGGAAGTCCCGATACGCCTCGAGCGGATCCTTCGATCCGCCGACGCCGAGCAGTCGCCGCCGGAAACGCTCACCGTTGGCGCGCGTGAGCCCGCCGTTCTCGCGGAACCACTCGACCGTGTCGGCGTCGAGCACCTCGCTCCAGATGTAGGAGTAGTAGCCCGCGCTGTAGCCGCCGGAGAAGACATGCGCGAAGTAGGGGGAGGAGTAGCGCGTGGGCACGGCCGGGTCGGCCAGGCCGATATCGGCGAGCGCAGCGGCCTCGAACGCGGCGACGTCGTCGATCGTCCCGCCCGCGGGCACCCGATGCAGCGCCTGGTCCAGCCACGCGGCTGCGAGGTACTCGCTCGTCTCGAAACCCTGGTTGAACGTCTCGGTCGCCTGCAGGCGCGCGATCAGCTCGCTCGGGAGAGGCTCGCCGGTCTCGTGGTGGCGGGCGTAGCCGGGGAGCACGTCGGGCCAGAGCATCCACATCTCGTTCACCTGACTGGGGAACTCCACGAAGTCGCGGAAGACCTCGGTTCCGGAGAAGTGGGGATAGGTCACGTCCGAGAACAGGCCGTGCAGCGCGTGACCGAACTCGTGGAACAGCGTGTTCACCTCGTCGAAGGTGAGCAGGGTGGGCTCGCCGTCCGCCGGCTGCGCGACATTGAGGTTGTTCGCGACGACGGGCAGCGTGCCGCGCAGCGACGACTGGCTGACGATCTCGTTCATCCAGGCTCCGCCGCGCTTGCTGTCGCGCGTGTAGAGGTCGAGCACGTACAGACCCAGCGGGGACCCGTCCTCCTCGAAGACCTCGAACGTGCGGGCGCCGGGGTGGTAGACGGGAAGGTCGGGGCGCTCCGAGAAGGAGAGACCGTACAGGCGCCCGGCGGCGGCGAACACGCCCTCCTGCAGCACGCGCTCGGCGTCGAACCAGGCGCGCAGCACCGCCGTGTCGATGTCGTAGCGTGCGGCGCGCAGCTTCTCCGTGTAGAACGCCCAGTCGTGCGCCTCGAGGGGGAACGGCGCGCTCTCGGTCTCGTCGATGAGCTGCTGCAAGGCGACGCGCTCGGCGACGGCATTGCGTGCGGCGGGGACCGCGAGGTCGCGGAGCATCCGCTCCACGGCTTCGGGGGCGCCGGCGGTCTCGTCGGCGGTCACCGCGGCGGCATGGTTCGGGTAGCCGAGGAGCGCAGCGCGCTCGGCGCGGAGCGACACGATCTCGGCGAGGATCGCACGGTTGTCGTAGGCGCCGCCACGGGATCCGCGCGATCGCGACGCCTCCATGAGCCGACGTCGGCTCTCGCGGTTCGTGAGCACGGCGAGCGCGGGATGCCCGGTGAAGAGGGGGAGCGCGAGCAGGTGCTTGCCGTCGAGGCCGCGATCGGCGGCGGCGCGCGCCGCCGCCGAGAGCTCGCCCGAGCTCAGCCCGTCGAGCTCCGCCGGGTCGTCGAAGATCACGGCCAGCTCGTTGGTGTCGGCGAGCAGGTTCTTCTCGAAGGTGGCGCTGAGGGAGGAGATCAGCTGATTCACCTCGGTGAGGCGGCGCTTCGCGTCCTCGTCGAGCGCGGCGCCCGCGAGGGTCATCTCGCGATGACGGCGCTCGACGAGGCGACGCTGCTCGGGTTCCAGGGGCAGCGCGTCGAGCTGCTCGTGCAGCTGCGTGACGCGCCAGTACAGGGCGGCGTCCAGGAGGACGGCGTCCTGATGGGCCGCCATCAGGGGCGCGAGCTCCTCGTCGATCGCCTGGATCTCCGCGGTCGCGTCGGCAGAGCTCACGGTGTAGAAGGCGTGCGCCACCCGGTCGAGCAGTTCGCCGCTGCGCTCCAGCGCCTCCAGGGTGTTCTCGAACGTCGGCATCGAGCGCACCATCGTGATCCGGCGGATCTCGGCCAGCTGCTCGTCGAAACCCTGCCGGAACGCGGGCAGGTAGTGCTCCTCACGGATGCGGCCGAAGTCGGGCAGGGCATACGGGAGCGTCGATGGGCTGAGGAGGGGATTCGTCTCGACCGTCATGCTCCGAGCCTAGGAGACGGCGGCGGCGTGACGGCGATACGGATCCCGCCGATGGCGCCGCGACGGCGTCTCATCGGGCGAGCTGTGCCATCACCCGGCTGAGCGCGTCGGCGACGAGGCGCACGGATCGTCGCCGGAGGTTCTCCGGACGAGCCAGGACGTCGATCATCCTGTTCGTGCTGACGTACTGCAGCGGTCGCCGCACGACGGCCCCCGTACCGGGAGCGGTGTAGCGCGGGAGCACGCCGATCGCATCGCCCGTCGCGATCACCGACGCGGCCACTCCGTAGTCGTTGATGCGGTGCACGATCTCGGCGGGACGATTGGTGACGGCGGAGATCGTGCGCAGGACGTCATCGGGGGAGTAGCCGGCGCGGCTCGTGACCCAGCGCTCTCCCACGACGTCGGCCGGCCGCAGGGACGCCCGCTGCGCGAGCGGGTGCTCCGGTGCGAGAGCGACGTCGAGGGGCTCGGTGGCGAGGGTGAGCACCCGGATCCCGGTCTTGGGCCAGGGGGCACTGTGCTCCATGCGGTGTGCGAGCACGAGATCATAACGGGCGGTCAGGGCGGGGAAGTCGCTCTGCGCGACGTCCTCATCCGTGAACCGGATGGCGGGGACGCCGGGACCGGATCCCACCTCCCGGATGAGCGGACCGAACAGCGCCTGAGCGGCGCTGAGGAAGCCGCTGATCGTGACGATGCCGTTCTCTGCCGCCTCGAACTCGTCGACGGCCGACCGCGCGGCCGCCATCGCGTCGAGCGCGGCCGCGCCGGCCTCGGCGAGGGCCTCACCCGCGGGAGTGAGCACGAGCGTGCGGCCCTGCTTGCGGGTCAGCGGCGCGCGCACCCCGCGCTGCAGGGCGGCGAGCTGCTGCGAGACGGCGGACGGCGTCACCCGCAGGGCGTCGGCCACGGCGGTCACGCTGCCGAGCGCGCCGAGCTCGCGCAGGATCTGAAGCTGCTGGAGTTGCACATGTCCAGTCAAGCATGTAGCGATGCTTAAGGATTACTCCAGACGGTAGGGATTGATCTACATCGTCGTTCGCGGTGTGATCGAAGCATGAAGGCTCTCTACAAGGACGGCCCGCACGCGGGCCTCGAGCTCGTCGACCGGCCGGACCCCGTGGCCGGACCCGACGAAGTGGTCATCCGCGTGCTGCGCACCGGCATCTGCGGCACGGATCTGCACATCCAGCGCTGGGACGACTGGGCCGCCTCCGCGGTGAAGGCGCCGCTGATCCCGGGCCACGAGTTCTACGGCGAGGTCGTCGAGGTCGGTCCGCTCGTGCACGACATCTCGGTCGGCGATCGGGTCTCCGGAGAGGGGCACATCGTCTGTGGGATGTGCCGCAACTGCCGTGCCGGCCGCCGCCAGATGTGCATCCGCACGATCGGCCTCGGCGTGCAGCGCGACGGGGCCTATGCCGAGTACCTCACGCTGCCGGCGACGAACGTCTGGGTCCACCACGCCGACGTGACGTCCGAACTGGGCGCGATCTTCGACCCGCTCGGCAACGCCGTGCACACCGCGCTCGCCTTCCCCCTGGTCGGCGAGGACGTGCTCGTCACCGGCTGCGGCCCGATCGGTCTCATGGCCATCGCGATCGCCCGCCATGTGGGCGCGCGCTTCATCGCCGCGACGGACGTGAGCGCGCCGCGGCTCGCACTGGCGAGTCGGATGGGCGCCGATGCGGTCGTCGACGTGTCCCGCGAGGACATCGCCGACGCGCAGCGTGCACTGGGCATGCGCGAGGGCTTCGACATCGGCTTCGAGATGAGCGGGGCGCCGAGCGCGCTGCCCGCGATGATCGACAACATGAACCACGGCGGACGGATCGCGATGCTCGGCCTGCCGACCGGCCCGTTCGGCGTGGACTGGGGCAAGATCGTCACGCACATGCTCACGGTGAAGGGGATCTACGGACGCGAGATGTTCGAGACCTGGAACGCGATGGGGGCGATGCTGCAGACCAGTCCCGTGCTGCGCGAGTCCATCACCCGCATCATCGCCGAGGTCCTCCCGGCGCGCGACTGGGAGAAGGGCTTCGCGGCCGCGGCCTCCGCGGGCACGGGCAAGATCATCCTCGACTGGACCGAACTGTAGGAGACGACCATGTACGGAGCATTCCAGCAGCACCTCGCGAGCGAGCTCGCCGGGATCGACGAGGCGGGCCTCACCAAGCACGAGCGCGGGATCCGCGGACCGCAGCGCGCCGAGATCGTCGCCGACGGCGCCGAGGTGCTGAACTTCTGCGCCAACAACTACCTGGGCCTCGCCGACGACGAGCGCCTCGTGGACGCGGCGAAGGGCGCGCTCGACGAGTGGGGCTACGGCCTCGCGAGCGTGCGGTTCATCTGCGGAACGCAGGAGCAGCACCTCGAGCTCGAGCGGCGGCTGTCGGCGTTCCTGGGCACGGACGACGCGATCCTGTTCTCCTCGTGCTTCGACGCGAACGGCGGCGTCTTCGAGACCCTGTTCTCGGCCGAGGACGCGATCATCTCGGACGAGCTCAACCACGCGTCGATCATCGACGGGATCCGCCTGTCCAAGGCCCGTCGCCTGCGCTACCGGAACCGCGACATGGCGGACCTCGAGGAGCAGCTGAAGGCCGCGGCCGATGCCCGCTTCCGGGTGATCGTCACGGACGGCGTGTTCTCGATGGACGGCTACATCGCCCCCCTCGCGGACATCTGCGACCTCGCGGAGCGCTACGACGCCCTGGTCTTCGTGGACGACTCTCACGCCGTCGGGTTCATCGGCGAGCACGGGCGCGGCACGCCCGAGCTGTGCGGAGTCGAAGGCCGCGTGGACATCTACACGGGCACCTTCGGCAAGGCTCTCGGCGGCGCGAGCGGCGGCTACGTCGCGGGGCATCGCGACATCGTCGCCCTGTTGCGCCAGCGGGCCCGGCCGTACCTGTTCTCCAACACGCTCGCCCCGTCGATCGTCGCGGGCACCCTGCGCGCGCTCGACCTCGTGGAGGGATCCGGATCCCTGCGCGCGCAGCTGCAGTCCAACGCCGCGCTGTTCCGCCGCCGCATGACGGAGGAGGGCTTCGAGCTGCTTCCGGGGGAGCACCCCATCGTGCCCGTGATGTTCGGCGATGCCGCGCTCACCGCGCGGATCGCCGCCGAGATGCAGAAGCAGGGCGTGTACGTGACCGCGTTCAGCTTCCCGGTGGTGCCGCGCGGCCTCGCGCGCATCCGAGTGCAGCTCTCCGCCGCGCACACCCCGGAGCAGGTCGAGCGCTGCGTCGCCGCGTTCGTGGCCGCGCGCGCCGCCGCCTGACAGATCCCTCGACGCCCCCTCGCAGCACCGGTGCCCCCTCGGGGTGCCGCTCCTGCGAGGGGGCGTCGACGCGCAGCGGGGGCGTCGACGCGCAGCGGGGGCGTCGACGAGAAGGTGTCCGCTCGCGGGCCGAGCATCCGCAGAGAACTCTCTGCAAAGAAGTGCTTGCAAAGAGTGTCTTGCAAAGGTATCTTTGCAAGCATGACGGAGAACGAAGCATCCCGAACGGACGAGACGTCCGAGGAGCGCACGCTCGACGCGGGCGCCCTGAAGGCGCTGGCGCACCCGCTGCGCGTGCGGATCCTGGATCTGCTCGCGGAGCGCGGCCCGCAGACGGCGAGCTCGCTCGCGACGCTGATCGGGGAGAGCTCGGGCGTCACCAGCTATCACCTGCGGGCGCTCGCCGCCCGCGACCTCATCCACGAGGTCGCCGACCTCGGCACCGCGCGCGAGCGCTGGTGGGAGCGCCCCCGCGGACGCATGTCGTTCTCCGGACCCACCGATGAGATGACGCCGTCCGGGCGCGCGGCGGCGCAGATCGTGGAGGACGAGTTCTTCCGCAACCGTCATCAGCGGCTCATGGACCATCTGCACCGGCCGCAGTCGCAGGTGCCGCAGGAGTGGCGCGACGCCGCGCATCACGTGACGACGATGCTCGACATGACCGCGGCGCAACTGCAGGAGCTCGGGGAGCGCATCGATGTGGTCATCGACGAGGCCGTGCAGCTCTACCGCGACCAGTCCGGGCCCGACGTGCGCCGCGTCACCATCCGCGCCGACCTGTTCGACCTGCCCGACGCCCGCCCCCGGGCTGCGGCGCAGCACCGCACCACCGAGACCGAGGAGCTGTCATGACCGCCGCAACGCTGCACATCGCCGCCCCGACCTTCGTCGAGCGCGCGGGGCTTCGCATCGCCGATGCGATCACCGCGCGTGTGCGCGAGCGCATGGAGCGCCGCGCCGAGCGTCGTGCGCTCGCTCTGGACCTGCTCCGCGAGCAGCAGGCGCGCAAGGCGGTGGATCCGTTCGTCCTCGAGCACGCGCTGCAGATGCTCGGATCCCGCTCGCGCTGAGAGCGCCGCCGGCCGCCTCGCGCCGGCGTCCGTTCGAGAATCAGTCGTCGAACGGACGGACCACGACCTCGCCGGACGCGGTGCGCGAGACCTCCCAGCCGGTGTCGAGCTCGGCGATCGGCCGGCCCTCCAGCCAGGTGAGCGTCCACGTGCCGCGGAGCAGGTTCAGCGCTCCGGTCTGCAGGCTCAGCGTTCCGCCGGCCACGCTCCGGGCCTCGGCGTCGGCGATCGCCGGACGCAGGGCCGCGGGTACCGAAGCCGGCGGCTCGGATCCGGCGGCCCAGCGCGTCCCGAGCTGCATCACGCCCCCTCGGTCTGCGCCACGGAGTCAGCGGAGTCCAGCTCGATCGCGGTGACGAGGAGCTCCTCGGCCTCCACGAAACCGAGCTCCGCGATGCGCCCCACGGCGCGCAGATCGTCGGCGGCCGCCTCGAGCGCCGCGATCTCCGCGGCCGGAGCGGCAATGGTCGCGGACGACACCGGGGTCTTCTGCGAGGCCTTCGCCTCCGTCTTCGCACGGCGGATGCCGATCAGCGCCTTGCTCGCCGTCGCGAGGACGGCGGGATCGCCCGCGTCGCCCCGCGGCTCCGGCCAGGCCGCGGTGTGCACCGAGCCGTCCTCGAACCAGCTCCAGGCCTCCTCGGTCGCGAACGAGACGATCGGGGCGAGCAGGCGCAGCAGCGTCGACAGCGCGAGGCGCAGGGCGAGGGCCGCCGAGGCCTGACCCACGTTCGTGCGGTCGTAGGCGCGCTCCTTGACCAGCTCGAGGTAGTCGTCGCAGAACGTCCAGAAGAACGCCTCGGTGATCTCCAGCGCGCGGGCCTGATCGTAGTTCTCGAACGCCGTGGTCGCGTCGCGCACCACACCGTCCAGGGTGGCGAGCATGGACGCGTCCAGCGCGTGCGTGATCTCCGCACCCTCCGGAACGGGGAAGGACAGCACGAACTTCGCCGCGTTGAGGATCTTGATCGCGAGGCGGCGGCCGATCTTCACCTGCGTCGGGTTCTGCGGGTCGAACGCGGCGTCCGCGCCGAGGCGGCTGGAGGCCGACCAGTAGCGGACCGCGTCGGATCCGTGTGCATCGAGGATGTCGGCCGGAGTGACCACGTTGCCCTTGGACTTGGACATCTTCTTGCGGTCGGGGTCGACGATGAAGCCGCTGATCGCGGCGTTGCGCCAGGGGGAGCGGCCGTCCTCGAGCGTCGAGCGCAGCATCGTCGAGAACAGCCAGGTGCGGATGATGTCCTGCCCCTGCGGGCGCAGATCCATCGGCGCCACGAGCTCCCAGAGCTCGGCGTCCCGTTCCCAGCCGCCCGCGAGCTGCGGGGTGAGCGAAGAGGTCGCCCAGGTGTCGAGGATGTCGGCCTCGGCGTCGAAGCCGCCCGGGACGCCGCGCTGCTCGGCGGTGTAGCCGTCCGGCACGTCGGTGGTCGGGTCGATCGGGAGTGCGGCGAGATCGGGCTGGAGCACGCGGTCGTAGTCGCGCTCGCCGTTCTCGTCGAGCGCGTACCAGAGCGGGATCGGCACGCCGAAGAAGCGCTGCCGGGAGACCAGCCAGTCGCCGGTGAGGCCGCCCACCCAGTTCTCGTAGCGCACCCGCATGAACTCCGGGTGCCAGTTCAGCGCCGCGCCGTGCGCGAGCAGCTGGTCGCGGAGCTCGGTGTCGCGGGCGCCGTTGCGGATGTACCACTGGCGGGTCGATACGATCTCGAGCGGGCGGTCGCCCTTCTCGAAGAACTTCACCGCGTGGTTGAACGGCTTGCCGACCGCCGTCATCGCGCCGGTCTCCTGCAGCTTCTCCACGAGCGCCTTGCGGGCGGAGAAGACGGTCTTGCCCGCCATGTTCTCCCCGTACCAGGCGGCGGCGTCGGCGTCGCGCACCGAGCCCGGGGCGTCGGGCAGGAAGCGCCCGTCGAGGCCGATCGTGGTCATGTTCGGCAGGTCGCGGCCGTCCGTGGTGCGCAGCTCGCGCCACCACACGATGTCGGTCACGTCGCCGAAGGTGCAGACCATCGCCGCTCCCGTGCCCTTGTCGGGCTGGGCGAGGTGGTGGCCGTGGATCTCGATGTCCGCGTCGAAGAAGGGGGTCCGGACCTTCGTCCCGATGAGGTGCTTGTGCGGGCCCTCCGGGTGGGTCACGATCGCGACGCACGCGGGGAGCAGCTCGGGACGGGTCGTCTCGATCGTGATGTGGCCGGATCCGTCCGCGAACGGGAAGTCGATGGTGTGGTACGAGGCCTGCTGATCGCGATCCTCGAGCTCGGCCTGGGCGATCGCGGAGCGGAAGTCCACGTCCCACAGGGTCGGCGCGAGGGACTGGTAGGCCTCGCCGCGCTCGATGTTGCGCAGGAAGGCCAGCTGGCTCTGCCGGATCGAGTCGTCCGAGATCGTGCGATAGGTCTGCGTCCAGTCGACGCTGAGGCCGAGCTGGCGGAACAGCGCCTCGAACTGCTTCTCGTCCTCGACGGTGAGCTTCTCGCAGAGCTCGATGAAGTTGCGACGGCTGATCGGGAGCTGGTCCGCGGCGCGGGACGACTTGTTGTCACCGCCCTCGAACGGCGGCGTGAAGTCGGCGTCATAGGGGAGGGACGGATCGCAGCGCACGCCGTAGTAGTTCTGCACGCGGCGTTCGGTGGGCAGGCCGTTGTCGTCCCACCCCATCGGGTAGAACACGTTCTTGCCGCGCATGCGCTCGAAGCGCGCCTTGATGTCGGTGTGCGTGTAGCTGAACACATGCCCGATGTGCAGGCTGCCGCTCGCGGTCGGCGGGGGAGTGTCGATCGAGTAGACGCCCTCGCGACCGGTCTGGGCGGCGCGGATCCGGTCGAACAGGAACGTGCCGGACGTGCTCCACCGCTCACCCCACTTCGCTTCGAGGCCTTCCAGCGCGGGCTTGTCCGGAATCGGGTTCGTCGACATGGGTGTCTCCTCGTGCGATGTGTGCGGCACCGTGTGAGCGTGCCTGAGTGTGGGGTGTGCCGACAGTCTACCGGTCGCTCCGCCGCCCTCGATCCGGCCGCGGCCCCGCCCGCCCCTCAGAGGATCGCGAGCAGCTCCGGGGCCGCGCTCGCGCGCACCGCGTCGCGCGCCTCGACCGCCGTCGCGGCGTCCCGTGCCGCGGCCGCGAGCCGCTGGCAGTCGAGCTGCGTGTGGTGGGTGAGCGCCACGCGCACCGCGGGCACCTTGCCCGGTGCCATCGACAGGCTGCTGACGCCCAGCCCCACGAGCACGAGCGCGAGGAGCGGGTCGCCCGCCGACTCGCCGCACACGCCGAGCGGCTTGCCCGCGGTCCGGGCGCCGTCGGCCGCCGCCGCGATCATGTCGAGCACCGCGGGCTGCCAGGGGTCGAGGAGATCCGAGAGCTCGCCCTGCATCCGGTCGGCCGCCATGGTGTACTGCGCGAGGTCGTTCGTGCCGAGGCTGCCGAAGTCGACGGCGCCCAGCACGTGCGACGCGCGCAGGGCCGCCGCGGGGACCTCGATCATCACGCCGGCCCGGGGCAGGCCGTTCTCGTAGACGCGCCGCGCGAACCAGGCGGCCTCCTCGACGGTCGCGACCATCGGCGCCATCACGCGCACGTCGGCGCCGGTCTGTCTCGCGGCGGCGGCGAGCGCCTCCAACTGGGCGTCGAGCAGTTCCGGTCGCTCCGCCGACAGGCGCAGGCCCCGCCTTCCCAGCGCCGGGTTCTCCTCGGGGCCGAGGTCGGCGAACTTCAGCGGCTTGTCCGCGCCCGCGTCGAGCGTGCGCACGACGACGCGGCGCCCGCCGAACGGCTCGAACACGCGCCGGTACACCTCGGTCTGCTCGGCGACGGTGGGCGCGGTCTCGGCGGAGAGGAAGACGAACTCGGTGCGGAACAGCCCCACGCCCTCGAGATCCTGCGCGCCGGCGAGGACCGCGTCCTCGACACCGCCGATGTTGGCGAGCAGGGCGATCTCGAGACCGTCCTTGGTCCGGCCGGGCCCGGAGGATCCGGCCAGAGCCGCAGCCCGCCGTTCGCGGCGGGTCTGCTGCTCGGCGACGAGGGCCGGATCCGGGGCGACGACGACCTCACCGGTGTCGCCGTCCACGGCGATGAAGGTGCCCGGGGGGAGCTGCGTCGCTCCGGGCAGCTGCACGACGGCCGGGATGCCCATCTGCGCGGCCAGGATCGCGGTGTGGCTCGTCCGTCCGCCCGCCCGCGTGACGATCCCCGCGACGAGCGCGCGATCGAGGGTGGCGGTCTCCGCCGGCGCCAGGTCCTCGGCGACGACGATGCTCGGCACGGTGAAATCCGGGACGCCGGGGGCCGGCACGCCGAGCACCGCGGCGACGGCCCGGGATCCCACGTCGCGGAGGTCCGCGACCCGTTCGGCGAAGTAGCCGCCGAGGGCCTCGAACTTGACGACGAACTCCTCGACTGCGGCCGAGACCGCGGTCGCGGGGCCGACGCCGGCCCGCACGCCCGCCTGGGCCGCCTTGAGCAGCGACTTGTCGCGCGCCATCATCGCCGTGGCCTTCAGGATCGCCTGCGCGGTGTCCACGACGTGCTCCGCCTTGGCGTCCAGTGCGGCGGCGACGTCGGCGAAGGCCCGGGCGACGTCCGCCGCGGCCTGCTCGGCATCGGCGGGGGCCGGCTCGTCCTGCGGCGGCTGGACCGGCGGTGAGACCTGCACCACCGGACCGTACGCCGTTCCCGGGCTGACGCCGATTCCCTGCCGGACCTCGCCGGCGTGCTGCGTGGTCATCTCACTGCGCATCCAGGTCGGTGGACAGCAGCGCCACGAGACGGTCGAGCACGGCGTCCGCGTCGGCGCCCTCGGCGGTCAGGACGACCTCTTCGCCGTGCTTGGCGCCCAGGGCGATGACGCCGAGGATGCTGGTCGCGTCGACGGCGTCCTCCCCGGGGCGGCCGATCTCGACGTCGAGCCCCGAGTCCGCCGCCGCTTCGACGAAGAGCGAGGCGGGACGGGCGTGGAGGCCGACGGACGAGGCGATGGTGACGGTACGGGTGGCCATGATGTTCTCCTTCGAAGGGGTGGGTGTTCAGACGGCGACGGGTTGGGCGGGAGCGGCTTCGGACTGCTCGACGCGCCTCTTCAGCGACAGGGTCTTCAGCAGGGTGATGATGAGCGCCATCACGACGACGCCGATGACCAGCGCGAGCAGGAAGAGCAGGGGAGCGCCGATCAGGGGGAGGACCCAGATCCCACCGTGCGGCGCGCGGAGGGTGACGCCGAACACCATGCACAGGCCGCCCGTGACCGCCGATCCGATGACCGACGACACGATCACCCGGATGGGGTCCGCGGCCGCGAACGGGATCGCGCCCTCGGAGATGAACGACAGCCCGAGCAGCCAGGCCGCCTTGCCGTTCTCGCGCTCCGGCTCGGTGAAGAGCTTCGGACGCACGACGGTGGCGAGGGCCATCGCCAGCGGCGCCACCATGCCGGCCGCCATGACCGCGGCCATGATCTTCAGCTGTGGGGCATCGGTGGCCGCTCCGGCGGCGGCGAGACCGGTGGTCGCGAACGCGTACGCGGTCTTGTTGACCGGACCGCCGAGGTCGAATCCCATCATCGCGCCGAGCACGATGCCGAGCACGAGCGCCCCTGCGCCGGTCATCCCGTTCAGCCATCCGTTGAGCTGGGTCATGAGCCAGACGATCGGACGGCCGAGGATCGTGATGAACAGACCGGCGGTGATCAGCGTCGAGAGCAGCGGGATCACGACGACCGGCATGACACCGCGGACGCCCTTGTGCACGGGCCAGCGCGAGATCCAGCGCGCGATGAATCCGGCGAGGAAACCGGTGACGAGGCCGCCGAGGAATCCGGCGTTCATGGTGGCCGCGATCGCGCCGCCGACGATGCCGGGGACGAGTCCGGGGCGGTCCGCGATCGCGAAGGCGATGAACCCCGAGAGGATCGGGACCAGGAAGCCGAACGACGCGGCTCCCATCACGAACAGCAGCCCGCCCCAGGACATCAGGCTCAGAGGGTCGAAGTGCTGGGCGATGTTCGTCGCGTCGGCCGCCGTGAGGTTGAACTTCACGACCTCGAGCGCCCCGGACTCGCCGACCGCGATCTGCGCGATCATGAACGAGAGCGCGATGAGGATGCCTCCGGCCGCGACGAACGGGATCATGTACGACACGCCGGTCATCAGCCACTGCCGGATCTTCGTTCCGATCCTGGCGTCGGCCTCCACCTTCGTGGTGAGGCCTCCGGCCGCGGGACCGGCGGCGGCCGCCGCAGCGGCCTTGCTCGGGTCGGCCGCCCACTCCTCGGCGAGGGCCGCAGCACGCTCGATGAGCTCGGGGCCGTCGGAGATCGCCTTCTTGACGGGGACGTCGACGGTGGGCTTGCCCGCGAAGCGTCCCGCGTCCTTCACCGCCAGGTCGTGCGCGAACACGACGGCGTCGGCTGCGGCGATCTGGGCGGCGGTGAGCGGTGTGGATCCTGCCGAGCCCTGGGTCTCCACGGTGATCGTGTGCCCCGCGGCCTTGGCAGCCCGTTCCAGGGCTTCGGCGGCCATGTACGTGTGCGCGATGCCGGTCGGGCACGAGGTCACGCCGACGAGGGTGAGCGAGCGACCGGGGGCGTTCGAGGACGGACCCGGCTCTGCGGCGGGCGCCGCTGCGGGGGCGTCGGCGGGCGCGGGGGTCGTGGCCGAGGCAGGCGGGGTCGCCGGCGCCTCGTCGAGCTGCACATGCTCGCCGACGATCGCGACCACCTCGGCGGGGGTCGTCGCCGACAGCAGCGCCTCCCGGAACTCCGAGCGCATCAGCGCCCTGGCGAGCTTCGGCAGCATCTGCATGTGGGCGTCGCCGCCGGCCTCGGGCGCGGCGATGAGGAACACGAGGCGCGCAGGGCCGTCCTTGGCGCCCCAGTCGATCCCGTCCCGGGTGCGGCCGAAGACGAGCGAGGGCTCCGTGATCGCGGCGCTGCGGGCGTGCGGGATGCCGATGCCGCCGGGGAGCCCGGTGGCCATCTTCGACTCGCGCTCGCGGACGTCGGCCAGGAACCGGTCGAGGTCCGTGCAGCGGCCCGTGGCGACGAGCCGCGACGCGAGGGCGGCGGTCGCCTCGTGCCGGTCGGCGCCGGTGAGATCGAGCACGACCTGTTCTTCGTTGATCAGTGCCATGAGGGATTCCTTCCGTGGAGGAGGTCAGTCCGCGAGGGGGAGTTCGCGGTCGGGGGAGGAGGACACCGTGACGCGGACGTCGCGGACATCGGCGGGGGCCGGAACCTGGCTGCCGGGCAGGGCCACGGCGGCGGTGCCCCAGCGGACGCCCTCGGCGAGGGCGTCCTGGGGAGCCCGGCCCGCGCCGAGCGCGAACAGGAATCCCGCGAGCATGCAGTCGCCGGCGGCGACCGTGGACACGACCTCGGCCGCGGCGGCGGTCGCGTGCCACGTTCCGGTCTCGGCGACGAGCAGGGCGCCGTCCCGGCCGAGGCTCACGGCGACCAGGTCGACGCCGCCGCGCTGCAGCGCCTGCGCCGCGTCGAGCACGGCGCCGAGCGTGAGCAGATCTCGGCCGACCAGCTCTCCGAGCTCATCCCGATTCGGCTTGATGAGCGTCGGCTGCGCGTCGACGGCGGCGGCGAGCGGAGACCCGGAGGTGTCGATCGCGACGCGGATGCCCCGCTCGTGCGCGCCGCGGACCAGGCGGCCGTAGAAGTCCTCCGGAGCCCCGAGGGGGAGGCTGCCGCCGCCGGACAGCCAGCCGCCGGAGGGAACGTCCGCGAGCGCGTTCTCGATGAGCGCGTCGACCTCGGCCGGATCCAGCAGCGGTCCGGGCTCGTTGAGTTTGGTGGTGGTGCCGTCCGGCTCGAGCACGCTGATGTTCATGCGCACGCTGCCGTGGATCGGCACGGCGACGACGGGCACGGAAGCCGCGCGGCAGAGCGCTTCGAGCAGTCCGCCCTCGAGCCCGCCCGAGGGGAGCACCGCGCGGGTCGCACCGCCCATCGCGGCGACGGCGCGGGAGACGTTGAGTCCCTTGCCGCCGGGGTCGACCCGGCTGGACGTCGCCCGGAGCACCTCGCCGCGGGTGAGCGCGTCGATCGTGATCGCGCGGTCGATGCTCGGATTGGGGGTGAGGGTGACGATCACGCGAGCACGACCTTCGGTCCTGCGGCGCGCAGCGCCTCGACGGCGTCGGAGTCCGCCCCGGTGTCGGTGAGGATCGCATGGAGCTCGTCGACGCGCGCGAAGCGCTGGAGGTGGACGGCGCCGAGCTTGCTGGAGTCGGCGACGAGGATGCGGGTGCGCGCGGCCTCGAGCATCGCGCGCTTCACGGCCGCCTCGTCCTGATCCGGCGTCGAGAGACCGTGGTCGGCGTCGAAGCCGTTGGTGCCCAGGAAGGCGACGTCCACGGCGAGCTCGGAGAGCGCGCCGATCGCCCAGGGGCCGACTGCCGCGCCGGTCACGGTGCGCACCCGGCCGCCGATCAGCAGGAGCGTGATGTTGCGCTGACCGGCGAGGGCGCCGGCGATGAGGGTGTTGTTGGTCACGACCGTCAGCTGCGTGTCGGCGGGGATGAGCTCGGCGATGGCGAGGGTGGTGGATCCGGAGTCGAGGAGGATCGTGCCGCCATCGGGCAGCTCCTGCAGTGCGCGCGTCGCGATGCGCAGCTTCGCCTCCGAATGCTGGCCGATGCGGGCGGCGAGGGTGAGCTCGGGGAGGGACGGCTGTGCCGGGAGCGCGCCGCCGTGGACGCGGCGGATGAGGCCCTGCTGCTCCAGCACGGCGAGATCCCTCCGGACGGTCTCTGTCGTGACGTCCAGGAACTCGGCGAGGCCTGCGACGTCGACGCGCCCGTCCTGCTGCGCGCGCTCGTGGATGCGCTGCTGCCGCTCCGCTGCGTACATCGGGCTCCCTCGCCGTCTTCCGACCGCCTCGATCGAGGCGTTGAGCCACTTTCCCACACAAAGCGACAGAAAACAACACAAACAAAGAAGAAGACCACAATCCACCGGGATCCGGAGGCGCGCGATAGATCCACCCCGTCCACAAACCGCTAGCCTGGAGTCTCCCGATCCCCGCCCACAGCACTCCCGAGGAACACCCATGCCTGCTCCGCTCCGGCGCCGACTTCTGCCGCTCGCCGCTCTCGCCGCGGTCGCCGCCCTCGCCCTCACCGCCTGCTCGGGGTCGTCCGGCTCCGGTTCGTCCGACGCGAACGGCGAGATCGTCTGGGGCGTCGACGGCAGCCTGCTCTCGAGCGGGAAGATGGATCCGCAGACCAGCCAGCTCGACGTGACCGCCATGGTGCAGCGCGCCGTGCTCGACTCGCTCGTCTTCCAGAAGGCGGACGGCACCTTCGTGCCGTGGCTCGCGAAGAAGTGGGAGGTCTCCGCGGACGGAACCGCCTACACGTTCCACCTGCGTGACGATGTCACCTTCACCGACGGCGAGAAGTTCGACGCGGCCGCCGTGAAGGCGAACTTCGATCGGATCGCCGATCCCGCGACCAAATCCGCCCAGGCCGCGAGCATGCTCGGCGGCGACCTGTATCAGGGCACCGAGGTGGTCGACCCCACCACCGTGAAGGTGACGTTCTCGCAGCCCTACGCGCCGTTCCTGCAGGCGGCGAGCACCGCGCAGCTCGGCTTCTACGCGCCGAAGGTGCTCGCCGAGCACTCCGCGGACCTCGCCGCGGGCGGCAAGGGCATCACGGTCGGCACCGGGCCGTTCGAGCTCACCTCCTACACGCCGGATCAGGAGATCGTCTACACCCGCAACACGAAGTACGCGTGGGCGCCCGAGGGCGAGAAGGCGCCGGCCTTCAAGACCCTGCGCGTGCAGATCCTTCCCGAGGCCTCGGTGCGCAGCGGCTCCGTGTCGTCGGGCGAGATCGACCTCGCCTCGCAGCTGCCCCCGAACCTGGTCTCCCAGGTCAAGGGCTCCGCGTCCGTGAAGTCGGTGCAGGTGCCCGGGCTTCCGTACTCGCTGTTCCTCAATGAGCGCAACGGCGTGTTCGCCGACCAGAAGGTGCGCGAGGCCTTCACCCGCGCGATCGACGTCGACACTGCGGTGGACAAGATCTTCTTCGGGCAGTTCCCCCGCGCATGGAGCATCCTCGGACCGACCACCCCGGGTTACGACAAGAGCCTCGAGAAGAGCTGGCCCTTCGACAAGGACCTGGCGAACAGCCTGCTCGACGAGGCGAGCTGGACCCAGCGCGGCGCCGACGGCATCCGCACCAAGAACGGCCAGCGGCTGACGGCGAACTGGATCGCCTGGACCCCGGTGTCCGACGACCACGCCGCGCTCGCGAACGCGATCCAGTCCGACCTCAAGTCGGTCGGCTTCGAGGTCACCCGCGAGACGCTCGAGCCGGGCGCGTACAACGAGAAGTACGGCCCGAAGACCTTCGACATCACGGATTGGGACTTCTCCGGCGTCGATCCGGATCTGCTGCGCAGCCACCTGGCGACCGACGGCTTCCAGAACGCCTCCTCGGTGAGCGACCCGAAGCTCGACCAGCTCCTGAAGGACGGCATCGCGACGACCGACGCCGCGGCGCGCGCGAAGGTCTACGTGCAGATCCAGCAGTGGAACGCGAAGGACGACGCGATCGTGCCGCTCTACGTGACCTCGGCCATCACGGCGGTGGGCGACACGGTGACGGGCCTCGGCTTCGACATCTACGGGCGGCCGCTGTTCTTCGGCACCGGCGTGAAGTGAGCGCGGTTCGCGGTATCGTCCGCTCGTGACCGATCGTCCTGCCCGGCCGAGAGCGGCTGTCCCGCCGCGTGCCGGCGCGCTCCTGCGCCGGATCGGCGGGGCGGCGCTGTCGGTCGTGCTCGTCCTCTGGGGGGCGGCGACGCTGTCGTTCCTCGCGTTCCGCGTGCTGCCCGGCGATCCGGTGAGCGTCATGCTCGGCCCTCAGGCCCAGGTGAGCGAGGCGGTCAAGGACCGGATCCGGGCGGAGCTCGGGCTCGACCGCCCGCTCTGGCAGCAGTACCTGTCGATGCTGGGTGATCTGCTGCGCGGGGATCTCGGAACGTCCTATCAGCTGCGCATGCCGGTGAGCGAGGTGATCGGACGGCAGCTCGGCGCGACGCTGCAGCTCACGGCCGCCGCCCTCGCGATCGCCGTGCTTCTCGCGCTCGCCGGAGTGCTGATCGCGCGTCGGCCGTTCGCCCGCGGCCTCCTCGCGGCGGGAGAGCTGATCGTCCTGTCCTCGCCCGTGTTCTGGATCGGCCTGCTGCTGCTCACGGTGTTCGCGTTCGGCCTGGGCTGGTTCCCCGTGGCGGGCTCGAGGACCGGGGCGAGCCTCGTGCTGCCCGCGGTCACCCTGGCGCTGCCCGTCGCGGCGTTGCTGGGCCAGGTGCTGCGCGACGGCGTGGAGGCGGCCGAGCGACAGCCCTGGGCGCTGACCGTGCGCGCCCGCGGTGCCGACCACGCGCGGCTCACGCTGCGGCACACCCTCCGGCACGGCTCCCTCGGGGCAGTGACGCTGAGCGCGTACCTCGTGGGCTCGCTGCTGGGCGGTGCGGTGCTCGTGGAGACGGTCTTCGCGCGCCCGGGGCTCGGACGGGTGACGCTGGCGGCGATCACGGGGCGGGATCTGCCGGTGGTCACGGGGATCATCCTCTTCAGCGCCCTCGTGTTCGTCGTCGTGAACACGGTGGTGGAGCTGGTGGCGCCCGTCCTGGACCCCCGGCTGCGCGTCTCTTCCGCCGTCGGCGACGTCTCCGCGCCTTCGGAGGCCGGACGATGATGCTGCTGCGCCGGATCCTGCTCGCGCTCGCCGTGCTCGTGCTGACGACGGTCGTGATCGCCGCCGTCGTGCCCGCACTGCTGGCCCCCGTCGATCCGCTGCAGACCCACGTCCGTGATGCGCTGCTGCCGCCCGGACCCGGGCACCCGTTCGGCACCGACCAGAGCGGGCGCGACGTGTACGCCCGGGTCGTGCACGGCGCAGGACGCTCGCTCGGCATCGGCGTCCTCGCGACCGGCCTGGCGCTCCTGGCCGGCCTGATCGTCGGCGCGCTCGCCGGCGTCTCGCCGCGCCCGGTCGATGCGGTGCTCATGCGCACCAACGACGTGCTGATGGCGTTCCCGGAATTCCTGCTGGCACTGGTCGTCGTCGCGATCCTCGGCCCCGGTGCCGCGAACGTCGCGATCGGGGTGACCCTGGCCGCGATCCCGGTGTACATGCGGCTCGCTCGAGCCCAGACGCAGGTGCTGCGCCGGGCCGAGCACGTGGAGGCGGCTCGGATCCTCGGGGTCGGGCCGTTCACGGCGTTCCGCCGGCACGTCGCCCCCGGCGTCCTCGGGGCGCTCAGCGTGCTCGCCACGATCGGTCTCGGATCCAGCATCCTTGCCGCCGCCGGTCTCAGCTTCCTCGGCCTCGGCCCCGCCGAGCCCTCGCCCGAGTGGGGGCTCATGCTCGCGGGCGGGCGCAATGTGCTGGGGCAGGCGTGGTGGATCGCGGTGTTCCCCGGGCTCGCGATCACGCTGACCGTGCTGTCGGCGACGTTCCTCGGCCGCACGCTGCGCGCCCGGGCCGAGGGGAGGCGCGCATGAGCGGCGCGGGTTCCGTGTCCGGCGCCCCGCCCGCACTCCAGGTGCAGGGACTGCGGATCGGCATCGAGGGACGGACGCTCGTCGACGGCGTCTCCTTCGCGGTCGCCCCCGGGGAGTGCGTCGCGCTCGTCGGCGAATCGGGGGCGGGGAAGTCCCTCACCGTACGCGCGCTGCTCGGCCTGCTGCCGGAGCGGGCCGCGGTCTCGGCGACGAGGCTCGAGGTCGGCGGTGTCGACACCACGGCGCTGTCCGAACGCGGCTGGCGCGCGCTCCGCGGGGCGCGGATCGCCCTGGTCTCGCAGGATGCCCTGGTCTCCCTGGATCCGCTGCGCCGCATCGGCGCGGAGGTCGCGGAGCCGCTGGAGATCCACAGGTCCCTTCCGCGCGCCGCGCGGGAAGCCCGCGTGCGGAAGCTGCTCGTCGACGTCGCGATGCCGGAGCCGGAGCGGCGCGCCCGGCAGCGCCCGCACGAGCTGTCCGGCGGACTGCGTCAGCGCGCTCTCATCGCCAGCGCGCTCGCGGCCGATCCCACGGTGCTCATCGCGGACGAGCCGACCACCGCCCTCGACGCGACCGTGCAGGCCAGAGTCCTGGCGCTGCTGCGCCGGATCGCGGACGACGGCACCGCGGTCGTCTTCGTCAGCCACGACATGGCCGCCGTGCGCCGGATCGCCGACCGCGTCGTGGTGCTGCGCGACGGGCGCGTGGTCGAGCACGGGCCCGCGGCGGACGTGCTCGCAGCGCCGCACGAGGAGTACACGCGGGAACTGGTGCTCGCCTCGTCGCGAACACCGCGGATCCCACCCCCGGGCGATGCGCCGGTGCTGGCCGAGGTGGTCGGGATCGGCAAGAGCTTCGACCGCCCGGTGCTGCACGGGGTGTCGTTCGCACTGCACCGCGGTCGCACCCTCGGCGTGGTGGGGGAGTCGGGATCCGGGAAGACGACCCTGGCCCGCATCCTGCTCGGCGTCGAGCGCGCCGACACCGGGGCCGTCACGTGGGCGGGCGGTGTGCGACCGCGGATCCAGCTGGTGCACCAGAACCCGCTGGGGGCGTTCGATCCGCGCTGGACGATCGGTCGTTCGCTGGGGGAGGCGCTCGCCGCCGGCGGCGTTCCGCGTGCGCAACGGGCGGTGCGCACGATCGACCTGCTGCGCGAGGTGGGACTGGATCCCGCGCTCGCGGCACGGCGTCCGGCCGCGCTCTCGGGAGGGCAGCGCCAGCGCGCGGCGATCGCGCGCGCCCTCGCGGCGGAGCCCGAGGTGCTCGTGCTCGACGAGCCGGTGTCGGCGCTGGACGCGACCGTGCGGGCGCGGATCCTGGCGCTGCTGGATCGCCTGCAACGCGAGCGCGGGCTGACGATGCTCCTCGTCTCGCACGATCTCGGCGTGATCGCGTCGGTGGCCGACGACCTGATCGTGATGCAGGACGGCGCGATCGTCGAACAGGGTCCCGCCGCGGGAGTGCTGGAGTCGCCCCGGCATCCGTTCACCCGCGATCTGCTCGCCGCGTCCGCTCCGTAGCGCGGCGCTGCGCGCGCGGTGCGGTGCGGGCGGTGCGTGCGGTGCGCGTGGTGCGTGCGGTGCGGGCGCGCGTGCTGTGCTCTGCTTGCGCGCGTGCGCGGCACCACGCGGCCGTTCGCCAGCCGCGGAGATGTGCGAGATCTTCGGAGGGATCCGGGGGATTCGTCCGAAGTTCGGGGACATCTCCGATTCAGACGTACGCCACGGGGCTGCCGAAGGCCCGAGGAGCCGCGTGCAATCGTCCTGCACAGGAGCATCGGCGGGGGAGTTGTCCACCGGAACCGTGGATCGCACTCTCCATCGCTTTCGTCCGGACAAGAGTGGACGCATGAGCCCCCATCGCATCCCGGATCCGATCGACCTCGTCGCCGACCGCGGCGGCGTCGTGCGCGTCGCCGTACTGACGGAGGCGGGCATCGGACGGCGTGCGCTTGAGCGCGCGCTGCGGTCCGGTCGGCTGCTCCGCGTGCGCCGGGGCTGGGTGGCGACGAACGATGCGGATCCGGTGCTGGTGGCGGCGGCGCGCGAGGGAGTGGTGATCACCTGCATCTCACAGGCGTCGCGGCTCGGCCTCTGGGTGCATGAGGCCGACTCGCGGCAGCATGTCGGAGCGGATCCGAAGTCTGCGGGCCGGAAGACGAGACGCGCGCACGTGCACTGGTTCACGCCGATCGTGCCGCGTCCTCCCGACCTGCTCGAGGATCCGATCGAGAACGTGCTGGCCGCCGTGGCCTCCTGCGAGCCGTTCGAGCGGGCCCTCGCGACCTGGGAGTCGGCGTTGAACAAGGGACTCGTGACTCTCGAAGGTCTCGCCGGCTACTCCTGGAAGCCGACGGCGCGCCGCATCCTCGCAGAGGCGACGCCGTTCGCCGACGCCGGCCTGGAGACCTATCTGCGGCCTCGGCTCGCCTGGCTGCGGCTGCCGATCCGGATCCAGAGCTGGATCGCGGGCCATCGCGTGGATGTGCTCATCGGCGACCGTCTCGTCCTGCAGATCGACGGCGCGCATCACGTCGGCGCGCAGCGCAGCGAGGATATCCGGCACGACGCCGAATTGCGCCTCATGGGCTATCACGTGATCCGCGTGAGCTACGCGCAGATGATGCACGCGTGGCCCGTCGTGCAGGATCTCGTCATGCGCGCCGTCGCACAGGGGTTGCACCGTGCCGCGTGATCCCGGCGTGCCAGGCCGCCCACCCGGCGCCGGACCTCCCCGCGGACATCCCGGGCCCCGGACACCCCGGGCCCCGGACATCTCGGGCCCCGGACTTCTCGGGCCCCGGACATCTCGAGCCCCCGGACATCCCGAGCCTCCGGACCTCCCGACCGCGCGGACGCCCCGAGCCCTCGGACCTCCCGCGCTCACAGGCGTCTCGCGCGGAGAAGTACGCGTATTTCGGAGGGATTAGGCCGAGAACTCCGAGGATCCTGCTCTTCTCCGCGGATGCTGCACGGAAGGTTCGGTTCTCCGCGGGTGTTGCGCGAGGGGGGCGGTTCTCCGGGGGTGCTGCGCGAGGGGTCGGTTCTCCGGCGGTGATGCGTGAAGAGGGCGGTTCTCCGGGGTGCTGTGCGGAGGGCGGTTCTCCGGGGGGCTGTGCGGAGGGCGGTTCTCCGGGGGTGCTGCGCGGAGCGGTCGGTTCTGGACGTCGCCGCTGCGCGGGGCGGTCAGTCCTGGACGTCGATGCCGGCGGCGCGGGCGAAGACGGGCGCGAGGAGCTCGACCTGCCGCGCGGTGAGGGTGGCGCCGCGCAGCGCCGTCACGTCGAGGAACGCGAGCGCATCCAGTCCGCGCAGGTCGAGGCCGTCCGCGCGCAGTCCGCGGGTGTCGACCTCGTCCGCGCTGCAGCGCTCGAACCGCACCCGGGTGGCCGTGGCGGCGGGCAGGTCGACCGTCGCGAGGGTGCAGTCCGTGATGAGCGAATCCTGGATCTTGGCGGCGGCGAGGGACAGGTAGTCGACCCTGGCGTGCTCGAGGATCAGCTCCGCCACGTGGGCGCCGGAGAGATCCAGCGTGCCGATCCGCCCGCCGGAGATGCGCAGCCTGCGGATCGTGGCGTCCTTGAGTGAGAGGACCGGCGTGCGGGCATCCACGATCTCGACGTCCAGAAGGGTCGCTCCGGTCAGGTCGACGCCCTCCGCGGTGCCGGACAGCGAGCACTGCTCGAACTGCGCGTGCGCGAGATCCGCGGAGAGCGGGATCCGCTGGCCCACGTGGTCGCCGTGACGGCGACCGACGGCATCGTCGAGATTGTCCGGCAGATCGGGCGGCGAGACGCGGGGCGGCTGAGGGCGTTCGGTGCTGCGGGCCATGTCACGACCCTAGGGCCCGTCGCCGACAGCGGCTCATCGCGTGATGCCCTACCCGGCCGGCAGGGCCGGCTGTCTCGGTGCGGGCGACATCCACGGAGATGGACGCCAAGTTCGGACGGATCCGTCGGATTCCTCCGAGGAACGCGCACATCTCCGCGCGAAGCGCCCGCGGTGCGGGCGGGGAAGGGGGCCGAGGCGCGGCACCGGCCACGGCGGCGTTAGACTGGTCGGCACGAGCATCGATCCGGCAATCACCGGGGAGCTCTCGGAAGAACGTCCCGCCCTGCGGTCGCTGAGCCAGTCGAAGCGCCGGAGACGGGGTCAGTAGAACCGAGCGGGGCAGGCCCGTAACAGCCGCAGTGAGAGTGGCGGTTCGGCCCTTCGGCAGGCTCGGAGGACCGGACGGCAATGCAGGGTGGTACCGCGGTCCGCAGGATCGTCCCGGCGCGCAGCTCCCGCCCGCCACCGACACTGCGAGACACGATGACCTACCCGCGCACCTCTCCCACCGGATCCTCCTTCGGTCCGGCCGCCGTCACGCCGAGCCCGCGCTTCCCCGAGATCGAGCGCGAGGTGCTCGCGTTCTGGGAGGCCGACGACACCTTCCGTGCGTCGATCGCGCAGCGCGAGGGCGCCGAGGAGTGGGTCTTCTACGACGGCCCGCCGTTCGCCAACGGCCTGCCGCACTACGGTCACCTGCTCACGGGCTACGCGAAGGACCTGTTCCCGCGCTTCCAGACCATGCTCGGCAAGAAGGTCGACCGTGTGTTCGGGTGGGACACGCACGGCCTTCCCGCCGAGCTCGAGGCAATGAAGCAGCTCGGGATCACCGAGAAGGACGAGATCGAGCAGATGGGGATCGACGTCTTCAACGCGAAGGCGCGGGAGTCCGTGCTCGCTTACACGCACGAGTGGCAGGACTACGTCACCCGCCAGGCGCGCTGGGTCGACTTCGAGCGCGGCTACAAGACGCTCGACCTGAGCTACATGGAGAGCGTGCTCTGGGCCTTCAAGACCCTGCACGACAAGGGCCTCGCCTACGAGGGGTACCGTGTGCTCCCGTACTGCTGGCGCGATGAGACGCCGCTGAGCGCGCACGAGCTGCGCATGGACGACGACGTCTACAAGGAGCGTCAGGATCCCTCGGTCACGGTGAGCTTCCCGCTCTCCGGGGAGAAGGCGGCGGCCCTGGGCCTCGAGGGCGTCCGGGCGCTGGCCTGGACCACGACCCCCTGGACCCTGCCGACCAACCTCGCGCTCGCCGTGGGGCCCGAGATCGTCTACGCCGTGCTGCCGGTCGGGCCGAACGGCGCGTCCGAGGGCGCCCAGGGCGACCGCTTCCTGCTCGCGCGGGACCTGCTCAGCGGCTACGCGAAGGACCTCGGCTACGACAGCGCGGAGGACGCGCTCGCCGCGGTCTCCGCGACGGTGACCGGGGCCGAGCTCGGCGGCGTGACGTACGACCGCCTCTTCGACTACTACGCCGATGCCGAGACCTGGGGCACCGAGAACGCCTGGCAGATCCTCGTCGACGACTACGTCACGACCAGCGACGGCACGGGCATCGTGCACCAGGCCCCCGCCTATGGTGAGGACGACCAGCGCGTCGCCGGCGCCGCGGGGATCCCCACGATCCTGTCGCTCGACGAGGGCGGGCGCTTCCTGCCGAACGTGACGGACGTCGCGGGCGAGCTCTGGATGGACGCGAACACGCCGCTCGTGCGCCTGCTGCGCGGGAACGGCCGCCTGCTGCGCCTGCAGAGCTACCTGCACTCCTACCCGCACTGCTGGCGCTGCCGGAACCCCCTCATCTACAAGGCGGTCTCCAGCTGGTTCGTGCGCGTCACGGACTTCAAGGACGACATGCTCGCGAACAACGAGCAGATCACCTGGGTGCCGGAGAACGTCAAGCACGGCCAGTTCGGCAAGTGGCTCGAGGGCGCGCGCGACTGGTCGATCAGCCGCAACCGGTACTGGGGATCCCCGATCCCGATCTGGAAGAGCGACGACCCGGAGCACCCGCGCGTCGACGCCTACGGATCCCTCGCCGAGCTGGAGCGCGACTTCGGCCGCCTCCCGCGCAACGCCGAGGGCGAGGTGGATCTGCACCGCCCGTTCATCGACGAGCTCACCCGCCCGAACCCCGACGACCCCACCGGCAAGAGCACGATGCGCCGCATCGAGGACGTCTTCGACGTGTGGTTCGACTCCGGATCCATGCCGTTCGCGCAGGTGCACTATCCCTTCGAGAACCAGGAGTGGTTCGACTCGCACTCGCCGGCCGACTTCATCGTCGAGTACATCGGGCAGACCCGCGGCTGGTTCTACCTCATGCACGTGCTGTCGACCGCGCTCTTCGACCGCCCCGCGTTCACCGGCGTGAGCTGCCACGGCATCGTGCTCGGATCCGACGGCTACAAGATGTCGAAGTCGCTGCGCAACTACCCGGACGTCTCCGAGGTCTTCGACCGCGACGGATCCGACGCGATGCGCTGGTTCCTCATGTCGAGCTCGGTGCTGCGCGGCGGCAACCTGTCCGTGACGGAGGAGGGGATCCGGGCCGGCGTGCGCGAGTTCATCCTGCCGCTGTGGAACTCGTGGTACTTCTTCGCCACCTACGCGAACGCCGCCGCCGGGCCCGACGGCTCCGGCTACGAGGCGCGCTGGCGCACGGACTCGACCGACGTGCTGGACCGGTACATCCTGGCGCGCACGGGCGACCTCGTCCGCGGCGTGCAGGAGGACCTGGAGGGGCTCGACTCGACCACTGCGGCGTCGCGCCTGCGCGACTTCGCCGAGGTGCTCACGAACTGGTACATCCGGCGCTCCCGCGACCGGTTCTGGGTGGGCGTCGATCCGTCCGACCCCGCGACGACCGAGGCCTTCGACACGCTCTACACCGTGCTCGAGACGCTGACCCGCGTCGCGGCCCCGCTCGTGCCGCTCATCGGCGAGCGCGTGTGGCAGGGCCTCACCGGCGGGCGCAGCGTGCACCTGACCGACTGGCCCGATGCCGAGCTGTTCCCGCACGCCGACGACGTGCGCGATGCGATGGACGCCGTGCGCGAGCTGTCCAGCGTCGGCAACGCGCTGCGCAAGAAGGAGAAGCTGCGGGTGCGCCTGCCCCTGGCCCGGTTCACCGTCGTGTCCCCGAACGCGGCGACGCTCGCGCCCTTCGAGGAGATCCTCCGCGACGAGCTCAACGTCAAGGCGGTCGAGCTCGTCGCCCAGGGCGAGGGCACGGCGGCGGAGTACGGCATCAGCCACCGCCTCAGCGTCAACGCCCGCGCAGCCGGACCGCGGCTCGGCAAGGACGTGCAGCGCGTGATCCGCGCCGCGAAGGACGGCTTCTGGACCGAGGAGGACGGGGTGGTGACGGCCGACGGCATCGCCCTGGAGCCGCACGAGTACGAGCTCGCCCTGGAGACCACGGGACGCCCGGAAGGGGAGGCGCTCGCCGTCGTCCCCACCGGCGGGTTCGTGCTGCTCGACACCGCGACCACGCCCGAGCTGGAGGCGGAGGGCCTCGCGCGCGACGTGATCCGCGCCGTGCAGGACACCCGCAAGAACGCCGGCTTCGATGTGAGCGACCGCATCCGCCTGCAGCTGCGCTTCGCCGACCCGGACGACGCCGCGGCGGTCCGCTCGGCGTTCGCCGTGGCCGCGGTGGCCGAGGAGACGCTCGCGGTCGAGGCGGACGTGCTCGACGCGGGGGCCGAGTTCGCCACGGCCGAGTTCGTGGCGGACATCGAGAAGGGCACCTACGCGAACCGCGGCGCCTTCGCCGTCGCCGTGAGCCGGATCGGAGATGCATCATGACCGATGACCGTGAGCGCGCCGACGCCGTGTACTCCGCGCTGCTGGAGCGCGCGGGGGAGCGGTGGGTCCAGCCCCGCAAGGAGCGCACGGCCCGCCTCCTCGAGCTCATGGACGACCCGCAGAAGACGTACCGGGTCGTGCACCTCACCGGCACGAACGGCAAGACCTCGACCGCACGGATGATCGAGAGCCTGCTGCGGGCGCACGGGCTGCGCACCGGCCTGTTCACGAGCCCGCATCTGGAGCGCTTCACCGAGCGGATCATGATCGACGGCGAGTCGATCGCCGACGCCGCCGTGGCCGACGCCTGGGAGGAGGTGGAGCCCTTCGTCGGGATCGTGGACGCCGAGCTCGAGGCCGCGGGCGATGCGCCGCTCACCTTCTTCGAGCTGCTCACCGTGCTAGCCTTCGTGGCCTGCGCCGACGCCCCCATCGACGTCCTCGTGCTCGAGGTCGGGATGGGCGGATCCTGGGACTCCACGAACACGGCGGACGGCGACGTCGCGGTGTTCACCCCGATCGACCTCGACCACTCCGATCGCCTGGGCGACACGATCGCGAAGATCGCGGAGGTGAAGGCCGGGATCATCAAGGACGGCGCCGCCGTGGTCTCCTCGCGGCAGACGCCCGAGGCCGAAGCCGTGCTGCGCCGGGTCGCGGCGGAACGCGGGGCGAGCATCGCGTTCGAAGGCCAGGACTTCGCCCTCGTCGAGCAGCGGCTCGCCGTCGGCGGCCAGCAGATCACCGTACGGGGTCTTGCCGGGCAGTACTCCGAGGAGTACCTGCCGCTGTACGGCGAGCACCAGGGCTTCAATGCCGCGCTCGCGATCGCCGCCGTCGAGTCGCTCATCGGCGGTGCGCAGCACGCGATCGTGGGCGACGTCCTCGCCGAGGGACTGCAGGGCGCGACCTCGCCGGGCCGTCTGCAGCTGCTCGGCATCGCCCCGACCGTGGTCGTGGACGCGGCCCACAACCCGCACGGCGCGCGCGCCCTCGCCGCTGCCCTGAAGGACAGCTTCGACTTCGACGAGTGGGGCCTCGTGCTCGGTGTGCTCGGCGACAAGGACGCGGCCGGCATCGTCGAGACGCTGCTGCCGTCGGTCGAGCACGTGTTCGCGACCGCCCCGGACTCCGATCGCGCGAGCGATCCCGACGCGATCGCGGATCTCGTGGAGCGCGCCGGCGGCCGTGCCACGGTGCACCCGACCCTGGCCGACGCCGCGGACGCGGCACGCGAATGGGCCGCATCCGCCGAGCGCCGCGCGGTGATCATCGCCGGATCCGTCGTGCTCGCGGGCGAGGCGATCTCGCTGGCGGCGGATGAGGACTGGAAGAGCGGATGGCGCGCGTGACCGACGAGACCGCCCCCGGATCCGCCGCGGTGAAGCCTCGCCGGGCCCGTCCGCCGCGGGGCCTCGCCCAGAAGCTCGGGTCGATCATCCTCGCCTTCGAAGCGATCGTGGTCGGCCTCGCGGGCCTCACGATCTTCGGCCTGAAGGCGCTGGGGCCCGACATCGAGCCGTGGTGGGGCATCGTCGGCGGCGCCGTCGTCGGCGTGGCCATGCTCGTCGCCGCGGGTCTCATGGGCAGCAGGGCGGGAATCGTGATGGGATGGATCCTGCAGGTCATCGTCCTGCTGTCCGCCATCCTGGTGCCCGCGATCCTGCTGGTCGTGATCGTCTTCGGCGGCATGTGGGCCTATGCGATGATCGTCGGCGGACGCGCGGATCGCGCCGCTCGCGCGGCAGGCTCCGCGACCCGTCCGGCAGACCCCGCCGCGCACAGCTCCACCGACCCCGCTGGAAACGACAGAGAGTGACTGACATGCCCACCGAAGAGACCCTCGTCCTGGTCAAGCCCGACGGAGTCGCACGCGGCCTCACCGGCGCGATCCTCGCCCGCATCGAGGCCAAGGGCTATGCGCTGGTCGACATCCGTCTCGTCGACCCCGACCGCGACCTCCTCGCCGCGCACTACGCCGAGCACGAGGGCAAGCCGTTCTACGAGCCGCTCCTCGAGTTCATGCTCTCGGGCCCGTCCGTGGCGATCCGCCTGGCGGGCAACCGCGTCATCGAGGGCTTCCGCTCGCTGGCCGGCACCACCGACCCGACCACGGCCGCACCCGGCACGATCCGCGGCGACTTCGGCCGCGACTGGGGGCTGAAGGTGCAGCAGAACCTCGTGCACGGCTCGGACTCGCCCGAGTCCGCCGCGCGCGAGCTCGGCATCTGGTTCGGCTGAGCTGAAGCGCGCCACGAGGCCCCGTGCTCCCGAGGGAGCACGGGGCCTTCTGCGTGGAGTTGTGCGCTCCGGCGCAATGCCCCTACTGTCGCTTGCATGTCGACGACGCCGATCCATCTGGGCAACCCCGAGGGCAAGGGACTGGCAGCGGGGACGCTGGGACTGTGGGGGTCGACGGTCATCGGGCTCGCGTCCACCGCACCGGTGTACTCGCTGGTCGCGTCGCTGGGGTGGGTGGTGATCGCCGTCGGGGCGCAGGCTCCGATCGCGTTCGTCCTCGCCTTCGTGCCGATGCTGCTGATCGCGTTCGCCTATCGCGAGCTGAACAACGCCGTGCCCGACTGCGGCACGACCTTCACCTGGGGGACCAAGGCGTTCGGACCCGTCGTCGGGTGGATGGGCGGATGGGGCGTCGCGGTCGCCGGCATGGTGGTGCTCGCGAACCTCGCCCAGATCGCCTCCGTCTACTTCTGGTCCCTGCTCGGCCAGGACGTGACCAACAACGACCTGCGGGTCATCCTCGTCGCCGTGCTCTTCATCGCCGCGATGACGTGGGTGAGCTGGCGCGGCGTCGAGATCGGCGAGCGCGTCCAGAACGTGCTCCTGGGCATCCAGTACCTGGCCCTCGCCGTCTTCCTCGTCGCGGCCGTATGGCAGTTCGCCACGGGAACCGCACCCGGGGCGACGCCGTTCTCCTGGGAGTGGCTGAACCCGTTCGCGTTCACCTCCTGGTCCGGGTTCACCCAGGCGATCCTGCTCGCGCTCTTCATCTACTGGGGCTGGGACACGTGTCTCGCACTGAACGAGGAGACGAAGGATCCGAAGCGGATCCCCGGTCGCGCGGCGCTGCTGACCACGGTCATCCTGCTCGTCACCTACGTGTCGGTGACCATCGCGGCGATGATGTACGCGGGCCTCGGGACCGAGGGGACGGGGCTGGGGAACGAGGCCCACGCCGACGACTTCTTCCTCGCGATCAAGGACGGGCTGCTGGGTCCGTTCGGATGGGTGCTCGTCGTCGCCGTCGTCATCTCCGCGATCTCCTCGACGCAGACGACGATCCTGCCGACCGCGCGGGGCACGCTCGCGATGGGCGTCTACCGCGCGCTGCCGGCCCGGTTCAAGGACGTGCACCCCGTGTACAAGACCCCGTCGTTCTCGACCCTCGTCATGGGCGTGGTGGCGATCGCGTACTACGTGGGGATGACGCTGATCAGCGACAACATCCTGCAGGACTCGATCCTGTCGCTCGGCCTCGCCATCGCCTTCTACTACGCCATCACCGGATTCGCGTGCGTGTGGTACTTCCGCGCGGAGCTCACCCGCTCCGCCCGGGACTTCTTCTTCAAGGGTCTCTTCCCGCTCCTGGGCGGCATCATGCTCGCGGCGGCGTTCGTGCAGTCGGCGATGGACATGTGGCAGCCCGACTACGGCAACACCGTGATCTGGGGCATCGGCGGGACGTTCGTCGTGGGCATCGGCTCTCTCGGGATCGGACTGGTGCTGATGTTCCTCTGGTACCTCTTCCCGCGGTCCAAGAGGTTCTTCCGCGGGGAGAGCCTGAACCGCGAGACCGAGGTCATGGTGCCCGAGGAGCCCGCCGACTTCCCGCGCTCCATCGACGGCGGAATGTGAGCGAGGTCGTCGTGACGGAGCGCTGCGATGTCGTGGTGGTCGGGGCCGGAGTGGCGGGCCTGACGGCGGCCCGGCTGCTCGCCCGGTCCGGCAGGAAGGTCATCGTCCTCGAAGCACGCGATCGCGTCGGCGGGCGGGTGCACACGGATCGCACCGGGTCGCCCACCGATCTCGGCGCATCCTGGATCCACGGGATCGACGGCAGCGCCGTCGCAGCGGCCGCGACGGCCTTCGGCATGCGCATGCACGAGTTCACTGTCGGCGGCTACCAGGCCGACAGCCGGCCGATCGCGTACTACGGGCTGGACGGACGCCGCTTGCCGGACGGGGCCGCCGCCGCGTTCGTCGCAGACATCCACCGGGTGGACGACCTTCTGGCTGAGGAGATCGCGGGCTCGGCGCCGGACGCCTCCTACCGCGATGTCACCGAGGCGGTGCTGGAGAGGCAGGGGTGGGATCCGGAGCGCACGCAGCGGGTCCGCGAGTACCTCGCCCATCGCTCAGAGGAGCAGTACGGCGCGGTCATCGGCGAGCTCGCAGCGCACGGCCTCGACGACGACGCGATCGACGGCGACGAGGTCGTCTTCCCCGACGGGTACGACGTGCTCCCGATGCGGCTGGCAGAGGGGCTCGACGTCCGTCTGAACCAGGTGGCCACCGGGATCGACTGGTCGGACGGCGTCCGCGTCACGACCGAGCGGGACGACTTCCTCGCACAGGAGGCCGTCGTCACGCTGCCGGTGGGCGTGCTCCGCAGCGGGACCGTGAGGTTCACGCCGCCCCTGCCCGCGGTCAACCGGGACGCCCTGAGCCGGCTCCGCATGAACGCGTTCGAGAAGGTGTTCCTCCGGTTCCCGGTGCGGTTCTGGGAGGACGACGTCTACGCCATCCGGCAGCAGGGCTCCGCGGGGGACTGGTGGCACTCCTGGTACGACCTCACCGGCCTGCACGGCGAGCCGACCCTGCTGACCTTCGCGGCGGGGCGCGCGGCCCATGCCACACGGACCTGGGACGACGACCGGGTCGTCGAGTCGGTGATGGCGCAGCTGCGACGCCTCTACGGCGATCGTGCGGTCCCGCCGGCTCAGGTGCACCGCACGGCCTGGCAGGACGATCCCTTCTCGCGCGGGGCCTACGCCTACATGGCCCTCGGATCGACGACGTCCGACCACGACGATCTCGCCACCCCGGTCGGCGACCGGCTCCACATCGCGGGGGAAGCGACCTGGACGGACGATCCGGCCACCGTCACCGCCGCCCTGCTCTCCGGCCACCGCGCGGCGGAGCGCATTCTCGGCGCGGCGATCGGCATCGAGACGCTCTGGGCGACGGACTGAGGCCGGCGTCCCGGATCCGCCTCAGAACATCCGCACGACCTCGCCGATCAGGTCGACGCCGGCGATCTGGGCGAGCATCACCACGATCGCGAACCCCAGGATCGACGCGAGCGGCACCCACGCGCCGAGGCGGCGCGCCGCCTGCTGGGCGCCCTTGCCCACGGGGAACGTCCCGTTCGCGAACAGCTGCTGCACGGTCGCCAGGAATGTCGGGATGACGACGAGGTAGGTCAGCCCGCACCAGGGGCACAGCGTGTGCAGGTCGAAGAAGCTCTGCCAGATCAGCCAGGCGATGAAGACGAACGCGCCGGTGATCCCGAGGCCGAAGAGCGCCCAGAACCAGCGCGGGAAGCGCGCACCGGCGAGGATCGCCACGCCGACGACGAGCGGCGCCATCCAGCCGGTGAGGCCGATCAGCGGGTTCGGGAAGCCGAACACCGAGCCCTGCCAGGAGTCCAGGTTCTTGCCGCACTGCACGAACACGCTGACGTTGCAGCTGAGATCCGCGGTCGGGTTCTCCAGGGTGGCGAACTTGTCGAGTGTGAGCTGGAAGGCCGCCCACCACCCGACGACGCTCGCCACGATGAGCCAGATGGCGTAGCCGACGGGCCTGGTTCCCGCGAGGTTGCGCTGTGCAGACATGCCGCGATTATCGCAGTCGCGCTTCTGCGCGGGATCCATCCGCGCGCATCGGAACGCGTCGAGGCGGGCATCCTGCCCCGATGGTGCGATAATGGACGGGTCGCACCGCCATGACGACGGACGACGGATACAGACTTCGGGGGCTCCGGCCCCCAGCGATCAGAGCACACGCCGATCGCAGACCGATTGAGTTCGCGGTGCCGAGCGCATCGCACGAGAGAATTCACGACGGCTCGCCCGTCGTGCAGGGAGTACGCCAGAGATGGCCGACGAGAACAATGACAACGCCCCTACCCTCGACATCGACGCGCTGCTGCCGGTAGCGCCGGGTTCCGCGGAGCCCCCGGCGGTCGAGGACACGGCACCCGCCGAGGTCCAGGACGCCCCGGAGGCGCCCGTCGAGACTCCCGATGCCCCCGTCGAGGACGCTGCGGCATCCGCCGAGGACGAGAGCATCGGCGATCCCGCGGCTGAGATCGAGCCCGCCGTCGAGGCCGAGCCCACGGCCGAGGCCGAGCCGGCGCGCGCCGTCGAGCCCGAGCCCGTCGCTGCCGAGCGTGAGTCGGCCGAGCCCGTCGTCGAGGCCGAGGTCCCCGCGGAGTCTGAGGCCGAGGCGGCCCCGGAGAGCGAGCCGGCCGCGGAGACCGCAGCCGAGTCCGCTCCCGAGGCGGAGCCCGTGGCGGCCACCGCCGTGAGCCTGGGGCTGCTGCCGGAGATCTTCGTGTCGCGCGTCTCGACGCAGCTGCATTTCCACGCCCCCGCGTTCGTCCCGCTTCCGGCGCGCACGCGCGACACCGGCCGCGACGCCGAGGACGGCCGCCGCACCCGCGGGCGCGGCGGCGACGCCGAGCAGCCGCGCCAGCGCCAGCGCGTCGTCGAGTACATCACCGAGCCGAAGGCGATCAAGGGATCCACGCGGCTCGAGGCCAAGAAGCAGCGCCGCCGCGACGGCCGCGACGCCGGCCGCCGCCGCCCCGTGGTCACCGAGGCCGAGTTCCTCGCCCGTCGCGAGGCGGTCGACCGCGAGATGATCGTGCGCTCGAAGAACGGCCGCACCCAGATCGCGGTGCTCGAGGACAACGTCCTCGTCGAGCACTACGTCGCCCGCAACCAGGACGCGTCGCTCATCGGCAACGTGTACCTGGGGCGCGTGCAGAACGTGCTCCCCAGCATGGAGGCCGCGTTCGTCGACATCGGCCGCGGCCGCAACGCCGTCCTGTACTCCGGTGAGGTGGACTGGGACGGCGTCGAGACCGGCAACCAGCCCCGGCGCATCGAGCTCGCGCTCAAGGCCGGCGACCGCGTGCTCGTGCAGGTCACCAAGGACCCGGTGGGCCACAAGGGCGCCCGCCTGACCAGCCAGATCTCGCTGCCCGGCCGCTACCTCGTGTACGTGCCGAACGGATCCATGAACGGCATCTCGCGCAAGCTGCCCGACACCGAGCGCGCGCGCCTGAAGCGGATCCTCAAGGAGGTGCTCCCGGAGTCCAGCGGCGTGATCGTGCGCACGGCGGCCGAGGGCGCGACCGAGGAGCAGCTGACCAACGACGTGCAGCGCCTCACGGCGCAGTGGAGCTACATCCAGAAGCAGGTCGAGACCCAGCAGGCGCCCGCGCTGCTGCACGCCGAGCCCGACCTGCTCGTCAAGATCGTCCGTGACGTCTTCAACGAGGACTTCACCCGGATGCGGATCCAGGGCGCCGACGCCGGCCGCACGATCCGCTCCTACCTGGAAAGCGTCGCCCCCGACCTGCTCGACCGGGTCGAGGCGTACGAGGACGAGCGCGACCCGTTCGACGCCTACCGGGTCACCGAGCAGATCGAGAAGGCCCTGGACCGCAAGGTCTGGCTGCCGTCGGGCGGATCCCTCGTGATCGACCGCACCGAGGCCATGACGGTCGTCGACGTCAACACCGGGAAGTTCGTGGGCTCGGGCGGGAACCTCGAGGAGACCGTCACCAAGAACAACCTCGAGGCCGCGGAGGAGATCGTCCGCCAGCTGCGTCTGCGCGACATCGGCGGCATCATCGTCGTCGACTTCATCGACATGGTGCTCGAGTCCAACCGCGATCTCGTGCTGCGCCGACTCGTGGAGTGCCTGAGCCGCGACCGCACCAAGCACCAGGTCGCCGAGGTCACCTCGCTCGGGCTCGTGCAGATGACCCGCAAGAAGCTGGGTCTCGGCCTGCTCGAGACCTTCAGCGAGCCCTGCGAGGTGTGCGCGGGCCGTGGCGTGATCGTGCATCACGATCCCGTCGTCAAGCACCGCGCGGCCGCGCCGCAGCAGACGTCCAACCGGCGCCAGCGCGGCGGCGGGAACGGCGGTTCGCCGTCCAACGGCGCGGCGAACGGTGCGCCCGCGCCCGCCGCCGCCAACGGCGGCACGCACAGCATCCCCGAGGGCGCCAAGTCGGCGCTCGCGCAGATCGCCGCCTCCAGCCGGCCCGCGGGAGAGGCCCCGGTCTCCGCGGAGACACCGGTCGACGCCGCTGCCGAGGCGCCCGTCGCCGAGCGGCCCAAGAAGCAGCGCAAGAAGCGCGGATCCGACCGCGGCAAGGGCCCGAAGACCGAGGCCGAGCAGCTGCTCGACTCGGTGCTGGACGCGCTGCCCGAGCCCAAGGCCCCGGGTCAGGGCCGCAATCGTCGTCGGGTGACGACGGCGGCGCTCTCCGCGGGGACGGCCGTCGTGCACACGACCGAGGCGGCGCCGCGGGGCGAGCAGGCCTGAGACCCGCACGCGTCGTCGGGAGACGCATGTCGCGATCGGCACACAGTGTCACGATCGGCACACGGATCCTGCGGGATCCTGTGCTGATCGTCACATGATGTGCTGATCGTCGCGACGACCGTCGGAGAGCGACGATCCTTCGGGGAGTGCGGAGGGGCGGGCCGATCAGCGGTCGCGGGCAGGGACGCGCAGCCCCGAGGCGATGAGACGGCGGGTGAGCTCCTTGCCGCCGACGTGCTCCGCACCGCCGGCGATGAGCCGGGGGAGCGCGTCCTCCGGCACGTCGTAGTGGTCGAGGTCGAAGGCCCGCGGCGGGATCTCGTGCGCGGCGGCGAAGGCGTGCAGCTCGTCGACGTCGGAGTCGCTGACCAGATGCGCCCAGAGCCGGCCGTGCGCCGGCCAGATCGGATCGTCCACGAGGATCGCCATTCCGCGATCCTAGGACGCCGTGCCGGCCGCGCGGCCGAATCGGAGCGGATCGGATCCGGGATCCCGACACGGCCGCGCTCGCTTTGCGAGGGGACGGCGCATCCGGTAAAGTAGCTCCTTGGTGCACCGCGCCGGACGCCCCACTCGGCCGCCGCGGGATCATGCAACTCGCGCCCGCCACTGCGGATCCCTCTGCTGTGGCGCGATGCACGCACAGTCTTCCCGTGAGATTACGGAGCGGTCCCGCTCCCCAACGAAACAGGTATGAAGTGGTTTACGCAGTAGTGCGCGCCGGTGGACGCCAGGAGAAGGTCGAGGTCGGCACGATCGTTCAGCTCGACCGTCTGAAGGCGGCCCAGGGCGACAAGGTCGAGCTCGCCGCGGTGCTCCTCGTCGACGGTGACAAGATCACCACCGACGCCGACAAGCTCGCGAAGGTCAAGGTCACGGCAGAGGTCGTGAGCCACCTCCGCGGCCCGAAGATCGTCATCCAGAAGTTCAAGAACAAGACCGGCTACAAGAAGCGCCAGGGGCACCGTCAGGACCTCACGCGCGTCAAGATCACCGGCATCAAGTAAGCACGAAGAGGAGCTGAGAAATGGCACACAAAAAGGGTGCGAGCTCGACCCGCAACGGTCGTGACTCCAACGCACAGCGACTCGGCGTGAAGCGCTTCGGCGGCCAGACCGTCAACGCCGGCGAGATCCTCGTCCGCCAGCGCGGCACGCACTTCCACCCCGGCGTGAACGTCGGCCGTGGCGGCGACGACACGCTGTTCGCCCTCGCCGCCGGTGCGGTCGAGTTCGGCGCGAAGGGCGGCCGCAAGGTCATCAACATCGTCGCAGCTGCCGAGTAAGGCTTCGACGGCTCGGCCATCGGCTGAGCGTTCGGAAACGGGGCGGGCTTCGGCTCGCCCCGTTTCCCTATTCCCGGCACGATCAACAGGGCCCACCGCCCGCCAACCCAGGAGGATCCCCGCATGGTCACGTTCGTCGACAGGGTGACGCTGCACCTGCGCGCGGGCAAGGGCGGCAACGGCTGCGTGTCCGTGCACCGGGAGAAGTTCAAGCCCCTGGGCGGGCCCGACGGCGGCAAGGGCGGTGACGGCGGCGACATCGTGCTCGTCGCCGACCCGCAGACCGGCACCCTGCTCTCGTACCACCACTCGCCGCACCGGACGTCGCAGAACGGCGGCTTCGGCATGGGCGACCACCGCTCCGGCTACGACGGCGAGGACCTCGAGCTCCCGGTGCCGGTGGGCACCGTCGTGAAGACCACGGACGGCCAGATCCTCGCCGACATGGTCACGCCCGGCGAGCGGTACATCGTCGCCGCGGGCGGCCACGGGGGCCTCGGCAACGCCGCACTGGCGACTCCGAAGCGCAAGGCGCCCGGCTTCGCGCTGCTCGGCACGCCCGGCTTCGAGGGCGATGTCGTGCTCGAGCTCAAGACGGTCGCCGACGTCGCGCTGGTCGGCTTCCCGTCGGCCGGCAAGTCGAGCCTGATCGCCGCGATCTCCTCGGCCCGTCCCAAGATCGCCGACTACCCGTTCACCACGCTGCACCCGAACCTCGGCGTCGTGCAGGCCGGGGACTCGCGGTACACCGTCGCCGACGTCCCCGGACTCATCGAGGGCGCGAGCGAGGGCCGCGGACTCGGCCTCCAGTTCCTCCGGCACGTGGAGCGCTGCTCCGCGCTGCTGCACGTGCTCGACTGCGCGACCCTCGAGCCGGGCCGCGATCCGATCAGCGACCTCGACGTGATCCTCGCCGAGCTCGCCGCCTACGAGGTGCCCGAGGGGCAGGTGCCGCTGCTCGAGCGTCCCCAGCTGATCGCCCTGAACAAGATCGACGTTCCCGAGGCGCGCGAGCTCGCCGACTTCGTGCGCCCTGAGCTCGAGGCGCGCGGCTTCCGCGTGTTCGAGATCTCCACGGTCGCCCACGAGGGGCTGCGCCCGCTGACCTTCGCGCTCGGCGAGATCGTCGACGCCCACCGCGCCGAGCTCGCCGCGGCCGCCGAAGCGCCCAAGGAGCGCGTGGTCATCCGCCCGAAGGGCGCGAAGCGCGACTTCGAGATCCGGGTCGAGGGCGGCAGCTACGGCAACATCTACCGGATCCTGGGCGAGAAGCCCGTGCGCTGGGTGCAGCAGACCGACTTCCAGAACGAGGAGGCCGTGGGCTACCTCGCCGACCGTCTGGAGAAGCTGGGCGTCGAGGACGAGCTGTTCCGCCTCGGTGCGGTGCGCGGATCCACCGTCGTCATCGGCCCGGGCGAGAGCATCGTGTTCGACTGGGAGCCGCAGCTGAGCTCCGCGGCCGAGCTGATCACGTCGCCGCGCGGCCTCGACTCCCGCTTCGACCCGAACACGCGCCGCACCACGAGCGAGCGTCGCGAGCGGTACCACGAGCGCATGGACGCGAAGGCCGCAGCACGCGCCGAGCTCGAGGAGCAGCGCCTCGCGACCCGCGCCGCCGCGGGGGAGGACGTCGAGGAGTCCGGCGAGGACGCGCGGTGACGGCACTCACCCGGGCGGACCTGCCCGGAGCCGCGCGCATCGTCGTCAAGGTCGGATCCTCGTCGATCAGCGGCGACGCCGCCTGGCGGATCCCCCTGCTGGTCGAGGCGCTGGCATCTGCGCACGCGCGCGGTGCGGAGATCGTGCTGGTCTCCTCGGGGGCCATCGCCACCGGCATCCCGTTCCTACAGCTGGAGGCCCGCCCCACCGACCTCGCGACGCAGCAGGCGGCGGCCGCGGTCGGCCAGAACGTGCTCGTCTACCGCTATCAGGAGGCGCTGCGCCCGCACGGCATCGTGGCAGGACAGGTGCTGCTGACGACCGGCGACCTCGAGCACCCCACGTCGCGCAGCAACGCGCGACGGGCGATGGAGCGGCTGCTCGGACTGCGGGTGCTGCCGATCGTCAACGAGAACGACACCGTGGCCACGCAGGAGATCCGCTTCGGCGACAACGACCGGCTCGGCGCCCTCGTCGCGCAGCTCGTCGGGGCCGATGCGCTCGTGCTGCTCAGCGACGTCGAGTCGCTGTACACGCGGCCGCCGTCCGATCCGGCCGCCGAGCCGCTCGACGTGGTGGCCGCCGGTGCGGATCTCTCGGGTCTGGAGTTCGGTGCGACGGTCGTCAACGGCGTGGGCACCGGCGGCGCCGCGACGAAGGTCTCGGCGGCACGCCTCGCCGCGGCCAGCGGGATCGGCGTGCTGGTGACCAGTGCTGATCTCGTCGCCGAGGCGCTCTCCGGAGCCGAGATCGGCACCTGGTTCGAACCCGCGGTCTGATCCGTCATCCCGCGTCCGGGTGGCGCGCGGCGTGGGTACACTGACCGCATGTCCACGATGATCGCCGATACGACCGCGCCCGCCGACGTCTCCGCCGGTCACGACTCCCCGGAAACGCGCATGCGCGCGGCGAAGGACGCCTCGCGCGAGACCGCGCGGCTCACCAGCGACGGCAAGGCGAAGGCGCTCGAGGCGATCGCCGCTGCGCTCACGGCGGCGTCGGAAGACATCATCGCCGCGAACGCACGGGATCTCGAGCGAGGCGCCGAGGAGGGGATCGGCGACGGGCTGCTGGATCGGCTGCGCCTGGACGACAAGCGGATCCAGGCGCTGGCCGCCGCCGTGCGCGAGGTTGCAGCGCTGCCGGATCCGGTCGGGCGCGTGGTCGGCGGGCATCGGATGCCCAACGGCGTCGCTCTGGAGCAGGTGCGCGTGCCATTCGGGGTGGTCGGGGCGATCTACGAGGCGCGGCCGAACGTCACGGTCGACATCGCCGCCCTGGCCCTGCGGTCGGGCAACGCGGCCGTGCTGCGCGGAGGCAGCGCCGCGCGCGAGAGCAACACGGTGCTCGTGCAGGTGATGCGCGACGCGCTGGCCTCGGCCGGGGTGAGCGCCGAGGCGATCCAGACGGTCGACGACTTCGGACGGGCCGGCGCCACCGCGATGATGCACGGCCGCGGACTCATCGATGTGCTCGTCCCGCGGGGGAGCGCCGGGCTGATCGAGACCGTCGTCACCGAGTCGACGGTGCCCGTGATCGAGACCGGTGCGGGCGTCGTGCACATCGTGCTCGACGAGTCGGCGCCGCGGGACTGGGCGCGGGACATCGTCGTGAACGCCAAGGTGCAGCGCCCGAGCGTCTGCAATGCGGTGGAGACGGTGCTCGTGCTGCGCGGTGCGGCCGACCGCCTCGTGCCCGACGTCGCGGAGGCGCTCATCGCGCAGGGGGTCACCATCCACGGCGACGACGACATCCGCCGTCTCGTCCCGGACGCCGTCCCTGCCACCGAGGAGGACTGGGGGCTGGAGCACATGAGCCTCGACCTCTCGATGCGCGTCGTGGACGACCTCGATGAGGCGCTCGCGCACATCCGGCGGTACAGCACGGGTCACACCGAGTCGATCATCAGCACCGACGCGCTCGCGATCGAGCGCTTCCTCGCCGAGGTCGATTCCGCGGTGGTGATGGCGAACGCATCGACGCGTTTCACCGACGGCGGCGAGTTCGGCTTCGGCGCCGAGGTGGGCATCTCGACGCAGAAGCTGCACGCGCGGGGCCCGATGGGCCTCGCGGAGCTGACCAGCACCAAGTGGCTCGCGCGCGGAGCGGGGCAGACGCGCGGCTGAGGGCTAGACTGAGGAGCTGAGTTCCACCCTGATCACTCTGGAGAATCGATGAACCTCGTCGCACAGCTCGTGCAGGCCGCCGCTGAGAACACCGAGCAGAGCGGCAACGTGATGCTGGAGACGCTCCCGTTCTTCTTCATCGCCGGCGGCGTGTTCGCGCTTCTCGGGCTCGTCGCGCTCTCCTACCGCAACGTCGCCAACCGCCACGCCGCGAAGGCGGACGCCTGGGCCGCGGAGCACGGTCACGAGGGACACGGGGCCGGCCACGGTCACTGAGCTGAGCCGATGACGACCACTCCGGCGCCGCGGATCGGCGTGATGGGCGGGACGTTCGACCCCATCCATCACGGGCACCTCGTGGCCGCGAGCGAGGTCGCGCACTCCTTCGGGCTCGACGAGGTGGTCTTCGTGCCCACGGGGGAGCCGTGGCAGAAGAGCGGCGTCACGCCGAGCGAGCACCGCTACCTCATGACGGTGATCGCCACGGCCTCGAACCCGTCGTTCACGGTCAGCCGCGTCGACATCGATCGGCACGGTCCGACGTACACGATCGACACGCTCCGGGATCTGAAGGCGCAGCGCCCTGACGCCGAGTTCTTCTTCATCACCGGTGCGGACGCCGTGGCGCAGATTCTCAGCTGGAGGGATCATGATGAACTGTGGGATCTGGCCCACTTCGTCGCGGTATCCCGACCCGGTCACGTGCTGAGCACGGACGGTCTGCCGCCCGGCGACGTCAGCCAGCTGGAGGTCCCCGCCCTTGCGATCTCCTCGACCGATTGCCGTTCCCGCGTCCGCGAGGGAGACCCGGTCTGGTATCTCGTACCGGATGGGGTGGTTCAGTACATCGCGAAGCATCATCTTTATCGGAGCACGTCATGAGCACATGGGATCAGCGCCCCGCTGATCAGTCGGCCGACAGCAGCACGCACGGTGCTGACCCGTCATCGGGTGGCGGTCAGCTGACCCGGAAGCAGCTGCGGGAGTCCCGCCTCACCGGCTCGACCCCGATCGTCACGGAGGAGGAGGCCGCGGCCGCGCGTCTCCAGGATGCCGTGAGCGTGCCTCCGGTCGCAGCGCCCGAGACGAGCCCCGACCCCGTCGCAGAGGACGACGCCGAGGAGCCGCTGACCCGCCGTCAGATCCGCGAGCAGGAGCGGATCCGCACGGGCTCCGTCCCGGTGCACGACCCTGCAGCGTCGGTCGCCCCGGCACCGACCGCCCCGGTCGCGCCGTCCGCCGCCGCCCCGATGACGATCCCGGAGCGGCCCGCCGCGCCGGCTCCCGCGGCGGAAGGGATGATCACCGACGTCCCGCGTCCGGCCTACCCGAGCCGCCGTCGGTCGTACGAGCCGGCCGTCGACGCGGCACCGGCACCGTCCGGGTCCGACGAGGAGCAGGAAGGCGTCGACGACGCCGAGCAGGCCGTCGCGCCGGTGTCGGTCTCGGCCGTCATGCGCGCCGAGGAGGAGACCGGGCGCACCTGGCATGCCGCCGCGCCGACGACTCCCGCGGCCGCTCCGGCCGCGCCGTCGTCGGATCCGGCCGCTGCGCCCGCCGTAGCGCCCCTGCGGCCCGCCGCGCCGATGTCCGATGCGGTCGAGGAGCCCGGACAGTCCGCGCTGTGGTCGGAGCTCGTCGCCGAGTCCGACGCGACGCCCGAGCCCGCCCCGGCCGCGCCCGCCGCCCCGGCCGGATCCTCCGTCAACCCGGCCTTCGGCGCCCGGGTGCTCTCGGAGCAGTCGGTCCCGACCGCGCCGGGGATCGACTCCTTCGACACGCTGATCGGGGATTCCACCGGATCGCACCACGCGGCGCCGAACGCCCTGATCTTCCAGCAGGCTCCTGCGGGGCCCTCGCTCTCCGGCCCGGTCGCCTCGACCGGCGAGATCCTCGTCACCGGCAGCTACGAGCTGCCCGCGGGGCTCGGCTCGCGCGGCCACGCCGACGGCGTCGCCGACGGCAAGGAGATCGATGCGGTCCTGCTCGACGGAGAGCTCGCGCCGTCGTCGTCGCCCACTCCGATCGCGGCCAGCGCCGCCATCGGCACCATCAAGCCCGCCGGCGAGGTCATCCGACCGCCGGAGCCCGAGAAGGGCAACAAGCTCATGCTCGCCCTCACCATCACCGCCGGCGCTCTCGCCGTCGCACTGGTCGGGGCACTCATCGTCGCCATCGCCACAGGAGCGTTCTCTTCATGATGCAGTCACCCTCCGCCGCAGAGATGCTGCAGATCGCCGCCGACGCGGCCCGTGCCAAGGGCGGGGAGGATCTGCTGGCGCTGAACGTGTCGGAGCCCCTTCCGCTCGTCGACATCTTCCTGCTCGTCACCGGTAACAGCGAGCGCAACGTCGCCGCGATCGCCGACGAGATCGAGGACCGCATGATCGAGGCGGGATACAAGCGCGTGCGCCGCGAGGGCCGCAGCGAGGCCCGCTGGGTGCTGCTCGACTTCGGCGACCTCATCGTGCACGTCTTCCACGAGGAGGAGCGCACGTACTACGGTCTCGAGCGCCTGTGGAAGGACTGCCCGGTCGTCCCCATCGCCGAGCCGGCGCCGCTGCGCGTGGCCGCCGACCAGGACTGAGCCCCGCCTCGGGGCAGGAGGCCTCAGAGCAGGAACAGCGTCGCGCACAGCAGGGCGATCGCGACCGCCAGCAGGCCTGCGCGCAACGGGATGATCGACTCCCACCGCGCCTGCAGGGCCCGCGCGTCCTCAGGGACCTCGCCGGCCGCTGCTGCCGCGGTGAAGCGGGCGTTGATGGGCTTCGCGACCCGGACGAACAACAGCAGCCACACGATGACCAGGATGAGCGCCGCGGCAGCGAGCGGTCCGGCGAGCGGGGCGCCCCCGAGGAACGCCAGCAGCGCGGTCGCCGCCGTGGCGACGGTGCCGCCGATGCCGATCACGGGGAACCGGCGGTCGCCGTAATAGTGGCCGCGGCCGATGATCCGCACCAGGGTGCGGTCGTCCAGTTCCGCGTAGACGGCGCGCTGCACGACGGCGACGCTCAGATCGGTGCCGAAGATGCCGGCGAGTCCGAGCACGGCGAGGACGGCGGTGATGCCGATGATGAGGGACATTGCTTCTCCGATCGGGAATGCACGTGTTAGCGACGCTAACTGTTAGCACTGCTAAGGTAACCCCATGGCCCGATCAGCGCAAGATGCCGAAAGAGTCCGCGAACGCGAGTCGCGGATCATCCGCAGCGCCCGGGAGATCGCCGAGAGCGAGGGATGGCCGGCGGTCACGGTGCGCCGCCTCGCCGCCGCGGTCGGCGTCAGCCAGCCGATCCTGTACCGGCATTTCCCGGGTGGACGCGAGGACATCGTCGGCCGGGTCGTCGTCGAGGGATACGCCGAGCTGGCGGCGGCGATGGATGTCCCGGACGACCGGGGGAGCACCCTTCCGGCCCTGGTCTCGGCCTATCTCGACTTCGCACGTGAACATCCGGCCGTGTACGAGGCCATGGCGTCGGCGCGCAGCAGTGTCGTCTTCGCCGCCGAGGAGACACCCGAAGAGCTCCGTCGCGGATTCCGGATGCTGGAGCTCGCCGTCGGCGGGACGGACGCCCGGGACCGCGCGGTGCGCGCGGAGCTCCTCTGGAGCACGTTGCACGGCCTGAGCCAGCTGGACGCGCATGCTCGTCTGGACGCGGCGCTCGAGGACGACCGGACTGCGGCGATCGTCGCGCTGTTCGATCGACGCAGCTGACATCCGGCTCGCGGCGGTGCCGCGCGAACGCGTTCTTTGTCCTCGCTGACAAAGACGGTCGGGTCGACCTGTCCGCGGGTGATCGACGGGTAGGGTCGAGCCGTGGGACGGATCACGACTCTGCGGCCGGTCACTCGGATCGCCCTGGGCGAGGGCGTTCGTCGCCGCGCCGACACCCTCTCGGTCGAGGAGCCGCTGGAGATCCGCATCGGCGGAACCCCGCTGGCCGTCACGATGCGCACGCCGGGGCACGACGTCGAGCTGGCGATCGGATTCCTCGTCTCCGAAGGCGTGATCACAGACCGCTCCGACTTCCGGTCCGCCATCCACTGCGGCGGGCCCGGCACCGGCGGCGCGGAGAACACGTACAACGTGCTCGACGCCACGCTCGCACCAGGGGTCCGGATCCCCGGTGCCGATGAGACGCGGCGCTTCTACACGACGAGCTCGTGCGGGGTCTGCGGCAAGGCCAGCATCGACGCGGTGCGGACGACCTCGCATCATGACGTGACGCACGACGACGTCACCGTCGACGCGGAGTGGATCTCCGAGCTGCCGGATCGTCTCCGCGCCGGGCAGGCGGCATTCGCCAAGACCGGGGGACTGCATGCGGCCGGCCTCTTCGACGTCGCGACCGGCGAGCAGCTCGTGATCCGAGAGGACGTCGGCAGGCACAACGCCGTCGACAAGGTGGTCGGCTGGGCGCTGCAGGAGGGACGGCTGCCGCTGCGCGGGACCGTGCTGCAGGTCTCCGGACGCGCCAGTTTTGAGCTCGTGCAGAAGGCCGTGATGGCGGGGATCCCGATCCTCTCCGCGGTGTCGGCGCCGTCGTCGCTGGCGGCGGAGCTCGCCGAGGAGTCCGGGCTCACCCTGCTCGGCTTCGTCCGGGGCCGAACCATGAACGTGTACGCGCACGAGCATCGTGTGCTGATCGATGCGGGGACGCGGGGCGATGCTCCCGTGCAGGAAGGACGAGCACGACGATGAGCGACGACGTGGACGCACGCGGAGGCACGGCCTTCGGCCTGATGCCCGAGGAGCCCCGCCAGGGCGGCTACGGGCCGCGCACGACGGCGGCCTGGTCGCGCAAGCCGTACCATCACCCGGCAGCCGGCTGGGGAGCGGCGATGTCGGTGGGGAAGGTGCTGCTGCGCGAGCGCGAGCCGATCGCCGGATCCGAGGCGATGCTCATCATGAACCACGGGCGTTCGGGTTTCGACTGCCCCGGCTGCGCGTGGCCGGACGACCTCGGCAATCTGCGGCTCGACATCTGCGAGAACGGCATCAAGCACGTCACCTGGGAGATGACGCACAAGCGCGTCGACCGCCAGTTCTTCGCCCAGCACACCGTCGCCGAGCTCGCGCAGTGGACCGACTTCGACCTCGAGGACCAGGGCCGGCTCACCGAGCCGATGAGCTACGACCCCGTCACCGACCGCTATGTGCCCATCTCGTGGGATGACGCGTTCGCCCTCATCGGCGCGGAGCTGCAGGCGCTGGACAGCCCCGACGAGGCGAGCTTCTACACCTCGGGACGCTTGAGCAACGAGGCCACCTTCCTGTACCAGCTGATGGTGCGCGAGTACGGGACGAACAACCTCCCGGACTGCTCCAACATGTGCCACGAGGCCTCCGGACGAGCCCTGAAGGCGTCCCTGGCCACGGGCAAGGGCACAGCCGACCTGCGCGACTGGGAGGAGTGCGACGCACTGTTCATCCTCGGCGTGAACGCGGCCTCGAACGCACCCCGGATGCTGACGGCGCTGTCGGACGCGGTCCGCCGCGGAGCCCAGGTCGTGCATGTGAACCCGCTGGTCGAGGCCGGAGCGACTCGCACGATCGTGCCGCACGAGTTCGTGGACATGGCGCTGTTCAAGAGCACCGACACGAGCACCATGAACCTGCAGGTGCGCATCGGCGGCGACCTCGCACTGATCCGCGGTATGGCCAAGGTCGTGTTCGAGGAGGCCCGGACGGATCCGACGGTGCTGGACACCGCCTTCCTCCGCGGATACACGAACGGGGTCGAGGAGTACCGGACGCTCGTCGAGGCGACGCCCTGGGCCGAGCTGGTGCGCCAGTCCGGCCTCACCGAGGAGCAGATCCGCAGGGCTGCGGCGATCTACCTCGGCTCGGAGCGCACCATCATCAGCTGGTGCCTCGGCGTCAGCCAACACGAGCACGGCGTCGACACGGTGCGCGAGATCGTGAACCTGCTGCTGCTGCGTGGCAACATCGGGCGGCCGGGCACCGGACCGTCGCCCGTGCGCGGGCACAGCAACGTGCAGGGCAACCGCACCTGCGGCATCGATCACCGGCCGCCGGCGTGGACCGACCGGCTGGCCGAGGTCTGCCGCATCGACCCGCCCCGCCGGGAGGGCCTGGACACGGTGAAGACGATCCGCGGCATGCACGACGGCACCGTGAAGGTGTTCGTCGGCATGGGCGGCAACTTCGTGCTCGCCGCACCGGACACCCCGTACACCGCCGAAGGGCTCAGTCGCTGCCGCCTCACGGTGCAGGTGAGCACCAAGCTCAACCGCAGCCACCTCGTGCACGGCGAGAAGGCGGTGATCCTGCCGTGCCTCGGGCGCACCGAGCGGGATCAGCAGGAGGCCGGGCCGCAGGGCGTCACCGTCGAGGACGCGATGAGCATGGTGCATCTCTCGATCGGCCGCAAGAGGCCGGCATCGGCCTACCTGCGCTCGGAGCCCGCGATCATCGCCGGCATCGCGAAGGCGACGCTCCCGCAGACGCAGACGCCGTGGGACGACTACATCGCCGACTACGACCGCATCCGCGACGTGATGGCCCAGGTGCTGCCCGGATTCGAGGGCTTCAACCAGCGGATCCAGAGCCGGCACGGCTTCCGCATCCCGCAGCCCGCGCGCGAGCGCGTGTTCGAGACCGAGTCGGGTCTCGCGGAGTTCTCGCTGGCGCCGATGCCCGACGTCATCCCGGCGTCGGACGAGACCCTGGTGCTGCAGACGATGCGCTCGCACGACCAGTGGAACACCACGATCTACTCCAACAACGATCGCTATCGGGGCGTCAAGAACCTGCGCGAGCTGATCTTCCTGCACACCGACGACATGCGTGCCAGAGGGATCGTCGAGGGCGACCTGGTCGACATCCGCTCGACGTCGAAGGACGGGTCGACGCGGATCGCGCGCGCCTTCCGCGCGGTGCCGTACGACCTGCCCCGAGGCAACGCCGCGGGGTACATGCCCGAGCTCAACGTGCTCATCGGGCACGCCGACTTCAGTGTCCAGAGCGATCAGCCGCTCATGAAGAGCATCCAGGTGACGGTGAGCCGCTCCGCGGCCTGAGGCCCCCACGGCGCGGTCTGCCTGGCGTGATGCTGTGCATCTTGCTCGGAGATGTGCGCTTCGATCGGACGTCTTCGCTCATCGCGTCCGAAGCAAGCGCACATCTCCGAGCGAGGCGCACGGTGAACCGAGCGAGGCGCACGGTGAACCGAGCGAGGCGCACGGTGAATCGAGCGACCGCTGCGGCGGGCTCAGAGATCGCGGTCGAAGAGGTCGTCCCAGGTCTCGCGGCGGATGACGGCGCGGGCCTCGCCGTCGCGCACGAAGACCACGGGCGGGCGCCGGTAGCCGTTGTAATTGTTCGCCATGGTGTGCGTGTACGCGCCCGTCGCGGGGACGGCGAGGAGGTCGCCGACCCGCGGCGCGGGCACCCGCAGCGGGTCGATCAGCACATCGCCGGACTCGCAGTGCCGCCCGACGACGAGCACGTCCTCCTCGGGCTCCTCGTTCATGCGGGCTGCGAGAGCCGCCTCGTAGCGCTGCGCGAACAGCGCCACCTCGAGGTTGTCGCCCATCCCGCCGTCCACCGCGACGAAGGTCCGCGCATCGCGCTTGACGGTCGTCACGGTGTAGAGCGTCATCGCCGAGCCGTTCACCATGCTGCGGCCGGGCTCGATGATGAGCTCCGCCTCCGCGGGGAGGTGCTCCCGCGCGGCGGCGAGCAGCGCCTCGACGTACTCGGCGACGCTCGCCGGGTGCTCGTCGTAGGTGTAGCGCGCGCCGAGCCCGCCGCCGAGGTCGTACACCGGGAAGGTGCCGAGCTCGGCGAGCGGGGCGACGGCGGCCGCCAGCTCGGACGGATCCATGATCTGCGATCCGACGTGGGCGTGCACGCCGCGCATCGAGAGCTTCGGGCTCGCCTCGATCCGTGCGATGAGCTCCTTCGCGACCGGGATGGTGAGGCCGAACTTGGATCCGACCTGCCCGGTCTGCACGTGCGGGTGGGTCGACGACTCGACCTCGGGGATGATCCGCACGAGCACGTCCTGCGTGCGGCCCTCCGGCACGAGCTGCTCGAGCCGGTCCACGTCGTCCGCGTTGTCGACCACGACCAGGCCGAGGCCGGCGTCCACCGCGATCTGCAGCTCCTCGGTCGACTTGGCGTTGCCGTGCAGCACGAGCAGAGCCGGATCCACCCCCGCGCGGAGGGCGCTGAGGATCTCGCCGCCGCCCGCGACGTCGAGCCCCAGGCCCTCCTCGACCATCACGCGCTGCACCGCGGTCGCCGGGAACGACTTGGACGCGAACACGACGCGCGCGTTCGGCCACCGCGAGGTCAGCTCGGTGCGGTACTCCCTGGCCCGCGCCCGCAGAGCGGTCTCGTCGACGACGATCGCCGGAGTGCCGAACTCCCGCGCCAGGTCGTCGACGCGGCAGCCGCCGAACCGCAGCGTGCCGTCGGGGTCGACGGTGGTCCCGGCGGGGAACAGGTCGAGGATCGGGTGCGGCATGGTCACATCCTTCGGGTCGGTGCGGTCACTTCGGGGGTGCGGTCAGCGTCTCACAGGGCGCGGCGCGGGACGACCACGACGGGCACGGGGGAGTGCCGGACGACCTTGGTCGCGTTCGAGCCGAGGAAGACCCGGGCGAGGGGCCCGAGACTGCTCGATCCTACGACCAGGACCTCGTCCGCGTCCCACTCCACGTCGTCGACCGCGGCTTCCCAGGTGTCGGCCAGGCCGATCACCGTGCCCGCGAGCTCGGGCGGGTCGGGCAGGGTGGACACCTCAGAGAGGAGTCGGGCCACGTCCGCCTGGATGTCCTCTGCCCACTTCTCGGCGATGCCCTGCTCCGCGTCGAGCCCGGCGCCCGCCGTGCCGGAGGTGCGCGGGACCACGGCGAAGGACGCGATCCGCAAGGACGCTCCCACCGCGGCCGCGACCGTGGCCGCATCGAGCACGAGGGTCGAGGACGAGTCCGTGCCCCGGTACGCGGCGGTGACCCGGCCGACCCTGGCGTCGCCCTTCGTGCGGAAGCCGCGGGGCGCGATCGCCACAGGGACGGGGGAGGCGTGCAGCAGTGCGTCGCTCTCGGATCCCAGGGCGATCCGCCCGAGCGGGGCGGCGGAGGAGGATCCGATCACGATCATGCCGACATCGCGCAGCTCGGCGAGCTCGAGCAGCCCGCGCCGGGCGGAGGCCGCCTCGTGCAGCACGAACTCCGCCCGCACGGACCCGCCCAGCACTGCGGCGGCGTGGTCGAGCACGGCGTTCGCGGTCTCGTGGGTGTAGGCCTGCCACTCGGCGTCGTCTCGGGCGGCGGCCGCGCGCGGCCAGGTCTCCGGGATCACCGTCGTGACGATCAGATCGGTGTCCGCGGAGCGCGCCAGCATCGCCGCGAGGTGCAGCACCGACGCCGAGCGGCTGGCGGGGTTCAGGCCGACGAGCAGGCTCATCGCTCGCCGTCCGTCCGGCGTTCGGCCGCGGCCCGGCGCACCTCGCCGGTGCTCGGCTGGGCGACGGCGGTGGTGTACGGGACGTCCGGGGCGGCGACGACCGGGTGGCCGGCCCCCAGCGCCGAGTGCTTGCGCCCGTAGAACCAGTAGAAGACGAGGAACACGGCCGCCCAGGCGACGAACACGAAGATCGTGATCGGACGCAGCTGGGTGATGATCGCGATGCAGCCGATGATCGAGAGGATCGGGATCGTCCAGCCGAGCGGCAGACGGAAGCCGCGCTCCAGCTCGGGTTCGCGCACGCGCAGGATGATCACGCCGATCGACACCACGAGGAAGGCGACGAGGGTGCCGATGCTGGTCATCTCGGCGAGGAAGTTGATCGGCACGACGGCGGCGAGGACGCTCGTCGCGATGACCACGATGATCGTGTTGTTCACGGGTGAGAGGGTGCGCGGGTCGACCTTCGCGAACACCGGCGGGATCATGCCGTCGCGCGACATCGCGAAGAGGATCCGGGTCTGGCCGTAGAGGCAGACCAGGGTCACCGAGAAGATCGAGATGATCGCGCCGATCGCCACGACCGTGCCCGGCCAGGTGGATCCGATGATGTTCTGCAGGATCGCGGACAGGCCCGCATCCTGGTTCTCGAACTTCTCCGGGGCCTGCGCGCCGAGCGCGGCGAGGCAGGTGAGCACGTAGAGGGTGATGATGATGCCGAGGGCGAAGATGATCGCGAGCGGCAGGTTGCGCTTCGGGTTCTTCGCCTCGTCGCCGGCGGTCGAGACGGCATCCAGACCGACGAACGAGAAGAAGATGATCCCCGCGCCGCCGACGATGCCGGCGAAGCCCGCGGGGGCGAAGTTCTGGAAGTGGTCGGCGTTCCAGCCGGTGAAGGCGACCGCGCAGAAGAACAGCACGACCGAGATCTTGATCACGACCATGATGCTGTTGACGAGGGTCGACTCGCGGGCGCCCCGCATCAGGAGCAGGCCGCAGAGCACGATCACGATGACGGCGGGGACGTTGATGATGCCGCCCTGCTCCGGAGCCTGCGACAACTGCACCGGGATCTGCCAGCCGAACAGGTTCTGCAGCAGCTGGTTGACGTACTGCGACCAGCCGACCGCGACCGCTGCCGTGGAGACGCCGTACTCGAGGAGCAGACACGCGCCGACCGCCATCGCGGTCCCTTCGCCGAGTGTGGCGTAGGCGTAGGAGTAGGTGGATCCGGACACCGGCACGGCGCCCGCCATCTCGGCGTAGCAGAGGGCGGTCAGCCCGGCCACGACGCCTCCGATCACGAACGACCAGATCACGGCCGGGCCGGCGACGGGTACGGCCTGCGAGAGGATGAAGAAGATTCCCGTGCCGAGCGTGCCGCCCACGCCGATCATGGTCAGCGAGAACAGTCCGATGCTGCGTTTCAGGTGCACCTCGCCGGCGCCGACCGGTGTGGTCGGCTTCCGGCGCAGCAGCTGCTGGGCGATGGTGGTCATTCCAGTCTCCTTCGATTGGATGTGTGATCCTGCGCGGTCCGGATCCGGCAGGATCGGGTGTCAGTCTTCTCTCGTCACCCGGAATCGCGCTACGTCGGGATCGACCGCACCGCGGACGTATCCGCTCGGTGACGCGGCCACGGCCTGGAGGAACGCCACGGTCTGCGCCGTGATCTCCTCGCCCGGGATGACGTTCGGGATCCCCGGAGGGTACGCGGCGAGGGTGTCGGCCGAGACGCGGCCGACCGCCTGCGCGGCGGGGACGAGCTCTGTGCCCGCGAAGTAGGCGTCGCGGGGGAGCATGCGCAGCGCGCCGGAGGGCGGCAGCGCGGGGAAGTCGGCGGTGTCGGCCTGCGCGCGCTCAGCGTGCGCCTCATCGGAGTCGACCGCCGCGGACAGCACGCGGTGCACGTGCTCGAGGTCCGGCGTCTTGCCGGCGCCGATGAGCGCGACGAGTGCGGTCGCCGTCGAGATCTCGAAGTAGATGCCCTCGACCTCGAGCAGGTGCTGGCGCAGCCAATGGCCGCTCACCCCGGTGGCCGAGACGTCGATCGGCACGCGGAGCGGGTCGGTCGCGACGATGTCGTCGAAGGCGCCGAAGCCGTCGTCGAGGACGGCGAAGCGGGGATCCTCGCGCAGTGCGGCGCGGAACGCGTTCGCGGCGACGATCGAGCGGCCGATCTCCTCGGCGCCCGTCATGAGCGAGTGCCGCGCGATGTCGAGCGAGGCGGTGAGCAGAGCCGAGGAGGACGTCGATGACGTCGTGGACACGGCGCGCTCGATCAGGGGCTCCAGGCGGTCGGCGAACGGGCCGTCGCCGAGGTGCAGCATCGCGGACTGGGTGAGGGACCCGGCGAGCTTGTGCGTGCTCGAGACCACGAGGTCCGCGCCGAGGCGGGCGGGCGACTCCGGGAGGTCGGGGTGGAAGCCGAAGTGCGGCCCCCAGGCCCCGTCCACGATCAGCGGGGCGCCGTGCGCATGCGCGACCTTGGCGAGTCCGGCGACATCGGCCACGGATCCGAAGTAACTCGGCGAGACGATGTAGACGGCGCTCGCCGCCTGGCCCCGTGCGGCCGCCGCGGTCAGCGCGTCGTCGAGAGCTGCGGGGGAGACGCCGTGTGCGACGCCGTGACGGCGGTCGACCGAGGGCAGCACGAACGACGGCGTGAGACCGGCCGTGAGCACGCCGTCGCTGAAGCTCGAGTGCGCGCTGCGCTGCGACAGGATGTTCGCGCCGAGGCCGCGCACGGCGAGCGCGGCGATCCGGTTGGCCTGAGAGGCGCCGCCGGCGAGGAACCAGGTGCGCCGCGCGCCCCAGGCGTCAGCGGCGAGTTCGAGGGCCTGGGAGAGGGGGGAGTCCTCGCCCAGGTCGATGTCGTCGAGGAGCATCGGCACGTCGAGCTGCAGCACGCGCTCGCCGAAGTACTCCGCCAGGCGGGCGCTGATGCCGCGGCCGTTGCCGCTGTGGCCGGGCACCATGAGCTGGATCGGCGATCGGCTCGCGTGGCGCTCGAGCGCGTCGGCGTAGGGGGTCGCTGCGTGGCGGAGGTCTCGGGTGATCGAGGACCCGCTGGACGCGACGGGTGCGGCCGCGACGAGGGACTCGGTGAAAGGCATTCCCCCATGGTGAGGGCGGAGCCGGCGGGAAGGAATCCCTCGAACTTCATCCGCCTCACATATCCTGTATGTGACTGGACGGTCCGAAACGGCCTGATCCCACATAGGAGGTTGGTGTCATGGTCGATCTGCGGCAGCTCGAGGCGCTCCGAGCGGTGCATGCCGAGGGTTCCGTGACCGCGGCCGCGCGCCGTCTCGGCTGGGGGCAGCCGACCGTCGACTACCACCTGAAGAACCTCGAGCGCCTGGTCGGATCCCCGGTGCTGCTGCGCTCGCCGCGGGGCAGCCGGCTCACGCCCGTCGGAATGCTCCTGCTCGACAGGGCCCAGGAGATCCTGACCCTGAGCGAACGCGCGATCCGCGACGCGAGGGAGCTCACCCAGATGGGCCGGGTGAGGCTGCGGTTCGGGACGTTCCCGACAGCCGCGGCGAAGATCCTGCCGGCGGTCGTCTCCCGCGTGAACGACTTCGGGATCGAGATCGACGCGGTGCTCGAAGAGGTGCCCACGCTCGTCGAACGGATCAACCGCGGTGGGCTGGATGCCGCCCTCGTCTACACCGTGCCCGGGTACGAGCTGCCGTTCCGGCCGCACGTGGCGGCGGTCGAGGTCCATCGGGATCCGCTCCTGCTGGCGCTGCCGTCCGGCCACCCGCTCGCCACGCCCGGCCCGATCGACCTGCCGACGATGCTCACGCTGTGGCAGGAGCGCTGGCTCTTCGCCGCGGCGGGGGACGATCCGATGGACACGATCGTGGTCGACGCGTTCGCCGCCGAGGGGCGCGCGCTCGAGGTCGCGATCAGGACGGACGACTTCCAGGTCATGCTCGGGATGATCGCGGCGCGCCTGGCCGTCGGACTGCTCCCGAGGCTCGCGGTCGGCAATGCGCATCCGGGCATCGTCCTGCGCCCGATCGAGGATCCGGCGTTCGCGCGCTCGGTGCTCGTGGCGACCTCGGCCGAGGGCTCGCCGCGCGGCCCGTCGACCGCGGTGCGGCAGCTGGTCCTGGCGATCCGCGACGGCTTCGCCGCGCTGTCCTTCGACTGAGGGCTTCCGCGGTTCGCCGAGGGACACGCCCGGCGTCCGGGATTCGCCGCACCGATTCGCATCCGATCGAAACGGTGTTGTAAGCTGAGTGAGTTGTCGCGGGAAGCCGCGAACAGCGTCTGGGCCTGTGGCGCAGCTGGTAGCGCACCTGCATGGCATGCAGGGGGTCAGGGGTTCGAGTCCCCTCAGGTCCACACTTCAACACGACGAAGCCCCCGAGAGATCGGGGGCTTCGTCGTTCCCGGCGCGCGGATGTCCTGGTCCGCCGGCCTGTCGCCGCCGGTTCGACGGCACCACCCCGGCGCTCAGTCCTCCTGCTTGTCGTGCTTCTCCTCGTGCCTCTCGTGCCGCACGATGAGGACGGGGCAGTGCGCGTGCGACGCGCAGGTCGCACTCACGGATCCGAGCAGCAGTCCGGTGAATCCTCCGCGGCCCCGGCTGCCCATCACCAGCATCTCCGCGCCACGGCTCTGCTCGATGAGCACGGGCGCGGCGGGGCCGGCCAGCACCGACGCCGAGAGATCCGCCGGCGGGTCCCCGGCGAACACGTCCTTGATCGCGGCGTCGAGGACGACCGCCGCGTCCTTGTCCGGCGTCCAGCCCGCGCTCGGATACAGGTCGATGAGGGCCGGGTAGTCCCACGTCGTCACCGCACGCAGCGGGATGCCGAGGGCGGCGGAGAGCTTCGCCGCATAGCGGAGGGCGTCGAGCGACGAGTCGGAGCCGTCGACGCCGACGAGGATGGGGGCGTTCGCAGAGGTGTTCATGCGCTCAGCCTCCTCCGGCAGCGCGGCCGCGACCGGGACGAAAGTCACTTGCGCACGACGGGAGCGCGCGGAAGGGTGAGAGCAGGAGCGGATCCGCGCGCCACCGGAGAGGAGATCCCCGAGGACATGGCAGTGCTGAAGGCGATGAGACGCCAGCCGACGATCCCCCTCGCCCTCCTCACCCTCGTCGTGGTCCTCGTGCTCGACACGACCGGCCAGCATCTCGCGGCGCGCTGGCTCGCCACGGTCGTCGTCGGGGCGTTCGTGGTCTGGACGCTCGTGCAGATGATCCGCGAGATGCTGCACGGCCGGTTCGGGCTCGATGTCCTCGCGATCGTGGCCATGGTGGCGACCCTCGCCGTGGGGGAGTACGTCGCGGCGCTCATCATCGTGCTGATGCTGTCCGGCGGAGAGGCGCTGGAGGACTTCGCCGCGCGACGCGCCAAGCGCGAGCTCACCGCGCTGCTGGAGCGCTCGCCGCAGACCGCTCACATCGTCGAGGCCGATGACGTCGAAGGGGAGCGGGTGCGCGACGTTCCCGTCGACGACGTCGCCGTGGGCGATCTCCTGCTCGTGCGTCCCTCGGAGATCGTGCCGGTCGACGGCGCACTCCTCACCGACGAGGCCTCCTTCGACGAGTCGTCGCTCACCGGTGAGAGCCTGCCCGTGGCACGCAGCGCCGGCGACGCCGTGCTCTCCGGCGCCGTCAACGGCAGCCGTGTCGTGCGGATGCGGGCTCTGCGCCGCAGTGCCGACAGCCAGTACCAGCAGATCCTGCTGCTGGTGCGTCAGGCGCAGGAGTCGCGTGCGCCCGTGGTGAGGCTCGCCGACCGGTTCGCGATCCCGTTCACCGCGGTGTCGTTGCTGCTCGCGGGCCTGGCCTGGGCGCTCTCCGGCGAAGCCGTGCGGTTCGCCGAGGTGCTCGTGCTCGCGACGCCGTGCCCCCTGCTGATCGCGGCCCCCGTCGCCTTCCTCGGCGGCCTGTCGCGCTCGGCGCGGGCGGGCATCGTGCTCAAGGGCGGCGCGGTGATCGAGACGCTGTCCCGGGTGCGCTCGGCCGCGTTCGACAAGACCGGCACGCTCACCCGCGGTCGCCCCGCGCTGGTCGCCGTGCGGCCCGCAGGAGGATTCTCTGCGGACGAGGTGCTGCATCTGGCCGCTTCCGCGGAGCAGTACTCCTCGCATGCGCTCGCGGAAGGGATCCGTGCCGCAGCGCGGCAGCGCGGTCTCGCGCTCGCCGCGGCGGAGGACGCGGGCGAGGTCGCCACGAACGGCGTCATGGCGCGCATCGGCGGGCGGACAGTGGTCGTGGGCAAACCCGCGTACGTCGCCTCGCTCGTGCCGGAGTTCGCGCGCACCGACCTCGCGCCGGGCGAGGCCGCAGCCTACGTCGCCATCGACGGCCGGCACGCCGGAGCGCTGGTGCTCGCCGACGCGCCACGCGCCGAATCCCCTGGCGTCGTCGCGTGGCTGAGCGCCCACGGGGTCGAGCGCGTGGTCATGCTGACCGGCGATGCCGAGGCCACCGCGACGTCGATCGCGCAGACGGTCGGGATCACCGGTGTGCATGCCGAGCTCCTGCCGGACGACAAGGTCCGCCTCGCCCGTGATCTGCGGCCGCGCCCCCTGATGATGGTCGGCGACGGGGTCAACGACGCCCCCGTCCTCGCCGCCTCCGACGTGGGGATCGCGATGGGGGCGAAGGGGGCGACGGCGGCGGGTGAGGCGGCGGACGCGGTGATCCTTGTCGACTCCCTGGCCAAGGTCGTGCACGCGGTCGAGATCGGCCGGCACACCGTCCGGGTGGCGCTGACGGCGATCTGGATCGGGATCGCACTGAGCATCGCGCTCATGATCGTCGCCATGACCGGTGTCATCCCCGCCGTCGCAGGCGCTCTGATCCAGGAGCTCGTGGATCTCGCGACGATCCTCTACGCGCTCCGGGCGCTGCGGGGCCCGCTGACCCCGGAGAGCGACATCGCGGCAGAGCATCTCGAGGCGGGACCAAAGGCCCGTCGTGATCACGAGGAGAGGACCAGGCTGTGAGCATGACCGAGACGCCCCCGATGACACCCGCCACGACCCCGGGGAGCGTCGGCGACGCGGACCTCGCGAGCATCGACGCCTGGTGGCGCGCGGCGAACTACCTCAGCGTCGGGCAGATCTACCTCCTGAACGACCCCCTGCTGCGCCGGCCGCTCGTGCCGGAGGACGTCAAGCCCCGACTGCTCGGGCACTGGGGGACCACCCCCGGGCTGAACTTCCTCTACGCGCACCTCAACCGCGTCATCCGGGATCGTGCGCTCAGCTCGATCTTCGTCACCGGCCCGGGGCACGGCGGCCCCGGCATGGTCGCCAACGCCTACCTGGACGGCACCTACTCCGAGGTGTATCCGGACATCGCCCGGGACGAGGACGGCGTGCGCCGGCTGTTCCGGCAGTTCTCGTTCCCGGGCGGGATCCCGAGCCACGTCGCCCCGGAGACGCCGGGATCCATCCACGAGGGCGGCGAACTCGGGTACTCGCTCAGCCATGCCTTCGGCGCCGCGTTCGACAACCCCGACCTCGTGGTGACCTGCGTCGTGGGCGACGGCGAGGCCGAGACCGGGCCCGCCGCGACCGGGTGGCACTCGAACAAGTTCCTGGATCCCGTGCAGGACGGCACGGTGCTGCCGATCCTGCACCTGAACGGCTACAAGATCGCCAACCCCACCGTGCTCGCCCGGATCCCGGAGCGTCGCCTCGTCGAGCTCTTCCGTGGCTACGGCTACGCGCCCTACGTGTTCACGGCGGGGTTCGACGGCGAGGATCCGCTCAGCATCCACCGCCGCTTCGCCGAGCTGCTCGAGGAGGTGTTCGACGAGATCGCGCGGATCCGCACGGAGGCGCGCGCCGGCCGTTACCACTCGGACGATCCCGTGATGGCGACCCCGGAGTGGCCGATGATCATCCTGCGCTCGCCGAAGGGATGGACCGGGCCCCACGAGGTCGACGGCGTGCTCGTGGAGGGCACCTATCGCGCCCACCAGGTCCCGCTCGCCAGCGCGCGGGACACTCCCGAGCACCTGCGCATCCTCGAGGACTGGATGCGCCGGTATCGCCCGGAGGAGCTCTTCGACGATGCGGGCGCACCCGTCGCCCTCATCGAGCGGCTCGCCCCTCGCGGAGAGCACCGGATGAGCGCGAACCCCGTCGCGAACGGCGGGCTGCTGCGCACGCCGCTGTCGCTGCCCGACTTCCGCGACTTCGCCGTGGACGTGCCGGCGCCCGGTGCCACCACGGCCGAGGCGACCCGGGTCCTGGGCACCTGGCTGGCGGAGGTGATCCGGCGCAATCCCGAGGACTTCCGGATCTTCGGGCCGGACGAGACGGCGTCGAATCGCCTCGCGCCCGCGGTCTACGAGGCCACGGACAAGCAGTGGACCGCCCAGATCCTGGCCACGGACGACCACCTCGCCCGCGTCGGCCGGGTCATGGAGATGCTCAGCGAGCACCAGTGCCAGGGCTGGCTGGAAGGGTATCTGCTCACCGGCCGGCACGGTCTGTTCACCTGTTACGAGGCCTTCATCCACATCGTCGACTCGATGTTCAACCAGCATGCGAAGTGGCTCAAGGTCACCAGGGAGATCCCGTGGCGGCGTCCGATCTCGAGCCTGAACTACCTGCTCACCAGCCATGTCTGGAGGCAGGACCACAACGGGTTCAGCCACCAGGATCCGGGATTCATCGACCATGTCGTCAACAAGAGCGCCGAGGTGGTGCGGGTCTACCTCCCGTTCGACGCGAACACGCTGCTGTCGACCTACGATCACTGCCTGCGCTCCGTGGACTACGTCAACGTCGTCGTCGCCGGGAAGCAGCCGGCCGCGAACTGGCTCACCATGGACGAGGCCGTGCAGCACTGCACGCGCGGGCTCGGGATCCTGGAATGGGCGGGCACGGAGGTGACGGGGGAGGACCCGGACGTGGTCCTGGCCGCGGCGGGGGACATCCCGACGCTCGAAGTGCTCGCCGCCGCGCAGATCCTGCGCTCGGCCCTTCCCGACCTGCGGGTCCGGGTGGTCAATGTGGTCGATCTGATGCGGCTGCAGTCGGAGAGCGAGCATCCGCACGGGCTCTCCGACCGCGAGTACGACGCGATCTTCACCGTCGACCGCCCCGTCGTGTTCGCGTACCACGGCTATCCCTGGCTCATCCACCGCCTCGCGTACAAGCGGCACGGCCACGACAACCTGCACGTGCGCGGCTACAAGGAGAACGGCACCACCACGACGCCCTTCGACATGGTCATGCTCAACGACCTCGACCGCTATCAGCTCGCGATCGACGCGATCGACCGGGTCCCCGGCCTCGCCCAGCGCTGCGCCGGACTGCGTCAGGACCTGCAGGACGCCCGGCTGCGCGCTCGCGCCTACACGCGCGCGCACGGCGAGGACATCCCCGAAGTGGCCGAGTGGGCCTGGGATCGTGGTCGCTGAGGACCCGGCGAGCAGCTCAGCCGTACCGGTCGACCGCGGAGCGCGGGTTTCCGGCGCCGAGGCGCCGAGCCCGGTCCGTCGAGTCGCGGCACAGGAGGCGGACCAGGTGCTGCACGAGCTCGGATCCGGACTCTCGGGCCTGGATCCCGCCGGCGCGGCGGCGCGTCTCGCCGCGGACGGGCCGAATGCGATCCGCATGCACCGCGCCCGCCCCTGGCGGGTGCTGGGAAGACAACTGCGCAGCCCGATCGTGCTGATGCTGTTCGGCACGGCGTTCGTCGCGGGTCTCGTGGGGGACGCGACCGACGCCGGGGTGATCGGCGCGATCCTGCTGCTCAGCGTCGGACTCGGCTTCGTCAACGAGTTCCGCGCCGAGCGCGCCGCCGATGCGATGCACGATCGGATGCGGCACGTGGCGATCGTGCACCGCTCCGGGGCGACCCTGCGGGTGGATGTGACCGAACTCGTCGTGGGGGATCTCGTCGCCCTGTCCGTGGGATCCGTGGTGCCGGCCGATCTGCGCCTCGTCCGCGCGGAAGGCCTCGAATGCGACGAGAGCATCCTCACCGGCGAGTCCGTCCCCGCGGTCAAAGGCGTGGCGCCGGTGCCGGCGGGGACCGGGGTCGGCGAGCTCTCCTGCTGCGCGCTCATGGGCACCGTCGTGCATGCCGGCACCGCGCTGGGCGTGGTGGTCGCGACGGGGCGCGACGCCGAGTTCGGGCGGATCGCCGCGGGGCTCGCGGCGCAGGAGCCGCAGACCGAGTTCCAGCGCGGCCTGGGCAGGTTCTCGTCCTTCCTGCTGATCGTCGCCCTGGTGCTCACCACGAGCATCTTCGCGGTGGCCGTCGCGCTCGGGCGGCCCCTGATCGAATCGCTGCTGTTCTCGCTGGCCATCGCAGTCGGAATCACGCCGCAGCTCCTGCCGGCCGTCGTGAGCACGAGCCTCGCGGCAGGCTCGCGCGCGATGGCCCGGCGTCGCGTGCTGGTCAAGCGCATGGTGTGCATCGAGGACCTCGGCGACCTCGACCTGCTCGTCACCGACAAGACCGGCACGCTCACGAGCGGCGAGATCACGTTCCGCGAGGCCGTCCCGGTGTCCGGCGGCACGGCTCAGGCGCTCGCGGAGCGCGGCCTGCTGGCCTCGGACGCGGACCTCGCCGCTCTCTCCGGCATCGGCCTGAACGCGCTCGATGCCGCGCTGCTCGCCGGGGTCGCCGATCGCAGCGGGCTGGTCGGCTGGCGCCGGCTGGACGCGATCCCGTTCGATCATGAGCGCCGCACGACGACCGTGCTCGCCCGGCGGGACGGCGAGGATCCGACGATCATCGTGAAGGGCGCGGCCGAGTCGGTCCTGCCGCGGTGCGAGGGGGTGCCGGTCGCTGCGTCGGCTCGACTGGACGACCTGTACCGGGAGGGATTCCGGGTCGTGGCGGTGGCAGGGCGCCGGGCTCCCGGTGCGGAGACGCTCGCCGTCGCAGCGGAGGGGGCCGACGGGAGGCTGACCCTCGACGGGTTCCTGGTGTTCACGGACGAGATCAAGCCCGGCGCGAGAGCATCCCTGCTGCGACTCGCAGACCTCGGCATCTCGGTCAAGGTCTGCACCGGCGACGGCGCGGTGGTCGCGACCCGCACCTGCGCCGACCTCGGCATGACCATCCAGGGCACGCTCACCGGGGATCAGATCGACGAGCTCGACGACGGGCGGCTCATCGAGCTCGCCGAGCGCACGACCGTCTTCGCCCGGGTGTCGCCCGAGCAGAAGGCGCGCGTGGTGCGGGCGCTGCGTCACCAGGGCCGGGCAGTGGGCTTCCTCGGCGACGGCGTCAACGACGCCCTCGCGCTGCACGGAGCCGACGTCGGCATCTCCGTGGACTCGGCGGTCGACGTCGCGAAGGATGCGGCCGATGTCCTGCTGCTCGACAAGGACCTCGACGTGCTCGCCGACGGCGTGACCGAGGGGCGGCGCATCTTCGCGAACACGATCAAGTACGTGATGATGGGCACGTCCAGCAACTTCGGCAACATGTTCAGCGCCTCGGCCGCCTCGATCGTGCTGCCGTTCCTGCCGATGCTGCCCGGTCAGATCCTGCTCAACAACCTGCTCTACGACGCGAGCCAGCTCGTGATCCCCGCCGACCGGGTGGATCCGGAGCAGCTGCGCGCACCCTCGCACTGGGACATCGCGGCAGTCCGCCGTTTCATGCTCCTGTTCGGCCCGATCTCCTCGCTCTTCGACTTCGCCACGTTCGGCCTGATGCTGTTCGTCTTCCATGCCGCACCGCCCGAGTTCCGCTCCGGATGGTTCATCGAGTCGATCGCCACGCAGACGCTCATCGTGTTCGCGATCCGCACCCATCGGGTGCCGTTCTTCCGCAGTCGGCCGGCGCCGGTGCTGGTCGTCACCGTGCTCGCGGCGATCGCGGTCGGAGCGTGGCTTCCCTACTCGCCTCTGAACGGGCTGCTCGGGTTCACGCCGCTTCCGGCGCCCTTCTTCCTCGCCCTCGTCGGCATGCTGATCCTGTATCTCGTGCTCGTCGAGCTCGCGAAGCGCGGGTACTTCCGGCGGGTGGGCGCGCGCCCTCCCAGGGCTCGCGCGCCCCGGCGTCCGGCGCGGCGCGTGCTCCGCCGGGCCGCCCGGTTCACCGCGCGATCAGGACGCTGAGCGGAGGGACGCCGTCCGGGCCGTCCGGCGGATGCCGGCGGGACTTTCGGCCCGGGCCGTCGTCGCGGCACGGCGCACGATCGGGACATGGACACCGAAGTGGAGAGGGAGCCGACACGGCCCCTCGAGGAGAGCGAATGCTGGGAGCGGATCCGCCGGGCGCCCTACGGGCGGATCGCCGTCGCCGCGGCGGACGAGATCGACGTGTTCCCGGTCAACCACGCCGTGCTCGACGGGACGATCGTGTTCCGCACCGCGGCGGGCACGAAGCTGCTCGAGCTGACGATCCGGCAGCGGGTCGTGTTCGAGATCGACGGGGCCGACGACGCCGAGGCCTTCAGCGTCGTGGTGAAGGGCCTCGCCGAGGAGTTCGACCGTGATGCGGACACGCTGGCCGCGGAGCGCACGGGGGTGACACCGTGGGCGCCGGAGCCCAAGGACCGCTGGGTGCGGATCCGGCCCACGGCGGTGACGGGGCGGATCTTCGCGCGGGGCTAGCCGGTCCTGGGCAGCCGCGGGCGCCCGCCTCACCACTCGCTGCGATCGCGGGCGGCCTCCAGGTCGCGCAGGGCGCGTACGTCGTCACGGGTGGCGATGCCGCCGCGCTGCAGGATCCGACGGGGGAGCCAGGCGGGGAGGGGGAGCCGTGCGCGACGCGGCGCCTCCCGCGGCGGGACGGGGCGCGCCGCGGATCTGGCGCGGGGCAGGAGCGGAAGGGAGGGGTGGGATGCTGCGGTCTCGGTCATGGCTCTAAAGCTACGATCGGATGATTCCTGCCACTAGATGGCGGAAAGCCTTTCCTCATAAAGATTCAGCCAGTACCATGAGGGCATGATCCGCAGCGTCACTCTTCCCGTCATCGACGGGCTCGCCGTCTTCGAATTCGGCCTGCTCAGCGAGGTGTTCGGGCTGGATCGCAGCGTCTACTCCGATGTGCCCGCGTTCGACTTCCGCGTCTGCGGCATCGAGGCAGGCCGGCCCGTGAGCACCGAAGTGGGGGCCCAGGTGATCCCGGCGCACGGCCTCGAGGCGATGGAGCACGCCGATGTGATCGCCGTGCCGGCGGCTCGCGTGCGGCCGGCCGACGAGTACCCGGCGGAGCTGCTGGACGCGCTCCGGCGCGCCGCCGATCGGGGTGCGATCCTGCTCAGCGCCTGCTCGGGAGCATTCGTCCTCGGCGCGGCGGGCCTGCTCGACGGGCGGCCCTGCACGACGCACTGGCGCTACGCCGAAGAGCTGCAGCGCCGGTACCCGAGCGCGCGCATCGACCCCGACGTGCTCTTCGTCGACGACGGGGACCTCATCACCAGCGCCGGGACCGCCGCCGGCATCGACGCGAGCCTGCACCTGGTGCGCCGCGAGCTCGGCAGTGCGATCGCGAACGTCATCGCGCGCAACATGGTGGTGCCGCCGCAGCGCGACGGGGGCCAGCGTCAGTACATCGAGCGCCCGGTGCCGCAGGTGTCCAGCGACGCGCTGAGCGACGTGCTCGCGCACATGGACGACAACCTCGCCGACGCCCACTCCGTCGCCTCGCTCGCGCAGCGCGCGCACATGTCCAGCCGCACGTTCGCGCGCCGGTTCGTCGCGGAGACGGGGGTGACGCCGATGCAGTGGCTCGCCGCTCAGCGGGTCCTGCAGGCGCGCCTGGCGCTGGAGACGACCGACGCCTCGATCGAGGAGATCGCCGCGTCCTGCGGCTTCGGCAGCGCCACGCTGTTCCGCCACCACTTCACCCGCGAGGTCGGGATCGCCCCGACCGCGTATCGCCGGTCGTACGCGTGTGACGTCGCGGAGTCGGATGCCCGCCCGGTCGACGCCTCGTCCGGGCACGCTCTGCTGACGACGTAGCAGGGCTCGGACCGCGTCGCCGGCGGCCGTCCCGGGGAACAGCGCCCGGGCCGCCGATGTTGCACCCGCCGTGGACCTCCTCGACAGCATCGTGATCGGCGCCGGCCAGGCCGGGCTCTCGAGCTCGTACCATCTGCGCCGCCTGGGCATCCCGCACCTGGTGCTCGACGCCGACGACGCTCCGGGCGGAGCCTGGCAGCACCGGTGGGATGCGTTGACGATGCAGGACGTGCACGGCGTCGCCGAACTGCCCGGATCCGTGCCGCCCCCGCGCACCAGCGCGCGGGCGAACACCGCGGTGCCCGCCACGTTCGCCGCCTACGAGCGCGAGCACGAGCTTCCGGTGCGGCGTCCCGTGCACGTGGACCGCGTGACGGACGAGGACGGGATCCTCGTCGTGCACGCGGCCGAGGGCACGTGGCGGGCGCGCACGCTGGTGAACGCGACCGGCACCTGGACGCAGCCGTTCCTCCCGCACTACCCGGGCATGGAGACCTTCCTCGGCGAGCAGTTCCACACCGTCGACTACCCCGGGCCCGAGCACTTCCGCGGCAGGCGCGTACTGGTCGTCGGGGGTGGAGCCTCGGCCGTGCAGTTCCTCGGAGCACTCGCCCCGATCGCCGACGTGCTGTGGGCGACCCGCCGGCCGCCGGTCTGGCGCACCGACGACTTCACCCCGGAGGCGGGCGCGGCCGCGGTCGCCCTGGTCGAGCAGCGCGTGGCGCGCGGGCTCGCACCGCAGAGCGTGGTGAGCGTCACCGGGCTCATGCTGCGTCCGCAGGAGCAGGAGGCGGCCCGGCGGGGCGTGTACGACGCGCGGCGACCGATGTTCCAGCGCATCGAGCCCGACGGCGTGCGCTGGGCCGACGGCTCGTTCGAGCGGGTCGACGCGATCCTGTGGGCGACCGGCTTCCGGCCGGCGATCGGCCACCTCGCGCCGCTGCACCTGCGCAGCGCGCTGGGCGGGATCCAGCTCGATCACGACGGACGCGGCACGACGGCGGTGAAGGATCCGCGGATCCAGCTCGTGGGCTACGGTCCGTCCGCCAGCACGATCGGCGCCAACCGGGCCGGGCGCACGGCCGCGCGCGGCGTGCAGCAGTACCTGAGGACGCCGGCCCCGGCGCTCGACGCGACGGCGTAGGGCGAGGCGAGGGAGCGGAGGTTCAGACCGCTGTCCGCACGGAGCGCGGATGCGCCGATGCCGCCCACCACAGCACGAGGGCGGCCGCCGTGGTCCCGAACCACAGCCATGACAGGGCGCTCGCCGGCCAGCCGGTGACGAAGAGCCCGAGGAGCAGGGACACCGTGGCGGCGAGCCCGATCGCGAGGAGGGTGGTCAGCACGCGCAGCGCTCCGCGAACAGGTCGTCGTCGCCAGGCCAGCGCCGTGGCGCGGGCTCCCGAGGTCAGCAGCGGGACGAGGCCGAGGGCGAGGACGATGACCGCCGCGCCGACGAAGACCGAGACGATCGCGGCCGCGCTGACGGCGGCCGTCGCGAGCAGCGAGAACAGCACGGCGCGTCCGAAACCGACCGTCGGTACGGCAGCGCCGGGTCCCGCCTCGCGCACGGCGACGGCCAGGCCCAGCACGCAGGCCGCGAAGGACGCGACGGCTCCTGCGATCAGGGGCGCCGGAGCGGCCGGAGAGGGGATCAGGGCGACCAGGGCCGCCTGGATCGCCGCGACGCCGACCACGGCGAGGGCCGTCCGCAGCAGCCGGCCTCGGGAGCGGGACGCGGTCATCCGGCTTCTCCCGCCGCGCGATCGAGGAGGTCGGTCAGGGATCCGGAGTACACCGTCTCCCCGCCGACGACGACCTCGATGTCGGCCGAGGTACCGCGCGAGATCGCGCTGATCTCGCGCCCGTCGCTCGCGGTGCCCGTGCAGGAGACGGTGTCGTCCGGCTTCTGCTCGCAGGTCGGCGCCGAGCGGACCTCCACCTCCGCCTCCACGAGTGCGTCGAGCGTGCCGAAGCGCACCGCCGCGAGTCGGTCGCCGCCGACCGGCGCGAGCGCCTGCGCCTGCGAGCAGCCGGTCAGGCACAGGCCCGCCAGCACCAGCACCACGGCGGCGCGGGCGCGGAACGGGCGCGACGTCCGGCGCCTCATGCGCGGAGCCTCTGCTCGTAGGCGAGCATGCGGGTCTGTTCCGTCATGCGCTGCGCCTCGAGCGCCGCGTCCGAGATCGTGGACAGATCGAAGGGGGCGGGGAGCAGCAGCTCGACGTTGCGGTCCAGCGGTGAGCCGCGGCGCATCGTCGGCGACTCGGCCCAGTCGTTGAAAGAGAACTCGCGCGCGCGGGAGGCCAGGTCGTCGGAGGAGCCGCCGGATCCGGGCCTCGCGTCCGACGCGTGGTCGAGCACCGTCGCGAACAGGGAGAGCGTGCCGTCGCGGTTGTCGACGATCTCGATCACCTGCTGCTGCTGCGGGAAGTCGATGCAGGAGGCGGTGGTGATCTCCCAGAACCCGCCCGTGGCCGAGGTGTGCGCGAGGACCTGATTGAGATGGGTGTGCCCGTTGAGCCAGCCGACCGCGACCGGATGGCGCAGCATCACGTCGATGAGCGCATCCGCGCCGTGCAGTACGCTCGTGTCGCCGGGGCGCTGGGCGCGGTTCTCCAGGGTCAGGCTGTTGTGGTGGCTCATCACCAGGACCAGGACGTTCTCGCGCTCGGCGCGTGCGAGCTCCTGCTCCAGCCAGCGCAACTGCACGTCGGGCACGGCGCCGTCGGGTCCGGCGACCGCGTTGCAGGTGTCGAGGCCCAGGGCGCGCACGCGCGGGCTGAGGTCGGCCTTCCACCAGGTCTCCCCGGTGTCGAGGTTGTGCTGGGTGAACCCATGGCCGACCGGCCCCGGGTTCTTCTCCGTACGGAAGTGCTCGGCCATGAACTCGCGCTGCTCGAACAGGAAGCGCTCCGGATTGGGCGGCACCGTGCGGAACCCCGGCCTGCCGAGCGCGAGGCCGAGGCCGTCGATCATCTGCTGCAGCAGTCCGCTCGACGAGGCGTATCCGCCGAGCGCGGTGCCCGCCGTCGCCTCGAGCGTGTACGCCTTCTGCCCTCCGGTGGCGAGCGCCCGCAACTGGGGCGTCAGCCCGAAGGTGCCCAGGAGCAGGGTGTCGTGGTTGCCGTACACCGCGTACCAGGGCGCGGGAAGCCCGGGAGACGGCACCTTCGAGGCGATCGCATCGGCGAGGAGCGTCGGGAGGCGAGGGAACCCGTAGTCGCCGAACGCGCCTCCGCGGGGGTCGCCGGGCCGGTACGCCCAGGTCGCCTCCGACCACGCCTGCACGCCGCGGTAGGTCGCACCCGCCGTCGCGGGATCGACGGCGAGCCCGTCCATGAGATCGATGTACCAGCGCAGCTCGAGGTGGGAGTGCATGTCGGCGCTGTCGCCCGTGACCACGGCGGCGCCCATCGGGGCCCCGGTCACGGCGCTGTAGCGCGCATCGGAGAACGCGCGCACCATGGCGGCCACGGTGTGCGGGCTGAGCGGATCCTGCGGGTGGAACGCGGATCCCCAGGCCGAGTGGTCCTGCGTGATCATGGGCTCGATGCGGCCCGGGGACTGCGCGTCGATCACGTGCAGGTCGGAGAGGTGCCCGAGATAGAGCAGCGAGCGCCGGGAGGTCTTCCGCGCGTCGTCCGCGACCCGGCGCAGCACGTCGAAGCGGGGGAGGTGCGGTTCGCCGGGCCCCGTCGAGAGCCGGCGGTAGCTGCCCTGCACGACGGGGCCGCGCAGGATGGTCTGCAGCAGCGTGCTGGGTGCCTCCTGAGGCGGACCGGACAGTCCCGGGGCAGAGCGGACGGCAGACGGATCCGCCGTCGCGAGCCGCGGCCCGAGCGCGTCCAGGGGCAGTCGGGAGGCGGCGGCCAGCATCGTCGCATGCGCGAGGAAGTGCCGTCGGCTGAGACCGGGCATACGGGCGCCCTTCGGGGGAGGGAACGTTCGCAGGAGGAACGGTTGACTCATCCTGGCGGGGGAGACGCTCCCCGCGCAAGCGTCGAGCGCCGGAGCGGGCGCTCAGCGGATGATGCGGATCGATCCGGTCGCGGTCGAAGGGGACGCAGGCCGGGTGATCCGCAGCGCGTCCGCCAGGAGCGCGCCGACCTTCGTCCCGATGCACAGGCTGATGAAGACCATCGGCGCCGCCGCGAGAGCCGCGGCGTCGAAGGATGCGAGCGCGACGAGGCCGACGGTCCCGGGGACGAGGAGCAGGAACGCCGGCTGGAAGGAGACCGTCGCCGGCACCGCCAGCGTGACCCGCTCCAGCACGCGGGCGGCGAGGAAGAGCAGCCCCGCCGTGATCCCGGTGGCGATGGTGCTGCCCGTGAACGGGCTCAGCAGCATCAGCGCCGCGTAGGTGCAGATCATGATCACGACGGTGGCGATGGTGAGCCGGAACCCGGATCCGAAGCTCAGGCCGATCCCGACCGCGAGCACGACGACGCCGACCCAGCTCCAGGCCAGGGGCGGCACCGCCTCCCAGCCGCTGTGCCCGGTGACGAGCGAGGTCTCGCCGACGAGGGCCGCGGACCGCGGATCCACCCGCAATCCGGTCGCGGCCGCGCCCGCGAAGATCCCCGCCGCCATGAACGTCAGCATGATGAGCCCGTACACGAGACGGGAGGCTCCGGTCACGATGTCGGCCGCGGTGAGCTCGAGCAGCGCATTCGTGATGAGCGCCCCGGGAACGAGCAGGGCCACCGGGGCGCACACGGCGAACAGCGGTACCGCGCCGAAGTCGAGCCGGTCGGCCACGACCCCGACGACGAGCGTCGAGATCAGCGCCGCCACGAAGGGGACGACGGCGGCCGCCGCCCGGATGCGCTCGGTGAGGAGGACGATCGACGCCACGAGCGCTCCCACGAGCAGCGCCAGCACCACCGCCCACCAGGGGCACCGGAACAGCACCGCGAGTCCGGCGGACAGGAGGGCGCCGCCGAGTGCGGTCTGCAGCGCAGGATGGCGGCGTTCCAGACCACGGATGTGGGAGACGTGCGCCGGGACCTGATCCAGGGCGACACGGCCGGCCTCGAGCCGCCTCGCCAGGCGCGACGCATGCGCGGTCTGCCGGAACGTGAGTCCCGGCCCGCCCCCCGCGGCGATGGTGGTCGCGCGCGGAACCCCGGGGCGGCTGACGAAGACGTGCTCCGGCAGCACGGCGAACGCGAGTTCCGTGCCGGGGACGACGGCGTCGCGTGCGCGTTCGAGGGTGCCGCGCACATCGGTGACGGACACTCCCGCATCGAGCAGCAGCGCACCGAGGTCGCCGAGCGCGACGTCGGGGGAGACGGGGTCGGTGGGAGACATCATCAGAAATCGTAGAACCTGCGGCCGTCCTCCCGCGCTCGCGCGCCGGCGTCCGGGGCGAGCGCGGGGCGGATCAGCCCGCGGGCTCCTGCCAGGCCTCGAGGATCCTCGCCCGGAGCGCGTTCCCGCGCTCGGCGAAGCCGCGCTGCCGGCGCACATACTCGGCCTTGCCCTCGGCCGTCTCGATCCGCACCGGTTCCACGCCCCAGTCCGACAGATCGTAGGGCGCGGCCTCCATGTCGAGGACGCGGATGTCGCGGGCGAGCTCGAACGCATCCAGCAGCAGTTCGCCCGGCACGAGCGGGCCGAGCTTCATCGCCCACTTGTACACGTCCATCCCGGCGTGCAGACAGCCCGGCTGCTCCAGCTGCGGCTGGGTCTCCCGCGTCGGGTGCAGGCGGTTGCGCGGCACGGCCTCCGGGGTGAAGAAGCGGAAGGCGTCGATGTGCGTGCAGCGCAGCTCGCCCTGCTCCACCACGGCGTCGGTTCCTGCCTGGCCGAGCCGCAGCGGCACCGCGTGGCGATGCTCCGGGGTGCGGTAGACCATGGCCCACTCGTGCAGCCCGAAGCAGCCGAACTGCCCGGGGCGCGCGGCGGTGCGGGCGAGCATCAGCCGTACCAGCCGGGCGAGCTCCGGTTTGTCCGCGGCATAGGCGGCCGAGTCGGGTGCGTATGCCGCGTCCCCGGAGCCCGGTGCAGGGGAGTACCAGCGCCATCCCGCGCGCTCGGGCGCATCCTGAAGCACGACACCGACGCCGGGATGCCATCGGCGCAGCTGGGCCGGCTTGTAGCCGTAGTAGGTGAAGAGGAAGTCGTGAACGGGGTGCTTCTCGCGGCGGGCCTGCCGGGCGCGATGCGCGGCGGTCAGGGCATCGGCGCGTTCGGCGTGGGCGTCGGCACGCGCGCTCCAGGTCGCACGGTCGAGCACCGTCCCCGGCGCGTCCGTCCGGGTGGCGGCCGGCGCACCGACGGCGGGCGTCATGGCTCGGAGCGGACGACGCCGGCGTCGATGAGCTCGTCGAGGATGCCCGCGCCGTCCTCGGCGCTCACCCAGGGGGCGAGGTCGTCGGCGTCGCTCGGGTCGCCGTCTCCGCGTCCCGCTGCGCGGCGCCCGGCGAGCACGCCCTCGGCGGGGAGGAGGCGGCGGATCGCGACCGCGGCGACGTTCTCCGGGTGCTCGACGAGGAACTGCCCGTAGATCGCCTCGTCGTGCTGGCCGTCGTCGCCGATGAGCAGCCAGCGCACGTGCGGGAACTCCTCGGCGAGCCGGGAGAGGTTCCGCAGCTTGTGCTCGCGGCCGCTGCGGAACCAGCGCTCGTGCGTCGGCCCCCAGTCGGTGAGCAGCATGGATCCCGCAGGGAAGAGGTGCCGGGAGAGGAAGCGGTTGAGCGTGGGCGCCACGTTCCACGCCCCCGTGGAGAGGTAGATCATCGGCGAGCCGGGGTTGTCCCGCATGAGCCGCTCCAGCAGCACCGCCATGCCGGGGACGGGCGTGCGGGCGTGCTCGTCGACGACGAACGAGTTCCATGCGGCGATCAGGGGGCGCGGCAGGGCGGTCACCATGACCGTGTCGTCGACGTCCGAGACCACGCCGAAGCGCACGTCGTCGGCGACGACGAAGACGCGGGCGGGGATCGGATCCTGGCCCTCGACCGCCATGTCGACCTGCTGCCATCCGCTCGGGAGGTCGGCCTCGATGCGGCAGTCGATCACGCCGCCGCGGTCGGCCGGCACCTCGTGCGTGCGGCCGGCGACGGTGATCGTGACGGTCGCGAAGCTCACCGGGATGCCCACGAAGCTGCGCCAGCCGCGCACGCTGGCATCCTTGCCGCCGCGCCGCGTCTTCGGCAGGATCAGCACGCGTCCGACGACGCGGATCCACCCGGGGCCGCCGTAGCCGGGGAAGGGGACGACGGTCGCGGTGCGACCGCGCTTGCGGGCACGCCGTTCGCGCCACGCGTGGAAGCGGTGCTCCAGGCGGGCGAACCAGTGGATCCGCTCCGGTCGGGATGAGGACGAGGGCATAGCTTCCCTAGTCTTTCATGCCCGTCCGGTTCTTTCATGCCGATCGCAGGATGTGCACGGGGTCCGCGGGAGCCCGGCTCGCGCAGGCTGGGATAATCTGGAGGTTGCCCTGTTCCGGGCATTCTTCTCCCCTGCCGCAGAGAATGGTCGTCGCGTTGTCTGAGAACCCGTCCCACCCCGCCAGCCCGTCGAAGGACGACGAGTCGCTGTCGGTGCACGAGCTCCAGAGGAAGTGGCAGACCTACTGGGCGGAGAACGAGACGTTCACGGCCGGCGGCGCGGACGACGTGCGCCCGCGCAAGTACGTCCTGGCGATGTTCCCGTACCCGTCCGGCGACCTGCACATGGGCCACGCCGAGAACTACCTCTACAGCGACATCGTGGCGCGCTTCTGGCGTCACCGCGGGCACAACGTGCTGAACCCGATCGGCTGGGACTCCTTCGGACTGCCCGCCGAGAACGCGGCCATCCGGCGCGGAGCGGATCCGCGGGAGTGGACCTACCAGAACATCGCCCAGCAGAAGACGGGCTTCCAGGCCTACGGGGTTTCGTTCGACTGGACCCGCGAGCTGCACACCTCCGACGAGGAGTACTACCGCTGGAATCAGTGGCTGTTCCTGAAGCTCTACGAGCGGGGCCTGGCCTACCGCAAGAAGAGCCCGGTGAACTGGTGCCCGAACGACCAGACCGTGCTCGCGAACGAGCAGGTCGTCGACGGGCGCTGCGAGCGCTGCGGCGCCGAGGTCGTCAAGAAGAACCTCACCCAGTGGTACTTCCGGATCACCGACTACGCCGACCGTCTGCTGGACGACCTGAACCAGCTCGAGGGCTTCTGGCCGCACAAGGTGCTGCAGATGCAGCGCAACTGGATCGGCCGCTCGATCGGCGCCGACGTGGACTTCGCGATCGAGGGCCGCGAGGGCGTGGTGACCGTGTTCTCCACGCGTCCGGACACCCTGCACGGTGCGACCTTCATGGTCGTCGCGCCCGACTCGGACCTGGCTTCCGAGCTGGCCGCCGGCGCGTCCGAGGACGTGCGGATGCGCTTCCAGGACTACCTCACGCAGGTGCAGAAGACGAGCGAGATCGACCGCCAGTCGGCCGACCGGCCGAAGACGGGCGTGTTCCTCGACCGCTTCGCGATCAACCCGGTGAACGGCGAGCGTCTGCCGATCTGGGCCGCCGACTACGTGCTGGCCGACTACGGCCACGGCGCCGTCATGGCCGTGCCCGCGCACGACCAGCGCGACCTCGATTTCGCCCGCGCCTTCGACCTGCCCGTGAAGGTCGTCGTGGACACGACCGCGCCGATCACGGGTGCACTGCCGGTGATCGAGGTCGACGAGGACGGCGTCCCGATCGAATCGCTCGACTCCCTCGACGACCAGCACCCGGCCAAGACCGGCATCGCCTTGACCGGCGACGGCCGCATGATCAACTCGGGCGAGCTGAACGGACTCTCCAAGCGCAACGCGATCGCCCGTGCGATCGAGCAGCTGGAGGCGGCCGGCACCGGGCGCGCCGCGAAGAACTACCGCCTGCGCGACTGGCTGATCTCGCGTCAGCGCTTCTGGGGCACCCCGATCCCCATGCTGCACACACAGGACGGCGAGATCGTCCCGGTGCCCGAGGACCAGCTGCCCGTGCGGCTGCCGAGCGTCGAGGGCCTGGACCTGTCGCCGAAGGGGTCGAGCCCGCTGGGTGCGGCGGAGTCGTGGGTGCGCACCGTGGACCCGACGACCGGCGAGCCGGCGCTGCGCGACCCCGACACCATGGACACGTTCGTGGACAGCTCCTGGTACTACCTGCGGTTCCTCTCGCCGAACAGCGACACGGTCGCCTTCGACGTGGACGAGGCACGCCGCTGGGCTCCGATCGACGCCTACATCGGGGGTGTCGAGCACGCGATCCTGCACCTGCTGTACGCGCGCTTCATCACCAAGGTGCTGTTCGACATGGGCCTGATCGACTTCACCGAGCCGTTCTCGAGCCTGATCAACCAGGGAATGGTGATCCTGGACGGCGCCAAGATGTCCAAGAGCAAGGGCAACCTGGTGCTCTTCCAGGAGGAGCTGGACGCCTACGGCGCCGACGCCCTGCGCGTGGCCCTGGCCTTCGCGGGTCCGGTGGAGGACGACAAGGACTGGAAGGACGTCTCGACGACCGGTGCGCAGAAGTTCCTGGCCCGCGCACTGCGGGTCGCGCATGATGTCGCGAGTCCGGTGGACGTGGTCTTCGACGGCGGCGACGACGCCCTGCGACGGGTCACGCACCACCTGCTGGCCGATGCGCCCGCCCTGGTCGAGCAGACCAAGTTCAACGTCGTGGTCGCGCGGCTCATGGAGCTGGTCAACGCGATCCGCAAGACGATCGACACGGGTGCCGGCGCGGCGGACCCCGCCGTGCGCGAGGCCGCCGAGACCGTCGCCGTGATCCTCGACCTGGTCGCCCCGCACACCGCGGAGGAGATCTGGGAGATCCTCGGGCACGAGCCCTCCGTGGGACTGGTCACCTGGCGTCAGGCGGATCCGCTGCTGCTCGTCGAGGACATCGCGACCTGCGCCGTGCAGGTCAACGGCAAGGTGCGCACCACCCTCGACGTCCCCGCCAGGATCGGCGAGGCCGAGCTCGAGGCGCTCGCGCGGGCGGACGAGAAGGTGCAGCGCGCTCTCGAGGGCAAGGAGATCGTGCGCGTGATCGTGCGCGCCCCGAAGATCGTGAACTTCGCCGTCAAGGGCTGAGTCCGTGCGCTCCGGGGGGAAAGGAGCGCGCGCCCTCCGGGTGATGCGGCGCGTGCTCGGCACGGCCGTCGTGGTGGCGGTGCTGGCCGGCGCCGGGCTGCTGCTCGCATGGCAGCTGCCGCGCCCGATCAGCACCACCAGCCCGGTCGGCGCGCTCTGGCACCGGCACGGCGACGAGCTGGGCGCGGCGTGGAATCGCGAGACGTGCACGAAGGGCGTCTGCTCGCAGGACTACCGGCGCGGCTCGATCTATGCGGGTCCCGCGGGCTTCGCGCAGATCGTGCACGACGACGCGGTGGGCCAGACCTTCCACGATCTCGGCGGTGTCGAGGTGCTCGGCCTTCCGATCGCGGCGGAGAGCGGATCGCGGGATCGGCCGTGGCAGGCGTTCCAGCGGGGCGGGGTCTTCGCCGCCGATGGAGCGACGACCCTCGTCCGCGGCCCCTTCTGGAACTCCTGGCTGCGGTACGCCCACGAGCGCGGTGGCCTCGGCTTCCCGAAGGGCCCGGCGCACTCCGACCGCCGCGGTACCCGCGTGCAGGACTTCATCAACGGGAGGATCTACCTCCGTTCCGGTGTTCCCGTGCCGACGATCTCCGACATCGCGGCGGCCCATCGTCGCGCCGGGGGAGCCTTCGGCACCCTCGGCTACCCGAAGAGTACTCAGCGCGCGGTCGGCGACCGTCTGGTGCAGGAGTTCGACGGCGGAGAGGTGTGGTGGTCCTCCGGCACCGGCGCCGTCTCGGTGCAGGCCGCCTTCCTCGCCGCATACCGGGACCGCGGCGGCGCCGGCGGATGGCTGGGCCTGCCGACCGCGGAGGCGTCGCGGCTCGAGGGCGGTGCGATGCAGTCGTTCCAAGGCGGTGCGCTGTACCGGACGGACGGCGAGGACGCGATCCGGGCCACCACGGCGGGCGACATCCAGAACCGCTACGAGGAGTTGGGCGGGCCCGAGGGCGAGCTGGGCCTGCCGACGGGGGACAAGGTCGACGTGCCCGGCGGGCGCTACCAGAGCTTCGCGGGCGGTGTGCTGCTGTGGCACGAGGGCGCCGGCGTGTTCCGACTGGACGCCGACAGCTTCGCGATCTGGTCGGCGGATCCTGCCCGGTTCGGCTGGCCGGCGAAGGACTCGTGGGCCGACGACCGCGGGACGCACCAGGTCTGGGAGAAGGGGCAGACCGTGCTGCGCTCGGGGCGGCTTCTCACCGTTCCGAGCAGACCGGTCGACGCGTCGACCGCGGTCCTCCTGTGCGACTCGCAGTGCAGCGGCAACTCCTGGATCGAACAGGGCGCGCGCGGGGCGGGGTTCGCGAACGTCATGAAGTTCGGATTCGGCGGGTCCGGGTATCTCGCCCCCATCAGCGGGATCGGGGCGGGGTTCACCGAGAGCGTGTCGAGCAACCGTGTCCTGCTTCCGGAGGGGGATCCCGGCGCGGTGATCATCACCCTCGGGGGCAACGACGCCGCGCAGAGACGACCGGTCGCGGAGGTGACCGCGGCCGAGGAGCAGCTGATCGGGCTGCTCCGCCAGGCCTACCCGAATGCGGCGATCGTCGTGAACGGCGTCATGAGCCGCAGCGATGCGGCCCATGCCGCACGCCGGGCGATGGACGCCGCCGTGACCGAGCAGGCCCGGCGCGCCGGGGTGTACGCCGTCTCGGTCGCCGGGTGGGTCAGCGACTACTCGGCCCCGCAGGCGGACACCGTGCATCTCACCCCTGCGGGGCACGACAAGATCGCCCCGCACTACGCCGAGGCGCTGCGCGCGGCGCTCGGGCGCTGAGCCGGAGGCCGGGCTCGGATCAGAGGCACTCGAGGGGGTTCGCCGCGAGCTTCCCGATCAGCCCGCCGTCGACGAGCCGCCGGGCGTGGCTGTGCGGCTTGCGCTGCGACTGCGCGCTCACGCAGGCGCCGAACTCCTCGGCGAGGTCGAGGCGGGGATACGCCGCGAGCACCTCCCGGCGGAAGTCCACGGGGATCTCCTCGTCGCGGCGTCCGGAGATGTCCAGCCCGGTCGCCGTCTCCAGCAGATAGCCCTCCGGATCCACGGCCGGATCCACCGACGGCCAGTTGTGCCGGACGATGACCTCGTTCACGCGCAGGCGGCGTGCGGCGGGCCAGCCGGCGCCGGCGGTCAGGGCCTCGCCGACGAAGCCGCCGGCCTCCTCGTACCCGAGCAGGTGGTTGTCGTACGCCGGCGCGAGTCCGATGTCGTGCAGCAGCGCGGCGGTGTAGAGCAGCTCGTGGTCGATGCCCGTGCGTCCCTCGATCACCGCGAAGGCCTCCGCCCAGAGCCAGCTGCGCTGCACGTGGTTTCCCAGCCCCGGCGAATGGAACTGCGCGACCAGCTCCCGGGCGCCCCGGGTGGCTGCGGTGTCCGGCGGGAGGAAGTCGTGCAGGCGCATGGAGGGCTCCGGTCGTTCGCGGGAGAGGGAGTGGGATCAGCGTATCCGGTGGTCGGACGGGCACGGCCTCTCTCCCTTCAGACCTCCCGCAGCGCTCGCCCCCAGGCCTTCCGCGGATCGTGCACGGCCACGGCGAGGGTCGTGTCGGACTGCCCGTAGTAGGCGAACCACGTGCCCCGGAACTTCACCAGCCCCTCCACGAACGTCACGTTCGACACGAGTCCGTGCGTGTCCTCGAAGGTCTGCGGCTGCAGCCAGGGTTCCTGCATGCGGGCGATCACGGTCGTGGGATCGTCGGGGTCGATGGCGATCTGCCCGCAGCGGTAGTCGACGTCGACCGTGCCGTCCTCGTGCACCAGGCGGGTCGCACCGTTCGTGAGCATGACGAGCAGTCCGTTGTCGGCGAGCACCGGGGACGTGCCGATCTCCACGAGGGCCTCGTCCCACGTGCCGGGGGTGGGCGAGTACATCGGCTCGGTGTCCGGGGTGCCCGGGGTCCAGTGGAGGAGATCGTCGCTCGTGGCCCAGTAGATCGCCCCCTCCCCGAAGTACATCCACCACTTGCCGTGCATGCGGCGAGGGACGATCACCCCGGCCTTGGACCAGTTGAATCCGCGGGGATCCACGGTTCTGAACGTGTCGAAGTCGTCGAACAGGGGGCCGTGCTTGGTCCACGTGCGCAGGTCCGTCGACGTGGCGAGGCACAGCTGCGCGCTGCGGCGATCCCACCCCGTGTAGGTGAGGTAGTAGGTGCCGTCGATCTCCGCGATGCGGGGGTCCTCGCAGCCGAAGCGCTCGTAGTCCTCGGACGGCGACAGGAGGGGAGCGTCCTCGCGGGTGAAGTGGATCCCGTCGCTCGAGCGGGCGAGGCCGATGTGCGAGACGATGTCCTCCGCATGCGCGCGGTACAGCAGCAGCACCTCGTCGCCGACGACGAGCGCGGCGGGGTTGTACAGGTTCGAGGACTCCCAGCTGTCGCCGCGCGGGCGCAGGATGGGGTTGCCCGCGTAGGGCGTGAACGGTCCGAGGGGGAAGGCGGCGCCGGTGAACATGGGGCCCTTTCTGCGTCAGCCCTTGACGGCTGCGCCGAGGTCGGTTGCGGTGAAGAAGCGCTGGAAGACGACGAACAGGACGACCACGGGCAGAGCGAGGGCCGTGGCCCCGGCCAGGATCGCGCCGTTCGGATTCGCGGTGGACTGGGCGACGTTCGAGATGTAGTTGGCCAGAGACACGGCGAGCGGCTGCAGGGCCGCGTCCTTGGTGATCAGGAAGGGCCAGAGGAACTCGTTCCAGGGTCCGATGAAGGTGACCAGGATCACCGTCACGAGCACGGGGCGGATGAGGGGCACCGCCACGGACACGAGCGTGCGGAGCTCGCCGGCGCCGTCGATGCGCGCCGCCTCGAAGATCTCGGCGGGCAGCGAACGGAAGAACTGGGTGAAGATGAAGACGGCCGTCGTGTTGATCGCGAACGGCAGGATCATGCCCGCGTACGAGTCCCCGAGCCCGTAGCTGCGCGTGATCTGCACGTACAGGGGGATCATCAGCAGCTGGAACGGGACCATCTGCACGAGCATCATCAGCACCCAGAGCACCCCGCGGCCGCGGAAGTCGAGCCGGGCGAGGGCGAATCCGGCGAGGAGGCCGAACACCACGGTGCCGAGCAGGACTCCGCCCGTGAAGATGAGGGAGTTCGCCAGGGAGCCGAGCAGGTCGATGCGCGAGTCGATGCGGACGAAGTTGTCCCAGGTCCACCCGCCCGTGGGGATCAGGGATGCCGGGGAGTTGGTCGGGTTCTCCTGGAACGCTCCGACGACCATGAAGTAGAACGGGAAGGCGAAGGCGATCGCGGCGACGGTGAGCAGGGCGATGCTCATCCATCGGGCGGGACGGCGGGTGTGCATCATCTCTCCCTCGTGGCTCGGCTGGCGACCAGGGACAGAGCCCCGACGAGGAGCACGAGCAGCATGCCGATCGCCGCCGCCGTGTCCGGGTTCTGCTGCTGGATGCCCTGCTGGTAGATGAGCAGGACCGGGGTCGTCGACGCCCCGTCCGGCCCGCCGCCGCTGGTGAGCAGGTAGGGCTCGGTGAACAGGTTCGCGCCCGTGATGATCGAGAGGATCAGGACCAGGGCGGTGGCGTTGCGCACCCCGGGCACCGTGACGTGGCGGAAGCGTGCGAGCACTCCCGCGCCGTCCGTCTCGGCCGACTCGTAGAGTTCCCTGGGCACGTTCTGCAGGGCCGCGAGGTACAGGAGGATGTAGAAGCCGAGCTGCTTCCACGTGACGTACAGGGCGATCATCGGCATCGCCAGGGCGCTGTTGACCAGCCAGGACGGGTGGGGTGCGAGCGGGCCGAGCACCGTGTTCACGAGCCCGTTCTTCGAGAACAGGAGCATCCAGACGCCGACGAGGGACACGCTGGCGGTGAGGTAGGGCACGTAGAAGGCGACCCGGTACGCGGCCACCCCTCGGATGCCCGAGTTCAGCGCGGTCGCGAGCACCATCGCGAGCACGACCGTCAGGGGGACGTTGATGACGAGGAACACCAGGGTGTTGCGGAACGCGTCCCACACCTTGGGGTCGGTCAGGACCGTCACGAAGTTGTCGAAGCCGACGAACGGCCGGTTCGGCTCGACGCCCGGCGCGGTGAAGAAGTAGTCGTGGAACGCGATGTAGACGGCGAAGGCCAGTGGATACGCGAAGATCGCGAGGATGAAGACGAAGTAGGGCAGCGCGAACAGCCCGCCCAGGGGCTGCGCACCCAGCAGACGGGTGCGCAGCCGTGCCTTGTGCGACATGGTCGGCTCGATCCGGCTCACTTGCTCACGAGCGTGTCGATCTTCTGGGACGCGTCGCTGAGGAACGCCGAGACGGGCTTCTTGTCGAAGATCACCGATGCCGAGTACTGGTCCCGGAAGGCCTGCCATGCCTCGACGGAGTTGGGGATGCTCGGGACGTCCGCGGTGTGCTCGGACTGCGCGGCGAAGGCGACGTAGCTCGGGTTGGCCGTGAAGTACTCGGAGTAGGTCTTCGCCAGTCCCGTGCGCATCGGCATCTGGCCGGTGGTCTTCAGCAGCAGTCCGTCGTTGTCCTCGTCCGTGGCGAACTGCAGGAAGGCCCACGCCGTGCCCTGGTTCTTGCACGAGGTGAACATCGACACGCTCTTCGAGTCGGCGAACGTCGTGGGGTTCGCGCGGCCGTCGGAGGTGGGCACGGGCATGAACCCGACGTCGACCGTGTCCGCGTACGACGGAATGGCCCACGGGCCGGCGAGCTGCATGGCGGTGGTGCCCGCGGACATCGCATCGTCGGTGGAGGCCTCCTGGGGAGCGAGCTTCTGCGCGTACATCTCCGCCCAGAAGTCGGCGACCTTCTTGCCCTCCGCGCTGTCGAACGTCGCCTTGCCCTTCTCGACCAGCTTCGTGCCGTTCGTCTCGGCGAGGTAGAGCGGGTAGTAGTCGAACCACGGCTGGTAGAACTCGCTGGTCGGAGCCGGCCAGATCGCGCTCTGCACGCCCGAGGCGACGAGGGCGTGAGCCCCGGCGAGGAACCCGTCGTAGGTGTTCATGGTGGCGGGATCCACGCCGGCCGCGGCGAAGAGCTTCTTGTTGTACATCACCATGACGGGGTTGGACTTCCACGGCAGCTGGTAGAAGTGTCCGTCCGTCGCGTAGGCGTCGACGTCGCCGCCTCGTCCGGAGATGTAGTCCGCGCCGTCCTTCATCGTGTTGAGATCGACGAGGCCGCCCTGCTTCACCCAGCCGGAGACCGCCGCGGGAGCGATGTTGAACACGAGACAGGGCGCGGTCCCGGCGGTGATCGCGGCGGTGATCGCCTCTTCGGACGACTTCGCCGCCGGGATCTCCTGCGCCTTGACCTTCTGATCGGGGTGCGCCTTGTTCCATGCGTCGACCACCGAGTGGCCCCAGGCCAGTTCCTGCTCGTTGTTCGACAGCCAGACGTCGATGGGGCCGGTGCCGTCGGACGATTGCGCCGGGCCGTTGCCGGCCGAGCAGCCGGTGACGACGAGGGCCGCGGCCCCGATGACCGCCGCGGCGCTGAGCTTCTTCATGATGTCCTCCTTGACATGTCGGGGCCCGCTGCCGCGGGTCCCTGGGTGCTTTCGCGGAGATGGACCACGTTGCAGTCCACGACCTCCGTGCGCGGCTGGGCCCCGAGGATCTCGGCGCGGAGCAGGCGGGCAGCCGCACGTCCTCGGGCGGCCGGATCCGACGACACGCTCGTCAGTCCCGGCGAGAGGTAGGCGGACAGTTGATCGTCGTCGAAGCCGGAGATGGCGAGGTCACGGGGGATCACGAGCCCCTGTGCCCGCGCGTAGGAGAGGCCGGCGATCGCCATGGTGTCGTTCGAGTAGAGGATCGCCGACGGCTTCTCGGGGAGCGCGAGCAGCTCCGCGGTCCGTTCTCGACCGCTGCGCGCCGTGAAGTCGCCCTCGCGCAGCAGCGTGGCATCTCCCACGGCGCCGACGTATGCGGCCGCTCGCACGCGCGAGTGGACGTAGTCCAGCGGACCGGAGACATGCGCGATGCGGCGATGCCCCTGGGTCTTCAGATGCTCCACGATCTCGCGGATCGGCGCGCCGTCATCGGTCCGCACGCAGGAGAAGTCGTGGCGCTGATCGTAGGCGCCGACGATCACCGTCGGCAGATCCAGCTCCTCGAGCAGCGGCACGCGCCAGTCGTCCACCCGCAGGTCCAGCAGGATCGCGCCGTCGGCGCGTCCGTGCATCATCGTCCGGTAGGCGCGCTCCTCGGCCGCGCGATCGGGGACCACCTGGAGCATCAAGGCGGTCTCCGTCTCGGCGAGCACGGACTCGACGCCCGAGATGAACGCGGCGAAGAACGAGTCGTTCGCGATGACGTCCGGATCCCGCGCCAGCACGACCCCGATCGCGTTCGCGCGGCGGGTCGCGAGTGCGCGTGCGCTCTGGCTCGGAACCCAGTTCAGCTCCTCCGCGGCGGCGAGGACCCGGGCCCTGGTCTCCTCCGAGATGGGCCGATTGCCGCTGAGGGCGTGCGAGACGGTCGCCTTGGTGACGCCCGCCATGCGCGCGACGTCAGCGATCGTGGCCTTGCTCATGGCGTCCCCCTACCATTCTCAAACCGGGTGGTTAACCGGTTTGATACCTTGACGGTAAACCGGTTTGATTCCTTGTGTCAAGCGTTTCCCATCCGAAGGAAACGCCGCCCTCGGATCATGCTTCGCCGGATCGGATCAGTCGCGACCGAACGCTTCGTTGATCTGCGCCGCAGGATCCCGCGGAATCTGGTCTCCGATCAGGCGGACGACGACCCGGTCAATGGCGCCCCCGGTGAAAGCGAACGGGGGACTGTATGTCGTCGATACGGGCTGTCCGACTTCGCGGCCGACAGTCGCCCCCTCGCCGGAGAGGCTGAAGTAGCCGGGTTGCGTGCGGATCCGGCGTTGCGAGACGATCTCGTCGTCGATCGTCAAGGTCGCGACGCCCTCGGGGACGATGCCGGCGAAGCCGTCGATTTCGTAGCGCACCTCGATGACGTGGCGGCCCGCAGATACCGGCGCCGCAGCGGCCAGTTCCTGCTCCTGCTCGCCGAGCCAGTTGTAGACGTAGCGGACCCGGTTCTCCTTAAGGAACAGTGCGTGTCCGCCGAAGCGCGCACCGAGGGAGTAGATGACCCCTTTCGCGGCCTGTGCGTCCTCGATGTCGAGATCGGCGGTGATCGAGAATGACCGATGCGGCAGTTCGGGGCCTCCGCCGTGTTCGGAGATCGGCGCACCGTCGGGATAGAGCACGAGCGTGTCGGTAAGGCCGGTCATGTTGGGCCGCTCGACCGCGAGGATTTCCTCGGAGTTGCGGTCGTCGAGGGGGTAGCCGTTGTATTTCGTGGCGAGCTCATCCCAAAGCCGCACGAGCTCGGCGAGCTTCGCTGGCCGCTCGGCTGCGAGGTCCTGCAGCTGGTTCCGGTCGGAGGGCAGGTGGTAAAGCTCCCAACGATCTTCGTCGAAGCGCCCCCAACCGGAGGGCGTGGGGGGATGGACTGCGCTGGCATGCCAGCCGTCCGCCCAGACTCCGCGGGTGCCGAGCATCGAGTAGAACTGATGCGCTTTGGTGGTGGCCGTTCCCTCGTCGAGGAGCGAGCGGAAGAAGCTGACACCTTCGATGGGGGACTGCGGGATACCTGCGATACCCTCAGGAGCCTCGATCCCGATCGCCTCGAGCACGGTGGGAACGATGTCGATCGCGTGGGCGTATGCCGTGATCGGATCCGTGCGCGCCGGGATGCGAGCGGGCCATGAGATGAGGGCAGGATCTGCGACTCCTCCTTCGAACGAGGCGTGGGTCTTGTACATCTTGAAGGGTGTGTTGAACGCCATGGCCCAGCCGTTGGAGTAATGCGGGTGGGTGTTCTCCAGACCGAGATCCTGCAGGAGGGAGAGGTTCAGGTCGGGATCCTCTGGGACTCCGTTGTACCAGCGGTTCTCGTTGACGGAACCGGTGGGCCCGCCCTCCGCGCTCGCACCGTTGTCGCTGACCACGACGATGACGGTGTTGTCGAGTTGGCCGCTTTGTTCGAGGAAGTCGATGACACGACCGACCTGGGCGTCCGTGTACGAGAGGAACCCGGCGAACACCTCGGCCTGCCGTTCCAGCATGCGGTGCTCGTCGGGTGAGAGCGAATCCCATTCGCGCACCCGATCGCTCTCGTTCCAGCTTTGCCCTGCGGGCCCGACCACGTCGGAATAGGGATTCACCGGAGGCAGCACCGTGCTCTCGGGCATGAGGCCGAGGCGCTTCTGGTTCTCCAGCACGATCTCGCGGTAGCGTTCGTAGCCCATCGAGAAGGCCCCCGCGTATCGGTCGCTCCACGCTCGCGGGGCGTGGTGCGGGGCGTGCCCGGCGCCGGGTGCCAGATATGCGAACCAGGGCTTGCCGGGGGCTGCCGAGAGGGAGTCGCGCAAGAACTCCAACGCCTTGTCCGCGAGGTCCGCAGACAGGTGGTAGCCGTCTTCAGGACGGGACGGCGGATCCACGGGGTGGTTGTCGTAGGTGAGGTCGGGATACCACTGGTCGGTCAGACCGCCGAGGAAGCCGTAGAACCGGTCGAAGCCGCGGGAGAGCGGCCAGGTGCGTTTGGAAGCCCCCATTCCCATCTCGACGGCCGGGCTCAGATGCCACTTGCCGATCGCGAAGGTGTTATAGCCCCGATCGCGCAGCACCTCGGGCAGCATGCCGTTCTCCCGCGGGATCAGACAGCTGAGGCCGGGGAACCCGTCGGCCATCTCGCCGATCGTTCCCATGCCGTTGCTCTGCGCGTTGCGTCCCGTCAGAAGAGCGGCGCGAGTCGGCGAGCACAGAGCAGTGGTGTGAAACTGCGACAGGCGCACACCCCGCTCAGCTATGCGCCGCATCGTCGGCATCTCGATAAGGCCGCCGTAGAGGTCCCAGGCGCCGTAACCGATGTCGTCCCACACCACGAACAGCACGTTCGGAGCACCCTCTGGGGCCGTGGGTTCGAGATACGGCTTCCAGTCCGGTTCCGACTCTCGAACATCTGCAGCGATCCTGCCGGCGAACGGTAACGGCATGAGGGAACTCCCATCATTCATGCTCGTCGATAACTCGACCTGGAACAGCTAGGAGAGTCACGGCGAACCGAGAAGGCTTTCGTTAGCTTCGTCGTGGTTGCTGATTCCCCCTGTCTGCAACTCACGCGTGTTCTGTGTTTCCGAAAGCAACCGTGACGGCAGACAAGCAAGAAACTACCAACAGCTTCCAGCGAACGGTTCTGAAAGCGAGCGGGCGCGCTCTCCCCACGAGCGCACCCGCCGCACGGGTCACCTCTTACGGGTGGATCGAAGAGAACGGGGAAGGAACACTGCCAATCCGGTGGCGGCGGCTTCCCGATCCGCCACCGGATACGGGCGGTTCCGGGGTGTGCGACTTGCTGGCGTGGTTCAGGACCAGCTGATCACGATCGAACCGTTTCCGCGCGCATCGGTCCGAGGGCCGTCACTCGCGACAGTCACCCCGGTCCCGCCGACGAAGCTCGAGCCTGCTCCTCCTTGAGTGCCGAGGTAGAGGACGCCGGTGGGGTTCCCCCCTGCGGTCTTGCTCACCGCGCGGCCGCCGCCGCCGCCGGCCCAGCCGCCGCCCCCGCCGCCGGCCCCCGCGCCCGACGGGAGCGAAGCGAGCCCGCCGTCGCCGCCGTTGCCGCCTCCGTGGTTCCCCGTCCCGTTATTTCCGCCGGCCGTACCCGGATACTCTGTTCCCGCAGCTCCTGCACCGTAGACGACGGGTGCCGCGGCAGCGCCTCCCGTGCTGCCGGTCGCTCCCTCGCCGCCACCCACGGCGAGTACCAGTGCGCCGTTGTAGGTGCTCTTGTTGCCATAACCCGTGGACGTTCCCGCAGGGTCGTCCGCCGTTCCCTTCCCGGCATTCACGCCGGATTCAGGTGCCAGCAACCGGATGACGCTGTCGCCCGGGTTTCCTGCCGTGACGTTGGGGTTTCCCCCGCCACCGCCTCCACCGGCGACCACACTCGGGACGCCGTCGAGCAGGATGGCGCTCCCACCGCCGCCACCACCGACTGCTCCGTAACCTGTGCCGCCGTTCCCGAAGCCGATGCCGCCGACACGGGGGATCGCTCCTCCGTTCGGCGACTCGCCTGCGATGAGGGTGATGACGTGCGAGGTACCGGATGTGAGCGCGAGCGTGCCAGAGATCACGGCGCCGCGGCCGACGTCTGTGGCGGAGATGCGCTGCCCGTCGCCGCCGGCCACGACGAAGGTCACGCTGGTGGCGCACGCGGGGATGGTCACAGCGAATTCCCCCGCTGACGGCGTCGTGAACGTGCCTGAGGACGTGCCGCAGCTGGCTGCCGCCATCGGTGCGGCAGCGGCGGCGGCGATGACTGGCACGCTCCACGCCGCCCCCTTGACGATCGTGCGCCGGCGTATCATGTCGTGTTTCTTGGATGCGGGCTGTGTTGCGTGCTGGTCGTCGGACATACTTTTCCCCTTGAGCCTTCGATTCGTCTTGACGCGGGACGAAACAATCCCTGCGCGTCGGCGGTGTCCGTATGCGCCCTCCGCCCCGCTCCAGGCGGGAGATCGAACGACGCACACGATCAGCCTCAATGCTCGCGTTGAGCGCCATCGGGGTCGATCCGTACTTCTACCTGTTGCACTACCTGTGCGATATGGCAGATCGCAGATCGCAGATCGCAGATCGCAGATCGCAGATCGCGGGGCTCGAGCGGAGAAGCAGGATGCGGGCTATGGGGAGGCGGCGAGGAGCGATCCGCGGCGAGCGCCCGGCGGACGAACCAGGTGCCGATGTCAGTGCGCGCTCGCACACCTGGTTCCTTGGGGCTCCGGCGGCAGCGGCGCGGCGATTGACCGCGGGCTCGGGTTGTCCTCGGGCGGGCCGCGCATCCGAGCACGCGCGTCCGCACCCGAGAACGCTATGTTTGCATCGTGGAAGTCTCGGCCGTCGACTCGCTCCTCATGGGGGTGTCGCGGTCGATGGGCGATGACCTCGGCGCGCTCGAAGACGAGCATCTGAGGATGCAGCTCGATGCCTTTCCGGGGATCGCCGCAGACCCGCCGCTGCTGGCTCTCATGCGCACGACGGTGCGGGACACGCTGTCGACTGAGATCGAGGTCGTTGCGCACGGGATCGATCCCGCTGACGTTCATGCTCCACCATCAGTGACGATGTGGGCGCGTCGCGTCGCTCAGCGGGGCTATCCGCTGAGTTCGATCTTGCGCGCTTACCAGTTGGAGCACTCGTTGCTGATGCGGCAATATGTCGAGCGGATCGATGCCGCCAGCCCGTCCCGCGAGCTGGCCATCGCTGGAGTTCTGCGAATCAACGAGCTGAGTTCCCAACTGCATCAGCGAGTCTTCCTGCTGCAGATCGCCGGCAGTTACGACGCAGAAGTCGACCGCCTCGCGCAGACACGGGTAGCCGCCCACAAAGCGAGGGTGCTGCAGTTGCTCTCTGGTTCCCCCACGGATGCGGTCGACGCCGAACGAGCACTCGGCTACCGCCTCGGACGCCGGCATGTCGGAATCGTCGCGCGTCTCGGGGACGGTCGTTCCGATTCTGCCGCGCTGACGTCAGCGGTCGGACGCCTCGCCACGGAGATCGGGGCGGCCTCCCCCCTCGTCACACTGGAAGACGAGACCACTGCGTGGGCGTGGTTCGGTGATGCGGATGCCGACGATCTCGTCCTCGCGGCATCCGGATGGACCGGCAATGACCTGCTCAGACTCGCCGCCGGAGGTGTGCACGCGGACCTCTCCGGGTTCCGTCTCACTCATTCCGAGGCGCTGACTGCTTTCTCCGTTCTCGAGGCCGCGGGTCAGGATGCCCCCTCGAACGCGGTCACGTTCGCGGATGCCGGGGTCGTAGGCATTCTCTCCCAGAATCTCGCTGTGACGCGGGCTTGGGTGGCATCCGCACTCGGGGATCTCGCTCTCGACACGACGACGTGCGCGCGTCTTCGCGAAACGCTCGCCGTGTTCCTGCGGTTGGATCAGAGTTTCGTCGCGGCCGGCGCGGAGCTGACTCTGCACCGAAACACCGTCAAATACCGCGTCGACCAGGCGAGGCGGATGCTGCCCCAGCCGCTCGCGACGCAGCGGCCGGATGTCGAACTCGCACTGCGCACCTGCCGTCTGCTGGGGAAGGTGGTTCTGGCGGTGCCGTAGCACCGCCAGAACCACCTTCAGTCGTCAGGCCACGACCGATTCGCGCGCGCGAAGCTCGCGGCGCAGAATCTTTCCCGACGGCGACTTCGGGATCTCGTCGATGAACTCGACAGCACGGACCTTCTTATGAGGGGAAACACGTTCGGCGACGAACCGCAGGATCTCGTCCGCATTGAGGTCTCCGCCCGGCTGACGCACGAGGAACGCCTTGGGGACCTCCTCACCATCGGCATCGTGTGCCCCCACGACGGCCGCATCCGCCACGGCAGGGTGCGTGAGCAGCAGCGCCTCGAGCTCCGCGGGCGGCACCTGATAGCCCTTGTACTTGATCAGCTCCTTGAGGCGATCCACGATCGTGACGACTCCGCGAGCGTCGACCGTCGCGATGTCGCCGGTGTGCAGGAACCCCTCGGCATCGATCGTCTGCCGCGTCGCCTCGTCGTTGCCGAGGTAGCCGGACATCACGTTCGGCCCCGCGCACCACAGCTCACCCGGCGGACTGGATCCCTCCTCCGGCACGCGGATCTCCTCGCCGGTCTCGATGTCCACGAGCTTGCAGGTCATGTTGGGCACCGTGAAGCCGACCGAGCTCGGATCGACGTCATCGCGTTCGAACGGCACGAGGTGACTGACCGGTGCCATCTCGGACATGCCGTAGCCCTGCCGGATGCGGCAGGCGAGACGCTCGGCCACGACACCGGCGAGGGCTCTGTCGAGCGGTGCCGCGCCGGAGAACACGGTGTGCACCGACGTCAGGTCGTACTCCTCGACGGCCGAGCTCTTGGCGAGCATCACGGCGACCGGCGGGGCGACCAGGAGCAGGGAGCACCGATGGGTCTCGATGGAGCCGAGGAAGGCCTGGATCTCGAACCGGGGCAGAGTGACCAGCGCGGCGCGGGCGCGGAGGGACACGTTCAGCAGCATCGTCATGCCGTAGATGTGGGAGAACGGCAGGATCGCGCTGACGACGTCCTCTCGCGCGACGGGGAAGAGCGGCTCGACCTGGCAGACGTTGGCCACGAGGTTGCCGTGGGTGAGCATCACGCCCTTGGGGCGGCCTGTGGTACCGGAGGAGTAAGGCAGGACCGCGAGATCGCCCGCCGTCACGGTGGGCAGGTCCACGACCGCGTCGCGTTCGGTCCGCGCCCGCTCCATGACGGAGTCGGCTCCGTCGAGCACGAACACACGATGAGGCGGGATGCCGGCGGAGGCGGCCGCGGCGCGAGCCGTCTCCGCGGTCGCCTCCGCGGTGAGCAGGGCGGACGCCTTCGCGTCCGTCAGCTGCGCCGCGCCGTCACCCGCCGTGCAGATCGCGTTCAGCGTGGTCGCGACGGCCCCCGCGCGCAGGATCGCGTGGAAGCCGACGCCGAAGCGGGGCGAGTTCGGGGAGAGCATCCCGACGACGTCGCCCGGGCGGATGCCGTTCCGCGCCAGCAGCATCGCCAGCTCATCCACCTGCTCGCGCAGGCGGCCATAGGTGGTCCTGGCGCCCGAGGTCGCATCGATGAACGCGGTGCGTCCTTCGTCGGCTCCTTCGAGGGAGGCGAACAGCAGGTCGTAGACGCTGCATTCGGGGATGACGAGGTCGGGATAGGGGCCGGAGAAGGGCATCTCTGTTCCTTTCAGTACGTCAGCGGGCCGCGATGCGGGCGGCGTCCCGCGCCGGGCGGGCGAGGAGAAGCGCCACCAGTCCGGCCGCACCGAGGAGGGCCGCGTTGAGCAGGAAGGACTGGTGGAATCCCGTCGGAGAGGCGATGCCGTGTGACTGGACGAGCACGCCGGTGATCGCAGGGGAGACGAGACCCGCGAGCGCCGTGATGGCTGCCACGATCGAGAGGACCGCGGCGCGCTGACGCGGCGGTGCGAGCTCCGCCATCATCGTCGTGCCGATGGTGAACTGCATCCCGGAGACCGAGAACGCCAGGGTGATGCAGACGATCTTGAACGGGAGGGACGGCGCGGCGACGACACCGACCAGACAGGCGGCGGCGGCGAGCATTCCGCAGGCTCCCAGCACTCCGCGGGCCACGCGCGAAGGGACGCCGCGCGACATGAGCGCGTCGCTCACGGCGCCCTGCGTGGACATCAGGAGGGCGGAGGCGAGCCAGGGCAGGATGATGAGGAGGGCGGCGGTGCCCGCGTCGAATCCGAGCGGACCCGCGAGATACACCGGGATCCACGAGACCAGCGTCGCCAGGCCGAAGGAGAGCGCCAGGCCGGAGAACACGACGCTGAGCGCGGTGCCGGTGAGGAAGATCCGTCGATAGGGCACGCGAAGACCGCCGGTCTCCGTCTCGCCGATCGTCGCGGGCCCGGGCGTGCGGTCGGCCGTGCCCTCCCGGCCGAGCGCCGCCCACAGAGCGGCCCACAGAACGCCCAGGGCGCACATCACGCCGAAGGCCGCCCGCCAGCCGAACTGGCCGATGACGACCCCGAGCACGGGGGCCAGGATCACCACGCCGAGAGCCGATCCGGAGTTCAGCAGCGCTGTCGGCGCGTTGCGCTTGTGGTCCGGGAACCACTTCTGCACGGCGTTCATCGCGACCGGCGCCGACGGCCCTTCCGCCGCCCCGAGCGCGACGCGGCTCGCGAGCAGGACGCCGACGTTGGCGACGAACAGGATGGGCAGCTGAGCGAGCGACCAGACGATCGCCATGATCAGGATGAGGACCTTGTTCGACACCCGGTTCGCGATGAAGCCGACGACGATGGCCGACACGCTGAACAGGAGGTAGAAGCCGCTCGAGATCAGTCCGTACTGACTCGGGCTGATCCCGGTCTCCTTCATCAGCGGCGCCGCGGCGAGCCCGAGCACCGCCCGGTCGCCGAAGTTCACGAGCATGAACCCGAGCAGGAGCAGGGTGATCGCCCACGCGCGACGCGAGCCGGTCGGTCCGCCGGCGCCGGCGTTGACCTGCGTCCTTCTCTTCGTGCGGGAAAGGGTGGTCATGTCTGTCTCCTTCGGCAAACGGATGAGGGTCGGGATTCTGCTGCGGGATCGGCGGACGCGGCGCCCGGCGATCCCGCAGCCGGGTCAGGAGCGGGGGGAGGCCGCGTGCGGGACGCGGCGTCCGAAGGACATCGATCGGGTGACACGGCTGAACCGTGCTTCGATGACGTCGCGGACGTAGTGACTGCGCGTCCAGGGCGCGTTCTCGCCGACCTTCGGGAACGCGGCGGATCCGCGTTCCACGTAGCCGGACGCGAGGTCGAGAGCCGGGTGCGTGTGCTGCGTTCCCTCGGGAACCGGCACCGCCCAGTCGTATCCCGTGCGGTCGAGATGGGCGAGCAGCCGACAGACGTAGCGCGCCGATGCGTCGGCGCGGAGGGTCCAGGAGGAGTTCACGTACCCCAGCCAGAAGCCCGCGTTGGGTATGCCGGTCAGCAGCACGCCCTTGTACAGCATCGAATCCCCGAGGCTGACGGGACGCCCGTCCACCTCGAGGCGGATCCCGCCGCCCGCGTGCATCTCCAGCCCGGTCGCGGTGATGATGGCTTCCGCGTCGATCGTGCGTCCGTCCTCCAGCCGTAGACCGGACGGGGTGAACCGCTCGATGCGGCCGGTCACGATCGAGGCGCGCTCATCCCGGATCGCCGCGAAGAGGTCGCCATCCGGCACCAGGCAGAGGCGCTGATCCCAGGGCCGGTAGCGCGGGGTGAAGTCGGCCTCGTAGCGTGCGAAATCGGGAAGCTGCGCGGCTACGCCCGCCTTGATGGCGGCGGCGCCCTTCTCCGGGTTGGCGCGCAGGTACGCATAGCGCTGCTGTCCCTGGATGATGCTGCGCCAGCGCACCACTGAGGACGCGAGGCGACGGGGGAGCCAGCGCCGCGCGCGCACCACGACCGGGTCGACGGACGGCGCCGACACGATGTAGGTGGGCGAACGCTGCACCATGGTCACATGTGCGGCGTCTTGCGCCATCGCCGGTACGAGCGTCACCGCCGTGGCTCCGCTGCCGATCACGACCACGCGCTTCCCGCGATAGTCGTAGTCCTCCGGCCAGTGCTGCGGATGGATGACGGAGCCGCGGAAGGCGTCCTCGTCGGCGAAGTCGGGTCGGTATCCCCGGTCGTAGCGGTAGTAGCCGCTGCAGAGGAGGAGGAATCGGGTCGTCATCGTCCGGCGTCCGCCCGGGGTGTCCACCTCGACGGTCCAGCGGGCGTCGGCGGTGGACCACTGCGCCGAGATGACCCGATGACGGACGCGGATGTGCGGGAGGACCCCGATGTCGTGCGCCGTGTCACGGATGTACTCGGCGATGCCGGCGCCGCTGCCGAGCGTCTTGACGTCACGCCAGGGACGGAACGGATAGCCGAGCGTCGCCATGTCCGAATCCGACCGGACGCCCGGGTACCGGAAGAGATCCCAGGTTCCGCCGACGGCGTCCCGGGCCTCGAGCACCGCGTAGGAGCGTCCGGGGAAGCGCTGCTGGAGGCGGCAGGCGGCGCCGATTCCGGAGAGGCCGCCTCCGACGATGAGGGTGTCGACGTGTTCCGGCCGGGAGACGCTCATCGCTCTGCACCTTCCCGGGCCGCGTCGAGGATCTCGCGGAAGCTCGCCAGTGCACCGTGCGTGTGCGCCGCTGCGGCATCGGAGACCCCCGCGAAGGAGAGGAATCCGTGCACCATGCCGTCGCAGCGGCGGAGCGTGACGGGTACCTCGGCCGCCTCGAGGGCGAGGGCGAAGGCCTCGCCGCTGTCGCGCAGCGGGTCGTGCTCGGCGACCACGACGACGGCCGGTGCGACCCCGGCGAGGGCGTCGGCGCGCAGGGGTGCGAGGCGCGAGTCGTCGGGCTGCGCCTCCGGTGCGTAGTGGGACAGGAACCACGCGATCGTGGCCCGCTCCAGCAGGTACCCCTCGGCGTTCTCGCGGACCGATGCGTACTCCGTCGCCGGATCGGCGGCGGGATAGAAGAGCAGCTGGCCGGCCACGGCCGCTGCGTCGTCGCGCAGGGCGAGCGCCGCCACCGCGGCGAGGGCCGCGCCGGCGCTGTCGCCCGCGACGGCGAAAGCCTGTTCCCCGCCCAGGCCGGCCGCGTGCTCGGCGATCCAGGTGGCGGCGGCGATCGCGTCCTCCGCCGCAGCGGGGAAGGGGTGCTCGGGAGCGAGCCGGTAGGCGACGGAGACGATGACCGCGCCCAGGTCCCGCGCGAGAACACGGGCGATCGCGTCGTGGGAGTCGAGATCTCCGACGACATACCCGCCTCCGTGGAAGAAGGCGATGGTGGGCCGGGATCCTTCCTCGGGCGTCCGGTAGACACGCGCGGCGAGAGGCCCCTCGGCGCCGGGCACCGTGAAGTCCTGCACGTCGACGTGAGCGACGTCCCGAACGGCTGCGGCGAGGGCCTGGCACTGTTCGCGGTAGATCAGGCGGGCATCAGGGGGCGTCACGTCCTCCAGGCGCGGGCCGGCGCCGGGAGCGATCACGGCGGCAAGTTGCGGATCGAGCATCATTGCTCCTCGTTCGGGGAAGGGGATCCCCCAACGCTAGGAATCGGACTCGCGTCGAACCATGTCCCCGGGAAACCAATTCGTGTCGCGGGTATGGCTTCCGCGCACAAGGTTTGCGCGATGCTCGGGGTAATTGGTGTCCCGAAGTTGTGCGGCCAAGCCGACGGGTGTTACGACGGGGTACGGGTGCACCAGCATCCCGCGATCGCTCGACGAGGAGAATCATGCGCAGCATGCGCGCACAGCGCCTGAACACCGCCACCCACACGTTCGCCGTGGAGGAGGTGCCCCTTCCGCGCCCGGGCGCGGGCGAGGTCCTCGTGAGCGTCGCGTACTGCGGCATCTGTCACTCGGACCTCAGCCTCATCGATGGCGTGCTCTCCTCGCCCCTTCCCGTCATTACGCAGGGCCACGAGGCGTCGGGGATCGTGGCCGAGATCGGGGAGGGCGTCCGCGGCTGGGCGCCAGGCGACCGCGTCGTGCTGCCCGCAGGCCGGCCCTGTCGCACGTGCCGCTCCTGTCTCCAGGAGCAGGGAGACTGCGCGAGCCCCGATGTCATGGCCTTCCAGTTCGACGGCGCGTGGGCGGAGTACGCGGTCGTCCACGCCGGAGGCCTGAGCCGGGTGCCCGAGGCCGTGCCGCTGGATCAGGCGGCGATTCTCGCCGACGCCGTGGCGACGCCGTATGGCGCCGTCGTCCACACGGGGAACGTGCGCGTGGGCGAGTCTGTCGCCGTGTGGGGCATCGGCGGCGTTGGGACGCACCTCGTCCAGATCGCCCGGCTGGTCGGCGCTGCACCGATCATCGCGCTCGACGTCGATCCGCGTGTCCGCGCCCGCGCGCTGGAGGTCGGGGCCGACCATGCTCTGGATCCTCGTGATCCGTCGACCCCCGCCCGCCTCGACGAGCTGACGCGCGGCGCCGGCGTCGACGTGGCGTTCGACTCCGTGGGGATCACCGCGACCATGACTCAGGCGCTGGCGAGCATCCGCAACGACGGCTGCCTCGTCCTCATCGGGCTGAGTGCCGACCCGGTGCCGCTGGGGCCGAGTGCGACGTTCGCGGTGACCAGGAAGAGGGTGCTCGGGCATCTGGGGTACCGCAACTCGGACATCCCCGCCCTGCTGCGCCTCGTCGAGACCGGGCGTCTGGATCTCCGCGGTTCCATCAGCGATGTCGTCGCGCTGGACGACATCGCCGCCGCGATCGATCGGCTTCGCTCGGATGACGAGCGGCCCGTCCGCATCCTCGTCGCCCCCGGGGATCGCGGAGACGGGGCGACGGGGCGGAGGGCGCACAGGCGCCGGGACGGGTAGTCCGCCGTGCTTCCCTCGCAAAGGCCCGATACGGGGGTCGTTCGGCGGTCAGTTCGAGTCCCCGTGACGTGACGATCGCCGACCCCGCCTCCGGCCTCCACAGGGGAGCGGGGCCGGCCGTTCTCCCCGTGTTCCGCCGGCCCGGCGTCGCCCGCCGTCGCGGAAGCCTACCGTCGGCGTGTGAGCGAGCAGACGAAGACCGACGGCCCGGGACCGGACCCCGTGCCAGCGCCGCGCCGGTTGCGCCTCGGGCTGGGGGCCGCGGTGGTGCTGGCGCTGACCGCGGTGTCCATCGTCGTGGGCATCGGGCTGCTGGGCAGGGCGACCGCGGGCGAGGAGATCGCCGTGACACCCGAGCCGAGCGCATCGATCGGGATCTCGGCGGGGAGCGCGTACGTCCACGTACTGGGCGATGTCGCGAAGCCGGGGGTCTACGTGCTCGACGAGGGCGCGCGGGTGGCCGAAGCCCTCGCGGCGGCGGGAGGCGCGCTGCCCACGGCGGATCTGACGGCGGTGAACCTGGCGAGGGCGGTCGTCGACGGCGAGCAGATCCTGGTCCCCGCGATCGGGGCCGCGCCGTCGGGCGCAGCCGAAGGCGGGGCAGGACACAGCGCGGGGGCCGGAGGGCTCCTCGACCTCAATGCCGCCGACGCCACGGCGCTCGAGGAGCTGCCGCGGATCGGGCCGGCTCTGGCCCAGCGCATCGTCGAGTGGCGCACGACGAACGGGCGGTTCACGAGTGTGGACGACCTGCTCGGCGTGTCCGGCATCGGTGAGAAGCTGCTCGCCGGCATCCGCGACCGGGTGCGGGTGTGAACGTGCGCACCGGGGGCCGTGCGGAGGCGCACCCCGGAGGTCCGCGCGCGCAGCGCCCGCCGGCACCGGACAGGCTGCGGGACGTGCGGATGGTCCCGGTGGCCGTGACCGCGTGGGCGGTCGCGCTGCTCGTCTCGTTCCTCCCGTGGTCTGCCGGACTCCTCATCGGCGGGTCCGTGCTCGGGACGGTCTCGGCACTCGTCGTGCTCCGGTGGTGCCGAGGCGGTGCGCGGCTGCGTGCGGTCGTGGTCGGTGCCGCGCCCCTCGGAGCCGTCTGCCTCGCCGTAGCCGGTGTCATAGGGCTCTCGGCGGCGTGGGCGGCCCCGGCACGAGCGGAGGCGGCGACGCTGGCGGGGCATGCGGTGACCGTGGAGGTGAGCGTGCGGTCGCTGCCGTCGGTCGGCGCCGACGGGCGTCTCTGGGCCGACGCGGACACGATCCGGATCGGCCCGGGGGAACACCCGGGAGCGCTGTCCGTCCCCGTGCGGATCGGAGTGCCGCCCGGCCCTGCCCTGGCCACGCTCGGGCCGGGGACGGTGCTGCGGTTCACCGCCGAGGTGACGGGCGCCGATGCCGGCGAGCGGGCGGCCGCCGTGCTGTTCGCGCGCGGAGCGGTGGTGCAGGTGTCCCGGGGAGGGCCGATCGAGACGCTCGCGGGCGACGTGCGGGCCGCGTTCATCGCCCGCGCCCGGCTGCTGCCCGAGCCAGGATCCGAGCTGCTGCCCGGACTGGCGGTCGGCGACGTCCGCGCGGTGAGCGACGAGCTCGACGCCGCGATGAAGGCGAGCGGCCTCTCACACCTCACTGCGGTCAGCGGCAGCAACCTGGCGCTCGTGGCCGCCGCGGCGTTCGGCGTCGTGGCGCTGTGCGGCGGAGGACGGCGGCTGCGCGTCCTCGCCGCGGTGCTCGCCCTGGCCGGGTTCGTCGTGCTCGTGACCCCGCAGCCGAGCGTGATCCGGGCCGCGGCCATGGCGGGCGTCGCCCTGAGCGCGCTGCTGCTCGGACGACCGCGCGCGGGCCTGTCGGTCCTGCTGCTCGCCGTGACGGTCCTGCTCCTCGCGGATCCGCATCTCGCGGCCGCACCGGGGTTCGCGCTCTCGGCCGCCGCGACCGCGGGTCTCGTGGTGCTCGCCCCGCCGCTCGCCGCAGGGCTCGCGCGGTGGCTGCCGCGCCCGGTGGCCCTCGCTGTCGCCGTGCCGCTCTCGGCCCAGCTGGCGTGCGGGCCGATCATCGCGCTCTTCGCCGCGCAGCAGTCCCTGATCTCGGTGGTCGCGAATCTGCTCGCCGAGCCCGCCTCGCCGATCGCGACGGTGCTGGGACTGCTCGCCTGCCTCGCCATGCCGATACCGCCGCTCGCGGATCTGCTTGCGGCGGCCGCCTGGCTGCCCTCCGCCTGGATCGCCCAGACCGCACTCGTCACCGCCGGACTCCCGCTGGCGACGATCGAGGCGCCGGCCGGGGTCGGCATGGCCCTGATCATGGCGGTGCTGAGCGCCGCGACGTTCTGGGCGATCGCTTCGCATCGCCCTCTCCGAGGCCCGTGGCGGGCGCTGGTCGGCGGTCTCGTCGCGGTGGCGCTCGGCTCGGTGACCGGATGGGGAATCGTGACCGGACCGGTGGCCGTGCTGCAGCGTCCCGCGGACTGGGGAATCGGCCTGTGCGACGTCGGCCAGGGGGACGCCGTGCTGGTGCGCAGCGAGACGCACGCACTGCTCATCGACACCGGGCCCGATCCCGAGACGCTGCGGCGCTGCCTTTCCGATCTCGGCGTGGGACGGCTGGACGCGCTCGTGCTCACGCACTTCGACCACGATCATGCGGGCGCCTCCGATGTGCTCGTGGGCCGCGCCGATGTCGTGCTGCACGGACCGGTCGACACGGCCGCGCACCGGGCGCAGCTCGAGCGTCTCCGGCGCGGGGGAGCGCGGCTCGTGCAGGCATCGGCCGGGATGACCGGGCGGCTGGGCGCGGCGGACTGGCGGGTGCTGTGGCCCCGCCGGGACGACAGGGTGTTCCCGCCGGGGAACGATGCGGGGGTGATCCTCGAGGTCGCCGGGGGAGGAGTCCCGCGGTCGCTGTTCCTCGCCGACCTCTCCGCCCTCTCGCAGGGCATGCTGAGGCGGATCGCGCATCCTCGGCATGCGACCGTCGTGAAGGTCGCGCACCACGGCAGCGCGGATCAGGATCCGCAACTCTACGCGGATCTGGATCCGGCGCTCGCGCTGATCTCCGTCGGTGCGGGAAACGACTACGGTCACCCGCGGGCCGTCACCCTCGACATGCTGCGCGCGTTGCGCGCGCCGATCCTGCGCACGGACGAGCGGGGCACGATCCTCGTCTCCCAGGGCGGGGAGGGGCTGCGCGTGTGGAGCGAGCGGCCGGCGCCGGTCGAGGGGCCGAGAGCGACGCCGCCGTCGACGGCCAGGGCGCCGTGAACGTCGGTCGCCGCCGGTACGCTGGGAGAATGCCCGCACCGCGTTCGTCCTCCGCCGCCCGACGCGGGGGCAAGGCGACGAACATCCCGCAGGTGTCCTGGCGCGAGCCTCGTCCTGCCCCGATCGTGCTCGTCTCCGGGCCCGAGGAGATCTGCGCCGAGCGGGCGATCGCGGGGGTCCGCGCATACCTGCGGGCCGAGGATCCGGCACTCGAGGTCAGCGATCTGCGTGCCGACGACTACGAATCGGGGAGCCTGCTGGGCCTCGCATCCCCGTCGCTCTTCGGAGAGCCGCGACTGCTGCGGGTGTCGGGGGTGGAACGCTGCAGCGATGCGTTCCTCGCCGAGGCGGTGTCCTACCTCGAGCATCCTCAGGAGGGGGCGACGGTCGTGCTCCGTCACACCGGTGCGACCGTGCGCGGCAAGAAGCTGCTCGACGCGATCCGCGCCGGCACCGGCGGCGGGATCGAGATCGCCTGCCCCGCCATCAAGCGCGACGACGAGAAGGCCGACTTCGCGGCCGGGGAGTTCCGCGCGGCAGGCCGGCGCATCGCGCCGCAGGCGCTGCGGGCGCTGGTCTCGGCCTTCTCCGACGACGTCACGGAGCTCGCCGCCGCCTGTCAGCAGCTCATCACCGACGTGCAGGGCGACGTCACCCCTGAGCTCGTCGAGCGCTACTACGGCGGGCGTGTCGAGGTCTCGGCCTTCGTCGTCGCCGACACGGCCATCGCCGGCCGCCTCGGCGAGGCGCTGGTGGCGCTCCGGCACGCGCTGGCGTCGGGAGCGGATCCGGTGCCGATGGTGGCGGCGTTCGCCATGAAGCTGCGGTCGATGGCGCGCGTCGCCGGGTCGCGGGAGTCGAACGCGGCCCTCGCCGCGCGCCTCGGCATGAAGGACTGGCAGGTCGACCGGGCGCGCCGTGATCTCAGCGGGTGGAACGAGCGCACGCTCGGTCTCGCCATCCAGGCGACCGCGCGCGCCGACGCCGACGTCAAGGGGGCGGCGCGTGACCCGATCTTCGCGCTGGAGCGCATGATCACCGTGATCGCCACGCGGGCGCCCTACGGCGAGACCGCGCGCTGACGCGGATCCGCACGGTCCTGGATCCGCATGTGCGTCGCGGGCCCGGCAACTTTGCAGGACGTCTGCCATTCCGCAGGATGATTCCGGCTGATCCGTCCTTCGGAGTCGTCATCATCCTGCGGAGCTGCGGGGCGGGACGCTCCGGCGACCAAGACCGCGGGAGACGACGAAGGCCCGTTCCCAGCGGGAACGGGCCTTCGTCAGGATCGGGTCCGGCTCAGAGAGCGGCGACCTGCTTCGCGATCGACGACTTGCGGTTCGCGGCCTGGTTGGAGTGGATGACACCCTTGCTGACGGCCTTGTCGAGCTTCTTGGTCGCCGTCTTCAGGGCGGCCTCGGCGGCGGCCTTGTCTCCACCGGCGATCGCCTTGCGGGTGTTGCGGACGGCGGTCTTCAGCTCGCTCTTGACGGCCTTGTTGCGCTCGTGCGCCTTCTCGTTGGTCTTGTTGCGCTTGATCTGCGACTTGATGTTCGCCACGGATGGAACCTTCGTTCGAGTGATGGATGGTCGTGCCGGCCTGGCGGTAGAGGGGCGCCTCCGGCAGCGTGCAGGGGTGGGACCTGACACGCAAGCCAATCACCGATCTTATCAGGGATCCGCTCCGGCGCCGAACCGACGCATCGGGTGCGGGATCGCGCGGATCGGGGCGCGTCGCGCGCGTGAGGCGGCGAGGGCATGGTGCATGCTGGCGGAGGACCCGAAGGAGTCGTCCATGCCCGCACCCGCTGCCTCCGGCATGCCCCCGCTCGATCGTGCGCTGCTGCGCCGTCTGGAGTTCTCGGCCGCGACTGCGGCCTTCCAGATCGAAGGGGCGAGAACCGAGGACGGACGATCGCGATCGATCTGGGACGACTTCGTCGACATCCCGGGGCGGATCCGCGACGGCAGCACGGCGGATCCCGGTCCCGACAGCTACCACCGGGTCGCGGAGGATGTGGCCCTGCTCGCGCACCTCGGCGTGGACCAGTACCGGTTCTCCCTCTCCTGGGTGCGGGTGCTGCCGGAGGGGCGCCCCGACCCGCAGGGCCTCGCGTACTACGACCGCCTCGTCGACCGCCTCCTCGACGCCGGGATCACGCCGACACCCACGCTCTATCACTGGGACCTGCCGTCCCGCCTGGAGGCGCAGGGCGGGTGGCTGAACCGCAGCACGGCCGAACGCTTCGCGCAGTACGTCGAGGTGGTGGCCGACACCCTCGTCGACCGCGTGCGGCACTGGTACACGATCAACGAACCCGTCTCGACCACGCTGCAGGGCTATGCGATCGGCGAGCTCGCGCCAGGACGGACCCTGCTCTTCGACGCCCTCCCGACCGTGCATCATCAGCTGCTCGCGCACGGATACGCCGTGCGGATCCTCCGCGGCCGCGGCGCCACGACGGTCGGCATCGTCAACAACCACACGCAGGTGCTCCCCGCCTCCGGCTCGGACGCGGATCTGCAGGCGGCGTACCTCTACGACCTGCTGCACAACCGCATGTACGCGGATCCGGTGCTGCTCGGCCGGTACCCCGACCTGGATCCGCGCATCCCGGCCCTTCCGGTGCAGGACGGCGACCTCGCCCTCATCAGCGCTCCCTGCGACGTCTACGGAGTCAACTACTACAACCCGACGACCGTCGCCGCCGCGGACGGTCCCGTGCCCTTCGAGGTGGTCCCGACGCCCGGAGCACCGGTGACCGGGTTCGGTCCGCTGTGGCCGATCGTTCCGGAGGCGCTCACCGCCTTCCTCGTCGACGCGAAGCAGCGCTACGGTGCGGCGCTGCCGCCCGTGGTCATCGCCGAGAACGGGGCGTCGTTCCCCGAGCCCGACCACGTCGCCGGTCCGCTCCACGACGGCGACCGGATCGCGTACCTGCACGGGCACCTGGCGGCCGTCCTCGACGCCGTGCGCGCCGGGGTGAGGGTCGACGCGTACACGGTGTGGTCGCTGCTGGACAACTTCGAGTGGGCGGACGGCTACACCCAGCGGTTCGGTCTCGTCCACGTCGACATGGCGACGGGGCAGCGCACCCCGAAGGCCTCCTACGCCTGGTATCGCGCGCTCATCGAGGAGGCACGATCGTGAACGGACGGCACGCGGACACGACGGCGAAGCGGGTCGGTCCGCTCTGGATGACACTGTTCACCCTCGCCTGGCTGGCGATCTGGACCGTCCAGCTCACGCCGATCCAGCTGCTGCTGCCGTTGCAGCTGGACACGAACAGCCAGGGGCACGACTGGATCGCCGGTGTCGTCTGGGCCGGCATCGTGCTCTCGGTGGGCGGGCTGGTCGGCATCATCGCGGGTCCCGTGTCGGGTCGCTGGTCCGACCGCACCCGCTCGCGCTGGGGACGCCGGCGCCCCTGGGCGATCGGCGGATCCCTGCTCGCCGCCGTGGGCCTCGTGCTCACCGGTCTCGCCACGGGACCGGTCGCCGTCGGCGGGGCCTGGATCGTCGTCTCGGTGGGCGTCTCGGTCGCGATGGCGGCGCTCACGGCGATGATCGCGGATCAGCTGACGGTCCAGCGCGGCTCGGCCTCGGCCGCCGCGAGCTCGGCGCAGGCCGTCGGGATCGTCGTCGGCGTGGGCGCCGTGGTGCTCCTGGGACTGGAGATCTGGCCCGCGTATCTGCTGCTGGCGGCGATCATCGCGGTGGTCGGCGTCGGCACCGCCGTGCTGCTGCCGGACGCCCCCGCGCACGAGTTCGCGGCGCCTGCCCGGCGTTCGGCCTCCCGCCGCGCCTCCTGGAGGGACCGGGACTTCCTCTGGCTGCTGGTCAGCCGGCTCGTCGTCAACATCGGCAACGCGTTCGGCACCTCGCTGCTGCTGTTCTTCCTGCTGTACGGCGTGCAGGTCCCCTCCGTGGAGGCGCAGGACGACCTGCTGCTGCTCATCGTCATCTACACGGTGTTCGTGGTGATCGCCTCGATCGTCGCCGGCATGCTGTCCGACCGCGCCGCCGCGAATCCGCTGCGCCGACGGCGCACGCTCACCGCCGTGTCCGCCGTGGTGCAGGCGATCTCCGGCGTCGTGATCCTCGTCAGCCCGTCGCTCGTGATGACCTCCGTCGCGGCGGCGATCATGGGCGCCGGCTATGGCGCCTACATGGCCGTGAGTCTCGCCTTCGCGACCGATCTGCTGACGGATCCGGACGACCACGCCCGCGACCTCGGACTCGTCAACGTGTCGGCGCAGCTCGGGCAGCTCCTCGGCCCGCTCCTCGGCGCCGGCCTCGTCGCCCTCGTCGGCGGATTCTGGCTGTTGTTCGGTGCGGCGGCGGTGCTGTCGCTCGTGGGCGCCGTGATGACCTATGCGGTCAGGACGACGTCTCCAGCGTCGTCAGCGCCAGTTCCAGCACCGCGTTGAACACGCGCGGGCGCATCGCCGTGACGAGATGGGTGGTCCGCGGCACGATGATGAACTCCGCGTCGGGGGCGAGCCTGCGGTAGAGGGTCTCGTGGGTGCGGAGCTGGTCGAACTGACCGTTCACGAACCAGGTCGGCACCCGGATCCGGGGCACAGCGGAGACCAGGTCCAGCGCCGCCAGCGCGCGCAGCGCCTCGTCCTGGGCATCCATCGCGAAACCGCCGGCGCCGAAGTCGTCCCGCGTCGAGGCGGGGAGGGTCGCATCCAGCACCTGGCGGCTCAGCCACATCCCGCGGTCGGGCATCGCGTTGAGCGCTCCGGCCAGCACCCGGTACGCGGCGAGTCCGGCGCCGCGGGGCAGCGCGGTGCACGACGCGGCGACGAGACCGGCGATCGGGGGCGTCGCCTCCGCCCCGGCGTACGCGGTGCAGAGCAGCCCGCCCATCGAGTGGCCCACCAGGAGCACCCGGCCCTCGGCTGCGCGCACCGCCTCGTCGACGGTGCGCAGCGCCTCGGCGAGCGTGAACCGCTCGTCCATGCGCGTGCCGTGCCCGGGCAGATCCACGGCGACGAACGCGGTGCCGCGCTCCGCGAGGTACTGCTCCTGTGCGCGCCACATGGTCGCCGACGTGCGGATCCCGTGCACGAAGACCACGGACGCCGGCGGGGCATCGGCGAGGCGGGACATGGGCGCCAGTCTAGGCGGCGCTGAGGGGAGCGGCGCCCCCGTGCACGCAGAAGCGGGGCCGGTGGCGAACCACCGACCCCGCTCCGGTACCGCGGGTGCTTACTTCTCCCAGCCCACGTTCTCCACCGGGCCGACCCGGTAGAGGTCGAGACCGACGTAGGTCTCCGGGGTCAGGTTGGCGAGGCCCTTCTTCGCGACCTGGATCGAGGGACCGTTGTAGAGCGGGATGACGCCCCAGGTCTCCTTGATGATCTCCGGCTCGAGCTTCATCGCCGCGGCGGTCCACGCCTCGGCGGTGGTCTGCGACTCGACGTCCTTCTTGATCTTGTCGTCGATCGCGCTGGTGCCGGTGCTGGACAGGTTCAGGCTGCTGTCCGAGCAGTACATCTGGCAGAACCAGGCCGGGCCGAACGGGTCGGAGTCGGTGAACCGGAGGCCGAGGGCGTCCCAGTTCTTCGTGGCGACGTCGTTCGAGAAGTTCGACGGCGCACGCGTGTCGATCTTCAGGTCGATGCCGACGGCCTTCTCCTGCTGCTGCAGCGACTTGGCGAGGGCTGCCTGGACGGGGCTGTCGCTGAACACCGGGTAGGTGACGGTCAGCTTGACGCCGTCCTTCTCACGCACGCCGTCCGAGCCGGCCTTCCAGCCGGCGTCGTCCAGGAGCTTCTTGGCGCCGGCGGCGTCGAACTTCAGGCCGGCGGCCTTGAAGGAGTCCTCGTAGCCCTTCTGGAAGGGGTAGAGGATCAGCGAGCCGGCGGACGGCTCGGTGTAGTCGAGACCGTTCCAGGCGACCTTCTTCTGCTGGTCGATGTCGATCGCCATGAAGAACGCCTGGCGCACCTTCGGGTCCTTCAGCTGCGGCTTGGAGCCGTCGAGCTGGATGACGGTCTTGGCGGTCTGCTGAGCGCGGTAGATGACGGCGTCCTTGACGTCCTTCACCTGCTTGATCGCGTCGGCCGAGGCGGTCTCGACCTGGTCGATCTCGCCGTTCTTGAAGGCGTTCAGCGATGCGGCGCGGTCCATGCCCGTGAAGGTGACCTTGTCGAGCAGCGGCTTGTCGCCCCACCACTTGTCGTTCGGCTCGAGGGTGACCTTCTGGCCGTTCACGTCGAAGTTGGTGATCTTGTACGGGCCGGCGCCCCACTCGGGGTGCGCGTTGCCGTTGTACCCCTCGTTGTAGATCTCCGGGGTGTTGACGTGCGGGTTCAGGATGCCGGTGAGGAAGGGCATCGACGGCCAGGCGAACTCGCGGTCGAACGTGACGATGACGTCCTTGTCCGTGTCGCCCTTCGTGACGGACTCGATGTCCTTGTACCCGTCGGTCGCGCTGGCCTTGTAGGCCTCGTTAGTGCCGTTGTTGGCCTTCCACGTGGCTTCGAAGGCGGTCCAGTCGATCGGCGAGCCGTCGTTCCAGACGGCCTTCTCGTTGATCTTCATCGTGACGACCGTCTTGCCGTCCTTGACCGTGGTGTCCCACTTGTCGAGGTAGTTCGGGTTCGCCTTGACGGTGCCGTCCGGGTCCATGAGGAACACCTGGGGGGTGTACCACGCAGCCAGACGCGAGGTGTCGGCGGTGCCGTCACCGTTCATGAAGTTCATCTGCGCCGGAACTTCGCTGATCCAGAAGTGCGCTTCGCCGCCCTGCTTGAGGTTCTCGCGCGGCTGCGGATTGTAGTCCGCGGTCTTGGTCTCCGCCGGCTTGTCGGTGCTGCCGCCGGTCGATCCTCCGGTCGCCGAGCAACCGCTGATGGCGATTGCCAGCGCCCCGCTGAGGGCGATGACGCCCCACAGCTTGTGCTGCCTTTTCATGGTTCTCCTTCGAATGCCTTTCGGCTTTTTGGGGACAGGGGACAGTTAACCTGCGTGAACCGGAACTTCCCGGCACATCAAGGCAACCGTTACCGTTTCGAGTTCAACGGACGCGGGCGGATTCAGCGCCAGTGGCAGGCGTTCGCGTGCGCGTCCGTGCCGTGCAGGGCCGGAGCCACGGTCTCGCAGCGGGTGCGCTGCTCCTCCGGGAGCATCTTGTACAGCGGGCAGCGCGACGTGAACGAGCAGCCGGCGCGGCGGTCGGCGGGGCTCGGCAGATCGCCCTGGAGGACGATGCGCTCCCGGGTGCGCTCGATGTCCGGATCCGGCACCGGGATCGCCGACAGCAGCGCCTGCGTGTACGGGTGCTGCGGGTCGTCGAAGATCTCGTCCACGTCGCCGTGCTCGACGAACTCGCCGAGGTACATGACCCCGACGCGGTCGGCGATGTGGCGGACCACGGAGAGGTCGTGCGCGACGAACAGATAGGACAGCCCGAGCTTCACCTTGAGCTCGTCCAGCAGGTTGATCACGCCGGCCTGGATGGACACGTCCAGCGCCGAGACCGGTTCGTCCAGGACGACGATCTTCGGGTTCGTGGCGAGAGCACGGGCGATGCCGATGCGCTGGCGCTGGCCGCCCGAGAACGCCCCGGGGAAGCGGCTGGCGTGCGCCGGGTCGAGACCCACGAGATCCATGAGCTCGTCCACCCTGAGATCCGCCTCCGCACGCGGCACGCCGATCGCGCGCAGCGGCTCGGCGATCACGTCGGCGACGGTCAGGCGCGGATCGAGGGCGCCCATCGGGTCCTGGAAGACGATCTGCAGGTCGCGGCGGACGGTGCGCTCGGCCTTGCCGCCGTGCAGCTCCGACACCTTGGTGCCGGCGATCGTGATCTCGCCGTCGGACTGCTTCGCCAGATCCATGATCTGCAGCAGGGTCGTGGTCTTGCCGCAGCCGGACTCGCCGACGATGGCCATCGTCTCGCCCTCGCGGACGTCGAAGGTCAGCCCCTTGACAGCGTGCACCTCGCCGACCTTGCGCTTGAGGAACGCGCCCTTGGTGAGCGGGAACGTCTTCTGCATGTTGCGGACGTCGAGCGTCACCGCGCGCGCCTCGCGCGGCACGCGGTCCAGGGCGCTCGTGGGCAGCTCGGGGACGGGGTACACCGGCACGCCGCCGATGAGGCCGTTCTCGATCTCGTCGGCGCGCACGCACGCGACCCGGTGGTCGCCGCCCTCGCTCGTCGCGATGGCGCGCAGCTCGGGCTCCTTCGCGCGGCATGCCTCGGTGGCGATCGGGCAGCGCGCCACGAACGGGCACTCGTCGGGGAGGTTGATCAGCAGCGGGGGATTGCCCTTGATCGGCACCAGCGGCTGCTTCTCGGCCTTGTCGACGCGCGGGATCGCACCGAGCAGCCCGATGGAGTACGGCATCCGGGTCTCGTGGAACAGCTCGCGCACCGGCGCCTGCTCCACGGGCTTGCCCGCGTACATCACCAGCACGTCGTCGGCGGTCTTCGCGACCACGCCCATGTCGTGCGTGATCATGATGACCGCAGCGCCGGTCTCCCGCTGCGCCGTGGCGATGAGATCGAGGATCTGCGCCTGGATCGTCACGTCGAGCGCCGTCGTGGGCTCGTCGGCGATGATCAGCTTGGGGTTGTTCGCCATCGCGATCGCGATCACGACGCGCTGGCGCATGCCGCCGGAGAACTCGTGCGGGAACGACTTCAGGCGCCGCTCCGGGCTCGGGATGCCGACCAGGCGGAGCAGCTCGATCGCGCGCGCCGTGGCGTCCGCGTTCGACATGCTGCGATGCACCGTCAGCGCCTCGATGAGCTGGTCGCCCACGGTGAACACCGGGGTGAGCGAGGTGAGCGGATCCTGGAAGATCATCGCGATGCCGTTGCCGCGCAGCGCGGAGAGCTCCTTGTCGCTCTTGCCGACGAGCTCGATCCCGTCGAACATGATCGACCCGGTGACCTTGGCGTTCTCGTCGAGCAGCCCCATGATCGCGAGGGAGGTGACGGACTTCCCGGAGCCGGACTCGCCGACGATGCTGAGCGTGCGGCCCGGCTCGAGGTCGAAGGAGACGCCGCGGACGGCGTCGACGCGTCCGGATTCGGAGGCGAAGCTGACGTGCAGATCGCGGACGGAGAGAAGAGGAGCGGTCATGCGCGGCCTCCCGCCGCCGAGGTGGGATCGAGCGCGTCGCGCAGGCCGTCGGCGATGAGCGCCATCGAGACGGTGAGCAGCGTCAGCGCGGCGGCGGGGAAGTAGAAGGTCCACGGGGCGCTCGCGAGCGAGTTCGCGCCGATCCCGATGAGGGATCCGAGCGAGACGTCGGGGATCTTCACGCCGAAGCCGATGAAGGACAGTCCAGTCTCGGTGATGACCGCGCCGACGACGCCGAGGGTGAAGTTGATCACGAGCAGCGAGCCGATGTTCGGCAGCAGATGGCGCAGCACGATCGTCATGCCGGGAACGCCCATGTAGCGCGCGGCGTGCACGTACTCGCGCTCGCGCAGCGACAGCGACAGCGTCCAGATGACGCGGGCAGGCACGAACCAGCTGATGAAGATCATCGCGAGTGAGATCACGCGCCAGTCGCCGCCCGCGCTGGAGGAGACCAGCGAGAGGATCAGGAAGGTCGGCACCACCATGAGGAAGTGGATGATCAGCAGGATGATCCGCTCGGTCGTGCCGCGGAAGTAGGCCGCAGCCGTGCCGACGACGGCGGAGATGACGGTCGTGCCGATGGAGACCGTCAGGGCGATCATCAGCGAGCGCTGCAGGCCGACGGTCGTCTGGGCGAACAGGTCGCCGCCGTCCGCCGCGGTGCCGAACCAGTGCGTGCCGTCCGGCGGGGTGCCGAGGGAGAGGAAGTCGAGCTCGCTGAAGCTGAAGCGCGCGACGAGCGGGCCGAAGACCGCGAACAGCACGAGGAGCGCGAAGATGAACACGCCGGCGACGGCGGGGCGGTTGCGCACGAATCGGCGGTAGTAGAGCCGGAACGTGCCGATGCGCTTGCGCGGGATGCGCGCGGCGGTCGTGTCGGGCCCGACGGGGGGCTGGACGGTTGCGGAGGTCATGTCAGCTCACCCTCACTCGTGGGTCGAGGATCACCACGGCGATGTCGGCGAGGATGGCGCCGATCGCCGTGAGCACAGCGGTGAAGGCGGCGATCGCCACCACACCGTGCACGTCGTTGGTTCCGATGGTCTGCACGAAGTACCGGCCCATGCCGTTCCACGCGAAGATCGTCTCGGTCAGCACGGCGCCCGTGAAGACCGCGGGGATGTTGAACGCGAGCTGGGTCGCGACCGGGATCATCGAGGTGCGCAGCGCGTGCTTGCGGATGGCCTGCTGCTTGGTGAGGCCCTTCGCGCGCGCCGTGCGCACGTAGTCGGCCTTGATGTTGTCCAGCAGCAGGGAGCGCTGCAGGAAGTGGTAGCTGGAGTAGCCGATGAACACGAGGGCGATGGTCGGCAGGACCAGGTGCTGCAGCGTGTCGATCAGCACGGGGAAGAACCCGGTCACCCCGTCGCTGCTGGCGCCGGTGACGTAGAACAGCCGGAAGCCGAGGGCGTCGTTGATCGCGATCGCGCCGAGCACGATGACGAGCGCCGCCACGACGATCGGGATGTTCATGGTGACGATCGAGATGCCCTGCCACACGCGGTCCGCGAGCTTGTACTGCCGGGACGCCGTGTAGACGCCGAGCCCGATGCCGAGGACGGCGGCGATGATCGTCGCGCCGAGCACGAGCTCTCCGGAGACCCACATGCGGTACGCGATCTGCGCGTTCACCGACTGGCCGACCGGGCTCACGCCCCAGTTCCAGTGCAGCAGGATGTCCGTGAACCAGTGCCACCAGCGCTGCAGCAACGGCACGGTGTCGCTGAGGTTGCGGGGTTCGAGGAGGCGGTTGATCTGGTCTTCGCTCAGCGGAGGGCGACGTCCGATGTAGTTGCTGCGCGGATCCAGGAAGGCCCATGCGAGGAAGTACGTGACGTTGGTCGCCACCACGATCATGAGAAGCCAGCCGAGGGTTCGGCGCAGCAGGAACTTGATCAAGACGGTGTTCTCTCTCTTGTCACAGACGCCGCACGGGATCTCCGACGCAGCGCTGGGTCGATGTCATTCAACACCACCCGAGACCGGTGACGCGGTGCTCCGTCCGCGCTTCGCGGGACGGAGTGCTGCCGACTCTGAGACCCGGTTCCGGATCGCGGCAACCTCGCGAGACTATCACCGGCCGCACGCTCGCCCGTATATCGGACGCGCCACCCGCCGTGTCCCGTCCGCGGAGGGGAACGGCCACCGCGGGCGTGCCGGCGCTCCCGTAGAATCGATGGGATACCCGGTTCGCTCCGGGAAAGCCCGATCCGCCCGCCGGACCCCGCATCGTTCAGGACCCCATGTCACCTCGCGCCCTCACTCCGCTGCAGCCGGCCGCCACGCCCCCGCAGCAGATCCGCAACTTCTGCATCATCGCCCACATCGACCACGGCAAGTCGACCCTGGCCGACCGGATGCTCCAGATCACCGGTGTGGTCTCCGACCGCGACATGCGCGCGCAGTACCTGGACCGGATGGACATCGAGCGCGAGCGCGGCATCACGATCAAGAGCCAGGCCGTGCGCATGCCCTGGCAGATCGACGGCGAGACGTTCGCCCTCAACATGATCGACACGCCGGGACACGTCGACTTCACCTACGAGGTGTCGCGTTCGCTCGCCGCCTGCGAGGGCGCGATCCTCCTCGTCGACGCGGCGCAGGGCATCGAGGCGCAGACGCTCGCGAACCTCTACCTCGCGCTCGAGAACGACCTCACGATCATCCCGGTCCTGAACAAGATCGATCTCCCGGCGGCCGAGCCGGAGAAGTACGCGAAGGAGCTCGCCGACCTCATCGGGGGCAGCCCCGACGACGTGCTGCGCGTGTCCGGCAAGACGGGCGCCGGCGTCGAGGACCTGCTCGACCGGCTGGTGCAGGAGATCCCGGCCCCGGTCGGCGACGCCGACGCCCCGGCCCGCGCGATGATCTTCGACTCCGTCTACGACGCCTATCGCGGCGTGGTGACCTACGTCCGGATGGTCGACGGCAAGCTCGCCCCGCGCGAGCGGATCCAGATGATGTCCACCGGCGCCAACCACGAACTCCTCGAGATCGGCGTCTCCAGTCCCGAGCCCGTGCCCTCCAAGGGCCTGGGCGTCGGCGAGGTGGGCTACCTCATCACCGGCGTCAAGGACGTGCGCCAGTCCAAGGTCGGCGACACGATCACCCACGCCCGCAAGCCCGCGGCCGAGGCTCTCGCCGGCTACACCGACCCGAAGCCGATGGTCTTCAGCGGCATCTACCCGATCGACGGGAGCGACTACGCCGAGCTGCGCGAGGCGCTGGACAAGCTCAAGCTCTCCGACGCGTCGCTGCAGTACGAGCCGGAGACCTCGGTCGCGCTCGGCTTCGGCTTCCGCTGCGGCTTCCTCGGACTGCTGCACCTGGAGATCATCACCGAGCGCCTCAGCCGCGAGTTCGGCCTCGACCTCATCACGACGGCGCCGAGCGTGATCTACGAGGTGCTCACGAGCGACACCGGCGAGACGGTGACGGTGACCAATCCGAGCGAGTACCCGGACGGGCGGATCGGATCCGTCTCCGAGCCGATGGTCAAGGCCGCGATCCTGCTTCCGAAGGACTACGTCGGAACCGTCATGGAGCTGTGCCAGTCGCGGCGCGGCTCGCTGCTGGGCATGGAGTACTTCTCCGAGGAGCGCGTCGAGCTGCGCTACAACATGCCGCTCGGCGAGATCGTGTTCGACTTCTTCGACCAGCTCAAGTCGAAGACCCAGGGCTACGCCTCGCTCGACTACGAGCCCAGCGGATCCCAGGAGGCTGACCTGGTCAAGGTCGACATCCTGCTGCAGGGCGAGAAGGTCGACGCGTTCAGCTCGATCGTGCATCGGGACAAGGCCTACGCCTACGGCACGATGATGGCCGAGCGGCTGCGCAAGCTCATCCCGCGCCAGCAGTTCGAGGTGCCGATCCAGGCCGCGATCGGCGCGCGCATCATCGCCCGCGAGACGATCCGCGCGATCCGCAAGGACGTGCTCGCCAAGTGCTACGGCGGTGACATCACCCGCAAGCGCAAACTCCTCGAGAAGCAGAAGGAGGGCAAGAAGCGCATGAAGATGGTCGGCCGCGTCGAGGTCCCCCAGGAGGCGTTCATCGCGGCGCTCTCCGGCGACGTCGAGGGCAAGGACAAGAAGTAGGCGGCAGCCTCAGACACTCGCGACCGCGCGTCGGAGCGCTTCGATCAGGGCGTTCCGGGTATCGGCGGGGATGCGGTCTGACGCGACCATCGTCAGCGGCAGCGGCGGGGGAGCCGGCAGGTCGAGCTCGCGGAGCTGCGACTCGGTCCGGTGAAAGGCGGGCAGAGCGGTGATGCCCGCCCCGGAGCGCACGGTCGCGAGGACGCTCGAGAGGTCGAGGCACTCGCGCACGACCGTGCGCGACTCGCCCGCCGTCGTCGCGAGGTGACCCTCTACGCCGTGAACTACGCGCTGACCTCGCTCGCCCTGCGCACGACGAGTCCTTTCCTGCTGCTCCTGCTGCGCTTCGCCCTCTCCGTCCTGGTGCTGCTCGTGGTCTGCGCGCTGCTGCGCACACCCGTCCCGCGCGGCCGCCTGCTGGCCGCCGCGGCCGGTGCGGGGCTGCTCTCGCAGGCGGGGCAGTTCGTCGGCACCTACTGGGCGCTCGGGCACGGCGTCGGCGCGGGGTTCACCGCGCTCGTGATCGCCATGAATCCCGTCGTCACCGCGCTCCTCTCCCGGTGGATCCTGCGACGGCGGGCCTCCCGCCGGGCGCTGCTGTCCACTGTTCTGGGAGCCGCGGCCGTGATCGTCGCCTGCCTGCCGACCGTGCTCGCGGATCCGCGGATCGGGCCGACGATCCTCGCCGTGGGCGGGTCGCTGCTCGCGGTCGCGCTCGGGGCGCTCTGGCAGGGGCGGTCCCTGCGCCGGGTCCATCCCGCGATGTTCACACTGATCGGAGTCGTCGTCTCCACCCCTGTCGCGGGGGCGCTCGCGGTGACCGAACCCGCGCGTCCACCCGCCGGCCTCGCGTCCTGGTCGCTCCTCGGCGGCATCGTCGCGATCGGCCTGGGCGGCACCGTGCTGTACTCGGCGCTCGTCCGTGGCGTCGGCGCGGATGCTGCGTCGATCCTGTTCAGCGTGATCCCGGCAGCCACCGCCGTCGCAGCCCTGATCGTGCTGGGCGAGCCGCTGTCCGTCGCGGGCGTGGCCGGGCTGGTCCTCGGGGCGGCCGCCTCTGCGCTGCGACTCGGTGACGACCGCCCTCTCGCGGCGAGATCCGACCGTTCCGGGAACGGGGACGACGCGCGCGCCCGTGTGAACAGCATCCCAGCCTTGGGAGAACCTGGGTGAGTCCGTCGGGCCCGGCCAGTAGTCTGGTTGTCATGCGTCGCGGGACATTCCGAGAAGGAACGGTGGACTATGCCGCCGTGGGGGCGACCCACGCGCCCGACCTGATGCAGTATCCGCCGGAGCGCAGCATCCCGGCCGAGGAGTCCTGGCGGCTCGGAAGCGGCGAGGAGCGGTTCCGCACGGCCGGTGACGCGCTGCTGTCGTGGACGGCGCAGCGCGCGGCGGGTCTGCAGCTGACGGATGTGCGCCCCGCCTCCAGCCCCGGGTACGCCGGTGTCAGCTTCGACGCGGAGGGCAACCCGATCGCGCCGAGCCACGCCGAGGTCGAGCCGCGCTACGACGAGGACGGCACGCCGTGGGCGGGTCCCGGCATGACCCTGAAGCTGCACGGCCGCGTCGGCGGCATGCGCGCCGACGCCGAGCTGCGGGTGATCTCGGTGACCGAGCAGACGCACCGGATCGGCTTCGTGCTCGGCACGGTCGACGGCTCCGTCGTGAGCGGCGAGGAGTCCTTCGACATCGAGTGGAACGACGCCGACGAGGTGTGGTTCACCGTGCGCGCCTTCGATCGGCCGAACAGCTTCCTGTATCGAACGGTGCCGTATCTCGTGAAGCGCCGTCGCCGTGAGCTGTTCGCGCGCTACCTGCGGGCGATCTCGCCGCTGTACGCGACTCCCGTCTGATGGTCCGACTCTGATGGCCGGACCGCTCCCGCTCGGGGATCCGGCACCGGCGGACGGACGTCTGCCCGCCGACCTGTCGATCGATCCCGCCGCTCCGTTCTCCGCGTACCTGCACGTGCCGTTCTGCCGCGTGCGCTGCGGCTACTGCGACTTCAACACGTACACCGCGTCCGAGCTGCGCGGCGCACGTCAGGACGCCTACGCCGACACGCTGATCGGGGAGATCGGGCTGGCGCGTGCGGTGCTCTCCGAGCACGCCCCGCTGCGTCCGCTGAGCACCGTGTTCTTCGGCGGCGGCACGCCGACCCTGCTGCCGGCGGGCGATCTCGGGCGCATGCTCGGCGCCGCGATCGACGCGTTCGGCATCGTCGACGGCGCCGAGGTCACCGTGGAGGCCAATCCCGACACCGTCACCCCGGCGGTCGCCGAGGAGCTCGCCGCCGCGGGCGTCACCCGGATGTCGATCGGCATGCAGTCCGCCGTGCCTCACGTGCTGGCGGCGCTCGACCGCACGCACCGGCCGGAGAACGTGCGCACCGCGGTCGAGGCGGCGCGCGCCGCCGGGCTCGCGGTCAGCGTCGATCTCATCTACGGGGCGCCGGGGGAGTCCCTGGAGGACTGGCGCGCCTCGCTCGAGACCGCGGTGGACCTGCGTCCCGATCACATCTCCGCCTATGCGCTGATCATCGAGGACGGCACGAAGCTCGCGCGTCAGATCCGCCGCGGCGAGGTGCCCGCGCCGGACGACGACCTGCAGGCCGACATGTACGAGCTCGCCGACACCGCACTGGCGGACGCGGGATTCGACTGGTACGAGGTGAGCAACTGGGCCCGGCGGAGCACGGGCGACGCCGGCTCGGAGAAGGGCGGCGGCGACCGGCGCTCCCGCCACAACATGGCGTACTGGCGCGGCACCGACTGGTGGGGCTTCGGTCCCGGTGCGCACAGCCACGTCGCTGGGCTCCGCTGGTGGAACGTGAAGCATCCCGCCGCCTACGCGCAGCGACTCGCGACGGGGGAGTCCCCTGCGGCCGGCGCCGAGCGTCCCGACGCGGAGGCGGCCCAGCTGGAGCGGATCCTGCTCCGCTCGCGGATGGCCGAAGGCCTGCCTCTGGACGACCTCGCTCCTGAGGCGAGGACCCGGGTCGCGGGGCTCATCGCCGACGGCCTGGTCGATGCAGGGGCGGCTCTGCGGGGGACGCTCGTCCTCACCCGGCGCGGGCGCCTGCTCGCCGACGCCGTGGTGCGGGCGCTGACGGACTGACCCGGGACCGGCCGATCGTCTCGGAGCTCAGGCCCGGGGCGTCGGCAGCAGATCCACCACGACGGTGCGGCGCTGCGGGCCGACCACGGGATCGCCGCCGGAACCGGCGAACAGCGCCGCCGTCCGCTGCGCGCCGTAGGCGGGCCAGCCGGGATCGCCGTCGTGGATGAACCGCACCCAGGCGTCGTGCATCGTCGTGGCGAGGGACTGCGGTGCGTCGGCGCCGGCGATCCGGAGGGATTCCGGGTCTGCGAGCACGTCGAAGACGAACGGGATCTCGAGGGCATGGGCGGCGCGGAGGTCGCGCACGGCACTCGGCCACGAGAACTCGTAGAGGTGGGTCGCCGTGCCGGACCGCGCCTGTGCGGCCCGGGTGGCGGGCGCGCGGAGCAGCAGGTCCGTCGCGAGCTGGCCGAACACCTCGCCGGTGCTCGCGCCCGGGTGATCCGTCCGCACGGCGCGGACCGCCGCCGCGGGGATGCGCAGCGCGAGCCGGGCGAGGAGCAGCTTCGCCGGACGGATGGCGGTGAGCGCCTCCGGCGGGAACCAGAGCCGGTACTCGTCGGTGTTGGTGCCGATCAGGATCGGCACATCGGCGTCCCGCAGCGCCTCGTGCGGCGAGCTCGGCAGGGTCTCCTCGTCGATCACGAGGGCGAACCCCGGTGCGCCGCCGAGCGGCGAGGATCCGGCGGACTGGGCGCGCCGCGCCTCGAGGAGCGCGTCCGGAGCGAGGGCGGTGAACGCCTCCGCGGTGGCGGGCACTCCGAGACGTGCGGCGAGCTGCCGGGTCACTCTGCCGCCGCGCGCCGGGGACGACGCCAGCAGCGGACCGGACTGGATGATGCCGCCGCGCACGAGCGCCCGGGTGTCCGGGCGGGAGAGGAGCGCGGCGACGAGCGCCCCGCCGGCGGACTCGCCCATGAGGGTGATCCGATCCGGGTCGCCCCCGAACGCGGCGATCTCCTCGTGCACCCAGCGGAGGGCCGCCGCCGCGTCCTGGAGCCCCAGGTTGCGCGGCGCCCCGTCGAGCACCGAGAAGCCTTCGGATCCCAGCCGGTAGTTGATGCTGACGAACACGATCCCGTCGCGGGCGAACGCGGTGCCGTCGTAGAGGGACAGCGCCGCCGTTCCCCGCTCCAGCGCGCCGCCGTGGATCCACAGCACGACCGGTGCGGAACGGGCGCCGACCGGGGCCCACACGTTCGCGGTGAGGATGTCTTCGCCGTCGATGCGGAGGCTGCCGAGGATCTCGGCCGTCGCCCCGGCGTAGGGCAGCTGCGGAGCGGTCGGGCCGAACGCCGAGGCATCGCGCGGCGCCGACCACGCCTCAGGCGGCTCGGGGCTGCGGAAGCGGCGGGGCCCGAACGGCGGTGCGGCGTACGGGATGCCGAGATGGCGGTCGACGCCGTCGATGCGGCGTCCGATGAGCTCGCCGGTGGAGATCCGCGTGCGCACGGCGTCGTGGTCCATGGCGCCATCCTAGGCAGAACCGCGTCCCCGGCCTCCGGGCCCGGGCGCTCCCGCGGTTCTGGAGGCGTCCGCGGCCCCTGAGCCCGCCGGGAGGCCCGGCAGGATAGGATTGGCACTCAGGATGCACGAGTGCCAGCGGTGAGGAGGGGCGATGGTCTCAGAACGGGGACTCCAGGTGCTCCGCGCCATCGTCGAGGACTACGTCGAGACGAATGAGCCGGTCGGCAGCAAGTCGATCGTGGAGCGGCACGCCTTCGGCGTGTCCGCCGCGACGATCCGCAACGACATGGCCCAGCTCGAGGACGAGGACCTCATCGCGGCGCCGCACACCTCCTCCGGGCGGGTGCCGACGGACAAGGGCTATCGGGTCTTCGTCGACCACCTCGCGCAGGTGCGGCCGCTCTCCGCGGCGCAGCGCAGCGCGATCACCGCGTTCCTCGCGGACCCCGCCGACCTCGATGACCTCATGGTGCGCACCGTGCGCGTGCTCACCCGGCTGACCGGGCAGGTCGCCCTCGCGCAGTATCCGTCCTTCGCGCGCGCACATGTCACGCACGTCGAGCTCGTCGCGCTGGCCCCGAACCGCCTGCTCATCGTGCTCGTGACGGACGCCGGCGGCGTGTCGCAGCGCATCGTCCCGCTGCCGGTCGAGCTCGACGAGTCCGAGCTCGGGATGCTCCGCGCCGCGATCACCGAACTGCTCACCGGACACTCGGTGCGCCGCGGCGCCGAGCGGGTCCAGGCGGCGGGAGAGACCTCGTACGGCCCCCGTGTCGACGCCGCGCGGGCCGCGCTGCTGCGGGCGGTGGCCGAAGAGCTCGCCGAGTTCCGCCAGGAGCGCCTGGTCATGGCGGGCGCCGCCACGCTGGCACGCCGCGAGCACGACTTCCGCGGCAGCATCCATCCGCTCCTCGAGGCGATCGAGGAGCAGGTGACGCTGCTGCGGCTGATGAGCGAGATGCGCGTCGACGAGCACGGGCTCGCGGCGAGCATCGGCACGGAGAACGCCGCGTTCGGTCTCGGCGAGGCCTCGATCGTCGCGAGCGACTATCTCACCCACTCCGGGACCGCACGCGTCGGCGTGATGGGCCCGACCCGCATGGACTACCAGAGCAACCTCGCGGCGGCGCGGGCCGTGGCCCGCTACCTGTCCCGGCTGCTCGAAGAGGACGAGTCCGGCCGGTGACCGGCCGCACGACAGACACGCCGCCGCAGGGCGGCCCGGAAAGGCGATGGTGACGGATCACTACGAGGTCCTCGGCGTCTCGCGCGACGCGAGCGAGGACGAGATCAAGAAGGCGTATCGACGGCTCGCCCGGCAGCTGCACCCCGACGTGAACCCGAGCGAGGAGGCCGCGGAGCGGTTCAAGTCGGTCACGCACGCCTACGACGTGCTCAGCGACGCCGATTCGCGACGCCGCTACGACATGGGCGGCGACCAGAACGGCAACGGCGGGTTCGGCGGCTTCGGCGGCTTCGGGGACATCTTCGAGACCTTCTTCGGCGGCGGAGGGGCGCGGTCCGCCCGGCCCCGTTCACGCCGGGAGCGCGGCCAGGACGCCCTGGTGCGGGTGACGCTCGACCTCGGCGATGTCGTGTTCGGCGTGCACCGCGACATCGAGGTCGACACCGCGGTGCTGTGCGAGACCTGTCAGGGTTCCTGCTGCGCGGAGGGCACCTCGCCCGTGACCTGCGACATCTGCGGCGGATCCGGTCACGTGCAGCAGCAGGTGCGGAGCCTGCTCGGCAACGTCCTCACGACCGCGCCCTGCGGGTCGTGCGAGGGCTTCGGCACGACGATCCCGTTCCCGTGCCAGACCTGCAACGGCCAGGGCCGGGTGCGTTCGCGCCGGACGGTCGGGCTCGACATCCCCGCCGGCGTCGAGACCGGTCTGCGCCTGCAGCTCCCCGGCTCCGGTGAGGTGGGCCGCGCGGGCGGTCCGAACGGCGATCTGTACGTCGAGGTCACGGTGACGCCGCACGCGCGCTTCAGCCGCGAGGGCGACGACCTGCTCGCGACCCTCGAGGTCGCGATGAGCGACGCGATCCTGGGCACCACGACGACGATCGAGTCGCTCGACGGCCCGGTGGACCTGGAGATCCGCCAGGGTCTGCAGTCCGGCGACGTGCTCACGATCAAGGGCCGTGGGGTCACGCCGCTGCGGGGCACGCAGCGCGGAGACCTGCGAGTGGGCGTGCAGGTGCTCACCCCCACGAAGCTCGACCACAAGCAGCGTCAGCTCATCGAGGACTTCGCCAAGCGCACGAAGGCGCCGGCACCGCGGCTCGCCGAGTTCCATCAGGGACTGTTCTCCAAGCTGCGCGACCGGTTCCGCGGCTGACGGACATGGCGCTGCACTTCGTCACGCCCGAGGCGACCTCGGCCCGACCGGGGACCACGATCGCCCTGACCGGCGCCGAGGCCAAGCACGCCGCGGTGGTGCGCCGGGTGCGCGTCGGCGAGCCGATCACCCTCGGTGACGGCGCCGGCGTCTGGCTGGACGCCGAGGTCGTCGCGGCCGCGCCGTCGCTCGTCGAGGTGCGGGTTCTGGCCCGGCGCGAGGATCCGCTGCCGACGCCGCGGATCCTGCTCGCGCAGGCGCTCGCGAAGGGCGATCGCGACGAGCTCGCCGTCCAGGCGGCCTGCGAGCTCGGCGTCGACGGGATCGTGCCCTGGCAGGCCACGCGCAGCGTGTCGCGCTGGGAGGGCGCGAAGGCGGCCAAGGGCCGCGAGCGCTGGGCGAGCATCGTCCGCGAGGCCGCGAAGCAGGCGCACCGCTCCTGGATCCCCGAGGTCGTCGCCGTCGAGTCCACGGCGGATCTCGTGCGTCGCGCCGGGGCCCAGCGGGTGCTGATCCTGGATCCCTCCGCCTCGGAGCGGCTGTCCCGCGTCGTGCCGGACGAGCGCGACATCGTGCTCGTCGTCGGGCCGGAGGGCGGCGTCGCGCCGGAGGAGATCGAGCGCCTCGTCGCCGCGGGCGCCGAGCGGGTGCTGCTCGGCGACACGGTGCTGCGCACGTCGACGGCCGGCCCGGCCGCGCTCGCGGTGCTGAACGTGGCCCGCGGACGCTGGTAGGTCCGCCGACCCGCGGCACCGCGCCGATAGACTGATGGCATGAGCGAACCCTCGATCTTCACGCGCATCCTGAACGGGGAGATCCCCGGCGAGATCCTGCTCGAGACCGATGACGTCTTCGCGATCCGCGACATCAACCCGCAGGCGCCGCTGCACGTGCTCGTGATCCCCAAGTCCGAGCAGTATCGCGACGTCACCGAGCTCGCCGCGGGGGATCCCGCCCTGCTGGCGAAGATCGTCGCCGCGGCCAAGCAGATCGCGGTCGATCACGCCAACGGCGAGTACCGCCTCATCTTCAACAACGGCGCGAGCGTCGCGCAGTCCGTCTTCCACGTGCACGCCCATGTGCTCGGCGATCTCGAGGAGAACAAGCTCGTTGGCTTCTGACGAAACGGCTGAATCCGTCATCTCGGCGCGGATCGAGGTGGACGGCGTCGCGATGGTGCAGCTGCTCGGCCCGCAGGACCGGCTGCTGCGCATGCTCGAGAAGGAGCACCCCGCGGTCGACGTGCTGGTCCGGGGCAACGAGGTCACCCTCACCGGGGATCCCGGCGCGGTCGGCGCGGCGCGGAAGCTCGTCGACGAGCTCATCGAGCTCACGCGGTCCGGCCATGCGCTCGCCCCGAGCGATGTGGCGCAGTCGGCGCGCATGCTGGAGCGCGAGGGCGTGCGACCCAGCGAGGTGCTCGGCGAGGCGATCCTCTCGACCCGAGGACGCGTGATCCGTCCGAAGACCCTCGGTCAGAAGGAGTACGTCGACGCGATCGACGAGAACACGATCGTGTTCGGCATCGGCCCCGCGGGCACCGGAAAGACCTATCTCGCGATGGCGAAGGCCGTCCAGGCGCTGCAGCGCAAGGAGGTCGAGCGGATCATCCTCACCCGCCCGGCGGTCGAGGCGGGGGAGCGGCTGGGCTTCCTCCCCGGTACCCTCACCGACAAGATCGATCCGTATCTGCGCCCGCTCTACGACGCGCTGAACGAGATGATGGATCCGGAGATCGTGCCCCGCCTGATGGCGAGCGGAACGATCGAGGTCGCGCCGCTGGCGTACATGCGCGGACGCACGCTCAACGACTCCTTCGTCGTGCTCGACGAGGCGCAGAACACGACGCCCGAGCAGATGAAGATGTTCCTCACCCGCCTCGGGTTCGGCACGCGCATGGTCGTCACCGGGGACATCACCCAGATCGACCTGCCCACCGCCGCATCCGGTCTCCGGGTCGTGACCCGCGTGCTGAAGGACATCGACGACATCCACTTCTCCCGGCTCACCAGCGACGACGTCGTCCGGCATTCCCTGGTCGGCCGCATCGTCGACGCCTACACCGAGTACGACGAGCAGCGCACCGCCGTGCGCGCCGAGCGGGAGCAGGCCGCCGAGTTCGCCAACCGGGCGGAGCGCAGAGCGGGGCAGCAGCGCCCCGGCCCCCGAGACCGCATGCCGAAACGAGGCCTGAAATGATCGAGATCAACAACGAGTCGGCCATCGCGATCGACGAGACGGTGCTGCTGCGCCTCACCGAGCGCAACCTGGCCGAGCTGAACGTCAGCGCGGACGCGGATGTCGCGATCGTGCTCGTGGACGAGGGCGCCATGGAGGCGCTGCACGTGCAGTGGATGGACGAGCCGGGTCCCACGGACGTGCTGAGCTTCCCGATGGACGAGCTGCGCCCCGGCACGATCGACCGCCCGACGCCGCCCGGGCTGCTCGGCGACATCGTGCTGTGCCCCCAGGTGGCGGAGACCCAGGCCGCCACCGCGAAGCACACCCTCATGGATGAGCTCATCCTGCTCACCACGCACGGTCTGCTGCATCTCCTCGGGTTCGACCACGCCGAGCCCGAGGACGAGAAGGAGATGTTCGGCCTGCAGCGCGAGCTCATCGCCGGCTTCGCGGCCGACGAGCGCTCCCACGGTCGATGACTCCATTCCTGCTGCTCGCGGGCGCGATCCTGCTGGTCGCCTTCGGCGGTCTGATGGCGGCGATCGACGCGGCGCTCTCGGTGACCTCCCGTGCCGATCTCGTCGAGATGGGCGCGGAGGGACGAAACGCGTCGGCCCTCGCCCGGATCGCCGCGGATCCCGAGCCGCACGCGAACGCCGTCGCGTTCATGCGCGTGTTCGTCGAGACGGCGGCCGCGGTGCTCGTCACGGTCGCTCTCGTGCTGCTCTTCGACGACCAGATCTGGTGGGCGATGCTCGCCGCGGCGGTCATCATGACGGGCATCACGTTCGTGCTCGTCGGCGCCAGCCCGCGCTCCTTCGGCCGGCAGCACGCCGACGCGATGCTGCGGGTGTGCGCGCCGACGATCCGCGCCGTCCGGGTGATCCTCGGTCCCATCGCGCAGGGCCTCGCGGTCTTCGGCAGCCGCGTGACGCCGGGCGCGGGTCGCAGCACCTTCGCCAGCGAGACGCAGCTGCTCAGCATGGTCGACGAGGCCGCCTCGCACGATCTCATCGAGGCCGACGACCGGGAGCTCATCCACTCCGTGTTCGACTTCACGGACCAGTTCGTGCGTGCGGTCATGGTGCCTCGCACCGACATGGTCACCGTCGATGCCGCGGCGACGACGTCCGAGGCGATGGATCTCTTCCTCCGCCGCGGCGTCTCGAGGATCCCGGTGGTCGACGACGACGCCGACGATGTGGTGGGCGTGCTCTACCTCAAGGACCTGGTGCAGTTCGCCTACCGCGACGACCTCAGCTGGCGGGCGGCGTCCGTGCGGCAGATCGCACGCCCCGCCGTCTTCGTCCCCGAGTCGATGCGGGCCGAGACCCTGCTGCAGCAGATGAAGCGCGATGCCGTGCACGTGTGCATCGTCATCGACGAGCACGGCGGCATCGCCGGACTCGTGACGCTCGAAGACCTCATCGAGGAGCTCGTCGGCGAGATCTCGGACGAGTACGACCGTCCCGGCAGCGAGGTCGTCGAGCTCGAGCCGGGTCGCTACCGCGTGAGCGGCCGCATGGACCTCGAGGACGTCGGGGAGCTGTTCGGCGTCGAGCTCGAGGACGACGACGTCGACTCCATCGGCGGGCTCCTCGGCAAGGAGCTCGGCCGCATCCCCACTCCCGGCGCGACGGCCGTCGTGCGCGGGCTCCTCCTCACCGGCGGCGCCTCGCGCGGACGCGGGCGCGGCATCGAGTACGTCTTCGTCGAGCGGGCCGAGGAGCCGCTCGCGGAGGATCAGCACGGATCCGACCGGTCCAGCAAGGAGAACCACGATGAGCGATGAGCGCGAAGCGAAGGACGAGACGGGGCACCGAAGCGGCTTCGTGACGTTCGTCGGCCGCCCGAACGTGGGCAAGTCGACGCTCACCAACGCCCTCGTCGGCGAGAAGATCGCGATCACCAGCGAGAAGCCGCAGACCACCCGGCGCGCGATCCGCGGCATCGTGAACCGCCCCGACGGGCAGCTCGTGATCGTCGACACCCCCGGGATCCACCGCCCGAGGACGCTCCTCGGCGAGCGGCTGAACGACCTCGTCGAGCAGGTGCTCGGCGACGTCGACGTGATCGGCTTCTGCGTGCCGGCGACCGAGAAGGTCGGTCCGGGCGACCGCCGCATCGCGGCCTCGCTGGACGGCTACCCGCGGGCGAAGAAGGTCGCGATCGTGACCAAGGTCGACGTCGCCGACCGCGACGAGATCACCGAGCGCCTCATGGAGGTGGACTCCCTGCGCGAGGACTGGGCGGCGGTGATCCCGCTCTCGGCGCTGACGCGGGTGCAGCTGGACGTGCTCGCGGACGAGGTGCTGTCCCTGATGCCCGAGGGGCCGTCGCTGTACGGGGACGACGTCGTCACCGACGAGTCGACGGAGGACCGCATCGCCGAGATGATCCGAGAGGCCGCGCTCGAGGGCGTCCGGGACGAGCTGCCGCACTCGATCGCGGTCGTCGTGGACGACATCTCGCCCCGGGAGGACTCGGACCTGACCGACGTCCACGCCTCGATCGTGGTCGAGCGCGACAGCCAGAAGGCGATCATCATCGGACGCAAGGGCGCCCGGCTCCGCGAGGTGGGCGCCACCGCCCGCGCGGGGATCGAGGAGCTGCTCGGCACCCGGGTGTTCCTCGGGCTGCACGTGAAGGTCGCCAAGGAGTGGCAGCGGGATCCGAAGCAGCTCGGCCGGCTGGGCTTCTGACATGGGCTCCGCGGCGCGGCAGTGGATCGCCCCGGTCTGGGGGCCGCCGGAGCAGTGGCGCCTCGTCGATGCGACGGTGCCGGCACCGGGTCCGGGGGAGGTCACGGTGCGCGTGCGGGCCGCGGGGATGAACCCGGCGGACCGCAAGCACGTCGCGGCCCCTCGCGCGGGTGTCGCCCTCCCCGTGCCGATCGGCTACGAGATCTCGGGCGAGATCACCGCGATCGGTCCCGGCACGACGATCGGATCCGGCGAGGCACGGCTCGGCGACGAGGTGATCGCGTTCCGCGTGCAGGGCGGCTATGCGACCTCGCTCACGTTCCCTGCCGAGAAGGCGTTCCGCAAACCGGCCCCTCTGTCGCACGCGGAGGCGGCGAATCTGCTGCTCGCCGGTACGACGGCCGCCGAGATGCTCGAGCGCGTGCAGGCCCGCGCGGGGGAGACGATCCTCCTGCACGGCGCGTCGGGTGCGGTCGGCGTCATGGTGCTGCAGCTCGCCGCGCTGCGCGGCATCCGGGTGATCGGCACCGCGAGCGCGGCGGGCGCCGAGCGCGTGCGCCGTTTCGCCGGGATCCCCGTGGCGTACGGAGAGGGACTCCTCGGCCGGGTGCGGGCGCTCGATCTCCCGGTGCACGCGGCTCTCGATGCGGTCGGCACCGACGAGGCGGTGGACGTGTCCCTCGCGCTCGTCGCGGACCGCGCCCGGATCGTCACGATCGCGGCCCCCGCGCGCGCCGCCGAGCACGGCTTCCTCAGCATCGCCGGATCGCAGCCGGCGAGCGCCGCGTTCCGGGACGGGATCCGCGGCGAACTCGTCCGGCTCGCCGACGAAGGGCTCCTCGTGGTTCCGCTCGCGCGGACCTATCCGCTCGCGGACGCCGTCGAGGCGACCCGGTTCCTCGCCGAGGAGCATCCGGGCGGCAAGCTCGCGCTGATCCCCTAGGCGCCCGTCACCATCCGCCGGACGATCCGCCTCCGCCGCCCCTCCCGACGAACCGCCGCCGAAGGATCCGCTCGACGATGACGACGAAGAGCTGGGCGTCGGGGTGGCGCTGAGCGAGCTGTTCATGCCGGACAGCGAGCCGGCGAAGCTGCTTCCGGAATAGCCGGGGTACCAGCCGGGCACGGTGCCGTCGCGCTCGTACTGCACGGTCAGCACCTCGCCCCATTCGCGTTCCAGGCCGAAGAGCATCGCGTACGGCAGAAGCCGCTCGTACAGCACCACGACATCCACGCTGCCGTCCGCGCGGCGTTCGGCGCCGCGATACGACTGCAGCATCCGGATCCGGTCCGCCTCGGCGAGCCCAATGTACTCGCGCACGCCGAGCAGGTACTCGCGGGTCTCGGCGCCCTGCGGGGTGAGCACGGCGCGCCGCGGAAGCGAGACGATGAGCGATACGACCGCGACGACCGTCGCCACGATGGCGACGACGAAAGTGGCGATCGCGGCCGGGCGGCCGACCGCCAGACCCGGCACGGCGAGGGCGACGGCGGTGAGGCCCGCGACGATTCCGAGGGCGCTCAGTCCGATCGCGAGCGCCGCCCGGCGCCGCACGAGCAGTCCGCGGTCGAACGCGGCGGCGCGGGCGGAAGCGTCCAGGGCCTTCAGGCGCCCGACGAGGGCGTCGTCCGGAACCGCGAGGGCGAGGGTCGTGCCGACGGGCTGCGAGGGGAACAGCGCCTGCAGCGCTGCTGCGTCGAGCGGATCCGGGGCGATCGTCGGATCCCTCAGCTCCAGCACCGGCTTGCTCTCCCCGTCGGCGATGCGCAGGGCCTTGTGCACGGCGAGGTGCACCATCTCCGCGGCGTTAGCGACGGACCGGCGTCCCTCGATCTCGGCGGCGAGCAGCGGCGGCAGCGTCGCCGGCACGTCGTACTGGGCGACCACGATCCCGCGTCCGCCTCGGCGTCCCCTTCGCCGCAGCAGGGCGATCCCCAGGATCGGGCCGCCGATCGCGAGCATCACTCCGGCTCCGGCGACCGGATACGGGACGACGTCGGTCATCGGGTCGGGCTGGCGGGCCGGCGCGGGGGCGAAGGTGCCGGCGCGCATCGGGAACGCCACCGTCACGCCGCTCGCTGCGGGGAGGTCCTCGGCGGAGACGGAGTAGGCGCCGTCAGCGCCGGCGGACAGCGTGCACGGCGTGGTGGATCCGATCGCCCCGATGTAGCAGGACGGCGCCGCGATGCTCGCCGACGCCAGCTCCGGCGCGATGCCGAGGGTGGCGGAGAAGCGGGCGATCGGCTGCTGCGAGCTCAACGGCAGCAGATTCCAGTACCACTCGTCGATCCGGCGGTCCGTCGGACGGTGCACGACGTCGCGCATCGTGTAGCGGATCACGTAGGTGGTGGGACCGTGCTGGAAGCTGTCGGGATCGCCGATCCGGATCTGGCGTTCGCCGTTCTCCGTGTCGCCGTCGTCGTACGGCAGCGCACGACCGGAGCCGTCGGTGATCGAGACGATGTGCAAGCCGAGCGGTGCGCCGTCGTACCAGGTCGGCAGGCCGCGGATGATGCCGTGGTTCTGATCGAACTCCGGGAAGTCCGCCACCAGGGTCTCGGTCACCGCGAGGGTCGCCCGGCCGGAGGCGTCTCGACCGAGGTCGTACCGGGCGTCCCAGGAGGCGTAGGAGAAGTCGTTCGCGTCGGCGTGCGCGGCCGGGACCGCGAGCAGAGGGGCCAGCACGAGCGCGAAGGCGCCGAGCAGGGCGAATAGGCGGGCGCGCGATCGAGCCGTCATGCGAGCCAGACTATCCGCCACGCCGGCCGCCGCGGGATCCCGTCGGCCTGAGAGTCGCTCCCGATTCCGGCCTGCTCGGGCGAGGATCAGTGCAGAGCGCTCGTCTCGATGATCTCGCGGAGCACGGCCTCGTCGTTCGGGATCTCGGTGACGCGCTGCGGGGCGGCGAGCAGAGCCTGCAGTTCTGCGGAGAGCGGCAGCTCGATCCCGAGCGCCTCGGTGATCGTCTCCCCGAACTTCTCGGGCTTCGCGGTCTCCAGAACGAGCATGGGCACGGCGTCCTCGACGAACTCCCGCGCGACCTTCACGCCGTCCGCGGTGTGCGGATCGATGATCGTGCCGGTCTCCTCGTGGACGGCGCGGATCGTGGCGAGCCGGTCGGCATGGGTGCTGGTGCCGCTGACGATCCCGAACTCGTCGGCGAAGCGGTGGAGATCCGCGGTGAAGTCGAAGCTGCCGCTCGATGCGAGATCGCTCCACGCCGCGCGGACGCGCTCCGCATCCCGGCCGACGAGGTCGTAGATGAAGCGCTCCAGATTCGACGCCTTGGAGATGTCCATCGACGGGCTGGATGTCGCGAGCGTCTGCGCCGCGCTGCGCGGACGGTAGACCCCGGTGCGGAAGAACTCGTCCAGCACGTTGTTCTCGTTCGCGGCGAGCACGAGCCGGCGGATCGGCAGGCCCATCCCACGGGCGAAGAAGCCGGAGAGGATGTTCCCGAAGTTCCCGGACGGCACGGCGAACGACACCTCGAAGCCCGCCCGCTCGGACGGTGCGACGGCGTCGGTGGCCCGCAGCCAGGCCCAGAAGTAGTAGACGACCTGGGCGGTGATCCGGGCGAGGTTGATGGAGTTCACGGCGCCGAGGTGCTGCGCGTTCTTGAAGTCGAGATCGCCGGCGAGGTCCTTGACGAGGTTCTGGCAGTCGTCGAAGACGCCGTCGACCGCGATGTTGTGCACGTTCGCGTCCTGCAGCGAGTACATCTGGGCACGCTGGAACGCGCTCATCCGTCCCTGCGGCGAGAGCATGAACACACTGATCCGGTCCTTGCCGCGCAGCGCGTGCTCGGCCGCGGAACCGGTGTCGCCCGAGGTCGCGCCGACGATGTTCAGCACGCCGCCGGTGCGCTCCAGCGCGTACTCGAGCGCCTGCCCGAGGAACTGCATCGCCATGTCCTTGAACGCGAGTGTGGGCCCCTCGGAAAGACCCACGAGGGAGATCCCGTCCCCGATCGGGGTGAGCGGGACCGGAGCCGCGAAGACCTCGGGGGAGTAGGCGGCGGCGCACAGCGCGGCGAGGTCGTCGCGGGGGATGTCAGTGGCGAAGAGCCCCAGCACCTCGGTGGCGAGCTCCGCATAGCCGAGCCCGCGCCAGGACTCCAGCGTCGCGGCGTCCACCATCGGAAGACGCTCCGGCACGAGCAGGCCGCCGTCGATGGCGAGGCCCTCCAGGAGCGCCTCGCTGTAGGTCTTCGGCTCCCCGCCGCCGCGGGTGGAGATGTACTGCACGGCTGCTCCTCGATAAAAGTCGGGCGTCTCGGATCCGTCCGCACGCGCGCGGATCCGCGTCCATCGATTGTCGCAGGTTCCTCGGTCCTTCTCTCCCCGCGTGACGCCTCGGGAGGGGCACCCGATGGGCCGTGCTAGCATGGCCGCATGCGCGCAGGCGGTCTGCTCCTTCTTAGCTGCCGCGACGAGTCCCGTATCTGAGGGCCCCACTCGTCGCGGTGTTCGTGTTGGCCCGCCCCCACACTTGAAGCGACGAGAAGAGCACACCCTCATGAAGAACAATCAGCGCCCCACCGCCATGCCGGTCCACAAGTACCGGCCGTTCCACGAGCAGATCCGCGTCGACCTGCCCGACCGCACCTGGCCGTCGGTCCGCATCACCGAGGCGCCGCGCTGGTGCGCGGTCGACCTGCGCGACGGCAACCAGGCCCTCATCGACCCGATGTCGCCCGAGCGCAAGCGCGTGATGTTCGAGCTGCTCGTCAGCATGGGCTACAAGGAGATCGAGGTCGGCTTCCCGTCGGCGAGCCAGACCGATTTCGACTTCGTGCGCCAGCTCATCGACGAGAACCTGATCCCCGACGACGTCACGATCCAGGTTCTGACGCAGTGCCGCGAGCATCTGATCGAGCGCACCTACGAGGCGATCGCCGGCGCGAAGCAGGCCATCGTGCACTTCTACAACTCCACGAGCGTGCTGCAGCGCGAGGTCGTGTTCCGCTCGGATCGGGAGGGCGTCAAGCAGATCGCCCTCGAGGGCGCCCGGCTGTGCCGCGAGTTCGAGAAGCGCATCCCCGACACCGAGGTGTACTACGAGTACTCGCCGGAGAGCTACACCGGCACCGAGCTGGAGTACGCGGTCGAGGTCTGCAATGAGGTGCTGGAGATCCTGGAACCCACCCCGGGACGCAAGGTCATCATCAACCTGCCCGCGACCGTCGAGATGGCGACGCCGAACGTCTACGCCGACTCGATCGAATGGATGAGCCGGCACCTGAACCACCGCGAGAACGTGATCCTCTCGCTGCACCCGCACAACGACCGGGGCACCGCGATCGCCGCCGCCGAGCTGGGCTACATGGCCGGCGCCGACCGCATCGAGGGATGCCTGTTCGGCAACGGCGAGCGCACCGGCAACGTCGATCTGGTCGCGCTGGGCATCAACATGTTCACGCAGGGCATCGATCCCCAGATCGACTTCAGCGACATCGACCAGGTCAAGCGCACGGTCGAGTACTGCAACCAGCTGCCCGTGCCCGAGCGCAGCCCCTGGGCCGGCGACCTCGTCTTCACGGCGTTCAGCGGCTCGCACCAGGACGCGATCAAGAAGGGCTTCGAGGCGATGGCTGCGCAGGCCGAGGCGCAGGGCGTCACGGTCGATGACATCGAGTGGGGCGTGCCCTACCTGCCGGTGGACCCCAAGGATCTGGGCCGCTCCTACGAGGCGGTCATCCGCGTCAACTCGCAGTCCGGCAAGGGCGGTGTCGCGTACCTGCTGAAGACCGACCACGCGCTGGATCTGCCGCGCAAGCTGCAGATCGAGTTCTCCGGCGTCGTGCAGGCGAAGACCGACGCCGAGGGCGGCGAGGTCACGAGCGAGCAGATCTGGGACATCTTCACCGACGAGTACCTGCCCGCGTCCGCCGACGAGGCGAAGTGGGGACGGTTCGAGCTGCTCGGCACCCGCACGAACAGCGACATGTCCGGCGAGGTCAGCCTGGACGTGGTGCTGCGCGACGACGAGGAGCGTGTGGAGGCACAGGGCCGGGGGAACGGTCCGGTCGCGGCGTTCATCGAGGTGCTGCGTGAGCGCGGCTTCGACATCTCGCTGTACGACTACGTCGAGCACACGCTCTCGACCGGCGGCGACGCGCAGGCTGCGGCCTACGTGGAGCTGCAGGTCGGCGATCAGCGCCTCTGGGGCGTCGGCATCGACGGCGACATCTCCACGGCGTCGCTCAAGGCCATCGTCTCCTGCGTGAACCGCTCCATCCGCGCCCGGGTCGCCGCCGACGCCGACCTCGTCACGGCCTGAGCGGCCCCACCACGCTTCTCCGCACCGTCACCCCGTGTGCGGAGGACACGTCCGCGGCGCCACAGCCCGCGTGACTGCGCCCGCGCCCCGGTCCCGGCAGATCTGCCGGGACCGGGGCGCAGACGTCTGCCCGGGTCTTTCGGCCTGCTCCCGGAGAGCCGCGACGCGGGTCAGGGCTTGATGATCGGGATCATGCCCGTCTCGGCCGCGACACGGCGACGGTAGAGGGCGCGCTGCTCCGGCAGCGACAGATCGAAGACGACGGCGAGGACGCGGATCACGGCGGTCACGACGATCCCGATGACGGCCGCGAGCACGATCCCCATCCCCAGACCGTGCGCGATCACGATGAAGGCGCAGCCGGCCCCTGCGGCGACCGCGTACAGCGAACCCACGTGCATGATCGACACCGGAAGGCCCATGAGCACGTCGCGCAGCACTCCGCCGCCGGCGGCGGCGCACACCCCGATGAAGATCGCCGGGACCTCCGGCAAACCGAACGCGATCGCCTTGCTCGTCCCGAAGGCGCCGAACATGCCGATCACGACAGCGTCGAGCCCCACGACCACGGCGTTGAGCCGCTGGAAGAGCCCGGCCAGCAGCATTCCGACGAGAGCTGCCCCGCCGGCGGTGAGCAGATACCCGTTGCTTTGGAGGGATGCGGGCGGCTGCCCCAGCAGGATGTCGCGGATGAGTCCGCCGCCCATGCCGATCATGATGCCGATGATGGCCACGCCGAGAAGGTCCAGGCGGCGCTCGCCCCGGAAGCCGCTCGCGAACATCGCGCCCTGCACGCCGCCCAGGCCCACGCCCAGCAGATCGGCCCAGAGCGGGATGGTGAAGGTCGGTTCGGTCACAGCTCTATTGTCCCCGGGAGTGGGATGATCGAGGAATGCCCACCTACCGAGACGAAGCGGTGATCCTGCGCACCCACAAACTCGGTGAGGCGGACCGGATCGTCACGATGCTGTCGCGCGCGCACGGCAAGGTCCGGGCCGTGGCGAAGGGGGTGCGGCGCACCTCGTCGAAGTTCGGCTCGCGCCTCGAGCCGTTCATGGTCGCGGACGTGCAGCTGTACCAGGGGCGCTCGCTCGACATCGTGCAGCAGGCGGAGTCGCTCGGCTCCTACGGCGCCGACATCGCGCTGCACTACGACCGCTACACGGCGGCGAACGCCATGGTCGAGACGGCGGACCGGCTCAACGACGCGGAGGCGACGCCCGAGCAGTATCTGCTGCTCGTCGGCGGCCTGCGCGCCCTCGCCCGGGGCGAGCACGCGAGTCGCAGCATCCTCGATTCGTATCTGCTGCGCGTCATGGCGCTGTCGGGCTGGGCCCCGTCGTTCAGCGACTGCGCCCGGTGCGCGAAGCCCGGAGCGCACACGGTCTTCGTGGCGCAGATGGGGGGCATCGTCTGCGACGAGTGCGCTCCCGTCGGCAGTCCGCGGATCCCGGCTACGGCGATCGAGGTGCTCCGCGCCCTTCTCGCCGGGGACTGGGAGCGCGTGGACGCCGCGTCCGATCGTGAGACCGCGGCCGCGTCCGGCGTCATCGCCGCCTATGCCCAGTGGCATCTCGAGCGGGGGATCCGCTCGCTCTCGCTCGTGGAGGGAAACCGTTGAGCCCCAAGCCGTACACGCATAAGGACGCCGTCCCGTACCGCCCGCTGGACTGGACCGGCGTTCAACCGCCTGCGTTCCCGGCGGTGCCGAACCACGTGGCGATCGTCATGGACGGCAACGGCCGATGGGCGAACCGACGCGGACTCAACCGCATCGAGGGGCACAAGGCGGGGGAGGAGGTGCTGCTCGATGTCGTGGCCGGCGCGATCCAGGCCGGCGTCAAGCACCTGAGCGTGTACGCGTTCTCGACCGAGAACTGGGCGCGCTCCCCGGAGGAGGTGCGCTTCCTCATGGGGTACAACCGCGACGTGCTGCACCGGCGCCGCGATCAGCTCAACGAGTGGGGAGTGCGGATCCGGTGGGCGGGGCGCAAACCACGCCTATGGGGATCCGTCATCAAGGAGCTGGAGTACGCGTCGGAGCTGACGCGCGGCAACGACACGCTCACGCTGACCATGTGCATCAACTACGGCGGCCGGGTGGAGCTCGTGGATGCGATGCGCGCGATCGCCGAGGACGTGAAGGCCGGGCGGATGCGCCCGAGTGCGATCACGGAGAAGGCGATCCGCCGGCACCTGTACATCCCCGACATGCCGGACGTCGATCTCTTCCTGCGCAGCTCGGGGGAGCAGCGCACGTCGAACTTCCTGCTCTGGCAGTCGGCGTATGCGGAGATGGTCTTCCTGGACACGCTCTGGCCGGACTTCTCGCGCGAGGAGCTGTGGCGTGCGATCGGGATCTACCTCTCCCGTGACCGTCGCTTCGGCGGCGCGGTCGACACGCCCGACGCGCTCGACGAGGTCTGAGCCGGCCGTCGGATCGCTGGGTGCCGGGGCGCGTCAGGCGGCGGGGTGGAACCGCCTCGTAGGAGGATCCACGTCGCCCCAGGCGTAGCGGACGGGGAGCCTCGGTCGGAGCGTGGTGCGTTCACCGCCGCGGTCGTGCAGCACGAAGTCGTCCGTCCCGATACGGGTGATCCGCCATCCGCCGTGGTGCAACCGCATGTGGTGGAAGCGGCAGAGCAGGATCCCGCGGTCGATGTCGGTGCGTCCGTTATCGCGTGCCCACTCGTCGATGTGATGCGCCTCGCAGTATGACGCGGGCCGATCGCAGCCGGTCCACCGGCATCCGCCGTCGCGGATCGCGAGGCCGATGCGCTGCCGGGGCGTGAACAGCCGCGATTCGCGACCGACGTCGAGGGGATTCCCGCACCCGTCTACGGTCACGGGAACGGTGCCGGCCTCGCAGATCCGCCGTTCTGCAACGGCCGCCGGCAGCGCCGTCAGTCCGTCCTCGCTGATCGCGATCGGGGCAGAATCGCCGTGCCGGTCGACGGTCTGCACCAGTCGCAGCCCGGCCTGGCGCGTTCCGAAGACGACTTCCGGTTCGGCGAGCGCGCCGGCGCGGATCAGATCCAGCAGCAGGTCGTAGGAGAGCTGCTCGTTCGTGCGGGGGTCGGCGGTGAGGTCCGCCGCTCGTGCGTTCTCGTCGGCGTCGACGAACCGCGGGCCGCCCCGGCGCGGACGCAGTGCAGACGCGAAGACCGCATCGACGAAAGCTCCGCCCTCGTCGTCGAAGACCGCCGAGGCATGCCGTACGCCCTCATGGTCGAACCAGGTCCGGAACGAGCGGCGCTCGTATCGGGCGTTGAATCGCGCCTGGGTGCCCTCCGGGTCCAGCAGGTCTCGGATCGCTCGCGCCGACGCCCCCAGCTCTTCCACGGTGCGTTGCGGCGCCTCCTCGATGAGCTGCGCGGCGGCCTGCGCCCAGGCGGCCGCGGCGTCCTCCGGCGGATCGCCGAGTCCGCTGCGGATCGCGTCGAACTGGGCGGAGGTCAGCGTTCCCGATCGCAGCCCGGTTCGGAGCGGCTCCCGCCAATCGCCCGAGGACGGTTCTGACGACGGCGGTTCCGACGACCGTGTGGCATCGCCGGTCTCCGCCGGGCTGTCGTCGCGCACCTCGTCTTCGAGGAGCGCCTCTCCGACGCGCACCTGGCGTGCCGCCTCGCTCTTGGTTGTGCCGGCGAGCTCCTGGATCAACGACGCCGCGGAGCGGTGCCCTCGCGACTGCGCCAGCCCTGCGTGCCCCGCCGATCGGCTGGACCGGCGTGCGATCTGCCCGGCGCAGAGCAGCTGGATCTGCTCCGTGAGACGGCCGATCTCGACCGCCTCCTGACATGCCGCGATCGTCTCCGCATCACCGAGTCCCGCGATGACCTCCTGAACGTCGGACGCGCTCGCGCCGGCACGGATCCGCCCCGCAAGGGTCGGGATCAGTGCCGCGATCGCTTCCAACGTCGTCATACCCCGATTCTTCTCGGGGCCACCGACATTCGAATCCCCTGATCAGCGATATGTTCCGAGCTGTGGAGAATTGCGCCGAACGGCCGATTGTGGAGGACGATCCGCGAATCCTGCCGGTGCGGACACGACGCATCGATCGCGTGCGTCCGGTAGACTGATTCCGCGAAGGGGAGTATTCCGACTTCACACGATCGTCATCACGAGGCCCGCCGCCGGGCCTCCGGGCGTGTGACCGCCGTGCGGCGGAGGGAGAGACTTTCGGCCGTTTGACCGACCCCTCCGAAAGGCCCCTGTGGACGTTCCCGTCTGGTTCGAAGTCGTCTCGCTCGCCGTCCTGCTGCTGATCCTCATCGGCGATCTGCTCATCGTGCGGTGGCGCCCGCACATCCCCTCGACCAAGGAGTCCACCCTCTGGGTCGTCTTCTACGTCGCGCTCGCGCTCGGTTTCGCCGGTCTCCTGCTCGCGGTGGCCGGAGGACAGCACGCCGGCGAGTTCCTGACCGGGTGGGCGCTCGAGTACAGCCTCTCGATCGACAACCTCTTCGTGTTCGTGCTGATCATGGCCCAGTTCTCGGTGCCGCGGAAGCTGCAGCAGGAAGTGCTGATGGTGGGCATCATCATCGCCCTCGTGCTGCGCGGCATCTTCATCCTCCTGGGCGTGACGATCATCGAGAACTTCGCGCCGGTGTTCTATCTGTTCGGCGCGTTCCTCATCTGGACGGCGATCCGCCAGGCCATGCCGGAGAAGGAGCAGGAGGACGAGACCGCGGCGAAGGAGGGCTTCGCGGTGCGCATGGTCCGCCGGCTCGTCCCCGTCAGCGACGACTTCGACGGCCCCAAGCTGCGGACGGTCGTCGACGGCAAGCGCGTGTGGACGCCCATGATCATCGTGTTCGTCACGATCGGCGTCACGGATCTGATGTTCGCGATCGACTCGATCCCCGCGATCTTCAGCATCACGCAGAACAGCTTCCTGGTGTTCACCGCCAACATCTTCGCGCTGATGGGCCTGCGCCAGCTCTACTTCCTCCTCGGCGACCTGCTCGACCGCCTGCGCTACCTGCACTACGGCATCGCCGTGATCCTCGGATTCATCGGCGTGAAGCTCGTGCTCCACGCGATGCACGAGAACAGCGTCCCGTTCATCAACGGCGGCAAGCCGATCGAGTGGGCGCCCGACGTGCCGATCTGGCTGTCGCTGACGGTGATCGTCGTCGCGATGCTCGGCGCGACCGGGGCGAGCCTCATCGCGTCGGGCCGCGAGAAGCGCCGCGAGCGCGCCCTCGCCGAGTGACCGCACGCCTCTACCCCCGGTCAGGGTGGGTGGGAAACACCCACCCTGACCGGGGGTAAGCTCGTGGCCATGCAGGCGGTGCTTCTCCTTAGCAGCCGCGGCGAGACCTCGATCTAGGCCTCTCTCGCCGCGGAGTCTCGCGTGGGCCGCACCTTGACCCTCTGGAGAAGCACGCATGAATGACGCAGCCCCCCGCCCCCGGACCCTGGCCGAGAAGGTCTGGGACGACCACCTCGTCGTGAAGGGCGAGAACGGCGAGCCCGACCTCATCTACATCGACCTGCACCTCGTGCACGAGGTCACCAGCCCCCAGGCCTTCGACGGCCTGCGCACCGAGGGGCGCCCGCTGCGCCGCCTCGATCTGACCATCGCCACCGAGGACCACAACACTCCGACGCTGGCGATCGACAAGCCGATCGCCGACCTCACCAGCCGCACCCAGATCGAGACGCTGCGTCGCAACGCCGAGGAGTTCGGCGTGCGCCTGCACTCGCTGGGTGACGCCGAGCAGGGCATCGTGCACGTCGTCGGACCCCAGCTCGGTCTCACCATGCCCGGCATCACCGTGGTCTGCGGGGACTCGCACACGTCCACGCACGGTGCGTTCGGCGCGATGGCCTTCGGCATCGGCACGAGCGAGGTCGAGCACGTCATGGCCACGCAGACGCTGCCGCTGAAGCCGTTCAAGACCATGGCGATCACCGTCGAGGGGACCCTGCGCCCCGGTGTCACCGCGAAGGACATCATCCTCGCGGTGATCGCGAAGATCGGCACCGGCGGGGGACAGGGCTACGTGCTCGAGTACCGCGGCAGCGCGATCCGCGCCCTCTCCATGGAGGGTCGCATGACGATCTGCAACATGTCGATCGAGGCCGGCGCCCGGGCCGGCATGGTGGCCCCCGACGAGACCACCTTCGCGTACGTGCAGGGGAAGCCCCACGCGCCGCAGGGGCAGGACTGGGACGACGCGGTCGCCTACTGGCGCACCCTGCCCACCGACGAGGGCGCGACGTACGACGCCGAGGTGTTCATCGACGCGGACGCGCTCGAGCCGTTCGTCACCTGGGGGACGAACCCCGGTCAGGGCGTCTCCCTGTCCGCGGACGTGCCGGACCCCGCCGACATCGTCGACCCGAACGAGCGCAGCGCCGCCGAGCGTGCGCTCGAGTACATGGACCTGACTCCGGGCACCCCGCTCAAGGAGGTGAAGGTCGACGCGGTCTTCATGGGATCGTGCACGAACAGCCGGATCGAGGATCTCCGCGCTTTCGCCTCGGTCATCCAGGGCAAGAAGAAGGCCGACGGCGTGCGCGTCATGGTGGTCCCCGGATCCGCCCGCGTGCGCCTCGAGGCCGAGGCCGAGGGACTGGACAAGGTCTTCACCGACTTCGGCGCCGAGTGGCGCTTCGCCGGCTGCTCGATGTGCCTGGGGATGAACCCCGACCAGCTCGCCCCGGGGGAGCGCTGCGCGTCCACCTCGAACCGCAACTTCGAGGGCCGGCAGGGCAAGGGCGGACGCACGCACCTGGTGTCGCCGCTGGTCGCGGCCGCGACCGCCGTGCGCGGCACGCTGTCCAGCCCGAGCGACCTCGTCGAGAACGGGCAGGAGGCCTGATCATGGAGAAGTTCACCACCCACACCGGTGTCGCCGCGCCGCTGAAGCGCTCCAACGTCGACACGGACCAGATCATCCCCGCGGTGTTCCTGAAGCGCGTCACCAAGACGGGCTTCGACGACGCGCTGTTCCACGCCTGGCGTCAGGATCCCGACTTCGTGCTCAACCAGGAGCCGTTCCGGAACGCGTCCGTGCTCGTCGCCGGACCCGACTTCGGCACCGGATCCAGCCGCGAGCACGCGGTCTGGGCGCTGCGCGACTACGGCTTCGCGGTCGTGCTGAGCCCCCGGTTCGCCGACATCTTCCGGGGGAACTCCGGCAAGCAGGGCCTGCTCGCGGCGACCGTCGAGGAGGCCGACATCGAGCGGATCTGGGCGCTGATCGACGAGGATCCCGGCCGGGAGATCACGGTCGATCTCGAGGCGCGCACCGCCACGATCGGCGACTTCCAGACCTCCATCGGGATCGACGATTACACTAGATGGCGGCTCCTCGAAGGGCTCGATGACATCGGGCTCACGCTGCGCAACGAAGACAAGATCGCGCAGTTCGAGGCCCGCCGCGAGTCGTGGCGGCCACGTACGCTTCCTGTTCTCTGAACCGGACGCGGCCGTGAGCCCAGGGCATCCGCCCGGCGGCTCCGGCCGCGCCCGTTCCACAAGAAGAGGCCCTGAATGACGACACCGCTGCACGAGACCACGCTCGCTTCGAAGCCCTCGGGCGACGTACTGGCAATCCGCGGCGGACGTCCACTGCACGGCCGGGTGGACGTGAAGGGCGCGAAGAACCTCGCGACCAAGGCGATGGTCGCGACCCTCCTCGGCGAGACCGCGAGCACGCTGCGCGACGTCCCCGACCTGAGCGACGTCGCCGTGGTGCGCTCGCTGCTCGAGGTGCACGGCGTGCGCGTCACCGAGGGCGACGAGCCCGGCGCGCTCGTGTTCGACCCGAGCGACGTCGAGTCGGCGCATTTCGAGGAGATCGACGCGCACGCGGGGGCCTCACGGATCCCGATCCTGTTCTGCGGCCCGCTCCTGCACCGTCTCGGCCAGGCCTTCATCCCCGACCTCGGCGGCTGCCGCATCGGCGACCGCCCCATCGACTTCCACCTCGACGCGCTGCGCAAGTTCGGCGCGGTCGTCGAGAAGCTGCCCAGCGGCATCCGCCTCTCCGCGCCGAACGGACTGAAGGGCGCGAACATCCACCTGCCGTATCCGAGCGTGGGCGCGACCGAGCAGGTGCTGCTCACCGCGGTGCGCGCCCAGGGCCAGACCGAGCTGCGCAACGCGGCGATCGAGCCCGAGATCATGGATCTCATCGCGGTGCTGCAGAAGATGGGCGCGATCATCTCCTACGAGCCGAACCGGGTCATCCTCATCGAGGGCGTCGAGACGCTCCGCGGCTACGACCACCGGTCGATCTTCGACCGCAACGAGGCGGCCTCCTGGGCCTGCGCCGCGCTGGCCACCGACGGTGAGATCTTCGTCGGAGGCGCCAAGCAGCAGGAGATGCTGACCTTCCTCAACGTCTTCCGCAAGGCGGGCGGCTGGTTCGACGTGCGCGAGGACGGGATCCTGTTCCGCCGCGACGGCGAGCTGAAGCCCGTCATCGTCGAGACCGACGTCCACCCCGGCTTCATGACCGACTGGCAGCAGCCGCTCGTGGTCGCCCTCACGCAGGCACCCGGCCGCTCGGTCGTGCACGAGACCGTGTACGAGAACCGGATGGGCTTCACGGCCGCGCTGGTGAAGATGGGCGCCGACATCGTCGTGCACCCGCACGGTCTGCAGGACGGCCCTCGCCGCGTGGCCCGCCGCGACCTCGAGCAGGCCGCCGTCATCACCGGCCCGACCCCGCTGCACGGCGCCGACATCGTCGTTCCCGACCTGCGCGGCGGCTACAGCCACGTCATCGCGGCGCTCACGGCGACCGGCGAGTCCAAGGTCTCGGGTGTCGACATCCTCAGCCGCGGCTACGAGAAGTTCCTCGACAAGCTCACCGCGCTGGGTGCCGACTTCGACGTGATCGGCTGAGATGCGCGCGACCGCCGAGAAGACCCGCCCGAGCCTGTTCTGGTTCCTGGCGGTCTTCGTGGTGCCCTTCGTCTCCTTCCTCGCGAAGATCCGCTTCCGCGGCGCCGAGAAGCTGCCGCGCTCCGGAGCCTTCGTGCTGGCGCCGAACCACTACTCCGAGTTCGACCCGCTGATCGTGGCCGTCGCCGTCTGGCGGCTCGGCCGCGCCCCGCGCTTCATGGCGAAGGAGAGCCTGTTCCGCGTGCCCGTGCTGGGCTGGGCGCTGCGCGGCACGGGGATGATCCCCGTGGCGCGGGCGACATCCGTGGCCGCGGCGAAGCAGACCATCGCGCAGTCGAAGGAGCTCGTCGAGCACGGTCGCGGTGTGATCGTGTATCCCGAGGGAACGCTCACGCGCGATCCGGAGCTGTGGCCGATGCGCGGCAAGTCGGGCGCCGTGCGCCTCGCCCTCGCCGGGCGGATCCCCCTGATCCCGATGGCGCAGTGGGGCACCCAGAACATCATGGGCCGCTACCAGAAGGGGCTCAGCCTCTGGCCGCCGCGCAAGAAGATCGACGTCGTGATCGGGGATCCGGTCGACATCTCCGACCTGTACGACCGCGCGGGCGAGAACGCCGCGCTGATCGAGGCGACCGAGCGGCTGATGGCGGCGATCACCGCCCTCCTCGAAGAGGTGCGCGGCGAGAAGGCCCCGGCCCAGCGGTGGAACCCGGCCGAGCACGGGCAGAAGGAGACGGGGCGCCTTGACTCCTAGGAACGCGCAGCCCCGCACGGCCTCGATCCCGCTCGGGCCCAGGGTCACGGTGATCGGCGCCGGCAGCTGGGGGACCACTTTCGGCAAGATCCTCGCCGACGGGGGCGCCCAGGTGACGATGTGGGCGCGCCGGCAGGAGCTGGCCCACGAGATCGCCGAGGCCAAGCGGAACTCCCAGTATCTGTCCGGGATCAACCTGCCGCGCAACATGACGGCCACGCATCATCTCGTCGAGGCCGTCGCCGGAGCCGAGCAGGTGTACCTGTCGGTCCCGAGCCAGACCCTGCGTGAGAACCTCAAGGCGCTGCGTCCGCTGTTGCAGGGCTCCGACATCCCGGTGGTCAGCCTCATGAAGGGCGTGGAGAAGAGCTCCGGCCTGCGGATGAGCCAGGTCATCGAGCAGGAGCTGGGCTGCGATCCCGACCGCATCGCGGTGGCGAGCGGACCGAACCTCGCCCTCGAGATCGCCCGCGAACAGCCGACGGCGGCGGTGATCGCCTCGAACAGCCAGGAGACGGCCGACATCGTCGCGCGCACCGCGCGCAATCGCTACTTCCGCAGCTTCGTGAACACCGACGTCATCGGCACCGAGTTCGGCGGCGTGCTGAAGAACCTCATCGCGGTGGCCATCGGCATCGTCGACGGCGTCGGCTACGGCGAGAACACCAAAGCGTCGATCATCACCCGGGGACTGGTCGAGATGACCGACTTCGCGGTGGCGAACGGCGCGCAGCCGGGGACCCTGCAGGGTCTCGCCGGCCTCGGCGACCTGATCGCGACGTGCCAGTCGCCGCTCAGCCGCAACAACACGGCCGGGCGCCTGCTCGGCCAGGGATACAGCTTCCAGGACGTGGTCAAGCAGATGCAGCAGACGGCCGAGGGACTCGCGTCCGTCGCTCCGGTGCTGCAGCTGGCCCGCGCCGCCGGCGTGGAGATGCCGATCGTCGAGCAGGTGAAGATGGTGCTGGACGGCGCCATGGACCCGCGCGACATCGCCCCCCATCTGACCACCGACGACGACACCCCTCAGGGGGAAGGGACGGGCAATGGACAAGCAGACGGTGGTGGTGCTCTTCGGAGGGCGCTCCAGCGAGCATTCGATCAGTTCCGCCACGGCGGGAGGGGTGCTGCGGGCGCTTGACCGCGAGCGGTACGACGTCATCCCGGTCGGGATCACCCGTGAGGGCGCCTTCGTCCTCGAGGACGACGAGCCGGACAAGTTCCCGCTCGACGCCGCGCATCTGCCCGAGGTCGCCGACAACGGCACCCGGATCCAGTGGCCGGAGCCCGGCGGGGTCCGCACGCTGCGCGTGACGCGCGCCGACGGCGCGGTGGACGACCTCGGCCCGATCGACGTGGTGCTGCCGCTGCTGCACGGCCCGCACGGCGAGGACGGCACGCTGCAGGGCTACTTCGACACCCTCGAGGTGCCGTATGCGGGCGGCGGAGTGCTCGACTCGGCGCTGTGCATGGACAAGCACTTCATGAAGATCGCCCTGCAGGCGGCCGGCATCGCCGTGGCGCCGTGGATCACCGTGCGCGCACGGCAGTGGGCGCAGGACGCCGAGGGCGTGCGCGCGGCGGCCGCCGAGCTCGGTCTCCCGGTCTTCGTTAAGCCCGCCCGGGCCGGATCCAGCGTCGGCGTCTCGAAGGTCACGGAGCCCGCGGAGTTCGACGCGGCGATGCGGATCGCCCTCGCCGAGGACGACAAGGTGCTCATCGAGAGCGGTGTCGTCGGACGCGAGATCGAGGTCGCGATCCTCGAGGGCGCGGACGGCGCGCGTGCGTCGGTGCCCGGTGAGATCGTGCTGACCTCGCGCGGCTTCTACGACTTCGAGGGCAAGTACCTCGGCGGCGACGGCGTGGACGTGGTCTGCCCGGCCGAGCTCGCCGACGCCGAGATCGCAGCGATCCAGGACGCCGGGATCCGCGCGTTCGAGGCGGTCGACGGACGCGGCCTGGCGCGCGTGGACATGTTCCTGACCGCGGAGGGCACCCTCGTCGTCAACGAGCTGAACACGATGCCGGGCTTCACGCCGATCTCGATGTTCCCGAAGTGCTGGATCGCCTCCGGGCTCAGCTACCGGGACCTCATCACGGAGCTGATCGAGGCGGGGCTGCGTCGCTAGTCCGACGCGCGCCCCGGAGCGACGGAGCCGTTAGTTCGACGGGCTCGGGGCGGGTGTCGGATCCGCCCCGGGCCGCTCGATGCAGGCGTGGGTGGCCGGGATCGTGGCGATCGCGGCGGCGAGGCTCTTGTTGTCGATGACGTCGTTGCCGCTCACGCCGGATCCCGGCTTGCTGTTGATGAACAGCTGCACGGCCGGCTTGCGACCGTAGGTCGTGAGCGTGAGGTTGGGACTCCGGGAGTCGTCCACGAGCCAGTCGATGCCCTGCCGGGTGATGCACTGGAGGGCGCTCGTGGGCTCCGCCTCGGGCAGACCGCAGGTGAGCAGCACCACCGACGGGTCGCCCCACGCCGCCGTCGACTGGGCGTCCGTCCAGCGCCGGTCGTGACCGTCGATCGAAGGCACGTTCTTGAGGCGCACCGTGACATCGGCGCAGCGCGGGTCGTTCGCGTCGTCCGCCGGGTTGAGGTGAACGGTCGAGCTGCAGCCGGCGAGGAGCCCTGCCGCGAGCACGAGGACGGTGACGACGGCGAGACGACGGGGCATCCCTCCAGGCTACCGTTGACACCATGGTGGACCATTCAGCTCCAGGCCCCGACGCGGTCGCGGCAGGATCCGAGGATCCGACGATCGGCGAGGTGAGCGAGGGCCGTGTACTGCGGACGATCCTCGCGCGGACCCCGGCGGGTCGTGACGCCCTCCTCGGCCCGGGCGATGACGCGGCGGTCATCGCGGCACCCTCGGGTTCCGTCGTGGCGACCACCGACACCCTCGTCGAAGGGCCGGACTTCCGCGCGGCGTGGTCGACGGGCTATGACCTCGGCTGGAAGTCCGCGGCGGTCAACCTCGCCGACGTCGCCGCGATGGGAGCGCGGCCGACGGCGCTGCTCGTCGCCCTCGCCGTGCCGAAGGATCGACGCCTGTCGTTCGTGGCGGCCCTGGCCGACGGATTCAGGGACGCCTGCGCGGCTCTGGCGCCGGGCTGTGCGGTCGTCGGCGGCGACCTGACCGTGTCGGCGACGCTGATGATCGCGGTCACGGCGCTCGGAGATCTGGAGGGGCGGGCGCCGGTCACCCGCGCCGGGGCTCGGGTCGGTGACGACGTCGCGATCGCGGGGGAGATGGGACATGCCGCGCACGGACTGTCGGTGCTCTTCGGCCGCTTCCATCCGGCGGGCGCCGCGGTGCCCGTCGATCCCGCGCTGCTCGCCGAGGGCGAGGCGGAGGCGATCGCCGCGCAGGTGCGCCCGGTGCCGCCCATCGGGCTCGGCCCCGTGGCAGCGGTCGCAGGCGCGACGGCGATGATGGACGTCTCCGACGGCCTCGCCCTGGACGCGGGGCGGATGGCGGAGGCCTCCGGCGTGACGATCGCGCTCGAGCAGGCGGCCCTCGGCGCGCATCCGCGTCGTGCACTGGCCGGAGGCGAGGACCACGCGCTGCTCGCGACGTTCCCCGCCGGCGCGCTGCCGCCGGGCTTCCACCGGATCGGATCCGTGGTGCCGGCGTCGGAGGGCGCGCCGGTGCTGTACGACGGCGAGCCGGTGGGACCCCTCGGCTGGGACCCGTACCGCGACGCGGGCGCGGACGTCGGCACCTGAGCGGCAGGGAGCCGGAGCGCGAGCCGAGATCGCGGGCTACCCGTCGGCGGGCCACCCGCCGGTGCCCCACCGGTCAGCGGTGCGCCGGTTCCGCCCACCACAGCGCCGTGTCGCCGTACGAGCGCTCGCGGATCAGCGCGAGTCCCGCGGCGTCGAGGTCCGGGGCGGTGGCACGCCGAGCCCGTTCGATGACCACGACGGCGTCGGGGGACAGCAGCGGCGTCAGGGCGACGAGGTCGGCGGTCATGTCCGCATCGGACAGGTCGTAGGGCGGATCCGTGAACACGAGGTCGAATGGCCCGGCGGCGCGGCCGAGGTACGCCTGGACGGCGCTCTCGACGACGACCGCCTCGCGCCGATCCGCGTCCGGCCCCTTCGGCGCGGCGAGCGCCTTGCGCACGGCGCCGGCGTTGCGGCGGATGATCGCGGCGGCCGGACGTCCGCGCTCGACGAGCACCGCGCCGCGTGCGCCGCGACTGAGCGCCTCCAGGCCGAGCGCGCCGGATCCGGAGTACAGATCCAGCACGCGCGCGTCGTCGATCGCGTCCATGGACTCGAGGGCGCCGAACAGCGATTCGCGCACCCGGTCGCTCGTCGGACGCGTGCCGTGGCCCGGCACCTCCAGGCGGGTGCCGCCCGCCGAGCCCGCGATGATTCTCGTCACCCGTTCACCCTATGGGGCGTGCCGCGGGTGTCGCGATCCGTCCGCGACCCGCGGGGAGGGGCAGGATAGGGGAGTGGCCGAACCTCTTGCAGAGCTGATCAGCATGCCCCGTCCCCAGATCATCGAGGCGGGCGAGGGGGTGGGGCTGGCGACGTACTCCTGGGGAGAGCCCGAGGCGCCCGTCGTGCTGCTCGTGCACGGCTTCGCATCCAGCACGCGCGACAACTGGGTGCTCACCGGCTGGGCAAGGATGCTCGAACGCGCCGGCTATCGGGTGCTCGGGATCGACCAGCGCGGCCACGGCGCCAGCGAGAAGCCGCACCAGCCCGAGGACTACGGGATGCGGACGCTGGCGACCGACATCGAGCAGGTGCTCGACACGTATCTCGTCGACGAGGCCCTCTACGTCGGCTACTCCCTCGGCGCGCGCGTCGGCTGGGAGGTGCTGCGCGATCTCGGCGACCGCATCCCGCGCGCGGTGCTCGGCGGCATTCCGGACGGCCGGCCGTTGGAGCGGCTCGACGTCGACGAGGTCCGCGCGTACATCGCCGACGGGGCGCCGGTGTCCGACCCCGCGACACGCGACTACATCGCGCTCACCGAGCGGGTGCCCGGCAACGACCTCGAGGTCATGCTCGCGCTGGCCCTGGGGATGCGCGGCGAGTCCCGCACGATCGATCCGGATCCGGCGACGGCCCCCGGCCAGCCGATCCTGTTCGCGACCGGCTCCGACGACCCCATCATCGAGGGCTCGCGGCGTCTTGCGGACGCCTCGCCGAACGGGACGTTCTTCGAGATCCCCGGACGGCACCACTTCAACGCGCCGGGATCCAAGCCGTTCCGGGAGGCGGCGCTCGCCTTCCTCCAGGGCTGAGCAGCCGGGATCCGGGTCGCGCGGCGGCGGGGTTGTGCACAGCCGCGCGGCGGCGTCCGGGCCCCGCTCTAGAATTCTGAGCATGCCGCTCCGTCTCGATTCGCCGCTCGCCGTCGCGGTCGGCGACGGCAATGCGAAGACCCTGCAGAAGGCGTTCGGCATGTCCGTGGTCGCCGACCTGCTCACGCACTACCCGCGTCGCTACGCCAACCGCGGCGAGCTCACTCCGATCCTCGATCTCCCGAAGGGGGAGACCGTCACGATCGTCGCCGAGGTGATGAAGGTCGACGTGCGCGACATGAAGAACCGTCGCGGCGCGATGATGACCGTCGACATCGGCGACGGGGTGGGGCGCATGGTGCTGACGTTCTTCGCCAAGTACCGCGGCCAGCTCGAATGGCGCGAGAAGGAGCTGCGCATCGGCCGGCGCGGGGTGTTCACGGGCAAGGTGGGCGACTACCGCGGCGTCACCCAGTTCGCTCATCCGCAGTACGAGATGTTCGACGACGAGCTGCGCGCGCGCACGCAGGCCGACGTGCTCGTGACCACCCCGCTGCCGATCTATCCGGCGACGGCGAGCCTCACGACCTGGCAGATCGAGAAGATGATCGGCACGGTCCTCGACGCGCTGGGCCCGGTGCCGGAGCCGGTGCCCGACGAGGTGCGCCGCGAGGACGGCCTGCTCGATGCGCGCACGGCGCTGGAGCGCGTCCACCGGCCGAGCACCAAGGACGAGATCGCGCCGGCGATCCGCACCCTGCGGATGCACGAGGCGCTCACCCTGCAGACGGCGCTCATGCAGCAGCGCTACCTGGTGCGCATGCTCGACGCCACGGCTCGGCCGGCGAAGCCCGGGGGCCTGCTGGAGCGTTTCGACGCGGCACTGCCGTTCGAGCTCACGCCCGACCAGAAGGCGGTGGGCGAGACGATCGCGGCGGATCTCATCGGCGGTGCGCCGATGAACCGGCTGGTGCAGGGAGAGGTCGGATCCGGCAAGACGCTGGTCGCGCTGCGCGCCATGCTGCAGGTCGCCGAGACGGGCGGTCAGGCGGCGCTCATCGCACCGACCGAGGTTCTCGCGGCCCAGCACCTGCGCTCGATCACGAAGATGCTCGGCCCTCAGCTCGCGCCGCTCGTGATGCCGACGCTGCTCACGGGGCAGATGTCGGCGCCCGAACGGCGCAAGGCCGCTCTGCGCGTCGCGGCGGGGCAGGCTCTCATCGTGGTGGGCACGCACGCGCTGCTCGGCGAGAAGACCACCTTCGCCGACCTCGGGCTCGTCGTGGTCGACGAGCAGCACCGCTTCGGCGTCGAGCAGCGCGAGGCGCTGCGCGCGAAGGGCACCAGCCCGCACGCGCTCGTGCTCACGGCGACCCCCATTCCACGCACGGTCGCGATGACCGTCTTCGGCGATCTCGACACCTCGGTGATCCGCACGATGCCGAGCGGGCGCGCGGGCATCGAGACCTTCGTCGCCCCGCTCGCCGACCACCCGGGCTGGTTCGCGCGGGTGTGGGAGCGTGCGGCGGAGGAGATCGCGCAGGGACGCCAGGTGTTCGCGGTGTGCGCGGCGATCGATACGGCAGACGGCGCCGAGGAGGCCGACCAGGAGCGCTTCGCCGACGAGGAGGGGAGCCGTGGTCCCCGGTGGGGCGTGGTCCAGCTGCAGGAGGCGCTGGCGACGCATCCGTCGCTGAGCGCGGTGCGCATCGCCGGCCTGCACGGGCGCATGGCCGCGGACGAGAAGGACGCGATCATGCAGTCCTTCGCCCGCGGCGACATCGATCTGCTCGTGGCGACGACGGTGATCGAGGTCGGTGTGGACGTCCCGAACGCGTCCACGATGATCGTCCTCGAGGCCGATCGGTTCGGGGTCTCGCAGCTGCACCAGTTGCGCGGCCGCATCGGTCGTGGCGGCGTCCCCGGCCTCTGCCTCCTCGTCACCGAGGCGGAGCAGGGAACGCCAGCCCGCGACCGCGTCGACGCGGTCGCGGCGACGCTGGACGGGTTCGTGCTCGCCGAGGTCGATCTCGATCTGCGCGGGGAGGGCGACGTGCTCGGGGCCCGGCAGTCGGGGGCAAGATCGTCGCTCAAACTCCTGCGGGTTATCAAGGACGCGGATCTGATCGCGCAGGCCAGGGCGATCGCCGAGGGGATCATCGAGGAGGATCCCGCGCTCGAGGAGCACGAGGGTCTCCGGGACGCGATGGCCCAGCGCCTGACCATCGAGGACCGTGCGGCGCTCGCCAAGAACTGAGCGCTGGGCGAGGCCTGCGCTCGGCTCGTACCGAGGAGCCCGCCGCTAGGCTGGTCCCATGCGATGCACTGAGCGACGTGAGGAGACGAAGTGAGCGCTCGGATCGCCGTCGTCCCCGGTTCCTTCGACCCGCCGACCCTCGGCCACCTCGACGTCATCCGTCGTGCGGCCGCCCTGTACGACGAGCTGCACGTGCTCGTGGTGCACAACCCCGACAAGCAGGCGATGCTGCCGGTCGCGCAGCGGCTCGCGCTGCTCGAGGAGTCGATCGCCGAGGCCGGGGTCTCCGGATCCGTGATCGTCGGATCCTGGAGCATGGGTCTGCTCGTCGACTATGCGCGGGACGTGAACGCCGGGGTCCTGGTCAAGGGCATCCGCTCGCAGATCGACGTGGCGTACGAATCGCCCATGGCGATCGTGAACCGGCACCTCGCCGACATCGAGACGGTGTTCCTACTGCCGGATCCCGCTCACGCGCTGGTGTCCAGCTCTCTCGTGCGGCAGGTCGCCGCCCTCGGCGGCGACGTGTCGCCGTTCGTGCCGCCTGCGGTGTCGCGGTTCCTCGACACGGGGGCGCGCGGCCTCTGACATCCGGCCCTGCGACCGGGTGCGACCGGTGAGAGCCGCCGCGGCGTCGGGCCGTCGTCCAGGCGGAGCCGATAGACTTGCGGGGTGAAAACCCGACGCAATGGACCTTTCGTGCTGCCCGTGCGCGACATCGTTCGCCGACCCGGCGAGATGCGCGAGCACCGGCTCACGATCCCTCTCGCCGAGCAATGGGGCGAGGGCCTCGTCGCCGTCTCGAAGGGCGAGGAGCTCGACATCGACGTGCGTCTCGAGTCCGTGCACGAGGGCATCCTCGTCACCGGCGAGGTCGATTCGACGTACCGCGGAGAGTGCGGACGATGCCTGAATCCGATCGAAGCGCCTGTCGAAGTCGAGTTTCAGGAGCTTTTCGCGTACCCTGGAGAGGAAGCGAACGACTTCGAGGTTCAAGACGACCACGTGGATCTTGAAACTCTGGTCAGGGACGCGGTGGTTTTGGCGCTCCCGTTTCAGCCGGTGTGTCAGCCGGATTGCCCTGGACTCGATCCCGAGACCGGCGAGCGGCTGACCGGAAGCGCCGGGAAAGAGCATGACGCTCCCGTCGATCCTCGATGGGCCGCGCTCCAGCAGATCACAGACCACGGGAACGCAGCGGAATAGCTGCGCGCCCAGAACACAGAAGGTAAGCAACCATGGCCGGTAACCCCCCGAAGCGCAAGGTCTCCCGTTCCAACACCCGCTCGCGTCGCGCGCAGTGGAAGGCTGAGGCTCCCGCCCTCGTCAAGACCATCGAGAACGGCAAGGTCGTCTACAGCCGTCCCCACCAGGCGAAGGTCGTCACCGACTCGCAGGGCACGGAGCTGTTCCTCGAGTACAAGGGCCGCAAGGTCGCCGACGTCTGATCGATCGGTCGATCATGGCATCAGTCCCCACTGGGACGGTCCCACTTTCTGAGCAGCTCGGGGTCGATATCGACCCCGAGCTGCTTCAGCTTGCGCTCACGCACCGTTCGTACGCGTACGAGAACGGCGGCATCCCGCACAACGAGCGCCTCGAGTTCCTCGGCGACTCCGTGCTCGGCCAGGCCGTCACCGTCATGCTGTACACGACCCTGCCCGACCTCGATGAGGGGTCGCTGGCGAAGCGCCGCGCGAGCGTGGTCTCGACCGTCGCCCTCGCCGAGGTCGCCCGCGGCATCGGCCTCGGCGCGCACATCCTGCTCGGCAACGGCGAGGAGCGCACCGGCGGTCGCGACAAGGACTCGATCCTCGCCGACACGATGGAGGCCGTCTTCGGCGCCACCTATCTGTCGGCCGGTCCCGAGCAGGCCACCTCGCTCGTGCTGCGCCTCATCGAACCGCTCCTCGCCGACCCCGAGCGCTACGGCGCGGCCATGGATCCGAAGACCGCGCTGCAGGAGATGTCCGCCCGGCACGGGCTCAGCGCTCCGGTCTACGAGGTCGTGTCGACCGGCCCGGATCACGACCGGCGCTTCACCGCGACAGTGACGACCGGCGAGGTCTCGACGACCGGCACCGGCACCAGCAAGAAGACGGCCGAGATGGCTGCCGCGCTGGCAGCCTGGCACGTGCTCAGCAACCGTGCCTGAGCTTCCCGAGGTCGAGGTCGTCCGCGCCGGTCTCGCTCCTGCGATGACCGGGGCGCGCATCGTCTCCGTGGCCGTCCACGACGAGCGCGCGTTGACCCGTCACCCGGCGGGCGCGGCCGACTTCGCCGCACGGCTGGAGGGGGCCGAGGTCTCCACCGTGGCGCGCCGCGGCAAGTTCCTCTGGATGCCGCTCGCGTCGGGGGAGGGGGCGCGCTCGGCGGTGGTGGGACATCTCGGCATGTCCGGTCAGCTGCTGCTGCGCAGACCGGACGCGGCCGCGGACCGGCACGAGCGGGTGCGGATCCACATCGAGCATCCCCGGCATGGGGAGCTCGCCGTCGTCTTCGCCGACCAGCGCACGTTCGGATCCCTCGCCGTCGACGCGCTCGTGCCCACGAACGACGGTCGCGCTGCCGGATGGGGGAGCGAGGACCCGCTCATCCCTTCGCAGGTGGCGCACATCGCCCGCGACCCGATGGACGACGCGTTCCAGGACCGCCTCTTCCGTGAGATCCTGGGCACGCGGTCGAGCGCGATCAAGAGGGTGCTCCTGGACCAGGCCGTGATCAGCGGGGTCGGCAACATCTACGCCGACGAGTCGCTGTGGGCGGCGAGGATCCATCCCGAGACGCCGGCCTCCGCGCTGTCGACCGTCGCGGTGAACCGGTTGCTGGCGGAGGTGCGCGCCGTGCTGGAGAAGGCGCTGGCCGAGGGCGGAACGAGCTTCGACGCCCAGTACGTCAACGTCAACGGCCAGGCCGGTTACTTCGCGCACTCGCTGAACGCGTACGGTCGTGGCGATCAGCCCTGCCCGCGATGCGGTGGACCGATCCGGCGCGAGTCCTTCATGAACCGTTCTTCGCACTTCTGCCCGCGGTGTCAGCGACGACGCTGACCGCGTGCCGGCGTCCGGCGCAGGGCGGTCGCCGTCAGTGCTCGCCCTTGATGACGAAGTAGGAGCCGCGGATCTCTCCCGCCAGCTTCGACCGCTGCCGGGCGAACTTGAACGCCGACAGCTCCTCCGGGATCTCCATCCCGAGCGACAGCTTGAAGCCGACCGCGCGCTTGCCCGCGTCGGCGAGCGTGTACATCACGTTGATCGCGAGCCCCGAGGCGTAGAAGACGTATCCGAACCGGATCCCGTCGGCCTCGAACCCGCTGACCTCGAGGGCGGGACTCGCGATCACGATGCCGCGCTCCTCCTGCAGGATCTCGGTGACCCAGGCCAGGGTCTCGGGATCCTCCCCGGGCGTGCTGACCGTGAACGGCGTGCCGTACTTGTTGGTGATGTAGCGTGCCTCGTTCGCCCGCAGGCCGGCGAGCGCCTCGGCGATCGGCGATGCCTCCAGTCCTGTGGTCGAGACGGTGACGAAGTCGACGACCCTGCTCATACGGAGTCCTTCCGGGAGGCGGTGATCCTCTCATTCTCCTGCAGCACCTCGCCGCGGGCGAGATCGACAGGGGGAGCGCTCCCCATCGCCGGCCTCACGGGCGTCGGCTAGCGTCGGACCATGACCCAGCCCAGGCCGTGGATCCTGTTCGACATCGGCGGCGTGCTCGAGCTCGTCGAGGACGGCGTCTGGCAGGAGGAGCTCGCGAATCGGTGGGCGACCCGTGCCGGACTCACCCGCGCGGAGTACGACGAGCGGCTCGCCGTCGCGGACCTGCCGCGCATCGATGTCGAGCCGGGCACGGCCGAGGCGTACTGGAGCGGCTTCGCTCGTGCGCTGAGGTTCACCGACGTCCAGCGCGAGGAAGCCGTGCAGGAGCTGTGGGACGCCTACTGCGGCGAGGCGAACGTCGAACTGATCGAGTACGCGCGGTCGCTGCGGGGGCGGGCGGGAGTGGCGATCCTCTCCAACTCCGCCGACGGTGCGCGCGAAGAGGAGGAGCGTCGGCACGGATTCTCCGCCGTCTTCGACCCGATCTGCTACAGCCACGAGATCGGCGCGAACAAGCCGGAACCGGAGGCCTACGAGGCGGCGCTCCGGGCGATGCAGTCGACCCCGGAACAGGTCTTCTTCATCGACGATCGGCAGGAGCAGATCGACGGCGCCGCCCGGGTCGGGATCCGCGGCATCGTGCATCGCGACAACGCCACGACGGTCGCGGCCGTCGAGGAGTTCCTGACGACCGCCACCGGTTCCTGAGGGTCAGCCCGCGAACGCCCGCAGCAGGATCGGACGGGTGAGTCGCGTCGCGATCCAGACGAGCGCGACCCCGGTGGCGAGCACGGCGGCGATCGTGAGGAGCGAAGCCGGCGCGGTGATCAGGGCGATCCCGAGGAGCGGGAAGATGAGGACGGCCGCGCACAGTGCGGAGCCGATCGACGTCACCAGCAGGGGCGACATGACCGCGCGGCGCCGCGCCGCGTCGACCGTGTCCGCGGGAACGCCGAGATAGTGCAGGCTGCGATGGAGCTCGCGCTGGTCGAGGATGTCCGACGCCTGGGTCACCGCCACGGAGCAGGCGACCATCAGGAAGGACGCGACGAGTGTGATGATCAGGCCGGTGCGCATGTCGGTCACGAGCCCGACGTCGTCGGTGCGGGTGTTCTCGCTGCCGATCACATTCATGAGGGCGACGCCGGTGCCGGCGAACACCGCCATGAAGCTCGACATCGCGATGCCGCTCACCTGACGCCAGGCGCCCTTCGCGTCGTCGAGCACGATGCGAGCCGCGATGAGCCGTGCGGGAGTCCCGGCGCGACGCAGCTGCATCCGCGCGCCGACCGTCAGCACCCACGGCCCGATGAGGTTCAGCACGAGGAGGCCGATGGCGAAGATGGCGACGAGGCCGGTGATGATCGCGATCGCCTCGCCCATGCCGGGCACGATCCGGCCGGCCGCGAACCCTGCCGCGATGACGACGACGGCGATCAGGGCGCGCACCCAATGGGGTGTGCGGGGAGTGGTCCTGGTGCGCACGCCCAGTGGTGAGATCACCACCCGACGAAGCCCGATCACGGCGCTCACGGTCGCGAGCAGCACGGTCCCGATCGCGATCGCCGCGGTCAGCAGTGGCGGCAGCATCACGGCCGATCCGAGCGGAGCGCCGCGGAACGGGATGAGACCGACGAGCGGCGCGATCCCGATCGTCAGCAGCACCCCGGCGAGCACACCCGCTGCGGCGACGAGCGTCGCCTCGACGACCGCCACCACGCCCACGCCGAACCCGCTGACACCCAGCAGCCGCAGCGTCGAGAGTCGCTCGTCCCGCCGGCGGGCGGAGAGCCGGGCGGCCGCCCCGCCGAGCGAGGCGAGGGGCAGCACCAGCAGCACCAGCGCGACGGCGGCGAGGATCTGGTAGATCATCGCGTACTCGTCCGTCCATCCCCAGAACGCCTGCGCACCGCCCACGACCGTGAGCACGAGTGCGGAGACCACGGCGAACGCGACCGCGGGGATCACGACGACTCCGGCGGAACCCGGTGCGGGACGCAGGAGCAGACGCAGGGTCGCGGCGTTCATGCGGCGACCGCCGAGCCCAGCACGCGACCGTCGCGGACCGCGATGGTCCGGGAGCAGCGCGCGGCGACCTGCGGGTCGTGCGTGACGACGACGAGCGTGCGGCCCTGCCCGGTGGTCGACCAGAGCAGCGCGTCCATGACCTCCGACGACGTCGTCGAGTCCAGCGCGCCGGTCGGCTCGTCCGCGAACACGACGCTCGCCCCCGTGACCTGGGCGCGGGCGATCGCGACGCGCTGGGCCTGGCCTCCGGAGAGCTCGCCGATCCGGCGATCCTCCATGCCCTGCAGTCCGAGAGCCGCGAGCCACCCGGCCGCGCGCTGCGTCGCCTCGGCACGGGAGACCCCGGTGATCATCGCCGCGAGCGCGACGTTCTCCACGGCGGTGAGCTCGGGCATCAGCAGTCCCTGCTGGAACACGAACCCGAACGACTCGCGGCGCAGCCGGGACCGCGCCGATTCGCTCAGTGCGCTCACCTCGACGACGCCCCCGGCGGGCGGCAGGAACGTCACGCGGCCCCCATCGGGCCGGGTGATCCCGGCGAGCACGTGCAGCAGGGTCGTCTTCCCGGATCCGGATGCTCCCATGATCGCGACGGATTCGCCGGAGGCGATCCGGAGGTCCACCCCGGCGAGGGCTCGGGTGGATCCGAACGACTTGATCAGACCCTGTGCTTCGACGACTGCTGTGCTCATGCCTCCAGCCTGGCCGGCGCCGTCGGGCGGATCATCGGTCCGGGGAGTGAGGATCGCGCCGGGACGTCATCCTGCGGGATGATCCTGGCGAGCGATCAGTCCAGCACCTTCTTCCAGGCGCCGCCGTATCCGATCGGCGCGAATCCGAGCTGCTCGTTGATGGACAGCATCGGGCGGTTCTCCTCTGCGTTGTAGGTGACGACGCGCTGCGAGCGCGGGTGGCGCTCATGCCAGGAGAGCAGACCGGCGGTCTTCACGAGCAGGCCCAGCCGGTGGCCGCGGTGCTCCGCGAGCACGAGGGTGTCGTTCTGCTGGGTCACGCTGTCGTCGGCGCCCTTGAGGGAGAGCTCGTTGTACGCGCAGAGCTCGCCGGTCTCGATGTGCTGGGCCGCGGTGACCTGAACGGTGTGGCCCATGTCGAGCCAGCGGGAGTCCTGCTCGCGGACGCGGTCGGCGTCCCAGGTCTCCTCCGGCGAGTCCATGTCGGCGTCCGGGGCGTCGGTGGACATGCGGGACTTCATCCACGCGTACCCGTCGACGAAGGCCTCGGGCGTGGGCAGCAGCCATTGCACGACGCGGTAGCCGGATGCGGCTTCTTCCGCGGCGGCTCGCAGCCCGAGGAGGCGGTCGTCCCCGTCCCAGCGGTACTCGCTGACGCGGTCGACCTGCTCCAGGGTCCAGCCCTGGGCGAGGAGGAAGCGCGCGGTGTGATCGCGGGGGACGCTGCCGAAGCCCGTCGGCGGCTCCAGGGCCGGTTCGCCCGAGGAGAGGTGCTCGGTCCACATCTGGAGGGTGCGCATGCCCTCGGCCCGCGCGAGCGGCTCCAGGTGGCCGGCGACCGCGGTCGCGATGCCCCGGCCCTGCTCCTCGCGGAGCATGCTGATCGCCGACATGGCGGTGTCTCCGGCGCCGTCGCGCGAGATGTTCAGGAAGGCCACCCCGATGGTGCGTTCCCCGCGGACGATCCGCCACTGGCGGCGGTGCGTGTGGGCGTCCGAGGTGAGCAGCGGAAGCAGCTCGTCGGCGGTGAAGCTGTCGTCGTCGCGGCCGGAGGCCTCCTCGAGGCAGCGGTTGCGGACCTCGGCATAGGCACGGAACGCGGGGGAGGACCCTGCATCCGCCCGTGCGGGGAGCACGAGCGGATGCAGGGTCGCGCCGGCGGTGAGGGCGATGATCGGGTCGGCGGTGCCGGCGTCGGTCATCAGAGCACCTGCCGCGTCGCGCTGCGGGACAGGCGGTCGGCCTCGTCCTGCTCCAGGAGGCGGAGGCGACGGGACGCGGCCTGAGCGGCCCGAGCCCGGTCCTGCGCCGCAGGACGTGTCCGCACGATGAGGTGCAGGGCGACGCGCAGGGCCACTCGCTGGGCGAACGACAGGTTGCGGAGCTCCTCCTCGCGGGGGAGCTGGATGGACAGGTCGCGCTCGGGGAGAGCGCTCTGCGTCGACTCGGTGGGAGGCGAAGCGTGCAATGCGGTGTTCACGGTGGTTCGCTTTCGTTGGTCGTGCCGGAAGGCGGTTTCGCTCCACGGCGCGGTCGCCCGGTGGGGTGCCGCGACGTGTCACGGGTGAGGGAGCCGGATCCAGGACGCGGTGTCCGGATCGGCGTGGATCCGGAGACAGGTGTCCCGGATCAGGTGAGGCGATCGGAGATCGACGCGAGGATCGCGGATCGGATCGCGGACGCACGAGGCGTCAGGCCGGCCTCAAGCCGGAGCGGGGGAGAATGCGCCTGTTACGCGGCGAAACGCACGCGCAGGCCGGCGGAAGTCGCCGAGGACGCATCGATCCCACGGGATGGGGTGAATGCAATGCGGATGTTCATCATGATCGGCAACCTCCTTTCTCGGCTCGGGTTGTCACGCTAGCGGAGCTTCACAGGAAGCGTCAAGCCGACACTCAGAAATCCCTGGACCTCGGGCGTTTCCCGCGCGGAGGCGGGGAGGGGCCGCGATAGCGTAGAGGCCGTGAACTCCGCCGAACGTCGAGCGTGCCCATGCATCTGAAGAGCCTGACCCTCAAGGGGTTCAAGTCCTTCGCGCAGCCGACGACGTTCGCCTTCGAGCCGGGCGTCACCTGCATCGTCGGACCGAACGGCTCCGGGAAGTCCAACGTCGTCGACGCCCTCGCCTGGGTCATGGGCGAGCAGGGGGCGAAGACCCTGCGCGGCGGCAAGATGGAGGACGTCATCTTCGCCGGTACGTCGACGCGGGGCCCGCTGGGGCGCGCCGAGGTGCAGCTCACGATCGACAACAGCGACGGCGCGCTGCCGATCGAGTATGCCGAGGTGACGATCAGCCGGACCCTGTTCCGCAACGGATCGAGCGAGTACGCCATCAACGGCGAGGGCTGCCGCCTGCTCGACGTCCAGGAACTGCTCAGCGACTCCGGCCTCGGACGCGAGATGCATGTCATCGTCGGCCAGGGGCGTCTGGACACCGTGCTGCAGGCCTCGCCGGAGGACCGGCGCGGTTTCATCGAGGAGGCGGCGGGGATCCTCAAGCACCGGCGCCGCAAGGAGAAGACCCTCCGCAAGCTCGACGCGATGGAGACGAACCTCACGCGCCTCAGCGATCTGGCCGGGGAGATCCGCCGTCAGCTCAAGCCGCTCGGGCGCCAGGCCGAGATCGCCCGGGAGGCCCAGACCATCGCCGCCGTCGTGCGGGACGCCAAGGCCCGGATCTTCGCCGACGACGTTGTGACCCTGCGCTCGGCCCTCGCCGATCACACGCGCAACGAGCACGAGCGCCATGCGGAGCGCGTCGTGCTGAGCGAGCAGGGCGACCTCATCCGCGCGGAGATCACGCGGCTCGAAGGGCTGCAGAACTCGGTCGCGGTCGACGAGGCGCGCCGCATCGCGTTCGGTCTCGAGCAGGTGCAGGAGCGCACGCGCGGCCTGTTCACCCTCGCCAACCAGCGTCTTGCGCTGCTCGGGACCGATGAGGACGACGCGGTGACCGCGGTGACCGTCACCCAGGCGACGATCGACGAGGCCAAGGACGAAGTCGAGGAGATCTCCTCGGGCATCGGTCGTGCACAGGACGCCGCCCAGCAGGCGACGCGGGGCGTCGCCGAGGCCCGTGCGGAGCTCGACGCCCTCGATGTGGACATCGCCGAGCAGAGCGCCCTCGTGTCGGCGCACGACATGCGCCTGACGACGCTGCGCGGACAGGCGGAGGCCGCGGCCTCGGCCCTGGCCGCCGTCCGCGGTGCCGTGCTGCGACAGGAGAACGCCCTGGAAGCGGCTCATCAGCGTCGCCGCGAAGCCGCCGAGGCGCGGGAGCGGATCGAGGAGGGCGAGGCCCCCGAGGGCACCGCCGCCGAGCATGCCGAGGCCTACGAGCGGGCGCAGGCTCGCGCCGTCGCCGCAGAAGGGGAGCTCGAGGGCCTGCGCGAGCGGCTGCACGCCGCCGAGCGGGAATCGGAGGCGCTCACGGCGAAGGCCGCGGCGCTGGGAAGCGCGATCGCCGTCACGGGCGGCGCGGCCGAGATCGTCGCCGCGGGGCTCGCCGGCGTGCGCGGACTCGTGGGCGATGCGGTGCAGGTCACGCCCGGCTATGAAGCGGCGATCGCGGCCGTGCTCGGGCCCCTCGCCGAAGGCGTCCTGGTCGACGACGTCGCGGCGGCCTTCGCCGTCGCCGCCGACGGCGAGGCTGCGGGGGCGTACGACATCGTCATCGCCGAAGGCGCGGCCGCGGCGGTGTCCGATGCCCGGATCGCCGGGGCCACTCCGGCGACCGAGGTGGTGACGGCACCGCCGGGTGTCCTCGGCATCCTGTCGCATGTCGTGATCGTGGAGGACCTGACGGCGGCCCGATCGGCGCACGCGGCCGCGGTCGCCGCGGCCGGCGTGCCGCTCACCGTGGTGACGAAGGCGGGCGAGGTGCTCACCGCGCACACCCTGCACACCGGATCGGGAGGGGAGCGGTCGCGGCTCGAGCTGGTCGCGGAGCGCGACGCCGCCGTCGACCGGCTGGGCGAGGTGCGCGTCGTCGTCGACTCGCTGCGCGAGGCCCGCGAGGACGGAACCCAGGCGCTGGAGACGGCGCGCCGGGTCTCCCGGGACGCCCTGCGCACCCTGCGCGAGCACGATGCGGCCCTGGCCGCGCACACCGAGCAGGTGAACCGCGTCAGCGTGCAGCACGAATCCGCGATCGCGGAGTGCGATCGCCTCGAGGCGGGCCTGGAGCAGGCTCAGTCCGCCGTCGCGGACGCCGAGGCGAACGCCGATGCCGTCAAGGACGCCCTGGCCGCCGCGGAGGCCGCGCCCCGGCCGGTGCTGGACGCCTCCGCCCGCGAGGGGCTGCTGGAGGCGCTGGAGGCGGCGCGGGAGACCGAGATGGAGGCGCGCCTGGGCATCGAGACCCTGCGGGAGCGCGTGCGCGCCGCGCAGACCAGGGTGACGTCGCTCGAGCGGCAGCGCGAGCGGGAGCGCGAGGCGGCCGCGGAGGCGGCCCGCCGCGCGGTGATCCGGCGCGCCCAGCGCGAGACGGCCTCCGGGGTCGCAGCGGAGCTGCCTCGGATCCTGGATTCGATCGACCGCTCGGTCGCCGAGGCGCGCGTCGCCCTCGCCGCGGCGGAAGCCGCGCGTTCGGCGCAGAATCAGGAGCTCGGCGAGCTGCGCCGCCAGGATTCGTCGATCCGCGAACGCCTGGCAGGGCTGACGGAGAGCGTCCACGGGCTCGAGCTGCAGATCCACGAGAAGAAGCTGCACCTGACCAGCCTCCTCGAGCGCGTGCAGTCGGAGCTCGCCCTGGACGAAGACATCCTGGTCGCGGAATACGGCCCGGATCAGCTGGTTCCCCGTGACGCGGTGCTTCTCGCCGCCGAGCCGGACGACCTCGTCGAGGCGGCGGACGCCGCGGAGGCGGATGTCGTCCCCACCGGGATCCCCTTCGATCGGCGCATCCAGCAGCGCCGGCTGCAGGAGGCCGAGCGCAAGCTCGCCCAGCTCGGTCGGGTGAACCCGCTCGCGCTCGAGGAGTTCGCCGCTCTCGAGCAGCGGCACGCCTTCCTCACGGAGCAGCTCGCCGACCTCACCAAGACGCGTCAGGATCTGCTGACGATCATCGCCGAGCTGGACGAGCGGATGCAGACGATCTTCGCGTCGGCGTTCGAGGACACCCGGCAGGCGTTCGGCGAGGTGTTCCCGCTGCTCTTCCCGGGCGGCGCCGGAAGCATCTCGCTGACCAACCCCGACGACCTGCTGAACACCGGCATCGAGGTCGCGGTGCGCCCCGTCGGCAAGAAGATCGAGCGGCTCTCGCTGCTCTCCGGCGGCGAGAGGTCGCTCGCGGCCGTGGCCCTGCTCGTGGCGATCTTCAAGGCGCGCCCGAGCCCGTTCTACATCCTCGACGAGGTGGAGGCGGCGCTGGACGACGCGAACCTCGGGCGTCTGCTGACGGTGTTCGAGCAGCTCCGCGCGAGCTCGCAGCTGCTCGTGATCACCCACCAGAAGCGCACGATGGAGATCGCGGACGCGCTCTACGGCGTCTCGATGCGGCAGGACGGCGTCTCGGCGGTCGTCGGCCAGAGGGTCGGCGACCGCGCTGCCGCGGCAACCGCCTGAGCGCACGCGCGTCCGCGACAGCGCGCCCTCGGCGAACACGCCGGGTTCGCCGGGCTGCTCCCCGTAGGCTGGACGCATGGCGGAGAAGTCCTGGTCCCTCGGCCGCGCGCTGCGCGGCATGTTCGTCAAGCCCACGATCGACGACGACACCTGGGACGACCTCGAGACGGCCCTGCTCACCGCCGACTTCGGGCCCGACATCACCGAGCGCCTCGTCGACGAGCTGCGCGCGAAGGTCGAGCGGTATCGCACCACGGATCCGAAGGATCTGCAGCGGATGCTCCGCGAGACGCTCGAGGAGCACTTCGCGAAGTTCGACACGACGCTCAAGCTCACCGAGCGTCCGGCCGTGGTGCTCGTCGTCGGCGTGAACGGCGTGGGCAAGACGACCACGATCGGCAAGTTCACGAAGTTCCTCCGCGGCTACCAGCGGTCCGTCGTGGTCGGCGCGGCCGACACCTTCCGCGCCGCGGCGGTCGAGCAGCTCGGCACCTGGGCGCAGCGCGCGGGAGCGGCGATCGTGCGTCCCCAGCAGCAGGGGCAGGATCCGGCCTCGGTCGCCTTCCAGACGGTCGAGTACGCGAAGAACAACGGCACCGAGATCGTCATCATCGACACGGCGGGCCGCCTGCACACCAAGGGCGGCCTGATGGACGAGCTCTCCAAGATCCGCCGGGTGGTCGAGAAGCAGGTGCCGATCAGCGAGGTGCTGCTGGTGCTCGACGCGACGACCGGCCAGAACGGCGTGCTCCAGGCCGAGGCATTCCTCGAGCACGCCGGCGTCACCGGCCTGGTGCTCACCAAGCTCGACGGCTCGGCCAAGGGCGGTTTCGTGCTCGCAGTGCAGGAGCGCACCGGCATCCCGGTCAAGCTCCTGGGGCAGGGCGAGGGCATCGACGACCTCACCGGCTTCACGCCGCACGTGTTCGTGCAGGCTCTCGTGGGCTCCTGATCCGAGCCGATTCCCGGCACGCGCCGCGCGGACTACCGTCCCGCCCGCAAGGCTGGTTTTATAGGCCTATGGCGATCGAACACGACTTCTTCGGACTGCTGTCCTCGGGACCGGACGGATCGATCTTCTGGTCCGAGACGGTGGAGTTCGGCGACCATGCCCTCACCGTGGACCTGACCGCGCCCGACCAGGAGGACGTGTCGCGGGAGTCGCTCGACATCGCGGCCGCCTTCGTCTCGGGTCTCGAGGCCATCGACGACAAGGCCCGCCGCGGAATGCTGTCCGAGGTCGACGACCGCACCAGCGAGGTGACCGAGTACATCCTGCAGCAGCAGGAGGAGTACGGCGACGAGCTGAACGACTACCTCGTCGACGTCAGCGGCGACGCGGCCGTCGACATCATCCGGTCGTTGCGCCTGATGAGCATGACGCTGCTCGTGGACGAGCACGGCGGCAGCGAGCCGTTCGCGGTGCTCGAGTACGCCCTCGACGCCGACGGCGACGACGACGTGCTCCTGGTGAACTTCGGATCCGACGGCGCCGTGCTGTCGGTCATGAGCGCCGACTGAGGAGCCGGCCCGTCGGAATGACGAACCGCCGGACGGGAGTGGCCCCCTGCTGCCCGTCCGGCGATCCGGGTCTCAGACGGCCTGCGCGAAGCCGAGGTCGGCGCCCTCGGCGATGTGCGCGAGGTGAGGCGGGATCTCCCGGCCCTTCGAGATCATCGACTGCGCCCACAGGCGGCCGGCGCGGTAGGACGATCGCACCAGGGGGCCGGCGAGCACGCCGAGGAAGCCGATCCGCTCGGCCTCCTGCTTGAAGGCGACGAATTCGTCCGGCTTGACCCAGCGCGACACGGGAAGGTGCCGCGGCGTCGGACGCAGGTACTGGGTGATGGTGATGATGTCGCAGCCCGCGTCGTGCAGGTCCTGCAGCGCCTGCACGACCTCCTCCGGCTCTTCGCCCATGCCGAGGATGAGGTTCGACTTCGTGATGAGGCCGGCTTCGTGGCCCTGCGTGATCACGTCGAGCGAGCGCTCGTAGCGGAACGCCGGGCGGATCCGCTTGAAGATGCGCGGAACGGTCTCGACGTTGTGCGCGAAGACCTCGGGCCGGGCGTCGAAGATCTGCCCGAGGAACGCCGGATCCGCGTTGTGCTCGTTCGCGAGCAGCTCGACCCCGGTGTTCGGGTTGAGCTCGTGGATCTTGCGCACCGTCTCGGCATTGAGCCACGCGCCGGTGTCGGGCAGGTCGTCCCGGGCGACGCTCGTGACGGTCGCGTAGCGCAGGCCCATCTGCTGCACGCTCTCGGCGACGCGGCGCGGTTCGTCCGTGTCGTAGGCGTCGGGCTTGCCGGTGTCGATCTGGCAGAAGTCGCAGCGTCGTGTGCACTGGGATCCGCCGATGAGGAAGGTCGCCTCCTTGTCCTCCCAGCACTCGAAGATGTTCGGGCAGCCGGCCTCCTGGCACACCGTGTGCAGGCCCTCGTCCTTGACGAGCGAGTGCAGCGCCTTGTACTCCGGCCCCATCCGGGCCTTGGTCTTGATCCACTCCGGCTTGCGCTCGATCGGCGTCTCGGCGTTGCGGATCTCCAGGCGCAGCAGCTTGCGGCCCTCGGGGGCGGCGCTCATGCGGCCACCTCCGTCGCGTACTCGGCGGCGAACGCCGCGGCGACGGCGTCGACGATGTCGGCGGGGGAGGTCTCGCGGCCGACGACCTCGCTCACGGTGGTCACTCCGGCGTCGGTGATGCCGCACGGGATGATCCCGCGGAAGCCCGCGAGGGTGTTGTCGCAGTTGATCGCGAAGCCGTGCATCGTGACGCCCTGCTGCACGCGCACGCCGATCGCCGCGACCTTGTCCTCGCTGAGCGGCCGGCGCACCCACACGCCGCTGCGGCCCTCGACCTGGTATCCGTCCACGCCCAGCGGGCGCAGCACGTCGATGAGCAGTCGCTCCAGCCGGCGCACGTGCGCCACGACGTCCATCGGCTCGGGCAGGCGCACGATCGGATAGCCCACGAGCTGTCCCGGACCGTGCCAGGTGATCTTGCCGCCGCGGTCGACGTCGACCACAGGAGTGCCGTCCTGCGGGCGCTCCTGAGGCTCGGTGCGCTTGCCGGCCGTGTACACGGCCTCGTGCTCCAGCAGCAGGAGCGTGTCAGGGCGCGAACCCGCGACGACGTCGGCGTGGACGCGTCGCTGCAGATCCCACCCCTCGAGGTACGGGACGTAGTCGGGGGCGAGGCCCACCGTCTGGATGTCGAGCATGACCGATCCTTCTGATCGAGTTGTTGAATGCAGTTCAACAATAGCCCCGAACGGCGGCGGGCGCGTCGCGCGATACGGTGGCGGGGTGAGCATCCCCGCCCGCGGCGTCGGCCGTCCCCGGGTCTCCTCGCGCGAGACGATCGCCGAGGCGGCCTGCGAGCTGTTCCTCGAGTCCGGTTACGAGGGCACCTCGATCGCGGGTATCGCGCAGCGGGCCGGAGTGAGCCGGTCGAGCTTCTTCAACTACTTCTCCTCGAAGAGCGACGTGCTCTGGTCGGGGCTGGACGAGCGCATCGACCGCGCCGTGGCGGCGCTGGCCGAGCCCGGCGCCGGCGAGAGTCCCGCGGCCATCGCCGCGGTGCTCGCCGCGATCCTGGAAGGACTGGAGCCGGATCCGCTCGCGCTCGCGTTCGGCAACGTCCAGGCGATGGGGCTGGCCGACGAGCTGCAGCGGGAGTCGGCACTGCGTCAGGGCCGGCTCGCCGCAGCCCTGTCCGCGGCTGCGCGGGATGCGGGCGTCGAGCGGATCCGGGCCGACGTGCTGGGCGCCGCCTACGCGGTGGCCGTCCTGTCGTCGTTGCGGGTGTGGGCCGAGGGGGGTGCGGGGCACGGCTCGCCGCTCGCGCAACTGCAGCACGCCCTGCCGCGGATCACCAACCTGCACTGGGGCTGAGCGCCCTGCGCGGGCGGCGGATCCGCTCGCGTAGAATTGCAGCACCATGGCTACTTTTGGCACGCTCTCCGATCGGCTCACCGAGACCTTCCGCAATCTGCGCACGAAGGGCAAGCTGTCCGCGTCCGATGTGGACGGCACCGTCCGCGAGATCCGCCGCGCACTGCTCGACGCCGACGTGGCGCTGCCGGTCGTCAAGGACTTCACCGCGAAGGTGCGCGAACGCGCCCTCGGCGACGAGGTCAACAAGGCGCTCAACCCCGCGCAGCAGGTCGTGCAGATCGTCAACGAGGAGCTCATCGCGATCCTCGGCGGCGAGCAGCGCCGACTGGAGTTCGCGAAGAACCCGCCCACGGTCATCATGCTCGCCGGTCTTCAGGGATCCGGCAAGACGACCTTCGCCGGCAAGCTCGCCAAGCAGCTGCAGGGCGAGGGGCACACCCCGCTGCTCGTCGCGGCCGACCTGCAGCGCCCCAACGCCGTGACCCAGCTGACGGTCGTCGCGGAGCAGGCCGGGGCCACCATCTTCGCGCCGGAGCCGGGCAACGGCATCGGCGACCCCGTGCGCGTGGCGCGGGACGGCGTCGAGCACGCCCGCCGCCAGCAGCACGACATCGTCATCATCGACACCGCGGGCCGGCTCGGCGTCGACGCCGAGCTCATGAAGCAGGCGGCGGACATCCGCCGTGCTGTGGACCCGGACGAGGTGCTGTTCGTCATCGACGCGATGATCGGCCAGGACGCGGTGAACACGGCCAAGGCATTCCAGGACGGCGTCGACTTCACCGGTGTCGTCCTCTCCAAGCTCGACGGCGACGCCCGAGGCGGCGCCGCGCTGTCCGTGGCCTCGATCACCGGACGCCCGATCATGTTCGCCTCCACGGGCGAGCGCCTCGAGGATCTCGAGCCCTTCCACCCCGACCGGATGGCGAGCCGGATCCTCGACCTCGGCGACATCCTCACCCTCATCGAGCAGGCGCAGAATGCGTTCGACGAGGCCGAGGCCCTCAAGGTCGCCGAGAAGCTCGCCACCCAGACCTTCACGCTGGAGGACTTCCTCGAGCAGATGCAGCAGCTGAAGAAGATGGGCTCGATGAAGAAGATGCTCGGGATGCTCCCGGGCATGGGCCAGATGAAGCAGCAGCTTGAGGACTTCGACGAGCGCGAGATCGATCGCACCGAGGCGATCATCCGCTCGATGACCCCGGGGGAGCGGCGCAACCCGAAGGTGCTCAACGGCTCCCGCCGCCTGCGCATCGCGCGCGGTTCCGGCATGACGGTGACCGACGTGAATCAGCTCGTGCAGCGGTTCGAGCAGGCCGCGAAGATGATGAAGACCGTCGCCCGCGGCGGCACCCCGAACATCCCCGGCATGGGATCGGTGCCCGGCATGGGCCGCCCCGGCGCGTCGTCCAAGCGCGGCAAGAAGGGCAAGAGCGCCGGATCGCGCTCCGGCAACCCCGCCAAGCGTGCGGCGGAGAACTCCGGGCTCGCCACGAGCCAGGCGCCGAGCGGCACCGGCTTCGGTCTCGGCGGGCAGAAGGCCCCGTCCGAAGCCGACATGGCGGAGATCCAGAAGCTCTTCGGCAAGAACTGACCGCGGCCGCGGGGCATCGCGAGAAGCCTCGCGCATCGGAGACGAAGAAGCCTCGCGCATCGGAGACGAAGAAGCCTCGCGCATCGGAGACGAAAAGGCGGGCCCGGAGGATCGCTCCTCCGGGCCCGCCTTTTCGTCGTGTCAGATCACTTCACGTCTTCGTCGACCCAGTCCATCGACTTGGTGACGGCCTTGTGCCACAGGCGCAGCTGGCGGTCGCGCTCGGCGACGTCCATGCTCGGCTCCCAGCGACGGTCCTCCTGCCAGTTCGCGGACAGGTCGTCCAGACCCGTCCAGAACCCGACGGCGAGGCCGGCCGCGTAGGCGGCGCCCAGAGCCGTGGTCTCCGCGACCACCGGGCGCACGACCGGCACGCCCAGCACATCCGCCTGGAACTGCATGAGAGCGTCGTTCGCGACCATGCCGCCATCGACCTTGAGCTCGGTCAGGTCCACGCCGGCGTCGGCGTTGACCGCGTCGAGCACGTCGCGGGTCTGGAAGGCCACGGCCTCCAGCGCCGCGCGGGCGATGTGGTTCTTGTTCGCGTAGCGGGTGAGGCCGACGATCGCACCACGGGCGTCCGGACGCCAGTACGGTGCGAACAGACCCGAGAACGCGGGCACGATGTACACGCCGCCGTTGTCCTCGACCTTGTCGGCGAGCTCCTCGACCTGAGGCGCGGAGTCGATGATGCCGAGCTGGTCGCGCAGCCACTGGATCAGGGATCCGGTGACCGCGATCGAGCCCTCCAGCGCGTAGTGCGTCGGGCCGTCGCCGAGCTTGTAGCCGACGGTGGTGAGCAGTCCGTTCTTCGAATGGACGATCTCCTCGCCCGTGTTGAAGATGAGGAAGCAGCCCGTGCCGTAGGTGTTCTTGCTCTCGCCGGAGTTGAACGCCGCCTGGCCGAAGGTCGCCGCCTGCTGGTCGCCGAGGATGCCCGCGATCGGGGTCTCGCGCAGGAGCGAGGAGTCCTCCGCCGCGCCGTACACCTCGGAGGAGGAGCGGATCGACGGCATCATCGACTTCGGGACGCCGAACGCCTCGAGGATGTCGTCGCGCCACTGCAGGGTCTCGAGGTCCATGAACATGGTCCGCGAGGCGTTGGTGACGTCGGTCGCGTGCACGCCGCCGTTCACGCCGCCGGTGAGGTTCCACAGCACCCAGCAGTCGGTCGTGCCGAAGAGCAGGTCTCCGGCCTCGGCCTTCTCGCGCGCTCCCTCGACGTTCTCCAGGATCCACGCGATCTTGGTGCCGGAGAAATAGGTCGCCAGGGGCAGGCCGACGATCGGCTTGAACCGCTCGACGCCGCCGTCCGCCGCGAGGCGGTCGACGATCGGCTGCGTGCGGGTGTCCTGCCAGACGATGGCGTTGTACACCGGCTTGCCGGTGGTCTTGTCCCAGACCACCGCGGTCTCGCGCTGGTTGGTGATGCCGACCGCGGCGATGTCGTGGCGGGTCAGGTGCGCGCGCGTGAGGGCGAGACCGATGACCTCCTGGACGTTTGCCCAGATCTCCGAGGCGTCGTGCTCGACCCAGCCGGCCTGCGGCAGGATCTGCTCGTGCTCCTTCTGACCGGTGGCGATGGTGCTGCCCTTGCGGTCGAAGATGATGGCGCGGCTCGAGGTCGTGCCCTGGTCGATGGCGATGACGTAGTCAGCCATGTGCTGTTCTCCTTTGAATCAGGGTCGGGTTACTTCACGAGGTGCAGCAGCACCGGTGCGAGGAGCGCGGCGAGGACGCCGCCGATGAGCGGGCCCACGACGGGCACCCAGGAGTAGGCCCAGTCGCTCGAGCCCTTGCCCTTGATCGGCAGGATCGCGTGCGCGATGCGCGGGCCGAGGTCACGGGCGGGGTTGATCGCGTAGCCGGTCGGACCACCGAGGGAGGCGCCGATCGCGACCACGAGGAGGGCGACCGGGAGCGCCGTGAGCGGGCCGAGGCCTCCGGGCGTGCCGACCTTGACGTCGCCGTAGTCCGCGAAGGCGAAGATCACGAAGACGAGGACGAACGTGCCGATGATCTCGGTCACGAGGTTCCAGCCGTAGGAGCGGATCGCCGGGCCGGTCGAGAAGACGCCGAGCTTGTTGGCCGGGTCGGGCTCGTCGTCGAAGTGCTGCTTGTAGGCGAGCCAGCACAGGACGGCGCCGATGATGGCGCCGAGCAGCTCCGCGCCGGTGGCGACGAGGAACATCGTGAAGGTGATCTTGCCGGCGACCAGCAGGCCGATTCCGACAGCCGGGTTCAGGATGGCACCCGAGTACGCCGAGACGAGCACACCGGCGAAGACCGCCAGGCCCCATCCCCAGTTGACCATGAGGAATCCGCCGCCGTTGCCCTTGTTCTTGGCGAGGGCGACGTTCGCGACGACGCCGCAGCCGAGCAGCAGCAGCATCGCCGTTCCGACCAGTTCGGACAGGAAGTACAGTCCGAGATTCGGTTCAGTCATGTCTCCATTGACCTTTCGCAGACATCGGCCCCTCTGCCGATGCGGTGTTCGAGATGGACGCCGATGAGGGCGGCGGTGGAACCCCGCTACCCGTGGGTGCGGGCGGTGAGGGAAAGTCCGTGCCGGGTGTTGAGCAGCTCCCGGGTCAGGTCGATCTCGCGCGCGGTCCTGGCGCGATCCCAGCCCTTCAGCGGAGCCAGGGCCTCGGCGACCTCCTCGAGGATCTCCTCGGTGACGTCGCCCGTGAAGGCCAGGCTGGTGCGGCGCAGGATGACGTCCTCGAGGCGCACGATCAGCTCGTTCTGCACCATCCACTCCAGCTCACGGGTGGACAGCTGCCCGGCCGCGAGGGGCGCGTCGGGACCCTGCTCGACGTACTGCCACACGTCCGCGGCTCGGGTGCCGTAGCGCTTGAGCAGCAGCTCGGCGCGTTCTCCGGCGCCCGCGAGGTGCGCCGAGATCCAGGCGGCACGAGCGGCATCGTTCTGCGGGTAGTCCTTGCCGCCGCCGATCGCCCGTCCCAGCGTCGAGACGACGCGGGTGCGGCCCAGCAGCTCGAGGATCTTGTCCGAGAGCGACTCGCCGAGGGCGCGGAACGTCGTCCACTTGCCGCCCACCAGGCTGAGGTGGGGAACGGCGTGGCTGTCGTCCACCTCGACGCGGTAGTCGCGCGAGACGAACCCCGGTGCCGTGTCCTCATGGCGGGGGAGGGGACGGATCCCGCTGAACCGGTACACGATCTGGTCCCGGTTCACGTCGATGCTCGGGAACACGTGGTGCACGAGGTCGAAGAAGTAGTCGATCTCCTCCTCGGTGCACAGCGGCACCTCGCGCGGGTCGGCGTCGATGTCCGTCGTGCCGACCATGACCTTGCCCTTGAGCGGGTAGATGAGCACGATGCGACCGTCGGAATGCTCGAAGAAGATCTCACGGCCGCGGGTGGCGGCGAGCAGTTCGGGGTTGTCCAGCACGATGTGCGAGCCCTTGGTGCCGCCCATGAAGCGGGTCAGCTCGCCCATGGCCTCGTTCGTGAGGTCCGTCCACGGGCCGGAGGTGTTGACGACGACGTCCGCGGCGATGGGGAACTCCGTGCCGCTCTCGCGATCGCGCACGAGCACGGCGTCGCCGTCGTGGCCGATCGCCTCGACGTAGTTGAGCGCGTGTGCGCCGGGGTGCGCGGCGCGGCCGTCCTGCAGCACGTCCAGAGCCAGTCGCTCGGGGTCGTGCATCGAGGCGTCGTAGTAGGTCGCCGTGTACTTGATCTTCGGATCCATCGCGGGAAGCTCGGCGAGCGACTTCTTGCGGCCGAGGAACTTGTGCCGCGGAACCATTCCGCCGTCGCGCGAGAACGTGTCGTAGATGGTCAGGCCCATCTTGATGAGGAAGGCCCCGCGCTCCTGCGGCTTGCCGGACTTGTGGGTGAGGAAGCGCAGCGGTGCGGACAGGATCCCGGAGAAGGTCGAGTAGATCGGGATCGTGGTCTCGAGTGGCTTGACGTAGTGCGGCGCGATCCTGATCAGGCCGTTGCGCTCCGTCACCGACTCCTTGACGAGGCGGAACTCGCCGTTCTCCAGGTAGCGGATGCCGCCGTGGATCATGTGGCTGGAGGCCGAGGACGCGCCGGAGGCGAAGTCGCCGCGCTCGACGAGGACGACGTCGACGCCCTGCAGGGCGAGATCGCGGAAGGTGGAGATGCCGTTGATCCCTCCGCCGATCACCAGCACCGTGGTGCGTCCTGCCTCGCGCACCTCGGTCACCTCAGGGCGTTCCGCGGCGTTGTGGATGTGATCGGTCATCATCGTCTCCTTCCCGATTTCTCACAGCATTCCCCCAGCCGCCCTTATGGTCAAGCAAGCTGCACGAATGTGCAAGAATCGCCTGAATCGATATGTAAAGGGTCCGAAATGTCTGAACGGAAGCGCCAGTCGAAGGCCGTCGCGGCTCTCACGGCCGCCCGCCTGTACTACCTGCAGGACAAGACGATGGACGTGATCGCCGAGGAGCTCGGCACATCGCGCTCCTCCGTGTCACGCCTGCTGAGCTACGCGCGCGAGGTGGGACTCGTCGACATCAGGATCAACTCGCCGCTCGAGCACGCCGGCGAGCTCGAGCAGCAGCTGCACGACCGGCTGCAGGTGACCGCGCACGTGGTGCCGATGCCCGAGAGCGTGACCGAGGTGGAGCGGTTGGAGCGCGTGGCGCTCACCGCCGGGCGGCTGCTCACCCAGGTCATCGACTCGAACATGGTCGTCGGCCTGGCGTGGGGCTCCACGATCAGCGCGGTCAGCCGCGAGCTCGGACAGAAGGAGACGCGGGGCACGACGATCGTGCAGCTCAACGGCGCGGGCAACACGCTCACCAGTGGGGTGGAGTACTCCAGTGAGATCCTGCAGCGCTTCGGCTCGGCGTTCGGAGCGCAGGTGCAGCAGTTCCCCGTGCCGGCGTTCTTCGACGACCCGCGCACGCGGGAGGCGATGTGGCGCGAGCGCAGCACGCTGCGCGTGCTCGACCTGCAGGCGAAGATGGATCTCGCGGTGTTCAGCGTGGGCTCGCCGAGTGCGGAGGTGCCGAGCCGCGTGTACGTGGGCGGCTATCTCGGCCGGGACGACTACCGGAGCCTGCGCGAGGATCGGGCGATCGGCGATGTCGCGACCGTCTTCTTCCGTGCGGACGGCACCTGGAAGGACATCGCCGTGAACGCCCGGGCGACGGGCCCGGGACTGGACCGGCTGCGCCGCGTCGCCCGGCGCTTCTGCGTCGTCGCCGGCTCTCAGAAGCTGCCGTCGCTGCGCGCGGCGATCGGTGCTCGGCTGGTGACCGACGTCGTGCTGGACGAGGGGCTCGCCCGGCAGCTCGTGGAGGGGTGAGGCGGCACCGCGGGCCGGGGGTCAGAGAGTCTCGGGTCCGGAGCGGAACTCGCGGATGAGGTGATCGACCACCTCGTGCAGGTCCCCACCGGTCGCATCGGCGACAGCCACCTGTCGCTCGTAGCTCGCGCCGCCCTCGAGGATGTCCGCCACGCCGGCGAACTCCGCGGAGCACTGCAGATCGGCCGCGAGGGGAGCGAGCCGGTCGAGTTCATCCGCGAGGTGCGCGCGCACCGAGCGCTGTGCGCCGCCGGGGGCGATGATCACCTCGGCGTCGAGACCGTAGCGCGCCGCGCGCCACTTGTTCTCGCGGTGGAACCACGGTGCTAGCACGGGAAGGACGCGTCCTTCGTCGAGATCGCGGGAGAACGACTCCACCAGCACCTGAGTGAGCGCAGCCACGGCCGCGAGCTCGTGCAGCGTGGACATCCCGTCGCAGGCGCGCACCTCGATGGTGCCCCAGCGCGGCGCGGGGCGGATGTCCCAGCGCACCTCGGTCGCGTCGGACATCACGCCGGTGCGGGCCATGTCGTCGAGGTACGCCTCGTACGCGGCCCAGTCGGGGAGCGGCCAGGGGAGTCCCGCGGTGGGGAGCTGCTGGAACACGAGCGCGCGGTTCGAGGCGTAGCCGGTGCGCTCGCCGGCCCAGAACGGGCTGGATGCGGCGAGGGCCTGGAGGTGGGGGAGGTAGGAGGTGAGCGCGCCGATGATCGGCAGCACCTTGGCGCGGTTCTCCACCCCGATGTGCACGTGGATGCCCCAGATCATCATGTTGCGACCCCACCACTGGGTCTTCTCGATGAGCGAGTGGTAACGCGTCTTGTCCGTGACCTGCTGGTCGTACCACTGCGCGAACGGGTGGCTCCCGGCGGACAGCAGCTCGATGCCCGCCGGATCGGTCGCGGCCCGGACGGCGGCGATCGCGGCGGCGATGTCGCCGACCGCGGCGGACACGCTGGATCCGACCCCGCTCGTCACCTCGATCGTGTTCGTCAGCAGTTCTCCGGTGACGGTGTGCCGTTCGTCCGCGCTCGCCTGCTCCAGCTCCTGCAGCAGTTCGGGGGCGCGGCCCACGAGATCACCCGATGCCGGGTCGGCGAGCATGAGCTCCCACTCCAGGCCCACGGTGGAACGCCGCGAGGAGGCGAACTCGATCGGCATGGGACCTCGATTCGGGAGGGGAGATCGTCGGCCAATGATCGCACGCCCGGCGCTAGCATGTGCCGTATGACGTTTTGCGACGGGTTCAGGGCATGAGCGCCGGGTCCATTCTGGTGCCTGCCGAGAGTCTGCGCGAGCAGGTCGAGCGCATGATCGCCGCACGGATCGTGTCGGGGGAGACGCCGCCGGGGGAGGTGCTCACGGTTCCCACTCTCGCCGGTGATTTCGGGGTGAGTGCGACGCCGGTGCGCGAGGCGATGCTCAATCTCGCCCGCCGCGGCTTCCTGCGCCCGATCCGCAATCGCGGCTTCCAGGTCACGGAGGTGTCGCCGGAGGAGCTGAATCAGCTCACCGACGTGCGTCTGCTGCTGGAGGCGCCGCCCATGCGCCGGATCGCCGGAACGGTCGGTGCGCCGTTGGAGGCGGAGCTGCGCGCGCTGGCGGATCGGATCGTCGTCGCGGCGAAGGACCGGCAGTTCGAGGAGTACCTGGAGGCGGACACGGCTTTCCACCTCCGGATCCTCGCCGTGACCGGCAACCAGAAGCTGGTCGAGACCGTCCGGGAGCTCCGTCAGCAGACGCGGCTGGTCGGGCTCGTCCAGCTGGCGGACTCCGACACGCTCGTGTCCACCGCGCGGGAGCACGCCGAACTCGTCGACCTCCTGGTCGCGGGTGACGGCGAGGGCGCCGAGCAGCTGATGCGCCGGCACATCGGACATGTGGGCGGCGTCTGGAGCGGGCACGAGGAGCACTGAGAGTCCTGCAGGCAGGACCGATCCTTCCGGCCCGGACGCCGAGCAGGTAATATGTCACGTGTTATAGATCACTCGTGCGATCACGCAGCCAGGAGATCCGCCATGCACATTCAACGCTCATCGCACCTCCGTCCTGCTCGGCGACGCGACGGATGAGGACGAAGATGTCACCCCGGACGCCGGGGTCCGTGCTCCGCTCCGCAGCGAGGAGGGAGCGCGGATGAAGGTCGTCGTGATCGGCGCCGGAGCCATCGGCGCGGCGTGCACGCTGGCCCTGGCCGAAGCGGGCGCCGAGGTGGTCGTCATCGATCGCGCAGGGGTGGCGGGGGAGACCTCGAGCCGGTGTGAGGGCAACATCCTGGTCTCGGACAAGGAGCCAGGACCCGAGGCGGAGCTGGCGATCGAGGCGAACCGAGCATGGCGGACGCTCGCGGAACGGCTCGACGCCGAGCGGGTGCCCGGCCAGCGGGCGACGGAGTTCGAGGCGAAGGGCGGCATCGTCGTCGCGTTCGGCGCCGGCGCCGAGGCGCTGCGATCCTTCGCCCTCTCGCAGCACGCCATCGGCATCCGCTCCGACGCGCTCGATGCGCGGGCACTTCGAAAAGCGGAGCCGCACCTCAGCCCCGAGATCGCGTTCGGGATGCACTACCCGGACGACGCGCAGGTTCAGCCGAGTCTCGCGACGCAGGCCATGCTGGCGCGTGCCGTGCACCTCGGCGCGCGCCTGGTGGTCGACGAGGTGGTCGCGGGCGTCGTCGCGGCCGGCCGAGCGACAGGCGTGCGCACCCGCACCGGCGCGATCGAGGCAGACGCCGTCGTGAACTGCGCGGGTCCCTGGTCGGGTGAGGCGGCGGCGCTGTTCGGCAGCATCCTGGACATCCGGCCGCGTCGCGGCACCATCCTGGTCACCGCGGCGATGCCGCAGCGGGTGTTCCACAAGGTCTACGACGCGGACTACGTCGGCGCCGTCGGATCCGGGGACGCGGCGCTGCAGACGTCCACCGTCGTCGAGTCGACGCCGTCGGGCACGGTGCTGATCGGATCCAGTCGCGAGCGCGTCGGCTTCTCCGACCGGGGGCTGCTCGCCCCGTTGTCGGAGATCGCGGCGAAGGCGCAGCGCGTGTTCCCCTTCCTGCGCGACACCATGCTGCTGCGGACCTATCACGGGTTCCGGCCGTATGCACCGGACCACCTCCCCGCGATCGGCGCGGACGCCACGGTCGCCGGGCTGTTCCATGCGGCCGGCCACGAGGGGGCGGGCATCGGCCTCGCCCCGACGACGGGCGCCCTCATCGCCCACGCCCTGCTCGGCGCGCCGGCCCCTCTGGACCCGACGCCCTTCCTGCCCGCGCGGGCGACGCTGCAGGGGGCGGACGGCCGGGGCGCCGACGGCCGGGGTGCGCAGCCGGACGCCCGGCACGGGAAGGGGGTCGCGGCATGAGCGTGCGGATCACGGTCGACGGGGTCGACCTGGAGGGACGGGACGGGCAGACCATCGCGGGCGTCCTGCTCGGCGCGGGGCGACGCACCTGGCGCGCCGCGGCGGGTCAGGAGCGCGGCATCTTCTGCGGGATGGGCATCTGCCAGGACTGCGTGCTCACGGTCAACGGCGTCGAGGGCGTGCGCGCCTGCCAGCGCGCGGCGTGCGACGGCGACGTCGTCGAGCGGGAGGTCCGGGCATGACGTCGCGACGCGTGGTCGTGATCGGTGCGGGGCCCGCCGGTCTCTCGGCCGCCGCTGCGGCCCTCTCCGCGGGGGCGGAGGTCACCCTGCTGGACGAGGGCGAGCGCATCGGCGGGCAGTTCTGGCGCCATCATCCGGAGCTCACGGATCCGCGTCTGCAGCACCAGACCGGCCGGTTCCGTCGACTGCAGGACGAGATCGCGGCAGCCAGGGTCGTCTCCTCGGCCGTGGTGTGGCGGATCGAGCCCGGGGCACCCGTGCGCGTGCACGTCCTCGTCGGCCCCGCGGATGCCGCGCAGCGGCGGGGCGAGACGATCGAGGCCGACGCCCTCGTGATCGCCACGGGTGCCCACGACCGGGTGCTGCCGGTGCCGGGCTGGACGCTTCCCGGGGTCGCCTCGGCGGGCGCGGCGCAGGCGCTCGCCAAGCGGGACGGCGCACGGCTCGGATCCCGCACCGTCGTGGCGGGCGCCGGCCCTTTCCTGCTGCCCGTGGCGCAGAGCATCGGCCTCGTCGGCGGCGTGGTCGCCGAGATCGTGGAGGCGGCGGCACCCGGCGCCGTGCTGAGGGGCTGGGGGCGCCGTCCCTGGGAGCTCGCGGCCGCCGCGGCGAAGGCGGGGGAGCTCGCCTCCTATCTCGGATCCCTCGCGGCGCGGCGCACGCCGTACCGATTCGGCGCGGCGGTCACCCGCATCCACGGCGGCTCCGCCGTCGAGGCCGTCACGGTGCAGCGGATCGACGCCGACTGGCGCCCGGTGGAGGGCACGGCGCGCACCGTGGAGTGCGACTCGGTCGCGCTCGGTCACGGCTTCACGCCCCGGCTCGAGGCGGCGATCCAGGCGGGCTGCGAGATCGCGCCCGACCGTTTCGTGCGGGTCGGTTCGCAGCAGGAGACGAGCGCGGTCGGCGTGTACGCGGCCGGCGAGATCACCGGCATCGGCGGTGCCGATGCGGCTCTCGCCGAGGGTGCGGTCGCGGGGCTCGCGGCGGCGGGCGTCGCCCCCGCCGATCTCCGGTACCGCCGCCCGCTCGCCGAGCGTCGCCGGATGCGCGCATTCGCCGGCAGGCTGGCGACCCATCGGATCGGGGCAGGCTGGACCGGCTGGCTGGATGCGCAGACCGTCGTCTGCCGGTGCGAGTCGGTGCGCAGGAGCGCGCTCGACGGGTTCGCCGGCGCGTCGTCGCGCGCCGTGCGTCTGGCGACGCGGGTCGGGCTCGGCGCCTGCCAGGGGCGCACCTGCGGACGCAGCGTGGAGGAGATCGTCGGCGAGACGGTGGGGTTCGATCGGCGCCCCGTGCTCGGTTCGGTCCGCGTCGGCGAGCTCGCTGCGATCCGGCCCGAGAGCGGGGCCTGACGGGGCCCCGCCCCTTGATATCGGCAAGTAGTGGGTGATATGTTACGTATTACCGAGGACGAAGTCGTCCTCGGTGCGACTTCCGGTCGGACGTCACGGCGACAGCCGGAACGGTTCCCGGATCCTGGACGAGAATCGGCCCTGAGCGGCCACGAGCAGAGAGCACGGACAACGCAATGACTGAGCAGACCATGGATCTCGGGGGCGTCGTCGTCGCCACGACGCTGGCCTTCACCGAGGACGCCGCGGCCCCGGCGGGGCTCGCCGTGGACTACGACAGGTTCGGCGAGCACGTCGACTTCCTCATGTCGAACGGCTGCCGGGGCGTCGGCCCGAACGGCTCGCTCGGGGAGTACTCGTCGCTCACCGACGAGGAGCGGCGCAAGGTCATCCAGGTCGCGGTCGACGCGGTCGACGGGCGGGGCATCGTCATCGCCGGTGTGCACGGCGTGGGGAGCCACCAGGCGCGGAAGTGGGCGGAGCTCGCCCGGGAGGACGGTGCGGACGGTGTGCTGCTGCTGCCGCCGACCCTCTACCGCGCCAACGAGGGCGAGGTGGTCGCGCACTTCGCCGAGGTCGCGAAGGCGGGTCTGCCGATCATGGCGTACAACAACCCCTACGACACCAAGGTCGATCTGGTGCCGTCGCTGGTCGCCAAGCTCGCTGACATCCCCGAGGTCGTCGCGATCAAGGAGTTCTCCGGCGACGTGCGACGCGTCTACGAGATCAAGGAGCTCTGCGACATCGACATCATCGCGGGCGCCGACGACGTGCTCTTCGAACTCATGGTCAACGGAGCGGTCGGCTGGTTCGCGGGGTACCCGAACGCCTTCCCGCGCGAGGCGGTGGAGCTCTACAACCTCTGCAGGGACGGCGAATGGCACCAGGCGAGGTCGCTGTACGAGCAGCTCGTCGCGGTGTTCCGCTGGGATTCGCGTACCGAGTTCGTGCAGGCGATCAAGCTTTCCATGGACATCTGCGGCAACTCCTACGGCGGCCCCACGCGGCCGCCGCGCGGCCCGCTGAGCGCGGAGCAGCACGCGCAGGTGACCGCCGACACCGAGCGGGCTCTCGCTGCCCTCGCCGCCCGCCGCGCGGTGGTCGCCTGATGCGCACGAGCCGCATCCTGCACGCGGTGGACGCGCACACCGAGGGCATGCCGGTGCGGGTCATCACCGGAGGAGTGGGGCGCATCCCCGGCGAGACCATGGGGGAGCGGCGGATCCACGCGATCGAGCATCTCGACGGTCTCCGCCGCCTCCTCATGAACGAGCCGCGCGGGCATGCGGCGATGTCCGGTGCGCTGCTGCAGCCGCCGGCCCGCGAGGACGCCGACTGGGGTGTGGTCTTCATCGAGTCCTCGGGGTTCCTCGCGATGTGCGGGCACGGCACGATCGGGGTCGCCACCGTCCTGGTCGAGACCGGGATGGTCGAGGTCACCGAACCCGTCACGGAGATCCGGCTCGACGTGCCCGCAGGGCTGGTGATCGCACGCGTCGCGGTCGAGAACGGCCGGGCGACCGCCGTCACCATCGAGAACGTGCCCAGCTGGGTGGAACGGCTGGACGAGCGGATCGACGTGCCCGGCTACGGCGAGATCGGATACTCGGTCGCCTTCGGCGGCAACTTCTACGCGCTCGTCTCGCTCGACGACGTCGGCCTGCCGTTCGATCGCGCGCACAAGGACGAGATCCTCCGCTGCGGCCTGTCGATCATGGACGCGATCAACGCGCAGCGGCCCCCGCACCACCCGGAGATCGACGGCACGGACCACGTGCACCACGTCGAGTTCATCGCGCCGGGATCGGACGCGGTGCGGTCACGGCACGCGATGGCCATCCACCCCGGCATGTTCGATCGCTCGCCCTGCGGGACGGGTACGAGCGCGCGGATGGCCGAGCTGCACGCGCGCGGCGAGCTCGCGCTGGACGCCCCGTTCGTGAACGAGTCCTTCATCGGCACGGAGTTCACCGGACGGCTGATCGGCGAGACGACCGTCGGCGGACGCCCCGCCGTCATCCCGACGATCACCGGGCGCGCCTGGATCACCGGCACAGCCCAGTACATGCTCGACGAGAACGATCCGTTCCCCGAGGGCTTCGTCTTCTAGGAGGACAGATGACCGACAGCACGATCGCCGTGTCCGAGACCGCGGCACGCGCCGCGGGCGCCGCCGGGCCGTATGCGGCCACCTCTCCGCGCGAGCGCGCCGCAGCTCTCGTGGCCGCGGCCGACGCACTCGATGCCCACGCCGCCGAACTCGTCGCCATCGCGATGAGGGAGACCGGACTCACCGAGCCGCGCCTGACCGGCGAGGTGCGGCGCACCACGGGGCAGCTGCGGCTCTTCGCCGACACCATCGTCTGTGGCGCCTACCTGGACGCGCGGATCGACGACGCGGATCCCGACTACGCGATCGGCCCGCGACCCGATGTGCGTCGCGTGCTCGAACCGGTCGGGCCCGTGCTGAACTTCGCCGCGTCGAACTTCCCGTTCGCGTTCTCGGTCGCCGGCGGGGACTCGGCGGCGGCGCTGGCCGCGGGGTGCCCGGTCATCGTGAAGGCGCACTCGGGACACCCGGAGCTGTCCCGGCGGACCGCGGCGATCGTCGCAGAGGCGCTCGAGTCCGCCGGCATGCCGCCCGGGGTCTTCCAGCTCATCGAGGGGCAGCAGAACGGCGTCGAGCTGCTGCAGGACGAGCGGATCCGCGCCGGCGCGTTCACGGGCTCCACGCACGTCGGCCGCCTGCTCGCCGACATCGCCGCCGCGCGGCCTCGTCCCATCCCGTTCTTCGGCGAGCTCGGCAGTGTGAACCCGGTGTACGCCACGTACGTCGACGAGACGCTGCTGCAGGGTTTCGTCGCCTCCGTCGCGGGTTCCGCGGGGCAGCTGTGCACCAAGCCCGGCTTCCTCTTCGTGCCCGCGGACGCCGACCTCTCCGCGGTCTCACCCGCGGCCGACCTCGTCGCCGAGCACCGGCTGCTGAACCCGGGCATCGGCCGCGCGTTCGAGGGACGCCGTGCCGCGGTGCTCGCCGCGGACGGCGCCACGGTGCTGGCGGCCGGGGGGATCCGCGAGGACGAGGACGGTCAGCGGCACGCGACGCCGACGGTCGTGGCGGTGGACCTGGACACGCTCCGCACCCACCGCGACGAACTGCTCGAGGAGTCCTTCGGGCCGTTGTCGGTGATCGTGCGCTACGAGGGCGTCGCGGATCTGCCTGCGGTGCATCGCGAGCTGTTCCCGGGCAACCTCACCTCCACCCTGCACGCGCGCCCGGCGGAGCTGACGGACGGCTCCCTGGATGCGCTCGTCGACGCCCTCGCCGAGACGAGCGGCCGGGTGCTGTTCGGCGGCTGGCCCACCGGGGTCTCCGTCACTCCGGCGATGCAGCACGGCGGGCCGTATCCGGCGACGACGACCGATGCGACCAGCGTCGGCACCGCGGGAATCACCCGGTTCCTGCGCGGCGTGGCCTATCAGAACGCGCCTCAGGAGCTGCTTCCTCCACCGCTGCGGGACGACAATCCGTGGCGCGTGCCGCAGCACCGCAGCGCTGCAGGCCGTTCCACCGAGTGGGGAGCCCTCTCGCGCTGAGCACGCCGTCCGTACTGGCGGAGGGTCTGTGGGTGCATGCCGGCCAGTTCGGCGGCGACCGCGATCGCGAAGATCGGGGTGTCGGCGCTCATGCGCTCATCGCCCATGGCGCACCGCGTTTCGGCTCTGCCGGCACAAGGTCGACTGACCGAGATCAGGAGAATCCACAGGGATCCACCTGATCTCGGTCAGTTCGCCCGTTCTCGGCACGGAGCGGGCCCGAGCGGAGGCGCTCATCACGCCCGCGCCTTCGCCAGAAGCTCGGCGCGCGGGTTCTCCGCCGGTTCCTTACTGCGTGCGCCCCGTCCTCGCCGGACGGGGGCTCTCCGTGCCGGGACTCAGTCGAACACGATGCCGCCGCGCACCACGGCGACGCGGGCGTCCTGCTCCCAGAGCGCCGAGGGGTCGGAGATCGGATCGGCGGACAGCAGCACGGCGTCGCCGTGGGCGCCGACGCCGAGATGCCCGGCGCGCGGATCGCGGATGAGCGCCGCATTGACCGTGGTCATCGACCGCAGCGTCGTCGCCGCGTCGCTCGCCTCGATCTGCAGACGCACTCCGCAGAGCTGGTCGTCCTCCAGCTCGCCCATGAGGTCGGTGCCGAAGCCCACCTGCACGCCGGCGGCGAGCGCGAGAGCCACGGCCTCCTGTCCCTGCGAGAGCACCTCGGCGTTCTTGGCCAGGGAGATCGCGTTCAGGCCGATCCCCGCGCCGCGCCGGTCCATGGCGTCGTAGGCGGCAAGGGTCGGCACGAGGAACGCGCCGGCGTCCGCCATGCGACCGGCGGTCGTCGCGTCGATGAGGTTGCCGTGCTCGATCGAGCGGACCCCGTTGGTGATCGCGTGCAGCACGGCCTCGGAGGAGTACGCATGCGCCGCGACATAGGAGCCGCGGCGGGTGGCCTCCTCGACGACCGCGCGCAGTTCCTCATCCGAGTACTGCGGCACCCGGATCGGATCCGTCAGCGAGAACACGCCTCCGGACGCCATGACCTTGATCGCGTGTGCTCCCGTCCTCAGACGGTTGCGCACGGCGATCCGCAGCGGATCCACCCCGTCCACGATCTCGCTGAGGTGACCGTGCGCGAAGCAGATGTCGACGTGCGCCGAACGCGGATCGCCGTGGCCGCCGGTCTGGCTCAGCGCCGGCCCGGTGAACAGATAGCGCGGCGAGTCGAACAGGTCCCCGTCCACGGCGCGGGCGAGGCCGATGTCGCCGCCGGCGACGTCGCGCACCGTCGTGAAGCCGCGGTGCAGGGCCGCGCGGAGCCGGCGGGTGCCGTTGATGGCCGCGTAGCTGAGGGGGCCCCGTTCGTCCTCCAGCCCGTCCTGGCTGGTCGCGTAGGCGTGGAAGTGCGCGTCGATCAGGCCGGGGATGAGCGATCGGCCGCGTCCGTCGATGGAGACCGGATCGCCGAGCGGACGATCGGCGACGACCCCGTCGACGATGTACACGTCGCGGTCGGTGAAGCGTTCGCCGTCCCAGACGGCGGCGCCGAGGATGCTGAGGGATCCGGTGCGCATGGGGCTCCTTGTGTTCGTGGTGAGGGTGCGTGGTGCGGGTGCGCATCACGCGGTGCGGTGCCCATCCGGTCGGGCGAACGGCCGAAGCCGAGACGGCTCGTGCGACCGACCGCCAGATCCGATCACATCGGTCATGCCCCGACCCTATCCGTAATATGTCATGCAGTACATGGAAGGACCCTGCCCGGAGCGACACGGGCCGGGGCGGTTTCGCGGGTTCGCCCGAGATCTGGCAGAATAGATAGCTGGATCGCCGCTCGACCCTCTATCCGGCCGTGATCCACCCTCAGAGCTTCCACCGGATGTGCACCCCACGCGGTCGGTGATCAGTTCGTCTTCCTTCCACACCATTCAGGAGAATCGTGGCTGTCAAGATCCGTCTCAAGCGCCTGGGCAAGATCCGTGCGCCCTACTACCGCATCGTCGTCGCCGACTCGCGCACCAAGCGCGACGGTCGTGTGATCGAGGAGATCGGCAAGTACCACCCCACCGAGGAGCCCTCGTTCATCGAGGTCGACTCCGAGCGGGCGCAGTACTGGCTGTCCGTCGGCGCGCAGCCGACCGAGCAGGTCGCCGCGATCCTCAAGATCACGGGCGACTGGGGCATCTTCAAGGGTGACAAGGACGCGAAGTCCACCCTCAAGGTCGCCGGCGAGAAGGTCGCCTTCGAGGCCGACTCCTCCAAGAAGTCGGTCATCAAGCCCAAGGTCGAGAAGAAGGAGACTCCCGCCGAGGAGGCTCCCGTCGAGACCCCCGCCGAGGACGCAGCGGACGCTGCGGCCGACGCGGAGTAATCCGTCGTGCTGGCTGCCGCGCTCGAGCACATCGTCTCGGGGATCGTCGATCACCCGGACGACGTGACCGTCACCGCCACCTCGTCGCCCCGCGGCGACGTCCTCGAGGTGCATGTGCACCCCGACGACAGGGGTCGCGTGATCGGGCGCGGCGGCCGCACCGCCAAGGCCCTCCGGACGCTGATCACCGCGCTCGCGGACGGACGTCGCGTTCGCGTCGACGTCGCGGACGACTGAGCGTGGCCGTCACCGATCGCCCCTCCGGACGCAACCAGCTGCGCGTGGGGCGCCTCGTCAAGGCGCACGGGCTCAAGGGCGCACTCAAGCTGGAGCTCTACACCGACGACCCCGCCGGGCGCTTCGTGCCCGGAGCCGAGTTCACGTTGCAGGTGCCCGAGGCATCTCCGTGGCACGGCAAGTCCATCACCGTCCGTGAGCACCGCGTGATGAACGGCAGCTCCGTCGTGTTCTTCGAGGGCGTCGACGATCGCACCGCGGCCGAGGGCCTGGTGAAGGCGATCCTCTGGATCGACCAGGACGACGCAGAAGAGCCCGAGGACGACGCCTGGTACGACCACCAGCTCACCGGGCTGGACGTCGTCCGCGACGATGTCGTCGTCGGCCGTGTGATCCGAGTCGACCACCTCCCCGCACAGGACCTGCTCATCGTGCGGCCCGCGACGGGGACCGGATCCGAGATCATGGTGCCGTTCGTCTCGGCGATCGTGCCGACGGTGGACATCCCCGGGGGCAGGATCGTCGTGACCCCTCCGGCCGGGCTCTTCGAAGAGCTCGCCGAAGACGATGCCGCCGAGCAGGACGCTCCCGGTGCGGATTGACGTCGTCTCGATCTTCCCGTCGTACTTCGACGGGCTGACCCTCTCCCTGCTCGGCAAGGCGCAGGGCAACGGCATCCTGGACCTGAACGTCCACGATCTGCGCGACTGGACCGGCGATCGGCACCGCACGGTCGATGACACGCCCTACGGCGGCGGCGCCGGCATGGTCATGAAGCCGGAACCCTGGGGCCTCGCGCTCGACGACCTCACGGCTGCGTCCAGGGGTACGGCTTCGTCGGCCGGTTCCGCCGATGCCCGGCCCACCATCATCTTCCCGTCGCCGGCCGGCGAGGTCTTCCATCAGACCACCGCGCGCGAGCTCGCCGATCGGGAGCACCTCATCTTCGGCTGCGGCCGCTACGAGGGCATCGACGAACGGGTCTTCGAAGAAGCCGCGACCCTCGGCGAGGTGCGGCTGATCAGCCTGGGCGACTACGTGCTGAACGGGGGAGAGGTCGCCGTCATGGCGATGATCGAGGCCATCGGCCGGCTCATCCCCGGTGTGGTCGGCAACCCCGAGAGCCTGGTCGAGGAGTCGCACGAGGACGGCCTCCTCGAGTACCCCTCGTACACGAAGCCGTCGGTGTGGCGTGACCGGGAGGTGCCGCCGATCCTGCTGAGCGGCAACCACGGCGCCATCGCCGCCTGGCGACGCGAGCAGCAGTGGGAGCGGACCCGGCGTCGTCGGCCCGATCTGCTCCCGGGCGACGAGGACTGACTTCGTCCCGCCTCCAGGCGTGGTCGCCGACCATCGTCAGCCGCAGGTGTAGGTGACCCCGCCGACCTGCCACGTTCCCGGGCCGAGCTGCGCGCACATCGACACGACGTTCGCGATCGCGATGCCGCCGATGATCATGCCGATGATCGCGAGCACCGTGAGCACCGCCCCGATGATGATGCCGGCGACGGCCAGGCCGGTCGGCGCATTCGCCTTCTTGAGCTTGGCGCGGGCGACGAGGCTGATGATGAACCCGACGAGCGGGAGCAGGAACGCGAGGATGAGTCCGGCGATCGCAAGACCCTTGCCGGGGACCGGGGCCGCGTAGGGGCCCTGGCTGGCGGGATACGCGGGGACCTGCCCGGCGTACGGATCCGGAGCGGTGCTGGGCTGCGGCGTCGGGTAGCCGTTCTGGGCCGGATAGCCGCCCTGCGCCGGAGCGGGGGCGTATCCCGGTCCCGCCGGCGGCACCGGGGCGGCGGGGTACTGCGGAGGTTGCCCGCCCTGCGGAGAGGGCTGGCCGGGCTGCTCGGGGTACGTCATGACGCTCTCTCCTTCATCGCGATGGAACGGACAGCACAGATCCTAGAGCGCCGACGGCACGCGGGACAGGGGTCTCGGGTCACAGCACGCGCTCGGATGCCCGGGAGACCTCGAGGACGATGCCGTGCGGGTGCCGGAGCGCGAGCGTGTCTCCGTGGCCGTATCCGCGCATCGCCCCGCGCAGAAGCCGGCCGATCATCTCGTGCGTGACGAGCAGCGGGGTGCCGGTGCCCGCCCACGCGCACTCCTCGAGCGCGCGCAGAGCCCGCGGCCGGGCCGATGCATAGCTCTCGCCGCCGGGGAAGGCCCAGCCGTACCGATTCTCCGACCGCAGGGCGCGCACGCCCGGGTACGCCTCCTCGAGCTCGGCCCAGGTGCGGCCCGCGAAGGAGCCGTGATCGACCTCGGCGAGTTCGTCCACCACGACGATCTCTGCACCGAGGTGCTCCGCGACGATCTCCGCCGTCCGGCGGGCACGCCCGAGGGGACTGGTGCAGACGATGCCGACGCCGGCGCCCTCGAGCCGGTGGGCGATCTCGCGCGCATGCCCGATGCCGGCGTCGGTCAGAGGGGAGTCGAGCCGTCCCTGCAGCCGATGCTCGTGGTTCCACGCCGTCTGGCCGTGCCGTGCCAGGAACAGGCGCTCCGGCATCCGCAGGTCGTGTCGGGACATGTCCACAGAATGGCACACCTCGGCTCCGCAGGGCGGCAGCGCGTGCCACCGCCGAGCGGCATGCCCCGCGCCTTCCTTCCGGCGCCGGCCGACGGCGCTTCTCCGGCCGTACGCGGTAGCGTCGGCGGCATGGTGGATCACCGTCTGGCCGAATCGTTCCGCACCATCGGCGAGGAGTACGACCGGAGGCGGCCCGGCTTCCCCGCGGCGACCGCGGATGAGATCGTCCCCGTCCCGGTGCGGACCATCCTCGATCTCGGTGCGGGGACCGGCAAGTTCACGGCTCTGCTGACCGCACTCGCGGAACGGGTGATCGCCGTCGAGCCGTCCCGCGCCATGCTCGACGTGCTCCGGCGCCGCTTGCCGGAGGTTGAGGCCCTCGACGGATCTGCGGAACGGATCCCGGTCCCTGATGGGAGCGTCGAGGTGGTGACCGTCGCGCAGGCGTTCCACTGGTTCGACCGGGAGGCCGCCAGTGCCGAGATCCGACGGGTGCTGACCGCGGATGGCGTGCTGGGCCTGGTCTGGAACCACTCCGATCCGTCGTGCAGCTGGGATCGCGCCTGCACGCGGGTCGCGCACCCGGCGCTCAGCGGCGGGCTCTCGGGAGACGACGTCACGAAGGAGCTGCTGCCGGGCTTCGCGCCGCCGAGGTTCACGCAGGTCTCCTGGCGCGAGACGATCACCCGTGCCGACTACGTGGCCCGCTGGCTGACCGTCAGCTCTTTCCTCGCCGCCGACGACGACGTGCGCGCGGGCATGGTCGCGCGGGTCGAGCGCATCCTCGATGAGGACCCCGAGACGGCCGGGCGCGACGCCTTCGAGCTGCCGCAGGTCACGGACGTGTACGTGTACCGGGCGGTGTGAACGGCGTCAGTCGACGCCGAGGAAGGAGCGGTCGGTGAGGATGAGGGGGCCGTCCTCGGTGATCGCCACGGTGTGCTCGGAATGGGAGCCTCGCGAGCCGTCCGCGCTGCGCAGCGTCCAGCCGTCCGGATCGGTCACGAGCTCATCGGTCGTGGCGAGGAACCACGGCTCCAGGGCCATCACCAGGCCCGCGCGGAGCGGGAATCCGCGTCCGGGGCGGCCGTCGTTGGGCACGTGCGGGTCTCCGTGCATGATGCGGCCCACGCCGTGCCCGCCGAAGTCGGTGTTGATCGAGTAGCCCTCGCCGTGCGCGACGCCGGCGATCGCGGCCGAGATGTCGCCGATGCGGTTGCCGACCACGGCCGCCGCGATCGCGGCGTCCAGTGCGCGCTCGGTGGTGTCGATGAGGCGCAGGTCCTCGTCGCGCGGGGTGCCCACCACGAAGGAGACCGCGGAATCGGCGACCCAGCCGTCGACGGAGACCGCGAAGTCGAGGGAGACGAGATCGCCGTCGCGCAGCGTGTAGTCGTGCGGCAGACCGTGCAGCACCGCGTCGTTCACCGACGTGCAGATGACCTTCCCGAACGGGCTGGCGCCGAACGAGGGGTGGTAGTCGATGTAGCAGGACTCGGCACCGGCCTTGCGGATCATGTCGTGCGCGCGCCGATCGATCGAGAGCAGGTTCGTGCCCACCTTGGTCTCGGCGCGCAGCGTCGCCAGCGTCTCCGCCACGAAGCGTCCGGCCGCCCGCATCTCCTCGATCTCGGCGGGGGTGCGCAGTTCGATCATTCCCAGTCCTCTCGTCCTGTCCATTCTCTCCTACCTCTCTGCGGGCCGACGCTCACAGCGAACGCCCGGATCCGGGCCGGCGCCCCCGACGTACCATCGCGGTATGTGGATCCGGCGCGCTTTCTTCTCCTGGCTGTTCCCGGCCGCCCTCGTGCTGCCGCTGTGGCTCTTCATCGGCTGGGGCGTGTTCCACGCCGGCGGGTGGGCGTTCCTCTGGGTGCTGTTCATCGCGCTGCCGTCCGTGCTCGTCGGCGAGGTGGCGCTCGGGCTGCTCGTGCGCGCTCGCCCGACCGTGCGTGCGGAGCGCGCCGTCTCCTGGCGCGATGTCCTGGGCTTCACCGTGTGGCACGGCCTCACGATCGCGCTCGGGTTCTTCCCCGAGAGCGCCTTCGGCTGGCTCCTCACCGGCACGATCGTCGCCTTCCTCGGCCTGTTCTGGTCGACGCTCTGGCAGCTCTGGAAGGATGTGGCGGAGCGCGGAAGGGCGGGTTTCGTGATCGACGGCGACGCGATGCGTCCCCCCGTCTACGGGGATCCGAGCGGCCCCGTGCGGGAGCGGGCGAGCCGGAACGGCGACGTCATCGTCATCACCGAGACGGGGCAGTCCGACGGGGACCGTCCGGAGCGCTGACGCCGTCGGGTCCTGCGCCGCGTCCGGTTTTGGCGCGGACCCGGATCCATGGCAGAATTGTTCCTTGTGCCGTGACCCGGTTCTGCCTCAGGGGAGCCCGCGGACGCTCAGCGCTCCGTTCGGCACACACCACACCTTCATCCCTTCCTACATGCATGCGACCTGAGGCGAGTGCAGAGAGAGACGATCATGCAGATCCTCGACGTCGTCGACGCGGCTTCGCTCCGCTCCGACATCCCCGAGTTCTTCCCCGGCGACACCGTCAAGGTGCACGTCAACATCATCGAGGGCAGCCGCTCCCGTATCCAGGTCTTCCAGGGCGTCGTCATCGGCCGCTCGGGCGACAGCGTGCGCGAGACCTTCACGGTCCGCAAGATCAGCTTCCAGGTGGGCGTCGAGCGCACCTTCCCGGTGCACTCCCCGGTGATCGACCACATCGAGGTCGTCACCCGCGGTGACGTGCGCCGCGCGAAGCTCTACTACCTGCGCAGCCTGCGCGGCAAGAAGGCGAAGATCAAGGAGAAGCGCGACGCGCGCTGATCCCTCTCCGTGTGAGAAGAAGCGCCCCGGGACACGCGTCCCGGGGCGCTTCTTCGTGACCGGGCATGAGAAGCTGGAGGGCGCCGTCGTCCGACGGCCCGAGCCGTGAAGGATGACGCATGACGGAAGAGATCGCGGCCGGACCCGTCGACGCAGTGCGGGAGCCGGCGGCGCCGCGCAGACGCGGCTGGGTCGTCTTCCTCCGCGACATCGTGGTGATCCTACTCATCGCCGTGCTCGTGTCCTTCCTCGTCAAGACGTTCGTGGTCCGCAGCTTCTACATCCCCTCGGGATCGATGGAGAACACGCTCCTCGTCAAGGACCGCATCCTGGTCGACGAGATCACGCCGCATTGGAACGGCTACCACCGCGGCGACGTCGTCGTGTTCAAGGATCCGGGAGGCTGGCTTCCGCCCGCGCCGCAGGTCCCGCCCCGATCCCCCCTGCTCGAGGCGGGGGAATGGTTCCTGACGCTCATCGGCATCGCCGCACCCGATTCGGATGACCATCTCGTCAAACGCCTGATCGGACTGCCGGGAGACCACGTGGTGTGCTGCAACTCCCTGGGCCAGCTCACCGTCAACGGCGCGCCGATCGACGAGTCCTCGTATCTGAAGCAGGGGGTGGGCGACGATCGGGCGTCCAGCATCCCGTTCGACGTCACGGTTCCCAAGAACGCCATCTGGGTGCTCGGCGACAATCGCACCCGCTCCGAGGACTCCCGGTATCACCAGGATCAGCCCGGCGGCGGCTTCGTGCCGATGGACAACATCGTCGGACGGGCGTTCCTGATCACCTGGCCCTTCGACAGGTTCGGCCTGATCGACGGGCACTACGCCGTGTTCAACGGGGTCTCGAATCCGAAACCGCAGGGGCGCCGCCGTGGCGGTCGCCGAGCCTAGCCTGGTGCTCGAGCGGCGGCTGCTGCGCGAGCACACGCACGTGATCGCCCTCGACGAGGTCGGACGCGGCGCCCTGGCCGGCCCGGTCGCCGTGGGCGCCACGGTCGTGGACGCGGCCGCAGCGCGACGGCGGGTTCCTCAGGGGCTGCGCGACTCCAAGCTCGTCCCGGAGAAGCGGCGCCCCGAGGTCGCGGCGCGGGCCGGCGCGTGGGCGCCCGCGAGCGCGGTGGGCTGGGCGTCGAACGCGGAGATCGACGATGTGGGCATCATGCGCGCCCTCGGCCTCGCCGCGTCGCGAGCGATCATCGCCGCCTGCGGAGACGTCTGGGATCCCGCGGCCGGGCTCGTGATCCTCGACGGCAACCACGACTACGTGTCGGCGGTGCACCCCGGTGCGCTGACCGTGCGTTCGATCGTCAAGGCCGACCGGGACTGCGCGTCCGTCTCGGCGGCGTCGGTGCTGGCGAAGGTCGCGCGCGACGCGCTCATGGTTCAGCTGGCGGGGGAGTTCCCCGACTACCAGTGGGAGCGTAACAAGGGGTACGCCAGCATCGAGCACCGTGACGCCATCCGGCGTGGCGGGCTCACCCGCCACCACCGCTCCTCCTGGGCCATCGCAGACGCGCCGACGCTGTTCTGAGCCGCGCGTTCGGGATGCGGCGGCCTCTCGTAGGATGGAGGGATCATGGATGACGACGCCTTCGACGATTACGACCGCGAGCTGGAGCTCGCCCTGTACCGCGAGTACCGCGATGTGGTCCTGCAGTTCCAGTACGTGGTCGAGACCGAGCGTCGCTTCTACCTCGCGAACGAGGTCAACGTGGTCCGCCGCGACACCGAGCACGACTTCTACTTCGAGGTCGCGATGAACGACGTCTGGGTGTGGGACATCTACCGGGCCGATCGCTTCGTCAAGTCGGTGCGGGTGCTGACCTTCAAGGACGTCAACGTCGAGGAGCTGTCCCGCCGCGAGTTCGAGCTCCCGCAGGAGCTGTCGCTCGACGGCGAGTGACGCAGGAGGCGCCCGCCGCGGCTTCTCGCCCGCGGTGGCGGGGCGGGACGCTCGCCGATCGGCGGTGCCGACCGAGAGGGTGATGTCCTCCACAGGTCGACCTCTTGCGGACTTTCCCACCGGTTGCGGGATCAGGGCGCCGAGGAGCTGCGCGCTCGATCAGGCTGTCCATCATGGCAGCCAAGGACGAACTCGGACGCGCGGGCGAAGACCGCGCCGTCGCGTACCTGATCGGGCGCGGATACGCGATCCTCGACCGGAACTGGCGATGCGAGCAGGGTGAGCTCGACATCGTCGCGCACCATCGGGACGCGCTCGCCTTCGTCGAGGTGAAGACACGGCGGACGCTCGACTACGGGCACCCGTTCGAGGCCATCGACCGCCCGAAGCGCCGACGCCTCTGGCGACTCGCGCAGCTCTGGGTGCGCGCGCATCCGGCGACGGCTCCCGGGGCCGTCCTGCGACTCGAGGCGATCGGCATCGTCGGCGCGGATCCGGCCCGCGGGGCGCTCGAGCACCTGCAGGATCTGCGGTGACCGCGCGCACCTGGGCGGTCGCGCTGACCGGCCTGAACGGGCACATGGTCGACGTGGAGGCCGATCTCTCGCAGCAGACACCGGGGTTCGACCTGATCGGCCTGGGGGACCGTGCGCTCGGAGAGGCGGCGCGGCGCGTGCACAACGCCTGCAGGAACAGCGGACTCGACCTGCCGCGCCGCAAGCTCACGGTGAACCTGTCACCGGCCAGTCTGCCCAAGCACGGCTCGGCGTTCGACGTGGCGATCGCCATCGCCGCTCTCGGCACCGGGGGCGCCCTCGATCCGGTGTCCCTCGCGCGCACCGTGCATCTGGGCGAGCTGGGGCTCGACGGCAGGCTGCGCCCGGTGCCGGGCGTGCTCCCCGCATTGCACGCCGCGCGCGAGGCCGGGTTCGAGCGGACCGTGGTCCCGTTCGCGAACGAGGCGGAGGCGCGTCTCGTGCCCGGGATGGAGGTGCACGCGGCGGTCAGCCTCGCGCAGGTGGCCCTCCTGCACGGAGCGGATGTCCCGGAGCTGGGGGAGCCGGAGCCGGTGCTGTCCGCCGCCACTCCCCAGACGAGTGCGCCCGCTCTCGAGCTCGCCGACGTGATCGGGCAGGACGATGCCGTGGCCGCGCTGGTCGTGGCGGCGGCCGGGGGGCACCACCTTCTGCTCTCCGGCCCACCCGGGGCCGGCAAGACCATGCTGGCGCGGCGGCTTGCCGGCATACTGCCCGATCTGGACGAGGGACTCGCGCTGGAGGCCGCGTCGATCCGGTCGCTCGCCGGCGAGACGCTGAGCCGCTTGGAGCTGCGTCCGCCGTTCGTGGCCCCGCACCACAGCGCCTCCGCGGTGGCGATGATCGGCGGGGGCTCGCGCACCGCACGTCCTGGCGCGATCGCGCGGGCGCATGGCGGACTGCTCTTCCTCGATGAGGCCGCCGAAGCCCCCGGCGCGGTGCTCGATGCCCTGCGTCAGCCCCTGGAGTCGGGATCCATCGAGATCCACCGCGCGGGTTTCACAGCACGGTTCCCCGCCCGTTTCCAGTTGGTTGCACATTGTGTACGTCTCGACACTGTCCAGTAGGCACTCGGCGACCACGGCACGTCGGACCACGAGCAACCTCGGACCCAAACGCAGAATCAACGAGGACGGAGCGCACTCCGAGGTCACGGCCTGCGGAAGTTGCGTGCGTCAAACGAGCGAGAAGGCGCCCATCAGATGTCGTCGGCGAAGCCGGCCGTTCTGCGGGTGGACGCTGCTCGGCGACAAGGGCGTATCTGAGGTCTACTGCGAGCTCTGCTTCGTGGAGTGCGTTGAGATCAGACGTAGACTCCGCGGTCTTCCATAAATTGGATGGGGTTGGTGTATCCGCCGTCGATGTAGACCTCGAAGTGCAGGTGGCATCCGAAGGAGCGTCCGGTGTCGCCGGCGTAGGCGATGATTTGGCCCGAGCCGACCTGCTGACCGCTGTCGACGATGATGCCGCCATCCATGATGTGCGCGTAGCCGGTGCTGATGCCTGCGCCGTGCTGGATGCGGATGTAGTTGCCGTAGTTTCCGTTGCGGCCGGCGTAGTCCACCGTGCCGGAGTTGGCGGCATAGATGGGGGCTCCGCACCCGTTCGCGAGGTCAGCGCCATAGTGGTAGCTGGAGGAGCAGCCCTGTGGACCGCAGTCGGGTGTGCGGGGGCCGTAGCTCGAGCTGCGTGCGCCGCCGTGGGGTCGGACCCATCCGCCTGATCCGGCGGCCGCGCCACCTCCGTTCGCTGCGGCTTCGGCCGCTTCGCGTTCACGTCGTGCCTGCTCTTCCGCCGCTCGGGCGGCAACGCCGGCTTGGTACCCCGCGACGGTGTTGGTCGTCGTGTCTTTCAACGCCGCGAGTTGTGCCTTCAGGGTCTCGACATTGGAAGCCTGCTCGTCCAGGGCCGCTTTGGCTGCTTGGGCTGCTGCCTGCGCGGCCTTCATCTTCTCTTCCGCGGCCTGCTTGAGCCGGTCTCTCTCGTTTCGCGCGACCTTTGCCTGGTCGGCGAGCGATTGCGCAGTATTCCGCGTCGAGACTGCGTTTTCGTAGACAGACCGGCTGTAGTCGAGGAACTTGTCCATCGTGCCCAGACGGGTGAGCAGGTCATCGGTGTTCTCCGCGTTACCGGCGAAGAAAAGGCGGAGGGAGGGGTCGTTGCCCTCGTCGCGGGCCAGCTGCGCGGCGACCTGATTCGCTTTGCGTGCCGCCTGGTCTGCGGCTTGTGCACTCGAGTCAGCTTGCGCCTGTAGGAGATCTGCTTTGGTGATCGCGGCGAAGAACTGTTGCTGAGCGGCATACAACTGGTCCGAGGCTGCGGCGGCGGCGGATTGAGTGTCGGCGACCTTCTGCGTCAGGTCGCTAATGAGCGCTTGGATGCGAGCGACCTCTGTTGCCTTGGCGCCCTCGTCGTTCATTGCGCGCTGTACGTCGTCCCAGCTGGGATACGACGATGCGAACGCGGCGGGGATGCCCATGCCGAGCGAGGAGAAGGCCGCGAGGCTCAGTGCTCCGATTCCCAGGGCCCCGCGTCGGCTGACGTGCAACTTCCAAACAGAGTCGCGTGCCGTCGTCGTGGAGCCGAATCCTCGCGGCTCAGCTTCTCGTCGGGGGTGTTTCGGAGTCTGGTCGTTCACTTTGCCCTTTCGGTGGGCGATTGGAGCGGCGTGTCAAGTCGGGAGGGAACGGTGCTCGGTGTTGTGGCGGCCTCCGACGATTCCATAGTCCCGGGCATCGCGAAGGCTCGCGGTCGGCACGCCCAAAGGTGGTGCTTTCCCAGCTCGATGAAAGAAATGTCCCACGCTCCCGCCGTGGCACCGCAACACATCGCGTTGGGTCGACATCTGTGCGATGAGCCCTCGGAGGCTGGCCGAATCACGGACCCGCAGCCGGGGGCGGCTATTGCACGTCGACACTATCCGTGGCAAGCCTCGGCGACAGTTCGGCGAGCGGTGACATCCGGCGGTCGGGCTTGGGGCGGCGGGCCGCTCGAAGGCCATTGAGGATGATGACGATCTCTGCAAGCTCGTGCACCAAGACCACGCCGGCGAGCCCGACGATGCCGAGGAGCGCGAGCGGGAAGAGTCCGATGATCACGGCCAGGGCGAGACCGATGTTGGCCGTCATGATGCGGCGGCCGCGGCGGGCATGGGCGAGTGCGTCGGGTATGAGGCGGAGATCGTGTCCGGTGAATGCGACATCGGCTGACTCGATTGCGGCGGCCGAGCCGTTCACGCCTATTGCAATCCCGACCGTCGCGGCCGCGAGGGCGGGGGCATCGTTGATGCCATCGCCCACCATGGCGGTCGGCTGCGTCTCGGCAAGAGTGTCGATGGCCGCGGCCTTGTTGGCGGGGAGCTGCTCAGCGCGGACATCGATGATGCCTGCCTCCGATGCGATCGCCCGGGCGGTGCGGGCGTTGTCACCGGTGAGCATGACCGCATCGATCCCCAGCTCCTGCAGCATTCGGATCGTTTCGGCTGATTCCGGGCGCAGTTCGTCTCGCACGCCGATCAATCCGGCGATGACTCCGTCCGCTTCGACGACGACGACGGTCATGCCTCGTGCGGACATCGACTCCGCGACGTCGCGAGCAGGATCGGGATCGATCCATCGCACGTTTCCGATCCGGATCCGCCGCCCGTCCACAGTTCCGGATACACCGCGCCCGGCGTTTTCGACCACCCCCGTCGCCATTCCGGGGGAGGAGGACGCTTTGGTGATCGCCGCGGCCAGCGGGTGGGTGCTGCTCGCTTCGACGGCCGCCGCCCATGCGAGGAGCTCGTCGTTGCTGACACCGGGAGTGTGGAAGATCTCGGCGACAGCGGGCTCGTTGCGGGTCAGGGTGCCGGTCTTGTCGAAGGCAACAGTGCGGATCGTCCCGAGCTGTTCGAAGGCCTCCCCGGATTTGACCACGACACCGAACTTCGACGCGGCTCCGATCGCACTGATCACCGTGACCGGGACCGCGATCGCCAATGCACAGGGTGAGGCCGCGACGAGAACGACGAGAGCGCGTTCGATCCACGTCCACGGGTCGCCAATCAGGATCCCGAACAGTGCAACGAGTGCTGACGCGACCAGAACGGCCGGGACAAGAGGTCGGGCGATCTTGTCGGCTAGACGTGCCCTGTTGCCTTTGCGAGCATGCGCCTGCTCCACCAGGGACACGATCTGGGTCAAGGAGTTGTCACGACCGTCCGCGGTCGCTTCGATCCGCAGTGTCGCCGCCCCATTCACGGATCCGGCCATGACCGAGTCGCCGGGTCCTGCCTCGACCGGGATCGACTCACCGGTGATCGCCGAGGCGTCCAGGCTGGAGCGCCCCTCGACGACAACACCGTCCGTCGGTACGCGTTCGCCGGCACCGACGACCAGAATGTCCAACTCTCGGACATCCTGGGCAGGGACCGTCAGGTCTCCGCTCAGCCGGGAGATACGGGCGGTGTCGGGAATCAACGAAAGCAGGGCGCGCAGGCTCTCTTTGGCGCGGTCCATCGCCCGGTCCTCGAGTGCCTCGGCGAGGGAGAACAGGAATGCCAAGGCTGCGGCCTCACCGACGCGGCCGAGCAAGACTGCACCGATCGCGGCGATCGTCATCAGGAGGCCGACACCAAGACGACCACGCATCAGACGACGTATCGCCCCAGGGGCGAACGTGTAGGCGCCGACGAGCAGACCCGCCCATTGCAGCACCAACGCAGGGATGAGCAAGCCCGCCCACTCCAGCCCGTATCCCACGGCCAGGAACGCCCCCGACAGGGCAGACGGCAGCAGCGCGGAGTCGCGCCACCACGACGGGCGGGCCACATCGGCCACCGCAGCAACCGCGGCCCCGTCCGGACCACAGCAAGCATCGGCCTCAGACGACCTAGAGGCGAGATCGACGCTGTCAGTCGCCGAGTTCACCGCGCAGCAGGCGTCGCCTCCTGCCTGTGAGCGTCGCAGCTCGACACGTTTGCGCCCAACGGTTTGCCGTTGCTCATCAGAACCACAGCACTCTTCGCTCATGCGCAGCACTCGCAGTTCTCGTCGACGCAACTGCCCCCTTCATCGACGGCAACCACGGCCTCGAGGAGGTGCCGCAGTCCGATCGTCAGGTGCGGGTCGGCGATCTCGTACCGGGTGCGGCGCCCCTCCGGCGCCGCGACGACCAGACCACAGCCACGCAGGCACGCCAGGTGGTTGGACACGTTGGTGCGCGTGAGGTCGAGGTCCCGCGCGAGCTCCGCGGGATACCCGGGGTGGTCCAAGAGCTCCAAAAGGATTCTGGCTCGGGTCGGGTCCGCCATCGCCCTCCCCAGCCGGTTCATCACATCTAGACGGGAAGCAATAGTCAGCATGCACTGACTATACAGCGAAGGGTGAATTCTGGATGGTCGAGATCCTGGCTGCTCTCTCACGGGAAGCCGCCGGGTGCTCGACGCAGGTCGCACGGGCGGTCTCAGCGCCGCTGCCCGTCCGATTATCGGCTCCTTCATCAGGTTCTCGTGGGACGACCGGGTATCATCTGGCATGTGACCCTCTCGGCTGGAACCCAGTGCGAGCAGCGGAGTCACGCGGCGCTGATAATGCAAATCATTAGCATCCTCGGCCTGGCGATACTGCTCGTCACCGGCATCGCCGCAGCATCGCACCTCGAGGGCGGCCAAGCCCCCTCAAACACGGCGACCAGCAGCGCACTCCCGAACTCGGCGATGACGCACGCCGCGGCGGCGGAATCGTCCTCGGACGCTCCTGCAGCGTCCGAGCGAGAGTACGGCTCCCTCAGCGCCGGGGCATTGTGCATTCTGGGGGCGCTGGGCGGCCTCATCCTTGCCCTCGCGCTGAGGGGGCTGCTGCGACGGCGTACGCTCGTCGGTCTTCTCGCCCCTCGGCGAGAGCTTCCGTTCCGTCTGTCGATGATGCGCGACCTTCTCCCGCGCACGACCGGTCCGTCCCTGTCACAGCTGGGTCTTTCCCGAACCTGAGTACGGCCATCATCCTCTGCCGATGATGCCTCGAACCCCGGAGCTTCCTCCGAGGTTTCTGCCGCCGTACCTGTGTTTGGAGTACCCCGAATGAGAACGTCCGTCAAAGCGACGATCGTGACCGCCGCCGTGATCGTCGTCCTGTTGATCATCGTGCTGGTCTTTGCCCTCACACGCCCGTCAGCTCAGGCCGCCCCGGATCCCACGGCCGGGCCGCCCCCAGTCCAGAGACCCAACTCGCAAGTCCTCGACGAGGGCGGAAAGGGGGCGGTCACGCTGGTCGAGTTCCTCGACTTCGAGTGCGAGGCGTGCGGCGCCTGGTACCCAGTCGTCGAAGAGCTTCGAAAGACCTACGCCGGCAAGATCACCTACGTCGTCCGCTACTTCCCCCTGCCCGGCCACCTCAACTCGACGAACGCCGCTGTCGCCGCCGAGGCGGCTGCCCAGCAGGGACGATTCGAGGACATGTATCGCCGTCTCTTCGCGACCCAACCCGACTGGGCCGAAGCGAAAACGTCGCGCGCTGACGTGTTCCGTGGATATGCGACCGAGCTGGGCTTGGACATGGCGGCCTATGACAAGGCCGTCGCGGACCCCGCCACCATCACGCGAGTGGAGCAGGACCTCAACGACGGCCAGAACCTCGGCGTGAACAGCACCCCGACGTTCTTCCTTGACGGCAAGCGGTTGGAGCTGCAGAAGCAGAACGACCTGGAGAACGCCGTCGCCTCCGCGACGAAGAACAAGAACTGACCTCAACGTCCGGGGTGGCGAACCGTCGCCACCCCGGCCCGATCCGCCACCTGGTGAAAGGAAACCATCATGGGTGCAGGACACAGCCATGACGCAGGCGAGACGACCCCACGCAAGCGCCTCCTCATAGCGTTCGGGATCACGGCCTCGTTCTTTGTGGTCGAAGTCGTCGGCTCGATCATCACGGGGAGCCTGGCGTTGCTCGTCGACGCAGCGCACATGCTGACCGACGTCATCGGTCTCGCTCTCGCCGTCACAGCGGCGCATTTGATGAACCGTCCGCCATCCCAGAAGCACACCTGGGGTCTTCGACGGGCAGAGGTCCTTGGCGCCCTGACCCAGGCGTCGCTGCTGCTCGCGGTCGGCATCTTCGCTCTCGTGGAGGGCATCCGGCGCCTGTTCGAACCGCCCGAGATCGCATCGGGCAGCCTGCTTTTCTTCGGGATCATCGGCCTGCTCGCCAACGTGGCGTCGCTGATCGTGCTGCTCGGCGGCCGGAAGCACAACCTGAACATGCGGGCCGCGTTCCTGGAAGTGGTCAATGACGCGCTCGGCTCCGTCGCCGTGATCATCAGCGCCATCCTCATCGCCGTTTTCGGCTGGTACCAGGCGGACGCGGTCGCAGGAATCCTGATCGCCGCGCTCATCATCCCCCGGACTCTGATCCTGCTGCGCGCCTCAGCGAGCGTTCTTCTCGAAGCAACCCCTCCGGGGCTGGACCTGGACGAAGTGCGCCGCCACCTCAAGGAGCTCGACCACGTCGCGGAGGTCCACGATCTGCACGCGTCCCAGGTCTCCACCGACCTGCCCACGCTCACCGCACACGTCGTCGTCGACGACGGGCTCACCGCCCAGCAATCCGCCGATCTGCTGCGTTCCTTGCAGGAATGCGTCGCGGAACACTTCCCCGTCAGCGTCGAGCATTCGACGTTCCAGCTCGAGCCCCGCTCACACCCGGAAGAACACGTAAGCCACGCGTGACTGGCACCGACCAGGACGCGCAACCGGAAAAAACGAAGGAGTCACCATGAAATGCCCCATTGACGCCACCGACCTGCTTATCGCAGACCGGTCAGGCATCGAGATCGACTACTGTCCACAGTGCCGCGGGGTCTGGCTCGATCGCGGCGAGCTGGACAAGATCATCGAGCGCAGCACAGGCTTCACCGAGCCCGCACCGCCGGCGAGCAACGGCTACGCCCCACCCATGCCCACCTACGACCGAGGGCAGAACCGGGGCAACGGTCATCACGCCAGCCGTGAAGGGCACCATGGCGGGCGGCGGCGATTCGGTGACCTCTTTGATTTCTGAGAGTCACGCGTCGCCACGAGCGCACTCGTCCCGCCGGCAATGGCTTCGACGTGTCATTGCCGGCGGGACGGCGACGCTGCTCGGCGTCGCCCTCGCCATGTCGGCCGCCCTTCCCGCAGCCGCGGAAGACGGGCTGGAATCATCGACACCTGCCGCGGGCACCACAATCGACGTCGCACCGGCCGAGATCTCCCTGACGTTCACCGGACTCATGCACGCCCTCGACAGCAACATCGTCGTCGAAGTGACCGATGCGGCAGGTCAGGAGCTCGCCGACGGTAACCCCAGGATCCAGGATCGAACGGTCATCCAACCCGTCCGCAAGACCAGCAGCACCGGTGCCTTCACCGTGCGTTGGCGAATCATGGGGCGCGATGGCAAGACCGTCACCGACTCGTTCACCTACGACGTCACTGCGGCAACGAACACCGTTCCCGCGGCGGACGAATCACCGACCCCCTCTCCTGAACCAGACGACGTCCCCTACCAGGAGGCCCCGCCGCGGGAGGACCTGGGGCAGATCGGTGTGCTCACCGTTCTCGGTTTCGGGGCGATTCTCGGGGCCTCAGCCGGCGTCGTGATGTACGCGGGATGGCAACGCCGCAAACGAGACCGCGCCGAACAAGTCGACACGGACACACCAGCGAAGGCACAGCAATGACACACGGACAAGCACGCCGGTTCTTCATCGTCTGCGTCGTCACCGGCCTTGTCGCCGTCATCGATCAGGCCACCAAGGTAGCCGCGATGACATGGTTGAGCACTGAACAGAGGATCCCTCTGCTCGGTGACTTCCTCGGGCTGACCCTGGCTTTCAACCCGGGCGCCCTGCTCTCCCTCGGATCGGGTGTCACCGGTCTTCTCACCCTGCTCGGCGCAGGAGTCACCGTGCTGTTGTTCGTCGCAGCTCTTCGCACCCGCACACGGGCCCAGGCCATCGGCATCGGGTTCCTGCTGGGTGGAGCGATCGGGAATCTGATCGATCGTGTCTTCGCGCCCCCCGCGTTCGGCCGCGGGTATGTGACCGACTTCCTCGCCTACGGGACATGGTTCATCGGAAACCTCGCGGACATCGCGCTCGGCGTCGGCTTCTTGGTGATCGGCGTCGGCGCCTGGCTACGACGCCGATCAAGGAACCAGGCGGTCAGCGCCGCGCTCGAGCACCGTGCCACGTCCCCGAACTCAGGCCAGCGTGTATGAAACCCCGTGACCCGGCACCTTTCCAACGCAACGCGCTTGCCCCGTCCCTGATCGCGGCGGTGACGCTGTTCCTCTCGCCGATCCTGCCGGCTGGATCCTGGAAGTTGGTGGCGCTGTTCGCGACGGCGATCCTGGCGTTGATCGTCGGATGGTTCGCATTCCGAGCCCGACAGTGGGCATGGGTGTTGATCTTCGTCGCGATCGCGGTGGTGTGGAACCCCGTGCTGCCGTTCCCGTTCTCAGGCATCGTCTGGGACATCGCTCAACCTGTCGCCGCACTGGTGTTCCTCGCCGCGGGCGCCGTGATCAAGACGAGGCACCCGTGAGTATTCGACGAGCAGCCGCGGTTGCCGGAGCAGTTCTCCTGTTCGCCCTCACCGGCTGCGCAGCAAATGGGCCGCTGACGGAGCAGTACCGCGGCGGCAACGAGAAGGGGTACATCGCGGGCAACTTCCAGGTCGTTGAGATTCCCCGTGCCGAGCGAGGAGACCCGGTCACCTTCGAAGGGAGAACCGAGCGCGGAGAGACCGTTTCCAGCCGCGACTTTGAGGGACGAGTCCTCGTCGTCAACTTCTGGTACGCGGCATGCGGTCCGTGCATCGTCGAAGCGCCGCTGCTGGAGAAGGTGTGGCAGAAGTACAAAGAGCAGGACGTGGGGTTCCTCGGCGTCAACACCTACGACCAGCCCGCCACCGCGCTGTCGTTCGCCCGCGACAACGGGATCACATACCCCAGCGTCATGGACGTCGATGAGGGAACCGTCAAGCTCGCCTTCGCCCGGGTAACACCCATCCAGGCGACACCCACAACGGTCGTCCTCGACCGGCAAGGGCGGGTCGCCGCCCGCATCATCGGTCAACTGCCGAGCTCCTCGATACTCGCCAGTCTGGTCAAAGACACCCTCGCGGAGTCGCGGTGAACTCCGGTCAGATCATCGTCGACGGTGCCTTGTGGATCGCACTGCCGCTCGCGGCTCTCGCCGGTCTTGTCTCCTTCGTCTCGCCCTGCGTGCTGCCGCTCGTGCCCGGATACCTCGGATACGTGGGTGCCCTCGGCGGCGACCCTTCGCCCCGAAGCTCCACCGCACCGGGAACCAGCACGCGCTCACGAGGCAGGCTTCTGCTGGGCGTGGCGTTGTTCATTCTCGGGTTCGCGGCGGTGTTCATCACCGTGACGATCCTGGGCGGCACGATCGGGCTCCTGCTGCAGCAGTACACGGCCGTGCTCGTCCGCGTTCTCGGCGGCGTGGTGATCCTGCTCGGCCTCGTCTTCGTCGGCGTGTTCGCGACCGCGCAGCGAACCATCCGACCGCGACTGCCGAAGAAGATCGGGCTCATCGGAGCGCCCCTGTTGGGTGTCGCTCTCGGCCTCGGCTGGACGCCCTGCATCGGCCCCACCCTGGCCGCGATTCTCTCCATGTCCTGGAACCTTGGCGATCCGTGGCGGGCCGGTCTGCTGGGACTGTCGTACTCTCTCGGGCTGGGCATCCCGTTCCTGCTGCTCGCCGTCGGGTGGGGATGGACGACCCGCTCCGCGGGCTTCGTGCGCCGCCATATCCGCGTTGTCAACCTCGCTGGCGGGGTCATGCTCATTCTGCTGGGCCTTCTCATGGTGACCGGCGTGTGGACGGCCCTGATGTCGGCTCTGCAACAGGTGGTGATCCGTGTTCCCCTCCCGCTCTGACACCGAAGTCGGTGTCGACCCGCACCGGCCGGACGACCACTTGGACAGCGCCCCCGTCGACGTGACGCAGCCCCAGATTGGCCTGCGGGGGATACCGATTTGGGCCTGGCGGCAGCTGACCAGCATGCGAACCGCACTGGTACTGCTGCTCTTCCTCGCCGTCGCAGCCGTACCTGGCTCCCTGTTCCCCCAGCGCAGCGCCGACCCGAACGGCGTCACCCAATGGAAACGGGACAACCCGGACCTGTTTGCGTTCGTCGACAGCGTCGGACTGTTCGACGTCTACGTGTCGCCGTGGTTCTCCGCGATCTACCTGCTGCTGTTCACCTCGCTGGTCGGCTGTGTCGTGCCTCGCGCCCGCCACCACTACACCGCGCTTCGGTCGCGCCCGCCACGAACTCCTGCGCGGTTGTCACGCCTCAGCGCCCACATGCAGACGACGCTCCCCGTCACCGCAGGTGAGAACGACAGCACGGAGCGGGCCATCACACTCGCCGAGGGTCTTCTTCGCAAGGCCGGCTATCGCGTCGAGCTGTACTCCGGGCCCGGGTGGAGCTCGGTCTCCGCCGAACGTGGATACCTCCGCGAAACCGGGAACCTGGTCTTTCACGTCGCGCTGGTCGGCATCATCGTCTCCGTCGCCATCGGCGGATCTTTCGCATACACCGGCCAACGGGTGGTGGTGGAGGGGACGACGTTCGTCAACGCCCTCAGCGACTACTCCTCGTTCAACCCGGGACGTTTCGTGGACGGCGCCGGCCTCACCTCGTACTCGCTCAGGCTCAACGACTTCAAGGTCGCCTACCAGTTGCCTGGCGCGCCCGGCGCCGGTCAGGCGGGGGACTTCTCGGCGAATGTGACGGTGCGGGGCGACGATACGGCCAAGAAGCAGGACCTGTCCGTACGGGTGAATGCTCCGCTGACGATCGCCGGCGACCGGATCTACTTGCTCGGCAACGGCTATGCGCCCACCCTCAGCGTCCGAAACGCCCGCGGGGACGTCGTCTACCGAGACTCTCAACCGTTCCTGCCGCAAGACACGAACATGACCTCGCTCGGTGTCATCAAAGTCGTCGACGGGATGCCGGAACAACTCGGATTGGTCGGGTTTTTCTACCCCACGCAGGGCACCCTCCCTTCCGGCGCGTTCACTTCGATCTACCCGGACGTGATCAACCCGGTCCTCACCATGAACGTGTACAGCGGAGATCTCGGGATCGACGACGGCACGCCTCGCTCCGTCTACACGCTCGACACCTCAGGTCTCACCCAACGAACAGGCGGGAAGACCGGCGTCCAGGCCCTCAAACTCACCCCCGGAACCTCGGCCGACCTGCCCGACGGGCTGGGAACGGTCACCTGGGAGATCTCCTCGTCGGCCGCGCCGGTGAAGCGTTTCGCGTCGCTTCAGATCCAGCACGACCCGAGCAGCGGCTGGGTACTGGGATTCGCGATTGTCGCGACCCTCGGACTGTTCGCGGGCCTGTTCCTGCCGCGCCGGCGGCTGTGGGTGAAAGCACGGCCCGTGACGGACGGGATCGTGGTCGAATACGCCGGGCTCGCCCGAGGCGATGACCCCACCCTGCAGGGCGCCGTCACAGCGCTGGCGAAGCACCACGCACGGCAGTATCACGATGACCGGCCGGGCAGCGAGAACCGATGACTCCCTGGATTCCGGACGACGCGCCGACACTGACGAACCTCCTCCTGCCCGCCCAGGGGCCGTTTCCGACCCTGCCGGTGCTCGCTGCCGTGCTCGCGATCGCGTACCTGCTCGGGGTCGTTCGTCTTCGTCGTCAGCGTCGACGGTGGCCTCTCTGGCGAACGGTGTGCTTCCTGCTCGGCTGTCTGGCGCTTGCCGCGACGACCGGGCTCGGTGTCGAAGCGTACGGGTATGCCCTGCTGTCGGTCTTCATGTTCCAGCAGCTCACGCTCATGATGACCGTCCCCCCGCTGCTCATCCTCGGATCCCCGGGAACCCTGCTCCTTCGTGCCACACCGCACCATGGGGTCGGTGTCGTGATGCTGCGCACGGCTCATGCGGGACTTCGGCACCCCGCGGCACGATGGGCGCTCAGCCCCTGGGCGACCCTGCCCCTGTACCTGGCCGCGTTCTACGGGCTCTATCTCGCCGGATTCGCCGACGTCGTCCTCGCCACCCCCGGCGGTCATCTTGCGCTGGAGATCGGCTTCCTCGTCGCGGGGATCCTCTTCACGATCCCCGTCTTGTCGTCCGATCCGCTGCCTTCGAAGTTCAGTCACCCCGGCCGCGCATTGGACGTGTTCGCCGAAGCAGCACTGCACGCGTTCTTCGGGGTGTTCCTGATGATGGCGACCAGCCTGCTCGTCGTCGACTTCACCGCCACCACGACCGCGCTCGGGATTGACCCGTTGGAGGACCAGCGCCTCGCCGGCGGTCTCGCCTGGTCCTACGGGGAGGCGCCGACGGTTCTGATGCTGCTCTACGTCATGCACCGCTGGTTCCGCGATGACACGACCCGGACCGCGGCGGACGACCGGTACAAAGACGCCCACGGAGACACCGAACTGGCCAGCTACAACGAATACCTCCGAAACCTGCACGGAAACGGACGCTGACATGGTGCTGCTCAGGCACCGTCGTGCCACCGATACGACCGCCCCGCCCACACAGCCAGGGACGGAGGGCCCGTTGATGCGACTGAGGCTGGCGCTGCCGGTTGCCGCAGTCGCCGGGCTCGCGCTAAACCTCGCCTATCAGCCGACCGGCTGGTGGCCGATGGCATTGGTCGGAGTCGGCCTGTCCCTCGCGACGCTCATCGGACGATCGGTCGGCGCAGCACTTCTCGTCGGCGTCGTCTTCGGGGCCGTGTTCTACGGGCTCCACCTGGCGTGGGTCGGCCAGTTCCTGGGGCCGATCCCGCGTCTCGCACTGTCCGGTCTCGAAGCCCTCCTCACCGCAGCAGGAGCCGTGCCGATCGTCCTCGCCTACCGGTGGACGGCCCGGGGTACGCGCCGATCAGCGGCACAGTTGATCCTGGTTCCGCTGCTGATCGGAGGAATCTGGGTCAGCCGGGAGGTCGTGATCGGAGCGTGGCCCTACAACGGGTTCCCGTGGGCACGCTTGGGCATGACGCAGGTCGACGGGCCGTTCCGCGAAGTCGCCTCCTGGACCGGGGTCACCGGTCTCTCCTTCCTCATCGCTGTGGTCGCAGCAGGTTTGCTGCAATGGGCGCGCGCGGGCGGTTGGCGATTCGGCCGTGGGGCACTTCCGGCCGCGATCACAGTCTCCGTGATGCTGATCGTTCCTCAGTTCCCCACCACCGATGCCGGCACGTTCACCGTCGGGTGGGTTCAGGGCAATGGCCCGGCCGGCTATTTCGATCAGAAGAATCCCGGCGACGTGCTCGGCGCGCAGAAGACCGTCTCCGAGCGGATCAGCGGTGCCCGCATCGACCTCCTGGTGTGGCCAGAAGGCTCCGTGGACTCCGACGCGTTCGCGACCCCAGACACGGCGGCGACGCTCACCCAGGTCACGACCTCGGTCGGCGCCCCGCTCCTCGCCAACGGGGCAACCACCCGCGATGGCCGCACCTTCAACACGTCCTTCCTCTGGGACCCGAGCGCCACGAACCGTCAACTCCACGACAAGGTGAACCCGGTGCCTTTCGGGGAGTATGTGCCAGACCGCTGGTTCTACGAGCGGCTCGTCCCGGACCTTGTCGGACTCATCCAGCGCGAATACACCCCGGGCAGCAATGCGCCGGTCGTCAACCTGCGCGGCGTGCCCATCGGCCTCGCGATCTGCTTCGACGTCATCTTCGACCGCGTGATCTGGGACGGGTTCGACCATGGCGCCCAGCTGTATGTCTTCCAGACCAACAACGCGGACTTCCGCGGCAGCAGCGAGAACCTCCAGCAACTGGCGTTCGCCAAGATGCGGGCCATCGAAACGGGGCGCGCGGTCGTCAACATCTCCACGGTCGGAACGAGCCAAGCCCTTTCCCCAGACGGCACCGTCATCGATACTCTCCCCGTCGACACCGCCGCAGGCACGGTCACCACGCTCCCGCTGCGCACCGGGCGAACCCCCGCCTCGGTCATCGGCCCGCGGAGCACCGGGCTATTCCCGCTCCTATCCGTGGGCGCGATGCTCAGCCTCGGGATCATCCATCGGCGACGACGTCCGCGGGATCCCGCCGATGCACCGGCGGCACCGGAAGGCCGATCACCGGTCGAGGGCCATGCCAGCTGAACACCTACCAGACCCACCCGCCGCGGGCGCGCGCGACATCCGCCCCGCCCCACCGCCAACCTTGCCCGGAGGTTCCAACATTCGCCCCGAAGCTTCACCCACAACAACACAGCACCCCGTACGGAGGCGGACCGCAGCAGGAGTCCTCATGCTGATGCTCGCCGCAGCGATGGTGACGGGCTGCACGACCACGATCGCGTTGGACCCTGCCCCGGCGGCCAACGATCCCCGATGCGCGAACGTGTCCGTGCGCCTTCCCGACACGATCGAAGGCCTGAAACGGCAATGGACTGACGCGCAGGCCACAGCCTCCTGGGGCAACAAGGCGGCCATCCTCCGATGCGGAGTCGAAGCCCCCTCGCAGACCACCCTGCAATGCCTCACCATCAAGGGCGTCGACTGGACCGTCGACGCGACGAACAGCCCCCAGCTGCGCCTCACCACGAGCGGCCGCACGCCCGCAGCGGAAGCCATCGTCGATACCCGGATCCTCTCGGCAGACAAGGTCGCTGCCGCACTCGCTTCCACCCTGCAGCAACTCCCGGCAACCACCACGGGATGTGCGACGCCCACGCCAACGCCGTCTCCCGCAGATGGGCAGAAATCGCAATGAAGTCATCGACGCTCCGAGCAGCCGGCCCCGTCATACTCGTCACCGCTGCGCTGTTCACCATGATCCTCGGGCTCGCTATCGGCGGGGGAGCAGCCCCACGCCTGGTAAACGATCCCGGCGCGCTCGTACGGTGGGGGCTCCCGGCGGCCAAGCTGGTCGCCAACCTCTCCCTGTCCGTCATGATCGGTGCACTGACCCTGGCCGCCTTCCTGCTGCGCAGCCGCGACGCGGAGTCGGCCAGGGCACTCGACACAGCCTCAGCCAGTGCCGCCGTGTTCACGGTGGCCAGCGGGGCGACAGGCTTCCTGACCTTCCTGTCGTCCTTCAACCCGAAACTGTCCCTCGGGACAGAGTTCGGTCAACAGCTGGGACGGTTCCTCATCGACACGGAACTGGGCCGCGTGTGGCTCATCACCACCCTCGCCGCGGCGACCATCACGATCGTGACCTTCGCCGCAAGGGGCCCCCGGGTGGCCCTGTCCACATGGGCGCTTTCGGTCGCCGCGGCCATTCCGATGGCAACACAAGGACACTCGGGAAGCCTCGCCAACCACGACGCTGCCGTCATGGCGCTGGTGCTCCACACTCTCGGTGCCGCCGTCTGGCTGGGCGGGCTCGTCGCGTTGGTGATCATCCGGCCGACGCTGCCCGCCCGCAGGTTGCCGGTGATCGTGGAACGATACTCGAGCTTCGCGTTGATCGCGTTCTGCATCGTCGTCATATCCGGTGTCGCCCGCACGATCGCATCAGTCAGTAAACCGGGCGACCTGATCAGCCCCTACGGAACGGTCCTCGCCCTAAAAGTCGCGGCCCTCCTCATCCTCGGCGCGTTCGGTGCGATGTACCGCCGGCGATTCATCAGCAGAAGCGCAACGGGCGGGGGCGTCTTTTGGACGTTCATTGCCGTCGAGCTCGCCGTCATGGGGATCGCCAGCGGTGCCGCCGCGGCACTCGCGCGAACACCCTCGCCCGCCGACACCACCGCGGCGCCTCTCCAGACCGCTGCGGAGATTCTCACCGAAGCGCCCGTGCCGCCCCCGCTCACCCCGATGGCCTGGCTCACCGAGTGGGACCTGGACGTCCTGTGGCTTGTCATCGCGGCCTTCGCGATCTTCGGATACGTCGGGGCGGCCCGGCGCCTTCGACGCCGCGGTGAGGCCTGGCCGCGACTGCGCACCTGTTCCTGGGTCGCGGGGATGTTGCTGCTCGTCTGGGTCACCAGTGGCCCCATCGCTGCCTACGGTGACTACCTGCACAGCATCGACATGCTGGGACGCGCTCTGCTCCTCACACTGGTTCCGGCGCTGCTCGTCACCGCAGCCCCCTACCGCCTGGCGGTGGATGCTCTCCCGATCCGCACAGACGGGAGCGACGGCGCCCGCGAATGGTTGATCCGAATCGGCGGCTCACGGCCCGTCAAAGCGCTCTCACACCCACTCGTCGCCGGGGCGGTGTTCGTTCTGGTCACCGTCGCCACGTCGACCGGGCCGGGACTTCGATGGGCGTTGTCCGACCCACTCGGACACCAGACGCGCATCGTGATCACCATCCTCGCCGGCGCCATCCTGCTCCGCTCCGCCACGAGCACAGCGCTTCATCGCGGCGAGCGGCGGCTCTGGATGTTGCCGTACGCTGCCGCTCTGGTTGCGGTGGTCGGCATCGGGGCGTGGGCCCTCACAGATCACGGCCTCATGCTGGCGGACTGGTTCGGCGCGATGGGACGCCAATGGGGTGTCACACCGATGACCGATCAGCGCATCGCCGGCGTGATCGCCCTCGCCGCCGCCGTCTCCCTGGGGGCCACACTCCTGACGGCCAACCGCCACAGACTCGGCCGAGCACGGCACCCTGCAAGCGATCCGCCTCACCCCAACCACTAAGACCCGCACCCTCAACCCGAAAGACACACGCATGACACGCCGGACACGAACCGCCAGAACCGCGCTCATCGCGCTGATCGCCGCCGCATCGGCAGCCCTCCTGACGGCATCACCTGCAGCAGCGCACGACAACCTTCTGCAGTCAAACCCCGAACCCGACTCGACCGTCACCAGCCTGGAAAACGTCGAGCTCACCTTCAGCGGTGATCTCATCGACTTCAGCCAAAGCAGCTTCGCCCAAGTCCAAGGACCCGACGGGCTCTACTACGAAAGCAGCTGCTCCACCATCGACCTCAACGTCCTCACCACTCCCGTCGCGCTGGGACCAGCAGGAACCTACACAATCGTCTGGAACGCGGTCTCCAGCGACGGCCACCCGATCTCAGAGTCATACCAGTTCCAATACCAGCCAGACGCCGCAACCAAACCCGCACCCGGATGGGACCAGCCCGCATGCCGCAACAACGGCACCCGCATCCAACCCGGAGCCCCGAGCCCGTCAACGGCCCCGTCCGCCACCGCGGGCCAGCCCGCGACGCAGCAGGCCTCTCCGAGCCCCTCGGAGGCAGCTCACACTCCCGCTCCGGAAAAGCCCGCCGACCCTAACGGAGAAGCATTCGCCGTGCTCGGGATACTCGGAGGTGTTGTCCTCCTTGGCGCGCTCATCGCTGGGGCGTTCTGGCTGTTCCGGTCGAGGACCCGCTCCTCACGGGCAACGGAATAGGCGCCAGCGCCTGAACGGGCCTCGCTTCCGGGGACTCGATCGATCCGATCCCAGAACAGAGCCCGCGACGATCGCTGTCACGCGCCGCAACTCGAGATCCGCGGACCCGCACGGATCCTGGGTTCGCGGGCGGCTCGTCGATGTCGCCGGCATCGACTGAAGACCCGAGGCTGCAGGGCCTGCTTGGCATCGACCACCCGCCAATGTCGGACCCCGAACGTAGAATGGGGGAGCACACAACTACACACAGAAGCCCCGACTTGCAGAGCCGGGGCTTGAGCAGGTCGGGGCCGAATGTCTGTGGAAGGACAGTTCGACCCTAGGCGCAAAGTCGCGCACGATCAAGCCAACCTAGACGCTGATCGTCACCTGCCTTCTTTCTCGGGACGCTCCTGAGAAAGTTCGACAGAAGGTGGTCAGGCATGGTCGCATATCCGACGATCGAGAAGGTTGTTCAGGACGCTCGGCAGAGAATCCAAGTGACCGACGAGGAACTCGACGAGGCCAGGAAACGGCGCTCCGCGATCGCGAGCGCTCTGCTGGCAGAATTCCCCGGCGCCCGAACGTACTTCAACGGGAGCATCGCCCACGGAGACGCGCTCACACCCCTCACGGACGTCGATCTCGGAATTGTCATTCCGAACACGGACGGACGCTATGGTCCCGGGCGCAAAGGCCCGTTGGAACTGCAGGAGCGTGCAGCGGGCGCGATCCGTGACCGTCTGAGTGATGCGTATGAGGGCCTCCGTATCGAGTTCCGCGACAGGAAACGGTCGATCCTCGTCAGATTCCGTGATCCGATCCGTGCAGGTCTGCCGGACTTCACCGCCGACGTGATCACGGCCATCGACAACCCAAGCGCGCCGGGTCTGTTCATCCCGAACTACACCTCCTGGGATCGCTCGCATCCCGAAGCGCACACGCGAATGATCACAGAGGCGAACACGAGGACCAAGACAACGTTCGCCAGGACGGTGCGACTGCTGAAGCACTGGAACAGGAAGAACGGAGCGCCCCTCTGCACCTGGAACATTAAGGCGCTCGCGCTCGGCAGCGTGATGACAGAGTCGCCGCTGATCTCGTCGATGCGTCGCTGGTTTGATCACTCGATCGCCGCACTCAAGCTCGGTGAGACCGAGGACCCCGCAGGCGTGAGCGACAAGCCGATCAGCTTGAATGTGCCTCGAACCGAGGCCATTCAACGCCTCGAGAAGGCTGCTGACAAGCTCGAGAAGGCAATCGCCTACGACCTGGCAGGATTTCCGATCCTTGCTCAGAAGGAGCTTGCCGACCTGTTCAACGATCCTGAGATGCTCGCTCCTCCCTCTCACACCGAGCTGCTTCGTGAAGGTGCCCGCTTCCACGCCAATCCTCCTGGGAAGCCGTCCACTCGATTTGGTGCGCCAGCGCTCGTCACCGCGGCCAGTGCCACGACGCTTGCAACGACGGCCGCCGCCACACCCGTGCGTTCCTGGGGAGCCCGGTGACGTGCCTCGAGACGTATCGGGTGGTGCACGCAGATCCGCGGTTCATCTTCAGGCCGTGGTGGGGCAGCTCTCCCGCCTGGCTTCTTCCGCTTGAGTCCCGTGCACGCCGACGGTACGGCGCAACTATGTCGCGGACCGAAGGCAGGGACTCGCTGGTCTACGAGTTCGACGCCATCGATGTGATCGCCCGAGATCCGGTCAGCGTTCGAGTCGAGTTCCACCGCAATCCCTCATACGAGCTCTACGGGCTGCATCCGATGGACTACCCGCGAGTCTTCGCGGACGTCGGCGCAGCCTCGCCTCATCGAATGCCCGATGACAGCCTGTGTCTGTACTACCCGAGGGACCCGCGTGATCGGCGTTGGGTCGCCGACGACGGCCTCGACGAGCTCTTGAACATCACCGCGCGTCATCTCTTCGCCGAAGACTACTGGCGTTCAAACGACCAAGTCTGGCCGGTCGAACAAGCTCCACACGGAATTCCGGAGGAGGCCGCGTGAAGGTGTGCGGGATCCTCGACTGGTGCTTCTGGGGCAGCGAAGCCGGCGCAACGATCGTCGCCGCTCTCCTGGCCGCGCTGGTGGCCGTCGGCGGCTATGCGTGGCAGCAGCGGCAATCACGCGCCGACAAGCGAGCCGTCATGTACAGCGAAGCCCTCAGAGCCGTCGAAGACTACGCGGAAGCTCCGTTCATCGTCCGGCGGAGAAGCGGCAAAGACGCGCGCGCAACGGTGAGCGCACAGATCAGCGAAATCCAATCGCGTCTCGCGATGTCATGCGCCCTACTCGAAATCTCGGCGAACCATCAGATAGCAGAGGCGTACCAGCAACTAGTTCGGACGACCAGGAAGGTCGCCGGCGCCGCCATGTCAGCAGCATGGCGCGCGCCGCGCATACGTCGAGACTCCGATCTGCCGGGACACACGCCATATGACCGTTCGAGTATCGACAACGCGAGAGCAGCCTACCTAAACGCGATCCGCGAGCATGACCACAGCGCATCGCGCCGAATCAACGGATGATGTGCCACCGTCGGCCAAGGGACGCGATCCGGGCCGAATCTGCTCGGCCCAGAAGAGCCCCCAGCAGGCCAAGCGGGAGGCCCCGAGATCGTGGTCCCCGTGGGATAGGCCGCTCGCATTCTGCGCGACAAAGCTAGACGCCGTGTCCAGTGGGGGCGTCGATCGGATGCTAACCCAGACGCATCGCGCCGTCGTCCCAGGCGCTCTCGCAGTTTCACAACACCACCCCCAGTGCGGACACACAAGTCCGGCGGTCATCGGTACGGTGAGGGCGTGACCAAGCACGTATTCCTGTCGCACATCCATGAGGAAGAGACTCTATGGGCCACTACGACCTGAACCGTATGGGCTGGCAACAATTCGAACACATGGTCCAAGCCCTAGCTAAGGCGGAGCTGGGCAACGGTGTCCGGACGTTTGGATCAGGACCCGATGGACAGCGAGACGCGACCTTCGATGGGCCAGTCCAGTTCCCTATTGGCAGCTCGAGCACGTGGAACGGTTACGGTGTCATCCAGATAAAGCACCATGAGAAGCCGACGACCACGACAGCCGACTGGAAGTGGTTCATCGATGAAGTCCGGAGCGAGCTGCGGGGGTGGGCAGGCAAGAAGCGAATCGGGAAGCGGGGTCCGGAGTATCTGCTTTTCGCTACCAACGTCTCGCTGTCGGGCGTCGAGGACACAGGCGGCAAGGACCAGTTCGAACTCCTGCTCAATAACGCGGCAGCTGACCTTGGATTAAAGGGCTGGTTCGTCTGGGACTACAGCGAGATCCGCACGATGCTTGACCAACACTCCGCCGTTCGTCAGCGGTACCTCGAGTTGATCGTGACCGGCGACTTCCTTGTGCAGCTTGAGGCGCTTCTGTCAGAGACGACAGCTTTGGAAGCCGAGCGGTTGGCGGGGCACGCCGTCGCAGAGCTGATTACCCGACAGTGGGTGCGTACGGGAGATGCCGGCTACAGCGATGCCTCTAAGGTGCGGCTGGCTGACATCGCAATCGATCTGCCCTGCACGTTGAAGGACCCTCCCATAGGCTTGTCAGCAGGTCGGTTGATGGCAGCGCGCACAACGATCGAGATCGGCGAACGCATCCTGTCGAGCGAAGAAGGCGCAGGCCCGCGAGGCGTCGTCCTGGTCGGGGGGCCGGGGCAAGGGAAGAGTACGATCGCTCAGGTAATTGCCCACGCGTATCGGGTCGCATTCCTCAGAGACACTGACATCACTCGATATGGGGCCAACGCGAAGCACGCATTCGACGGTCTTCGGGACCGCCTTGAGACTGCGGCGATTCCTGTCCCGGGCCGCCGCCGATGGCCGATCGTTGTGGAACTCGCGAAGGTGGGGACTTCGATAGCGCGCGACGAGGGCTCGTTCTCGTTGCTGAGATACATCGCCGACTCGATCGTTGTCGAAGGGAAATCGGCAGATGCCGCTGCGCTGCTGGATTGGTTGCGGAATTGGCCATCATGCCTTGTCCTCGACGGTCTCGATGAGGTCCCGGACGCCAAAGTGAGAGCCAAGCTCATCGACGCAATCAGCGCTCTCGTGAGCGAGCTCAGCGCGCAACGAGCCGATGTCCTCGTTGTCGCCACGACGCGTCCGCAGGGCTATCGTGGCGAGTTCGGCGATGCACTACCTTGCCAGCAGCTTGAGCTTCTTGAGCTCACCGAGGATGAGGCGCTGAATTACTCTGAGGCGCTGACGGCCGTCCGGACCGCCGAAGATCCAGATCTGGCGACACAAGTTACTGAACGTCTCATCACGGCAGTGCACGAACGCGTCACTCAGAGGCTCATGACCACGCCGCTTCAGGTGACGATCATGACCGCTCTCGCCGAAGATGCCGTCGACCTCCCCTCCGATCGATACGAGCTTTTCGACCGCTACTACAGGGTTGTCTATGAACGTGAGCTTTCGAAAAGCGAAGCATTCGTCGAATTGAGAACCCATCGGCAGCACATCGACCACCTACACGAACAAGCCGGCGTCAAGCTGCAGGCGCGTACCGAGCAGCCCGGAAAGTCAGATGCGGTCCTGACAAAGACAGAGATCGGCCGGATTCTCCGCCGTCGACTGAAGGCCGCGGGATTTGATGAGGCAGAATCAGACACGATCGCGGACAAGCTCCTCCGGCTATCTACGGAGCGGGTTGTAATGCTCGTCTCTCGGCGCCCTGCCAAGTTCGAGTTCGAAGTTCGGTCCCTTCAGGAGTACATGGCTGCCCGCGCCTTGACTGATGGGGCTGACGATACGATCCTCGCGAACCTCCGACACCTTGCCCCTTCCAGCCACTGGCGGAACGCCTGGCTCCTCGCGGCGGGCAGACTCGTCAAGAGGAGGGAGCACCTCACCGACGAGTTAGTCAAGATCGCGACGGAATACGACATGGCCGTGGCAGAGAGTTTGGTGACAACTCTTGGAGCGTCGTTGGCCGCCGACCTATACCTCGACAATCTCGGCGTGGAGTTCCCCAACGTCAGGCGAGCTCTCCTGGGTAGCGCCATGACGCAGTTCGCTGAAACCGCGCCAGAGCTCCCACGCGCCCTATCCGACCTGGTGAGTCTTGCTTTGACGCAATCTGGCCGCGAAGCTGCGATCGCACTTGAGGCGCTCCACGAACTCAGCCGCAAGAACCTGTCGAATCTCGCGACCAAGTACCTCAGCGACCGGAAGGACGGCATGAGCCCAGTCGCGAAACAGGCTCGAACCACGCTGACCGAAGGGAGGAAGTACGTCAAGCCATCCGAGCAAACTCCTCGAGCGCGCGCGCAGATGCTTGCCCGCCAGCTGGTGCGATTCGCTGGCGACATCCCTGAAGCACTCGTCCTAGTGGAACGACTCAACGACACCATTGGTGGCGGCGCCGGCGCATCGGTCGGAATTCTCCAAGCTCTTGACCAGGCGCCAGCTCGGGCCGCGCTGGATCGCACAATCAACGCGATCAGCCATACTCAACCCGACACGGCCCACTACGGCGTCAGTCTCCTCCGGCAGTACGCGACCCGAACGCTTCGCGGACAAGCGTTCAGCTAGCGTTGGTTCATGTCCGAGATGAAGCAGGTCATCGCACCCAGCTCTCCGGCTGCGATCCGGCTCGCGCAGCTCGCAGGCTTCAACGCGGATCTCGCCGAAGCGCTGAACGGGTTCACGATCGCGCTCCACCTGATCGAGTCCGAAGAGACGTGGGAGCAGAATCTTGTTCGGCCGCTCGTCTCCGACGCGACGGTTTCGTACGGGCGGTGCTTCACATCATCAAACGTCCGGCCGAATCTTGAGACGATCATTGACGTGCCCGATTCGCACGCGGACGAACATTACGCACTCAAGCGGCTACGTAACCGCACCGTCGCCCATTCCGAGAGCACGCTCACACCGTCCTACGCTGTAGCGAATCTCGAGCGCGACGAGTCGGCGGGAGCCACACGTGCGTCGCAGGCCTTAGCGATCACCGCGCATGTCTCCTTTTCCTTGGAGGCGATCCAGCAATTTCATGAGCTCACTCTCGTTGTGAAAGACCTGCTGCTTCATGAGATCGAAAAGGCGAAAGTTGAGCTTCTTACCGTGCTTAACGACGGGGGTGACCTTCAGGAACTCTGGGATAGCGGCGTACTCCCGCAGCTGGTTCCCGTCCCGCTGGATCAGTGGGACGTGGACTCAAGGCGCGCTGATTATCCTGACTCGCACATCATTCCGGTGGTGGTCACGCCGGCAAGGACCTTTCTCGCACCCTCATCAGGGAACCTCTTCGAGCCCCCGGATCCTTAGAACGTGCCTGCCTGATCCCTCGCACGGTGGGTGCATGCGGAGCCGACTACGGGTGGAGCGGACGAAGTTGGCGGGCTAAGCGCATCTTCGGTCGCGGCTGGGCTCACTAGGTCGGTCCTAAAGAAGCCGATCCTGTGGCAGACTTCGTCGCCGAGCAGGTCGAGTCGCTCGCAGGCGGTTGCGTGCGTGAAGACCACGTGGCGACGCGCGGGGCAGAACACCGTTATTGAGAGCGTTTTCATCGGTGTGTCCCGGTTCGAGAGGTTATCCGCAGGAGGGGCAGTCCCTTGCCGCGCGGCAGGCCGTCAGTATCGATCTCGTCGAAAGTTCCGGACAACACTGCTCCGATCGTTCGTGAGCGTTTCCGCAACAAGTCGAGGCGATACCGAGCACCGCGATTGTCCCTCGGTCAACGCGTGCGAAGATCAGGGGCGTCATCCGGGATGAGCGATGACAAAGGTGTGCCGAGAACCTGCGAAATAGCGAGGATCGTACGCAGCGTCGGATTGGACGGCGTACCAGGACGAGACTCGCCCTTCTCGTACTTTTGATAGGTGTACCGCGTGAGACCTGAGCGGTAGGCGACGTCCTCCTGGCTCAACCCAGCCCGCTCGCGCGCCGAGCGCAGCGAAGTAGCGAGACGCTGCGAGTACGCCCGCCACTGCAGCTCGGTCTCGTCGTTTCGGAAGGGCACCAACCCAGCGTGGGGAACCGTGCACACCCGTATGGCCTTACGTATATGGCATAATTTCGGAGGCCATACGAAACAATCGTCACCTTCGCGGACACTGTCTGCTGTCTCCTGCACGTGTGCTGCCCGCCTGATGCATGTCGGTCGCAGCTCGGGACTGGCTCATGCGTGCGACCGTGATTGTGACGACGCCTGTGGAACGCAACCCTCACCCGATCTGGTGGAGAGGAATCTCGGTACCCCCTCCCGCCGAATGGGTCTACGTCTTCGAGGACTTCACCGGCGCCGATACGGCCGCCCCCTGGGCGCTTGGGGCAGGGATCTTTGTTGCACAGGTCCGCCGTCGGACTGGGCGCGGACCGACGTTCGCGGAGCTCTTCACCTACCTGCTTCCTGACACTGCCGGAATGCCGGGACCTTTCCCGGACGGTCTCGAGTTCGTCGAACGCCGTCGAGCGATATCGGGCTTCCGAGGTCACGTCGCGATCGATTGGCGCCGCCGAAGCATGATCAATTGGGACCGTGACGTTACTCGCAGCCTCCGCGTGGGGAGAGCGTTCCGAGAGCTGTCGCGGACTCGCCAGCTGTCCCGACTGCGAGAGACGATTCCGCGCCCGGCAATTGATACGCGACTCATGGAGTCGTACGCACGGCTGCTCGATACGCCGCTCGCCGAACTTGACACCTAAATCGCTTCCGGAGAAGGAGAAGTATTCGATGACGACGCAGGAGCCTGAGGAGATACGCGGCCTCATCGCGAGGATCGCACCCGGCTGGTCACCGACTGTTGATGTCGGGCCGGGTTGGTACCCACTTCTGGTCCAGTTGGACCGACGCTTGGCGGCGATCGCGCCGGGATACCTCATCCACCAGGTGAAGTCGAAGTTCGGGTCGTTGAGCTTCTACGCGCAGCCTTCTGATTACCCGTACCACTACGACGATGCCTTTCGCGACGCGATCATGGCGGCGGAATGGGAGAGTACGAGAACCTGCGAAGAATGCGCGGCTCCCGCCCGCACCTACACAATCGGGATGTGGGTCTGGACGCTATGCGAGGTCCATGCGAGCACCAAGCGCGGCGGCGCGGCCTGACAGCCCGGGAATGCTCAACGTGCGAGCCCCCTCCACAAAGTGCTTGATGCGGTCCGCGTGGTCCAGGGTCAGGCCAGTGAACTTGTCGGGTCGCACCACCAGTGCTGGTTGACCCGTGATGACGCGTGTGCGGCGCTGCGCGTTGGCCGGGGCGCGGTCGTCCGCCCAAACGATTGCGGCAGGGTTCCGTCTTACGGCGAAGGACATAAGCGACTGCATTCGCGATCCGCTGCGGGGTGCTCCACACCAGGCCACGTACTGGCCGTCCAGTATTCCCTGAAGCGGTCCTTCGATCAACCAACGCACCTGCTCATGCTCCTGCAGGATCGGTGCGATGGTTCCGTCGATGTCGACGACCATGAGGACTCGCGAGTTGGTCGCGGGGGCCAAGTCCGTCATTGATCGCGAATCCGAATGATCGTGTTCTCGGCTTCCAACTGGCGACGGAGCGCCTCGTTCTCCAACGTGAGTCTTTGGATCTGCGCCGCAGCTACCGAAATTTGACGCTTGAGTTCTTCGATCTGAAGCCGCAATTGCCTCTCGGGAACCACCTTCTGGGGAGTGGGGGGTAGCGCCGGTTTCGTTTCATCGCGCAGTAGCCGGCGGCGACCATCCGCGACCGACTGCGCGATGTCGGGGAAGTGACGCCAGAACGTCCCGTTGGTGAGACCCAGATGCCGCGCAAGCTCCTTTGCCGTGAGAACTGGCGCTGATCCCGTGGCGGACAACTCACGCACCGTTGCCTCAACTTGTTGCCTCGTGGGCAGCTCAATCCGGCGAGACATTGGACTCTCCATTCACCAGCTCGAGGATACGAGCTCGCCTCTGCCGCAGCCGGTCGGCGAGGACAGGTGGGAGCTCTGGTCGTTGGGCAAGGTCTGCATCGATGAGCGCCACCTCGGCCTGCCACGCGTCGCGATTGTCGGCTGTGAGAGCGACGTTGCGGCACGTCATCGGCTGACACGTCTGGATGTCGGGACCCGAAGCTGAGTTGTGACATTGAGCCTTCGACGCATCAAACGTGCATGTCACGTAGCGACCGGGATACACCTCGGGCCCCCGCGCCTTGAGAAGCCGGAGGAAGCGCCGCGGATCGGTCTGCACCGTTCCGGCGAAGGCTCCGTTCGAGCTGAACTCCGTCAATCGAGCGTAGGCTTCGCCAGCGGCTGGCCCGCCAAGGCGAAGGTGCTCGTTGCGTTCCGTCATCTCCAATAGGTGCTGACCGCGAGCAAGTGCCGCCTCGGCCTCTACTTCGGCTCTGAATCCAGAGTCGCTTGTGCCCGCGTATCCTTCGAACATTTGGATGCTGTGGTGTCGGTAGGCGATGGCGCCTGCGATCGCACCGCCCGGCCTGCGGGCAATGTACCAAGCTAGCGTGCGACGAAATTGTCGCGTCGTCAGTCGCCAAGGCTGGCCGTTGTGATCGGGTATGCCGTCGCTTCGACCGCGTTCCTCGCAGTAACGGGTGATCCAGTCCCGGAACCGGTTGAGCGCGTGGATCGTGCCGCCAACCGTGAGAGCCTCATTGGTGTTGCGGGCACCCGAACCCCGTCCAGGCCCCGTCAGCAACGGGGCGAAGAGCCATGGACTCGATGCCCCCGAGACCAACGCAAGCCGTTCAAGAACTGCGATTGCGCGCGCCGCCGGCGCACCGACAACCCATGTGGCGGGCACGCCTGCCGCTTCTTCTTCTCCTTTGAAGGCCAGGCTGTGGACTACCCAGCGGATGGGGGTGCCCTGAGAATCCGCGACGATCTTCGACGCACCGGTTCGAAGGTGTTTGATCTCGCTGTCGCGCATTCCCGAGAGGAAAGCGATGACGATGTAGCACGCCGTTTGGAGAAGGAGCGACATAGTCGAGAGAGAATCGCGCTCGACTGGGTTTGTGCGGAAGCCTTCGATCCAGGGTTCGCCATCAAGTCGTCCAGAGATCGTTTGGTTGAGGTCGGCGTACTCGGATACGCCGAGTTCGACCGCCAACTCGGCGAGTTCGGCCCGATAAGGCTCAAGCGCGAGGGGAGCGCACCCCACCGCTCGCCCGATGGCGGAGAGGTTCACGCGGCCGTCTTTGCCTGGCAGCGGTCTGCCGGCGACGCGAGCACGCGACAGGTAATCACGGATAAGTGCCGGAGCTTGCCCCCATGTGAGCCCCGGGCGTCCGTCACCGGCGGTTCCCTGGCTCCTGCGCACTCGCCAAAGGTCGATTCCATTGAGGATGTCATCAGCGAAGTCATCAACGAACCGGATCGACCAGACAAGCAGTGGCGCATGAACAGCCTCCGGAATACGTGAGGTCGCATTCTCTGTGCGCTTACCGGGATAGGGCTCCGCTGACCAGTACTCAGTAAGGCGTGGATCGAAGCTCAGCGCTCGTGCTCCGAGGGTCGTTCGATATCGCCACAGAAATGCGACGGCGGTACGAAGTGCATATCGTTGCCATGCTGATCGGACGGTGGTTGCAAGGTAGGTCTGATACGCGTCCAGATCAGCGGGGCGCAGATCTGCAATCGCCGCACCTGGCCGGTACTTGCTCATCCAGACGAAGAGATGGCGGATACGCACTTGCATAGAAAGGACTGTCGCGACCATCGGCCGATCCTCGTCCTCAGGGATCTCCCCAGACAAACCCGCATAGCAAAGCAGCTTCGCGTCTGCTCGATGCTCCGCGGGGAAGTTCGCAAAGTGGAGGCTCTGAGAACGACCGCTTCGCTGCAAGACCGCTGGTCCTACCAGCCACACGTCGTCGCTAAAGCGTGACGTGTCCGAGAGCGTGACGCCCTCGACCAGAGGTCGTCCGTGAAGAACGTATGGATCGCGGGCGGCGATCTCAGCCGTCGCCTCGGCGCGCATCAGGGACGCTCCCATCGAGGCTCGACCAGGTCGAGCAAATAGTCGTCTCGCTTTTGCTCTTCCGCATGGTGAACTTCGCCGTCGGTGAACTGAGGGAGCACATCGTGACGAATCGCCGTCCAGACCGGGCCATAGCGACGCCACCAACTCTCGGTCGACATGTGCTCACGGCGTTGCTCAAGCGCATCCAGTAGAGCGAGCAGGCCAGGGAGATGTTCGGCAGTCACGACGCTGTTTGCACAATGAAAGCAGTCAAGGAACGACTGAGCGCAGCGCCGCCCGGTCAACGGGTGGTGAGCGTGATCTTGGCATGACGACCAACCCGTCTCCTCCGCCGTGAGCGGCCGGTTCGTGGGGACAGCGGAAGTCCCCTTCGGGTGAACCGCGAGGCGCGTGCGACCGCTAGCGCTAAGCGCCTTCCGATGGGCGTCAAATGCAGACTTCTCCATGTCCGCGACTGCATCAGACATGATGTCTTCAGCCCAGTCGATGGTCGATGGGTCACCGGCCAAATAGTTGCGGAACAGCACGGGGATGGTGTTGGACCGCGTTGCCGACGGAAGATGCCCACCAACGGCACGTGTCCGGCGCACATCGACGCTCTTCTTTAACCGCGGAAAGCTCAACCGCAGATCGGTCCGCTCAGATCTCGTGTCACCGGCCGTTCCACCTTCGACCCGGTGCTCGTCGCTCCGAAGATTGTGGCCAGCGATCCAATCCCGATTGCTGACCTCCGTGTTCAGGGCGCCCTCGAATGGGTTTCCTACCCGGTCCGGCCCGAACCTTCCTGCACCGAGCCAGACAGCCCAGTAAGGGCTGTCGTCGAGCAGATCCCGCGCCGGCGCCATCAGGTCGAGCAACAACAGGTATAGCCCGCCAGGCGTACGAAGCTCTTGACCAGGTTTTCCGATCTCCCAGGTGGCCGAGCCATGCCACTTGCCTGGCCCCCGGCGCCGCTTGATCAGGCTCACTTCGACAGCGACCCCTTCGATCACCCGATGGGCGGTGGTCAGTTCCTTGATGGTTTCCACGTTCCACCCTGTCGTGTAGACGAACAACGCGAGGATCGGTATCAGATCGCGGCGCGTTATGAAGACCTGCTGAGCCAACCGCCGACGGTGCGCCATCCGGTCAAGAAAGGGCACCCCATCTGCCGTGACGCTACCGGTTCGACGGACCTCTGCGATCGCTGATCGGTCTCCAACTGGTGGGGGCATGCGAAGGCGGGTGCGGATTGCGGTGACGTCTCCTCGTGCCGCTGCCACGATGGACCGTAGCTCCCGGTCGGAGTAGCCCGGCGCGCTCGCACGTGTGTTCCGCGTCCGGTGACGGAACTTCGCCCGCAAGCTCTCGTCAATCTGGCCTGAGAGTGGTGGGAGGTCCAACAGAACGGCCATGACATGGAGATGTTTCCCAACCGTTTGACGATTCGAACTCGCCTCCAGGCTTTGCCTGAGCGCGTTGACATGCCGCGGCCGTAGGTCGCCTGGCGTTTGTGGGGGGTCAATCGATGACGACAGCTGGTGCATGAAGCGAGACAGGATGGCCCATCCGCCCATTGCCGACGAAAGCGTCCTCAAAGTCCCCGCTGGACCGATACGACGCGCCCAACCTTGTGCGAGAGCATCGTGCCAACCTGGCAAGGGCAGGGTTCCGATGTCGAAGCTCTTCTGTCGGCCGTCTTCTCCCACGAACTGCACGACAAACGGGACTGTGGCTGGCGTTCTCGCCGTCCGGGCGTAGTGGCCCGACGGCATAGGGGCGGTTCGGCCAACTCCAGTCGATCCGCGACGATCGCTCGGCCTCATGAGAGGCCTGCAGCAATGAGGGTCGGATCGCGAGGGTCTTCCCACTCCTCAGGAATGAGTGCCAGACGTGTGCTCATCTCCAGGTCTGCCAAAGCGTGCAGGTACTTCTGCGTCGTCTCAACGCTTCGGTGCCCCAACAGGCGACGGACCCAGTCGAGAGGATCCCCGAAAACCCGAACGTAGTAGCCCCGTTGCTCGGGAGTCGCCGAGCGCAACGCCGCAATATGCCCCCGTTGAAGGTGTTCCAGAGTGATGACTGCAAACGAGTGTCGCAGCGTGTGCGGACTCGCCGACAGGGCGAGTGAGTTCCGCTGACATCGGATGTTCGCCTGCCGGAAGATGTGTTTCCACGTCGAGACCGACATCGGTTCGCCAGCCTCTGAAAGCCACAGAGATGCTGGCGCGACTCCGTCACGGCCTTCGACGAACGTTCGCCGTCGCTCCTCGAGTGACAGCAAGCCAAACGGGATTCGCTGGGATGATCCAACCAGTCGGGCATGTCGCCCGTCAGGTTCCAGAATCACGCTGTCCGGCGTAAGCCGGTATCGACCGGCCGATCGTGCGAGTTCGATCACTTCTCGCCGATCAGTCTCGACGTACTCGCGGACCGCGCGCAGAACGGTCGAAGGCACGTAGACCCAGCGCTCAGAACTGCCCTTGGCGATGACTCTAGGTAGGTAGAACCGATGGAAACCGTTGAGCTGGACAAGAGTTGGCAGCTCGGATTCGAAGAGGTTCGACAGTTCGGAGAGGCGGAGTCCTGTTCGGACCATCATGTCCGCGAACGTGGCGTTTCGCGTCGCCCAACGTCCCCTGAATCCGTCGTCACGGCGTCCGTCTGTTCCGTAACCGCGAAGCCCGATGTCGCGCCACCGCCGGTAGGAGGATGCTGGCAGCCAGTCCACCCTGGTACGCCCGGATCCGTGAGAGCGCGTGGCTGGTGTCGTCTCGCGAGAATCGCCACCGCCTCGGCGCTGACGATGAGCGCGACGTCGTCGCTGGGGGATGGGATTCTCGGAAAGGACCCCTCGGCGTACTTGCCAATTGAAGAACCGATTGGTGGCAGCCACCTCCCGATCCCACGTTGAGGCCGCGACTCGCGGTCCTGCGGGGTCTTCACGTCTCCACGCGAAGTACGCCTCATGATCGTCGCTCGTCGCGGTTCTCCAGTCTTTTCCCCCTCGGTTGACATGAAGAAAGTTAAAAAAGGCAAGGAGATCGCTGGCATATCCCCTGCGAGTCGACATCGCCGAGCCCAACATATCCGCCGAGTGGAAGAACGCGTTCAGCTCAACGTCGTACTCAAACTTCGGGGAGACCAGGTAAGGAGTATCACGCGGGATTGAAGGGAGCGCTCGATCGAGTACTTGTGTGGTCTTCGGTCCGGAGCTGACGGCGTGAGAACGGAACAGAGATGGATCGTGGCCAAACTGACGCCAGCGTCCTGAGGCCGCCGAAGATGAAAGTTCCATAGGGCAAGCGAATCCGGGTTGGCGGGCGTCGAACACTGGACACGCCGTGAAGTACGTCCAAAAACTGGCGACGAACCCGTGCCCGTGCGGTTCCTTCGGTGTCGTCGGCGAGGAGTGCATCTGCCCGCCTTCCACGATCCGGCGGTACGCCGCACGGCTGTCGGGACCGATCCGCGACCGGCTCGACATCGAGGTGGGCGTCGCCCGGGTATCGGCCGCGGCGGTCGCGGCGTCGTCGAGCGGCGCGCTGTCGACCGCACAGGCGCGTGCGCGGGTCGAGGAGGCGAGGGCCCGCGCCGCGCGGCGCTGGCGGGACACCCCCTGGAGGCTCAATGCGCACGCGCCGGGCACCTGGCTGCGACAGGGGGAGTTCCGTCTCCCCGCCGAGGTCCGGACTCCGCTGGATCGGGCTCTGCAGCGCGGGGCGCTGACGCTCCGCGGCTACGACCGCGTGCTGCGGCTCGCGTGGTCGATCGCGGACCTCGCCGGTGCGGCCGCTCCCACTCTCGCCCACATCGGGCGGGCGCTGTACCTGAAGAAGGGGGCGACGACGTGAGTCCGGCCGCACGTGGTGGTCGATCCGCTGCCGATGAGCCGCACGACGGGGCGACGCCCGGCCCGGCCGAGCTGCGCCGCCGGCTGCGCACGTTGCGCGATGAGCCGGGTCTCCTCGCCGAGATGACCAGGATCCGTCCCGATGCGGCGGATCCCGCGGTTCGGGACAGCGTGATCTGGAGTCTGCTCGTCGAACCGGGGGACGGCGTGGCCGGGGCGCTCGTCGAAGCGATGGGACCGACCGAGGCACTGGAGGTCGCGTTCGGCGGATCGCACGGAGGACGGGACGACCCGGAGGGCGATGTCGCCGGGGAGCGGCCCGCCGCCGCGGCATTGCGCGATGCGCGCCGGCGCTGGGCGCCCCGCCTCGCCGTCGAGCCCCACCGGGGGGCGTTGCGGACCGCGGCACGGATCGGGGCACGGCTGCTGCTGCCCCGGGACGCGGAATGGCCGGTCGCTCTGGCGGACCTCGGAGCGCACGCGCCCCGTGCGCTCTGGCTCCGGGGGGATCCCGCGGCGCTCTCCGAGGTCGGTGTCGCGATCGTGGGCGCTCGTGCTTCCTCGAGCTACGGCGAGCATGTCGCGGGCGGGCTCGCCGGCGAGCTCGCCGGGGAGGGATTCGTGGTGTTCTCCGGCGGCGCGTACGGCATCGACGGCACGGCGCACCGCGCGGCGCTCCGAGCCGGCGGTCGCACGGTGGCGGTACTCGCCGGCGGGGTGGATCGGCCCTACCCGAGCGGCCACGCTCAGCTGTTCGAGCGGATCGTCGCGAGCGGGGCGCTCGTGAGTGAGGTGCCGTGCGGCACGGCGCCCACGAAATGGCGGTTCCTCGCGCGCAATCGTGTGATCAGTGCGCTGGCCCGGGCGACCGTCGTCGTCGAGGCAGGTGGTCGGAGCGGCTCGCTGAACACGGCCGGCCACGCCGGCGAGCTCGGCAGGCCGCTCGGTGCGGTGCCGGGACCGATCACCTCGACGACCTCCGCGGGGTGCCACCGTCTGCTGCGGGATTACGACGCGCGGTGCGTCACGTCGGTCGCCGACGTCCGTGAACTGCTCGGAGTGGATCGGGCCGGGCCGCCGATCATGCAGGAGGACCCGGACCTGGTCCGACTCGCCGACGCGCTCAACGCCCGCGCGGCGCGCAGCCGCAGCGAGCTCGCGCAGCGCAGCGGGCTGAGCGAGGACCGGGTCGAAGCGCTCCTCGGCATCCTGGAGCTCGACGGCGGCGCGAGAAGGAGCGAGCACGGCTGGCTCGGCGTGCTCCGGTGACCGCACTCGAGGCCGACTCCGGCGTGTAGAGGTCGAGCACGTACAGACCCGGCGGGGACCCGTCCTCCTCGAAGACCTCGAACGTGCGGGTGCCGAGGTTCCGGGGGAGTCGGACTCCGCGCGTGCTCCCGCGCTCCGCCGAGCGAGGGCGCAAGCTGGGGGCATGCGCGTATCGGATGCCGCCGCGGCGTTCACCGCGCACCTCACGCAGGTGCGTCGGCTCTCCCCGGCGACCGTGCGCGCCTATCGGTCGGATCTGGCCGATCTGGCCGCCGCCACGGCCGATGCCGACCTCGCCGCGGTCGACCTGGAGGCGCTGCGGGACTGGCTCTGGCACGCCACGCAGCGCGGGGATGCGCGTTCGACGCTCGCCCGGCGCACCGCGGCCGTCCGCTCGTTCTTCGCCTGGGCCGCCGAGTCCGGTCTCGTGCCGGTCGACCCCGCGCTGCGACTCGTGACGCCGAAGCGCGGGCGCACTCTGCCGGCCGTCGCCTCGGCCGACGCCATGCGCGTCCTTCTGGACGAGGCGCGGGACGCGGCGCTCGACGGGGATCCCGTCCGGTTGCGCGACAGCGCGATCCTCGAGCTGCTCTACGGTTCCGGCATGCGCGTATCGGAGCTCTGCGGGCTCGCAGTCGACGACCTGGATCTGGACCGCGGCACGGCACGCGTCATCGGCAAGGGGGACAAGGAGCGGGTCGTCCCCTTCGGCGCCCCCGCGCGCGATGCCGTCGCGTCGTATCTGAGACGGGCCCGTCCCGCCCTGGTCGCACGAGCGGACCGACCCGGTCCCGCCCTCTTCCGGGGCGCGCGCGGGGGAGTGCTGGGCCCGCGCGCCGTGTACGAGCTGGTCGCCCGAGTGCTGGCGCCGGTGATCGGCGCCGAGACCGTCGGCCCGCACGCGCTGCGCCATTCGGCCGCGACGCATCTGCTCGACGGCGGCGCCGATCTGCGCGCCGTGCAGGAGATCCTCGGCCACGCGAGCCTCGGCACGACCCAGATCTACACGCACGTCTCCGCGGAGCGGCTCGCCGCGAGCTACCGGCTCGCGCACCCGCGGGCGTGATCACTCGCGCACTCGCGCGCGTGATCGGCGGCTCGACCTCTTCCCTGGCGGGTGCGGTCAGCAGCGGTCCGCGCCGCACGGCAGCAGCACGGCGCGAGGTACGCCGCCGAACAGCAGCATCGGATTGACGTAGACGCCGTTCCAGCGCACGCCGACGTGCACGGAGCCGGCTGGCGCATGCCCGCCCGAAGACGCCCGCGCCACGAGATCCCCGCGGCGCACCGGGGCGCCGGGCGCGAGGATCGCGGTGGCCGGCTCGTACGTGGTGATCAGGCCGTTGCCGTGATCGATCGTCAGCAGCGCCCGGTCCGCCACGGTGCCGACGAAGGCGACCACTCCGCCGGCCGGTGCGCGCAGATCGCCGGACGCGGCGATGTCGACGCCCCGATGTCCCGGGCCGTAGGCATGCGCGGGAGGACGGAAGGGCTCCATCACGGAGCGGGCGCCCTCGACCGGCCACATCCAGTCCTGGTCCGGGAGCACGGGCCCTCCGTCCGTCGCGGCGGACGGATGCCCGCGCGCCGCAACGGACGCGGCGGCGGACGGCGGGGAGTACGGAGCGAGCGGCGGCGCGAGCGCGCCGAGCAGCACCGCGACGGCCGCGAGGGCGCGCCGCGGAGCGTTCGCTGCGGGGGCGGGGTGACGGCGACGGGACATACGTCGAGCCTGCTCCGCCCGTCGCTGTACCGGGCATGCTTGCGCGCAGCCGGTGCGAAGCAGGGGGATCGGCTCGGCTGTGCGGAACGATGGCGAGGGCGTCGCGGATCGACCCGGCGATCCTGATATGCTTGCAGGGCATCCCGTGTGTCGGGGTGACTACGCGTGCCCACAGCGTTCAACGTGGCGAACACTCCACAGGTCTCTCGCAGGAGAGCGGAGCGTGCGCCGGGCACCAGGATCGCCGATCGCCCGATCGGCAGCTCAACCTCAACCAGCAAGGAGTACGACCATGGCCGTCGTCACCATCCGCCAGCTGCTCGACAGCGGCGTTCACTTCGGACACCAGACCCGCCGGTGGAACCCGAAGGTGAAGCGCTTCATCCTCACGGAGCGCAGCGGGATCCACATCATCGACCTGCAGCAGTCGCTGGGCTACATCGACAAGGCCTACGACTTCGTCAAGGAGACCGTCGCGCACGGCGGCACGATCCTCTTCGTGGGCACCAAGAAGCAGGCGCAGGAGATCCTCGCCGAGCAGGCGACCCGCGTCGGCCAGCCCTACGTGAACCAGCGCTGGCTCGGTGGCCTCCTCACCAACTTCTCCACCATCGCGAAGCGTCTCGCCCGCATGAAGGAGCTCGAAGAGCTCGACTACGAGAACCCGGCCGCTTCGGGCTTCACGAAGAAGGAGCTGCTGCTCAAGAAGCGCGAGCTCGACAAGCTGCACAAGTCGCTCGGCGGAATCCGCAACCTGACCAAGACCCCGTCGGCTCTGTGGGTCGTCGACGCCAAGCGCGAGCACCTCGCGATCGACGAGGCCAAGAAGCTCGGCATCCCCGTGATCGGCATCCTCGACACCAACGCCGACCCGGACGACTTCCAGTACCCGATCCCCGGCAACGACGACGCGATCCGCTCGGTCTCGCTGCTGACCCGCATCATCGCAGACGCCGCGGCCGAGGGCCTGCAGGTCAAGCACAACCCCGAGGCCGGCGACGCCGAGCCGCTCGCCGAGTGGGAGCAGGAGCTCCTCGAGGGCGCTGACGCGCAGGTCGCCGCGACCGAGTCCGCCGCGGACGAGGCCGGTGCAGCCGCGCACGACGAGGCGATCGCCGCCGCTGCGGGCGAGACCGCGGCCGAGGTCGCCGACGCCGAGTCGACCGACAAGTAATCGCGGTCCGTCGGAGGGCGCGAGCCCTCCGACCCGCACCCACCACGCACACACACGAAGCAAGGAGCCACCACAACATGGCCAACTTCACCATCGCCGACATCAAGGCGCTGCGTGAGCAGCTCGGCACGGGAATGGTCGACACCAAGAAGGCGCTCGAGGAGGCCGACGGCGACGTCGAGAAGGCCGTCGAGATCCTTCGCCTGAAGGGTGCGAAGGGCAACGCCAAGCGCGCTGACCGTTCCACCAGCGAGGGCCTGGTCGTCGCCCGCGAGCAGGACGGCACCGTCACGCTCGTCGAGCTCGCCTGCGAGACCGACTTCGTCGCCAAGAACGACCGCTTCATCGCGCTGGCCGACAAGGTCGCCGACGCGGTCGCCGCCGTCAAAGCCGACACCGTCGAGGATGCCCTCGCGGCCGACGCCGGTGGGCAGACCGTCGAGCAGCTGATCTCGGACGAGGCCGCCATCATCGGCGAGAAGGTCGAGCTGCGCCGCGTGCGCACGCTGACCGGCGACGCCTTCCAGGTGTACCTGCACCGCACGAGCAAGGACCTCCCGCCGCAGGTCGGCGTCGTCGTCGCCTACACGGGTGACGACGCGGAGACCGCGCGCAGCATCGCGCAGCACATCTCGTTCGCGAACCCCTCCTACCTCACCCGTGAGGACGTCCCGGCCGCGGACGTGGAGAAGGAGCGCGAGATCGTCACCGAGATCTCCCGCAACGAGGGCAAGCCGGAGGCCGCCCTGCCGAAGATCGTCGAGGGCCGCGTCACCGCGTTCTTCAAGCAGGTCGCGCTGCTCGAGCAGGACTACGCCAAGGACAACAAGCTGTCCGTAGGCCAGGTCGCGAAGGACGCCGGCATCACGGTGACCGACTTCGCGCGCTTCAAGGTCGGCGCGTAACAGCATCGAAGGGGTTCGGATCCGCCAGGGTCCGGACCCCTTCGTCATGCCCTGGATGCGGCGTGCGGATGCGCGTCGCATCACCCATGTTCTTCCGTGCCGCGCACGGTAGTTTGTTCCACGGATGAGAGGAAGCACTCCATGACCGAACGACAGGGTCGACGCCGCGTCGTCCTCAAGCTCTCCGGTGAGGCCTTCGGCGGCGGCCAGCTCGGGGTCAACCCCGACATCGTCAGCCAGATCGCGCGCGAGATCGCCGCCGCCACCGACCGCGTCGAGATCGCCGTCGTCGTCGGCGGCGGGAACTTCTTCCGGGGGGCGGAGCTCAGCCAGCGCGGCATGGACCGGTCGCGCGCCGACTACATGGGCATGCTCGGCACCGTGATGAACGCCCTGGCGCTCCAGGACTTCCTGGAGCAGGCGGGCGCATCGCCGCGGGTGCAGTCCGCGATCGCGATGACTCAGGTCGCCGAGCCGTACCTGCCGCTGCGGGCCGAGCGGCACATGGAGAAGAGCCGGGTCGTGATCTTCGGCGCCGGCGCCGGCCTGCCGTACTTCTCCACCGACACGGTCGCGGCTCAGCGCGCGCTGGAGATCGGCGCCGACGAGGTTCTCGTCGCCAAGAACGGGGTCGACGCGATCTATACGGCCGACCCGAAGACGGACGCCTCCGCCGAGCGCATCGAGGAGATCACCTTCCAGGACGCGCTGGTGCGCGGACTCAAGGTCGTCGACTCGACGGCGTTCAGCCTCTGCATGGACAACGGCATGGACATGCGCGTGTTCGGCATGGAGCCCGCGGGCAACATCACCCGCGCGCTGCTGGGCGAGCCGATCGGCACCCGCGTCATCGCCTGACGCCGCAGGATCCCGGGCCGCGCCGTCGGCGTCGAGCCCGGGATCCGTGCTGCGCCCCCGATAGACTTGAGACGAACCCCCTGACGATAGGAGTCACCGTGATCGCGGATGTCCTCGCCGACACCACCTCCCGCATGCAGCGCGCCGTCGAGGCCGCCAAGGAGGACTTCAGCACGGTGCGCACCGGCCGTGCCAACCCGCAGATGTTCCAGAAGGTGCTGGTGGACTACTACGGCACGCCGACCCCCCTCGCGCAGCTCGCCTCGCTCGCCAACCCCGAGGCGCGCTCGCTCATCGTCACGCCCTACGACAAGTCGGCGCTCAAGGCGATCGAGCAGGCCATCCGCGACATGCCGAACCTGGGAGCCAACCCGTCCAACGACGGCAACATCGTGCGTGTCACGATGCCCGAGCTCACCGCCGAGCGCCGCAAGGAGTACGTCAAGCTCGTCAAGAGCAAGGGCGAGGACGCGAAGGTGCACGTCCGCGGCATCCGGCGCAAGGCGAAGGACGAGCTGGACTCGCTCAAGAGCGAGCTCGGCGAGGACGAGATCGCCCGCGGCGAGAAGGAGCTCGACGCCCTCACGCGCCAGCATGTCGATCTCATCGACGAGGCCGTGAAGCGCAAAGAGGCCGAGCTGCTCGAGGTCTGAGAGCGCCGATGAGCATCCCGTCCGGCGACGACGACGCGTCGACGATCCCGCCACGACCCCCGCTGCCGCCGCGCACCGGTGCGAGCGCTCCGACGCGCACCGGTGACAACCTGCAGGCCCAGTGGCAAGCCAAGAAGGCCGAGATCGAGACGCACGTCTCGCATGCGCGCGATCAACTCGATCAGGCGAATGAGCGCATCAAGGAGCGCACGGGGCGCGATCTCCTGGTCGCGACCGGCGTCGGCCTGCTGATCGGCGGCGTGATCCTCGCCTCGCTGCTGTTCGCGAAGTGGTCCTTCGTGGTGATCGGCCTCGCCATCATCCTGCTCGCCGTGTGGGAGCTCGTGCTGGCCCTGCGCGCCGGCGGCCGCAAGGTCGACCTCTGGCCGCACCTGGTCCTCGGCGCGGCGCTCGCTGCGAGCGGCTACTTCGCCGATCCGTGGCTGTGCTGGGTGATGCTGTCGGTCGCCGTCTTCGGCGTCATCGTCTGGCGACTTCTCGCCCAGATGATCGTGAAGGACGGCCGCACCTACGGCGACGTCCTCACCGACGTCCTCGCCGCGGGATTCATCCAGGTCTACGTCCCCTTCCTCGGCGCGATCATGCTGATGCTGCTGCGTCAGCCGCGCGGCGAATGGTGGGTGCTCGCCCTCATCGTCGTCGTCGTGGTCGCCGACACCTGCGCCTACGCGTCCGGCCTGCTGTTCGGCCGGGGCGGTCGGCATCCGATGGCGCCGCGGGTCAGCCCGAAGAAGACCTGGGAGGGCTTCGCCGGCGCCGTCGTGGGATCGCTCGTGGCCGGTGCGCTCGTCGGCGTCTACATGCTCGAGGTGCCGTGGTGGGCCGGTCTCATCATCGGTGCCGCACTCGTCGCCTCGGCCACGATCGGCGACCTCGGGGAGTCGCTGCTGAAGCGCGACCTCGGGATCAAGGACATGAGCTCCTGGATCCCCGGTCACGGCGGACTGCTGGATCGTCTGGACAGCATGCTCCCGTCCGCCGTCGTGGCCCTCGCCCTGTACATCCTCCTCACCCCCCTGGTGGCAGCATGACCGATTCCGTCCGTTCCGACGCCGCCGGGTCGGCTCCGAGCTTCGCCGTCGTCCCCCGCCGCGAGAAGGGCTATCAGCGCGCCGCCGTCGACACCTTCCTCGGACGGGCGCGCAGCGCCTTCGAGGACGAGGCGGAGGGGATCAGCGCCGCCGACATCCGCGCGGCGTCGTTCCCGCTGGTCCGCGGCGGATACGACATCGCGGCCGTGGACGCGGCGCTCGCCCGGGTCGAGGACGCCTTCGCGCAGCGTGAGCGGGCGGCGGCGGTAGCGGCCGCGGGCGCCTCCGCGTGGGTCGGCCGGGCACGGACCGACGCTCAGGTGATCCTGGATCACCTGAGCCGTCCGGAAGGTCACCGCTTCGCGCGCACCGGGCCGCTGACGTTCGGCTACCGCGTGGACGAGGTCGATCACGTCGCGAAGCGGATCGTGCGCTTCCTTCGCGACGGAGACGCGCTGAGCGCCGAGCAGGTGCGGCAGACCGCGTTCCGCATGCAGCGACGCGGGTACCGCGAGGAGCAGGTGGACGCCCTGCTCGACGCGACGATCGACGTGCTCCTCGCGATCCGCTGAGCGATTCTCATGGCGGATTCAGGTTCCCCTGGCTAGAATCGGACCCATTGTGACTCCCGATAACGATTCGATAGCGGCGCGCACCCCGAACGCCGTCCAGAACGCAGCAGCCACAGCCCCCCGTGCCGGCAAGAAGGCGTTCCCCCGGAGGAACGCCGCCTCCGCGGTGCTCGCCGGACTGGCGGTGGTCGGCTTCTCCGTCGCGATCGTGGCTCCGGCCGGTCTCGCCATGTCGGCTTCCGAGCCGGCGCATGCCTCGGTCACCACGGCGTACGCGCTTGCCGCGCGCGATGCCCAGAACATCACCGTCTCCGTGCACGGGGTGACGCCGACGGCGCAGACCCGCGACGCATTCGAGGTCTACGTCACGCCGAAGCCGACGCCGACCCCGGAGCCCGTGGTGGCTTCCAGCGACAGCTCCTCGTCCAGCTCGGACTCCAGCGGTCCCGGACCCCTCTTCTACACGGGAGGCGGCGCGCCCGCGGAGTGGATGGCCGCCGCCGGCATCGCCTCGAGCGACTGGGGCAACGTCGACTACATCGTCAGTCGGGAGAGCGGCTGGAACCCCAACGCCACGAACAGCGGATCGGGGGCCTGCGGACTCGTCCAGGCGCTGCCGTGCAGCAAGGTCCCCGGCAACGGCTACGACCCGGTCGACAACCTGCGGTGGGCGAACGGCTACGCGGTGGGACGCTACGGCAGCTGGGGCGCCGCGGTGGCGTTCTGGTCCTCCAACAACTGGTGGTGAGCAGCGCTCACCCATGCCACGCTCGCACAGACGACGTCCGGAGCGCCCGCGGGACGACGGGCTCGACCGGCTGATCGCCGGCTGGAAGCGCACCGAGATGCGTGGCAGCACCGAGTGGTACGTCCAGCCGCTGTCTGCCGCGCAGGCTCAGAAGGAGTACATGTGCCCCGGCTGCTCCGGGCTCATCCCGATCGGCACGGCGCACCTCGTGGTCTGGCGCGCTGACGGCGTCCTCGGAGATGCCGCGGACCTCGCGGCCCGACGGCACTGGCACAACGGCTGCTGGCGGAGGGGCTGAGATGGAGATCCGCGGACCCCGTCCGCTGCCGGCCCGGCGCGAAGAGATCGAGCTGCGCACCGAGGACGAGCTGCGCCTCGTCGGCGAGCTCGCCCTTCCGGAGAGCCGGGATCCCGTGGCCACCCTCGTCACCCTGCACCCGCTCCCGACGGCCGGCGGGTTCATGGACTCGCACATCCTGCGCAAGGCCGCAGCGCGTCTGCCTGCCCTGGCGGATCTCGCGGTGCTGCGGTTCAACTCGCGCGGCACCTCCTCGCCCCGCGGGCGGAGCGAGGGCGCCTTCGACGGGGGAGGGGCCGAACGGCATGACGTGGCCGCGGCCATGGCCTTCGTCCGGGCGCGGGGACTGCCCCGGCCGTGGCTCGTGGGCTGGTCGTTCGGGACCGAGCTGGCGCTCAAGTACGGCCGCTCCCACGACATCGAGGGCGTCATCCTGCTCTCGCCGCCGCTGCACCGGGCCACTGGGGCGGAGGTCGCCGCCTGGGCCCACGACGAACGGCAGGTCGTGGTGCTGGTTCCCGAGCTCGACGACTATCTGCGCCCGGCGGAGGCGATCGCGCGGTTCGCAGCGATCCCGCACGCGCGCCTCATCGCCGTCGACGGCGGACGACACCTGTGGGTGGGCGAGACGCAGACGCGACGCGTGCTGGACGAGATCGTCGCGGCCGTGAACCCGAGTGCGCTTCCTCTGGCGCGGGAGTGGCCCGCGTCCTGACTATCGCTCGTTCATCCGGGGGATGAGCACCTGCCGGTAGATGATCAGGACGCTCGCCGCGACGGGGATCGCGATGAGGGCGCCGAGCAGGCCGAGAAGGGCGCCACCGGACAGCGCCGCGATGACGACGACGGCGCCGGGTACCGAGACGGCGCGGTTCATCACCCGCGGCGAGAGGACGTAGGCCTCGATCTGCATGTAGATCAGGTAGTAGATCGCGGCGATGAGAGCGGTGAGGGGCGTCGAGCTGAGGCCGAGGCACACCAGCACGATGATCGTGGATCCGGTCAGCGTGCCGACCAGCGGGATCAGCGAGAAGAAGAAGGCGATCACGGCGAGCACGATCGCGAACGGCGCCTGGATGATCGAGAGGAAGATCAGGCTGAGCAGGCCGTTGATCACGCCCATGGTCACCTGGCCCATGACGTAGTAGCCGACGGAAGCGGTGATCTGCTCCGCGAGATCGATGAAGCGCTCCCGCTTCGACGCAGGGACCACCTGGTACACGGCGCCCTTGAGCGAGGGGATCGCCGCGGTGAAGTAGATGGTCAGGATCAGGATGATGAACGTGCCGCTGATGCCGGCGAACAGCGCACCGCCGACGACGATGACGCCCTGTCCGATGGAGCTGCTGATGTCGCCGAGATTCTTGTTCAGCCAGTCGTTCACATAGCCGAACACGGTGTCGACGTCGAGGTTGGGGAACAGGCCCTCGAGCCAGTGCTTGAAATCGGCCATCGCGGTGCCGCTGTTCACGATCTGGGTGATCTGCTGGACGAGGAGCGAGATCTGGTTCACCAGGATCGGGATCACCGTCAGCACGATGCCGACGAAGATCCCGAGCACGACGACCACGGTGATCAGCACAGCCACCCAGCGGGGGAGGCGTCGACGGGTCAGCCAGCTGACCATCGGATCGAGGCCCAGGCTGAGGAACAGCGCGGTGCCGACGTACAGCAGGATCGTCGACAGGCTCTGCACGCTCTGGATGAGCAGGATCCCGAGGCCGACGCCCAGGGTCGCCACCAGCGCGGTGCGGAACGGGTTGTGCAGCTTCATGGCATCCTTCGTGCTCGATCCACCAGCGTAACCGGAGGCGCGCGGAGAGTTCAGGAGCATCGCCGCCGATGGCGCATCGGGCGCATCGAGGCCGCCCTCGTGGCATCCATACAGGTCGTTTCGCTAGTCTGAAACGTCGAGCGGAGATCGCGGGCGACTGCCCGAGGATCGCGGAGGAGTCTTTTCGTGCGTTTTGTATGGGCTGTGGTGGCCTTCGTGCTGGCGGCCGTCCTGATCGGGACCGGTATCGCGCAGCGGACCATCTTCCTCGGTCCCAAGGATGTCTCGGCCGAGTTGAGCGTCAAGACACCGCAGGCCTACACCGTCATCGACTCGGCGGTGCTGCGTGCGCATCCCGGTGAGCAGACGCTCGTCGCGCAGGGGAAGGGCACCGTCTTCGTGGCCCAGGCGCGCACCGCCGACCTGGAAGCATGGCTCAGCGACACGAGCTTCAACCGGATCACGCTGGGCAAGGACGGAACGACGAGCGCCAAGGTCGTCGAGCCGACGGTGTCCTCGGAGGACACCAAGGACGTCCAGCGCAACCCTGCCGGCTCCGACCTGTGGCTCGACAGCGTCTCGGACAAGAACTCCCTGACCGATCGGATGCAGGTGCCTGAGGGCGTCAGCGTGCTCGTCGCCTCGGACGGCAAGGCCGATGCCCCCGCGGACGTGACGGTCAAGTGGCCCCTCGACACCGCGACGCCGTGGGCGGGACCGCTCATGGTGGCCGGCGGAGCCTTCCTCCTGCTCGGTCTCGTGCTCTACGTGCTGGCGATTCGGCATTCCCGGCGCGGTCGTGGCCCGCGCCGCAAGGCGCCGCCGCCCCTTCCCGCCACCGAGCCGATCGACGTCGCCGATCGGGCGGCGGTGGAGGAGGCACAGGGATCCGCTCCGGCCCGGACAGCGCCGGTGGCGCGGCCGGAGCCGGTCGCGCCGGAGGAGGAGGACCGCCCCTCACCCGCCGAGCCCCCGGTGCGAGAGCGCAGGGCGATCCGCCCGCGCCGCCGCGCTCTACTGCTGCTTCCTGCCGTCGGGGTGACTGCCGCCCTCCTCACCGGTTGCACGCCCGACATCTGGCCGCAAGCCGCGACCTCCCCGACCCCGACGCCGACGGAGACACAGGTCGCCGAGGCCGGGCAGCAGGCGCCGGCGGTCACCGAGGCGCAGGCGGCTCGGATCCTGGAGAGCATCTCCGCGACCCTGGCCGATGCCGACAAGAACCTCGATGCGTCGAAGGCCGAGTCCCGTCTCGAGGGCGCCGCGCTCGAAGCCCGCAAGACCGCCTACGCCGTGCGGAAGAGCGTGACCGATTTCGCGCTGCCCGCGACCATCCCGGCGGAGAAGATCAAGATCCTCGTGCCGCAGGCCTACGACTCGTGGCCGCGCACGGTGCTCATGCTCGTCGAGCACGGGAACGACGAGAAGGTCGCCCCCCTGATCATGACCATGACCCAGCCGGATCCGTGGGCGAACTACAAGATCTCCTCGGTCGCGGAGATGCAGGCGGCGGCCAAGCTGCCGAACATGGCGCCGGCCTGGCTGGGAGCCAAGCTCACCCCGCCCGACTCGCCGTTCCTCGCCACCGAGCCGAACAAGCTCGCCGCCGAGTTCGCGAACGTGATCGACCAGGGGGACAAGAGCGAGTTCTACGACAAGTTCGACAAGACCGCGCTCGCGTTCGCGAAGTCGGTGCAGGAGAGCCGCGCCACGCTGCAGCAGGCCCTCAAGGACGCCAACGCCGACACCACCTCCAGCCTGACGTTCGCAGCGACCGCCGGCCGGGAGCAGCCGGTGTCGATGTCCAGCATCGACAGCGGGGCTGTCGTTGCGGTCACCGTCGACGACTCTCAGACGATCAAGCCGACCTCGGCGGATGCCGTGATCAAGCTCGACAAGAACCCCTCGGCAAAGGCGCTCACCGGTGTCGACCAGTCGGCGACGGGCTTCGTGTCGGTGTACGGCGTGCAGCTCTTCTTCGCCGTCCCGGCACAGGGATCCGAGGGCAAGATCACGCTGCTGGCCGCGTCCCAGCAGCTCCAGAGCGTGACGGAGATCAAATGACCGAGATGTCCGCAGCGGCCCTCCGAGGCGCCGTCGACCTGTCGTCCCTGCGCAACCGGCCGCCGGCTCAGGCCCCCGGAGCGCCCGCCGCCGGAGAGGCAGGGCCGATCCCGCTCGTGGTCGACGTCACCGACGCGACCTTCGGGCAGGTGCTCGAGCTCTCGCAGAGCGTGCCGGTGGTCGTGGACCTGTGGGCCGAGTGGTGCGGCCCCTGCAAGCAGCTGAGCCCCGTACTCGAGAAGGTCGTGACCGAGCTCGCCGGCCGCGTCGTGCTCGCGAAGGTCGACGTCGACGCCAATCCACAGCTCGCGCAGGGGTTCCGGGCCCAGTCGATCCCGATGGTGGTGGCCCTGGTCGCGGGACAGCCCGTGCCGCTGTTCACCGGAGCGGTGCCCGAGGAGCAGGTGCGCGAGGTCTTCGCCCAGCTGCTGGAGCTCGCGGCGCAGCACGGCGTGACGGGGACCATCCCGGTCGGCGAGACCGCGGCCGACGGCGATGCCCCGGAGCCGGAGGCGCCCCCGCTGCCGCCTCTGCATCAGGAGGCGTTCGATGCGATCGAACAGGGGGACTTCGCTGCGGCGATCGACGCGTACGAACGCGCGCTGACGGAGAACCCCCGCGATGAGGAGGCCCGTGCGGGCCTCGGCCAGGTGCGTCTGCTGCACCGCACCCAGGGCCTCGACCTCACCGCGGTCCGGGCCGCGGCGGCCGCGGCGCCGGCCGACGTCGATGCCCAGTTCGCCGTCGCGGACCTCGATGTCGCGGGCGGGCACGTGGCCGACGCCTTCGATCGTCTGCTCGACCTGTTCACGGCCGTTCCCGCCGAGGACCAGGGGCGGGTGCGCGAGCGCCTGGTGGAGCTCTTCGGTCTGGTCGGGGATGCCGACCCGCGGGTGCTCGCCGCACGTCGGCGGCTGGCGACGCTGCTCTTCTGAGCTGAGGCGCAGCGTTCCCGTCAGTCCGCGGACGGGACGGCCCGAAGCCAGCGTTCCACCTCGGTGGGGCGTCCGAACCGGAGGACGGTGAGGGCGGGGTAGTCGGCGCGGACGGAGGGCATCCTCTCCCGCCACGTGTCGCGGGTCTGCGCCTGCCAGCGCAGGATGTTCTCCTCGGGGTAGCGGCGGAGCATGTGCCAGATCGGCTTCTCGCGGTTGCCGTTCCACAGCTCGGTGCGCAGCAGGCTGCGGGAGACGGTGCGCCGCAGGAGCCGGGCGCGGGCGACCGCGTACGGGTAGTCGAGCCAGATCGCCAGATCGGCACGGGGCGCGAGGATCGGATCCGTGCCCCTCCCGCTGTACTGCCATTCCGTCACCCAGCGGTCGGATGCGGCGAAGGCGCGGACGTCGTCGAGGAACGATTCGCGCGGCGTCCACTCCGGTCCGTGGAACAGCGCGTCCAGCTCGACATGCGGCAGGCCGCGTCGTGCCGCGAGCCGTCGGGCCAGCGTGGTCTTGCCGCTCCCGGTGATGCCCGCGATGAGAATGCGCTGCGCGGAGAACGGCGGCGTCGCGGGATCCACGGGCATCGGATGAGGCTAGCACCTGGAATACCCACCCGGAACATGCGGTTGAATCGATGTGTGAGCGAACCCATCTCGATCGACATCTGGTCCGACATCGCCTGCCCGTGGTGCTACATCGGCAAGCGCAACCTCGAGGCGGGGCTCGCTGCCACCGCCGAGGACGATGATGCCCCCGAGGTCAGCATCACTTTCCATTCGTTCGAGCTCTCGCCGGATACGCCGGTCGACTTCTCCGGCGACGAGGCCGACTTCCTGATGGGGCACAAGGGCATGCCGCGCGCGCAGGTCGAGCAGATGCTCGACCGTGTCACGGGCATCGCGAAGGACGCCGGCCTGGAGTACCGGTTCGACCTGCTCCAGCACACCAACACGGTCAAAGCCCATGAGCTGCTGCACCACGCCAAGGCGCAGGGTCGCCAGCACGACATGGAGGAGCGGCTCATGTCCGCGTACTTCACCGAGGGGCGGCACGTCGGACGGATCGAGGATCTGGCCGACCTGGCGGCGGAGATCGGCCTCGACCGCGATGCCGCGCTGGAGGCGCTGCAGACCGAGCGGCACCTCCAGGACGTGCGCGCCGACCAGGCGCAGGCGCAGGCCTACGGCATCCAGGGCGTGCCGTTCTTCGTGATCGACGGTCAGTACGGCGTCAGCGGCGCGCAGCCGCCGGAGGCGTTCGCCGGCGTGCTGCGGGAGCTGTGGGCCAAGCGCGGGCAGGACGCCGAAGCCGAGCCTGCCGCCGGCTGAGCCGCGACTGCTTTCAGCGAGACCGAACTCCCGTCCCGAGACCGTGCGAATATACGCGAGTCTCGGGGCGGGAGTTCGGTCTCGTGGTCAAGAGGCGCGACTCGCCCGAGCGCGTCCGCGAGCCGGAGCGCGAGCGCGTCCGCGAGCCCGAGCGCTCGTACGAGCGCGTCAGACGAGGGCGTGCTCGATGGCGGCCACGATCTCGGGGTCGTCCGGGACCTGGCGCGGACGGAACCGCTGCACGGATCCGTCCGGGGAGACCAGGAACTTCTCGAAGTTCCACTCCACGCGTCCCGACTTGCCGTTGCCGTCCGGCGTCGTCTTGAGGGTCTTGTACAGGTCGGCCGCGCTGCGCCCGTTCACCTTGACCTTGTCGTTGATCGGGAACGAGATCCCGTAGGTCGTGGAGCAGAACTCGAGGATCTGATCCATGGAACCGGGCTCCTGACCGAAGAACTGGTTGCAGGGAAAGCCGACCACGGTGAGGCCGCGATCCCCGAAGCGCCGCTGCAGCTCCTCGAGCTGGGCGTACTGAGGGGTGAGACCGCATTTCGACGCGACGTTCACGACGAGCACAGGGCCGGTGCCGTAGTCATCGAGCGTCCGCGTGGCGCCTTCGGCGTCGGTGAAGGGGATCTGGCGCAGAGGGGTGGCAGACATGTGCACAAGCCTAGGCGCGGCGGGCATCGCGGGCGCCGGATCTGGGACAATGGAGAGGATATGACTCTCGCCCCTGCTTCCGTCCGGCCCCTGCAGATCGGCCCGCTGCGCATCGACGTCCCCGTCGTGCTCGCGCCGATGGCGGGCATCACCAACACCGCGTTCCGTCGGCTGTGCCGCGAGTACGGCGCCGGCCTGTACGTCAGCGAGATGATCACCTCGCGGGCGCTGGTCGAACGCAACGCGATCACGATGCGCCTCATCCAGCATCACGAGAGCGAGACGCCGCGATCCATCCAGCTCTACGGCGTGGATCCGGGAACGATCGCGGAGGCGGTGCGGATCATCGTCGCCGAGGATCGCGCCGACCACATCGACCTCAACTTCGGCTGCCCGGTGCCCAAGGTCACCCGCAAGGGCGGCGGGGCGGCGCTGCCCTGGAAGATCGGGCTGTTCTCGGAGATCGTCGAGCGCGCGGTGAAGGCGGCCGGCGACGTGCCGCTCACCGTGAAGATGCGCAAGGGCATCAACAAGGACCACCTGACCTTCCTCGACGCGGGGCGGGCCGCGGAGGACGCGGGCGCGGCCGCCGTGGCGCTGCACGCGCGCACCGCGGGGGAGTACTACTCCGGGCACGCGGACTGGTCGGCGATCGGCGAGCTCAAGCAGGCGGTCACCTCGATCCCGGTGCTCGGCAACGGTGACATATGGAGTGCGGACGACGCCGTCCGGATGATGGCGGAGACCGGCTGCGACGGCGTGGTGGTGGGCCGGGGATGCCTCGGTCGCCCCTGGCTGTTCGGCGAGCTCGCCGCCGCCTTCGGCGATGAGCGCGCCGTGCAGGTCGATGCGACGCTCGGCTTCGTGAAGGACGCGTTCCGCCGGCACGCCGAACTCCTCGTCGAGTTCTTCGAGGACGAGGACCGCGGCTGCAAGGACGTACGCAAGCACGTCGCCTGGTACTTCAAGGGCTATCCGGTCGGCGGCGACATCCGCGCGGCGCTCGCCCGAGTGTCGACCCTGCAGGAGATCGACGACATCCTCGGCACGCTCGGCGACGCGCCGTACCCCGGAGCCCCGGCGGAGGGGCAGCGGGGCCGGGCCGGGACGCCGAAGCGCACGGCGCTGCCCGACGGCTGGCTGGATTCGCGCGAGGTCGCCTCCGAGGTCACGGACATGATGCGCGGCGCCGAGGTCGAGAACAGTGGCGGCTGAGCCGGGAAGCGCGGACGTGGCGGGAGTCGCCCCCGGCTACGACGCGCATGACGCCGCGCGCTTCTTCGCGGAGACCCACCGTTCGGAGCGCGACGACTTCGCCCGGGATCGCGCCCGGGTGCTGCATTCGGCGGGGCTGCGCCGGCTCGCCGCGAAGACGCAGGTGCTGAGCCCCGCGTCGACGGCCGACTTCGCGCGGAACCGCCTCACGCACTCCCTCGAGGTCGCGCAGGTCGGGCGCGAGCTCGCCGTCGCGCTCGGCGTGTCCGCCGACGTGGTCGACACGGCGTGTCTGAGCCACGATCTCGGTCATCCGCCGTTCGGGCACAACGGCGAGCGCGCGCTCAACGACTGGGCCGCCGACATCGGCGGGTTCGAGGGCAACGCGCAGTCGCTGCGGATCCTTACCCGACTCGAGGCCAAGGTGCTCGACGATCGGGACCGCTCGGTCGGGCTCAACCTCACGAGGGCCAGTCTCGACGCCACCTGCAAGTACCCCTGGACCGTGAACAGCCCCGTGCCGGATCCGGGCGGGCGCCTGAAGTTCGGCGTGTACCCGGAGGACGAGGACGTGTTCCGCTGGATGCGCGAGGGCGCGCCGGGGCGGCTGCGATGCATCGAGGCCGAGATCATGGATCTCTCCGACGACATCGCCTACTCCGTGCACGACTTCGAGGACGCGATCGTCAACGGTTACCTCGACGTCGCCCAGCTCGCGGATCCGGCCGAGCACCACGCGCTCGTCGGGCGGATCCAGCAGTGGGTCGGCTACGACTACACCCGCGAGGATCTCGCCGATGCGCTCTACCGGTTGACCCGTCAGCCGATGTGGCTGACGTCGTTCGACCGTTCCCGGCGCGACCTCGCCCGTCTGAAGAACCTGACGAGCGACATGATCGGGCGCTTCGCGCGGGCAGCGGTGTCGGCGACCCGCGAGGCGTATCCGGGTCCGAGCCTCGCGCGCTACAACGCGCACGTGGTCGTGCCGAAGGTGATCGAGGCCGAGATCGCGGTGCTCAAGGGCATCATGGGGCAGGCCATCGTGACGATCGACGCCCGCCGCGGGGTCTACAAGGAGCAGCGCCGGGTGCTCAAGCGTCTCGCCGACGCGCTCTGGTCGACGGATGCGCTGTGGACGGCCGGCGCCGACGTGCTGGAGCCGGCCTTCGCCGCCGACTTCCACGACGCCGGGTCCGATGGGGAGCGCGCCCGGGTCGTCGTCGACCAGGTCGCGAGTCTCACGGATCAGACCGCGGTGGACTGGCACAACCGCCTCGTCGGCGACATCGATCCGGCCGAGGTCGGAATCTGGACGCCGCGGCACGCCAGGCCTCGTGCGGCGCACGCCGGGCGCGCCACGTCGGAGGCCCTCCTCGCGACCGACGGCGGTCGCTGATGCCGCGGATCGCACAGGCGGACGTCGACGAGGTCAAGGCCCGCACGAACATCGCCGACATCGTGGGGGAGCGCGTCTCCCTCAAGTCCGCCGGCGTCGGGTCGATGAAGGGCCTGTGCCCCTTCCACGACGAGAAGAGCCCCAGCTTCCACGTGCGACCGCAGGTCGGCCACTACCACTGCTTCGGCTGCGGGGCATCCGGCGACGTCTACTCGTTCCTGCGCGAGATGGACCATGTGAGCTTCACCGAGGCCGTGGAGCGGCTCGCCGCACGCGTCGGATACACGCTGCACTACGAGGACGGCGGACCCGCCCCCGAGACGAGCGGTCGGAGCAGGCTGTACGCGGCCAACACCGCGGCGGCGGAGTTCTTCCGGAGCCGGCTGCTCAGCCCCGAGGCGGAGTCGGCACGGGCGTTCCTCGGGCAGCGGGGATTCGACGCCGGCGCCGCGGCGCACTTCGGCGTGGGCTATGCGCCGCGCGGCTGGGACGGCATGCTCAAGGCCCTCAGCGCCCAGGGCTTCACCCGGGACGAGCTCACCGCCGCCGGCCTCGTGTCCGCTGGGCAGCGGGGCGTCTACGATCGCTTCCGCGGTCGTGTGGTCTGGCCGATCCGGGACGTCACGGGGCAGACGATCGGCTTCGGCGCGCGCAAGCTCTACGACGACGACCAGGGCCCGAAGTACCTGAACACCCCCGAGACGCCGATCTACAAGAAGGCCCAGGTGCTCTACGGCCTGGATCTGGCCAAGCGCGACATCTCCCGGGGAGACCCCAAGCGCGTCGTCGTCGTCGAGGGCTACACCGATGTGATGGCGTGTCACCTCGCCGGGGTCACCACGGCGATCGCCACCTGCGGCACGGCGTTCGGCGCGGAGCACATCAAGCTGCTGCGCCGGGTGATGGGGGATGACTCCGCGGCAGGTGAGGTGGTGTTCACCTTCGACGGAGATGAGGCGGGTCAGAAGGCGGCGCTGCGGGCGTTCACCGAGGACGACCGGTTCAATGCGCAGACCTTCGTCGCCGTGGCCCCCGACGGTCTGGATCCCTGCGATCTGCGTCTGCAGCGCGGCGATCAGGCGGTGCGCGGACTCATGTCCACCAAGGTCCCCATGTTCGAGTTCGTGATCGACCGGAAGATCGGCTCCTTCGACCTCGGCACCGCCGAGGGACGGGTGGGTGCGCTCCGCGCCGCGGCCCCGATCGTGGCCGAGATCCGGGACGCGTTGCTGCGACCCGAGTACGAACGCATCCTGGCGCGCCGGCTGGGGATGGATCCGACCGACGTGCACGCCGAGGTGCGTCGTCACGAGCGTCGCCGCCGCGACGGCGCCGGCGCGCGCGAGCAGCAGACGACTCCCGCTGCGTCGTCGTCGCCGGTCGCGAGCGAGGCGGCGACGACGGTCCCCGTGGTGACCCTGGCGACGCTGCCGCGGACCGGAGACGCGCCGCTCGAGCGGGACGCGCTGATGGGCGCCCTGCAGTACGGGCACCAGCTCGACGCGGAGCTGCTGCAGCGGGCCGTCAGCGCGCCGTTCTCCGTGCCGGCGCTGGACGCGGTGCGCGAGGCCATCGGTCAGGTGCCGGACCGGCAGCGACCCGGATGGGCGCTGCAGGCGGTGGACTCTGTGCGGGAGCCGTATCGCGGGCTCGCCGGGGAACTGCTCATGGCGGCGTTCCCGGCGCGCGACGAGCAGGGAGCGAGGGCGTCGGCGAAGGATCTCTGCCGACGGCTCATCGTCCGCGGTCTGGAGCGCGAGAAGAGCGAACTGCTCGGTGCGATCCAGCGCCTGCCCGCCGATTCCGACGGGGCCAGGGCGATCGCACGCAGGCTCGTCGAGATCGACTCCGAGCGGCAGCGGTACAACGAGTCCTGAGGCCCGCCGGAACCCGCTCCCCAGGTCGGGGAGGGTTCGGGCAGGATGGAGTCATGGCACGTTCGAGCGGTGATCCAGCGGCGGCGATCGTCTGCGAGGATGTCGTGATCGACCGGATCGGCCATTCCGCGCCCACGCGTGCGATCGACGGAGTGACGTTCACACTGCCTCCCGGCGAGCTGATCTGCATCGCGGGCGCGACAGGTTCGGGGAAGTCGACGCTGGTCGGTGCGCTGGCGGGTGCTCCGGACCCGTCGATACGCGTGGTCGGGGGTTCGGCGACGGTCTGCGGAGTCTCGGTGCGCCACCCTGGCCGGCGCCTTCGGGAACTGACCTACCGTGCCGGGTACCTGCCGCAGAATGCCGGGGCGCTGCTGACGCCGCAGCTGACGGTCCACGAGATCATCGCCGAACCGATCCTGCAGCGTGAGCGCAAGGTGAACGTCAAGGCGCTGTCCATCCGGGTCGCGACGCTCCTCGACGAGCTGCACCTGCCGCTGGGCCTCGCCTCCTCGTTCCCCTATGAGCTGAGCGCCGGGATGCGCCAGCGCGTCGCGATCGCGCGCTCGCTGGTGCTGGATCCGCTGGTGCTCATCGCTGACGAGCCACTCGCGAACCTCGATCTGGAGGTGCGGCCGGTGGTCTTCGACGCGATCACGCGGCGCCGCACCGGACGGGGGATGGCGGCTCTGCTGGTGAGCAACGACGCCGCCTTCGCACGCGAGCTGGGCGCGGCGACCCTGATGATCCGCGAAGGGCATGTGGTCGCACGCGGCGTCGGCGCCGATCTGCTGTGGACGCCCGGGGCGGACCACGCCGTCTGACGGGGGGCCGTGCTGCGCCCGCGCTGAGGCGAACGCATCTCGCGCCGGGAACCTCGTCCTCGCCGTGACGACCGGATGTCCGGTCTACGGGCGGATGACAGGCGGACGACTCCGCCAACGACGAAACCCCGTCACGAGGACGGGGTTTCGGGGGATTGCTCCCCGGCTTGGACTCGAACCAAGAACCTGCCGGTTAACAGCCGGCTGCTCTGCCAATTGAGCTACCGAGGAATGTCTCCCGCTGCGCGGGCAACTCGTCAACTATAGCAAACGTTCGCGGTGCTTCCCGCCTCGGGCCGGCGCCCGGGCGCGTCGCGCCGCGGCGCCCGGCGCTCAGCCTTCGAGGTTGTCGACGCCGGGCAGCCAGCGTGCGCCCGGACGGCCCCAGCCGCGCTTGCGGGAGATCTTCTGCACGGTCTTCCAGTCGCCGTCGTCCAGACGGTCGACGTACAGGATCCCGTCCAGGTGGTCGAACTCGTGCTGCATGATCCGGGCGCGCCAGCCGTCGACCTCGATGCGGACGTCGTCGCCATTGAGGTCGGTCCCGGTCACGAGGACGCGCTCGGATCGGCGCAGCGGGAAACGCTCGCCGGGGAACGACAGGCACCCCTCCGATTCGAGATCGGGGTCGGGGGAGCCGGGCTCGAGCGGCGCCATCCAGAGCACCGGATTGATGATCTCGCCGCGCCAGGGGTTCTCGTCATCGTCGACGTACGAGTACACGTAGATCCGCAGACCGACTCCCACCTGCGGGGCGGCGAGGCCCACGCCGGGAGCGATGTCCATCGTCTCGTACATGTCCGCGACGAGGGTGCGGATGTCGTCGGTGATCTCTCCGACGGGGTCGGCGGGGGAATGCAGGACGGGATCGCCCATGATGCGAATCGGAAGCACAGCCACGCGTCAACCCTAGTCGGCGCCGTGCGGCGGGTAGGCTCGAAGGGTGCTTGAGGAGCTGACGCGGAACATGGGGGCGGCAGACGTCGGCGAACACCTCGCCGGCGTGTTCGCCAACCCCGGCCTCTTGATGGGCATCCCGCTGGCGCTGGCGGGTGCGGTGTTCATGTCGCTCGGCGCCCAGTACCAGCACCGCGGGGTCGAGAAGGTCGAGCGGCTGAGCGGCTCCGACGCGGCCACGGGCCTGAGCTGGCAACAGGTGAAGGGGCTGCTGACCCGGCCGTCCTGGATCGTCGGCACCCTCATGCTCGGTCTCGCGATCGTCTGCCAGCTCGCCGCGCTCACCAAGGCGCCGCTGATCGTGGTCCAGCCGCTCGGAGCCATCGCGCTCGTGATCACGACCCTGCTCAACGCGCGGGTGAGCGGTGTGGCGCCGACGAAGCGCTCGCTCGTATCGATCTTCGCCTGCGTGGGCGGCATCTTCATCTTCGTGCTCTTCGCCGCGCTGTTCGCCGTCGAGCGCGATATCAGCGAGATCCAGCTGTTCACGATCCTCACGATCCTGCTCCTCGTGATCATCCTGCTCGGCGCCTGCTGGCTGATCCTCCGGCATCGCATGCGTGCGCTGTTCTACGTCACCGGCGCGGGCATCCTCTACGGCTTCGTGGCGACGCTGGCCAAGGCGGTCCTGGTCCGGATCCAGTCCGGTCAGTTCGACTGGCTCACGGCGGTGTGCGTAATCGCGCTCATCGCGGCCGGCGCCGCGGGCGCCTACTTCGTGCAGACGGCATACGGGTCCGGCCCGCCCGACCTCGTGATCGCGGGCCTCACCGTCATCGATCCGATGGTCGCGGTGCTCATCGGCCTGCTCGTGCTCCAGGAGGGCGCTGCAGCCCCGGTCTGGGTGTTCGTCGCCTTCGGGATCTCCGGAGCCATCGCCGGATGGGGCGTGGTCACGCTCGCCCGCTACCATCCGCAGGTCGTGAGCGAGAGCCAGGAACTGCCCATCACCCGGGGGAGCAGCGGAGGGGCCGCCCCGTCGGGGAGCCGCCACACGCCGGACGCGCAGGGCGATGACGCAACGGCGCCCTCGGACGGCCATCCCGACTCGCCGGCATGGCCGTCGAACGTCGCTCCGCTCCGGCGCGAAGACCCGCCTCGTACCGGAGGCGACGCCGACGAGCGCGGGAACGGATCCGCCGGACGCTGATCCGGTGGGTCGGCGTCGACGTCCGCAGTCGCGGCGTCGGTCAGTAGTCGACGTCGATGAGATCCGGCGCGACCTCTGCCGCGGCGGCCTCGTCCACGAAGAACACGGTGCGCTTGCGTCCCTTGGCTCCTGCCGCCGGCACGTTCTCATAGTTCGCGCCGGCCAGTGCCAGCCCCAGCGCCGAGGCCTTCTCCGCTCCGGTCAGCACGAGCCAGACGCGCTTCGAGGCGTTGATGACGGGACGGGTCAGCGTGATCCGCTCCGGCGGGGGCTTGGGGGAGTCCCGCACCGGCAGCACGGCGGCATCCGACACCGTGATCTCCGGGCGGTCGGGGAACAGCGAGGCGACATGCCCGTCGGGGCCGACACCCAGGAAGCACACCGCGAACGACGGCCAAGGGCGCTCCGCGTCCCCGAAACGCGCGAGCTCCGCGGCATACGCGTCCGCACCCTCGTCGAGCGTGAGGCCCTCATCGCTCGCCGCCATCTCGTGCACGTTCTCGGCCGGAACGGGGATCCGGTCCAGGAGTGCGGCCCTGGCCTGCCCGGCGTTGCGATCGGGGTGATCGCGCGGGACGAAGCGCTCATCGCCCCACCAGAAGTGCACCAGGGACCAGTCCAGCTCGGCGGTGCGTGGATCCTCCGCCACCGCCTGCAGCACGGCGGATCCCATGCTTCCGCCGGTCAGTGCGATGTGGGCGACGCGGCCGTCCCTGATCCGCGCCTGGACGCGCACCAGGAACCGGTCTGCGACGAGGCGGGCGAGCGAGGCCGGATCCGCGCCGATCACGACGCGCTTGGCGGGGGAGTCGGAGGCCATGTCAGGCGACCGGCTCCGGCGCTTCGAGCAGCTCCCAGCCCTCGGTGATCACGCGGCCGTACAGCACGTCCGGATCGAGGCGGCGGAGCTCCTCCGCCAAGCACTCGCGCAGGGTGCGGCGGGGCAGGTGCAGCTCGTGGTCGGGCTGACCGGGCTGCGTGAGCACGGCGGAACCCGGCACCGGACGCTCGAGCAGGATGTCGCCGTCCGCCCGGGTGAGCCGAACCGACTTGATGCCCTCCTGCCACACATCGGGGCTCTCGTACGCCCAGCGGACCGGTACGTCGAGGGCGAGCCGCAGCCACGCCGCCAGCAGCGCGGTCGACGGCGATGCCGCGGCACCGCGCACCTCGACGGCGGTGACGTCGTCGTACGGCGGCTGGTCGAGCACCGCGGCGAGCTGCTCGCGCCAGTGCGTGAGCCGGGTCCAGGCGAGATCCGTGTCGCCGGGCACGTGCGTGCGGCCGAGCACCTCGAGCTGAGCGCGCACGTCGGAGGCCGTCGCGGCGTCTGTGATGCGGCGCTGAGCGATACGGCCGAGGGGCGAGGCCGCGGGCGCCTCCGGCGCCTCGCGCGGCCACCACACGACCACGGGCGCATCGGGCAGCAGCAGTCCGGTGACCAGGCTCTCCTCGTTGCTCGCGGCGTCGCCGTAGGCGTGCAGCACGACGACCTCGCTCGCGCCCGCGTCGCCGCCCACGCGGATCTGCGCGTCGAGGTGCGCCTCGCCCTCGCTCGTGGTGAGCACGATCACGCGCATCGGGTGCTCGCGGGAGGCGTCGTTCGCGGCGTCGATGGCCGACTCCGCGACGTCGTCGGTGGCCGCGATGATCAGCGTCAGCACGCGTCCGAGCGCGACGACGCCGCCCTCCTCGCGCGCCTTGACCAGGTTCTTCGCGATCTGGCTGGTGGTGGTGTCGGGCAGATCGATGATCACGGGCGCCTCCAGACACGTCCGTCACGGGCGAGCAGGGCGTCGGCGGACGCCGGGCCCCAGGATCCGGGAGCGTACTGCTCCACCGGGCCGCCTTCCGCGGCCCAGAACTGCTCCACCGGATCCAGGATCTTCCAGCTGAGCTCGACCTCTTCGTGGCGCGGGAACAGCGGCGGGTCGCCGAGGAGCACGTCGAGGATGAGACGCTCGTAGGCCTCGGGGCTGGCCTCGGTGAACGCGTGCCCGTAGCCGAAGTCCATGGTCACGTCGCGCACGTTGCTGCCGTTGCCGGGAACCTTCGAGCCGAACCGCAGGGTGACGCCTTCATCCGGCTGCACGCGGATCACCAGGGCGTTCTGCCCCAGCTCGGAGGTCTGCGCTCCGCCGAACAGGTGCTCCGGGGCGCGCTTGAACACGACCGCGATCTCCGTGACACGGCGTCCGAGACGCTTGCCCGTGCGCAGGTAGAACGGCACGTCGGCCCAGCGGCGGGTGTTGATCTCGAGCTTCACGGCGGCGTAGGTCTCGGTGGTGGATTCCGGATCCATGCCGTCCTCGTCGAGGAAGCCCGTGACCTGCTCGCCGCCCTGCCAGCCGCCGGCGTACTGTCCGCGCGCCGTGGCGAGGGACAGATCGTCGGGGAGGGAGACCGCGGCGAGGACCTTCTCCTTCTCGGCGCGCAGATGCTCCGCCGATAGGCTGATCGGTTCCTCCATGGCCGTCAGCGCGAGCAGCTGCAGCAGGTGGTTCTGGATGACGTCGCGCGCGGCGCCGATGCCGTCGTAGTAGCCCGCGCGTCCGCCGACGCCGATGTCCTCGGCCATCGTGATCTGCACGTGGTCGACGTAGTTGCGGTTCCAGATCGGCTCGTAGAGCTCGTTCGCGAAGCGCAGCGCGAGGATGTTCTGCACCGTCTCCTTGCCGAGGTAGTGGTCGATGCGGAAGATCGAATCGGCGGGGAACGTGCCCTCGAGCGCGTCGTTGAGCGCCCGCGCCGAGGCGAGATCGTGCCCGAACGGCTTCTCGATCACGACGCGACGCCAATGGTCGGCGTCCTCATGCCCCTCGACCAGCCCGGAGTCGCGCAGCTGCTGCGCGACCAGCGGGAACTGGTTCGGCGGGATGGAGAGGTAGTACGCGTGGTTGCCCATGGTTCCGCGTTCGACGTCGAGCTTCTCGACCGTCTCCCGCAGCCGGCGGAAGGCGTCCGGGTCGCCGAACTCGCCGGAGACGAACCGGATGCCCTGCAGGAGCTGGGCCCAGGTCTCCTCGCGGAACGGGGTGCGCGCATGCTCCTTGACGGCGTCGTACACCACTTGCGCGAAGTCCTGGTCCTCCCAGTCGCGGCGGGCGAAGCCCACCAGCGCGAAGCCGGGGGGCAGCAGACCGCGGTTGGCGAGGTCGTAGACGGCAGGCATGAGCTTCTTGCGCGACAGGTCGCCGGTGACGCCGAAGATCACCAGGGCGCTGGGGCCCGCGATCCGATTCAGCCGGCGGTCGTCGGGATCGCGCAGCGGGTTGTGGCCGCGGGAGACGGGGACAGACATCAGTGGGGGATTCTCCTGAGGTTCGCGGGGACTACTGGGCGGCCTCGAACAGGTCGAGCACGTCGTCCTGGGGCTCGGTGATCGTGAGCGTCACGACCGGTCGGCCGTGCGCGGTCAGCACGTCGGCGTCGCCGGCGGCTTGCGCCTCGATCAGCTGACCGAACGTGAACGGGCGATCGGGGATCTCCAGATCCACATCGGTCCGCTCCAGGATCTGCAGGAACACGCCCTGTGCGGGTCCGCCCTTGTGATACTGGCCGGTCGAGTGGAGGAAGCGCGGGCCCCAGCCGAACGTGGTGGGACGACCGGAGTCGGCGGCGACGAGCTCGCGCAGTCCCTGCAGCTGCGGCATCTCGAGCCGGTCGACGTAGGCCTGGATGCTGACGTAGCCGTCTTCCGGCAGCTGCGCCCACAGCGCGTCGAGCACGCCCGCGATGGTGCCGGAGGCGAGCAGCGCCGGGTCCGAGGCGCGCACCTCGACGCCGTCCTGTTCGAAGGCGGCCGGGGACGCCTCGGGGCGCGCGTCGAGCAGGCCCCGGGCGGCGACCTTCGCCGACTCGACGTCGGGCTGGTCGAACGGGTTGATGCCGAGCAGGTACCCGGCGACGGCGGTGGCGTACTCCCACACCAGGAACTGCGCGCCGAGCGTGCCGCTGACGAGGATCTCGCCCGGGTGGCGCTCGCGCAGGTGGAACTCATCGGCCTCGTCGACGAGACGCACCAGCTGCAGGTCGGCGGGCGCCGCCTCGACCTCGGGGGAGACCGGGAGCAGCACGACGGGAAGGATCCCCGTGCCCTCCTTGCCGGTCGACTCCGCGACCAGCTGCTCGATCCAGTCGGGCAGGCCCACGATGTGCGTTCCGTCGGTGATCAGGCCGAGCTTGTCGCGACGTGGTCCGTCCGGTGTCTGCCGCGAGGCGGCGATCGCCGCGCCGAGCAGCAGCGCGGGGTTCTCCGGGGAGTCGATCGCGACCTGCAGCAGCGTGGCCTCGGCCTCATCGAGCAGTTCGTCGATGTCGACGCCGGCCAGCCCGGAGGGCACCAGGCCGAAGGCGGTGAGGGCGGAGTACCGGCCGCCGACGTTCGGGTCGGCGTTGAACACCCGATAGCCGGCCTCGCGGGCCGAGGTGTCGAGCGGCGAGCCGGGGTCGGTGACCACGACGATGCGCTGCACCGGATCGATTCCGACGTCGCGGAACGCGGCTTCGAAGGTGCGGCGCTGCGAGTCGGTCTCGACGGTCGATCCGGACTTCGAGGAGACCACGAGCACGACGTCCGAGAGTCCGGCGTCGATGGCGGCGAGCACCTGTCCAGGAGCCGTGGAGTCGAGGATCGTGACCTCGATGCCGGCCGTCTGCGAGATCACCTCGGGGGCGAGCGAGGATCCGCCCATCCCGGCCAGCACGACCCGGTTCACGCCCTGGGCGGCGAGCTCGTCGCGCAGGGCGATGATCTCCGGGACCAGGGGGCGCGACACGGATACCGCGTCCACCCAGCCGAGCCGGACGCCCGCCTCGGCCTCGGCGCTCTCGCCCCACACCGTCGGGTCGGCGTTGGTGATCCGGGAGGCGATCAGCTCGCCGACCAGTCGCGGGACGACCTCGTCGATGGCCGCCTTCGGCGCCCCGGAGGTGTGGATCTCGAAGCTCACCGCTGCGCTTCCAGTCCTTCGCGGACCTGGCGGAGCAGATCGTGCCAGGAGTCGATGAACTTCGCGACGCCCTCGTCCTCGAGCACCTGGGTCACATCGGCGAAGTCGATGCCGACCGCGGCGAGTCCCGCGAAGACCTCCCGGGACGCGTCGTAGGTGCCGGTGATCGTGTCGCCGGTCACGACTCCGTGGTCGAAGGTCGCCTCGAGCGTCTTCTCCGGCATCGTGTTGACGACGTCGGCGGCGACGAGTTCGGTGACGTACAGGGTGTCCGGGAGCGCCGGGTCCTTGACACCCGTGGACGCCCAGAGCGGGCGCTGCCGGTTCGCGCCCGCGGCCAGCAGCGCGGCAGCGCGCTCACCGGCGAACGTCTTCTCGTACAGCTCGTAGGCGAGGCGGGCGTTCGCGAGCCCCGCCTTGCTCTTGAGGGCGGTGGCCTCGTCGGTGCCGATCGCGGCGAGGCGCTTGTCGGTCTCGGTGTCGACGCGCGACACGAAGAACGACGCGACCGAGTGGATCGTCGAGAGGTCGATGCCGGCGGCCTTCGCCTGCTCCAGGCCCGCAAGGTACGCGTCGATGACCTCGGCGTAGCGCTCCAGGCTGAAGATGAGCGTGACGTTGACGCTGATGCCCGCGGCGATCGCCGCGGTGATCGCCGGCAGCCCCGCCTTGGTCGCCGGGATCTTCACGAGGAGGTTGGGACGGTCGACCTTGGCCCACAGCTCCTTGGCCTGGGCGATGGTGCCGTCGGTGTCGTGGGCGAGGTCGGGGGAGACCTCGATCGACACGCGGCCGTCGACGTGACCGGTCCGCTCCCACACCGGGCGGAAGACGTCGAGGGCGTCGCGGACGTCCTGCGTCGTGGCCTCGGTGATCGCCTCTTCGGCCGTCGCGCCGCGCGCGGCGAGCTCGGCGACCTGCGCGTCATAGGACGTGTCGTCGGGGTTGGTGATCGAGTTGGCGAAGATCGTCGGGTTCGTCGTCACGCCGACGACGTCACGGGACGCGATGAGCTCGGCGAGGTTGCCGGAGTGGATGCGGGTGCGGGACAGGTCGTCGAGCCAGATGCTGACGCCGGCGGCGGAGAGGGCGGCGGTGGGGGTGGTCATGCGGATCTCCTCGTACGTGGTGCTCAAGCGGCCGCGGTGGCGGCGATGGTCTCGTGGGCGGCCGCGATGACGGCCTCGGTGGTGATGCCGAACTTCTGGAACAGGGTCTTGTAGTCGGCGGAGGCGCCGAAGTGGTCGATCCCGACGGACCGGCCGGTCGAGCCGACGATCCCGTGCCAGCTCAGGGTGGATCCCGCCTCGACGGAGACGCGCGCCTTGATCGCGGACGGGAGCACCGCCTCGCGGTAGGCCTCGTCCTGCTCGGCGAACCACTCCAGCGACGGCGCCGACACCACGCGGGCGTTCACGCCCTCGCCGGCGAGGGCCTCGCGGGCGGCGACGGCCAGCTGCACCTCGGAACCGGTGGCGATGAGGAGGACGTCGGGCGTTCCGTTCGGCGCCTCGGCGAGGACGTAGGCGCCCTTGGCCGTGTTCGAGGCCGCCGCGAACGTCTCGCCGGACGCCTCGCCGGTGCCGCGCGCGAAGTTCGGCACGTTCTGGCGGGTGAGCGCGATGCCCGTCGGGCCGCCGTGCCGGCGCAGGATCTCCAGCCATGCCGCGGCCGTCTCGTTGCCGTCGGCGGGGCGCACCACCGCGAGGTTCGGGATGGCGCGGAGCGACGCGAGCTGCTCGATCGGCTGGTGCGTCGGGCCGTCCTCGCCGAGCGCCACGGAGTCGTGCGTCCAGACGAACACACTGGGAACGTTCATCAGGGCGGCGAGGCGCACCGGCGGGCGCATGTAGTCGCTGAAGATGAGGAACGTGCCGCCGAACGGGCGGGTGGGGCCGTGCAGCACGATGCCGTTGAGGATCGAGCCCATGGCGTGCTCGCGGATCCCGAAGTGCATCACGCGACCGTAGGGGCTGCCGTCCCAGTCGTGCGTGGACCAGGACGCGGGGATGAACGACTTCGCCCCGGCGATGGTGGTGTTGTTCGAGCCGGCGAGGTCGGCGGATCCGCCCCACAGCTCGGGCAGCTCGGGCGCCAGGGCGTTGATGACCTTGCCCGAGGCCGCGCGGGTGGCGAGTTCGGTGCCGGCCTCGAAGACCGGCAGGGCGTCCTCGATGCCCTCGGGCAGCTCGTGCGCCTCGAGACGGTCCAGGAGCGCCTTGCGCTCCGGGTTCGCGTCGGCCCAGGCGTCGAAGCCCTGCTGCCATTCGGCGCGCTCCGCGGCGGAGCGGGCGCCGAGCTCGCGGGTGTGCGCGATGACCGCGTCCTCGACCACGAAGCTCTTGTCGGGATCGAAGCCGAGCACGACCTTGGTCGCGGCGACCTCGTCGGCCCCGAGCGCATTGCCGTGCACCGACTCGGTGCCCTTCTTGTTCGGCGCGGGCCATCCGATGATCGTGTTCAGGATGATCAGCGACGGCTTCGAGGTCTCGGCCTTGGCCTGCTCGATCGCATCGAAGAGCTCCTGCACGTCTTCGACGTAGGTGCCGGTGCGCACCCAGTCCACGTGCAGCACCTGCCAGCCGTAGGACTCGTAACGAGCGCGGACGTCCTCGGTGAACGCGACGTTGGTGTCGCCCTCGATGGAGATGCGGTTGGAGTCGTAGATCGCGATGAGGTTGCCGAGCTGCTGGTGGCCGGCGAGCGAGGAGGCCTCGCTGGTGACGCCCTCCTGCAGGTCGCCGTCGCCCGCGATCACGTAGACGTGGTGGTCGAACGGGCTCGTCCCCGCAGCGGCCTCCGGGTCGAACAGACCGCGCTCGTAACGGGAGGCGTAGGCGAAGCCGACGGCCGAGGCGAGACCCTGTCCGAGCGGGCCCGTCGTGATCTCGACGCCCTTGGTGTGCCCGTACTCCGGGTGCCCGGGGGTCAGCGAGCCCCAGGTGCGCAGCGCCTCGAGGTCGCCGAGCTCGAGGCCGAACCCGCCGAGGTAGAGCTGGACGTACTGGGTGAGCGACGAGTGGCCCACCGAGAGGATGAACCGGTCGCGGCCGATCCAGTGGGTGTCGGCCGGATCGTGCCGCAGCACCCGCTGGTAGAGCAGGTAGGCCACGGGGGCCAGGCTCATCGCGGTTCCCGGATGGCCGTTGCCGACCTTCTGCACGGCATCCGCCGCCAGGATCCGGGCGGTGTCCACCGCGCGCCGATCGATCTCATCCCACAGCAGTTCCGACACTCCAGAGCCCTTTCAAGACAGTGAGAGCGCCCGATCGTCTGCGCGCCGACCGCTACTTCACGGAGGGGCGAGGCACGTTGACGGGCGCGCGAGCAGTTTCAGCATAGTGGCGTCGTGTCGCGCCCGGGCCGGTCGGGACGAAGTGTTTCGAGGGGCAGAAAGCGCATTCCACCTGTCGCCCGCTCGCGATCGGGGGCGCGGTCGCGGTGCCTGGTCGTGTTCTCCCCGGTGGCATAGAATGGGTGGCGTTGCCCTACGCATGAAGGAGGCGGTCAGCATCGCGACCACCATCGAGTCCGTCGCCGCCGAGCGCTCTCTGAAGCGGACCATCAAGGGCTACATCGAGCTGACCAAGCCGCGGGTCCTCGAGCTGCTGCTCGTCTCCACCGTCCCGGTCATGTTCCTGGCCCAGCAGGGCCTGCCGAACCTGTGGCTCGTCGCGGCGACCGTCATCGGCGGATCGATGAGCGCCGGATCCGCTGCCGCGTTCAACATGTACATCGACCGCGACATCGACGCGCACATGCACCGCACCGAGAAGCGCCCGCTGGTGACCGGGGAGGTCTCCCCGCGCGGCGCGCTGGTGTTCTCCTGGGTGCTCGCTGTGCTGTCCACCGTCTGGCTCTGGGTGACGACCAATTGGGTCGCTGCCGCGCTGTCCGCGGCGGCGATCTTCTTCTACGTCGTCGTGTACACCCTGATCCTGAAGCGCCGCACGGAGCAGAACATCATCTGGGGCGGCATCGCGGGGTGCTTCCCGGTGCTGATCGGCTGGGCCGCGGTCACCGGATCCCTCGACTGGCCCGCCTTCGTGCTGTTCGTCCTGGTGTTCCTGTGGACCCCGGCGCACTACTGGCCGCTGTCCATGAAGTACAAGGACGACTACGAGGACGTCGACGTCCCGATGCTCGGAGTCACCCGCTCCGCCTCGCAGGTGGGACTGCAGGTCATCCTGTACGCCTGGGCGACGCTGGCCTGCTCGCTGCTGCTCATCCCGGTCGCCGGCATGGGCCTGGTCTACACGGTGTCCGCGCTCGTCTTCGGCGGATGGTTCGTGTACGAGTCGCACCGGCTGTACGCGCAGGCGGTGAAGGGCGCATTGGCGCGGCCGATGCGCGTCTTCCACGCCTCCATCACCTATCTGACGCTGATCTTCGTCGCCGTGGCGGTCGACCCGCTGCTGCCGTTCTGAGTCTCCTCTTCGTCGGCGTCACCGGCTTCGTCCGCCGCGCGCGCGTTCTCGTCCGACTCGGCGGGGGCGAGCTCGTCCGCGGCGGCGGGGGCATCGAGCGCTCCCTCGGGATCGCCGGCATCATCCGTCTCCTCGGCGGGCCGCGGCGCGAGCGCTGCGAGCGGCGTGGACGCGGCGCCGACGATGCTCGACACGACGGCCAGCGCCAGCGAGATGAGGAGCCCGAGCACCCCCGCGCCGAGGAGGGCTGCGCCGATGACGATCCAGGACTGCCCGGCGTAGACCTCGAGCCCTGTGGCGCTGCCGTTCTTGAGGGTGGCCGTCATCGTGCCGAGATGATCGAGCGCCACCACGGCGCCGGTGGTGGTGAGGGCGACCGAGGCGGCCAGGAGGATCCAGAACGAGATGCTGCGGTTCATTGCGCGTGTCATGGGACCCACCCTCCGGGGTGAAGTCGTGCGTGTCTTCTGAACCGGCTATGCGCCGCATATGCGTCGCGCGATGGCCCTGTCCCGGGGGAGAGGTCCCGGGTGTTCGGTCACCCGGGACCGGCGTCCCCAGCAGCCTGCGATCCACGGATCCGTCCCCAACGGGATCCTCCTGCTAGCGTCCAGTCTCATCCAACGGACCTGATCAGGACGACGCAAGGACCGGTTCCTGCGTTGTCCGCAAGAGGACACATGATGAGCGACGACGACCTGCTCGACCTTCTGCTGCGGGAACGACTGCGCGGTGTCGCCGACGTGGCCGCCAGGACGGGGCTCGGCCACGACGGAGCCCGCGCGGCACTGCAGCGACTGGCGGAGGCGGGCAACCTCTCCCTGCGCGACGACGACGTCGTGCTGCTGAACCCTCCACTGCACGCGGCCGCGATCGCGATCGAGCGGCTGCTGCTGGCCGAGCGCGCCGAGGCCCAGGCGCGCAGCGAGAGTCTGGCGGCGATCATGGAGGGCGTCGCGCGCCGTACATCGTCGTGGAACTTCGGCGAGGCCGTCGCCCAGGACCGGCTCGTGCTGCAGAGCGCCCAGGGACCGCATGCCGCGGAGGATCTGTGGTTCGCGGTCCAGGCCTCGCGGGTGGGCGCCGGAGGGCGGGTGCGGGCCGTGCTCACCGACCTGGACCGTTACCAGGCCAGCGGTCCCGAGCGCAGTGCGGCCTTCGCGAAGGCGATGTCGTCCTACTCGGCGGTCCAGGCGATCCTGCCCGCGGTCGCCCTCGACGACAAGCTGCTCGCGATGGTGCAGCGTTTCCAGGCCGCGGGGGTCGAGTTCCGCATCCTCCCGGATCCGCCGAGCTGGTTCTGGGTGGACGACGAGGAGGTGACGGGGCTGCCGCTGCTCTGGGGCGACCTGGCGCCGCAGAGCGTGCTCGCGGTGTCGAGTCCGGTGATCGCCGGCCTCGCGCGGGCCTACTTCGAGGGGCTGTGGCAGCAGGCGCGACCGGTCGAGAGGGATCCCGGCGGATACGGACAGCTGCTGCATCGCATGCGTCGGGGGATGACCCTGGACGCGGCATCGCGTTCCCTCGGCATCACGCCGCGGACGGGCCGCCGCCGGATCGCCGCGGCGATGGAGCGCTACGGCGTCGCGACGCTGTTCGCGCTCGGCGCCGCCTGGGCGCAGGACGGGAGCCCCGGGGTGGAGCGGCCGCAGGACTGAGGGACGCCGGCGGGTTCAGGATGCGGTGCGGACTGCAGCATCGGCCGCCGCCGACTCGACCGGTCGCTTCAGCCGCAGCACGAGCACGGTGCACGCCGCGACGAGCACGGCCGCGAGCACCATGTGCACGCCCACCGCCAGCGGGGGCAGGGCGTTGCGGGCCTGATACAGACCCACGGCGATCTGCACCAGCTCGATGGCGAGCAGGGCGATCACCGCGCTCCGGATCTCCGTGAGGCCGGTCGCCAGGCTGATCACGAGCAGCGTGAGGGTGAGCGCGAAGAGCGCGTAGGCGGGCCAGGAGTGGACGTGCTCGAGGAGCGTCGCGTCGAAGCCGTTGCGCAGCGTGACCTCCGGATCGCCCGAGTGCGGGCCGGCGCCGGTGGTGAGCACTCCGACGAGCACGGTGAGCGCCAGGACGAACGACGTGAGGTGCACGAGGATCGCGACACCCTTCGGCACGGTCCGCTCACGTGCTCCGCGCGGCTGGCCCATCCGCACCAGGAAGGCCGCGGACACGGCGACGAGCGCGAGCGAGACGAGGTAGTGGAAGGCGACCATGTTCGGGTGCAGGGCGAAGATCACGAGGATCCCGCCGACCGCGGCCTGCAGGAGCACTCCGGCGAACACGATCCAGGCCATGACCCAGAGGTCCCTCCGCGCGGCCCTGAAGCGCGAGACGAAGACGATGACGACGATCGCGGCGAGACCGACGAAGAAGCTCAGTCCGCGGTTCCCGAACTCGATGAGGGAGTGATAGCTCTGCTCCGCGGTGGGGAACAGCGAGTCCGGCGTGCACAGCGGCCACTCGCACCCCAGGCCGGAGTCGGTGAGCCGGACCGCTCCGCCGGTGCCGACGATCGCGACCTCGAGCACGAACGACACCCAGGCGGCGATCTTCACGCGGAGATCCACGCGGTCGGGGAGCCAATCGTGGACTCGGCCCAGGAATCCGGGGCGGGTGCGGGGCGCGGGCGGTGTCGCGATCTCGGGCATGGGTCCTCCGGATCCCTCCGCGCGAGGCCGAGAGGGCCCGGATGTCGGAGGGAACCTGTAGAATCGGGGGTGTGTGGCGATGACCGCGGAACTCGCGGACAGCATCCTGCACAAGTTTAGGCGCGATTGCTTTGCGTCCATGATGAGGGCCCCAAGCGGCACCCGCTCTCCGCAGACTCGGCGGGATCGGCGGTGTGCCGGGGCGGATGAACCGTTACGGCCCAAGAGGAGAGTGTGATGTCGGATGTGCTGATCGACCGCCCGGAGCTGGATGGGCTGGGGGTGTACGAGTTCGGCTGGCACGACCCCGATGCCGCCGGCGCCAGCGCGCGGCGCGGCCTGAGCGAGGCCGTCGTGCGTGACATCTCGGCGCTCAAGAACGAGCCCGAGTGGATGCTGAAGACCCGTCTGAAGGGTCTGCAGCTGTTCGGTCGCAAGCCGATGCCGACCTGGGGCGCCGACCTCAGCGAGATCGACTTCGACAACATCAAGTACTTCGTGCGCTCGACCGAGAAGCAGGCGCAGAGCTGGGAGGACCTCCCGGAGGACATCCGGGAGACCTACGAGCGCCTCGGCATCCCGGAGGCGGAGCGCCAGCGTCTGGTCGCGGGCGTCGCCGCGCAGTACGAGTCCGAGGTCGTCTACCACCAGATCCGCGAGGACCTGGAGCAGCAGGGCGTCATCTTCATGGACACCGACACCGCGCTGCGCGAGCACCCCGAGTTCTTCCAGGAGTACTTCGGCACGGTCATCCCGGCCGGCGACAACAAGTTCGCCGCGCTGAACACGGCCGTGTGGTCCGGCGGATCCTTCGTCTACGTCCCCAAGGGCGTGCACGTGGAGATCCCGCTGCAGGCCTACTTCCGGATCAACACCGAGAACATGGGCCAGTTCGAGCGGACGCTGATCATCGCCGACGAGGACAGCTACGTGCATTACATCGAGGGCTGCACCGCCCCGATCTACAAGAGCGACTCCCTGCACTCGGCCGTGGTCGAGATCATCGTGAAGAAGAACGCCCGCGTGCGCTACACGACGATCCAGAACTGGTCGAACAACGTCTACAACCTGGTCACCAAGCGCGCCGTGGCGCACGAGGGCGCGACCATGGAGTGGGTCGACGGCAACATCGGCTCCAAGGTGACGATGAAGTACCCGTCGATCTACCTCATGGGCGAGCACGCGAAGGGCGAGACGCTCTCCGTCGCCTTCGCCGGCCCCGGTCAGCACCAGGACGCCGGCGCGAAGATGATCCACATGGCGCCGTACACGCAGTCGTCGATCGTCTCGAAGTCGATCGCCCGCGGCGGCGGTCGCGCCGGCTATCGCGGCGAGGTTCGCGTGGACGCGAACGCCCACCACTCCGCGAACACCGTGCGCTGCGATGCCCTGCTCGTGGACACCAAGTCCCGCAGCGACACCTACCCCGCGATCGACATCCGCGTCGACGACGTGCAGCTCGGCCACGAGGCGACGGTCTCGAAGGTCAGCGAGGAGCAGCTCTTCTACCTGCAGTCCCGCGGCATGCCCGAGGACGAGGCGATGGCGATGATCGTGCGCGGCTTCATCGAGCCGATCGCGCGCGAGCTGCCCATGGAGTACGCGATGGAACTGAACAAGCTCATCGAGATGGGCATGGAAGGATCGGTCGGCTGAGATGACGGCCCCCACTGCCGCGCCCGTCGAGGCGCAGGACACGCACGCCCACATCGACCCGGCCGCCCAGGTCTTCGCCGCGGACAAGACCGTCCCGGTGCAGACCCGTTCGGAACGGCCGTCTTCGTTCGACCCGGCCGACTTCGGCACCCCCACGGGGCGCGAGGTCAACTGGAAGCACACGCCGGTGGCTCAGCTCGCCGGGCTGCTGACCGACGAGGCCGGTGACGACTCGGCGCTGTCGATCGATCTCGACGACGTCGAGGCCTTCCTCGTGCCGGATGAGACCGACGCCTACGGCGAGTTCTTCCGTCCGGAGGATCTGCCGAGCGCCCTGGCCTGGAAGCACGCCCGCCGCGGCCTGCACGTGCGCATCCCGCAGGACGGCGAGATCGACGCGCCGATCGTCCTCCGCGTCGACGGCACGGACGCGGGCAAGCGCGCGTTCGGTCAGATCCTCATCGAGGCGATGCCGAACTCCCGCGCCACGGTGGTCCTCGACCACCACGGCGCGGCGCAGTACGCGCAGAACGTGGAGATCATCGCCCGGGACGGGTCGCAGCTCACGGTCGTCAGCGTGCAGCGCTGGGCCGATGAGGCGATCCACGCGGCCGCCCACCAGGCCCGCGTCGATCGCGACGCGTCGCTCACGCACTTCGTGGTGAGCTTCGGCGGCGGCATCGTGCGCGTGAACCCGAATGTGGAGCTCTCCGGATCCGGCTCCGAGGCCCGGCTCTACGGACTGTCCTACGCCGACGCCGGTCAGCACCTGGAGAGCCAGGTCTACCTGCACCACAAGGGCGCGCACACGGTCGGCGACGTGCTGTACAAGGGCGCGCTCCAGGGCGAGAGCGCACACAGCGTGTGGATCGGCGACGTCCTGATCGGTCCGGATGCCACCGGAACCGACTCCTACGAGGCCAACCGCAACCTGGTGCTCACCGAGGGCGCGCGCGCCGACTCGATCCCGAACCTGGAGATCGAGACCGGCGACATCCTCGGGGCCGGTCACGCCAGCGCCACCGGGCGCTTCGACGACGAGCAGCTGTTCTACCTCCAGGCTCGAGGCATCACGGAGGAGGAAGCGCGCCGTCTCGTCGTGCTCGGCTTCCTCAGCGACATCGTGCAGCGACTGGGCCTTCCCTCCCTGGAGGAGGAGCTCCTCGCCGCGATCGAGCTCGAGCTGCAGGCGGTGAACGCGTGACCGCGCAGCGGGCATGCGCGGTGAGCGAGCTGCAGGAGGACACTCCGCTGCGCGTCGAGCTCGACGGCGTGCCGATCGCGGTCGTGCTCGACTCCGAGGGCGAGATCCACGCGATCGGCGACACCTGCACGCACGGCGACATCTCGCTGTCGGAAGGGTTCGTCGAGGGCAAGACGCTCGAGTGCTGGGCCCATGGATCGGCCTTCTCGCTGTGCTCCGGCAAGCCGCTGAACCTGCCGGCCTACGAGCCCGTCCCGGTCTATGTCACGGAGATCGTCGGAGACGACCTCATGATCGACCCCGCCGTCACGAAGGACGTCAGCGCTCTCTGAGCCCGTGCCCGAGCACGAGGCCGCGCGCGGCATCCACACGAAGCTTCACGAAAACCACGAAGGAATCATCCATGTCTGTCCTGGAGATCACCGATCTGCACGTCACCGTCGAGACCGAGGCGGGAACCACGCCGATCCTCAACGGCATCACCCTCACCATGCGCACGGGCGAGACCCACGCGATCATGGGCCCGAACGGCTCCGGCAAGTCGACCCTCGCCTACACGATCGCGGGCCACCCGAAGTACACCGTCACGGGCGGCACCATCACGCTCGACGGCGAGGACGTCCTCGCGATGAGCGTCGACGAGCGCGCCCGCGCCGGTCTCTTCCTCGCGATGCAGTACCCGGTGGAGATCCCCGGCGTCACCGTCACGAACTTCCTGCGCACGGCCAAGACCGCGCTGGACGGCGAGGCGCCCTCGATCCGTCAGTGGACCAAGGACGTCAAGGAGTCCATGGCGAAGCTGCGCATGGACCCGAAGTTCGCGCAGCGCAACGTCAACGAGGGCTTCTCCGGCGGAGAGAAGAAGCGTCACGAGATCCTCCAGCTCGAGGTGCTCAAGCCGAAGATCGCCGTGCTGGACGAGACCGACTCCGGCCTCGACGTCGACGCGCTGAAGATCGTTTCGGAGGGCGTCAACCGCGCCAAGGAGCACACGAACCTCGGAGTGCTGCTCATCACGCACTACACCCGGATCCTGCGCTACATCCGCCCCGACTACGTGCACGTGGTCGTCGCGGGCAAGATCGTCGAGGAGGGCGGCGCGGAGCTCGCCGACCGTCTCGAGGACGAGGGGTACGACCGGTTCCTCGACCCCAGCGCTCCCATCGAAGCGTAGGCTGGAAGCCATGACGGCAACGCTGACCGGAGAGAAGTACGACGAGGTCACCGAGGCGCTCAAGGACGTCGTTGATCCCGAGCTCGGGATCAACGTCGTCGACCTCGGCCTCATCTACGACCTCTCCTGGGACGAGGAGAACGACGCCCTCGTCATCCACATGACGCTCACGAGCGCCGGGTGCCCGCTGACCGACGTGCTCGAGGAGCAGACCGGTCAGGCGCTGGACGACGTCGTCGACCGCTTCCGCATCAACTGGGTGTGGATGCCGCCGTGGGGCCCCGAGCGGATCACCGACGACGGGCGCGACCAGATGCGCGCCCTCGGCTTCGCGATCTGACCTGTAGACGCACACGACGACGGCTCGACGCTGCAACACGGCGCCGGGCCGTCGTCGTGTCGGGCCGCCACGCCGCACGAGGACTGCCTGCATCCGAGGTCTGACGCCGTGTGACGCGGGCTGCCCGCTCGCCGTTGCGGCGTCGATAGGCTCGGAGGGTGACCACCGCCGCCCGTACCGCACTGCGCGCCCTGCCGCTCGATCAGCTCCGCCGCCGCACCAGCACCAAGTGGCGCACCTACCCGGAGGACGTGCTCCCGTTGTTCGTCGCCGAGACGGACTTCCCCCTCGCGGACGCGATCACGGCACGGCTGCGCACCGCGGTGGAACTGGGGGACACGGGCTACACGCCGCCGGACCCCGGGATCCGCTCCGCCTTCGCGGCCTACGCGGAGCGCCGTTTCGGCTGGACCGTGCAGCCCGAGCGGATCCGCTCCACCTGCGACGTGATGATGGGCGTCGTCGAGATCCTGCGGGCCGTGCTCGCCCCGGGCGACCGCGTGATCGTCGCGCCGCCCGTCTACCCGCCCTTCTTCGACTGCGTGGAAGAGGCCGGCGGCGTCGCCGAGCGCGTTCCCCTCGTCGATGTCGACGGATCCTGGGTCTTGGATCTGGCGGCGATCGAGCGGGCCCTGGCCCGCGGCGCGCGCGCCGTGCTGCTCTGCAACCCGCACAACCCGACCGGCACCGTGCACAGCAGAGCGGTACTGGCACGCCTCGCCGAGCTCGCCGCCGCGCACGGAGCGGTCGTCGTGAGCGATGAGATCCATGCCCCGCTCGTGCAGCCGGGCATCGACTACACGCCCTTCCTGGCCGCCTCGCCGGTCGCGGCGGAGATCGGCTACACGGTCACGAGCGCGAGCAAGGCGTACAACCTCGCGGGTCTCAAGTGCGCGGTCATGGTGACGGCGAGCGAGAAGACGGCGGCGGTCGTCCGCGGGCTCCCGCCCGAGGTCGAGTGGCGCACGGGCCTGTTCGGCGCGTTGGCGGCGGTGGCCGCCTGGGCGCCGGAGAGCGACGCGTGGCTGGATGCGCTGCTGGTGGCGCTCGATGACAACCGGCGACTCCTCGGGCGGCTGCTCGCCGAGCACCTGCCGGAGGCGGGGTACCGTCTTCCCGATGCCGGCTATCTCGCCTGGGTCGACCTCAGGGACCTCGGCTGGGGCGATGATCCCGCCGGGCGGATCCTCCGGGAGGCCCGTGTGGCGCTCAACCGCGGACCGACGTTCGGCGAAGAGGGACGAGGCCACGTGCGCATCAATCTGGGATGCTCCCCGGAGGTGCTCACCGAGGCCGTGCTCCGCATCGCTGCCCTGGTGCGTCGGTGACGGCGGCCGCGGCTGCGGCGACGATCTGGGACCGGGATCGCCTGGGGATCACCGTCGGCTCCGTCGTGCTGATCTTCCTCGGAGCGATCGAGGCGCTGGCGGTGACCACGGTCATGCCACTGGTCGCCGCCGACCTGCACGGCGAGGCGCTCTACGCGGTCGCCTTCGCCGGGACGCTGGCGACCGGCGTGATCGGCATGGTCTCCGCGGGAGCGTGGAGCGACCGATCGGGACCCCGGGCGCCGCTGTACACCGCGGTCGTGCTGTTCATCGTCGGCCTGCTCATCGCCGGGATCGCGACGGACATGTACGTGCTGATCCTCGGACGCCTCATCCAGGGGCTCGGGGCCGGCGGCCAGGTCGTCGCCCTGTATGTGGTCGTCGCGCGCGTGTACCCGCCCCACCTCCACGGAGGGATCTTCGCCGCCTTCGCCGCCGCCTGGGTGGTCCCGTCGATGATCGGGCCCTTCCTTGCCGGCGCGGTCGCGCAGTTCCTGCACTGGCGCTGGACCTTCCTCGGCGTCGCCGTGCTGACCGCGGTCGCCTTCGCGCTCGTCGCGGTGAAGCTCCGCGCGGTCGACCTCGACGCCCATCCGCAGAACGGTGCGGGCACTGAACCGGCCGCGGTGGAGGGCGACGCCCGGTCCGGCACCACGACCGGCGGGATCGCGCGCCGCATCCTGCTCGCCGTCGTGGTCGCGATCGCCGCCGTCGCGGTCGGGTTCGCGGCCGAGGCGCCGGCGCCGTTCGGATGGCCGCTCGCCCTCGGATCCGTGCTCGTCATCGTGCTCTCGATCCGGCCGCTGCTCCCGAGGGGGACACTGCGCGCGGCACCGCGCCTGCCGAGCGTGATCCTGATGCGCGGCCTGATCGCAGGGGCGTTCTTCGCGGCGGAGACCTACGTCCCGAAGATGCTCATGGAGCGCTTCGACTTCACGCCGACCATCGCCGGCCTCTCGCTCACTGCGGCGGCCCTCGCGTGGTCCTCCGCGTCGGCCGTGCAGGGGAAGTACGGCGACCGCCTCGGCAGCCGCCGCACGGTGCTCATCTCCACGGCAGGATTGCTCGTCGCCCTCATCGGCCTGGTCCTGGTCGCGGCGACGGCGACGATGCCCTGGGCCGTCGTCGTGCTGTGGGGGATCGCCGGCGGCGCGATGGGACTGGTCTACCCGCGCCTCAACGTGCTGATGCTGGCGTACTCGACGCCCTCGGACGAAGGGTTCAACTCCTCAGCATTGTCGATCTCCGACTCCACGGGGTCGGCCGTGACCATCGCGGTCGCAGGGCTGCTGTTCTTCGCTCTGCCGATCACCGGCTCCGGCTTCCCCGCCGTGTTCGCTCTCGCGTCCGTCGTGCTGCTGCTCGCGGCGATCCCGGGCTCCCGGATCGGAGACGGTCCCCGTCCAGCGACCGTCAGTGCAGCGCCGGAGCCGCCCCGAGGCTGAACAGGGCGATCCCGGTCGCGAAGACGGCGGCGTCCCGCGCGTCGTCGTCGAGCACCTCCGTCGTGCGGGCTGCCCCGTAGCTCTCGCCGTGCATGCGCTGCTGGACGAGCGTCGTGTGCCCCAGCACGAACTGCAGCACCGCGGTGGCCGCGAGGTCGGGGTCGTCGAGATGCGACGGCAGCGCACGCAGCAGCACGTCCTGCGCCCGCGAACGACCGGGGCGCAGCGCCGCCGAGCTGATCACGATCTCTGCGCCGTCGCGATGGGCGAGGAGCGCATCGCGCACCGCCCGCGCCGCGTCGATCAGCGGCTCGCCCTCGGCGGGTTCGGGGATGCGCGCGAGGATGCGATCGGAGACGGCGGCGAGCAGGTCCTGCTTGCTGTCGAAGTGCCAGTACAAGGCGCTCGCCTGCACGTCGAGCTCGGTCGCGAGGCGGCGCATGGTCAGATCGGGCAGCCCGTAACGGTCCAGCAGCTCGAGCGCGACGCCGATGATGTGCTCGCGGTCGTGTCGACCGGTGCGCGGAGGAGTCATGCTCCGAGTATAGTGAACACCGTTCAGGTGAACAGTGTTCAGGACTGGCCCGCAGGGGCCGAGCACACGACTTCAGATCCGAAAGGGACCGCCATGACGACGAACGCCCGCCCGTGGGGTGCCGACGCCGCCCGTATCGCCGTGTTCGCGGCGCTGATCATCGCTCTGGGGCTCGTGATCGTCCCGTTGCCCGGGGGAGTGCCCATCACCGGCCAGACCCTCGGGGTGATGCTCGCCGGGCTCATCCTCGGTCCGCGCCTCGCCCCGCTCGCCGTCCTCGCCGTGCTCGCCCTCGCTGCGGCCGGCCTGCCCGTGCTCGCCGGCGGCCGAGGCGGCCTGGGCGTGTTCGTCGGCCCCAGCGCCGGCTACCTCCTGGGGTGGCTCGCGGGAGTGGTCGTGATCGGCCTCATCCTGGGCACGCGGCGCATCACCTGGTGGCGGGCGGGAGTCGCCGCCGTGGTGGGCGGAATCGGCGTCGTGTATCTGTTCGGGATCCCGGTGCAGGCGCTCGTGACGGGCGTGCCCCTGGCGCCCACGGCGCTGTCCAGCCTCGTGTTCCTCCCCGGAGACCTCATCAAGGCCGTCGCGGCCACCGTGCTCTGCGTCGCGCTGCAGCGGGCCTATCCGCGTGCCTTCGCGCGGACGGCGCTTCGTGTCGCCTGACATCGAGCTGCGCTCGGTCACGCTGGGGGTGGAGGGGCGCACGATCCTCGACGACGTCTCGGTGCGGCTGACCGCACGCCGGACCGCGGTGATCGGCGCGAACGGATCCGGCAAGTCCAGTCTCGTCCGTCTGCTCAACGGCCTGCAGGTCGCGACCTCGGGAACGGTGCGCGTGGCGGGGCTCGACCCGGCACGCGACGTGCAGGCGGTGCGGCGCCATGTGGGGTTCGTGTTCGCGGATCCCGAGGCGCAGATCCTGATGCCGACCCCGGCCGAGGACCTCGCGCTGTCGCTGCGCGGCGTCCCAGCGCAGGAGCGGACGGCGCGGGTCGACGAGGCGCTCGATCTGTGCGGGCTCGCGACGCTGCGCGACGCGCCCGTGTCCGACCTGTCCGGAGGGCAGAAGCAGCTGCTCGCGCTGGCCTCGGTGCTGATCGGCCGGCCGGGACTGGTCGTCGCGGATGAGCCGACCACGCGCCTCGATCTGCGCAACAGCCGGCGCATCGGCGACGCCCTGATCGAAGACCTGCCGGTGCCGCTCGTGCTCGTCACCCACGACCTCGATCTGGTGCGCCGCTGCGACGAAGCCGTCCTCATCGAGGGCGGTCGCGTTCACGCACAGGGTGCGCCGGACGACGTGATCGCGGACTACCTGCAGTTGTGCGGCTGAGAGCGTCGTCATGATCTCGCTGTATCGCCCCGGATCCGGACTGCTGCATCGCACCCCGGCCGGGGTCAAGCTCGCGGTTCTCGCGGTCGTCGCCTTCGGCATCTCCTTCCTCCCGGCGGCACCTGCGATGATCGTGCCGATCCTCGTCGGCGTCGCCGGCGCGAGCCTGCTCTTCCCGCTCGCCGGTCTCGGGATGCGCGAGCTCGGCGCGGTGTGGTGGCGGCTGCGCTGGCTGATCCTCATCCTCGGCGCCGCGCTGGGCGTGTTCGTCGGAGCTCCGGCGGCCATCGTGAACACGGGCCGGCTCGTGATCCTCCTGCTGCTGGCGGAGCTGCTCACCCGCACCACCCGGACGAGCGCGCTCATGGCGACGATCGTCCGGCTGCTGCGCCCTCTCCGGGCCCTGGGAGTCGACGTCGAGGCCGTGGCGCTCGTGCTTTCGCTCACCCTGACGATGGTGCCGGTGGTCGGCGGCTTCGTCCACGCCGTGCGTGAAGCGCAAGACGCCAGGGGGGTGCGGCTCGGTCTGCGTTCGGCACTCCCGATCCTGGTGCGGACGATGCGCCACGCCGATGCCGTGGGGGAGGCACTGGCTGCACGCGGTCTGGCGCCCTGAGCCGGCGGGCGCGTCGGCGGTCGGTCGGCGTCCTCCCGGACGCGCGGCCTATACTGGGAGGCTGGCCATCCGGCCGCCCACCCCCTGCTGAAGAACGGACGTCTGCTGTGCTCGCCGTGCACGACCTCGAGATCCGCGTGGGAGCGCGACTCCTCATGGAGAACGTGTCCTTCCGCGTCGCCGACGGCGACAAGATCGGTCTCGTCGGCCGCAACGGCGCGGGCAAGACCACGCTGACGAAGGTGCTCGCGGGGGACCTCATCCCCGCCGACGGGAAGGTGGAGCGCAGCGGCGAGCTCGGATACCTGCCGCAGGACCCGCGATCCGGGGATCCGGAGATGCTCGCGCGCACCCGCATCCTCGATGCGCGCGGCCTGGGATCCCTCACGCTGCGGATCCGCGAGGCCTCCGAGGCCATGGGATCCGAGGACGCGGCGGTGGCGGAGAAGGCCATGCGGCAGTTCGGCAACCTCACCGAGCGCTTCGAGGCGCTCGGCGGCTACGCAGCCGAGGCGGAGGCCGCCTCGATCGCGCACAACCTCTCGCTGCCGGACCGGATCCTCGACCAGCCTCTGAAGACCCTGTCCGGCGGTCAGCGCCGGCGCATCGAGCTCGCGCGGATCCTGTTCTCCGACGCGGAGACGATGATCCTCGACGAGCCCACGAACCACCTCGACGCGGACAGCGTCGTGTGGCTGCGCGAGTTCCTCAAGGGGTACAAGGGCGGGCTGATCGTGATCAGCCACGACGTCGAGCTCGTCGGCGAGACCGTGAACCGGGTGTTCTACCTGGATGCGAACCGTCAGATGATCGACATCTACAACATGAACTGGAAGAACTACCTCCGCCAGCGCGTCGCCGATGAGGAGCGCCGCAAGAAGGAGCGTGCCAACGCCGAGAAGAAGGCGACCTCGCTGCAGCAGCAGGCGGCCCGCTTCGGCGCCAAGGCCAGCAAGGCCGCTGCCGCCCACCAGATGGTGGCCCGCGCGGAGAAGCTGCTCTCGGGGCTCGAGGAGGTGCGCCAGGTCGACCGGGTCGCCAAGCTGCGCTTCCCGAAGCCCGCCCCGTGCGGCAAGACGCCGCTCATGGCATCGGGACTGTCGAAGTCCTACGGCTCGCTGGAGATCTTCACCGATGTGGACCTCGCGATCGACCGCGGCTCCAAGGTCGTCGTGCTGGGCCTCAACGGCGCAGGCAAGACGACGCTGCTGCGGATCCTCGCGGGAGTCGATCAGCCCGACACCGGGCAGCTCGAGCCGGGCCACGGCCTCAAGGTCGGGTACTACGCGCAGGAGCACGAGAACCTCGACGTGTCCCGCTCCGTCCTGGAGAACATGATGTCCTCCGCCCCCGATCTCAACGAGACCGAGGCGCGCAAGGTGCTGGGCTCGTTCCTGTTCACCGGCGAGGACGTGCACAAGCCCGCAGGCGTGCTCTCGGGAGGCGAGAAGACCCGTCTCTCGCTCGCGACGCTCGTCGTCTCCGCGGCCAACATGCTGCTGCTCGACGAGCCCACGAACAACCTCGATCCGGCCTCTCGCGAGGAGATCCTCGGCGCGCTGGCGCACTACGAGGGTGCGGTCGTGCTCGTCTCGCACGACCCCGGTGCCGTGGAGTCGCTCAACCCGGAGCGCGTGCTCATCCTGCCCGACGGTGTCGAGGACATCTGGAGCAAGGAGTATCAGGAGCTCATCGAGCTGGCTTGATCGAGATCCCCGGGCCCTCGTTCGCGCGGAGTCCCGGGGTCAGCGCGTCTCGACGGCGTCGAGGAGCGCGTCCTCGTCGTCCATGTCGCGGTCGCGCCGGCGTCGGGGACCTCGCGGCGGCCGACCGGCGGCCTCGTCCCGATGCTTGTGCACCTCCGTGCGGATCACGTATCCGATGAAGATGAAGCCCATGATCGCGAAGAGGATCCACTGGATCGCGTAGGACAGGAACGGGCCCGGATCATCGGACGGCGCCTCGAACGCGTGCGGACGTGTGGCCGGCGCAGGGGACTCGCTGACGAGCTCGCCGTAGGCCCCGGTGTCGACGGCCGCGCCGTCGCCGATCTTGTCCGCCACGAGGGCGAGGTTGATGCTGGGAACCTGGCCCTCTGGCGCGCCGCGTCCCGAGGGAGGCAGCGGCTCGGCCGGGCGCAGCCGGGCGATGACCGTGGTCTCGCCCGACGGCGGCGCCGGGATCGACGTCGGCACGTCGGATCCGTCGCCCGCGATGACCCAGCCCCGGTTCACGATGAAGACCCGCCCGTCGTCGGTGCGGAACGGCACGAGGACCTCGAAGGCGCTGGTGCCGCCGTGCGGGCGATTGCGCACCAGGAGCTGTCCTGCAGGCTCGTACTGCCCGTGCACCTGCACGGGGTGCCACTGCGACTTCTCCGGGAGAGCTTCGCCGGGGGAGAGCAGCTGACCGAGCGGGACGGGCTTCGCGTCGTAGTTGCGCTGTACGAGCTCGAGCTGGGTCTGACGGCCTTCGTTGCGTGAGAACTGCCAGTTCGACAGGTACGCGCAGACGATCGCGAACACGATCGCCACGGCGAGGTAGGCGCTCCAGCGGAGCAGGCGCTGGCGCATCATTCGTGCTCGCCCTCTCCGACGGCGGCGTCGATGCGCGCCGGGAAGTCACGGGCCCGCAGATAGTCGTATAGGAATCGAAGGTGCTCGTCGCATGCGAGCCAGACCTTCTCGCGCTCAGGCCCGTGGATGCGCGGGTTGCGCCAGACGATGCGGTGCGTCGCCGCGGCGCGGCACCCCGCCCGGGAGCATTTCAGCTCCGGATCCGGCGCGTTCATGCGTTCGGCTCGGCAGACCGCGCGGGCGTCTCGGCGAGGGTGATCACCTGACGGTCGGGGGAGGGAGCATCGCTGCGCTCAGCCGGCCGCTCGAGCTCGATGAGCGGCGACTCGACCTCGGTCGGGACCGAGTCGTCCCCCGCGTTCGCGAAGACGACCGCGATGTAGGGGAGTACGGCGGCGGCGATCGCGAAGACCCAGGTCCACCAGCCCATCGGCTGCACGGTGAAGACGAGGATGAAGCACACCGTGCGGATCCCCATGGTGATCGCATAGTGGCGCACGCGGTCGCGCGCCTCGTCGCGCGGGGCGCGCGGGAGCGAAGTCACGGCGGCGTCTGGAGTCCTTCTCACGATGACTCCAGCCTACGCCGCCGTGACCCGCAGAGTCGTCTCCGCGACGCACTCAGTAGCCGCTGTTGGCGCCCTGGGAGATGCCGTAGACGATCAGCATGAGGAAGCCGATGCCGATGATGAGGTTGAGACCCGCACCGACGTAGCCGAGGATCACACCGGTCAGGGCGATGCCCTTCCCGCCGAGAGCCGGATCCCGCTTGACCCTCCCGAGCGCCATGTGTCCCGTGATGATCGCGGTCACGGCCGCCAGGAACGGCAGCACGATGTACGCGAGCCAGAACAGCACCACACCGGCGATGCCGCAGATGAGCGCGGTGATCGCCAGCCCGTTGGACTTCAGCGGCGCCGGATAGGGCTGACCGTAGGGCGGCGCGTACGACGCGCCGGGGTATCCCTGCGTCGTGGGTGCGGCGCCCGGGTAGGCCTGTGCCGGCGGGGTGGCGCCGGGATAGACCGGCGCCGGCTGCTGGGGCGCGGCTCCCGGATAGCCGGGGGTCGGCTGCTGCTGCTGGGGAGCTGCGCCGGGGTACGCGGGCTGCTGGGGCGGCACCGGGGCGCCCGGATATGCGGGGGGCTGCTGCCCCGGGGGCGGGTACCCGCCGTTGTCGTTGCTCATGCGCTTCCTCGCCGTCGTTCGTAAAGATCGTGTTCACCACAAAGATTTCCGTGCCGTCAGGGCCGTGTCAATTCCTGACGCCGAGTCGGCTCGCTAGGCTTGCCTGCCGTACACCTCGATTCTTGGGAGCCCCGCATGAGCACTGATCGCGTCGTCCTGGTCACCGGCGGAAACCGCGGCATCGGCCGCGCGATCGCCGAGCGCTTCGTGCGGGACGGCTATCGGGTCGCTGTCACCGCGCGCAGCGGCGAGGGCCCGGAGGGAACGCTCACCGTCCGCGCGGACGTGACGGACTCCGCGGCCGTGGATGCGGCCTTCACCGAGGTCGAGCAGAGGCTCGGCCCTGTCGAGATCGTCGTCGCGAACGCGGGCATCACCAAGGACACCCTGCTGCTGCGCATGTCGGAGGACGACTTCGACAGCGTCGTCTCCACCAACCTCGGCGGGTCCTTCCGCGTCGTCAAGCGTGCGTCGAAGGGAATGCTCAAAGCCCGTTTCGGTCGCGTGATCCTCATCTCCAGCGTGGTCGGCCTGTACGGCTCCGCCGGGCAGATCAACTACGCCGCGTCCAAGAGCGCCCTCGTCGGCTTCGCGCGGTCCCTCACCCGGGAGTTGGGGGGGCGCGGCATCACCGCGAACGTCGTGGCCCCCGGCTTCATCGAGACGGACATGACGGCGGAGCTCCCCGAGGAGACGCAGAAGCAGTACAAGGCGAGCATCCCGGCGGGCCGCTTCGCATCGGCCGACGAGGTCGCCGGCGTCGTCACCTGGCTCGCCTCGGACGACTCCGGCTACATCTCGGGCGCGGTGATCCCGGTCGACGGCGGCCTCGGCATGGGGCACTGACGCTCCGGTCGACGCGACCGCGGCCGGTCAGCGCGTGGCCGCCACGAGCAGCTCGGCGAGCCGCTCGGGAGCCGAGAACTGCGGCCAGTGACCGGATCCGATGCGCACGACCTCCGCGTCCTTGATGCTGCGGTACTCCTCCCAGTAGGACTCCCACTGGCCGAGGAAGGACTCCAGCTCATCCTGAGTGGGCGAGCCCATGAGCAGGGTGACGGGGACGTCGTAGCGGCGCCCGTCCGCGAGGGGGATCGGGTCCGTCGGCACGTGCCGGGGCACGCTCTTCGCCGTGAGGGCCTTGGCCGCCCTGGTCGGCTCATCGAGGTCGGCGACGTCGTCGGCGTCGAAGAACCCCCATCCGGGGAACGGGATGACGCCGTCGACGACGGGGAACTCGCTGATCCCGCTGCCGGGCGGAGGCGGGACGGTGTCGACGAACACCGCGCGCCGGACGCGGTCGGCGCGGGCGTCCGCCGCACCCCAGATGACGTTGCCGCCGCCGGAGTGCCCGACGAGGACCACGTCGCCCGGAGCGGCGTCGATGGCGGCGACGACCGCAGCGATCCAATCCGTGAGCCGGATGTCGGAGGAGCCGGCGGCGGGCGATCCGACACCCGGCATCGTGAGCGCGTGCGGTTCGTGCCCGGCGGCGCGGAGAGCGGGGAGCACGGGCTCCCAGGAGTCGGCGTCGAGCCAGAGACCCGGAACGAGGATGATGTCCATGCCTCGACGCTAGGGGGAGCGGCCGACATCGCGCCAGTGCCACCGGCGCGGAGGACGCTCGTCAGGGGAGCAGCGGTACGACCTGGGCGAGGTCGACGGGGCCGATCACGAGCGACGCGGCCGCACGCACCGCCGGCTTCGCGTTGAACGCGAGGCCGAGCCCGGCGGCCGCCATCATCTGCAGGTCGTTCGCGCCGTCGCCGATCGCGATGGTGGCGTGCGGCGCGACGCCGAGTTCCGCCGCCCACTCGCGGAGCGAGGCCGCCTTGGCCGCCGCATCCACGATCTCGCCCTGCACGCGTCCCGTCAGCGCATCGTCGTGCACTTCGAGCCGGTTCGCGCGCCAGCGGTCGACGCCGAGCGCGGGCGCCACCGCGTCCAGGATCTCGTGGAAGCCTCCGGACACCACGCCGACGACGCCGTGACGGGCGTGGACCTCGTCGATCAGAGTGCGCACGCCGGGGGTCGGCTCGATCCGCTCCCGCACCCGGTCGAACGCGGTCGTCGGCACCCCGGCGAGAGCCGAGACGCGGGAACGGAGACTCGTGGCGAAGTCGACCTCGCCGCGCATCGCCGCCTCGGTCGCCGCCTGGACCTCGGCGCGACGTCCGGCCTCGTCGGCGAGGAGTTCGATCACCTCGTTGCGGATGAGCGTGGAATCGGCATCGAGGACGACGAGGAAGCGCGCGGAGGTCACCCGTCGAGGGTATCCGCCGCACCGGGCGTCATCGAACCGTGTGTCGCGCGCGGCGACGTCAGCGCTCGATCCGCATGCCCTTGCCGACGACCGTGAGCCCCGTCTCCGTGATGGTGAAGCCGCGATCGAGGTCGCGTTCGCGGTCCACGCCGACGGTCGCCCCGTCCAGCAGCACCACGTTCTTGTCGAGGATGGCGCGATGAACGCGTGCGCCCTGTCCGACGCGCACCCCGTCGAAGAGCACGGAGTCGGTGATCGTCGATCCCCCTGCCGCGAGCGTCCACGGGCCGACGACGCTGCGTTCGAGATGGGTGCCGGAGAGCACCGAGCCGAGCGACACGATGGAGTCGATCGCGTTGCCGATCCGTCCGACCGAGTCGCGCACGAACTTTGCCGGCGGCGAGTTGACCGCCTGCGAGTGGATCGGCCACTCCATGTTGTAGAGGTTGAAGATCGGCAGCGTCGAGATGAGATCCATGTGCGCGTCGAAGAACGACTCGATGGTGCCCACGTCCCGCCAGTAGGAGCGGTCGCGGGGGGAGGAACCCGGGACCTCGTTCTGCTTCATGTCGTAGAAGCCCGCTTCGCCGCGGTTCACGAAGTACGGCACGATGTCGCCGCCCATGTCGTGGTTCGAGCCGGCGAGCTCTCCGTCGGCCTCGACCGCCTCGATGAGCGCATCGGCGTCGAAGACGTAGTTGCCCATCGAGGCGAGCACCTCGTGCGGAGAGTCGGGCAGCCCGGTCGGGTCGGACGGCTTCTCCAGGAACTGGCTGATGCGCCCGGAGTCTCCGTCCGCGATGTCGATCACACCGAACTGGGAGGCGAGGGCGAGGGGCTGCCGGATCCCCGCGACGGTCGCCCGCGCCCCGGAGGCGATGTGCGCGTCGATCATCTGCTGGAAGTCCATCCGGTAGACGTGGTCGGCGCCGATGACCACGACGATGTCGGGCTTCTCATCGAGGATCAGGTTCATGCTCTGCAGGATCGCGTCCGCCGAGCCCGAGAACCAGCGCTTGCCCAGACGCTGCTGAGCGGGCACGGAGGCCACGTAGGAGTCGAGCAGGGCCGACATCCGCCAGGTCTGCGAGATGTGGCGGTCGAGACTGTGGGATTTGTACTGCGTGAGCACGACGATCTGGCGCAGACCCGAATTGATGAGGTTGGAGATCGCGAAATCGATCAATCGGTACTGCCCGCCGAACGGCACTGCGGGCTTGGCCCGATCCGCCGTCAGGGGCATGAGCCGCTTGCCCTCGCCGCCGGCGAGGATGATCCCGAAAACCTTCTTTGGTGCCGACATGCGTCCACCATAGAGCCACGTCGACGCGATGTACTACCTTCAGGACATGCGCGTCGACATCATCACCAAGGAGTACCCGCCGGAGATCTACGGAGGGGCCGGTGTGCACGTCGCAGAACTGGTGAAAGCCCTGCGTTCCGGCGCCGACGTCCGCGTGCGCGCCTTCGGGGCGGACCGGGATGAACAGGATGTGACGGCCTATCGGACACCTGTCGAACTCGCCGATGCGAACGCCGCTCTGCAGACGCTCGGCACGGATCTCGACATGGTGCCGGACGTCGCCGGCGCCGATGTCGTGCACAGCCACACCTGGTACGCGAACTTCGCGGGGCACATCGCCGCGCAGCTGCACGGCATCCCGCATGTCCTCACGGCGCACAGTCTTGAGCCCCTGCGCCCCTGGAAGGCCGAGCAGCTCGGCGGCGGCTACGCGGTCTCCAGCGGCATCGAGCGCCTGGCCTACGAGAACGCCGCCGCGATCATCGCGGTGAGCGGGGGGATGCGCAACGACATCCTGCGCGCCTACCCGCAGGTGGATCCTGCCAGAGTTCACGTGATCTACAACGGCATCGATGTCGACGCCTGGCATCCGGTCGACGACGCCGATGTGCTGGCGAAGCACGGGATCGACCCGTCGCGCCCCTCGGTGGTGTTCGTCGGACGGATCACCCGGCAGAAGGGGCTCCCGTACTTCCTGCGGGCCGCCGAGAAGCTGCCCCCGGAGGTGCAACTGGTGCTCTGCGCCGGCGCGCCCGACACGCCGGAGATCATGGACGAGGTGCGCGGCCTCGTGTCCGACCTCACCGCCACGCGCACCGGGGTGGTCTGGATCGAGGAGTTCCTGCCGCGCCACGAGCTGTCCGCGATCCTGACGGCTGCCACGACCTTCGTCTGCCCTTCGGTCTACGAGCCCCTCGGGATCGTGAACCTGGAGGCCATGGCGTGCGGCGCCGCGGTCGTCGGCACCGCGACCGGGGGCATCCCGGAAGTGGTGGTCGACGGCGTGACCGGGCGGCTGGTGCCGATCGAGCAGGTGCAGGACGGCACGGGGACCCCGGTCGACCCCGAGCGCTTCGTGTCGGACCTCGCCGCCACGCTCACCGAGGTCGTCTCCGACCCCGCGCGAGCGAAGGCATACGGGGAGGCCGGCCGGCAGCGGGCGGCGGCCGACTTCAGCTGGGCCGCGATCGCCGACACGACCCGGGCGCTCTACGAGGAGCTCACGGCCCGACGATAGGCTGAGGGCATGTCTGCCGTCCTCGAATTCTCGGACGTCGTGGTGCGCCGCGACGGTCGCAACATCGTCGATCACCTCTCCTGGACCGTCGAGGACGACCAGCGCTGGGTCGTGCTCGGGCCCAACGGCGCGGGCAAGACCACGCTCCTGCAGCTGGCGGACACGCTGATGCATCCGACGCAGGGGCGCGTCGACATCCTGGGCGAGACGCTCGGGCGCACCGACGTGTTCGAGATCCGCCCGCGGATCGGCTTCGCCTCCTCGGCGATGGCCCGCCGGATCCCGGCGGACGAGACCGTGCTCAACACGGTGATGACGGCGGCCTACTCCGTGATGGGCCGCTGGAACGAGTCCTACGAGTCGCTCGACGAGCGCCGCGCTCTCCGGGTGCTCGAGCAGTGGCATCTGGAGCACCTCGCCGCGCGTCATTTCGGGACCCTCAGCGACGGCGAGCAGAAGCGGGTTCAGATCGCGCGCGCCGTGATGACGGATCCGGAGCTCCTGCTGCTGGACGAGCCGAGCGCGAGCCTCGACCTCGGCGCCCGCGAGGAGCTGCTGGCCCTGCTCAGCGGGTTCGCCCAGTCCCCGACGACCCCGGCGATGGTGATGGTGACGCACCACGTCGAGGAGATCCCCGTCGGGTTCACGCATGTCCTGCTGCTGCGCGACGGTGCGATCGTCGCCGCGGGTCCCATCGAGCAGACGCTCACCGCGGAGGCGCTGAGCGAGGCCTTCGCGATGCCGATCGCCCTGGACCGGAGCGCGGGACGCTACGCGGCGCGCGCCGCTGGTTCCTGAGTCCGTCGGAGGACTGGTAGAATCGATCCTTGGTGCACTCTGCACCGCAGACTTCCCTCGCCCCTGGCACAATCCAGGGCACCACGTAAGGAATCCCATGAAGACTGACATCCACCCCGAGTACCAGGCCGTCGTTTTCCGCGACCTCGGTTCCGGAGACACCTTCCTGACCCGTTCGACGGTCACCAGCGACAAGACGATCGAGCTCGACGGCGTGGAGTACCCCGTCATCGACGTCGAGATCTCCTCGGCCTCGCACCCGTTCTACACGGGCAAGCAGCGCATCATGGACTCGGCCGGTCGCGTCGAGAAGTTCAACCAGCGCTTCAAGAACTTTGGGGCCAAGTAAGCCACAAGTCAAGATGAAGACCCCCGCGTTCTGAGGAGCCGGGGGTCTTCTGCTTTGGGGCAAGCACCCGAGTATCGGTTTTGCGCGTTGGACAGCTCGCGCGAAGCGTGTACGCGCTTGCCAGTAAACATGGCTTGAACTGGTGTTTTCATGTGCCATGCTTGGCGTCGACGGCGCCACAGGGGTGCCGAGGACGGGATGGTCACCATGGAGAACTTCTGGTCGCTTGTGGCGGAGCACAGCTGGCGCGACGTGGAGGATGTCGCTTGGACCTGGGCCGCGACGTTGAGCGACGCCGACAAGGCACACGCGGTTGAGATGGCGCTCGCCGGTCGCGGCGTCGAGGGGATCGAAGATCTTGCGTTTGCTGGCCCCGAGCTTGGCGGGCTCGACGGCGCCGAGGTCGATGCGCTGGTGGCGTTCGTCGAGGCTGAGCTTGGCGCGGTAGCCCTCGCGGCATAAGGTGGGCGGCCTGGACATGCCCTACGGCAAAGGGTACCGCGGTGACGCGCGCAAGGGACTGGTGGCAACGTGGGGGCGGCGATTTCAAGTCGCCCGCTCTACGATGCTGGGAGGTGGCCCCGGGATACTAACTCTATCCCGGGGCCCCTCTCGGCTAGCCGTCGCGCCGGTTGCGCTTGGCCGTCTGCCTAGATCCACGTACCGCAGTTTCCGCATCGCTGGCCCATCGGCCCGTGGTTCTCACAGGTGGGGCAGGGGAGAGGCGATTCGGGCTCGGCGCTTGAACTCATGGGCGCGGAGTCTAAGGGGACGTGAAGCTCGAGGGCGGGGTTAGCCAACAAAGAGGCGAGGCTCTGCGTTGTGGCTTGATTCGGTGCCATACAAAAAACGCTAGGCGCGTCTGAGAGGCTTAATTCTGAGGTCCCGGCTTGTGGCCCGTTGCGGTGAAACTCGGCGTGTGGCGGGCGTTTGCATGCGTGCATGGTGCGACTCCTCGGATGGCGTCGCCGGTCATGATGACGGGCGACGGATCCAGTTGAGGTGTCGCGGCGGAAGTCTCCTGAGGCTGGCATGGGCGCGGAGTCTAGGGGTGATTCGTGCGGGGCGCGGCGAGGGTTGGAGAGCATTACCGGAGGCAGAGGCCGGTGTGTCGCTGCCTGTCGAGCTTGCGGAGCGCCAACGACCAAAAGGCCCCCGCGCCGGGGGAACGGTACGGGGGCCTGGTGACGCACGCCATGCGAACGCAGCTATGCCGGTCAGAAATCTAGGGGTGTCTGATCGAGGTGACGAACGAACCTAAAGCGTGCATGGGTCTGGCTTACGCCCACTTGGTCGACGTCCTGGATCTTCCGCACAAGCATGAAGACGCGTCGCCCGAGGGTGAACTCCGGATCTGAAATGCGCTCACTTCCGACATCGACCTTGTACTTCTTGTTACCAGAAGCGCCAGCGACAGTGACGATGCCACTGATGTCGAGTCCAGTGACCATTCCTTGGACTTGCTGAGGTGTGTCCTGCTCTTGGGCGGTGAATATGCGGAGGGCGTGCCTTCGGCCACGCTGTGTGATCTTCGACATGCGGCGGACCGACGTGGATCCCCACCATCTGGTGGTGAGGTTGACGGAGTGCTTCTCGAGGGCTTCCACTAGCTTGCGTGCTTGACGGAGCACGTCTTGGTCCTCCTTGAACGCACTGCCGATCGTGTGCACGTCGGTCTCTCGCTCTAGAAAGTCATGGAGCTCCAAGACCCGGAGCACAGCGGAATCTGCCGGGTGGGTGGAGTAGTGGAGTTGTTTCGGGGACGGCGGGAGCGCCGGAGACAGGGGCCGATAGTGCAGGAGCACGCTACCGCTGCTTACCCCAACCAGGCCAAGGCGCACATCTGAGCGGGCGGCGCTTGGCGCCGCGTACTCGACTTCCTTGGTTAGCGGGCCGAGAATCTCATCTTGCATGCCTTGCTCTATCCAGCCGTCGACCACGCCGGGTCCGGACAGCCGGACTAGGAACAATGACGAAGCGGCTTGAGACGGGTCAAGGCGCTCGGCGGCGGCGATTTGCGCATCCAGGATCGCCTCTCCAAGATCGTCCTCAATCTCCGGGACGTCAGCGAAGAGTGCCTCCCGCCTGGCGTTGCCCGTCGAGGCTTGACGGAGATACTCGCGGATGTCTTCTCTCATCGCAAGATCACCTCCAGATAGCCTCGTTCGGCGAGGGTCGTGGGTGGCTGGGGTGCTACCCGCTCGCCTGGCGGTCGGGTCCGTCCCCACCAACTATCCAAGCCACCACGGACAGCGAGCATATCTCGCTCTGCCGGTGGGAGGTTCGTCGCAAACAGAGTAGATGCAATTGGTGCCCAGGGGAGCGCAAAAGGCTCGACTCGGTAGTCACGTGCGATGCTCTCCCGATGCGAGAACAGACGCTTGAGACGGCCAGAGCCGGGCTTGCCGTTCAGCCCATCGAGCATGCCCTTGTCGTAGATCGGGGAGACGTCGATGTCGCTCGGGTCTTCAGCATCCGTGGTGAAGCCCCCGGCGATCCAGATGCCTCGCAGTACCTCGACGCCCGCGCTCTGTTCTGCTTCATCCCAAGACCGGAGATACTCGATGAAGCCGTCCCAGATTTCGGCTCTGGTCGTAGAAGTTGGGAACGCTTCGACGAACTGCTCGTGAATAGCCGGAAGAGTCGCCGGATGACGGCCGGGCGGCAGGTGTCCCGTTTTGGTAAGGCGAGGGAGCATCGGCGACCCCAATCGTCGGTTCCGTTTAGTCCAGTCTTTCGACGATGCTAGCGTCCAGCGTCCCGGCTCTGGACGCGGAGGCAGTCGCGCCCCAGACAGCTACAACGAGCGTCGCGGGGCGGGCGACCCGGCTAGCCCGGAATCGCCCCCCGTCCCCGGTCGAGGGGGTGACCTGTACTTCCCGCGCCACGAAGCCCATGCCCGTCGTTGCCCCATCCAGGATGAACGGCGACGTCGAGTCGGCAGACGTGCCGAGCTCGAGGACGTCCCCTGTCGGCGAGACGATGGCGAAGGTGGGATGCATGGAGGTCTCCTAGCGGGTGTCGGTGAGGGTCTTGAGCTTCCGAGCGGCCTTGCGGAGCTCTTGCTCGGAGGTGAGGCCCTGGCCGCCGTGCTGGTGGTACTCGAGCGAGGCGGAGTTACCGCCTGCGCCGAGCTCGGCGAGTTGCCGCGCGGTTGCGCCCGAGATACCGCCGTCGGGGATGGAGCCGGAGACGTCGGCGTTGAGCGCGAGGTGCGCGCCGTTGGCCGCGTCGATGGCGTCGGAGGCCATGCCTTCGGTGGCCGACTGGACACGGCCCGTCATCGACTCGATGCCCTGCGCGAAGCCCTCGCCGACGAACGCGCCGAGGCCCTTGAAGACGCGGCTCGGGGAGTGGATCCCGAGGACGCCCTTGGCCCAGTCGATGACGCCGTTGAAGGCGCCCTCGATGAGGCCTTTGAGCCAGCCGATCGCGCCGGAGATGCCGTTCCAGAAGCCCTCGATCAGGTTCCGACCGGCGGACACGAGCCACTCGCCGACGCCCGAGAGGACGCCCATGACCTGGCCGTAGATGCCGCTGATGGTGCTGATGACGGAGTTGACGCCGGAGGAAACCGCGCTGACGATGCCGTTCCAGATTCCGGAGAAGAACGACGAGACAGCGGACCAAATGCCATTCCAGGTGTTGGACACGTTCCGGGCCGTGTCGATCACGAAGGAGCCGATCCGGGCGAGGACCGGCGTCAGGAAGCTGACGATCCCGTTCCAGATTCCGGAGAAGAAGGACGAGACCGCCGACCACACGGCATTCCAGGCCGCCGAGACGTTGTTGACCGTGTCGACGATGAAGGATGCGATGGCCGCCACGATCGGCGTGATGAACGCGACGATCCCGTTCCAGACATCCGTGAAGAACTGCGCGATGGCGGCCCACACGGCGCTCCAAAAAGCGACGAGTCCGTTGATGTAGTCGGTGATGACCTGGACGAGGAATTGCACAATGGGCGTGACGAACTCGACGATCCCGTTCCAGATGGTCACGAGCACGGCGGCGATGACGAGGAAGATGTTGATCCACGCCTCGACGTAGAACCGGATGATCCCGGCGATGACCTCGAAGATGGGCGTCAGGAAGGCGACGACCGCATTCCAGGCGTTCGTGAATCCGTCGACGATGCCGGTCCAGAGGCCGGTGAAGAACGACGAGATTCCCGTCCACACGGAGACGACGAAGTTGGAGATGTTCGTCCAGAGGTCGGTGAAGAACGACGCGAGGCCGTTCCAGACCGCCGTGGCGAAGTTGACGATGTTCGTCCACGCCTCGCCGAGGAAGCGGGTGAACTCGCCCCAGACCTTCTTGCCGAGCTCGGTCTCGTTGAAGAACCAGATGAGCCCGGCCACAAGGGCCGCGATGGCCGTGATGATGATCCCGATGGGGTTGGCATCCATCACGAGATTGAAGGCGGCCTGAGCAGCCTTCGCGATGTTGGTTGCCTTCGTCGCGACGCCCATGATGACGCCGTAGAGCTTGGCGCTCGTTCCGGCGACCACCATTGCCCCCTCAACGCCGTAGGTGGCGGCGGCGAGAGCGAGTTGCGCGGCCTTGAAGAGGTTGACCGCGACGACGACGCCGCCGATCACACCCGCGACGACTCCCAGGCCCGAGAGCCAAGACGAGTTTGCCGAGATCCAGCCGAGGATTGCCGAGACGGCGTTGATGATCGGCGGGGCGATGGTGGCGACAGCCTGGGCGATCGCGGTGAGAATTCCGGCGGCCAGCGGGGCGAGCGCCGCGACGAGTTGCGAGGCCGCGGACACGAGCGACGCCATGGAAGCGGCCAGCGACGGCAGGCTCGGCGCGATGGCCGTGAGGACGGATCCGAGCGCCGACCCCAGCGACGGCAGAGCCGAGCCGAGGATCGACAGGAGCGCTCCGACGGGCGACAGGAGCGGCAGGGCCGTCGAAGCGCTGTCGCCCAGGGCCGCGAAGACGTCTCGGAGACCCTGCCCGATTGGGGCGAGCGTGTCTCCGATGACCTGGCCCATGCCGATGATGGCCTCGCGGATGCGAAGGAGAACGACGACGAGCGTGTCGTCTTCCTGCACGTTCAGGGCGGCCCGGATCTTCCCGTTGAAGTCGCCCGAGGTGAGGATGTCCAGTACGGCTGGGATCTGCTCGCGGAGCGCTTGGAGCGGCGGGGAGATCGCGGCTTGGATCTTCGCGCCCAGCGGGCCGAGCGTTGCCTCAAGTCGGGTCTGGATCGAGTCCGTGACCGCCGTGACGACGTTGAAGAACTCCTTGAAGAGGGGGAAGACGCCGCCGGTCAGGGTGGCCCCGAGGCGGGAGAACGCCGCCCGCATGTTGGCGATGGCTCCGGCGGTCGTGTTGCCGGATGCCAGCGCCGCGCCGCCGATGTTGGCGGACATGGCGGCGTTGAAGGTCTCGAAGTCGATTTGCCCCTTGGAGACCATGTCGGAGATCTCCGCCGAGGTCTTGCCGAGTTGCTTCCCGAGGAACTGCAGGACCGGCACGCCGCGCGACGTCAGTTGGAGGAGGTCGTCGCCCTGGAGCTTCCCTCGAGCGGCGACGGACCCGAAGATCGCGCCCATGCTCTGGAAGTCGGTTCCGGCGATGGTCGCGGTGTCGGCGACCGTCTTGAGGACGCCCGTGAGGGCCACGCCGGGCTGGATACCCGAGGCGACCATGGCGGCGGCCACCGAGGCCGCGTCGCCGAGGCCGAAGGCGGTTCCCTTGACGCTCGCGAGAGCGTTCTGCATGATGCCCGAGATGGCGTCGGTGCTGTGGCCGAGGCCCGCGAGCTTGGCGGTCGCGTTCTCAATCTGCATCTGGCGCGCGATGCCGCCGCCGATGACGGCCTTGAGTCCGGCGTAGCCGACGATCGCGCCGCCGATGCCCGCGGCGAGCTTGCCGAGCGGGGCCGCCATGCCGGACATGAGCGCGGTCCCGCCCGACTTGCCCGCGGCGAGCATCTGGCCGTCGACTTGCCCGCTGAGGGCCTTTCCGAAGCCCTTCGCGCTGGGGATAATGCTGAGGGTTGCGAACCCGATGTTCTGGGCCATGAGGGCCTTTCGTGGACATGACGAACGCCCCCGTCTCTCACCGCGGCGCGGGCGCAGGAGAGCGGGGGCGTTCGTGTCTTGAGGGTTAGAGGCGAATCGACGCGAGACGTTCGGCGCGGGCAAGGACGCGGCGGCGCTTCTTGGATAGGCCTCGCGGGGCCTTGATAGCCGCGCGCTCGTTGGCGGCGGTGAGCTCGCGGATCCGATCAGCGACGCTGTGCACGGCGTTCACGCCCTGTCCGACCGTCGGGGTAACGCCATGCTCGGCATAGGCGGCCTGGAGCGCATGGAAGGCCCAGGCGTCCGGATCGCCCTTGCCGGGGTGGGCATCGTGGTCGTAGTGAAGGCGGAGGCGCTTCGCGCCAACCGGGACTGTGATAATCACTCGAGGGACTCCTGTCGGTACGGTGCGGGTACGAGGTGGCACTCGAGCGCGGCCTCGAGCGCGGATGCGGCGGTCCTGAGCTCGGCGGTTGCGAGCTCGAGGCGGACGAGGGCGTCTTCCGTCGCCGCGCGGAGTGCGAGGCGAGTGCCGGAGGTGGCGGTCTCGCCCGTCGGGTCGGTCGTCGCCTGCGGCGTCACGAGGCGGGCGCCGGGCAGGAGCTCCCATTGATACGCGCGGCCGACCTTGAGGGCGTCGACGATGCGGAGGACCGCGGCGGCATGCTCGGTCGCGGCGACGCGGAGGGCGTGGTCTGCGGCGATCATGGGCGGGGCGTCTCCTGGGCCTGGCGACCGATGCCGAGACGAATCTGGTAGCCGTCCGTGTCGTACTGGACGTGAGTCGCGGGGATGGTCAGGGGCTCGCCGGGACGGGCCTCGACGTATCGGATCAAGCTCATGTCGGGGTCGTTCTGCATGTCAGGGTGGTCTTCCTAGAAGGGCTCGGTTTGGGGCAAGCGGGGAGTGACTACGCCGCGTCGTCGACGAGATGACCGTTGATGACGAGAATTCGCGCGCCGAGGAGAGCGTTCTCGGGGCGGGCGGCGAACTATTGCTTTGCCTCGATGAGCGCGTCGTTGCCCTGGGAGTGGATGACGGCGGTGGTGGTCATGTGGCGGCCTTAGAACGGTGCGGGGTCGTCGATGCTTGGGGGAGTGACTCGGCCCAGTGATGGAGGCGCGTCCTCGGCGAGGTCAGCGATGACCTCCGCCGCGGACGGGCGGCGGAGACGCGAGGCCGCTCGACGGGCCGCGAGGTCACCGCGGAGGATCGGGCTGTCGCCCTCGGCTCGACGGAACTCCTCGCCGCGGAGCTCGTTGTACGCCGCGCTGGCGACCCTGTCGAGGGTCGCGGGGATCGACGTATCCTCGCCTAGGGCCTCGCGGGCGTAGAGCTCCGCGGCGATGCGCGCTTGCTCGTACGTCCAGCCACCAGGTGGTGGGGTCGGTGCCCACTGTGGGAGCGGTGAGTCTTCTCGCCGGGCACGGTAATCGAGGCGAGGCCGGAGCACGACGTCGGAGGCTCCGGGGCGAGTGACGGCGCCGGGCCTCATGCGGCGCGGCCCCAGCGGGCGCCGACGAGGGCTGTAGCGGCGCGTGATGCCGCCTGCGGGTCGCGCTTTGGGGGCGCGGCACGGCGGATCGTGGCGAGCGCGACGACCGCGGCTCGGCGGTGCCGGAGGGCGGCGTCGATCGCGGGATGGAGAACCTGGGCACCGCGGTATCCGAAGATCATGCGACCGTCGGTGGTGACTTGGTCGTCGAGCGCCTCGGCCTCGGCCAGCATTGCGCAAGCCTCGTACAGGATCGATGCCTGTTCGGGCGTGATGGCGTCGCCGAGGTCGTCCTCGATGGCGTCGTAGGTCGCCCGGACGGATGCGGACCAGGAGGTGGGGAGGCCGTCGGCGAGGGGGTCGGTGGACATGAGGCTCCTAGTGAGGGTCGAATCGGGGGCTCTTCCGCGGAATTCCCATACCCACGCATGGATTGGGCGCTACGTAGAGGCAGGCTGAAGCGATGCCGTACCGGGCTGGCGTCAGGGGGTGCCGGGTTGAAATGGGATCGTGAACGGCCCGCGACGTAGAGCTGTGTGTCCGATGGGCTCGATAGCATCGCAAAATGGGCTCACTGGATTGGCGGACGTTGGTCGCGATCGGCGCGTTGGTCGTGTCCGTCATGTCATTCGTGCTCAGTTGGCTGGCGTTCCGTCAGCGGGCCAGATACCACCCACAGCCGAAGCTCGTTGAGGACTGGTCGCAGCCGACGAAGCTGTTCGGTGGCGTGCCGCTTCGGCAGGTTGCGCTTACCAACCATGGCGATGCGTCGGCGCGTGATCTGACGATTGCGATCGGATCATCGGTCAGGAGATCGGGCAGATGGGACAAGCGCGCTGAGCTAGAGCCGGGTGAGACTTGGACGGTCATGGTGCCGCTGGCTACAGGGGTAGTGCGCGCCCGCGGCGGCATGGGAACCTCGTACTCGATTGCTGACGGAGGCGGGAAGCCCTACAGGCCAAGGCTCCTAATCGAGTGGCGGCAGGCGCCGTTTCATAGGGGCAAGCGTCGCCTCGTGCTCCGTGCCCCTGTCGAGTAGTCGGTAGGAGGCCCGCCGCCTCGACTCGACGCCGGGCGCAAGGACACCAGACGGAGGAGGCGGCGGGCTGGCCGCGAGGCGAAGGCGGGGCACCTCGCGGGGTCAGTGGCGTTTACACGCCGAGCAGGATGCGGACGATGCCCGCGATGCTCGCGACGGTGATCCAGACCAGGCCTGAGAGCGTGGCCGAGATGATCAGCGCGGCGCCGAGGAACCTGCCGAAGGCGTGACTGCGGAACTTCCGGCGACCAGTGATGACGCGGCGGAGGTGCCGGTCGAGAGGGGCGCCGGAGAGAGGCGGTCTCACTATGCGCGGTCGATGAGTCCCGCTTTTGGGAGGTTCACCATCGGCGGACCTCCGCGACGATGGCCTCGGCCTCCGGGATGAACGCCTGCGCCGCGCGACGGCGGGCGCGCTCTCGAGTGAGGGAGAAGGCCGCCTGGGCGGTCATGCGGCGACGGAGGCGGTCGTAGTCCTCGCGGAGCTCCTCCGGGAGACGCTTGCGGTAGTCGTCGTCCGGGGTGGCTGGGTTGGTCATGTCGTTCGTCATGTTCAGCGGACCTCTCCGAAGAAGCCTTTGCGGCGGAGGATGATGCGGTACTGGTCTGCCTTGTCGCTCGCCGGGATCGAATCGTCATCGCGGATGGCCTGGAGCCTTGCGAGGAGGGCGGAGTCGTGGTGCGCATGCCCGGCTACGCGGATCGTGTCGCGGAAGGCGTTCTCGACGATCTGCCAGGCCTCGGCGTCTGCGTCCTCCATCGCGGCGTCAACGTAGCCCTCGACGTCGCGGAGGGCGGCGTCCAAGCCGTACCAGGGCGAAGGCTTCCGGATCGGGCGACCGATGACATCGCGGGCCAGCATGTCGCGCGTCTCGATGGCCTCACGGAGCGCCGCGAGTGCGTCGCGGGCGGTCTGGGCCGCCTCGGCATAGAGCTTCTCGTGCGTCGCGATGAAGGCAGGATCCCGCATACCGCGTTGCACGTGCTCGAAGCGTGCGATGAGCGCATCGCGGTACGCCGCGTGCGTCTGCTCCGAGGTCAGTGCCGCGTTACGGTAGGCGTCGACGGCCTTGTCGAAGTCGGCACGCTTGACGTCGGGCCTCGGACCTGCGTTGGTGTCGTCGCGGAGCGCCAGCGCTCGCGCGGCTTCTCTGAGCGGGATGACCTTGTCATCTGCGCGCCGCGAGGCGCGGTCGGCGTCGTCGATTGCCGCGGTGAGCGGGTCTGTTCCTGGGATGGCCTTGAGGATGAAGTCGGGGATTTCGTCGGTGTAGTCGAGCATGTGGGTGCCTTTGTTTGGGGTGGAGGCGCCGGAGCGCCGAGGGAAGCGGGTGAGGGGCTACGCCGCGCGGCGGACGACGGCGGCGGAGCCCCAGCGTTCGGAAGCCCGGGAGAGTCCCTGGCGCTCTGCCCGTGTCAGGGGTGAAGCATGGCGGCGGCTCGCCGGGCGACAGCCTCGAGGGCGGCGACATCGCCGGAGCGGAGGGCGGCATCCGCCTCAGCGCCGAGGCGCGCGCGTTGTTCCAGGAGGCGGGCGCGGTAGAGGCGTACTCGGCAAGCGTTGGAGCAAGTACGGGCGCCAGAATGCGCCGCGGTGAATGCGGATCCGCACTCGGCACAGATGAAGTTGAAGGCGTCGGCCACCGGTCGGCCTCCTCGAGTGTGTTGTTACGGCAGTAGGGGCAAAAGAAATGCCCTGTCGACGAGGACAGGGCGGAAAGTAGAGAAATCTCCCTTTGTTGAGGAGAGCGCCTGAGTGCCCACGGCAAGGCCCGGAATTACGCGGGTTTCGAGGCCTTCGGCGTGTCGAGGGCTGAAATCCTCAGGGGACTCACAGGCGCGGGGCGGTGCGGGCGCCGTGCGACGGGTCGGAGGCGTCGCCAGGGTGTCGAAGTGTCGAAGTAAATCGACACTCCCTATTCCCCTTCTAGTCACTCACTCACTCAAGCGGGGAATAAGGAGTGTCGATTTGAACCGACACTTCGACACTCTCGAAGCGTTGCCCCCGGAACCTCTCTCCCCGGCGCCGCGTGTAAACGCTGTCTGCTCCGCGCTGTGCGCGGCGGGGTGACCGAGCCTAGAGCCCGAAGTACTCCGGCGCGTCCTCGGGAGAGGGCTTCCAATAGAAGACGAAGCGCTCGCGGATGAGCGCGCCGTTCTCGTCCCTACTGGGAAGGATCTCGATGTGATCGAGGGCACGAACGATGAGCATCCGTCGAGCCTCGGCATCGTCAGTACCTTCCCAGACGTCGGCCATGGTTCGGCCCGTGGGGGTGAGGGTTTCCGTTCGCGACGGGGTCGTCTCGCGAAGCATCCGCCGACGCACCTTGAGCGGCGCCATGAGTGCTTGAATACGCTCGTCTTCGCTGTCGTCGTCGGCGAGGACGAGCCGGTCGCCTAGCTCCTTCAGTCGGGCATCGACCTCGGCGAGCTCGGCGCGAAGGTGGGCGCCGACGACAATCTCGGACTGACGAAGCTCAGGCCATGAGCCCGCGACCTGGAGGAAGCGTCTGGTGAGCTCTGCCTCGAGTTTGCGGCCAGAGATGGAGACGCGGTGGGGACACTCGACCCCATACGCCGAGGATGAGCATGAATAATTGGGATATCCACCGTTCGCCCCGGACATCCGCCGGTAGAGCGGCTTTCCGCACCCCGAGCAAAACGCGATTCTACTGAGCAGGGCCGCCCCTGGGCGCCGCGAGGGACGGCCCTGCGGCGTTCTGGCGCATCGCTCGCGAATCGCTTGGATCTCATCGAGAGTAAGAATCGCCTCGAACGGTGTCAGCGGTTGCCCTTCGGCGTCGTAGACCGGCTCGCCGTTGTGTGACAAGCGCCCGAGTAGGTGGTCAGACGACCACGTCGTCCGAATGCGGCTGGGAGTCCACCGTCCGTGATCGAGCGCGTCGGGATCGGCCTTGAGGAGTTGTGGATCTACCGACTCCCCGCGTTCGTGCGCCGAGTGGGCCAACTCCGCGATACGGGCGGCGCTCCGTGCTGTCGGGACACGACGGGCAGTAAGGTTCTCAGCGATGCGCACGAAGGACTCACCTTGGCGAATCCTGTTGGCGACCTCGAGCACGACGGCCCGCTCCGCCTCACGGACATGAAGCCCTCGCCCAACCGGGAGCGTCGGGTGTGGGCCCGTGCGGTAGCCGAAGGGCGGCACCCCGTGGCCCGCGTTGCGCCCCTGACGGCGCATGCGGTCGCGGGCCGCCACCTGGCGAGCGGCCACGAGGTCGCGCTCGCGCTTCGCCATGTCGGCGGCGAACGCGGCCCGGAGTTGCCAGTCGGGCTGTGTCGACTCGATGCCCTCGCGGACGGCGATGAAGGTAGCCGGGCGGTCGTGCTTCGCTCGGGCGTCGACGACCTCGATGAGCGCCGCGAGGGTTTTGATGCCCATCCGGCTCCATCGGTCATAGGCGTAGACGGCCAGGATGTCGGCCTCGCCGTCGCGCCAGAGCTCGTAGGCGGCGTTCGCGTTGGCGCGCTCCTTGCCGCCGCTCTTGCCGCTGTCCTCGAAGACGGCGACGACGTCCCAGCCGTTGCGCTCGGCGATGACTCGGAGGTCGTCATTCTGTCCGGCGATGGAGGTGGAAGCCGCGGACTCCTTGGAGAGGCGGATGTAGAGGACGGCGCGAGGGCGTGCAGAATTGGTCACGTTGAGGAGAGCGCCTCGGCTGGTGATGGTGCGCGGGAGTTCAGTCAAAGTAGCCATGCACTAACTTCGGCGGTTCCGGCAAGTAATTGCCCCTGCGAAGGCCCCGCTCCGGCGGGGCCTTCGTCGTTTTCCGGGGCGTGCCCGTCTCAGAGGTCGATGCGGATCCGGTCACCGTCGATGCCCCAGGGGGGATCGCCCGGAGCGGGGGCGGGTGCCGTCCGCCGCGTCTGCCGGTCGCGCTCCGATCCCGCCTCCGCCGAACTGGGGGAGAAGACACTGTCGAACGCGCCGCCGAGGCCCCCGCCGCGCGTGGGGTAGCGCTTCTCGAACGGTCCGGGACGGAGGAGCGTCCAGGCTGCGAATCCGAGAAGGTAGAGGCCGAAGGCGATCGGCAGCACCGCTGCGCTCCAGCCCAGCACCGTCTTCAGGACGCCGTCCATGCCTGCAGCGTACGCCCAACCGCTGAGCGGGGGATCCGTCCTCAGAGGGACATCTCGGAGGGGTCTCTGCGGCGCTGATCCCCTTCGCGCACCGGCCACCGGCCGTCGACGCGCTCCGTCGGATCGATGCGGCCGATCCGCACGAAGTAGTCGGTGAGACTCGCGGCCTGGGCACGGGCCCAGCTGATCTGCCGCGTGTGCAGCTCGCCTGCGCTGGCGGGGAGCGGGAAGCGCTGCGCGAGCGCCTGTGCGACCCGTCCGGCTGCGACGGCGTCGGCAGAGGCGTCATGCGCCCCGACGAGATCGACGCGGTAGTGGGCGGCGACGATCTCCAGCGTGCGCTTGCCGGGCCGGTAGCGGTCGTAGGCCTTGTCGATGACGAGCGGGTCGATCACCGGCGCCGGATCCTCCAGCGGTGCGATCCGGTGGCGGCGCGCCTCATGCGCGAGCAGGGAGAAGTCGAACGCGGCGTTGTACGCCACGACGGGGATGCCGCGCTCGAGCAGCGACCGCAGCGCCGCGACGACACCGGCGATGACCTGCGCGGCGGGAGCGCCGTCGCGCCGGGCGCGCTCGGACGTGATCCCGTGGATCGCGGTCGCGCCGGCCGGGATGGGCACGCCGGGATCGGCGAGCCAGGTGCGCGCGGCGATCTCTGATCCGTGCTGGTCGAGCACGCCCACATGCGCGGTGACGATCCGATCGCGGGTGACGTCGATACCGGTGGTCTCGAGATCGAACACGCCGACACGCGTCAGCCACGGAGGCAGAGGCGTCGACGGGGTCATGACGCCCACCGTAGGACGGGCTCCCGACATCCCGGCGGCGGCGCGCGGCGTCCAGGCGACGCACGGGCGGGGCGCGACGCCGACCGTAGACTCGACGCATGCCCGTTCCCTCGCCGTATGCCGCCCGCCTGGACCGCATCCCGGTGCAGCGCCACGAGGCCGAGGTGCTCGGCGGGCGCACCGCCTACTGGGTCTACGGCCCGGAGGACGCCGAGGCCACCGTTCTCGCCGTGCATGGCTTCCGCGGCGAGCACCACGGACTCGAGCCCGTCGTGGCGCACCTGCCCGGGGTGCGGGTGATCATGCCGGATCTGCCGGGGTTCGGCGAGACCGCGCCGTTGCCGGGACGCGTGCACGACATCGACGCCTATGCCGCCTGGCTCACGGAGTTCGCCGGCACGGTGACTCCGGGGGCGGTCGTCCTCGGACACTCGTTCGGATCCATCGTCGCGTCTGCGGCTGTCGCGGGCGGGCTGCGGACACCGCGCCTGATCCTGGTCAACCCGATCGGCGCGCCGGCGCTCGAGGGCCCGAAGGCCGTGCTCACCCGGCTGGCGATCCTCTACTACGCGCTGGGTGCGCGGCTGCCCGAGGGCATCGGGACCGAGCTGCTGCGCAACCGCGTCATCGTGCGCGTCATGAGCGTCGCGATGGCGAAGACCGCGGATCCGGAGCTGCGCCGCTTCGTGCACGATCAGCACGACACCTACTTCTCACGGTTCTCCGACCGCGAGGTGCTCAGCCAGGCGTTCCGCACCAGCGTCTCCCACGACGTGCGCGAGTTCGCTCCGCGCATCGAGGTTCCCACGCTCCTCGTGGCGGCTCAGCGCGACGACATCACGCCGATCGAGGCGGAACGTCACCTGGCGACCCTGTTCCCCGATGCCGAGCTGACCGAGATCGCGCACGTCGGGCATCTCATCCACTATGAAACGCCCGCCGAGGCCGCCGGGGCGATCAAGCGGTTCCTCCGGCCTCTCGCCGTGCCAGCCCCATGAGACCGCCGACGCGGAACGGGATGACCTCGCCCATCGCGAGAGACGTCTCGGTCCTCTCGACGCCGTCGATGGACAGGATGCGCGCATCGGTGTCGAAGAGATGGCGGGCATCCCGGCAGGCGACGAGGGCGAGCAGATCGATGGACCCGCTGAGCCCGTGCGCCTGCACGACCTCGGGCACGCGCGCGAGCTCGGCGATGATCCGAGGCAGCTCGGTCTGCCGCACGCCGATGCTGACGAACGCCTGCAGCGGGTAGCCCAGCACCGCGGGGGAGAAGGCGCGTTCGTACGGCAGGAACACCCCGGTCTGCTCCAAGCGGGCCATGCGCGCCTGGATCGTGTTGCGGGAGAGCCGGAGCTTCTCGGCCATCGCGACCACCGTCGTGCGGGGGTCGGCGGAGAGCATCTCGAGAATGTCGAGATCGGTGCGATCGAGGGTTGCCATGTTGCCAAAGGCTAGCAGTCGACGATGGCGCCTGACTTGGCAACATGCTCAAGCAGAGCGTCATTGCTTGAGCGACGTGTGAACCAGACGTACGCTCAAGCCACAGCGAAGACGCATCGGATCCGGCTCACGAGGGCGGATCCACTGAGGAGGACGAAGATGTCTACCCACCTTGATCCCATCACCGTCACCGGAATCGGGCTCGACGAGCCCGCCGCACTCATCGACGCCCAGGGCCGCCGCCGTGCGGATGCGCGTCTCGCCCCGTTCGCCGCCGACGTCACCTCCGACCAGCTGCTCTCGCTGCTCCGCGACATGGTGGTGCTGCGCCGTCTGGACGCCGAGGGAGTCGCGCTGCAGCGCCAGGGCCAGCTGGGGCTCTGGGCCCCGTGTCAGGGGCAGGAGGCCGCGCAGATCGGCTCCGCCCGCGCGCTCCGCGACGACGACGTCGTGTTCCCCAGCTACCGCGAGACCGGCGTGATGCTCGCGCGCGGCGCGCAGCCGGGCGACTACGTGCGCATGTGGCGCGGCGAGGAGGGCGCGGCCTACGACCCCGCCGTGATGCACATGGCCCCGCTGCAGATCATCATCGGCGCGCAGACGCTGCACGCGGTCGGCTACGCCCTCGGCATCCTGCACGACGGCTCGGACCAGGCCGCCGTGACCTACTTCGGCGACGGTGGGACGAGTCAGGGCGATGTGAACGAGGCGATGGTGTTCGCCTCCTCCTACCGCGCACCGGTCGTCTTCATCTGCCAGAACAACCACTGGGCGATCTCCGAGCCGGTCGCGGTGCAGTCGCAGCACCCGATCGCCGGACGCGCCCCGGGCTTCGGCATCCCCAGCATGAGGGTGGACGGGAACGACGTGCTCGCCGTGTTCGCCGCCACGCGCTGGGCGCTCGATCAGGCCCGCGGCGGATCCCCGGCGTTCCTGGAGCTGGTCACCTACCGGATGGGGCCGCACACGACCGCAGACGACCCCACCCGCTACCGCGACCCCGCGGAGCTGGAGTACTGGCGCGGCAAGGATCCGCTGGCTCGGCTCGAGACCCTGCTGCGTGCGGAGGGCGTGCTCACCGACGAGATCGCGGCGGGCTTCGCCGCCGAGGCGGACGAGACCGCGATGCGGATGCGCAGCGCGTGCCTGAGCATGACGACGCGCGAGCCGCTCGCGGTCTTCGACGGCGTCTACGCGGAGCCGCACACCGGACTCGCCGAGGAGCGCGCGGACTACGCCCGCTACCTCGACACCCTCGCGGAGGCGTGACATGACGCAGATGACCATGGGCAAGGCGCTCGGCGCCGCCCTGGCGCAGTCCCTGGCCGACGACCCGAAGGTCGTGCTGCTCGGCGAGGACATCGGCAAGCTCGGCGGCGTGTTCCGCATCACCGACGGACTGCTCGACCGCTTCGGGCCGGAGCGGGTCATCGACACCCCGCTCGCGGAGTCAGGCATCGTCGGCACGGCGGTGGGCCTCGCGATGCGCGGCTACCGCCCGGTCGTGGAGATCCAGTTCGACGGCTTCGTCTACCCCGCGTTCGATCAGATCGTCTCGCAGGTGGCCAAGCTGCACTACCGCACCCAGGGAACGGTGCCGATGCCGATCACGATCCGGATCCCGTGGGGCGGGGGCATCGGAGCCGCCGAGCATCACTCGGAGTCGCCGGAGGCCTACTTCGTGCACACCGCCGGGCTGCGCGTGGTGGCGGTCTCCGATCCGCAGGACGCGTACACCTGCCTGCGTCAGGCCATCGCGAGCGACGACCCCGTGATCTTCTTCGAGCCGAAGCGGCTCTACCACGCCAAGGGCGAGGTCGATCTGGACACCCCGCTCGCCGACGCCGCGCCGATGGGGCTGGCCCGGGTGGTGCGCGAGGGCACGGATGTCACGGTCGTGACGTACGGGGCGATGGTGCGCACCGCGCTCGACGCCGCCGAGGCGGCCGAGGCGGAGGGCAGGTCGCTGGAGGTCATCGACCTGCGCTCGCTCTCCCCGGTGGACTACGGCACCGTGTGCGCCTCGGTGCGCCGCACGGGGCGTGTCGTCGTCGTGCACGAGGCCGCCCGTGAGGCGGGCGTGGCGGCGGAGGTCATCGCGAGCATCACCGAGAAGTGCTTCACCTGGCTGGAGGCGGCGCCGCTGCGCGTCACCGGCCACGACATCCCCTATCCGCCCGCGAAGCTGGAGAAGTTCCACCTCCCCGACCTCGACAGGATCCTGGATGCGGTCGACCGCGTCTGCGACGACGAGCAGCTGCTGGAGGGGGCGGAGCGATGAAGCAGGAGTTCCTCCTCCCGGATCTCGGCGAGGGCCTCACCGAGGCCGAGATCGTGCAGTGGCTCGTCGCCGAGGGCGACACGGTGACGCTGAACCAGACGCTCGCGGAGGTCGAGACCGCCAAGGCGATCGTCGAGCTGCCGTCGCCGCACGCGGGCGTGATCACGGCGCTCCACGCGGGAGCCGGCGACGTCGTCGCCGTGGGCGCGCCCCTGGTGGGCTTCGAGATCGAGGGTGCCGACGAACCGGCGCCGACGTCACCGTCGGCGGTCGAGGAAGGCTCGGGGCCGAACCTGGTCGGCTACGGCGCCGCGCCGTCGAGCGGGCGTCCGCAGCGCAGGGCGCGCCGTGCCGTCGCCGGCGCAGGGACGGTCGTCGCGACCGACGCCGAGGTGCGCGTCGCGGCCCCGCACGATGCGATCGACGTGCTCCCGGCGCCGCCGGTGCGCGGCGAGCGACCCCGGTCGACGCCCCCGGTGCGCGCGTATGCCAAGGGACTGGGCGTGGATCTGGTGCTCGTCGCCGCCGAGCTCGGCGATCGGGTCATCACGCGCCACGACGTCGACGCCTACCGGGAGCGGCTCGGCCGCCGCGTCGACGGGACCATTGCCGAGGCGGGGGCTGCCCCGGCCGCGACGACGGAGCGTGCACCGGACCGCCGTGCGGCGGGGCAGCGCGCCACCACGCGCATCCCGATCCGCGGCGTCCGCAAGCACACGGCCGAGGCGATGGTGCAGAGCGCGTTCACGGCGCCGCACGTGACGACGTTCCACACCGTCGACGTCACCGCCACGAGCGAGCTCATCGCCTCGTTGCGGGCGTCCGCGGCCCCGGACGCCCCGCGCATCGGCGTCCTCACCGTAGTCGCGAAGGCCGTCTGCCTGGCGCTCGGCCGCCACCCGGGGCTGAACTCGCGCTGGGACGGCGAGGCGGGCGAGATCGTGCAGCAGCACTTCGTCGACCTCGGCATCGCCGCGGCCACCGAGCGGGGACTGATCGTGCCGATCATCCGCGATGCCGAGAGCATGGCGCTGGGAGAGCTCGCAGGGGCGATCGCCGAGCTGACGCGCACGGCACGCAGCGGGAAGACCCCGCCGGCGGACCTCCTCGGCGGCACGTTCTCGCTGACCAACATCGGCGTCTTCGGCATCGACGCGGGCACCCCGATCCTGCCCCCGGGCCAGACCGGGATCCTCGCCCTCGGAGCGGTGCGCCGCCTGCCGTGGGAGCATCGCGGCGAGATCGCGCTGCGCGACGTGATGACGCTCAGCCTGTCGTTCGACCACCGCATCGTCGACGGAGCGGAGGGCGCGCAGTTCCTGAAGGCCGTGGCCGACGTGCTGCAGGAGCCGGGGCGGGCGATGCTGCTCGGCTGAGCGGACCCTCGGCGTTCAGTCCTGACGGGGGCGGCGGCCCAGGCCCAGCACGCGCCGGGTCAGCCGTCGTTCCCGTACGATGAATGCCGTGCCGATGAGCCACAGCGGCACCTGGGTGAGGAAGGCCCAGCGGAACGCGTCGAGCGTGTAGGTGGCGGGCGTTCCCGCGCCCTGCAGATCGAGTGCCAGGCCGATGAGGAAGATCGCCACGAGCGCTGCGAGGAAGCCGCCGCCGTTCACGACGCCGGTGGCGGTGCTCAGCCGATGCTGGGGATTGTGGGTGCGGGCGTGGTCGAACGCGACCATGGACGCGGGCCCTCCCGAGGCGAGGGCGATCGCGAGCACGATCAGCAGCCAGAGCGGGGCCGGTCCCGGCCAGAGGATCACGGCGAGCCAGACGATCACCTGGATCCCGATGGTCGGCAGCACGAGCATGAGGGAGCGACTCGTCGGGTGGCGCGCCGACAGCGTGCCCAGGACGGGCCCGAACAGGATCCCGAACAGGACGTAGACCGTCGTCACCAGGGACGCGGTCCCGATCGAGAGGCCCTCGCCGCTGGTGAGGAACGGGATGCCCCACAGCATCATGAAGGCGGTGCCGGCGAAGGGCGTCGTGAAGTGCGTCCAGAAGCCGAGGCGGGTGCCGGGGTGGGCGAGGGCCTCGCGCAGGGAGACCCGAAGATCGGCCTGGGACGTCACGACGCGGATCGCCCCGGTGTCCGTGTTGACCGAGACGTCCTCGGTGAACTCGGGCGGACGGTTGCGGATCAGCGCGAACACGAGCACGGTGAACAGCACGCCGAGACCCGCCAGGCTGCCGAAGGCGACCGACCAGGTGGTCGAGTGCAGCAGCAGGGGCAGCGGGATGAGGGCGACGAGCTGACCGAGCTGGCCGACGATCCCCGTCAACTGCGCCATCAGCGGTCCGCGCTGGGCGGGGAACCAGATCGCGACGAGGCGGAGAACGCCAGGGAAGATCGCGGCGTCGCCGGCGCCGAGGATCATGCGCGCGACGATCGCGACGCCCACGTTGGGGGCGAACGCCATGACGAGCTGGCCGACGGACATCAGCAGCATCCCCGCGACCATGATCGGCCGGGATCCGAAGCGGTCCAGCAGCAGCCCGACCGGGATCTGCATGAGGCCGTACACCGCGAGCTGGAGGACCGCGAAGAGGGAGAGCGTGGAGGCGTCCGCCTGGAACAGGTGTGCGGCATCCACTCCGACGGCGGACAGCGAGGTGCGGTTCGTGATCGACAGCACGTAGGCCGCGACGCCGACGATCCAGATGAGCCAGGTCCGCCAGGTGGGTGCAGCGGCGGAATTCACGGCTCTCCTCGGGATCGGCGGCTCTTCGATCCTACGCCCGGATGCGTTCCGGTCCTGGCCGGCGCCCGGCGGTGCGCGGGCGCCGCTCAGACCGCGACGGCGTCGATCAGGCGGATGCCGCCGCCGTCGATCGCGAAGCGGTGCAGCGACCCGTTGCCGAGACGTTCCCCGGGAGCGGGGAGGGTCCCGCCCGATGCGTGCTCGAGGAGGGCGCGGATCACCCCGCCGTGCGTCGCCACGAGCACGGATTCGGTGCGCGGCGCGGAGCGGCGACGGGCGGCGAGCGCGATCCGCTCGAGCGATGCCAGCGCGCGGTCTGTGAGCTCCGCCGTGGTCTCCGCGCCGGGCACGTTCCCGCTGTCCGCTCGGAACCGGTCCCGGTACTGGTCCCAGAGCAGACCCTCGGCGGCCCCGAACTCGTGCTCGCGCATCCCGACGGCGATCAGCGGTGCGGGCAGGCCGAGTTCGCCCGCGATGATCTCGGCCGTCTCCCGCGCCCGCACGAGCGGGCTGGTGTACACGTGGTCGAAGCGGGTCCCTGCGAGTCGCACGGCGGCCGCCCGTGCCTGGGCGCGACCGGTGTCGTTCAACGGGATGTCGGTTGCTCCCTGGATCCGGCCTTCGAGGTTCCAGTCGGTCTGGCCGTGGCGGATGAGGGTGATGAGGGTCACGTGAGCAGCTCCTGGAGGGCGGGGAGGACGACGGTGGTGGACGCCGCGATGGTGGCGGAGGCCCAGGCGTCGGCGCGGGTGGGCTCGAGGTTGACGATGACGATGGGGAGCGCGCGGCGTCGCGCCCGCTCGATGATGCGGATGCCGGAGTTCACCACGAGGGAGGAGCCGGCCACGACCAGCGCATCTCCGGAGCGCAGCAGCGCCTCGGCGGTCGCGAACCGCTCTCCGGGGATGAACTCGCCGAAGAACACCACGTCGGGCTTGAGCGCTCCGTCGCACACGGTGCACACCGGCAGCGCGAAGCCGTCGGTGCTCTCGGGGCGCACGTCGCCGTCCGGGCCGAGGAGCACCTCATCGGGAACATCGAGCCAGGGGTTTCGCCGTTCGATCTGCGCGGCGACGGCGTCCCGGGAGAAGCTCTGACCGCACTGCAGGCAGAGCACGGTGCGCATGGTGCCGTGGAGCTCGACGACGCGCGCGGATCCCGCGGCGAGGTGCAGCCCGTCCACGTTCTGCGTGATCACCCCTGCCGAGCGCCCGGCGCGCTCGAGCGCCGCGATCGCACGATGGCCGGGGTTCGCCTCGGCGGTGCCGAAGGAGCGCCAGCCGAGGTGCCCGCCCAGCCAGTAGCGGCGCTGGGCCTGCTCCGAACCGAGGAACGTCTGCACGGTCATCGGTGCGCGTCGGGGGGCGGATCCCGCGCCTCGATAGGCGGGGATCCCCGAATCGGTGGACAGGCCCGCGCCCGTGAGGAACGCGATGCGGCGGTCGGCGAGCAGGTCGGCGACAGGCTCGAGCTGCGCGTGCAACGACGGCATGCTGCTGTTCACGGAACCTCCCCGCCCGAGTCTACGGGCGCTCCGCAGGGAGTCGGCCGGGGACCGTGGGGCTCGTCGACGCACGTCGGCTCCCGACCTGGGAGAGTGGATCCGTGCACGAGATCCGCCTGGACGACCCCGCCGATCCCCGCCTCGACGACTACCGCGGACTGACCGACACCGCGCTGCGGCTGCGCAGCGACGCCGAGGGCGGCCTGTACATCGCCGAGTCGCTCAAGGTGATCGAGCGGGCGGTCCGGGCCGGGCACCGCCCGAGGTCGGTCCTCACCCAGGAGCGCTGGCTGGGCGGCATCCGCGACGTCGTCGGCGGCGCCGACACCCCGGTGTACGTCTGCCCGGACGATGTGGTCGAGGCGGTCGCCGGGTTCCCCGTGCATCGCGGTGCTCTCGCGGCGATGCACCGCCCGGCGCTGCCGGAAGCCGCGACGGTCCTGCGCGGGGCGCGCACGGTGGTCGTGCTGGAGGACCTCGTGGAGCATGCGAACGTCGGATCCGCGTTCCGCGCCGCGGCGGCCCTCGACGCCGATGCGGTGCTCGTCTCCGCACGGTGCGCGGACCCGCTGTACCGCCGCAGTGTCAAGGTCAGCACCGGGGCGGTCTTCCAGGTGCCGTGGACGCGATTCCGCGGCTGGGGCGAGCTCGCCCCGCTGCTCCGTGCCGAACGCATCCAGCTCGCCGCACTCGCGCTGAGCGACGACGCGGTGTCGTTGGAGGCCTATGCGGCCGCGCGGCCGGAGCGGGTCGCCCTCGCCTTCGGGTCGGAGGGGCCGGGGCTGACCGACGCGGCACTCGCGGCGGCCGATGCGATCGTGACGATCCCGATGTCGGGCGGAGTGGACTCGCTCAACGTCGCCTCGACCGCCGCCGTCGCGCTCTGGGCGCTGCGGCACCCGCCGGCGTCGGAGGACTGACCGCCCGCGGCGAGCGCTCAGTCCTCGTGCGGCAGCAGCACCGGCGCCGGTTCGGGGCGCTTGGCCTCGATCGAATCGCCGGACGACTGGTGCCGCAGTCTGCGCAGCACCCACGGCACCAGGTGCGTGCGCGCCCACACCAGGTCCTCGTTGCGGGCTTCGCGCCAGGTGCGGTTCGGGAATGGATCGGCGACCATGTCCTGCAGGTCATTCGGCACGTTCAGCGCGCGCAGCACCATCCGGGCGACCTCGTGGTGGCCGAGGGGATTCATGTGCAGGCGGTCGTCGGCGAAGAAGCGCGGATCCTGGATCGTCTTCAGCCCCCACTGGTCGGCGACGATGCAGTCGTGCCGATCCGCCACGGCGCGCACGTTCTCGTTGTAGATCGCGACCTTGCCGCGGAACGGCCGGAACACGGGGGTGAAGTTCGTGTCGATGCCGGTGAAGAGCACGATCGCGGCGCCGGTGCGGGCGAGGCGGGTGACCATGTCGTCGAGCTGCGCCGCGATCTCATCGGGATCGGTGCCGGGGCGGATGACGTCGTTGCCGCCCGCGCACAGCGTGATCAGATCCGGGTTCAGCGCGATCGCGGGAGCGACCTGCTCGTCGGAGATCTGCGCGATGAGCTTGCCCCGGACCGCGAGGTTCGCGTAGGCGAAGTCGTCGCTCTGCGCGTCGAGCACCTCGGCGACGCGGTCCGCCCATCCCCGGTGTCCGCCGGGAGCGCTCGGCTCTGGGTCCCCGATGCCCTCGGTGAACGAGTCGCCGAGGGCCACGTAGCGGTGCCACGGGTGCGGCGTGTCGTTCGGGATGTACGGGGTGCGCGGTTCGTGGCCGGACATGATCCTCCTCCTGGGAGCCGTGCGTTCGGCGCGGCACCGGATCAGAGACTACCCGCGTCGCGGCGTCACTGGCTGGTGTCGCCGTTCGAGCACGTCTGCTGCGCCGCCGTGCTGCCGCGCACGTTGCCGGACAGCGGAACCGCGCTGGGCGCCGGGGTGGCGGACGGGGCGGGGGAGGCGGCCCCGCTGGGGGCGGGGGTCGCACTCGGCGCGGCCGGCTCCACGGTGACGCCGTCGTTCACGGTGTTCTGGTGGGTGATCTGCACCGGCTGGTTCGCGGCGATCGCGGCCCAGAGCGTCTGGGCCGAGGCGTCGTCCTCGATGACACGGTTCGGGTTGTCGGGATCCGTGAGCGTCGGGTACTGGATGAACGTGATGTCCGAGGGCGGCACATCCTTGACGGCGAGCGCGAGCTGGACGATCGTCATCGGATTGGTGAGCGTCGTGCTGGCCTCGATGTTGCTCAGCGCGATGTTCGCGATGTTCAGCACCTCCGGCACGTTCGAGAGCACCTTGCCGCTGGACAGCGTGCGGGCGAGGCTGGCCAGATACTGCTGCTGGTTGCCGATGCGCGCGAGATCGCTGCCCGAGACCAGGCCGTGCCGGGTGCGCAGGAACTGCAGTGCCTGGAGCCCCTGGATGGTGTGCTCGCCGGCGCTGAGGTTCAGTCCCGTGTACGCGTCGTTCATCGGCGTGGCGAGGCAGACCGGCACGCCGCCGATGGCGTTGGTGATGTCGATCACGGTGCCGAAGTTCACGGCGGCGGCGAAGTCGACGTTCAGGCCGGAGAGCTGCGTCACCGTCTTGGCGACGCAGGACAGGCCGCCCTCGTCGTAGGTCGTGTTGATCTGCGCGCCGCTCTGCGCCGACACGGCGGTGCCGTCCTTCGCCGTGCACGAGGGGATCGGCATCACCAGGTCGCGCGGGAAGCTGATCACCGTGATGCGCCGGGGGGAGTCAGACACGTGCATGAGCACCGTGACGTCGTTGTTGACGCTCGACGCGTCGGGGCCGTCGCAGCGTCCGGGGAACAGGTCCGCGTACTTCGCCTCGCAGGCGTCGATGCCGACGACGAGCAGGTTGAAGCCGCTCTTGTATGCGCCGATGTCGGGCGCGGCCGTCGGGCCGCCCTCCAGCTGCACGCTGTTGTGCGCGACTGCGGCCGTGAGATCCGAGACGATGTAGGCCGCGACGCCGGCCGTGCTGACCACGACGACGGCGACGCCGATCCCGATCGCGCGCAGGATCCGGGTCCAGATGCGCGGACCGGTCGCGCGGCCGTGCTGCGCGACCGGGCGCGCGGCGATGGGTCGTCTCATGGGTGTCCTCCGGGAGGGCGCTCCGGGCGGGAGGGCCGCAGGGGACGCTACTGCGACGCGCACTGGATCGGCTGTGCCGATCCAGTGCGGACGCTGTGACCGCACCGAGGGGCGTGGACGGGAATGTCGACGGCCTCGTCTATCGTGGAATCCCATGCTCTCCCCGTCCTTCCCTCAGCGCGCCCCTTGGGGAACCGCCGATCGGCTGCGGGCGTGGCAGCGGGAGGCCCTGGAGGAGTACTTCCGGATCCCCGACCGCCGCGACTTCCTGGTCGCCGCCACCCCGGGCGCCGGGAAGACGACTTTCGCGCTGACCCTCGCGGTCGAGCTGCTGCGCACGAACGAGGTCGACCGGGTGATCGTGGTCGCCCCGACCGAGCATCTGAAGACCCAGTGGGCGGATGCGGCGGCCCGCGTGCACATCCGTCTGGATCCCCGGTTCCGCAACAGCCACTGGGCGCCGTCCCGGCAGTACCACGGCGTCGTCGTGACCTACGCGCAGGTGGCGGCGAAGTCCTCGGTGCACAAGCACCTCACGGAGGGGGCGCGCACACTCGTCATCCTGGACGAGGTGCACCACGGCGGCGATGCGCTCAGCTGGGGCGACGCGATCCGCGACGCCTACGGGTCGGCGAGACGGCGGCTGCTCCTCAGCGGAACCCCGTTCCGCAGCGACACCGCGCCGATCCCGTTCGTGGAGTATCTGCCCGACGAATCGGGGGCTCGGATCTCGAGCACCGACTACGCCTACGGCTACGGCCGGGCCCTCCAGGACGGCGTGGTCCGCCCGGTGCTCTTCCACATGTACGCGGGCAAGATGCGCTGGCGGACGAGCGCCGGAGACGAGCTCGAGGCGCACCTGGGGCAGGACAACACGAAGGACGTCACCTCGCAGGCGTGGCGCACCGCGCTCGACCCCGAGGGGGAGTGGATGCCCGCGGTGCTGTCGGCCGCCGACCGCCGCCTCACCGAGATCCGCCACCACGTGCCCGATGCCGGCGGGCTCGTGCTCGCGACCGATCAGACGGTGGCTCGGGCCTACGCGAAGATCCTGCACTCGCTCACGGGCCAGCGGCCCACGGTCGTGCTCTCCGACGACGCCACCGCATCCGAGCGCATCGAGAAGTTCAGCGCGTCCGATGATCGCTGGATGGTCGCCGTGCGCATGGTGTCCGAGGGCGTCGACGTGCCGCGGCTCGCGGTCGGGGTCTACGCCACGTCGTCGTCGACCCCGCTGTTCTTCGCGCAGGCCATCGGCCGGTTCGTGCGCGCGCGTCGCCGGGGCGAGGCCGCGAGCGTTTTCGTGCCGAACGTCCCGGTGCTGATGAAGCTCGCCAACGAGCTCGAGAAGCAGCGCGACCACGCGCTCGACCGGCAGTCGAAGGACGAGGACGGCCTCGATGACTCGCTGCTGGAGAGTGCGAACCGCGAGGATGATGCGTCGGACGCGCTCACCCAGGAGTTCAGCTATCAGGCGATCTCCTCGCTCGCGCACTTCGACCGGGTCGTCTTCGACGGCAAGGAGTTCGGCCAGCTCGCCGAGCCTGGCACTCCCGAGGAGGAGGAGTTCATCGGGATCCCGGGTCTGCTCGAGCCGGAGCACGTGCACGAGCTGCTCATGCAGCGGCAGTCGCGCCAGTCACGGCTGCGCGAGGCGCGGGAGGCGCAGGCTCCGACAGCGACGACGACGCTGCCCGAGCCCCTGCACCGCACCCTGCGCGAGCAGCGGCAGCTGCTGAACAGCCTCGTCGGCGTCTACGCGCGGCAGACCGGGGAGCCGCACGGATCCGTCCATGCCGAGCTGCGCCGGCTGTGCGGAGGACCAGCGGTCGCGCAGGCGACCGTCACCCAGCTGCAGTCGCGCATCGACCTGCTCCGGCGTCGCGTCCGCTCCTGAGCACCGCGCGCGGCAGCGCCCGGATCCGGTCCGCGTGACGCGCCCGGGACCGGCCGGTTCGGATCCCCGAAATGCTGTCAATCCGCGTCTCAGCAGGGGGCGGAGCACCACGGATGGATAGCGTGGAACGGTTGCTCCGAACACGAAGGACGCTGATGAACACCCCCGCTCCCGTGCCCGCCGAACCCACCGCGGCCGACCGCCGCCGCTGGGCGCGGTACCTCGTCGACGAGCGCGCCGAGGCGCACGTCTACCAGCAGCTCGCCGCACGGCGCGACGGGGAGGAGCGGGAGATCCTGCTCGAGCTCGCGGCCGCGGAGGGACGCCACGAGGCGCACTGGCTCCAGTTGCTCGGCGGAGAGCCGGCACGGCTGCCTCGGCCGGGTCTGCGCACGAGGGTGCTGGGCTGGATGGCGGGCCGGTTCGGATCCATCTTCGTGCTGGCGCTCGCGCAGAGTGCGGAAGCGCGATCGCCGTACGACTCCGAGGCCTACGCGACGCCCGCCATGCGCGCCGACGAGAAGGTGCACTTCGAAGTGGTCCGCGGCCTCGCGGCGCGGGGTCGCCGCCAGCTGTCCGGATCGTTCCGCGCCGCCGTGTTCGGCGCGAACGACGGACTCGTGAGCAACCTCGCGCTCGTGCTCGGCATCGGCGCCACCGGGGCGAGCAGCGGCTTCGTCCTGTTCAGCGGATTCGCGGGACTGCTCGCCGGCGCGCTGTCGATGGGCGCGGGGGAGTTCGTCTCGGTGCGCTCCCAGCGCGAGCTGCTGGAGGCCACCGAGGAGAACGGGCACGGGGCGGCGACCGCGAGCGACCTGGACCTGGACGAGAACGAGCTGGCCCTGGTCTACCGAGCCCGCGGCATGGACACGGAGGAGTCGCTGGAGCGCGCCCGCCGGGTCGTGAGCGCGGCGAAGGCCGGCATGGCGCAGCGCGCGACGGGTCCGCTCCGGGTGGTCGACGACGGCGGGGACGAGCACGAGATCATCGGCAACGCGTGGCCGGCGGCGATCTCGAGCTTCCTGCTGTTCGCCTCCGGCGCGATCGTGCCGGTGCTCCCGTGGATCTTCGGCATGCAGGGCACGCCGGCCGTGCTCGTGGCGCTCGCCCTCGTCGGCATCGCTCTGCTGAGCACCGGAGCCACGGTCGGAGTGCTCTCCGGTGGTCCTCCGCTGCGCCGGGGCCTGCGGCAGCTGGCCATCGGCTTCGGGGCCGCCGCGGTCACCTACGTCCTCGGACTGCTGTTCGGCGTCAGCGCCGGCTGAGCCGCCTGCGACGGGCCGCTGTCAACCCCCTAGCTCCTCCGTGGCAGGGGGTCCAGGCTGGCCGGACCACGACAGGAGGTGCGGTGATGAGCGACAGGGAGAACGGCGAGGAGCGGGACGAGCCGACGGAACGGCCGGACGAGCCGACGACGGAGGAGCTGCGGGAGCCGAGCACGGAGAAGGATCCCGGGGAGGAGCCGAAGGCTCCGCACAGCGGCGATGACGGCGAGCCGGAGCCGAGCCATCGGGCCGAGGGCATCGGGGTCATCGCTCCGGACGGGCCCGACGCCGATGAGGCGCCGGTCTGACCCCCGCGCAGGGACTCGGAGCGGTGCCGACGCGGACACGATGAAGGCCCCGGATCTTCCGATCCGGGGCCTTCATGCCAGCGTGCGCGAGGGGGGACTTGAACCCCCACGCCCTATTCGGGCACTAGCACCTCAAGCTAGCGCGTCTACCTATTCCGCCACCCGCGCTGGTGTTTTCGGCTGTTCCCAACCGAGGAATGACACTATCACGTTCCGCAGGCGCCCTCGAACCAGGATGCACGTCGGGCGCGTCGAGCGGGTTCGATAGCCTTGTCCCATGCCCCAGCCGGATGCCGAGATCCCTGAGGTCGCGCGGATCGCCGCCGACCTCATCCGCTTCGACACCTCCAACTTCGGCGGCGGCGACGCGAAGGGCGAACGCGAGGCGGCCGAGTACGTCGGCGCCTATCTGGAGTCGCTCGGACTGGAGCCGGAGTACTACGAGCCGATCCCGCGTCGCACGAACGTCATGGCGCGGGTGCCGGGCCGCGATGCGAGCAAGCCCGCGCTCGTCGTGCACGGTCATCTGGATGTGGTGCCCGCGATGGCGGGCGACTGGAGCGTGGATCCGTTCGCCGGGCTCATCCAGGACGGCATGCTCTGGGGCCGCGGTGCCGTGGACATGAAGAACATGAACGCGATGATCCTCACGTCGATCGCCGAGATCCTGCGAGCGGGGGAACAGCCGGAACGCGACCTGATCCTGGTGTTCTTCGCGGACGAGGAGAACGGGGGCGTGGAGGGGTCGGCCCTGGTCGTGCAGAACCGTCCGGAGTGGTTCGCCGGGGCGACCGAGGCGATCAGCGAGGTCGGCGGGTACTCGATCCCCGTCGGCGATCGGCGCGCCTACCTGCTGCAGGTGGGGGAGAAGGCGCTGCTGTGGATCCGCCTGGTCGCGAAGGGGCGGGCCGGGCACGGCAGCCGCTTCCACCCGGACAACGCCGTGACCAAGCTCGCCGAGGCGGTCGCGGCCATCGGACGCACCCCGTGGCCCATCCATCTGACCGCCACGACCCGCGACTTCCTCGATCGGATGAGCGCGCTCTCCGGTCTTCCGGTCGATGACCCGGATGCCCTGGCCGCGACGGCGGGTCCTGCCGAGGCGTTCCTGCGCTCGACTCTGCGCACCACGACGAATCCGACCGTGCTGCAGGCCGGCTACAAGCACAACGTCATCCCGGAGCGCGCGGAGGCGCTCATCGACGTGCGCGTGATCCCGGGGATGGAGGACGAGGTGCTCGATCAGCTCCGCGCCCTCGTCGGCGAGGACATCGAGCTCGAGATGGTCGTGCAGGACATCGGGATGGAGACGCCGTTCGCCGGCGACCTCGTCGACGCGATGGTGGCGGCCCTGGAGCGGCACGATCCTGGCGTGCCCGTGATCCCGTACCTGCTCGGTGCGGGCACCGACAACAAGGCGCTCGCCTTCCTCGGCATCACGGGCTACGGCTTCGCGCCGCTGAGGCTGCCCGCCGACCTCGACTTCACCGGGATGTTCCACGGGGTCGACGAGCGGGTCCCGATCGACGCGCTGGTCTTCGGGCAGCGCGTGCTGACCGACCTTCTGCGCACCTACTGACCGCACCGCGCGAACCCCGCGGACGACGCGAAAGCGACCCATGCATCTTCTCGAAGCCATCTTCCTGGGGATCGTGCAGGGACTCACCGAGTTCCTGCCGATCTCGTCCAGCGCCCACCTGCGCATCGTGGGCGCGTTCCTGCCGAGCGCGCAGGACCCCGGGGCGGCCTTCACGGCCATCACGCAGATCGGCACGGAGGCGGCCGTCGTCGTGTTCTTCTGGCGCGACATCGTCCGCATCGTGAGCCGCTGGTGGGCGGCGCTGCTCGGTCGCATCCCGCGCAACGACCCGGACGCGCGGATGGGCTGGCTGATCATCATCGGCAGCATCCCGATCGTCGTCCTCGGGCTCGCGTTCAAGGACCAGATCGAGACGGTGTTCCGCTCGCTGTGGATCGTCGCGATCATGCTCATCGTGTTCGGCGTGCTGCTCGGCGTCGCGGACGCGATCGGCGCCCGCCGGCGCACCCTCAAAGATCTGACGCTGGGGCACGGCGTCATCTACGGGCTCGCGCAGTCGTTGGCCCTGATCCCGGGCGTCTCCCGTTCCGGCGGCACGATCACCGCCGGACTCCTGCTCGGATACGAGCGCGAGGCGGCCGCCCGTTACGCGTTCCTGCTCGCGATCCCCGCGGTGTTCGGATCCGGGATCTACCAGGCGGTGAAGAGCATCGGCGAGCCGAGCGTGTTCTCGGCGGGGGAGACGCTCGCGGCGACGGGGATCGCGTTCGTCGTGGGACTCGGCGTCATCGCGTTCTTCATGCGCTGGATCTCGCAGCGCAGCTTCCTGCCGTTCGTCGTGTACCGGATCCTGCTCGGCATCGTGCTCATCATCCTGCTCGCGATGGGCGTGATCAAGCCCTGAGCGCGCCTCGGCCGTGAGGGGGCGCAGGCGCTTCGACGGGGCCCGGCGGCCGACGACTCTCGGAGAACGGGCTCAGCGCTTGTGCTCGCCCGGGCCCTCGCCGTTGCGGCGGAAGAATCGCTCGAAGGCCTGCGCGATGGCCTCGCCGGACGCATCCGGTGAATCCCAGGTGTCGCGCTTGGCCTCGAGCTGCGCGATGTAGGCGGCCATCTCCTCGTCCTCGGCTGCGGCCGCGTCGATCGTGGCCTCCCACATGGCCGCCTCGGTGGCGAGCGTGCCCCGGGGCACGTCCACTCCGGTCACCTCGTGCAGCCGGTCCAGCAGCGCGAGCGTGGCCTTGGGCGAGGCGCTGCCGGTCTGCACGTAGTGCGGGACGTTGGCCCACAGCGAGAGCGCAGGAATGCCGGCCTGTTCCGCCGCATGGTCGAGCGCGGAGAGGATGCCGATCGGGCCCTCGTAGGTCGAGCGCTCGATGCCGAGCGCGTCACGCACCTCGGCGTTCTCGCTCGAGGCGAAGATCGAGATCGGGCGCGTGTGCGGCACGTCGGAGAGCATCGCGCCGAGGGTGACGAAGCCCGTGATGTCCTCGCTCAGCGCCGCGTCGATGAACTCGGCGCTGAACGCCTGCCAGGCGCGGGCGGGCTCGGTTCCGGTGAGCAGCCAGAGGCGCGGCTCGCCATCGCCGGCGGTGCCGGTCGGACGCTGCATCCGGGCCGACGGCCAGCGCAGGCTGCGATTGCCGTCCTGGTCGCGCTCGAGCGTCGGGCGAGCCCACTGGTAGTCGAAGTACAGCTCGGGGTCCACGGCGTGCACGAGATCGAACGTGCCGTCGTCGATCTGCTCGGCCGCTGCCGACGCGGCCTCGCCCGCGTCGTTCCAGCCGTCGAAGGCGGCGACGAGGATCCGGGATCCGAGTACCTGCACGGTGCTCCTTCCTGCGGCGGCCGGTGCCGCGTGTTCCGTCCAGGCTAGTCCCGCAGCCGGGCGCGAGGCGGCACGCCGGTACGATGGGGGAGTGAATCAGCATCCTCGCGCGGTCCTCTGGGACATGGACGGAACCCTTGTCGACACCGAGCCGTACTGGATGGACGCGGAGACCGACCTCATCGAGTCGTTCGGCGGCACCTGGTCCCACGAGCAGGCGCTCCAGCTCGTCGGCAACGGTCTGATCGACAGCGCGATCATCCTCCAGGGCGCCGGGGTGAAGATGGGCGCCCAGGAGATCGTGGACGAGCTCACCGAGCGCGTGCGCGTGCGTCTGCAGCAGGACGGCGTGCCGTTCCGGCCCGGCGCGAGGGAGCTGCTGCGCGAGCTCCGTGCGGCGGGCGTCCCCACGGCGCTCGTCACCATGTCCCTGCGCCGGATGGCCGAGGACATCGTCTCGCTCATCGGCTTCGACGCCTTCGACGTGATCGTGGGCGGCGACGACGTCGAGCGGCCCAAGCCCTTCCCGGATCCGTATCTGCAGGCGGCGGATGCGCTCGGCATCGACATCGCGGATGCCGTCGCGCTGGAGGACTCGCCCACCGGACTGCAGTCGGCCCTCTCCGCGCGCGCCGTGGCGATCGGCGTCCCGCACATCGTGGAGCTGGACGGTCTCGGCGCCGATGCCCTCTGGAAGACGCTCTCGGGTCGCGGCGTCGACGACGTCGCCGCGGAGTTCGCGCGAGCGCGCTCCATCCGAACGGAGGCATCGCTGTGACCGCGCAGCGGCCGAGCGGCCCGTTCCGCGAGGGCGACCGGGTTCAGCTGACGGGTCCCAAGGGGCGGATGCACACCATCACCCTGCGCGAGGACGGCGAGCTGCACACGCACCACGGGGTGCTGCGTCACCGTGATCTCATCGGGCTGCCCGACGGGTCCGTGGTGGAGAACAGCTCGGGCAACGAGTATCTGGCCCTGCGTCCGCTGCTGCGCGACTTCGTCATGTCGATGCCGCGCGGTGCCGCCATCGTGTATCCGAAGGATGCGGCGCAGATCGTGACCCAGGCCGATGTCTTCCCCGGTGCGACGGTGGTCGAGGCGGGCGTCGGATCCGGCGCGCTGTCCCTGTCGCTGCTGCGTGCCATCGGCCCGAGCGGCCGCCTGGTCTCCTTCGAGCGGAGGGACGACTTCGCCGAGGTCGCGAGCGCCAACGTGGAGACGTTCCTCGGTGAGCTCCCCGAGTCCTGGCGGATCGTCGTGGGCGACCTGCAGGAGCAGCTTCCCGGCGAGTTCGCGTCCGGCACGGTCGATCGGGTGGTGCTGGACATGCTCGCGCCGTGGGAGTGCATCGACGCCGTCGCCGAGGCTCTGGCGCCCGGCGGCGTCGTGCTCTGCTACGTCGCGACGGCCACGCAGCTCTCCCGGGTCGCGGAGTACGTCCGCGGGACGGGCCTGTTCACCGAGCCCGAGGCGTCGGAGACCATGGTGCGGGGCTGGCACGTCGAGGGACTCGCCGTGCGTCCGGACCATCGGATGGTGGCGCACACGGGTTTCCTGATCACCGCGCGACGGCTCGCTCCGGGGGCGATCCCGCCCGATGTGAAGCGCCGCGCGGCGAAGAAGCCCAGCTACGGCGACGAGGACGTGGAGCTGTGGACCCCGGGTGCCGTGGGTGACCGCGAGATCACCGACAAGAACCTCCGCAAGCGCGTCCGCGAGGCCCAGCGGGCCGCCGGAGGCGCCCGTCTCGCCGCCGCGGGCGACGCGGGTGCGGAAGAGGCCGAGGACGGGGATCCGTCCGCATAGACTGGAGCGCGTGCGTAAGACTGTCGCTGCTCTGATCACCCTCGGCCTCGCCGCCCTCGCGCTGGCCGGCTGCTCCGCCGGACCCTCGTTCGCGGGGCAGGCCTGCTCGTCGAAGGCGACCTCGTCCGTGCTCACCAACTCCGTGACGGTGAAGGGGGAGTTCGGAAAGGCCCCCGAGGCGAGCTTCGCGACGCCGACGAAGGTGCAGAAGTCGAGCGTCGACGATCTGATCACCGGAACCGGATCCGCGATCACGGAGAAGAACCAGCCGATCGTCATCGACGTCGCCCTGTACGACGCGAAGACGGGGCAGTCTCTCGGCAGCACCAGCTTCGACGGCTCGACCCAGGTCGCCGACGTCAACACGTGGGACGGTCAGCTCAAGACGATCGGCGATGCGCTGGGCTGCGCGACCGCAGGCTCCCGCCTGCTGGTCGGCTTCCCCGCGGGCACGGTCGCCGAGGGCGGAGCGGTCGCGGTGGTCGATGTGCAGAAGGTGTTCCTCCCGCACGCCGAGGGATCGCTGGTGTACAATGACGCGCTCGGGCTTCCGACGGTCGTTCGCGCGCCCGACGGGCGCCCCGGCATCATCATCCCCGACGCGAAGAAGCCCGCCAAGCAGGTCACGCAGACCCTCATCCGCGGCACCGGTGCGAAGGTGACCAAGGACGACGTCCTGCGGGTGCAGTTGACGAGCGTCGACTGGGACACCCGGAAGGTGCTCAAGTCGACGTGGGACGCGCAGTCCGTGGCCATCTCGGCGACCGGGCTGGAGGGCCAGACCGTCGGATCCCAGGTGCTCCTGGTGATCCCGCCCGCTGACGCGAACCAGAGCACCGGCGCGGACGGCAACGGCACCCAGGCGATCGTCGTGGACATCCTCGGCGTCGACACCTCCGCATCCTTGTCCTCGGGGCAGTAGATGGCGGCACGGATCCCCGCGGAGGAGCGCCTGACGAACCTCGTCGTGGCGCTCATGGCGACGGAGATCGGCCTGACGAAGCAACAGATCCTGGCGTCGGTCTCCGGCTACCGGCAGCGCTCGGAGGGCAGGGCCGACGCGCTGGACAAGATGTTCGAGCGCGACAAGGACGAGCTGCGCGCCCTCGGCATCCCTATCGAGACGCTCGGCGACCACGCGGACCCGAACGATCTCCGCGAGGCCCGTTATCGCATTCCGAAGGCGGAATACGACCTTCCGGTCGACATCGAGTTCACCCCTGCGGAGCTCGCGGTGCTGCGTCTGGCCGGGAGCGTCTGGAGCGAGGAGTCGCTGTCCGCCGATGCGCAGGCCGGCGTGCGGAAGATCCGCGCGCTGGGCATCGACGTGGATGAGCCCATCATCGGATTCGCGCCGCGCATCACAGCGCGCGATGCCGCTTTCGCGCCGCTGCAGGGCGCGATCGAGCGCAGTGTCGCCGTCTCCTTCGACTATCTGAAGCCGGGGGAGGAGTCGCCTCGCCGGCGCCGCGTGCAGCCGCTCGCCCTCGTCGAGTACGAGGCGCGCTGGCACGTGTTCGGACGCGACATCGACGCCGACGGCGATCGGATGTTCCTGCTGACCCGCATCGTGGGCGACGTGACGGTCAGCGCGGACGCGTTCCCCGCGGAGCTGCGGGAGGGGGCGGGCGAGCGGGCGCTGTCGAGCCTGGGCGCCGTCGCCGCGGCGCATTCGGCGCTGCTTGAGCTCACTCCGGGCACCGAGGCGGCTCTGCGCCTCGGACGGCGCGCCGAACCCGCCGTGCAGGGGATCCGGGTGCCCTACGTCGACCTGCACATCCTGGCGGACGAGCTCGCCTCCTACGGTCCGGAGGTGCGCGTGGTCGAACCCGAGGAGCTCCGCGACGCGGTCGTCGCTCGTCTGCGTGCCGCCGCGGCGACGCACATCGACACGAAGGGCGGCGCGTGATGGCACAGCGCAAGCCGTTGCTGAGCTCCGACCGGGTGCGCGCGTATCTGACGCTCGTGCCGTATCTGCTCGAGCGCGGCGAGGTCTCCCTCGCCGAGGCCGCGGCGGAGTTCGACATGTCCGAGGCGCAGATGCGGGCGATGGTCGAGAAGCTCACGGTCATCGGCCTTCCCGGCGACGAGGGCTACTGGCAGGCGCCGCAGGAGCTCTTCGACATCAACTGGGACCTGCTCGACGAGCAGGGGATCATCGAGATCACCAACGACGTGGGGCTGCGCCGGGTGCCCAAGTTCACCGCCCGCGAGGCGGCGGCCCTCGTCGCGGGGCTCCAGCTGGCATCGGCCGTGCCGGGTGTCGCCTCCTCGGCGGTCGTGCAGGGACTCATCGCCAAGCTCTCGCGCGGTGCGGCGGGTCTTCCGGCCGAGGTCATCGTCGCGCCGGGACCGGTCGACGCGGTCCGCACCGTCGTCGCCACCGCGCTCAAGGAGCACGTCGCCGTCGCGTTCACCTATCGAGCCCCGGACTCCGCGCCCACGACCAGAACCGTCGACCCGGTCACGGTGCTCATCACGAACGGGCAGTGGTATCTGCAGGGCTGGTGCCACCTGCGGCGCGCGATGCGCACCTTCCATCTCGATCGCGTGAGCGAGCCGCGTCTCACCGACATCCCGATCACCCACGGCGACGAACCCGTTCCCGAGCTGTTCGCCGGTGACGGGGACAGCGACAAGGCGGTGATCCGCTTCCCGGCGCGCCTGGCGCCGCTGCTGCGCGATTACCTGCGTCGCGCCGACGCGGTGGTCGAAGGCGATACGATGACGGCGACCCTGCATGTCGGCGACCCCCTCAGCCTCAAGAGACTGGCGGCCCGCTTCGGCGGCGCGGTCGAGATCCTCGAGCCGTCCGGCGCACGCTGCGCGGCCAGGGAATGGGCCACGGCGGCTCTTGCGCTGTACCCCGAACAAACCACCCCGCAGTCACGGTAGACTGTGCGGAACACCCGAACCATCAAGGGAGATCATCATGTTCGCCGGACTCAACGGATGGCATCTGGTCATCATCCTCGCCGTCATCCTGCTGTTGTTCGGCGCGGCGAAGCTTCCTGCGCTCGCGAAGAGCATGGGCCAGTCCGCCCGTGTCTTCAAGGGCGAGATGAAGGCCATGAAGGACGAGGACGCGGCCAGCGACGCCGCAGCCGCCGCGCCGCAGGCGGCGGCGACCACCGCGCTGCCGACGCCCGTTCAGAACGCCTCTGCTGACACCACCGCCGTCACCCCGCCGCACGACGCCGGTACTCAGCGCTGACAGGCGTGACCGACGTGTCACCCGCGACGAAGGGCCGCAAGCCGCGTCGCGATAGCACCATGCCCCTCGCGGGGCATCTGATCGAGTTGCGCCGACGGCTCGTCATCGCCGCCGGCGCACTCGTGCTCGGCATGGTGATCGCGTTCTTCATCACGGATCCGATCCTGCACTTCGTGACCGGCCCCATCCGGCAGGTCGCAGAGGAGCGCGGCAAGGACCTCGTCGGGTTCACGTTCTCCTCGGTGACGGCGCCGTTCGACCTCCGCATGCGGATGGCGTTCTCGATCGGCATCTTCCTCTCCGCGCCGGTCTGGCTGTGGCAGATCTGGGCCTTCATCATGCCGGGTCTGACGAAGAAGGAGATCCGCTACACGATCGGTTTCGTCGCGTCCGCGGTGCCGCTCTTCTTCGCCGGGTGCTACGTCGGCGTGCTCGTGATGCCGCACATCATCGAGCTGATGGCGGGGTTCACGCCCGAGGGCGCCCAGAACCTCTACAACGCGCAGGACTACTACGACTTCGTGTTCAAGCTGATGATCGTCATCGGCGTCTCGTTCATCATCCCCGTCTTCCTCGTGGCGCTGAACTTCGCCGGGATCATGTCGGGACGGGCGATCCTGAAGGCCTGGCGGATCGCGATCCTCATCGCGTGCCTGTTCGCGGCGCTCGCGACCCCGGCGGCGGATGTGGTCAGCATGCTCATGCTGGCCGGAATCCTGATCGTGCTCTACTTCGCCGCGGCCTGCCTCTCGCTGCTCTTCGACCGGCGCAAGCACAAGCGCCAGCAGGAGTTCCTCGAGGAGTCCACGGTATGACGTCGCCGGCGGACCGATACGCCTCCGCCCGCGCCGCTCAGGACCATCCCGCGACCGCTGCCTTCGCGGCCATGCAGCGCTTCCAGCTGGATCCCTTCCAGATCGAGGGCTGTCATGCGCTGGAGCGCGGCAGCAGCGTGCTCGTCGCCGCGCCCACGGGGGCGGGCAAGACGATCGTCGGGGAGTTCGCGATCCATCTGGCGATGTCGACGCCGTCCGACAAGGCGTTCTACACGACCCCCATGAAGGCGCTGTCGAACCAGAAGTTCCGCGAGCTCGTCGACGTGTACGGCGCGGATCAGGTGGGGCTGCTCACCGGCGACGTCAACATCAACGGTTCCGCGCGCATCGTGGTGATGACCACCGAGGTGCTGCGCAACATGATCTACGCGGACTCGCGCGCTCTCGACGACCTCCGCTACGTGATCATGGACGAGGTGCACTACCTCGCCGACCGGTTCCGGGGCGCGGTCTGGGAAGAGGTCATCATCCACCTCCCGCGGAGCGTGCGACTCGTGGCCCTGAGCGCCACGGTCTCCAACGCCGAGGAGTTCGGAGACTGGCTCGACACGGTCCGCGGCGGCACCGAGGTCATCGTCTCCGAGACCCGGCCGGTGCCGTTGGAGCAGCACGTGCTCGTGCGCGACGACCTGCTGCCGCTGTTCGACGATCGCGCGGGCATCGCCACGGCCCAGGTCAATCAGGAGCTGCTGCGGATCCGCTCCTTCGGCGGCGCCAACTACGAGCGCAACCGCGACGCCCAGCAGTACCGGAGCGCGCGCCATGCGGGCGCGCAGGGCCGGCGGCCGCAGCGGGGCGGCAGACGTCCCGTGCGCTCGGCGAACGTGCGCCGCATCGAGCGGCTCGACCGGCCGCAGGTCGTGGATCTGCTCGATCGCGCCAACCTCCTCCCCGCCATCTTCTTCATCTTCAGCCGCGTGGGCTGCGACTCCGCCGTCACGCAGGTGCGCCGTTCCGGCCTGCGGCTGACGACCGCGGAGGAGCGGCATGAGATCCGTGCCATCGTCGAGGACCGCGTGCGCACGCTGCGCGACGAGGACCTCGCGGTGCTCGGGTACTGGGAATGGCTCGACAACCTCGAGCGGGGAGTGGCGGCGCACCACGCCGGGCTGCTTCCGGCGTTCAAGGAGATCGTCGAGGAGCTCTTCCAGCAGCGTCTGCTCAAGGTCGTGTTCGCCACGGAGACCCTGGCGCTCGGGATCAACATGCCGGCGCGCACCGTCGTGCTGGAGCGCATGGAGAAGTTCAACGGCGAGGCGCGGGTCGCGATCACCTCCGGCGAGTACACCCAGCTGACCGGTCGCGCGGGCCGGCGGGGGATCGACGTCGAGGGACACGCGGTCGTGCAGTGGACGGAGGGGATGGATCCGCAGGCGGTCGCCGCCCTCGCCTCCCGGCGCACCTACCCGCTGAACTCGAGCTTCCGCCCCACCTACAACATGGCGGTCAACCTGCTCGACCGGTTCGGGCGGGACAGGTCCCGCGAGGTGCTGGAATCGTCCTTCGCCCAGTTCCAGGCGGACCGCGCAGTCGTGGGGCTCGCCCGCAACGTGCGCGAGGCCGAGACATCGCTCGCGGGTTACCTCTCTTCCATGACCTGCGATCGCGGCGACTTCGCGGAGTACTCCGGCATCCGTCGCGAGCTCAGCGATCTGGAGAAGAAGAACCGCGCCGACCAGCAGGCGCCGCGTGCCGTGCGCGAGAAGCGTCTGCGGCAGATCGAGGGCCTCCGCCGCGCGATGCAGCGGCACGCGTGCCACCGCTGCCCGGACCGCGAGATGCACGCGCGCTGGGCGGAGCGCTACTGGAAGCTCAAGCGCGAGACCGACCGCATCCGCAGGCAGATCGAGAATCGCACCGGCACGGTCGCGCGCGTGTTCGATCGTGTCCTCGACGTGCTCGCCGAGGTGGGATACGTGGAGGGGCGCGGCGACGCCCTGACCCTCACGGACGCCGGGCGCACGATGCAGCGGATCTACGGCGAACGCGACCTCCTCGTGGCGGAGTCGCTGCGGCGAGGCCTCTGGGACGGCCTGGACGCGCCGTCGCTCGCGGCGATGGCCTGCGCCCTCGTCTACGAGCCGCGGCGCGACGACGGCTCCGTCGATCCGCGCGATCTGCCGCGCGGACGATTCCGCATCGCGTGGGAGCGCACGCAGGAGCTGTGGGCCGAGCTCGACGATCTCGAGCATGAGCACCGGCTGCCCGGATCCGACCGCCCCTCCGCAGGCCTCGCCGGGGCGATGCACTCCTGGGCCCGGGGAAGCTCGCTCGACGCGGTGCTGGAGGACGCCGACATGGCCGCCGGCGACTTCGTGCGCTGGGCGAAGCAGACCATCGATCTGCTGGATCAGCTGTCCATCGTCGCGCCGAACGCCGAGACGGCCCGCACCGCACGGACCGCTCTCGACAGCGTGCGCCGCGGCATCGTCGCCTACTCCTCGATGTGACCGGCGACCGCACCCGCATGACCGATCGCTCCGTTCCGCTGCGCGCCGTCCGCACCGCGCCTGTCCTGCCGCTCTGGGCCGCACTGATCTCGGCCGCCGCGGCGGGCGGACTGCTGACCCTGGCATTCCCCGCGATCTCGCTCTGGTTCGCCGCGTTCCCCGCCGTCGGTCTGCTGCTGGTCTCGCTCATCGGCCGCCGCGCGTGGTCGGCGCTGCTGGTGGGCCTCGTCTACGGTGCGGTGTTCTTCCTCATCCTGGTGTCGTGGACCGCGAGGTATCTGGGGCCGATCCCATGGCTCGCCCTCGCCCTGCTGGAGGCCGCTCTGACCGCTGCGGCGCTGGTGCCGATCACGCTGGCCTATCGCTGGATCCCGAGGCTGCCGCTGCCGTCGTACGCCCGCACGGCGCTTCTCGCGGTGACCGTGGCCGCGCTCTGGATCGGACGGGAGCTCTTCGTCGGGAACTGGCCGTACGGCGGTTTCCCCTGGGCGCGGATCGCGTACACCCTCGCCGACACGGCCGCTGCTCGTGTGAGCAGCTGGATCGGCATCAGCGGACTGGGGTTCCTCATGGTGCTGCTGGTCGCTCTCGTCGTGGAGCTCGCGCGTGCGGGCTCTCGGCCGCGTGCGCTCGGCTTCGTCGCGCCGGTCATCCTCGGGATCGTCCTCGTGGCGCTGCCGGCGTTCCCCACCACGGCGAACGGCTCGATGCGCATCGGCGCCGTGCAGGGGAACGGCCCGACCGGGTACTTCGACCAGCGTGAGCCGCTGTCGGTGCTGAACGCCCAGACCGAGGCGACGGCACCGCTCTACGGCAAGGGCATGGACCTGCTGGTGTGGCCCGAGGGCGGGCTGGACGGAGACCCGTTCCAGTACCCCGAGCTCGCGGCCGGACTCGACGAGGTCGCCGCCCGCGTGGGCGCCCCCGTCCTGGCGAACGCAGCCACGCAGAAGGGCGAGCTGTTCTACAACACCTCGTTCCTGTGGCCTCAGGGATCCCACCCCCCGCTCGCGCGCGACGATGTCCAGACGCATGCGAAACGGCACCCGGTGCCGTTCGGCGAGTACGTGCCCGACCGCGAGTTCTTCAATGCGATCGTGCCCGATCTGATCGGTCTCATCGGCCGGGAGTACACGCCGGGCAGCGATGCACCCGTCGTGCGCGTCGGGAGCACGCCGGTGGGCCTCGCGATCTGCTTCGACGTCATCTACGACGAGCTGATCGCCGAGGGCATCCAGGGGGGCGCGCAGGTACTGGTGTTCCAGACGAACAACGCGGACTTCCGCGGCACGGTCGAGAACCTGCAACAGCTCGCCATCGCCCGCATGCGGGCGGTCGAGACGGGTCGCTCGGTCGTGAACATCTCGACGGTGGGAACCAGCCAGGTCATCCGCGCCGACGGATCCACGCAGGCATCGCTGAACGAGGATCGCCCCGGTGCGCTGCTCGAAGACGTCGAACTGCGCACCGGGGCGACGGCGGGTGTCGTGCTCGGGCCCTGGATCGAACAGGTCCTGCTCTGGGGCGGACTGCTCGTCGTCGTGGTCGCCGGCATCGGGAGCCGGCGGCGGGACAGGACTTAGGCGCCGATCCGCTCGCGGGTGGGATCCTCACCCGCGCCGCGGCGGGCGCGGATGAAGGCGAGGCGCTCCTCCAGGAGCTCCTCGAGCTCGGCACGGGTGCGGCGCTCCAGCAGCATGTCCCAGTGGGTGCGGCCGCCCTTGTCGCCGTTGTCCTCGACCTCGACGGACTTGCCGTCGACCTGCAGGCGTGCCTCTGCGCCGCACGCACGGCACTCCCACGTCGTGGGCGGCTCGGCGTCGGCCGCGAACATCAGGGTCGTCACGTGGCCGCAGGAGTCGCAGGTGTATGCGGTCTGCTGGCGTTCCATGAAGACGACGCCCTCTTCGCTCTGAAGGCTCTGGGCGCCGAGTCGGATTCCTCGAAGGCTGCGATCTGCCATTGTGTGGTCCTCTCGTCGCCCTCAGGTATAGCGGCCCGGGCTGTGCAGAAGATGCGAAGGGAGCAAACCATGAACGCTTTCACAGTCGATACCCAGCCCCGCGCCCGGAGGGCGTGCTGCCTGGCACCGGGTACGCAAGAATGCGGGACCGCGTGTCAGCTCGGACGTAGCGTCCTGATCGCGAGATCGGCGCGATCCGTCACGATGCCGTCGGCGCCGGCGGCGATCAGGGACCGCATCCGCTCCGGGTCGTTGATCGTCCAGATGTGCACTTCAGCCCCCGCATCGTGCACGGCGCGGACGAGGCCCGGGGTGAAGACCCGCAGCGCGCCGAACCTCTCGGGGATCTGCACCGCGTCGAGGCCGCGCAGGATCCGCCGGGACCACCGGGTCGCCCCTGCCGTCGAAGCGAGGCGCAACCGGGTGATCGCGGCGCGACCTCCCGAGGAGGCCGGGAGCAGCTCGGCACCCGTCGCACGGACCGCGTCCAGTGCCGCGAGACGGTTGCGATCGTCGAAGCTGGTCAGCAGCACGCGGTGCGCGTCGGCGGCCACAGCGCGTCCGACATCCGCGGCCGCGGCCCGCGCCTTCACGTCCACGTTGAAGCGCAGGCCCGGAAAGGCCTCGAGCGCCTCGCGGAGGGTGAGCAGGCCGCCGTGCGCGGCGAAGAGCGCGGCGAGCTCCTTCGTGGTGACCTCGGCGACCGGGCGCGGATCCCCGAGCAGTCTCTGCAGTGTCTCGTCGTGGAACAGCACCGCATCGCCGTCGGCCGTCGCCCGGCAGTCGGTCTCCACGTACACGGCTCCGGCCGCATCCGCGGCGGCGAGCGCCAGGGCGGAGTTGTCGAACACAGACGAGTCCTCGCCCACCAGACCGCGGTGAGCGAGGACTCGGGGCACGGGTGCGCCCTGGAAATAGGGGTGTGTCACGCGACGCCGTCGGAGGCCGGGGGCACGGCGGCGGACGCGGCGGCCCGCGTCGTCGGGACGGCGGGAGAGGCCGGGGTGAACGGCGTGGATCCGCCCGATCCCGGCGTGAACGCCCCGCCGAAGTTCTTCAGAGCCTCCGTGAACTCGCTGGGGATGATCCACAGCTTGCTCGACGCGCTCTCGCTGATCTTCGGGAGCATCTGCAGGTACTGGTAGGCGAGCAGCTTGTCGTCGGGCTGCCCCTGGTGGATGGCGTTGAAGACGTTCTGGATCGCCTCGGCCTCACCCTCGGCGCGCAGCACCGCGGCCTGCTTCTCGCCCTCGGCGCGCAGGATGTCCGCCTGCCGCTGACCCTCGGCCTCGAGGATCTGAGACTGCTTCGTGCCCTCCGCGGTGAGGATCGCGGCGCGACGATCGCGCTCGGCGCGCATCTGCTTCTCCATCGAGTCCTGGATCGAGACGGGCGGGTCGATGGCCTTGAGCTCGACCCGGCCGACGCGGATTCCCCACTTCCCGGTGGCCTCGTCGAGCACGATGCGCAGCTGGCCGTTGATGTTGTCGCGGCTGGTCAGCGCCTCCTCGAGGTTCAGACCGCCGACGACGTTGCGCAGCGTGGTGGTGGTGAGCTGCTCGACGGCGCCGAGGTAGTTCGCGATCTCGTAGGTCGCGGCCCGCGCATCGGTCACCTGGAAGTAGACGACGGTGTCGATGGAGACCACGAGGTTGTCCTCGGTGATCACCGGCTGCGGCGGGAAGGAGACGACCTGCTCGCGCATGTCGATGAGCGGGCGCAGGCGGTCGATGAACGGCACCAGCAGGTTCAGACCCGGCATGAGGGTCTTGTGGTACCTGCCGAGGCGTTCGACGACGCCGGCCGTGGCCTGCGGGATGATCCTGACCGATCGCGCGATGGTCACCAGCACGAAGATGATGACGGCGATCGCCAGGATCCAGCCGATGGCGGTGGGGATGAAGGATGCGCTGTCCATGAAGGGCTGCTCCTGTTTCTCCTAGTCGTGGGCGGAACGGACGTATGCGGTGGCGCCCTCGATCCGCTCGACCCGCACCGGTGCGCCGGGGGAGAGGGGAGCGAGCACGGGCGAGTCGGACGCGAGTCGCGCGGTCCACGTGTCGCCGTTGCTGAGCTTGACCTGCCCCATGAGGGAGGTCACCTCCAGCAGCACCGTGCCGTGCAGGCCGATCAGCGCATCCACATTGGAACGGGTCTGATCCTCACCGCGATGCAGGCGGCGCAGCAGCGGCGGGCGGAGCAGGAAGATGAGCAGCACCGCGGCGAGGGCCGCGATGATCACCTGCACCCACACGGGCCAGCCCGTGAGGGTCGAGAGCAGGCCGACGGCCGAGCCCAGTCCGAGCATGAGGAAGGTCATGTCGAGCGTGAAGATCTCGATGACGAAGAACAGGACCATGAGGACCAGCCAGCCGATCCACGCCCAGTCCTGGAACATCTGCAGGATCGTGTCCATACCGCCCCTTCTTTTTGCCAACCTATCACGGAGCCCGAAGGGCGCATCCGTGTCCCGCGCCGCGGAATCATGCGGATTGGTAGGGTGATTCCGTCCCATCCGCGCGCCCCGGCGCACGCCCTCCGAGGAGTTCCCGTGTCTCAGACCCTTCCCGCCGATTCGCTGACCGGCAAGGTCGCCCTCGTCACCGGATCCTCGCGCGGCATCGGCGCCGACACGATCCGCTACTTCGCCGAGGCCGGGGCCGACGTCGTCATCAACTTCCGCAACAAGGCCCCCCGCGCCGAGAAGCTCGCGGCGGAGGTCCGCGCCCTCGGCCGTCGCGCCCTCGTCGTCGGCGCCGATCTGACCGATCCCGACTCGGTCGCGGAGATGTTCGCGGCGGTGCAGGCGGAGTTCGGCGGTCTGGACGTCCTCGTCCTCAACGCGTCCGGCGGCATGGAGGCCAACATGGGCGAGGACTACGCCCTGCGCCTGAACCGCGATGCGCAGGTCAACGTGCTGGAGACGGCGCTCCCGGTGCTCCGCGAGGGCGGACGCATCGTCTTCGTCACGAGCCACCAGGCGCATTTCATCCGGACCACGCCGACGATGCCGGAGTACGAGCCGGTCGCTCTGTCGAAGCGCGCCGGAGAGGACGCCCTGCGCGAGCTGATCCCCGCGATCGAGGCGAAGGGCCTCGAGTTCGTGGTCGTGTCGGGCGACATGATCGAGGGCACCATCACGGCGACCCTTCTCGAGCGTGCGAACCCCGGCGCGATCTCGCAGCGCCGCGAGTCGGCGGGGCGTCTCTACAACGTGTCGGAGTTCGCCGCCGAGGTGGCGCAGGCGGCGATCGACCCGGTCCCGGCGGACCACACCCGCCTCATCGGCGACGTCAGCGGCTTCGGAGCGGAGTAGCCCGCAGACGCAGAAGGGGCCCGGACGCTTGCGCGCCGGGCCCCTTCTCGTATCCGGTCAGAGGCCGGCGGCCTCCGCGACGGCCTTCGCGTCCTTGGCGATCGTGATCGCACGCACGATCTGCGCGATGCCGAGCACGACGAGCGAGATGGCGAGGAACAGCCAGAAGAACGGGACGGCGGCGAGCCCGAGGCTGATCACCGCGATGCCGGCGACGATGCTGAGCAGGGAGTAGATGAGCGTCCAGGTCTTGGAGCCGTCCTGACCCATGAGGGTCAGGGAGACGACGCCATCGAAGATCCAGCTGACTCCGATGAAGATCACGGTCACGAGCGCGAACGCGATCGCTGCCGTCTGGATGTTCGTGAACGCGATGACGCCGGCGACGATGTAGAGGAGGCCGAGCACGATGTGACCGACGCGCGCCCATCCGGACTTGCCGGCACTGAAGATGCCGAGCCCGATGTACACGACACCGGCGACGATCAGGTAGGCGGCGATGATTCCGGTGAGGACGAAGGCGGTCTTGACCGGCCACACCAGCATGACGATGCCCGCGATCAGCGCGATCACACCGGACACGGCGAGGAAGACGCGAAGTGACTTCACCAGGCTCTTCGCTTCGGCAACTGCTTCGGACATGAGGGGACCCTTTCTGAGTAATCCCTGGGAATCGGGGATGGCCTCACTGTACCGTGGCCCGGGGGAGCGGTCGGTGAACCCGCGCCGTCGTGCGAGGATCGGGGGATGAGCCCGACCGCCGACGAGGATCGCCTGCGCGACCTCGCCGCGCTCCGCTCGGTCCGGGACCGCATCGACCGCGAGTACGCGCGTCCTCTCGACGTGGAGGCCCTCGCTGCCGGGGTGCACATGTCGGCAGGCCACCTGAGCCGTCAGTTCAAGCTGGTCTACGGAGAGCCCCCGTATTCCTATCTCATGACCCGGCGGATTGAGCGGGCGATGGCGCTGCTGCGGCGCGGAGACGTCACGGTCACCGAGGCGTGCTTCGCCGTCGGATTCCAGTCCCTCGGCACGTTCAGCACCCGGTTCAGCGAGCTCGTCGGGGTCTCGCCGAGCCGCTATCGCGCCGACCCGGGACTGGGACCGGGGATCCCCTCCTGGATCGAGAAGCAGGCGACGCGACCGATCAGGAATCGAGAAGCGTCCGCCGATCCGCCCGCGTAGCGTGAGCGGCATGGACATCACGATCAACGCCAGCTTCCTCCCGCACACCGATGCCGAGGAGTCCCTCCGCTTCTACAGAGACGTGCTCGGCTGGGAGCTGCGCAAGGACGTCGGCTACCAGCAGATGCGCTGGCTCACGGTCGGACCGGCGAATCAGCCCGACACCTCCATCGTGCTCACGCCTCCGGCGGTGGACCCCGGTATCAGCGAGGATGAGCGGCGCACCATCCTGGAACTCATGGCGAAGGGCAGCTTCGGGGGTGTCGTGCTCGCCACCCAGAACGTGGACGCGGCGTTCGCGGAGATCGAGTCGCGCGGGGGAGACGTCGTGCAGGAGCCCATCGACCAGCCGTACGGGATCCGGGACTGCGCGTTCCGCGACCCCGCCGGCAACATGATCCGCCTCCAGCAGGTCGCGTGACCGCCGCGGTGCCCGCCGGAGCGTCGGCGGGCACCGCTAGTGTGTGACCCGCCCCTTTCCGTCCGCCGATGAGGAGGATCCCGCCGATGACCGAGGCCCACGTCGCCGACACCCACGACATGATCAGGGTGCAGGGAGCCAGGGAGAACAACCTCAAAGACGTCTCCATCGACCTCCCGAAGCGGCGCCTGACCGTCTTCACCGGGGTCTCCGGATCCGGGAAGAGCTCTCTGGTGTTCGACACGATCGCGGCGGAGTCCCGCCGCATGATCGACGAGACCTACAGCGCGTTCGTCCAGGGCTTCATGCCGTCGGTGCCGCGCCCCGACGTCGACGTCCTGGAGGGGCTGACGACCGCGATCCTCGTGGACCAGGAGCGGCTCGGCGCCAACCCCCGATCCACCGTGGGGACGGTCACCGATGCGAACGCGATGCTGCGCATCCTGTTCTCGAAGCTCGGTAGCCCCTACATCGGCGGCCCGACGGTGTTCTCCTTCAACATCCCCACGCAGAAGGCCAGCGGCGTGATGACCGGGCCTGGCGGCGAGAAGAAGATCGTGAAGGACGCGATCTATCTCGGCGGCATGTGCCCGCGCTGCGAAGGCAGGGGAGCGGTGTCCGATCTCGACCTGACCCAGATCGTCGACGAGACGAAGTCGCTGAACGACGGCGCGATCATGGTGCCCGGCTACACCGCCGACGGGTGGATGGTGCGACAGTTCGCGGAGTCCGGCTTCTATCCCGCGGACAAACCGGTCGCGGGATTCACGGAGAAGCAGCGGCACCTCTTCCTCTACGGCGAGGTGACCAAGGTCAAGATCAACGGGATCAACATCACCTACGAGGGGCTCATCCCCAAGATCACGAAGTCGATGCTGTCGAAGGACATCGATGCGCTTCAGCCGCACATCCGTGCGTTCGTGGAGCGGGTCGCCACGTTCGCGGTGTGCCCGGAGTGCGATGGCACGCGCCTGACGGAGGGGGCGCGCTCGTCGAAGATCGACGGGATCAGCATCGCCGACGCCTGCCGGATGCAGGTGACGGATCTCGCCGCGTGGGTGCGCGGTCTGGATCTGCCGGGCGCCGGTCCGCTCCTCGAGGCGCTCCGGGCGAACCTCGACGCCTTCGTGACGCTCGGACTCGGCTACCTCTCCCTCGAGCGGCCGAGCGGCACGCTGAGCGGGGGAGAGGCGCAGCGGATCAAGATGCTCCGGCATCTCGGCTCCTCGCTCACCGATGTGACCTACGTGTTCGACGAACCCACGATCGGGCTGCATCCGCATGACATCCAGCGGATGAACGGACTCCTCGAGCGGCTGCGCGACAAGGGCAACACCGTGCTCGTGGTCGAGCACAAGCCCGAGACGATCGCCATCGCCGACCACGTGGTCGACCTCGGGCCGGGCGCGGGAAGCGCCGGCGGCGAGATCTGCTTCGAGGGAACCGTCGAAGGACTGCGCGCCAGCGGCACCTTGACGGGTCGCCACCTCGACGACCGAGCGGAGCTCAAGGCCTCGGTGCGTGCGCGCAGTGGCGCGATCGCCGTCCGGGGTGCGAGCGCGAACAACCTCCGCGACGTGGACGTCGATGTCCCGCTCGGGGTGCTCACCGTGGTCACGGGGGTCGCCGGCTCGGGCAAGAGCTCGCTGATCCACGGCTCCGTGGCGAAGGGCGAGGGGGTGGTGTCGATCGACCAGACGGCGATCAAGGGCTCGCGCCGCAGCAATCCCGCCACCTACACCGGCCTGCTGGATCCGATCCGGAAGGCGTTCGCCAAAGTGAACGGGGTGAAGCCCGCGCTCTTCAGTGCGAACTCCGAGGGCGCCTGCCCCACGTGCAAGGGCGCCGGCGTGATCGTGACCGAGCTCGGGTTCATGGACACGGTGGAGAGCCCCTGCGAGGACTGCGGCGGAAAGCGCTTTCAGGCGGCGGTCCTGGAGTACAAACTCGCGGGCAAGGACATCACCGAGGTGCTCGACATGCCCGTCGCCGAAGCTCATGAGTTCTTCCGCGGGGGAGAGGCGAAGATCCCCGCCGCCGTCGCGATCCTGAGCAGGCTCGAGGACGTGGGGCTCGGGTACCTGTCGCTCGGTCAGCCCTTGTCGACGCTCTCCGGAGGGGAACGGCAGCGGATCAAGCTCGCGACCCAGATGGCGGACGGCGCCGAGACGTATGTGCTGGATGAGCCGACGACGGGACTGCACCTCGCCGACGTGCAGAATCTCCTCGGTCTGCTGGATCGGCTCGTCGATTCCGGCAAGTCGGTGATCGTGATCGAGCATCACCAGGCGGTCATGGCGCATGCGGACTGGATCATCGACGTCGGCCCCGGAGCGGGCCACGACGGCGGCAGAGTCGTCTACGAGGGCACGCCTGCGGACCTCGTCGCGGCGAAGTCGACGGTCACGGGGGAGCACCTCGCGGCCTACGTGGGGGCGTGACGGCTTCCATGGCGGATCTCAAGATCAGCACGCGCAACTCACGATTCCAGCTGCTCGAGGCGCTGACGCGCAATCGCAACCATCGCCTGCGAGAGCATCGGTTCGTCGTACAGGGGGTTCGCCCGATCTCGCAGGCGATCGAGCACGGATGGACCCTCCTCACGGTGATCCACGATGCGGAGCGGTCGCTGTCCTCTTGGGCGCGCGACGTGCTGAAGCAGGCGCCGGAGACCATCTCGATGAGCTCGGCCCTGCTCGCGGAGCTCGCCGAGAAGGACGAGGGCGCCACGGAGATCCTTGCCGTGGTCGCGATGCCGGAGGACGAACTCTCGAGGATCCCGGTGCCCGCTGACTTCCTCGGGATGGTCTTCGACCGCCCAACGCAGCCGGGAAACATCGGAGCGATCCTCCGCTCGATGGACGCCCTCGGCGGCCAAGGGCTGATCGTGTCGGGTCATGCGGCGGACCCGTACGACCCGAAGTCGGTCCGCGCCTCGACGGGATCCCTGTTCGCGACGCCCGTCGTCCGCACGGCTTCGGGTGGACCGGTGTTCGACTGGGTGCGCGACATCCGCGCGAGGGGCATCCCGCTGACGCTGGTCGCGACGGACGAGCACGGCGACGTCGACGTCTGGGACTACGACTTCACCCAGCCGTCGCTGGTGCTGATCGGGAACGAGACGGGCGGTCTGGCGCGGGGCTGGCGCGAGGCCGCGGATGTGATGGTGCGGGTGCCTATGGTCGGTGCGGCGAGTTCGCTCAACGCGTCGAACGCCGCGACGCTCATGCTGTACGAGGCGGCGAGGCAGCGCGCGGCGCGCCCCGTCGACCGGCGCGGCGGGCTCTCATGAGGGCACGCCCGCACGCGATTGTTATGTCAGCTTCGGAGCGGGCGCCCCAGGTCAATGGGGCAGCGCTCCGTCAAGGATCGAACGGGAGCGTGAGCATCCCGACGAGCCGACGCGCTGCGTCGTAGGTCGATCATGCGCGCTGTGACGATGTGGCGTCGCGCTCGGGCGACTCGAGGTGCCGTGACCATGCAAAGAGTGGATCATGCGGCGCCCGTTGTGGACTGTGGAGCGGAAACGAGGTGGTTTCGCTTCGCCCCGGACCGCATGTGATATCGCTGATAATGCACATTATGTCAATTCGAAGATGGCCTGTTCTCGCTAGATGCGAATACGACACCTGGTACGACTTCCCTGGTCCGGTCCGGAACAACGAGGTTGCGTAGCGGCGCGTGGAACCTTCTGGCTGGAGGTTGGGATCTTCGTGCGGGCGTTACGAATCGTCCCTGACCTGGGATTTCGCAGTCATGCTTGCGGACTATTCGCAGTTAGTGCGAGACTTTCGCGTATTATGCGAGCATCTGAAGGGCCTGTTCCAGGCGCGGTTCCCGCCTATTTGCTGTCCGGTTCCGCGGTCCTGAACGAGGCCGAGAACGTCTGGCTGGCGATGCTGGATGGATGGCGTGCGCAGCAGTTCGCTCGGAATCTGGCTCCCTCGACGGTGGATGCTCGTCGTTCGATCGTGCTGCGGTTTCGTGGGTTTGCGGAGTCGTATCCGTGGTCTTGGACGGTGGGACTGGTGGACGAGTTCTTCATGGAGCTGCGCGGGGTTCGTGGTGCGTCGCGTTCGACGGTGCTGGGCTATCAGAACGCGCTGCGGATGTTCCTGGAGTACCTCACTGATCCGGCATACGGGTGGAGCGAGCAGTGTTGGGAGCGGTTTGGCGATCATCCGGCTCAGGTGTTCCACGAGTGGAATACGGCGCGGCACGCGGCGGAGTCGATTGCGGAGCCAGGAAAGCGCCCCTACACGCGGGACGAGCTGGAGGATCTCTTCGATTGCGCGGATGAGCGTGTGCTGCGGATCCGTCGTGCTGGGGTGAAGGGGTGGGTGCCGGCGTTCCGGATCGCAACGCTGATGAAGGTCGCCTACGCGTGGGGTCTTCGCCGCAACGAGGTCCGCCAACTGGATTTGGTTGACCTCGCGTCCAATCCTCGGGCGCGGCAGTTCGGCGACGCGGGGATCATCTACGTCCGTTTCGGGAAGGCGATGAAGGGCTCTCCCCCGAAACGGCGCACGGTGCTGACTTTGCCGGAGTTCTCCTGGGCGGTCGAGTGCCTACAGCAATGGCGTGACGAGATCCGCCCGCTCTACGCCCTGCCCGGGTCTACGAGCCTTTGGCCGAGCGAACGCGGCAATCAGATCATCACCGCCGGGCAGATCAGTCGGATGTTCGCCGAGGTCAAACGCGAGGCTGGTCTGACCGACGAGCTCGATTTCCACTCGCTGCGCCGCTCCTACGTCACGCACTTGGTCGAGGAAGGCTATGACGCGTTCTTCATTCAGCAGCAGGTTGGCCACGAGCACGCGTCGACCACGTCCATCTACACCGGCCTCTCCCCCGACTACCGGGCCCGCGTCGTCGACGACGCGATCGCCCGCATGGCCGCGCAAGCCCTCACGACAAAGGAGTGATCCCTCATGATTCGACGCGTTGACCACGGCTGGCGGCTGCGGGAGCTCATGGCAGCCCGCGGAATGACGACCATCTCCGACCTGATCCCCCACCTCGCCGACCGCGGCATCACGCTCTCCGACTCGCAGCTCTACCGGCTCCTTTCTGGCACGCCTGAGCGGATCAACCTCACCCTGCTCGGCGCGATCCTGGACGCGCTCGACTGCACGTTCGAGGATCTCGTCCCGGTGACGGTCACCGCGACGGCGTCTCGCACTCGCGCGACAGGAACCACCGACGCCGCGGCTCTCCCCCGCACCGACGCGATCCGGCCCGCCCGGGCACGGATCCATCGACCCAGTTGAACGCCCGCCACGCGGAGGCCGGTTGCACACGCTGCGGCCGGACCGGGGTTCGATTCGCGACCACCTGGCCGGAGGGCCGCATCTGTCGGCGCTGCTACCAACGGGCCACACGCCTCCACGGCACGTGTCCGGGTTGCGGCACCCACCGTCTCCTGCCCGGGCTGCTGGACGACGCTCCCGCCTGCACCGATTGCGCGGGAATCCCGAAAGACTTCCACTGCACCCGCTGCGGCCGAGAGGACGAACCCGTCCGAACCGGGCTCTGCGCCCACTGTTGCCTTGTCGATGACCTCACTGTTCTCTTCGATAACGGCAGCGGCGAGATCGCTCCGCATCTACGTCCGTTGTTCCAGGCTTTGACGACTCAGAAGCACGCCCGCAGCGCGAAGATCTGGCTCATCATCAACTCCGAAGCCACTACCCTGATCCAAGCTCTTGCCCGCGGCGAAGCGGCGCTCGAGCACGCCACGTTCATCGAGCATCCGAGCCCGCGCCACGTCACGTTCCTGCGCGAGCTCTGCATCGAGCATGGGCTCCTCTCCCCCGTCCATCTCGACATCGAACGCTTCCAGACCTGGCTCGCTGCAAAGGCGGCACTCGCGCACCCGGACGATGCCCGGATGATCATCCAATACGGGCGCTGGGTCCATCTCAACCGCATGCACCACCTCGCAGAGATCGGCCAGCTGAAGAAAGGCACGTTCCTCTCGGCGAAACAGTCCACGACCGTCGCGCTCGAGTTCCTCACCTTCCTCCGTGGCCGGCACACTGCGCCAGGAGAATGCAGGCAAGCCGACATCGATGACTGGCTCAGCGGCGGCCCCACGACACGCAGTCTCGCCCGCGGATTCATCCGCTGGGCCATGAAGCACGGCCACCTCGCCCCGATCGAGATCCCTTACCGGGTCGCCAAGACCACGCCCGTGATTACCCAGCGGCAACGCCTCGCGCACATCCAGCAGCTGGTTGCCTCGGGGTCGACTTTGCGGCCCCTCGAACGAACCGCGGCGCTCCTGCTCCTGCTCTATGGGCAACCACTGGCGCGGATCGCTCGCATGCGACTCAATCAGGTCCTCGTCGTTGACGACGAAGTCACCGTACGGTTCACCAACGAGGGCCTCCGCGTCCCCAAGCCTTTCGCGAGCGTTGTCCGCGCTCACCTCAACGACCTGCCCAACCTGAACACCTCAGCGCACCGCGACAACGACTGGCTCTTCCCCGGCGGGAGCCCCGGCCAACCCATCCATCAGAACACGCTGATGGTTCTGCTCCGCGACGCCGGCATCGACCTCCGAGGCGCCAAAAACGCTTCACTCCGCGAACTCGTGCTCCAGATGCCCGCACCGATCGTCGCGGACTCGTTCGACTACAGTTACAAGGTCACCGACCAACACCGCCGCAACGCGGGCGGCCAGTTCATCGACTACCTCACCAAACGCATCGACCCCTGATGCCACTCGGCAGACCCTTCCCTGAAAAGCGCTACGAGGACTCGGAACTCGAAGACACCGCCGGGCAAGGCCTCGAGGCCGTCCGATCCATCCGCGATGAGATCCGCGCCCGCGTATGCGCGCTCGTCGACGAAATTCTGTAGTCGCGTTCCTCAGTAGCTCGTCCGAAGAAGCGTTGGCAACATGTCAACAAAGCCGCGCGCGCGCACGCACAGTTCGTGCACCTCCTGAGCTGTTTTGGTAAGTGAGTATGCGGCAAAGTTTTCATGCACCAACTCGTTTCGAAGGTTCCCGAGCTCTAGGAATGCCTTGATTGCATCATCAAGAGTGGGATCGTCACTCACCTTCTTCGCTATCGCTGCCGCAAAGGTCGCACCAAACAATCCGAAGAACTGATTGGCGTTCTTTCTATCCCAGGAAAAATAGGTATGGTATTGACGTTTGACGGCCTTCTTTTCGACGAAGGCAGCAGCGTGCACGGCATCGCCACTGAGCTCGACGTAATAGTCTATGATGTGCTGCTGGAAGTCGACCTCGATCTCGCTGGCCCCAGCTAGAACCAGAGCCTTCACAAGCGCGGCACTTGCACGGGTTGCGAGAGACGGTTCATTGGTGAGCAGGAAGTCGAGAACCTCATCGAGGTCTTGCTTGAGTTCGGACTCAGCGGTGGCCATCATGCGAGGACCTTTCGTGCGGCTTGAATCCTCCCTCGCACGTTCGCCGTGTCCGTGGTCTGTTCCTGCGAGTGCTTCGAGAAGTCCGGGTCGTTTGCGATGTCGGACACGTCCTTTTCGGTGAGCGCCCACGACGCATTGGCCTCGAGCTTCTCCATCGCGGCAACGAAGACCGACTCAAAGAGAGGAACGCTGAACCTCTTCTGCCTGCTCAGGAAGGGTGTTCGCGGAACGTCTTGAACGGCCGCGAGGAATTTATCGACCATCCCCCCGATGTACGCGACCTCGGAGGAGTCCATGTCGCGAGCATGCTTGGAAAACTCGTTGAGGAAGCGAACCATTGAGGGTGCGTATGTGTCGGACGACCGCCAAAGAGCGATCGCTCGCAACAGAACCTCCGTGTCGCGCATGTGCAACTCTGGTTCCGGCCGGCCCAAGAGTGCACGCCACCCCGCCGAAAGATTCAAGCGGTGAAGTGCTTCGTAGAAGTGCGAGTGATAGAGACTCGCCCGAATCTCTTGTGGTGTGAGGAGAACTCCGCCCGTGTTGAGTCGATTAAACATCTCATAGATGGATGAGTCATCGTCCGTCGGCTTCACCTGCTTCACAATTACGTTTCGGATCGTGCGCAGTTTGAACGACGTCTGGTAGTCCCCAAGAGTGTTGAAGTTGAGCCCGTGGAACCGATTCGCCTGATGAGGGCTTATTTTTGGAAGCTGAAGGTTGAAGTTGTCGAAGAACTCGTCGTCGCCCAACACACTCTCCGGGATCGTGCCGAGCTCATCTACGATGCGACGCAGTTCGACGCGGCGATCTTTACGAGGAAACCTACCGTTAACGAAGTAGTAGATCGACATCAACCGTTGCTGGCCATCGATGACGAGGAACTTGTTCCTTGCCTCCTCGTACAGGAAGACCTGCGGGACAGGTAGACCGATGATCAGGCTCTCGATCAGTTTGCTCGCGCGTTTGATGTCCCACACGAAGTGCCGCTGGAACCCCGGGATAACCACCGCGCCGGAGCCGATGAAGTCGACAATCGTAGCCACGTTGAAGTCGTTCGGACTCGAGGTCAGGTCATACTCGTCGATCTGTGCGTCAACTTCTTGCGGAGAGTCGTCCTCCAGCCAACTATCGGGGGACAGAACCACGTTGTCGTCATCGGGCTGCATGTAGCCCATCTTGGTGGATAACGTGAAGGCACGGTGGCGGCTCCTGGCATTTTAGCCGCACGCGTCGCGCGTCCGTGCTCGATGGGAGCGCGGATGCTGATTCACTCCAGGCAGATCTTGGCCCGCGCGAGCGGTGCTGCGATCGCCGGACAACCTATCGTTCATGCGTGGCTGGACGGATGAGAACCGCGGTCGCCGCTCGAGCCCTGCACCGCACACGTCAGCAGCCGCTAGGCCCAGCCAGAGGCGCTATTCTGCTCTGTTATGCCTAAATCAGAAGACGTCTTCCTCACCGTCGATGGCCAGCACCATCGTGTCCTCTTCAGTGCTGATCTCTCCGATCAGGACCGTGAGCGATTGGGCCACCCCGCACCCGGCAGCGCATGCGCATGCTCGACCTGCTCCTGCGTCAACGAAGCCGACATGGGCACCCCAGAGCACCCGATCTGCGGCTGCTGCCTCGCAGACTGCCCCGACGTCCACTCGCCAGCTGCCTGACGAATTCGCCGCTCAGGACTACGCACCCACACCACCAAAATCGACACTACCCGCGCTTCTCGCAATCGTGAAGAATCTGGTGACGGTTCCCACCCTGTTGGATCTAGAGGTTGATCTTGGGGTTCTCATATGGTCGGGTGCTGTATGCCTTGACGGACTCCTACTTCTGCACGAGTCAGTTATCGGATCCGTCCGCTGCCGGCCCGACATCCGCCCTACCGCGATCAGCGACCGGCCACTGTACAAGCGTGCGCCATTGCGAGGAATCGAGACCGACGGAAGGTCACTCGAATAGCTCTCCCACATAACCGCCCCTGGGATCAGGTCATGGCCCGCGATGAACCGCTCAATCTCGGCATACGTCTGGCCGATGCTCGTGTAAGGCCCCACGTGCATAGCCTCGACGATCAAGCCTGCCGGCAGCGATCCTGGGGAGACATCTCCAGAGGCCTGAACAGGTCGCTGGATCGGGAACCCGGCCTCTACGTCAACGACGGCTCCGGGCATACCGTAGTACTTACCGAACGGCGGGCCGATGGGATGAACGCCCTGCGCAGTGAGCACCTGCATGGTTGCGCCGAACGCTCGTAAGAAGAACGCAGACATCTCCTCGAGCCCAACAGTCTCACGAACCACCGCGGTGTCCGCCCCCTGATGCTCGATCACATGGATGTCGATGCTCATGGTCATGCTCCATCGACGCGGGGACGCTCACAGCATGCATCAACCGGCGAGGCTCACAAAGGCCGTTGGTCCTATCGGGTCGAGACGAACTCGGAAGGTATCGTCGCGTGCGCGCCAATGGACAGCGCAGCAGCACCGTTACGTCAGCGCTGAGCAGCGAACGTATGGGAGGCGCACCGTGGCTGGTCGCGCGCCGTGCGGGCGTTAGATTGTGGTGAGGAGAAGGGCGATCGCCGCGGCTGCCATGACAGCGAAAGCGGTCCAGAGCCCGACGCGTGACCAGGGTCCGCTTCTGTGCTCGCCCATGAGGCCATGGCGGCTGGACAGGCGGATGATCAGGAAGATCAGTGGCACGGCGACGATGCCGTTGATGACGGCGGTGAGCACCAGCGCTTGCAGGGGGTCGAGACCGACGAAGTTCAGGAGGAGGCCGATGAGTGTGCCGGCGATGATGACGGCGTAGAAGCCCCGCGCTTGCGTGAAACGGCGCGAGAGTCCCTCGTGCCATCGGAAGGCTTCGGCGACGGCGTAGGCGCTGGAGCCTGCGAGGACGGGGATGCTCATCAGTCCGATGCCGATGACACCGATGGCGAAGATGAGCTGTGCGATGTAGCCGGAGTTCGGGAAGCTGTTGACCAGCGGCTGGAGTGCCTTCGCTGCATCCGCTGCGGTGGTGATGTTGGTGACGCCTGCCGTGTTCAGCACGACGGCGCCGACGAGGATGATGAACCAGGCGATCAGGTTGGAGAAGAACATGCCGATCGTCGTGTCGATGCGAAGCCTGCGTACATAGTTCTTGCTGATCCGGGGAACGCTGCCGCCCACGTCCTCCCGACGTTCCGCGATCTCGTCTTCGACCGTGTTGCTCGTCTGCCAGAAGAACAGGTAGGGAGAGATGGTGGTGCCGAAGATGCCGACGACGATGTACAGGAAGCTCCGGTCCAACTGAACGTGCGGGATCACCGTCACAAGCAGCGCTTTGTTCCATGGCACGGTGATGAGAAAGGCGGTGACCACGTAGGCGAACAGTGCGAGCGCGAGCCATTTGAGGATACGGATGTACACCTTGTAGGAGATGAAGACCTCGAGGCCGATGATCAGGACAACGAAGGCGATGGCGATCGCTGCGATCGGGATCCCGGGCATGAGGAGTTGGGTGCTCGCGGCCATCGCTCCGATATCGGACCCGATGTTGAACGTGTTCGCCGAGACGAGGAGCGCGACGACCGGATACAGCACCCGTTTCGGGTACTGATCGCGCACGACGGCGGCGAGCCCTTTTCCCGTGACCGCGCCGATCCGCATGCACGCGTCCTGCACGGCAACCATGAGCGGGAACGTGAGCAGCATCGTCCACAGGGTCGCGAATCCGAACTGTGCTCCAGCTTGCGAATACGTCGCGATGCCCGAGGGATCATCGTCTGCGGCCCCTGTCACGAGCCCGGGCCCCAGAATCTTCAGCAGGCGCCCCACTCGCCTTTGCGGCCTCGCCACGGGGGCACCGCCCTCGCGCTCAGGCAAGGCATCGGCACCGTGCACAGCATCGGCAGGCCGCTCAGTCATCCGAGGTCAGTGTATCCGTCGCCTATGACGGCCGAGGACACGATCGCTCGTCGAGACGGCGTGACCGAGATCGAAGTGGACGACACGCTAGCGCGCGAGGCGAACATCCCCGAGACGGCAAGTCTGATCGCGGAGCCGTCGCGACACCCAATAGATCTGAAGGGCCGTATCTATTGGGTGTCGACGCGCGTACGGTGAGGAACATGTGGCTCACTCTGATCGTCCTCCTTGTCGTCTGGGCAGTGCTCGCCGTCGTCGGCTTCGCGATCAAAGGACTGCTCTGGCTGGCCATCATCGGCATCATCCTGTTCGTGGGCACCATCGTCTTCGGGATTGTGCGGGGTCGTCGCAAGGCGTAACCCCGGTACGCGCGTGTCGCCGTCCGATCGTCGGAGGGCGAAAAGCTGAAGGGAGCAACACATGTCTGTCGGAGATCACATCAAGTCCGCATCCGAGAACGCATCGAACCTCACCAAACGCGTCGTAGACGCGGTGGAGAACAAGGTTGACGATGTCACCGAGGCCGTCGAAGGAGCTGCACAGGCTGCAGGCGAGAAGATCCGTCACGTCGCCGGGAGCGACGACCACGACTGACCCAGGGCGTATCTGACAATCCATTCCGTCACCGCTTGGAGGCGGCAATCTTGCCGGACACGCCATAGCCGTCGAGCGGGGCGCCCACAACTCGATCTGCGCCGGTATCGCCCCAATCCTGACCGCAAGATATGACATCACTCCGACGTCAAGCCCGGCGTTCAACGGCTGAGCATGACCTGGCGGGTGGCTTCCACGGACGCCACCCGCCAACTGCCTAGCGATGCGCCGCTCCAGGAATACGCACCCACACCACTAGTTACTGATGGTTCCGCAAGGTTTGCAGGTCCGCCCTCCCCCGACCAGAGGCGTCGAGCGCTCGGATACTGCTTAGATCAGGACTATTCCGGCCCCAGCAGGTGTCGGCCGGTGCGGCACCTGGATCAACCTGAACGGATGGGCACCGACCGGTGCGCCGTGAGCACCGATGTCTGTCGCCGCAGGACGATTCCTTCGTCGGCGCGGGGTGTTCGCGCGTTTGCGAGCTGTGGTCATCGCCGTCGGCTGGGCGCCTCACGGGTCACGTTCGGCGGGCTCCGGCATCCTCTGGTGCAGTCATCGCGGACAGCAGGCGCTGGACATTGACGTGCGCGACCCGTATGCGCTGGTCGTCCACGCCGTACGGGATCCACAGGATTCCGTCGTGAAGTAGCCCTCCGCAGCTGTAGACGACGTTCGGAACATAGCCGCCGGAGTCTTGGGGAGGCTCGATCAGCGGCTCGGGGAGAACGCCGATCACTCGCGAGGGGTCCTCCAGATCCAGGAGCAGCGCTCCGATGCTGTAGACGCGCAACGGCCCGACGCCGTGGGTGAGGACGATCCAGCCCTGAGGCGTCTCGATCGGGGAACCGCAGTTTCCGATCTGAACGATCTCCCAGGCGGCGGTGGGAGTCCGCAGGATCGTCTCGGCACCCCACACCAGACCGTCCAAGGAACGAGTCAGTGCGAGCGATTCCCCGTCGCCTCTGCTCAGGGCCAGATGCTCCCCTCCGATCTGCCGGGGGAACAACGCCATTCCCTTCGTCTGGGCCGGCGGTCCCGTGAGCCGGTGCACCGCGAATTCCCGGAAGTCAGTCGTCGTCAGCAGGCGTGAGGAGATGGCGTGACCGTCGTACGCCGTGAACGTACCGCCGTAGCGTGCTCCGTCGGCCTGCAGGCCTTGGACGAGGCGGAGATCCTCGATCCCCTGCCGTTCTTCGTCGGCGACCGGGAGAAGCACACGCGTACTGAGTTCGCTCTCTTTGGGGAAGATCACGTCGTAGGCGGAATCGGCGACTATCCGCATCGCGTCAAGCTGAGCCCGAGCACCACGTCGCTGCAGCAACGGCGCGCGGAGCGCCTGAATGGCCTGCTCGATCACCTGACCTCGGAACCTATTCGGCAGCGTCTGTCCGATGGCGTCAACGAGCTCGTCGGTGCCACCGTTGTGTTCGAGAGCGCGGAGGAAGTGATCCCTCGTCCACTCACCGTGGCGCACGGCAGGAAGGCAAGGGGGCGCCTGTCGCCGCAGGAACTCCCAGGTGAGTCCCGGCCCGATCACCGCAGTGCAGAACTGGATCGAGGAGAGGTGCCCTTCGCCGATCGAGCGCAGCGAGAGCAACACCCGCAGCTGCCCCGGCATTAGCCCGGTCTGATCCGGATGCTCAACCGTGCTCGGGTTGCACAGCGACACCCCCTCGATCGAGTACTCCGCGGTGAAGGCGGCTCCGATCACCACCGTCGCGTCCGCGCCGAGGTGCGGCGCATCGGGGAGGCGGACCATTGCGGCGTTCTGAAGCACATCGGCCATAGGCGACGGGTCCACGAGGCGATCGCGGATTCGTCGGGCGGCGGCAGCCAGCGCTTCGGGCGGGAGGGCCAGCACCCGGTCGAGGACCGCCTGCGTGCGGGAGCTGCCGCCCGGTGTGCCCTCTCCGGGGAGGAAGAACCGCGCGACGACCCTGTCGGCGCGCGCGCTCAGCTCGACCCCGGCGTCCACGGTCAGGAACGTCATGTTCGCGCGCCTCGCGCGTAGCGCGCGCATTGGTAGGCGCTGAGCGCAGCAAGGGTTGACTCCGCACCCCGGTTCTCGTTGCGCCCTCCAGGTTCGAGCCCGTCGTATCCTGCACCTGTTTCGGGGTCGAACATAGCGATGCCGGCGTCGTTCTCCCCGGTGAACCAGGCCCATGTCCGCAACGCCGCGCGAGACCACTTCTCGTCCCGGGTGATCGCCGCCGCTCGCATGCACGCCTCGGCGATCGTGGCGGGCTCGATCGGCTGCTGGTCGCCCGATCGCTCCGAATCCGAACGATCACGCCCCCCGGCGCCCACGAAAGACATGACCCCGGAGGGCCTCGTCTCGAGGCGCAGGAGCGTCTGCAGCATCATGAGTCCGGTGTCGATCATGCCTGGCTGCTGCAACGCCTGACCACCCGCGATGAGCGCTTCGCAGAGCGCGCCGTTCGCGTAGCGCAATCGCTGCTCTGGCCAGCTCTGATCCATGCCGTGCGGACGCGGGATCCTACGCAGGCTGTCGGTGAGCAGCGCACGAGCGGCCACCGTCCCGGGGAGGGCCTCGAGGATGTCGGCCGCGCCGATGGCTGCGAACGCGGAGGCGCGCACGTCGGGCGAGCTGCGCCGAGCCGCGCGCAGGAAGACGCGAAGAGCCCGCGCGCGGATACCTGGGTCGGGCGAGTGGCGAACGGCGGATCCGAGTCCGCAGACGGCGCGTCCCCACCAATCGCCGATGCTCGGGGCGTCGGTCCACGCACCGTCCGCAGACATTCTGTTGCGGACGGCGCCGTCGGGCGCGACAGCCTGCTCCAGGAACGACAGCGCCAGGTTGGTCAGGTATCGCAACCGGGCGCTGGCCGCGAACCCGCGCGGCACCCTTTCCCGGGCGATCACCGCGAGCACCCGGGCCGCATCGTCCGTACAGTATCCATGCTCGATGCGGGGCGTTTCGCCTCGGGCATGCTCGTACACGCCATACGGTCCGGTGAGAGCAATCAGATGACCCAGCGGCAGCACTCCGGTCGAGTGCGACCGGTCCACCGCGACGGCGTCGACGTTCATCCGGCGACCTGCAGGGCATGCATCAGATCGGCGGCGAGTGCCCGGTACTGAGCACCCACAGACGACCATCCGTTGACAAGCGGCTCATGCACGATCTGTCGCCTCGCGGCCGGCGCCGTGGCGACCTTGCGCAAGGTCGATGTGATGGCTTCCGCGATCTGTGCCGGATTCTTCTGGTCGACCAGCAGCCCCGCGCCTTCGGACAGCAGTTCCACGGCATGCGGGAACCTCGTCGCGATCACCGGCCGGCCGGCAGCCACCGCCTCGACGAGCACCCCGGAAGTGGTCTGTTCCCGGGAATCGTAAGGAAGCAGGATCACATCGGTCGCCGCGACGTCAAGGGCGAGCTCTTCAGGCTCACGATATCGTCCATCGATCTCGACGAGCTCTCCCACTCCCAACTCATCAGCAAGCGCCCACAGCGCCCTGCGGTACCGCTGACCGCTCTCCAGGATGACCTTCGGGTGCGTCTGCCCGAGCACCCGGTACACCGGAGCGGATCCGGTCGCCTTCATCAAGGCGACCGCCCTGATGCCCCATTCGATGCCCTTGCCCGGTCCGAGTAGCCCCCAGGTCAGGACCGTCGGCGGGTGCGGCGCGCCGGCCGGCATGGACAGGCTCCACTGGTCCACGCCGTGCGGGATGAGGCGCAATCGCGAAGAGGGGATGCCGAACTCGTCGACGAGCAGTTGCGATCCCGTGGCAGTCATGGCGACGACCGCGTCGCTCCGGTCGGCGACTGCCACGGTGACGGTCCGCTGATGCGGTCGGGGCGTGGCAAGTACGGTGTGCATGACGGTGACGACCGGGCGGCGGATGCGATCCAGCAGATCGATGACTTCCTCACCATCGGTTCCGCCGTAGATGCCGTACTCGTGCTGGACGACCACGACGTCGCAGCGGTTCAGTGCCACGGCGGCTCGAATCCTGCTGGGCAGATCCCCCGGGTGCAGGATGCCCGCGATCCGCAGTCGCGAGCGGGGCAGGGAAGGGCCGGCTGGGACGCCGTCGTCGACGCGGACGATCACCGACTCGTCTCCGGGACGGGCGGCGAGAACCCCGGCCAACGCGGCGGTAAAGGTCGCCAGCCCGCATCGGGTTGGCGGGAAAGTACTGACGAATCCGTATCGCGTCATCCGGGACGCCTTCCGCTCTGGCTGGCGTCGCAGCACCAGCCACTGGCGAGACGTCTGCCGAATGGCACCTCCCGTGGAATCGCGATCCGCGACCCGGTCAGCGGCCCACGTGGTGTGCCTCGTTCGCCGCTGTTGTCCTCAGGGTACGCCTGCTCGGCGCGCCGCGGGAGTCGTCGAGCGTATTGATCTCGTCAGAGAGAACCGCAAGAACACCAGCCGTTCGCACTCACCCATGGGAGAAGAGTGATGGATCCGTCGTGTCAGGAACGCAATCGACGCGCGTCCCTTTCGTTGCCCGGATGCTGCAGGGCGCCTGGGCCTGGGTCCGGGCGTGACGTTCTGCATCGTCGAGGACGTCAGCGGCTCGAACATCGAGGAGAGTCGGGCGGATCGAGGCAGGCGCAGCGCCACACCCGACGCACAGATTGCCGGAAACTGGTTCGGAACTCTGACGGCAGCCCGCGACGAACACTCTTGGCTTGCCGCTTCCGTACTGCCCGCCAGACCCGCGCCCGCTGACCTCGAAGCGCCTCACGACCCGGTGCTTGCGCCCTCGGAGGTGCGGTAAGGAATCGCGGATATTCAGACCTCTGAGGTCAAGACATAAGCCGGGCCACGCGCTGAAGGGCGGAGGAGGTGGCTGATGTCGACGGGGTGGCTCGCGGGGAGCGCTAGATCCGCGGGGCGGATGGTGGCGGCATAGATCACGCCAGGTTGAGGGAGTTGGGAAACGTCCATCGGGTTCTCCGAGTGCAGGGTTGATTGACCGCTGCCAGGGACTGGAGCAACACCGTCAAAGTATGCCCGTGCTGAGATTTCTGTCAAGAGCAGCTCACGCCATGTGAGTGGCGCCGAGTAGGGTGAGGACATGCGTAGCGGACGCTGCGCGTCCTGTCGGCATGCGGTCTGCGCGCCGGCCCCCGTCGAGAGCGGCGGCGACTGGTTCATGGCAGAAGCGTCCCAAGTGGGGAGCGGTGCTCCCCTGGCGGGCGTCCCCGGTTGGGAGTGGGGCGCCGACCTCTGCGCGCCCTTCGTCGAGCTGCTGCCTGTGTCGGGCGCTTCGATCTCCGTGTTCCGCCGTGACGGCGACGCGACGACCGTGTGCGCGAGCGATCCTCTTGCGCGACGTCTCGACGCGATGCAGTTCGCCCTCGGCGAGGGACCGCGCTGGGTCGTGGCGCGCACCGGCAAGGCGTCGATCAGCGCGGACGTCGCTCAGGACGGCCACCCGGATTGGCCGGTCTTCGGCGCGGACCTCACGACGCTCGGCATCGGAGCGTTGTTCGCCTTCCCGATTCTCGCCGGACCAGTGCTGCTGGGAGTGGTCGACTTGTATCGGCGGACGCCGGGTCCGTTCGATCGTGAGGCAACGGCTCGCGCGTTCTCCCTCGCAAGGAAGGTCGCGGCCCCGGCGGTGCGGGCGGCGATGTACGCCGCATCCGAGGGAGAGATCCCGGAGGCGACGCGGCACGGCCTCCGCCGCGAAGTGCACCAGGCGGTCGGGATGGTCTTCGTGCAGCTCAACGTGACCACGGCGGAAGCGCTCGATCTCCTGCGGGCCTACGCATTCTCGACGGGGCGTCCGCTCGAGGATGTTGCGCTCGATGTCGTCGAGCGGACTCTCGACTTCCGTGATCTGCCCGGTTGATCCCGGCATAACATGTCAGACAGGAAGGGTGCACATGGCCAGCACATCCAGAGAGGACCGTCTCAACGCCGCGTTCGTGATGGTCGCCGATACGCTCACGGATGACTATGACGTCGTCGAGCTGCTCCACACGCTCGTGAGCGAATGCACGGAGATCGTGAAGGTGCAGGCGGGCGGGCTCATGCTCCTCGATGCGGACGGGAATCTCCAGGTGGTCGCTTCGACCACCGAGAGCGCCGAACTCGTCGAAGTCCTGCAGCTCGCGGCCGGGGTCGGCCCGTGTCTGGACTGCTTCGCAATGGGCGAGCAGGTCTCGGTGCCCGACGTCTCAGCCACCACCCGATGGCCGGCGTTCCGGGAAGAGGCTTTGCGGCGCGGCTTCCATTCCACGCATGCGATCCCCCTGCGGTTGCGGGGAGACACGATCGGGACGATGAACCTCTTCGGCACATCGATCGGTGCCTTGAGCGACCGTGACGCGAGCGCAGCCCAGGCACTCGCCGATGTCGCGACCATCAGCATCCTGCAACAGCGTGTCTCGGCGCACGCGCAGGTCGTCGCAGAACAACTGCAGAGAGCCCTTGACAGCCGGGTCCTCATCGAGCAGGCCAAGGGAGCGGTCGCGCAGGCCAGCGGCACATCCATGGACGAGTCGTTCGCACTGTTGCGGCGCTACGCCCGAGACCGCAACCTCACGCTCCATGCCCTCGCGGAGGCGATCACGAACCGCTCCCTCCCGGTCTCGGAGCTGACCATATCGCCCAGGCGCAAACGGGCGTAACCTGGAGTTAGATCCGCTCGAGACCCCGGCGCGAGAACGCCGAGAGGAGCGGGATCATGACTGTCAAGAAAACCCGTCCGGGGGTATCCAGCCTGGGACCGGTGCGGCAAGCCGGCAACAGCGACTACACCGATCTGGCGCAGATGGTGAAGTCCGCCGGGCTGATGCACCGCCGATACGGGTACTACTGGACGAAGCTCATCTGCGTACCCGTTGTCGTCGCAGCCGCGACCATCTTCTTTATCGTGATCGGGGACACCTGGTGGCAGATGTTCACTGGTGTGCTTTTCGCCGTCGTCTTCACGCAGATCGCGTTCCTCGGTCATGATGCCGCGCACCGCCAGATCTTCCGGTCGGGACGCTGGAACGACTGGGTCAGCCTCATCCTCGGCGATCTGTTCGTCGGGATGAGCTATGGGTGGTGGCAGCACAAGCACACGCGGCATCACGCTCATCCGAACATGATCGGTTCCGACCCCGACATTGACCTGCCAGTGATCGCATTCACCCCTGAGCAAGCGGCGAGGGACCGGCCGCCGCTGGCGCGGTGGTTCCTCGCTCACCAGGGCGTCTTCTTCTATCCCATTCTGTTGCTGCAAGGAATCTCGTTGCATGCGTCGAGCCTCTACCGCGTGTTCCATCGCGACCCGCTCGCACACCGCCCAATCGAGATCGGCTTTCTGCTGACGCGCTTCCTCGGATACCTCGCACTCGTATTCCTCGTTCTCTCGCCGGACAAAGCCGCTGTGTTCCTCGCCGTGCAACTCGGCGTCTTCGGGTTCTACATGGGCGTGTCGTTCGCCCCGAACCACAAGGGCATGCCGCTCGTGCCACACGACATGCGTCTCGACTTCCTGCGTCGTCAAGTCATGATGAGCCGCGACATCCGTGGCAGCTGGTTCCTCGATACCGCAATGGGCGGGCTCAATTACCAGATCGAGCACCACCTGTTCCCCTCGATGGCACGGCCGTACCTGAAGCATGCCGCACCGATGATCGCCGCCTACTGCGCCGATCACAACGTGCCGTACACGCAGACAGGCCTCTGGGCGTCGTACGGGATCGTCCTGCGCTACATCAACCGGGTAGGTCTGGGCGAACGCGACCCATTCGCCTGCCCACTCTTGGAAATGAGACAAAGCATATGATCCTCATCATCCTCCTCGTCGTGATCTGGGCAGTCCTCACGATCGTCGGATTCGCGTTCAAGGGCCTCCTGTGGCTGGCCATCGTCGGCATCGTCCTCCTCGTGGGCACACTGACCATCGGCATCACCCGGCAAGTGATCAACCGCAAACAGAGACCCTGACGACCCGCTCAGCGACTTCCCGCCCACCCTCTCGCTACTCCAGCGAATCGCGACACCGGTCAAGAGGTTTCTCCAGGAGCTGTCAGGCGGAGCCGGGACAAATCGGACGCCAACACCACAAGCTCAAAGCACCTACGACAGCTCCGGGACATGCCTTGGCCAACCAGGAGAACCGATGAAAATCGATGACCACGACGCGATTCTCGCGAGCTTCCCGGCTCGGAGCGCCCGTCCTGCACCAACTCGCACCTGGCACCAGCAGGCATACGCGAGACTCAGCGTCGGCGAGCGTTCAGCGGACCGATTGCGTAACGTGATGGGTAGTTGGACGTTCGTTGGCTCCTTCATCGCATTCATGACCGCATGGTGGATCATCAACTCGGTACGCGGCATGATCTGGGACCCGTACCCATTCATTCTGCTCAACCTCTTCCTCAGCATGCTCGCCGGCATGCAAGGTGCGATCCTTCTCATCGCCGCGAAGCGGCAAGACGCAATCGCAGCTGCACTCGCCAAACACGACTTCGACACCAACATCGCAGCAAGGAAGGACATCGAACTCCTGCTCGAGATCAATCGCGAACAACTTACGATGATCCTCGAACTCCAGGAGATCGCGCGAGCCACCCCGTCAGAACACCCACCAACACTGTGAGACTCGGGTCGGCTGATCTGGGATTGGCTGGCAGGGTTGGCGTTGGCCGTTTCTACCGAGTTCGTGACTCACCCCAAACCTGGCCCTTCGGGTGCCTTCTGCTGGTGTGGATGTTCGGGACGCCATCGAGCGTCTTCCGCCTGAGCTTGCGGAGATTGTCCGGTTGGTGCACCGGGGACGCCTCACCCTGGTCGAATGCACCACCCTGCTAGGCATTCCCGCCTCCACCGATCGCGGTCGCTACCAACACGCTCGCCAACAACTGCGCGCCTTGCTCGATCCGCAAATGCCCGGAACGCTTGCCCGCGACGACCGACCGCCCAGCGACAACAGCACTTCGAGCGAATCACTCGCAAGACAGAAAGGATCCGCACGCTGATCGACTCGTCGTGCGTCGAATCAGACAACTGGCGAGCCGACCACGCGCACAAGGATCCCTCCTGCGCGGCCGCCCGCTCCAGGAGCATCGATCGTCATTGAATACGCCGCTCAGGAATACGCACCTACACCACTAGTCGGAGGATTGTCGGCATGTTCGAGATCTCCCCCGCCGAGGCCGCCGGCGGCGGGGTCCGGCTGGTCGGCACCCGCCGGCGTGAGGCGGCGATGGCGATCAAAGCCTGCCGGGCGCGATGGGCGCGCGGATGCTGCCTCATCGTAGGCCGTCTTCGCAGTTGCTCCCGGGGCGCTCCTCCCACCAGAGCTCGTGCGTGGACCCTGTGGGCGTGTCGACCTGCCAGCCCGGGAACTTGACGAACTCCTCCATCGCCAGGCCCCAGGTTGAGCCCTCCGCGGCGCGATGTGTTTTGGACCACTCGTACATCTGCTGACCAGTCGCGGACCAGTCCTGGTTGTTCATCTGCCTTGCGATCGCGGGAGGCATCGGCGCATCATTCGGAGTGCTGTAGTCGTACGTGCAGGAATACGTTCGCCCGGCATCGTTGAGATAGCTCAGCGAGATCGTGACGTTCGTCGTGTACGTCGCGTTGCGCAAGGTGACGAGGGTCACGACTATGCCGTCGATGAAGATCACCGGCGCGGCCAAGACGATGACGACGACCCAGATCCCCACTCTGAGACTCGGCCACCACGCGGGGCAACGAGCGCTCGCACCAACCGGAATCTCGTCAAGATCTGACATGCCTTCAGACTACTAAGTATTGAACACGTTCGAAACATGGGAAGCTATGAAACCGATGGAGCCTTCGAACCAGATCGCCTTCTTCCCCGACTGGGGACACAAGTGGCCACTCTGGGGACCGGTTGCTCTACGCCCCGAGCACCTTGGGCTGTCCACAGATCTAGAGCGGCGACTTGCCGAGTGGGTTCGGGTGTGGCAGGAAGCACTTGACCCTGTATCGAGATCCGCTGGCCGTCTACTGAGATGGGGCAAGCCTGGATCGCCGAAGGAGAGGCTCTCTGCAATGAGGTGCAGGAGGCGGTGAAGAAGCGGCGAATCACGGTGATCCCCCGCTTCTCTGAGTTGCGCCTAGCCGAGAGGTCTAGTGGTTGGGCCACGCTCGCCGGTCTTCACTGCGAATCTCGTCGCCGGGCTTGTCCGGTTCTCCTGCGGTGCCTCCTCTTGCACTGGACGGGTTGTCGCCCCTCTCCCCCGGCTCCCCGCAGCCCTTCGCTTCGTACTCTCCGCGCTCCCTGACGAGACGTCCGATTCGAACGTAGGGAATGACTCGACGCGTCAGTGAGAACGTCCAGGCTGCGTACGCGAACGCGGTCTCCGAGGCGATCCCGATCAGGCGGGGACGTCCCGCATCATGAGCAGCGAACGCCCGTGCGGGCTCTCCTTCGTCACGACGCCGGTGTCGACGAACTCCAGCTTCGTCAGGACGCGGCGTGAGGCGAGGTTCCATTCCCATACGGTCGCCCATAGCAGCGGATACCCGTGGTCTCGAGCCCAGCCGATGACGATCCGGCCCGCCTCCGTCGCGTAGCCGCGATTGTGCGCCGCCTGCAGCAGTTCGAAGGCCAGCTCGGGCCGTTCGCCATCTCCGTCGAACACCACCCCGCAGTATCCGATCACCTCGTCGGTATCGCGGAGCACGACGGTAAGCAGACCGGGCTGTTCCGGGGCGCGGTCCTGGCGGATCCCCTCCGCGATCTCCGCGACCGTCGGACGTCCGTCCGCGGAGAGCCTGCGGTGCGAAGGCACGCGCTCGTCGCGCTCGGTCCACAGCTGCCGGAACACCTCTGCGTCCGCCTCCCGTTGCGGCCTCAGCACCAGACGATCCGTCGTGAGCATCGCGGTGCGAGGGTCGTCGGGCATGGGCCCATCCTGCCATCGACGGTGTCCCGGTGTCCCGGCACGACGGGGGTGAACGGAACGCGCTCCCCCAGCGACGGACCGGGCCCATCCCCGCAGAGGCATGCGTCTCGTGCCACGATGGCGACATGGACAGGTCGAGGACGACCCGGATCTTCGGTGCGCTGATGCTGGGTGCAAGCGTCGTGCCCCTGTCGGGTTGCATCGCCTGGTCGCCGGAGGCAGACGCCGAGCACGGCGCCCGGCAAGGACTCGCCTCCTTGGTCGAGGAGTCCCAGGACCGGATCTGGGAATCCCGAGTGGCACTGACTCAGGATCCCGAAGCAGCAGTGGCGACCATCCCCGGGCTGGCGGACGTCCGCCGCGGGAGCGCGGAGGGCACCTGGTTGCTGACCGACCTCCGCCAGGACGCTTCCGGCACAGCCTTGACGCTGACAGCATCAGCCAGCGGAGAGGCCGGCGGTGGCCTGTTCTTCCAGCAGGCCACGCTGCGCACGTGCTGGACGCTGCTGGTGGCGCCGGAGGGCTCGCGGGTGGACACCGCCTCCGCAGACTGCGCCGAGCGCCTCGCCGCGGGCCGATTCCCCGAAGGGCTGGCCGAGGCGAAGATCATGCCGTTCGATGACCTGGGCGTCCGGCATCACGTCGATGAGAGCGACTATCCGGCTGCGCCGTGCCAATGCTCGAGCGGCGAGCCCTGCGATTGCCCGGGCGGCTGATCGCTGACCCGACGCGTGTCCGTCAGCGTCGTGGGGTCCACCCCGTGGGCAGCGGGCCGGAGAGCAGCGCTCGTTCCTCGTCCGCGGCGAGCGACCAGCCCTGAGCGGCGTCGTGGCCGTCGAAGCCGCCGCGCGCCACGCGGAACCCGAGGTCGTCCTGGGCCGTCCGCGGATCCCCTCCCCGGCGTACCGAGGCGCGCACGTTCCAGGCGTCGTCGGCGAAACCACCGCCGCGGAACACCCGGTACTCGCCGTAGCGGGCCGGATCCAGGAGGTCCCAGCACCACTCCCACACGTTGCCGAGAGTGTCGAACAGTCCGTTCAGATTCGGCATCCGCTCCCCCACGCGCTGCGGGTGCCGCACGCCGTCGGCGGACGTCCACGCGATGTCCGGAAGGGGGCCGTAGTGCGGGGTCGTGGAGCCTGCGCGGCAGGCGTACTCCCACTCCGCCTCGGTCGGAAGCCGGAACCCGTCGGCGGAGACGTCCCAGTGCACGTCCGTACCGTCGAACCGATATACCGGATCCAGTCCCTCCCACTCGGATGCGGCGTTGCAGAAGCGTACGGCGCGCTGCCAGGACACGTCCACCGCGGGGCGATCGGGATGTTCGGCCGCGATGCCGAGCAGTTCGGCGACCTGCTCCTCCGTGACCGCGTAGACGCCGATCTCGAAGGGCTGCAAGGACACCTGCCAGCGACGCTTCGAGCGCGCGTCGTGCAATCCGACGGTGCCCCCGGGCAATGCCCGCATCTCGATCTCGCTCATCCCACGGAAGTCTAGGAGACCGTCGCTCGCATCGATCACGCGACCGCTGCCGGGCCGCAACGGATGTCGGCGGCCCCTCGTAACCTCTCCCCCATGACGCGCGCGATCTTCTACACCGCCTCCACTCTGAACGGGTTCCTCGCAGATCCGCAGGATTCCCTCGACTGGCTCCTGACCATCCCGCAGGACGAGGCGACGGCCGATATCGCCGCGTTCAGCGAAGGCATCGGGGTCCTGGTCGAGGGCTCCGCGACGTACGAGTGGGTGCGGAACCATGAGGATCTGATGGCGCATCCCGAGCGCTGGCAGCAGTTCTACGGCGATCGTCCGACGTTCGTCTTCACGCGACGCGAGCCGGAGCCCGTGCCCGGGGCGGATATCCGGTTCGTGCAGGGATCCGTGATCGAGCACTGGCCGGACATCGTGGCGGCGGCCGCGGGCAAGGACGTGTGGATCGTCGGCGGCGGAGAGCTCGTGGGCCAGTTCGTCGATGCGAACCTGCTCGATGAGATCGTCATCACCTTCGCTCCGGCGACCCTCGCCGCGGGCAAGCCGCTGCTCCCCCGCGACCTCGATCACACACAGCTCGAGCTCGTGGGCGCCCGCCGGGCAGGCCCCTTTGCGGAGCTCACCTACCGGCTGCCGCGAGCCGCCCGCGGCGTCTAGCGGTTCGTCGCCTTACGGCGCCGGCGAAGCGGACGGAACGTCTACGCTGAAGCACGTGCCCGACGCCCTCCTGACCGCCGAACGACTCGTGCGCCGGTTCGCCCGCTCGACCAACCTGCTCGTGGCAGGCCGCACCTTCGATGTCGTCGGAGACGGAGAGACGGCCGATGAACTGCGTGCTCTCCTCGTGCGGCTGGGTGCACGTCTCGGCGAGGGCTCGGTCCTCTTCGAACCGGGAGCAACGCCGGAGATCCTGCTGGACGGAGCCGCGCTGCCGCCCCGGGCGACCGCCGACGAGCGCATCGACTTCGCCGGCACGCACATGCCCGTGTCCCGCGGGATCGCCGACGCGCTGCGCGAGAACGGCGTCGTGCGCGGCGTCCGGATCGGCATCGCCATGGTGCTCGAGCCGAAGACCGCGCAGCTCGCGCTCCTGCTCCGCAGCGCCGGCGCCGAAGTCGCCGTGTACGCGCACCCCGATGAGATCGATCCTGCGGTCGCCGCCGCGCTGCGCGGGCGCGGCATCCCGGTCGACGGGGATCCTGCGCTGTCGGGGAGCGCCGAGCGCGATGCCGCAGTCGCCTTCCTTCGTCGAGGTCTCGACCTGCTGCTGGACGACGGGTCGCATCTCATCCGGCTCGCCCACGAGCAGGATGAGCTGGGCACGCTGCGGGGCGCCGCCGAGGAGACGACCAGCGGCCTGACGCCTCTCCGGCGGATGGCCGCGCAGGGCGCGCTGCGCATCCCGGTGATCGCCGTCAACGACGCGCCCATGAAGACGGCGTTCGACAACCGCTACGGCACCGGCCAGTCCTGCGTCTTCGCGATCGCCGATGTGCTGGATGCTGCCGGCATCGGACTGCGCGACCAGCATGCGGTGGTCGTCGGCTACGGCCCCGTCGGCGAGGGCGTCGCCGCGCACCTGCGCGCGCTCGGGACGATCGTCGGTGTGACGGAGACGGATCCGGTGCGCGCGCTCCGCGCGGCGCACGACGGCTACGCGACGGGAAGACTCCGAGACCTCGCTCCGGGCGCCCTCGTGGTCTCCGCGACCGGCGCGCCGCATACGGTCGACGCCGAGACGCTGCGCGTCGCGAGGATCGTGGCGGTCGCCGGGGGTGTGCCGGGCGAAGTCGATGTCGCGGTGCTGCGGCCCGAGGAGCGGGCCGGCGCCCCTCTCCCCCATCTCGATCGCACCGAGGACGGCGCGCTTCTCCTGGCGCGGGGCGGATGCGTCAACCTCGCCGCCGCGGAGGGCAATCCGATCGAGATCATGGATCTGTCCTTCGCGGTGCAGCTGTCGGCGGTGGCGCAGCTGCTCGGGGCGCAGCTTCCGGCCGGCGTGCATCCGTTCCCCGCCGAGGCCGATCAGGCGGTCGCCCGTGCGGCCCTCGCGGCGCGAGGCGAACAGCTCGACGTCCGCAGTGATGCCCAGCGGCTCGCCCAGGACGATTGGCGTTCTCCGCGATACCGGGAGGCGACGGCGTGAGCGACGTCACCCTGTACTCCGCCGGACAGGTGTTCCCCATCACCGCTCCCCCCATCGTCGACGGCGCGGTGGCCGTGCAGAACGGGCGGATCCTGCACGTGGGCGAACGCGCCTGGGTGCGTCGCTCTCTCGACGACCGTGGCCTCGCGTCCACAGAGGTGCACTGGCCGGGCGTGCTGATCCCCGGTCTCGTGAACGCCCACACCCACCTGCAGTACACGGGGATGGCCGAGGTGGGTCGGGGACGATACCAGGGTTTCGAGGACTGGGCGACGGCCTTCGACCCCGTCTACGAGCAGGGGAAGGACTGGGCCGCTGATGCCGCCGATGGCGCCGCCCGGCTGATCCGCACCGGCACGACCGCCGCCGCGGACGTCGTGACGGACCGGTCCGCGGCGTCTGCGCTGCACGATGCGCGCCTGCACGGCATCACCTACTGGGAGGTGATGAGCTGGACCAACGCCGACTGGGCGCGCACGGGGCGACGTCAGGTCGAGGACGCCCTGGACGCTCTTCCCACTCCCCCCGGCACCGGGCTGTCTCCCCATGCGCCGTACTCGCTCGAGATCGAGCCCCTCCTGGAGATCCCGGACATCGTCCGTGAGCGTGGAACGCGGATCCACATCCATCTCGGCGAGGCGGCTTTCGAGAGCGAGTTCGCCCACGATCAGGCCCACGCCTGGCATACCGCAGGGCTCGCGAGCTTCCAGGAGCTGCGCGACGCGGGCTTCGGCACGAGCGCGACCGAGTTCGTGGACCAGCTCGGCGTCCTGGGACCCGACTGTCACATCGCGCACGGCGTGTACATGAGCGCACGCGATCGCGCGATCCTGCGGGAGCGGCACACGAGCGTCGCGCTGTGCCCGCGCTCGAACGCGGTCATCGGCCTGGAGGAACCGCCGATCGCCGCGTACCTGCGCGAGGGCAACGCCATCGCCGTGGGAACCGACTCGCTCTCCTCCAGTCCTTCTCTGGATCTGCTCGCCGACGTCGCCGAGCTGGCCCGCATCGCCCGTTCCCAGGGGTACACCGATCGCGACCTGCACGCGCGCCTGCTGAACGCCGCGACCCTGGGAGGCGCGCATTCCATGGGCATCGACGTCGGCCCTGACCGCACCGGATATCTCGCCGTCGGTGCGCTCGCGGACCTCGCCTTCTTCGACGTCGCGCCCGGGGCGGACGCCGTCGTGGAGCTCGTGGAATCGGGAGCCGGGCGTTCGGCCGCCACCGTCATCACCGGCGAGCTCCGCCACTCGACGACCGCCTTCGAGACTCCCTGACCCGTCCAGGAGACACCCATGACTGAGCCCCTTCCTTCGACCGCGATCCGCCTCGGTCTCGAGCCGCACCCCGAGGGGGGCTGGTTCCGCCGCACCTGGACGAGCCCGAACCCGATCGAGACGCCCGGGGGCACGCGCCCCGCAGCCACCTGCATCCACTACCTGCTGACGCCGGACGAATCCAGCGCCTGGCATGTCGTCTCCAGCGATGAGCTCTGGCTCTGGCACGGTCCCGGCCGCCTCGAGCTCAGCCTCGGCGGATCCGATGCCGCACCGGGAGCGGCCGAGACGATCGTGCTCGGGCACGGCGCCGCCGCGCAGGCGCTGGTCCCGGCCGGCGTGTGGCAGGCGGCGCGTCCGCTCGACGCAGAGGAGGTGCTGGTCTCCTGTTTCGTGTCGCCGGGTTTCGACTTCGCCGACTGGCGGCTCGCCGATTCCTCTACGGTATGAACGGGGCACCTGCGCCCGCAGTCCCACCCGTCCGCCCCCGCACCCGCATCTCAGGAGTTCCCGTGTCCCTCGCACCCGCTCTGCGTCGCGTCGCACTCGTCTCGACGATCGCCGCCGCCGCCCTGTCGCTCGCCGCCTGCAGCGGCTCCTCCGCGTCCGCGCCCTCGGCCGGAGCCGACGCCACCGGCGCGGCGCTGCAGACCGTGACCGCGGGAAAGCTCACGATCGCGACCGGCGACCCCGACTACGAGCCCTGGTTCATCGACAACGACCCGTCCAACGGGAAGGGCTTCGAGGGCGCGGTCGCCCACGCCGTCGCTGCCGAGCTCGGTTTCTCCGACAAGCAGATCGTCTGGACGCGCACCGGCTTCGACGCCGCGATCGCCCCCGGCCCCAAGGACTGGGACCTCAACATCCAGCAGTTCTCGATCTCGGACGACCGCAAGAAGGCCGTCGACTTCTCCTCCTCGTACTACACGACCACGCAGGCGGTCGTAGCGGCGAAGGGCAGCCCTGCCGCGTCGGCCACGAGCGTCGCGGACCTGAAGAAGGCCAAGGTCGGCGTGGCGACCGGCACGACGAGCTACACCGTCGCGAAGGCGCAGCTCGGCACGGGCGACCTCAGCGTCTTCAACTCGGTCGACGATGTGGTGCAGGCCCTCAAGGGCGGCCAGATCGATGCGATGATCACCGACCTGCCCGGTGCGTTCTACGTGACGGCGTCGCAGTTCGAGAACGGCACCGTCGTCGGGCAGTTCGCCGACGACAAGGGCGGCGACCAGTTCGCGTTCGTCCTCCCGAAGAACTCCCCGCTCACCCCGGCCGTCACCAAGGCGGTCGACGCGCTGCAGAAGGACGGAACGATCGCGGAGCTGCAGAAGAAGTGGCTCAGCGAGGCCGTGAACGTCCCCGTCCTGAAGTGACCTCTCCCCTGGTCGATGCGGCGTGGCAGCCGAGCGCGCTCGAGCTGTCCCGCCGCGATCTCCGTCGCCGGGCGACGACGCGCTCCGTCCTGATCGCGCTGCTGAGCAGCCTCGCGGTCGCGGCGGTGATCATCGTCGTCCTCGCCAACACCCCGGGGTGGAAGGTGGTCCGCGAGACCTTCTTCGACCCGAAGGTCGCCCTCGAGAGCGTCGGGCCGATCTTCCAGGGCCTGCTCGTCAACCTCCTGGTCCTGGTGATCGCAGCCGTCTGCGTGGCGCTGCTCGGTACCCTGCTCGCCGTCCTGCGCTCCCTGCGCGGCCCGGTGTTCTTCCCGCTGCGACTGCTCGCCGCGGCGTACACCGACTTCTTCCGGGGCGTGCCGCTGCTCATCGTGCTGTACCTGGTGGGCTTCGGCATCCCCGCGCTCATGATCTTCCCCCGGATGCCCGCGATGTTCTGGGGCACGATCGCCCTCGTGATCAGCTACTCCGCGTACGTGGCTGAGGTGCTGCGGGCGGGCATGGAGGCGGTGCATCCGTCGCAGCGGGTGGCCGCCCGATCGCTCGGTCTCACGCACGGCCAGACCCTGCGGATCGTGGTCATCCCCCAGGGCGTGCGCAAAGTCGTCCCTGCGCTCATGAACGACTTCGTGTCGATGCAGAAGGACGTCGGTCTCATCTCCGTGCTCGGTGCGATCGACGCGGTCCGCGCGGCACAGCTGCAGGTGGCCGAGACCTTCAACTTCACGCCGTACATCGTCGCCGGGCTCTTCTTCGTGATCCTGAGCTGGCCGATGATCCGGTTCACCGACGTCGTCACCGCACGACTGAACAAGCGCGAGCAGGCCGGAGGAATCGTATGACCGCGCCCGTGATCGAAGCGGTCGGCGTCCGCAAGCGCTTCGGCGATCATGACGTGCTCCGCGGCATCGACCTCGCCGTCGACGCGCACGAGGTCGTCGTGCTGATCGGGGCGTCCGGATCCGGGAAGTCCACGCTGCTGCGCACGATGAACCTCATCGAGCGCGTCGACGACGGGCAGATCCTGCTGTCGGGAACCGACATCACGGATCCGCGGATCGACGCGGACGCGATCCGCGCACGGATCGGGGTCGTCTTCCAGCACTTCAACCTGTTCCCGCATCTCACCGTGCTCGACAACGTCACGCTCGCAGCGCGCCGCGTGCACCGCCTGCCGAAGGCGGAGGCCGCCCGGCGCGGCCGCGAGCTGCTGACGACACTGGGGCTGGGCGACAAGGCCGATGCCTACCCCGACCGTCTTTCCGGCGGGCAGCAGCAGCGTGTGGCGATCGTGCGCGCGATCCTCACGGATCCGGAGCTGCTGCTCCTCGACGAGATCACGAGCGCACTCGACCCGCAGCTCGTGGGCGAGGTGCTCGATCTCGTCCGGGAGCTCAAGGGGCGCGGCACGACGATCCTCATGGCGACGCACGAGATGTCCTTCGCGCGCGAGGTCGCCGATCGCGTCGTGTTCCTCAAGGACGGAGTGCTCGTCGAGCAGGGGCCGCCCGCGCAGATCTTCGACGCTCCTCAGCACCCCGCCACGGCGGAGTTCCTCTCCCGCGTGACGCGCTGACCCGCGCCGCGGGCTGCGGCGGTTCCGATCGCGCTCAGCCCGCAGACGACGGGCGGATCTCGGTCCAGTCGGCGAACTTGGGTCGACGGCCGTCACCCGAGGAACGCCGCGTCACGCGGCGTTTGATCCACGGGCCGACGTGTCGGCGGTAGTAGGCGGCCGTGCTGAGCGGCTCCTCCTCCGGCACCTCATGGGCATGCCACCACTCCTCGGGCGCTCCGGCGCCGACGGCGTCGAGCACCCGCGCGGCGACGCGGTGGTGCCCGTTCGCGTTCATGTGCAGCCGGTCCTCCGCCCAGTACTCGGGCCTGCTGAGCTCGCGGTCCGGCCAGTTCAGGGCCTGCACCACATCGGGGCGGTCCTGGATCCGGCGCAGCACGGCGGCGGAGAGCTCGTCGCCTCGGCGCTGGATGAGCGAGGTCAGCGGGAGCTGGGCGGACGGGTTCGCTCCGGAGAGGACGATGAGCGTGGCGCCGGCCTCGTCGCACCGCCGGAGCACGCGCGTGAACGCGTCGGCGATGTGCTCGATGTCGGCTTTCGGGCGCAGCATGTCGTTGCCCCCGGCGTTGAAGGACAGGTGCGTCGGGTTCAGCGCCAGCGCGGGCTCCAGCTGCTCCTCGACCACGGGCCATGCAAGGCGTCCGCGGATCGCGAGGTTGGCGTAGGAGATCGGTTCGCCGAGCGCCTCCGCCCAGCCCAGCGCCGCGAGGTCGGCCCAGCCGCGCACGGTGCCGTCGGGAAGCTCGTCGCCGACCCCCTCGCTGAAGGAGTCTCCGATGGCGACGAATCGAACAGCGCTCATCCTCTCAGCCTACGACGACGGGGCCGCGCGGACGTGCGTCCGTGCGGCCCCGTCGAGCCGAGATCAGTCGGCGGCGAGCAGCTTCCGCACCCGCGGGATGACTTCGGTGCCGTAGAGCTCGATGCTGCGCATGAGAGCCTCGTGCGACGTCGTGCCGGTGGCGTACTTGAGGTCGAAGCGGCCGATGCCGAGCGTGCGCACGGTGTCGGCGATCTTGGCGGCGACGCGCTCCGGGGAGCCGGCGTAGACGGCCCCCTCGGGTCCCACCTCGTTCTGGAACTGGGCGCGGCTGTAGCCCGTGCCCCAGCCGCGCTCGGCGCCGATCGTGTTGCGCATCGTCTCGAAGCCCGGGTAGGCGGTGGACCACGCCTCGTCGTCGGTGTCGGCGATATGTCCCGGCGAGTGCACCGCGACGGGGAGCGCCGGGTTCCCGAAGGCGTCGACGGACCGGTGGTACAGGTCGACGAACGGGCGGAAGCGCGCCGCCGGTCCGCCGATGATGGCGAGCATGAGCCCGAGCCCGTGCCGTGCGACGCGCACGACCGATTCGGGAGACCCGCCGACGCCCACCCAAGTCCGCATGCCCTTCTCTGTCTTCGGGAAGACATCGGCGTTCTCGAGCGGCGGGCGGACCGTCCCCTGCCAGTTCACTGGCTCTTCCTTGAGCAGCTCGACGAACAGCTCCAGTTTCTCCTCGAAGAGCCGGTCGTAGTCGCGCAGATCGAAGCCGAACAGCGGGAAGGACTCCGTGAAGGATCCGCGACCCAGCACGACCTCGGCGCGACCGCCGGACAGCGCGTCGAGGGTTGCGAAGCGCTCGAAGACGCGCACGGGGTCGTCCGAGCTCAGCACCGTCACGGCGGTACCCAGGCGGAGACGCTCCGTGCGCGAGGCGATCGCCGCCAGCACCATCTCCGGGCTCGACACGGCGAAGTCGCGCCGGTGGTGCTCCCCCACCCCGAAGAAGTCGACGCCGACCCGATCGGCCAGGGCCGCCTGCTCCACGATGTTGCGGATGGTCTGCGCTGCGCTGAGAGTGTTGCCGTCCGCGTCGACGGTGATGTCGCCGAACGTGTCCAGTCCGAACTCGATCTCCATGCTGAGTCCCTTTCTATTCACCTGAATAAAGGCGAAAGGGGTCGCGGACATTCCCGCGACCCCTTCCCAGAACGAGAAGGCGCTCAGCCGACCTGGAACACGCTGCGCAGCGTGTCCAGACCGACACCGCCCATGTCGAGGGCGCGCTTGTGGAACGTCTTGATGTCGAAGGCGTCGCCCTCGCGCTCCTTGACGGCGTCACGCACCTGCTCCCAGATGCGCTGTCCGACCTTGTACGACGGCGCCTGCCCCGGCCAGCCGAGATAGCGGTTGACCTCGAACTGACGGAACTCATCCGACATGTTGACGTTGCGGCGCATCATGTCGAGCGCGTAGTCGTGATCCCAGACGCCGTCGCCGTCGAGGCGGGGCTTCCCGAGGTGAACGCCGATGTCGAGCACCACGCGCAGCGCGCGCATGCGCTGGCCGTCCAGCATGCCGAGCCGGTCCGCGGGGTCGTCGAGATAGCCGAGCTGTTCCATGAGGCGCTCGGCGTAGAGGGCCCATCCCTCGGCGTGGCCCGAGGTGCCGGCGAGCACGCGCCGCCAGGTGTTCAATTCGGCGCGGTTGTAGGTGGCCTGCGCGATCTGCAGGTGATGCCCCGGCACGCCCTCGTGGTAGACGGTCGTGAGCTCGCGCCAGGTGTCGAACTCCGTCACGCCCTCGGGCACCGACCACCACATCCGGCCGGGACGGGAGAAGTCGTCGGTCGGGCCGGTGTAGTAGATCCCGCCCTCCTGGGTCGGCGCGATCATGCACTCGAGCTCGCGGATCTGCTCGGGGATGTCGAAGTGCGTCGCGCCCAGCTCGGCGATCGCACGGTCGCTGGTCTCCTGCATCCAGCGCTGCAGCGCGTCTGTCCCGTGGAGCTTGCGGGCGGGATCCGCTTCGAGATGCGCCACGGCCTCTTCGACGGTGGCACCGGGCAGGATCTCGTTCGCGATGGCCGTCTGCTCGGCGACCATCCTGGCGAGCTCCTCACGGCCCCATTCGTAGGTCTCGTCGAGATCGATGGTGGCGCCCAGGAAGCGCCGCGATGCGAGAGCGTACAGGTCTCGTCCGACCGCATCCTGCTGACCGGCGGCGGGCGCGAGCTCCGCGCTGAGGAAGGTGCGCAGCTCGTCATAGGCCACCCTGGCCGCGGCGGAGCGGTCGGCGAGGTCGCGGGCCAGGCTCGCCGGGAGCTGCCCCTCCTCCGTGGCGGCGTCGGCGACGAACGAGGCGAAGAAGCCGTCGTCGGCCGTGTAGCGGGCGATCTGGGTCGCGACCTCCACCACCTGACGGCGGGCGGGCACGACCCCCTTGTCGATGCCCTCGCGCAGCGTCGCGACATAGCCCTCGAGGGCGGCCGGGACCGCGCCGAGCCGCTCGGAGATCACGCGCCAGTCCTCGGCGGTGCCGGTCGGCATGAGGTCGAAGGACTGACGGATGTCCTGCGCCGCCGAGGCGATCACGTTCAGGTCGCGGAGATGCCACTGCGCCTCGCTCTGCTCCAGCGACAGCCGCAGTTCGGCGGAGAGGTCGGTCTTGGTGACACGGTCGATCTCATCGACGGGCTCCTGCGCGTCGAGCTCGGCGAGCACCCGCCGCGTCTCTGCGACCGATCGCTCATGACCGGACGGGCTGTAGTCGTCGAGTCGGTGGTTGACCTCGTTGCGCCCGATGTAGGTGCCGAGGATCGGAGAGAGGTCGGTGAGGGTGTCGACCCAGCCCTCGGCGATCTGATCGATGGCGGAGGGCGTGCGCGTCGTGGGCTGCTCTGCGGTCATCCCCCGAGCCTATCCGCGGAAGGCGCCCTGCCCCAGGGAACGACGCGTCAGGGCGGCCGCGTCATTCCCCGGAGTCAGGCTGCGCGGCTCAGTGCGCCGCTTCGTTCCAATCGGCGCCGCGACCGACCTGCACGTCCAGCGGCACCGACAGATCCGCCGCGCCGGCCATGCGATCGCGCACGATGCGCTCGGTCGGGTCCCACTCGCCCGGCGCGACCTCGACCACGAGCTCGTCGTGGATCTGCAGCAGGACGCGGGATGCGAGACCCTGATCGTGCAGGTCGGCGTGGATGCGGAACAGCGCGATCTTCATGATGTCGGCCGCGCTCCCCTGGATCGGGGCGTTGAGCGCCGCGCGCTCGGCGTTCTCGCGGAGGACGCGGTTCGGGCTCACCAGGTCCGGGAACGGGCGGCGACGGCCGAAGATGGTCTCCGTGTAGCCGACCTCCTTCGCCGCGATCACCGAGGCGCGCAGATAGTCGCGCACGGCGCCGAAGCGGGCGAAGTACTCCATCATGAGCTGCTTCGCCTCGGACTGCTCGATGCGCAGCTGCTTGGACAGGCCGAAGGCGCTCAAGCCGTAGACCAGGCCATAGGACATCGCCTTCACCTTGGTGCGCATCGCGGGCGTGACCTCGTCGGGCTCGACCCCGAAGACGCGTGCGCCCACGAAGCGGTGCAGGTCCTCCCCGGAGTTGAAGGCTTCGATGAGACCCTCATCGCCGGAGAGGTGCGCCATGATGCGCATCTCGATCTGCGAGTAGTCCGCGGTGAGCAGCGTCTCGTAGCCGTCGCCGACCCGGAACGCGCTGCGGATCCGCCGCGACTCCTCGGTGCGCACCGGGATGTTCTGCAGGTTCGGGTCGGTGCTGCTCAGCCGCCCGGTCTGGCTGCCCGTCTGCACGTACGTCGTGTGGATGCGATGGTCGGAGCGGATCGCCGTGTCGAGGGACTCGATGATCTGCCGGAGCTTCGTCGCCTCGCGGTGCTGCAGCAGCAGATCGAGGAACGGGTGCGGGTTGCTCTCCTGGAGGTCTGCGAGGACGGCCGCGTCGGTCGAGTACCCGGTCTTCGTCTTGCGCGTCTTCGGCAGCTCGAGCTGCTCGAAGAGCACCTCCTGCAGCTGCTTCGGCGAACCGAGGTTCACCTCGCGGTCGATGATCGCGAAGGACTCCTCGGCGATGCGGGCCGCGCGCTCCCCCAGCTCCTGGGAGAAGCCGGAGAGGATCTCGTGGGAGACGGCGACACCCGCGAGCTCCATGTCCGCGAGCGTGAGGAGGGTGGGCAGCTCGATCTCGCGCAGCACGCGATCCACGCTCTCCGGCACATCGGCACGCAGCGCGGTGGCCACGCGGGCGGCGAACCAGGCGAGCTGTGCGGGCGACGCCCCCTCGGTCTCGGGCACCAGCTGGCTCGGATCAGACTCCGGCAGCTTCTCCCCGAGATAGCGGTCGACGAGGTCGGCGAGCGTCTTGTCCGGGTAGCTCGGACGGAGCAGCCAACCCGCGAGGTTCGTGTCGTAGGAGACGCCGGCGATGCGGACCCCCGCGGTGCTCAGCGCCTTGATCTGCGGCTTCGCGTCGTGGAAGACCTTCGGGGCGTCGGACTCCAGCCAGTCGCCCAGGGCGGCCTGCACCGCCGGATCCCAGGACAGCTCGGCCAGGTCGTCGCCGTGGGCGAGTCCGACACGACGCGGCAGACCGCCCGAGACCGTCACTTCCACGGCGACTTCGCCGGTCGCTGCGGCCAGCCAGGCGGCGAGGCCCTCGGCGGCGAGCTCGGCCGCGGCGGGCACGGCGACGGCCGTGGACTCCTCCTCCGGAGCCTCTTCGCCGACCGCCTCGAAGACGCGCGGCAGCAGCGTGCGGAACTCGAGGCGCGCGAAGATGTCGCGCACGGCCTGCGCATCCATCGGCATCACGGCCAGGTCGGCAGGACCGACCGGCAGCTCGACGTCCTGCAGGAGACGGTTCAGCTTGCGGTTGCGACGCACGTCGTCGATGTGCTCGCGCAGGTTTCCGCCCACGACGCCCTTGATCTCGCCGGCGCGATCGAGCAGCTCGTCCAGCGACCCGAACTGGGTCAGCCACTTCACCGCGGTCTTCTCGCCCACCTTCGGCACGCCCGGTAGGTTGTCGCTGGTCTCGCCGACGAGCGCGGCGATGTCGGGATACTGCTCCGGGCGCACCCCGTAGCGCTCCTGCACGGCGACCGGGTCGTAGCGCTTGAGCTGGGACACGCCCTGCACGTTCGGGTAGAGAAGGGTGACCTCGTCGTTCACGAGCTGGATCGTGTCGCGGTCGCCCGACACCACGAGCACGTCGTACCCCTGGGCGGAGCCCTGTGCGGCGAGCGTGGCGAGGATGTCGTCGGCCTCGATCCCCTCCTTGGTGAGCACCGGGATCGACATCGCTGCGAGGCAGTCCTGCAGCAGCGGGATCTGCCCGCGGAACTCCGACGGCGTCTCCGAGCGCGTCGCCTTGTACTCCGGATACTCATCGGTGCGGAAGGAGTGCCGCGACGTGTCGAAGGCGATCGCCATGTGGGTCGGCCGCTCGGCCTTGATGAGGTTCACCAGCATGGACAGGAAGCCATAGATGGCGTTCGTGTGCTGGTTGTCCTTGGTGGTGAAGTTCTCCACCGGAAGGGCGAAGAACGCCCGATACGCGAGCGAATGGCCGTCGACGACCATGAGGGTAGGCTTTGCGGAGTCCGTCACCACTTCAGCCTAACGACACCGACGGACATCGAATCGAGGAGGATCCGCGTGAGCGACCCGGCCGACATCGATGCAGTGCCGGCCAGCCCCGGACTCGATTGGGCGGCGGAGCGCGGCATGGGCGCCCTCGCCGAGAGGATGGGGCTCCGCTGGGTCGAGTTCTCCGTCGACCGCTGCGTCGCGACGATGCCGGTCGAGGGGAACACGCAGCCGGTGGGCCTCATGCACGGCGGCGCCTATGTGGTGCTGGGCGAGTCGCTCGGCTCGATGGCGGCGAACCTGCACGCCGGTCCCGGGAAGCTCGCCGTGGGCGTCGACATCAACGCCACGCACACCCGCTCGGCGACCAGCGGCGTGGTGACCGGCGTCTGCACGCCGGTGCACCTCGGCCGCAGCCTCACGGTTCACGAGATCGTCGTGAACGACGATCAGGGCCGGCGCTGCTCGACCATCCGCATCACGAACATGATCAAGGATCTTCCCGGCGCGTGAGCGCTCAGGGACGGTGATCCGGACCATCCTCCAGGATGCGCTCGAAGAGCAGATGGTCCTGCCACTCCCCCGCGATCCTCAGATAGCGTTCCGCACGGCCGATCTCGCGGAAGCCGTTCGCCTGGAGGACGCGCTGCGAGGCCGCGTTGTGCAGGAGGGTGGCGGCCTGCACGCGATGCAGGCCGAGGTCGTCGCGCGCCTGGTCGCAGACGGCTCGGACCGCCCGGCGCATGGTGCCCCGTCCGGTCACCGCGCCGTCGATCCAGTACCCCAGATGGGCGCTCCAGAACGCACCGCGGACGATGTCGCTGAGGTTCAGTCGGCCCACGATGCGCTCGCCGGCATCCGTCAGCACGAAGGCGCAGCTGCGACCGGCATCGACGGCGCGCAGCGTCTCGTCGACGTGGCCCTGCTGCCAGCGCACCGTGAAGAACTCCTCGGAGCGCAGCGGCTCCCAGGGCGCCAGGTGCTCGCGGTTGCGGGCGTACGCGGCGGCGAGGTCCTCGCCGTCGCCCGCCAGAAGCGGACGGAGGCGGATCCCGTCTCCGAGATCCACGCCCTTACTTCTTGGGGGCGAGCTGCTCGATGATCGCCTTCGCCACGTCCTGCATGGTGAGGCGACGGTCCATCGACGCCTTCTGGATCCAGCGGAAGGCCTCGGGCTCGCTGAGGCCCATCTTCTCGTTGAGCAGGCCCTTGGCCCGGTCGACGAGCTTGCGGGTCTCGAAGCGCTCGACCATGTCGGCGACCTCGGCCTCGAGCGTGATGATCTGCTCGTGGCGGGCCAGGGCGATCTCGATCGCGGGCAGGAGGTCGTTCGGGGTGAAGGGCTTCACGACGTAGGCCAGCGCACCGGCCTCGCTCGCGCGCTCGACGAGCTCCTTCTGGCTGAACGCCGTGAGCAGCACGACCGGGGCGATGTTGCCCTTGTGCAGCTTCTCCGCGGCGCTGATGCCGTCCAGCTGCGGCATCTTCACGTCCATGATGACGAGATCGGGGCGCAGTTCGGTGGCCAGCTGCACCGCGGTCTCGCCGTCGCCGGCCTCGCCGACCACGTCGAAGCCGTTGTCGCGGAGGATCTCGACGATGTCGAGGCGGATCAGCGACTCGTCCTCGGCGACGACGACGCGTCGCGGGGCGGACGAGGCGGGCTGCTCAGGCTGCTGCTCTTCAGTCACGGATCCATCCTACTGGACAGGAGTTTCGGATCTCGTGAACCCTGGTGCCGGCGGTGGGACTCGAGTCCCACCGGGCCTTCTCCGCACGTGGCATTCGCGACGCACGGAGCCTCTGGCCGGCGGGGCCCTGGGGCTCGAGGCGCCCCACACCGAAACAGAAGAGCGTCCCGGAGCGACCTGGCGGCCGCTCCGAGACGCTCCTGGTGCCGGCGGTGGGACTCGAACCCACACGTCCTCTCGGACAAAGCATTTTGAGTGCTCCGCGTCTGCCATTCCGCCACGCCGGCCCGGATCGACTGTAGCGCACCCGGAGACACGACGAGGGCCGGTCCCCCAGGGGAACCGGCCCTCGTCGGCGCGTCCTACTTGGCCTGGTAGGCCGGAGCGGCACCGTGCACGGTGTCGCCCACCCGGTGGATGCGCAGGTCGTTCGTGGAACCGACGATCCCGGGAGGGGAACCGGAGATGACCACGACCTTGTCGCCCACCTCTGCGAGGCCGGATCCGAGCAGGTGCTCGTCGACCTGGTGGAACATCATGTCGGTGTGCGGCACGAAGTTCACGAGACTCGTGCGGACGCCCCACGTGACGGCCAGACGACGGCGGATGGCCGGGTCGGGCGTGTACGCGAGCATCGGGATCCGCGAGCGCAGCCGCGAAAGGCGCCGCGCCGAGTCGCCGGACTGGGTGAACACGCACAGGAACTTGGCCTCGACGAACTCGGCGACCTCGAGGGCCGCGAGCGTGATCGCGCCGCCCTGCGTGCGCGGCTTGGTCGTGAGCGGGTGGATGCGCTCCAGCCCGTGATCCTCGGTGGACTCGATGATCCGCGCCATGGTCTCCACGACGATGACGGGATACTCGCCCACGCTGGTCTCGCCCGAGAGCATGACCGCGTCGGCGCCGTCGAGGACGGCGTTGGCGACGTCGGACGTCTCGGCGCGCGTCGGCACCGGGCTCGAGATCATCGACTCGAGCATCTGCGTCGCGACGATGACCGGCTTCGCCATGCGACGCGCGAGCTCGACGGCCCGCTTCTGCACGATCGGCACCGCCTCCAGCGGCAGCTCCACGCCGAGATCGCCGCGGGCGACCATGATCCCGTCGAACGCGTCGACGATCTCCTCGAGGTTGTCGACGGCCTGGGGCTTCTCGATCTTCGCGATGACCGGGATCTTCACGCCCTCTTCGGCCATGATCTCGTGCACGCGGGACACGTCCGCCGCATCGCGCACGAACGACAGCGCGATGAGGTCGGCGCCGGTGCGCAGACCCCAGCGCAGGTCGTCCTCGTCCTTCTCGCTCAGGGCGGGGACGCTGACCGCGACCCCGGGCAGGTTGATGCCCTTGTTGTTGGACACGGCGCCGGCGACGACCACTCGCGTGGTGACGACGGTGCCGTCGGTGTCCACCACCTCGACGCGGACCTTGCCGTCGTCGATGAGGAGGAAGTCGCCCGGCTTGACGTCCTGCGGAAGGCCCTTGAAGGTCGTGCCGCAGATGTCCTTGTTGCCGAGGATGTCCTCGGTCGTGATCTTGAAGATGTCGCCGACGGCGAGCTCGTAGGGTCCGGCCTCGAACTTGCCGAGGCGGATCTTCGGGCCCTGCAGGTCGACGAGGACGGCGACCGCGCGCCCGGAGTCCTCCGCGGCGCGGCGGACGTTCGCATAGTTGTTCTCGTGCACGGAGTAGTCCCCGTGGCTGAGGTTCAGTCGGGCGACGTCGACTCCGGCATCGATGAGGGCCCGCACCGTCTCATACGTCGAGGTTGCGGGGCCGAGTGTGGCCACGATCTTGGCACGTCTCAATGCGTTCTCCGATAAGTGTCAGGGGGATGGAATAAAGGGCCACGCTGCCGGGGCCAGCCTACGCGGGCTGGACCCCGATCGCGACATCCGACGGACGGACCGGCGCGGGCAGCACCGTCTCCCCCATGAGATGACGGTCGACGGCGGCGGCCGCGGCGCGACCCTCGGCGATGGCCCACACGATGAGCGACTGACCGCGCCCCGCGTCTCCCGCGACGAACACGCCGGGGAGCGTCGAGGCGTAGTCCTCGTCGCGGCGGAAGGCGCCGCGGTCGGTGCGCTGCGGCGCCTCTTCGCCGAACGTGTCGTGCTCGGGACCGGTGAAGCCCATCGCGATGAGGACGAGATCGGCCGGGATCTCGCGCTCGGTGCCGCTGCGGGGCACACGACGGCCGTCCACGAACTCGGTCTCGGCCACGCGCAGGGCGCGCACCTCGCCGGCCTCGTTGCCGAGGAACTCGACGGTCGACGCGAGGTACTCGCGCGCGCCGCCCTCCTCGTGGGCGGAGGAGACCTCGAACACGGTCGGCATCATCGGCCACGGCTGGTGGTCCGGCCGATGCGCGGACGGCTGGCGCCCGATCGCGAGGTTGGTGACGCTCAGCGCGCCCTGGCGGTGCGCCGTGCCGATGCAGTCCGCTCCGGTGTCGCCGCCGCCGATCACGATGACGTGCTTGCCCTCGGCCGAGATCTGGTTCGAGACCGGGTCGCCGGCGACGGCCTTGTTCGACTCGACCAGGTACTCCATGGCGAAGTGCACCCCGTCGAGGTCCCGCCCGGGGATCGCGAGCTCTCGGGGCAGCGTGGCCCCCGTCGCGATGACCACGGCGTCGTAGCGGGTGCGCAGGTCGTCCCACGTGATGTCGACGCCGATGTTCACGCCGGCACGGAACCGGGTGCCTTCCTCCGACATCTGCCGCAGGCGCGCGTCCAGGTGCGACTTCTCCATCTTGAAGTCCGGGATCCCGTAGCGCAGCAGTCCGCCGATGCGATCGTCGCGCTCGAAGACGGCCACCGTGTGGCCCGCCCGGGTGAGCTGCTGCGCCGCGGCGAGCCCCGCGGGACCGGATCCGACGACCGCGACGGTCTTGCCCGTCAGGCGCTCCGGGGGCTGGGCCTCGACCCAGCCCGAGGCGAACGCCTGGTCGATGATCGACACCTCGATCTGCTTGATCGTGACGGCGGGCTGGTTGATCCCCAGCACGCAGGCGCTCTCGCAGGGCGCCGGGCACAGCCGCCCGGTGAACTCCGGGAAGTTGTTCGTCGCGTGCAGACGCTCGATCGCGGCCCGGCCCTCGCCGCGCCAGGTGAGGTCGTTCCACTCCGGGATGAGGTTGCCGAGCGGGCACCCCTGATGGCAGAACGGCACACCGCAGTCCATGCATCGGCTGGCCTGGCGGCGGAGCACGGCCGAATCGCCCGGCTCGTACACCTCCTTCCAGTCCATGATGCGGACCGGAACGGGCCGGCGGGCGGGGAGCTCGCGCTCCGTGACGTTCAGGAAGCCCTTGGGATCAGCCACCGGTCACCTCCAGGATGCGGGTCCAGACAATGGAGCCGTCGGGGTCGATCCCCTCGGCCTCTGCCTCTGCCCTGGTCCGCAGCACGGCCGCGTAGTCCCGGGGCAGGATCTTCGTGAAGGAGGCGGCGAAGTCGTCGTCCCCCAGGATCTCCGCGGCGAGCGGGGATCCGGTGCGCTCCACGTGCTGGGCGAGCAGCTCGCGGAGCTCCTGCGCATCCACCTCGTCGAGCGGGAGCAGCTCCAGCTCCCCCGCGTCCAGCGACAGCGGGTTCACGCGCTCGGTGTGCAGGTCGCGCACGTAGGCGATGCCGCCGGACATGCCGGCTCCGAGGTTACGACCGGTGCTGCCGAGGATCACGGCGACGCCGCCGGTCATGTACTCCAGCGCGTGGTCGCCCACGCCCTCGGCGACCGCGGTCGCGCCCGAGTTGCGGACCAGGAACCGCTCGCCGACGACGCCGGAGATGTGGATGGTCCCGCTCGTCGCGCCGTAGCCGATCACGTTGCCCGCGATGACGTTGCGGTGCGGCTCGAAGTCCGCGCCGCGGTGCGGACGGATCGCGATCTCGCCGCCGGAGAGGCCCTTGCCGACGTAGTCGTTGGCATCTCCCTCGAGGGAGATCGAGATGCCCCGTGGCAGGAACGCTCCGAGCGACTGGCCGGCGGTTCCGCGCAGCGAGATCCCGATCGTCCCCGACGGCAGGCCCTCTCCCCCGTGGCGCACGGTCACGGCATGGCCGAGCATCGTCCCGACGGCGCGCTCCGTGTTGCGGATCGGCAGATCGAAAGAGACCGGCGTGCCGTTCTCGATCGCCTCGCGCGCCGCTTCGAGCAGCGGAGTGTCGAAGTGCTTCTCGAGCTCGTGGTCCTGCGTGCGCGCGCTGCGGCGCGGTTCGTGCGCAGGGAACGCCGGGCCCTCGAGCATCGGGGCGAGGTCGAGGCCGTCCGCCTTCCAGTGCCGGATGGCGGCATCGGTGCGGAGCAGATCGGCGCGGCCGATGATCTCGTCGAGACTGCGGAAGCCGAGGGCGGCCAGGAGCTCCCGCACCTCCTCCGCGATGAACTCCATGAAGTTCACGACGAACTCCGGCTTGCCGGTGAACCGCTCGCGGAGCACCGGGTTCTGCGTGGCGACGCCGACCGGGCAGGTGTCCAGGTGACACACGCGCATCATGATGCAGCCCGAGACGACGAGCGGAGCGGTGGCGAAACCGAACTCCTCGGCGCCCAGGAGCGCCCCGATGATCACGTCGCGGCCGGTCTTCAGCTGGCCGTCGACCTGCACGACCACGCGGTCGCGCATGCCGTTGAGCATCAGCGTCTGCTGGGTCTCGGCCAGACCGAGCTCCCAGGGGGTGCCGGCGTGCTTGAGGGAGTTCAGCGGGCTCGCGCCCGTGCCTCCGTCATGGCCGGAGACGAGCACGACGTCGCTGAGCGCCTTCGCGACGCCCGCCGCGACCGCGCCGATGCCGGACTGACTCACCAGCTTGGTGTGGATCCGCGCGTTCGGGTTGGCCCGCTTCAGATCGAAGATGAGCTGCTTGAGGTCCTCGATCGAGTAGATGTCGTGGTGCGGCGGCGGGGAGATGAGCCCGACGCCCGGCGTCGCGTGGCGGGTGCGCGCGATCCACGGGTAGACCTTCTGCGGAGGCAACTGACCGCCTTCACCGGGCTTCGCGCCCTGGGCGAGCTTGATCTGGATGTCGTCGGCCGCGGTGAGGTACTGGCTCGTGACGCCGAACCGGCCGGAGGCGACCTGCTTGATCGCGCTGCGGCGCTCCGGGTCGACCAGGCGCTCCGGATCCTCGCCGCCCTCGCCCGTGTTCGACTTCGCGCCGAGGCGGTTCATCGCGATCGCGAGAGTCTCGTGCGCCTCCTGGGAGATCGAGCCGTAGCTCATCGCCCCGGTGGAGAAGCGCTTGACGATGGCGGAGACGGGCTCGACCTCGTCGATCGGCACTGCCGGACGCTCCCCGGTGCGCAGCTCGAACAGCCCGCGCAGGGTCTTCAGCTCCCTGGCCTGGTCGTCCACGAGCTTGGTGTACTCGCGGAAGATGTCGTACCGCCGGGTGCGCGTCGAGTGCTGCAGGCGGAACACGGTGTCCGGGTTGAACAGGTGCGGCGAGCCGTCGCGGCGCCACTGGTACTCGCCGCCGGTCCAGAGACGCTCGTGCGCACGCGCCGCCGCGTCCTCCGGGTAGGCGAAGTCGTGCCGCGCCTGGTTCTCTGCGAAGAGGTCCTCGATGCCGATGCCGCCGAGCTTGGTCTCGGTGCCGGTGAAGTAGGCGTCGATGAGCTCCTGGCTGAGGCCCACGGCCTCGAAGACCTGCGCCCCGGCGTAGGAGCCGACGGTGGAGATGCCCATCTTGGACATGATCTTCAGCACGCCCTTGCCGAGCGCGTAGATGAGGTTGCGGACCGCCTTCTCCGGCGTGATGCCGGTGATGTAGCCGGTGCGCACGAGGTGCTCGACCGTCTCCATCGCGAGGTACGGGTTCACCGCGGACGCGCCGTAGCCGATGAGCGTGGCCACGTGGTGCACCTCGCGGACATCACCGGCCTCCACCACGAGACCGACCTTCATGCGGTCCTCGCGGCGGATGAGGTGGTGATGCACGGCCGACAGCATCAGCAGCGACGGGATCGGCGCGAGGTCCTTGTTGGAGTCGCGGTCGCTGAGGATGATGAGCTCCGCGCCGCGCTCGATGGCCTCGTCGACCTCGGCGCACATCTCCTCGAGGCGGCGAGCCAGCGAGTCGGGGCCGGCGTCGAAGTGGTACAGGCCCTTGATCGTCGCGCTGGAGCGCTCCGGCCGGGACTTGTCGATGTGGCGGATCTTGGCGAGCTCGTCGTTGTCGATGACCGGGAAGTCCAGCACGATCGTGCGGGCGTGGTCCGGGCCCCAGTCGAGCAGGTTGCGCTCCGGGCCGAGGCCCAGGGACAGGTTGGTGACGACCTCCTCGCGGATGGCGTCCAGCGGCGGGTTGGTCACCTGGGCGAACTGCTGCACGAAGTAGTCGAAGAGCAGGCGGGGACGCTCGGAGAGCACCGCGATCGGCGTGTCGCTGCCCATGGCGCCGAGCGGCTCGGCGCCGGTCTGCCCCATCGGCGTGAGCAGGATCCGCACCTCCTCCTCGGTGTAGCCGAAGGTGCGCTGGCGCCGGGTGATGGAGGCGACCGGGTGCACGATGTGCTCGCGCTCCGGGAGGTCGGCGAGGCGCACGCGCCCCTCCTCCAGCCATTCCTGCCACGGGTGCAGGTTCGCGAGGTCGCGCTTGACCTCGTCGTCCTCGACGATGCGGCGCTGCGCCGTGTCGACGACGAACATCGTGCCGGGCTGCAGGCGCCCGCGGCGCTTGATGCGCTCGGGCTCGAACTCGAGCACTCCGGTCTCGCTGCCGATGACGACGAGACCGTCGGTCGTCTCGGTCCACCGGCCCGGGCGCAGCCCGTTGCGGTCGAGGGTGGCGCCGACGAGCGTGCCGTCGGTGAAGATGAGGGCGGCCGGACCGTCCCACGGCTCCATCTGGTTCGCGTGGTACTCGTAGAACGCACGCAGATCCGGATCCAGATCCGTCTGGCGCTCCCAGGCTGCGGGCACCATCATCATGATCGCGTGCGGGAGGCTGCGTCCCGTGAGGGTGAGCAGCTCGAGCACCTCGTCGAACGATGCCGAGTCGCTGGCGCCGTCGGTGCAGATCGGCAGGAGCGGGCGGATGTCGCCGAGCAGTTCGGACTCGAGCTGCGACTGCCGGGCGCGCATCCAGTTGCGGTTGCCGCCGACGGTGTTGATCTCGCCGTTGTGGGCGAGCATGCGCAGCGGCTGCGCGAGCGGCCACGACGGGAACGTGTTGGTCGAGTAGCGCGAGTGCACGACCGCGAGCTCCGAGGCGAAGCGCTCGTCCTGCAGGTCGGGGTAGAACGGCTCCAGCTGGAGGGTCGTGACCATGCCCTTGTAGCCGAGGGTGCGCGCCGACAGCGAGACGAAGTAGGCGTCGAGCTCGTGACCCGCGCGCTTGCGCAGCCGGTAGGCGACGCGATCGAGCGCGATGCCGGAGAGCGCCTCGGCGGAAGCCGACGCGGGACGCGAGACGAAGAGCTGCTCGAACGCGGGACGCGCCTCGTCGGCGAGCTTGCCGAGATGCTGGTTGGCCGTGGGCACCTCGCGCCAGCCGAGGACGGTGAGGCCCTCCTCCGCGGCGATCTTCTCGATGCCGGCCTTCTGCGTGCGGCGGGTGCGGGAGTCGAGCGGCAGGAAGGCGAGTCCGGCGGCGTACTCGCCGACCGGGGGAAGCTCGAAGGAGACGACCTCCCGCAGGAACGCATCCGGCATCTGCGTCAGGATCCCGGCGCCGTCGCCGGTGCCCGCATCGGAGCCGATGGCGCCGCGGTGCTCCAGGTTGCGCAGCGCCTCGAGCGCGAGCGCGATGATGTCGTGGCCCGGCTCCCCGCGCAACGTCGCGACCATGGCCAGGCCGCAGGCGTCCTTCTCGAACGCAGGGTTGTACATCCCCTGCTTCGGGGGGTAAGCGCCGGAAGCGCCGTAGGGAGGCTGGAAGTACACCAGTCACCGTCCTCAGATTTCAGATGAACCCGGGGACATCATCGGCCCGCTCGTTCAGTGCGTGGTTCGCGGTGGACGTGCGTCCACCGCAGCGAGGCTCCTGTCGGCGCCGTTCTCAGGGGCGGGAAGCGGCGCTCGTGGCGTCCGCCTCCACGCGATCGTCGTCGGACTGAGGCTCACTCAGGTCGACGAAATCATCGGGGTTGTGCGATTCTACAGCAGCGTCGCTCGGCTCCCGACCGGGCTGGTAGGCGGAGGGCTCGAAGCCCGGGTGACGACGCGTCTGGACGAAGAGGATCACGATGCCCAGCACCACGCCGAACAGCGCGGCCCAGACGTTCGTGCGGAGGCCGAAGTAGATCTCGCTCGGGTCGATGCGGATCGACTCCCAGACCATGCGTCCGGCGCCGTACCAGATGAGGTAGACGGCGAACAGCTTGCCCCACTGCAGACGCAGCCTGCGGCCCAGCCACAGCAGGAACAGGCAGCCGAGCGTGTTCCAGATGACCTCGTATAGGAACGTGGGGTGGAACAGGGTTCCCGGGGCGAGTCCCGCCGGGAAGGCCGAGTTCGTGGACTCGATCTCCAGGCCCCACGGCAGGTCGGTGGGCAGACCGAAGAGCTCGTGGTTGAAGTAGTTGCCGAACCGGCCGAACGCCTGCGCGAGGATGAGCCCCGGGGCCAGAGCGTCGGCGAAGGCCGAGAAGCGCACGCCGGTCCACTTGCAGCCGAGCCAGGCGCCGATCGCGCCGCCGATGAGCGCGCCGAAGATGGCGATGCCGCCCTCCCAGATGGCCCAGACCGAGCCGGGCTCGAACGGGTTCCAGGTGTTCTTGCCCGGACCGAAGTAGAAGCCGGGGTGGGTCAGCACGTGGAAGATGCGCGCGCCGATGATCGCCAGCGGCACCGCGATGATGCAGATGTCGACGACGACCCAGCGCTCCGCCCCGCGCTTCGTGAGGCGGTGGTTCGTCATCAGCGTGGCCACGATGATGCCGGCGATGATGCACAGCGCGTAGAAGTGGATCTGCAGCGTCCACCCGAAGACGTTCAGCGTGAAGTAGCTGACCGGCGGGCTCGGGATGCTGGCGTGCACGCCGATGAGGGCGTTCTGGAGCGCGAAGGGCATGATCACGAGTCTACGACGTCAGGGCGCCGTCACCGTGCGCGCGGCGTGCCCGTGGCGAGCTCGCGGGTCACCTCGGCGAGGCGTTCCACTCCCCCGTCCCGGAGGGCACGCACGAGGGCGGTGCCGACGATCGCGCCGTCGGCGTACTCCAGCACCCCGGCGATCTGGTCGGCCGTGGAGATGCCGATGCCGACGCAGGCGCGTCCTGCCCCGTGCGCGCGGAGCCGCCCGACGAGGGTGCGGGCCGCCTTGTCCAGTTCGGCGCGCTCACCGGTGATCCCCATGGTCGAGACCGTGTACACGAAGCCGGTCGAGCTCGACGCGACCAGGTCGAGCCGCTCGTCGGTCGAGGTCGGCGCGGCCAGGAAGACGCGGTCCAGCCCGGTGCGCTCGCTCGCGGCGATCCACTCGGGTGCGGCCTCGGGCGTGATGTCCGGCGTGATGAGCCCCGCCCCGCCCGCGGCGAGGAGATCGTCGGCGTAGCGGTCTACGCCGTACTGCAGCACCGGGTTCCAGTACGTCATGACGACGACGGGCGCCTCGACGGCGTCCGTGATCGCCTTGACCGCGGTGAACAGGTCGCGCATCCGGAAGCCGTTCGCGAGCGCCGCCTGCGTGGCCTCCTGGATGATCGCGCCGTCCATGACGGGGTCGCTGTAGGGCGGGCCCAGCTCGATGATGTCGACGCCGTTGCGCGCGAGCGCGATCGCGGCGTCGATGCTGGTCTGCAGGTCCGGGTAGCCGACCGGGAGGTAGCCGATGAAGGCGCCCCGCCCGGCGTCGTGCGCGCGACGGATGGCCTCTTCGACGCGGCTCATGCGCCGGCTCCGTTCTCTGCGGCGCCCTCGTCGTACAGTCCGAAGTACCGCGCCGCGGTGTCCATGTCCTTGTCGCCCCGTCCGGAGAGGCACACCGCGAGGATCGCATCGGGTCCGAGGTCCTTGCCGATCCGGATCGCGCCCGCGAGGGCGTGCGCCGACTCGATCGCCGGGATGATGCCCTCGGTGCGGCTGAGCAGGCGCAGCGCCTGCATCGCCTCGTCGTCGGTCGCCGGGATGTACTCGGCGCGCCCGATCGCACTGAGCCAGGAGTGCTCGGGACCGACGCCCGGGTAGTCCAGGCCGGCCGAGATCGAGTGCGACTCGATCGTCTGCCCGTCCTCGTCCTGCAGGACGTAGGTGCGGGCGCCGTGCAGCACGCCTGGTCGGCCGCGCTCGATCGAAGCGGCGTGCTTCGGGGTGTCGACGCCGTCTCCGGCCGCCTCCACGCCGTAGAGGCGCACGGCCGCGTCGTCCAGGAACGCGTCGAACATGCCGATCGCGTTGGATCCGCCTCCGACGCAGGCCAGCACCGCGTCGGGCAGCCGCCCCGCCTCGTCGAGCAGCTGCTGACGCGCCTCTTCGCCGATGATCTTCTGGAAGTCGCGCACCATCGCCGGGAACGGGTGCGGGCCCGCCGCCGTGCCGAAGATGTAGTTGGTGGTCTCGACGGTGGCGACCCAGTCGCGATACGCGTCGTTGATCGCGTCCTTGAGCGTGCGCGAGCCGGTGGTGACGGGCACCACCTCCGCGCCGAGGAGGCGCATGCGGGCGACGTTGAGCGCCTGGCGCTCGGTGTCGACCTCGCCCATGTAGATCGTGCACTCCAGGCCGAACAGCGCGGCAGCGGTCGCCGTGGCGACGCCGTGCTGGCCCGCCCCGGTCTCCGCGATGACGCGCGTCTTGCCCAGACGCTTGGTCAGCAGCGCCTGGCCGAGCACGTTGTTGATCTTGTGCGAGCCGGTGTGGTTGAGATCCTCGCGCTTGAGGAAGACCCGCGCGCCGCCGGCGTGCTCGGCGAACCGGGGCACCTCGGTGATCGGCGACGGACGGCCGGCATAGGAGTGCAGGAGGGTCGCGAGCTCGGATCGGAACTCCGGATCCTCGATCGCCTCGTGGTACGCGACGGTGAGCTCATCGATCGCCGCGATGAGCGATTCGGGCATGAACCGTCCGCCGAAGTCGCCGAAGAACGGCCCCGGCTGATCGCGCAGGCTCTGGGTCGCTGCCCGCTCCGTGCTTGTCATGATCCGGCCTCCAGGAAGGAATGCAGGGTGGCGACGGGGTCGCCGGTGACGAGGGCCTCGCCGATCAGCACCGCATCGGCGCCGGCGGCGCGGTAGTGCGCGACGTCGGCGGGGGTCAGCACCGCGGACTCCGCGATCTTCACGGACGTCGAGGGGATCCGGTCCACGAGACGTCCGAACAGGTCGCGGTCGAGCTCCAGCGTGGTGAGGTCACGGGCGTTGACGCCGATGAGGTGGGCCCCCAGGTCGATCGCGACCTCGAGCTCCTCGGCCGAGTGCGTTTCGACCAGCGGCGTCATCCCCAGCTCGAGGATGAGGGCGTACAGGCGCTCCAGGTTCGCGCGCTCCAGGCCCGCGACGATCAGCAGCGCAAGGGAAGCCCCGGCGGCGCGGGCCTCGAACACCTGATACGGCGTGGCGATGAAGTCTTTGCGGAGCACGGGGATCTGCACGGCGGCGGTCACGGCCTCGAGATCGCCGAGGCTTCCGCCGAAGCGGCGCTCCTCGGTGAGGACGCTGATCGCGGAGGCCCCGCCCTGCTGGTACAGGGACGCCTGCAGCGCCGGATCCGGGATCTCGGCCAGGGCCCCGCGGGACGGGCTCGCCCGCTTCACCTCGGCGATGATCTTCACCCGGTCGGCGGGGGCCAGCGCGGCGCGCACGTCCAGCGCGGGGGCGCGATCGAGGGCGGCACGCTCCACGATCGCGAAGGGGCGCTCCCGCTCGCGACGGGCGGCGTCCTCGACTGCGCCGGCCGTGAGGTCGGCGAGCACCATTAGTGCGCCTTCGGCTGGTACTTCGGGCCCTTCGCGCCGTAGCCGGCCTTGGAGAGCACCCAGCCGGAGATCGCTCCGATCACGATCAGCGCGACGCCCACCCAGACCACGACCGGGATGTCGAGGAAGAAGGCGGTGGTGCCCACGGTGAAACCGAGCAGCATGATCACCACGGCGGTCCAAGCCGCAGGCGAGTGTCCGTGGCCGGGATCTGCGATGGGGTTGCTCATGTTCTCCTCCGAGCGTCGGGTGGTGTGGTTGAAGTCTATCGGGATCGGGCTTCTCGCCGCGGACGGCGCCCGGAGCCGAGGGAGGTCCGCGTCAGCGGGTGGGGTCGGTGCCCCGGCTGAGCTCGTCCCAGCTCTCCACCGCATCCACCGGCCCCTCGTGCGGCACCGGCGTCGTGCGGTAGCGGCGTCCGCCGCTGCGCCACCGTCCGGCGGTGAACAGGGCGAGCGCCCCTCCGGCCAGCAGCAGGAGCCAGCTCGCGAGCGCGACCCAGGGCCAGGCCGTCACCGTGATGCCGTCGACGAGGCCCTTCAGTGCAGCGTCGCCCGCCAGCCCCGTGACCTTGGTGAGCGCGGGGCCGACCGCATCGAGCGGCTGCAGCAGGAGCACCCGTGCGGTGAGCACCAGCAGCAGGCCTCCGACCATCACGGCGATCCCCGCGAAGATCCGGCGCATCACCGGGCCGACGAGGGCGAGGGCCGCTCCGAGTGCGAGAGCGGTGAGGCTGAGCGGCGCGAGCACCGGGAGCGCGGCGTTTCCGGCGACGTCGAGCGCCTCCCCGCCGTCGGCGCGCGCGACGATCAGCCAGGTCTGGGTCGACGACAGCACGCCGAGCGCGCCTGCGACCAGGATCAGCAGCAGGCTCGTGGACTTCGCGCGCCGGGTGAGCATCAGCGGCTCGCCTCGCCGTCCTCGGAGACGACGGCGCTCAGGTCCCGCCCGTCGAAGCAGGTGCGGGTGCCGGTGTGGCAGGCGACGCCGATCTGGTCCACGAACAGCAGCACGGTGTCGCCGTCGCAGTCCAGTCGAGCGCCGTGCACGTGCTGCACGTGACCCGAGGTGTCTCCCTTGCGCCAGTACTCCTGACGGGAGCGCGACCAGTAGGTGGCCCGTCCCGTGGTGAGGGTGCGCCGGAGCGCCTCCTCGTCGGCCCAGGCCATCATGAGCACCTCGAGCGTGTCCCACTGCTGGACGATCACCGGGACGAGTCCCTGATCGTTCCAGCTGACCCGGGCCAGCTCGACCTCGATGGTGTCCTCGCTCATCGCACCAGCACCCCCGCCGCGCTCAGGGCGGCCTTGACGTCCCCCACGGTCAGCTGACCGGAGTGGAACACGCTCGCGGCGAGCACGGCGTCGGCACCGGCCGCGATCGCCGGGGCGAAGTCCTCCGCCGTGCCGGCGCCGCCCGACGCGATCACCGGCACGCTGGAGATCTCCCTCATGAGGGCGACCAGCTCCAGGTCGAAACCGTCCTTGGTGCCGTCGGCGTCGATGGAGTTGACCAGCAGCTCCCCCGCGCCGCGCTCGATGGCCTCGCGGGCCCAGTCCAGGGCGTCCAGCGACGTCTCCGTGCGTCCGCCGTGCGTCGTCACGGCGAAGCCGGACGCCGTGCGCGGGCTGCGCTTGATGTCGAGCGAGAGCACGAGCACCTGGGCGCCGAAGCGGTCGGCGATCTCGCCGATGAGGTCGGGCCGCGCGATCGCTGCGGAGTTCACCCCGACCTTGTCGGCGCCCACCCCCTGCAGTCGTGCGACGTCGTCGACCGAGCGCACGCCGCCGCCGACGGTGAGCGGCACGAACACCTCCTCGGCGGTGCGGCGCACCACGTCGTAGGTCGTGGCGCGCTCGTCGACGGTGGCGGTCACATCGAGGAAGGTGATCTCATCGGCGCCCTGCGCGGCGTAGTGCCGTGCGAGCTCGACCGGATCCCCCATGTCCCGCAGGTTCTCGAAGTTCACGCCCTTGACGACGCGGCCCGCGGCCACGTCGAGACACGGGATGACGCGCGCAGTGAGCGACATCAGAGCCTCGCGGCGTGGATCGCGGTGACCAGGATCGCCCGTGCGCCGAGGGCGTAGAGCTGATCCATCACCTGGTTCATGCCCCGACGCGGGATCATGACGCGCACCGCGACCCAGGCGGGATCGCGCAGCGGCGACACGGTCGGCGATTCGCGGCCGGGGGCGATCGCCGCAGCCTCTTCGACGAGATCGGCGGGCAGGTCGTAGTCGAGCAGGACGAAGCGGTGCGCGACCATGACGCCCCGCAGGCGCCGCAGCAGCTTCTCGGTGCCCTCGGCATCGCCGGGACGACTGATGAGCACCGCCTCGGACTCGATGATCACCGGACCGAAGATCTCCAGCCCGGCCTGGCGCAGCGTGGTGCCGGTCTCCACGACGTCGGCGATCGCGTCGGCGACCCCCAGGCGCACCGCGGACTCCACCGCGCCGTCGAGCGGGACGAGTTCCGCGGTGACGCCGTGCTCGCGCAGGTAGTCGTCGACGAGGCCGGGATAGGCCGATGCGACGCGCACCCCGTTCAGGTCCTCGAGGGTCGAGAACCGGCCGGGAGGCGCGGCGAAGCGGAAGGTCGACCGCGCGAAGCCGAGCTGCTCGATCTCCCGGGCGTCCGGGCGGCGCACGTCGCGCAGCAGGTCGCGGCCGGTGATGCCGACGTCCAGCGCGCCGGAGGCGACGTAGGTGGCGATGTCACGGGGACGGAGGAAGAAGAACTCGACGTCGTTGTCGGCGTCGATCACGTGCAGGGTCTTGGTGTCGCGGCGGCCGGCGTATCCGGCTTCGGCGAGCATCTCGGCGGCGGTCTCGGACAGCGATCCCTTGTTCGGGACGGCAATGCGCAGCATGGAAGGGTCTTTCGTTCGAAGCGATCCTGGTCGGGACGCTTCACAGATGTCGGTAGACGTTCTCCAGGGTCAGTCCCTTGGCCAGCATGAGCACCTGCAGGTGGTACAGCAGCTGGGAGATCTCCTCGGCCGCGGCCTCGTCGCTCTCGTACTCGGCGGCCATCCAGACCTCGGCCGCCTCCTCCACGATCTTCTTGCCGATCGTGTGCACTCCGGCGTCGAGCTCGCGCACCGTCCCGGATCCCTCCGGGCGCTCGGCCGCCTTGCGGCTCAGCTCGGCGAACAGTTCGTCGAAGGTCTTCACCCTCCCAGGCTACCGGCTCGCGCGAGGCCCCGGAGCCGCGTGACGGCGGCCTCGACGTCGTGGGCGCCGTAGACGGCGGATCCGGCCACGAAGGTGTCGGCACCGGCGGATGCGGCCTGGGCGATCGTCGCGTCCGAGATCCCCCCGTCCACCTGCAGCCATACGTCGGAACCCCGGCGCTTCGCCTCGTCCGCGAGGGCGCGCAGCTTGGGCATCGTCTCCGGCATGAACCCCTGGCCGCCGAAGCCCGGCTCCACGGTCATCACCAGGATCTGATCGAACTCGTCGAGGATGTCGTAGAGCGGCTCCGCGGCCGTGCCCGGCTTGACCGCGACACCCGCCCTCGCCCCGATGTCGCGCAACCTGCGCGCCAGCCCGACGGGGTCGGTCGCGGCCTCCAGGTGGAAGGTGACGCTCGCGGCACCCAGCTCGGCATACCCCGGCGCCCATCGCTCCGGGTCCGTGATCATGAGGTGCACGTCGAGCGGGATCGGACTCGTCGCCTGGATGCGCTCCACCATCTGCGGGCCGAAAGTGAGGTTCGGCACGAAATGGTTGTCCATGACGTCGACATGTGCGAAGTCGGCCGTCGCGATGCGGGCGAGCTCGGCCTGCATGTTGACGAAGTCGGCGGCGAGGATCGACGGGTTGATCCGCGGAGCGGGGGGCAGGGCGGCGGAAGAGGCGGGCATGCGCCCATTATCCCGGTGCCGACCCGGCCCCGGGATGACGTATGGCGTTCGTGTCGGCCGGCTAGGCCCGCTTGCGCAGGAGCGAGAGGAACATCGCATCGGTCCCGTGCCGGTGCGGCCAGAGCTGCGCGTGCCCTGCCCCGCTCGCGGGGGCCGGCAGGTCGATCGGAGCCTCCGAGACCGACCGGACGACCTCGCGGGCGTCGAGCTCTTCGATGTCGTCGCGGTCGCGCAGCACGGTCCGCACGACCGCCGCGGTCTCGGCGAGATGCGGCGAGCAGGTCACGTAGGCGAGCACTCCCCCGGGCCTCAGGGCACCGAGAGCGCTGGCCAGCAGCTCCTCCTGCAGCGCCGCGAGCTCGGGGACGTCGGCGGCGGTCTTGCGCCAGCGCGCCTCCGGACGTCGGCGGAGCGCCCCGAGCCCCGTGCAGGGCGCATCGAGCAGGATGCGGTCATAGGCGCCGGGGCGCTCGGCGGCGAGGATCCTGCCGTCCTCCTCCGCGACGTCGACGTGCAGCGGCACCGGGGCGACCGCCTTGCGGACCAGGCCCGCCCGCGCCGGCACGACCTCGTTCGCATCCAGCGTCGCCCCCGTCCGCAGCGCCTCCGCGGCGAGCAGCGCGGTCTTGCCTCCGGGACCGGCGCAGAGGTCGAGCCAGCGCTCCCCCGGGGCGACGGGACGGGCGCCGACGAGCGCGAGCGCCACGAGCTGGGAGCCCTCGTCCTGGACGCGCACCCGGCCTTTGTTCGCGGACACGACGGCGCCGGGGTCTCCGCCCGCGGAGCCGAACGCGGTTGGCGCATAAGGCCGCCTCGGCTCCTGCGGCTCCGCCAGCCCGGGCAGGGCGACCAGGGTGACCTCGGGTGCGGCGTTGTCGGCCGCGAGGAGCGCCTCGAGCTCGTCCTCGCGTCCCTCGGCGGCGAGGGCTCGGCGCAGGGCGCGGATGATCCACACCGGGTGGGCGAAGCGCAGCCCCAGGCGCTCGTCGTCGGAGCGCGCGGCGGCCGTGACGACGTCGAGCCATTCGTCCTCCGTGCGTGCGGCGACGGCGCGGAGCACGGCGTTCGCGAAGCCCGACGCGCCGCGACCCGCCTCCCGCGCGACGAGATTGACCGACTCGTTGACGGCGGCGTGCGCCGCCACGCGCGTGGCCAGGATCTGATGCACGCCGAGCCGGAGCGCGTCGAGGACGGGCGGGTCGATGCTGGCGGTGGCCCGGCCCGCGGCCTGGGCGATGATCGCGTCATAGGTGCCGATCCGGCGCAGCGTCCCGTACGCGAGCTCGGTGGCGAGAGCCGCATCCGCACCGCTCAACCCGGCTTCCCGGATCGCCCCGGGCAAGAGCAGGTTGGCGTACGCGTCGGACGTGCTGACGGCGCGGATCACGTCGTAGGCGACGCGGCGCGCGGGCTGCACCTCACGGGCGCGGGCGTCCCGCGGCGAAGGGCGATGCCCGCTGCCGCCGTCCCGCCGCTGCGGTCCCCGGCGGTCCTGCCGCCCCTGCGCACTCACCGCTGCACGCCCTGTGCATCGCCGGCGCCGAGTCGCACCGCGGCGCCCTCGGCGGTGCGCAGCCCCCGGAACCAGTCGGCGGCGGCCATCGCGGCCTTGCCCGCGGGCTGCACGCGCGTGAGCAGCAGCGGGTGGGTGCCCGTGCCGACGAGCACCCCGTCGCGGACACCGCGCAGCTCGCCCGGGGCCAGTGGATCCGTCTCGCCCGTCCTCGCGAGCTCGCGCACCTTGAGCGGCGTGCCCTCGAACGTGGTGTGCGCGCCCGGCTCGCTGGTGACGCCGCGGTAGCGCGCGTACACCGCGTCCGCCGACGCGGCCCAGTCCAGCAGGCCGTCCTCGAGGGTGAGCTTCGCAGCGTGCGTGGACTCGCCCTGCTGGGCCGTCGGGCGGGCGGTGCCGTCGGCGATGGCCGCGACGGCGTCGGCCATGAGCGCGGCGCCGTCGGCGGCGAGCGAAGCGAGCGCGTCGTCCGCCGTGGCATCGTCGGCGACCGGGTAGACCCGCATCGCGTGCACGTCGCCGGCGTCCAGCGCCGGCACGAGCTGGAACACGGTCGCCCCCAGCTCGGAGTCGCCCGCGATGAGCGCCCGCTGGACGGGCGCTGCCCCCCGCCACGCCGGGAGGAGGGAGAAGTGCAGGTTGATCCAGCCGTGCTCCGGTGCGCTCAGCAGCGGCTCGCGCACGAGTCCGCCGTAGGCGACGATGACGCCGAGCTCCGGTCGCAGCGCGGCGATCCTCCCGGTCGCCTCCTCGTCCAGTCGGGCGGCCCTGATCACCGGGATCCCGAGCGCGTCCGCCTCCTGGGCGACCGGCGACGGCGTGAGGATCCGTTTGCGTCCCAGGGGCGCGTCGGGGCGGGTCACCACCGCGACGATCTCGTGCTCGGCCGCGAGGCGACGGAGGGTGGGCACGGCGGCCGCCGGGGTTCCGGCGAAGACGAGACGCATGGGGGTCCTTCGAAGGTGCTTCGGATGTGCGGGACGACCGGGTCGTCCGGGTGGTTCAGAGGTCGGGTTCGGTGACGTCGAGCCTCACCGAGAGCGTAGTCCGTGCGGTTCTGCCGCGCCCCCGCCGTCGCCCCATCGCCTCCGCGACCACGGCGGCCCGGAGCGCGGCGGCCACACGAGCGCCCTCCGCGTAGGGGAAGCGCACGAGCGCGCGCTCCCTGCCGTCCTCGTCGCCGTCGATGGGCACGGGGCCGAGCACCGCGTCCGGCGGGAGTTGCAGCGCTGCGAGGTCGTCGAGGGCGCGCCGGACGCCCGTGCCGGTCCCCTCGATCTGAGCGACGCGCACCGAGGGCGGCATGCGCAGCGGCGCGCGCTCGGCGAGCTCGGCGCGCGCGTAGGCGGGCTGGGTCCATGTGGCGAGGGCGCGCGCGACTGCGCCGTCGACGCCGACGAGGTGGATCGGCGCGCCGGGCGCGCCGAGAGCGGCCGCGTTGGACCACCAGCGCAGGCAGGACTCGCCGATGCGCAGTTCCGGCGCCTGCAGCATGCGGGATCCGTCGAGCAGCACCACCGCGCGGTATCCCCCGTCGGCGCGCGGCTCGGCCCCGCGCGTGGCGACGACCAGAGCCGGCTTCGCATCGACGCGCTCGACCGGATGGCTGCCGTCCGCCACGATCACCCGGATGCCGGGGAACGCCCGTCCGAGCTCCTCGGCGGTGCGCTCGCTCCCCGAGGCGGCGAGGCGCACGGTGTCGCCTCCGCACGAACCGCAGGCCCAGAGGCGTGCTGCACGTCCGCACCAGCCGCACACCGGGGTCGCCCCGCGGTGCGCGGCGCCGAGCGGTCCCCCGCAGGCTCGGCAGCGCGCGGGCGTGCGGCACGAGGCGCACACGAGCGTCGGCGAGAACCCGGGCCGGGCGACCTGCAGCAGCACGGGCCCCATCGCGGCGGCCTCCCGCGCGGTGAGGAAGGCCCGGGACGGCAAGCGCTGCCCGCGCCGGTCCAGATCCTCGGGGGAATCCAGCACCACGCGCGGAAGCCGCCGTCGGGCGGCCGTGATCGAGCGGATCCAACCCGTCTCCACCAGGCGCTCCACATCCGTGGTGCGGGTGTGACCGGCGAACAGCAGAGCGGAGCCCTCCTGCTCCTGCCGGAGCAGCGCGACATCGCGGGCGTGGACCCCGGGCGCGAGCGGCTCGGCGAGCAGGCTGTCACCGTCGTCCCAGAGCGCCACGAGCCCCGCCCGGACGGGCGCGTAGGCGGCGGAGCGGTTGCCCACGACGATGCAGGGAGTGTCCTCGAGCGTGCGCAGATAGGCCCGGTAGCGGTCGGGATTGGCCTGACGGGAGTCCAGCCGTGCGACCGGAGCGCCGGGCGCCAGCACCTCGAGCGCGGCGAGGAGCTGATCGAGGTCGCGATAGTCGGGTACGACGAGGATCGCGGAGGCACCGCCGGCCAGCGTGCGCGCGGCGGCGGCAGCGAGCAGTCGGGTCCACTCGGGCAAGCCGTCGGAGCCCGGCTGCGGGATCGCCTCGACCGCGAGCCGCGCGGAATCCGCGAGCGCCTCGGCGAGCCCGGAGTACTGCGCGATCACCTCGTCGGCCGCTCCGATTGCGCTCCCCTGCGCGTCCTGTGCGTCGGCCGCGTCGTCGGATCCGGCTTCCGCGGCGCCCGGATCCTCATCGCGTCCCCCCTGCTCCTCCCCGCCGGCCGCGAGCCACGCCTTCTCGACCCGGACCTGACGCTTGGGCACGATCAGCCGGAGCACGTCCGAGGCGCCGCCGGCCGCACGATCCGCGACCCGGCGGGCGAGGGCATGCAGCCGCTCCGGCAGCACCCTGGCGCGTGACACCACCGCGTCGAGCTCGGCGAGGGCTCGGGCGTCGTCGTCCTCCGTGGCGAGTTCGACCAGATAGGCGTCGATGACCCGGCCCGCGGAGCGCAGCGGCACCCGCACGCGGACCCCGGGCAGGGCGTCCGCGAGGAGCTCGTCCGGGATGGCGTAGTCGAACAGCCGGTCGAGCTGCGGGACCGGCGAGTCCAGCAGGACGCGGGCGATCGGCCGGGGCACGGGCGGGCTCTGCGGGAGGACGGGATCGATCAGAGACCGGCGGCGCGGCGCAGATCCTCCGCGCGGGTCGTCTGCTCCCAGGTGAAGTCCGGCAGCTCGCGGCCGAAGTGCCCGTACGCGGCCGTGGCGGCGTAGATCGGACGCAGCAGGTCGAGCTCCTCGATGATGGCCTGCGGGCGCAGGTCGAACACCGAGCGGATCGCGCGGGTGATCGTCTCGTCGTCGACCTTGCCCGTGCCGAACGTCTCGACGTACAGGCCGACGGGCTGCGCGACGCCGATCGCGTACGCGACCTGCACCTCCAGGCGCTCCGCGAGTCCTGCCGCGACGGCGTTCTTCGCGACCCAGCGCATGGCGTACGCACCCGAGCGGTCGACCTTGGACGGGTCCTTCCCGCTGAAGGCCCCACCGCCGTGGCGGGACGCGCCGCCGTAGGTGTCGATGATGATCTTGCGGCCGGTGAGTCCGGCATCGCCCTTCGGGCCGCCCGTGACGAACGGTCCCGCCGGGTTGATGTAGTGCGTGACGCCGTCGAGGTCGAGCCCGGTCGTGGCGAGCACCGGATCGATCACGTGCTCGCGGACGAGCGCCTTGAGCTCCTCCTGCGAGACCTCGGGGTTGTGCTGGGTCGACAGCACCACCGCATCCACCGTCTTCGGCGTGAAGCCGTCGTAGCCGAGGGTGACCTGGGTCTTGCCGTCGGGGCGCAGGAACGGCAGCGTGCCGTCGCGGCGCACCTGGGTGAGACGCTCCGCGAGCCGGTGCGCGGTCCACGCGGCCATCGGCATGAGCTGAGGCGTCTCGGTCGTCGCGAACCCGAACATGATGCCCTGATCGCCGGCGCCGAGCAGGTCGCGCGGATCGCGGGACCCGCCCTCACGGTGCTCCTGCGCCTGGTCCACGCCGCTCGCGATGTCGGCGGACTGCTCGCCCACCGAGACGCTCACGCCGCACGACGAGCCGTCGAAGCCCGTGTCGCTCGACGTGTAGCCGATGCCGTTCACCACGTCGCGCACGATCGTCGGGATGTCGACGTATCCCGAGGTGCGGATCTCCCCCGCGACGTGCACGAGACCCGTGGTGACGAGCGTCTCGACGGCGACGCGCGCTCCGGTGTCCACCGCGAGCAGTCCGTCGAGGATCGAGTCGGAGATCTGGTCGCAGATCTTGTCCGGGTGTCCTTCGGTGACGGACTCGGAGGTGAACAGACGCAGCGCGCTCATCGGTGCTCCCATGGTGTGCAGGGCGGGTGTGCGAGGCGGGTGGGCCCCGGGTGAGGGGCCGGACCCGACCTCAGTATGGACGGAGCCGCCGACATCCACGGACGGGATGACGGCGGCTCCCAGTCTGAAACCGCGCGGGCTCAGCTCACTCCGCGTGGCGGATGCGGAGCTTGTCCTCGTTGATCTCGTGCAGGGCGATCGTCAGCGGCTTGTCCTCGACCGAGGAGTCGACCAGCGGTCCCACGTTGTCGAAGAGGTTGCCCTCGTGCAGGTCGGAGTAGTAGTCGTTGATCTGACGGGCGCGCTTGGACGCGTAGATCACGAGCTCGTACTTCGACTCGACGCGGTCGAGCAGGTTGTCGATCGGCGGGTCGATGATGCCCTGGTTGTTTCCGGCCATGGTGGACCTCCTGAGTCTGGCGACGTGGCGTCGCGGAGAGGATTGCGGGGTGCTGCTCGGCCGGTTGCCGTGCCCTTCGGAGCCCGGCGACCCGTCAGCGCACAGAGTCTGAGGTCAATTCTACGACCTCGCGGGCGGCCGTGGCGACGTCCTCGTTCACGACCCGGTGGTCGAACTCGCTCTGCGAGGCCAGTTCGACCTTCGCCGTGCGCAGCCGGCGGGTCCTCTCCTCGGCATCCTCCGTGCCGCGGCCGACGAGCCGCTGGACCAGTTCGTCCCAGGAGGGCGGCAGCAGGAAGACGAGATTGGCAGAGGGGTCGGCGGCCCGGACCTGACGCGCGCCCTGGAGATCGATCTCGAGCAGCACGGTCTTGCCTTCGGCCAGCGCCGCCTCGATCGGCTTGCGCGGGGTGCCGTAGCGGAATTTGTTGTGGACGGTCGCGTGCTCGAGCAGCTCGCCCTCGGCGATCATCCGGTCGAACTCGGCGTCGTCGACGAAGAAGTAGTGCACGCCTTCCTGCTCCCCCGGGCGCGGCGCACGGGTCGTCGCCGACACGGAGAGGTGGATCTCGGGATGGTTCTCCCGGATGTGCGCCGCCACGGTGCCCTTGCCGACGGCGGTCGGTCCCGCGAGCACGAGCAGTCTGCTGCGGCCCTCGCGCGGGGCGGGGAGCGGGAACCGTCCGTCGACCCAGGTGCGCAGCGCCTGCTGCTGCCGGGTGCCGAGGCCGCCGAGGCGCTTGACCGGCGAGATCTGCAGGTCGGCGAGGATGCGGTCGCGCTTTCCTGCGCCGATCGCCGGCAGGGCGGTGAGGAAGTCCGGAACGCGCAGCGATCCGGCGGTGGAATGCGGATCCGCCGCGGCGGCCGCGATCACGTCCTGCGGGGCGACCACGCGCATGGTCAGGTCGCGCTTCAGCGACGCCCGCGCGCGCCGGCGCTCGACCGCTCGGCGAGCAGCGGCGACGCGATCGACCTCGGGCACGACGCGCCCTGCCGGTTCAACCACCCATGACCTCCTGGTAGCGCGCGGCGCGCTCTTCGATCGTCGCTGCGATCCCGTCCGGACCAGCGGACAGGATGCTCCGGCTTTCGGAAGCCAGGACGTTACCTGCCAGCGTACCGAATCTCGCACGCAGATCCGCGGGTGTCGCGCCCTGCGCGCCGAATCCCGGGGCCAGCAGCGGCACCGTCCGCAGTGTGTCGTCGTCGAGCGCGAACGCCGACCGGTCGATCGTCGCTCCGACGACCAGCCCGACCGATCCGAGCGCCGTCCCCGCCACGTCCAGTGCCGTCACGTCGCGGGTGACGCGCAGCGCCACCGTCTCCCCCGGCACGTCGGTGCGCGCCTGCTGCACCGAGGCGCCGTCAGGGTTGCTGGTCGCGGCCAGGACGAACACGCCCTTGCCGACAGGCAGCGCCTGCGTGATCGCCTCGGCCAGGGAGCCGCCGCCGAGGTACGGGCTGATCGTCAGCGCATCCGCTTCCAGCGGCGCTCCCGGCTCCAGCCACGCCTGCGCATACCCGGCCATCGTGGTGCCGATGTCGCCCCGCTTGGCGTCCGCGATCGTCAGGAGTTTCGCGGAGCGGGCCGCCGCGAGGACGTCCTCCAGCGCGGCGAACCCGGCAGAGCCGAACCTCTCGAAGAAGGCGACCTGCGGCTTGATCGCCGCGACCCGACCGGCGGCGGCGTCGACGACCGCGAGTCCGAAGGCGCGGACGCCCTCTGCGCTCTGCGGCAGCCCCCAGGAGTCCAGGAGCGCCGCGTGCGGGTCGATCCCGACGCACAGGGGGCCGTGGCGGTCGAGCGCGGAGCGCAGCCGGGAACCGAAGCCCTCGTTCACGCGCGGGCCAGACGATCCTGGGCGTACTCCTGGAGGCTGCGCACCTCGAAGCCCTTGTCGGCGGCGTCCATCCCGCTCACCGCGGCGCCGAGCGTCGCGATGGTCGTGAACAGGGCCTTGTCCGCGGCGACCGCGGCCGCGCGGATCTCGTACCCGTCGGCGCGCGCCGCGCCGCCGGACGGCGTGTTCACGATGATGTCGATCGCTCCCTGATCGATCAGGTCGACGATGTTCGTCTCCCCGTTCGTCTGGGTCTCGCTGTACTTCTCCACGACCGTCACCGGGATGCCGTTTCGCGAGAGGATCTCCGCGGTGCCCGTGGTCGCCACGATGGTGAAGCCGAGCTGGTGCAGCCGGTGCGCGGGCAGGATGACGGCGCGCTTGTCGGCGTCCGCGACCGAGATGAACACGGTGCCCGACGTCGGCGTGCCGCCGTAGGCCGCCGCCTGGCTCTTCGCGAAGGCGGTCGGGAAGTCGCGGTCGATGCCCATGACCTCCCCGGTGGAGCGCATCTCCGGGCCGAGCACGGAGTCGACGATACGACCGTCGGCGGTGCGGAACCGCTTGAACGGCAGCACGGCCTCCTTGACCGACACGGGCGATCCCAGCGGCACGCGGGATCCGTCGTCCTCGGGCAGCAGGCCCTCGCCCTTGAGCTGGGCGATCGTGGAGCCGGACAGGATGCGGCTCGCCGCCTTCGCGAGCGGGATGCCCAGCGCCTTCGAGACGAAGGGCACCGTGCGGCTCGCCCGCGGGTTGGCCTCGATGACGTAGAGGACTCCGGCGCTGATGGCGAACTGCACGTTCAGCAGTCCCCGCACGCCGACGCCCTCCGCGATCGCGAGGGTGGCCTCGCGCACGCGGTCGATGTCGGTGCGACCGAGCGAGACCGGAGGCAGGGTGCAGCTCGAGTCGCCGGAGTGGATGCCGGCCTCCTCGAGGTGCTCCATGACACCGCCGATGTAGAGCTCGATCCCGTCGTACAGCGCGTCCACGTCGATCTCGATCGCGTCGTCGAGGAAGCGGTCCACGAGCAGCGGCTTGCCCTCCTCGATGATGACCTCGCCCGCGGTGCGCACGAAGTAGTCGCGCAGCGCCGGGGTGTCGTAGACGATCTCCATGCCGCGGCCGCCGAGCACGAAGCTGGGGCGCACGAGCACCGGGTAGCCGATCTCCTCGGCGACCGCGACAGCGCCCTCCACGTCGATCGCGGTGCCGTTGCGCGGGGCCACGAGACCGGCGTCGTCGAGCAGACGGGAGAACAGCTCGCGCTCCTCGGCCAGGTCGATCGCCTCGGGGCTCGTGCCGAGCACGGTGTAGCCCGCGGCCTCGATCCCCTTCGCGAGGCCCAGCGGCGTCTGTCCGCCGAGCTGGCAGACGACCCCGAGGATCTGTCCCGACTGCGCCTCGGCGTGCAGCACCTCGAGCACGTCCTCGAGCGTGAGCGGCTCGAAGTAGAGGCGGTCGGAGGTGTCGTAGTCGGTCGAGACCGTCTCCGGGTTGCAGTTGACCATGACCGTCTCGAACCCGGCCTCGGACAGCGCGAAGGACGCGTGCACGCAGGAGTAGTCGAACTCCACGCCCTGTCCGATGCGGTTCGGACCCGACCCGATGATGACGACCTTGGTGCGGTCGGAGGGCGTGACCTCGGTCTCGCTGTCGTAGCTCGAGTAGTGGTACGGCGTGAGTGCCGGGAACTCGCCCGCGCACGTGTCGACCGTCTTGTAGACCGGGCGGATCCCCAGTCCGTGCCGCACTCCCCGGACCTCGGCCTCGGTGAGGCCGCGGAGCTCGGCGAACTGCGCATCGGAGAAGCCGTGGTCCTTGCCGAGCCGGATCGTGTCGGCGTCGAGCTCGGGTGCGGTGCGGATCTGCTCGGCGACCTCGTTGATGAGCACCATCTGGTCGATGAACCAGGGGTCGATCGCGGTCGCGTCGAAGGCCTGCTCGATCGTGGCGCCCTTGCGCAGCGCCTGCTGCAGCACGACGATCCGTCCGTCGGTCGGCGTCTTCGAGATCTCGAGGAGCTCCTCGACGCTGCGGTCCTCCTGACCCCAGTGGAACGAGGATCCGCGCTTCTCCAGCGACCGGAGCGCCTTCTGCAGCGCGGTCGTGTAGTTGCGCCCGATGGCCATGGCCTCGCCGACCGACTTCATGGTCGTGGTGAGGGTGGCGTCCGCCGCCGGGAACTTCTCGAACGCGAACCGCGGCGCCTTGACCACGACGTAGTCGAGCGTGGGCTCGAAGCTCGCCGGGGTGACACCCGTGATGTCGTTCGGGATCTCGTCGAGACGGTAGCCGAGGGCGAGCTTCGCGGCGAGCTTGGCGATCGGGAAGCCGGTCGCCTTCGAGGCCAGCGCCGAGGAGCGGGACACGCGGGGATTCATCTCGATGACGATGACACGGCCGTTCTCCGGGTTCACGGCGAACTGGATGTTGCAGCCGCCGGTGTCGACGCCGACCGCGCGGATGATGTCGATGCCGATGTCGCGGAGGTTCTGGTACTCGCGGTCGGTGAGCGTGAGCGCCGGGGCGACCGTGATCGAGTCGCCGGTGTGCACGCCGACGGGGTCCACGTTCTCGATCGAGCAGACGACGACCGTGTTGTCGGCGGTGTCCCGCATGAGCTCGAGCTCGTACTCCTTCCAGCCGAGGATCGACTCCTCCAGGAGCACCTCGGTGGTGGGCGAGTCGTGCAGGCCGGCGCCGCCGATGCGGCGCAGATCCTGCTCGTCGTAGGCGAAGCCGGATCCGAGACCGCCCATCGTGAAGGACGGGCGCACGACCAGCGGATAGCCGAGCTTCTCGGCGCCGGCCAGGAGCTCGTCCATCGTGTGGCAGATCAAGGACGCGGCGACGTCGGCGCCGGCGTCCAGCACGAGCTGCTTGAAGATCTGGCGGTCCTCGCCCTTCTGGATGGCGTCGACCTTCGCGCCGATGAGCTCGACGTCGTACTTCTCCAGGATCCCCTGCTCGTGCAGCGCCATGGCGGCGTTGAGGGCGGTCTGGCCGCCGAGGGTCGGCAGGATCGCGTCCGGCTTCTCCTTGGCGATGATGGTCTCGATGACCTCGGGGGTGATCGGCTCGATGTAGGTCGCGTCCGCGAAGTCCGGGTCGGTCATGATCGTGGCCGGGTTGGAGTTCACGAGGATGACGCGGACGCCCTCCTCGCGGAGGACGCGGCACGCCTGGGTGCCGGAGTAGTCGAACTCGCAGGCCTGACCGATGACGATCGGGCCGGATCCGATGACGAGGACGGAGTGGATGTCGTCGCGCTTGGGCATTACTTGCTGTCCTTCTTTGCGAGGTGGGCGACGACGACGTCGCGGAAACGGTCGAAGAGGTAGTTGGCGTCGTGCGGGCCGGCCGCGGCCTCCGGGTGGTACTGCACCGAGAAGGCCGGGATGTCCAGGGCGCGGAGCCCTTCGACGACCTGGTCGTTGAGGCCGACGTGGCTGACCTCGACCTTGCCGTAGCCGTGCGGGCTGTCGAAGGATCCCTCGATGGGCGCCTCTACCGCGAAGCCGTGGTTGTGCGCGGTGATCTCGACCCGGCCCGTGGTCTTGTCGAGCACCGGCTGGTTGATGCCGCGGTGGCCGAACGTGAGCTTGTAGGTGCCGAGCCCCAGGGCGCGGCCGAACAGCTGGTTGCCGAAGCAGATCCCGAAGTACGGCAGGCCCGCATCGAGGACCTCGCGGAGCACCGCGACCTGCGCGTCGGATGCGGACGGGTCTCCCGGCCCGTTCGAGTAGAACACCGCGACCGGCTCGATCGCGGCGATGTCGGCGAACGTGGAGGACTGCGGCAGCACGTGCACGTCGAACCCGCGGGCGGCGAGGTTGTCGAGCGTGGACTGCTTGACGCCGAGGTCGAGCACGGCGAGGTTGCCGATCCGCTCCCCCGTCGCGGGGGTCACCTCGGCCACGTCGACGGAGACCTGGGCGGACAGGTTCTGCCCGGCCATCTCCGGCGCCTCGGTCACGCGGCGCAGCTGCTCGTCGGCCTCCAGCGCGGCGTCCGCCCCGGAGAAGATGCCGCCGCGCATGGATCCGGCGGAGCGGATGTGGCGGGTCACCGCGCGGGTGTCGATGCCGCTGATGCCGACGATGCCGTCGCGCACCAGGGTGTCGTCGAGCGAGGCGTTCGCCCGCCAGTTCGACACGACGCGCGAGGGGTCGCGCACGATGTACCCGGCGACCCAGATGCGTCGGGACTCGGGGTCCTCGTCGTTCATGCCGGTGTTGCCGATGTGCGGGGCCGTCTGGAGCACGATCTGGCCGGCGTAGGACGGGTCGGTGAGGGTCTCCTGGTACCCGGACATGCCGGTCGCGAAGACGACCTCGCCCAGGGTGGTGCCGCGGGCGCCGTAGGCGCGCCCGACGTGACGCGTGCCGTCCTCGAGGACGAGCACGGCGGAATCGTGGGAAAGGGTCATGCGGATTCTCCTGTCTCGGAGGCAGCGTCGGGGCGCTGCGAGCTGATGAGTCGCTGGAGGTCGGCGAGGGCGGCGCCGGAGACGTCCGTGTTGCCGATGTCCCCGGTGATGCGGAGGTAGCTGTCGACGACGGTGCCGTCGTCCGTGCGCCAGGCGAGACGGATGAGGCCGCCCGGCTCGACCACGCGATCGATCGTGACCGTCGCCCGGTCCGCGCCGATCATGCGCGCGGAGGCGAGGAACACCGTGGGCGATCCGTCCAGGCTCAGCGCGGCGCCGCGGTCGGTGATCGTGAGCTCGCCGCGGGCGCGGTAGACGAGCGGCCGGACGGCGAGCCGTTCGAGGGACTGGTCGTGCCTGGTCGTCGCCACGTAGAGCGTCTCGTACCGCGCCTGCACCTCGGCGTGCTCGGGAACGCCGAGCGGCGCCGTGAGTCCCGAGTCGCGGCGCAGCCGTGCGCGCCACGCCCAGACCCCGGCGAGGATGAGCAGCACGGCGACCCCGAGGACCACCGCGCCGGCGATCTGCTGGTTCACGAGCCGAGCTCCACCAGGACGCCGTCCTCCACCGTCGTGTACCCGCGGTGGACCGTCCAGCGCACCGAGCCCGGCAGCTCGCGGCCCAGATACGGGGAGTTCGTGCTCTGACCGTGCAGATCCGTCTCCGCGAACACGCCCTGCGCGTCCGCGTCGTAGAGCGTGAGCTCCGCCGGCTGCCCGACCTCGATCGGCGTGCCGTGGCCGGCGAGGGATCCGATCCGCGCCGGGGCGGAGCTCATGACGCGGGCGACGTCGGACCAGTCCAGCAGTCCCGTCTGGACCATGGCCTGGTGCACGACCCGCACCGCGGACTCGAGACCGACCATCCCGTTCGCGGCCGCCTGCCACTCGCAGGCCTTCGCCTCGCTCGGGTGCGGCGCATGGTCGGTGGCGACGATGTCGATGGTGCCGTCGGCGAGGCCTTCGCGCACCGCGAGGACGTCCTCCTGGGTGCGCAGCGGCGGATTGACCTTGAACCGCGCGTCGTAGCCGCGGGCGAGCTCATCGGTCAGCAGCAGGTGGTGCGGGGTGACCTCGGCGGTGACCGCGACTCCGCGCTTCTTCGCCCAGCGGATGAGCTCGACCGAGCCCGCGGTCGACAGGTGGCACACGTGCAGCCGGGATCCGACGTGCTCCGCGAGCAGGATGTCGCGGGCGATGATCGACTCCTCGGCGACCGCCGGCCACCCGGCGAGGCCGAGCTCGGCGGAGACGGCGCCCTCGTTGAGCTGCGCCCCCTCGGTGAGCCGCGGATCCTGGGCGTGCTGGGCGATCACTCCGTCGAACGCCTTCACGTACTCGAGTGCGCGGCGCATGATGAGCGGATCCCACACGCAGAAGCCGTCGTCGCTGAAGACGCGCACGTGGGCGCGGGAAGAGGCCATGGCGCCGAGCTCGGCGAGCCGCTCCCCCTTCTGCCCGACGGTGACGGCGCCGATCGGCTGAACCGTGGCGTAGCCCGCGGCCTCGCCGAGGGCGAGCTCCTGCTCGACGACGCCGGCCGAGTCGGCGACCGGGGACGTGTTCGGCATGGCGAACACGGCCGTGAATCCGCCGGCCGCGGCGGCGCGGGTGCCGGAGAGCACGGTCTCGCTGGCCTCGTAGCCGGGTTCGCGCAGGTGCGTGTGCAGGTCGACGAGGCCGGGCAGGGCGACCAGGCCGTCGGCGTCGATGACGCGCGCTCCGGCGGAGGAGACGCGGGAGCCGATCTCGGCGATGCGCCCGTCCCGGACGAGGACGTCCGCGGAATCGGTGCCGAGGATCTTGGCGCCTCGGAACAGCAGGCTCTCGGTCATCGGTCTCCTCGATTCATCTCGTTGTCCTCGGTCCTGGTCCCTGAGCCTGTCGAAGGGCCCGCCGGGGCTCCGGCCAGCAGCATGTACAGTGCGGCCATCCGCACCGAGACTCCGTTGGCGACCTGTTCGAGCACCGTCGAGCGCGCGGAATCGGCGGCCTCGGAGGAGATCTCCAGACCGCGGTTCATCGGGCCGGGGTGCATGACGATCGTATCGTCGGGAAGGAGACGCAGGCGGGCGGCGTCCAGGCCCCAGCGTCGCGTGTACTCGCGCTCGGAGGGGAAGAAGGCGGCATGCATGCGCTCGAGCTGGATCCGCAGCATCATGACCGCGTCCGGCTCCTCGGCCAGCGCCGTGTCGAGGTCGTACAGCACGCGCACGGGCCAGGAGCTCACATCCTGCGGGATGAGCGTGGGCGGCGTCACCAGGGTCACCTCCGCACCGAGCGTCGAGAGCAGCCAGACGTTCGACCGGGCGACGCGCGAATGCAGCACGTCGCCGACGATGACGACCCGGAGGCCGCTGAGGTCGCGTCCGCGGCTGTCCGCGCCGAACCGGCGCTTTCGGATCGTGTAGGCGTCGAGGAGGCCCTGGGTGGGGTGCTCGTGGGTCCCGTCGCCGGCGTTGACGACACCCGCGGAGATCCACCCGCTCGTGGCCAGGGTGCGCGGTGCTCCGGATGCCGGGTGGCGCACGACCACCGCGTCCGCGCCGATCGCCTGCAGGGTCTGCGCGGTGTCCTTGAGGCTCTCGCCCTTGGAGACGCTCGATCCCTTCGCGGCGAAGTTGATGACGTCCGCCGAGAGGCGCTTGGCCGCGGCCTCGAACGAGATGCGGGTGCGGGTCGAGTCCTCGAAGAAGAGGTTGACGACCGTCTTGCCGCGCAAGGTCGGCAGCTTCTTCACCTCGCGCGACTGCGTGTCCGCCATGTCCTCGGCGATGTCGAGGATCCGCAGGGCGTCCTCGCGCGCCAGGGTGCGCGTGTCGAGCAGGTGCCTCATTCGTCCCCTCCCTCGATCGAGACGAACTCCTCGCCGTCGTCCTCGCGCAGGCGCACGTTTACCCGCTCGGTGCGGGACGAGGGGATGTTCTTGCCGACGAAGTCGGGACGGATCGGCAGCTCGCGGTGCCCGCGGTCGACCAGGATCGCGAGCCGGACCACGGCCGGGCGCCCGATCGACTGCAGCGCATCGAGCGCGGCGCGGATGCTGCGTCCGGAGAAGAGCACGTCGTCGACGAGCACGACGGTCTTGCCGTCGATCCCGCCGGCGGGGATGTCCGTCCGGTGCGGGGACCGGGTCGGATGCTTCGCGAGATCGTCGCGGAACAGCGTCACGTCGAGCGAGCCGACCGGGACGGCGGTCTGCGCGATCTCGGTGATCAGCAGCGCGAGGCGCTCGGCGAGCGGGACCCCGCGGGTCGGGATGCCCAGGAGGACCAGATCCTCCGCTCCTCGATTGGACTCGAGGATCTCATGGGCGATGCGCGTCAAGGCGCGCCTGATGTCGGCTTCCTGCAGCACGATGCGTGCGCTCATCCACCGGCTCCCTTCTCCGCCTCACGGGACGGTGTTAAAGGTTGCTTCTGAAGTATGAACCGAGTCTACCTGGTTTGCTCAGGCGCCGAGCACGGGCACACCACGCTCACGAGCGACGTCGGCAAGACGCTGGTCGAACGTCGCCAGTGTGGCACCCAGCTCTTCCGTCGTCGCGAGCACAAAGGCATCCGGCAGCTTGAGCCGGGACTCGGCACAGAGCCTCGCCACGCGAACCGGTTCGTCCAGGAGAGGCGCGTGGCGCTCCACGCCCAACCGGGCGATGTCCTGCACCGCCTCGTCCTCGCGCCCCTCTCGCACCGGCCACACCAGCGTTTCCGCCAACGTGACGGGGTGCAGCACCAGATCCTCCTCGGTATCGAGGATCTCCATCGACTCATCGGCGTGCGCGTCGTCGGGCGTCCAGAACGCGATGATGACGTTCGCGTCGACGACGATCATTCGGGCCAGTCCTTGCGGAGCTCTTCGAGGTAGCCCGGCGGATAGGCATACTTGCCGCGGGTCTCTTCCAGGACCTTGCGCCGTTCGGCCCTCCGTGCCGCGCGCTTGGCCGCCAGGGTCTCGCTTCCCGCCTCAGCCAGTCGTGCGACGAGCTCCGACCGGGACGCCCCCGGCCATTCCTTCGCGGCCAGTTCGAGTCCCGCGGCGAGTTCGGGCGTCTGCGTCACCTGGATGCGCGGGAGTGTGGTGGCCATGCGTCCAGTGTACCGCTCGGCGCGTGAGTGGTACAGAACCCCGCGCGTTCAGGGGGCTTCGCTCAGCGCCGCCTCCGTGACGGGATCGAGCTTCGCCGACCGGATCGGGTGACCGCTCGTCGACAGGCATCGGCCGGTCTTCAGATCCCACTTCCAGTCGTGCATGCTGCAGGTGAGCACGCCGTCCTCGTCGACCGAGCCGGTGCGGGTGAGGTCCGCGCGCAGATGCGGGCAGCGCCGCTGCACGACCCAGTCGCCGATCTCGGCGTCCTCGGTCTGGTCGGTCTGCTCCTGATACCAGTTCTCGACATACTCGATACGGTCGACCGAGAGGCACTTGAGGAACGTCGTGAGGAACTCGTTGAACTTCCCGCTGCGTCCCACCGAGAACTGCATCGACAGGAAGATCGAGTTGGACCAGTCGATCTCGTGGTCGGCGATGTTCGTCGAGACCAGGTCGGCAGGGATCGTGTACCAGTAGATGCACTCCTCCCCCGCGTACTCGCGCACCTTGGCCCGGGGGAAGTCGACCACCATGTCGAGGTCGCCGATCCGGAAGCGCACGTTGCCGCCGACGCCGAGGCGGATGGTGCGCGACTTCTTGAGCAGCGGCTCCCACCACTCCTTGATCGCCGCGAGCATCTCCTCGGGCGGGAGGACCGGAGCCCGCCGGGCCTCCTCGTCGCGTAGCTCCTGCTGACGGCTCGCCCGCTGCTCCTCGAGGTAGTCCCACTTCTCGTCGAAGATGTGGAGGAGCTCCTCCTCGGAGTACAGGGTCTGCTCGACGGAGGCGACCGTGCGATCCGCCACGGTCACGACCGTCCCGGGCACGAACAGGTGACCGTCGTACTGCGGCGCGAGCTCGTGCATGTGGGCGAGGAACTGCTTCTGGTCCGTGAAGATCGACTCGCCGTTGCGGCCGGTGCCGTTGAAGTCGAACAGCTCGTCGCGCAGGAACATGGGCGGGCCCGCCATCGGGAACACGTGGGGCGCGTCGACCTTCTCGATGTAGTACATCGCGCGCTTGTTCTGCGCCTCGCGCTTGAGGCGCGCGAAGTTCTGCTTGGCGTCCAGCGGCAGGTCGTAGACCATGGGCCACCAGATCGCGCCCGAGACCTGGGTGAAGTACGCGTCCGGCTTGCCGAACTTCAGCAGGCTCTCGAGGTCGAGCGGGTGGGAGTCGTTCTGGTTCAGCACCGAGCCGGAGCCGTCGTCGACGCTCAGCGAGGAGTCCCCGATCGGTCCGTCGCTGGGGGCGCGCAGCGGCGTGATCATGATCTTCAGCTCGCCGCGTTCGATGATCTCCCCCGCCGGCGCGTACGTGATGTTGTCGTACCCGAGCGCGCGGAGATCCCGCTCGAGGTCGTCCGTCGGGTACTCCGGCAGCAGCACCTCGATGTCCTTGCGGATGTAGCGCTCCAGGAGGCGCGGATCGAAGTGGTCGCGGTGCCGGTGCGACACGTAGAGGAAGTCCGCCTCCCGCCCGAGCCGCTCCCAGTCGAGACCGCGGTTGTCCGGGAACGGGAACCAGGATCCGTAGAACGACGGACCGAGCACGGGGTCGCAGATGATGTTCCCGCCGGCCGTCTCGATGAACATCCCGGCGTGTCCGAGTCCCGTGATCCGCATGCTTCTCCTCCTGTGTGGACCTGTCGATCCTACCGGGGAGGCTCGCGAGCGACCTGGAGACGGACCGTGCTTAACCGGGATCGCAATGAAGGAGCGGATTCAGCTCAGCAGCTCGCGGATGTCGTCGGCCGTGAGCTGCTGCGCGAACAGGTCCTCGTCGTCGAGGACGGCGGAGAACAGCCGCGCCTTGCGCTGCTGCAGGGCGAGCACCTTCTCCTCGATCGTGTCCGCTGCGATCATCCGGTAGATGAAGACCGGATGGATCTGGCCGATCCGATGCGCGCGATCGGCCGCCTGCGCCTCGGCCGCCGGGTTCCACCAGGGATCCAGCAGGAACACGTAATCGGCCTCGGTGAGGGTGAGCCCGGTGCCCCCGGCCTTGAGGCTGAGCAGGAACGCATCCTGATCGCCGTCGCGGAATTCCTGCACCACGCGGTCGCGGTCGCGCGTGGATCCGTCCAGGTAGGAGACCCGCAGCCCCGCACGGCGCAGGCGCTCGGCGGCGAGCCCCAGGAACGAGGTGAACTGGCTGAAGACGAGGGCGCGATGGCCCTCCGCCCGCAGCTCGATGAGCCGCTCCGCGAGCTCCTCGAGCTTGCGCGAGGCGACCCCGGTGTCGTCCGGATCGATGAGTACCGGCGCGAGGCTCAGCATCCGCAGCATCGTGAGCGAGCGGAAGACGATGAACCGCTGCCGATCGAGATCGGGCAGCAGGCCGAGGATCTTCTGCCGCTCGCGCTGCAGCACGGTGTCGTAGCGGTGACGGTGCGCAGGGCTCAGCTCCACGCGCAGCACCTGCTCCTGGCGCGCGGGCAGTTCGGGCGCCACCAGCTCCTTGGTGCGGCGGATGAGGAACGGCCGGATCCGCCGGCGCAGCAACGCGATGCGTGCGCGCCGGTAGGGCGCACCCTCGGCGTTCTCCGGCACCTTGCCCTGTTCGATCGGCTGGATGAAGTCCTCGCGGAACTTCCGGGCGGAGGGGAACAGCCCCGGCGACGTGAGGCTCAGGATCGCCCAGAGCTCCGCCAGGCCGTTCTCCAGCGGCGTGCCGGTGGCCGCGTACACGGCCCGGGCGTCGAGGGCCGCCACCGCCTGGTGCTGCTTCGTGGCGGGGTTCTTCACATGCTGCGCCTCGTCCAGCACCACCCCGGCCCAGCGCTGCCCCGCGAACTCCTCCGCATCGAGGCGGAGCAGCGTGTACGACGTGATCACGACGTCTGCGCCGGCGACGAGCGGCGCCAGGCCGACGCCCGCGGCATCCCTGGTGCGGTCGGCGACGACGACCTTCAGGCCCGGGGCGAAGCGTTCCGCCTCGCGCCGCCACACCGGCAGCACCGAGGTCGGCGCGACCACCAGCCACGGCGCATCCCGGCCGCCGCCCGTGACGTCCTCCTCGCGGGCGTGCGCGATGAGCGACAGGAGCTGCACCGTCTTGCCGAGCCCCATGTCGTCGGCGAGGATCCCGCCCAGCCGGTGCTGCCAGAGCCGGGCGAGGCGCGTGAAGCCTTCGTGCTGATAGGGCCGAAGCTCTGCGCTGATGCCGGCCGGGAGCGGGACGGCGTCGCTGCCGGGATCGGCGCGCAGCGTCTGCACCGCCGCCCGCCAGCCCTGGGCCGACACCGTCTCGTCCGCGAGATCCTCGAAGTCCTCCCACAGCGCGAGCCGGGTGCGCGGGATCCGCGGTCCCGCCTCCCATTCGGTGAGCTCGGCGGCCTCGTCGAGGAGCTCCTTGAGCCGGTCGAACGCCGGGTGCCGCAGGGAGAACCAGGTGTTGTCGACGAGTTTGAGCTTGCCCTGGCGCAGCGCGAGAGCGCGGAACAGCGGCTCGAACGGGATGCTGCGCCCGTCGATGCGCACCACGAAGCCGAGGTCGAGCCAATCGGGGTCGGTGCTCTCCACGACGTTGACGGTGATCGCGGGGTCGCCGGTGAGCTCGGGATAGGCGCGGGGAACGCCCGAGCGCTCGACGACGATCCCGCACTCCTCCAGCGCGGGGGCGAACACCGCGACGAACTCGGCGGCGTCGGCATCGCCGAGTGTGCCGCTGAGCGCGAACGGCAGGCCGGTGATCGCCGTCCAATCCGCGATCACCGCCGGACGGCGCTGCGCCTCCGCGGCGCCGTCGCGGACCGCGGACTCCGCGGCCCTCTCGTCCAGGGGGAAGCGCCGGTAGCCGGGATAGTCCCAGCACAGTTCGTAGGCCACGACATCGGCGGGGCGGAAGTCGAGCATGAGCATCGGCACCGGGCGCGGCGGCTCCGGCAGGCTCACTCCGGCGCCCGCGCGGACGTCCGCACCGCGTCGCAGCAGCGGGTACGCCTCCCGGAAGAACACCGCCCGGTCGACGGGCGCCACGCTCACGCCGTCCGGGGACGCGAGCAGTGCGCGGGTGCTGTCCGTGAGCGCCGTCGGTGCCAGCACGAGCTCGATGTCGGCGCCGAGCACCCGGTGGACGTAGACGCCGCCGGAGCCGATGGGACGGGTCGTCGCTCCCTCGAGCGTTTCGCCGTCGACCACCGTCGACGCGACGACGGTCAGCCCACCGCCCCGGGACGCGGCCAGGTCCACCGCGATGCGGACATCGTCCGCCCAGCGCAGCCGGGTGCCGCGCTCGGTGGGCACCATCGGGATGCCGACGTCCGCCGCCGAGCCCAGGTGCGGCCACAGCAGCGGAGAGGCCACCGGATCCAGCAGCAGCCAGTCGCCTGCTGTGCCGGAGAGCAGGGAGTCCCGGGAGATGCTGAGCAGGTCGGCGAACCAGCGCGAGTGCGCGGGGGCGTACCGCGTCCCGGGGCGGCGCACCGCGTCCCAGTCGGCGTCGGATTGCACCCAGGCGTCGTCGGCGTCATTGCGGCGCAGCGGGCGGACGGCGAGGAACAGCTCGCCCGGATCCCTCGCCAGATCGCGCGCGGTCGCCGTCCGCAGCGGGCGCGATCCCCAGTGCCGGGAGTCCGCCCTGTCGCGGCGGCGCAACTCGACGCCGAGCGCCAGAGGAACTCCGCGTGCGGCGGCGGAGGGCAGCAGGACGCGCCAGTCGTCGGCGTCAGCGGAACTCATGATGACCCATCCTGGCGCGGGCTACGGACACCGCAGTCCCGTCCTCGGAACGTCCGGAGACGCTTCGGGGCGCAGGACCGGAATACCCGGTTCCTGCGCCCCGAAGAAGAAAGGACACGTCCGAAGAGGGAGGACGTCGCGCGACCGGTCAGGCGGAACGGGCGACGCGCGCGAGCACGCCGTGCACGAACGCGCCGGACTCGTCGGTGGAGAACTCCTTCGCGAGCTCCACGGCCTCGTCGATCGCGACGGCGGTGGGCACCTCGTCGTTGTGCAGGATCTCCCACACGCCGATGCGCAGCAGCGCACGGTCCACGGCCGGCATCCGCTCGAGCTTCCAGTCGCGGCTGTGCGTGGTGATCTGCTCGTCGATCTCGTCGCGGTGGTCGATGATCCCGTCCACGATCTCGCGGCCGTACAGCCAGGATCCCTCGCGGGCGGGCTCGGCCGCCGCACGCTTGGCCTCGGCCGCCAGGGTCACCGCGAGGTCGTCACCGCGCACGTCCGCGGAGAAGAGGATGTCGAGGGCGCGCTTGCGCGCCTTGGTCCGAGCGCCCACGCGTCAGTCGTTGATGCGGCCGAGGTAGCCGCCCGTGCGAGTGTCGACCTTGACCTTGGTGCCGGTCTCCAGGAACAGCGGCACCTGGATCTCGTAGCCGGTCTCGAGGGTCGCGGGCTTGGTGCCCGCCGAGGAGCGGTCGCCCTGCAGGCCGGGCTCGGTGTAGGTGACCTCGAGGACGACGGAGGCCGGCAGCTCGATGTAGAGCGGGTTGCCGTTGTTCAGTGCGATCTGCACCGACTGGTTCTCCAGCATGAAGTTCTTGGCGTCGCCCACGGTCGCGGCGGCGACGTTGATCTGGTCGTAGTCCTCCTGGTCCATGAAGACGAAGTTGTCCCCATCGGTGTACAGGTAGGTGAAGTCGCGGCGGTCGACGTTCTCGATGTCGATCTTGGCGCCGGCGTTGTAGGTGCGGTCGACCACCTTGCCGCTGACGACGTTCTTCAGCTTGGTGCGCACGAACGCGCCGCCCTTGCCCGGCTTCACGTGCTGGAACTCGATGACGTTCCAGAGCTGGCCGTCGATGGAGAGGACGACGCCGTTCTTGATGTCTGCGGTGGATGCCATGGGTCTGAGAAGTCCGTTCCTGAAGTCTGCGCGGCCGATCGGCCGACGTCCCATCTTACGGGATGCCCACCGAAGGGCCGATGGGAGGCCAGAAGGGCACCGTGGTGTCAGCCGTCGGCCTGGCCCGCGATCAGCAGGATCAGCCGGCGCGTCGCGGTGGCGTAGCCCTGCACGCCCTCCCCCACCACGTGCACCGCGGCGACGTCGGTGAGATAGGAGTGGTGCCGGAACTCCTCGCGCGCGTAGACGTCGGAGATGTGCACCTCGGCGAACGGCAGCGCGACGCCGGTGAGCGCATCGCGCAGCGCGACCGAGGTGTGCGTATAGGCCCCCGCGTTGATGACGATGCCGGCGCAGTCGTCCGCCGCAGCGTGGATCGCATCGAGCAGGACGCCCTCGTGGTTGCTCTGCACCGCCCGGATCTCATAGCCGTACGCGGCCGCCGCGTCCGCGGCGATCCGCTCGACGTCGGCGAGCGTCGCGGATCCGTAGATCCCGGGCTCGCGCCGGCCCAGCAGGTTGAGGTTCGGCCCGTTGACGAGCAGGAGGCGGCGCGGCGTGGTCACAGGGTCACGGTATCAGCGCGAGGAGGGCAGGACCGGGCGCACCATCACGTACTCCTGGCCGTTCTCGAGTTCGGTGATCTCGCCGGTGCGGGTGAAGCCGCAGCGTTCGTAGGCGGCCTGGGCGCGATGATTGTCGACGTGCACCTCGAGGGTGAGGCCGGTGAAGCCGCCCTCCGCCGCCCAGGCGGCGCACTCGTCGAGCAGCGCCTCGATGGCTCCGGCGCCGCGATGTCCGTCCGCGACGTACACCCCGACGACGAGCGCCGACTCCGCGGCGTCCCGGCTGCCGATCACCGTCGCCGAGCCGGACCAGGCGTCGTCCTCGGCGATCGTGACGAACTGGCAGTTCGGCCCGCCCTCGGCGGCCTGCGCGGTGCGATGCTGCCAGAACTCGTCCGGCTGGGCCGAGGCGTTCTCATACGTGTCCAGGAACGCGAGCTCCGCGATCGGATCCCGCAGCGCCCGGAGCCGCAGTTCGCGCACCTGCTGCCATTCGCCCGCCTCGACGCGGCGCACGGTGACGCTCACTCGGCGACCTCCTGATAGGCGGCGAACAGGAGCGATTCATCCGGAGCCTGCAGCACCGTCGGCTTCGCGATGCCGTCGAGCACGATGAAGCGCAGCATGCCGCCGCGGCTCTTCTTGTCGCGCTGCATCGTCGACAGGAGCGTCGGCCAGGCGCCTCCGCGGTAGGAGGTGGGGAGTCCGAGCGACTCGAGCACCGTGCGGTGCCGGTTCGCGTCGTCGTCGGAGAGACGCCCCGCGAGCCGCGACAGCTCGGCGGCGAACAGCATGCCGACCGAGATCGCCGCGCCGTGACGCCAGCGGTACCGCTCCGCGTGCTCGATCGCGTGCCCGAGCGTGTGGCCGTAGTTGAGGATCTCGCGCTGGCCGTCCTCGCGGAAGTCGTCGGAGACGACCGTCGCCTTCATCCCGATCGCGAGCTCGACCGCGCGACGGAACTCCGGCGTGAGCGGGTCCACGGCGCGCGACGGATCCGCCTCGATGATGTCGAGGATCTCAGGCGCCCAGATGAAGCCCGCCTTGACCACCTCGGCGAAGCCCGCCGTGGCCTCGTTCTGACTGAGGCTGGACAGCTGGTCGAGATCGCCGATCACGGCGCGGGGGGCCCAGAAGGCGCCGACGAGGTTCTTGCCCTCGTTCGTGTTGATGCCGGTCTTCCCGCCGACCGCCGCGTCGACCAGGCCCAGGACCGTGGTCGGCACCTGCACGACCTGGACCCCGCGCAGCCAGGTGGCGGCGACGAAGCCGGCGAGATCGGTGACCGCGCCCCCGCCGTAGCCGACGACGGCATCCGTGCGGGTGAAGTCGGCCTGGCCCATGATCTGCCAGAGGAACTGGGCGACCTCGATGCGCTTGCCCTGCTCGGCGTCCGGGATCTCGGCGAGCAGCACCTCACGGGGACCGTTCGCGGTGTCCGCGAGGATGCGGTCGCGCAGTTCCGCGGCACGATCCGCAAGCGTCGGCGGGTGCACCACCAGCACCTTGCGCACCGAGGGCGCCAGCTCCGCGGAGACGCGATCGAGGATGTCCCGACCCACCGTGATCTCGTACGGGGTGCTCCCCGTCACCGTGATCGTCGTGGTGCCGTCGTCCGCCGTCTCGTTCTGCTGGGCGCTCATGCCCGTCCTCTCATCCATTCCACGATCTGATCCGCCACCCGCGACATCGGCACCCGTGACGTGTCGAAGCGCGCATCGGCGACTTCCTCGTACAGCGCACGGCGCTCCGCGAAGATCCTCGTCCACCGCTGCACGGGGTCCTCCTCGCCGTGCAGCAACGGCCGATCCGTACCCGAGATCCGCTCCGCCACGGCCTCCGGGGAGACCGTGAGCATCACGACGGGGACGGTGCGCAGCAGGTCGCGCGTGTCCTCGGACAGCACCGCTCCCCCGCCCAGGGAGATCACGCCGCCGCCGGCGATCGCCTCGGCCACCTGTTCCCGCTCCCACTCGCGGAACCGATCCTCGCCGTGCTCGGCGAAGATCGCCGGGATGGATCCGTGCTCGCGGACGATCGCCTTGTCGGTGTCGACGAAGCGCCAGCCCGCCGTCCTCGCGACCCTCCGGCCGACACTGGTCTTGCCCGCGCCCATGGGGCCCACGAGCACGAGCACCTCCGGCGCCGCGGACTCAGCCGAGCTCATCGTGCAGGATCAGCGCCGCCTGGGACGCCGGCGTGGTGCGCAGCTCGTCGGGGATGGCGGCGAGGTACGCCTCGAGGTTGCGCCGGGTCTCGGCCACGTTGTCGCCGCCGAACTTCTCCAGCACGGAGTTCGCGAGCTCGATCGCGACCATGGCCTCGGCCACCACGCCCGCGGCCGGGACGGCGCAGACGTCGGAGCGCTGGTGGTGCGCGGTGGCCTGCTCCCCCGAGGCGACGTCGACGGTGCGCAGCGCGTGCGGGATCGTCGCGATCGGCTTCATGCCGGCGCGCACGCGCAGCACGGTGCCCGTGGACATGCCGCCCTCCGTGCCGCCGGCGCGGTCGGAGCCGCGGCTGATGCCGTCGTCGGTCGCGAAGAGCTCGTCGTGCGCGGCCGAGCCGCGCCGGCGGGTGGTCTCGAAGCCGTCGCCCACCTCGACGCCCTTGATCGCCTGGATCCCCATGAGGGCGTAAGCGAGGCGGGCATCGAGCCTGCGGTCCCAGTGCACGTGTGAGCCGAGCCCCGGCGGCAGGCCGTAGGCGAGCACCTCGACGATGCCGCCGAGGGTGTCGCCGTCCTTGCGGGCGGCGTCGACCTCCGCCACCATCAGCTCGCTCGTCGCGCGATCGAAGCAGCGTAGCGGATCCGCATCCAGTGCATCGACGTCATCGGGGGTCGGCAGGGCGGATCCCTCGGGAACCTGCACAGGGCCGATCGACAGCGTGTGGCTGACCAGGCGGATCCCGAGCTCGCCGAGGAATGCGCGGGCCACCGCGCCGAGGGCCACGCGTGCCGCGGTCTCCCGGGCGCTCGCCCGCTCGAGGATCGGCCGGGCCTCGTCGAAGCCGTACTTCTGCATGCCGACGAGGTCGGCGTGGCCGGGCCGCGGACGGGTCAGTGCGGCGCTGCGCCCACGGGACTTGTCCGTCAGCTCGACGGGATCGGCGCTCATCACCTCGACCCACTTCGGCCACTCGGTGTTGCCGATGCGCATCGCGATCGGGCTGCCGAGCGAGAAGCCGTGACGCACTCCGCCGGAGATCGTCAGCTCGTCCTGCTCGAACTTCATCCGGGATCCACGCCCGTAGCCGAGCTTGCGGCGCTGCAGATCGGCCTGGATCGCCTCGCGGGACAGGGGCACGCCCGCGGGCAGGCCCTCCATGACGGCAATGAGTTCGGGGCCGTGCGATTCGCCGGCCGTGAGCACGCGGAGCATTCCCCTAGTCTCCCATGTCGGAGGAGCCGCACCGCCCGGATGACTTCAGCGCAGAGCCGCCCGCATCGCCTCGAGCACCGCGGGCTCGTCGGGAAGCGCCTCGTCCGGGGTGCCGTGCAGGAAGATCCTGATCTGCGCGACCGCCTGGTGCAGGAGCATCTCCAGCCCGGTCAGCACCGGCGCGGCAGTCCAGGCCTGCGCGAGGGCCGTCGGCCACGGGGCGTACGCGGCGGAGAACAGCGCTCCTCCGTCCGCCGCCAGCGCGGCCGCGGCCGCCGCGGGAAGCGTCACGTCGCCGGGAAGCGTCGACACCGTGAGATCGACCGCGGTGGCGGGACCGTCCAGGGCGCGCACTGCGGCGCGCAGCCCGATCCGCTCGCCGAACGCCGCCAGCTCCTGGGCCTGCTCGGCGCGTCGGGTGCGCACCTCGACCTCGACGACTCCGAGCCGCAGCAGGGAGACCAGGGCCGAGCGTGCCGTCGCGCCGCCCCCGAGCACGCGCGCCGTGCGGCTGCCGCCGAGCCCGCCGGCGCGCAGGGCCTCGGTCAGCCCGCGGACGTCGGTGTTGAACCCGCGGACGCGCTCGCCGAGCAGCAGGGTGTTGACCGCCCCGGTGAGGAGGGCATCGTCGTCGCGCTCGTCGGCGCGCGCGAAGGCGCGCTCCTTGAGCGGCATCGTCAGGGAGAGACCCCGCCACGTGCCGTCCAGCCCGTCCAGTGCCGCATCGAACCCGGCGGCGTCGACCCGACGCCTCCCGTAGTCCCAGTTCAGGCCCAGCACGCGATAGGCGGCGCCGTGCAGGTCGGGCGATCGGCTGTGATCGATCGGATCGCCCCACACGGCCAGCCGCGACGGACCGCTGCTCATGTCAGCAGCCCGAATCCGGGTTCGCCTTGCACCAGTCCTGCCATTGCTTCACGGCGGCCTCGTGCTCGGCGTAGGTCGTCGAGAACACGGTCTCGCCGGTGTCGAGGTTCACGGTGACGAAGTACAGCCAAGGGCCGTCGGCGGGATGCATCGCCGCATCGATCGCCTTGTCGCCCGGATTCGCGATGGGCGTCTTCGGGAGGCCGTCGATGACGTACGTGTTCCACGGATTGTCGTCGTTCTGCGCGGCATCGGAGGTGCTCGCCGAGCCGCTGTGCAGCTCGCCGTAGCCGTACTGCGCCGTGGAGTCCATCTGGAGCTTCATGCCCTGATCGAGGCGGTTCTGGATCACCCGGGACACCTTGTAGAAGTCGGCCTCGGCGCGCGCCTCGCGTTGGATGATCGAGGCGATGGTGAGCACGCGCTGCTCATCGGCGGAGGGGATGGAAGCCGCGGCGAGGGAGTCCCTCGTGCGCTTGACCATCGTCGAGACGACGTCCTTCGCGGTCGCACCCGGTGCGAACTCGTACAGGGCGGGGAAAAGCCAGCCCTCGAGCGAGGGGGCGTTCACGCCGTAGTCCGCGGGTGTCTGCACCGCGGCCTGGAGATCCGCGAGCGGTACGTCCACGCTCTTGGAGATGCGCTCGATCGTCTCGGCCACCGTGTAGCCCTCCGGGATCACCGCGGAGTTCTGCATCTTGTTCTGCGGGTCGTTGAGCGCCTTGAGAGCGGCGGCCGCGGTCATCTTCAGCTGCAGCTTGTAGACGCCCGGGTAGAACGTGTTGGCGACGTCGTCCTTCACCAGCATGGTGTAGAACACGTCGGAGGTCTTGGTCACGCCCGCCTTGTAGAGCGCCTCGGAGACCTGCTGCCCGCTGTCGCCCTTGTTGATGGTGACGAGCGCGTTCCCCGTCGCCTGTCCCGCCTCGTAGTCCTTGGACGGGCCCCAGCCCATCGTCTCGCTGATCTTGGCCCCGTAGGTGTTCCATACCCACAGGCCGCCGGCGGCTGCGCCGCCGACGAGGACGAAGACGATGATGAGGGCGACCAGGCATCCGCGTCGCCGCTTGTGCTTCGGCACCGCGGGCGGCTCCGCCTCGTGACGGAAGAGGGCTTCCAGCGTCGCGTGCGTCTCGTGGTGCTCGGGCGCCGCGTTCGGCGCAGCCGGCGCCTCAGAGCGCTCCGGTGCCCAGGCGCCGGTGCTGGCCGCCTCGCGCGCGGCGCGCCGGGATCCCGGGGCGGCTGGCGGGTCGGCCGGAGCCGGCGTCTGCACCTGGGGATCGGGCAGAGCCCCGAAGAGGTCGTGCAGGGCGGGCTCGTGCTCGGGCGTGGCGGCCGATTCGGATCGGTCGGACATGTCAGCGGTTCTCCTCGTCGAGAATCAGGGCGACGCCGGCGGGCGCGCCCGTGCCCTTCTCCGTGTCGATGGCGTGCTGGAGCAGCACGACGGCGGCGGCCTGATCGACCACGCCGCGGGACGCGCGCTGGCTCCGTCCGGAGGCGCGCAGGGCCTGGTGCGCGGTGACCGTGCTCAGCCGCTCGTCGATCAGCCGCACGGCGCACCCGCTCGCCTGCGCGAGGGCGGCGGCGAAGGCGCGCGCGTCCGCGGTGGACGCCGTGTCCTCGCCGCGGAGGTTGATCGGCAGCCCGACGACGAGCTCGAGCGGCTCGTACTCCGCGGCGAGCCGGGCGATCCGAGTCACGGACGCGTCGTCGCGGGGCACGGTCTCCACCGGCACCGCCAGCAGGCCGTCGGGATCGCTCCGGGCGACCCCGATCCTGGCCCGTCCGACGTCGATCCCGAGCCGCACACCCCGTCGGAAACCGGTCACGCGCGCCGCAGCTCCTGCTCGATCGCCGCGAAGGCGTCGGGGAGCGCGCTCGCATCCGACCCGCCCCCCTGGGCGACGTCGTCGCGGCCGCCTCCGCCGCCGCCGAGCACGCCGGCGGCGATCTTGGCGAGGACGCCGGCCTTGGCGCCGGCGGAACGCGCGGCGTCGTTGGTCGCGATGACCACCATCGGGCGGCCGTTGGCGACGCCCGAGATCGCTACGACCGCCGCCGTCGACCCGAAGGTGTCGCGGACGCCGAGCGCGATCTCGCGCACATCGTCCGCTCCGGCCACGGAGCCGAGGTCGTGCGCGACGAACTGCAGGGCGCCGAGAGACGTCGCGGTCTGCGCGATCGCGGGCACCCGGCCGGCGCGCTCGGCCGCTTCGAACTGGGAGATGCGCTTCTCGGCCGCCTTGAGCTGTGTCGCGAGGTCGGCGACGCGCTCGGTGAGCTGATCCCGCGGAGTCTTCAACGCCGTGCTGAGCTGCGAGACGAGGGCGCGCTCGGCCGCGAACTCGCGGAAGGCGTCCTGACCGACCAGCGCTTCGACACGGCGGTTGGACGCACCGACCGACGACTCGCCCACGAGGTTGATGAGACCGATCTCGGCGCTCGAGGAGACGTGCGTGCCGGCGCAGAGCTCCCGCGACCACGGCCCGCCGATGTCGACCATGCGCACGGTGGATCCGTACTTCTCGCCGAAGAGCGCCATGGCGCCCGCCGCCTTCGCGTCGTCGAGCGACATGATCCGCGTGGTGACCTCGAGGCCGTCCTGCACGGCCCGGTTCGCGATCTCCTCGATCTCGGACTTCGTCTCCCCCGACAGCGCCTGGCCCCAGGAGAAGTCGAAACGCAGATAGCCCGCTCTGTTCAGGGATCCGGCCTGCGTGGCGGTCTTGCCCAGGGTGTCGCGCAGCGCCGCGTGCACGAGGTGCGTGGCCGAGTGCGCCTGACGCGCGGCACGGCGGTTGGCCGCGTCGACCGTGGTGGTCGCGGGAGCGTCGACCGACACCACACCGCTGGTGACCTCGACGGTGTGGCTGATCAGCCCCGGCACCGGACGCTGCACGTCCAGCACCTCGAGCGCGTACCCGGCGCCGGTGATGGTGCCCTTGTCCGCGACCTGCCCGCCGGACTCGGCGTACAGCGTGGTCTCGGCCAGGACGATCTCGGCCACCTGGCCCTCGACGGCGCTCGTGACCGATGCGCCGTCGACGAGGATCCCGAGCACGGTCGTCGCGGTCTCCAGCTCGTCGTAGCCGAGGAAGGCGGTCTCGCCCTTGGCGCGCAGGTCGCCGTACACGGAGACGTCGGCGATCTGGCGCTTGCGGCTGCGGGCGTCCGCCTTCGCCCTGGCGCGCTGCTCCTGCATGAGCGTGTCGAAGGCGGCGCGGTCGACGTTCAGTCCCGCTTCCTCGGCGATCTCCAGCGTCAGGTCGATCGGGAAGCCGTAGGTGTCGTGCAGCAGGAACGCCTCGGAGCCGTCGAGCGTCGTCGCCCCGGCCTTCTTGGTGTCGGCCAGAGCCAGGTCGAGGATCGTGGATCCCGCGTCGAGCGTGCGACGGAAGGTCTCCTCCTCCGCGGTCGCGGCTGCCGACAGCTGAGCCCAGTCCTGCTCGAGGATCGGGTAGGCCGACTTCATGGCGTCCTTCGACGTGAGGAACAGCTCGCCGAAGACCGGCTCGTCCACGCCCAGCAGGCGCATCGAGCGCACCGTGCGGCGCATGAGACGGCGCAGGATGTACCCGCGGCCCTCGTTGGAGGGGCGCACGCCGTCGGAGAGCAGCATCAGCGAGGAGCGCACGTGGTCGGCCACGACGCGGAAGCGCACGTCGTCGGCGTGCTCGGCACCATAGGTGCGTCCGGACAGCTCGACGGCGCGGTCGAGGACCGGGCGGACCTGGTCCGTCTCGTACATGTTCTCGACGCCCTGCTTGAGGAAGGCGACGCGCTCGAGCCCCATGCCGGTGTCGATGTTCTTCATCGGGAGCTCGCCCACGATGTCGAACTCGGTCTTGCCCTGGATGTTCTCGATGAAGTCCTGCATGAACACGAGGTTCCAGATCTCCAGGAAGCGGGTGTCGTCGGCCGCGGGGCCCCCGTCCTTGCCGTAGGCCGGGCCGCGGTCGAAGAAGATCTCGCTGTCCGGCCCGCCGGGGCCCGGCTGGCCGGTGTTCCAGTAGTTGTCCGCGCGGCCCAGCCGCTGGATGCGCTCCGGCTTGAGGCCGATGATGTCGCGCCAGATGGCCTCCGCCTCGTCATCGGTCTCGAACACCGTGACCCAGAGGTCCTTCTCGTCGAAGCCGAGCCCGCCGTCGCTCTCGGAGCTGGTCAGCAGCTCCCAGGCGTAGCGGATCGCGCCTTCCTTGAAGTAGTCCCCGAACGACCAGTTCCCGAGCATCTGGAAGAAGGTGCCGTGGCGGGCGGTGCGGCCGACCTCTTCGATGTCGTTGGTGCGGATGCACTTCTGCAGATCGGCGATGCGGGGGTGCGGCGCCGGGACCACTCCGGTGAGGTACGGGATCATCGGGACCATCCCCGCCACCGTGAACAGGAGCGAGGGGTCGTCGCTGACGAGAGAGGCCGAGGGCACGATGAGGTGGTCGTTCTTCTCGAAGTAGCTCAGGTAGCGCTGCGCGATCTCCGCGGTCTTCATGCTCGTCGAGGGGTCCTTGCTGTCAGGGCGCGCCGGAGCGCGGTTTCGGGAGAGGGAGGGATCCGCGTCAGTCCGCGGTGCTGTCCTGGGTGAGGCGCGCCTCCTGCGCGTGGAACGCGTCGGCGAGGATCCCCGTGAACTCGTTGATCCTGTCGTCGACCGCCGCCAGCACGTCGTGTCCGCGGGGGTCCTTGTTCAGGAAGTGCGCGGCGACGAAGCCGCCGATCACGCCGATGAGGAACCACAGCAGGCTCTTCATGTCACCACCTCCGGGTCGGGCCGCTTGTCACAACGGTCTCCATCGTATGCGCAAACGACGAGGAGGCGCCGGGGACTCCCCCGACGCCTCCTCGGCGTGTGTGCAGAGTTCGCTGAACTCCGACAGCGGTGTCGCTGGACTCAGCGCGCGGCGTAGTACTCGACGACCAGCTGCACGTCGCAGGTCACGGGGACCTCGGCGCGCTTCGGGCGACGGACCAGACGGGCCTCCAGCTTGTCAAGCTCGACCTCGAGGTAGCCCGGAACGGGGGGCAGCACGTCGGCGTGACCGCCGGCAGCCGCCACCTGGAAGGGCTCGAGGCCCTCGCTCTTGGGCTTGACGTGGATGAGCTGACCCGGCTTCACGCGGAAGGACGGGCGGTCGACGAGCTGGCCGTCGACGAGGATGTGACGGTGCACGACGAGCTGACGCGCCTGCGCGGTGGTACGCGCGAAACCGGCGCGCACGACGAGCGCGTCCAGACGCATCTCGAGCTGCTCGACGAGGTTCTCACCGGTCAGCCCGTCCTTGCGGCGGGCCTCGTTGAACTGGATGACCAGCTGCTTCTCGCGGATGCCGTACTGCTCGCGAAGACGCTGCTTCTCGCGCAGACGGACCGCGTAGTCGCTGTCCTGCTTGCGCTTGGTGCGGCCGTGCTCACCGGGAGCGTAGGGACGCTTCTCGAGGTACTTGGCAGCCTTCGGGGTCAGCGGGATGCCGAGTGCACGGGAAAGACGGACCTTGCGGCGGTCCTGGGACTTCGTAACCACGAAGTGTTCCTTTCGATACGCGGCCGTGTCGGTCACGGCTCGCGGACGTATCGTCTCGATTCCGCCCCTCACGAGCGCACGCCGGGGCGGACGAGAGGGTGGTGCAGGAGTGGAGAGATGCCCGAAAACACGGTTTCGAGCCGATCCATGCTATCAGATCAGGTCTCGTCGGCCGTTCGCCGCGGGCTGCGCGCGAGGAGCGCCCTCGCCCGCCGCCGCGGGCGCACCGGGGGCCGGCGCCGATCCCGGGCCGGGGCCGCCCAGCGTCAGCCAGACGATCGCCGCGGCCAGCAGCCCGACGGCGACGCCCGTCCCGGGAGTCAGGTACCCCTGCGTCAACACCCAACCGACGCACACGACCAGCGCCGCGGTGCAGGCCAGAGCCGCGGTCAGCGGCATGCGGCGGGCGCGCTCCTGCGGCCACAGGACTTCGATACGCGGCACGATCAGGCACAGCACCGCGATCACGGCGACGATCGCCAGCACCCAGGGGATCCGGGTGACCCACCAGGTCGGGGTGAGCACGGGAGGGAACGGCAGACCGAGGGCGAGCTGCACGCCGACGACCACCGCCATCGCCACGGTGTGCCAGAGGTAGATCACCATCCCGAAGGTGCCGAGGGCGCCGATCGTCAGCAGCACGCCGCGGTTCCGCATGGCGGCGCGGATCGCGGGCTGCAGCAGCGTGAACAGGTAAACCTGGGCCAGGCCGAGCAGGAGCAGCAGCACGGTCGGCGGGTTCAGGTTCGCGATCATGTCGGGGTCGTAGTCCATACCGAAGACGGCGACGGCCATGAGGGCGTACGCCATCACCGCGAGGAGGAGGAGCAGCCAACGCGGGCGCCGGGAGTACCACTGGTCCCGCACGCCGAAACCGAGCTGCTGCACGAACAGCCAGACGAAGAGCCAGTTCAGCGCTCCGATCGGCACGTGCAGATAGCGATCGACGAGATCGACCTCCACGGCGGCCGCCGCCAGGCCGAAGTACGTCGCCCAGGCGGCCCGACGGTGCAGGACCGCCATGAGCGGCACGAACGAGGTGCAGATCGCGTACACCGCGATGAACCACAGCGGCTCCGCGAGCCGGAAGGCGAACGTCCGGAGGAATCCCGGATCCGCCCCGCACATCGCGAGGATCCCGATCGCCGCCAGGACGCCGAGCATCGCGAGCAGCACCGGGCGGGCCAGGCGCAGCATCCTGCCGCGGATGTACTCGGCCGCCGTGCCACCCGCGCCGTGCACGCGCCGCCAGGTCGTGATCCCCGCGAAGCCGCCCGCGATGAAGAAGGTCGGCATGATCATCCCGACCCAGGTGATCGCCGTCAGCGGCTTCCATTCCGCCAGGGCGTTGAACGCGCGCAGCGGGTCGCCGGCGATGCCCATCTGCAGCGCGTGCAGGAGGACGACCACGGGAAGGCAGATCGCCCGGACGAAATCGATCGAGAGGTCGCGGTCCGGCGGGATCCGCGCAACGACACGCGCCATGCGGCCTACTCCTCCCCCAGGATGCGGCGGATCCGCTCCAGCCGCGCCTGCACCTCGCGTTCCGCGCCGAGCGCCTTGGGCTGATAGTAGCGGCGCCCGCGCAGCTCGTCGGGAAGGTACTGCTGCGGCACGATGCCCGCGTCGTTGTCATGCGGATACCGGTAGCCCTTGCCGTGGCCGAGGCGCTTGGCTCCGGGATAGTGGGCGTCGCGGAGGTGCAGGGGCACTCGCCCGAACCCGCCGGCGCGGACGTCGGCGATGGCCGCGTCGATCGCCAGATACGCGGCGTTGGACTTGGCCGTGGTCGCGAGATAGACGGTCGCCTCGGCGAGCGGGATGCGCCCCTCGGGCATGCCGATGAAGGCGACGGCGTCGGCCGCGGCCGTGGCGATCACGAGCGCCTGCGGATCGGCGATGCCGATGTCCTCCGCCGCCGAGATCACGAGGCGCCGTGCGATGAACCGCGGGTCCTCCCCCGCCTCGATCATGCGTGCGAGGTAATGCACCGCGGCATCGACGTCGGACCCGCGGATCGAGTTGATGAAGGCGCTGATCACGTCGTAGTGCTCGTCGCCTTGCCGGTCGTAGCGCAGCAGTGCACGGTCCACGGCCTGCGCGACGTCGTCGTCGGTCACGACGGGCGTCTCGTCCTCAGTGAGGCGATCCGGTGAGGCGGCGACCGCGGCCGCCGCCTCCAGGCCCGTGAGCGCCCGGCGTGCGTCGCCCGAGGCGAGACGCACGAGGGCGGCGCGCGCGGTGTCGTCGACCGAGACCCCGCCGTTCAGCCCGCGCGGATCCGCGACGGCCCGGTCGATCAGGACTCCGATGTCGTCGTCGGTGAGCGGCTGCAGGGTGAGCAGGAGCGAGCGGGACAATAGCGGCGAGATCACCGAGAACGACGGATTCTCCGTGGTCGCCGCGATGAGGATCACCCAGCCGTTCTCCACGCCGGGCAGCAGCGCGTCCTGCTGAGCCTTCGTGAAGCGGTGGATCTCGTCCAGGAAGAGGATCGTCGACTGTCCGTACAGGTCGCGCTGGTTCAGGGCCTCCTGCATCACCTCTCGTACGTCCTTCACCCCGGCGGTGATCGCGGACAGCTCGACGAAGCGCCGGCCGGACGACCGGGCGATCGCCTGGGCGAGCGTGGTCTTGCCGGTCCCGGGCGGCCCCCAGAGGATCATCGACACGCTGGACGCGGTCTTCGCCGAGGGGTCCGCGAGCGTCACGATGGGCGATCCGGGACGCAGCAGATGCTGCTGACCCGCCACCTCGTCGAGGGAGATCGGGCGCATCCGCACGGCGAGCGGCGTCTGGCCGCTCATTAGCGGGGCTGCAGGAGTCATGCGCTCCAGGCTATCCGCGCCGTGGGACACTCCGCTTCTCGGCCGGCCGTCGCCGATCAGGACCCGCAGCGCACGGCTCGGCAGAGCCGCGCGCGATAGGCTCGGTCCTCGACATCCCGGGAGGATCCATGGCCGCTCGCCGCTCGACGAACGCCCGTGCGCAGCAGGCGCGCGTACAGCAGGAGCGTGCCCGCCTCCATGCGGCGCGGCAGGACCTGCATGAGGGCAGCGTGCGCCGCCGCGTGCGCGACAACACGATCGCCGTCGTCATCGGCGCTCTCGTGGTCGTCGGCGCGGTCGTGAGCCAGGTGGTGCACGCCGAGGCGACCGCCCCCGCGCCGAAGCCGTCCCCGTCGGCCGCCCCGACGTCCACGCCCGCGCCGAGTGTCTCGCCCGTGCCGAGTGTCACGCCGGCGCCCACGGAGAACCCCGCCGGCTGATCGCGCTCCCTCTCGCGGAGACCTCCGGCGTACTAGGCTGAGGCTGTCCTTTCCGCCTCCCGCGGTCCGCCGCGCAAGGAGTTCACCGTGTCCACCGAAGAGCACATCCCCGAAGACCCCGCCGCCGCCGAGCAGGCCGAGCCGAACGCCGTCGAAAGCCCGGCTGCCGCCGGCGAGGCGCCGGCCGAAGGCCCGGCCGAGACCGCAGCGGCCGATGCCGCCGAGACGCCCGAGGCCGACGACCCCGAAGCGCCCGCCGGCGACTCCGCAGCCGACGGCGCAGAAGCCCCCGCCGAGGGTCCCGCAGCCGATGCCGCCGAGGCTCCTGCGACCGATGCCGTCGAGACCCCCGCCGCTGCGGCCCCCGCGCCTCGCCCGACGGCGCTGCCCCGGCCTCCGGCCATGCCGCGGCCGCCCGCATCGTCGATCCGTCCCGCGGCTCCCGCGGCTCCCGCCGTGGCCGTGCCGCGCGGGGCGGCCGACGCCGCGGAGTGGGGCCGGGTCACCGAGGACGGCACCGTCTCGGTCCGCGAGGACGACGCCTGGCGCGAGGTCGGGCAGTACCCCGACGGCACTCCCGCCGAGGCGCTGGCCTATTTCGTGCGCAAGTTCGAGGATCTGGCGTTCAAGGTGAACACGCTCGAGCAGCGCGTCCAGGCCGGCGGCTCCGGCGCCGGCGATCTCGCCAAGCAGGCCCAGCACCTCGTCGTCGAGGTGACGGATGCCGCGGCGGTCGGCGATCTCGCCGCGCTCCGCGCGCGCCTCGACGCGCTCACCGGCTCCCTCGCCGACGCCTCGGCCGCCGAGGCGCAGGAGGCGAAGGCCGCCGTCGACGCCGCGATCGCCGAGCGCACCGCGCTCGTGGAGCGCTCCGAGGCCATCGCTGCGCAGGACCTGTCCTCCGTGCAGTGGAAGAAGGTCACGGAGGAGATGGGCGCGCTCTTCGACGCGTGGCAGAGCCACCAGCAGAACGGCCCGCGGCTGCCGAAGGGCACCGCGAACCAGCTCTGGAAGCGGTTCCGCGACGCGCGCGCGACCGTCGACCGCCAGCGCCGCGCCTTCTACGCCGAGCTCGACGAGACCCACAAGGCCGCACGCGACCGCAAGTCGCGCCTGGTGGAGCGTGCCGAGGCCCTCGCCCCGAAGGGCGTCGACGGCATCCCCGCCTATCGCGGCCTGCTCGACGAGTGGAAGGCGGCCGGGCGTGCCGGCCGCAAGGCGGACGACGCGCTCTGGGCCCGTTTCAAGGCCGCCGGGGACGCGCTGTACTCCGCGCGCGCCGAGCAGGCGGCCGCGACCGAGGCGGAGTCCGCGCCCCGTATCGAGGCGCGGACCGCGCTGCTCGAGGAGGCCAAGGCCGTGCGCGACGAGGCGAACCTCGCGAAGGCACGCGCCCTGCTCACCCGGATCCAGCGCGACTGGGACGAGGTCGGGCGGATCTTCCCCCGGGAGAAGGAGCGTGCTCTGGACGACCGCCTCCGCGTGATCGAGCAGGAGCTCAAGTCGCGCGAGGACGTCGACTGGAAGCACAACAACCCCGAGACGAAGGCGCGTGCCGGCGCGATGAGCGAGCAGCTCCTGCAGGCCATCGCCAAGCTCGAGGCCGAGCGCGACGCGGCCGAGAAGTCGGGGAACGCACGGGCGCTCAAGGAGGCGACCGAGGCGCTCGAGGCGCGTCGCGCCTGGCTCAGCGCGCTCGACGGCTGACCGCGACGGGCACGAGTCCGCATTGTCCACAGGGCGGGGATCCTCGGATCCCCGCCCTGTGTCGTCTGGCGCACACTGGAGGCATGCTCGGCGCTCTCCTGCACCACCCCGGCCGGCGGCTCTCCCTGACGGAGCTGTCCGCCGCACGCCTCGACGGTGACGTCGTGGAGCTCGGCGAGGTGTACGCCCCTGCCGATCTCGTGGAGACCCCGGCCCTGCGGGCCGCCTCCCTCGCTCCCCTGATCGAGACAATCCGCGGAGCCGCCTTCGCCGGGATGAGTGCGGCCTGGATCCACGGCGCCGGGAATGCGCCGCCCGAGGTGCACGAGGTGCAGAGCGCCACGGGTCGCCGCCTCCGCGCCCCGGCGAACCGCAGGCTCATCGTGCACGATCCGGTGCTGGAGCCTGTCGACCTGCAGGATCTCGGCGGTGTCGCCGTGACGACGCCGGAGCGCACCCTCATCGACCTGCTGCGCTGGCCGGCGACGCAGCCGGGACGACGGGCGTGGGCACGGCTGCTCGCCGAAGCCGAGCCGTCGGTCCTGCAGCGCACGGCACGCCGTCTGGCCGCGACCGATCAGGGTCCCGGACACCAGCGCGTCGCCCGGTTCCTCGCCGCGCACGGCGTCGACGCATGACGCCACGGCACGCGCGGTCTGAGGGCCGGAGTCAGGACGAGGTGACCCGGTACACGTCGTAGACGGCGTCGATCCGGCGCACCGCGTTGAGGACCCGGTCGAGGTGCACCGTGTCCCCCATCTCGAACACGAAGCGACTCAGCGCGAGCCGGTCGTTCGTGGTCTGCACCGTGGCGGAGAGGATGTTGACGTGATGCTCGCTGAGCACCCGCGTGACATCGGACAGCAGGCCCGACCGGTCGAGCGCTTCGACCTGGATCTGCACGAGGAACACGCTGCGGGTGGTCGGCGCCCACTCCACGTCGACCATCCGGTCCTTCTCCACCGACAGCGCCTTCACGTTCACGCAGTCCGAGCGGTGCACCGAGACGCCGCTCCCCCGGGTCACGAATCCGACGATGTCGTCGCCGGGCACCGGGGTGCAGCACTTCGCGAGCTTGACGAGGATGTCGGCGGCGCCGCGCACCAGCACGCCGGAATCGCCTTCGCGCGGTATTCGGCTGCGTCCCTGGGCGGGGATGTCGATCGCCCCGGTCGAGGTGTCCTCGGTCGTGGAGATCAGTGCGGTGACCTTCTCCAGCACCGACTGGGTGGAGACGTGCCCTTCGCCGACCGCGGCGTAGAGCGCCGAGACGTCCTCGTAGCGCAGCTGGTGTGCGACCTCGGTGAACGACTCCTGGCTCATCAGACGCTGCAGGGGCAGGTTCTGGCGGCGCATCGCGCGGGCGATGGCCTCCTTGCCCTGCTCGATCGCCTCCTCGCGGCGCTCCTTCGTGAACCACCCGCGGATCTTGTTCCGCGCGCGGGTGCTCTTCACGAACGTCAGCCAGTCCTGGCTAGGGCCCGCGTCGGGGTTCTTCGAGGTGAACACCTCGACCACGTCGCCGCTGTTGAGCGCGGTCTCCAGGGGCACGAGGCGCCCGTTGACCTTGGCGCCCATCGTGCGATGGCCGATCTCCGTGTGCACGGCGTAGGCGAAGTCGACCGGCGTGGCGCCCGAGGGCAGTCCGATCACGCGTCCCTTCGGCGTGAAGACGTAGACTTCCTTCGCGCCGATCTCGAAGCGCAGCGAGTCGAGGAACTCGCTCGGATCCGCCGTCTCCGCCTGCCAGTCCGAGATGTGCGCGAGCCAGGTCATGTCGGCGTCTGCCGTGGAGCCCTTGCCGCCGCCGTTCATCCGCTCCTTGTACATCCAGTGCGCGGCGACGCCGAACTCCGCCTGCTGGTGCATCTCGTGCGTGCGGATCTGGATCTCCACCGTGCGTCCGCCGGGGCCGATAACCGTGGTGTGCAGCGACTGGTAGAGGTTGAACTTCGGAGTCGCGATGTAGTCCTTGAACCGGCCGGGCAGCGGAGTCCAGCGGGCGTGGATCGCACCGAGCACCGCGTAGCAGTCCCGCACCGTGCCGACGAGCACGCGGATGCCGATGAGGTCGTAGATGTCGTCGAACTCGCGTCCGCGGACGACCATCTTCTGGTAGACGGAGTAGAGCTGCTTCGGCCGCCCGGCGACCTTGCCGCGGACCCGCAAGTCGCGCAGATCGCTCTCGACCGCGTCGACGACCTCGCGGATGTACTTCTCCCGCTGGGGGGTGCGCTGCTTGATGAGACTGTCGATCTCGGCGTAGATCTTCGGATGCAGCACGGCGAAGGAGAGATCCTCGAGCTCCGACTTGATCGCCTGGATCCCGAGGCGATGCGCGAGCGGAGCATAGATCTCGAGGGTCTCGGTGGCCTTCTTCGCCGCCTTCTCGGGCGGCACGAAGCCCCACGTGCGCGCGTTGTGCAGGCGATCGGCGAGCTTGATGATCAGGACCCGGATGTCCTTCGACATCGCGACGATCATCTTGCGGACGGTCTCGGCCTGCGCGCTGTCCCCGTACTTGACCTTGTCGAGCTTGGTGACGCCGTCGACCAGCATCGCGACCTCGTCGCCGAACGTCGCGGTGAGGTCGGTCAGGGCGTAGCCGGTGTCCTCGACGGTGTCGTGCAACAGGGCGGCCGCGATCGCCCGCGGGCCGAGGCCGAGATCGGCGAGGATCTGCGCGACCGCGAGCGGATGCGTGATGTACGGCTCACCGCTCTGACGCTTCTGCCCCGCGTGCTTCTCGGCCGCCACGGCGTAGGCGCGCTCGATGATCGCGAGATCTCCGCGCGGGTGGTTCTGCCGCACCGTGCGGATGAGGTTGTCGAGGTCGTTGATCCGGGGCGCGCGCGAGAAGATGCGGGGCACGAGCCTGCGCAGACTCGATCCCTGTGCCGGCGCCCCCGGCGTCGTCCCGACCTCGCTCATCCGACCTCCAGGCAGATCATCCTACAAGCGCCCAGGAGCGCGGGATCCCGTGCAGGGGCGACGACTGCCCGTCGCCGACCCTGCGGGGCATCAGACCTCGACCGCGCTGACCGTCGCGCGCTCGCGGGCCGCGAGCACGCGCTTGTCGTGCTCGCGGATGGCCGGCTCGTTCTCGCGGAAGAGGGAGTACAGCGGAGCCGCGACGAACAGCGTCGAGTACGCGGCCACGATGATGCCCACGAAGATCGACAGCGAGATGTCCGTCAGCGTCTGCGCACCCAGCCAGAACGCGCCGATGAAGAGGATCGCACCGACCGGGAGCGCCGCGATGACCGCCGTGTTGATCGAGCGGACCAGCGTCTGGTTCACGGCGAGGTTCACGGCCTCGCCGAACGTGCGCGACGACTTCGTGCCCTCTTCGCTCGTGTTCTCGCGGATCTTGTCGAACACGACCGTGGTGTCGTAGAGCGAGTAGGCGAGGATCGTCAGGAAGCCGATCACCGCCGCCGGCGAGATCTCGAACCCGGCCAGGGCGTACACGCCGACCGTGATGACGAGCACGTCGAGCAGGCCGAGGATGGACGCCGCCGACATCTTCCAGGTGCGGAAGTAGATCGCCAGGATCAGGAACGTCAGCGCGAGGAAGATCGCGAGGCCCCACAGCGACTGACGGGTCACCCCCTCGCCCCAGCTCGGGCCGATGAACGAGGTGTTCACCTTGTCCACGGAGACCCCGTAGGCCTTCGCGAGGGCGGCCGCGACGTCGTGGCTCTGCTGCTCGCTCTTGAGCTGAGCCGTCTGCACGCGGATGTCGCGGTTGTTGACCGTGGTCACCTTCGTGGTGACGTTCGGCAGCACCGAGCGCACCGCCGTCGTCGCGATGTCCTGGTTGCGGTTCGCCGGAGCCTCGACGGTGAACTGGGATCCGCCGGTGAACTCGATCGAGAACTGCACCGGGCGGAACAGCGGCACGAGCGCCGAGCCCACGACGAGCAGGATCGCGATGATGAACCAGAGCCGCCGTCTCCCGACGAACGGGAAGGAGGTCTTGCCGGAGTAGAGATCGTTGCCGAGCTCGTTCATGGAGCGCATCAGTCGTTCTCCCCGTTCCGGCTCGCGCCCTGGTCCGCGGTGGCCTGGGCCTCCGCGCGCTTTCGTTCGGCGATCGTCTGGCGGCGCTCCGCCTCACCGCGCGAGCGGCCGGCACGGGCTGCCTTGCCCTGGGAGGCCGTCGCCACTGCACGGTACTCGGTGCGTCCACGGTAGACCGCTCCCAGCGCCTCCGGATCCATCCCGGAGAGCGGGTGACCGTTGCCGAAGAACCGGGTACGGGCCAGGAGCTGCATGACCGGGTGCGTGAAGACCACGAAGATCAGCACGTCGATGAGGGTCGTGAGACCGAGCGTGAAGGCGAAGCCCTTGACCGTCGCGTCGGCGAGGATGTACAGCACCACGGCCGCGAGGATGTTGATCGACTTGGAGATGTAGATCGTGCGCTTGGCGCGGCTCCAGCCGTCCTCCACCGCACCGGTGATGGACTTCCCGTCGCGCAGCTCGTCCCTTATTCGCTCGAAGTAGACGATGAACGAGTCCGCCGTGAATCCGATCGACACGATCAGACCGGCCACGCCGGCCAGCGACAGCCGGAAGCCCATGCGCCAGCCCAGGATGCAGATGAGCACGTAGGTGATGACCGCCATCACGGCGATCGAGGCGATGATGACGAAGCCGAGCGCGCGATAGCTGAGCAGCGAGTAGATCGCGACGAGCCCGAGGCCGATGAGTCCGGCGATGAGGCCGATCTGCAGCTGCTGGGAGCCGAGGGTCGCCGAGATGGTGTCGGAGCTCTGCACCGTGAAGCTGAGCGGCAGCGCACCGAACTTGAGCTGGTCGGCCAGGCTCTTCGCGGTCTCCTGGGTGAACGAGCCGCTGATCGACGGGCGTCCGTCGAGGATGACGCCGTTCATGGTCGGTGCGGAGATGACCGACCCGTCGAGCACGAAGGCGAATTGGTTGCGCGGCGTCTGGTTCTGCTGCGTGAAGGCGTAGAGGCGCTGGCTGACCTTGCCGAAGGCGTCGGTGCCCTTGCCGTCGAAGGTCAGGTTGACCTCCCACTGGCCGTTCTGCTGGTTCAGGCCGGCCGTCGCATCCTTGATCGACGTGCCGTCGAGCTCCACAGGCCCGAGCAGGTATTTGGCCTGCCCGCTGCTGTCGCAGGCGATGAGCGGCTGATCCGTCGGCTGCTTCGCGGCGTCGCGCTTCGTCTTGCAGTCGAAGGCGAGGAACTCGGCCTGCAGCTTCGGCGTCACCCACGACATGTCGCTGCCGTCAGTGGGCGACGGCGACGGCGTGGAGGCGAGGCCCGGGGCCGGAGTCGGGTACGGCGTCGACTTGCCGTCATCGCCCACGAAGGAGGTGGACGGACTGGTCGCCGCCAGCACCGCGCGCAGCTCCATCTTGGCGCTCGCCTGGATCCGGTTGCGCGTCGCCTCGTCCGCCTTGCCGGCGATCTGGACGACGATGTTGCGCCCGCCCTCGGTCGTGATGTCGGACTCGCCGACTCCCGAGGCGTCGACGCGCTGACGGATGATCTGCGCGGCCTGCGTGAGCTGGTCGGCGTTCGGATCCTTGCCGTCGGCGGTCTGGGCGCTGAGGATGATCTGCGTGCCGCCCTGCAGGTCCAGGGCCAGCTGAGGCGTCCACGAGCTCTTGCCGAAGCCGTACACGCCGAGGGCGTTCAGTCCGAACAGGACGCCGATGGCGATGAGCAGGCCGAGCAGGACCCGCCAGGCGTGCTTGACGGGAGAAGACGATGCCACGAAGGTTCTTCGCTTTCTGAGGGGGACGGTCTGTCCGGAGGGACGGTCGTGCGCCGGGCGGGGCGCGCGTCAGTTCTTGTCGTCGGCTTCGCGCTCCAGGCGCGCGCGGGTCTCCTCGGCCGATTCGATGCGGATGTCCCCGGCACGCTCGTCCAGCGGAGTGTGCTCGTCCAGCGGCGTCTGCTCGTCGAGCGGCGTGTGCGCGCTCTCCTCGACCGGGGCAGGCTGCTCCTCGTCGACGATGCGCAGGATCGCCTGCGAGTGCACCTCGATGACCACTCCGGGTGCGATCTCGACCTTCGCCGGGCGGTCCAGGTTCTCCGGGTCGAACTCGACGATCGTGCCGTACAGGCCGCCCTGGAGCAGCACCCGGGCGCCGGGCACCGTCTCCTGGGCCTTCTTCTCCTGCTCCTCCTTCATCCGCTTGTTGCGGCGGCGCGTGGAGAACACCATGAAGACGAGCAGGATGGCCAGAACGAAGAACAGGCCGTACTGCGAGAAGAAGGTCGCGATATTCATGCGAGCGGTGCACCTTTCGGGCATGCGCCATCGATGGCGCACAGAAATGGGGACGGTGGAAGTCTTCAGCGATTATAGGTCATCGAACAACGCGGCCCCCTCGGGGTGCGCCGCTCCGAGATGCGCATAGGCCTCGGGCATCGCGATGCGACCCCGGGGCGTGCGACCGAGGAAGCCGATCCGTACGAGGTACGGCTCGACCACGCTCTCGATGGTGTCGGCCTCCTCGCCGACCGAGACGGCGAGGGTGCTGAGCCCCACCGGCCCTCCGCGGAATCGGCGCACGATGGCGTCCAGGACGGCGCGGTCGAGTCGGTCGAGTCCGATGCGGTCGACGTCGTAGAGCTCGAGCGCGGCGCGCACGTCGTCGACGGACGCGGACGCTCCCCCGCCGTGCACGAGGGCGTAGTCGCGGACGCGGCGCAGAAGCCGGTTGGCGATGCGCGGAGTGCCGCGGGAGCGCCGGGCGATCTCGGCGCGGGCCACCGCCGGCACGCCCACCCCCAGGACGATCGCCGAGCGCTCCACGACGCGCTCGAGCTCATCCGGCTCGTAGTACTCGAGGTGCGCGGTGAAGCCGAACCGGTCGCGCAGCGGATTGGGCAGCAGGCCCGATCGTGTCGTCGCCCCGACGAGCGTGAACGGCGCGAGCTCGAGCGGGATGCTCGTCGCCCCGGCCCCCTTGCCCACCATGATGTCGATGCGGAAGTCCTCCATCGCGAGGTACAGCATCTCCTCGGCGGAGCGCGCCATGCGATGGATCTCGTCGATGAACAGCACCTCGCCCGGCGTCAGGCTGCTGAGCAGCGCCGCGAGGTCGCCCGCGTGCTGGATCGCCGGGCCGCTGGACATCCGCAGCGGGCGGCCGCTCTCGTGCGCCACGATCATCGCGAGCGTGGTCTTGCCCAGCCCCGGAGGGCCGGAGAGCAGGATGTGATCGGCCGGCCGATCCTGGATCCGCGCGGCCTCGAGCAGGAGCTTCATCTGCCCGCGGACCTTGTGCTGCCCGACGAACTCGTCCAGGCTCGACGGGCGCAGCGCGCCCTCGATGGCGAGCTCGGCCTCGTCGACGGCCTGGCCGGAATCCTGGAACTCAACCACGGCCGGCCCCGCCCTGCGCGGGGCCGAGCGACGCGAGCGTGCGCCGCAGGAGCAGCGCCACGGATCCGCGTTCGGTCTCGCTCGCCTCGGTCGTGCTCCGTTCGGCGGCTTCGGCGGCGACGCGCTCGGACCAGCCGAGGCCGATGAGGGCCGCGATCAGCTGCGTGCCGATCTCGTCGGGGATCGAGGCCGTCGCGGGTGCCGCGACGGGGGCCTGCAGCTTGCCGGTGAGCTGCACCACGATGAGCTTCGCGGTCTTCGGGCCGATCCCGGAGACCCGGCGGAAGGGCGCATCGTCGTCCGCGGCGACGGCGGTCGCGATCTGGTCGACCGAGAGATGCGAGAGCACCCCGAGGGCGGACTTCGGCCCCACTCCTGTGACGGAGAGCAGATGGCCGAAGACCTCGAGCTCTGCGGAGTCCGCGAAGCCGTAGAGGGAAAGTGCATCCTCGCGCACGATCAGCGAGGTGTGCAGGCGCAGTTCGTGCCCCACTCGGGCGGTGTGTGCGACATCGCCCGGGACCGCGACCGAGAAGCCGACTCCCCCGACCTCGATGATGACGGAGTCCGTGGTCGCGGACAGCACGATGCCACGCAGGGAGGAGATCATGTGAGCAGTCTACGCACGTGCTCGTAGGTATGTTCGAGCGACACGCTCCGCATCGGTCCACGCCTTCTGGGCCGGCGTCTGCGCGCCGCCCTCGCCCGCCGCGCCGATCAGACCCGGCCCGCGCCACGCGTGGCACAGAGCGATCGCGAGGGCATCCGCCGCATCGGCGGGCTGCGGCGGAGCATCGAGCCGCAGGATGCGCGCGATCATCGCCTGCACCTGCTTCTTGTCCGCGGAGCCGTATCCGGTCACGGCCGCCTTCACCTCGCTCGGCGTGTGGGTGGCGGCGGGGAGACCGTGCTCGGCGGCGACGAGCAGCGCGACGCCGCTGGCCTGGGCCGTGCCCATGACGGTGTGCGTGTTCTGCTGGGCGAAGACCCGTTCCACGGCCACCGCATCCGGTGCATGCTCGGCGATCACCGCGCGGATCCCCGCGGCGACCGCGGCGAGCCGCTCTCCGATCGGCGCATCCACCGGGGTGCGGATCACGCCCACGTGCACGAGCGTGCCGCGGCGCATCGGGTCGACGTCGACCACGCCGACGCCGCAGCGCGTGAGGCCGGGGTCGATGCCCAGCACCCGTCGTACTCCGCTCATCCCTCCAGGCTAGGCGCGGATCCGCCACTCGCCGCCGAGGCGCGCGGCCAGCCCATCGCCGCCTGCGCGCGGTCCATGAACACGCTCTTTGCCCTCGTGTAGTCGTCGTGGTCGGCAGCGGCGGCGTTGTCCTCCGCGAGCCTTCGCTTCAGTCGTTCGTACCCGGATCGGGCCGCGGGATCCGCGCGCAGCCAGTCGCGGAAGGCGACGACGAAGTCGGCGAACGGCGAGTCGGCGCGCCGCACGTGCAGGATCAGCCCCTGCGCCGGTCCCGTCGGATCCAGTTCCCGGAAGTAGAGCAGCTTCTCATGGTGACGGGCGTCGGATCCGGGTCGAGGCGTGTCGACATCGACCCCTGGGGAGTCGGGCCGGGATCCGCGCGCCCTCTCGATCAGGAGCGACCCGAGCGCCGCGCTGACCGCGGCTTCATCGGGGATCACCGGGACGAGGAGCTGGAGGTCCAGGTACGCCTTGGCGGCGAGGCCCGGCACTGCGGTGGATCCGATGTGCTGGAACCCCGCGACGGGGATTCCGGCCTGCGCGAGCACCTCCCGGATCCACCGGATCCAGCGCGAAGCGACCGATGGCCACGCCGGATCGTACGGGACGGTCTCCGGCGCGGCCATCGAAGGGTCTCGCGGCTTACTCGTCGTTCTCGAGCTCGGCCTGCACCTCGGGCGTGAGGTCGAAGTTCGCGTAGACGTTCTGCACGTCGTCGCTGTCCTCGAGCGCGTCGATGAGACGGAAGATCTTGCGCGCCGCCTCGGCGTCGATCTCCACCTTGAGGTTGGGGACGAACTCGACGTCGGCGGACTCGTACTCGATGCCCGCCTCCTGGAGGGCGGTGCGCACCGCGACCAGGTCGGAGGCGTCGGTGATGATCTCGAAGCCCTGCGCGTGCGGCTCGATCTCCTCGGCGCCGGCCTCGAGCGCCGCCATCATGACGTCGTCCTCGGTGGTGTTCTCGCCCTCGACGACGATCACGCCCTTGCGGGTGAAGTTGTAGGCCACGCTTCCCGGGTCGGCGAGGGTTCCGCCGTTGCGGCTCAGCGCGGTGCGGACCTCGGCCGCCGCGCGGTTCTTGTTGTCGGTCAGACACTCGATCATGAGCGCGACGCCGTGGGCGCCGTAGCCCTCGTACATGATCGAGGAGTACTCGACCGACTCGCCGCCGATGCCGGCGCCGCGCTTGATGGCGCGGTCGATGTTGTCCTTCGGGACGGAGGTCTTCTTCGCCTTGAGCACGGCGTCGAACAGCGTCGGGTTGCCGGCCTGGTCGGGTCCGCCGAGCTTGGCGGCGACCTCGATGTTCTTGATGAGCTTGGCCCAGGACTTGGCACGGCGCGCGTCGATGACGGCCTTCTTGTGCTTGGTCGTGGCCCACTTGGAATGCCCGGACATATGTCTCCCGCTCGTATCCGCCCTGTGGTTCATCCCGCCAGGGCATCGTCCATTCTAGAAGATCCGCGCTCCGGGCACCGACGGTCGGCGCGATACCGCCGGGATCAGGCCGCCGCGACGGCGCGGCGCGCCTCGACCAGCTCCAGGAACCGCGCATGCAGACGCGTCTCGCCGTTCATCTCGGGGTGGAAGCTCGTGCCGAGCAGGTTCCCCTGCTGCACCGCCACCACACCCCCGTCGGGCAGGGCGGCGATCGCCGAGGCGCCCGGCCCCACCCGCGTGATGAGGGGGGCCCGGATGAAGGTGGCGTCCACCGGCTCGTCGATGCCGTCGACGTCCAGGGTCGTCTCGAAGGACTCGACCTGGCCGCCGAACGCGTTGCGCGCGACGGTGACGTCGAGCCCGCCGAAGGTGAGCTGCCCGTCGATCGCCCCCTCGATCTCGTCGGCGAGGAGGATCAGCCCGGCGCACGTGCCGTAGACCGGCAGGCCGTCGGCGATGAGCGCACGCAGTGGATCCCGCACCCCGAAGATCCGGGACAGCTTGTCGATCACACTCGACTCGCCGCCCGGGATCACCAGGCCGTCGAGCCCGTCCAGCTGCTCGGGGCGGCGCACGGGAATCGCCTCCGCCCCGAGCGCGGTGAGGATCGCGGCGTGCTCGCGCACATCACCCTGCAGCGCGAGCACGCCGATCCGCACGGGAGATGTCACCGAGGTGGATGTCGAGGAGATGTCGACGAGGCGCCGGATTGTCATAGGCCAAAGCCTAGTCGAAGGGCACTCAGCCGCCGGACGGGTTCTCGACCGGCTTGCCGTTCTCGTCAGTGGTCTCCTCATCCAGGAGATCTTGATCGGGCCGTTCCGGGGCTCCGCCGGATGCGGTGTCGGCTTCCTCGTTCGGGCCGGGCGTGCCCTGCGTGTTCTGCGGACCGCCGTTCTGGGGATCACTCATGGTGGTTCTCCTTTCGTGTGTCATCGACTGTATGAAAAGGCACCGGCTCCGGACAGGGTGTTGACTTCCGGACTGAAGGTCGTGGACTTTCCCGCGTCGTGGATGATGTCACCGGGAGCGTCAGCCGCCGGCGATCGTGAACCAGATGCCGTAGATGCCGGCGATGCGCAGAAACCGCACGACGGGATTGTGCTTGCGTTCCGGCTTGTCCGTGTCGGCGCGCGTGTCGCCGCCTTCGCGCTCCGACGGATGTCGGCCGGAGCCCTCTCCGGCGATTCGGTGCTTGCGATCGACCACTGGTGCGCTCCTCTGACCGGCCTCCGAGGTTCACGCTGGCATGAACCGTCCAGGGTCGTGAAGGGGCATGTGCCGGACGGGGGTTCCGGGCAAGGGCTGCCACGGGCGAACGCGGCGAGTCAAGACGCTCGCTTCCGACCGGGCACGTGGCGAGAATGTCTGCGTGACGAACCACCGATCCCAGGAACCCTGCTCCCCGCCCGGGCTGACCGGAGCCGGGAGGTGACGACATGAGCGGCAAGTCCGGACTGTCAACCGCAGGCGATGTGCGACGCGACCTCGCGGGGCGGTGGGAGCGGATCCTTCAAGAGCTGCGGGTCACGCAGACCGGCACGCAGATCATCTCGGGTTTCCTGCTGTCCGTCGCCTTCCAACCCACGTTCGCCAAGCTTCCCGCGCATGCGCACGTGATCTACCTGGTTCTCGTGGTGCTGGCGTGCAGCACGACCCTGCTCGGTCTCCTGCCGGTCGTTCAGCACCGCAGACGCATGGACAAGCGACCCAGCGAGCGGCTCGTGACCATGGGGTCACGCGTGCTCGTGGTGCTGCTCGTCCTCGTGACGATCCTCGCCATCGGGGTCGCGGTGTTCATCTTCGACGCAGCTGTCGGGGTCACCGCCGCCATCATCACGGCAGGATGCGGCCTGGCGGCAGGCCTCATGATCTGGATGCTGCCGATCCACCGCGGGAGACGAGAGCATCGGCTCCGCCCCTGAGCTGCCCGATGGCCAGGGGCCGCCGAGCGATGTGGACCTACGGTCTCTGATCGAGTCGTTTCCGATACAGCTCCGCGAGCGCGGCCGTCCCGTGGTCGCGGGCCGCGCGTTGCCGCGCTGCACCGGTGCGTCGGCGATCGAGCATCGCCGTCACGGCGAGGGTCTCGCTGCCGTTCAGGTGCGGGGCGACGCGGTCGAAGAGCGCCCGGAGCACGTCTGAAGCCGGGGCGAGGCGTCGGGTCCGCGGGTCGACCAGTGTGCCGCGGAGCCCGTGCCGTGCGGCATGCCAGAGCGCCGCATCCCAGGGAGCGTGGTCGCTACGCGACATGCCTTCGTCATCTGCGGCGTCGACGAGCGCTCGGATGATGACGGCCAGGGCGACGGACGACGCGGCGTCGAGCTGAGCATCGCACACTCTCACCTCCACGGTCGGGAACACGGTGGACAGGCGCACGTTCCAGTTCAGAGCGCGCGCGTCTGTGGTGGCGCCGATTCCGACCAGAGCCGCGACGGTGCGGACGTAGTCGTCGTCATCGCGGAAGGCCGGCGGAATCCCGTAGGTCGTCCACCGTCGCGAGTGGATCGCCCGCCAGCTGTCGTAGCCGGTGTCACTCCCGTTCCAGAACGGCGAGTTGGCAGACAGCCCGAGCAGGACGGGAAGCCAGCCGCGCAAGGCGTTGGACGCCCGCACGCGGAGGTCGCGGTCGACGCCGACGTGCACGTGCAGCCCACCGATCTGATGGTCGTCCGTCAAGGAGGTGACCTCGGCGGAGAGCTCCGCGTACCGCTCGCCCTCGCTGATCACAGCGAGTGTCTGCCCTGCCGGTGGCGTTCCTGTTCCCGCGGCGACGACACCGGCGTCGGCGGCCCAGCGGCCGAGCAGACGACGAAAGCCGAGCAGCGCATCGATGGCCTCGGGCATCGTGGTGCACACCGGAGTCGCGTACTCGACCTGGGACCGCAGGAACTCCGCGGCCACGGTGCCGTCATGCCTGCCGTCGAGCTCTGCGATCGCCTGCATCGCGTCGTCGACCGGGGCGAGCGTCCGTGCATCGAGGAGCAGGAACTCCTCTTCGATTCCGAAAGTGGTCGCCATTCACTCGGCCCTGAACCCCGCCGGCTTGTGCGTCCCGTCGCAGAAGGGCTTGATCGCGGATAACCCGCAACGGCACAGCGCCACGGTGCGCCGGTGTGCCGCGATCGGCGTGCCGTCGGCGGCGACGAGTTCCACATCGCCGCGCACGATCAGCGGCCCGTCCTGGTACGGGCTGATCGTGACCCGTGGGGGCCTCATGCGCCTGCCGCCGTAGTGCGCAAGGACGACCGCCCCTGCTCCCAGGCCTCCAGGATATGAGCGCCGACAAGGCCGTCGACGGTCAGGCATGCGCGCGCACCGAACATGATCTCGGGGAGCGTTTCGGGCTGATCCTCCGCGAGGGCACCGGCCAGATCGCGCCCGGCGATCTGTTCGTGCACGGCGTCGGCCTCGACATGCTCGTCGAAGTAGTCGGTCACGTCATCACCGAACCCGAGTCGACGCAGCCCGTCGCCGTAGAACCGATTGGGAATCGACGACGTCATCTCGAACGCCGCGAGATGGCCGACGATCGCGCCCAGCAGGCGTCGGTTGAGGCCGAACATCGACATCATGTTCAGGGAGCAGAGGGTGATCGCCGGCACGGCGTCCACATAGCCTCCGTAGCGGTCGTCGAGGCCGGCGCCGCGCATCGCCTTCGCGAAGATCTCGGCGTGCATCCGCTCAGGCCGACCTCCTCCGTACTCGTCGGCCTGGATCTCCACGAGCGCTGCCTTGGCTCGACCGTTCAACCGCGGGATCGCCCACGAATGCGGATCCGCCTCATGCAGCGTGTAGATCGAACGCTGGATCAGGAACTCCAGCGCCTGCTCCCGGGTGGCCTTCTTCGCCACGTGGCGCGACAGACTCGGTCCGGAGTCGGAGGAGGTCAACGCGAACAGCGCCGACGCGACCGCCACCGGAGAGCGCTCCGGAAGGGCGTCGACGACCACGAGATCGCGGAGCGCGGCCTCGAATGCGTCCTCCAGGACGCGCCGCGCAGCCAGGAGCCTCACATCCCATTCGAGGCGCGGATCACACGCCGGGATGGATCCATACGCGGACGCATACAGCAGGAACAAGGAGAGCTGGACATCGTCGTCGCGGAGGACATCGCCGGCTTCCGCGACAGCCTGTCCGGCACCTTCGACGACATCGTCCACGCGATCGGATCCGGATCCCGTGAGCGCGTCCATCAGGGCGCGGCTCAGCGGTCCGCGGGCCGCGAACGCCCACGGCTCCCTGGGGAAGGTCGTCGTGCCCCGGTCCGCCTGATCGATGAGCTGCTGCATGTTCGCCTCCCTGTGCGCCCGTCAGCGCTTCTCCTGCTCGTCCTCGTCGATGAGAGCGAGGAGGTGCTTGAGAGCGTCCTCGACGCTCTTGTGGTGGTACTGCCCGGCCCTGCTCTCCCCGGAGATCACCGCACAACGATGCAGATCCGTGAAGTCGCCATAGGGGAAGAGGTGTCGTCCCTTCGTCCCCTCGCTCTCCCCCGTGTCCTCGCCCAGGAACCAGAGCGCATACGCGTCCATCCCGTGCGCATCGATGTAGTCGTTGCCGTCCGACGCGCTGGGGGCGTGCTCACTCCAGTCGTCGCGCCGGTCGTGCACCACGTGCCTCTCGCGCACCAGCGACTGAGCGTGGCGCAGGGCCTTCTCGTTGAGCTTCACGGTCATGCGCGTCTCCTCTCCGTGTTCTTGATCGCGTAACGAGCGACCGAGGGCTCCACCGTATGCGCAGCCCGAAACCGCGCCGAGGGGCTTGACGGGGACGCCTTGCGGATGGCACAGGACCAGGCGCTCCCCCGCGGGAAAGCCGCATCCTCCATCCGCATCCTCGGCGGCCGTCGACGTCGAACCAGATCCGAGCATCGCCCTGCATGGGTGTTCTTGTGCTGCCAGCGTTGAGACCCGGCTGAACAGCGGGACCATCGTCAACGACCAGACACCCCGATGTCGGGCCTGAGGCAGTACTGTGCACCTCAACGAGACGGGTTGGGGAGCGGCTGCGGCTGCGGCTGCGGCTGCGGCTGCGGCTGCGCGATAGTACGTTCTCCTGGTGTCGATCGGAACCCTCGCGCAGCATGATCGACCTACGCCTACCGGCGCGGCATGAGGGGCATCATGATCAGCACCATGAACGCGGTGGACGAGATCGCCCGGCCGGTTGAGGAGGTCCACTCTCGCTGGAATGATCTCGATGATCTGCCCTGATCTGCTTCCCCGCGTCGAACGCGTCGAACGTATCGAGGAGGACATGACCCACTGGGACACCCGTGTCGCCGGGTTGTAGCGCTCGTTCTACGCAACGACTGTCGAGCAGATAGAGGACCACCAGATCAGCTGGACCGGCGATGCGGGAAAACAGCACAGCGGCGTCGTCATGATCACGCCCCTCAACGCTGGCCGCACCCGGCTCGGCCTTCTGCTCTAGGAACCTGTTGCGACGATCAAGTCGACTCACCGTCTCGTGGAAGGACGCCAGCACGCGCAGGGTCGTCGGTTTGCCGTTCCAGGGACCACTCATCTTCGCGCGTCATGGCCGCCTGCAGCGCGCACTGAACGCATCCCAGCCCGAGGCCGGCTGGCCCCCGCTCGCCAGCATCGCAGCGCGCGGGGCGTCAGATGCGGCCGCTGCGTCGATAGTAGAGCATCATGCATCCTCCCGACCTCTGATCGCTCACAAGCTCGAACCGCTGCAGATCACCGTCATCGCTGAACAACCTCGTGCCGTTACCGGCAATGGTCGGTGCGATGACGAGCCGAATATCGTCCACGAGGTGCGCAGCGAGCAGAGCCCGAGCAACGGAGAGGCTGCCGTGGATGCCGATATCGCCTCCCGACCGCTGTTTGAGGTCTGCAACGAACGCGGCCGCCGGATCCGCGACGGCCGTCGACTCGCGCCACTCCCCTGCGATCGGAGAACTCGTGAAGACATACTTCGTCGTCGTGTTGATGAAGTCCGCGAACGGCTGCACGTCCGCCGTCGGCCAGTACGGCGCCCACTTCTCGTAGGTGCGCCGACCGAGCAGCACCGTGTCCTGCGTCGCGATCGTCTCGGCCAGGAACTCACCGAGCCCGGAGCCCGTGTCACGTAGCCACTTCCCTTCGCCAGGCTCGTCCGCGAAGCCGTCCAGAGACATCAGCTCGTAGACGACGACACGACGTCCGATCTTCTCTGCACGGTTCTTGTTCACGATGCTTCCTTTCACGCGACCGTCGCTCGGTCGCTCTCGGACGCTATCGGGTCTCCTCCCGACCTGTCTTGTACAACAACGACAGCGTGCCACCGTCGCCGGAATCGGTCAGCCCGGTCGCCGACGGACCGATGAAGCGGCGGAGGGAGCGCGCGAGATGCGGCTGGTCGAAGTAGCCCGCCTCGTGTGCAACTTCTGCGACGTGTCCACCGGCCCGCAGAAGGACGGCAGCGTCGGCCGCTCGCTCGATCTGCCGAACGGTGCGGAGTGGAAGACCGACTGCCGAGAGATATCGCCGCTGCCGCGTTCGCTCGCTGAGCATGGCGCCCGATTCGAGATCAGCTCGGACCAGCAGTCCTCCGCGCACGAGGGTTTCCACGAAACGCTCCGCATCATCGAAACCAGGCAGGTCGAGCCGCTCGCCGAAGAGCCCGAGCCGGCCGTCCGCCACCCGAAGCGGGATGAACCGATCCACCATCGCCACGCCGGGAAGTGCCGGAAGGATCGCGCCCCGAACCACCCTGATGCCGACGAAGTCGGCACCAACCGGGACCGCTGCCTTGGTCGCCCGCGATTCCGGCCCCTGCAAACCTGCGTGGACGCCGTCGGGGTCCTCCCACAAGACGAGATCCCACTCGGCCCGGGCAACAGAGGACATAGACGCGGTTCCGTCGGTACTGCGACTGCGCCACACCCGCTCCACCCACGGCGAAGCCGACGCTCGATGCTCGAACTCCAGACCCAATGCTCCCCGTCTCTTCCGCCGAAGACATTACGCCCAGCACGGACCCGACCCTGCATCTCAGAAGCCTGCCCAGCATTATCCGGGCTGATCGCGGGGAGGGCTAGGGCACGGTCGCAGATACTTCTACCCGGTCCCAGGCTTCGGACACCTTCAGGAGTCGGTCCGCCGGTTTGAGCTCGATCCGGCGAGGATCCAGGCGATCGCGAACTCCGCCACCCGGGCCATCGGCGCAGCCGATCATTGCGAGATCCGCGCCACCGTCTCTCCCGTAGCGGACGGAGCGACGCTCAACGAGATATCGCCCTGGCTGATGATGCCGACAAGGTCGTGATCCTGGATCACCGGCACACGTCGGATCTGTCGATCCTGCATGAGCCGCAGCACATCCGCGATGTCAGCGTTCGCATCCACGTATGCCGGCGTGCCCTCCGCAAGCTCGCCGGCAGTCACGATGTTCGGATCGCCGCCGCGCGCAAGGCAACGGACGACGATGTCACGATCTGTCAGCATCTCTACGAGTCTTCTCTCGGGGCGAGCACGGGATTGACAAACGCGGGCAAGCGCCCGATGCCGGACATCTCGTGACACAGATGCCGGTAGGCGGAGCTCACTCCGAACGCTCTTTTGATCTTTTGATCTGCGTTGCGCCCGGCAACACCTGACGACTGGCGACGGCGGTTGTCAAGGCCCTCGCCATTCCCCCGGGGATCACGGAGTCTGGGGTCATCAGAGAGATCCCGGCAGGAGGTTGAGATGAGCGAGATCAATGACGAAGGACTGCTGCCACCGAACGTGCATCACGCGCGTCCCGAGAGTCCTCGACTCCCCGACGAGGACGCCGACCGCGAACGAGCGGCGGAGGACACGGACGAGGACACAGCGGAACAGCGCACTCGGCGAGAGAGCACACCCGACGACAGCGCGCGACAGCACCCTCACGCGGAACACGCAGGGGATCGCGCGGCGGAGGGATCCGACGATCCGTACGCCAAGCGCGACGAAGACTCCCACGACGCAGGCGCACCGGCCCCGGATGAGGACGGCGGACGGGTCGACGGCAGAACGGGCGTGGAGGGCACAGGCGACGAGACCGACTCCGGCGGCGCCAGTCCGGCACGTCCGACAAGTGAACCGCCGGACTGAAGAAGCCAGTCCATCCCGGCTCACCGTCGCCACATGAGCGTGAAGGCCAGTACCGTGGTCGCGGTCGTCGAGATCGGCCGCCCCGTCGGCGAGGTCTACCGCCGATGGACCGATCTCGATGATCTGCCCGAACTCCTACCCAGCGTCGAGCGCGTCGAGCGCCTCAGCGACGACATGACGCACTGGGACGCACGAGTCGGGGGTCTCCGGCGCTCGTTCTACGCCCGAACTGTCGAGGACGTCCCTGACGAATGCATCAGCTGGGAGAGCACGGCGGGAAGGGAACACAACGGCACCGTCGTGTTCGCACCCCTCGGCTCCGACCGAACGCGTGCGACGCTGCGTGTGGTCTGGACGCCCAAGTCTCTCCTGGAGCGCATCAGCGCCGGACTCGGCGTGGACAGAGGCATCGCACAGCGCGATCTCGGCCGCTTCAAGAACGGACTCGAAGTGATGGACGCCGACGGCCCGCCGGCTCTGCCGCCCTGACACCCCGCTGTGCAGGTCGCCGACGCCGCGCTACGACGGCAGAAGACCGGTGCCCCACGGACGCATCCGTGGGACACCGGTCCTGATCTGACCCGGGATTACCAGCCGCGCTCCGCGAGACGGTGCGGAGCGGGAAGATCCGCCACGTTGATACCGACCATGGCCTCGCCGAGGCCCCGGGAGACCTGCGCGATCACCGCGGGGTCGTCGTAGGCCGCGGTCGCCTTCACGATCGCCGCGGCGCGGGCCGCCGGGTCGCCCGACTTGAAGATGCCGGACCCGACGAACACGCCGTCGGCGCCGAGCTGCATCATCATCGCCGCGTCGGCAGGAGTCGCCACTCCCCCGGCCACGAACATGACCACGGGCAGCGCGCCCTTCTCGGCGACCTCTGCGACCAGCTCGTAGGGCGCCTGCAGCTCCTTGGCGGCGACGTACAGCTCGTCCTTGGACAGGGTCGTCAGGCGCGCGATCTCGCCGCGGATCGTGCGGATGTGCTTCATGGCCTCGGAGACGTCACCGGTGCCCGCCTCGCCCTTGGAGCGGATCATCGCCGCGCCCTCGGTGATGCGGCGCAGCGCCTCGCCCAGGTTGGTCGCGCCGCAGACGAAGGGCACGGTGAAGCCCCACTTGTCGATGTGGTTCACGTAGTCGGCCGGCGAGAGCACCTCGGACTCGTCGATGTAGTCGACGCCGAGCTCCTGCAGCACCTGCGCCTCGACGAAGTGACCGATGCGCGCCTTCGCCATCACCGGGATCGACACCGCCGAGATGATCCCGTCGATCATGTCGGGGTCGCTCATGCGCGACACGCCGCCCTGGGCGCGGATGTCGGCGGGCACCCGCTCGAGGGCCATGACGGCGACGGCACCCGCATCCTCCGCGATCTTCGCCTGCTCGGGAGTGACGACGTCCATGATGACGCCGCCCTTGAGCATCTCGGCGAGGCCGCGCTTGACGCGGCCGGTTCCGGTGGTCGATTCGGGTGCAGGTTCTGTCATAGGACAGATCATACGCTGTCTGCTACGCGTCCCGACACCGCGCAGACAGTGGCGCGGGATCCCCGCCTCAAGTGAGAGGATCGAGGGATGCTGAAGGTGCTCTCCATCCAGTCCGCCGTCGCTTACGGCCATGTCGGCAACTCCGCCGCGGTGTTCCCGCTGCAGCGCATCGGCGTCGAGGTCCTCCCCGTCTACACGGTGAACTTCTCCAACCACACCGGCTACGGCGCCTGGCGCGGACCGATGATCGCCCCGGACGACGTCCGCGAGGTCATCACCGGGATCGAGGAGCGCGGCGTGCTCGGCGAGATCGACGCGGTGCTGAGCGGCTATCAGGGCGGCGAGGGCATCGGCGACGTGATCGTCGACGCCGTCGCCAGGGTCAAGGCCGCCAACCCGAACGCGGTGTACGCGTGCGACCCCGTCATGGGCAACGCCAAGTCGGGCTGCTTCGTCGCTCCCGCGATCCCCGTGCTGCTGCGCGACAAGGTCGTGCCCGTCGCCGACATCATCACCCCCAACCAATTCGAGCTGGGCTTCCTCACGGGCACCGAGCCGGACACGCTCGAATCGACGCTCGCCTCCGTCGACGCGGCGCGCGCGATGGGCCCGAACACCGTGCTGGTGACGAGCGTCGAGCGCCCCGACCGCGAAGAAGGGACGATCGAGATGCTGGCCGTCGACGACAAGGGCGCCTGGCTCGTCGCCACGCCGCATCTGCCGATGAAGGCCAACGGATCCGGCGACGTCACCGCGGCGCTCTTCACTGCGCACTACGTCGAGACGAAGGACGCGAAGACGGCCCTCGAACGGACCGTGTCAAGCGTGTACGAGCTGCTCAGGCTCACCCTGGAGTCGGGCGAGCGTGAGCTGCAGCTCATCCCCGCACAGGAGTTCTACGCGAACCCGCCGCTGCAGTTCGCGGCACGCCAGGTGCGCTGAGCCGATCCGAGCCGGTCACGCGACGCGGATGCGACCCCGCGCGCGGAGATCGGGTGGATCGCCCGAGATGGGGTGGATCCTGATGAAGGCGCCTGATCTCGGGCGATCCACCTGGTCTCGGACGAGGCACGGTCCGGCGCGCCGAGCGCCGTCCCAGGCTCAGGCGGGCCAGGCGTCCGCGACCGTGTTGCGCACGTCGCCCAGCAGCTGCGGCAGGGCCTTGGTCTTCGCGATGATCGGGAAGAAGTTGGCGTCGCTGTTCCACCGCGGCACCACGTGCTGGTGCAGGTGCGCGTCCACGCCGGCGCCCGCGATGGCCCCCTGGTTCATGCCGAGGTTGAAGCCGTCGCAGCGCGAGGTCGCCTTGAGCACGCGCATCGCGATCTGGGTGAGCTCGCCGATCTCCGCGACTTCCTCGGCCGTCGCCTCGTCGTAGGTCGCGATGTGCCGGTACGGGCACACGAGCAGATGGCCCGAGTTGTACGGGAACAGGTTCAGCAGCACGTACGCGGTGCGTCCCCGCGCGACGATGAGCCGCTCCTCGTCCGGATGCTTCGGCGCCTCGCAGAACGGGCACTCCTCGCGCAGCGGCTCCGGGCCGGCCTGGATGTACGCCATCCGATGCGGCACCCACAGGCGCTGGAACTCGTCGGGGACGCCGGCGAGGTGCGCGGCGTCTTCCAGCTGCGCGCCCGCGCCCGCGTCCCCGACGTCGCTCATGCCAGGTCGCCGGCGGTCTGGATCAGCGCGTGACTCTCGATCGCCCGACGCACGCGGTCGACGGCCTCCGCGAGCGGAACGCCGTTCTCCTGGGTGCCGTCGCGGAACCGGAACGAGACCGTTCCCGCGGCCCGGTCCTGCTCCCCTGCGATGAGGATGAGCGGGACCTTGCCCGTGGTGTGGTTGCGGATCTTCTTCTGCATGCGCTCGTCCGAGTGGTCGACCTCGGCGCGCACACCCGCCGCGCGCAGAGCGGAGACGGCGTCGTCGAGATAGTCGGCGAACGTGTCGGCGACGGGAATCCCGACGACCTGCACCGGCGAGAGCCACAGCGGGAAGTCGCCCGCGTAGTGCTCGAGCAGGATCGCGAAGAACCGCTCGATCGAACCGAAGAGGGCCCGGTGGATCATGATCGGGCGCTTCTTCTGCCCGTCCTTGTCGGTGAACTCGAGTCCGAAGCGCTCCGGCAGGTTCGGGTCGACCTGCACCGTGGACAGCTGCCACACCCGGCCGATCGCGTCGGTCGTCTTGAGGTCGATCTTCGGACCGTAGAAGGCCGCCTCGCCGGGGACCTCGGTGAGCTTCAGACCGGAGGCCAGGGCCACGTTGCGCAGCGCGTTCGTGGAGTACTCCCAGAACTCGTCGGATCCGATCCACTTGTCCTTCTCGTCGTCGCGCATCGAGAGCTCGAGCTCGAAGTCGTTGAGACCGAAGTCGCGCAGCATCGACAGGATGAACTCGAGGACCTTGGTGACCTCGGCCTCGAGCTGGTCCGGCGTCACGAACAGGTGCGAGTCGTCCTGGGTGAAGCCGCGCACGCGCGTGAGGCCGTGCAGGGCTCCGGAGAGCTCGTTGCGGTAGACGGTGCCGTTCTCGGCGAACCGCAGCGGCAGGTCGCGGTAGCTGCGCGCCCGCTCCTTGTAGATGAGGATGTGCATCGGGCAGTTCATGGGCTTCAGGTAATAGTCCTGGCCCTGCTTCGTGACGTGCCCGTCCTCGTCGCGCTCCTCGTCCATCCGGATCGGCGGGAACATGCCGTCGCGGTAGGTGACGAGGTGGTTGGACGTGAGGAAGAGGTCTTCCTTCGAGATGTGCGGCGTGTACACGTAGGTGTAGCCGTCGGCGATGTGCCGACGGCGCGCATGCTGCTCCATCTCGCCGCGGATGATGCCGCCCCGCGGATGCCAGACGGACAGACCGGATCCGATCTCGTCCGGGAACGAGAACAGGTCGAGCTCCTTGCCCAGGCGGCGGTGGTCGCGCTTGGCCGCCTCCTCCAGGCGCTGCTGGTAGGCACGCAGCTCGTCCTTGGTCGGCCAGGCCGTGCCGTAGATGCGCTGCAGCTGCGGGTTCTTCTCGGATCCGCGCCAATAGGCAGCGGCGATCCGCGTGAGGTCCCATCCGTTGCCGATCATGCGGGTGTTCGGCAGGTGCGGACCGCGGCAGAGATCCTTCCAGACGACCTCGCCGTCCTTGGCCACGTTGTCGTAGATGGTGAGCTCGCCCTCGCCGACCTCGACCGAGGCGCCCTCGGTCTTGTCGGCGCCGGGACCCTTGAGCCCGATGAGCTCGAGCTTGAACGGCTCGTCGGCGAGCTCGGCACGCGCCTCGTCGTCGCTCACGACCCGGCGCACGAAGCGCTGGCCCTCGCGCTGGATCCGCTGCATCTCCTTGGAGATCGCCTTGACGTCCTCCGGCGTGAACGGGGTGTCCACGCCGAAGTCGTAGTAGAAGCCGTCGGTGATGGGCGGGCCGATGCCGAGGTTGGCCTGAGGCTTGATGCGCTGCACAGCCTGGGCGAGCACGTGGGCGGTGGAGTGGCGCAGGATCGCGAGGCCCTCGGGGCTGTCGATCCTGATGGGCTGGACGTCGTCGTCCTCGTTGACGAGGGCGGCGAGGTCCTTCTGCTGCCCGTTGACGAGCATGGCGATCACGGAACGATCGCTGTACGGGCCGTTCGCGCCGTAGAGCGCGAAGCCGTCGCAGGGGTAGGACGGCGATGCGGGGGCGGACACAGGGTTCTCAGACAAAGGAAGTTCTCCAGTTTGGCGATGGTCTCGGCTCAGCTTCGGGCGCGTCGGCGCCCTGCCCGCTCAGGCCCTGAGAGTTCGCGTGCCGCTGAGCGCGATCGGGGTCGCGTGCGTCAGCCGGGCGAAGTCCATAGGAGAATCCTACGCCGCGACCGCCAGAGCCTGGTCCAGGTGCCGCTGCGCGAGCCGCCATCCGCCGGCCTCGTATGCGACGACGACGAGCACGGGGCCCGCCAGCACGACGAGCAGGCAGGCCCACAGCGGCAGGCCGGCGAACGCGAGCACGATGCCGAGCACCGGCAGCACCATGGCGAGGGCGTGCAACGGCAGGCCCTTCATCAGCGAGTGCACGAGATACGAATGCAGCAGCGAGATCGAGACCATGAAGACGATCACGGGGATCGCGATCATGAGGATGACCACGGGTGTCGCGAGCGGGTGCTCATGGCGGAAGGCGTAACCGATGGCGTGCAGGCCGGCCCCGACTGCGGCGACGCTCGCGAAGATGAACGCGTGGCCGTATCCCCAGACGAACGAGCGTCGACGATGGACGGCGAGGATCGCACCGGACGGCATCATCGTGTACGACCACCACAGGGCGAAGGTCATCGCGACGCCCGCACCGATCACCACCACGGCGTCACCGGTCCAGCCCTGGGTCTCCGAGATCTCCTGGGCTGCGGCGAGGGTTCCGATGACCGTCTCGCCCAGGGCGATGATCGTCAGCAGGGAATAGCGCTCGGCGATGTGGTGCGCGTGCCAGGGCGTGCCCCGTCCCTCGCCTTCGCCCTTGCGCTCCGCGACGACCGGGCCGCCGAGCTCGACCAGCCAGCACAGCGCGGCCGCGAGGATCGCGGCTCCGAACGGCAGCGGCGCCCAGGCCACCACGACCCAGCCGAGCTGAGCGATCGCGATGAACACGACGTAGGTGAGCGCGTGCCGGCGATAGGCGGGGTCTCGCGCTGCACGCAGCCACTGCGCCAGGAGTCCGACCCGCATGACGATGTAGCCCGCCACCATGATGCGGTTGTCGAACACACCGTCGAGCTCGAGGGACTCGAACATCCGCGGCAACCCGATCGCGAGCACGATCACGCCGGACATCTGCACCATCGTGAAGACGCGGAACAGCCAGTCGTCGGTGTCGAAGGCGGAGGCGAACCAGGCGAAGTTGATCCACGCCCAGATGACGGCGGCGGTCGCGAAGGCGAACGCGCCAACCGCCGCTCCCCCGTGGCCGGCGGCGACGCCGGCCGCGAACTGCGCCCCGGCCACCCCGAACGCCGCGGCGAACACGAGATCGTAGAGCGCCTCGAGCGGCGTCGCCGCGCGGTGCGGCTCATGCCGGGGACGCCCGCGCATCGGCCGCAGTCCGTGTCGATACCGTTCGACCGCGTTCGTCATGCTGCTCCCCGTTTCCCCTCGGGACCCCGCAGCCTCGCCGCGGAATCGTGCAGCGTCCAACCTAGCGCGGCGCCGGATCCCGGCGATCTCGGTGCCCCTTCCGGAGGGTCAGGGCTGCCGCGATCGCCTTGATCACGGTGATCTCTCCGAAGCGGTAGTCGTCGGCGCGGATGAGCCGGGCGGCGAGATCCGGGCGGGCGGCCCGCAGCAGCCCCCGGGCGCGCTCGGCGTGCAGGGCGTTCGACACGATCGCGAGCTCCACGGCGTCTTCGAGGAGCGGGAGGGAGTAGGCGATGTTCTCCTCGGTGGTCCGGCTCGCGGTCTCGACGAGGGTGGTCCCGGAGAAGCCGCGCTGCGCGGCGTACCGGGCGAGGATCCGCGCCTCCGGCTCCGCCCCGCGCACCGCACCCCCGGAGAAGACCAGCACATCGTCCGGGGTGCGCAGGGTGCGGAGCCCTGCGCGGACGCGGAAGCGGTTCACCGCGTTGGCGCGGGCACCGCGATTGCCGTAGCCGAGGACGAGCACCGTGCGCCGCGCCCCGGGGCGGCCCGCCGCCAGTCCGCGCCTGCTCGCACGCGCCGACACGACCTCTCCCCAGAACAGGAAGGCAGCACCGGCGGCCGCCAGAGCGGCGGCGGTGGCGGCAAGCGTCTTGTGCATCGCTCCAGGCTAGGACGCGAGGCGCTTCGTGACGAGGAACGCCCTCACCCGGAAACGACGAAACCCCCGGGTAAGCCGGGGGTTTCTCCTGTGCGCGATACTGGGATCGAACCAGTGACCTCTTCCGTGTCAGGGAAGCGCGCTACCGCTGCGCCAATCGCGCCTGTTCAGGCTATTCAGTTGAGAAGAGCGAGGTGGCGACGGGATTCGAACCCGTGTAAACGGCTTTGCAGGCCGGTGCCTAGCCTCTCGGCCACGCCACCATGTGGATTCGAACCCACATGCGGAAGCCCCCGAAGGGGCTCCTGCACTGGAGCGGATGACGAGACTCGAACTCGCGACCCCAACCTTGGCAAGGTTGTGCGCTACCAACTGCGCTACATCCGCGTTTTGTGTTTTCCCCGGTGTCCCGGGCACTTGAAATACATTAGCCGAGGATCCACGCTTCGCCAAACCGGGCCCCGTTCTCGGGCGTGTCCACGGGCACGGCCCGGACACCGCTGGGCGACGCGAGGACTGAATGGCAGAATGCCGGGCATGACCCGTGACGAGCAGTGTGACGAAGGGGCACGACCCGTCGGTCCCCTCGCCGTTCCGACCTCGCCGGCACGCATCGGCGGCGCCCTGCTGAGCATCGGAGACTTCTCCCGGTACTCGCGGATCAGCGTGCGGATGCTGCGCCACTACGACGAGCGCGGACTCCTCGCCCCCGCCGAAGTCGACCCGTTCACCGGGTACCGCCGATATGCGCCCGAACAGCTGCGCACGGCGGGGCGGATCCGATCGCTCCGCGATGCGGGCTGCGGGATCCCGCTGATCGCGGAGCTGCTGCCGCTGTTCCAGGAGTCGCCGGAGACCCTTCACGAACGCCTGGAAGCGCATGTCGTCGGACTCGACGAGGCCGTTGAGCAGCTGGCCGCTCAGCGGCGTCTCACCCGCTCCCTGATCGCCGGGATCGACGGCGTGGAGCCGGTCGTCGGCGAGCGGACGTTCTCCGCGGCCCGCGTGCTCGCCCTGCATCGGACGGTGGCGTGCTACCCGGCGGAGGGCGAGCTCTGGTCCGACCTGCGCGACCTGCTCGCCTCCCCCGCGGAGGTGGATCCGAGCATGTTCGGAGACCTGATCGGTGCGACGTACTTCGACGCCGAGTACCGCGACGACGACGTGGAGATGGCCATCTGGCGCGACTACCGCGGCCCGTTCACGCCGCGGCACGGCTTCGAGATCGTCGATCTCCCGTCCCGCCGGGTCGCCTGGACGACGCACCGGGGCGGGTTCGAGTCGATCGGGCGGGCGACGGAGGCGCTCGGCGAGTGGGTCGCGCAGCACGGCCGCACCCAGATCGGCCCCGTGTTCAACCTGTACGTCGTCGGCCCCGGGCGGACCGACGACCCGGACCAGTGGGTGACCGAGGTCAACATCCCGATCGCGTGACTCCGCCCCGACGCGCCTCCGTCGGACGGCGGGCTTGACTCTGCCACTGTGGCAGGTTCCAGCCTTGATCTGCGGGCGCCGGGATCGACCGGCGCCGCAGATCGAGAGGACGATGGGGATGAACGAGACCATGAACACGGTGAACTACTACGAGATCGGCACGCCCGACCCCGAGGCGGCGCGTGCGTTCTACGGCGAGGTTTTCGGCTGGAGCTTCGGCCCCGCGGGACCCGCGGGCTACAGCATGGTGAACGACACCGGCGGCGGGCTCTGGGACACGAGCGGCATCGGGTCGGGCACCTGGGCGGTGTTCTACGTCGAGGTCGCCGACATCGAGACGAGCATCGCGTCCGCGCTCTCCCACGGCGCGGGGACGGTTCTGCCTCTGGTGGACAACGGGGTCATCCTCTTCGCTCATCTGACCGACCCGGCGGGCAACCGGTTCGGCCTGTGGCAGCGCAAGACCGACGCCTGAGCCGCCTCTCCCCGGGGCGCCCGTCAGTCGACGAGCGCCCCGGCGGTGAGATTGGCGATCGCCCCGGTCATCGACCCCGCACGGTCGGACGCGGCGAAGGCGAGATACTCGGCCACCTCGTCGAGTACCGGAAGTCGCCCCAGTGCCGTGGACCCGGTGAGTCCCCGGATCCACTCGTCCATGCCAAGGCCCGACGCGTCAGCGATCCGTCCGAACATCGCCCGGGTGTACGAGGTCGTGAGCGCGTCCGAGATCGCGTGCGGTCGCACGCAGACCACCCGGACGCCGTCGGGCCCGAGCTCGCCGGCGAGGGCGCGTGAGAAGCCCTCCAGTCCGGCGGACTGCGCGGCGTTGCCGATCAGCCCGCGTCCGGAGAGCCGTGCGCCGGGCGTCGAGATCGTCAGGATCACACCGGAGCGCTGCGCGACCATGTGGCGCGCCGCGGCCTTCGCCGTGAGGAAGTTCGTCCGCAGATAACCGACGACCGGATGCAGGAAGTCGTCGAGGGATGTCTCCGTGATGCCCCTCCCCTGCACATGGTCGAACCCCACCGCGTTCAGTGCGACGTCGATGCGCCCCGCGCTCTCGGCGATCTCGTCCGCGTGCCGCTCGACGGCGAACGGGTCGGAGGCGTCGACGACGGCGACCGACACCTCGCCGCCTTCCGATCGCACCCGGGAGGCCGCCGCCTCGAGCCGCGGCAGCGAGCGCCCCGCGAGGAACAGCCGCGCCCCCTCCCGCGCGAAGACCCGGGCGGCGGCCGCTCCGATCGACCCGCCGCCGCCATGGATGACCGCGACCTTGTTCTCCAGCAGCATGATGCGCTCTCCTTCGTCTGCGTCTGCAACTTCAGGATTGCACTGAGAACACTCTGACGCAACCCTCAGGTTGCACTAAGGCAGGGATCCGGATCAGAGCCGCTCGGCGATCTCCTTGATCACCGCGAGCCGGCCCTCCCACTCCCGGCCGATCGCGTCGAGCCGGCGCGCTGCGGCGCTGAGTTCGGAACCGACGACGCGATAGCGCACCTCGCGACCGACGCGCACGGGTTCGACCAGGCCGACGTCAGCGAGCACCGACAGGTGCTTCGCGATCGCCTGCCGGGACACCGGGAAGCGCGCGGCCAGAGCGGAGGCGGAGGCATCCCCCTCCCCCAGCGCGGCGAGGATCCTCCACCGCGTCTCGTCGCCGAGCGCGGCGAACACGGGCACCAGCGAGGCCGTCATCTTCCGCCCTCCCTCAGCAGGGCGACGAGCTTGTCGATCTCGAGATCCCAGCCGCGTCGGTGGCTCTCGAGATTCGCCTCCGGGTCGGAGGTGCGCTCGAAGCCGGACTCCACGACGGTGAGCCTCGTGCCCGACTTCTGAGTTTCGAGGGTGAACGTGAAGACCGTCGAGCTCGACTCGTCGAGGTCCGGGGGCAGGATGCGGAGGGCGTCGTCGTTGTTCCAGCGGTAGGTCACCGAGCGCGGCGCGTCCACGGCCTCCACGCGGATCGGGACGGCCCCGTGCCCCTCGAAGGTCATCGTTCCCACCGCGCCGACCCCTGCGCCGCGCAGGACGGTGCGGCCGAACCAGCGCGAGAGATGCTCCGGATCCGTGATCGCGCGCCACACCTTCTCGACGGGCGCGGCGATGGAGATGCTCCGGGTCACGGTGTAGGTCTCGCCGTCGAGCACTGCTCGATCGCCGCCGGCGGCACCCTGCATGTGACATCCTCCCGAACCGGCAGGAACGCCGAGACCGGCTGTCCTGCAACGGAGAGGTTACCCCACAAGGTTCCGGAGGGAGGAGGAGATGATGGTGGGCGATGCCGGACTCGAACCGACGACCTCTTCCGTGTGAAGGAAGCGCGCTACCAACTGCGCCAATCGCCCTTGCGGGTTTTCGTGCCCTGAGGCACAGGTAAAGAGCATACCCGATCCGGCGGCGGCACTCCGACCACGCCGTCCGCCGGGCGTGGCGCAGACACCGGCCGAAGACGAACCGGGGATGTCCGAGCCCGCGGATACCGTCATCACCGTGAGCACTGCAGAGCTGGTCGACGACCTGGACGAGATGCAACGCCGCGCGGTCGAGCACGGCGAAGAGCCGCTCGTCGTCGCGACCGGCGCGGGCACGGGCAAGACCCGGGTCCTGACCAGCCGCGTCGCCCGGCTCATCGATGCGGGCGCCGCGCCGGAGCGGATCCTGCTGCTGACCTTCACCCGCCGGGCCGCGGCGGCGATGACCTCCCGCGCTGCCGCGATGGTGGGCGACACCGCGCTCGCCCAGCGGATCGCCGGAGGGACCTTCCACGCGGTCGCGCATCGCATCGTCGCCGAGAACGCGCATCATCTCGGACTGGCCGACGTCACGGTCCTGGCTCCGGACGACATCGTCGACCTCGTCGACCTCCTGCGCAGCGAGCACGGCCTCGACGGCACGGGCCGCCGCATGCCGACGAGCAGGGCGATCGCCGACATCGGATCCAGGGCCGTCAGCCTGGAGCGACCCGGGCGCGAGATCATCCAGGAGCAGTTCCCATGGGCGCTCGATCACGCCGACGAGATCATGGCGCTGCTGCGTGCGTACACGCAGCGCAAGCGGGCCCGGGGCCTGCTCGACCTCGACGACCTCCTCGTCGCGTGGCGCTCGCTGCTGCGCGATCCCGACGTCGGTGCACGGCTCCGCGCGCGCTGGGACTGGGTCCTGGTCGACGAGTACCAGGACGTCAACCGCGTGCAGGCAGAGATCGTCCAGGAGCTCTGCCCCCAGGGGCGCGGTCTGACCGTGGTCGGCGACGACGCGCAGGCGATCTACGGCTTCCGCGGCGCCGGGGCCGGGCAGCTCCAGGGCGTTCTCGACCGGCACCCCCAGGCCCAGGTCATCCGCCTCGAGCGGAACTTCCGGTCGACCCAGCCCATCCTCGACCTGGCGAACGCCGCACGCCCCCAGGACTTCCCGATCCGCCTGGTGGCGCATCGTCCGGGCACGGCGCCGCGGCCCGAGCTCGTCCGCTGCGAGAACGCCGACGACGAGGCGCGCACCGTGGCGGAGCGGATCCTCGCGGCCCACGCGGACGGTCTGCCCCTGCGGGAGCAGGCGGTGCTGATGCGCGCCGGCTCGCACAGCGCACTGCTCGAAGTCGAACTGAAAGTCCGCGGCATCCCCTTCGCGAAGTTCGGCGGGATCGGCTATCTGGAGACCGCGCATGTGCGGGACCTGCTCGCCGCGTTCCGCGTGGTGCTGAACCCCGCCGACGAGATCGCCTGGTACCGCCTGCTCACCCGGCATCGCGGACTCGGCAAGGTGGGCGCGCGCCGCCTCGCCGGCGTCCTCGCCGATCAGGGCATCGCCGGCGGCCCGGAGGCGATCGCCGCGGCGCCGGCCACGGCGCGCGTCGGGCTCGCGACCACCCTCTCCCTGCTCGGCGTCGTGGACGCGGGATCCCCCGTGCCCGAGCTGGTGGAGGCGTGCGTCGACGCGGCCACGACGCTGCTGGCCCAGCACTACCCCGATTGGCAGCGCCGCGCGGCCGACGTGGCCGCGGTGGCCGAGGCCGCGGCCAGGCAGCGGGATCTCCGGGCGTTCGTGGGCGACCAGGCCATCGACCCCGTGACCCTGGCGGGCGACTGGGCCTCCACGCCGCACCTCGACGAGGACTGGGTGACGCTGTCGACGATCCACTCGGCGAAAGGGCTCGAATGGTCCGCGGTGCATCTGCTGAGAGCGACCGACGGCGCCATGCCCTCCGATATGGCGCTGACCACGAGGGCGGGGCTCGAAGAGGAGCGGCGCCTGTTCTACGTCGGCCTCACGCGAGCCCGCGACACGCTGAGCATCTACGCGCCGGCCACCCTGCCCACGCACCCCACGGCATTCGCGGCCCGGCACGTCCTGGCCAAGCCGAGCCGGTTCCTGACGAGTGAGGCGCTCGCGTGCCTCGCCGTCGTGGACACCAGGGTCACCGCTCCCGGCGCCTCACCGGCGTCCCAGGGCCCGCGGGTGCGCTTGGACGATCTCGACGCGCTGTTCGCGTGACCGCGCGCAGCGTCGCGCTCACTCCAGGATCCGGGCGGTCTGCCGCGCGATCTCGAGTTCCTCGTTGGTCGGGACGACGAGGACCGTCACCGGCGAGGAGTCGGTCGAGATCACCCGGATCCCCCGCCCCGGAGTCTCATTCCGCAGCGGATCGATCTCGACTCCCGCGAACCCCAGGGTCGCCATCGCCTCACGACGCACCAGGGCGTTGTTCTCGCCGACCCCCGCGGTGAACGAGATGACGTCCACGCCGCCGAGCTGGGCGATGTAGGCCCCCGCGTAGCCGCGCAGCCGGTGGATGTACACGTCGAAGGCGAGCGTCGCCGCCTCATCCCCCGCCGCGGCCCGGGCGAGCACGTCGCGCATGTCGGAGACGCCGGAAAGGCCCTTCAGTCCGCTCCGGGTGTTCAGCAGCTCGTCCAGCTCCGCCACCGTGAGGCCTGCGCGCCGTGCGAGCGTGAACAGCACCGCGGGGTCGATGTCGCCCGACCGTGTTCCCATGACGAGCCCTTCCAGCGGCGTCATCCCCATCGACGTCTCCACCGACCGGCCGCCGAGCACGGCGGTCACGGAGGCCCCGTTGCCGAGATGGAACACGAGCTGTCGCAGGCCCTCCCGCTCGCCGCCGACGAACGCTGCGGCCGCCTCGGAGACGAACTTGTGCGACGTGCCGTGGAACCCGTATCGCCGAATGCGGTACGACTCCGCCAGATCGCGGTCGATCGCGTAGGTGTAGGCGGCGGGCGGGAGCGTCTGGTGGAACGCCGTGTCGAAGACGGCGACGTGCGGCACCGCCGGGAACGCGCGTTCTGCGGCCCTGATCCCCTGCAGCGCGCCGGGGTTGTGCAGCGGCGCGAGAGCCGCGAGCTCGTCGATGTCGGCCTCGACCTGCGGCGTGATCACCGTCGGCTCGAAGAAGCGCGCACCGCCGTGCACCACCCGATGCCCCACCGCCGCGGGCGGGAACTCGTCCAGCGACGGACCGTGCGCGCCGAAGGCGTCCAGCATCACCTGGAAGCCGGCGGTGTGGTCGGGGATCGGCAGGATCCGCTCCGTCTCCGTCCCCGCGGCGTCGACGTGCACGGCCCGGCCCTCGTCCTGCCCGATCCGTTCGACCAGCCCCGACGCGAGCGCCGCTCCGGTGGCCGTGTCGACGAGCTGGTACTTGAACGACGAGGATCCGCTGTTGATCACGAGCACGACGCTCATGCCGGCACCTCCTGGGCCTGGATCGCCGTGATCGCGATCGTGTTGACGATGTCCTCCACCAGCGCTCCGCGGGACAGGTCGTTGATGGGCTTGTTCAGCCCCTGCAGCACCGGTCCCATGGCGACGGCGCCGGCCGAGCGCTGCACCGCCTTGTAGGTGTTGTTGCCCGTGTTGAGGTCGGGGAACACGAACACGGTCGCTCGCCCCGCCACCGACGATCCCGGCAGCTTCGCCCGCGCCACGGCGGCGTCCGCGGCCGCGTCGTACTGGATCGGCCCCTCGACCGGGAGCTCCGGCGCGCGTTCGCGCACGAGCTGCGTCGCCGCGCGCACCTTCTCCACCTCGGCCCCGGATCCGGAGTCGCCGGTCGAGTACGACAGCATCGCCACCCGCGGCTCGATGCCGAAGGCCGTCGCCGTGGCCGCCGACGAGATCGCGATGTCGGCGAGCTGCTCGCTCGTGGGATCCGGGATCACCGCGCAGTCGCCGTAGACGAGCACCCGATCGGCGAGCGCCATGAGGAACACCGAGGACACCACCGAGACACCGGGGCGCGTCTTGATGATCTCGAACGCCGGCCGGATCGTGTGCGCGGTCGTGTGCGCGGCGCCCGAGACCATGCCATCGGCCAGCCCGAGATGGACCATGAGCGTGCCGAAGTACGACACGTCGGTGACCGTGTCCGCGGCCTGGGCGAGCGTCACCCCCTTGTGCGCCCTGAGCCGGGCGTACTCGGCGGCGAAGCGCGGCACCAGTTCGGGATCCGTCGGCGACACGATGCGCGCCGCATCGAGGTCGACGCCGAGCTCGCGGGCGCGCGAGCGCACGGCCGGTTCGTCGCCGAGGATCACGAGATCGGCGATGCCGCCGCTGAGCACCGCGCCCGCGGCGCGCAGCACGCGGTCGTCCCCTCCCTCGGGAAGGACGATCGTCCGGCGCTGGGTGCGCGCCCGGTCGAACAGCTCGTACTGGAACATCAGCGGCGTCACGACGTCGGACCGCGCGACGCCGAGCAGTGCGATGAGCGCGGGCACGTCGACGTGCTGCTCGAAGAGCGCCAGCGCCCGTCCGACCCGGTGCGGCGCGTCGACGGAGAGGCGGCCCGGCGCGTTCATCACGCGCACGGTCGTCTCGTAGGTCCCGAGATCGGTCGCGATGATCGGCACCCGGGGGCCGAGGCCGTCGAGCAGCCGTTCGATCGGCTCCGGGAGCACGAAGGGCCCGTTGAGCACGATCGCGGCGATCGACGGGAAGGTACCGGCGGCCTGCGCGAGCAGCGTGGCCAGGAGCACCTCCTCACGGTCGGCGGGGATCACGACGACCGAGGATTCGATCAGCCGCGGGAGAACGTTCACCATCGACATGCCGGCGATGACGACGTCCAGCACCTCGCGGTCCAGGAGCCCCTCGTCGCCCCGCGCCAGCCGGCCGCCGAGTGCCTGCAGCACGCCGCGCACGGACGGCGCCACGAGCGGCGGATCCTCCGGGATGACCCACACCGGCACACCGTCGGCACCGTCGTCCGTCCGTTCCTCGAGGACCGCGGAGACGGCGGCACGGATGTCCTCGCCGTGATCGGGATCGGCACGATTGACGACGATCGCCGACAGCACCGCCCGCTCCTGCGCGAGTTCGGCGATGCCGAGCCGCGCCAGCTGGCCGAGCTGCGCGGCGGTGCGCGCCGAGGTCGCCCCGAGGCGCTCGCCGTGGCCAGCGGTGTCCCGCCCGCCGAGCACCAGCAGCACGGTCGCGCCCAGGTTCGCCGCGATGCGGGCGTTGAGCCCGAGCTCTGCGGGACCGGCGACGTCCGTGTAGTCGCTGCCGAGGATCACCACGGCATCGCTGCGCGCTTCGACGGCGTGGAAGCGCTCGAGGATGCGGCCGAGCGCGGCATCCGGATCCGCGTGCAGCTCGTCGTAGCCGACGCCGATGCAGTCCGCGGCCGGCAGTCCGATCCCGCTGCGCGAGAGGAGCATCTCGAGCACGTCGTCGGTGCCGTCGCTCGCCCGCGTCACGGGGCGGAAGACGCCGACGCGCGCCGTCGCCCTGCTCAGCGCGTCGATCACCCCCAGCGCGATCAGCGACTTGCCGGAATGGCCTTCGATGGACGTGATGAGGATGCTCTTCGCCACGAGCCCAGCCTACGGCGGCCCCGACGCGGAACGGACCCGTTCCGGCGAGGACCGCTCAGGCGGAGGTCCATCCGAACCGGCGCTCCAGGACGCCCGCGACGCTCTCGAACCGGCGGCGGTCCAGAGCCGCCGCCTCCCGGCGCACGCCGGAGACGTGCACGCTGTACAGCTGGTCGACGTCCACCCAGCTCTCGCGTCCCTGACCGTCCCAGGGACCGGATCCGAGGGAGAGGAAGTCGCGGTCGCCGTCGTGCGACTTGCTCGTGAGCTTCACCGCGTACACGCGCTCCGCCGACTGCGTCGCGATGACCAGCACGGGCCGGTCCTTGCCACGACCGTCGCGCTCGGCGTAGGGCACCCAGGTCCAGACGATCTCGCCGGCGTCGGGCGCGCCGTCCCGGCGCGGCGCGTAGGCGACCCGCAGGTCCCGCACCGACCTCGGATCCAGTTCGATGGTCTCGGTCAGGCCGCCCTGACCCGGGACGACGGCCGGTGCTCCCGCGGCCGTCCCCGCCGGGGAGGCGGATGCCCGGCCCTGGCGCGAGCCGCCACCGAGCGAGCGGAGGATCGCGGCGACGGCGCCGACGAGCGCGGACAGGATGCCGTTGCCATTGGTGGTCACAACGACACCCTATCCGCGCGTTCCCGCATCCCCGCGGGCTGTCACGAGGTGAGCGCGTAGCCCTCCTCGCCGTGCACCACGAGGTCGACGCCGGCGATCTCGTCCTCGCTGGTGACACGGAAGCCGATGGTCTTGTCGATGACGAGGCCGATCACCAGCGCCACGACGAAGGAGTAGACGAGCACGCCGCCCGACGCCAGCACCTGCACCACGAGCAGGCGGAGGTCGCCGCCGGTGAACAGGCCCTGGCCGGTGGCGAAGAAGCCGAGGTAGATGGTGCCGATGAAGCCGCCCACCAGGTGCAGCCCGACCACGTCGAGCGAGTCGTCGAACCCGAGGTGGAACTTGAGCTCGACGGCCAGGGCGCACACCGCGCCGGTCACCGCGCCGAGCAGCAGGGCCCAACCCGGCGTCAGGTTCGCACACGCCGGAGTGATGGCGACGAGTCCAGCGACGGCACCGCTCGCCGCTCCGACGGACGTGGCCTTGCCGCCGCGGATCCGCTCGATGAGGATCCAGCCGAGGATGCCTGCCGCGGCCGCGCCGAAGGTGTTGATCGTGATGAGGCCGACCCCGTCCATCCCCTTCGTGGTCCACTGCGCACCGGCGTTGAAACCGAACCAGCCGAACCACAGCAGGGCGGCGCCGAGGAGGGTGAGCGGGACGTTGTGCGGCTTCTGGATGCCCTTCTGGAACCCGATCCGCTTGCCCAGCACGAGGGCGAGGGCGAACGCGGCCGCGCCCGCGTTGATGTGCACGGCGGTGCCGCCGGCGTAGTCGATGAACTCGATGCCGCTGTCCTTGCCGAACAGCATCGCACCGAGGTGCATGATCCATCCGCCGCCCCACACCCATGCGGCGATCGGGAAGTAGCCGACGGTGGCGAACACCCCCACGAAGATGAGCCACGGCCCGAACTTGGCGCGGTCGGCGATCGCACCGGAGATGAGCGCGACGGTGATGATCGCGAAGGTCGCGCCGTACCCGACGGTCAGCAGCGCGATGTTGGATCCCTTGCCGCTCGCGAGCGACGCGAGCCCGAAGTCGGCGAACGGGTCGCCCGCGAACTGGGTGGGCGAGGAGACGCTCGCCATGGACGACCCGTAGAGGATCCACAGCACGGCGACGAGCCCGATCGCGCCGAAGCTCATCATCATCATGCTGATGACGCTCTTGGCCTTGACCAGACCGCCGTAGAAGAACGCGACTCCCGGGGTCATGAGCAGCACGAGCGCCGTCGCCGTGACTCCCCAGGAGATGTTCCCTGTTGCTTCCATGCGCTGCGCCTCCACTTGATCGCCGTGTGCGTTTCAGTGTGGCGACGTCGTGTTTCGCGCGGACACGGCGCATGTTGCGGCGGTGTTACAGGAGGCTCTCCCGTGTGAACAACGTGTTTCGTGGCTCTTCGGCAGGCTCGGCGGCCGCTCTCGCGCGCACCGAGACCACCGCGTCAGACCGTGGCGGGACGCTCCGCGTGCGAGAGCGCGTTCAGGCGCGAGATGGCCCGCAGGTACTTCTTGCGGTATCCCCCGCCGAGCATCTCCTCGCTGAAGACCTCGTCCAGCGGACGACCGGTCGCGAGGATCGGGATCTGCGCGTCGTACGCACGATCGACGAACGCGACGAACCGCAGCGCCTCCGACTGATCGGTGAGCTGACGCACATCGCGGATCCCCAGCGCCTCGACACCGGCGATGAGGCGGATGTAGCGCGACGGGTGCACCTGGGCGAGATGCTTGACGATGTCGTCGAACGCGTCGTCCGAGACGCGGTGTCCGGCGCTCAGGGCGCCGAGCTGCGCGGCGTATTCGTCGGCGCTCAGAGCGAGGGCGTGCCCGTCCAGCGCGCGCTGACGGAAGTCGACGCCGTCGATGCGGATCGTCTCGAAGCTGTCCGACATCGCGTGGATCTCGCGGAGGAAGTCCTGCGCGGCGAAGCGTCCCTCGCCCAGCGCGTTCGGCGGGGTGTTCGAGGTGGCGGCGAGCTTGGTGCCTCCGCCGACGAGCTCGCCGAGCAGGCGCGTCATCACCATCGTGTCGCCCGGATCGTCGAGCTCGAACTCGTCGATGCAGAGCAGATCGGATCCGCGCAGCAGATCGACCGTGTTGCGGTAGCCGAGCGCGCCCACGAGCGCGGTGTACTCGATGAAGGATCCGAAGTACTTCCTCCGCGCGGGCATCGCGTGGTAGATCGAGGCGAGGAGGTGGGTCTTGCCGACGCCGAAGCCGCCGTCGAGATAGACCCCCGGCTTGGACTCCGGAACCTTGGGCGCACGGCGGAACAGACCTCCGCGCTTGATCGGCTGCGCCCCCGTGGCGAACGCCATGAGCTGCTGCTTCGCCTCCTCCTGGGAGGGAAAGGCGGGATCCGACCGGTAGCTGTCGAACGTCGCGCCGTCGAACTGCGGAGGAGGCACGAGCCCCGTCAGCAGTTCGGTGCCGGTCATCTGCGGCTGGCGGTCGATGAGGTGGACGACGCCGGAGGGGGCGGCCTGATCGGTCATGCGGATCCTGTGTCGAAGTCTTACCCTGCGGATGCGCAGGGGCGCACGGGGTTCTAGTGTCGAGGTGACGGATCAACCCTACGCCGTCGCCGTCACCGGTTTCACCGCGCGTCATCGCGTGCGAGGCACCGCTCACGGACCCTGCCGCCCTGTACCACCGTCTCCGAGGGAGCACCCTGTGACCGTCGAGTTCGACACCACCTCCGCAACGTTCGCCGACTACGCCGAGCCGGGCCGCCTCGTCAGCACCGAATGGCTGGCCGCCCGCCTCGGCGAGCCGGGCCTCGTCGTCGTCGAATCCGACGAGGACGTGCTGCTGTACGAGACCGGGCACATCCCCGGTGCGGTGAAGGTCGACTGGCACACCGAGCTGAACGACCCGGTCGTGCGCGACTACGTCGACGGCGCCGGGTTCGCCGAGCTGCTCAGCCGCAAGGGCATCTCCCGCGACGACACCGTCGTCATCTACGGCGACAAGAACAACTGGTGGGCCGCCTACGCGCTGTGGGTGTTCTCGCTCTTCGGACACGAGGACGTGCGCCTGCTCGACGGCGGTCGCGACCGCTGGATCTCCGAGGGCCGCGAGATCACCACCGAGCTCCCTGCCCGGGAGGCCACCGAGTATCCCGTGGTCGAGCGCGACGACACGGCGCTGCGCGCCTACAAGGAGGACGTGCTCGCCCACCTCGGCAACCCGCTCATCGACGTGCGCTCCCCCGAGGAGTACAACGGCTCGCGCACGTCCGCGCCGGCCTACCCGGAGGAGGGCGCGCTGCGCGCCGGGCACATCCCCACTGCGCAGAACGTGCCGTGGGCCAGGGCCGTCGCCGAGGACGGGGGCTTCAAGCCCCGCGCCGAGCTGGAGGCGATCTACCTCGACGGCGCGGGTCTCGAGGCCGGGGACGACGTCGTGGCGTACTGCCGCATCGGTGAGCGCTCCGCTCACACCTGGTTCGTGCTGAAGCACCTGCTCGGCTTCGAGAACGTGCGCAACTACGACGGATCCTGGACCGAATGGGGCAGTGCGGTGCGCGTGCCGATCGTCACCGGCGAGGAGCCCGGCTCGATCTGAGCGTGGGAGGATGGCGGGGATGACTGACACCCCCGCCTCCGCCCTCCCCGACTCCCTGGCCGAGATCAGGGACGAGTTTCTGGAGCTGCCCGAATCGGATCGGCTGCAGCTGCTGCTGGAGTTCTCGAACGAGCTCCCGCCGGTGTCGGACGAGGTCGCCGCGCACCCCGAGATGACCGAGCGCGTCGCGGAGTGCCAGTCGCCCGTCTATATCTACGTCGAGGTGGCCGACGGGGCCGTCACGATGCACGCCACCGCGCCGGCGGAGGCGCCGACGACCCGGGGCTTCGCCAGCATCCTCGCGCAGGGCATGGCCGGACTGAGCCCCGAGGCGGTGCTCGCGATCCCCGACGACTTCCCGCAGTCCATCGGTCTCACCAGGGTCGTCTCCCCGCTGCGGATCTCGGGGATGACCGGAATGCTCATGCGGGCCAAGCGCCAGGTGCGCACGCGCCTCGCCTCCTGACTCCCCGCCCCTGTCCGACCGCGAGACCGAACCTCCCTCACGAGACCGCGCTTTCTTCCCACGGTCTCGTGAGGGAGGTTCGGTCTCGCGGTCGGATAGGGATTCGGTCAGTCGGCGAAGCCGTGCTCGCCGAGCCAGTCGGTGATCGCGTCGGTCCACCGGTTCTGGTCGTAGTTCCACAGCTTGGTGTGCCGGGCGCCGGTGAAGGGCGGCATGGTCACCAGATCGGGACGGGCCGCCGCGAGGGCGTGCGACGCGTCCGCGGGCACGAACCCGTCGTCGTCGCTGTGCAGCAGCAGGATCGGGACGTCCAACTCCGCAGAGCGCGCGACCATGTCGAGCGCGTCGAACGGGATCGCCTGGTCCGCGCCGCTCAGACGTGCCGACCAGGGCTGCCCGAGGGCGTCCATCGCCAGTTGCGGAAGCGGATCCGGCAGTCGCATCGCCCGCGCCTGGTACCGCAGCACGGTCCGCCAGTCCACGACCGGCGAATCCAGGATCATGCCGACGACCGCGCCGCCGTGGTCCGAGGAGACGAGCGCCTGCAGCGCGATCGCGCCGCCCATCGACCACCCCATGAGCAGGATCCGCTCCGCCCCGTGACGCAGCGCGTAGGCGATCGCGAGATCGACGTCCTGCCATTCCGTGCTCCCGAGACCGTACGAACCCGGGCGCGTGCGCGGCCCCTCGCCGTCGTTGCGATAGGACGTCACGAGCACCGGCAGCCCGGCCGCGTGCAGCACCGGAACGGCGCGCAGGCACTCGGAACGCGTCGCGCCGCGCCCGTGCACCTGCACCACCCAGGTCGTCGACTCCGCCGGGAACAGCCAGGCCGGGCAGGGCCCGGCGGGCGTTCCGATCAGCACGGACTCGTACGGCACGTGGACTTCCCCGGGCGCCAGGTAGTAGTAGCCGCTGAACGCCGCACGCCGGCCGATCTCGGCTCCGGGGGCGATCTGCGTCAGAAGCTTGCGTCGCACCGTGCGCGCGTCCGCGTGCAGCACGGCGCCGAGCTTGACGTAGCCCGGGGTTCCCTCCACGTACAGGCCGTAGCTGCCGGGCAGCTCGGTGTCCGGGGTGCGCCCCAGCTCGATCGTCTGCGCGCCGGTGTCGACGGCGAGCACGTCGGTGTCGTTCTTGCGCGGCGCCGGGGTGACGACCTCGCGCGCGATCCGCAGCACGAGGGCTCCCCCGATCGCGGCGCCGAGAGCCGCGACCCCCGCGAATGCGATCGCGCCGACCGTCGCGGCGTGCCTGAGACTCTTCATCGCCTCCTGACTCTAGTCTGTCCGCGTGAGCGCTCATCCCGGACCCGACGGCGTCTTCGCGCATGCCGCCGAGCAGTTGCGAGCGCTGGGTTTCCGGCCCGACATCGTGGTGCGGGAGATCCCCGCGCCTTCCGGTCTCGCCCCGGACGCTCTGGCGTTCGCGGCCGACGTGCGGCCCGACGAGAACGGCGACTCGCTGTACGGGACGGGACGGTTCGTCCTCCTGCACGATCCCTCCGAACCGGATGCCTGGGGCGGTCCGTGGCGCATCGTCGCCTTCGCCCAGGCGCCCCTGGAACCGGAGATCGGCACGGATCCGCTCCTCGCGGATGTAGCGTGGTCCTGGCTGATCGATGCGCTGGCTTCCCGCGGCGCGTCGCACCACTCCGCGTCCGGCACCTCGACGAAGACCCTCTCGAAGGGGTTCGGCGGGCTGGCGGCGGAGGGCGATGGCGCTCAGATCGAACTGCGTGCGTCGTGGTCGCCGACGGGCCCGCTCGCCCCGCACGCAGAAGCGTGGGCGGAGCTGGTCGGAATGCTGGCGGGACTGCCGCCGGGCTCAGAGGACATCGCCGTGTTCGGCGCCAGGAGAACCATCCGTGACTGACTACGTCGTCATCGACAACGACGAGGCCTTCGCCGCCGCCGCGCAGGAGCTCGCCGCAGGACAGGGCCCCGCCGCCGTGGACGTGGAGCGCGCCTCCGGCTTCCGCTACTCGCAGCGGGCGTATCTGGTGCAGGTGTTCCGGCGGGACGCCGGCGCGTTCCTGTTCGATCCGATCGGGATCTCGTCTTTCGCGCCGCTGCAGGAGGCGATCGGCGCCGAGGAGTGGGTGTTCCATGCGGCGAGCCAGGATCTCCCCTCCCTCCACGAGCTCGGGCTCGCACCGGCCCGCGTCTTCGACACCGAGCTGGCCGCCCGCCTGCTCGGCTACGAGCGCGTCGGCCTCGCGGCAGTCGTCGAGCGAGCGCTCGGCATCGTGCTGGCGAAGGAGCACTCCGCGGCGGACTGGTCGACCCGCCCGCTGCCGAATGCCTGGCTCGAATACGCGGAGCTCGATGTGCTGCATCTCATCGACGTCCGCGACTTCATCGCCGCCGAGCTCGAGGAGTCCGGGAAGACCGCGTTCGCCGCCGAGGAGTTCGAGGCGACCAGGCTCCGCCAGCCCAAGCCTCCGCGTGAGGAGCCCTGGCGTCGCCTGAGCGGACTGCATCAGGTCCGCGGAGCGAAGAATCTCGCCGTCGCCCGCGAACTCTGGGAGGCACGCGAGGAGTTCGCCCGCGAGTCGGACGTCTCCCCCGGCCGCCTCGTGCCCGATCGCGCCCTCATCGCCGCCGTGCAGGCCAATCCGCAGAACAAGGGCGCGCTCGCCGCGGTGTCGGCCTTCACGGGACGCGCCAGCCGCAGCCAGCTCGACCGCTGGTGGGCGGCGATCGAGCGCGGACGCGAGCGCACCGATCTCCCCCGTGAGCGCGTGCCCAGCGACGCGCCTCCCCCGCCCCGCGCGTGGGCGGACCGGAACCCCGAGGCCGACGCCCGGCTGAAGGCGGCACGGGCGGCGGTCGAGGCCCGCGCCGAGGAGCTCGGCATGCCGACCGAGAACCTCCTGACCCCCGACACGCTGCGACGTGTGGCCTGGGAGCCGCCGACGGAGATCGACGCAGCGTCGATCGGCGGGGCCCTCGCCGCGCGCGAGGCGCGCGCCTGGCAGATTGAGGAAACCGCACAGCGGATCGCCGATGCTTTTGTCGAAGCTGCGCAAACGCCGGACGAGGCGTCCGGACCCGCTTCGTAGGTTCAGCCCAACCGATTCGTCGGCGCATCCCCCCTCGCTCCTAGGCTGAGTGCGACCCTGAAATCTGGAGGCCCTGCGCTCGCGCGGTCTTCGAACCTGGATGTGTGGAGGCAGAGTGGCCGAGATCTCGGACGTCTTCTTCGTCGATGGAGTGCGCACCCCCTTCGGGCGCGCCGGCGAGAAGGGCATGTACTGGAACACCCGCGCGGACGACCTGGCCGTCAAGGCCACGATCGGCCTGATGGAGCGGAACGCGAACGTCCCTCTGGACCGGATCGACGACGTCGCCATCGCGGCGACCTCGCAGACGGGCGACCAGGGCCTCACCCTCGGCCGTTCGGTCGCGATCCTCGCCGGGCTCCCGCAGACGGTGCCCGGCCTGGCCGTCGAGCGCATGTGCGCCGGCGCCATGACCAGCGTCACCACGATGGGTGCATCGATCGGCGTCGGCATGTACGACCTCGCCCTCGCCGGCGGCGTGGAGCACATGGGGCACCACCCCATCGGCGGCAACGCCGACCCGAACCCGCGGTTCGTCGCCGAGAAGATGGTCGACCCGGGCGCCCTGAACATGGGCGTGACCGCGGAGCGCATCTTCGACCGCTTCCCGCACCTCACCAAGGAGCGCTCCGACCGCTTCGGCATGCTGAGCCAGCACAAGGTGCAGGCCGCGTACGACGCCGGCAAGATCCAGCCGGACCTCGTGCCCGTCGCGATCAAGGGAGCCGACGGCGCCTGGGGTCTCGCGACCGAGGACGAGGGTCGTCGCCCGCAGACCACGATGGAGGATCTGGCGAACCTCAAGACGCCGTTCCGTCCGCACGGCCGCGTGACCGCCGGTACCTCCTCCCCGCTCACCGACGGCGCGACCATGTCGCTGCTCGCCGGAGGCGGCGCCGTCAAGGAGCTCGGCCTCGCCCCGAAGATGCGCATGGTCTCGTTCGCGTTCGCCGGCGTGCAGCCGGAGATCATGGGCATCGGTCCGATCCCGTCCACCGAGAAGGCCCTCAAGAAGGCCGGCCTCACGATCTCCGACATCGGTCTCTTCGAGCTCAATGAGGCGTTCGCGATCCAGGTCATCTCGCTGCTGGACCACTTCGGCATCGCCGACGACGACCCCCGGGTCAACGCCTGGGGCGGCGCGATCGCGCTCGGCCACCCGCTCGCCGCCAGCGGTGTGCGGCTGATGATCCAGCTCGCCGCGCAGTTCGCGGAGCGTCCCGACGTCCGCTACGGCCTCACCGCCATGTGCGTGGGGCTCGGCCAGGGCGGCTCGGTCATCTGGGAGAACCCCTACTTCGACGCCAAGAAGCGGAAGTGAGTGCAGGAATGACGAACTACGACGCCATCGACTTCTCGCCCGTCATGGCCCTCACCGAGGGCGAGGTCGTCACGCACTCCCCCGTGCGCGACGTGCGCCTGCCCTCCGGCAAGGTGCTCGCCCTCATCACCCTCGACAACGGCCGCGACCACACGCGCCCGAACACGCTCGGCCCCGCGACGCTCACCGAACTCGGCGAGACGCTCGCCGGGCTCCGCGCCCGGGCCGGCGCGGGTGAGATCGACGCGGTGGGCATCACCGGCAAGCAGTACATCCTCGCCGCCGGTGCCGACCTCTCCGATATCAGCAGGGTCGGATCCCGCGACAACGCGCGCCTTATCGCGCAGCTCGGCCACAAGGTGCTGGGTTCCCTCAGCACGCTCGGAGTGCCGTCCTTCGCGTTCGTGAACGGCCTCGCCCTCGGCGGCGGCGTCGAGATCGCGCTCAACTCCACGTACCGCACGGTCGACGCCTCGGCGGCGGCCATCGCCCTGCCCGAGGTGTTCCTCGGGATCATTCCGGGCTGGGGCGGCGCCTCACTGCTGCCGAACCTCATCGGCATCGAGAACGCGCTCGAGGTCGTTATCTCGAACCCGCTCAAGCAGAACCGCATGCTCAAGCCGCAGCAGGCCTTCGAGCTCGGCATGATGGACGCGATCTTCCCCGCCGCGAACTTCCTCGAGGACTCGCTGCGCTGGGCGGACGCGGTGCTCGGCGGCAAGAAGGTCGAGCGGAAGAACGAGCCCGGCAAGATCGAGCGTCTCACCAAGTGGCCGATCGCCATCAAGATGGCCCGCGGCATGCTGGAGTCGAAGATCGGCACCGTGCCCCGGTCTCCCTACGTGGCCCTCGACCTGCTCGACAAGGCGAAGAGCGGGAGCAGGGAGGAAGGGTTCGCCCGGGAGGACGAGGCCCTCGCCGACCTCGTCACGGGCGACCAGTTCGCCGCGTCGATGTACGCGTTCGATCTCGTGCAGAAGCGCGCCAAGCGCCCCGTCGGCGCGCCCGACAAGGCGCTCGCGAAGAAGGTCACCAAGGTCGGCATCATCGGCGCCGGCCTCATGGCGAGCCAGTTCGCGCTGCTGTTCGTGCGGAAGCTCCAGGTGCCGGTGCTCATCACCGATCTCGACCAGGCGCGCGTCGACAAGGGCGTCGCCTACATCCACGACGAGATCGGCAAGCTCGAGGCGAAGGGCCGCCTGGACGCGGACTCCGCGAACAAGCTGCGCGCCCTCGTCACCGGGACGACCGACAAGAGCCTCTATGCCGACTGCGACTTCGTGATCGAGGCCGTGTTCGAGGAGGTCGGCGTGAAGCAGGCGGTGTTCGGCGAGATCGAGAAGATCGTCGCCGAGGACGCCATCCTCGCGACCAACACGTCCTCGCTCTCGGTCGAGGAGATCGGATCCCAGCTCGCTCATCCCGAGCGGCTGGTCGGCTTCCACTTCTTCAACCCGGTCGCGGTCATGCCGCTGATCGAGATCGTGAAGACGCCGACGACCACCGATGCCGCACTGTCGACCGCCTTCGTCGTCGCGAAGGGCCTGGGCAAGAACGCGGTGCTCACCGCCGACGCCCCCGGCTTCGTGGTGAACCGCCTTCTCGCCAAGGTCATGGGCGAGGCCGCGCGCGCCGTCTACGAGGGCACGCCCGTCGCCGACGTCGAGAAGGCCTTCGGACCGCTCGGGCTGCCGATGGGACCGTTCCAGCTCATCGACCTGGTCGGCTGGAAGGTCGCCGCGCACGTGCAGGACACCATGGTGCACGCGTTCCCGGAGCGCTTCTACGCGAACGAGAACTTCCACGCGCTCGCCGATCTGCCCGAGGTCGTCGAGAAGGACAAGGGCGGCCGGGTGACCGGCTTCACCAAGGCCGCGGACAAGCTCGTGAAGCAGGCCGCGGGCTCGACCCCGACGCCCGCCGCCGAGATCCTCCGCCGCGTGCAGGACGGGCTCGCGCAGGAGATCAAGCTCATGCTCGACGAAGGCGTGGTGCCCGAGGTCGAGGACATCGACCTGTGCCTCATCCTCGGCGCGGGCTGGCCGTTCATCGACGGCGGCGCGTCGCCGTACCTCGATCGCGAGGGTGCGTCGGAGCGCGTGTTCGGCGCCACGTTCCACACTCCGGCGATCCGCGGCATCGCGAGCGCCTGACCCTCGAGGTCGTTGACGAGGACGCGCGTCGCGCGACCGAGACGAAACGCGGTTCCCCTCAGGCCTAGCCTGCAGGGAACCGCGTTTCGTCTTGCTCGGCCTGCGGCCGTGCTCGCTCAACGCCCCCGGGACGCCGCCTGCTCCCGCCGTGCGCGCTCAACGACCCCGGGACGCCGTCTGCTCCGGCCGTGCTCGCTCAACGGCCCCCGGGACGCCGTCTGCTCCCGCCGTGCTCGCTCAGCGACCCCGAGACGCGGCCTGCTCCGGCCGGGCATCGGGCTCGCCTCGGCGCGGCCAGTACGAGAGTGCGCGCTCCGCGAGGGCGGTGATCGTGAGTGAGGGGTTGACCCCGGGGTTCGCCGGCACCGCGGAGCCGTCGACGACGGAGAGTCCGGGATGTCCCCACACCCGGTGGTAGGGATCGACGACGCCGTGTTCGGGGGCGTCGGAGAGCACCGCTCCGCCGAGGAAGTGGGCGGTGAGCGGGATGCCGAACACCTCCGGCCAGGATCCGCGGGCATCGGCAGGCACGCCCGTCTCCGCGGTCATGCGTCTCGCGATCGCCTCCGCCGCACGGTGCGCCTCGGGAAGGTGGCTGGGATTCGGCGCGCCGTGGCCTTGGGCACTGGTGAGCACGTCCCTGCCGAACCGCCGACGCAGCGACAGCGTCAAGGAGTTGTCCGCGTTCTGCATGACGAGGGCGATGATCCCGCGTTCGCTCCAGCGGCGCAGCGACCCGAGCCGGAGCTGCCGGATCGGATGTCTCAGCGCCGCGCCGCACAGCGCGCCGAGCCGTCGAAGCAGCGGACGATCGCCGGGCACCAGGACGGTCGCCAAGGCCCCCATGAGGTTGGATCCGGGACCGTAGCGCACGTTCTCGACATGCGTGCGGTCGTCCACATGGAACGAGGTGGTGATCGCCACGCCGCGTGCGTACTCCGCGCCGGCCGGCACGGCGGTGGAGACCGCCCCGTCGAGCGCCTCCGAGTTGGTGCGGGTGAGCCGGCCGAGCGCATCCGGGATCCGCGGCAGCGCGCCGGAGGCCTTCATCCGGTGCAGCAGCTGCTGGGTGCCCCACGTGCCCGCCGCGAAGACCACCTGCTCGGCGGTGACGGTGCGCGTGCGACCTCGACCCCAGGCGCCGCTGCGGCGGGTCGTGACGGAGAATCCTCCCTCCGCGCGCTCGCGCACCTCGACGACGGTGCGGAGCGCCTCGACGACGACGCCGCGTCGCTCCGCGAGCGCGAGGTAGTTCTTCACGAGGGTGTTCTTCGCGCCGACGCGGCAGCCCACCATGCAGTTGCCGCAGAGCGTGCAACCGGTCCGTGCGGGACCCTCGCCGCCGAAGAACGGATCCTCGACGGTCTCGCCGGGTCTGCCGAAGTACACGCCGACGGGTGCCCGTCGGAAGGAAGCGGCGACCCCGAGATCCTCGGCGGCACCGGCCATGATGCGCTCCACCGGCCCGGTGTGCGGATAGTGCTCCACCACGCCCAGCATGCGCTTGGCCGTCGCGTAGTGCGGGCCGAGTTCGTCCTGCCAGGGCGCGATGCCGGCCCACTGCGGGTCCTCGAAGAAGGCGGCTCCCGGCTGATAGAGCGTGTTGGCGTAATTGAGCGATCCGCCGCCGACGCCCGCCCCGGCAAGGATCATCACGTGCGGGAGCCGATGGATCCGCTGCACGCCGAAGCAGCCGAACGCGGGCGCCCACAGGTAGCGCCGCACGTTCCAGTTCGTCCTGGCGAAGTCCTCGTCCGCGAAGCGGCGCCCGGCCTCGTAGACCCGCACACGGTATCCCTTCTCCGCCAGCCGGAGGGCCGCGACGGAACCGCCGAATCCGGATCCGATCACCACGACATCCTCGTCGAAGTCCGTCATCGTCTCAGTCCCCTTCCGGAACCAGGATCGTGAGCGCGCCCGGGCGCACCCGGATCGTGCAGCCTCGTTCGGCGATGCGCTCGCCGTCCGCGTAGACCACGAGGTCGGCTGCCTCGACCTCGATCTGCCGCACCCGACGGTGCGCGACCTCCCGGCGTTCGAGGTGACGACCGGCGAGGAGCAGCGGGAACAGGCGCACCAGCGTGTGCCGACGCAGCGGCGCGACGTGCACCACGTCCAGCAGCCCGTCGTCCGGGAGCGACGTCGGGGTGATCGGCATCCCGCCGCCGTAGCTCGTGGTGTTGCCGACCGCGATCAGCGTGCCCGGCGCATCGTGCAGGGCCTCCCCGTCGCAGGCCAGCCGGAATCGGGTCGGCGCGAGCCGCGCCAGCTCGACGAGGATCGCGAGGTAGTAGCGAGCGGCGCCGCGGGGCCACCGGAGCCGATTGGTGCGATCGCTGACCTTCGCGTCGAAACCGAGCGCGGCGACCGTCAGGAACGGAACCGTGCGGGAGCCCGTCACGATCTCGCCCACGTCGATCCGGCGAGGACGGCCGTGCAGGGCGAGGAGCGCCGCCTGCGTGGGATCGTGCAGCGGCAGCGCCAGAGCGCGTGCGAGGTCGTTGCCCGTGCCCGCGGGCACGAGAGTGAGCGGCACCGTCGCCTCGATCAGCTCCGGCAGGACCTCAGAGACGGTTCCATCGCCTCCGACGACCACGATCGCATCCGGCTGCTCCGTCAGCGCCGTCGCGATCAGCGCACGGGTGTCCGCGGCGGACGCGCCCGCATGGACGTGTACCTCTGCTCCCGACGCGCGCAGGGCGGCCACGGCGGCGTCGGCGGCCGCGGCGCCGCGCCCCTTTCCGGAACGGGGGTTGGCGATGAGCGAGATCCTCGGCACGCGGCTACTCTCCCGGATGTTCCGTGACCGCGACGGATCCGAGCACGGCGCCGGGGTTCATGATGCCGTGCGGGTCCAGTTCCCGCTTCACCGCTCGGAGGATGCGGATGCCCGTCCCCCCGATCTCCTCGGCGAGCCAGGGCGCGTGATCACGGCCCACCGCGTGATGGTGGCTGATCGTGCCTCCCGCGGACATGATCGCGTCGCCGACGGCGTGCTTGATCCTCGCCCACGCCGGGAGCGGCTCGTCGCCGAGCGGCGCCAGCACGGTGAAGTACAGCGACGCACCGGTCGGATAGATGTGGGAGATGTGGCACATGACGAACGCCTTGCGCCCGGACTCGGCGAAACCCGACTTGAGCGTCGTGGTCACCGCATCGCGCAGGCCGGCCAGGCGCGACCAGGTCGTGGCGGTCTCGAGCGTCTCGCAGAAGACGCCGGCATCGAGCAGCGCATCACGGAGGTAGGGACCGTCGAAGCGGGTGCGCAGCCAGTCCTCCGCTGCGCCCTCGCCGAGCGACGTGCCGCCGGCGGCCTGCAGCGCCGCGGCGGTGCGGGCGCGCCGCGCTGCGACATCCTCACCCTCGAACACGGTGACCACGCTCGCCCCCTTCGCGAGTGCCTTGCCGATCTTGCCGACCTGCGCGAGACTCACCCCCGTCTCGGTCTCGTCGGAGAGCCGGATGACGGTCGGACCACCGCCGTGCTGCGCGATGTGCCGCAGGGCCGCGGCGCCGGCGGCGAAGTCCGGGAACGTCCAGGATTCCAGCACCCGTTCGGCCGGCACGGGATGCACGCGCACGCGCACCTCGGTGATGACGCCGAAGATGCCCTCGGATCCGAGGAACAGGCGCACCAGATCGGGTCCTGCGGCGCTCCCCGGCGAGCGGCCGAGGTCGATGTCGCCCGTCGGGGTGGCCACCCTGATGCCGGTGACCATCGCTTCGAAACGCCCGTAGCCGGCCGAGTTCTGCCCGGACGAGCGCGCCGCGGCGAATCCGCCGATGGTCGCGTAACGGAAACTCTGCGGGTAATGGCCGAGTTCCATGCCGTGCTCGGCGAGCAGGCGCTCGGCCTCCGGCCCCGTCGTGCCCGCGGCGAGCACGGCCTCCGCGCTGATCGCGTCGTAGTCGAGCAGACCGCTGAGCCGGCCGAGATCCAGGCTCACCACCGCGCGCTGTTCCCCGCGTTCGGGGTCGAGGGCGCCGACGACGCTCGTCCCGCCGCCGAACGGGATGACGGCGATGCCGCGCTCCGAGGCCAGGCGCAGGCACGCGGCGACCTCGTCGTGACCTCCCGGCGCAAGGATCGCGTCCGGCGCGGCCTGGACCACGTCGCGGCGCCGCAGCAGATCCGGTGTCGACCGGCCACCCGCATGCCGGATGCGGCTCTCGGCATCCGTGCGGACGTGCTCTGCGCCGAGCAGGGCACGGAATGCGTCGAGATCCGCGGCGGTGAGCGCGGGATCGTCGAGCCGCACCTCATCGAGCGCGGGTCCGGGTGCGGGGCGACGCACACGGCCCAGGAGGAGCGGCAGCAGGGACCGCACGGCGAAGGGCAGCGCATCCGCGCGCGCCGGGTCGCCCCAGCCGTCCCAGCGCATCGGCGCGACCTCGGTCATCGCCACAGCGTCGTCGCTCCCGGCAGGTCTGCCGCTCTCGGTCCTCATGCGTTACAGTGTGACAGATCATGACAAAACGTCAAGGCGCTTTCGATCCCGCGCTCCCCTCCTGGGACGCGACCCAGACGCGGATCCTCGACGCCGCCGACGCCCTCATCGCGTCCCGCGGCGTGCACGGCGTGACGATCGCCGAGCTCGCCCGGCGCGCCGGAGTCAGCCGCCCGACGATCTACCGCAGCTGGTCGGACGCCGACGACGCGGTGCGGTCCGCGCTGCTGCGCCGCGTCGTCGGCATCCTCACGGCGTTCGATGAGCCCGCGACCAGTCGATCCGAGATCGTCGACGACGTGCTGCGCTTCGCCGCCCGGTTCCGCGCCGATCCCGTCTACCGGCATCTGCTGGAGGAGGAACCGGCGTCGTTCACCCGCTACACCCTGGAACGGGTCGGATCCAGCCAGCGGGCGATCCTCGCCTGGCTCGCCGTCGCGATCGATGCGGCGCAGCGCGGCGGCTCCGTGCGTCGCGACGATCCGCAGGCCATGGCCGTGATGCTGCTGCTCATCACGCAGTCGGCGCTGCTCTCGCACAACACGGTGAGCGAGCTGATCGATGAGGCGTCCTGGGAACGCGAACTGCGCGCCGCGCTGGAGGGGCTGCTGCGACCGTGACCGGATCCTCGAAGCTCGACGCCGCACGACGTCGCCGCGAGCTCGCGCTCGCCGCGGAGCAGGTGGCCGATCTGCTCGTCGTGGGCGGCGGAATCACCGGCGCCGGCGTCGCGCTCGACGCGGCCGCCAGAGGGTTGAGCGTCGCACTCATCGAGGCCGAGGACCTCGCGTTCGGCACGAGCCGCTTCAGCTCGAAGCTCGTCCACGGCGGCCTGCGCTACCTGGCAACCGGCGACGTCGCGACGGCGCGGGAGAGCGCGCTCGAGCGGCATCTGCTGATGACGCGGATCGCCCCGCACCTCATCCGTCCGATGCCCCAGCTGCTCCCCTTCTCCCCTGCCGCGACCATGCGGCAGCGCGCCGTGGGGGCGGTCGGTTTCGCCCTCGGCGACCTGCTGCGGCTTCGTGCCGGAACTCCCGCGGCGGTGCTCCCCGGACCTCGTCCGATCTCGGCGCGCACGGCACGGCGGATGGTCCCCGCACTCGATCCGGTCGGCCTGCACGGCGCCGTGCTCGCCGCCGACGGCCAGCTCGTCGACGACGCGCGGCTCGTCGTCGCGGTCGCGCGCACCGCGGCGGCGCATGGTGCGCGGATCCTCACCCGGGTGCGCGCGCTCAGCCTGCATCGCCACGGGGCCCATGTGGAGGATGCGCTCTCCGGCGAGAGGCTCGAGCTGCGCGCACGAGCGGTGGTGAACGCCACCGGCGTCTGGGCCGGGCAGCTCGACGACGCGATCAGGATGCGTCCGAGCCGCGGCACGCACATCGTGCTCGACGCGGAAGCGCTCGGCGGACCGACCGCGGCACTCACGATGCCGCACCCGGGATCGATCAGCCGTTTCGTGTTCGCGCTCCCGCAGCAGCTCGGGCGCGTGGTCGTCGGGCTCACGGACGAGGACGCCCCCGGCCCCGTTCCCGCCGTCGCCGCGCCGACCGAAGCCGAGATCCGTTTCCTGCTCGACACGCTCAACCCGGGGCTGCGCACCCCTGTGCGGCGGGATCAGGTGCGCGGCGCATACGCGGGCCTCCGTCCGCTGGTGGGTACCGATGCCGCATCCACCGCGGACATCTCACGACGTCACCTCGTCGCTCTGTCGGACGGCGGCTTCGTGAACGTGCTCGGAGGCAAGCTCACCACCTATCGGAAGATGGCGGAGGATGCGGTCGATCGAGCGGTCGCTCTCGCGGCACTGCCGGCCGGCCCCTCACGCACGGCCCGGCTGCCGCTCGTCGGTGCGATCGCGGCGCCGTGGCCCGGGAGGGGCTCGCTCGGCTGGCGGTACGGAGCCGAAGCGGAAGGGATCCTGGCCCGGGCCCGGTGCGCGGATCCTCGCGCACAGGTCGCACCGGGTCTCGACATCACACGCGCGGAAGTGGAGTTCGCCGTGCGGGCGGAGGGTGCGCTCACCGCCGACGACGTGCTCGACCGCCGCACGCGCATCGGCCTCGTCGACGACGATCGCATCCGCGCGCACGACGCGGTCACGTCCCTGGTCGCCGAGACGCTGGCCGACCTCGCCTGAGCGACCCCGCGCTGACGTCCGGTTGGACGCGACGACTCCGCAGGAGTATTCTTTGAACATGTTCAGTTCATCGGCGGACGCCTCCCAGAAGCCCCTCACCCCCAAGGCGGAGGCGACCAGGGCGCGGATCCGCGACGCGGCGATGGCCTCGTTCGTCGAACGCGGCTATCCCGACACCACGATCCGCCTGATCGCCAAGGAGGCCGGCGTCTCCGTCGGCAACGCCTACTACTACTTCCCCTCCAAGGAGCACTTGGTCCAGGAGCTCTACGACCAGCAGCAGCGGGACCACGGGGCGGCGGCGCGCCCGCGGCTGGACGGCGTGACCGGGCTCGTCGACCGCCTGCGCGTGTTCTTCGAGACCGGACTCGAGACGGTCGGCGCGTATCGCGCGGTGGCTCCGGGGTTCCTCAGCGCGATGGTCTCCCCCGACTCGCCGATCAACCCGCTCTCGGTGGAGTCGTCCCCCGCGCGCGACATGACCATCGGGCTGCTCCGCGAGGTCGTCGGCGGGGCCTCTCATCGCCTTCCCGAGGACATCGCCGAACGCCTTCCGGAGGCGCTTTTCCCGATGTACCTGGCCCTGATCCTACGGTGGACCTACGACGAGTCGCCGGGGCAGGCGAAGACGACGCGTCTGCTGGACACCGGCCTACGGCTGTTCGCCGTCGCGCTGCCGTTCCTGCGGGTTCCCGGAGTTCGCGGCGTCACGCGCGATCTCCTCGACCAGATCGCGGACGTGCGGCCGTGAGCGCCGACACCGTTCGGCCCACGCCTCCGACGCAGGCCGGGCCCTCTCTCCGGACGCGGACGAGACCGATGGCGTTCGACTCCGGCGAGTTCGCGAGCGGCGCGGCACGCGCGGTCGCCCTGCACTTCGCGCTCTTCGTGATCCTCTCCGAGCTGGCGAGCCTGGTCATGGGGATGGTCCATGACGGGCCCTCGATCGAGGTCTTCTTCTCTGCGCTGGGCGGCTCGATCGGACTCGTGCTCTTCGTGGGCGCCTACGCCGTTCCCTTCAGCCTGATCGCCACGGTGATCGGGATCCTCCCCGCTCTCCTGCTGGGACGCGCGCTGGTCCGGGTCCGGACGTTCCGCACGCACCTGCTGGCCTGGTGCGCGTTCGGCACCGTCTTCTCGGGCGCCGTCTCGCTCGCCATCTCACATCTGCTGTTCCGGGACCAGATCAGCCTGATGAGCGCGTTCCTCGTCACCGGCTTCCTCGCCGGCAGCGCGGCCATCCCGCTCGGGTGGGCGAGAACCGCCTCCATCGCGCTGCGCGCCGACCGCGGGCTGAAGACCCCCGCGTGGTTCCGCCGCCGTCGGCGAATCCCCGCGACCGCCTCTCGGTGACCTCCGAGCTTTCCGGGCCAAGGCGCGTCAGAGCCGCCGGCGCTCCTCGGCGTCCGTGTCGACGGTGCGGCCCGCGACGATGTCGACCGCGCCCGTGTGCAACGGCATCTCGCCCGTCGGGCGTGCGATCGGAACCCGCGTGCCGAGCACCTGCGCGACCACGTCCTGCGCGATCTTGCCGGCGGTGAGCCCCGCGTCCTCCAGGATCTGCTCCCGGCTCGCGTGGTCGATGTACTCGTCGGGCAGGCCGAGCTCGTCGACCGCCGTGTCGATGCCGGCCTCGCGCAGCACCTGACGCACGCGTGTGCCGACGCCGCCGACGCGGATGCCGTCCTCGAGCGTGATGACGAGGCGATGCCGGGCCGCGAGCTCGACGACCGACGGCTGCACGGGGATCGCCCAGCGCGGGTCGATCACGGTCGCGCCGATCCCCTGCGCCCTGAGCCGTTCCGCCACATCGAGGGCGAGCGTCGCGAACGGGCCGATCCCGACCAGCAGCACATCCTCGCTCTCGCCGCGCGACAGTACGTCCACACCGTCGTGCAGGCGCTCCAGAGCCGGGATCTCAGGCGTCACGGCCCCCTTCGGGAAGCGGATCACGGTGGGCGCGTCGTCCACCGCGACGGCCTCCTCCAGCTCTTCACGAAGCCGCTCACCGTCGCGCGGGGCGGCGATCCTGATCCCCGGCACGATCTGCAGCATCGACAGATCCCACAGCCCGTGATGACTGGGGCCGTCGGGGCCCGTGACGCCGGCCCGGTCGAGCACGAACGTGACGCCCGCGCGATGCAGGCCGACGTCCATGAGCACCTGATCGAACGCCCGCCCCATGAACGTGGCGTACAGGGCGACGACGGGGTGCAGTCCCCCGTATGCGAGCCCCGCCGCGGATGCGACCGCATGCTGCTCGGCGATGCCCACGTCGTAGACCCGGTCCGGGAAGCGCTCGGCGAAGGGAGCGAGCCCGGTCGGGCGCAGCATCGCCGCCGTCATGGCGATGACGTTCGGCGTGCGCGCGCCGACGTCGACCAGCGCCTCGGCGAACACATCGGTCCATCCCGTGCTCGTCGCGGCGAGGGGCGTGCCCGTCTTCGGATCGATCTTGTTCACGGCGTGGAACTGATCCGCTTCGTCATCGAGCGCCGGCTGATAGCCGCGACCCTTCTCCGTGATCACGTGCACGATGACCGGCGCGCCGAAGTCCTTGGCGAGCTGCAGCGTCTCGAGGAGCGACGGGATGTCGTGCCCGTCCACCGGGCCCAGGTACTTGATGTCGAGGTTCGAGTACAGCTCCTCGTTGTTCGAGAAGCGCGAGAGGAAGCCGTGCGTACCGCCTCGCACGCCGCGGTAGAACGCCCGCCCGACCGGGCCGAACGCACGGAAGAACCGATCCGACTTCTGATGCAGGTCGCGGTACACGCCCGCCGTGCGCACCCGGTTCATGTACCGCGCCATTCCGCCGATCGTCGGCGCGTAGGAGCGGCCGTTGTCGTTCACGACGATGACGAGGTTGCGCTCGTTGTCATCGGAGATGTTGTTGAGCGCCTCCCACGTCATCCCACCGGTGAGCGCGCCGTCGCCGACGACCGCGACGACGTGGCGGTCCTCGCGTCCCGTCGCGGTGAAGGCGCGGGAGATCCCGTCGGCCCAGCTCAGCGAGCTGGAGGCGTGTGAGGACTCGACCACGTCATGCGGGCTCTCCGATCGCTGCGGGTAGCCGGCCAGCCCCCCGCGCGAGCGCAGCGCGGAGAAGTCCTGACGCCCGGTGAGGAGCTTGTGCACGTAAGACTGATGGCCGGTGTCGAAGATGATCGGGTCATCCGGCGAGGAGAACACCCGATGCAGGGCGATCGTCAGCTCGACGACTCCGAGGTTCGGTCCGAGGTGGCCGCCCGTGCGGGCCACGTTCTCGATCAGGAACGAACGGACCTCCGCGGCCAGCTGCACGAGCTGTTCGGGGGTGAGCCGATCGAGGTCGCGGGGACCGGAGATGCCGGGAAGGATCGCCACCGTATCTGCCTCCTGAAACGAAACGGGAACCGCGAGCCGGAGCCCGCAGCACCGACCAAGACTACCGAGCATTGCTCCCGGGGCGCTGGACATCCGCCGCATCCGGACCGACGTAGTGCCCGATCGGCCGCAACCGCAGCGGAGCCCGTCCGTACTCGTCCTGCGCATGCACGCACCAGCCGGCGGAGCGCGCGACGGCGAAGACGGTCTCCCCGGCGTCTGCGGGCATGTCCCAGGCCAGCGCCATCACGGCCAGCGCGAGATCGATGGTCGGGTGAAGGCCCGTCCTGGCATGCACGACGGCGGTGACCCGGTCCGCCAGATCCAGCGCCGCCCGGGCCCGCGGATCCGAGGTCTCCCGCATCCGTCGCAACAGCAGCCGCGCGCGAGGATCACCGTCCGGATACAGCAGCTGCCCGAAGCCGGGGATCCCCGCGCCGCCGAGACGCGTCGCGGTCGCGACCGCCGCCGCCGGATCCTCGCCGTCCTGCACCTGCCGCAGCAGCGCGTGGACGGCGGCGCTCACGGCGCCGTGCAGAGCGGAGTCGAGGGCGCCGAATCCGGCCGCCACGACCGCGTACGGGTGGGCGCGCGCCGACGCCGCCGCCCGCGCGGCGAGCGTCGATGCCGCCATGTCGTGGTCGACGAGCAGGACGAGTGCGGCGTCGAGCACCCGCAGCCGGTCGGGCGATGCCGAAAGTGCCGTGAGACGAGGCCAGAGCCGCGCCGCGACGTGCTCGTCCTCCGCACTGCGGTCCGGTGCCGGCCCCTCCTTCGCCTCCCGCTCCGTGCCGACCGTCGGAAGCGCGTCGACGAGCCCCGCGACGAGACGGGGCGCCACCCGCGCCACGGTCTCCGCGCGGAGGTCGTAGCGCTCGGGATCCTCCGCCGCAAGAGCCGCGACCGCGGCGAGCAGGCGGCTGAACGCCCCGGCGGCGACGGGCAGCGCGGCGACCACCCGGCGCGCCACTGCGCTGTCGGGCCGTTCCAGCGGCGGCGCGTCCTCCGCCGGCAGGTCGGTGCGGGCGAAGAGCCACCGCACGACGGCGTCGAACCTCGGCGGACCGCCCTCTCCCGCGACCAGCTCGTCGATCGGGATGCCGCGGATCCAGAGCTCGCCGTCCTCGATCAAGGCGATGTCGGTGTCGATGACCGCCAGCGGGCTCCCGTCGGCGCCGGCAGCGCGGGCCGCGCCGTGCGAGGGCGAGGTCACGCGGCGGCGAGCACGGGCGAAGCGCTCCACCTCGAGCGGGTCGAAGAGGGAGCCGTGCGCTCCGCGCTCCCGCGAGATCAGGCCGCGCGAGACGTACGCGTAGAGCGTCTCCGTCCGTACGCCGAGCCGCGCCGCGGTCTGCGCGGCCGTGAGTGCGTCCATCGTCAGCCCCTCTCATTGATCCGATCAACATTGACGATATCCGGATCCACTATGCAGGGTGAGCGAGGAGCCGCATCGCGACTCCGAGGAGCACAGAGCCGCCATCCGCGACTCGCCAGAGAGGAGCCGACATGGCCATCACCATCGATCGCAACGACACGCAGCTCATCGACGTCCCGCGAGGACTCACCAACGTGGTCGTCGCAGAGACCGCGATCGGCGACGTCCGCGGCGAGGAGGGCTTCTTCCACTACCGCGGGGTCTCCGGGGTGGAACTGGCCGCCGAGGCCCGTTTCGAGGACGCCTGGAACCTGGTCGCGCTGGGCGGGCTGCCCCGGGACGGCGCGGAGTCCGCGGCCTTTCGCGCGCGCACGGCTTCCGCGCGCGCGATCCCCGAGAGTCTGCACGGATCACTGTCGTCGATCGCGACGTCGGCGCTGGACCCCATGGCCCAGCTGCGCACCGGACTCGCCCTGATCTCGTCCGCGGACGGCAGGCGGGCGCTCTACGACGAGACGGAGACCGAGCGGAGCGATGACGCGATCCGCCTCGCCGCGGTCGCGCCGACCCTGATCGCCGCGCTGCACCGCTGGAGCACGGGTCAGGATCCGATCGAGCCCGACGGAGATCTCGACCCGGTCACCGACTATCTGCGCATGCTCACGGGCGTCACGCCCGACATCCGCCTCGCCACGGCCCTGGGAACCTATCTGACGGCGGCGATCGACCATGGCTTCAACGCGTCGACGTTCACGGCGCGGGTCATCGCGTCCACCGGCGCCGACCTCGCGTCGTGCGTCGGCGGCGCGCTCGGAGCGCTGTCCGGGCCGCTGCACGGGGGCGCTCCTGCGCGCACTCTGGACATGCTGGACGACATCGGCGCACCGGAGCGTGCGGACGCCTGGGTGCGCGAGCGCGTGCAGCACGGCGGCCGGATCATGGGGTTCGGACACGCCGTCTACCGCACGGAGGATCCCCGTTCCCGCCTGCTGCGCGGCGTCGCTCAGCGGCTGCGCGCCGACGGACTGGCGACGGACCGCGTGGACCTCGCCGTGACCGTGGAGCAGACCGTGCTGCGCGTCCTGGACGAGCTCAAGCCCGGGCGAGCCCTGCGCACGAACGTCGAGCTCTACGCCGCGGTCGTCATGGAGGCGTGCGGCATCCCCCGCGAGCTGTTCACCCCGACCTTCGCCTCGGCGCGGCTCATCGGATGGGGCGCGCATGCCTGCGAACAGGTGCAGGACGGCAAGATCCTGCGCCCCTCGTCCCGTTACGTCGGGGCGGCGTCACGACCTCGTTGATCGCCGAGCATTCCTGACGCGTGCAGGATCCCACGGCGCCTCCAGGATCGATTCCCCGACCAGCTCCTGCATGCGTCGCGATCTCCTGCACGCGTCGCGGGGCGAGGCGCACGCCGACACGCGGCGGCGCGCCTCGCGTCGCCGAAGGTCCTGGCTCAGTCGTCGGCCGGAGCACCGGAGTACGTCGTGCGGCCCCGGCATCGGAGGGCGAAGCCGAAGAAGAGTGGCGCCACGATGCGTCCCGCCATCACGATCACGATCAGCGGAAGGGACCCCAGGCCGACGGCCAGCGGGAGAAGGAGCATGCAGACGACTCCGGTCGCCGCCAACGCGGTCACCGTGGTCCTCCAGCGCCGGTGCGGCATCGCCCTCCGGATCCGCCTCACCGGGGCGAACCTCTGGCCCGCGAGGACCCAGCCGGCCCCAGCCAGGGGGATCCACCCGATCACGCCGAAGGACAGCGCGACTCCGCAGGCGAACAGCGATCCGGCCCACGCCAGCACGTACCGATCGATGGCGCCGGAAGTCAGATCCCGGTAGGCGAGCTCGCCGAAGGCCGCCAGCACGACTGCCGCCGACACGAGAACGGCCGCAGCGACGACCGACGCGAGAGCGAACTGGGCGGCTGCCGCTTCCCAGCCGCCGAACAGCACCACCGCGGCGGCAGCGAGAACCAGCAGAGGGCGGCCGACGCGCTTACGGACGGAGACGGGAGCCCCTTCGCCGACTGCCACCGTAAAGGGCGCCTCCTCGTGTTCCACCCACGGATGCTATCGCGCGGGCGGACGCCGACACGCGTCGCACGGCGTGAGGATGCCGACACCCGTCGGTGCGCGCGGAGCACACACGCGAACGGGGCCGGCTCCCGAAGGAACCGGCCCCGAATCGCGTGCGTGGATCAGACCAGCGAGCGCAGCACGTACTGCAGGATGCCGCCGTTGCGGTAGTAGTCGGCCTCACCGGGGGTGTCGATGCGCACGACCGCGTCGAACTCGACCGTCTGCTTGCCCTCGGGCGAGAACTCGCTCGGCTCGGCGGTGACGCGCACCGTCTTGGGAGTGGTGCCCTCGTTCAGCTCCTCGAGACCCGCGATCGAGACGATCTCGGTGCCGTCCAGGCCCAGGGACTCCCAGGACTCGCCGGCGGGGAACTGCAGCGGGACGACACCCATGCCGATGAGGTTCGAGCGGTGGATCCGCTCGAAGCTCTCCGTGATGACCGCCTTGACGCCGAGGAGGTTCGTGCCCTTCGCCGCCCAGTCGCGGGAGGATCCGGATCCGTACTCCTTGCCGCCGAAGATCACCAGCGGGGTGCCCTGTGCCTGGTAGTTGGTCGAGGCGTCGAAGATGTAGGACTGCGGGCCACCGGCCTGGGTGAAGTCGCGGGTGTAGCCGCCCTCGATCTGCTGCCCGTCGTTGACCGCCTTGACCAGCGCGTTCTTCAGCCGGATGTTGGCGAACGTGCCGCGGATCATGACCTCGTGGTTGCCACGGCGCGAGCCGTAGGAGTTGAAGTCCTTCTGCGCGACGCCGTGCTCGGTGAGGTACTGCGCGGCCGGGGTGCCGGCCTTGATGTTGCCGGCGGGCGAGATGTGGTCGGTCGTGACCGAGTCGCCGAGCGTCGCGAGCACGCGGGCGCCCGAGATGTCGGTGACCGGCGCCGGCTCCGCCTGCATCCCGTCGAAGTACGGCGCCTTGCGCACGTAGGTCGAGTCGGCGTCCCACTCGAAGACCGGGCCGGTCGGGGTGGGCAGGCTGGTCCAGCGCTCATCGCCGTCGAACACGGTCGCGTACTGCTTGATGAACTGGTCGCGAGAGATCGACGAGTCGATGATCTGCTGCACCTCGGCGGGGTCGGGCCAGACGTCCTTGAGGAACACCTCCTTGCCCTCGCCGTCGGTGCCGAGCGCCTGGGTGTCGAAGTCGAAGTTCATCGACCCGGCGAGGGCATAGGCGACGACCAGCGGCGGGCTGGCGAGGTAGTTCATCTTCACGTCGGGGCTGATCCGGCCCTCGAAGTTGCGGTTGCCGGAGAGCACCGCGGTGACCGCGAGGTCGTTCTCGTTGATCGCGGCGGAGACCTCCTCGATCAGCGGACCGGAGTTTCCGATGCAGATCGTGCAGCCGTAGCCGACGGTGTAGAAGCCGAGACCCTCGAGGTCCTTGTCGAGGCCCGACTTCTCGTAGTAATCGGTGACGACCTTGGATCCGGGGCCGAGCGTGGTCTTGACCCACGGCTTCTGCTTCAGTCCCTTGGCGAGGGCGTTCCGGGCGAGCAGGCCCGCGGCGATCATGACCGACGGGTTCGACGTGTTCGTGCAGGAGGTGATGGCCGCGAGGGTCACCGCGCCGTTGTCGAGGATGTACTTCTGCCCGTCGGGCGTCTTGACCTTGACCGGCTTGGACGCCTCGGTGGGCGCACCGGAGTTGAGCACGACCGGGATCTCGTTGGTCTCGATCTCCTCGCCGGGCACGGATCCCGGGTCGGAGGCGGGGAACGAGCCGGAGTCGGCGACGTCGATCGGACCGGTCGCGTAGTTCAGGATGTCCTTCTCGAACTGCGCCTTCGCCTCGGAGAGGAGGATGCGGTCCTGCGGACGCTTCGGGCCGGCGATCGAGGGCACGACGGTGGAGAGGTCGAGCTCGAGGTACTCGCTGAAACCGGGCTCGTTCGCGGCGTCGTGCCAGAGCGACTGCTGCTTCGCGTAGGCCTCGACGAGGGCCACGGCCTGCTCGTCGCGACCGGTCAGGCGCAGGTAGTCGAGCGTGACGTCGTCGATCGGGAAGATCGCGGCCGTGGAGCCGAACTCCGGCGACATGTTGCCGATCGTGGCGCGGTTGGCGAGCGGCACAGATGCGACCCCGGCGCCGTAGAACTCCACGAACTTGCCGACCACACCGTGCTGGCGCAGCATGTCGGTGATCGTGAGCACGACGTCGGTCGCGGTGACCCCGGCGGGGATCTCACCCGTGAGCTTGAAGCCCACGACGCGCGGGATGAGCATGGAGACGGGCTGGCCGAGCATGGCGGCCTCGGCCTCGATGCCGCCGACGCCCCAGCCCAGCACGCCCAGGCCGTTGACCATCGTGGTGTGCGAGTCGGTGCCGACGCAGGTGTCGGGGTAGGCGCGCAGGACGCCGTCGACGGAGCGGTCGTAGATGACCTTGGCCAGGTGCTCGATGTTCACCTGGTGCACGATGCCGGTGCCCGGGGGGACGACCTTGAAGTCGTCGAACGCGGTCTGGCCCCAGCGCAGGAACTGGTAGCGCTCGCCGTTGCGCTCGTACTCGATCTCGACGTTGCGCTCGATCGCGTCGGGGCGGCCGAACAGATCGGCGATGACGGAGTGGTCGATGACCATCTCGGCGGGCGAGAGCGGGTTGATCTTGCTCGGGTCGCCGCCGAGGGCGGTGACGGCCTCGCGCATGGTCGCGAGGTCGACGATGCAGGGCACGCCGGTGAAGTCCTGCATGACGACGCGGGCCGGCGTGAACTGGATCTCGGTGTCGGGCTGGGCGGCCGGGTCCCAGGAGCCGAGCGCCTCGATCTGAGCCTTGGTCACGTTCGCGCCGTCCTCGGTGCGAAGCAGGTTCTCCAGGAGGACCTTGAGGCTGAACGGGAGCTTCTCGTACCCGGGGACCGTGTCGATCCGGAAGATCTCGTAGTCGGTGCTGCCGACCGTCAGGGTGCTCTTGGCACCGAAGCTGTTCACCGTGGACACGGATCCGTCTCCTTCTGTTCGGATGGAAGCGACAGGCGACTCCATCTTGCTCGCCCGCTCCCCCGCGCGGCTAGCAAGGCGGGCCTTACCAGTCTGCGCTTCGGCGCGAGCGAGCGAAAGGTGTCGATTTATCTTGACGTCGAGATAAATCTAGCACGCGGAGACGGCGGATGAGTCCGTCATTCACACGGGTCTCAGGAGGCGGGATCCGACGGCTCCTCCACCGCTTCGTCGTCGCGTCCGGCCGGATACAGCGCGCGGACGACCAGCCAGGTGAGCGCCACCATCGGCGCGAAGAGCGGCAGGCCCATCACGAGCTTCAGCGTGCCGAGCGCCTGCACATTGCCGGAGAAGTAGAGCGGCAGCTGCACGGCCAGCCGCGCGAAGAAGAGCGCCGCCCAGGCGATCGTGAGCCAGAAGAACGCGCGGCGCTTGCGCGGCTCCTGCCGCCAGCCCCGTACATCGCCCATGAGGAAGCCCGCGGCGAGGCCGATGAGCGCCCAGCCGACGAGTGCGGAGACCAGCAGCACGGTGCCGTAGGCGGCGTTCGTGAAGAAGCCGGGGACGAAGTTGTCCTGGCCACGGCCGGTCCAGAGCGCCAGTCCCGCCGCGACCGCGACCGCGACGAGGCCGCCGAGGGCCGACGCCGCCGGGGAACGCTGCAGCAGGCGGATGACGGAGAAGACGGCGGCCAGGCCCACGGAGACGACCAGGGAGAGCCAGAGCGGCTCGGGGCGCAGCGTGTAGATCACGAGGAATGCGGCGCTGGGCAGCACCGACTCCAGGACGCCGCGCCATCCGCCCATGGCGCGCCACACGACGTGTCCGGTACTGGCGCCGGAGGCGGGATCGATACCGAGCCGCTGCGCCGCGCCGCCGAGTGCAGCACCCAGGCTCTGCACCGCATCCGGAGCCGGCGGCGGCACGTACTGCTCGGCTCCCGACTCGGCGGGCCGCTCCGGTCCGCCCGCCGTGCTCACGCCGTGCCGGGCGCCGCGGGCATCCGCAGCGGGATGAGGTCGCGCGGCGGCATGGGAGCCCCGCCGCGGACGACGACGATCGATCGGAACAGATCCTCGACGGCAGCGCCCGCGGTCTCATCCGAGGCGGCGGCCCCGCCGATCACGCCGCGCAGGAACCAGCGCGGGCCGTCGACGCCGACGAAGCGCGCGAGCCGGGTGACGGCCGTGTCGCCGGCGACGGCGGGGATCTCGGCCAGGAGCTCCGCCCCCAGAGCACCGTCGCGCTCCGTCACGGTGCCGCCCTGCTGCGAGATCTGCTCCTGGATCTGCGCACGGGTCTCGTCCCAGAGGCCGCTCGATCGCGGAGCGGCGAACGGCTGCACCTGCAGCGTCGAGTCGGCGTAGTCCAGGCCCACGGCGACGATGCGCTGCGTCTGCTCCTCCACCTCGAGGCGCAGGTTCAGGCCCTCCCGGGGAAGGATCTTGATCGCGCCGAGATCGATGTACGGACGGACCGGATTGGCCTCGCTCTCGTCGAACGGGCCGTCGACCGCGCGGTCGTGCGCGGGCGCCGACACCGTGTCCTCGGTCGGCTCGAGGTCGGACGTGCTTTCGTCGCTCATGCGTTCTCCTCCGCGCCGACAGGGGCGGCGCTCTGGGTCTGGTAGCCGGTGGAACCGAATCCGTCCGCACCGCGCGCCGACTCGTCGAGGGTTCCGACCGGGATGAACCGGGCTCGGGTGACGGGCATGACGATCAGCTGCGCGATGCGATCACCGACCGCGACATCGTACGCCGCATCGCTGTCCGTATTCAGAAGACTGACCTTGATCTCGCCGCGATACCCCGCGTCGACCGTTCCCGGCGCGTTTACCACGGTGATCCCGTGCTTCGCGGCCAGTCCGCTGCGGGGCACCACGAATGCGGCGTATCCCTCGGGCAGCGCGATGCTGACGCCGGTGCCGATGAGCGCCCGCTGCCCCGGCTCGAGGCGCACCGCCTCGGTCGAGACCAGGTCGGCCCCGGCGTCGCCCGGGTGCGCATAGACGGGAGGCTCGGGCGCGATAATGGGAACGTCCACGGTTTCGGTCACGGAAAGAGGCTAATGCAGAACGCACCGGGCGACGCCCGCCCCGCTTCCGCCGTCGTCCGCTATCGCGAGCGTCTCGCGCCGAGCCTCTGGCTGTTCCTCGCGGCAGCGCTGGGCGGTCCGATGATCACCCTGGTGTTCGTCCCCGCCGGATCCGTCATCGCCCTCGCGATCGGCGTGGTCGCCACGATCGCCATCATCGCGCTGATGATCGCCGGCTCGCCACGCGTCGAGGTGGATCGGCGCGTTCTGCGCGCGGGTCGTGCATGGATCGACGCCTCCTGGCTCGGCGCACCCGAGATCCGGACCGGCGAGGACGCCCGGCAGGCCCGTGGCCCGGCGCTCCCGGCCCGCGGCTGGCACCTCATCCGGGGCGGCATCGACGGCGTCGTGATCGTGCCCAACACCGATCCGGCCGACCCTGCGCCGAGCTGGACGATCTCGACGCGCACTCCGGATCGGCTGGCGGCCGCGATCGAGGCCGCCCGCGCCTCCGCGGCGACGGACGCGGCCTCGGTCTGAGCCTTCTGCTTCCGGTTCGGCCCGAGAACGCAGAACGCGCCCGGAACCAGGATGGTCCGGGCGCGAGCAGCGTCGAGGAATCAGGCCGCGCATTCCTTGCAGATGGGGCCTGCCTTGTCCTCGTGATCGAGCTGTGAGCGATGCTTCACGAGGAAACAGCTGACACAGGTGAACTCGTCCTCCTGCGGGGGCAGCACCACGACGTCGAGCTCGACGTCGGAGAGGTCCGCCCCGGGAAGGTCGAAGCCACCCGGGTTGTCCGAATCCTCGACATCGATCGATCCCGACAGCTTGTCGGGGACGCGCTCCTTGAGAGCCTCGATGGACTCGCTCTCGTCTTCGCTCTTGCGCGGGGCGTCGTAATCGGTTGCCATGGATCTCCACTTTCATCCTGCGAGTGGCGGGAGCCGGGGGTGTTCGGCGGCCCATAGTTTGCATGACGCGCGTGCAAATCGCAAATGCCACTCGATCCATCCCACCGGAACTCACGGCGCGCCCACGATATTCCCTGCGCCCGCCCCGGCCCATGACACCATGAATCGACACTCATCCTGAGGGGCTGAAGCCATGGAACACGTCACGATCGTCGGCGCAGAGGAGGACGTCCTCGTCCTCGCCACCGAGTCGGGGGAACGATTCGCCCTGCCCATCGACGAGGTGCTGCGCACCGAGCTGCGCCGGGCGAAGGCCGGACGCGAGGAGAAGCCCGCTCCGCTCGCCGCCAGCCCCCGGGAGATCCAGGCCCATGTCCGGGCGGGCATGTCCGCGGCCGAGGTGGCGGAGCTGCTCGGCGTCGGCCTCGAGGTCGTGCAGCGGTTCGAGGGCCCGGTGCTCGCCGAGCGCGAGCACATCGTCGGCCAGGCGCTCGCGGTCCCCGTGCTGATCGGGAGCGAGGTCGAACCCGACGCCCAGCCCACCTTCGGAGTCGCGATCAGGGCGAAGCTGGCCGAGCTGGCGGCGGCCGACGAGCGCTGGGCGAGCTGGAAGGACGACAGCGGCTGGATCGTCAAGCTCGAGTTCACCGCGAACGAGGTCGAGCACGACGCGCGCTGGAGCTTCGACCCGCGCCGCAGCGCCCTTGCACCGCTCAACGCCGATGCGACGCAGCTGTCCCGGCAGGGCTCGCTGCCGGAGGGGCTGATCCCGCGCCTGCGCGCCCTGGACAAGGACCGCCCGTCGCCCTACAAGGACGAGACCCGGTTCGACTCCGGCGCCTTCGGCCCGCGCCTCGTGCCTGCGCCGGCCGCTCCGGCCGAGGCGTCCGAGACCACCGGCGACGAAGGATCGACGGACGCGCCCGAGCCGCGTTCCGCACGCCACCCCCAGTCGTCCTCGAACGCACAGGAGGCGGCCACGCGCAGCGCGTCGTTCGCCCCGGCCACTCCGTCCGACACCGCCGACCTGCTGGAGGCACTGCGCCGTCGACGCGGTCAGCGCGAGGCCCGTCCCCGTGTCGACGAGGAGAGCGACGACTCCCGTCCGCTCGCCCTCTTCGACGCGCTGGAGCCGGGCTATCAGCCGGAGCCCGCTCCGGAGGAGTCCGAGGCGCCGGCGTCGATCGACGGAGACTCCGGCTCGCGCCGCCGGCGCCGGGGCATGCCCTCCTGGGACGAGATCGTGTTCGGAGCCCGCAGCGAGGACTGACGGCGCGGCCGGATCTGGCCGGGCTCCGTCGTCGCCGTGTCGTGCCGCCCTCGGGGAGGTCGCTCAGCGGGCGAACGCACCGAGGCGGATGAGCGGCACGCGCAGCTCCTCCGCGCTCAACGAACCGTGCTGGCCGATCATGCCCTGCGACCGCTGATCCGCTGCCGCGCCGTCGTACAAGGCCCACAGGCCCCGCGCCGGGACCACGAGGTCGCCGATCCGCGACTGCGCCTCCGAGGTGGTTCCGGATCCGAACAGACCTCCCCGCACGGCCTGCGCACGAGTGAGGACGTCGGCCGCCCCGTCCACTCCGGCGGCCCATCGCGCCGCGGCTTCGTCGGTCCGCGCGGGATCCTCCAGGTAGACGTGCAGCATGCGGGGCTCACCGGCGATCGCCGCGACGCCGTCCTGCAGGGGGCTGCGTCCGTCGATGACGAGGTGCCGGGACGCGGGGACGTCGACCATCCCGTGGTCGGCGGTCACGAGCAGACCGACGCCGTCGGGGACCGTCGCGGGGATCGCCGCGTCGAGCTCCTCGAGCGCCGCGACCCACTCCCCCGACGCCATGCCGTGCTTGTGCCCGGCCTTGTCCGCCTCGGGAAGATAGCAGTAGACCATCGCGCCCTCATGCTCCTCGGCGAGGTTCAGCGCCAGTGCCATGCGCTCCGACGCCGTCCGTGCCGCATGGAACTCGGCGCCGCGCAGAGTCGCCGCCGAGAATCCGCTGCGCGCGTACTCCGCAAGCCCGACGGCGAAGGAGGGACGGCCGCCGGCCGCCGCGGTCTCGAAGACGGTCGGCGTGCGCTGCCACTCGCGGGGATCCGCCTTCGCCTTCTCCCAGCCCGAGAGCTGGTTCACGATCGTCCCGGTGCGCGGGTCACGCACTTCGTAGCCCACGAGACCGTGCCGGCCCGGATCCACCCCGGTGAGCAGGCTCGTGAGCGCCGCGGCTGTCGTCGAGGGGAAGACGCTGGAGAGCACGTCCTTCTTGGCCATCGCCGCGGTCAGACGCCGCGCATGGCCGGCATGCGCCCTCAGCGGGATCGCGCCGAGCCCGTCCATGACCACGAGGACGGCCGATCGCGCCGCCGGGAGGGCTCCCGCGCGGCCGTCGAGCGCGCCGAGCAGGTCGTGCGCCACCCCGGTGATGCTCCGGGGGGACGACGGGATCGCCGGTAGCATAAGGGTCATCCGAGTCAGTCTCGCACAGAGACCGGCGCGGTCCGGCGTCGAGAACCGCTCCGCCGCCTCCCGATTACCGCAGGAAGCCCATGCCCCGCACCACGCCGCCCGAGCCGATCGAAGAGCGCATCCAGGACATCGATCTGTCGAGCGAGATGCAGGGCTCCTTCCTGGAATACGCGTACTCGGTCATCTACTCCCGCGCCCTCCCGGACGCCCGGGACGGACTCAAGCCCGTGCAGCGGCGGATCCTGTTCCAGATGGCGGAGATGGGCCTGCGGCCCGACCGCGGGCACGTGAAGAGCGCGCGCGTCGTCGGCGACGTGATGGGCAAGCTGCATCCGCACGGCGACTCCGCGATCTACGACGCGCTCGTCCGTCTCGCGCAGCCGTTCTCGCTGCGCCTGCCGCTCGTCGACGGCCATGGCAACTTCGGCTCGCTCGACGACGGGCCTGCGGCGTCCCGGTACACCGAGGCACGTCTCGCGCCGTCCTCCCTCGCACTGACGGAGAGCCTGGACGAGGACGTCGTCGACTTCGTGCCCAACTACGACGGCCAGTTCCAGCAGCCGTCCGTGCTGCCGGCCGCGTTCCCCAACCTGCTCGTCAACGGAGCCAGCGGCATCGCCGTGGGAATGGCGACCAACATGGCGCCGCACAACCTCATCGAGGTCGTCGCTGCGGCCATCCATCTGCTCGAGCACCCCGAGGCGACGACCGAGGAGCTCATGGAGTTCGTCCCCGGCCCCGACTTCCCCTCGGGCGGGATCGTGATGGGCCTCGACGGCGTCCGCGACGCCTACGCGAACGGCCGCGGGGCGTTCAAGGTGCGCGGCAAGGTCTCGATCGAGCCCCTCGGCCCGCGCCGGACCGGCATCGTCGTCACGGAACTGCCCTACATGGTCGGCCCCGAGCGCGTGATCGAGAAGATCCGCGACGCGGTGCAGGCGAAGAAGCTCCAGGGCATCAGCGACGTCAACGACCTCACCGACCGCAACCACGGCATGCGGATCCAGATCGGCATCAAGACCGGTTTCGACCCGAACGCCGTGCTGGAGCAGCTGTACCGGCTGACTCCGCTCGAGGACTCGTTCAGCATCAACAACGTCGCCCTCGTCGACGGGCAGCCGCGCACCCTCGGGCTCAAGGAGCTCCTCAGCGTCTACGTGCGGCACCGCCTCGAGGTCGTCACGCGGCGCAGCCGCTTCCGCCTCGCCCGCCGCGAGGAGCGCCTGCACCTCGTGGAGGGTCTGCTCATCGCGATCCTCGACATCGACGAGGTCATCCAGGTCATCCGCTCCTCGGACGATTCGGAACAGGCCCGCACCCGCCTGCAGAGCGTCTTCGACCTCAGCGAGCGCCAGGCCGAGTACATCCTCGAGCTGCGCCTGCGGCGCCTCACCAAGTTCTCCCGCATCGAGCTGGAGACCGAGCGCGACCAGCTGCTCGCCGAGATCGCCGCGCTGCAGGAGCTGCTCGGCAGCGAGGCGTTGCTGCGCGCCCAGGTCGCGACCGAACTCGACGCGGCCGCAGAGGCCTACGGAACCCCGCGGCGCACCCTGCTCCTCAACGCGGCGCCCCCCAAGGCGCGCGCCGCCAAGGGACCAGTGGACACGCAGATCGCCGACGCGCCCACCGTCGTCGTGCTCTCGACCACCGGTCGTGCGGTGCGGGTCGACCTGGAGCCGGGCCAGGTGCTCTCCCCCGCTGCGCGGCGCAGCAAGCACGATGCGGTCCTCTCGACGCTCACGACGACCACGCGCACCGAGATCGGCGCGGTCACCTCCGCCGGACGCGTCCTGCGTTTCACCGCGATGGATCTCCCCTCGGTGCCGTCGGCGTCCGTCCACCTCGCGGCCGGCGTTCCGCTGCGCGACTACATCGGGCTGCTCGACAAGAGCGAGCGGATCCTCGCCCTCATCCGGTTCGACGACGACACTCCGCTCGCCGTCGGCACCAGGACGGGCGTCGTGAAGCGCGTCGTCCCGTCGACTCTCGCGGTGAAGCCGGAGCTGGAGATCATCGGCATGAAGCCCGGGGATGTCGTGGTCGGCGCGGGCTCGGCGCCCGACGACGCCGAACTCGTGTTCGTGACCAGCGACGCGCAGCTGCTGCACTTCGCCGCGTCGGGCGTGCGCCCCCAGGGCGCTCCGGCCGGCGGCATGGCCGGCATCAAGCTCGGCGCCAAGGCCGAGGTCATCGCGTTCTCCGTCCTGGACGCCGGCGACGACGCCATCGTCGTGACCGTCTCGGGAGCCGCAGGCATGATCGCCGGCACCGACGCCGGGCGCGCCAAGGCATCGCGTTTCACCGAGTTCCCCGGGAAGGGCCGCGCCACCGGCGGCGTCCGCGCGCACGCGTTCCTGAAGGGCGAGGATCGGCTCACGCTGGCCTGGGTCGGCACGGAGCCGGCGCTCGCGGTCGGCCCCGACGGTTCGGCGCGCACGCTGCCGGACGTCGGAGCGAAGCGCGACGCCTCCGGCCAGCCGATCGACGGCGTGATCGGCTCGATCGGCGGGGTGCTCGGAGCCTGACCTCCGCCCCCTCGCCGTTCAGAGCCGCAGCGCGAGCGCGTTGGCGGTGAGGCCGGCGGCAGTGCCGCACAGGACGACGGTGTCGCCCGTGGCGATGCGGCCGGACTCGAGCGCCCGGGTCAGCATGAACGGCACGGACGCGGAGACCATGTTGCCGAACGCCTCGACCTCGTCGACACGGCGATCCGCCGGCACGCCGATCCGGTCGAGCATCGGCCCGAGCGCCGCCGAGGCCTGATGCGGGATCCACAGGGAGATGTCATCGTGGACGAGGCCCGCCCTGCGCAGGAAGCGGTCGAAGAAATCGGGCAGGACGCGCATCATCCCGAGCAGCGCACGCCGTCCATCCATGTCGAAGAGGTAATCGGCCGGATCGGCCGCCGCGTACTGCTGGGCGGGCGCGTGCGACAGGCCCCCGCGCAGCTCCGTGTCGTGCGCGTGTGCGGGCCAGGTCTGCTGCAGGCTCGACACCACCCCGCGATCGGGCGCCGTGGCACGGCGCAGCACGACCGCCACCGCGGCATCGCTGAACAGCTCGAAGCTCTCCTGCTGGTCGGGGTTGAGGAACCGCGAGGCGACGTCGCCGGCGACCACGAGCACCGTCCGATGGTCGCCGTCGTCGAGATACCGGGAGGCGATGTCCAGGGCTGTGACGAAGCTCGTGCAGGTCGAGTTCACATCGAAGGCGGCGGCATGGCCGGCCGAGGTGAGACGCTCCCAGACCAGTGCCGCGGTGCACGGGATCGGCTGCACCCCCGCGGCGGACGCCCCCAGCACGAGATCGACGTCATCGGTCGTCAGGCCGGCGTGCGCGATGGCGCGCCGCGCCGCCCCGGCGAGCATGTCGAGGTGCGACACGTCATCCTCGATGCGATAGCGCACGCTCTCGCCGAACCGCACCGTCCGGCCCGGAAGCATGCTGCCCCACCCCGCGATCTCACAGCTCCGCATCGTCCTGCTCCCCCCTCCAGCGTCGCTCGACGCGACGCAGCTTCCGCCCCGGCTCCGGCGCGTAGGTCACGAAGCGCACCTGGGCCCGCACCGCGCCGAGGCGGTCCGCCAAGGATCCCAGCTCCGCCGCGACGTGCGCCCGCGCGACCGCGAGCGGCGTGTCGCCGGCCGCCTCGATGCCGACCTCCAGCTCCCGGCGCCCCGTCTGCACGATGCGGTACTCCGCCACCCCGTCCGCGTAGACCACGGCGCGGGAGACGAGATCGGCGAACACCTCGACGACACCCCCGTCCCGGCCCGGCAGCTGCAGGGTGTCGCCCTCGCGCCCCTCGATCCGGGCGACCGCGGTCAGGGCGCTCCCGCACGGGCAGGGGACGTCGCGCTCCCGGAGCACATCGCCCAGACGGTAGCGCACGATGGGCTGCGCCCGGCGACGCAGATCCGTCACGACAGGCACGAACCGGCCGCCGCCCAGCGGCTCCCGCTCGATGAGCACGCCGTCCTCGTTGAGGTGCAGAACGCCCTCCTCGCAGGTGTGCGCGAGGAATCCCTCGGTGCATTGATAGAGCTGATGGATCCGCTCCTGTCCCAGCCCGGCCGCGATCCTGCGCTCATCGGAGACCTCGAGCACCTCGGCGACCGCGTAGACCTTCTCCGGGTGCACGGCGATCTCGCCCCTCTCCGCCGCGCGGGCGATCGCGAGCAGCACTGAGGGGGGTCCGACCAGGATCGTCGGCGCGTAGCGGTCGAGACGATCGAGGTTCTCCGTCATCTCCGCGAACACATCGAAGTAGGAGAAGGAGACGGCGCGGGATCCCACCGCTTCGTACAGCGTGTTGTCGGCACGCAGGAACAGCGCGATGCGGTGTCCGAGGATCCGTCCGCGCGGCAGCGTGCGCGCGAGCATCGTCCCGGCCCAGGCCTCTCGTTCCGCGCGGCTCACGAGGAAGAGGCCGCGGTGCCCGCTCGTGCCGCTGGACAGTCCGATCGAGCAGCCCCGGACGTCGGCGGCGAAGTCGCGCGAGCGCTCGTTCGCGAGCGCGGTCCGCAACGCGTCCTCGCGATGGACCCCGACCGTGTTCAGCTCGTCGAAGCGCTCCATCATGATGCCCTTGTCCATGAGCGGGAGCGCCGCGAGACCCGCGGATCGCTCAGCGAGCAGGGGTCGGAAGTAGGCGGATCTGCGACGGAGGAATCGGAGATGGCGACGCAGCAGGCGCCGCTGCCGACGCTCCACCGCGGCGCGCCTGCGCAACGGCCGGAACCAGCGCGTGGCGGCGAACTCCGCGACGATCCGCAGCCTGCTCATCTCGGGAGCAGCTCTCGGTCGCCGATCGGATCGTGACTGCAGACCACTCGGATCCCGGCGTGCGAGAGCGCCACCAGCCTGCCCGCTGTGTCGCCGTAGGCGTCGCCGTCGTGCTGGAGAGCCCGCGGCAGGGAACGCATCCGCGGCTCCTCGGCGAGCAGATCGGAGCCCCAGGCGGCATCTCCGGCGAGCAGCACGCGGTCATCGACGAGCACGCCGATGTGCCCGTTCGCGTGCCCGGGCAGATCCACGATCCGCACGCCCGCCCCGGGGAACGGATCCGCGACGCTCAGGCCCACGCCCGCGACCTCCGTCGGGGCGAAATCGCTCCGCGCCAGGACGAGCGGATCCGGCCCGGGGAACCAGGCCGGCAGCAGACCGGGCAGGATCGCGTCGCGCAGGCGCGCCCGCCGCAGCGTCTCGAGCTGTCCGGCGGTCGTCACGATGCGCGCCGCCGGAAAGAGCCCGACACCTCCGATGTGGTCCGGGTGGAGGTGGCTCAGCACGAGATGGGTGACGCTCTCGGGAGCGACGCCGTCGTCCGCGAGCTGACGCGCGACGTCCTCTTCGGCGGCCATGCTCGGCGGCAGGATGCGCCGGTAGACGGCGCCGCGCCACCCCGTGTCCCAGGGCTCGGGAGCGTATCCGGTGTCGACGAGGATCCGGCGCCCGTCCCCCGGCTCGTAGAGGAACACCCCGGACGGGAACTCTCGCACCGCGCGTCCGGCGCCGCGGAAGAGGACGCCGATGTCGTGCACCGTGCTCCCGCAGGCATAGTGCCTCAGCCGGCGCGTCATGCCGCACGCTCCGCCCGTGCACGCAGGTCGGCCACGGCGCGGTCGAGCGCCTCGTCCAGTGACACGACCGGCGCGTAGCCCAGCTCGGAGCGGGCCCGGGAGATGTCGAGCGTCTGCGCATAGGCGATCGTCGAGAGCGTGTACCGGGTCAGCGGCGGCTCCGGTCTCCCCGGAAGCGCCCGGCAGATCCCCTCGAGCGACGCCGCGAGCGTCCAGGCACCGCGCCGTGACAGCCGTCGGAACCGGGGCGTCTCGCCGAGCCGTGACAGCAGCCCCTCGAGCAGCTCGCGGAACGGCCGGGGGTCGCCGTTACTGATGTTGTAGACGCCGCCGGCCGGATCGCCCGCGCGCAGCGCGAGGCGGAGGGCGCTCGCCGCGTTCTCCACCGCGGTGACGTCGATGAGGTTGCGCCCGTCGTCGAAGAGCGGCACGCCGATGCGACGGTGCACGGCGATGAGCCGTGGGACGAGGCTCGGATCCCCCGCGCCGATCAGTCCGCGCGGACGCACGATCACGAGCTCGGGGATCCGTCCCGCCCGCTGCGCCTCGCGCAGCAGCTCCTCGGCGGCGAGCTTGGAACGGATGTAGTCGTTCAGGCGGTTGCCGGGGTCGACGTCGTCCTCCCGGATGCCGATCCGATCACGCGCCGCGGCGTAGACGCTCGGCGACGACACGAACACGAACCGGCGCGCTCCGCTCTTCTCGGCGAACGACACGGCCGCGGCGGTGCCTTCGACGTTGGCTGCCGCGAAGTCGCTCCGACGCCCCCAGGGCGAGGACAGCGCGGCGCAGTGCACGATCGCGTCGACCGGGCGCACCGCACCGGGAAGCCCGGCCAGGGACGAGACCAGCGTCTCCTCCGGCGCGGCCACCCGCGCGAGCGCCTGCGCATCGCGTCCCGAGGCCAGGACCGGGATGCCGTGGGCCCTGAGTTCGCGCACGACGTACCCGCCGAGGAATCCCCCGGCTCCGGTCACGAGGACGGGCCGGGAGGACGCAGACATGCCCCGATGCTAAGGCACGATCGCCCGGCCCTGGGGAGCTCCGGCGCCTGCGGGGCGGCGTCCGGCCGCGCCTAGAGTGGGACGGTGCGCATCGCGATGGTCACCGACTATTACCTGCCGACGCTCGGCGGCGTGCAGACCGCGATCAAGGCTCACCGCGAAGAACTCATGGACGCAGGGCACGAGGTCACCGTTTTCGCACCGCTCGCGGAGCCCTCCCCCGATCCGACCGTGGTCCGGCTGCCGACCGCGCGCGGATTCGCACCCGACGGCTACCCGTTCACGTGGCCGCTGCGAGACGCCGCCCGCCAGCTCGAACGCGCTCTCGCGGGCTTCGACGTCGTGCACGTGCACACCGAGATGTTCGCCGCCCTCGCCGCGTATCGTGCCGCGCGAGCGCTGCGGATCCCGCTCGTCCAGACCATGCACGGGCGCATCGACGTCTACACGCGCGCGGTGCTCCCGCTGCCGGCGATCACGACGGCTCTGCTCGCCGGGCTGCATCGGCGCGGGCTCGGTGCCGGCCCCGGTTCGCGAGCGGTCCGCCTCGACACGAGCGCCCCCTACGCCCGCAGTCGCACGGCACGGCGCATGTGGCGGCTCATGGTGAGCCAGGCTCAGCGCGCAGACCGGGTGATCGTGCCGTCGACGCACTTCGCTGCGAAGCTCGTCGCGCAGGGGGTGCGGACCCCCGTGGACGTGCTCTCGAACGGGCTCGAGGGCACCGTGCTCGCGGCGCTCGGGACGCCCGCCGAACGCCGGCCGGAACCCGGGGCTCCGCTGCGGGCGCTGTGGTGCGGCCGGCTGTCGCCCGAGAAGCGCCCCGAGGTCTTCCTCGACGCCGTGTCCCGCACCCCGGGGGTCGAGGCCGTGATGCTGGGCGACGGGATCTCGCGCCGGGCGGTCGCCCGCGAGGCTGCCCGGATGGGGCCGGGACGCGTGGACGTGCGCGGCTCCGTGACCCAGGCCGACGTGCTCTCGGCGATGCGCGCGGCGCACGTGTTCGTGTCCAGCTCCTTCGACTTCGACAATCAGCCGATGGTGCTCCTCGAGGCGGTCGCCGCCGGTCTGCCGGTGATCGTCGCGGATCCCGACCTGTCCGAGGCTCTGCCGCCCGACGGTCATCTGGTCGCACCACGACCGGATGCCGCGGGGCTCGCCGAGGCGCTCGCCGCGCTGCGCGACGATCCCGCCCGGGTCGCGGGCATGAGCGCGGCCGCCATCGCGCACCGGCCTCACGTCACACAGAGCGCCCACCGCGAAGGGCTGATCCGCGTCTATCGCGCCGCCGTGTCCGCGCGTTCCTCGCGCTGAGCATCAGTCCTCGCGGAGAGCCGTCCCGAGCTCGGCGAGACCTTCGGCGATCACGTCGACGAGGGTCGAGGCATGGCCGCCGCCCGGATCCAGATCCGGATCGAACACCGTCACCGAGGCACCCCACGCGTGCGGCGCGAGGGCGCGCAGCAGGGCGGTCAGCTCATCGGGGGCGAGGCCGCCGGGATCGGGGCTGTCCACGGCGGGCATGTGCACGGGGTCGAGCACGTCGACGTCGACCTGGATCCAGTAGTCGCGCCCCCTCCCTTCGATCGCCCGCACGCGGGACGCGGCCCGCGCCGCTCCGTGCAGGATCACCTCATCGGCGGGGACGACGAGGGCGATCGCGTCGCGCACCTCCTCGGCGAAGGCGTCCTCGTAGCGGTGCCCGATGTGCGCCACGCGGCCGGCATCGAAGTACGGCCCGAGCCCGTCGATCCCGGCGAGCTCGGGCGCATGACGGCCGACCGCGATCGCCAGGTCCTCGCCCGCGACGCTGCCGACGGCGGCGCTGTTGCCCGGATGACGGAAGTCGGTGTGCCCGTCGATGTGCACCAGTCCCCCGCCGCCGCTCACCCGCGACGCCAGTCCTGCGGCGATCACGAGGCTGCAGTCTCCGCCGAGCACGAGAGGGGCCTCACCCGACTCCCGGATCTCGAACAGCCGATGGGCGAGTCGCCGCGCGTGATCGACGATCGCCGCCTGGTTGCGCACTGTTCCCTTCGGGCGCCGTCCGTCATCGTCCACATAGCGTCCGGGCAGCACGACGCCGGCGTCGACCGCGCCCCCGGCATGGAGCCGACGATGCAGGCCGGCCTCCCGCAGGGCTTCCGGGGCCTTGGCCGTGCCGGGCACGCCGCCGCGCACGGGCGGACGCAGTCCGAGATTCGTGGGGGCGGAGACGAGCGCGACCATCGTCTCAGTCTGTCAAGGCGCCGGGACGGACTCGGCAGCCGCGCGCGGGTCGCGGCGCATCCAGATGTCCACGCCGTCGTTCTCCTCGACGATGAAGCCGTGCCGCTCGTACAGGCGCAGGGCCGCGGAGCCGACGAGCACCTGGAGCCGCAGCGGCCGATCGACGGGCGCATCCCTCAGCACGGCGCGAAGGAGGGAGGTTCCGATGCCCCGTCCCTGGTGCCGTTCGTCCAGATAGAACATCTCCAGCCACAGCGCATCGCGGTCGGGACGCAGGGTGATCGTGCCCGCGGTCTCGCCGTCGACGAGGATCATCCACGTGTGCGCCGGGGAGAAGTGCTCCACGACACGGGCGCGCGAGCGCGCCGGATCCCAGCCGACCAGCGGTTCGAGATCCCCGCGCAGCACGCGCTCCTTGAGCGCCGCGACCGTATCGACGTCCCCCGGGCGCGCAGGGCGCAGTGACACGCCCGGTGCGAGCGCGATCATCAGGCGTCGATCGCCTCGCGGGCCAAGCGGTCGGAGGAGTCGATGATGAACTCGCGCCGCGGAGCGACCTCGTTGCCCATCAGGAGCTCGAACACCCGGCCGGCGGCTTCGGCATCCTCCATGCGCACACGGCGCAGCAGCCGTCCGGAGCGGTCCATCGTCGTGGAGGCGAGCTGTTCCGCATCCATCTCGCCGAGACCCTTGTATCGCTGGATCGGCTCGTGCCAGCGCTTGTTCTGCTTGCGCAGCTTCGCGAGCAGCGTGTGCAGCTCGCCCTCGCTGTACGTGTAGATGGTCTCGTTGGGCTTGGATCCGGGGTTCATCACGATCACCCGATGCAGCGGCGGCACCGCGGCGAACACGCGTCCGTCCTCGATGAGCGGTCGCATGTACCGGTAGAAGAGCGTGAGCAGCAGCGTGCGGATGTGCGCGCCGTCGACATCCGCGTCGCTCATCAGGATGATCTTCCCGTAGCGGGCGGTGCTGAGGTCGAAGGAGCGCCCGGAGCCGGCGCCGATCACCTGGATGATCGAGGCGCATTCGACATTGGACAGCATGTCGCTGACCGAGGCCTTCTGCACGTTCAGGATCTTGCCGCGGATGGGCAGCAGAGCCTGGTACTCGCTCGTGCGGGCGTGCTTGGCGGTGCCGAGCGCGGAATCGCCCTCGACGATGAAGAGCTCGGTCTGCGCCACATCGGTCGAGCGGCAGTCCACGAGCTTCGCGGGCAGAGAAGAGGACTCGAGCGCGTTCTTGCGGCGCTGCGTCTCCTTGTGGGCGCGCGCCGAGACGCGCGCCTTCATCTCGGCGACGATCTTGTCGAGCAGCTGAGCCGCCTGGCTCTTGTCGTCGCGCTTGGGCGAGCTGAACCGCTCACCCAGGTCCTTGCGGAGCACCTGGGCCACGATCTGCCGCACCGCGGGAGTCCCGAGCACCTCCTTGGTCTGCCCCTCGAACTGCGGTTCGGGGACGTTGACCGTGAGCACGGCGGTGAGGCCGGCGAGCACGTCGTCCTTCTCCAGCTTGTCGTTGCCGACCTTGAGCCGTCGCGCGTTCTGCTCGACCTGGGCCCGGAGCACCTTGAGGAGCTCCTGCTCGAAGCCCTGCTGATGGGTGCCGCCCTTGGGGGTCGCGATGATGTTGACGAAGGACCGGGTGGTGGTCTCGTACCCGGTGCCCCAGCGCAGGGCGATGTCGACGGCGCAGACCCGCTCCACCTCGGTCGCCACCATGTGCCCGTCCGGCTGCAGCACGGGGACGGTCTCCTTGAAGGTCCCCTCCCCCTGCACCCGCCAGGTGTCGGTCACGGGCGCATCGGTCGCGAGGTACTCCACGAACTCCGAGATGCCGCCCTCGTAGTGATACGAGGTCTCGTTGCCGACGGCGGCGGCCGACGCGTCGGACTCTGCGTCCGAGCCCGCCGGCACGCGCTCGTCGTGGACGACGAGCTCCAGTCCTGGTACGAGGAAGGCGGTCTGCCTGGCGCGGTTCTCGAGGTCGGCGAGCTGGAAGGCCGCGTCCTTCGTGAAGATCTGCCGGTCCGCCCAGTAGCGGATCCGGGTGCCGGTGGCGCCCTTGGCCGCCTTCCCGATCACGCGCAGCTCGCTCTTGTCCTGGAACGGCGCGAACGGCGCATCGGGGCGCTTCTCGCCGTCGTCGGTGAACAGACCGGGCTCGCCGCGACGGAACGACATCGCGTAGACCTTGCCGCCGCGGTCCACCTCGACGTCGAGGCGCTCGGAGAGAGCGTTCACGACCGAGGCGCCCACGCCGTGCAGCCCGCCCGAGGCGGCGTACGAGCCGCCGCCGAACTTGCCGCCGGCGTGCAGCTTGGTGAAGACGACCTCCACGCCCGTGAGTCCGGTGCGGGGTTCCACATCCACGGGGATTCCCCGTCCGCGATCGTGCACCTCGACGCTCCCGTCGGGGTGCAGGATGATGTCGATCTTGGATCCGTTGCCGGCGACGGCCTCGTCCACGGCGTTGTCGATGATCTCCCAGAGGCAGTGCATGAGGCCCGGCGAGCCGTTCGAGCCGATGTACATGCCGGGTCGCTTGCGGACCGCTTCGAGCCCTTCGAGGACCTGGAGATGATGGGCGGAGTACTCGGCTGTCACAATCCTCAATCGTATCGAGGCCCGCAGGCGTACGGCGGTCGACACTCCTACCGCGATCCGGACCCGCAGAGCCTTCGTACGCGCTGAGCGAAACACGCCGTCTCGCGGGCATGACTCCCAGGTCTGCGTGGTTGTATTGAGCACACCTCACAGCGGACCCGATACACCAAGGAGGCATCGAGATGAACGCGACGACCGAACGGGATGCCACCGTCATCCCCCGCCTCACGGCGATGGACCGATGCGACGCCTGCGGAGCCCAGGCCTACATCGCCGCCGTGGTCAACGGGCACGAGCTGCTCTACTGCGCCCACCACGGACGCAAGTACGAAGAGAAGCTGCGGGCCGTGGCCACGAGCTGGCACGACGAGACGTCGCGCCTCAGCGAAGCGTCCTGAGAGCCCGAGGTCCGCGGCCACGACGACCGGCCGCGGATGCACAGAAGCGCCCGGTGTCACCCGACATCGGGCGTTTTCGTCGCTCGGGCCGGTTCAGCGGTACTCGCGGCGCACGCTCGGCGTGAGACGGCAGAGGATCTCCTCGCCCACGGTCCCGACGGCTTCGGCCAGGGTCGTGGGCGACTCCTCGCCGCATCGTCCCCGCCCGAAGACGACGACCTCGTCGCCCACGCTCGCTCCCTGCCACGCCTCGACGCGCATCTCGTCGATCCCCACGGACCTGAGCTCCCGCGCGCCGCCGGGGGTGCCGACCCGCACCCGACGGGCGAGGGTGCTGGGCAGCCCGTCGAACGATCCGGCGCCGATGACGACCTCGTCGTCCTCGATCCGCCGTACCGGGGCCACGAGCTCGGCCGCCGGGGCGATTCCGGGCAGGTCGGGGCCGTCCGCAGACCGCACGCCGAAGCAGAACGCCCCGACGCGCACGAGCGTGCCGCGCAGCTCCGGGCGCTCCCAGGTCGCCGCGGACGCCGTCAGGTGCTGATACGGCAACTGTGCGCCGAGCGTCTCCGCCCGGGTCACCGCCGCGAGGAATCGCGCCTGCGCGGCGTCGTCCTCCGCGTCGCTGGCCTCCGCGAGGTGGCTCCAGGCGCCGACGAGGTCGATCATCCCGCGGTGCTGGGCGTCCAGCGCGATGCGGACGCCGTCGTCCCACTCCGCGGCGGACAGGCCGTTGCGGTGCAGCCCTGTGTCGATCTTGAGGTGGATCCGCGCGCGGAACCCCGTCGCATCCGCCTGCACGATCACGCGCTCGAGATACTCGACGCTGCCCACGCCGAGGTCGATGTGCGCGTGCAGCGCCGCGGCGATCTCCTCGTCGGACGAGGTCACCCAGGCGAAGAGCCGCGGCTGCGGGCCGACTGCTGCGCGCAGCTGGACGGCGGTCGGGATGTCATAGGTGCCGAGCCAGCCCACTCCGGCATCCACAGCCACCCGTGAGGCCCAGTCGGCGCCGAGTCCGTAGCCGTCGTCTTTGACGACCATCATCAGCTCGGCAGGGGTGACCCGGGCCTGCACCGCGGCGATGTTCGCCCGCAGCACGGCCTCGTCGGCGCGCAGCACTGGTCCGTTCAGTCCAGCCACACGCGCTCCGTCCGCTGTCCGAGCACGGCGGCGAGCTCGCCCGGGGTCATCCCCGTGATCCGCGCCCACTCGGCGAGTCCGGCGGCGAGAGGGCCGCGGCCCCCGAAGAAGATCGCGGCTGCTCCGGGAATCACCTCGGCGTCGCCGATGTCGACCACGCACACGTCCATCGCGATCCGGCCGACGATCGGGTGCACGACGCCGTCGATCTCGACCGATGCGCGGCTCCCGAGGGCCCGCACGACGCCCTGGGCGTAGCCGCCCGTGACGAGGGCCAGGCGCGAATCGACGGGGGCCCGATGGATGTAGCCGTAGGACACCCCGGAGCCCGCGGCGATGTCCTTCGTGGACAGCACGCGGCCGACCGCGCTCATCGCCGGCTCGCCCGCCACGGTGGCGGACGCGTCCGGAAGGCCGTAGAACAGCGCCGGATCCAGGTCGGGCCGGCGCTCGCACGTGGCGACGATCCCCTCGGCGGCGAGCAGCGCGACCTCGTCGGCTCCGTCCACGCGCACCGCGTCGACGCCGGCGCGCTGCGCGATCCGCGCGGTCTCGAGCAGCCCGTGCCCCCAGGCATCCCTGCGCAGATCGGCGACCCCTGCGCCTGCGGCGGCGACGGCCCTCGCCGCGCCCTCCGCGAGGGCCGAGCGCGACACCACCGCTCGCAGCATCGCGCTCCGCGAATCGGAGGCGGGGAGCAGTGCGGTCACCGTCCCAGCCTAGCGGCGCGGCGCGACCGCCCCTCCGCGGCGAGGGCTCGTCCCGGGGGTCTCGGAGCATCGCCGCCTAGAATGGACCGGTTCCCGATCCTCGACCCGGAGTACGCATGCCCTCGAACGGCCTCGGCCTCAAGTCCCGTCTCGGCTATCTCGCCGAGCGCGCCCGTCGCATCAATGTCGGCTCGGTGATCGAGCGCGCCAAGGAGGCGTCCGCGCAGCACGGCAAGGCCGTCCCCGCCGTGGTGGTGGACATGCTGTGGTCCGCCGGCCGCCACAACGTCGGGTTCCAGGACTACATCGACTACGACTTCGCGATCCTCAACCGCGCGGAGCGCGCCACCTACATGACGCACCCCGTGTCGAACCAGATCTCGGAGCGCTACGCGCATCCCGACTTCCGGCACCTCTTCCACGACAAGATCGAGTTCGACGAGAAGTTCTCGGACTTCCTCCGCCGCGAGTGGATGGTCGTGAAGCCCGGCAACGCGGACGAACTGCGCGACTTCGTGCAGCGCCAGGGCACCGTCATCGTGAAGACGCCGATGGGCCAGGCCGGTTCCGGCGTGTTCCGCTATCACGCCGCCGACGTCTCCGACTGGGACGCGTTCCACGCCGACCTGCTGGGCCAGGGCCGCCTGCTCGTCGAAGAGGTCATCCGCCAGCACCCCGATCTCGCCGCCGTCTGCCCCGGCACGGTCAACACGACCCGGGTGACCGCGTTCTTCGACGGCGAGAAGACCCACATCCTCGCGATGGCGCAGAAGTTCGGCCGCGGCGAGGTCAGCGACCAGATGTCGTTCGGCGGCTTCTACACGATGCTGGACGACGACGGCCACGCGGTGAGCGCCGGCTACGACTCCCACGGGCACGTGCACGAGCTGCACCCCGACTCGGGCTTCCGCATCGCCGACTTCCAGCTGCCGCTCATCGACGAGGTCAAGGCGTTCGTCGACCAGGTGGCCCGCGTCGTGCCGCAGGTGCAGTACGTCGGCTGGGACATCGTCGTCGGCCCGGACGGCCCCGTGCTCGTCGAGGGCAACTGGGGCGCCGGCGTCTACGAGAACAAGCCGAGCGTCTCGGGCATCCGCACCGGCCACAAGCCGCGCTACCAGGCCGCCATCAAGTTCTGAGCTGCATCTCCCCGGGGTCGTCAGCGAGGACGAGCGCAGCGAGACCGAGACGAAACGCGGCTTCCCGCAGAAGAACCGCGTTTCGTCTCGCTCCGACTTCGTCGGTGCTCGCTCAACGACCCCGGCGAGCAGTCAGGCCGGGCGGATGATGCCCATCGGCGTCGACTCCGTGCCCTGACCGAGCGGGTTGTCCTTGAGGATCGCGACGAGGCCCTTCTCCGCGGGCTTGTCGAGCGTGGACCCGAGGATGTTGCCGCCGAGGTCGTTGATGTCGACCACGGCGACATCGCAGACGCCGCCGATAAGCCGCTGCATCTCGTGCGCGACCTCGCGCGGGCGTGCGGGTCCCAGCACGACCGAGCGGTCGTACGGCGGCATGGTGCCCTCGGTCGGTCCGTCGATCGCGCGCGCCTTCTCACCGGCGATGCGGTAGAAGTCGCCGCGGCGCCCGAACGCCTTGGTCACGGCCGACACCGCCGCCGCGAGCAGGATCCGGGGCGTGCCGCACTCGCGCAGCGCCATCTCCATGGTCTCGGGCATGCCGAGACCGATGCCGTAGGGCGTGCGCGTGACGTACTTCGACAGGAAGAACGCCAGCTTGCGCGGCTGGATCTCCTCGAGCAGGAACGAACGACCCTGGGTGATGCCGACGATCTTCTCGGTGATGAAGAGGATGTCGCCCTTCTGCACCTCGCCCGCGGCGTACTCGGTGACGATGTCGGCGAGCACGTCGCCGGGCATGACCACCTTCGTGCGGATCGGGATCCGCTGCCAGCGCGCCCCCTCGACCGAGATCTCGAGGTTCTTGCCGTCGTTGGGCCTCGCCTCCGCGCTCACTCGAGGTAGTCCCGCAGCGACTGCGACCGGCTCGGGTGGCGCAGCTTCGCCATCGTCTTGGACTCGATCTGGCGGATCCGCTCGCGGGTCACGCCGAAGGTGTCGCCGATCTGGTCGAGCGTCTTCGGCTGACCGTCTCCGAGGCCGAAGCGCATGCGGATCACGCCAGCCTCGCGCTCGGAGAGCGAGTCCAGCAGCTGCTCGAGCTGGCGCTGCAGCATCGTGAAGCCGACGGCGTCGGCCGGGACGACCGCCTCGGTGTCCTCGATCAGGTCGCCGAACTCGCTGTCGCCGTCCTCGCCGAGCGGGGTGTGCAGCGAGATCGGCTCGCGGCCGTACTTCTGCACCTCGATGACCTTCTCCGGGGTCATGTCGAGCTCACGGCTCAGCTCCTCCGGAGTGGGTTCGCGACCGAGGTCCTGCAGCATCTGACGCTGCACCCGGGCGAGCTTGTTGATGACCTCGACCATGTGCACCGGGATGCGGATCGTGCGGGCCTGGTCGGCCATCGCGCGGGTGATCGCCTGACGGATCCACCAGGTCGCGTAGGTCGAGAACTTGAAGCCCTTGGTGTAGTCGAACTTCTCGACCGCACGGATGAGACCGAGGTTTCCCTCCTGGATGAGGTCCAGGAACTGCATGCCGCGGCCCGTGTAGCGCTTGGCGAGGGAGACCACCAGACGCAGGTTGGCTCCGAGCAGGTGGCTCTTGGCCCGCTGGCCGTCACGGGCGACCCACTGCAGGTCGAGCCCGAGCTGGCCGGTCTTCTCTGCCGGCGACATGGTCGACAGCTTCTCCTCGGCGAACAGGCCGGCCTCGATACGCATCGCGAGCTCGACCTCTTCGGCCGCGTTCAGCAGCGCGACCTTTCCGATCTGCTTCAGGTAGTCCTTGACCGGGTCCGCGGTGGCGCCGGTGATCTGGGTCGAGTAGACGGGGACGTCGTCCTCGTCGGTCGAGCTGATCCGGATGGCGCCGGTGGGCAGCGGCTCGGTGAAGGCGGGCTTGGCGCCCTCCTCCTCATCGCCGTCGTCCGCCGCGTCGACGGCCGACTCGTCGGAGGTGGCCTCGTCGACAGCGTCCTTCTTCGCCTTGGCGGTCTTCTTCGCGGCCGGCTTCTTCGCCGCCGCCGTGGTCGGGGCGGCCTGCTCCGCGGCGTCGGCGGCGGTGGCCGCGACCTCCTCGGGCTCGGTGGCCTCGTTCTTCGTCCGGGTGTTCTTCTTCGTGGCAGTCGTCACGTCTCGCCTCTCACCGGGGCGCTGCGCGGGCGCCCTGTGTTCGCTCAGCCTTTCGGCTTGATCGGCCTGTGCCGTTTCGGGCACTAGTAAGACCCTTGTCAAGTCCCCGACCTTGCGGAGGGTCTTGACAACGGGTCGTCAGATAAGTATCGCACACTCTGCCGTGGACGAGGCCGGATCCTGCCGGAGAGCCGGATCCTCCCGGGGAGGAGATCAGATCCGGCCGTTCTTGTCCTCGTCACCGGGGCGCGACGCCAGGAAGCGCTCGAGCTCGGCCGCCAGCTCGTCGGCGCTGGGAAGGGACCGCTCGTCGAACCCGGAGGGGCCCTCGTCCTCGAAGTCCAGCCCGGCCATGTACGCGTCGTACCGGTGCTCCAGGGTGCTGACCATCTGGCCGAGCTCCTCGTTGTCGCGGACCTGCTCGTCCACGCGCTCCAGGTACGAGACGCGCTTCTCCCGTAGATCGTCCGTCAGCAGCACGAGGCCAGTGGCCGCCATGACCTTCTCCGCCGCGGTCAGCACCGCGTCGGGGTACTCGGTGTCGGCGAGGTAGTGCGGGATCAGCAGCACGAAGCTCGCGACGCTCCGCTCGGCGCGTACGAAACGGTGCTCGAGCAGATGTCCCGCCGTCCCCGGCACCTGGGTGCGGGGGCGCCAGACCGAATGGGCCGCGATCAACTCTGCGCGGTTGCCGCTGACCGTCACCCCGATCGGCCGCGTGTGCGGAACCGGCATGGCGATCGCGTGCACCCACGTGACCGTGGACACCTCGTGCTCCGCCGCGAAGTCCAGTACGACGTCGGCGAACGCGTTCCAGGCGAAGTCCGGCTCGTACCCGGCCAGCAGCAGGAAGGGCCGGCCGAGGGCGTCGTGCGCGATCGAGAGCTCGAGCCGTGCCGGGGTGAGGTCGGCGATGTGGTCCTGGTCGAAAGTCAGCACCGGACGCCGCGCGCGATAGTCCAGCAGCGCATCGTTGTCGAAGACCAGGACGGGCTCCGGAGCCGTCGTCTCGCCGAGGTGGTCGATCAGCCCGGAGACCGCCGATCCCGCGTCGGTGAACCCGGTCAGCAGGATGACCAGAGGCAGGCCGGACGGCACACCGCCGGAGCGGGCGACGCGTTCGTGGATCTCTCCGGAGATGGGCATGCCTCCATGCTACGAGCCCCCTCGCGCCGCGGATCCGCAGAGCGCTGAGAGCGAACACACGTGCGGCGCATCCGCTCCGGCCGCCCCCGTCCGAATCTAGGATGGAGGCCATGACGTCACCTGCGCTCGAGCTCTCCACAGGCGCTCCGGCGGACACGAACGCGGATGCGCTCGTGCTCGTCGTCGCCGGTCTCACGGACACCCCGGAAGACCTGTCCCCCTTCTCCTCCACGCACGCGGCGCTGACCGCCGTCGGCTTCACGGGGAAGGCAGGTGTCGTCGCGAGGATCCCTGCACCCGAGGTCGCCGAGGTCCCGGTCGCGGTGGTGAGCGCCGGCTCGTCGCCGGACGCGAACGCCGTGCGCGAGGCCGCGGGCGCCGCGCTTCGCACGCTCACCGGGTTCGACCGGGTGGAGGTGCGTCTCAGCGACGCCGTCTCCGGCTTCGCCGTGGCCGCCGCCGAGGGCGCGCTGCTCGGCGGCTACCGCTTCGACGACTACCGGTCGGGCGAGCAGCCCCGGCGGGCGGGCGTCGTGGTGCTGCACGCCGACCTCTCCCCCGAAGAGATCGCGCATGCGAAGGCGCTCGCCGACGCGGTCGCCCTCACGCGGGACCTGGTGACCACTCCGGCCGAGTGGCTCGGCCCGGAGGATCTCGCCGCGCGCGCCGCGGAAGCGGTGGCCGACCTGCCGGTCGAGGTCGAGATCCTCGACGAGACGGCGCTCGCCGCGGGCGGTTTCGGCGGCATCCTCGGCGTGGGCCAGGGTTCGGCCCGCCCGCCGCGTCTCGTCCGTCTGGACTACTCCCCCGCCGACGCCACCGGACACATCGCACTGGTGGGCAAGGGCATCACCTTCGACACGGGCGGCCTCTCGCTCAAGCCGCCGGCCAGCATGGTCGGCATGAAGACGGACATGGCGGGCGCCGCGAGCATCCTCGCCGCGACCCAGGCGGTCGCCTCGCTCGGCCTTCCGATCCGGGTCACCGCCTGGCTGTGCATCGCGGACAACATGCCCTCGGGCTCCGCGATCCGCCCGGGCGACGTGCTGCGCTTCGCGGACGGACAGACCGTGGAAGTGCTCAACACCGACGCCGAGGGCCGCCTGGTCCTGGCCGACGGCCTCGTCGCCGCGAGCCGGGAGAACCCGGACGTGATCCTCGACGTGGCGACGCTCACCGGCGCGATCATCGTCGCCCTCGGCATGCGGCACACCGGCGTCTTCGGCGACGACACGACGGTGCAGGAGGTCCTCGCCGCGGCATCCGCAACGGGCGAGGCGGCCTGGCCGATGCCGCTCCCCGAGCACATGGAGGACGAGCTGAAGTCGCCGATCGCCGACCTCGTGAACGCCAAGATCGGCGATCCCGCGGGAGGGGCGCTCTTCGCGGGGCTGTTCCTTCGGCGGATGGTCGGACGCGCCTCGGACGAGGCGGACGCCCCGCGGATCCCCTGGGCCCATCTCGACATCGCGGGTTCGTCCGAGCACAAGGGCGCCCCGTACGGCTTCATCGAGAAGGGGGCAACCGGCGCGATCGTGCGCACTCTGATCGCCTTCGCCGAGAAGCGAGCGAACGGAGGCAGGGCATGACCGCGCACAGCTTCGACGTCGTGATCCTCGGCGGCGGCAGCGGCGGCTACGCAGCCGCCCTCCGCGCCGCGGAGCTCGGCAAGTCGGTCGCCCTGATCGAGAAGGACAAGGTGGGCGGCACCTGCCTGCACCGCGGGTGCATCCCCACCAAGGCGCTGCTGCACTCCGCCGAGGTGGCGGAGAACGTCCGTGACGCCGCGAAGTACGGCGTGGGCGCCGCGTTCGAGGGCATCGATCCAGCAGGCGTCCGCGCCTATCGCGAGGGCATCGTCGCCAAGAAGTTCAAGGGCCTCGAGGGCCTCATCAAGGCCCGGGGCATCACGGTCGTGAGCGGATCCGGAACCCTGCGCCCCGATCGCTCGGTGGCCGTCGGCGAGGACGTCTACAGCGGCGCGGACGTCGTCCTCGCCACGGGCTCGTACAGCCGCAGCCTGCCCGGCCTGGAGATCGGCGGGCGCATCCTCACCAGCGAGCAGGCGCTCGCGCTCGAGGAGGTCCCGCAGCGCGTGGTCATCCTCGGCGGCGGAGTCATCGGTGTCGAGTTCGCGAGCGTCTGGCGTTCGTTCGGCGCGGAGGTCACGATCGTCGAGGCGCTGGAGCATCTCGCACCGAACGAGGACATCGCGCTCAGCAAGGGCCTGGAGCGCGCGTTCCGCCGCCGCGGCATCGCGTACTCGCTGGGCGTGCGGTTCGCGAGCGCGACCCAGACGGCCGACGGCGTCACGGTCACGCTGGAGAACGGGACGACCTACGACGCCGACTACCTGCTCGTGGCCGTGGGCCGCGGACCGGCGACCTCGGGTCTCGGCTTCGAGGAGGCGGGGATCGAGATGGATCGCGGCTTCGTGCTGACGGATCCGGAGCTGCGCACGAATGTCGCGCACGTCTGGGCGGTCGGGGACATCGTGCCCGGCCTCCAGCTCGCGCACCGCGGGTTCCTGCAGGGCATCGCCGTCGCCGAGCGCATCGCCGGCCTCGCGCCCGCCGTCATCCCCGACTCGCAGGTGCCCCGCGTCACCTACTGCAGCCCGGAGGTCGCGTCCGTGGGGATCACCGAAGCCGCCGCGATCGAGGCGCACGGCGCCGAGCGCGTCGCGTCCTACGAGTACAACCTCGCAGGCAACGGCAAGAGCGAGATCATCGGCACCGGCGGCCTGGTCAAGGTCGTGCGGCTCAAGGACGGCCCCGTGCTCGGCGTGCACCTGCTCGGCGACCGCGTCGGCGAACTCATCACCGAGGGCCAGCTCGCCGTGAGCTGGGAGGCCCACCCCGAGGACATCGCGCCCCTGATCCATGCGCACCCGACGCAGAGCGAGGCCCTCGGCGAGGCGTTCCTCGCGCTCGCGGGCAAGCCACTTCACGCATTGTGAAACTTTTCTTGCGCATCGTGGAAATCAATGCTGGGCTGAACACCCGGTTGCCCACTAAGCTGAACACCATCACGAACTTCCTTAAGGAGACTCCGTCATGAGCACACCTGTGGTCCTTCCCGCCCTCGGCGAGAGCGTCACCGAGGGCACTGTGACCCGTTGGCTCAAGCAGGTCGGCGACACCGTCCAGGCCGACGAGGGACTGCTCGAGATCTCGACCGACAAGGTCGACACCGAGATCCCTTCGCCCGTCAGCGGTGTGATCGAGGAGATCCTCGTCGCCGAGGACGACACGGTCGAGATCGGCGCCATCCTCGCGCGCATCGGCGACGGCTCTGGCGCTTCCGCGCCTGCCGCCCCGGCCGCTGAGGCCGCTGCCCCTGCTGCCGAGGCCGCTGCCCCCGCCGCCGAGGCGCCGGCCGCCGAGCCTGCCGCTGCCCCCGCTGCCCCTGCTGCGGCACCCGCCGCATCGTCTGACGCGACCGATGTCCGCCTGCCCGAGCTGGGCGAGAGCGTCACCGAGGGCACCGTCACCCGCTGGCTGAAGCAGGTCGGCGACGACGTCGCGGTGGACGAGCCGCTGCTGGAGATCTCCACCGACAAGGTCGACACCGAGATCCCCTCGCCCGTCGCCGGCACCCTCCAGGAGATCCTGGCCGCCGAGGACGAGACCATCGCCGTCGGTGCGGTGCTCGCACGCATCGGCAGCGGCGCCCCCGCCGCTGCGGCTCCGGCTCCCGCCGAGGCCCCGGCTCCGGCTGCTGCTCCGGCTCCCGCCGCCGCCCCGGCTCCCGCCGCCGCCCCGGCTCCGGCTGAGGCTCCGGCTGAGGCTCCGGCTCCGGCGGCTGCCCCGGCTCCGGCGGCTGCCCCGGCTGCGGCCGCTGTCGCTCCGGCCCCGGCCGCGGCTCCCGTCGCCGATTCCGGTTCCGACTCGCTGTACGTCACCCCGCTGGTGCGCCGCCTCGCCGCCGAGAAGGGCGTCGACCTGGCGACCGTCGCCGGCACCGGCGTCGGCGGCCGCATCCGCAAGGAGGACGTGCTCAACGCCGCGTCCGCTCCGGCGGCGACGGCACCGGCTGCGGTGGCCGCCGCTCCGAAGGAGCGCGTGATCTCGCCGCTGCGCGGTACGACGCAGCCGATGTCCCGCCTGCGCAAGGTGCTGGCGGAGCGGGCGGTCGCGTCCATGCAGCAGACCGCGCAGCTCACCACCGTGGTCGAGGTGGACGTCACCAAGCTCGCCGCGTACCGCGACGAGGTCAAGGGCTCCTTCCAGCAGAAGACCGGTGACAAGCTGTCGTTCCTGCCGTTCTTCGCCCTGGCCGCGGCCGAGGCGCTCCAGGAGTTCCCGATCGTGAACTCGACGGTCGACGGCACGGACATCGTGTACCCCGCCTCGGAGAACATCTCCATCGCGGTGGACACCGAGCGCGGCCTGCTCACCCCGGTGCTGCGCGACGCGGGTTCCAAGAACATCGCCCAGATCGCCCACGAGATCGCCGACCTCGCTGCCCGTACGCGCGACAACAAGCTGAAGCCCGACGAGCTCGCCGGCGGCACGTTCACCCTGACCAACACCGGTTCGCGTGGCGCGCTGTTCGACACCCCCGTCGTCTTCCTGCCCCAGTCCGCGATTCTCGGCACCGGCATCGTGGTGAAGCGGCCCGGTGTCGTGACCGTCGATGGCCAGCAGGCGATCGCGATCCGCTCCTACGTGTACCTCGCGCTGTCCTACGACCACCGCACGATCGACGGCGCGGATGCCGCGCGCTTCCTCTCGTCGGTGAAGGCGCGCCTGGAGGCGGCCGACTTCGCCGCGCAGCTCGGAGCCTGATCCGCACGGATTCACGAGGCACCGCTCTCATCGGATGGCGGATCCGCGATGTCGTACACATCACGGATCCGCCATTCGGCGTCTCGGCGGATGATCACGACCATCTGACCGCCCTCCCCCGAGCCGCTCCGCAGCGCGGCGAGGTCGCCGTAGTCCTCGATCAGCGAGAGCGACCCGCCCGGATCGCGCACCGGCTTGATCGCGCCGGGACCGTCGTTCCAGAGATCCCCGCAGGCGGGCATCGGCGCCGCCTGACAGCGGAGCACGCCCGCGACGAGCTCCTGCCCCGCGCGTTCCGGATCCGGATCTGCGGAGGGTCCGAGGGGACGCGGATTCTCCGGGGCGGTGGAAGCCGGCACGGGAACGACCGAGTCAGAGCCCGGCAGGTCTGTTCCGGGTCCGGACACCGCCGCCGACTCCCGCGGCGTCGCATCGGCCGCCCCGGCGCTGCCGCTGCCGGTCGGCCAGAGCGCACCGCCGACGGCGATCACCGCCGCGACCGAGGCGGCGACCGTCGCCGGCCCGACCCATCGCCGACGCCGCACGGGCGCTTCTGCCCCGGCCCGCTGCCGTTGCCCGGCGGAGGTCCGCCCGGCGAGTCGCGCCGACAGCCCGGCCATGGCTCGCCGCCCCGCCTCGATCACCCGCGCCGGAGTCGTGAGCAATGCCGTCGTCGCGCCCGCGGAGCGCGGAACCGTCCCGCGCCGACTCCCTTCCCGGACACGTCTTCGCGGGTCGCGAGCGAGCCGCAGATCGCGGCGGCGGGGAGGCAGACCCTCTCGGCGCCGCGCCGCGTCCACGGCGTCCCGTGCATCCGTGAGGTCGCCCTCGATGATGCGCAGTGTGCGCGGTGCCGCGATCTCCAACAGCTCCTCCTCCCAGCGCCCGGCCTCGGCGCGCAGACGTCGCGGATCCTGCGTCGCATCGGCGAGACGGAGCAGCAGGCGACGCAGCGCCCGGTCATCCACCGCGCGCTCCAGGTCGCTCAGCAGCCGCCGAGCGGATGCCCACGGCGATTCCTCCTCGGTCTCGGCGGACGGGGCGATCGCGAACACCGGACGCCCCTCGTCCGTCAGCCACCATCGTCCCCGAGGCTCCGGGGCTTCCCCGGCGTCTCCGGGCATCAGCTCGACCGCGCCGCGCAGGATGCTGACCGCGAGCGTCACGGCCTCGCCCCGTGTCACTCCCTCGGCCTCTCCCGCACTCCGGAGCGCCAGCTGGCTGCTGACGGAACGGACGCACCACGGCAGCAGCACGTCGTGACCATCGGGCCGCAGCACGATGTCCAGCGGCGCCACGACGTGCTCCGCGCCCGCGAGCGCCCACCCGGGCCAGCCCCGCAGCCGTTCCGCCGGCACGCGGACGGCCATCCCCTCTTTGCGCGGGACGAGGGCGCCCGGGAACGGCCCTTCGTTCTCACCGAGTACCCGGATCGTGCGGTGCGCCCCCGCCACGGCGGTGCCCATGCTGCGTTCGGTCATGCCCCCATTCGACCTCGGCGGCATTCTCCGCGGATCCGGCCGCCCGCGAACTGTGCGCTGAACGCTCCGCATCCCCTCTGTGCAGGACGATCGTGTTCGCCCAGCGCGTTCGCCCGCGCGCCGTCATGGAGCCCGCGGAATCGGTAGGCTGGAAGGCATGGCAAAAAGTCCCTCCGCGACGGAGAAGCAGCCCGGCTTCTTCTCCCAGCTGCGTTCGCTCTTCCGCTTCACCCGGGAGATCTACCCGTGGCTGCCCTGGGCCCAGATCGCGATCCTGGTGGCCGGCATCCTCATCGGCGTCATCGTCGGCTATCTGATCCCCCCGTTCCAGATCTGGAGCGTCGTGCTGTGGGGCGTCACCGGCCTGCTCGCGGGCGTGCTCGGCGCCATGTTCCTGATGACCCGTCTGTCGACGACGGCGATGTACCGCAAGATCGACGGCATGCCGGGCGCCGCAGGGCACGTGCTCAGCACGTCGCTCGGCCGCAGCTGGCAGGGCTCCGAGATGCCGGTGGGGGTCAACCCCAAGTCGCAGGACGCGGTGTACCGCGCCATCGGACGAGGCGGGATCGTCGTGGTCGCCGAGGGCGCACGCGGTCGTCTCACCCGTCTCGTCAAGGACGAGAAGACCAAGGCGATGCGTGTCGCGCAGGGCGTGCCCGTCAACGTGTTCTACGTCGGCCACGGCGAGGACGACGTCTCGATCGACAAGCTCGCCAAGACCATCAAGAAGCTTCCCAAGGCCATCGACAACGCGACGATGGCCGCCGTGATCAAGCGCATGGAGTCGGTGTCGCAGTCGGTCGCCTCGCTGCCGATCCCGAAGGGCATCGACCCGCTCAAGACGCGCGCACCGCGTCCGCGCTGAGCACGGAACGTCCGAGCGCCCGGCCCCGCTTCCCGCGGGCGCCGGGCGCTTCGTCGTGAGGGGGGCGTCCGCTCAGTTCGCCGAATCGGGCAGATGCTCCTTCGGGAGCTTCCGCACCTTCGCCCTGCGGCGTCGGCGCTCGGGGATCATCGACCGCATCTCATCGAGCTTGCCGAAGCAGAGGAGACGGTCCTCGTCCTCCAGCACGACATGCTTGCGGGGGTTGGGGATCACGGTGACGCCGCGGTGCAGCGTGAGCACGGTGATGTCGCGGTCCCACAGCCCCAGCTCGCCGAGCTGCTTGCCCACCTGTTCGGCGCCCGCATGGATCACGAGCTCGGCGACGCCGTAGCCCGTCGACACGCTGAGGCGCTGACGCACGTCGATCTCGGGGAAGTTCACCTGGTTCGCGATGAAGTCGATGATGGCGCCGGCGACGTCGAGGCTGGTCGCCGCCTCGATGCCCTGGAGCCCCGGAGAGGAGTTGACCTCCATGACGAGGGGACCGTCCTCGCCCTCCAGCATGTCCACGCCGGCGACGCGCAGCCCCATGATCTGGGCTGCCCGCACGGCCGTCTGCTCATAGACGGGGTCGAGCTGCACGGCCTCGACCGTCCCGCCCCGATGGACGTTCGAGCGGAACTCGTCGCCGTTGGCCACCCGCCGCATCGCGGCGACGACGCGGTCGCCGACGACGAGGGCGCGGATGTCCCGGCCGCGGCTCTCCGCGATGAACTTCTGGATCAGCACGTTCTGCTTCGTCGAGTGCAGGGTCTCGATGATCGCCTCGGCGACCTTCACCTGCGGCGCGAGGATCACCCCGATCCCCTGGGTGCCCTCGAGGAGCTTGATGACGACCGGGGCACCGCCGACCCGCTCGATCGCAGGGCGCACATCGGCCCGGTTGCGCACGAACGCCGTGGGCGGCATCGCGATGTTATGGCGGGAGAGGATCTGGTTCGCCCGCAGCTTGTCGCGCGCGCTCGAGATGCCGTTCGCCGTGTTCGGCGTGTAGACGTCCATCTGCTCGAACTGGCGCACGACGGCCGTGCCGAAGTAGGTGATGGAGTTGCCGATGCGGGGCAGGATCGCGTCGTAGTCGCTCAGGCGCCGCCCGCGGAAATGCAGGTCCGGTTCATCCGCGGTGAGGTCGATCGCGAAGCGCAGGGTGTTCAGCACCTTGATCTGATGACCGCGCTGGATCGCGGCGGCACGGAGGCGCTGGGTGGAGTAGGACTGCGGGGCGCGCGAGAGCACGGCGAGCTTCACGGTGATTTCCTGCCAGGATGTGTGTGTGGACCGACCTACTCATTCAAGCACCCTTATCGGGTGGCGGGAGTGGGTCTCCCTGCCCGACGTCGGGATCCCGTGGATCAAGGCGAAGGTCGACACCGGGGCACGCAGCTCGTCGCTGCACGCGCAGCACATCCGCGAGTTCGAACGCGACGGTGCGGCCTGGGTGCGCTTCGACGTGCGCCCGTGGCAGGGCGCCCATGAGCTCGTTCCCGTGGAGCTCCCCGTGTTCGACCGGCGGGACGTGCGCTCATCGTCCGGACATGCGCAGAGCCGGCTCGTCGTGCTGCTCGATCTGATCCTCGTCGATCGGAGGGTCACCGCCGAAGTGACCCTGAGCAACCGCAGCGAGATGGGCTTCCGGATGCTGATCGGGCGGGAGGCGCTGCGTCAGGGCTTCACGATCGACCCGGCACGGTCCTTCCTGGGCGGCAAGGCGCCCAAGACCTACCGCCGCCTGAATCGCGGCCACGCCGCGGTCTGAGCCGGTCTCAGGCGCGGATCAGGACGGTTCCGACCGCCTTGTCGTGCAGTCCCCGCTGATCCGCGTCGAAGATGACGGCCGGAATGACGAAGACCAGCAGGACCGTGCGAACGATGGGGCGCCACAGCCCCACCCAGCCGCCGTGCAGCATCACGAGCCGCATCCCGACGATGCGATGGCCCGGGCTCCCTCCGATCGTCGGGATGAAGACGATCTGGAGCACCGCGAAGACGATCATCGGCGCGAACTGGCTGAGTCCCGCCTCCTTCGGCAGCGCCCACTGCTGGAACCCGAGATACGCCGTGGCGATGATCGTCGCGGCGGCGTAGTCGATGAACAGCGCCGCGATCCGACGCCCGAGACGACCGACGCTGCCGGGTCCGGTCTCCGGGAGGCCGAGTCGTTCGCCGGGGTATCTCTGCGCGGTGTCGGACATCCCTCCAGCCTAGGCGAGGCGATGCGGAGCACCCGACGCGCCGCCGTCGGACCCTCGCCCGGACGTAACACGCCGGAAACATTCCAGACACGGCCGCGTCATCCCTCGCCCGTAACCTGCTTGCAGGTCGCTCGACCGCACCCGTTCCTCCAGGAGTTGATGCATGTTCACCACCCCCGCCGACGTGCTCGCGTACATCCGCGACAACGACGTCAAGTTCCTCGACATCCGCTTCACCGACCTGCCCGGCGTGCAGCAGCACTTCAACATCCCGGCTGCGACGGTCGACGAGGACTTCTTCGCCAACGGCCAGCTCTTCGACGGCTCCTCGATCCGCGGCTTCGCGTCGATCCACGAGTCCGACATGCAGCTCATCCCCGACGTGACCACCGCGTACGTGGACCCGTTCCGCGAGGCGAGCACCATCGTCATGGTGTTCGACATCTACAACCCGCGCACCGGCGAGATCTACAGCAAGGACCCGCGCCAGGTCGCGAAGAAGGCCGAGAAGTACCTCGCCTCGACCGGCATCGCCGACACCGCGTACTTCGCCCCCGAGGCCGAGTTCTACATCTTCGACGACGTGCGCTACTCCGTCACCGCCGGTGAGAGCTTCTACAAGGTCGACTCCGAGGAGGCCGCGTGGAACAGCGGCCGCGAGGAGGAGGGCGGCAACCTCGGCAACAAGACGCCGTTCAAGGGCGGCTACTTCCCGGTCGCGCCGGTCGACAAGACCGCGGACCTGCGCGACGACATCACGCTGCGCCTGATCGACTCCGGCTTCCACCTCGAGCGCTCGCACCACGAGGTCGGCACCGCCGGTCAGCAGGAGATCAACTACCGCTTCGACACCATGGTGCACGCGGCCGACGACATCCTGAAGTTCAAGTACATCGTCAAGAACACGGCCGAGGAGTGGGGCAAGACGGTCACGTTCATGCCGAAGCCGCTGTTCGGCGACAACGGCTCCGGCATGCACACGCACCAGTCGCTGTGGCTCGACGGCAAGCCGCTGTTCTTCGACGAGAACGGCTACGGCCAGCTCAGCGACACGGCGCGCTGGTACATCGGCGGCCTGCTCAAGCACGCGCACGCGGTGCTCGCCTTCACCAACCCGACCCTGAACAGCTACCACCGCCTGGTGAAGCACTTCGAGGCGCCGGTCAACCTGGCCTACTCCGCGGGCAACCGCTCCGCCGCGATCCGCATCCCGCTCACGGGCTCGAACCCGAAGGCCAAGCGCATCGAGTTCCGCGTGCCGGACGCATCGGGCAACCCGTACCTCGCCTTCGCCGCGCAGCTCATGGCGGGCCTCGACGGCATCCGCAACCGCATCGAGCCGCTCGAGCCGATCGACAAGGACCTCTACGAGCTCCCGCCCGAGGAGGCCAAGAACATCCCGCAGGTGCCGAACTCCCTGCTGGACTCGCTCGAGGCGCTGCGCGCCGACCACGCCTTCCTCCTCGAGGGCGGCGTGTTCACCGAGGAGCTCATCGAGACCTGGATCTCCTACAAGTACAACAACGAGATCCTGCCGATGGCACAGCGCCCGCACCCGTACGAGTACGAGCTCTACTACGGCGTGTAAGCAGATTCCGCGGTTCTCCTGGGGCTGGTCCGCAGGAGAACCGCAGTTCCGAAGAACCCGTCTCAGCGTCCCCCGGCTGAGGCGGGTTCTTCGTTCCTCCGTTCAGCCGGCCGGGCGCGCGTCCGATGCCGCGCGCGCCGCCGCGACGATCTCTTCCCGGCGCGCGAGCTCCGCCGCCGCCCGCCTCTCCTCCGCTTCGGCGCCCGAGACCGCCATCGCCGCTGCCTGCGCACTCTCCCGCACGGCGCTGAGCTCGCCCTCGAGCTCGGCGATGCGCGCAGCGATCTGCGCGCCGCGGCGCGATGCATCCCGGACGGCCCGCTCGGCCGCAGCGTGATCGCGTTCGGCCGCCGCGCGCTCTCGCTCGGCCTGTCTCAGCGTCTGCTCCGCCCGACGACGCGCCCGCAGGGCGGCCAGGTCGTCATCGGGTCGCGTCGCTGCCACCGGCGTGTCCGCGACGTCGCCGGCGATCACCGTGGACGGATCGACGGGTGTGCCGTCGCCGTCGAGCTCACTCAGGAGTCTTCCCGAGGCGACGGCGGCTGCCGCGCCCGGGTCGAAGAACGCCGCCGAGAGGGTCCGCTGCACCGCGTCGAGCATCCCGGCGCTGATGCGTCCCCCGCGGGCGCGCGCGAGCTCTGCCGCGTCCTCGGCGAGCCGCGCCGTGAGCGCGCGCCGGTCCCGGCCCAGCTTCGCGAGCGCCGGCACGTCGAGCTCGGCCTGTGCTTCGCGCAGCGCGGCGGCGAGCTGGAGCGCCTCCTGCAACTGCGGCGCGCGCTCCTGCGCGAAGAGGTTCACGGCCCAGGCCGCGGTGGTCGGCTTGCGCAGTGCGCGGATCCGCGCCGCGAGGTGCGCGTCCCCCGCTTCCTTCGCGCGGGCCTCCCGCGCGGACACGAAGTCACCGGGCGCGCAGGAGAGGAGCTCCGCCGCGATGCTGTCGAACTCGGTCACAGTGCGATGTTCGTCCCCGGAGCGCAGACATGCAAACCCCGGTCTCGCTGGCGGGGGCGCGCGGTGTCTCCGCCCAGGTCTCGGTGAAGAGACGGGCTCTCGGAACTCAGGCCCGGACCAGCAGGACGCCCGGCCGGATCGTCGCGGTGAAGGCGCGCACCGTTCCGTGCTGTTCGCCGTCGATCTGGAACGGCTGCGCCTCCTCCAGTTCGACCCTGACCCGTCGGCCCGACGCGTGGCGCATCACATCCGTGCTCATGGTCTCCCCACCGAGCAGACGTCGCAGTCCGTTGTCCCAGACCAGGGTGCGCACGGTCTCGAACCAGTCCGCGACGCCGTCCGCGCTGACCAGCAGAAGATCCAGCACGCCGTCGTCGGGTGCGGCATCGGGAAGCAGCGTGATCCCGCCCTGGATCATGCCGCAGTTGCCGATCAGGAGCGTGTGGAGCTGCGCGCGATCCTCCGGCTCGTCGTCGAGGGAGAGCGAGGCGCGCACCAGCTCGGTCCCGGCCGCCGCCGCGCCGAGCGCCTTCACATAGGCGAGCCAACCCGCCTTCGCCTTGAGCTCGTCGTCCGTCTCCTCCAGCATGCGCGCGTCGAGTCCGAGGCCGGCCATCACCACGAACATGTGCTCGCCCGGGTCGTCGCCGTCGGTGATCTCGATCGTTCCCACATCGATCCGGCGCGGCTGCGCGGCCAGGGCGTGCGCGACCGCGGCCTGTGTGCTGTCCAGGGGCACGCCGAGATTCCGGGCGAGCAGGTTTCCGGTGCCGTGCGGCAGGATCCCCAGTGCGCTGTCGGTTCCGGCGACGACGGCGGCGACCGCGCGTACGGTGCCGTCGCCCCCTGCGGCGAGGATGAGCTCGCAGCCGGCGTCGACCGCGTCCTGCGCCATGGCACGCCCCGGGTCGTCCTCCGTGGTCGTGGAGAACCGGATGTCGGCGTCGGGGATGCTCTGCAGGATCGCCGCGCGCACCTCCTCCTCGGACGCGAGCTTCACGGGGTTGCGGACCACGCCGATCTTCGTCATGGTCTCAGCCTGCCCGTTCCGCCGTGCGAATGGTGGATCTCCGCGCGTCAGCCGTAGAACAGCGTCTCGAACACCTTTCTCGCGCGGCGCGTGACGCGGAGGTACTCCTCCTCGACCGCGACCGCCGAGCGATCGGGGTAGCCGAGGATCCGGCCCACTCCGTCGAGCTCGCGCGGATCCGCCGGCAGGACGTCTTTGGTCTGGCCGGTCAGCAGCGTCATCGCGGAGCGCAGCCGGCTCGACAACCGCCATGCCTCGCGCAACCGCTCCCCCGCCTCCTCCGGTACGAAGCCGGCACCGACAGCGACGTCGAGGGCCGCCAGGGTCGAGGTGGTGCGCAGCGCGGGTACCGCGTGGGCGTGCTCCAGCTGGACGATCTGGATCAGCCACTCCACGTCGCTCAGCGTGCCGGGCCCGAGCTTCAGATGGCGACGCGGATCGACCCCCTGCGGCAGGCGCTCCCCCTCCACACGCGCCTTGATGCGCTTGATCTCCCGCAGCGAGTTCACGTCCAGCGCCTCGGGATAGCGCACGCCGTCCGCGAGGGACGTGAAGCGCTCGATGAGCTTGTGGCTGCCGGCCACCCCCCTGGCCCTCAGCAGCGCCTGCGCCTCCCAGGACAGCGACCAGCGCCGGTAGTACTCCGCGTACGCGTCGAGGCTGCGCACCAGCGGACCGTTGCGGCCCTCCGGGCGCAGATCCGCGTCCAGTTCCAGAGGCAGACGATGATCGGTCAGGTGCTCGCGCAGGCCGGCGACCATGCGCGCCGCGAGCTGCTGCGCGCGCTGGGGCTCGATCCCGTTCGCGTCGTAGACGAACAGCACGTCCGCATCCGACCCGAATCCCAGTTCCGCGCCCCCGAAGCGCCCCATCGCGATCACCGAGAAATCGAGCGCGTCGTCCTCCGCCGGCACCGCGTCGCGCCGCACGGCGCGCAGTGCCGCCTGGATCGTGGCCTCCGTGATCGCGGTGAGGGCGGCGGCGACATCGTCGATCGTGAGCACGTCCAGCACCGCACCCATCGCAGTCCGCAGCAGTTCGCGCCGTCGTAGGGCCCGCACCGACCGCATCGCGTCGAGGATCGTCTCGTGCCGGGTCTGGATCGCCCTGGCCTCCTCGTCCAGCGCCCGGCCGGGCCGGGGCCGCAGCTGCTCCGTGCTCTCCAGCCAGGCGACGGACTCGGGGATCCACTCCATCAACTCGCCGATGTAGCGGGACGTGGACAGCACCCGGGTGAGCCGCTCCGCAGCGCCGGACGAATCCCGCAGCATCCGCAGGAACCACGGGGTGTCCCCCAGGCGCTCGCTGATCCTCCGGAACGCGATGAGGCCGTAATCGGGATCCGTGCCGTCGGCGAACCAGCGCACCATGACGGGCATCAGGTGCCGCTGGATCGTCGCCTTGCGGCTGAGGCCAGTGGTCAGCGCGCCGATGTGCCGCAGGGCGCCGGCGGGGTCGCGGAAGCCGATGGCCGCGAGGCGGTCGTGGGCCTGGTCGGTGGAGAGCGTGCGCTCCTCCTCCGGCAGCGAGGCGACCGCGCTCAGCAGCGGCCGGTAGAACAGGCGCGTGTGCAGGTCGCGGACCTCGCGGCGCACGTCCTCCCAGACCCGCCGGATGCCGTCCGCGGTCTCCGCGAGACCGGTCGCGCGCCCGAGCACGCGGAGCGCCTCCTCCTCGCGGGGGACGAGATGCGTCCGCTGCATCTCGCGGAGCTGCAACCGATGCTCGATGAGACGCAGCACACGGTAGTCGCGCCCGAACAGCGCGGCCTCCGCACGGCCGATGTAGCCGCCGAGGACGAGCGCATCCAGGGACTCGAGAGTGCCCCGGGTACGGATCTCGGGATCCGTGAGCCCGTGCACCAGCTGGAGCAGCTGCACGGTGAACTCGATGTCACGGAGGCCTCCCGGCCCGAGCTTCAGCTGGTAGGGGACGTCTTCCGGAGCGATGTGCTCGGTGACCCGCTCGCGCATGCGCTGAACGCTGCCGACGAAGTCCTCCCGCGCCGCGCTCGACCACACCTTGGGCTGCACCGCGGCGAGATACTCACGGCCGAGATCGGCATCACCGGCGATCGCACGCGCCTTCAGCAGGGCTTGGAACTCCCAGCTCTTCGCCCAGCGATCGTAATAGGCCACGTGCGAGGAGAGCGAACGCACGAGCGCGCCTTGCTTGCCCTCGGGGCGCAGCGCCGCGTCGACCTCCCACAGCGGCGGTTCCGCCTCGATGCCCGAGATCGCCTGCATCGTGCTGCGGGCCAGCCTCGTGGCGATGTCGATGGCCTTGGACTCGTCCAGCCGTTCCTCGTCCTCCGTGCCGGCGACGTAGATCACGTCGACGTCGCTGACGTAGTTCAGCTCGCGGGCCCCCGTCTTGCCCATGCCGATGATGGCCAGCCGGGTGAGGGCCACGTCACGCCGCGCATCCTCCGATGCCCCCGCGACCTCTGCTCGGGCGACCGCGAGAGCCGCCTCGAGCGCGGCCGACGCCGCGTCCGCGAGGGCCGAAGCGACCGGGGCGACGGCCTCGACCGGATCCGGCGCCGCCAGGTCCCAGACCGCGATCCGCACCACGGCGCGCCGGTAGGCGACACGCAGACGCACCCGCGCCGTCGCGGCGAACCCGTCGTCGGCGCCGACGGATGCGAGCATCTCGGCGCCGAGCTCCTGAGCGGTCGGCAGCGCGGGCCGGTCCTCCTGAAGCACGACGAGCTCTGCCGGCCGGCGTTCGAAGAAACGCCCGAGTCCGGGCGAGGCGCCGAAAACGGCCCAGGCCCGGGCGCGGGCGCCCTCGTCGGAGAGCATGGCCACCACCGCCGCCGGGTCACGGCGCGCGACCCGGATGAGGCCCGCGAGGGCCTCATCCGGGTCCGCGCTGCGCAGTCCCTCGATCAGCGCCGCGGGCGAAGCGCCGGACAGCTCGGACAGCTCACGCAGTCCCGCCGCCGCTTCCGACAGTTCGACGAAGCCGAGCCGTGCGAGAGCGGAGAGGGAGAGCGAATCGTCGAATCGGGGCACGACGCGGCCCGATCAGAGCAGCTCGAGGTTGCTCTTGAGCTCGAACGGCGTGACCTGACCGCGGTACGCCTCCCACTCCTTGCGCTTGTTCAGCAGGACATAGGTGAACACCTGCTCGCCGAGGGTCTCCGCGACGAGCTCCGAGTCCTCCATCAGCTCGAGCGCGTGGTCCAGGCTCGCGGGCAGCGACGCGTAGCCCAGGGCACGGCGCTCCGTGTCGCTCAGCGACCACACGTTGTCCTCCGCCTCCGGCGGCAGCTCGTACCCCTCCTCGATGCCCTTGAGTCCCGCGGCCAGCATGAGCGCGTACGCGAGATAGGGGTTGGCCGCCGAGTCGAGGGCGCGGTACTCGATCCGCGTGGACTGCCCCTTGTTCGGCTTGTACATCGGCACCCGGATGAGCGCGGACCGGTTCGCATGCCCCCAGGTGACGAAGCTCGGGGCTTCATCGCCGCCCCAGAGCCGCTTGTACGAGTTGACGAACTGGTTCGTCACGGCCGCGATCTCGTTCGCGTGCCGGAGCAGGCCTGCGATGAACTGGCGTCCGGTGCGGGAGAGCTGATACTTGGCGCCCTCCTCGTAGAACGCGTTCAGGTCGCCTTCGAACAGCGACATGTGCGTGTGCATGCCGCTGCCCGGGTGGTTGCTCAGCGGCTTCGGCATGAACGTCGCGTAGACGCCCTGCTCGATGGCCACCTCCTTCACCACGGTGCGGAACGTCATGATGTTGTCCGCCGTGGTGAGCGCGTCCGCGTAACGCAGGTCGATCTCGTTCTGCCCGGGACCGCCCTCGTGGTGGCTGTACTCGACCGAGATCCCGAGGTCTTCGAGCATCCGCACGGAGCGGCGGCGGAAGTCGTGCGCCGTGCCGCCCGGGACGTTGTCGAAGTAGCCCGCCGAGTCGACCGGCACCGGGCCCTCGGGCCCGAACTGCGACGACTTCAGCAGATAGAACTCGATCTCCGGATGCGTGTAGAACGTGAAGCCCGCATCGGCCGCCTTGGCGAGGGTGCGCTTGAGGACGTGCCGCGGGTCGGCGACCGCCGGACGCCCGTCCGGCGTCGTCAGATCGCAGAACATCCGGGCCGTCGGATCGATCTCCCCGCGCCACGGGAGGATCTGGAACGTCGTCGGGTCCGGCTGCGCGAGCAGATCCGACTCGAAGGTCCGCGTGAGACCCTCGATCGCCGAGCCGTCGAAACCGATGCCTTCCGCGAAGGCGCCCTCCACCTCGGCGGGAGCGATCGCCACCGACTTCAGCGTGCCGATCACGTCGGTGAACCAGAGGCGGATGAACTTGACGCCCCGCTCCTCGATGGTGCGCAGCACGAAGTCCCGCTGCTTGTCCATCCCGCTCATCGAGCGCCGTCCGCCCCGCCCCAGTCGTCCTCCGCCGTGTCCTCGTCGGCCCAGAGCCGCGAGCGCTCCTTGAGCACCTGCGGGGCGCGAGCCGCCTCCTCGGCGGTGTCGAAGGGCCCGATGCGGTCGAGGGAGGAGGACAGCATGCCGTGCTCGACCTGCCCGGTCTTGCTGTTGAACCAGTACTTCTCGTCGCCGAAGTCTTCGCCGTCGTACTTGTCGTCGCGGTGCGCGTCGCTCATCGCTGCTCCTCCTGTGTGCTTGTCACGATCCTACTGGGGCTCCCGCGTCTCGCTAGGCTGTTGCGCATGGCAAAAGCGATCGGCGTGGACATCGGCGGGACCGGCATCAAGGCGGGTGTCGTCGACCTCGAGCACGGCACCCTGGAATCCGACCGGATCCGGATCCCGACCCCGAAGGGCGCGAAGCCCGCGGACGTGCTCGAGACGGTCAAGCAGGTGCTCTCGACCCTCGGCGTGCAGGACTCCCGGCTCCCCCTGGGCGTCGCCTTCCCCGCGATCGTGAAGCACGGCCGCACCCTGTCCGCGGCCAACATCGCCAAGGACTGGATCGACTTCGAGGCGGAGCGGTTCTTCGAGGACGGCCTCGGCCGGCAGATCACCTTCGTGAACGACGCCGATGCCGCCGGTGTCGCCGAGAGCCGCCACGGCGCGGCCCGCGACGCCCGGGGCCTCACGATCCTCGCCACGCTCGGCACCGGCATCGGATCCGCGTTCCTCTACAACGGCGTGCTGGTTCCCAACACCGAGCTCGGCCACCTCGACTTCCGCGGCGAGTCGATCGAGAAGTGGGCGGCGTACTCGGCCATGGAGCGCGATCAGCTGGACTGGGCCGAGTGGTCGGCGCGCCTGCAGGACTTCTTCTCGCACGTCGAGTTCCTGTTCAGCCCCGACCTGTTCGTCGTCGGCGGCGGCGTCTCCAAGCACCCCGAGAAGTTCCTGCCGCTGCTGGATCTGAAGACCCCGATCGTGGCCGCGGTGCACCGCAACTCCTCGGGCATCATCGGCGCCGCATCGCTCGCCGCGGACTGATACCGCGCGCCCCGGACCATCCGCAAGACGCCAGAAGGCCCGGATCCGCATCTGCTGCGGATCCGGGCCTTCTCCGTGCGGGGAACGGGCCGGCCTGTACGCCGGGTTCTGTTCCGGGGCCCCTCTCGGGGTGTCCCTTCGACGGTCATCTCTCTCGGCGACGCGTTGCCGCGCCGCTCCAGCGGCCTACCCGGGGACTCGGCGAGCCGCGTCATCATCCCCTGTCTGGCCTTGCTCCGGGCGAGGTTTACCTGGCGGGCCGTGTCGCCACGGCCCCCGGTGGTCTCTTACACCACCCTTTCACCCTTACCCCGCGCCTGACGGCGGGGGCGGTCTTCTCTCTGTGGCACTGTCTCGCGGATTGCTCCGGGTGGGTGTTGCCCACCGCCCTGCCCTGTGGAGCCCGGACGTTCCTCGGTGCGGTCTCCCGCCACGCGACCGTCCGGCCGACCCGTTCCCGACCAGTCTACGAGGACTTCCCCGCATCCTCGGCGATGCGCAGATCGAGCGGGATGTCGATGTCGAATCCCGGGAAGAGGCGGCGGGTCGCGGCATCGGCGGAGTCCCGCACCGCCTGTGCGGCCTCGTCGGCGAGCTCCGCCGGCGCATGCACGATCACCTCGTCGTGCAGGAAGAAGGCGAGATGCGGGCGACGACCGAACACCGGGCCCGACCCCGCGGCGGGCCGGGCGGCCTCGGGCAGCGCGCTCAGCCGATGCCGGATCTCGGCGAGCCACAGCAGCGACCACTCGGCCGCGGTTCCCTGCACGACGAAATTACGCGTGAACCGGCCGCGATCCCTCGCCCTGCTGCGTGCCACCCGCTCGTCGGCGCCATCGGCGTCGGGATCGCTCGCACGCGACTGTGCAGCGGTCCAGGCCGCATCCGGTCGCGGCGAGCTGCGCCCCAGCAGGGTCGAGACCACCCCGCCGTCCTCGCCGGTCTTCGCCGCGCCGTCGACGAGCGCCATCGCGCGTGGGAAGACGCTGCGCAGCCGGGGCCCGAGCTGGCCGCTGGGCCCGGTCGTCGCGCCGTACATCGCGCCCAGCACCGCGTACTTGGCGTCCTGCCGCGTCTGCACGGCTCCGGAGCGCACGACGCCCTCGTACAGATCTGCGCCCCGCGCCGCGGCCGCCATCGCGCCGTCCTTGGACATCGCCGCGAGCACACGCGGCTCCAGCTGGGCGACGTCGGCGCTCACCAGCACCCATCCCTCATCGGCGCGCACCGCCGGGCGCAGGCTCCGCGGGATCTGCAGCGCACCCCCGCCGCTGGAGGCCCAGCGGCCCGTGACGACGCCGCCGGTCAGATAGATCGGGCGGAAGCGCTCATCGCGCACCCACTCGCCCAGCCAGTGCCAGCCGTTCGCGGTGAACAGCCGCGCGAGCTTCTTGTAGGCGAGGAGCGGCTCCACGACCGGGTGCTCGATCTCCCCCAGCTCCCAGCGGGAGGTGGAGTCGACGAGGATGCCGGCACGACGCAGGGACTTCAGCAGCCGCGGCGGACTGTCCGGGTTGACCGAGGGGTCTTCCAGCGTGCGCGCGATCTCGGCGGCGAGTTCGGCCATCCGCGCCGGGCGCGCCCCGGGGACGGGACGAGGGCCGAGAGCCTCCGTGAGGAGCCGCTCGTGCACGTTCGTGCTCCACGGCACCCCGGCCGCTGTCATCTCCTCGGCGATCAGCGCGCCGGTCGACTCCGCCGCGCAGAGCAGCGCCAGCCGCCCGTCCGGAGCCCGGCGCAGGGCCGACCTCTGCCGGGCGAACTCGGCGCGGAGCTCGTCGATCTCGGGCACCTGATCGGCCGGCGACACTGCGACGTCGTGCAGGTCGAACAGCGCGGGCGCCGCCGCCGACCCCGCGAGCGGATCCACGCGGATCCAGCGCGGGGACGGCGGCACCGCTTCCGCGAGGCTCGCGGTGTCGCGCAGGATCGCGTGGCAGAGCAGCAGGTCGTGCGCGCGACGGATCCGGATCCCCGCGGCGAGCAGCGGCGGATAGACGTCGCGCAGGCTCCGCACCACCCAGCGCGGGTGCGCCGTCTCCTCGATCGCCGCGATCGCGGCGTGCAGGCCGGCCCCGGGAAGCTCCCGCATCCCCTGCTCCGCCCCGTCCGCACCGAACGACACGAGGCACCAGTGCTCGGGCCGATCCGAGCGTCCCAGCACGACCTCGTGCGGAACGGCCGATTCGATCATGTCTTCGAATCTACGCCGTCTCCGGCGCGGTGCGCGACAGACTCCCTGACGAACCGGTGACGACCGGGTATGTCGGCGTGTATCGCGTCCCGCACGGAGGACCTCGAGCACCGTTAGCGTGGAAGCACCGGAGAGGAGACCCCATGTCCGACGCATCCCCCTTCATAGCCCACAACGGCTTCACCCTGCCCGTCCAGGGCCTCGGCACCTACGGATTCCGCGGCGAGGCGGGCGCGGACGCCGTCCGCAGCGGAATCGAGAGCGGCTACCGGCTGATCGACTCCGCGTTCAACTACGAGAACGAGGGCGCGGTGGGCTGGGGCATCTCCGGCGCCGCCGTCGATCGCGCCGAGCTCATCGTCACCTCGAAGCTGGCCGGCCGCCACCACCGGCGGGAGAAGGCGCTCGACGCGATCGAGGAGAGCCGCTTCCGCCTGGGAGCCGAGGCGATCGACCTGTTCCTCATCCACTGGCCGCTGCCGCGCCAGGACTCGTACGTCGAGGCATGGCAGGCGCTGATCGAGGCGCGCGAGCGAGGACTCGTCCACCAGATCGGCGTCTCGAACTTCCTTCCGGAGCACCTCGAGCGCATCGAGGACGCGACGGGTGTGCGACCGGTCGTGAACCAGATCGAGCTGCATCCCCGCTACCCGCAGGAGGAGGCGCTCGCCTACCACCGCGCCCGCGGGATCATCACCGAGGCCTGGAGTCCGCTCGGGCGGGCCGGCGAGGTGCTCGAGGATCCGGTCATCACGACGATCGCCGCCGCACGCGGGATCACGCCGGCGCAGACCGTGCTCGCCTGGCACGCCGCGCGCGGCGTGGTCGCGATCCCGAAGGCGGCCTCAGCCGAGCATCAGGCGCAGAACCTCGCCGCGGCGCAGGTGCGTCTGAGCCGGGACGACGTCGACGCCATCACCGCGCTGGGCGAATCCGACGGGCGACTCTGGGGCGCCGATCCCGCCACCCACGAAGAGTTCTGACGAGCACGGCGACGCCGCGCGGACGAGGTCAGTCCGCCGCGGCGGCGCTGCTCCTCAGTCCCGACTCCTCGGTGCGCACCAGGATGCAGCCGCACTCGGGGCAGGACACCACGTCGTCATCGGCAGCCTGACGGATGACGTTCAGATCCGTCCCCGACAGGACCATCCGACAGCCCTCGCACGTGGCGCGACGCAGCAGCGCCGCCCCCGCGGTCCGACCGGACCGCCGCTGGTACTCCGCCATGAGCGAGGGCGAGACGGAGTCGACGAGCGCGACCCGATCCCGGGCGAGCTGCTCCCCCTCGGTCACGGCCGCGGCGATCAGCGCCTTGGCCTCGGCGGTCAGTCGGGTGCCCTCGGCGACCGTCTCGTCGATGAGAGCCTGCTGGGCCGCGACGGCGGCGTCGGCGTCCTCGAGCCGGCCCATGATCTCGAGCTCCGCGTCCTCGAGATCGCTGATCCGTCGTCCTAGGCTCGCGATCTCCTGCTCCAGAGCGACCGCGTCCTTGGGGTTCTGCGTCGCCGCGAGCCGCTCGGCGTCGCGATCGCGCCGCTGCGCCGCCAGTGCGACGTCGGATTCCAGCCGCTTGAGCTCCGCCTGCACGTCGTCCCTCGCACCGGAGAGCTCGGTCAGCTCGCGCAGCTGCCCCTGGCGCTGGGCGGCGAGCTCGTTGATCCGCTCCCCCTGGACCGGGTGCGTGCGCGCGTGGTCGGCCTGCAGGATGCGGCGGTCGATGTCGGCGATGTCGAGGAGCACGATCTGGTGCGCGGGGTTGGCTTTCACGCCCTCAAACCTACGCCAGACGAGCATCCGCCTGCGCGGCAGGATCCGTCAGGACACGTCGCCGTCGAGGTAGTACCAGTGGCCGGACTCGCGGAGGAACCGGCTGCGCTCGCGCAGGACGCCGCGGCCGGCCGCCGAGCGGTGGATGGCCTCGAACTCCACCACGCCCTCCGTGTCGAACGGCCCGCCCGAGCTCCTCGCGATGATGTCGAGACGGAGCCACCGCACGTCTTCATCGAGGTCCAGCCGCGTGGGCCGCGTGGAGGGATGCCAGGAAAGCCGCAGGTACTCGGTGTCGCCGATCGCGAACGCGGTGTAGCGGGAGCGCATCAGACGCTCGGCGGTCGGCGCGGCGCGGCCCGCGAGGAGGGGCCCGCAGCAGGCGTCGAACCGATCGCCGCTCCCGCAGGGGCAACGCCGCGCGGGATCCCGGTCGCCGGTCGCCTCATCCATCGGATCCACTCTATGACCCCGCGGGCGCACCTCTCCCGCGGAATACCCCTAGGGGGTATATGGTTGGAGTCATCATGGACGAACGAGCGATGCACGGAACCACCCACGCGCACGACGACGCGCCGATGCACGAAGCGCCGCACGGCCCGCACGCGGAGCATGGCGGCCACGCCCCGCACGCAGGCCACGCCGCTCACGCGGGGCACGGCGACCACGACACCGAAACGGGTCACGGCGACCACGGCACCGGAGGCGGTCACGGCGGTCACGGCGACCACGTCGCGCAGTTCCGGCGCCTGTTCTGGATCATGCTCGTGCTGGCCGTGCCCGTCGTGGCGCTCTCCCCCATGTTCGCCATGCTCGTCGGCTACGAGGTGCCCGATCTCCTCGTGCTGCGCGCGGTCCCTCCGGTGATCGGCACCGTGCTCTTCGTCTGGGGCGGGTGGCCCTTCCTCGTCGGCGCTGTCGGCGAGCTGCGCGCACGGCAACCCGGGATGATGCTGCTCATCGCCCTCGCGATCACCGTGGCCTTCCTCGCCTCCTGGGGTGCGACGCTCGGGCTCCTCGACCACGAACTCGACTTCTGGTGGGAGCTGGCGCTGCTGATCGTCATCATGCTCCTCGGCCACTGGATCGAGATGCGCTCCCTGGCCCAGACGACCTCCGCGCTCGACTCGCTCGCCGCGCTGCTCCCCGATTCCGCCGAGCGCGTCGTCGGCGACGAGGTCGAGATGGTCGCTCCCGCCGATCTGCGGATCGGCGACCTCGTGCTGATCCGCCCCGGCGGGCGCGTGCCGGCCGACGCGACGGTCGTGCAGGGATCCGCCGAGGTGGACGAGTCCATGATCACCGGCGAATCGCGTGCGGTCGCCCGCTCCGTCGGCGACCCCGTCGTCGCCGGAACGATCGCGACCGACTCGGCGCTGCGCGCGCGGGTGACCGCCGTCGGCGAGGACACGGCGCTCGCCGGGATCGGCCGGCTGGTCGCCGAGGCGCAGGCCTCGTCGTCGCGAGCACAGCGCCTGGCCGACCGTGCGGCGGGCTGGCTGTTCTGGTTCGCCCTCATCTCGGGCGTCCTCACCGCGATCGTCTGGACGGCGATCGGGTTGCCCGACGCCGCCGTGGTTCGCGTCATCACCGTGCTCGTGATCGCCTGCCCGCATGCACTGGGGCTCGCCATCCCGCTCGTCGTGTCGATCGCGACCGAACGCGCGGCGCGCGGCGGAATCCTCGTCAAGGATCGGATGGCGCTCGAACGGATGCGTCAGGTCGACGCCGTGCTGTTCGACAAGACCGGCACGCTCACCGAAGGGGCGCCCGCCGTGACGGCGGTGGCCGCCGCCCCCGGTTTCACCGACGACGAACTGCTCGCGGTCGCGGCCTCCGCCGAGGCGGACTCCGAGCATCCTCTCGCCGCGGCGATCCGCATCGCGGCGGAGCACCGGGGGCTGCCGCGGACCGAGGCGTCGGGATTCCGGTCCGAGCCGGCGCTGGGCGTGCGCGCGACGGTCGCCGGGCGCATCGTCGAGGTCGGCGGGCCCGCCCTGCTCACCCGCTCCGGCGTCGCCGAGATGGCGGTCTCCGACCAGTGGCGTGCGCAGGGCGCGATCATCCTGCACGTGCTCGTCGACGGCGTCGTCGCAGGCGCCCTCCGTCTGGCTGACGCGATCCGCGAGGAGTCGCGCACGACCGTGCAGGCACTGCAGAGGCGCGGCATCGACGTGGTCATGATCACCGGGGACGCGGAAGCGGTCGCCGCCTCGGTGGCCGCAGAGCTCGGCATCCGGCGCTACTTCGCCGGCGTGCGGCCCGAGGACAAGGCGGCTCGCGTCGGCGAGCTCCAGAGCGAGGGCCGCGTCGTCGCCATGGTGGGCGACGGGGTCAACGACGCTCCGGCGCTGGCCAAGGCCGACGTCGGCATCGCGATCGGCGCGGGCACCGACGTCGCCATCGGCTCGGCCGGAGTGGTGCTCGCGAGCTCGGATCCCCGCTCGGTCGTCTCCACGATCGAGCTGTCCCGCGCGGCCTATCGCAAGATGCGGCAGAACCTGTGGTGGGCGGCGGGCTACAACCTCGCCGCCGTCCCCCTGGCCGCCGGCGTTCTGGCGCCGATCGGGTTCCTCCTGCCGATGTCGGTCGGAGCGGTGCTCATGTCGGTGTCCACGGTCGTCGTCGCGCTCAACGCACAGCTCCTGCGACGGCTGGATCTGCGGCCGGAGAGTGTCACGGCGACCGGACGCTGAGCACCGCGGGACCGGGTCGGGCTCAGCGCCCGATCCGGTCCAGAGCGTCGGCGAGACGCTGCACCGTACCGTCCACGTCGGCGAGCTTGTCGAGACCGAAGAGACCGATGCGGAACGTCGAGAACGAATCGGGCTCGCCGCAGTGCAGGGGCACCCCTGCCGCGATCTGCAGCCCCTGCTCGCGGAAAGCGACGCCCGTCCGCAGCGCAGGGTCGGTCGCATGCACGACCGCCACGCTCGGCGACGCGAAGTCCGCTGCCGCGACCGAAGGCAGGCCTCGCTCGGCCAGGAGTGCGCGCACCCGGGTGCCCAGCTCCCACTGGGCGGTGCGCAGCGCCTCGAACCCACGTTCGCGGGTCTCCGCCATCAGCAGCGCATTGTGCTGCAGCGTGTCGGTGGGCATCGTCGCGTGATACGGAGCCCGGCCGTCCCGGTACTCCTCCGCGATCCACAGCCACTTCGCCAGATCCATCGCGAAGCTCGAGGAGACCCGCGACGTCACGGCCTGCCGGCCCGCGTCGCCGAGCATCACGTACCCCGCGCCCGGGGATCCGCTCCACCCCTTCTGCGGGGCGGAGATCAGCACGTCGACGCCGAGCGCCGCCATGTCCACCCAGAGGGCGCCGGACGCGATCGAGTCCAGCACCAGCAGCCCGCCGACCTCGTGGACGGCGTCGGCGAGGGCCCGCACATACTCGTCCGGGAGGAGGATCCCTGCGGCGGTCTCGACGTGGGGTGCGAACACGACCTCGCTGCGCTGCGCCCGGATCGCCGCGACGACCTCATCGATGGGCGCCGGCGCCCACGCGGCCTGCGCGTCATCCGAATCGGGCCTCGCCGCGCAGACGACGACGTTCTGCGCGATGTCGCCGGCATCGAGGATCTGCGACCAGCGGTAGGAGAACAGGCCGTTGCGCACGATGAGGCAGCGCCGTCCTGTGGCGAGCTGGCGGGCGACCGCCTCCATGGCGTACGTGCCGCCGCCCGGGACCACGGCCGTGGTCGACGCGCCGTAGGCGGCGCGCAGGTCGGACTGGATCCGCTGCATCACGCCGATGAATCGCGCGGACATGTGGTTCAGGGAGCGGTCGGTGAAGACCACCGAGTACTCCAGCAGACCGTCGGGATCGACATCGTCGTGCGGAAGGTTCATGCGCCCAGCCTGGCACACGCGCCCCGCTAGGCTGGAGGCACGCGCCTATAGCTCAGTTGGTAGAGCACGTCGTTTACACCGATGTGGTCGGGAGTTCGAGTCTCTCTGGGCGCACCTCGACCCTCGGCGCCTCCGTGCGCCCGGTCTCGGCGATCGGGGCTAGGCTGACTGACGCGCGCTCTTGTGCGGAGTCGACAAGCCTCCCTCGCGCCGCATCCCGATTTCGTTGGCACGACCTGCCAGACAGACGAAAGGCCTCCTGTGACTGTTCACGACCAGGATCCGTACTCCCAGGGCCCGCTCGACAGCGACCCGGAGGAGACCAGCGAATGGCAGCAATCGCTCGACGAGCTCGTCGGCGCGAAGGGCCACGGCCGCGGCCGCGAGATCATGCTCAGCCTGCTGAAGCGCTCGAAGGACCTGCACCTGGGCGTGCCGATGGTGCCCACCACCGACTACATCAACACCATCGCCCCGGAGAACGAGCCGGAGTTCCCCGGCGACGAGGAGCTCGAGCGCCGCTACCGCCACTGGATCCGCTGGAACGCGGCGATCACGGTGCACCGCGCGCAGCGCCCCGGCATCGGTGTGGGCGGACACATCTCGACCTACGCATCGGCCGCCTCGCTGTACGAGGTCGGCTTCAACCACTTCTTCCGCGGCCAGGACCACCCGTCCGGCGGCGACCAGATCTTCTACCAGGGCCACGCCTCCCCCGGCGCCTATGCCCGCGGCTTCCTCGAGGGCCGGATCGCCGAGCAGCAGCTCGACGCGTTCCGCCAGGAGAAGTCCGGCGCGCCGAACGGCCTTCCGTCCTACCCGCACCCGCGGATGATGCCGGAGTTCTGGCAGTTCCCGACCGTGTCGATGGGCCTCGGCCCGATCAACGCGATCTACCAGGCGATGACGAACAAGTACCTCGCCAACCGCGGCATCAAGCAGAACGACTCCCACGTGTGGGCGTTCCTCGGCGACGGCGAGATGGACGAGGTCGAGTCCCGCGGACAGCTCCAGGTCGCGGCGAACGAGGGCCTGGACAACCTGACCTTCGTGATCAACTGCAACCTGCAGCGCCTCGACGGCCCGGTGCGCGGAAACGGCAAGATCGTCCAGGAGCTGGAGAGCTTCTTCCGCGGCGCCGGCTGGAACGTCATCAAGGTCGTGTGGGGCCGTGAGTGGGACGACCTGCTCGCCCGCGACACCGACGGCGCCCTGCTGAACCTCATGAACGTCACGCCCGACGGCGACTTCCAGACGTTCAAGGCCGAGAGCGGCGCCTACGTCCGCGAGAACTTCTTCGGCCGCGACGAGCGCGCGCTCGCCCTCGTCAAGGACTACTCGGACGACGACATCTGGCACCTGCGCCGCGGCGGTCACGACTACCGCAAGGTGTACGCCGCCTACAAGGCCGCCATGGAGCACAAGGGCCAGCCGACCGTCATCCTCGCGAAGACCGTCAAGGGCTACGGCCTCGGCCCGCACTTCGAGGGGCGCAACGCGACGCACCAGATGAAGAAGATGACGCTGGACGACCTCAAGCTCTTCCGCGACACGATGCACATCCCGATCACGGACGCGCAGCTCGAGGCCGACCCGTACCGCCCGCCGTACTACCACCCGGGACAGAACGACGAGACGATCCAGTACATGCTGGAGCGCCGCCGCGACCTCGGAGGCTTCCTCCCCGAGCGCCGCACCACCCACGTGGGCCTGGAACTGCCGCAGGAGAAGGACTACGCGCTGCCGAAGAAGGGATCCGGCAACCAGGAGGTCGCCACGACCATGGCCTTCGTGCGCATGGTCAAGGACCTCATGCGGGTCAAGGGCTTCGGCGAGCGGATCGTCCCGATCATCCCGGACGAGGCCCGCACGTTCGGCATGGACGCGTACTTCCCGACCGCGAAGATCTACAACCCGAACGGCCAGAACTACACCTCGGTCGACCGGGAGCTGCTGCTCGCGTACAAGGAGAGCCCGCAGGGCCAGCTCATGCACGTCGGCATCAACGAGGCCGGTGCGGTCGCCGCGTTCACGGCGACCTCGACGGCCTACTCGACGCACGGCCAGCCGCTGATCCCGATCTACATCTTCTACTCGATGTTCGGCTACCAGCGCACCGGAGACGCCTTCTGGGCCGCCGGGGACCAGATGGGCCGAGGTTTCATCATCGGCGCCACCGCCGGGCGCACCACGCTGACCGGTGAGGGCACCCAGCACGCCGACGGCCACTCGCCGCTGCTCGCGTCGACGAACCCCGCGACGCTCGTCTACGACGCGGCCTACGGCTACGAGGTCTCGCACATCGTGCAGGACGGCATCGAGCGCATGTACGGCGGCACGCACCCCGACCCGGACGTCATGTACTACCTGACCGTGTACAACGAGCCGATGCGGATGCCCGCCGAGCCCGAGGACGTGGACGTGGAGGGGATCCGGAAGGGTCTGCACCGCATCTCCGTCGGATCGGGCGAAGGTCAGCGCGTGCAGCTGCTCGCGTCCGGCGTCGGCGTGCCGTGGGCGATCGAGGCGCAGGAGCTCCTCCTCGCCGACTGGGGCGTCTCCGCCGACGTCTGGTCGGTCACCTCGTGGACCGAGCTGCGCCGCGACGGCCTCGCCGCCGACGAGCACAACTTCCTGCACCCGGAGCAGGAGCCGCGCACGGCGTACCTGACCGAGAAGCTGAAGGACGCCCAGGGCCCGTTCATCGCGACGAGCGACTACATGCACGCGGTGCAGGACCAGATCCGCCAATGGGTCCCCGGCGCGTACTACACGCTCGGCGCCGACGGCTTCGGCTTCGCCGACACGCGCGCCGCGGCCCGCCGGTTCTTCAAGATCGACGGACCGTCGATGGTGGTCCGCGCGCTGCAGGCACTGGCCGACCAGAGCCGCATCGACCGCTCGGTCGTGGGCCAGGCGATCTCGAAGTACGACCTGTACAACGTGAACGCGGGAACCAGCGGCAACGCCGGCGGCGAGAGCTGACCCGCGCAGCACGATGAGCCGATCCCCTGAGATGACCAAGGAGGAGACGCTGGCGTGGTTGCGCCGCATCTCCGGTGATCTCGCCACGGCGACCCTGCAGCGTCTCGAAGACTCGCTGCCGTGGTACGCCGAGATGCCGCCGGCCCGACGCTCCGCCGTCGGGCTGGTGGCGCAGGCGGGCATCACCTCGTTCATCCAGTGGTACGACGATCCGACGTCGACGCCCTGGATCGCCGCAGACATCTTCGCGGCCGCCCCTCGCGAGCTGCTGCGCAGCGTGAGCCTGCAGCAGACGCTGCAGCTCATCCGGGTCACCGTCGAAGTGACCGAGGAGCGCGTGGCCGGCAAGGGCGGGCATCTGCGCGACGCGATCCTGCTGTACTCGCGGGACGTGGCCTTCGCTGCCGCGGACGTCTACGCCCGAGCGGCGGAGGCGAGGGGCCTCTGGGACGCGCGCCTGGAGGCGCTGGTCGTCGACTCGATCCTCACGGGCGAGGCCGACGAGGAGCTCCCCAGCCGCATCGCGGCGCTCGGCTGGCACGGTCACGGCGAGGTCTGCGTGATCGTCGGGACCACGCCGCCGCAGTTCGACGTCGACCAGGTGCGCCGCACCGCGCGCAAGCTGGCCGTCGACGTGCTCATCGGCGTGCAGGGTTCCCGGCTGGTGCTCGTGGTGGGCCGGGCGAAGCCGGCGGCGGCGGACGACGACCTCGACGCCGACGAGTTCTCCTTCGCCGAGATCGCCGGCACGTTCGAGCCGTCCTTCGGCCCGGGGCACGTGGTGGTCGGCCCGGCGGTCGCCGCACTCGTCGACGCCGGGCAGAGCGCCCGGGCGGCCCTCGCCGGGTTCGCCGTCGCACGCGCATGGCGCGGTGCGCCGCGTCCCGTCGACGCCGACGAGCTGCTGCCCGAACGGGCGATCGCCGGCGACCCGCTGGCGAAGCAGACCCTCATCGAGCGCGTGTTCCGCCCACTGAACGACCATTCCAGCGATCTGGTCACCACTCTGTGGAGCTATCTCGACAACGGCCGGTCTCTCGAGGCGACCGCCCGCGAGCTGTTCGTGCATCCGAACACGGTGCGGTACCGGCTGAAGCGCATCAGCGAGGTCATCGGCTGGGATGCGACCGGCCCGCGCGAGGCCTTCATCCTGCAGACCGCGCTCGTGCTCGGAACGATCGGCACCGCAGACCCGGCGCGTCGAGGGCTGCGCCCCCGGCGTCTGCGCTGACACCGGTGCTCCGCGACCGCGCGAGGACCGAGGGCTCTGTGGCTCGGATACAACCGATTCGCGGATTCTTGTGAGGGTTGTGCCACCGAAACCGACAGATCGTTGGCAGACTGGGAACGTGATCGTCTTCGCATGCCCGGGACAGGGCTCCCAGACCCCCGGCTTCCTCTCCCCTTGGCTCGAGCTCGACGGCGTCGCCGAAGACCTGGCCGCCTACTCCGAGGCCGCGGAGGTCGATCTGATCGAGCACGGCACCGTCTCCGACGCGGACACGATCCGCGACACCCGCATCGCGCAGCCGCTGATCGTCGCGGCCTCGCTCATCGCGGAGAAGGCCCTCCGTGAACGCGCGGGCCGCACGGCCGACGGCATCGCCGGCCACTCCGTCGGCGAGTTCGCGGCCGTCGTGGGCGCCGGGGTCATCCCCGCCGCGACCGCCATGCGCCTCGTGGGCATCCGCGGCCGTGCGATGGCCGACGCCGCCGCGCATACTCCGACCGGCATGAGTGCGGTCCTGGGCGGTGACGAGGAGGCGGTGCTCGCCCTGCTCTCGGATCTGGACCTCACCCCGGCGAACTACAACGGCGGCGGCCAGATCGTGGCGGCGGGGGCGCTGCCCGCCCTCGCCGCACTGGCAGAGGCCCCGGTGCGCGGATCGCGCGTGATCCCGCTGCAGGTCGCCGGCGCCTTCCACACCGACTACATGTCCTCCGCCGTCGAGACCCTCCGCCGGGCCATCGCGGATGTGGTCCCGAGCGACCCCGCCCTGCCCCTGTGGACCAACAAGGACGGCTCGGTGCTCGCCGACGGCGCCACCGTGCTGGAGAACCTCGTCACGCAGGTCTCCTCGCCCGTGCGCTGGGATCTGTGCATGGCCTCCTTCGCCGACAAGGGCATCACCGGCCTCGTCGAGCTCACCCCCGCGGGCGCCCTCACCGGCCTCGCCAAGCGCGGCCTGCGCGGCGTGCCCGCCGTCGCGGTCAAGACCCCCGACGACCTCGACGCGGCGGTCGCGCTGCTGAACGGCACCGACGACAACGGAGAAGCAGCATGACCACGCTCAAGCAGGCCACCGGCCCCGCGTACACCCGCATCTACTCCGTCGGTGCGGCGCGCGGCGAGAACGCCGTGCCCAACGACGACCTGATCGGGCCGATCGACTCGAGCGACGAGTGGATCCGCCAGCGCACCGGCATCATCACCCGCACCCGCGCGGTGCCGGAGACCGATGCGATCGATCTGTCGACCGCCGCGGCGGCCGAGGCGATCGAGAAGTCCGGCCTCGCACCCTCCGACATCGACGTCGTCATCGTGGCGACGATCAGCAATCCGAAGCAGACCCCGTCGGTCTCCGCGATCGTCGCCGACCGGGTGGGCGCGAACCCCGCGGCCGCCTATGACATCAACGCCGCGTGCGCCGGGTACGCCTACGCGGTCGCACAGGCCGACGCCCTGATCCGTGCGGGGGCCGCGAAGAACGCTCTCGTCATCGGCGCCGAGAAGCTTTCCGACATCGTCGACCCGGCCGACCGCAGCATCTCGTTCCTGCTCGGCGACGGTGCGGGCGCCGTCGTGATCGGTCCGAGCGACACCCCCGGCATCTCGGCGACCGTCTGGGGATCCGACGGATCCAAGTCCGACGCCGTGGGCATGAACCACACCCTCACCGAGTTCCGCGACGGCCAGGCGCCGTGGCCGACGCTGCGCCAGGAGGGCCCGACGGTGTTCCGCTGGGCTGTCTGGGAGATGGCGAAGGTCGCCAAGCAGGCGCTCGAGCAGGCCGGGGTCGAGGCGGCCGACCTGGCCGCGTTCATCCCGCACCAGGCCAACATGCGCATCGTCGACGAGTTCGCCAAGCAGCTGAAGCTGCCGGAGACCACCGTCATCGCCCGCGACATCGAGACCACCGGCAACACCTCTGCCGCGTCCATCCCACTCGCGACCCACCGTCTGCTCGAGGAGCACCCCGAGCTCAGCGGCGGTCTCGCGCTGCAGATCGGCTTCGGCGCCGGCCTCGTGTTCGGCGCGCAGGTGGTCGTGCTCCCCTGAGCGGGCGCCGCCGACTCCTAGACTGTTCACCGGTTCCGATACCACCCCATAGAAAGAGGAAATCATGGCTTTCAGCAACGACGAGGTCCTCGCCGGCCTGGCAGAGCTCATCACCGACGAGACCGGCATCGACGCCTCGGAGGTCGCTCTGGAGAAGTCCTTCACCGACGACCTGGACATCGACTCCATCTCGATGATGACGATCGTCGTCAACGCCGAGGAGAAGTTCGGCGTCACCATCCCCGACGACGAGGTCAAGAACCTCAAGACCGTCGGTGACGCCGTGAGCTTCATCGTCGCCGGCCAGGAGTGACACCCGCGGATGCCACCCCCGCTCTCCGCGGGGCGTGGCATCCTCCTCTCCCCCACCCGATTCCCAGAAGGAACCACGCATGACCAAGCGCATCGTCGTCACCGGCATCGGCGCCACGTCCGCCCTGGGCGGCACCGCCCCGGAGAACTGGGCGAACCTGCTCGCGGGCGTGTCCGGTACGCACACCCTGACGCACGACTGGATCGAGACCTACCAGATCCCGGTCACCTTCGCCGCCGAGGCGTCCGTCCGGCCCGAGGAGGTCCTGCCGCGGCACGAGGCCAAGCGTCTCGACCCGTCCGTGCAGTTCGCCCTGATCGCGGCCCGCGAGGCCTGGGAGGACGCGGGTGCGCCCGAAGTCGCCCCGGAGCGCCTCGGTGTCGACTGGGCCACCGGCATCGGCGGCCTGTGGACGCTGCTGGACGCCTGGGACACGCTGCGCGAGAAGGGACCGCGCCGGGTCATGCCCCTCACGGTCCCGATGCTCATGCCCAACGCCGGCGCCGGCAACCTCTCGCTCCAGTTCGGCGCGAAGGCCTACGCCCGCTCCGTGGTCAGTGCCTGCGCCTCCAGCACGGAGTCGATCGCGAACGCCTTCGACCACCTGCAGGAGGGCCTGGCCGATGTCGTGATCGCCGGTGGTGCGGAGTCCGCGATCCACCCGATCACGATGGCGTCCTTCGCCTCCGCCCAGGCGCTCTCCCGCCGCAACGACGACCCCGAGCACGCCTCGCGCCCCGGCGCGATCGACCGTGACGGATTCGTCATGGGCGAGGGCGGCGCCGCCCTCGTGCTCGAGACGCTCGAGCACGCGCTGGCCCGCGGCGCCAAGATCTACGCCGAGATCGTGGGCGGCGGAGTGTCCGCCGACGCGCACCACATCACCGCGAACGACCCGACCGGCGCCGGCGCCACCCGTGCGGTCGAGCAGGCGCTCGCCCAGGCGGGCGCCACGCCGGACGAGGTCACCCACATCAACGCGCACGCCACCTCCACTCCGGTCGGCGACCCGAACGAGTACGAGGCGCTGAAGAACGTCTTCGGCGACCGGATCACCGAGATCCCGGTCTCGGCGACCAAGGCGTCCACCGGGCACCTGCTCGGCGGCACCGGTGCGCTCGAGGCCGTGTTCACGATCCTCGCCCTGCGCGACCGCGTCGCCCCGCCGACGATCAACATGACCGAGCCGGATCCGGCCGTCCCGTTCAAGCTGTCCGGCGAGCCTCAGCCGCTCGGCGACGGCCCGCAGCTCGCGATCAGCAACTCCTTCGGGTTCGGCGGTCACAACGCCGTCGTCGCGATCCGCTCCTACGACGGCTGACGCCGGCTCCCACGAGAATCGCCCCGGTCGCTTCCTCATCGAAGTGGTCGGGGCGATTCTCGTTCTGTTCGGTTGTGCTGTTCTGTTATCTCTCCGGTTGCGGATCGGGGATTCGCTTTCTCGGTCTCCGGGTCCTCTCTCTCCGACTCCCGATAGTCGCGCCTCCTCCGATCCTCGTCCCTTCGTGTCGCGCTTCCTCCGTGGGGAGGAGCGCGACACGAGTCCTTCTGTCTCAGCCGTCCCGCCGGCGAAGCGGCTCAGCCCACTTTGTGGAGCCACACGACGCGGGCGTCGTCGCTCGCGTGCCGGAAGGGCTCGAGCTCCTCGTCCCACGCCGACCCGAGCGCGACGTCGAGCTCGCGCTGCAGCTCGATCGGGCTGCCGGCCGCGATCTCCATCGCGTAGCGAATGCGGTCCTCGCCCACGACGATGTTGCCCGCCGCGTCGGTCTGCGCGTAGTGCACGCCGAGGTCCGGCGTGTGCAGCCAGCGGCCGCCATCGCTGCGCGGCGTCGGATCCTCGGTCACTTCGAAGCGCAGGTGCTCCCAGCCGCGGATCGCGGTCGCGAGAGCGGCGCCGGTGCCGACGGGTCCGTCCCAGTAGAATTCCGCCCTGCGGGCGCCGTCGAGGACGGGCTGCTCCGACCACTCGAAGTTGACGGCGCGCCCGATAGCGCGTCCGACCGCCCATTCCAGGTGCGGGCAGAGCGCGCGCGGTGCGGAGTGGATGTACACCACTCCGCGTGCTTGTGCTGTCGCCATGGTCTTTCTCCGTTTCATCAGGTGCGTCTTCCCCTACGACCTGATCCGCGAAGCATGGCGGTATGCGGTTATGCGCCCATTCTCACCGATACCCAGCGAAATCACAAGCATGTAACTCATTGCGAAAAGGAAACGACCCCCGGCGCGTCGACGCCGGGGGTCGTGATACAGGAGCCCTGCGACGGGCTCCGGCGAGTCAGGAGGCTCAGGCCTCGCTCATCGCGATCTTCTCCTGCTGGCCCTTGGCTGCGTAGTAGGCGGCGCGGGCGGCGTCGCGACGGGCCTGCTCCTCGTAGCCGGCGTCGAGGATCTCCTGTGCGACCTCGTAGTTCTCCACGTCCTGGGTACCGTGGTACTTCTCGATGTAGGCATCGAGCTCGGGGCCGGAGGTCCACGAGGTGATGAGGCAGTAGCGCGGCTCGGTGCCGTTGTGGGTGGCCGCGTGCCAGAGGCGCTGCGTGTCCACGATCAGCTGCGCGCCGGCCGGGAGCGCGATGCGGTACTCGACGCTCGGGTCGGTGCGGTTCTCACGCAGGACGAAGTAGCTGTCCTTGTCGTCGGTGAGGTTGAAGAAGCCGCGCACGACCCAGCCGGTGCCGTCGGGGTTCAGACGGTTGTTGTCGTCCTGGTGCAGGTTGTAGAGGCACTCGCCGTAGGGCGTGGGCTGCAGCTCGATGACGCGGCAGCGGCCGACGTTCGCGCCCGGCTCCTGCGCGCGGCGCGTGAGGTTCGGCGCCTTGGACGTCTGCTCGTCGATCCAGACGCCGTCCTTGTCCGTGCGCGGGGGCACGTGATTCCAGAAGCCGTTGCACTCGATCTCGCCCTTGGCGGATGCGAGCGGCGCGAAACGGGTGTCGCCCGACGACTTCCAGTCGTTGTACTCGATGTCGAGCCACTCCTTGGGGTCGAGCTCCTGGTTGTAGCTGTCGAGGACGACGAAGCCCTTGTCCTCGAGGGCGGCGGACTTGATGTATGCCATGAGCGAGTCATGTCCTTTCATAAGGGGCCAGCACGTTTTAACAGGCCCTTCTTAGGACAGCCTAACAGCGGCCCTCAGACGCCCCCGGGGACCGAGCCGTGAATATCCGGCGCCCTCCGGCCGCTGAATAGACTGGGTACGCAGCCCGGATCCGAGGAGAAGCACAGCAGCATGAGCACGGCCACGAACGTCGAAGCAACCGCAGTCTCTACGATCGAGTGGCTCTCCTCCCCCGCGACCACGATCGTCGTCCCCGTCTATCAGCGGCAGTACCGCTGGGACATCGGCGGCTGCGAGAAGCTCCTGACCGACATCCGCTCCGTCGCGGACGAGGACGACGCCCACCGCCACTTCATCGGATCCATCCTCTCCGCCGAGGACGACGCTCACGCGGAGGCCGACCTCATCCTCATCGACGGGCAGCAGCGCATCACCACGCTGATGCTGCTCATCGCCGCCCTGCACCACACGGTGCGGGAGACCGAACCGGCCCTCGCGGCCGAACTCGAGCGCGTCCTGGTGCGTCCCGGCGACTCCGGACGCACCAAGCTGCGACCGCATGAGGCCTGGGCGGGTCTCTTCGAGTCGGTCGTGCTCGATCGGCGCGCTCCGGGACAGCAGGAGTCCCGCTTCGACGACAACTACGCCTTCTTCCGCTCCCAGGTGCACGCCGACGAGGCTCCCCGGATCTGGCGGGGCCTGCAGAAGCTCGAGCACGTCGCGATCACCCTCGGCGCGGCGGCCAGCGCTCAGCAGATCTTCGAGAGCCTGAACTCCACCGGCGAACCGCTGCGCGACCACGAGCTGATCCACAACTACGTGCTCATGGGCCTGTCGCACTCCGAGCAGCAGCAGGTCGAGGACGAGTTCTGGCTGCCGATCGAGCGCCGCACCGGCCAGGCCATCGGAGCCTTCTGGCGGCACTACCTGATCATGACGACGGGACGCGAGGTCGCCGTCGCCGGCGAGCACGGCGTCTACAGCGCGTTCCGCCACGAGTTCCCGCGGCCCGATCTCGAGACGCTCCGGGCACAGGCGAGCGTGTGGCGCGAGTACGCGGAGATCTACGGCGTGCTGCTGGATCCGGCGACGGAGCCGGATCCGGAGATCCGCCGGCAGCTCGCGTACGTGAACACCTTCGGCCGCGCGACCTATCCGCTCGTCATGAGCGCCTATCGGGACCACCGGCACAGTCTCATCACGAAGTACGAGCTCATCCGCACCCTGGAGCGCATCCAGTCCCTGCTGCTGCGCCGCGCCGTGGTCGGCGTTCCCACCGACCGGCTGATCGCCCGCCTCTGCCGCGCCAGAGCCGAGGGCCCGGACGAACTGCTGAAGGCGTTCGCGCGGATCACCCCCTCGGACGAGCGCATCAGGGTCGCCCTGAAGTTCGCGGATCTCCCGCATGCGCTCTATGTGCTGGGCCGTCTCGAGGGGCTCGCGGACCCGGAGGGATACGACGTCGAGTACGTGGTGCCCCCGGCCCCGCACAACAACTGGTCCGGCGACGGCGTTCGCCTCTGGAGCGAGTACACCGAGGACGAGCAGAACAGCCATCGCGCGCTCGCGTCGACGCTCGGCAACCTCACGCTGATCGAGGAGTCGCTGGCCGAGCGCGTCTTCGGCGACTCCTTCCCCAGCAAGCGCGAGGCGTACCGCCGAAGTCGGATCCCCGGCACGTCCGCACTCGCCGAGCTCGACGCGTGGGGCACCGCCGCGATCTCGCAGCGCACCGCGGCGCTGACGGATGCGTTCCTGAGCATCTGGCGGCGCCCGGCCGTCACCGAGATCGACGACGACGGCCTCACGCCGATCCTCGACGCGGTGCGCCGTCGCGGCTGGCCGGCCGGCTGGGAGCGCGAGTTCGAGTACGTCGAGTATCGCGGAGAGCGCTGGGACGTGCCCGATGTGAAGTACCTGTTCAACCGCGTCTTCCGCCGCGGATGGACGGACACCCGCGAAGCCCTCGAGGCCTTCAACGCCCGCAACGGCGGCCCGATCTACGCCGAGAAGGCCTGGAACGGCGCCTGGGATCAGCTCGACGAGGGCCATTTCCTCTACATGGGGTGGGACTCGAAATACATGATGAGTGCGGTGCAGGGCCTCTTGGAGGAGTCGGGTCTCGCCGCCGAAGTGTTCGTGAAGTACTCCTACATCGGGAATGTGATGTGATGACGATCTCTGCCGCCCCTGTCCTTCGCCGCCGCATGATGGACCTGTCCATCGAAGAGCACACGCTCACCGTGCCGCTGGTGTGGTCCGATCCCGCGGACACCCGCACGATCGACGTGTTCGCCTCCGTGGTGACCCGAACGGGCGGGGAGTCGCTGCCGTACCTCGTGTTCCTGCAGGGCGGCCCCGGCCACGAGGCGCCCCGCGCCTTGCACGCGCCGGCCGGCCCCGCCTGGCTCGACCAGGCGCTGGAGCACTACCGCGTCGTCCTGATCGACCAGCGCGGCACCGGACGATCGACCCCGGTATCCGACGGCATCCTCGACCGCGGTGCCGAGGCCGTCGCCGAGCACCTCACCCACCTGCGCGCCGATGCCATCGTGCGCGACTGCGAGGCCCTGCGCGCGCACCTGGGCGCCGACCGCTGGAACGTGCTCGGACAGTCCTTCGGCGGGTTCACGACACTGGCCTACCTCTCGGCCGCCGCCTCTTCGATCGACGCCGCTTATCTCACCGGCGGGCTCAGCACGGTCACCCGCACCCCGGACGAGGTCTACGCGCTCTGCTACGACAAGATGCGCGACGCGTCCGAGCGCTACTACCGGCGCTTCCCCGAGCATCGGGATCGCATGCGTCGCCTCGTCGACCTCGCGGCAGCGGGCGGGATCGTGCTGCCCGACGGCGAGGTCGTCTCGCCCTCGCGCCTGCGCTCGGTGGGCTCGGCGCTGGGCACCAACGACGGCTGGCAGACGCTCTGGCAGCTGCTCGAGCTCGCCCCCGACACCAATGCGTTCCGGTACGACCTCGCCGCAGCCATGCCGTTCGACGGGCGCAACCCGCTCTACTTCGTCTTCCACGAGTCCAGCTACGCGAACGGCCACGTGACCGGATGGTCCGCGGAGCGGGTGGAGCCCGCCGACTTCCTCGAGGACGTCACGCTGTTCACCGGCGAGCACATCCGCCGGGAGTGGACCGAGACGGTCCCCGCGTTCCGTCCGTGGCGCGACGTGTCCCTGGCCCTGGCCCAGCATGAATGGCCGGAGATCTACGCGCCCGAAGCCCTCGTCGCGTCGGAGGCCAAGGGCGCTGCGGCGGTGTACGTCAACGACCCGTACGTGCCCCTGGAGTACTCGCTGGAGACGGCCGGACTGCTGCCCGGAGTGCGCCTGTGGGTGACGAGCGAGCACGAGCACAACGGGCTGCGCTCCGGCCCCGTACTCGAGCACCTCATCGGACTCGCGCAGGACCGCCGCACACGCTGACCCGCCGCACCCTCAGACGCCCCGGGACGATGCGTAGACGGGGAGGAGGTCCCGCCAGCGGGCCTGCCAGGCCGCGGCGGGCGCCTCCGCCGACCAGCCGTCCGGATGGGCGCCTGCGGGGTCGCGCAGCGAACGGGCGAGATCCTCGAGGTGCACCTGCCAGCCGGCCGCGTGGAAATGCAGCACGCCGGACCCCAATCCGCGCTCCTCCACGATCAGTCGCGACTGCGTGCCCTCCTCCTGCAACCAGGCCTCGATCACGGTCTCCTCCTCAGTGCCCGGCTGCTGCGTGAGCAGGAGATGCCGAGGGGCATCGCATACCTCGATCCGCATGCGGCCGGTCCAGGTGCTGGTGAAGGTGGCCTCCAGCATGCCTCCGGGTCTCAGGTCCCCCGTCACCTGAACGATCCAGCGCGCGAGTCGCGCCGGATCGGTGCAGGCCCGCCACAGGTCCTCGAGATCGGTGTCGTACACCTCCTCGACGCGGATACCGCCGTGAGCGTCGTCGATGTCCCACATCATCCCGGTGTCCATCATGCGTCGTCCCTCTTCCCTCGTGCGATCTCGGTGTGCAGCGCGTCGAGACGCTGGACCCACAGGTCGCGATAGTCGGCGAGCCACTCGTCGATACCGGAGAGCGCCTCCGGGCGCAGGCGGTAGATCCGCCGCTGCGCGTCCTGCCGCACGTCGACCAGACCCGCCTCACGCAGCACGCGCAGGTGCCGGGAGACGCCGGGCCGCGCGATGGGCAGAGCATCGGCGAGCTCGCCCGCCGTGGCCTCATGATCACGCAGGATCCCGAGCACCACCCGTCGACTCGGGTCGGCGAGGGCCTGCAGCACGGCATCCATGACCGATAATGTACCTGATCAGTTACGTAACAACAAGGTTAAGCAGTACCGCCCCTTGTAGCGACCGGCCGACGCCTCGTCAACCCCGTCGACCTGCCGGTGGCCGCCTGCGATTCTGTGCTCATCGACCCACAGGAGAGGAGCAGGCCCATGAGCGCTGCAGACCACGTGAAGAACACCGCCGAGAAGCTGACGGGAAAGGCCAAGGAGGCGGCCGGCAAGGTCACCGACAACGAGAAGCTCGAGAACGAGGGCAAGCTGGACCAGGCCAAGGCCGACCTCAAGGAGGCCGGCGAGAACCTCAAGGACGACGCGAAGAGGGCCGGCGACCACCTGAGGGACGCGACGGAGCACTGACGCGAAGAGCCGGGCTGCCCCGCCTCGATCCGGAGGGAATACGGCGGGGCAACCCGGCTCGGAGTCGAAGACTCCCGTCAGCATGTCGGCGTGGGGCGGGCGGGACTTGAACCCGCGATCGTTGGGTTATGAGCCCACTGCCTTCACCAGCTTGGCCACCGCCCCGCACAGTCGAGACTACCCGGCGACGGCGACGTCGTGCGCGCGGCGCTAGAGCGGACGCGCCTCGCGGTGCTGGGTCGAGTGCTCGCGGTAGATCCGCGCGTTCCGGCGCAGACCTTCCCGCTCCTCGGCAGTGAGCGCGCGGCGCACCTTGGCGGGAACGCCCGCCACCATCGACCCGTCCGGCACCTCTGTGCCGCCCAGCACGAGCGCGCCGCCCGCGATGAGACACTCGGATCCGATGATCGCACCGCTCAGCACCACGGCCCCCATGCCGATCAGCGATCCGTCCCCGATCGTGCAGCCGTGCACCACCGCGTTGTGCCCGATCGAGACGTCGTCGCCGATCAGGACGCCGTGCCCTGCGTCGACGTGCACCGAGACGTTGTCCTGCGCGTTGCTGCCCGCTCCGATCCTGATCTCCGCGGAGTCCGCGCGCAGCACCGCGTTGTACCAGACGCTCGAGCCCTCGCCGAGGGTCACCGCGCCGATGATCTTCGCCCCGGAGGCGAGGAACGCCGACGGGGCGATGACGGGGGTGCGATCGGGCAGGGACAGGATCGTGGCGTCGCTCATACCGCGACCCTATCCGTCCCGCCGGGGGCCGGCCGTCAGCCGATCCCCATCGCCGCCTTCAACGCCGCCGTGTACTGCGGGGCGAGCGAGTTGGCGAACGTCACCGTGATGTGGTCCTGATCGCGGTAGATGTTCGCCCCGCCCACGACCGCCCGGCAGGTCTCGTCGCCGCAGAACACCTTCGTGAAGTCGAGGAGGGTGACGTCCCTCTGCCCCGCCGCAGCCTCGCGCAGCGGATCCTTCTCGGTCAGCAGGTCGGATCGCGCTCCGTCGCAGGCGCTCTGCGCCCGCGTGCGCAGGCACTTGTTCGGGTCGGTCTCCCACACCGGGTTGTCGACCACGGTGATCACCGGCGTGCCCTGGGACGTCTGCGTCGCCCACGCCTCCCGATAGCCGGCCACCGCGGCGTCGTAGGACGAGGCGTGCTCCCCCGCCGCATAGGGCGTGGTGGAGAGCGCCGCGGTGAAGATCGCGTCGAAGTGCTTGCCCTCGAGCTGCTTGGCCACGGCGGCCCGGTACTGCGTGCAGGCATCGCCGAAGGCGCCTCCGGTGGACAGCGGCGTGGTGTTCCACGGGCACGCGCCCTTGAAGTAGGTGGTGAGATGCCACCCCTCCTTCTCGGCGATGCCCTGGAACGTCGTCAGCAGTTGGTAGGCGTGGCTGTCGCCGATGAGTGCGATCTGCTTGGCCTTCGGATCCTTGGATCCGAACTCGCACGAGACCGGGCGGGCATCGTTGAGCTGCACGAAGCACTGCGACTGCTCGGGGCGATCCACGCCGGCGAATCCGGGCGCGGGCAGGATCTGGTCGGTCTTCTTCCCTGCGCAGGACTCGTCGAGGATCACCGCGGCGCCGAAGCAGGCCGGCGGGTTGGCCCGGAGCTCGGCGATCGCCTGCACCCCCTGCTGGTAGGTGCCCGCGTTCGCAGCCCACCCGGCGCCGGCCGTGCCCGCGACGATCACCATGGCAGCCAGCGATGCCCACAGCGAGAGCCGGGGCTTGCGGGAGGTCAGGGGCTTCCACATCCGCGTCGGATCCTCCACGAACTTCTTCGTGAGCCAGGCGAGCAGGAAGCAGATGCCGACGAGCGCCACGCGGTGGTAGATCGAGAGGCCCCAGAACGGCACCGACGGCGCGATGATGATGAGCGGCCAGTGCCACAGATACAGGCTGTAGGAGATGTCGCCGGTGAAGCGCATCGGGCGGATCGCCAGGATGCGGGTCGGATACCACCAGCGCTCCGTGTTCGAGGCGGCGATGATCGCCGCCGCCGCGAGGGTCGGGATCGCGGCCATGTAGCCCGGGAACGGGGTCTGACCGTCGAAGCGGTAGATGACGACGAGCAATACGATGATGCCGCCCCAGCCCAGGATGAAGCTGCCGATCGGGTTGCTCACGCGCAGACGCGGCACGAGCGCGATCACCGCGCCCACGCCGAACTGCCACATGCGCCCGAAGGTCACGAAGTACGCCGGTGCGGGATTCGTGGCCGTGAACCACACGCAGAACGCGAACGACGCCACCGAGACGACGCCGATCGCGATCGCGGCCGCACGCAGCCGCGAGCCGCGGAAGTACTTCACCGCGATCCATGCCGCGAGGAGCATGATCAGCGGCCAGAGCACGTAGAACTGCTCCTCCAGCGAGAGCGACCAGTAGTGCTGCACCATGGTCGGGTCGCCCGAGTGCGCGAGATAGTCGGCGGAATTCAGCGCCAGGAACCAGTTCTCCACGTAGAACGTCGAGGCGACGATCTCCTGCAGCTCGGCGGGGAGCTGGGACAGCGGCGAGAGCACGGGGATCGCCGCCACGATCGCGCAGAACAGCAGCACGAGCAGCGACGCGGGCAGCAGACGCCGTGCGCGCCGCGCCCAGAACTGGCCGAGGTTCACCCGGCCTGTGGCGTTCAGCTCGCGTGCCAGGTGCGCCGTGATGAGGAAGCCGGAGATCACGAAGAAGATGTCGACGCCGACGTACCCGCCGCTCAGCCGTCCCGGCCAGAAGTGATACAGAACGACGGCCAGCACCGCGATCGCGCGCAGCCCCTGCACATGGGGGATGAAGTTCGATCCGACCTTCTGCGCGGCGGACGTTCGGGTACGACGCAGGGCCGCACGAGAGGAGGTACCAGCTGATGCCACCTGACGAAGGTATCCCGGATCTGTCCGCACTCCCGTCCTCCACGCGGTGCGCACCGGGATCCACAGGAAAGGCTAGCCTTGCCGAATTGCCATGTGATCTGCGAGTTAGCGTTGCCTCAGCTTGCTTGCGGAACATTCTGAGCTGAGTAGCGTTGGGGTCAAGACATCAGCAGGCACGGATCCGAACGATCACCGAGGAGACATCATGAGCAACGCCGAGACCATCACCGCAACGTCCGTCGACCCGACCGTCGCCGCCGGCGCCGCGCAGTTCCTCACCCCGGTCGTGCTCGGCCTGCAGGCGCTCACCCTGAACGGCAAGCAGGCGCACTGGCACGTGCGCGGCGCGAACTTCGTCGGCGTGCACGAGCTGCTCGACGTGATCGTCGACCACGCCGGTGACTTCGCCGACACCGCCGCGGAGCGCATCGTCGCCCTGGGGCTGCCGATCGACGCCCGCGCCGCGGTCGTCGCCGAGAAGGCCGGGGCCACTCAGGTCCCCGCCGGCTTCACACGCTCGGACGACCTCGTCCGCGCCGTGATCGCCGACATCGACGCGATCCTCGTGAACGTGAAGGCCGCGGTCGAGGGCCTCGACGAGATCGACCTCACCAGCCAGGACGTCGCGATCGAGATCCAGCGCGGTCTCGAGAAGGACCGCTGGTTCCTGGTCTCGCACGTCGCGGCCTGACGCACCACCGCACCTCGCGGACGACCCCCGCCCCGCTCAGGGACGGGGGTCGTTCTGCACATAGGCGAGCACCGCCAGCACGCGCCGGTGGGCTGTGCCGGAGTCCTCCAGTCCGAGCTTCGCGAAGATCGCCGAGATGTTCTTCTCGACGGCGCCCACGCCGATGCCCATCTGCCCGGCGATCGCCACGTTGCTGCGCCCCTCCGCCATCGACTCGAGGACCTCGCGTTCGCGCGGGGTGAGCGCACCGAGCGGATCCGGCCCCGTCCGCATCAGCTGCTGCACCACGCGCGGATCGAGCACCGTGCCCCCGCGGCCGACCTGGCGCACCGCCGCGGAGAGCTCCTCCAGCGACGTCACCCGGTCCTTCAACAGGTATCCCACACCGCCCTCCCCCGCGCCGAGCAGCTCACGGGCGTAGACGCCCTCGACGTACTGGCTCAGCACCAGGACGCCTACCTCGGGCAGCGCCGCCCGCACCGCGAGCGCCGCACGGATGCCCTCGTCGCGGAAGGTCGGCGGCATCCGCACGTCGAGGACGGCCACCTGCGCGCCGGCGTCGCGTGTGCGGGCGACCACGTCCTCGGCGTCGTCGAACGCGCCCGCCGTTTCGAACCCGGCCTCGGCGAACAGCCGCACCAGGCCCTCGCGCAGGAGGATCGAGTCCTCGAAGAGGATCACGCGCAGCGGAGTCTCCTGATCGGTCACGCCCTTCAGACTAGGGGGCGTCCGGGACGGCTCCGCCGCGCGATCCCGCTACGCCGAGACCGGAACCTCGACCGTCACGATCGTGGGCCCTCCGACGGGGCTGTCGAGGTGCAGCGTCCCCCGCATGCCCTGCACCCGGCGCGCGAGCCCTTCCAGGCCTCCCCCGCTGCGCGGCTCGGCGCCGCCGTGCCCGTCGTCCTGCACCGTCAGGCGCACCTCGTCCCCGTCCCGCATCGCGGCGACCGCCGCGCTCCGGGCGCCGGCGTGCTTCGCCACGTTCGTGAGCAGCTCCGCGACCACGAAGTACAGGTTCCGCGCCGCCTCCGGACTCAGGGCCGGGGCGACGTCCGGGCCGACGGACGCGTGCACCGGGAGCGGGCTCGCCGCCGCCAGGGCCGCGATCGCCTCGGCGAGCCCGCGATCCTGGAGCAGCGGCGGGGCGACCCCGCCGGCCAGAGCCCTCAACTCGTCGAGTGCGGCCTGCGCGTGTCCGCGTGACTCCTGGGCGAGCGCGGCGACCGCCTCGGCGTCCCCGTCGGCCGCGCGGCGCTCGAGGGCCGCGAGATCCATCTGCAGGCGCACCAGGCGCTGCTGCGGACCGTCGTGCAGATCGCGCTCCAGCCGGCGCAGACCCTCATCCTCGGCGCGCGCCGCCGCGCCGAGCGAGGCGTCGAGGCCCACGACCTGGGCCGCGAGGTCGTCCGACTCCCAGCGACCCACCAGCGCAGCGGCCACGGAGCCGTGCAGGCGGACCAGCCCGCGCAGCACGAGGGGCAGGGTCGCGAGGAACACCAGCCCGACGACGAGGTAGAGCATCGACGCCCACCGGTGCGGATCCGGGTTCGGATCGATGCCGCCGAAGACGTGCTGCACGGCCCACGGCACCCAGACCTTCTCCGCGCTGCCGTTCTCCGTGAACGGCGACCAGAACCAGTACGTCGGCCCGCCGAGGGCGAGCACGATCCAGATCATCGCGAACGCGAATCCGACGATCGCGACGATCGGACGCACGAGCAGCGCCGACAGCAGCGCCATCCAGTAGTGCGCGTTGCGCAGCGGCTGCGTCAGCCGCGCCCATCGCCCGCCGGCGCGGGTCCCGCGTCGCCAGTCGGGGGCGGCGATCGGCGGGTGGTCGGTCATCCGCAGGAGCGCCCGCTCCGCTTCGGCGAAGCCTCTGGCGACGTAGAGCGAGCCGACCAGGATCGGCACGCCGATGACGAGCACGAGGGAGCCGATGCCGAGCCCGAACACGGACCAGGTCACCCCCATCGCCACGATCGCGAGGGGCAGCGAGAGCACCGCGAGGTACAGCGCATTGCCCGGTGCAGCGGCCCACGCCCGTCCGTAGCCTCGGCGGGGCGCGGCCGGTGGTGCGGTCGGGTGGGCGTCGAGCCGTCGGGTGACGGTGGTCATCGTGTTCTCCTGAGTCCGTGAGGGAAGGGCGCCGATCGGGCCCACCTCAACGATGCCGTTCTCCGATCCCGCCGGCCAGGGTGCGCACCGCCGGATCTGTCCGGGGGCTATCCCCCGTGCGTCACCCATCCGCCGACGACGGTCGCCGACACGGGCATCGAGCGCAGCGTCCGCGCGTCCGCCGTGGAGGGATCGGCGCCGAGCAGCACGAGATCGGCGTCGGCACCGGGCTGCACCGCCGCCCCCGTTCCGGTCCCGCGATGCGCGCTCGCGGCGAGGGCGGTCTCGACGTCGATGCGCTCCTCGGGGTGCCACGCGGCCCGCTCGTCGTCGGTGCGGAACACCGCCGCGGCGATCGCCTGCCACGGGTCCAGCGGCGCCACCGGGGCGTCGGAGCCGAACCGCAGGCTCGCACCCGCGCGATCCAGTGATGCCAGTGGATACGGGATCGCCGTCTGCGCCGACCACAGCACGTCGGCGGCGTCCCGGTCGTCCAGCGCGTGCTGCGGCTGCACGCTCGCGGCGACGCCCAGGCGTGCGAACCGCGCGAGGTCGCCGTGCCGGACGAGCTGAGCGTGCTCGATCGTCCCCTGCGCGCCGGTCGCGGCGAAGGCGTCGAGCGCGGCCGTGACCGCGACGTCCCCGATCGCGTGCAGCGCGATCTCGAGGCCGGATCCGGTCGCGCGCATCAGCAGGTCGTGGAGCTCGGCGGGCGGCACGGTGAGCACCCCGTGGTTGTGCGGATCGTCGGCGTAGCCGTGACTGCACGCCGCGGTGCGGGTGCCGAGGGAGCCGTCCGAGATGATCTTCAGGGGGCCGACCTGGACCAGTCCGCACGGGTCTTCGGCCAGGGCGTCCCCGGTGCTCAGCCCCTCGGCGATCGCACGATCGAGGTCATGCGGATAGACCGCGAACTCGACGCGATGCGTGTCGAAGCCCCGGGCGACGCGCCGGGCCCACGCCTCGGCGTTCCAGGCCATGTCGAAATCGACGATCCCCACGATCCCGCGCGCGGCGGCACGCCGCGCCGCAGCGGCCACGGCGGCGTCCGCGACGGCGGGGTCCGCGGCGTTCAGCCGACGGGAGATCTCGAAGGCGTCCTCCTCGCGCAGGACGCCGTCGAGGGGCGCCGCGAAGCCCTCGCGCCGGAACGCCGCGGAGTTGAGCCAGACGCTGTGCACGTCGGCGTTGATGAGGTAGGTGGGGACGTCGCCGCTTCCCTCGTCGAGCAGCGCGAGGCTCGGGCGGTCGGTCCAGCGCACATCCCGGAATCCCGAGCCGACTCGGCGTCCGTCCGGCAGCAGCGGAGCACGCGCCATGGCCGCGGCGGCCTCGACGGCGCTGGTCGTCGCCGATAGGTCTTCACGCTGCGCCGCGAGCGCCCACTGCACCGTGTGCACATGGTGGTCCCACAGGCCCGGCGCGAGCCAGGCGCCGTCGCCCTCCAGCACCGGCCCGCGCAGCGGGAGCGCCCCGGTCGGCGCCACGTCGGCGATCCTGCCATCCTCGAGGATCACGTCCACCGGCCCGTCAACCGCCAGCAGTCGCCGTCCGGCGCCGGTGATGCGCACACCGCGGATCGCGGCGATGCTGCCTCCGCTCATCGCTCCGCCGCCGGTGCTGCCGTCGCCGCATCGCGTGCGGCGAGCCGCGCGTCGTGCGCCCGGCGCATCTCGGCCGCGAGGCGCGGCTCGGCGTAGACGCCGTCTCCGGAGAGCTCGAGGATCACGTTCTCGATCACCTCGTCCGGCTTGTTCTGGCTGAGCTTGCGCTTGGCGGTGACGCGGGTCGGCGTCAGCCGGAAGCCGATGGTGCCGGCCTCGAGCCGGCGCACGAACGCCGCGTCGTTCGGTGGGGCCCACATGCCGCGGGGATCCGCCAGCCGGCTCTCGAAGTGATCGACGAGGTGGTCCAGCACGCGCAGGTTCTCCTCGGCGTCCAGCAGTTCCGGCGTACCCGAGAGGTGCACGGCGACGTAGTTCCACGTCGGCACCGCGGCGACGTCGCCGTACCAGCCGGGCGAGATGTAGCCGTGCGGGCCCTGGAAGACGACCAGGAGCTCCTGGGCTCCCAGCCCGAGGACGATGTCGTCCGGACGTCCGACGTGCCCGACGACGGTGAGGTCGTCGCGGTCAGGGTCCAGCAGCACCGCGTAGTGCGACGCCGTCATGCCGTTCTCGTCCCGGCCCACCAGCGTCGCCCAGGGATTCGCCGCGATGATCCGCCGCAACTCGGCGACATCGGTCATGGCGAAGCTCGGGTTCTGACGCATGGGACCAGCCTAGGGTCGCCCGCGCTCCGACGGCCCCGGCGACGTCGTCACGCCTGGCAGCGGGGGCACCAGTACAGCTTGCGGGCGCCGATCTCCTCGAGCACGATGTCCGTGCCGCACACCCGGCACGGCAGGCCGGTGCGGTGGTACACCCAGTGCCTGTCGTCCCGGTGGGCCATCGCGGCCCGGTACTGATCGGGCGTGAGGTCGTCCATGGTCATCATCTGGCCGGTCTCGACGCCGATCGTGAGCAGGCGCACCCAGTCGCGCCAGAGCGCGCGCACGGTCTCCTCCGGCACGTCCCGCCCCAGGGTGTGCGGGTTGAGCCGCGCCCGGAAGAGCAGCTCGGCGCGGTACACGTTCCCGATCCCGCTGACGACGGCCTGGTCCATGAGCAGGAGCGCGATCGGCACGCCCCGGCGCCGCACCGCGGCCACGAAGCGCTCCTCGCCCTCGTCTACGTCGCCCACGAGCGGATCCGGTCCGAGCTTCGCGACCGTCGCGAGCATCTCGTCGGGGGTCTGCAGGACGCAGGCCGTCGGCCCGCGCAGATCCGCGCAGGTCGAATCCGTCAGAAGCCGCAGCCGCACCTGCCCGACAACGGGCGGCGGCCACTCCGCGCCCTCGTCCGACAGCCCCTTCGTGGCTTCGGACATGCGCACGTGCACCCGGGTCTTCCGCGGAGCGCCGATGGACGCCAGGGAGTTCTCGCCGTCGTCGTCCAGGATCGGCGTCTCGTCGAGATCGGTGCCGCGCTGGTTCGTCTGCCCCATGCGCCCGTTCGCCGAGGCGATGGTCGGATCCACGAGGATCTCTCCGGAGAAGTCCCAGGCGCCGTAGAGTCCGAGGTGCACGCGGAGCCAGAGATCGCCCTCGGTCTCGAGGAACATCTGCTTGCCGACCGCCTGCACGCTCTCCACCACGCGACCGTCGAGCAGCGCCGCCCCCTCCGCGAATCGTCCCTGCGGACTCGACGCGGACACGGCCTTGCCGACGAAGTTGCGGGCGAACTGCCGCGCGATCCGGTGGACGGAATGGCCCTCGGGCATCAGGCGCGCGGATCCGGGAGCAGCGAGCCGTCGCGCTCGAAGTCGGCGATCTGCGCGATCCGGCGCACGTGGCGCTCCTCGCCCGAGAACGGCGTTGCGATGAAGCGGTCGATGAATCCGGCCACCTCCTCGAAGGTGTGCTGGCGTGCACCGATCGCGATGACGTTGGCGTCGTTGTGCTCCCGGGCGAGCTCGGCGGTCGCGATGCTCCACACCAGGGCGGCGCGGATCCCCTCGACCTTGTTGGCCGCGATCTGCTCGCCGTTGCCCGATCCGCCGAAGACGACGCCGAGCGCATCGACGCCGGCGCGCTGGTCGGCGATGGTCGCCTGAGCCGCGCGGATGCAGAACGCCGGGTAGTCGTCGAGGGCGTCGTACTCGACGGGGCCGTGATCCACGACCTCGTGCCCGGCCTCGGCGAGGTGGTGCTGCAGCTGGGTGGAGAACTCGAGGCCGGCGTGATCGGTGGCGATGTGGATGCGCATGCCCCAATCCTACGGAGCGCCGTCTGCGCAGCGGGGCGGCGTGACGGCGCTCCCTCGCCGGCGGCTCAGGGCGCGATGCCGGCGGCGGCCGGCTTGAACCCTGCGCGGATGTTCTCGCAGCAGCCGGGGCGGCACACGTCGAACGCCGGACCGAGCGCGGTGACGTGCGCGCGGTCCGCGACCGGGCGGCCCTCGAGACGCTCCAGGACGAGGTCCACGATCCCCGCGACGAAGGAGTCCGAGACTCCGGGCGTCGGCGTGCGCACGAAAGCGAGCCCTGCCTCGGCGGCCGCGTCCTTCGCCTCGGTGTCGAGATCCCAGAGCACCTCCATGTGGTCGCTCACGAAGCCCAGCGGCACCACGGCGACCGCGGTGCGCCCGCGCGCGGGCAGCTCCTCGATGACGTCGCAGATGTCGGGCTCGAGCCACGGCTGCGAGGCGGGGCCCGAACGCGACTGGTACACGAGCTCCCACGGCACGTCGGCGGCGGACGGCACGAGTTCGGCGACACGGCTCATGACCCAGGCTGCGACGGCCTCGTGCTGCGCGGCGTAGGCGCCGCCCGCGCCCCAGTCCACATCGCGAGGGCCGGAGCGCAACGCGTCGTCCGTCGGCACGCTGTGGGTGGTGAACAGGACCTGGATCGCGGCCGGGTCCGCACCGTCGGCGGTGAACGACTCGATGGCGTCCCGCACGCCCTCCACGAAGGACGTGACGAACCCGGGGTGGTCGTAGAACGGGCGGATCTTGTCGATCGTCACGGTCTCGCCGAGACCGGTCTCCTCGAGCACCCGGGCGAAGTCCTCGCGGTACTGACGGCAGCTGGAGAACGAGCTGTAGGCGCTCGTCGCGAAGGCCAGCAGCGTCGTGTCGCCGTTGCCGGACGCCTCGCTCACCGCGTCGGAGAGGTAGGGCGCCCAGTTGCGGTTGCCCCAGTACACCGGCAGGTCGATGCCGCGGCGTGCGAGCTCCGCCTCCAGCGCGGCCTTGAGGGCGCGGTTCTGCGCGTTGATCGGGCTCACCCCGCCGAAGTGCCGGTAGTGGTGCGCGACCTCCTCCAGGCGCTCATCCGGGATCCCTCGGCCGCGGGTGACGTTGCGCAGGAACGGGATCACGTCGTCCTGCCCCTCGGGTCCGCCGAATCCTGCGAGCAGGATCCCGTCGTAGGCGACGGGGGTCTCGACGAACTCGGGCCCGCTCGCGGCAGGCGCGGAGGCGAAGGGGACGGTTGCTGCGGTCACGTTTCGAGCACTCACCCTCCCATCTTCTCCTGAAGTTCCTTTGCCGCCGCCGAGCGCCCTCACCGCGACTCCTTTCGCCGCGGTTACCCGGGAAACCGTGCGAGACGCGCTCTGGCGTAGGCTGGGAGGGTTGCCGCCGGCGCCAGCAGCGCGGATCTTGCGGCCGAAACCCTCACCCCTGGGAGTCTGAGCAGTGCCTGGAGAGAACCTCACCCGCATCGAGGCGCAGGAGCGCCGCGCGATCGTCGACACCGAGTCCTACGAGATCGCGCTCGACCTGACCAAGGGTGCGGAGGTGTTCGGATCCCGCAGCGTGGTGCGCTTCACTGCGACCGAGGGATCCTCGACCTTCATCGACCTGATCGCGCGCGAAGTGCGCGAGATCACCCTGAACGGGGAGCAGATCGATCCGACGGGCGCCTTCGCCGATTCCCGGATCGCCCTGGACGGCCTCGCGGCCGAGAACGTGCTCGTGGTCGACGCCGACTGCGAGTACACGAACACCGGTGAGGGCCTGCACCGCTTCGTGGATCCCGTCGACGGCGAGGTCTACCTGTACTCGCAGTTCGAGGTGCCCGACTCCCGTCGCGTCTTCGCCGTGTTCGAGCAGCCCGACCTCAAGGCGACGTTCCAGTTCACGATCACCGCACCCGCCGCGTGGAAGGTCGTCTCGAACTCCCCCACCCCCGAGCCGATCCACCACGACGCGTCCAACGGAACCGGATCCGAACAGGCCGGCGCGGTCGCCACCTGGGGCTTCGAGCCCACGCCGCGGATCTCCTCGTACATCACGGCGATCATCGCCGGCCCCTACGAGGCGACATTCTCCGAGCTGACCAGCGCCTCCGGCGCCGTGATCCCGCTCGGCGTCTACGGGCGCAAGAGCCTGTGGGAGCACCTCGACGCCGACTACATCTTCGACAAGACCCGCGAGGGCTTCGCCTACTACGAGGAGAAGTTCGGCGTCCCGTACCCCTTCGCGAAGTACGACCAGCTCTTCGTGCCGGAGTTCAACGCCGGCGCCATGGAGAACGCGGGCGCGGTGACCTTCACCGAGACCTACGTGTTCCGCAGCAAGGTGACCGACGCCGTCAAGGAGCGCCGCGTCGTCACGATCCTGCACGAGCTCGCCCACATGTGGTTCGGCGACCTCGTCACCATGAAGTGGTGGAACGACCTGTGGCTGAACGAGTCGTTCGCCGAGTGGGCGTCGACCATCGCCACGGCCGAGGCCACCGAGTGGACCGAGGCCTGGACGACCTTCAACGCGATGGAGAAGACCTGGGCCTACCGCCAGGATCAGCTCCCCTCTACGCACCCCGTCGTCGCCGAGATCAACGACCTCGACGACGTGCAGGTGAACTTCGACGGCATCACCTACGCCAAGGGCGGATCCGTCCTCAAGCAGCTCGCCGCCTGGGTGGGCATCGAGGCGTTCTTCGCCGGTGTCTCCGAGTACTTCAAGAAGCACTCGTGGCAGAACACCGAGCTCAGCGACCTGCTCGTCGAGCTGGAGAAGACCAGTGGCCGCGACCTCACGGTGTGGTCGAAGAAGTGGCTGGAGACCGCCGGCGTCAACACGCTCGCGCCGGTCATCGCCGAGGCCGGAGACGGGTCCATCTCCCGCTTCGCCGTCACCCAGACCGCCCCCGCCGACTATCCGACGATCCGCCCGCACCGCCTGGGCATCGGCTTCTACAACCTCGACGCCTCGGGAGCCCTCGTGCGCACCCACCACGTGGAGGTGGACGTCGACGGCGACCGCACCGAGATCCCCGAGCTGCAGGGCCTGAAGCGTCCCGACCTGGTGCTGCTCAACGACGAGGACCTCGCCTACGCGAAGATCCGCCTCGACGAGCGCTCCCTGGCGACTGCCGTCGCGCACCTCGCCGACATCAGCGACCCGCTGGCCCGCTCGCTCGTGTGGGGCGCGGCCTGGGACCAGACCCGCGACGCCGAGAGCGCGGCGAGCGACTACATCGACCTCGTGCTCGGCAACATCGGCCGTGAGACCGAGTCGACCACGGTGCGCACCACCCTCGGCCAGCTGCAGACCGCCGCCGCGCTGTACGTCACGCCGGAGCACCGCGACGCCGCCCGCACGCGCGTCGCGGACGGCCTGTGGGCGCTCGCCCAGGGCGCCGAGGCCGGCTCGGACAGCCAGCTGCAGTTCGTCACGGCCTTCGCGAACTCGCTCACCACGGCCGAGCACGCCGACGTCGTCCGTCGCCTGCGCGACGGCGCGCTGACACTCGACGGGCTCACGATCGACACCGACCTCTCCTGGCAGCTGCTCGTCGGCCTCGCCACGGTGGGGGCCGTCGACGGCGCCGCGATCGACGCGGCGCTGGAGAGCGACAACACCGCCAAGGGCGGGGAGTTCGCCGCCCAGGCCCGCGCGGCGCTGCCCACGCCCGAGGACAAGCAGGCCGCCTGGGCGTCCCTCGTCGACCACGACGACCTGTCCAACACGATCGTCCGCTCCGCGGCGCTCGGCTTCACGCACCCGGCCGGGGTCGCGCTGCTCGAGCCGTTCGTTCCGCAGTACTTCGACGCCCTGCTCCCGATCTGGGAGGGCCGCACGTTCCAGGTCGCCAACTACCTGATCGTCGGCCTGTACCCGAAGGCGCTCGCGAACGTCGCCCTGCGCGACGCGACCCGCGCCTGGCTCTCCGCCCACCAGGACGCCGCTCCTGCGCTGCGTCGCCTCGTGTTCGAGAACCTCGCCGATGTCGAGCGCGCCCTGGCCGCCCAGGCTCGCGATGCGGAGGCCGCCGAGGCCGTGACGGCCGACGCACAGGCCTGACGCACCGCCTCGAAGGGCCGGAGGGAGTTCGCTCTCCCCCGGCCCTTCGTCGTCTCCGGGCCACCCGGCGCCCGGATCACCGGGAAGCGCCGTCGCCGTTCAGAACCCGCCAAGGGCGCGGTCATAGGATCGGGAGCGATGAACATCGTCCCCCTCGCGAATCAGGCAGAGAAGGCCGCCGACACCTGGACCCAGGTCCTCACCGTCCTCGGCGACATCGGCATGAAGGCGCTGTGGAGCGTCGTGACGATCGTCGTATGCGCGATGATCGCCTACGCCCTCCGCTTCGTCATCCGGCGCGTCGTGCGGAGGATCGTCGCCGGCGCCAAGTCCAAGGCCGAGGTGACGGACACGAGGGCGCTCGAGCGATCCCCGCTCGCCGACATGCGGCTCGTGCAGCGCACGAGAACGCTCGGCACGATCCTGCAGAACATCGTCAACGTCATCCTCGTGGTGGTCGCCGTCGTCCTGATCGTGAACATTATCGAACCCACCCTGCTGGGATCCCTCACGCTGCTCACCGCCGCGGTCGGCGCGGGTCTCGGCTTCGGGGCCCAGAACATCGTCAAGGACGTGCTGAACGGCATGTTCCTCGTCGCCGAGGACCAGGTCGGCATCGGCGACGTCGTGGATCTGGGCCTCGCCTCCGGCGTCGTGGAGTACGTGAGCGTGCGCATCACGCAGGTGCGCGATGCGAACGGCACGCTCTGGTACGTGCGCAACGGCGAGATCACCCGGATCGGCAACATGTCCCAGGGCTGGGCGCGCGCGATCATCGACCTCGGGGTGCCGGCCGATGCGGACGTCCCCGCCGTCGAGGAGGCGCTGCTCACCACCGCGCAGGGACTCGCGAAGGACCCGAAGTGGCGCACCCGCATCATCGAGAAGCCCGAGATCTGGGGACTCGAGTCGATCGACGGCGACGCGCTCGTCATCAGGGTGGTCATGAAGACGCGCACGAACGCGATGGACGACGTCGCCCAGGAGCTGCGGATGCGCCTGCGCGACACCGTGCTCGGAATGGACCTGACCGTGCCGAGCATGGCGACCGTCCAGCTCGCCGGCCCCGAAGGCGCCCGGCGGGTCCACGGGGCGAACCCGCCGCGCACCCGCCCCAACCCGGTGGCGACGCCGTCGGTGCCCGAGCGCGGATTCTGGCGCAAGAAGAAGACCGCCGGGGAGAAACCGGCCACGGTCACCCCGCCGCCGCGCACCAAGCCGGCACCCACGGGCTCCTCTGCGCCGAAGAAGACGGAGAAGCCGAAGACTCCACCCTCCGCGCCGCAGAGCCTTCCCCTGCCACCGCTTCCCGATCCGCAGAGCCCGCAGGATCCCCAGAACCCGGGAGACGAACGATGACCGAGCCGGTGTCCTTCTACGACGAGATCGGCGGCCACGCGACGTTCCAGCGCCTCGTCGAGGTGTTCTATCGCGAGGTGGCGCTCGATCCGGTACTGAAGCCGATGTACCCGGAGGAGGATCTCGGTCCTGCCGCAGACCGTCTCCGGATGTTCCTGGAGCAGTACTGGGGCGGCCCCACGACCTACGGCGAGCAGCGCGGTCACCCTAGGCTGCGGATGCGGCACATGCCGTTCCACGTCGATCCCGACGCCCGCGACCGCTGGCTGCGATGCATGCGCGCGGCGGTGGACGACGCCCGGCTCCCGCCGATCCAGGAGGCGACGCTGTGGGACTACCTCGAACGCGCCGCGCATGCCATGGTGAACACGTTCGAACCGTCCGGGATCGGCCCGGACGCCGGAGGCCGGCCGACGCTCTAGCGCCGTCCGCCTCACCTGAGAGATCGACGGAGACCTCATGACGGCGAAGACCAGCATCCACTCCACCGACGTCCTGATCATCGGCTGGGGACTGTCCGGGCTCGTCGCGGCGGCCGAGGCCACCGCGACGGGCCGACGCGTGATCGTCGTGGATCAGGAGCCGCGCACGAACCTCGGCGGGCAGGCCTGGTGGTCCTTCGGCGGGCTGTTCCTCGTGGACTCCCCCGAGCAGCGCCGCATGGGGATCACGGACTCCTACGAGCTGGCGCGGCAGGACTGGTTCGGCAATGCCGGCTTCGACCGGCCGGAGGATGCCTGGCCGCGGCGCTGGGCGGAGGCGTACCTGCAGTTCGCGAGCGGCGAGAAGCGCGCCTGGCTCCGCGAGCGCGGGGTGGGCTTCTTCCCGGTCGTCGGCTGGGCCGAGCGCGGCGGGTACGGAGCTCTGGGACCCGGCAACTCGGTGCCCCGCTTCCACATCACCTGGGGCACCGGACCGGGCATCGTGGCCCCCTTCCAGGCGGCCCTGGAGCAGGCGGAGCGGACCGGGCATCTGACGGTGCTCCCCCGGCACCGCGTGACCGCGCTCACCATGCAGGACGGCGCGGTGACCGGAGCGCAGGGCGAGATCCTCGGTTCCTCCGCCGCGGGGCGTGGCGAGCCGAGCGCGCGCGACGCGGTCGGCATGTTCGAGATCACCGCGGCGGCCACGATCGTGACGTCGGGCGGCATCGGCGGCAACCACGACCTGGTACGCGCCGCATGGCCGGCCCGCCTCGGCACACCGCCGGCCGACATGCTGACCGGGGTGCCCGCCTATGTCGACGGCTCCATGCAGACGGTGTCCGCGGCGGCGGGCGCTCGTCTCATCAACGGCGACCGGATGTGGCACTACGTGGAGGGGATCCGCAACTGGGATCCGGTGTGGCCCGGCCACGGCATCCGCATCCTGCCCGGCCCCTCGTCGCTGTGGCTCGATGCGACCGGACGTCGCCTGCCCGTCCCGCTCTATCCCGGCTTCGACACCCTCGGCACGCTCGCCCACCTGCGCGGCACCGGTCACGACCACTCCTGGTTCGTCACGACCCGGCAGATCGTCGAGAAGGAGTTCGCGCTGTCCGGCAGCGAGCAGAACCCGGACCTCACCGGCAAGGACGTGCCGCTGCTCGTGCGCTCGCGGCTCGCGAAAGGACCGACCGACCCGGTGCAGGCGTTCCTCGACCGAGGCGACGACTTCGTCGTCGAGACGGATCTCGACCGCCTCGTCGCACGCATGCAGGAGCTCCCCGGCGGCGAGGCCCTGGATCCGGAGCGCGTGCGGGAGGAGGTCGTGGCGCGCGATCGCGAGATCGGCAACGACTTCACGAAGGACGCGCAGATCGCGATGCTGCGTTCCGCCCGGGCCTATCGGGGCGACCGCTTGATCCGCACCGCGAGTCCGCACCGGCTGCAGGATCCGTCTGCCGGACCTCTCATCGCGGTCCGGCTCCGCGTGATCACCCGCAAGTCCCTCGGCGGCATCGAGACGGACCTGGAGGCGCGTGCGCTGGATGCCGAGGGCACCGTGATCCCCGGGCTGTTCGCCGCAGGCGAGGCGAGCGGCTTCGGAGGAGGCGGAGTGCACGGGTATCGCGCGCTGGAGGGGACGTTCCTCGGCGGCTGCCTGTTCTCCGGCCGCGCCGCGGGACGCGCGGCGGCACAGGCCGTCTGACCGCACCGGGAGCCGTCCCGAGAACCGCCGCCGTGCGGACGGGCGGTCACCATCCCGATACAGAGAGTTGTACTGAAAGTACAGTTCTCTGTGCTGACTCGATGCGCCCGCACCGATCGACTTGAGATGTGCCCTTCACGCCGCCCGAGCCCGATCTGGATCAGCTCCGCGTGGCGTTCAACAAGGCCCGTCACGCGTCGAGCCTCACCTTCGATCAGCTCGCAGAGCGCTCGGGCGTCAGCAGGCAGACGCTGATCAACCTCTCGCAGGGACGGCACTACGGCGACCTCAAGACGTGGCTCAAGCTCGCCGCGGCGTTCGGGATGCCGCTCGATGACCTCGTGGCCGTCGTGTGGGAGCGCGAGAGATCCCACGGATCGGCGCCCGCGGACCCCGCCCGGCGCGCACGCGGCTGAGTCGGATTCGCCTCGGGCGGACTCAGCCTGCGGAGCCCGTCGCCCGCACGGCCGTCAGCCCCACCGCGGCGGGACCCCGGCTGAGCACATGCCCGCGGGAGAATGCGAGCCGCGTCCACCGGCCGGAAGTCATGACCGGCACCTGTTCGGCGCCCGAGATGAAGCCGAACGCGTGCGCGGCGAACGCGACCCCCCGGGGCAGGCCGAGGAGATCCTCGTCGGGCTCGCCCCAGATCGCGGCCCGCAGCGAACGGACGGCGTCCTCCCCCGCGCCGGCCGGAGATCCGTGCGCGACCGCCGAGATCCCCCACTGCGCGCGCTGCGCGATGACGTCGGCGCCGAGCGCCCCTGCGGACGCCCATCCGCCGCGCGGCGGCGCGATGCCGGCCCAGGCGGGGCTGAGCCCGGTGTCGGGCAGGGCGAGCGAGCGCGGATCGTCCGTGGCGGTGAGCTCATCGATCACGATGTCGCAGCGCAGCTCCGGGTCGGCGTGCACGATGCGCATCGCGAGGATCGTCGGGGTGGCGTCGAACAGCGTCTGCGGCGCGAGCGCGGCCGCGGTCATCGCTAGGACGCCGCCGTCGGCTTGCAGCCGCACGCCCTCGTCGCCGGCCCGCGCGGCACGGGAGACGAAGGTGAGCGCGTCGCGCGCGGTGTCGGCGTCGGCGAGGATCAGGGGCGTGGGCACGCCCTCTAAACTATCAATCGGCGTGCGGCTCCCCGCCCGCCTTCCCGGCGGAGAGGATCCCATGGCTTCGGATGAGGACGCCCGGCGATCGGTCGACATGCTGCTCGGGATCCTGGATCTCGGCGCCACGGACGCCCGCACCACGGAGGACATCTTCACCGGCGCCTCGCACCCGATGCCGACCGGTCGCATCTACGGCGGCCAGGTGCTCGGACAGTCGATCATCGCCGCCGAGCGGACCATGCCGGACGGGCGCATCCCGCACTCGATGCACGGCTATTTCCTGCGCGCCGGCGACGCCTCGCAGGGGCTCACCTACGCCGTCGACCGGATCCACGACGGCCGCTCCTTCTCGACCAGACGATCGCAGGCCTACCAGAACGGCGTGCCGATCTTCTCGATGATCGCCTCTTTCCAGGACGAGAACCCAGGGATCGAGCACGCAGAGCCGATGCCCGACGGCATCCCCGCCCCGGAGGACCTGCGCCCCGACGAGGAGCTCTCCGACGGGATCCACCCGCTCTCGCAGCGCATGCTGGCGGAGCGTCCGGTCGACATGCGGCACGTCGAGGGGCCGCTGTTCCGCGACGCCGGCGCGGAGCACATCGCCCGGCAGGCGGTGTGGATGCGGCTGCGCGCCCCGTTCCCCGACGATCCCGCGCTGCACCGCGCCGCCCTGGCGTACCTGAGCGACATGTCGATCCAGGAGTCGGTCCTGCGCGCCCACGGGCTCAGCTGGGCGACTCCGGGGCTCAAGGTCGCGAGCCTCGACCATGCGATGTGGTGGCACCGTCCCGGACGGGTCGACGACTGGCTCCTCTACGTGCAGGATTCGCCCAACGCGCGCGGCGGACGAGGTCTCGCCCGCGGCCGCATCTACACCCGAGACGGCGACCTGGTGGCGAGCGTCGCGCAGGAGATCACGATCCGGGTGCCCGCGTCCTGAGACGCCCCGATCCGCTCAGCGGTGCGCGTAGACGATCGGAGCACCGACGTACGGCGCCCAGGCGCCGCGCATCTCCTGGCTGATCCTGACGGGCCGCCCGGTCTCCGCGCTCACGAGCACGATGACCGCCGTCGAGCGCGCGTAGAGCACGCGCTCGTCGAACGAGGCGTCGTTGAACACCTCGTAGCAGACCTCGACGCTGGAGCCGCCGATCTTGCCGAACCACATCTGCACCTCGAGCGGGTGCCGCTGATACGGCACCGGAGCGAAGTACTCGATCTCCTGCCGTGCCACGAGCGTCAGCGCGCCGGCATCGAGTCCGGAGTCGAGCACGGCGGTGCTGGGGCCGTGCTCCCCCTCGCCCGGGCGCCAGAACGCGCGCACCCGCGCCTCCTCGAGCAGCTTCAGCATCGAGGTGTTGTTGACGTGGTTGAACGCGTCCAGGTCGCCCCAGCGCAGCTGGATCGGGATGTGCAGGCGCTGCCCGGCAGCGACCCCGAGGGGGGCCGCCGCCGCGGGCGCACCGGCGTCGCCGGTCTCAGTCACGCGTCAGCCTGCGGTGCGTGGAGCGGTGGGGGTTGGCCGCGTCGGCACCGAGGCGCTCGATCTTGTTCGCCTCGTAGGACTCGAAGTTGCCCTCGAACCAGTACCACTGGTCGGGGTTCTCGTCCGTGCCCTCGTACGCCAGGATGTGCGTGGCGATGCGGTCGAGGAACCACCGGTCGTGCGTGATCACCACGGCGCAGCCGGGGAACTCCAGCAGTGCGTTCTCCAGGGAGCCCAGGGTCTCGACGTCGAGGTCGTTGGTGGGCTCATCGAGGAGCAGCAGGTTGCCGCCCTCCTTGAGCGTGAGGGCCAGGTTGAGACGGTTGCGCTCGCCTCCGGACAGGACGCCGGCCTTCTTCTGCTGGTCCGGGCCCTTGAAGCCGAACTTCGAGACGTAGGCCCGCGACGGGATCTCGGTCTTGCCGACCATCATGATGTCGAGGCCGTCCGAGACGACCTCCCACAGGGTCTTGTCGGGGTCGATGTTCGCGCGCGACTGGTCGACGTAGCTGATCTTGACGGTCTCGCCGACCTTGAGGTCGCCGCCGTCCAGCGGCTCCAGGCCCACGATCGTCTTGAAGAGCGTGGTCTTTCCGACGCCGTTCGGGCCGATCACGCCGACGATGCCGTTGGGCGGCAGGCTGAAGCTCAGGCCGTCGATGAGCGAGCGATCGCCGAAGCCCTTCTTCAGCTTCTTCGCCTCGATCACGACGTTGCCGAGACGCGGACCCGCGGGGATCTGGATCTCCTCGAAGTCGAGCTTCCTGGTGCGCTCGGCCTCCGCCGCCATCTCCTCGTACCGGGCCAGACGCGCCTTCGACTTGGTCTGACGCCCCTTCGCGCTCGAACGCACCCACTCCAGCTCGTCCTTGAGGCGCTTGGCGAGCTTCGCGTCCTTCTTGCCCTGGATGTCGAGGCGCTCGGCCTTCTTCTCCAGATAGGTGGAGTAGTTGCCCTCGTAGCCGATCAGGCGGCCGCGGTCGACCTCGGCGATCCACTCCGCCATGTTGTCGAGGAAGTACCGGTCGTGGGTGATCGCGATCACCGCGCCCTTGTACGCCTGCAGGTGCTTCTCGAGCCACAGCACGCTCTCGGCGTCGAGGTGGTTGGTGGGCTCGTCGAGCAGCAGCAGATCCGGCTTCTGCAGCAGAAGCTTCGCCAGGGCCACGCGACGCTTCTCGCCCCCGGAGAGCTTGGTGACCGGCTCGTCCCCCGGCGGGGTGCGCAGCGCGTCCATGGCCTGCTCGAGCTGGGAGTCGAGATCCCAGCCGTCGGCCGCGTCGATCTCCTCCTGCAGCACGCCCATCTCGGCGAGCAGGGTGTCGAAGTCCGCATCCGGGTCGGCCATCTGCGCCGAGATCTCGTTGAACCGGTCGACCTTGGCCTTGATCGCCACACCCTCCTGGATGTTCTCCAGGACGGTCTTGGTCTCGTCGAGCTCGGGCTCCTGCATCAGGATGCCCACGCTGAAGCCGGGGCTGAGCTTGGCCTCGCCGTTGGACGGGGTGTCGAGCCCCGCCATGATCTTGAGGATGGTGGACTTTCCGGCACCGTTCGGACCGACCATGCCGATCTTCGCTCCGGGCAGGAACGCCATCGTGACGTCGTCGAGGATGAGCTTGTCGCCGACCGCCTTGCGGGCGCGGACCATGGAGTAGATGTATTCGGCCACGAGGGCACTCCTTCTGTCGTGATGACGATCGTGGGGACCGGGCGGACGGCGGCGGGCCTGGAGGCTCAGGACCTCGGGATCGACACTCCAGCCTACCGGGGCGGCTACGGCCCGACGGGCGCGGTCTTGCCGACGAGGCAGGCGCCGCCGTCGAGTTGCGGCAGCACCGCCGTGACCGGATCCCCGGTGGACGGCCCGACCTGACCCACCAGGCACGAGGCATCACCCCAGCGCACCGAGAACTGGATGCTCTCGGCGGGGTTGTCCACGGTCGAGCGATCCTCGGTCACCTGCATCGCACCGCGGTCGAAGCCGGCTGCCGCGAGCGCGTCGATGTACGCCCGGCCCGACTCGCGCTGCTCCGAGGCCCAGACGCGTTCGGTCACGGCGCGGAACAGCGGGAGGTTCTCGTCCGCCGTACCTCCGGGCACGAGCTGGGGAGCCGGTGCAGCGGTCGTCGGCGCCGAAGCCCGGCCCGTGCCGGACGGCCCGCTCGACGCGGAGGGGCGCGCCGACCCCGCCGGGGTGCATGCGGCGAGGGTGAGCGCCAGAAGCAGTGCGCCCGCCGTCACGAGGGGTGCCTGCGCGGCGGCGGTCGATCGGCCTCTGAACACGCATCGAGTCTACGGGGACGGGAATCTGTTCCTGATTGCAGAATTTTGCAGAATCTTCTCCCGTCTATTGGCCGGAAGGACCGATCGATGTTGGGCATGGTGGAACCAAACCGCAGGGCACCCGCTCCCGGCGGCCCGCCAGCACACGGAGGAAACATCATGACCGCGTTCCAGAACGACGAGACCGCCATCGAGGCGCTCAAGAAGCAGCACGGATCCAGCTGGGATGCGATCAACCCGGAGTACGTCGCACGGATGCGGGCGCAGAACCGCTTCAAGACGGGCCTGGAGATCGCGCAGTACACGGCGGACATCATGCGCCGCGACATGAGCGAGTACGACGAGGACTCCTCGGTCTACACCCAGTCGCTCGGCGTGTGGCACGGCTTCATCGGCCAGCAGAAGCTCATCTCGATCAAGAAGCACCTCAAGAGCACCAACAAGCGCTACCTCTACCTCTCCGGGTGGATGGTCGCCGCACTCCGATCCGAGTTCGGCCCGCTCCCCGACCAGTCGATGCACGAGAAGACCTCGGTCCCCGCGCTCATCGAGGAGCTCTACACGTTCCTCCGCCAGGCGGACGCCCGCGAGCTCGACCTGCTGTTCACGAAACTGGACAACGCACGGGCCGCCGGCGACGAGACCGCCGTCGAGTTCATCCAGTCGCAGATCGACAACTACGAGACGCACGTCGTCCCGATCATCGCCGACATCGACGCCGGCTTCGGCAACCCGGAGGCGACCTACCTGCTCGCGAAGAAGATGATCGAGGCGGGCGCCTGCGCGATCCAGATCGAGAACCAGGTGTCGGACGAGAAGCAGTGCGGTCACCAGGACGGCAAGGTCACCGTTCCGCACGAGGACTTCCTCGCCAAGATCAACGCGGTCCGCTATGCCTTCCTCGAGCTCGGCATCGACAACGGCGTGATCGTCGCCCGGACGGATTCCCTCGGTGCAGGGCTCACGCAGAAGCTCGCGGTGTCCTCCTCCCCCGGCGACCTGGGCGACCAGTACAACGCCTTCCTCGACGTCGAGGAGATCGGCGAGGCCGACCTGAGCGACGGGGACGTCGTGATCCGCCGCGAGGGCCGGCTGCTCCGCCCGAAGCGGCTGGCGAGCAATCTGTACCAGTTCCGCCCCGGCACCGGTGAGGACCGTTGCGTGCTCGACTGCATCACCTCGCTGCAGAACGGCGCCGACCTGCTCTGGATCGAGACCGAGAAGCCGCACGTGGAGCAGATCGCCGGCATGGTCGACCGGATCCGCGAGGTGATCCCGAACGCCAAGCTCGTCTACAACAACAGCCCGTCGTTCAACTGGACCCTCAACTTCCGCCAGCAGGCCTTCGACCAGCTCGCCGCACAGGGCGAGGACGTCTCGGCCTACGATCGCGGGAACCTCATGAGCGTCGACTACGACGACACCCAGCTGGCCCGTCTCGCCGACGAGCGGATCCGCACGTTCCAGCGCGACGGCTCGGCGCGCGCCGGGATCTTCCACCACCTCATCACCCTGCCGACGTACCACACGGCCGCGCTGTCGACGGACAGCCTGGCCAAGGGGTACTTCGGCGACGAGGGCATGCTGACCTACGTCCGCGATGTGCAGCGCCGCGAGATCCGCGAGGGCATCGCGACGGTCAAGCACCAGAACATGGCCGGCAGCGACCTCGGCGACAACCACAAGGAGTACTTCGCCGGAGCCGCGGCGCTGAAGGCCGGCGGCAAGGACAACACGATGAATCAGTTCAGCTGACCATCCCCCGGTGGAATCGGGTCCCGGCGTCGCCGGGGCCCGATTCTCGCGAGCGCACGCGCTCAGAAGGGGGTCCGGTCCGCACCCGGTGCCGCCCAGCCGTCGTCCGTCGCTTCTCCGGTCTCGCCCGTCGGAGGTTCGGCTGCCGCGGTGTCCGCCGGCGCCGTCGCCGCGGTGTGCGCGATCCTGTGGAACACGCTGCGCCCGCGGCGCAGGTCGGGGCCGATGCTGTCGGCGTCGATCTCGACGCTCATCCCCCGCCGGCCCTCCTTGCCCTCCCATTCGCGCAGCCGCAGCCGCCCGGTGACGATGACGGCGTCCCCCTTCGACAGCGACGCGGCCGCGTTCTCCGCGAGAGCCCGGTATGCCCTGACCTCGAACCAGTTCGTGGTCACGTCGACCCAGGCGCCTGTGCCGTCCTGGCGCCGGTGGTTCGTCGCCATGCGGAACCCGAGGGTCGGCAATCCTGACGTCGTGCGGCCCGGCTCCGGCACCGTGGCGATGTTGCCCAGGACGGTGATGCTGTCGGCCATGTCTGCTCTCCTCGCTGTTCGCACGGAGCCGCCCTCGGCTCCGCTCCTGGAGAGATGGTGCCGCGACGGGGGTGCGCTCGACGCGCCGTCGTCCGGATCGGTGCAGAACCGGTCGCGGACCCCGGCTGTGCAGGGAAGGCCCGGACGCCCTCCGTCCGGTGGGGTCAGTGCACGAACAGCAGCAAGGCGGCCACGGCGATGAACAGGGCGCCGAAGACGGTGTTGAGCGTGCGCTGACCGCGCCGGCTGGAGGTGAGCCGGCGGAAGCTCTGCGCCGTCGCGGCGAAGACGAACCACATCACCACGACGTCGATGACCACGGTCGTCCCGATGAGGATCAGATACTGCGGCCACGGATCACGGTCGAGCCGGATGAACTGGGGGACGAAGGCGAGGAAGAACACGATGGCCTTCGGATTGAGCAGGTTGACCCAGAAGCCACGGCGCAGCATCGGCCAGCGCCCCTCGGGCGACCGCTCGACGGACTGCTCCTCCGCGGAGTCGGGGACGCGCGCGACGATGAGCCGGATCCCGAGATAGACGAGATAGGCGGCCCCGAGGTACCGCACGGTCTCGAACAGCCAGGGCACGCGGGCGACGAGGAGGCCGACCCCCGCAGCGACGATCGCGACGTGCACCACGAGTGCGAGCTGCTGCCCGACGATCCCCCAGATCGAGCGACGCCACCCCTCGTTCAGCGAGTTGGTCATGGTGTTGATCGCACCGGCGCCCGGCGTGAGGCTGATCACCACGCACGCCACCACCAGGGAGAGCCAGACGGTCACGGTCACCAGCACAGTGTAGGGACTCCGGGAAGCCGCGCGCGCAGGGCGTCCCGGAGAGGCGGGCTGAATGTCGGTGGCCGTCCTTATGTTCGAAGGTGAAGGAGGAACCATGACCATCGACATCACGCCCGCCCCCACCATCCGCTGGGCGACCCCGGTCCTCAGCCGAGCCGTCGAGACGCTTCAGCCCGCGGGCGAGCGACTGTGGCGCGTGCTCGACGCCCGAGGAGCCATCCGGGGCCACCTGCGCATCGTTCCGCACGACCTCGGGCTCCGCTATCGGGCTGAGCGCCTTCATCTCCCCTCGGGCCTGTTCCGCATCGTCGGAGACTTCTGGAGCGCCGACGACGCGGTCGCCGCCCTGCGGTTCTGACCCTCGGGGCGCGCTTCGCATCCGTCTGGTGCGCCCGCGCTGCGGCCCCCGCGCGGAGCGCACCGCTGCCCCGCCGCGCATTTCTTGGCCAATCCTTAGCCTGGCTCGGCGAGCATGGATCCTCGGCGCGTCGATCCGCATGCGCCGTCCGCGGCGCCCGCGTCGCCGCAAGGAACCTGCCGTCAGGAAGAGGACACGACATGGCCGAGGTGCGCAATGCACGACCCCGCCCGCTCACCGGAATCGAGCGCGCGACCACCCGGCCCCTCATCGCCGTCGCGACGGCCGTGGTCGGCGCCCTCGTGGTCGTGGCCCTCGGGTTCGCGATGAAGACGACCCAGGCGGATCAAGCGCTGGTGGTCGCCCTCAATCAGACGCACACCGGATGGTGGGGTGCGCTCGGCAGCGCGGTCTATCGCGGCATCGAACCGGTTCCTGCCGTCGCGATCACCCTCGTCATCGCCGCCGCGGTCTGGGCGGGATCCCGCTCGCTGCGCACCGCGATCCTCTTCGGCCTCATCGTCGCATTCACCTGGCTGCCCGTCGCCGCGATCAAGATCCTCGTCGACCGCCCCCGCCCCGACGCGGCGCTGCTCGCCCACCCGTTCTCCCCGCTGCAGACCGACGGGTCCTTCCCCAGCGGCCACACCGCGTACGTCGTCGCGCTCGCGGTCGCCTTCTGGTTCCTGCTGCGCGGCACCCGCTTCGCCTGGCTGCCGGTGATCCTGGGGGTCGTCGCCACCGTCGTCATCGGTCTCGCGGTCGTGAGCGACGGGCTGCATTTCCCGACCGACGTTCTCGCCTCCGTGATCTGGTCGCTCAGCACCGCCGCAGCCGTGCGCTGGCTCATCGTCGACGTGATCGCGGCACGGATCGGCCGCCGCTCAGCGGCCTGACCGGCCCGAGTCCGAAGGAGTGCCCCCGGCAGGATTCGAACCTGCGACCAGCGGATTAGAAGGCCGCTGCTCTTCCGCTGAGCTACGGAGGCGCCCCTCCAGGCTAGCGCGTCGGCGGCGCTCAGTAGGATGGCGGCATGGTTTCTTCGTCCGAGAACGATCGACTCGTCTGGATCGACTGCGAGATGACGGGGCTCGATCTCGAGATCGACGAACTCGTCGAGATCGCCGTCGTGATCACCGACTTCGAACTGCGCCTGCTGGATCCGGGGTTCCACGTGGTCATCCGCGCCAGCGACGCCGCGCTCGGCCAGATGAACGACTTCGTCACGAACATGCATCGGACTTCCGGCCTCTTCGAGGAGATCCCCCAGGGCCTGACCCTCGCCGAGGCGCAGGCGCAGACCCTCGAATACATCCGGCGCTTCGTGCCGCAGGAGCGCAAGGCTCCCCTGGCCGGGAACACGATCGGCACCGACCGCATGTTCCTGGCCAAGTACATGCCCGACGTCGATCAGTACCTGCACTACCGCAACGTCGACGTCTCCAGCATCAAGGAGCTGTCGCGCCGCTGGTTCCCCCGAGTCTTCTTCCACGCTCCCTCGAAGGACGGCGGGCACCGCGCCCTCGCCGACATCCTGGAGTCGATCCGTGAGCTCGAGTACTACCGCCGCGCGGTGTTCGTGGAGCAGCCCGGACCCTCCAGCGACGAGGCTCAGAGCACCTCGGACGCCGTCGTGTCAAAGTTCGCCTCGAACCTGTAATACACTGGTGAGGTTGCCCGCTCCGGCAGGCACATGGTGGCTATAGCTCAGTTGGTAGAGCACCGCGTTGTGGTCGCGGGGGTCGCGGGTTCAAGCCCCGTTAGCCACCCTCAGGAGGAGGCCCGGATCCGATCGGATCCGGGCCTCCTCTCCTTCTCCGGCTAGGATCCGTGGCAGATGACCGGATCCGATTTCCTCCACCTCGACCCCGCTGCGGCGCCCCCGCGAGAGCGGACGACCTGGCTCGCCGCCCAGCTGCGCACGGCGATCGCCGACGGCGCCCTCGGCGCGGGTGCGCGCGTGCCGCCGAGCCGCGAGCTCGCCGCCGAGCTCGCCTTCTCGCGCGGCGTCGTGGTCGAGGCATACCGACGCCTCGCCGAGGAGGGTCTCCTCCTCGCCGAGGGAGCCGCGGGAACGAGGGTCGCCGAGACGGTGCCGCCCGCGACGCTTCCCGGCCCGGCCACCGACGCCGCCGTTGCCCGCCCCGAGACGCTGCATCTCTCGGTGGGCGCACCCGATCTGAGCGCCTTCCCGCGCGCCGCCTGGCTGCGCGCGGAGCGGCGCGTGCTCTCGGCGGCGACCTCTCGCGAGCTCGGGTATGCGGATCCGCAGGGGGTGGGCGCACTGCGGATCGCGCTTTCCGGATGGCTCGCGCGCAGCCGCGGAGTGGTGGTCCCTCCCGAGCGGATCATCGTGACGGCCGGGGTCACCGGCGCGCTCAGCCTGACCGCCCAGGTCATGCGTGATCGCGGCCTCACCGCGTGCGCGATCGAGGATCCGAGCGCGGACGGCAACCGGCGGATCCTCGACTACTGGCTGGACTCGCTCCTGCCCGTGCCCGTGGACGCCGACGGAATCGACGTCGAGGCGCTCACCGCGACCGGCGCGCGCGCCGTGCTCACGACGCCGGCGCATCAGTTCCCCACGGGAGCCCTGCTCTCGCCCGCACGACGTCGAGAGCTCGTCGCCTGGGCCGAACAGTCCGACGGACTCATCATCGAGGACGACTACGACTCCGAGTACCGCTACGACCGTGCTCCCGTCCGTGCCCTCCATGCCAGCGCCCCGGACAGGATCCTGCACGTCTCCAGCCTCTCCAAGGTGCTCGCCCCGGCCCTGCGGATCGGCTGGATGGTCGCGCCGGAGCACTGGCACGACGACCTCGTGCGCAAGCGCTGGGCGACGGACCTCGGCTCCCCCGCTCTGCCTCAGCTCGCCCTCGCCGAACTCATCCGCACCGGCGCGCTGGAGCGGCAGGTGCGCCGGCTGCGCCTGCGGCACAGGGAGCGCCGCAACGCCGCCGTCGCCGCCGTCCGCGCGCATCTTCCCGATGCGCGGATCGAAGGCATCGCCGCGGGTCTGCATCTGCTGGTGCTCCTGCCCCGACACGTCGACGACACCGCCCTCGCCGAGCGCGCCGCGGCCGCGGGCATCCGCGTCGCACCGCTCTCCGCCTACCGGTTCTCACCCGGCGATCCCGGCGTGGTGATCGGCTACGGCCCGCATTCCCCCGCACGACTCGAGGCGGCCATCGCCGCCCTCGGCCGGCTGATCTGAGCCGTCCTCCGCGGCCGGCTCAGCCCTGGTGCGGAGTGAACGCGAGGATCAGGGCGAGCACCGCGAACGTCAGGGCGAAGCCGCGGCCGAGCAGACGGTCGACTCCCGGCCTGGCGAGGACGACACCCCGGAGTCCCGCGGCACCGGCACCGTAGCCGGCGAAGATCACGAACGTGACGATCATGAACACCGCGCCGAGGCCGGCCATCCGTGCCACCGCCCCGGGCGCCGCGGCGTCCACGAACATCGGCAGGAACAGGAAGAAGAACATCGTGAGTTTCGGGTTCAGCAGGTTGACGAGCACGGCGTCGCGGATCACGCGCGCGGTCGTGCCCGCTGCACGACTCCGCGTGTCCGCATCGTCCTCGGCGAAGCCCCGCTCATCCCGCCACATCCCCCAGGCCAGGTAGAGCAGATAGGCGACGCCCACCCAGCGCAGCGCCTCGAACAGCGGCGGATTCGCTGCGACGACCGCCGCCGCGCCGGTCAGCGCCAGCAGCAGGTGGGGAACGATGCCCAGGGTGCAGCCCAGAGCCGCGACGATCCCCGCCCGTGCGCCCCGGGACAGCCCCGCGGAGATGGTGAAGAGGGCACCGGTGCCGGGGGTCGCCGTGATCACGATCGATGTGACGAGGAAGCTCGCGTCCATCCGCTCAGCATGGATGCCGCTTGGCTCATCGAGAAGATCCAAGACGTGCGATTCTCACCGATCCAAGACGCCGGGAGCCCGGCCCTCAGCGGACGAGGCTGGGCGACGACGCCCCCGGCGCGACTGAGCGGGGCGCGCCGGCTCCGCTTGCGGGGACCTCCCAGACACCGCCGTCGACCGCATAGGACACCGTCTGATCGTCGACCCATGCCGCCTGGTCGTCGACGCTCCGCGTCTCCGCCAGGGGCGTCTCCTTCATCGTCGACAGGTCGAGCACAGAGAGCCGCCAGGGGGCATCCGCGCCAGGACGCACCCGTTTCTTGAAGACGATGCGCGTCTCATCCGGCGACAGCGATGGACACTCCGCGTTGGTGCGCAGCGTGCGGACGGTCCAGGTCGCCAGATCCCCCTTGCCGAGATACGTCGTGCCACCGGTCGACACCGTCACGTAGAACGTGTTGTCGTCCTCGGCGAAGGACAGGCCCCAGTAGTTCACATCCGCCGGATCGCGCAATTGACCGTCGATGTAGAGTCCCACATCTTCCATCGACTTGACGAGGAAGTCGTCCTCGCGGTCGTAGAAGCCCGTCCGGGTGGAGAAGTCCGTCGTCGCGTAGTCGTCCCCGGTCACGAACACGGTCCAGGAGACCATCCGGCCGGACGCGGAGACCCTCGCCCGATTGGGGACGCCCCCGAAGTCGAACTCCTTCTGCACGCGCAGGCGATCGTCCAGGATGAGCGCCGTGCTCATCGGCGTGACCGCCGTGCGCGGTTTCAGGCACACGGCGGTCCCGCCCGCCGCGTAGAACCGCTGACAGGCGAGCCCCGTGCCGGTTCTGGTCCCGCCCGAGGAACCCCGGTCCTGCACGACGATCGCGCCGTCCCCGTCTCGGATGTACAGGCCGGGATGCGTCGCCGGCGTCGCATGCCCTTGCGCGTGCGCTCCGGCCGGAGATCGTCCCACTGCCGAGGCGGTGTAGCCGATGCCGAGCGCGACGAGCGCCACCGCCGTCACCCCGACGAGGATCCGTGCAGAGCGGGACAGTCCCGACGGTCGCGTCACGACGCGTCCTCGAGCGCGTCGGATGCCGAAGATCCGCGGCTTTCGGGACGGATCAGCACCACCGCAACGACGACCGCGGCCAGGAGCGCGCACGCGGCGCCGCCGAACGCCGGCGCCGCGCCCCAGAGCGTCCACGCCGCCCCGAACAGCACCGCGGCGAGCAGCCGCCCCGCCGCCTGCCCCGTCTGCAGCAGTGCCATCCCGCCCGCCCGGTTCGACCGCGGGATCAACGGACCGGCGAGGGCCATCAGCACACCGTCCGTCGCGGCGTAGAAGACGCCCAGAAGACCCAGCACGGCCGGGATCAGCACGACGGGCGCGAGCGGCAGCAGCGGAACCAGATAGGCGCCGAGCAGCGCGACATTGCCCAGCAGGAACGGCACGCGGCGCCCGATCCGATCCGCCCAGCGCCCGAACGGCACAGCGAGGAGCAGGTAGACCGCAGCGCTGCCGAGCGGAAGCAGCGGGAAGAACGCGGTGTCGATGTGCACCCGGTCCTGCACGCCGAGGTACAGGAAGCCGTCGCCGATCGTGACGAGTCCGAGCAGGGTCGCGGCGATCAGCAGCCGCCGGAATCGCGGACCGCGGACGATGCCCACCGTCTGGCGCAGAGTCGGTCGGGGTTCCGTCGTCGCCGGCGCCGTGCGTCCGGGCACGAACGCGATCAGCACGAGCACCCCGAGCGACGCGACGCAGAAGCTCACCATGAACACGGCGTCGAAGGCGTCGGCGACGAGCCAGAGCAGCAGGAACGCGACCAGCGGGCCGGCCAGAGCCCCCGCGGTGTCCATCGCGCGGTGCACCCCGAACGCCCGCCCCTGGTGCGCATCGTCGACCGACAGGGAGATCAGCGCATCGCGGGGTGCGGTCCGGATCCCCTTCCCGATCCGGTCCACGGCCAGCGTCGCCGACAGCGCCGTGGTGTTCGCGCCCGCGAGGAGCAGGAGCGGTTTGCAGACGGCGGACAGCGCGTAGCCGATCCCCGCCACGAGCTTGTGCCGGGACCAGCGGTCCGCGACATGCCCGCCGAGCAGACGCACGAAGGCGGTCACGCCGTTGTAGAGCCCGTCGAGGAGCCCGAACTGGAGCGGGCTCATCCCGAGCCCGACGACGAGGTACAGCGGCAGGACCGCGGTCACCATCTCCGAGGACAGATCGGTGAGCAGGCTCACCGATCCGAGAGCGATCGCGGTGGTTCCGGCACCGGCGACCCGACGGCCCACCGAGGTGGGAGCCGCCTGGTCGCCGGCGTCCTGCCGCGCTTTGCTGCCGGCGAGGTACATGTCAGTGGCAGGTGTACGTCGGGCTCGTGTCGCGCACGGTGCCGTCGATCGAGACGAACTTCGTGGTGAACGTGGTGTCGGTGAGATCGAGCCGGAGCACGCCGTAGGTGTCGTTGATGCGCTTCACGCTGTTCTTCTGCGGCGTGTCGTTGAGGTCGCGCTGGTTCACCCCGCCGAGTCCGGCGATGATCTCCACCGGCCCCGTCGCCGATGCCGCACCCGTTGCCGTCTGCGGAGCGAACCGCTCGTAGTCGTGGTCGTGGCCGTTGAGGATCAGTTCGGCGCCGGCCGCCTCGAGCTTGCTCCACGCCGGCTTGCTCGAGAGCGTGTTTCCGTGCTCTCCCGTGGTGAACAGCGGCTCGTGGTAATACGCGACGGTGCACGGCTTGGTGTTCGCCGCCAGATCGGCGTCGAGCCACGACATCTGCTCGGCGTCGAACCACCGGTTCGAGTTCAGCGCGATGAAGTGCCAGTTCCCACGGTCGAAGCTGTACCAGGTCTTGCCCTGGGGCGTCGCCCGGGATCCGAAGTAGTCGCGGTAGGCCTTCTCATCGCCGCGATCGGTGTGCTCGTCGTAGTCCCGGTCGTACTTCTCGTGGTTGCCCGGGATGGGATACGTCTTGTCCTTGAAGCGACCCCAGGACTTGTCGTAGTAGCTCGCGAAATCGGACGCGTGCGCGTCGTCGTACTGGTTGTCTCCGAGCGTGATGTAGAAGGCCGGATCGATGGACTGCGCCAGGGCCGCCGTCGCGAAATGGTTGCAGTCTGACGCGGCCTTGGCGCACTGACCGGCGATATCGCCGGCGGCGACCACGGTGAAGGCGCCGGATCCCGGATCGGGGTTGCCTCCGCCGGGGGTACCTGCGGTGCCATACACCTGAAGCTCGTAGAGCGAGTAGCCGTAGGCCGTGCCGCGGGCGGTGCCGTAGACGCGCAGGTACCGGCCGGCGCCGTTCAGCCCCGCGATCTGGTCGCTGCCTCCGTCACCGGCGTTCTCGGTCGCGAGGGTGCTCCAGTTGCTGCCGTCGGCGGAGATCTCCACCCGGTACTTCTTCGCATACGCGGCCTCCCAGCTCAGGGTCACCGCCGAGACGGTCGCGCCGGTGCCGAGATCCACCTGGATCCACTGCGGATCGGACCCTTCTTTGCTCGCCCAGCGGCTCTTCGCGTCGCCGTCGACGGCCAGCTTCGCCGCATAGGTCGTGCTCTCGACCGACGATGCCGTGACGGGCCGCCCCTGGGAGATGAGAACCGCACCCGGGTTCGGAGTCGTCGTGGGAGACGGAGTAGGCGTGGGCGAAGGGCTCGGGGTGGAGTCCGTCCCGCCCAGCTCGCTCGACGGCCAGTGCGGAGTCGGGTCGCTCGCGATGGAGTAGGGATCGCCGTATACGGACCACTTCAAGGGAGTGTCGAGGTTCAGGTTCCCCGCCTTCAGCCAGACGCGCTGCGCCTTCTCGATCCTGCTGACGTCCTCGTGCGCCGCCTCCTTCTTCATCTCCTTCACGCGCTCGTCCAGGAAGGCGTTGAGATAGGTCGTCTCGTTGCCGCCCTGGGCCGGGGTCTTCGCCTTCTTGAGCGCGGCCTTGCGGATGTCCTCCATGCCGTCGAAGCCGTGCACGACCGCCGCGTCGTAGTACGCGAACTGTCCCAGGGCGCCGAGCTTGTCCGAGGTCGCCAGATCCATGGACGGGTCGAAGTACATCGAGCGCGTCAGGTCCCGCTGCGCGCGCTGGAACTCCGGCTTCTTGCCCTCGGCCTCCCAGTCCTTCACATACGCCGACCCCAGCGGGCCGGTGTTCTTGGTCCCGTCGACCTGCTTCAGCTTCGGGATCCACTTGGCCAGGGGATTGCCGGGGTACTTGTCCGTGTACTGCTGCACCAGCACGAGCATGTCGTGCGTCCCCGAGGTGAAGCCGATGATCCCGCCGGTGTAGCCGCGGTCGTCCTTGATGTCCTCGATGTACGAGTAGCGGTTGTACCAGTCCAGAGCCGAGTTCTCGGCGCTGGTCACGATCTCCTGCGCGATCTCGCGTTTGACCGGGTCGCGAAGGCTGGTGGGGGTGGCGGCCTGAGCCGTCGCAGACATGACACCGCTGAGCGGGATGATGATCGCCGCTGCCACGAGCGCGATCATCGGTCGACGTTGACGCATGATTCCTCCGGTGAAAGCGGTTTCCCTTTTAGGAAACCTTGTTTACGAAGAGTTATACCGGAGCCTCCTGGTCGGCGCAACGCCTTTCGCTCGATAGCATTCGGAAGACCCCCGACCGAACCAGAGGATCCCGTGCCAGAACGCCCGACCGGAACCAGCGTCGTCCGCTCGATCAACGCGCGCGCGGCACTGCGGCTCCTGCTGGATCAGGGTCCGCTCACCCGGCCCGAGATCGCGCGTCTGCTCGCCGTCTCCAAGCCCACCTCGTCGCACCTGCTCGCTCAGCTGCTCGACGACGGCCTCGTCCGCAGCGACGGAAGCCGCGACGGAGCGATCGGGCGAGCCGCCGAGGTCTTCCGCATCGACGGCCGGGCCGGCCACGCCGCCGCCGTCGACGTCACACCGGAGCGCATCTCGGCCGTCGTCGTGGACCTCACCGGGACCGTCGTCGGCTCCTTCACGCTGTCGACCCCCGAAGGCGAGCAGAGCACGGCTGCGACCGCCCCCGACCCGGTCGAACGGGTGCAGGAGCTCCTCGAGGGGGCGTGCGCGTCGGCGGGGATCCCCTCCTCGGGTCTGCGCAGGGTCGTCATCGGCATCCAGGGCGCGACCGACCCGCGTGCGGACCGGGTCCGCTTCGCGGCGCATCTGCCGGGTTGGCAGCGCGAAGGCCTGATCGCCTCGCTCGAGGAGCGCCTCGGCGCCCCGGTCGACATCGAGAACGATGTGAACCTCGTCGTGGTCGCCGAGCACGCGCACGGCGCGGCGATGGGCCATGACGTGTTCGCAGTTCTCTGGGTCTCCGACGGCATCGGCATGGGCGTCATGCTCGCCGGACGCGTTCATCGCGGACTCGCGGGCGGCGCCGGCGAGATCGCGGACCTCCCCCTCCCCGGGGCGCCGATCCCCCCGCAGGTCAACGAGTACGGCGCAAGCGGGATGCAGGCCCTGGCCGCCGCGCCGGCACTCGGACGGCTCCTGGCCCGCCACGGTTTCGAGGGGGCCTCCCCCGCCGCGGCCTTGGAAGCCGCCGTCGCCTCCGACGCGCCGGAAGCGACGGCAGTGCTCGACGAGATCGCGCGGCGCCTCGCCCTCGGCCTGTCCGCCGTGGTGGCCATCATCGCGCCCGAGCTGGTGGTGCTGGCCGGCGACATGGCCGTCGCCGGCGGCGAACGTCTCCGCGCCCTCGTCGAACGGCACCTGCACGACAGCGTGATCGCACGGCCCGCCGTGCTCCTCACCCGCCTCGATGAGAGCCCCGTGCTCGACGGCGCCCGCCGCCTCGCGCTCGCGAGGCTGCAGGAGGAGATCCTCGTCGCGGCGGGAGCCCCGCGGGACACCCGGACGATCTGACGGAGCTCGGCGAACGGACCCGCCGACCCGGATAGCATCGGGATATGGCCTCCTTCGTGCGCACCGCGACCGACGCCGACCTCGCGGAGCTCGCGCGGATCGAGGACAAGGCCGATGCGCTCTTCACGGAGCGCTTCGGGTCCGCACTCGGCCACGGGGCTCCGCCGGGCGCCGCCCGTGCCGCCGAGCGCGGCTACGTCCTCGTCGTCTCCGAGGCGGAGCACGGCCCCGCCGTGGGGTTCGTGCACGTGCTCGAGGAGGACGGCATCGCGCATCTGGAGCAGCTCTCCGTCCTGCCCGCGCACGCCCGACGCGGGCACGGACGCGAGCTCCTGGAGGCCGCCCTCGACGAGGCCGCGGAACGCGGGCACACGAGCGTCACCCTGCGCACGTTCGCCGAGGTGCCCTGGAACGCACCGTTCTACGCATCGGCCGGCTTCGTCGAGACGGACCCGCCCGACGATCCCTTCTACCGCGCGCTGGCAGCGGCGGAGCACCGTCTCGGCCTCGACGAGCTGGGGCGCCGCGTCCACATGACGATCGATGTCCGCGGGGGTATGACGATGGACGCGGAGGCCTTCGAGAACCTCGTCGCAGACGAGCTCGACCGCCTCCCGGACGAGATGGTGGACGGCCTCGAGAACCTCGTCTTCGTCGTGGAGGACCGTCCCGAGGACGGCTCCCTCGATCTGCTCGGGCTGTACGACGGACTCGCCGTCACCGAACGGGGCAACTACGGCATGGGCGAGCTGCCCGATCGGATCATCGTCTACCGGGAGCCGCACCTCGCCCAGAGCGCCGACGAACGGGAGCTCCGCGACGAGGTGCACACCACGCTGGTGCACGAGATCGCGCACTATTACGGCATCGACGACCAGCAGCTGCACGAACTGGGCTGGGCATGAGCGCGCCGCTGGTCGCACCGGACGTCGAGGAGCAGGTCGATCTGCAGGCCGCTCCCGCCGTGCCCTGGGAGCTCGTCGTGTGGGATGACCCGGTCAACCTGATGAGCTATGTGGTGCGGGTGTTCCGCAGCTACTTCGGATATCCGAAGGACCGCGCCACCCGCCTCATGCTCGCCGTGCACAACGACGGGCATGCGATCGTCGCCACCGGTCCGCGGGAGACCATGGAGGTGCACGCGCAGGCGATGCACGACTACGGGCTCTGGGCGACCGTGCGTCGGGCCGGAGAGTGACCGCCGTGCCCGGATCCGGCATCGGCGTCCCGATGCAGGCGATCGAAGTGCACCAGCTCGCCGACCTCGTGGGCCAGTTCGTCTCCCTGCTGCGCGACTCCGAGTCCGTCGTCCAGGCGGGCCAGGACGGGCACCTGCTGGCCCGATTGACCCCGGCCGTCTACCCTCAGGACCCGGAGGCTTCCGCGGAGTTCGCCGCGGCGACCCGCGACGATCTGCTGGACCGACGGGCGGCGGAGGCGCGGATCGTGCGCGACGACCTCGAATCGGTCCTCGACGGCGATGTCGCGGTCTCCGGGCAGCTGACCATCCCCGCGGCCCACGTCGATTCCTGGCTGCGCACTCTCGCCGCCCTGCGGCTCGTGATCGCCACGAGGCTCGGCATCGAGGACGAGCCCACGCCGGACCCCGACGATCCCCGGCTCGGCGTCTACGAGTGGCTGGGCTATCGCCTGGAGCTGCTCGTGGAGGCGGCGGACGCGGAGGACGACGCCGCACCGTCCGCGGGCTGAGCGCCGGCTACGGGATCGAGACCACCAGCGTCGCGTGACCGATCGGATCGTCCCGCCGCAGATGGACGACCTCCTGCAGCGCCCACCGGTCCCAGTGCGGACGGAACGTGTCCCCGTCCCGATCCAGCGCCCGGCGCTTTCGGCTGGACTCGGGCGATTCGACCCACACCCGCACGTCGGCGACGCGCGCCGTGCGGGGTGCGAGCGCGCCGCAGCCCTCCAGGATCACTCCGCGCGACGGATCGACGGCATGGCTCTCCGCGTATTCGCCGGCCTCCCAGTCGTAGCGCTGCCAGGTGCCGACGAGGCCGCGCCCGTGCGGCCGGAGGATCTGCTCGTAGGCGCGTTCCACGCCGGCATCCATCCCGTCCCAGCCGGGGTAGATCGAATCCAGCGCGACCAGCTGCGGTGCCGTCTGCAGCGGCCACTGCTCGGAAACCAGGCGGGCCAGGGTGGACTTCCCGGCGCCGCTGCGACCGTCGATCAGGACGACGGGGTTCGACGCCTGCACGGCGCGCACCGCGTCGGCTACGCGGGCGACCGCATGCCCGAGCGCGCGGGCGACCGGGTCATCGCTTCTTGACGGCACGGATGATGCGGGAGATCGCGCGACCGGCGACCCAGACGAAGGGCACCGCCACGGCCAGCAGGGAGACGATGTTCGGCTCGAACCGCAGCCCCTCCTCGCGGCGCACGTACACCCCGAGCGGGATCGCGATCCCGCCTCCGCCGCCGCCCTCTCCCTCGCCGGCGCCCTGCGCGCCGCCCGAGGCGCCACCGAAGCCGGAGAACGTCAGCGCCACCGGCGTGAACTGCGCACCGTCGACCTCCTGCGGCTCGCCGTAGGCGCTCTTGACGCCGAAGGAGGCGGAATTCTTTCCCAGCTCGAGTGCGATGTGCGGCATGCATCCACGCTAGCCCACCTCGGCGGCCCCGACCACCGTGCCCGGTGGATCTCCCCCGGGTCAGTCGAGACCGTGCGCGCGGGGATGCGGCGCAGAGCCGCGGCCGGGCCGGGCGCCCAGATGCCGGGCGCGCGTGACCGAGCCGGATCCGAAGCGCGCCTGCGCGCTGTCCAGCGCATCCTCGACGCGTCGCCACTCGGCGTCGTCGTCCCAGAGGCCGAGCGCCCCGCCGGCTCCGGAGAGCCGCTCGGCCCGCACCCCGACCAGCCGCACCGGATCGCGGCGCTCGATCGCGTCGAACAGGGTGCGCGCGACCTCGCCGATGCGCTGCCCCACCGACGTCGCCTCGGGCAGCGTCTGCGAGCGGTTGACCGTGGTGAAGTCGGAGAAGCGGATCTTGACGGCGACGGTGCCCGCCTCCCAGCCGGCCCGGCGCAGACGGGCCGCGACGCGGTCGGCGAGCCGCAGCAGTTCCGAGCGCAGCGCCTCCCGATCGGTGACGTCGATGTCGAACGTCTCCTCGTGACCGACGCTCTTCTCCACTCGGCTGGTCTCGATCCCCCGCGGATCCTGCCCGCGGGCGAGGTCGTGCAGGCGCTGCGCCAACGCGGGGCCGACCGCGCGCTCGAGCGCGGGCATCGGCGTCGCGACGATGTCGCGGATGAAGCGGATGCCCCGCGACTCCAGCGTCTCGGCCGTCTTCGGCCCCACTCCCCACATGGCCCGCACGGGCTTGGCGGCGAGGAACTCGAGCGTCTCGGCCTCCGCGACGACGAGCAGGCCGTCCGGCTTCGCCAGGGTCGAGGCCATCTTGGCGACGTGCTTGGTGGCCGCGACTCCGACGCTGCAGGTGATCCCGACCTCGGCCTGCACCCGATTCCGGATCATCGCACCGATGACTCCCGGGCTGCCCCAGAGCCGCCGCACGCCGCGGACATCGAGGAACGCCTCGTCGATGGAGAGCGGTTCGACCAGCGGCGTGACCTGCTCGAAGATCGCCATGACCTGCTGCGAGACGTCGCGGTACTTCGTGAAGTCGGGCGGCACGATCCGCGCAGCAGGGCACAGCCGGATCGCCTGCGACACCGGCATCGCCGAGCGGACGCCGTATCGCCGTGCCTCGTACGAGGCGCTGGACACCACGGAACGCCCGTCCGGCGACCCGATGATCAGCGGAAGCCCGCGCAGGCTCGGATCATGCAGGACCTCGACCGCCGCATAGAACGCGTCCATGTCGACGTGCAGGATGCCCGTGCCGGTATCGTCCGCGCCGGGAGCCGAGACGGTCCGTCCGGATCCATCTCCTCTGCCCATGACACCATTCTGGCCGAGGCCGCCGACATCGCGCCGGCGGCCTCTGACTCACTGCGCGGCGCGCTCCAGGATGAGCTCGCGGACGCGCGCGGCGTCCGCCTGCCCCTTCATCGCCTTCATCACGGCGCCGATCACGGCGCCGGCCGCCTGCACCTTGCCGTCCTTGATCTTGGCCAGGACGTCGGGCTGGGCGGCCAGTGCCTCGTCGATCGCGGCGATGAGCGCGCCGTCGTCGGAGACGACCGCGAGCCCTCGGGCGTCGACGACCTGCTGCGGGGTGCCTTCTCCGGCGATGACGCCCTCGAGCACCTGACGGGCGAGCTTGTCCGTGAGGGTGCCGGCGTCGACGAGCTGCTGCAGCGCGGCGACCGATGCCGGGGCGATGAGAGACGCGGCGTCGACCTCGCGCTCGTTCGCGATGCGGCTGATCTCCCCCGTCCACCACTTCCGCGCGGCGTCCGCCGTCGTGCCGGCGGCGATGGTCGCCTCGACCTCGTCGAGCAGCCCGGCGTTCACGACGCCCTGGAACTCGATGTCGCCGAAGCCCCAGTCCGCCTTCAGCCGACGGCGGCGGGCGACCGGCTGCTCGGGCAGCGCGGCCCGCAGCTCCTCGACCAGCTCGCGCGGGGGCTGCACCGGGAGCAGATCCGGCTCCGGGAAGTAGCGGTAGTCGTCGGCGTCCGACTTGGGCCGGCCCGGCGACGTGGTGCCGGTGTCCTCGTGCCAGTGCCGGGTCTCCTGCGTGATCGAGCCGCCGTCGGCGAGGATCGCCGCCTGCCGCTGGATCTCGTACCGCACCGCGCGCTCGACGGAGCGCATCGAGTTCACGTTCTTCGTCTCGGTGCGGGTGCCGAGCTTCTCCTGGCCGCGGGGGCGCAGCGAGACGTTCGCGTCGCAGCGCAGGTTGCCGCGCTCCAGGCGCGCCTCGGAGATCCCGAGCCCCCGCACGATGTCGCGGATCGCGGCGACGTACGCCTTCGCGATCTCGGGGGCGCGGTGCTCGGCGCCGAAGATCGGCTTGGTGACGATCTCGACGAGCGGCACGCCGGCGCGGTTGTAGTCGACGAGCGAGTACTCCGCGCCCTGGATGCGACCGGTCGCGCCGCCCATATGGGTCAGCTTGCCGGCGTCCTCCTCCATGTGCGCGCGCTCGATCGGGATCGTCACGAGTGTGCCGTCCTCGAGCTGGACCTCGACGGACCCCTCGAAGGCGATCGGCTCGTCGTACTGCGAGATCTGGTAGTTCTTGCCGAGGTCGGGGTAGAAGTAGTTCTTCCGCGCGAACCGGCAGGACTCCGCGATCGAGCAGCCGAGCGCGAGGCCCAGGCTGATCGACGAGCGCACGGCCTTCTCGTTGACGACCGGGAGGGATCCGGGAAGCCCCAGGTCCACGGGCGCGATGAGGGTGTTGGGCTCCGCGTCGTGATTGCGCTCGTTCGCCGGGTTCGGGGCGTCGGAGAACATCTTGGTCTCGGTGTTGAGCTCGACGTGGACCTCGAAGCCGAGCACGGGCTCGAACAGCTCGAGCGCCTTGTCGAAGTCGATGAGCTTCACGGCGGCCATCAGCGGTTTCCTCCCAGGATCGGAGCGCGGTCGAGCAGCGGCCCGCCCCACGCGTCGACGAGCAGCGTCTCGAGTGCGGCTCCGACCCGGTACAGGCGGGCGTCCTCCCGGGCGGGGGCGAGGAACTGGATGCCCACGGGCAGTCCGTCCTCCTCGGCCAGGCCCGACGGGATCGAGATCCCGGGCACGCCGGCGAGGTTCGCCGGGATCGTCGTGAGGTCGTTCAGGTACATCTGCAGCGGGTCGCCGATCTTCTCGCCGAGCTTGAACGCCGTGGTCGGCGCGGACGGCGTGGCGATGACGTCCACCTGCGCGAACGCGGCGTCGAAGTCCTGCTGGATGAGCGTGCGGACCTTCTGCGCGCTGCCGTAGTAGGCGTCGTAGTAGCCGGCGGACAGCGCGTAGGTGCCGAGGATGATGCGGCGCTTCACCTCGGGACCGAAGCCGACCTCACGGGTGAGCGACATGACGTCCTCGACCGTGCCGCCGCCGTCGGGCGTGACGCGCAGGCCGAAGCGCACCGAGTCGAACTTCGCGAGGTTGCTCGACGCCTCGGCGGGCAGGATGAGGTAGTAGGCGGCGACGCCGTACTCGAAATGCGGTGCCGAGATCTCGACGATCTCCGCGCCCTGCGCCTCCATCAGCTTCAGAGCGGCGTGGAACGAGCTCGCGACTCCCGACTGGAAGCCGGAGTCGGGCAGCTCCTTGATGACGCCGACCTTGAGCCCCTGGAGGACCTGCCCGGTCGCGCCCTCGCGCGCCGCCGCGGCGAACGACGGCCAGGCCTCCGGAAGGGACGTCGAGTCCTTCGGGTCGTGACCGCCGATGACGTCGTGCAGGAGCCCGGCATCGAGGACGGTGCGGCTCACGGGGCCGACCTGGTCGAGGCTCGACGCGAGCGCGATGGCGCCGTAGCGACTGACGCCGCCGTAGGTCGGCTTGATCCCGACCGTGCCGGTCACGTGCGCGGGCTGACGGATGGATCCGCCCGTGTCGGAGCCGAGGGCCAGCGGCGCCTCGAAGGCCGCGACCGCCGCAGCCGAGCCGCCGCCGGAGCCGCCGGGGATCCGGTCCAGGTCCCAGGGGTTGTGCGTGGGCCCATACGCGGAGTGCTCGGTGGAGGATCCCATCGCGAACTCGTCCATGTTGGTCTTGCCGATGCCGACGAGACCCGCGGCGCGCGACCGTGCGACGACGGTGGCGTCGAACGGCGAACGGTAGCCCTCGAGGATGCGGGAGCCGCTCGTGGACGGCTGGTCGGTCGTGACGAGCACGTCCTTGATGGCGAGCGGCACGCCCGCCAGTTCGCCGAGCTGCTCGCCCGCGGCGCGGCGGCGGTCGATCTCGGCCGCCGCGTCGAGCGCGTGCTCGTTGACGTGCAGGAAGGCGTGCACGTCGCCGTCGACGGCGGCGATGCGGTCCAGGTGCGCCTGGGTGGCCTCGACGCTCGACACCTCTCCGGCGGCGAGCTTGGCGCCGAGCTCCGCGGCGGTCCAGCGGATGATCTCGCTCACTGCTCTTCTCCCAGGATCGCGGTCACGCGGAAGCGGTCGCCATCGGCGTCCGGCGCGTTCTGCAGCGCCTGCGCGGTGGTGAGGGTCTGACCCACGACGTCCTCGCGGAAGACGTTGTGCATCGCGATCGGGTGGCTCGTCGCGGCGACGTCAGGGGTCGCCACCTCCGAGACCTTCGCGATGTTGTCGACGATGGCGTCCAGCTGACCGGTCAGCTGCGTCACCTCGTCGTCGGAGAGCTGGATGCGCGCGAGCACGCCGAGATGACGTACGAGATCGGGGGTGATTTCAGACACCAGGACAGTCTAGCCAGCGGGCTGTCGCTCCCCCGCCCGGCGTGCCTCAGGTCTGCAGGACGAGGACCAGCGCGGTGTCGCCGCAGCGGGAGACGCGCGTGCCCTCGGTGCCGGCCGCGGACCCGGCGCCCTCGCGCAGCGCGGCTAGGGCGCCCTGCACGTCCTCCCCGCGCAGCAGCGAGCCCGTCACCCGATGCGAGTCGCTCGAGGCGACCACGCGCCCCGCGGCGTTCACGATCGTGCCGGTGCCCTCCGCCTCGCGCAGGATCGGCAGGACCACGCGTTCCAGTCTCGACACGTGCACGTCGATGCCGACCACACCGACCATCCGTCCCTCGTGCGCGACCGGAGTCGTCACGGTCACGGTGTAGTCGTCGGTGCACAGGTAGTCGACGTAGGGACCGGTGACGTGACGCTCCCCCGTGCGCTCCGGCACCTTCCACCACTCGAGCTGCCGATAGTCGCGGAACTGGTCCGACTCGGGATCGTTCACGGCCTCCAGCCGGCGTACGCCGCCGCGGTCGCCGCGGTCCAGGCCGTGGATCTCACGCAGCCACCAGGCCAGATGCCAGGGCGCGTCGGCGAAGACGCCCGGCGTCGCGACGAAACCGGATCCGGTGACGAGCCCGCCCGGCGCCTCCAGGGCGGGTCTCGCCAGCGCCTCCATGACGGGGTCCAGGACGGCGGCGGTCGGCGCGGCCCCCTGCGCGGAAAAGGCGCCGAACTGGTCCTGCACCGCGGTGCGCCAGTCCTCGACGAGGGCGAAGAGGGGCGCGAACGTGCCCTCGATGCGCTCGGCGATGCGTGCGTCATGCTCGGCGACAGTGCCGGTCATCTCGCGCTCCTTCTGTGTGTTCGATCTCACGCCCGGGCGGAGGCGACGGCCTCCGCGGCCGTCTCCAGCCGGGACTTCTCATCCAGCAGCCACTCGACACCGCCCGTGATGCGGCGGACGGCGATCGCTCGCGCGCCCGCGGTGTCGGCGGCGCCGATCGCATCGACCTGCGCCTGCCGTGCGGCACGGCTGCGCCTGCGGTTGTCGTCCTCGCGCAGCCCCAGCCAGATCAGCGATCCGATCTCCGCCTGCAGGCGCAGCTCTTCGCGCACGAGACGCGGCGACTGGCTGAGAGCCGCGATCTCGAGCTGGAACCGCGCAACGGCGCGTCGTGCCCCGCCCGCCGTGGAGAGGTCCTCCTGCTCCTCGAGCTCGCGCAGGCCCAGGACGTCGTCCTCCCCGGCACGATCGGCCGCGAGTTCGGCGGCCATGCCGGCGATCGCCGCGTAGTGCGTGGACGCGTCCCGCAGCTCGACCCGGCTGACCGCCCTGATGCGCTCGTCGGTGAACCGGCGGGCGGTGTCGGGATCGAAGGTGACGAAGCTGCCGCCGTCGCGGCCGCGCCGCGTCTCGATGAGGCCGGCGTCGCGCAGGGCTTCGAGCGCCTCCCGGGCGGTGACGACGGCGACACCGAGCCGGCGTCCCAGCTGCGATTCGCTGGGCAGTCTCTCGCCGTCGTGCAGGACGCCCGAGGTGATCGCGTCCTGCAGCCGGCGCTCCACGATCTCCGCGCGGCCGACGTCGGACAGGGGCGCGAAGACGGCCGATCGCGCGGGATCCACGCCTGCCGACACCTGTGCCACGCCGCTCTCCTCTCGGGGCTGTGAGACGACGGTAACACGCCGGTTGACAAAATCCTCTGTTCCCATATGATTCCAAACATCTACTAACAGAGGATTAGTCCTCGCATCGAAGGAGATGTGATGGCCGACAAGCCCGTCGCGATCAGATTGACCGGACTCACGCGTGCGTTCGGGTCTGTGACTGCTGTGGATGGTGTGGATCTGGAGATCGCGGAGGGGGAGTTCTTCTCGATGCTGGGTCCTTCGGGG
>NZ_JAGMTU010000001.1 GCF_023703415.1 Microbacterium sp. USTB-Y | reverse complement strand
GGTGAAGCCGATCATCCGGGAGTTGAAGCAGGCGGCGTTGAAGGGGTTCGCGCATGCGGATCACAAGCTGCACCAGTTGACGGCGAACATGGACGGGCATCTCGACGACGTCATCCGCCAGGTCAAGGACAAGGACCACTACGACGGCAAGGTCGACACCACGCGGACGAACCCCACGGCGATCGACGGGAGTGTGAGAGCCGCGCCGCGACAGGAGCTTCCGCCGAGTCTCGCGGCGACCTTCGAGGACGGCGCCTATCGCACGGTGGAGACGACGGAGGCGGTCACCCTGTTCCGCGTCTACGGGCACTCCGCCGAACAGGGCGGAGGCTTTGCGACGACGTCGACGTCCGGCAACCGGATCAATGCGGCGATGGAGAGCGCCCTTCTTCCCGAGTGGAAGAACTCGCGTGAGTTCGAGGCCACGATCGAGGTGCCGGCGGGCCAGGTGCTCAACATCGGCACCGTGGCGCCGCAGACGACCATGTCCGGAGCGATCCTGCCGGGCGGAGCGGATCAGATCCTCTTGCCCCGTGATTGGCCGAGTTCCTGGGTTCAGAATGTCGACAGGCTGCCGGTAGGTTTTCAGGGGAGGATCCCATGACGACGAAATACGAGGAGGCGCTCCTCGCCGCCCTGCAGGCGCTGGAGTCGGCTTCGGCGGATGGTGCATTCCCGGCGTCCTTGAGTTCGTCGCTGCGCGGCCAGCTGGAGGAGGAACTTCAGACCGTCCGCGCGGGGCACCTGTCGCCTCGCTCGCTCGCCACCGCCCTGAGCCACCAGATGGTCGACTCCGGACACATCGACGACCGTTTCTCGGCCGCCTTGGACGGCATGCTCGCCGCGGAGGGGAGCGCGCAGGGCGAGCCGTCGCTGCTTCCGCGGGTGACCGTGCGTCAGCTGGGGGAGAGGGGCGTGCGGACCCTGGCTGCGGCCGAGCATCTCCTCGGGCGTTACGGTCTGCTCCTGCCGGTGATGAACGCGCAGGACGGCACCCGGCTGATCACGATCGAGGTCGAGGGAGGCAGAGCTCTCCCGGCGTTCTCGTCGCGTGAACTGTTCGACGAGTGGGCGAGCGGCGCACCCGAGGGTGCGAGTCCCGCGCTCGTCCCCGCGGGCGGCGTCGGCCGGCTCGCCCCCGGAGTCGATGTCGTCATCAATCCGCTCAACGAACGACTCATGCTGGCGAACGAGAGAACGATCCCGGCCGGCACGGTGAGCTTCGGGCGCCCGGGGCACGTGGATCCGCGCGTCCTGACCGCGGTTCGCGCTGCGAGCGACAGTGCGGGCATCGCCCGGGTGTCACTGGCACAGGTGGTCGCCGACGGACAGTCGGCCCTCACGGCTGTCCCGACGGGTGATTCCGCTTCCCTCAGTGCTTTCGCCGCAGCGCTGGGCGGAGCTCTGCCGGCGGGAGTCGGCCTCGACATCCTCCCGAGCGACACTCAGCTGGGTGCGGCCGTCGCCGCGGAGATCCCGCCGCTTTTCGAACGACCCTGACGGTCAGCGCCCGGCGTCGGCCAGGTGGCGCGCGTCGTGGCTGAGCACCTTCACCATCACGCCGTGCCGGCGAAGGGCGGCGACGGTGCGGGCCTCCTCGTCGCGATCGCGGCCGAGCGCGTGGATGTTGGCGACGACGAGCACGTCGCCCGCCCGCAGGGTGTCGATGAGGCGGCCGATCCGATCCGTCCAGCTCTCCAGGATGTCGGGCGCCGGGTGGCGGAAGCCCTCGATCGGCACGCCGAAGCGGGTGAGGTCGTCGCGCTGCTGCACCACGGAGGGCATGCCGTCGCGCGCCACCACCAGACCGACGAGGCGGGATCCGTCGGGCTTGGCCGACCACCAGTCGCGGTTCTGCTGCAGCTCGGTGAAGCACTTGGGGCACTCGGCCGCCGCGTGCGGAAGGTGCAGCGGGCTGGTGAGGGCGGCGTCGAGGGAGGCCTCGGTCGTGCCTTCGGCATCGCCCTGCGTGTGCGTGGTCGCTTCCATGTCATCCGCCTCCACGACTATTGTGCCTTCTCCCGCCGACACCGGCGTGCCGAGCCCCGCAGATCGCGACCGGGCGCGCTCTCCACAGCGGCGCGGGGTACTCTCGCACATGTCCGCCACGGAGCCCGAGGAGTCCGCATGCCTGTCGTCGCCGCCTATGCCGCACCGAGCGAGGGCGCGCCCCTCGCACCGACCACGATCGAGCGGCGCGAGCCGGGTCCGCACGACGTCGTGATCGACATCGCCTACGCCGGGATCTGCCACTCCGACATCCACACCGTGCGGGGCGACTGGGGGCCGCAGCGGTATCCGCTCGCACCCGGCCACGAGATCGCCGGCACGGTCGCGGCGATCGGATCCGAGGTCACGCGCTTCGCCGTCGGAGACCGGGTCGGCGTCGGCTGCCTCGTGAACTCCTGCCGCGAATGCCCCGCCTGCCTGCGCGGCGAGGAGCAGTACTGCACCGGCGGCTCCGTCGGCACCTATGGCGCGATCGACCGCGACGGCACCGTCACCCAGGGCGGCTATTCGCGCCAGGTCGTCGTCACCGAGGGCTTCGTCCTGCGGATCCCCGACGCCATCCCGCTCGACCGCGCGGCACCGCTGCTGTGCGCGGGCATCACCACCTACTCGCCGCTGCGCCACTGGAAGGTCGGCCCCGGTTCGCGCGTCGCCGTCATCGGACTCGGCGGCCTCGGCCACATGGCCGTCCAGATCGCGCACGCGCTGGGCGCCGAGGTCACGGTGCTCTCGCAGTCGCTGCGCAAGAAGGACGAGGGGATCCGGCTCGGCGCCGACCGCTACCTCGCCACCTCGGAGCCGGAGACGTTCTCGGGCAACCGACGCGCGTTCGACCTGATCCTGAACACCGTGAGCGCCCCGCTGCCGCTGGACGACTACCTGCGCCTGCTCGACACCAACGGAACCCTCGTGTGCGTGGGCGCCCCGCCGGAGCCGATGTCGGTCTCGATCAACCAGCTGCTCGGATTCCGCAGGTCGCTGGCCGGATCCGCGATCGGCGGGATCGCCGAGACGCAGGAGATGCTCGACTTCTGCGCCGAGCACGGCCTTGCGGCGGAGATCGAGCTCATCGACGCGGCCGGCATCAACGACGCCTACGAGCGCGTGCTCGCGAGCGACGTGAGGTTCCGCTTCGTGATCGACGCCGCGACGATCTGACGCCCGCCCGCTCAGGACCGCGTCTCGTCTCTCGGTCGCCTGCGGCGTCCTCGCTCGACGATCCCGGGATCGGTCGTCGAACGAGCCCCGAGCGGAGCGAGGCGCGAGACGGAGCGCGGCGGTCTCGCCGGGTCAGATCAGCCCGAGTGCGCGTACGGCGTCCCGCTCCTCGACGAGCTCGGCGACCGAGCGGTCGATGCGCTCCCGCGCCCAGTCGTCCGGGTAAAGACCCTCGACGATCTGCCACGCACCGTCGACCGCGCGCACCGGGAAGGAGCTGATCAGCCCCTCCGGGACGCCGTACTCGCCGTGCGAGATGACGGCGGCGCTCGTGCGGCGTTCGCCGGTGCCGAGCGCCCCGTCGCGCACGTGGTCGATCGTCGCGTTCGCCGCCGACGCCACCGAGGACGATCCCCGCACCTGGATGATCTCGGCGCCGCGCTTCGCGACGCGCGGGATGAACGTGCTGTCGAGCCAGGCGCGCACGTCGCCGGTCTGCTCGGCCAGGGCGTCCCAGACCGGGCGTCCGGCGACCGTGGCGCGCGCGACGTCGGGGAACTGCGTCGCGGAGTGGTTGCCCCAGATGGTGACCCCGGCGATGTCGGCCACGGGGGCGTTCAGAGCCGCGGCGAGCTGACCGCGCGCGCGGTTCTCGTCGAGGCGGGTGAGCGCGCTGAACCGCTCCGCGGGCACGCCGTCGGCGGCCGCCGCGGCGATGAGGGCGTTGGTGTTGGCGGGGTTGCCCACGACCGTGACGCGCACCCCGGGTGCGGCGTGCGCGGCGATCGCCGCGCCCTGCGGGCCGAAGATCGATCCGTTGGCGGCGAGCAGGTCGCCGCGCTCCATCCCGGGGCCCCGCGGGCGCGCCCCCACGAGCAGGGCGTGGTCGGCGCCGTCGAAGCCCACGGCCGGGTCGTCGGTCACCTCGACGTGCTCGAGCAGCCCGAAGGCGCCGTCCTGCAGCTCGAGGGCGGCGCCCTCGGCGGCGGCGATTCCCGCGGGGATCTCCAGCAGTCGCAGCCGCACCTTCTCGTCCGGGCCGAGCATGTCGCCCGCCGCGATCCGGAACAGCAGCGCGTAGCCGATCTGCCCGCCGGCCCCGGTCAGAGTCACCGTGGTGGTCACTTTCGGCTCCCTTCGGTCGCTGGCGCGACGCTCAGTGCGAGCCTATGCCTCGCCGTCGGGCCATGGACCGTGGAAAACTGTGCTCATGACGTTCAACCCGGATGCCGATGTCTCGGACAACAAGGTCAAGCGGCGCAGCGGCGGCCGCACGGCCGCGATCGCCGGCGGCGGCGTGGTCGGGCTCGGCGCCGTCGTGGTGCTGCTCATCAGCGCCTTCACCGGGGTCGACCTCTCCGGCCTCCTCGGGGGCGCGACCGGAACCTCGCAGAGCCAGCAGCAGGGGGACGGATCCACCGAGGGATCGGTGCAGAACTGCAACACCGGCACCGACGCCAACAACAGCGTCGACTGCCGTGTCGCCGCAGTGTCGCTGGTGCTCAACGACTACTGGGCGAAGCACGTCAAGGGCTACGTCGAGCCGGGGCAGGTCAACGTCGAGGGCTCGACGTCCACCCCCTGCGGCACCGCCTCCAACGACGTCGGCCCGTTCTACTGCCCGTCGGATCAGACCGTCTACATCGACCCCACGTTCTTCCAGCTGCTCAAGCAGCAGTTCGGCGCGGAGGCCGGCGACCTCGCCCAGGTCTACGTCGTGGCGCACGAGTACGGGCACCACATCCAGAACATCACGGGCACGATGGACAAGTACCCGAACAACGGCACGGGACCCACGAGCAACGGGGTGCGCACCGAGCTGCAGGCCGACTGCTATGCGGGCGCTTTCATCGCCGACATGACGCAGGAGAAGGACAAGAACGGCGTCGCGTACATGAAGACGCCGACCGATGCGCAGATCAAGGACGCGCTGAACGCGGCCGCGGCGGTCGGCGACGATCACATCCAGCAGCAGTCCGCGGGCTACACCAACCCGGAGAGCTGGACGCACGGATCCAGCGACCAGCGGGACAAGTGGTTCGCGACCGGCTACAAGTACGGTCTCGGCAAGTGCGACACCTTCGCGGTGGCCACGCCGTAGCCGCGAATCCTGTCGTTCCTTCTCTCTTCCGGGGTCGTTGAGCGAGCGCAGCGAGACGAAACGCGGCGCTCTCGCGAGGTCACCGCGTTTCGTCTCGGTCGCGCTGCGCGCGTCCTCGCTCAACGTCCATGGGGAGAGAGGCGGGGCCTCCTCGCGCTACGCGCGCATCGCCTGGACGAGCGTGCGCACGAGTGCGAGCACGCCGCCCTGCGCGCGGAACCGGGTCAGCCCCTCGCTGACCTCGGCGGCCGTGCGCGAGGACGCGAACCACGGCGGCTTCGGCAGGATCGTGAACCGGCCGCCGTCGCGCACGATCGACGCCGACCGCGGGAACGGCCGGAACGGGCCGCGCACCACGGAGCGCTCCACGTCGGCGAGCAGCAGGGCGTTGTGCACGACGCCGATCCCGCTGCCGACGTCCGCGATCGTGTTGCCGGGGAACGCGCCCCAGGTCACGGTCGGGGTGATGAAGCCGAAGGCGGTCCACGTGTTGATCGCGATGGAGCCGTAGTGCAGCGCGGTGATCGCCCGCTCGAAGCCCGCGCCGAGCGATGCCTCGGTGGCCGGATCGATCAGCACGTTCGCGCCGAGGGTGCCCTGCAGCTTCTCGTTCGCATGCGCGACGGCGGCATCCAGGAACGCCTGTCCGGTGCCGGGCAGCTGCTCCACCCCCAGCACCGGGGCGAAGTACTCGGTCTGCTCCAGTGCGGTGGCGTCGTCGCCGTCTCCGATCTCGACCAGGAGGCGGTCGGCGAGCACGAGCGCGTCGGGATACGACTGCTCCGCCTGAGCCATGCGCTCGTCCGAGCGCGGGTACCAGATCGGCCGCTCGGGGGCGATCGCATACGCGCGGCGCAGCTCGATGAGGAACTGATCCTTCTGCGCCCAGTCGCGGGAGAGGAGCACGACCTGACCGGCGATGCAGTTGTGCCCGGCGTTCTGCAGCCGCATCGTCGCGACGTGCTCGGCCTGGAAGCGCAGGTCCTCATCGCTCCAGTCGCCCGGCACGACGATGATCGGCGAGACCCCGCCGAGCTCGGCGGTGATCGGCTTCTTCAGCCGCGGCCGGTTCTCGCGCCTGCGGCGCTTGCCCTGGGCGCCCGTGCCCCACACGATCGCGTCGAAGGTCGGCGCGGATCCGGTGATGTGCACGTGCGCGAACGCGTCGTTCGCGGTGAGGTACGTCCCGACGTCGGCGCCGCCGCGCACGATCCGGAGGAAGCCGGGGGCGATCAGCGGCGCGAGCGCCCTCTCGAAGACCGGCACCAGGGCGTCCTGCGTGGGGTTGACCTTGAGCAGCACGACGCGGTCGTGCGCCAGCAGCTCGTACAGCACGTCGAGCACCGGGATCGAGGTGATGTTGCCGGCGCCGAGCACGAGGCCGATGCCGCCGTCCGTGGCCTCGGGCGAGCGCTGGGCGAGGCCGGCGCGGGACCGGGCGTCCCCCGGCGTGACGCCGGGGGCGAGCCACACCTCGCCCGTGAAGCCCGAGAGCAGCAGCTTGTCGATGCCTTCGAGCGGGAAGGAGTGCACGCGGGTCTGACCGCTCGCCGTCCGGTCGACGGTGAGGCCGTCCAGCGGGTTGCGGCCGGTCGCGATGCGGTCGAGCGTCTCGATGTACGCGTCCACCGCGCCGAGCGTCGCATACGGACCGCTCAGCCACTCCTCGCCGCGGAGCGGATGATCGTCCGTCAGCTGCTTCGAGCGCACCGCGGTGCGGGCCCAGGTGCGCGCGGTCGCCGCGACGGTGCGGCGCACGCCGCGCAGCAGCGTCACGCGCTGGCTCACGGTCAGGGCGGACCAGGCCGCGGATCCCTTGCGCAGGGCCGCGATGTCCTCCTCGATCGGGGCGCGGACGTCGTCGGCGAGGGTGTCGGGCATCGGATCTCCTTCGGCGCGGTCTGGTCTCAGGGTACGCGCTCGGCGTGAGACGGAGTCTCACCGTCGATGTCCCCGCGACGCAGCCCGTACCGGGCCAGGGTGAACAGGCTCAGCAGCATCAGCGCCGCCGGCACGATGCTGAAGATCACGACGATGCCGGCGACCGCGCTCGCCGGCTGGGCGAGGGCGGATGCGTCGCCGGCTGTGCGCGAGACGTAGCCGGTGATCGCGAGGACGACCGAGACGATCGTCGTCCCGAGCGCGAAGCCGACCGTCTCCGAGGCGGTCCACATCCCCGTGAACGTGCCCGCGTGGCCCGGTCCGCTGTCGCGCTCGTCGTGCGAGATCACGTCGGGGAGCATCGCCATCGGGAGCGCCTGCATTCCCGCATAGGCGATGCCCGCGACGGCGACCGAGAGGTAGATCCAGGATCCGGGAGCCCACAGGGCGAGGACGATCGACGCCGACGCGACGAGGAACACCAGCGAGGCGATCCGGAAGGCGCGCTCCTTGCCGATCCGGCGCGACACCCGCTCCCACACCGGCGTCGCGATGACGGCCGGGGCGACGAGGGCGACGAACAGGAGCGTCACCGCGCTCTCGGAGCGCATCACCCAGGTCGCCACGTACTGGGCGCCCGCGAGCATCGTGCCCGTGGCGAGGGCCTGCAGCAGGTAGGTGCCGAGCAGGGCGCGGAACGGCTGCGAGCGGCGCACCGCGGCGAACCCCGCGGCGTACTGGGCGCGGATGCCGACGTGCTCGACCGCGGCGGGGGCGGCCACCGCGTCGTCCGCCGTGCGCGCGGCGATGAGCATTCCGACGCCGATCACGACGCCGGCGACGATCCCCATCACGAGATAGCCCGTGACGGGGTCGCCGGTGAGGCGGCGCAGTTCGGGGCCGCCGCCGCCGAAGAGCAGGATCGTGACGGTGAGCGCGATCACCCGCCAGCTGAGCAGCCGGGTGCGTTCGTCGTAGCTCGACGTGAGCTCGGCGGGCAGGGCGATGTACGGCACCTGGAACAGGCTGAACGCGGTGGCGGTCGCCAGGAAGGCGATCAGCACGCAGATGACGCCGGCGACGGGGCCGAACACCGGCGGCACCGCGAAGGTGAGCGCGAAGAACACCGGCAGGGTGAAGGCGCCGATGAGCATGAAGCGCTTGCGGCTGCCCGTGCGGATGAGACTGCGGTCGGACCAGGCGCCGATCACCGGGTCGATCACGACGTCCCAGATCTTCGCGAGGGTCACGATCGTGCCGGCGAGGATCGCCGCCACGCCGAGGTTGTCGGTGAGGAAGTAGGCGAGCACCAGGCCGGGCAGCGTCGCGAACCCGCCTGTGCCCAGGGAGCCCGCGGCATAGCGGGCGACGGTGCGGGCGGGAAGGCGCGTGGGGGCTCGTTCGGCGCGAGCGGCGATGCTCATGCGCGTCAGTGTATCGGCGCGCGCGGCGGCCGGATCAGGCCCGCTTCGCGTGCACCGGAGGGAGTCAGATCAGGGACAGCTCGCGCAGCTTCGCCTCGACGTCGGCGTTGGACGGCTCGACGTGATGCGAGGAGTCGGGGTACACGACCACCGGGATGTTGGTGCGGCCGGAGATCTCCTTGGCGACGTCCGCGGCCGCAGGATCCTCGACGAGATCGACGTAGGTGTACTCGATGCCGAGCTCGTCGAGCTGCTTCTTCGTGCGGATGCAGTCACGGCACCAGTCGGCGCCGAACAGGGTGATCGTGTCAGAGACGGGGGCGGTCATGATTCCAGGGTACGGCGGATCCGGGGATGAGGGCTCGGCCGGGAGGATCGCCGAGACGGGGGACTTCACCTCCCGTTAGCCTGGAGCGGGCAGGGTGGCTGACGGGAAACGCGCAGGTTCTGCATGGTTTCCCGTGGGATCATGGCGAGTCAGCGATCGGAGGAGGGGCATGGGCGACATGTCGGCAGGGGAGCGCATCCCCGGTGCCACGGTCATCATTCCGACCTACAACGAGCGCGACAACATCGCGGCCCTCGTCTCCCGCGTCTCCGCCGCCGTCTCGGACCGCGACGTCGAGATCCTGTTCGTGGACGACAGCTCGGACGACACCCCTGACGTGATCCGCCGGATCGCCGTCGACGCTCCCGTTCCCGTGCGGCTCCTGCACCGGGAGAAGCCCGTGGGCGGTCTCGGCGGCGCCGTGGTGGAGGGCATCTCCGCGGCCGCCTACGACGTGTGCATCGTCATGGACGGCGATCTGCAGCATCCGCCGGAGCTCCTGCCCGACATGATCGACCGCTTCGAGGACGGGGATGCGGACGTCGTGGTCGCCTCCCGCTACGTCGGCGGCGGCGACAACGGCGGTCTCGCCGGAGCGGTGCGCGTCGGCGTCTCCCGCGGCGCGACCCTGCTCACCAAGGCGATGTTCCCGATCCGGCTGTCCGGCGCCTCGGATCCGATGACGGGATACTTCCTCGTGGACCGTCGCCGCATCGACCCGGCGGCGCTGCGCCCCAACGGCTTCAAGATCCTGCTGGAGATCCTGGTGCGCTCCGACGTGCGCATCGCCGAGGTGCCGATGGAGTTCGGCGAGCGGCTGCACGGGCAGTCCAAGGCGTCGTTCGTCCAGGGCATGGAGTTCCTCAAGCACCTGGCCCGGTTGCGCTTCGGCAAGATGTCGCTGTTCGCGATCATCGGCGGTGTGGGCGCTCTCGCCAACCTCGTCATCATGTGGGCGCTCACCCACCTCGGCGTGGAGTACGTCTGGGCGGCGATCATCGCGGCCGAGGTGACGATCATCGGCAACTTCATCCTGCAGGAGCGCTACGTCTTCAACGACATGCGCGGCGACGCCTCCGCGATCGGCGTGCGCTTCGCCCAGTCGTTCACGTTCAACAACGTCGAGGCGGCCGTGCGGATCCCGGTGCTGGCGCTCATGGTCGAGACCTGGCACATCTCCAGCATCCTCGCGGCGGCGATCACGCTGATCGCGGCGTTCTTCGTGCGCTTCCTGTTCCACTCCCTCGTGGTCTACGCACCGCGCCGGTCGGTGCGCCAGGAGCGCAAGGCCGAGGAGCGCCGGCGCGTGCGCCTCGAGGCCGAGGCCGCCGCGGACTGATCCTGGATCCGGTGGCCCCCGTTCGGGGCGCCGCCGGGCGAGCCGCCTCGGATCCCGCCCCCTCGGATCCGCCCCCTCGGGGCGTCAGCCGATGTTGTCCTTGAGACCCTGGACGGTGTCGCCGTAGTTGATGCGGACCACCGGGAGCTCGAGCTTGTTCGTGCCGATCTTCACGTAGCCGAACTCGATGGTGCGGGCGAGCAGGAACCCTGCCTTGGTGACGCCCTCCTCCGCGGTCGCGTTGTAGTGACCGTAGGGGTAGGCGATGACCTCCTTGGCGCCGAGCACCTTCGCCGACTCCTCCAGATCCGCCGCGACCTCGTCGGCGGACAGGTTCACCATCCGGCCCTTGCCGTTGTCGCCGGCGCGGTGCATGTCGTTCGTGTGCGAGCGCTGCAGCACGTAGGGCGACGGCGAGCCGTCCTTGCGCTCGCCGGTGATCACGAACGACGTGGTCAGCAGCTTCCGCTCGGTGACGACCGGGACGGCGAGCTGAAGCCAGGTCGGATCCGCGTCGTCGTCGGTGATGACGAGCGAGTGCTGGGGCAGGAAGAGCTTGCCGTCGATGAACGCATTCAGCTCATCCCAGGTCGGCAGATAGAACTTCTGCGACGCGACGTAGTCCATCTGCGCCTTGAAGTCCTCGATGTAGACGTAGTTGTTGCGCAGCCAGTTGTCCTCGCCCTCGGGCTTGGTCGTGAACTGGTGGTACATCAGGATCGGGATCTTCGCCGCGGTCGCGGTGTTCTGGTCGGGCGTGGTCCAGGCGGCGTGCAGCGTGAGCTGATGATCGGTGCACGCGGTCAGCTGCGACCCGTTCACACGGTCGGTCTGCACCTGCGTCTGGGCGGTCTCCGGAGTCGGGTACCAGCCGGCGAACACCGCGCCGGGACGCTCCGGGATCGGCAGGCCGGTGTACAGCACGCCCTCCGTCTGCAGCATCGGGGGCTGCGTGATGCCTTCGCCCGCGAACGACACCGCGCACGCGGTGGCGGGGTCGGCGGCGGTCTTCAGCAGCTGTTGGGCCGGTGTGAGCGGCGTGGACGTCGGCTTCGGCGTCGGCGTGGACGCGGTGCCGGCGGCCTCGGCCTTCGGGCCGCCCCCGGAGAACGCCCGCACGGAGATCGTCGCGAGGACCGCGACGAGCGCGATCGCGAGCACGGCGATGAGTCCGACGATCAGGCGGCGTCGGCGGATCACCGCGGGCGAAGGGCGCGCAGAGCGCGACGAAGTGGGGGAGCCTCCGGACATGGTGCCGAGTGTAGGGGATCCCCGGGTCCGGAACCTGAAGCGGCGTCGGGAGCGTCAGAGCAGCCAGCCGCGCTCCTGCGCGATCCGCGCGGCATCGGCACGGGTGCGCGCCTCGAGCTTCTGCATCGCCGAGGACAGATGGTTCCTCGTCGTGCCCTCGGACAGGTGCAGGGCGCGGGCCACGTCGGAGATGGTCCCGCCGTCCCGGGCGGCGGCGAGCACCTCGGCCTCGCGCGGGGTCAGCGGCGACGGCCCAGCCGTCAGCGCGTCCGTCGCGAGGGCGGCGTCGATGACCGTCTCCCCGCGCATCACCCGGCGCACGACCGCGGCCAGCTCGGAGGCCGGCGTGTCCTTGACGACGTAGCCGCTGACGCCGGCGGAGAGGGCGCGGGACAGGTACCCCGCGCGGCCGAAGGTCGTGACGATCACGATCCGCACGTCGGGCAGCGCCTGCCGCAGCTGCGCGGCGGCGGTGAGCCCGTCGATGCCCGGCATCTCCACGTCGAGCAGGGCGATGTCGGGGCGGTGCTGCTGCGCGGCCGCCAGCACCTCGTCGCCGCGCCCCACCTGCGCGATCACCTCGAGGTCGTCCTCGAGGCCGAGCAGCGTCGCGAGCGCTCCGCGCACGAGAGCCTGATCGTCGGCGAGCAGGATCCGGATCGCCGGAGCGTTCGTGCCGTGCGTCATGCGGTGACCTCCAGGAGGAACCCGCCGTGGCGGGAGCGGCCGATCCTCAGGGCGCCGCCGGCGTCGGCGGCCCGCTCGGCGAGACCGTGAAGCCCCGTGCCGCCCGGATCGGCCGGCGAGTGCGCACCGGGACCGACCCCGTCATCCTCGACCGTGATGCGTCCGGGGGCGAGCGCGACCCAGCAGTGGGCGGCTCCGGCGTGGCGGATCACGTTCGTCGCGGCCTCGCGCAGCGCCCAGCCGAACAGCTCGCGGTTGCGCTCCGGAACCTCGTCGGTGGTGGTCGGCAGGTGCGCGGTGATCCCCGCGGCGGGCAGGAGCGTGCGCAGCGACGCGAGCTCGCTCGCGATCCGCACCTGGCGGTACCCGGAGACCACGGCGCGCATGTCGCTCAGCGTGGCCCTGGCCAGGGTCTGCACCTCGCGGATCTCCGCCGACGCGGCGGCGGGATCCCGTTCCGAGAGCGTGGCGGCGAGGTCGGCCTTCAGCGCGATGGCCGACAGCGAGTGGCCGAGGATGTCGTGCATGTCGCGCGCGACGCGGTTGCGCTCCTCCTCCACGGCGACGGTGGCGAGCTCCTTCTGCGTGCGCCGCAGCTCGGCGAGCGTCTGCAGGTTGCGGGTGAACGCCGCCATCAGCGTTCCGATGGAGAGGATGACGAGCGGCATCGTCCACGGCGGCGTGCTCGAGGGCTGGAGGGCCCCGTCGACGAGGTTGAGCACGAACGCGGCCGCCGCCAGCGCGACGACGGCCAGGAGCGCGCGGCGATCGCCGCCGAAGCACATCGCCGCGGAGACCGCGACGTAGGTCCACAGCCCCGAGAGGTCGGGTCCGAGCACGAGGAGGAACGGGAGCGACAGCAGCAGCAGCACGGCGGGCGGCACCCACCGCCAGGGGCTCGGCAGCGCCATCGCCGCCGGGAAGGAGACGGTGAACAGCGCACCGTAGACCAGCACCCCGAGGCCCCAGAGCCAGGACGCCGGGGCCGGGAGCTGGGTGAGCAGGGGCACCAGGATGAACCCGATGATGAACAGCTGGCTGATGAGCGCCCCGGGGTACCACCGCTTCGCGCCGGGGGCGCCGAGGGTCAGCCGCAGCCGGGGCCACCCTGTGGCGCCGTCGAGCGAGGGCGCATCCAGGAAGCCGCCCTGGCCGATGCCGAGGCGCAGCGGGAAACCGCGACGAGCAGGGCGCCCGGCCGAGGCCGTGGCGTCCTGCTCGTCGCAGACGTCGTCCGTCACGTCAGACGCGCTTGGTGTCCCGGCGGAACATCAGCACCGCGAGGCCCGTGAAGACGAGGAACCAGACGATGAGGTTCGGCACCGACCAGCCGTCGGGGGCGACGCCGATCACGGCCGACTGCGACAGGTTCGCGATGCCCCACAGCGGCGTGAACTTCGCGCCGATCTGCACGGCCTCGGGCATGATCGCGAGAGGTACGAACAGCCCGCCCATGAAGCTCAGGATCGGCAGGATCGGGCCGAGGTAGCGCATCGCGTTCTGCGCGGGGAAGGCGTAGCCGACGGCGAGGCCGAGGCTGGTCAGCATGAGCGAGCTCAGCCAGGCCAGCGCGCCGGCGGCGATCAGGTTCCCGAGCGGAGCGGTGATGCCGAGCACGGCGCCGACGATCAGCGTCACGATCACGGCGATCGCCCCGAGGACCATGCCGCACACGACCTTGACCAGGATGTAGACGACGGGGTTCAGTGGCGTCAGGCGGAGCTGGCGGCTCCAGCCCTGGGCGCGCTCGGAGGCGACGGAGACGCCGGTCATGGTGCTCGCGACCATCGCGCCGTAGACGGCCATCGAGATCATGATCGGCACCGCGGCGGACATCCCGCCCTGGCTGACCGGCACGCTCGAGATGGACGTGTTCTTGTTGGGCAGGCCGATCATCACGAGCATGGCGATCGGGAAGATCAGCGTGAAGACGACCACGCTGGAATTGCGGAACAGGCGTTTGAGCTCGACGCCGAGGAAGGTGAGGCTGAAGCCGCCCATCGGCGGTACGCGCCGGGAGGACGGATCGATCCGGTCCAGGCGTTCGGTGGCGGAGGTCACGGTCATTCCCCTTCCGTGTCGTCGCCGGTGAGCTGGAGGAAGGCCTGCTCCAGGTTCTGGCTGGTGATGGTGATGTCGTGGGCCGAGGTGCGGGTGAGCAGGTGGCGGGCCACCGCATCGGAGTCGTTGGCGCGGATGATGATGCGCGGACCACGCACCTCGACCGAGTCGACCCCGGCGAGGGCGGCGATCTCGGCCTGGCCGGATCCTGATGCGTCCTCCCATTCGGCCTCGACCGTGCGGCCGGAGGCCATCGCCTTGATCTCGGCGGTCGTGCCGTCGGCGACGATGCGGCCCCGGCGGATCAGGATGATCCGGTCGGCGTACTGGTCGGCCTCTTCGAGGTAGTGCGTCGCGAAGAGCACCGTGCGCCCGCGCTGGGCGTCGGCGTGGATCGCTTGCCAGAACGAGTGCCGGCCCTCCACGTCCATGCCGGTGGTCGGCTCGTCGAGGACGATGAGGCCCGGATCCGACACCAGCGCCATCGCGAAGCGCAGCCGCTGCTGCTGACCGCCGGAGCACTTCTGCACCTTGCGGTCGGCGATGTCGGCGATTCCGGCCCGCTCCAGCGCGGCGTCGATGCTGGTCGTGTGGGCGAACAGCGACGCGGTGAGCTTCATGGTGTCGCGCACGGTCACGTCGCTGAGCAGGCCGCCGGTCTGCATGACGGCGGAGACCAGGCCGCGCCCGATCGCCTGGCGCGGGGAGAGTCCGAACAGGGTCACCTCGCCGTCATCGGGCTGGGAGAGCCCGAGCAGCATGTCGATCGTGGTGGTCTTGCCGGCGCCGTTCGGGCCGAGGAAGGCCACGACCTCTCCCTGCGCGACCTCGATGTCCACGCCGTCGACGGCCGTGAAGCCGCGGAAGCGCTTCGTCAGGCCGTGCGCGGCGATCGCGGCCGGAGGGGTCGCGGGGGTGCGGGTGGCGGCGGGGGCCGTCCGGGTGTCGCTCATGATGTCGCCTCGTTCATGTGATCCAGTCTGCTCCGCGGCGCGCACGGCGCACGATGAACGATGTCATGGATCGGCTATGACATCCGTCATGGAACGCGGGGCGGACGTCCGGCGACGCCGTCGCCCGGCCGGCCGCTCAGGGGGTGAGCGCCGCGATCGCGCTGACCTCGATGAGCGCGCCGGGAACGCCGAGCCCCGCGACGCGCGCCGCGGTGACCAGCGGAGGAGCCCCGTCCCGCGCGAGCTTCGGGCCGACGGCGCCGTAGGCGGCGCGCAGATCCGCGTCCTGGTGGATCAGCACGGTCCAGCCGATGACGTCGGCGAGCGTCGCCCCGGCCGCGGCGAGGGCGGCCTCGGCGTTGTCGAGGGCGCGGGCGGACTGCACGGCCACGTCGTCGGAGACGACCGCGCCGGACTCGTCGACGCCGTTCTGGCCGCCGACGTGGATCATCGTGGACCCGGGCGGGATCACGGCGACATGGCTGAAGCCGGGGCTGTTCACGAGGCCCGGCACGGAGGGGTAGGAGATGCTCATGGCGCGAGGCTAGCCGCGGGCGCCGACACTGCACGGATCCCGCCACGTCGTGCGCGACGGATGCAGGATGCTGCGACCTCTGCAGGACGGATTCGGTCCTTGGCTCCTGCATCCGTCGGCGGATCCTGCATTCCTCGCGACGGACGCGGGGCGGACGCGCGACGCCGATCCGGATCCGGACCGCGGGTCGAGGCCGCCCGACGCGGCGCGATAGACTCGAGAGGCTCAACAGGAGGTTGCCCGGTGATCCTTCACTACATCGTGTTCGGAATTCTGTTCCTCGGCGGATTCGTGCTGCTGGGCATCGCCCCCGGCCTGCCCGCATGGCAGGGTCCCGTCTTCGTCGCGGGCATCCTGGCGATCAGCCTCGCTCTCGCGTACATGATGCGCGAGCCGGGCGGCGCCACCAAGCGCAGCCGCTCCTGGGAGAACTGAGCCCCGCCACCGCGCATCCGGCTCAGGGCTTCGGGTGCGCGGCGAAGAACCGCCAGATCGTGCCGGTCGCGTCGAGCGCCTCCGACGGCTGATTCCCGCCCGCGGTGGAGCGGCCGGCCTTGACCGGCGAGCCCGGCCAGCCGTGCCCCCCGTCGGCGATCGTCACCAGCTCCACGGCCCGGCCCTCCGCGCACGTGCCGACCGCGGTGGTGACCACCCCGGCCGTCGTCGAGGTCGCCGGGGCGCATCGATCGACGGCGCGCCACTGGTCGATCACCGCGGGGACCGGCGGTCCGTCGATCGCGGCCGGCCCCGTGCCCGTCCCGCCGTCGAAAGGGATCGTGGTGTCCTGCAGGCCGTGGATGTGGATCACCGAGGTCGGAGCGGGGGTCTCGCAGGTTCCGAGCATCGTCGCCGAGTCGGGGCCGATCGCGGCGAACAGATCGGTCCGGCACGCCAGCGTGTAGGCCATGATTCCGCCGTTGCTGATCCCGGCGGCGTAGATCCGCCGGTCGTCGAGGGGGATCCGGGATCCGATCGCGGCGACCATGTCCTGGATGAAGCGGACGTCGTCGATGTCGTTCCGAGCGGGGTAGCCGCAGCAACCGCCTCCGGTGTTCCAGGCCGGTTCGACGGGGCCGAGACCGTCGGGGTAGGCGACTACGAACTTCTCCCGGTCGGCCTCCTGATCCCAGCCGTAGTACTGCTCCGCGACCGCCGCGCTGCCCCCGCCGCCGTGCAGCATCACCACGAGCGGAGCCTCGGGCGGCAGCCCCGCGGGCGTGTGCACGCGGTAGGTGCGCGCGATGCCGCCCGAGACGAGGGTGAACTCCTCCGAGCCGGAGGCTCCCGGCACAGGGGCGGGCGTCCCGGTGCCGGAGGGCGCGGCAGGCGCGACGGGTGACGGCGAGGGCGACGCCGAGCCGGTCCGGGGCCCGGCGCCGCCCGGGTGCCCGAGGAGCCCGGCCGCCGCGGCGCCGCCGAGAAGGGCCAGCGCGGCGACGGCGCCGAGCGCGATGAGGACGCGGGACCGGAGCATGCCGCCGAGCGTAGCCGCGGGATCCGGTCCGCCTCGTCCTCCCCCGGGTGCGAACTGAAGCGGCGGACTACTCCTCCGGGAGTACGCGTGCGGTACCCCGCGGGCGGATCCGCCTCCGCGGCGGCGCGATTAGCATCGGAGGATGCTCGATCAGCCGCTCGAAGACATACCGAGGGCGTCGACGGCGTGGTTCGGCCCGGACACGGGGCGGATCCCGGCGGGCCCGCCGGCCCGGGTGGGGCTGATCGCACCGGTGGTGCTGAGCCTGCTCGTCCAGGTGCCGGCGAACGCATGGATCGCGGCCCATCTCCCGGGTCATGGGTTGCGCTGGCGGATCGTCCTGCACCTCGTCCTCGCCGTCGCCGGGCCGCTCGCGCTGCTCGCGGCCCGGCGATTCCCGGGTCCGACGGTCGCGCTCGTCTCGGGGCTGGCACTGCTGGACGTGCTCACCGCGCCGGTCGCCGGCCCGCCCTACCTCGCCCTCGCGTTCGCGATCGCGATCGCGGTCGCCCGCGGGGCGGTGATCTGGGCCGCGGTCTCCGTGGCCACCGGCTGGGCGGCGGCGATCCTGATCGGCGTGAGCATCGGGCGGGTCTGGCATCCGGGCCTCATCGTGGCGGCCACGGCCGCGCTCGCGGCGAGCTTCGCGATCGGCGCCTTCGTGCGCGTCCGCGGCGCCCGGGTGGCGGAGCTGCGGGCGGATGCGCAGCGGCGCCGGCGCAGCGCCGAGGAGCGTGAGCGGGTGCGCATCGCCCGGGAGCTGCACGACGTGCTGGGGCATGCGCTGTCGCAGATGAACGTGCAGGCCAGCGTCGGGCTGCACCTGTTCGACCGCGACCCCGAGCAGGCGCGCGCGGCGCTGCAGAACGTGAAGGACACCTCGAAGCTCGCGCTGGAGGAGGTGCGGGGCGTGCTCGGCGTGCTCCGCGACGGCGAGGCGCCGCTCGTGCCCCAGGCCGAGCTCGCCGAGTTGCCGCGACTCATCGCGGGACTCACCACGCCGGGCCTGGAGATCGCGCTGGACGACCGCCTCGGCGGCACCGCGCCGAGCCGCGCGACCCAGTTCGCGGCCTATCGCATCGTGCAGGAGGCGCTGACGAACGCGGTCCGGCACGCCCAGGCCGCCCACGTGAGCGTGATCCTGGAACGGCGGGAGGGTGCGGATCCGGCGCTCGTCGTGACGGTGGCCGACGACGGGCGCGGCTTCGGCGGCGCGGATCCGGGCGCCTCGGGGCACGGCGGCGTACTGGGCATGCGCGAGCGCGCGGCGCTCCTCGGCGGCGTCGTGGAGGTCGGCGACGGCCCGGACGGCGGGGCGCGCGTCGTCGCGACGCTGCCGTGGGGGAGAGCCTCGTGATCCGGGTCGCGCTGGCCGACGATCAGCTGCTCGTGCGGGCGGGGTTCCGTGCGCTGCTGGACGCGGAGGACGGCATCGAGGTCGTCGCGGAGGCGTCGGGCGGGCAGGAGCTGCTGCGGAGGATCCGCGAGACGCCCGTGGACGTCGTGCTGATGGACATCCGCATGCCGGACGGCGACGGGCTGTGGGCCACCGAGCAGATCGCCGCGGATCCGGCTCTCGCCGACGTGCACGTCGTGATCGTGACGACGTTCGAGCTCGACGAGTACGTGGTGCGGGCGGTGCGCGCCGGCGCCGCCGGCTTCCTCGTGAAGGACACCGAGCCGGCCGATCTCGTGCGCGCCGTGCGCGTGGTCGCCGCGGGGGACGCGCTGCTCTCCCCGGGCGTCACCCGGCGTCTGCTCGAACGGCTCACCGTCGGGCTGCGCGATGCGCCCGACCAGCGGGCGCTCGACGGCATCACGGAGCGCGAGCGCGAGGTGCTGCGCCTGGTCGGGCAGGGGCTTACCAACGACGAGATCGCGGCACGCCTGTTCCTCAGCCCGCTCACCGCGAAGACGCACGTGTCGCGGATCATGGCGAAGCTGCACGCGAGGGATCGAGTGCACCTCGTCGTCCTCGCCTACGAGACTGGCCTCGTCGCCCCCGGCTGGCAGTAGCCCCCTCTCCCCACGATCGAGTCGTGCCCCGCAGCCCGGCCGATGGGGCGGGGTCCGGGGGGCGACTCGAACAGGGGGGCGGGACTCCCGGGGGAGCACGTCGAATCACTTCCGTGGCCGGATTCGGCGGAGCGCGCAGATCGCGAGGCTGGATCCATCGGTCGAGATGCGGCCGAACCGATCCAAGGATGGTCACTCATGATCGCAACCGTCGCGGCCGCCGCCGCGCATCCCGGACACCTGGGCTTCCACCCCTTCTGGCCCGTCTTCATCATCGGCCCCCTGATGTTCCTCGTCATCGTGGGCCTCCTCGTCGCGATCCTGGTGCGCCGCCGTCGCTGGGGCGGCCCCGGGCCCTGGGGCTGGCACGGCGCCCCGGGCACGCCGGGCGCTCCGGGCGCGACCGCGCCGTGGGCGGGATCCGCGCAGAGCCGCACGGCCGAGCAGATCCTCGCCGATCGCTTCGCCAAGGGCGACGTCGACGAGACCGAGTACCGAGCGCGGCTCGAGGTGCTGCGCGCGAACCGGCCGGAGGCCTGAGCCCGGCGCCCCGGGCGGGATCCCTGTGACCGGTGGCCCGTCGTGCCTGTGCGCGGCGGGCCACCGGTGCGCGTGCGCGAGAATGGGGGGCATGCCCCGGTCGACCTCTTCGCTCGCGTCCGCAGGCGCGCCGTGACCGAGGGCGGCCGCGAGGGCTCGCGCACGGCGCAGATCTCCGCGGACCTGCGCCGGCGGATCGCCGAGGGCGGGTTCGCCGCCGGCACGCGCCTCCCCAGCGAGGCGGCGCTGAGCGTCGAGTACGGCACGACCCGCAGCGTGATCCGCGGGGCGCTCGCCCGGCTCGCCCGGCTGTCGCTCGTGGTCTCGCGGCCGCGCGGCGGCTGGATCGTGCAGGCTGCGCATCAGACGCAGGGCTTCGCGCGGATGCAGTCGTTCACCGAGTGGGCGAGCGAGGGCGGGCGCACGCCGGGCGGCACGATCACGTCCCGCACCGTCGGGCCCGCCGACGCGCGTGAGGCCCAGCTGTTCCGGATCCGGCTCGGCGCGCCGCTGCACCGTTTCGTGCGGCTGCGCACGCTGGACGGGCTGCCGGTCATGATCGAGCGATCGGTCTGGGCGCCGTGGGTCGCCGAGGTCGTCACCCTGATGCCGGACGACGTGCGCTCGACCACGGCCGCGCTCGCCGAGGCCGGGATCCGCGTCGCCTCGACGAACCATCGGATCGAGGCGGCCGCCGCGACGACCGAGGACGCGGCGCTGCTCGGCGTGCGGCGCTCGAGTCCGCTGCTGCAGGTGGGCCGCACCACGACGACGCGCGAGGGACGGCTCGTGGAGCTCGGCGTGGACCGCTACCGCGCGGGGGCGATCGCGTTCGAGATCGAGGCGGGGCAGACGGTCCGCACCGCGCTCTGAGCTCAGGGCGGGCGGCGCGTTTCGTCTCGGGCGGCTGCGCCGTCCTCGCTCAACGACCCCAGGGGGAGGGGCGGCCCGGTGGGGCGGCCGTTCGGACGGGCGGCGCGTTTCGTCTCGGGCGGCTGCGCCGTCCTCGCTCAACGACCCCGGGGAGGGGCGGGTTGCGCCGTCCTCGCTCAACGACCCCGGGGGGAGGCGGCGGAGACAGCCCAGTGTGCACGCTCGGCGACCGGATCCGGGGCATCCCGGCCCGATGCCACCGGTTCGTCCTCCCGCGTTCACCCGCCGTTCCCCTCCGCTTGCTGTCCTCGAGGTCGGCACCGATCCGGTCGCCCACCCGCCGTCCCGAGGAGCGTCCATGTCCAGCGAGCCCGTCCCGTTCACCCCGGACCCCTACGACCGCCCGCGGACCGTCCCCGACGAGGTCCTCCGCTCCGGGCTCACCCGCCGCGGCATGCTGCGCGCGCTCGGCCTGCTGGGCGGCGCCGCCGCCGTGGGTGCGGGGATCGGCGCCGGGGCCGCGACCTCCTCCGCCTCGGCGGCGACCGGCGCGGGCCGCGGAGCGCTCGCCGCGGGCGGCGCGCGCGCCTATGCCCTGCCCGAGGGCTTCTCGGGCGACATCACCGACATCAAGCACGTCGTGATCCTCATGCAGGAGAACCGCTCGTTCGACCACTACTACGGTGCGCTCCCGGGCGTGCGCGGTTTCGACGACAAGCAGGCGCTGCGGTTCCCCAACGGCACGGACGTCTTCTCCCAGCCGCAGGGATCCTCCTTCGTGAAGCCCGGCCGGGTGACCACGGTCGCCGGTACGACCACGGGCCTGGACCACTCCTACTCGGGCGGCACGTCGGCATGGGCCGGCGGGCGCTACAACAACTGGGTCGGGGCCAAGGGCGCCAACACCATGCACTACGTCTCCGGCGAGGAGATCCCCTGGCAGTACTCGCTCGCGAGCGCCTACACGATCTGCGACAACTGGCACTGCTCGGTCATGGGCCCGACCACGCCGAACCGCCTCTACGCGTGGACCGGCACGTCGGGCGGCGTCGTCGACAACGGCGGCGAGTCCAACGGCAACCGCGCCTGGCAGACCTACCCCGAGGCACTGCAGGCCGCGGGCGTGTCGTGGCGGATCTACGTCGACAACACGAACAACGGATCCAGCTGGGTCGGCGACTACACCGACAACCCGATCCGCGGCTTCAACGCCTTCACGACGTCTGGCTCGTCCGCGCAGGACACGGCGAACCGCAACGACGCCACGAAGAACGCGGCCGGCACGGGCCTGGTGTGGCGCGCGGGATCCGCGCCCTACGCGTCGACCGGCGTCGTCAACAACGACAGCGACGCCAACCTCAACGGCGTGCTGAAGGACTTCATCGCCGCGTGCAAGCCCGGCGCGCAGTACCCGCTGCCGCAGGTCTCCTGGATCGTCGCGCCGTACAGCTGGTCCGAGCACCCCTCGGCGAACCCCGAGCACGGCGCGCACTTCTCGAACCGCGTGATCCAGACGCTGCAGAGCAACCCGGACATCTGGAAGAGCACGCTGCTCATCATGACGTTCGACGAGAACGACGGGTACTTCGACCACGTGCTGCCGCCGTTCGCCGAGCCGGGCACCCCGGGCGAGTACAACGGATCCACCCCCATCGGCTACGGAGCCCGGATCCCGACCATCCTCGTCTCGCCGTGGACGCGTGGCGGCTGGGTCGGCACCGAGACGTTCGACCACACCTCGCTCATCCGGTTCCTGGAGACGTGGACGACCGCGATCGGCACCCCGGCGCTGTCGACCACGATCACGGCCTGGCGCCGGGGCATCAGCGGCGACCTCACGAGCGCGATGGACTTCGCGCACCCCGTGATCGACGTGCCGTCCCTGCCCGACACCGACGCGCTCGTGCAGATCGCCCGCGCGGGCGGCACGATCGGCACCCAGGTGCCGCCGGCCGACAAGTGGTCGAGCACCCCGCTCAAGCACCGTCCGCTGTCGTACCACCCGCACGGCGTGTTCGTGGAGGACCGCAAGACGGGGAAGGTCAGCGTGCAGCTGAGCCTCGTGGGCGGCCCCGCCGGCAAGGCGGTGAGCCTGCAGGCCTTCCCGGACAGGTACCTCCCGTTCGCGAACACGCCCTACACGGTGTCGGCGGCCAAGCCCGCGGCGCACGTGTGGGACGCGACCGCGCAGGACGGCCGCTACGCGTTCTCGGTCTACGGTCCGGACGGATTCGTCCGCTCGCACGCCGGCACGGTCGTCCCGGCCGGGCAGAACGGCGCGGGAGTGCCCCGCGTCGACGTCGATCTCCTCCCGGGCGCGACGCCGACGGTGCAGATCGCGCTACGCAACGACGGGCGTCAGCCGGTGCACTACAGCCTCGTGCCGAACGACCACGCCGGCACCGCCCAGCGCATCTGGGTGAAGCCGGGCGGCACGGAGAAGATCACCTGGCCCACCGACGAGGGCTACTACGACGTCGTCATCACCGCCGACGCGAACACCGGCTGGCGGCACCGCTACGCGGGTCGCGTCGCGCAGCTGCCGGCCTGACCGCGTCGCCGCCGCGCACCGCACCGAGTCCCGAACACCGCAGCACCCGATCCGATGGAGTCCCGCATGACCGTCCCGCGCCGGCGCCTGCGCCGCTTCGCCCTCACCGCCGTCGTGGGCGCCGCCCTCGTCGTCTCGACGCTGGCCGCGACGCCGGCTGCCGTCGCCGACCCGGCGCCCGCCCCGTCGGCGACGTCCGCCCCGGATCCGTCCGCGAGCACGCCGCCCGCCTCCTCGTCGCCGGCGCCGACCGCACCGCCGTCCGATCCGGAGCCGCAGCCGGCCGTCACGACCGCGCCACCGGCCGCGCCCGCCCCGGCCGTGCGCGCGGCGGTGCCGGGGGCGATCGCCCCGGTCGCGGCGTACGCCTTCGACGCCGACAGCGGATCCACGGTGAAGGACGTCTCGGGCAACGGCAACGACGCGACCTGGGTCGGATCGCCGGGGTACCGCCCGGGCGTCTCCGGGTCCGCGGCAACGATCGGCCTCGGCACGAACTACGTGAAGCTGCCGCTGCTGGCGGGCAAGACCGACGGATCCGGGAGCTTCTCCTACGAGTTCTGGGTGTCGGAGCAGAGCCGCACGTCGTACGGAACGCTCATGAGCAACCAGGACTTCGCGTCCTGCAACAACGCGGGGCTCACGCTCTACAACCAGACCACGCAGGGCGTGCTGCAGGCGTGCTGGGGCACGACGGCCGGCGGCACCAAGCGCTACCTGAACAACGCGTCCCCGAACATCGCCGGATCCTGGCACCACGTCGCCGTGACCGTCGATCGCACGGCGAACGTCATCATCGTCTACACGGACGGCGTCGAGACCAAGCGCTCGGCGGCGGGCGAGGTGACGGCCTCCACGAACCTGAAGAGCGGGTTCGCGTTCAACATCGGCGGGTTCAGCGGCAGCGAGAAGGACGTCAGCGACGGCTACGTGAACGCCGCGATCGACGACCTGCGGTTCTACAACGCGGTGCTGCCCGCCGCCCAGGTCGCCGACGACTACTCGACGCTCAAGCCCGACTCGGGCACCTACACGGCGGCCTTCGACGGCAACGGCGCCGCCTCCGGGGCGATGCCGGCGCAGACCCTCACGATCGGGAAGTCCGCGGCCCTCCCGACCAACGCGTTCGTCCGCCCCGGCTACCAGTTCCAGGGCTGGGCGCTGAGCGCGAAGGGCCAGGTCGTCTACGCCGACGGGCAGACGGTGGCCGACCTCACGGTCCGCGCGGACACCACAGTCACGCTCTCCGCGATCTGGAGCCGGCTGCGCGCCCCCGGCGACACCGTAGCTCCGTTCGCCTCCTATGACTTCGAGACGGGCGACGGCACCGCGATCCCCGACTCCTCCGGCCGCGGCAACGACGCGACCTGGTCGGGGACGCCGTCGTACGTCGCCGGGACGTCCGGCAAGGCGGCGTACGTCAACGCCCCGGACGGCAGCACGCGCGGCGTGAACTTCTTCTCGCTGCCGCTCGTTCCGGGTCGCACCGACGGATCCGGAAGCTTCTCCTACGCGTTCTGGCTGAAGGAGGCCTCGTCGAGCTCCGACTCGCCCCTCGTCTCCAACCAGGACTTCCGGCACTGCTACAACCGCGGTGCGACGCTCTACAACACCGCCGGCAGCCCGGGGATCCTGCGCGGGTGCTTCGGGCAGAACGGCACCTCGACGACGCAGAACTACCTCGCCGACGCCAGCCGCACCTCGGTCATCGGAGCCTGGCACCACGTCGCGGTCGTCGTCGACCGCGCGGCGGGCACCATGACGACCTATGTCGACGGCGAGCAGACCGCGCAGAGCACGAGCCTCGGATCCGGGTTCTCCCTGGTCAGCGGCTATCCCTTCCGGGTCGGCGCCGAGGGGTCTCTGCTCGACGACGGCGACGGCTTCGTGAACGCCGCGATCGACACCTTCGACTTCTACGACCGCGCGATCTCCGCCGCGCAGGTCCAGAACGACTACACCGCGACCCACTCCGGCGACGTCGTGACCGATGGGTCCACCGTCGCCCGCGGCTTCGTGTCGGGCGTGCTGCGGGCGCCTTCCGTGCGCGCCGGGGCAGCGGTCTCGCAGTCCGTCGCGGGCCTCTGGAACGGCGGATCCGTGACCTCCTACACGAAGGTCGAGGGGGATGAGTGGCTGAACGTCGACGCCCAGGGCGTCGTGACCGGCACCGCACCGGCGACGGCGCCCGCCGACCCGGGCTCCCTCACCGTCGAGGCGACGGACGGCACGACCACCGCCCGCATCGAGGTCGAGGTCCCGGTGATCCCGGCCGACGCCGCGGCGCCCTTCGACGCGGTGACCTGGAACCTCTGGGACGCGGGCGGGCACGTCAACGACGCGATGCTCAAGAACCTCGCCGTGATCGCCGAGAACGGCTTCGACGTGATCGGGGTGCAGCAGGACGACGGCACCGCCGCGACGGCCCTCGCGAAGGCGCTCGGCTGGAACGCGCTCGAGGGACCCGGCGGCGTCGGCCTGATCTCGCCGCACCCGCTCAGCGCGCGCACCGTGGTCGGCGATCAGCCGGGCATGGGGGCGACCGTCGACGTGCTCGGACGGAAGGTCCGCGTGTGGACCCTGGGGCTCGACCGCACCGGGTACGGGCCCGAGGCGGCCTGCCTCGGCGGGGTCGCCGACCCTGCGACGCTCGTCGCCGCGGAGCGCGGCAGCATCCGGTACGCGCAGGTCGACGCGCTCGCGACGGCGATCGGACAGGAGACTTCGGGCGCGACCCCGGTGGTCGTGCTCTCCGACCTGGAGTCCCCGTCGGGCGCCGACTGGACCGCCGCGACCGCCGCCGCCCACTGCGGCGTCGGCGCCGTGGACTGGCCCGTGCCCGCCCGCCTCGCGCAGGCCGGGCTCGCGGACGCGTACCGCACCGCGAACCCCGATCCCGTCGCCGACCCGGGAAGCACCTGGTCTCCGATCGTCGTGAAGGCGCCCTCCGGCGCCGACGAGCCGCAGGACCGCATCGACGCCGTGCACTACGCCGGATCCGCGCTGCAGGTGCTCGGGGCCAACACGGTCGTGGCCGGCTGGCCCTCGCCGACCGCCGTGCTCCGCAACGCCTGGGCGAGCAACCACCGCGCCGTCGTGGCGTCGTTCACGATCGGCAAAGCCGCACCGGATCCCTCCTCCCTGCCCGCGGTGGTCGCGGCGGCTTCGGGGCGCACGGTGACGCTGCACACGGTCCCGGCGGGATCGACGGGCATCGAGTACCGCATCGACGGGGGCGCCTGGCAGCCTTATGCGGCACCGTTCGCGGTGCCGGGCACGGCGGCCGCGCTCGTCGAGTACCGGGCGACCGACCAGGGCGTGACCGGCCCGGTCTCCGGGCTGCGGCTGGCCGCCGCGACCGCGGGGGCTGTCGCCGATCTGCTCGCCCTCGGCACGGCGAGGACCGTGCAAAGCGGCACCGCCTTCACCGGCGTCGGGGCGAAGGCGGTCGACGCCGACGGCAACCCCGTGGCCGGCCTGACGGTGACGTTCACCGCGCAGGGGGCGACCTTCGGGGCCGCGACCACGGCGACCGCGACCACCGACGCGGGGGGCATCGCACTCGCGCCGACCGCGACGGCCGGGGCAGCGGGCACGGCGACGATCAGCGCCCGGCTCGGCGACCGCTCGGTGACCCTCCCGGAGATCACCGTCGTGGATCCGGCCCCGACGCTCGGCGCGGACGCGTCGGCGAAGGCGGCGATCGCCGGGACGACGACCACCCTCACGGTGACGGTGACCAACACGTCCTCGACCGCCGCCGACGTCAAGGTCGTCACGAAGTACGGCACGCGGACCTTTCCGGCGGTCGCCGCCGGGGCCAGGATCGACGCGGCGTTCACCACGCCGCTGCCCTCCCTGCCCGCGGGGTCCGTCACCGTGACGGTGTCCGGACCCGCGGGGCAGCGCACCGTGACCGCCGCCTACGACGCCGCCCGATGACCCGCCCGCAGCAGCAGCCGAATCCCCTCGGACAGGAGACGCAACGATGACCGAATCGACCCCGCACCCCGCCCGCATGCTCACCCGGCGCCGGATGCTCGTCGCCGGAGCCTGGTCGGTCCCCGTGATCGCGGTCGCGGTCGCCGCCCCGCGCGCCGCTGCATCCGGAGAGGTCGTCCTCGAGCTGCTGGGCGCCTCGGACGATGCGCTGACCATGACGGTCCCGGTCGGGGGTCCGGACAGCTCCTCCGACGCGTTCTACGTGACGGCGACCGGCACCGGATCCATCCCGCAGAACTGGACCGCGAGGATGCTCGGCGCGACGGGGATCGCCGGCTGGGACTCCAGTCTCCTGGCGGATGCCGGCGGAGACGGGGTCATCGTCCCCCTCGACGCCGGCGTGCTTGCCCTGCCCTTCTTCGCGCTGAAGGCCGGATCGTTCGTCCTGCGCATCAGTGCGGAGGGGACGGGGATCTCGAAGGACTTCGCGATCACGCTGGTCGTGGCGTGAGAACCGTCCGCGGGGCTCGGATCCGGATCCGGGTCGGTGCCGTCCTGTCCACGGCTCTCGTGGCGACGGCCCTGCTCGCCGGCTGCACCGGCGCCGGGACGGCGCAGAGCGCGCCGCAGGGCGGGAAGGCGGCAGCGGACGGGAAGGGCGTGCGGATCGCGGTGGTCGCCCCCACCGAGGCCGTGAGGCTCGGCGATGAGATCGACCTCATCGTGCGCATCACCGAGGACGGCCGGCCGATCGCCCCGCGCAGTGCGACCTTCGAGGTCGTCTCGGGGCCGGGATCCTATCCGGGTGGCTTCGAGAGCTCGAGCACGGACTCCGACGGGATCGCGACATCGCTCGCGATGCAGGCGACCGCCGCCGGTCCTGTCGTCGTGCGGGTCGCCGCAGGACAGGTCAGCGCCGACGTGACGGTGACCATCGCCGGATCCTGAGCAGACTCCGACGGTTGTATCCCACATCGAGAATGGCATACCATTTCGGCATCACTCGGAACGACGGGCCCACGCCCGTCGCCGGCGTGTGCGGAGGTCGCGTGATCGGACTCGTGAGGGCGGCTGAGCCTCGGCGCACGCGCCGGTGACGAGTCGATCCGGGACGTCCGGAGGAAGCGAGTACACAGGGTGATCAGCACCAGCAGGCCCGGCCACGGAACGACGTTCGTGGTGACGGAGAGTCACAGCGACAGGATCGCGTTCGTCGATCTCACCGATCCCGGATCGCCGGTGGAGTCCGAGGTCGTCGTGGGGGAGGCGCCCTGGGCGGTCGCCGTGCACGAGGGGTCGCGGCGGGCCTACGTCAGCACCGCGGTGGGGCTCGCCGTCGTCGACCTCGACGTCCGCGAGCGGATCGCGCTCGTGCCGTACCTCGCGCAGCCGACGGTGGTCGAGTACGGCGAGGAGCGCCCGGGCGGGACGGGCGTCGTCGTGACGCCGGACGGATCCGCCGTCTACGTCGCCGTCACGCGCGCCGGCCTGAACTCGGTCGTGGAGCGCTTCGACACTGCGGCCGAGGCCTTCACGGACTCCTTCGAGGTCGGGCTGCGACCGTTCGATGTGCAGATCTCACCGGCCGGAGACGAGGTGTACACGATCGATCACGACTCCTTCACGCTCAACACCATCCGCGTCCCGGAGCACGTCGTGACGAGCGCGGAGATCGCTCCCTTCGGCACCGAGGGCGGCCTGATGTCCCACTACAAGCCGCACTACGCCGCGGTCGCCGAGGACGGCACGCTCTACCTGCCCTACCAGGGACAGGGGCTCGTGGTGTACTCGCCCGGCACGCGCACCTACGAGACGCGGGCGATGACCGCCGACTCCCACCAGCACGGCGTCGGTCTGACGACGGACGGACGGCTGCTGGTGGTCGGCGTCGGCGCGATCGGCGGCGCGACGAAGGGGCCGAGCCTCACGATCCGCGACCTCGGATCCGGTGAAGAGACGGTGCTTCCGCTCGAGAAGGGCCACGAGAACGTCGTGGAGTGGCTGGATGCGCCCGACGGCAGGCGCAAGGCGATCCTGACCGGGGGATCCACCAGCCGGGGGCCGTGGGACGGTCTCGCGATCGTCGATCTGGAGTCGCTCGCCGTCTCCGAGATCGCCGTGCCCGGCCGCCCGCAGATGGGCGTCCTGATCGCTGCGGCGTGAGCGGGGATCGAGGGGCGCAAAACCCTTGACTTCCCCAAATTTGTATACCAAACTCGTCTCTCGTAAGTAATGTATTACACACTACTTGCGCTACCCGATTTGCCTCCGCGCACGTGTCGAGACCACGCGGCGGACGAAAGGAACCCGAAATGTCAATGAAGACACAGCGGCGCGGGCGCCTCATGGCCCTCGGCGTCGCCCTCGCCCTCGGCTCGGTGCTGCTGTCCGGCTGCATGGGGAGCGCCGGCTCCGCGACCAGCACGGGAGGCGGCGCGACGACCGCGCCGGACAACGGCTCCGCGACGCTCGCGCTGCCCACCGAACCGGCGAACATCGATCCGATCATGATGCGGTCGATCTCGGCGTGGAACATGTACTACGCCGTGTTCGACGGCCTCACCCGGATCGACTCCGCGGGCAAGATCCAGCCCGGCCTCGCGACCGAGTGGAAGTCGAACGCCACGCAGGACGTCTGGACGTTCACGATCCGCAAGGGCGTCACGTTCCAGGACGGATCCGCGCTGAACGTCTCCGACATCGTGTACACCTACAACAAGATCCTGGCGAGCGACAAGTCGACCAACCGGGTCGCGATCGCCATGATCTCCAAGGTCGAGGCGACCGACGACCACACCGTGCAGTTCACGCTGAAGAACCCGTTCAGCGCATGGCTCAACCAGGTCGCCACGATCGGGATCGTCCCGGAGAAGGTCTACGAGGCGGAAGGGCCGGACAAGTTCCCGAACGCGCCCGTGGGCTCCGGACCGTACAAGTTCGTCTCCTGGAACCACGGCGTCGACTACAAGGTGACCCGCAACGACGACTACTGGGGCGACAAGGCGAAGATCAAGGACATCACGTTCTCCTTCGTCGGTGCGCCTGACGCCCGCGTCACGGGCGTCGAGTCCGGCACGCTCGACACCGCGATCATCCCGGCCAGCCAGGTCCCGGTCTTCACGGGCGCGTCGAATGCCAAGGTCGTCGAGGCGGCGTCGAACCAGATCGCGTTCATCGGCGTGAACACCACCGCCGGGGCGCTGTCGAACCTCAAGGTGCGCCAGGCGATCCCGCTCGCGATCGACCGCAAGTCGATCATCGACAGCCTGCTGAACGGCTACGCCTCGCCCACCGGGCAGCCCGTCGCGAAGGGCGTCACCGGCTACGTGGACGGGTTCCCGACCCCGAAGTACGATCTCGCCGCCGCGAAGAAGCTCGTCGCGGACTCCGGCTACGACGGCTCGGAGATCACGCTGCAGTACGCGAGCACCGGTGGATCCCCGACCGACCCCGAGGTCGCTCAGGCCATCGCGGCGGACCTGGGCAAGGCCGGCCTGAAGATCAAGCTGGTCGGCGCCGAGCAGTCCAGCCTCAGCCTGAGCCTGGCCAACCACCAGATCACCGGCCTGTACCTGAACGCGTGGTCGCCCTCCAGCATGGACGGCGATGTCGTGGTCAGCCAGCTCCTCGCCGGCGGCCCCGAGGACTACGCCCGCAGCCCCGAGATGGCGCAGCTGTACCTCGACCAGCAGGCGGCCAACGCCGACAAGCGGGCCGACGTGTTCAAGAAGATCTGGTCGTGGAACGCCACCAACGTGTCGAACGTCCCGCTCTGGCAGAACACGAACACCTACGCGGCCGCGAGCACCATCTCGTGGACCCCCGCCGTCGACGGCATCTACCGTGCCGCAGAGGTCGGCCGCTCGGCCAAGTGACCTCAGTGCGGGGCCCGTGCCGCGGGCCCCGCACTGATCTCATCCCCTGGAGATCACATGTCCTACGTCATCCGCCGCATCCTGCAGGCCCTGGTCACCCTGTTCGTCGCGGTCACCATCGCCTTCGTGCTCGGGCGCATGTCGGGCAAGCCTGCCGCGCTCATCCTCACCGAAGGGGCGACCGCTCAGCAGATCGACGAGCTCAACGGCAAGCTCGGATTCAACGACCCGATCCTCGTGCAGTACGGCCGCTATCTCGCCGGCCTCCTGCACGGCGACTTCGGGGTCTCGTACCGCAACCCCGGGCAGTCCGCGATCGGCATCATCCTCGAGCGGCTTCCCGCCACCACCACGCTCGCGCTGCTGTCCTTCGCGATCGGCCTCGTGCTCGCGGTCGTCGCGGCGGTGCTGGTGCACATCACCGGGAGCCACACGCTGCGCGCCCTGTTCGTCTGGAGCGGGGCGCTGCGCTCCTCGGTCCCTGACTTCTTCTTCGGCGTGCTGCTCGTGCTGATCTTCGCCGTCGGCCTGGGATGGCTGCCGAGCCTCGGATACACCGGCCTCCCCTCCTTCGTGCTCCCGGTCGCGACGATCGCGACGGCCCAGTTCGTGCTCTACGTGCGCCTGCTCGACTCGGCGCTCAGCGAGCAGACCACGGCCGAGTACGTCCGCACCGCGTACGCGCGCGGCAAGAGCCACGCGGCCGTCGTCGCGACGGAGATGCTCCCCAACGCCTTCCTCCCCATCCTCACGGTCGCCGGCCTGAACCTCGCCGGCCTCCTCGGCGGCACGATCATCGTCGAGCAGGTGTTCTCCTGGCCCGGCATGGGCGTCGCGCTGATCAACGCGGTGAGCCAGCGCGACTTCGCCGTCGTGCAGGCCGGCCTGCTCGTGGTCGTCCTCATCTTCGTGGTCGTCAACGTCGTCGTCGACCTCCTCTACTCGCTCATCGACCCGAGAGTGAAACTCGCATGACCGACACAGTGGCAATGGCACAGGTGGGCACCGCGGCGCCCCGCCGTCGGCGGCTCAGCGCGCCGCAGGGGCGGTGGCTCTCGACATGCGGCGGCCTCATCGTGGTCCTCGTGATCCTCGCGATCATCGCGGTGCACCTCTGGCCCGGCTTCGACGCCTTCACCCAGGACCTCGCGCATGCGCGACTGGGACCGTTCGTCGACCCGAAGCATCCGCTGGGGACCGACGTCGTGGGACGGGACCTCCTCAGCCGCGTGGCGGCCGGCGGACAGACGACCCTCCTCATCACCGCCGCGATCGTGCTCGTCAACTTCGTCGTCGGCACCGTGCTCGGCCTGCTCGCCGGGTTCTTCGGCGGCTGGGCCGACAACGTCATCGCGCTCGTCACGGACGTCAGCCTCGCGCTGCCCGCCGTGCTGCTGCTCATCGCGCTCTCGGCGATCTTCGGGCCGAGCGCCCTGCTGATGATCCTGGTGCTGGGCTTCACGCACTGGATGAGCTTCGCCCGGCTCGCGCGGGCGACGGCGCTGTCGTTGCGCAGCCGCGACTTCGTCATGGCGCCGCGGATGCTCGGCGCCTCCTCCGCACGCATCATCCGCACGCACATCCTGCCGCACGTCCTCCCGCAGATGTTCATCGTCGCGGTGACGAGCATCGGATCCGTGATCCTGCTGCAGGCCGGCCTCGACTACCTGGGCCTCGGGATCCAGCCGCCCGACCCCACCTGGGGCGGGCTGGTCCTCGAGGGGCAGAAGTACATGCGCCTCTCGCCGTGGCAGGTGATCCTGCCGGGGCTCGCGATCTTCCTCGTGGTCGGAGGAACGACGTTCTTCAGCCAGCGGTTCACGGCGGAGAGCACCCAGCCCCTCCGAAAGGTGCGGTGACATGTCTGCAGAGATGATCCGGAAGGCTCCGCTGCTGGAGGTGAACGGACTCGTGGTGACCACCACGGGCCCCGACGGGGAGACGGTCCGACTCATCGACGACGTGTCGTTCACCGTGGACGACGGCGAGGTCGTCGGCATCGTGGGGGAGTCCGGGTCCGGGAAGAGCCTGACGATGCTCGCGGTGATGGGTCTGCTCCCGTACGGCCTGGAGGTCGCCGCGGGATCCATCCTCTGGCGTGGAAAGGACATCGTGGGCCTGCGCGAGCAGCAGCTGCGCGAGATCCGCGGGCGCGACATCGGCATGATCTTCCAGGATCCGATGACCGCGCTCAACCCGCTGCGGCGGATCGGCTCGCAGCTCGCCGAGGCGATCCGCCTGCATCAGCGGGTGCCGCGCCGTGTCGCGAGAGCCCGGGTGCACGACCTGCTCGACACCGTCGGGGTGAAGGATGCGGCGAAGCGGGCGCGCGCCTACCCGCACGAGTGGTCGGGAGGCATGCGCCAGCGCGCGGTCATCGCGATGGCGATGGCGAACGATCCGGCGCTGCTGATCGCCGACGAGCCGACGACCGCGCTCGACGTCACGGTGCAGGCGCAGGTCATGCGCACGCTGGAGAAGGCGCGCGCCGAACTGTCGTCCGCGCTCATCCTCATCACGCACGATCTCGGCCTCGCCGCGCAGAACGCCTCGCGCATGCTCATCATGTACTCCGGGCGGATCGTGGAATCGGGCAGCACGCGGGACATCTTCCTGTCGCCGACGCATCCCTACACGCAGGGTCTGCTGAAGAGCCGGCTCGCCGAACGCGACGAGCGCGCCTACGCGATCCCCGGCAATCCGCCCTCTCCGCGGCTGCGGCCGTCGGGTTGCGCGTTCGCGCCGCGCTGCGAGCTCTCGCGCGGGCGCTCGATCTGCGTCGACGCCCGCCCGCGCCTGGAGCTGCGGGCGAACGGCTCGTGCTCCGCGTGTCATTTCGCCCAGGAGCTGGGCGCTCCCGTCGCACCGGTCGGATCGGAGGCATGATGTCGGACTCGCGCAGCGACGAACCCCTGATCGAGGTCGCCGATCTGCACGTCACCTACGGACGACGCGGTGCGGTGCGTCGCGGCAGGGGCGTGCAGGCGGTGCGAGGAGTGAGCCTCGCGCTCACCGCCGGGCGCACCCTGGGACTCGTCGGAGAATCGGGCTGCGGCAAGTCGACCCTGATCCGGTCGCTGTTCGGCCTGAGCCCGGTCGCGTCGGGGACGATCCGCGCCTTCGGGCAGGACATCACCCGGATCCCGCCGCGCCGCCGCCGCGAGTTCGGCGGACGCATGCAGATGGTGTTCCAGGATCCGTACTCGGCGCTGGATCCGCGGATGACCGTGCATGAGATCGTGGCCGAGCCGCTGCGGATCACGGGGCAGTACGACCGCCGAGCGATCGACGAGCTGCTGGACCGGGTGGGCGTGAGCGCCGAGATGGCGGCGCGCCGACCGGGGGAGTTCTCCGGCGGGCAGCGGCAGCGCGTCGGCATCGCCCGCGCGCTCGCGCTCAACCCGAAGGTGCTCGTGCTCGACGAGCCGGTGTCGGCCCTCGACGTCTCGATCCAGGCGCAGATCCTCAACCTGCTCGACGACCTGCAGAAGGACCTCGGGCTCTCGTATCTGTTCGTCTCCCACGACCTGTCCGTCATCCGTCACGTGGCCGACGACGTCGTCGTCATGCAGGCCGGCCGTTTCGTCGAGGAGGGAACGATCGAGCAGGTCTTCGACCACCCGGAGCATCCGTATACGAGGACCCTGCTCGACTCCATCCCGCACGTCGATTTCGTCTGAGAGGATCCGCGATGCCGCTGAGGAACGATCCCGGATCCGCCCCGTCCCCCGCCACCGTGGTGCTGCGCGACGCGGCGATCCTCGACGTCGAAACCGGTGAGGTGTCCGCCCCGCGCACGATCGTCGCGCATGCGGGGGACATCGTCGAGATCTCCACGTCGACGCGCACCGTCGCCGGGGCCGAGGAGTTCTCCGTCGCCGGGACCACGGTGCTGCCCGGCCTGATCGACGCCCACGCCCACGTGACGCAGGCGTCGGGCGACTTCGCCGAGATCCTCTCGTGGACACCGGCCTATCACGCCGCCCGCACCGCTCGCGAGCTGCACCGCATGCTGCTGCGCGGCTTCACCACGGTGCGCGACATGGGCGGCGCCGACACCGGTCTGCGCCGAGCGGTCGAGGAGCGCCTGATCACGGGGCCGATGCTCAAGGTCGGCGGTCCGATCTTCGCGCCCACCGGCGGGCACGCCCTCACCCGGGTCGTCGACGGCGAGGTCGAGGTGCGGCGCGCGCTGCGCGCCGAGCTCAGGGACGGTGCCGACCACATCAAGCTGACGCTCTCGGGCGGGGTGATCTCCCGGATGCGGATCGATTCGCTCGGCTTCTCCGAGGCCGAGATCGTGGCCGCGGTGGACGAGGCGCACCTCGCCCACCGCTACGTCGGCGCCCATGTCTATTCGGCCGAGGCGGTGGCGCGGGCGCTGCGGCTCGGCGTGCGCACGATCGAGCACGGCAACTTCCTCGACGAGGAGTGCCTCGCGCTCTTCCTCGAGCGCGGTGCGTTCTACGTGCCGACGCTCGCCACCTTCTGGGCGATCGTCGAAGGGCACACCGGCCGGCATCTCGATCCGGACGCACGCGCCGCGGTGGTCGAGGTCTTCGAACGCGGGCTGGAGTCGCTCGCCCTCGCCGACCGGGCCGGGGTGAGGATCGGTTACGGCACGGACCTGCACGGGGAGGGCCTGGCGTTCCAGCTCGAGGAGTTCAGGATCCGGGGGCGGGTGCAGGATCCGCTCTCCGTGATCCGTGCGGCGACCGTCGTGGGCGCCGAGATCATCGGCGAGGAAGGCAGGGTCGGCATCGTCCGGGAAGGCGCCCGCGCCGACCTGATCGCGCTGGACGGCGACCCGTCGCAGGACCTGTCCCTGCTGTCCTCGGGCACCGCGCTGCGCCTCGTCCTGACGGACGGACAGCCGATCCGCCTCGACGGCTCTCAGCGCCGTCGCACGACGTAGCGGTGCTCGGGGCGGCCCGTGCTGCCGTAGCGCAGCTCCAGGCGCACCAGGCCGGACTGCTCGAGCTGCGTGAGCGCGCGCTGGGCGGTCGTGCGGCTGATGCCGATCGTCGACGCGATCTCCTGCGCCGATGCATCGCTGTGCCTCGCGGTCACCGCGTCCAGCACGGCCTGCAGGGTCGGCGCCAGCCGGCGCCCCTCGTCGGGTGCGGGAGCGGGGGCGGGGCCGGGGCGCAGCAGATCGAAGATCCGGTTCACATCGTCCTGGGTGGCCGCATCGCCGAGCGCTGCGATCCGCTCCTGCGCGTTCCGGTACGCGGTCAGCCTCTCGGCGAGCTCCGCGAACCCGAACGGCTTCACGAGGTAGTGCAGGGCGCCGAGCTGCACCGCGCGGCGCACGGTCGCCAGGTCGTTCGCGGCCGAGATCACGATCACCGCGGGCCCGGTCCCCGTTCCCGCCCCTGAGCCGGTCGAAGGATCCGGATCCGCGAGCAGTCGCCGCACGACCTCGAGGCCGTCCCCATCCGGCAGATAGACGTCCATGAGCACCAGATCCGGGCGCAGGTCCCTCGCCTGTCGCAGCGCCTCGGCGGCGGACCCGGCCCGGCCCACCACGCGGAAGCCGGGCACGGCCTCCACGAAGCCGACGTGCACGCTCGCGACGCGGAAGTCGTCGTCCACCACGAGAACCGTGGACTCGGCGGAGCTCATCGCAGTCCTCCCGATGCTGGGGCGAGGTCGGCGTGCGAGGGACGGGGGAGCGTCACGGTGAACGCGGCGCCGCCGTCGCGCGCCACCGACACCGTGCCGCCCAGGCGTGAAGCGGTCGTGTGCACGAGCGACAGCCCCAGCCCGCCGTGCCGGGCAAGAGACCCGCGCTTGGTCGTGTATCCGCTCTCGAAGATCCGCGGCACGGATCCGTCCGGCACCCCGGGACCGTTGTCGGCGACCCGCACGGTCAGCGTCTCGGGCGTCTCGACGATCGCGACGGTCACGCGGCGCGGGGCGGGGGAGTCGGCGAGGGCGTCGAACGCGTTGTCGATGAGGTTGCCGAGGATCGTGACGAGCGCCTGCAGCAGTTCGGGCGCGGGGCCGAGCTCGGTCTCGGGCGAGATCGCCAGCTCGATGCCGCGCTCGTTCGCCTCGGCGGCCTTGCCCAGCAGCAGGCCGACGATCATCGGAGCGCCGACGTGCGTGCGCAGCGTGCGATCCAGATCCGCCGCGGTGCCCCTGATCTCGTTCAGGTACTGCAGCGCCTCCTCCGGGCGGCCGAGTTCGAGCAGGCCCGCGACCGCGTGCATGCGGTTCGAGAACTCGTGCTGCTGCGCCCGGATCGACTCGGCGAAACTGCGCTCGCCGTCGAGCTCCCGGCTGAGCCCGGTCACCTCGGTGCGGTCCTGCAGGGTGAGCACGGCGCCGTGCGGTCTCCCGGCGAGCATCACCGGCATCCGGTTGAGCACGAGCACGCCGGAGTCGGTGACCGCGATCGCGTCCTTCGCCTCGGTCGTGCCGGTGAGCGCGTCGCGGATCGGGCTCGCTGCGAGCACGTCGTCGAGGCGCCGGCCGCGCGCCCCCTCGGGGAGGCGCAGCAGGCGCTGCGCCTCGTCGTTGACCACGGTGATGCGCCCCGCCGGGTCGATCGCGATCACGCCCTCGCGGATCCCGTGCAGAGTCGCCTCGCGCTCCTGCAGCAGCCGGGCGATCTCGTCGAGCTCGAGCCCGAACGTGCGCCGCTTCAGCAGCGCCGCCAGTCCGAAGGACACGGCGGTGCCGATCGCGAAGGCCAGCACGATCCAGGTCGCGTAGATCGGCAGCTGGCCGAGGAGCTCGGCGGCCACGCTCGACTCCCTGATCCCCACCGACACCTCTCCGATGACGGTGCGGCCCGAGCCGGCGAAGACGGGGACGCGGGCGTTCGCGGTCGTGCCGGTCGACCCCGAGTCGGTGCGCAGATGCACCTGACCGTCGCGGGCGATGACGTCCTCCGAGACCTTCCGGCCGACGAGGGCGGGGTTCGGGTGCGAGTGCCGCACCCGGTCCATGTCGATGACCACGACGTACGCGGCGCCGGTGCGTCGTTCGGTCGCCGTGGCGAGCCGCTGCACATCGCCGTCGCAGGATGCGGCGTCGCCCGCGAGGCAGCTCTGCACGGTGGGCATCTCCGCGAAGGTCTGCGCGATGTCGGCCGCGCGCTCCTGGTAGTCGCTGGTGAGATTCGCGCGGGCGGTGATGGCGAAGAGGACGAAGCCGATCAGCAGCGAGGCGCTGAGGATCGCGACCTGAGCCAGCAGGATCAGGCTCGACAGTCGGCGGATCCGTCGTCGCATCACCTCCGGATTCTCTCATCGCCGGTCATGTCCCGGGCCTGCGCAGAACGCCCAAAAGGTGCGGCAACGCCCGAAACCTCGGGCAATGCGCGCAAGCGCGACAGTGCCGGGGCCGGGCGGCGAGCATCGATCCATCGCCCGGCGCCGTCGCCGCGGCGAGCAGACACGGACAGAGAGGTCTTCCTGCCATGAGCGATACACGTTCCCCGGGTGCCGGCCGCGCCCCCGATGCCGGCGGACCCGCCGCGGGCATCGAGATCGTCGGCCTCACCAAGCGCTTCCTCACTCCGAAGGGGCAGACGTTCACCGCGATCCGCGACGTGACGCTGAGCGTCGAGCCCGGACAGTTCTGCGCGATCGTCGGACCGACCGGCTGCGGGAAGTCGACCACGCTCGCCCAGGTCTCTGGCCTCGAGAAGCCCTCGGCCGGATCCGTGAGCGTCGGCGGCCGCATCGTCGACGGCATCACCCAGGGCGTCAGCTACATGTTCCAGGCCGACTCGCTCTTCCCCTGGAAGACCGTGCTGAACAACGTCATGGTCGGGCCGGTGCTCACCGGCACGCCGAAGAAGGAGGCGGCGGCGCTCGCCCTCGACTGGCTGCGGCGCGTCGGCCTCTCCGGCTTCGAGGATCGCTACCCGCACCAGCTCTCCGGCGGCATGCGCAAGCGCGTCGCCATGGCCGCCGCCCTCATCAACCGGCCCCGGATCCTGCTCATGGACGAGCCGTTCGGCGCGCTCGACGTGCAGACCAAGGCGATCATGCAGACCGAGCTGCTGCAGCTCTGGGAAGAGCTGCGGCCCTCGGTGCTGTTCATCACGCACGACCTCGACGAGGCCGTCGCGCTCGCCGACCGGGTCGTCATCATGACGTCGAGCCCCGGCACCGTGAAGGACGTGTTCGAGATCGATCTGCCCCGCCCGCGCGGCGACGTGCAGCAGATCCGGCACGAGGGGCGCTTCCTCGAGCTGCAGGGGCAGATCTGGGAGTCGCTGCGCGAAGAGGTCGACCGCGCCTACGCGCAGACCGCGGCGGTGGCGGCATGACCGCCGCGACCGTCCGGGTGCCGTCCGCGGATGCCACCGGACGCCCGTACGCGACGCCGGTGAACGCCTCGGAGCAGAGCGAGGCCGAGCTGCAGGCCGCGGGCCGGCGCGCCCGCCGCCGTCACACCGCCTGGGTGTGGGTCGGCCGGATCGGGCTCGCCGTGGTCGTCATCGGCGGGTGGCAGCTGTTCACCGCGATGGGCTGGGTGGACAAGTTCTTCTTCGGCCAGCCCACCCTCGTCTGGGAGAGCCTCGTGCACCTGTTCACGCAGGGCACCGCGTTCGGATCCATCTGGGAGAACCTCTGGGTGACGGTGCAGGAGGCGCTGCTCGGCTTCGCGGTCGGCACGCTCGCCGGGATGGTCGTCGGGATCCTGCTCGGCAGCAACCGGTATCTGGCGGAGGTGTGCGGCCCGTACATCAAGATCGTCAACGCGATCCCCCGCATCGTGCTCGGCTCGATCTTCATCGTCGCGTTCGGTCTCGGGATGCCGGCGAAGGTGCTCCTCGCCGCGGTGCTGGTGTTCTTCGCCGTCTTCTTCAACGCCTTCCAGGGCGTGCGGGAGGTGGATCCGAACCTCGTGTCGAACGTGCGGGTGCTGGGCGCCTCGCCGCTGCAGGTCGCGCGGCACGTCACCATCCCGTCGGCGATGACCTGGATCATCGCGAGCCTGCACACGGCCTTCGGCTTCGCCATCATCGGCGCTCTCGTCGCCGAGGTGCTCGGCGCTCAGCGCGGCATCGGTCTCATCATCAGCCAGGCGCAGGGGTCCTTCGACCCGAACACCGTGTTCGCCTGCATGGTCATCATCGCGGCGTTCACGCTCGTCGCCGAGTACCTGATCTCGCTGCTCGAGAAGCGGGTGCTGCGCTGGCGCCCCCCGGCGCGCTCCGAGGCGTCCTCGATCTGAACTCCCTCCCTCGCAATCCCTCCCCACCAGGAACGCCGGCCCGATCGGCGCAACGAAAGGAAAACCCACATGAACAAGCGCGGCATCGTCGCCGTCGCGGCGGCCGGAGCACTGGCGCTCGGCCTCGCAGCCTGCAGCGGCGGAGCGTCCGGATCTTCCGGATCCAGCACCGCCGGAGCGAATGGCTCCTCGCCCGAGACCGTGAAGATCATGGTCGGCGGCATCGACAAGCAGATCTATCTGCCCTACAAGCTGGCCGACCAGCTCGGCTTCTACAAGAAGTTCGGGGTGAACGTCGAGCTCTCCACCGAGCAGAACGGCGGCGTCGGCGCGGAGGACGCGATGATCTCGGGCCAGGTCGACTTCGCGGGAGCGTGGTACAACCACACCATCGAGCTGCAGCCCAAGGGCAAGGAGGTCATCGACGTCGTACAGCTGAGCGGTGCGCCGGGCGAGCGCCTCATGTGCACCGCCAAGAGCGGCGTGAAGAGCCCCTCCGACATCAAGGGCAAGAACATGGGCGTCACGGATCTCGGATCCGGCACCGACAAGCTCACCCAGTTCATCGCGCACAAGGGCGGGCTGTCCACGAGCGACTACCAGACGGTCGCCGTGCACGCCGGTGCGACGGCGATCGCGGCCCTCACGCAGGGCTCCGCGGACTGCGCGATGACCACGCAGCCGACCGTGACCGCGCTCACCACGCAGAAGGTCGCCGACACCGTCGTCGACCTGGCCACCACCGAGGGCGCGCAGAAGGCGCTCGGCGGCGCATGGCCAGCCGCGGGCCTGCTCGGCCGCAGCGACTGGGTGAACAAGCACAAGGACGCCACGCAGCGCGTCGTGAACGCCCTGGTCGCCACGATGCACTGGATCGACGAGCACTCCGCAGGCGACATCGCGAACAAGCTGCCCGCCGAGTACGTGAACAACTCCACCATCACCAAGGACCAGTACATCGCCGGTCTCACGACCGACAAGGGCCAGTTCCTGCCCGACGGGATCATGCCCGCCGGCGGTCCCAAGACGGTGCTGGACATGGAGAAGCAGCTGGGCCTGGACACGTCCAAGGTCGACCTGAGCAAGACGTTCACGAACGACTACGCGCAGAAGGCCAACGCGGACGCCGGCACGAAGGTGACGACCAAGGCGGCCGGATCCGACGGCTGAGCGGATCCGCTCCCGCCTCTCGGCGGTCGAAGATGCCGGGTGCTCCCCACGGGGCGCCCGGCATCCTCGCGCCGGGCCTCGACCACACGCCCGCCTTCCGACGGCTTGATCCGGCCCCGCTCCCGGCACGATGGCATCATGCCCGCCGGCGGCCCCCGCACGATGCGGGACTCACGCCGTGCCCGCGGGTCAGGCGAGGATCTCGGAGCGGGCTCTCCCGCCGAGCCGGGGCGTGCGCAGCGGGTCCGTCGACGGGGGCGGAAGGAACCACACCTTCGCTCTCACGCCGGCGCCTTCGATGCGGATGTCCCAGCCGTTGTCGTGGATCAGGTGATGGCACGTCTCGCAGAGCAGCACCCCGTTCTCAAGGTCGGTGCCGCCGTGGTCGCGAGCCCACCACTCGATGTGATGTGCTTTCGTCATTCCGGGCGGCAGCCCGCAGAACGCGCATCCGCCGTCCCGCTCGGCGAGGGCGGTGCGCTGGGCCGCCGTGAAGAACCGCTGCTTGCGGCCCCAGTCGAGCACCTCGCCCTTCGAGCCGCAGACCCAGGGGATGACGCCGCCGCCCGCAGCCATGCGCCGCACGGTCGTGGCGCTCACGGGCTGGTCGATGCCGTCGATGAGACCGTGGCCGGTGCCGTTCATGAGATCGTCGAGTCCGATCCGCACGACGACCGTGGCGCCGTGGAGGGAAGCGGTGCTTTCGCAGGTCAGGGCGTGCTCGGCGAGGTGCACGAGGGCGTCGGCCTGGATCGCGGCGACGCTGCGTCGGTCGGCCTCGGGGGCGGAGCGATCGCGTCCGTCGCGCTTCGCGGCGAACTCCGCCGACACGAAGCCCTGGATGGCGGCCTTGACCGGGGCGCCGCGCGCGGGGTCCAGCGTCGCGCTGATGTGGAGCATCCCCTCGCGCTCGAACATCGACAGCGACGCCCTGGCCCGCAGTTCGTCCTCGCGCGGCGCGACCCCATCCGGGTCGAGGTGCGCCTCGAGTCGCGTGATCATCCGTCGGACGTCGTCGTGCGAAAGCCCGGGTGCGCGCTCCGTGAGCACCCGTTCGGCCTCGGCGGTGCGGGTCTCGTCGACGGTGAGCCGGGTCCTCTCCAGGAACACGATGATCGCGCTCGCGGCCGCCGCGCTCAGCCGCCCTTCGCGCATCGCGGCCTGCACCAGCGGGAACCGCGAGGGGCGGGGTTCGCCGAGGAGGTTCGTCCGCGGCGCGATCGCCTCGCCGACTTTGACGAGCCGCGCCGCTTCGCCCGTGGAGGCCCCGGTCGTGGTGGCGATCAACTGTGACGCGGTGCGGAAGCCCTGCTGCTTGGCGAGCGACTGCGGGCCGAGCTCGGGGCGGGACTCGTAGGAGATCCGGCTGCCGACGTCGGACTGCAGCCCCTCGGAGATGCGCTTCACGAGGCCCAGCGCCTCGGTGACGGCGAGCAGCTGGGGGCGCGAGAGGTCGGCGGAGGTCGGAGCGGCACCCCACGCCTGCTGGAGGCGTCGGGTCGCCTCCCGCAGGGGATCGAGTGTGCTGCTCATCCCACGATTCTATCGATTCGTCGAAGATAGCTTCGAAGTTATCCACAGGTGGCGATCGTCGTCCGAGCCCGCGGATCCGGCCCAGTGCGCACACTCGGCGCGGGGATTCCGCCCGGGAGGCGGTCCGAAGCGGCGACGTCGTCTCCTGTTCACCTCTCGTTCGGCCGGCTTTGCTGGCCTCGGGATCCGACAGGCGTTTCCGCGACAGCAAAGGACCCCCATGATCTCTCGACGTTCGCTCATCACCTCGACGGCCACGGCCGGCGCCCTCCTCGCCGCGAACGCCGCCTTCACCGCGGTGCCGGCCGCCGCGGTGGTCCCCGCGGGCAACGGCAAGGGCAACAACGGCAACGGGAAGGGCAACGGCGGCCCGAACGGCCGCATCACCTCCTTCACCGTCATCAGCGACATCCAGGGCGACCTGAACGACTTCGCCCGGGCCCTGCAGGACATCGCGGAGATCAACCCGGGCAGCGCCGGGATGGCGATCGCCGGCGACATCACGCCCCGCGGCTACGACTTCGAGTACGCGCAGGTGAGCAAGGTGCTCGACGCCAACCCGAAGCCGTCGACGCTGGCCTGGGCGATCGGCAACCACGAGTTCTACGTGCCCAAGTACTCCGACCCGAACACGCTCGCCCAGGCGACCTGGCCGAACGGCGCGACCGAGGACTCCCTGTTCAAGAGCTTCTACACCTTCGCCGGTCGCAACACGATCTACAACGAGCAGCTGTTCGGAGACGTGCCGGTGCTCATGATCGGCACGGAGAAGTACATGCACTACCACGACGCCACTCTCTGGGACGAGGTCTGGATGAGTGATGCCCAGTTCGCCTGGCTCGAGGACCGCCTGTGGTACTGGCGCGGACGCAACCGTCCGGTCATGGTGATCAGCCACCACCCGCTGCCGAACACGGTGTCCGGCTCGCGGAACAAGCTCTACATGTCGGACTACCTGCAGACCGACCGGCTGCTGGGGCTGCTGGGTCGTCACCCCGACGTCTTCCTGTTCACCGGTCACACGCACTGGGATCTGAACCTGTCGGACTGGTACGCCCGGCGCGTCGTCCCTGGCACCGGCAACCTCGACGGCTTCAACGTCATCAACACGGGCGCGATCCAGACGGGCTGGACCGACAACGGCGCCGGCGGCGAGAGCGTCGTCCCGGGCGACTTCAACCAGGGTCTGCAGGTCGAGGTCGGATTCGACCGCGTGACGATCAAGGCGCGCGACTTCGGCCGGAAGCAGTGGATCAAGCAGATCCAGATCCCGCTCTCCGGCCAGTGGTCCTGACGCGGGGGTGAGGCGCCCGGGCGACTCCCTCGGATCGCTCGGGTGCTCCTGATGCGCGTTCTGTTCAATCCCGGAGCCGCGACCATCCGTACCGTCGGAGTCATCCACGAGCGGAGGTTCGGTCATGAGCAAGGTCATCTGCGGTCTGTCGGTCTCGGTCGACGGGTTCATCACGGGGCGGGATCCGCGACCGGGGCACGGGCTCGGCGACGGCGGTGTGCTGTTCGACTGGTACGGCAGCGGAGACGTGCCGAGCAGGGTGTTCGCCGGCTTCCGGCTGTCGGCGCCGAGCGTGCGAGTGTTCGACGAGCTGGCGTCGCGTGTCGGCGCGAGCCTGGCGGGGCACACCACCTACGCCGATTCCGACGACTTCGCCGGAGGAGCACCGCACCCCACTGCTCCGCTCGTGGTGCTGTCGCACGAGTCGTTCCCGCCGGCGAACGAGCGTCAGACGATCGTCAGCACGGGCCTCGCCGATGCGGTCGAGGAAGCCAGGCGCCTGGCCGACGGCAAGGATGTGGGGCTCATGGGCGGCGTCCTGGTCACCGAAGCGCTCAAAGCCGGGCTGGTCGACGAGCTCATCCTGCACCAGGTGCCTGTGCTGCTGGGTTCCGGACGCCGCTTCTTCCACGAACTTCCGCGGCACATCGCACTGCGGATCCACGATGTGGTGTCCGCGCCCGACGTCACGCACCTGCACTACCTCGTCGAGAACGCCGGACGCACCATGACGCAGGAGGACGCGCGATGATCCTCGTCACCGGAGGCCTCGGCATGATCGGCGCGCACACCGCGGCCGCGCTCGTCGACCGCGGCGAGGAGGTGGTGGTCACGGCGCATCGGCGCACGGACGTGCCCGCGTTCCTCGTCGACCGTGTCGCCATCGAGACCGTGGACGTGGCCGACCGTGAAGCGTTCCTCGCGCTCGGCGACCGGCACGACATCGGCGGCATCGTGCACCTGGCCGGCAGCATCCCCGAAGCGGATCCGATCCCGTACTTCCGGCGTGACTCCGCGGGGCTGTTCACCGCACTCGAGGCCGCGCGGACCTGGGGGGTCGACCGATTCGCCGTGGCGGGCAGCATCAGTTCCTACGAGGGGCGCGACGAGCGGCCGTGGACCGAGGATCTCGCCCTGCCGCTCGCGGTGCCACCGCACCCGATCGCCGCCTTCAAGAAGGCGGTCGAGCCGCTGACGCTGTCGGCGCTCGCCGGCACCGCCGTGCAGCCGGTGCTGCTGCGGATCGGCAGCACCTGGGGTCCGTTGATGGATCCGGAGTCTCCGTTCAACCCCGTGCCGGGGACCGTGAGCGCCGTGCTGCGTGGGGAGCGCCCTCGCCCGCTGCCGGCCCGCGGCGGCGACTTCGGCTACGCGCCGGACTCCGGTCGCGCGATCGCCCTGCTCATGACCGCGCCTGTGCTCGCGCATCTCGCGTACAACGTGTCGAGCGGGGTGCCGTTCACCGCGGCTCAGCTCATCGACGCGCTCGACGCCGCGCTGCCCGGATCCGGGATCGCGCTGACGCCGGACGCGGACCCGGCTGGCGAGGGGCCGTACCTCGACATCGCGCGACTGCGGGCGGAGACGGGGTTCGCTCCGGCGTTCGACGTGGCCGGCGCCGTGGCGCACTACGTGGATTGGCGTCGCGAGAACCCGCGGTAGTGCTCCGGAGGGGCTTGCCATATTTACTCAGTTAAGTAATTATGAGGACATGACTCCGACGCGCAGCTATCGCACGACCCAGGAGCGCCGCACCGAGATCGTCGAGGCGACGGTCCGGGTGCTCGCGGAGCAGGGCTTCGCGAGTGCATCCTTCGCCCGGATCCGCGAGACGGCAGGGCTCAGCAGCACGCGCATGATCTCGTACCACTTCGCCGACAAGGCGGCGCTCATGGCCGCGCTCGTCGAGCACGTGGTCCAGCGGGCCGCGCTCGTCATGGTCCCCGCCATGGAGGCCGAACCGACGTGGGCGGGCAAGCTCACGGCGTACCTGAGGGCCAATCTGCGCTTCCTCGCCGACAACCGGCTCTCGGCCCGCGCCGTGATCGAGGTCATCCGCAACGCCCCTCGCGCCGACAACGATCTGCGCGAGGACACCTCGGCGCTGCTGCTCTCCGTGCTCCTGACGCACGGGCAGGCGGCGGGCGAGTTCCGCGCCTTCGACCCCCTTGTGGTGGCGCGCTCGATCCGCGCGACCATCGACGCGTTCGCCATGACCATGCCGTCGGACGAGGCCGCCACCGCGACGGCGATCGAGGAGATCGTCGCCCTGTACCAGAGGGCCACCCGCCCGGAAGAAGGAGTCCGATCATGACCCTGTCCATCGACCGTCGCACGGCGGTGCGCCCGGCGCTCGACGCCGTGCGCCGGCTGTGGTGGCTGTGCGCCGCGGTGTCGCTGATCGCGCTGGCCGCCGCCGCGGTTCTCGCCGTCGTCGACCCCGCCGAGGTGAACTGGGTCGTGTGGCTGCGCGGCTCAGTCGTCGCGGTGGCGAGCCTCGTGTTCGTCGTGGTGACGAGAGCGGTGGCGCGCGGGAGCCGTCGCGCCTTCACGAGGATGCGATGGATCTCGATCCTCGCGCCGATCGGCATCGGCCTGATCATCGTCTCGCCGGATTCGGGCTATCCGCTCTGGATGAAGATCGAGCAGGGACTCATCGGGGTCCTCATCGTCGTGATCGCGGTGCTGTTGAACAGCCGGGAGATGCGGGCCGCCTTCCCCAAGGAGAGCTGAGGCGAGATGGCCGACACGTACCGCGAGCGGCAGCCGAGTGCGGCGCTGGCCGGCATGGTGCGCACGGTCTGGGTGCAGCGCTTCGGTGACGAGCCCGTCATCCACCGTCACCTGCCCACCGGCGGCATGGAGATCCATGTGGTGGTGGGAGGGGGCGCGCGGGTGTTCGGCCCGCTCACCCGGCATCGACTCGAGGCCATCCCGTCGCGCACTACGATCCTCGGGGTGCGCTTCCGTCCGGGTGGCGCGCCGCCGCTGCCGATGCCGTTCGAGGAGCTGGTCGACCGGAGCGTGCCTCTCGTGGAGGTCTGGGGAGGCCTCGCGGAGCGCCTTCTCGACGACGTCGCAGCGGTCGGCGCCGCCGAGCGCGGGATCGGACTGCTCGAGGCGTTCCTGATGCAGCGATTCCGGGTGGGGAGGGCGGCCGATCCCCTGCTGCGCGCCGCAGTCGAAGCGCTCATGCCCTGGCGTCCCGTCGAGGTCGGCGCGGTCGCCGCGGACGTGGGGCTGTCGGAGAGTCAACTGCGGCGGCGCTCGCTGAGCGCGGTCGGACTCAGCCCCAAGGTGCTGCAGCGCACGCTGCGATTCCAGGGATTCCTCGCCCTCGCTCAGGCCGGCGCGACTTCCCGTGCGCGGGTCGGCGCCGACGGGATCGCGGGGCTGGCCGTGGATGCAGGGTATGCGGACCAGGCGCACCTGAGCCGCGAGTGCCTGCGCCTGACCGGCCAGACGCCCAAGGAACTCCTGCACGGCGACGTCGAGCGCTGCGCCTGCGGGCACGATCATTCCGCGTCGTACCGCCCGTTCCTCGCGGGGCGGACCCGTGCGCCGGGAATCTGAGTTCCGAAGGGCGGGGCTGTCGCCGCCGCAGCGTCGACAGCCCCGCCGGCTGTTTCGTCAGCGCTGCCGGACGGCGTCCTCCGCGGAAGAGGAGGTGGGGGCCAGGCGCGACCGGTCCTCCGCGTCGAGCGCGCGCAGATCCGCCCCCTTCGTCTCGCGGGCCGCGGCCACGGCGATGAGCGTGATCGCGCAGGCGATCGCCACGTAGATCGCGACCGGGACGCTCGAGCCGTACTGTGCGAGCAGGCTGGTCGCGATGATCGGGGCCAGCGAACCGGCGAAGATCGACGTGACCTGGTAGCCGAGGCTGACGCCCGAGTACCGCATCCGCGTCGGGAACATCTCCGCCATGATCGCGGGCTGCCCCGCGTACATCGCCGCGTGGAAGACGAGGCCGAGGGCGATGGCCGCCCAGATGACGACGGGGTTGCCGGTGTTCATCATCGGGAAGGCGAAGAAGCCCCACGCGGCGCCGAGGATCGCGCCGACCGCGTAGACGGGCTTGCGGCCCCAGCGGTCGGACAGTCGTCCGAACAGCGGGATCACGAGGAAGTGCACCACGTGGGCGCCGGCGAGGACGAGCAGCGTCGCCGACGTCGCCTCCTTGACGGACTGGGTGAGGTACACGATCGAGAAGGTGACGACCACGTAGTAGAGGATGTTCTCCGCGACGCGCAGGCCCATCGCGACGAGCACGCCGCGCGGGTAGCGGTGCACGACCTCGAGCGGACCGAAGCTCTTCGAGGCCTCCTGCTCCTGCGCCTGCTTCATCTCCAGGAAGATCGGCGCCTCGGTGACCTTGGTGCGGATGTACCAGCCGATGAGCACGATCACGGCGGACAGCCAGAACGCGATCCGCCAGCCCCACCCCAGGAACGCGTCCTGCGGCAGCGTCGCGGACAGGGCGAAGAGCACGAGCGTGGCGAGCAGGTTGCCGACCGGGACGGCCGCCTGCGGCCAGCTCGCCCAGAATCCGCGCCGCTCGCGGGGGCTGTGCTCGGCGACGAGCAGCACGGCGCCGCCCCATTCCCCGCCGATCGCGAAGCCCTGGGCGAAGCGGAGCAGCACCAGCAGGACCGGCGCGAGATATCCGACCTGGGTGAATCCGGGCAGGCAGCCGATGAGGAAGGTCGCGGCGCCGATGATCAGGATGCTGGCCTGCAGGAGCTTCTTGCGCCCGTACCTGTCGCCGAGGTGCCCGAACACGAGCCCCCCGAGCGGGCGGGCGATGAAGCCGATCGCGTAGGTGACGAAGGCGGCGATGATGCCGCTGAACGGGTCGTCCGAGGGCGGGAAGAAGACGGCGCCGAGCACGAGCGTCGACGCCGACGCGTAGAGGAAGAACTCGTACCACTCGACGACCGTGCCCGCCATCGAGGCGGCCACGACTCGGCGCAGGCCGGAGGGGGATGCTGTGTCGTACGCCATGTGTGCTCCTTTGCACGTCCTGTTCGGCTGTCGACTCCCCAGCCTGAACGGAACACCGCACTGCGGCAATGACCATTTGCGGCGAACGCGATGTGCGAAAACGCACAGCGCACGCTGTGCGGAGACGAGGCGCCCGCGCACGACGGAGATGCGATATCACCCTTCGGGGTGAAGACACCGCGCCGCCCGCTCGGTACCGTGAAGGCGGGGGAGCGGACGGAGGCGGACGCATGGACGGGCTTCAGGACGGCGCGGAGTCGCGCCGGGACGCATCGGCGGGGCCGCGCCGGATCGCGCGTCCGCGAGCGGAGTTCGTCCGCGCGGGCGGGCGGCCGTGGAGCGAGATGACGATCCGCGACCTCATCATCGAGCTCGGCAGGGTGGAGGACGCGCTCGGGAGCCGGGCGACGGCGGACGACCGCGATGGCCCGCGCCGGTACCTGACCCGTCGGGAGGCGCTGATCCTCGAGGAACTGCATCGACGGAGGTCTCCGGATCCGTCTCCGGTCGTCTCCGGAGAGAGCGCGGCCGCGGCATCCGCGTGACCCGGCGGGCCGCGTGATTTCACCCCTAGGGGTGAAGACGGCAGTCCCGCCCGCTGGTTAGCGTGGGGAGCGGAGCAAGGGCGCGTCGGCGTCGCACGCGGCGCAGGGCGCCGGCGACGCATCGCCCGACGACGGAAACGTCTGCCGTGCGAGCAGATGACGACAGGGAAGGGGTTGCGCGAATCATGACCTCTCCCGTGCCCGTGGTCCCTACACTTCTCGCAGGATCGCCGGTCCCCCCGGCCGATGGAGGAGTTCCGATGCTGCGAGTCGCCCTGGTGAATGACTACGAGGTGGTCGTGCGCGGCCTGGCCGCGATGCTGCGCGCCTATCGCGACGTGATCCAGGTCGTGGAGCTGGACCTGAACAAGCCCGTCACCCAGCAGGTCGACGTCGCCCTCTACGACACCTTCGCGTCCACGCAGGGCGACCGCTCCGACGTGCACGACCTGGCGGCGAATCCGCGGGTCGGACGCGTGGTCGTCTATTCCTGGGTCCTCGACGAGGGGCTGATCCGCGGCGCGATCGAGAACGGCGCGGGCGGATACGTGTCCAAGGGCATCCCCGCGCGGCAGCTCGTCACCGCTCTGCAGGAGATCTGCGCCGGTGGTTCTCAGGTGTGGGTCGACACCCAGGGCAAGCCGGCCGTCACCGCCGGGGACTGGCCAGGCCGCGAGGAGGGCCTCACGGTGCGGGAGGCCGAGGTCCTCGCCCTGATCACGCAGGGCCTGTCGAACGCCGAGATCGCGGATCGCACGCATCTGTCGGTCAACTCGGTCAAGACCTACATCCGCTCCGCCTATCGCCGCATCGGCGTGCGCTCGCGCACGGAGGCCGTGCTCTGGGGCGTCGAGCACGGATTCCGGCCCGACCGGCTCCGGGTGCGCGGCCCGCAGCTCCCCGAAGACGGAAGCGGCACATGACGCCGGAGGAGCGCTTCGAACTGCGGCAGGTCGCCGTCAACGAGTGGAGCATCAGCGACCACAGCTACGACGCGCACGACGAGCGCTGCGTGGTCGCGTGCATCTGGTGGGTCGCGCTCGACGAGTGCGAGGTCAATTGGATGGTCGATCTCGGACTCCCCACCCGATACCCGAGCCCGGCGAACGTCATCGAAGACCTTCGCCTGCTGGTGCCGCGCCGCACCAAGCCCATCCCGATCGCCCATTTCGCGCCGCCGACGACGCGGCCGACCCCAGATCCCGGATAGGCGGACCCATGGGAACCATCTACTACGGCGGATCCGAATCCCCGATCCATATCGAGGACCGCGTGCTCGCCCACCTGAAAGTCGTGATCACGACGAAGCTGCGCCGTGGCGAGAGCCTCACCGTGTCCTGGGCGCATCCCGGCGATCAGTCCCCGGGACGCAGCTCGATCTGGCTCAACCCGGCGGTCCCGCTGAGGTTCGTCTTCGAGGAGGCGGAGGGGCCGGAGCTGGACAGGAGGATCCTCACGGAGCTGGCGGACGCCGCGAACTCGGCCGGGGGGATCCGCCTGAGCGCCGAGGACGTCGGGCCGCGCACCTGCTCCCCGCGGTCCTGAGGCGCGGCAGCACGCCCGTCCCTGAGGCGGCGAACCTCACGGCCGCGGGTGCTCGTCGATGCGGAGGTCCTCCATCTGCGCGTCCGTCGGATAGATCATGTGCGCCGGCGGGCGGTTCGTGCGCTTGCCGACGACGTAGTACAGCACCGAGGTCACCGCGAGTCCCACGAGCCAGGAGATGTCGGCACCGCCGAGCAGTTCCGTGATCGGTCCCGTGTAGAGCGTCTGCGCGAGGAACGGGATCTGCACGACGACCCCGGCTGCATAGACCGCCAGGGCGGGCCAGTTCCACGCCCCGTAGCGTCCCTTCGCGTCGTACAGCGCCGGGATGTCGATCCGTTCCTTCGAGATCAGGTAGTAGTCGACGAGGTTGATCGCCGACCACGGGATGAACACCATCAGCAGGAGCAGCACGAAGTTGCGGAAGAAGGCGAGGAACTCGGCACTGGCGGCCAGGGCGACGATCATCGACAGCAGGATGAACCCGACGATGTACAGCGCGCGGGCGAGGGTGGAGATGCGGGTCCGGCCGCGGAAGGCGGTCACCGTGGTCAGCGTGGACATGAATCCGCCGTACGCGTTCAGGGTGTTGACCGCGAGCTTTCCGCAGACGATCACCAGGTACAGCACGATCGCGATCGCGGCCGGGCCGGCGAGCTCGCCGATGAATCCGACCTGGTTGCCGAGGAACGCGTCGCCCGCGACGGCGGCGACGAGGGCGCCGAGGGTCATCGACCACTGCGAGCCGATCACGCTGCCGGTGAACGTCGCCCAGAACGTGGTGGACTCGCTGGTCGAACGCGGCAGGTACCGGGAGTAGTCGGCGACGTACGGTCCGAACGTGAGCTGCCAGCCGGCGCCGAGCGAGATCGCGAGCAGGAACGTCGCCCATTCGAAGGGCTTGAGGTTGACGTGCGCGGCGACGTCGTAGGTGAGGAACAGGCGGATCAGCAGGTAGGTGAACCCGATGATGCCCGCGACGGTCGCGATGCGGCCGACGACGTGGATGAGGCGGTACCCGAAGATCGCGACGATCGCGGTGAGCACTCCGAAGACGATGATCCCGACGGCGGGGGCGTCCACGCCGAGGATGAGGTTGATCGCCTGTCCGGTGAGCACGGTGCCGGTGGCCGCGAACCCGAGGTACATCAGGATCACGAGGACCAGGGGGACGGCGGCGCCGCGGACGCCGAACTGGGCCCGGCTGGAGATCATCTGGGGCAGGCCCATCCGCGGTCCCTGCGCCGCGTGCAGCGCCATCACGACGCCGCCGGCGAGGTTGCCGATCAGCAGCCCGATGATGGCCCAGAGCGCGTCGGCGCCGAAGACCACGGCGAGGGCGCCGTCGACGATCGCGGTGATCTGCATGTTCGCGCCGAACCACAGGGTGAACTGGCTGCGCGGCGAACCGTGCCGCTCGGCGTCCGGCACGACGTCGATCGTGCGCGTCTCGACGGCGAGCATCTGCGTGGTCGGGGTGGGTTCGTTCTCGCTCACGGGAAGGGGATCCTCTCGGGTTTCGTCGGGGCGGGTCGACGATGACCGCGCCGGGTGCTTCTCAGGGATGGTGCTCGGGCCGGCCGCCCGGGGGCGGCAGACGGGGCCGGAGGCGAGAAGACCGTCTCTCCTTCGGGACCGTAGTTGTATAGTGCGGTATATACAGGTCTCTGTCAAGAGGTGGACGCGCGAACCCGCCAGTAGAATCCGGGGGAGCAGCAGCTCGTCCCCGGAGGAGAAGCGACAGACGAAGGAGGTCTCCCGTGCCGCAGGTCGATATCCAGGATCTCGTCGGCGCCTACGCGGCCTCCGTCGGAGACGGCGCACCCGCGTATGAGCGGATCAAGCGCGCGATCCGGAGTCGCATCGAGGTCGGCGAGTGGCAGGAGGGGGATCAGCTCCCGTCCGAGAGCCAGCTCGTCGCCGCTCTCGGCCTGTCCCGGATGACCATCAACCGCGCGCTGCGCGAGCTGGCCGCCGACGGCGTGATCTTCCGCAACATGGGCGTCGGCAGCTTCGTGGCCTCGGTGAAGGCCACCTCGCCGCTGTTCGACGTGATGAACATCGCCGAGGAGGTGCAGGGCCGGGGCCACCGGCACAGCACCAGGGTCGTCCTGCTGGAGCGGGAGGCGAACCCCGTCGCGCGGCACCTCTCCGAGGACTTCTCGGGCGAGTACGTCTTCCACTCCGTCATCGTTCACTACGAGGACGATGTCCCCATCCAGCTCGAGGACCGCATCGTCGGACCGCTGCTCGCCCCCGACTACCTGGAGCAGGACTTCGCCAGGATCACGCCCAACGACTATCTGTCCCGCGTCGCTCCGATGACGCGCGGCGAGCACATCGTCGAGGCGGTCCTCCCGACGGTGGAGGAGAGCGACCTGCTCGAGCTCGGGCCGATGGAGCCGTGCCTGCAGATCCGGCGCCGGACCTGGTCCGCCGGAGGGCTGGTCAGCATCGCCCGTCTCGTGCAGCCCGGATCCCGGAGCCGCCTCGAAGGATCCTTCGGGCGGGATCGTCCGACCCGCGTCGTCCGCGGCTGACGCTCCGTCGCGCCGTGACCCCGTCGAGCACGAGGGGTGCGGCGATGCCGAGCAGGACCAGCGCGAGACCCGCGAGCTGTCGTCCCGCCAGGATCTCCCCTGCCACGAGTACGCCGAGGAGCACGCCCGTGACCGGGTTGAGCAGGCCGATGAGGCCGACCGTGCCGGAGGGCAGGTGCTTCAGGGCGGCGAACCACGCGACGTTGGCGAGGGCGGTCGCGACCAGGGTGAGGTAGCCGTAGGCTGCGAGCCCCGCACCGTCGACCACCGGGGGCGGTCCCTCGACGAGCACCGCGAACGGGATGAGCGCGAGACCGCCGAACACGAGCTGCCAGGCCGTGGAGGGGAGGATCCCGACCTCGCCGTTCCAGCGCTTGGCGAGGATGAATCCGATCGAGGACATGGCCATCGCGGCGATGGAGGCGATCACGCCCCGCGGGTCGACCGAGGTCGTGGTGCCGAGCAGCATGAGCGCGACGCCGCCGATGCCGACGAGCGCGCCGAGCAGCCGCAGGATCCCCGGGCGCTCGCGCAGGATCGCCCATGCCGCGAGGGCGATCGCGACCGATGAGGTCGCCATGATCGTCGCGGCGATGCTTGTCGGCAGCAGCTGCGCCGCGGCGTAGACGAGCACGAAGAACGCGCCGACGTTGAGGGTGCCGAGCACTGCGGACTTCCACCACCAGGAGCCCCGGGGAAGCCGGCGGACCAGTGCCAGCAGCACGAGTCCGGCGGGCAGGGCGCGGATGGCCGCTCCCCAGACCGGGGCGTCCGGCAGCCACTCGCGGGTCACGAAGTAGGTGCTCCCCCAGGCGATCGGCGCGATCGTCGCGATGAGGAGCCATCTCCGATTAGTTTCCATGGAAGACACTATAGCTTCCTCGGAAGATATAGTGAAGAGGTGACGGACATCGACGATCAGGTGGCGCGGATCCAGCAGGCGTGGCGACGGGAGCGGCCCGACCTCGACGTGACCCCGATCGGCACGATCGGGCGCCTGCACCGCCTGGCCCTGGCGCTGACCGAGGAGCTGGTCGCGGTCTACCGCGCGCACGGACTCTCGGAGGGCGACTTCGATGTGCTCGCCGCCCTGCGCCGCACTGGTGACCCGTTCGAGGCGAGCCCCAGCGACCTCGCCGCATCGACGATGGTGACGAGCGGCGGCATGTCCAAGCGGCTCGACCGACTCGAAGGCGCGGGGCTGGTGACCCGCCGGGTCGGATCCGGCGACGCGCGGGGCAGGGTCGTGGCGCTCACGGAGGCCGGTCGGCGGCTGATCGACGACGCCTTCGCGGACCATGTCGCGAACGAGCAGCGGCTGCTGGCGATGGTGCCGGCGGCCGAGCGCCGGGCGCTGGAGGCGACGCTCGCAGGCTGGCTCGCGCACTTCGAGGGGTCGGTCTGAGGCGCATCCTCGGGAAGCGGCGCATACTGTGAAGAGTTCCCCGCAGGCCCGTGGCCCCGCGGCCGTGGCCCGGTGTCGATGCGGGGCTTCGAAAGGGGGTTCGTCGATGGAGGTCGATCTCGAAGGACTGCGGGTCCGGCTGTACCGGCAGCTGGTCGACGAGGGGCGTGTCGCGACGAGCGCGCAGATCGCGGCGGAGGAGGGGCTCACCCCTGCGGAGGCGGCGGACGCCTTCCGGGGCCTCGCGGCGAACCGGCACATCGTGCTGGACGAGAGCGGCGACATCGTGCTCGCCCATCCATTCGCGACGCGCGACTTCGGCTTCTCCGTGAAGAGCGACCGGGTGCTGTGGTGGGGCGGGTGCGCCTGGGACTCGTTCGCGATCCCGCACCTCGTGCCCGGCGCCTCCCCCGTCCTCGTGGCCACGACCTGCCCGAACTGTGGGACCGCGCACGCCTGGAACGTCTCGTCCGCGGAACCCCCGGCGGGGGATCAGGTGGCGCACTTCCTCGTGCCGATCGCGCACGTGTGGGACGACGTCGTGCACGCCTGCGAGAACCAGAGGATCTTCTGCGACGAGCGCTGCGTCGAGGAGTGGCTGCGCACGAACGCCCTCCACCCGGGGGTGGTCTTCGACCTCGAGACGCTGTGGCGCCTCGCCTCCGACTGGTACTCCGGCCGGCTCGACCGCGGCTACCGCCGCCGCGAGCCCGTCGAAGCGGCGGAGTACTTCCGCGGCGCCGGCCTGACCGGCCCGTTCTGGGGGAGCTGAGGGGCGACGCCGCGCTGGATCGGGTGAGCTTTCGATTTTCAGTTGGATACGCCGGGGTAGCGGGTGCTCGTTGGGCGCCGTTTGCCGCGTGATTTCGCGGAAGCTGTCATCGTTGGTCGCGGCTGGTTCGGGGTGGGTTCAGCGGAGGTACCGGCACAGAACCGGCACGACGATAGTCTTCAGATCGTGACGAGTATTGCGACGGTCGTATACGTGATGATCGCATCTCCCTCAGACGTGTCCGAAGCGCGGGACGCGGTATACGCCGCACTTGGCAGGTGGAATGAGGCAAATACCGCATCGAGGGGAGTTGTGCTTGTTCCGTTGCGCTGGGAGACAGGGACTGTCCCCGTCCTGGGTGATCATCCACAGGCAATCATCAATCGACAACTCCTGAAGCGTTCTGATGTTGTGATTGCGTTGTTCGGAAGCCGATTGGGTGCTGCGACAGGATCTGCCCTTTCGGGAACGGCGGAAGAGATCGAACTTGCCGTGGCAGGAGGAAAGCCCGTTCACCTCTACTTCTCGACGGCGCCACACCCGAACGACGTAGATCCCCTGCAGTTGGTTGCTCTGGCTGACTTCCGTCGGGACCTCGAGGGACGCGGCCTGTATGGCACTTTTGGCAGCGCGATAGAGCTCACAGCCCACGTGTGGCAAGCGCTTGAGCACGATATCTCGCAACTGGATCCGGTTGCGGTTGACCGCGCTGGAACTGCTCGAGTGGACCTCCTGGTCCAACAGGGATCAGAGCGGACGTCCGAATCGGATGCCCGGGGCCGCCTCCGGACGAGAAACCACAAGTGGATCGACATCATCAATCGAGGGGATGCCGACGCAGAGGGCCTCGAAGTTGAGCCCGCCGTCGACGGTGTCTTTCTTGGTGGTTCCGAGCGTCCTCGAACGTTGCACGCCGGACAGTCGCAGCGCTTCCCCTACGAGTTGTCCCTTGCAGCATCGGATGCTCTGCGGGTCAGGGTGTCGTGGGAAGAAGATGGCCAACGAGTCACGCGGGAGTTTGATGCGTAGCCACGTTGAGGCAAACGTCTTGCACAGCTATCGCGGCGATTGGCTGCGTCATGGCGTTGCCGACACCGGTGAATAGAAGTCGCGACTGGGGTCAAACCGTCGTATGAGCCAGCCGCCGACCTCTTCGGCAGTAGTAGCCCATCGAAGGGCATCGTTTCGGCCCACCGAGTCCCCGTCGCCGTGAGCGATCTTGTTTCTAGCGTGAACGAGCGCTCCGAGGTCCGATCGGCGATTCCGAAGCGACGTATCGTCGTCAAGGAAATTGGCCAGTTCAATGGCCCAGTCTCGATGGAACGACTGAACGAAGTCGATCAGTTGTTGAGGCCTAACACCTAGCCCGACGCGGAGCCCTGTTCGCACGCGGCTCTTTATCACGTCGAGAGCGACGCGGTCGACAAAGAGGTCGGCAACGTCGTCCCGCACGGCCTCGACGTATCCTGCGGCACGAACGGCGGTGTATCGTGCGAGTGCAACCTGTAGTTCACTGGCCTTAGGGTCCAGATTCTGAAGCGTTTCCGTCAGGTCGTGAAGGTCCTGCTTCCGACTTCGCACGGTCGGTGGCGGCCAGTTAGTCACGAGTGAAGGCTCTCGTTGCCTTGTCGATTCGGGACAGCACGAATTCCTTATCGGCTGTGGATCGCGTTGTCGCAGTCACGAATTCCGGGTCTCCGTCTAGTACCGCGATCGCGGTGGACAAGTCGGCAGTGAGAGCGTCAGCGGCGATAGCTCGCATCACACCGACGAAGATCGCCTCAGTCCGCGCGACGTTGATCTGGGTCGCGCCTTGGGTGCGGAGCACCTCGGGGCCGAGTGGCAGTAGAGCGGATGCAGCGTCTGCGAAGAACTGACTAGCGGCGATGATCGACGGGCTCAGTTGGCGGACATCGCTGGCGTACTTGTTGAGGAAAGTCTTGAGCGGGCGAGCGTACTCGTCAGACCTCTCAAAAAGCGCAAGGATTCGGAGCGTGAGCTCTTGATCGCGAAGTCGCGCGCTTCTTCCACCGTAGAGGTTGCGCCACGCGTCATTCGAGTTGAGCTTTTCCAGGAGTTCGATGATCGGGCCGGCAGACAGGGCGACTCTGATCTCGTGCGCCGTCAATTGAGTTCCGCCGGCATTGAGCCGTTCAAAGATCTGATAGATGGCGTCGTTCATCTCGGCAGATCCGTCTGTTGTTACGATCGTCGCGTGAAGATAGGAATCATCCAGCCGGAATTGCAATGAATCGCCGAGCGTCTTGTATGTGAGGCCCTTGAACTGTTCACTGACATTTCGTAGGGCGAATTCCTTCTTCGCGTGGATTCCGGCGTAGAACTTCTGCAGTGTCAGAAGTCGTTGCTGCCCGTCGAGCACCAGAAGCCGGTTGTTAGCGGTCTGCTTCACGAGGAAGATGCCCGGAACGGGGAAGCCAAGCAGCAGCGATTCTACGAATCGGTCCATCTGCGCTTTCGTCCAGACGAAGCCCCGTTGGAATCCGTCGGTGTCGATCCTGGCGTCGTCGGTGCCGTACGTCGGAACGAGCATCGACCCACGTTCAAGGCGCAACACCAGCCCAGCCACATCGAAGGACTGAGTGGAGAACGTCACCGCCGTCCGGGACTCGTCCGCTGCCGTGATGTCCTCAAGCTCCTCATTGGTGAGGACGCGGTCCAACAGATCTGGCGCGGGCGACTCGAGTGCTGCGTCTGTCATGCTCAAACCATAGCGGGCGCACTGACGGCCCTTGGGTGCAGATGCCTCATTCCCGTGAGCACACCTAAGCCGGGCGTAGACGCACATCGCCGGGTGCCTGCGGCCCCTGTCGGTAGCGCGAGATATCCTTCTTGTCATGACCTTGGGCCAAGCGTTGGATGCTGCCAGCAACGCGCGTCTGCTCGGCTCGCGGGGTTCTCGGTCCGAGCTGGGAGCGGACCATCCGGGCCTTGACATCACGCCAACCGCAGCCGCCGTCCTTGCCGCGATCCCCGCATGGTGGAGCGCCCGAGCCTCGGCGGTCGGGCTGGATGGCGAGTGGCTTGATGTTAGTGTCGCAGTCGCTACTTCGCCCATCTACGATGTTGAGCCGCCGGTCCTCGAGCGCGAGTGGGGGCCGATGACAGCCGAGCAGGTCGGTATGGCGTACGTGAGCGCCCTCAGCCCGGCGACACGCGCGCGCCACGGACGGTACTACACGCCTGGCGTTCTGGCGGAACAGCTGTGGGATTCTGCAAGACACGCAATGGGGTGGTCGCGTGCCCCGAAAGCACTGCCTGGGCTAGTCCGGGATCCTGCCGTTGGAGGTGGCGCGTTGCTGCTTCCACCGCTGAGAGAGCACGTTGCTGCGCTCGGTGACCTGGATCCGCAGCTTGTCATCAACTCCGTCGCCAGCGTCATCGAGGGAATCGATACTGACCCGGCTGCAGTCTGGGTTGCGAACGTTGTTCTCGCTTCAGAACTGTTGCCGCTGCTAGCGCGTGTCCCGAGCCACCGACGTAAGCCGCTGCCTGCGCTAGTCCGCACGGGTGACGGTCTTTCGGCTGAACTCGCACGTGCCGCGGTCATTCTGATGAACCCGCCTTATGGCCGCGTCCGGTTGTCACACGCGGATCGTGCGCGCTTCGGACCTGTCGTATACGGACACGCCAACCTCTATTCGATGTTCATGGCGGCAGCTGTCGAGAAGCTGGATGACAAAGGTGTGCTCGGTGCGATTGTTCCGACTTCGTTTATGTCCGGTCGGTACTTTGAGCCCCTTCGTCGAATCCTCACAGATCACGTGACGCTGGCGGGTGCCACGTTTGTGGAGGATCGCTCCGGGGTATTTACGAGCGTGCTACAAGAGACCTGCGTGGTTGCTTTCACGCGGCGTAAGGTGCGCAAGGTAAAGATCGAATCGCTCGGTTCGGATTGCTCATATGTTGCGACGGTCGGCCCGCCAACTACCAGCAATCCGTGGATTCTTCCGCGTCGCTCGGACCTCGCAGTCGCTGCCGCCGTTGCAGCGAGTCTCCCGCAGACGCTGAGGGGAGCCGGGTGGCGTGTACGGACCGGTCCTCTCGTGTGGAACAGGCACAAGGAGGATCTTCATGCGCGACCGGCTACGGGGCGCTATCGGGTGCTCTGGGCCGCTGACATTAAGACTGGGTCGATCAAGTACGACAAGGCTCGGAACGACAAGCGCTACGTCGCTCTCCCAGAGACGTCGGTGCTGATCCAGCGAGAGCGCTGCATCCTTGTGCAGCGGACGTCCGCGCCTGAGCAAGACAGTCGAATCGTCGCAGCACCGCTGACTGAGGCTGATCTCGCCGGAGGCGCGGTCGTGATTGAGAACCATGTGAACGCGTTGGTTCCGGAGGAAGCGAGTGCCGTTTCTGATCGTGTCGTTCTCGCGTTGTTGCGCAGTCGAGCAGTAGACAAGGTCGCGCGTTGCATTTCAGGGTCGGTCGCGCTGTCTGCGTACGAGCTTGAGTCACTGCCCTTGCCCTCTGATGAGACGCTCGCGAAGTGGGCCTCGCTTGACGACAATGCGCTGGATGTTGCGATCGCTGCTGTTTACGCCAAGATCGAATCATGATCGCCCTGTTGCCGGCGGACGAGTGCGTCGCGCGTCTGAACGTCATATTTCCTCGAGCTGTTTTTGACTCAGTGATGTCGAGTCCCCTCGCCGGCCAGGCAGTGGCTGCGCTCCTCTATGTCGATGCCGTTGCCATCGGAACAGTTGATTTCTGGGCTCGTCCGTCGATGGTGATGTGGTTCTCCGGCGACACCATGGCTCGCTCTGAGGTCGATGAACGCCGAGAATGGCGGTCGGCGGCTGTGCGTGGCCGACGGGCTGTAGAGAGCGTTCTCGAGTCTTGGCACGTTCCGCTGACCGCAAGCTATGCAGACAACTCTCGAGAGACTCTCCGAGACGAAACATTCCGGCTGTGGCGTGAGGCCGGTGCCATCCGTGAGCGTGCCGGGGTGCCCAAGAATTCGAGTAAAGGGAGGTGGGCGCTTGAGCCCCACTTCGCTGCGCTCTTTGACCCTAGTCTCGATGAGAGCGCACTTGAAGCTGCAGCTGCGAACTGGCAAAAGGAGCATCTGTCCCCTGGCGCAAAGGTAAAGCTTCAGTTCGAGCGCAGCCAATCCCAGGCAGATCACGGTGTCGCGGTTGAACTACCTGGCGGCGCCGGGACAAGGCGACTTGAAGCTGGAGTCGCTTCGTTGATTCTCAAGACGGTCATCGAGAAATGGGCGCCCCTCCGACTCGCGCATCCATTTGTCGTCACGATCAGTGAACCGGGCGACAAGATCTACATGGCAGACGAGAAGCTGCTCGGACAACTCGGGCTGCAGATCAACGTGTCCGCGCTCTTGCCGGACGCGATCATCGCGGACATCAGGGACGACGGGGCAGTGCAATTCTGGTTTGTGGAAGCTGTGAACACTGATGGGGAGATCCACGAAGCTCGGCGCGCAGACCTGATCAAGTGGGCAACGAGCCACGGGATTCAGGAGGGGTACTGTTCGTTCTTGACCGCTTTCAAGTCACGCAACGATGCTGCGGCACGCAAGAGGTTGAAGTCCCTGGCAAGCGACACCTATGCGTTCTTTGCAGACGAGCCAGATCACGAGCTCGCTTGGTATCGCGTGTAGATATTCGTGCGTCTGCGGGTGAGGTGCTCGGGCTGAGGAGCGCCCGGACCGCAGCGGAGCGAGGACCGGACGCACCGCAGGCTCGGGCCCCTCACCCGTGCCGGCCGCTAGGCCGGCCTTGAAGGAGTAAAGAAAGTTCTCACAGTTTGGTTGGGCGTGGACCAGCAGATCCGGAACGAGCGGTGGTCTACTCGAGGCGTCGAAGGTACTCGTCCATGTCGAAGCGCTGGAGCGGGGTCCCGCCTTTCACGTACAAAGGGTGTCGAGGGTGCATCTGCCGAGTGGGTGCGCCGAGAGAGACCCAATCGCACCTCGCCGCGGCAGAGATCATCACAAGATCCGCAAGCAGTGACTTCAGGTAGGGCCTCTTGGCGATCAGGTTGCCCCAGGCGGCGAGGAGTGTCAGTGGACGTCCGGCGAGCAGCGCGGCGATGTGGCGCTCGTTCTCTGATTTCAGATCTGCGCGGTGCTCCCGATCCATGTCGTTCGGGTCCGTGGCTATCTGCGGGTAGATGTTGAGCATCGTCCAGCTGTCGTAGCCGTTGGCTGCCGCGAAGCTCATCAGTCGCTTCACCGTGGGATCTGGGGCACCCGGAACGGCGGTGCTCGGGTTGATGCCGAAGCAGACAAGCGGGTTCTGACCCCGCGTGCCAAGAACGAAACGCGCCGAGTTGTCGGAGGAGGAGGCTTCTGCAGGGTGCTGGTCGCATGAAGCTACCGGCACAAGACCGGCACAAGCCGCGTGGGCGGTGCGTTTCGTCTCGCTGCGCTCGCTCAACGGCCGGGAGCGGCGGAGGCTCGAAGACTGGCCTGAACGCCACAGGGGAGCGCCTCAGAAACCGTCCCTCACCGGAGAAAAGCGGAAACCCCCGCGATGTAGAAGCTACGCGAGGGTTCCTGGGGTGATTGTAACGATCACCCGTGTGGCTCCGACCGGCATCGATCCGGTGACCTTTCGATTTTCAGTCGAACGCTCTACCAACTGAGCTACAGAGCCGCACAGGACGGAAGGTGGAAGCTTCTGACCTGCGTCCTAGACGAAAGGCCTTTCCGAAGAAAGGCCCGTCGCTTGGAGCGACCCTGACGGGACTTGAACCCGCGACCTCCGCCGTGACAGGGCGGCACGCTAACCAACTGCGCTACAGGGCCAGAACTATGAAATTGTATCGGAAAGAGTGACCCCAACGGGATTCGAACCCGTGCTACCGCCGTGAAAGGGCGGCGTCCTAGGCCACTAAACGATGGGGCCGGAGGCGAACCTCTGGGGTTCCCTTGCCGACGCTCAAGCATAAGGGGTTTGTGCGGCAAAACGCCAATCGAGGGCGCGTCCCGCTGGATCCCGGGCGTGTCCAGGGGGAGGATGAAGGGTGGTCCCGTTCCGAACCCGGGGACATGACCAGCACGCGAAGATCCGAAGAATTCCCGATCCCGAGCCGGATCCGCAGTGTTGCGCGCGGGGCCGATGTTGCTAGTGTGACATGAGTGAAACCGGCGAAAGGGAGCCGCGTGAACCATCCGAACAGCAGAGACGTCCGCCGTGACCCGGGCCGGACGTCCGTCGTTCCGCGCCCCGGTGCCGTGCCTCGTGCGCGACGGGGCGGGATCGCTCTGAGCATCGCCACCGTCGGCGCGCTGATCCTCGGCCTCTTCCTCGGCGCCCCCGCGGCGTACGCCGACGACTACCCCAGCTGGGATGACGTCCAGGCGGCCAAGGCGAACGAGGACGCGGCCGCGAACGAGGTGACGCGCATCCAGGGGCTCATCGCCTCCCTCACGCAGAACGTCGCGACGACGAAGGCCGCCGCGGAAGCCGCCGGCACCGAGGCGTTCGCCGCCCAGCAGGCGGCGAACGCGCAGGCGCGCCGCACCGATGACCTGCAGGCGCAGGCGGACTCGCAGAAGAAGGCCGCCGACGACGCGGCGAGCAAGGCGGGTCAGATCGCGGCGCAGCTCTCCCGCGACGGCGGCGACACCACCGCACTGCAGGACACCACCGCCAAGACGGTCGCCGGCTACCAGGCGGGCGAGGCCGCGCGCGCCGCTGCGGAGGCGGCGGCGGAGGCGCAGCGTCAGGCCGCTGCCGAGGCCGCGCGTCAGGCCGCGAACAACGGCGGTGGTGGCGGCGGCGGAGGCGGTGGCGACTCCGGCGGCGGATCCTGGACCGGCAGCGGCGGATGGGTGCGCCCGTTCGGCGGCTACCAGTCGTCCGGCTACGGCCCGCGCGTGCCCGACTGCGATGCCTGGGGATGCTCGTCCAGCTTCCATGAGGGCGTCGACCTCGCCGACGGCAGCTGCGGTTCGCCGATCTACGCGGCCCACTCCGGCACCGTGACGATGGCGTGGTACTACGGCGGCTACGGCAACTACATCCGCATCGAGAACAACGACGGCACGGGCATCGGCACCGGCTACGGTCACATCGAGTACGGCGGGTTCAACGTCTCTCCCGGTCAGTGGGTCAACGCCGGCCAGGTGATCGCCTACGCGGGCAACACCGGCGGATCCTTCGGGTGCCACCTGCACTTCGAGGTCTACCAGGACGACTACCCGATCAACCCGATCAACTTCATGGAGAACCGCGGCGTGTACATGGGCTGATCCGCCGGATCCTCATGCAGAAGACCCCCGGCCGCGGAAGCGGACCGGGGGTCTTCTGCATGACGGCCGCGGTGCGCGGCCGACGGCTCAGTGGCCGTCGTTCTTGAAGCGCTCGATCGCCTCGTCGAGGATGCGCTGCGCCTCGGCGGCATCGCCCCATGCGTCGACCCTGACCCACTTGTTGGGCTCGAGGTCCTTGTAGTGCTCGAAGAAGTGCGCGATCTCCTTCTTCGTGTATTCGGCCAGGTCGTCGACGTCCTGGATGTGCGACCAGCGCGGGTCCTTGCTCAGCACGGCCACGAGCTTGTCGTCGCCGCCGGCCTCGTCGCTCATCTTGAGCACGGCGACCGGGCGCACGTTCACGACGACACCGGGGAAGATCGCCTGGTCGAGCAGGACCAGCACGTCCAGCGGATCGCCGTCCTCGCCGAGGGTGTTGTCGAAGTAGCCGTAGTCGGCGGGGTAGCCGAAGGTCGTGTAGAGCACGCGGTCGAGGTGCACTCGTCCGGTCTCGTGGTCGACCTCGTACTTCACGCGGCTGCCGCGCGGGATCTCGATGACGGCGTCGTGTGCGCCCATGCGTGTGCTCCTCAGAAAAGACGGTTGGATGCCGCGCACCAGCCTACTTCGCGCAAATCCCCTTTCGCGTGGCTACCGTGGGAAGGTGCCGTCACTGAACCCCGCCGTCGCCGAGATCCGCCGAGCCGTGCGCACAGCGCTCGGCGCCCTGCCCGTGCCGCCGGCCTCCGTCGTGGTCGCGCTCTCCGGGGGCGCCGACTCCCTCGCCCTCGCCGCGGCGACCGCGTTCGAGGCGCGCGCCGCGGGGAGCGCCGTGCTCAGCGTCACCGTGGACCACGGCCTGCAGGAGGGCTCCGCCCGGATCGCCGCCGATGCCGCGGCCGCTGCGACGAGGCTCGGCATCGGGGCCCGGGTGCGACGCGTCGATGTGGTCGCCACGGGGGAGGGCCCCGAGGCCGATGCCCGTGCGGCGCGCTACGCCGCGCTGCGCGAGGTCGCCCGGGCCGAGGGGGCGCCGGTGCTGCTGGGGCACACGCTCGACGACCAGGCCGAGACGGTGCTGCTGGGCCTCGCCCGCGGATCCGGGTCCGGCAGTCTGCAGGGCATGGCGCCGGTGCGCACCGACGACGACGGCACGACCTGGATCCGCCCGCTGCTGGCGGTGCGCCGCGAGACGACCCGGGCCGCCTGCGCCGCCGAAGGGCTCGTGCCGTGGGACGATCCGCACAACGTCGATCCCCGCTATGCGCGCGTGCGGGTGCGCGAACGGGTGCTGCCCGTGCTCGAGGCCGAGCTCGGTCCGGGCATCGCCGAGGCGCTCGCCCGCACGGCGGAGCAGCTGCGCGAGGACGCGGAGGCGTTCGACGAGATGATCCACGAGACGATCGAGGACATCGTCGAGCATGCCGAGGCCGGCATCTCGGTGAGCGCCCCGGCGCTGTCCGCGAATCCGGCGGCCCTGCGCAACCGCATCATCCGACTCGTGGTGCAGAGCGAGTTCGGCGTCGGCCTCACCCGCACCCAGACCGTCGAGGTGGCGCGGCTCGTCACCGACTGGTCGGGGCAGGGCCCCATCGACCTTCCGGGCTGCACGGCCGCACGCGTCGGCGGCAGGATCGTCTTCGCGGCCCGCTGACCGGCGGGCGGGAGTCGCCCGGCCTGAGCTGAGCCCCGGGGAGGATCCGGGCCCACGGCCGGATCCGACCCGGGACAGCAGGAACGCGGCCCCCGAAGGAGCCGCGTTCCCGGACCGACGTGCGCCGGCCTCGTTACTTCTTGCCGCCGAGCAGACCGCCGATCAGGCCGCCGATGTCGATGCCGCCGCCACCGCTCGAGCCGGATCCGCCGCCTCCGAGCAGGCCGCCGAGGCCGCCCAGGATGTCGCCGAGGCCGCCGCCGGTGCCGGCCGCCTGGCCCTGCTGCTGGCCGCCGCCGAGCAGGCCTCCGAGGATGTCGCCGAGGCCTCCGCCTCCGCCCGTGGAGCCCTTCTGGCCGTTGGCGATGAGCCCCATGACGATCGGCGCGAGGATCGGCAGCAGCTTGCCGAAGTCGATGCCGGCCGTCTTCTGGTCGCTCGTCAGCGTCTGCGCGACCTGATCGGCGTTGCCGCCGAACACGTGCGACACGATCTTCTCGCCGTCCGCCTCGTCGACGTCGTCGAGCGACGACGCACCGGAGAACCCGTCGTGCTTGGCGAGGGCCGCCTCGATCGCCGCGGATCCCTCGGGGGACTCGGCGTTCTTGGCGAGGCCGCCGATCAGGGCAGCGCCGCCTTCCTGCACCGCCTGCCGGGCGACGTCCTCGCTGACGCCGAGCTTCTGTGCGATGTCGCCGATCGGAACCTGCTTGAGGATCTCGTCGATGTCCATGGGACTCCTTCCGTCCGCGGCGGAGGCTCGGTTCCCCCAAGCGCCACCCCGCCTCATCGCTCACAGTAGCGCTCCGGAGGTTGCCGCGGGAGAACGGATCCGGTCGCGTAAAATCGATCCATGCGCGCTGCGGACATGCCCGATGACCTGACCGAGATCCTCGTCACCGAGGAGGAGATCCGCGCCAAGCTCGACGAGCTCGCCGCGCGGGTCGCCGAGGACTACGCGGGCAAGGATCTGCTGCTGATCGGCGTGCTCAAGGGCGCGGTCATGGTCATGGCCGATTTCGCGCGGGCGCTGCCGTTCTCGGCGCCGATGGACTGGATGGCCGTGTCCAGCTACGGCGCGAGCACGAAGTCGAGCGGCGTCGTGCAGATCCGCAAGGATCTCGACACCGATCTGCACGGCAAGCACGTGCTCATCGTCGAGGACATCATCGACTCCGGTCTCACGCTGAGCTGGCTGCTGGAGAACTTCGCCTCCCGCGGCGCCGAGTCGATCGAGGTGCTCGCGCTGCTGCGCAAGCCCGAGGCCGCCAAGGTCCAGATCGACTGCAAGTACGTCGGCTTCGACATCCCGACGGAGTTCGTCGTCGGCTACGGGCTGGACTACGCGGAGCGCTACCGCAACCTGCGCGACGTCGCGGTGCTGGCCCCGCACGTGTACGCCTGACCGGGCGCGGCGCGGCGAGGAGCGGCGGCATCCGGAGCGGATCCCGCTGCAGCCCCCGGGTTCCCGGTACGCCGTGGGCGAATCCCCAGGAGGGGCCAAGGCCGGTCGCGCTACGCTGATCGGATCATGGATGTCAAGAAGATCACGCGCAATCCGCTCCTCTACGTGGGGCTGATCGGTCTGCTTCTGATCGGCGGGTTCATGCTGATCACCAACCTCGGATCCACTGCGCAGGTCTCGACCCAGGAGGGTCTCGACCTGCTCAAGGGCGGCACCGTCACCAAGGTGGTCAACACCGACGGCGACCAGCGCGTGGACATGACGCTCTCCAAGCCCTACAAGGGATCCGAGAACGTGCAGTTCTACTACGTCCAGGCGCGCGCCGCCGACGTGGTCACGGCGATCGATTCCGCCGCCCCCAAGGACGGCTTCAACGACACCGTGCCCCGGGCCAGCTGGTTCGACACGATCCTCTCGTTCCTCATCCCCGTGCTCCTGCTCGGCCTGCTCTTCTGGTGGCTGCTGTCGAGCGCCCAGGGCGGCAACAGCAAGATCATGCAGTTCGGCAAGTCGCGCGCGAAGCTCGTCAGCAAGGAGAACCCGACGGTCACCTTCGCCGACGTCGCGGGCGCCGACGAGGCCATCGAGGAGCTCCACGAGATCAAGGAGTTCCTGCAGGACCCGGGCAAGTTCCAGGCGATCGGCGCGCGGATCCCGAAGGGCGTGCTGCTGTACGGCCCTCCCGGAACCGGCAAGACCCTGCTCGCCCGTGCGGTCGCCGGCGAGGCGGGCGCCCCGTTCTACTCGATCTCCGGATCCGACTTCGTCGAGATGTTCGTCGGCGTGGGCGCCTCGCGCGTGCGCGACCTGTTCACGCAGGCGAAGGAGAACGCCCCCGCGATCATCTTCATCGACGAGATCGACGCCGTCGGCCGGCACCGCGGTGCGGGCCTCGGCGGCGGCAACGACGAGCGCGAGCAGACGCTCAACCAGATGCTCGTCGAGATGGACGGTTTCGACCCGAACGCGAACGTCATCGTGATCGCGGCGACCAACCGTCCCGACATCCTCGACCCCGCGCTCCTGCGCCCGGGCCGGTTCGACCGGCAGATCGGCGTGGACGCCCCCGACCTCAAGGGCCGCCAGCACATCCTCGAGGTGCACGCGAAGGGCAAGCCGCTCGCCAACGGCGTCGACCTCGAGGTCGTCGCCCGCAAGACTCCCGGTTTCACCGGCGCAGACCTGGCCAACGTGCTCAACGAGGCGGCTCTGCTGACCGCGCGCTCCAACGCGCAGCTCATCGACAACCGGGCCCTCGACGAGGCGATCGACCGCGTCATCGCCGGACCGCAGCGCCGCACCCGCGTGATGAAGGACAAGGAGAAGCTCATCACGGCGTACCACGAGGGCGGTCACGCGCTCGCGGCGGCGGCGATGAACTACACCGACCCGGTCACCAAGATCACGATCCTGCCGCGCGGCAAGGCTCTCGGCTACACGATGGTGCTGCCGCTGGACGACAAGTACTCGGTCACCCGCAACGAGCTTCAGGACCAGCTGACCTACGCGATGGGCGGTCGCGTCGCCGAGGAGATCGTGTTCCACGACCCCACCACCGGCGCCTCGAACGACATCGAGAAGGCGACCTCGATCGCCCGCAAGATGGTGCTCGAATACGGCATGACCACCCAGCTCGGCCCGGTCAAGCTCGGTTCGGAGGGCGGCGAGCCCTTCGCCGGCCGCGACATGGGCCGCGGTCGCGAGTACTCCGAGACCATCGCCGAGCGGGTCGACACGCAGGTGCGCGCGCTCATCGAGCAGGCCCACAACGAGGCGTACGAGGTGCTCAGCGCCAACCGCGACATCCTCGACCGGCTCGCCCGCGAGCTGCTCGAGAAGGAGACGCTGGACCACAACCAGATCGCGGACATCTTCACCGAAGTGCGCAAGCTCCCGGAGCGCCCGCAGTGGCTGTCGAGCGAAGACCGCCCGGTCTCGCTGCTGCCCCCGATCGAGATGCCGCAGCGCGGCGTCGAGACCGGTGTCGCGGCCAACGAGGCGGCTCCGGCCGCCCCGGCGCGCAAGCCGGCCGCGGGCGGCGGGAAGCCGCGCCCCGCGACGGCCTGAGCGATGACCGTCGACCGGGAGCGCGTCGCCGCACTCACCCGTGAACTCCTGCTCGCGATCGGCGAGGATCCGGAGCGCCCGGGCCTGAAGCAGACGCCGCAGCGGATGGCCGACCTCTACGCGGAGTTCTTCGCCGGCGTCGGCGAGGACCCCGGAGCCCCGCTCGCGCACACGATCAGCGTCTCGCACGGCCCCGCGCCGGACACGCTGCCCTCGGGCGCCGTGCTGCTGCGGGGGATCCGGTTCCGCTCGGTGTGCGAGCACCATCTGCTGCCGTTCGCGGGGCACGCGCACATCGCGTACCTGCCGGGGGAGCAGGTCGTCGGCCTCGGCGCCCTGGTGAAGGTCGTGGAGATCCTCGCGTCCCGCCCGCAGGTGCAGGAGCGGCTCGGAGAGCAGGTCGCCGACGCGATCGCCGCGCACCTCGACGCGCGGGGGGTGCTCGTGGTCATGGACGCGGTGCACGGCTGCGTGACCATGCGCGGCGCGCGGCAGACCGAGGCGTCCACGCTGACCATCGCGGCGCGCGGCGCCTATGCGGATCCGGTCGCGCGCGCCGAGCTCATCGCGCTGATCGGCGCGGGCCCCTCGACGGGCTCGGGGACCGCGGCGTGACCGCGGTCTGGGGGATCGTCAACGCCACGCCCGATTCGTTCAGCGACGGCGGGCGGTACTCCGACGCGGAGAGCGCCGTCGCGCACGGACTGCTGCTGCGCGCGCAGGGCGCCGACGTGCTCGACATCGGCGGGGAGTCGACCCGCCCCGGAGCCGAGCGGGTGTCCGTCGCCGAGGAGCAGCGCCGCGTGCTGCCGGTCATCGAGCGTCTCGCCGCGGAGGGGATCCCGGTGAGCGTCGACACCCTCAACGCATCCACGGCGCTCGCGGCCGTGCAGGCCGGGGCGCGGATCGTGAACGACGTGTCGGGCGGCCTCGCGGATCCGGAGATGCTCGCCGCGGTCGCCGAATCGGGCGCCGACATCGCGCTCGGGCACTGGCGCGGGCCGTCCTCGGACATGTACGCCCGTGCGGAGTACGGGCGCGTCGGACGCGAGGTGGCCGGCGAGCTGCGCGAGCGCGTGGCCGCCGCGGCCGCTGCGGGGATCGCCCCGTCGCGGATCATCGTGGATCCCGGTGTCGGCTTCGCCAAGACGACCGGGCAGAACTGGGACCTGCTGCGCGAGCTCTCCGACGTCGTTGCCCTCGGGCCGCGCGTGCTCGTGGGAACGTCGCGCAAGCGCTTCCTCGCCGACGCCCTCGGCGCCGATGCCGACGAGGCGCGCAAGGACCTGGCGACCGCCGTGACGAGCGTGCTCGCCGCGCGGGCGGGGGCGTGGGCCGTGCGGGTGCACGACGTCGCCGCGACGCGCGACGCCCTCGCCGTGCTCGGCGCCTGGGACGGCTGAGGCCGCGCCGCGACGGGCGCCGCGCCGGACGGGCGCCGCGCCGCGCCGGGCGCCGCGCCGGACGGGCGCCGGGCACCGGTCTCGCCGGGTGGCGGGCCGTTGTGCAGGGAGGCCGAGCCGTTGTGCAGGGTGCCGGGCGGCCGTCGCCGAGAGGTGGGCCGGAATTCCGCGGCGGATGGGGCGACGGGATGTGACCCTGCGGGCGGTGGCCCTGCAGAACGCCGGGGGTCCCTGCACAACGGCCGCGGTTGTGGACAGCGGCGTTGACGCGGCCTCCGCCGTAGGCTGGGGGCATGGAATTCCTCGACGGCATCACGCTCACCGGACTGACCGTGTTCGGCCGGCACGGCGTCTACGAGCACGAGCGCGAGAACGGCCAGGACTTCGTGGTGGATCTGCGCCTGCACCTCGCGCTGCGCGCCGCCGCCGCGAGCGACGACGTGGCGGACACCGTGCACTACGGCGAGCTCGCGGAGCGCGTCGCGGCGATCGTCGCCGGAGAGCCGGTCAACCTGCTGGAGACCCTCGCGGTGCGGATCGCCGACGCCGTGCTGGAGGACAAGCGCGTGAAGATCGTCGAGGTCACCGTGCACAAGCCGCAGGCGCCGATCCCGCTGACGTTCGGGGACGTGTCGATCACCGTGCAGCGCGTGCAGCACGGACACGAGCAGCGGCCCGTGACGGGGGCGGCATGACACCCCCGAGCCGCCCGATCCCGCCCGTTCCGCGCGGGCGACGGCTGCCCGCACTCGATCCTCGTCCGGAGGACGAGCCGGTCGAGGCGGTCGTCGCGCTCGGCTCGAACCTCGGAGACACCGCCGCCACGATCGACGATGCCGTGCGCGCGATCCGCCGGCTGCCCCTCGTCGACGAGGTGCGCGTCTCGCGGACCTTCACGACGGTCGCGCTGCGTCCGGACGGCCCGGATCCGGATGCCCCGGAGTTCGCCAATGCCGTCGCCATCGTCACCACCCGTCTCGCGCCGCAGGTGCTGCTCGGCATGCTGCACGCGATCGAGGAGGAGCACGGGCGCGTCCGGGCCGAGCGCTGGGGCGACCGCACCCTCGACCTCGACCTCATCGCGTACGGCGACATGCGCAGCGACGATCCCCACCTGCTCCTGCCGCATCCGCGTGCCTTCGAGCGCGCCTTCGTGCTGGAGCCGTGGCTCGAGGTGGATCCGGATGCGGTGCTGCCGGGCCGCGGCCCGGTAGCCGACCTACTGGCCGGACTCGAGGACGGCGCATGAGGCGCATCTCCCCGGTGCTGCTGCTCGTGCTGGCGCTCGCCGGCGCAGCGGCGGGATTCCTCGTCGACCACGCGCTGACGACGGCGGGTCGGGCGACGTTCACGCCGTCGATCGTGCTGCCGATCTTCCTCGTGCTGCTGGCGGCCGCCGTGCTCGCCCTCGCCTGGCCGATCCGGCGCAGCACCCGCACCGCCGCGCGAGCCAGGGTCGACCCCTTCCGCGCCGTGCGGATCGCGATGCTGGCCCGCGCGTCGAGCCTGGTGGGCGCGGTCATCACCGGATTCGGCATCGGGCTCGGCGCCTATCTGCTCTCCCGACCGATCGCACCGCCGCTAGGCTCGATCATCGCGACCGCTCTCGCGGCGCTCGTGCTCACGGTCGCCGCGGTGATCGCCGAGAGCTTCTGCCTGCTGCCCGGAGATGGGCCCCCCGACCCCGACGGCCAGAACGGGCCGCGCCTGGAGGACGACGATGACGATTCCCGAGCCGCCGCAGACCCCGGGCACTGATCCCGTCGCGCCGCCGACCAGGGCGCAGGCGCGCGCCCGGTCCGCGAGCAACGCTCCCGCTGTGCACTCCGCACCCGCCTCGGCGCCCGCGCTCGATGAGGGGACCTATCCGGCGCTACGCACTCCGACGGGTCGTGGAGCGCTGGCGCTCGACGGATCCTGGCACCAGATCTCGCCCAAGTACGTGATCGCCGAAGTGCTGCTGCGGCTGATCCTGCTCGTCGTGATCGCGGTCGGCGCGTATGCGGCGACGACCCTTCTCGCTCAGCCGTGGCCGTGGGCCTGGACGGTCGCCGGTGTGATCGCGGTCTGGGTCGTGGTCGAGCTCGTGATCCTGCCGCGGCAGGCCAGGGCCATCGGGTACATGCTGCGCGCCGACGACATCGTGTTCCGGCGCGGGATCCTCTGGCAGCGGATGATCGCGGTTCCCTACGGCCGGATGCAGCTCGTCGACATCACCCGGGGCCCGGTCGACCGGGCCTTCGGGATCGCCAAGCTCAAGCTCGTCACCGCCGCGGCGACCACCGGCGTGGAGATCCCCGGGATGACGGAGGACGCCGCGGAGGCCCTGCGCGACACGCTCATCGACGTCGCCGAGATGCGCCGGACGGGCCTGTGAGCACGCCGCAGCAACCGCAGGGGCCGTTCGGCGCCCCGCCGATCACCTCGCAGGCCCCGGCGCAGGCGCGTCCTGCCGCGACGACGCTCGCCGACGGCGAGTGGCATCGGATGCATCCGCTCACCCCGCTCATGAAGGGCGGGCTGGTGCTGGTGATCGTGCTCGGGTATCTGATCGCGAACCTGCGGGAGCGGATCCTGGAGTGGTTCATCTCGCTGGTCACCCCCGCGCACGTCCCCGCGTTCGGCGGGGATCCCGTCGACTGGGTGGTCGACAACAACCTCGTGATCGTGGTGCTGCTGGGGGTCGTCGGGCTCGCCGTGCTGCTGGTGGCGCTGTTCTGGCTGATGTGGCGCTTCCACCAGTTCCGCATCACCGACGCGCACGTCGAGGTGCGCAAGGGCGTGATCTTCCGCTCGCATCGGCGTGCCCCGCTCGATCGCGTGCAGGGCGTGAACCTCACCCGGCCGTTCCCCGCACGCCTCATCGGGCTCGCGAAGCTCGAGGTCGACGGCGCCGGCAACGACGCGAACGTGCCCCTGGAGTACCTGTCGACGGCGAAGGCGGAGTCGGTGCGCGCCGACATCCTCCGCCTCGCCTCGGGAGCGCGTCACGCACGCGAGGCGACGCGGGGCGCCGCCGACCCCGCCGCGGCCCGCACGATGCGCGCCCAGCTCGCCGCCTCGATGGACGCCGGGGTCACGGGGCTCATCGCGGGCGTCGATCTCGACGACATCGCGCCGGAGCATGTGCTGCGGATCCCCGCCGGGCGTCTCGTGGGATCGCACATCCTCTCCGGCCTGGTCTGGCTGGCCCTGTTCGGAGCGATCTTCGTGTGCGCCATGATCGGCACGCTCCCGGCGGTGCTGTCCGAGGTCGGTCCGGCGGGTGGAGCGATCGCTGCGGGCATCGCGCTCGCGATGGGCATCCCCCTGCTGCTCGCGGCCGTCGCGGTCACCTGGAGCAGGATCGCGCGAGCGCTGCGCTACTCCATCGCGCCGACCCCCGACGGTGTGCGGATCACGTTCGGCCTGTTCACGACGGTGACCGAGACGATCCCGCCGGGACGAATCTTCGCCGTCGAGGTGATGCAGCCCCTGCTGTGGCGCCCGTTCGGCTGGTGGTCGGTGCGGATCAACCGGATGAGCGGCAAGACCGCCTCCCAGCAGCAGTCCAGCCAGGCGCAGCAGTTCAACATCGTGCTGCCGGTCGGTGTCCGCGCCGATGTCGAGCGGGTGCTGGGGCTGATCCTTCCCGACGTGCCCGCCGACGTGCTGCCGCTGATCTGGGAGCAGGGCGTGCTCGGCCCCGTCGCCGGCGACCCGTACGCCACGATCCCGCCGCGGGCGTGGTGGCGTCGGCCGCTGTCCTGGCGCCGGCACGGTGCGGCGCTCACCGACTTCGCCCTGCTGCTGCGACGGGGGCGGATCTGGCGTCAGCTGGCCGTCTTCCCCCTCGCGCGCCTGCAGGGATTCTCCCTGCACCAGGGGCCGATCGATCGCGTCCAGCGCGTCGCGAAGGCTCAGGCGCACTCCGCCCTCGGCCCGGTGCGCGGCGGTGTGTCCGGTCTCGACGCCGAGGTGCTGCTCGGCATGCTGAACACCCTGTCGACTTCGGCCGCGAGGGCCGCCGCCGAAGACCGCGCGCACCGCTGGGCGGAGGAGCGCGAGGCGGTCCCCGGCGCGGTTCCCGGGGTCCTGGTTCCCGGCGCGATCCCCGCATTCTCCCTGCCTGGCGCGGACCCTGGTCCCGGCGCACCCTCCCCGAGCCCCCTGGCGCCGGTCCCCGGCGCGCACCCCGCGGTCCCGCTGACCGACGGGGACCCTGCTACCGGTGCACCCTCCCCGAGTCCCTTGGCGCCAGTCCCCGGCGTGCACCCCGCGGTCCCCCCGACCGACGGGCACGGCCTGCCGGACGCACTCGGCGGTACGGCGGAGAGCACGTCATGACCCGCGCGGGGCGCCTCACCATCGGCATCATCGGGGCGGGCCACGTGGGACCGGTGATCGGCGCTGCGCTCGCCGGCGTCGGTCATGCCGTCGTCGGCATCACGGCGGGATCCGATCCCGACCGCGCGGCCGCCGTGCTCCCCGGGGTCGCGGTGATGGCGGCTCCCGAGGTCGTCGCCGCGGCGCAGCTCGTGGTGCTCGCGGTGCCGCACGACCAGCTGCCCGGTCTGGTCGCGGGTCTCGCCGAGGTCGGCGCCTGGCAGCCGGGGCAGCTCGTGCTGCACACGGATCCCGCCTTCGGCACGGACGTCCTGGAACCCGCGGTGCGCAGCGGGGCCATTCCGCTCGCCGTGCATCCGGCCATCTCGTTCACCGGAACGACGCTCGACCTGCGACAGCTGAACGCGTCGTATGCGGCGGTGACCGCGCCCGCGATGGTGCTGCCGATCGCGCAGGCGCTCGCCGTCGAGCTGGGCTGCGAGCCCGTGGTGATCGATGAGGCGGACCGGCCGGCGTACGCCGAGGCGATCGCCACGGCGTCCGAGTTCGCGCGCTCGATCGTGGGTCAGGCGACGGGCATCCTGCGCGGCATCGGCGTGGAGAATCCCGGCGGCTACCTGTCCGCGCTCGTCTCGTCGACCTTCGACCGGGCCCTGCGCGAGGCGTCGACCGGCCTCTCCTGACCGCGAGACCGAACCTGCGTCGCGAGACCGAGCGACTTTCCCTGGGTCTCGCGACGCGGTTTCGGTCTCGCGGCGGTCGCGGCTCGGGAGGGAGCCAGTCGCGCGGCGAGTGCAGGGAGGGAGGGAGCCGGGGGCAGGGCGGGAGGGAGCCGGTCGCGCGGCGGGCGCGCAGCGGGACCCGAGGCGGGCGCCGGTAGACTTGACGCCGACTTCCGAGGAGCCCCACCCATGACTGACGCGCCGGCGCCGACCCCCGATAGCAGCGACCCCGCGGCAGGCGCCGCGGAGGACACCTTCGAGCAGCGGGCGGTGCGTCTGGCCAAGCGCGAGCGGCTGATCGCCGACCGCGCGGATGCCGCCGGGGGTGCGTTCCCCGTGGCCGTGCCGGTCACGCACACGATCCCCCAGCTGCGCGCCGAGTACGGCGAGCTCGAGCCGGGCGCCGAGACGGGCGTGCTCGTCGGCGTGGCCGGCCGCGTGGTGTTCAGCCGCAACACGGGCAAGCTCTGCTTCGCCTCGCTGCAGGCCGGCGACGGATCCCGGATCCAGGCGATGATCTCGCTCGCCAACGTGGGGGAGGAGTCGCTCGCGCGCTGGAAGGAGCTCGTCGACCTCGGCGACCACGTGTTCGTGCACGGCGAGGTGATCTCGAGCCGCCGCGGCGAGCTGTCGATCATGGCCGATGACTGGGCGATCGCGTCGAAGGCGATCCTGCCGCTGCCCAACGCCTACGGCGAGCTCAGCGAGGAGGGCCGCGTGCGCAGCCGCTTCCTCGACCTCATCCTGCGCGATCAGGCCCGCAGCACCGTGCGCGCCCGTGCGGCGGTCAACGCGAGCCTGCGCCAGACGTTCACGGGCCACGGCTTCCTCGAGGTGGAGACCCCGATGCTGCAGGTGCAGCACGGCGGTGCCTCCGCGCGCCCGTTCATCACGCACTCGAACGCCTTCGACACCGAGCTCTATCTGCGCATCGCACCGGAGCTGTACCTGAAGCGCGCCGTCGTCGGCGGCATCGAGCGGGTGTACGAGATCAACCGCAACTTCCGCAACGAGGGCGCCGACTCCACCCACAGCCCCGAGTTCGCGATGCTCGAGGCCTACCAGGCCTACTCCGACTACAACGGCATCGCCGACCTCACCCAGGAGCTGATCCAGAACGCCGCGATCGCGGTGGCCGGATCCACCCTGGTCACCTGGGCGGACGGCACCGAGTACGACCTCGGCGGCCAGTGGGACCGCATCTCGATGTACGACTCCCTCTCCGAGGCGGCGGGGCGCACGTTCACCCCGTCCGACCCGGTCGCCGAGCTCGTCGCGTTCGCCGAGGCGAACGGCGTCGAGGTGCCGCCGCATGCGACCCACGGCAAGCTCATCGAAGAGCTCTGGGAGCACTACGTCAAGGGCGGGCTGGAGCGGCCGACCTTCGTCATGGACTTCCCCGTCGACACCTCCCCGCTCGTGCGCGAGCACCGCTCGATCCCGGGCGTCGTGGAGAAGTGGGATCTGTACGTGCGCGGCTTCGAGCTGGCCACGGGATACTCCGAGCTCATCGACCCGGTCATCCAGCGCGAGCGCTTCGTCGAGCAGGCCAAGCTCGCGGCCGGCGGCGACCTCGAGGCCATGCGCGTGGACGAGGAGTTCCTGCGCGCCCTCGAGCACGGCATGCCGCCCACGGGCGGAATGGGCATGGGGATCGACCGCCTGCTCATGGCGGTCACCGGACTCGGGATCCGCGAGACGATCCTGTTCCCGCTCGTGAAGTGACCCCCTCCCGTCTCTGAGGTGACGCGATCCGTCGCGGCTCCCGCCCGTCAGGGAACCGCGACGCCGAACGCCCAGTCCGGCAGCATGCCGGACTCCACCAGGGTGCGCAGCAGCCGCGCGAAGCTGAGGTCGGGATCGGCCTCCTGCGCCTGGTCCAGGTAGCGCGCGGCGTGCGTCGAGCGTCCGAGCGCCCAGGAGAGCCAGGCCGCGGCCGCGAGCGGCCCGCCTCGGGCCTGCCGCGGCGCGAGCGCGATCGTGCGGCGCAGGAGCGCGAGCGCCACGCCCAGCCGGTCGGGGTCGGGGCGCGGGCCGAGCCCGATCAGGATGCCCCCGACATCGGCCGGCACCTCTTTCCCGGTCGCGCTGTGGTCGAGCTGCGCGGCCAGTGCCCGGTCGCCCTGATCGATGCTGCTCGCCCACTGGACGAGGGCGACGTCGCGCAGGATGGGACGGTTGAGCACCCACACGAGCGCCGCGGTCGCGAACGGCGACGCCGTCTCGGGCGCGTCGAGCACCTCGTCGAGGAACGACGGCAGGTCGTCGAGCAGGAGAGCGGTCTCGTGCGCGCGCGGGTCGATGCGGACGGCCCCGGTCGGAGCGCTGCGGTTCGGCCCGGCGGGGCCCAGCACGCGTTCCAGGGCGAGCAGGGCCCGTCCCACGTACTCCGCCGCGAACAGGCCGGGTCGGGGGAGCTCCATGCCGCTGAACTGGTCCGGCGCGGGACCGGCGAACCCGGGCACGAGCGGCGGAGCGGGCAGGTCGGACAGCGGATGCGGCGGAGCCTCCCGGTCCCGGTAGTCCGACCAGGACTCGGCGCCGACGTGCAGCGCCTCGATGATGTGCAGTCCGGCCGCCTGCCCGTGCCGGAGGAGCGCCTCGACCAGGGCGGACGCGGGCCGTGCGTCGCCGGTCGCCGCATCCTCCGCGTCGGCGTAGACCGCGACCACGAGACCGTCCGCTCCGGCGACGCGGAGCACGAGCCTCATCGCGGCCGAGGCGAACACCTCCGGCGACGGCCGCGTCGGGTCCGCCGCGTCCGGAAGGTCGAAGCGGAGCGCGCCCGCGGTGCGCGAGCGGCGGAAGGGCAGCAGCACCACGGAGTCGCGCGGGGTGAAGCCGGTGAGCACGGGGATGGCGGCGAGCAGCTCGGGGGCGCCTGCGGCATGGACGATCGTTGTCATGGATCCAGGATCGGCACCGGGCAGGATCCGATTCCGCGCCAGGAACGGAACGGGGGATAACTCGTCGAAGATCCCGATTGTGCGGACCGGAGGGTCGTCCCGGCGTGCGGCGATCCGCTCCGGCGACGCACGGGGAGGGGACGCACGGGAGGGGACTCGCGGGCGATCCGCTCCCGCGACGCGGGGGAGGGCCCGCGGGCGGATCCGCTCCCGCGACGCGGGGGAGGGCGTGCGGGCGATCCGCTCCCAGCCGGCGCACCAGCCCTCGCAGGTAGGATCGAAGCATGGACGATTTCTGGGTGGCCGCCGCGTGGTCGGTGATTCCCACCATCGTCGTCTGCGTCGTGTTCTGGTTCGTGCTGCGCGGGATCCTGCGCTTCGACCGCACCGAGCGGCAGACCCACGCGCGCATCGAGGCCGAGGAGCGCGCCGCACGGGGCCTTCCTCCCCGCTCCTCCTGACGCGCTGACGCCGCGGCCGCACCCCGTGGAGGCGTGCGCGTCCGGTCCGCTGCGGAGCGATCCGCCTCCCCGGGGTTGTCCGTCGCAGCCGCTACTGTGGGACGAAGTCGCCGATCGGCGGCGCACCCCGGCTCAGGAGTACGTGCATGACGCCCGATGCGTGGCCCTGGTGGATCGTCGCCTTCGGTGTCGCGGTCGACATCACGATCCGCGTGATCGCGATCATCGTCGTGCCCCGCAACCGCCGTCCCACCGCCGCGACCGCCTGGCTCCTCGCGATCTACTTCATCCCCTACATCGGCGTGCTGCTGTTCCTGCTGATCGGGAACCCGCGGCTGCCGCGCGCGCGGCGCAAGAAGCAGGAGCTCATCAACGAGACCATCGCCGAGGTCACCAAGGACCTGCATCTCGGCACGCCTCGGCCCGGTACGCCCGAGTGGCTGAGGTCGCTCATCGGAATGAACCAGCGCCTCGGCGCGCTGCCGCTCTCCGGCGACAACGGCGCGCATCTCATCTCCGACTATCAGGCCTCGCTCGACGCCATGGCCGACGCGATCCGGAGCGCGCAGCAATACGTCCACGTGGAGTTCTACATCCTGCAGTCGGACGCCGCGACCGACAACTTCTTCCGCGCGATGGAGGAGACGGCCGCCCGCGGGGTGCCCGTGCGCGTGCTCCTGGACCACTGGGCCAACCGGTGGAAGCCGCGCTACAAGCAGACCATCCGCCGGCTGGACGCGATGGGCGCCGACTGGCATCTGATGCTGCCGGTGCAGCCGCTCAAGGGACGCACTCAGCGGCCCGACCTGCGCAACCATCGCAAGCTCCTCGTCGTGGACAGCGAGGTCGCCTTCCTGGGGTCGCAGAACGTCACCGACTCGACCTACAACCTGCCCAAGAACATCAAGCGCGGGCTGCACTGGGTCGACCTCATGGTGCGCGTCGACGGACCGGTCGTCGCGAGCGTGAACGCCGTGTTCCTGTCCGACTGGTACAGCGAGACCGACGACGTGCCGGAGTCGGTCGACTTCGTCGCGACGCACAACGGCTCCGGCGATCTGGACTGCCAGATCGTGCCGTCCGGTCCCGGATTCGAGGCCGAGAACAACCTGCGCCTGTTCCTCGGGCTGCTCTACGCCGCCAAGCGCAAGATCATGATCGTCAGCCCCTACTTCGTACCGGACGAGGCGCTGCTGCTCGCGGTGTCCACCGCCTGCGACCGGGGCCTCCAGGTCGAGCTGTTCGTCTCCGAGGAGGGCGACCAGGCGGTCGTCTACCACGCGCAGCGCAGCTACTACGAGGCGCTGCTGCGGGCCGGTGTGCGGATCTGGATGTACCGCAAGCCGTACATCCTGCACACCAAGAGCCTGACGGTCGACGACGATGTCGCGGTCATCGGATCCAGCAACATGGACATGCGCTCCTTCGGCCTCAACCTGGAGATCTCGATGCTCGTGCGCGGCGAGGAGTTCGTCCAGGAGGTGCGCGCGGTGGAGGATCGCTACCGGGAGCTGAGCCGAGAGCTCACCCTCGAGGAGTGGCTGCAGCAGCCGCTGCGCTCCACGGTGCTGGACAACCTCGCCCGCCTCACATCGTCGCTGCAGTAGCCCTCGGATCCGCGGGCCGGTCGCCGATCGCCTCCGTGCACGAGCCGTTGCACGCAGGGGCATGGCCCGCACACGTCCGCCTGGATAGCATGTGGCCATGAGGATCCGCACCGGCCTGACCATCGCGGCGCTCGCCGCGTCGCTGACGATCGCACTGTCGGGCTGTGCGCAGCTCGAACCGGTGGGCAGCCCGATCCCCACCGCTGAGCCGACGTCGGCTCCGGAGCCGTCCACGGACCCCGCGGCCGCGTGGCTGGACGGCGGCCGCGGCATCGGCCTGGTCACGTTCGGGTCCTCGTCGCTCGCGTGCACGCCGGTCGCCGAGGACGTCACCGCCGACGGACAGGCCATCACCGTGACCCTCGCGGAGCCGGATGCGAAAGCGGTCTGCACCGCCGACTTCACCGCGCGCGGAACCTACATCGCCGTCCCCGAGTCCGTGGATCCCAAGGCGGACGTCACGGTGTCGTTCCGGGGGACCGGGTTCCAGGGGCTCGTGCCGCTCAGCGGCGGCGGGGCGCTCAGCCCGGTCGCCGACGGCAAGCCCACTGCCGGCTGGTTCTCGTCGACCGGGATCCTGCTGCTGACCTGGGGTTCGTCGACCTGTCGTCCGGTCGTGTCCGATCTCGCCGAGGAGGCGTCCGGCGCGACCGTGACCTTCGCCTCCGATGCCAAGCAGGCCTGCACGATGGACTTCGTCCCGCGCGTCACCGTCCTCGAGGTGAAGGCGCCGGCCGATCCTTCCTCCTACACGCTGACGCTCAAGGGCGGGGGCCTGGACGGGGAGGTGCCGGTCGCGGGCTGAACGCCCGCGTCCTTCCGGACGGCGGCCCGGTCAGGCCGGGCTGATCACGTGCCCGGCGGGCACCGCGACCAGCAGCGCTCCCGGGTCGATGCGGCAGCGGATCCGCACGGCCTCCCCGAACTCGTCGCCATCCAGCTCGACGGGCGCGGGATCGGTGGTCGCGGCCTCGGCATCGCGCCCGCGGAGGTAGCGGATCGAGTTGCCGGACCCGGTGAGCTCGATGACCCGCCGGCCCGCCTTGCTGCGCCGCAGCACGGAGTTCTGCCACCACACGGTGCGCCACACCGCGATCCAGCCGAACGGGCCCCGCGCCTGGATCACCGCGACGTCGAGATCGCCGTCGGTGATCGACGCGTCCGGGATGAGCGCGATGCCCGCGGGCAGCGCGCCGCAGTTGGCGAAGAGCATGCTGTGCACCTTGACCGAGTGCAGCCTGAGGTCCTCGACCGCGTACATGATGCGGAAGGGCCTCGCCCCGGGCAGGGAGCGCGCCGCGCCGTCGACGTAGGCGACCCAGCCCACCGACTTCTTCAGCCCCGGCCGGGTGTTCGCGATCATGTGGGCGTCGAGGCCGATGCCGGCGAGCACGACGAACCCGTGCTCCTGCACGTCTCCGTCCTGCCGGGTCAGCTCTGCCCAGCCGATGTCGACCGGATGCCGGTCGCCGTGGAAGACGGCATCGATGGCCGCGGCGGGGGCGTCCAGCGCAAGGCCCAGGTTGCGGGCGAGCAGGTTGCCGGTGCCGCTGGGCACGATCGCCAGGGGCACCCCGGTTCCCGACATCGCCTCCGAGACGGCGCGCACGGTGCCGTCGCCGCCGGCCACGAGCACGGCCGCGACCCCGCGGTCGAGTGCGATCCGGGTCGCGCGCTGACCCGGATCCTCGACCGAGGTCTCGATGATGACGGGCTCGTCCCAGCCGGCCTGGGCCGACAGCGATCGCAGCAGCCCGACCAGCCGCGGGGCGTCGGCCTTCACCGGGTTGACGACGAGTGCGGCGCGCGGGCGTCCGGCCTCGTCAGTCATGCGCTCAGCCTAGTCCGCGGCCCAGGAGGCACCGTCCTGCGACGCCCTAGACTTGAACGGTGATCGACCTCGCCCTTCTCCGCGACGAGCCAGAGCTCGTCCGTCAGTCCCAGGCCGCGCGCGGCAACGCGCCCGAGACCGTCGATGCGGCGATCGAGGCCGACCGATCGCGCCGCGCCGCGCTCGCGGCGTTCGAGGAGCTGCGCGCCGAGCAGAACGCGTTCGGCAAGCAGGTCGCGAAGGCGCCGAAGGAGGAGAAGGTCGCCCTGGTCGCGCAGGCGAAGGATCTCGCCGAGCGCGTGAAGCAGGCGCAGGCCGCGTCGAACGAGGCCGCCGAGGTCGCCGCCGACGCGCTCGCCGCGATCGAGAACGTGGTGATCGACGGGGTGCCCGCCGGAGGCGAGGAGGACTTCGTCGAGCTGCGTTGTGTGGGGGAGACCCCGACCTTCGACTTCGAGCCCCGCGATCACCTCGCGATCGGCGAACTGCTCGGCGCGATCGACATGGAGCGCGGCGCGAAGGTCTCCGGCGCCCGGTTCTACTTCCTCACCGGGATCGGCGCGCGCCTCGAGATCGCGCTCATGAACCTCGCCCTCGACAAGGCGCTCTCCGCCGGGTTCACCCCCATGATCGTGCCGACCCTCGTCCGGCCCGAGATCATGCAGGGAACCGGATTCCTCGGCAACCACGCCGACGAGGTCTACCACCTCGACAAGGACGACGACCTGTACCTCGTCGGCACGAGCGAGGTGGCCCTGGCCGGCTATCACTCCGGCGAGATCGTGGACCTCACCCGCGGCGCCCTGCGCTACGCGGGCTGGTCCACCTGCTACCGCCGCGAGGCCGGGTCCTACGGCAAGGACACCCGCGGCATCATCCGCGTGCACCAGTTCAACAAGCTCGAGATGTTCGTCTACACGACCCCGGAGGACGCCGAGGCCGAGCACCTGCGCCTCGTCGCGCTGCAGGAGGAGATGCTCACCGCGCTCGGGCTGTCCTACCGGGTGATCGACGTCGCCGCCGGGGATCTCGGATCCAGCGCCGCGCGCAAGTACGACATCGAGGCGTGGGTGCCGACCCAGGGTGCGTTCCGCGAGCTCACCTCCACCTCGAACTGCACCACGTACCAGGCGCGCCGGCTCGACATCCGGCACCGCCCCGCCGCCCCGGCGGGCTCGAGCGAGGGCGGCGCGAAGACGCAGCACGTGGCGACCCTGAACGGCACGCTCGCCACCACGCGCTGGATCGTCGCGATCCTCGAGACGCACCAGCAGGAGGACGGATCCGTGCGGGTGCCGGAGGTGCTCCGGCCCTATCTCGGCGGGCTCGAGGTGCTGCGGCCCCTCGGCGCCCCTTCGGCGGGCTCGGGGACCGAGGGCGCGGACGCATGACCTCGCCCTGGCTCATCGCCCTCGACATCGACGGCACCATCCTGCTGCAGGACGAGACGATGAGCCCCGGCGTCGTCGACACGGTGGCTCGCGCGCGCGACGCCGGCCACGAGGTCATGCTCGCCACCGGGCGCAGCTGGATGGCGACGCATCGCTTCCTGGACGCCCTCGACATCCGGCCCGAGTACGTCGTGTGCTCGAACGGCGCGGTCACGATGCGCCGCAAGGACGACGTGACCCCCGGCCCTGCCTCCGAGGGCTACGAGCGCTGGAACGTGGAGACGTTCGACCCCACCGCGGTGCTGGAGCTGCTGCACGACCGCCTGCCCGACGCGCGGTACATGGTGGAGCTGGGATCCGGTCAGCGTCTGTACACGGCGGAGCTCGACGACTGGACGCTCGACGGCGGCCGCGAGGTGCTGTTCGACGAGCTCGGCGTCGAGGAGGTGTCGCGCGTCGTCGTGGTCTCGCCCGGCCACGACGAGGACGACTTCCACCGGCTGGTGCAGGATGCGGGGCTCAACGAGGTGTCGTACGCCATCGGCTGGACCGCGTGGCTCGACATCGCCCCGCGCGGCGTCGACAAGGGCACGGCGCTCGCCCGCGTGCAGGACGCGCGAAACGATGCGGGCGACCATGTCTTCGTCGCCGGGGACGGCCGCAACGACCTCGGGATGTTCTCCTGGGCGCGCGGCCTCGGCGGCCGGGCCGTGGCCATGGGGCAGGCTCCGGACGAGGTCAGGGCGGCGGCGGGCGAGGTCACCGGAGACGTCGAGGATGGCGGCCTCGCAGCCGCGATCGAGCGCATCGTGCTCGCGGTCCCCGCGGCGGGCGCCCGGAGGGTTTGAGCGCGGTGCGCCCCACTGGCGGTGCGCCCCACTGGCGGTGCGTCCTTCCGACGGCTGACCTGGGCCTCCGTTCAGGGGCTGTCCAGGCGTTCCGGGCACAATGGGGATGCGCTCATCAGGCGCCGCCCGGTTCTCCGTTAGACTCGACCCCTGTTCGGCATGCGAAGGCATGCCGAGGAGAGTTGTCCGAGCGGCCGAAGGACCTGGTCTTGAAAACCAGTGGGCAGCAATGTCCCGTGGGTTCGAATCCCACACTCTCCGCTGAGTGAGCGCAGGGTGGCGCGGGTCACCCGCAGATCCGTGAAAGGCACCGAGTGAGCGCGACGTCCCGAACCCGACGCCCCGTCGCCGGACACGGCCAGTTGAGCCGACCGAGCGCCTGGGGTCAGCTCCTGAAGATCCTCGGCATCGCGATGTCGGTCGTGCTCGTCTCGGGCCTCGGGGTCGCCGCCTACATCGGCTACGACCTGACCCACACCTACACCGCGAAGGCGGTGACGCTGGACGGCGAGAAGTCGGTGCCGCCGGATCTCGGGGCGATCAAGGGCGGCGTGAACATGCTGCTGGTCGGCAGCGACGCCTGCGAGGACGACTTCAAGGCCGAGTTCGGCGACCGATGCTCGGATCCCGAGAACGCCGGCGAGCGGAATGACACGAACCTGCTGCTGCACATCTCGGACAACCCGCGCCGTGTGACCGTCATCACCTTCCCCCGCGACCTCATGGTCCCGATCCCGTCCTGCGTCGACTCGGACGGGAACGACACCAGCCCCGCGTCGAAGCAGGCGATCAACACGACCCTCGAGCTCGGCGGCCCGAAGAACGGTCTGGCGTGCGTCGCCCGCACGGTCAGCAAGGTGTCCGGACTGGACATCCAGTTCGCGGCCAAGATCACCTGGGGCGGCGTGATGAAGGTCACCGACGCGATCGGCGGCGTCGACGTCTGCATCGCGAACGGCATGTCCGACCCCGACACCGGGTTGAACCTCGAGGCCGGCACGCACACGCTGCAGGGCTACTGGGCACTGCAGTTCCTGCGCACCCGCCACGGCGTCGGCGACGGAAGCGACCTCGGCCGCGGCAGCAACCAGCAGGTGTACATGTCGTCGCTCGCACGGAAGATGATGTCGGCCGAGGTGCTCACCAACCCCGGCACGCTGCTGAAGCTCGCGAACACGGTGATGTCGAACGTCACGCCCAGCACGAGCCTGACGAGCCCGACGCTGCTGGTGCAGATCGCGCTGGCGATGAAGGACGTCCCGCTCGACCAGATCAACTTCGTGAACTATCCGGTGTTCGCGGATCCGGACGACCCCAACAAGGTCGTGCCCGACTACGACAGCGCCGACAAGCTCTGGGCCGCGCTCGCCGCGAACGAGCAGATCCAGGTGACGGGGCAGCGCAACGACGCGGTCGTCTCTGCGACGCCGACGCCGACGGACCCCGCGACGACGGACCCGGCGACGACCGACCCGAACGCGACGCCGACCCCCGGCGCCACGGCGGGCCCGGTCCAGCTTCCGGAGAACATCGCCGGTCAGTCGGCCGCGCAGCAGACCTGCTCGAACGGCAACGGCTACTCGGGCTGATCCCGCCCTGCGCCCGCTCGGGGAGCCCGCTGGCCGGGCGCCCCGGGGAGTGTCGTGCCCGGTGACGTGACGATCTGCGCACCGTGTGACGATCGGCACACGTGCTGACGGGGATCCGTGTGCTGATCGTCACATCGCGTGCTGATCGTCACACGGTGCCCCTTCCTGAGGTCGCCCGCCCGCGCTCGGTTCGCGCCACCCCTGCGGACCCGTTAGGATGGTCCCTGGTGTTCGGCCCGCCGGACATCTGGAGACGTCGCATAGTCAGGCCTAGTGCACCACCCTGCTAAGGTGGAGTCCTCGCAAGGGGACCGAGGGTTCAAATCCCTCCGTCTCCGCCATGAAACCCCCGGATCTTCCCGGGGGTTTTGTCGTTGATCTGCGCCACGTCGGCCGTGCCGATCGGCGAGAAACCCGCAGGGCCGCTCGCCCGACGGCATTCGAGTCGGTGCTGGAGCGGAGAGACGCGGGATCCGTCGTATCGCGGAACGGACGCCGGCGATCTACCTGTCGTCGAACTCGCGGCGCAGATACCGGGGCGCCTGCACGCGCCAAGCCTCGGTCACGAGCTCGGCGAGATGATCGTCGTCGATCTCCCGCATCCGGAACGCGATCTTCGGTTCGCCCCACCGTGTCGTTCGGCCGAGGAACACGTCTGGCGCCATTTCGCGCAACGCGAGCGCATCGAGCTCGTCGGCGACCTTCACGCCGACCACGAGCTCGGAGGCGATGACCTCACGGAGGTCCTCCGAGATGCTCGGCCACGGAGAGCATTCCCATGCGAAGAGCTTGTTGCGGACGAACCAGGCGGCACCGCCGGTCGTCGTGCGCTCCTCGCTGCCGGGCAGAGGGGCGGCGACACGACGCAGATCATCGAGCGTGGCCATGCGTCGAGACTAGGCACCCCCTCGGACATGAACCGAATCGCCCGGGTCTCGTTCCGCTCGCGTGTGCGTGCGGCTCTCGGGGATCCGCTTCGAAAACCATTACCTCCACGTGGAGGTTTCTGCTACCCTGAGCGGACGGGCGAAGACCGCCCGCCCCGCAGAGAAGCAGACAAGGAAGGTCAACGTGGTCCTGCCAGAAGCATCGGTTCAGCTCTACACGCTCGCGGCGGAGTTCTCCGCCGACATGGGCGGATCCCTCGACAAGCTCGCCGCCATCGGGCTGCGCAACGTGGAGGCGTTCGACTTCGTGCGCCGGCCGGACGAGATCCGCGCCGCCCTCGACGCCTCCGGTCTCGCCTCGCCCACCGGGCACGCGCCGCTGCTTTCCGATGAGCTGTGGACGCCGGACGGATCCATTCCCACGCCGGCGCCGGAGATCGTCTTCGAGGCCGCCGCGAAGCTCGGCATGACCACGGTCATCGACCCGTTCGTGGCTCCGGAGCGCTGGTTCACGCTCGACGGGGTGACCGAGATCGCCGACCGGCTCAACGCCCTGGCCGACACCGCCGCCGGATTCGGCCTCGCCGTCGGCTACCACAACCACGCGCAGGAGTTCGTCGCCGACTTCGACGGACAGAGCGCCTACGAGCGCTTCGTCGCCCTCACCGACGAGCGCGTGGCGCTCGAGCTCGACCTGTACTGGGCCCTCGTCGGCGGACAGGACGTGCCTGGTCTCGTCTCGCGTCTGGGCGACCGTCTCGTCGCCGTGCACGTCAAGGACGGCGTCGCCCCCGAGGCCAACCCGTTCGCCCCGGGTGCCGGCGAGTTCGGCTCGGACAGCCTCGACCAGCGTCACGCGGGCACCGGCGACGTGCCGCTCGCCGACGCCCTGCGCGCGGCATCCGCCGTGCAGTACGCGATCATCGAGTACGACAACGCCCCTGGCGACGTCTTCGCCGACATCGCGGCGAGCTACGCGTTCCTCACCGAGGGCGGTTTCGCCCGATGAGCGCGGTCGGGATCGGCGTCATCGGCGTCGGCGTCATCAGCGACACCTACCTGGAGAACCTCGGGCGGTTCCCCGACACCGAGGTGCTCATCGTGGGCGACCTGCTGCTCGACCGGGCGCAGGCACAGGCCGAGAAGTACGGGGTGCCGGCGTTCGGATCCGCCGATGACGTCCTCGCGCATCCGGGCGTGGATCTGGTGATCAACCTCACCATCCCCGCCGTGCACATTGAGGTGTCGCGGGCGGCCATCGCCGCCGGCAAGCACGTCTGGACGGAGAAGCCGCTCGGTCTCGACCGCGAGGGCGCGGCCGAGCTGCTGCGCGAGGCCGCGGCCGCAGGGCTGCGGGTCGGCTCGGCACCGGACACGCTGCTCGGCCCAGGGTTCCAGGCCGCCCGGCGGGCGATCGAGAGCGGAGTGATCGGCCGTCCCCTGTTCGCGCAGACGGCCTTCCAGACGCAGGGCCCCGACCTGTGGCACCCGAGCCCCGCGTTCCTCTTCGCCGAGGGCGCCGGCCCGCTGCTCGACATGGGGCCGTACTACTTCTCGGCGCTCGTCAGCCTGCTCGGGCCCGTGGAGAGCGTGGCCGCGGTCGGTACCAAGGCGCGCGAGGAGCGTGAGATCCGGACGGGTCCGAACGCGGGAACCCTGTTCCCCGTGGAGGTTCCGTCGACGATCCAGATCGTCACCGCCTTCGAGCAGGGCGCGCAGGCGCAGAGCCTGCTGAGCTTCGACTCCGCGCTGGAGCGCCACGGCGTCGTCGAGATCCACGGCACCGAGGGCACCATCGTCATCCCGGACCCGAACATGTTCACCGGGCGGATCGCGTATGTGAAGCCGCTCGGCGTGCTGCGGGACGGCATGTCCTTCGAGCAGGAGTGGATCGAGATCTCGCACGAGGACATCGAGATCGGCCGAGGGCTCGGCGCGCTGGACATGGTGCGCGCGATCGCCGCGGGCCGCCCGCACGTCGCGTCGGGCGAGCTCGGCTTCCACGTGCTCGACGTGCTGCTCTCCGCCCAGGAGTCCGCGCGCACGGGCCGCACGGTCGCGGTCGAGAGCACCGTGGGCCCCGTGCCGCTGCTGCCCGAGGGCTTCGACCCGTTCGCGTCCACCCTCTGACGCGGTGGGGCGGCGTGCCGATCGCCGCCGCCCCGCCACGGCTGCCGGGATCCGGGGCTCCAGTCTGTGCGCGAGTCCCGGATCCGCCGGCCTCTGCCCGGTTCCGGTCGGCGCCGCGCGCACAATTCAGGCTGGACGACCGTCGGTGCCGGCCAGAGCCGCATGTTTCCGTGCCGACGTGCTGCCCCGGCCTGAGGGCAGCCTGAGTTGCGCACGGCGACCCGATGCGACATCGTCGGCACGGCTTCTGGATCAGCCGGTGAGACGGTCGCGTCAGCCGGTGACGCCTCCGGACAGCAGGCGGTCGAGCAGGTCGAGAGCCGCCTCGTGATCGACGGTGTCGTCGAGCAGCCACTGGGTCTGCAGGCCGTCGGATGCGGCGATCACGAGAGCGGCGACGAGATCCGGATCCAGGTCGGCGCGCAGTGCGCCCGAGGACTGGAGGATCTGCACCTGCTCCGCCATCGTCGTGCGCAGCCGGCTGAAGCGCTGCGTGATGAACTCCTGCGCGGCGCCGTGCGAGTCCTCGAGCGCCGTCGAGACGAGCGTCGAGTACAGCTGCACGAGACCGGGGATGCTGCGATTGCGCTCCGCCGCGGTGCGCATCGACCGCGCTGGACTGGCCTCCGGCGCGATCGGATGCGTCGCGTCCGTCGCGGTCTCCGAGGCGCGGTACACCTCGACCAGCAGCTCTTCCAGGGATCCGAAGTAGTGCGTCAGCGCCGCGTGCGTGACGCCGACCTCCTGCGCGATCGCGCGCAGGCTGGTCTTCTGCGAGCCCCGTCGCGCGAACACCTCGATCGCCTTGTCGAGGATCTCCTGGCGGCGGGCGATGCCCTTGCGATAGCGGCCGGTGCTGCGGGGCGCTGCGGAGGAATCGGCCATCACCCGATGATACCGACGGACCCTCCGGCCGCCCGAGCTGGTGCGGCCCGCGCCGACGTGGGAGGCTCTCTGATCGGACCTCGTGATCGCCGCCGGCGCCACGGGGAGGTCGCCGGGCGGACCGGCGCAGGACTCGGCGGAGGGATGTGCGCACATGTCGGTCGCACCGGGGATCTACCAGCACTTCAAGGGCGCCCGCTACGAGGTGATCGCCGTCGGGCGGCACAGCGAGACCGAGGAGCAGCTGGTCTTCTACCGCAAGCTCTACGACGACTACAGCCACTGGGCGCGGCCGCTCGCCATGTTCGAGGAGCACGTCGACCGCGACGGCTACAGCGGGCCGAGGTTCATGCGGATCGCCTGAGCCGCCTGCTCTGATCGTGCGACGGCCTGTGCGATGTCGGCGCCGTGCACCATGATGGCACCATGGCCGAGATCAAGACCCAGCCCACGACGGCCGACGTCACGGCGTTCCTCGAGGCGGCGACGCCCGAGCGGCGCCGCCTCGACGGCCTGGCCCTCGCCGAGATCTTCGGCGAGGCGACCGGCGCCGAGCCCGTGCTGTGGGGGCCGACCATGGTCGGCTACGGCACCTACCGCTATCGCGGCGCGAGCAGCGAGGGCGACTGGCCGAAGGTCGCGTTCTCGCCCCGCAAGGCGCAGCTCTCCCTCTACGGACTGAAGGATCTGCCCGAGGGAGCCGCGCTGCTGCCGAGCCTCGGGACCTTCACGGAGGGTCGCGGCTGCGTCTACGTGCGCAAGCTCGATGACATCGACCTCGACGTGCTGCGCCGGCTCATCGCGATCGCGTGGAGCCGTGGCGACGACCCCGAGCGCTGACGGAGACCTCATGACCGAAGACCGGGCATCCGCGTTCCTCGCCCTCCACCACGGCGACGGCTTCGTGCTGCCGAACGCCTGGGATCCGGGATCCGCGCGGATCCTCGCCCAGCTCGGCTTCGCTGCGATCGCGACCACCAGCGCGGGAATCGCCTGGTCGCTCGGCATCCCGGACGGGGGAGCGCTCGACCTCGACACGATGCTCGCCCACACGGCCGCGATCGCCGCGGCGGTCGACCTGCCCGTGTCGGCCGACCTCGAGGCGGGCTACGGGGACACCCCGGAGCAGGTGGGCCGCACCGTCGCCCTGGCTCGCGGCGCCGGAGTGGTCGGCGCCAACCTCGAGGATGCCGCGGGAGGAGCGCTGTTCGGGATCGACGAGGCGGCCGACCGGATCGCCGCGGCGCGGGACGCGGCGCCCCGGGGCGCGTTCGTGCTCAACGCCCGCACCGACGCCTACTTCGTGCCGGGCGTCCACGACCCGTTCGCCGAGACCGTCGCCCGGGCGCAGCGCTTCGTCGAGGCGGGCGCGGACTGCGTGTTCGTGCCCGGGGTAAACGACGAGGGGACCATCGGCCGTCTGGCCGCGGAGATCCCCGTCCCGCTCAACATCGTGGCGGGACTCGCCGCGCACGTCGTCCCGGTGTCGCAGCTCTTCGCCCTCGGCGTCCGGCGGGTGAGCCTGGGCGGCAGCCTCGCCCGCGCCGCCCTCACCGCCCTGGAACGCGCGGGGCGTGAGCTGCTCGACACCGGCACGCTCGGCTTCCTCGACGGAGCCCTGCCCTACGCCGAGGTGCAGCGCCGGTTCGCCGGCTGACGGCGAACCGGCGCCCGGCGCTCAGCGTCCGATGCTCGACATGTCGGCGTAGCGGTCGCCCGCGGCGGACGGAAGCGCCCCGAGTGCCGTGATCTGCTCCGGGGTGAGCACGAGCGCGTCCGCCGCGACGTTCTCCTCGAGGCGGGAGACGCGCTTCGTCCCGGGGATCGGCGCGATGTCGTCGCCCTGGGCGAGCACCCAGGCGAGGGCGACCTGGGCAGGCGTCGCATCGAGCTCGGCGGCCACCCCTTCGACGGCCTCGACGATCCGCAGGTTGGCCTCGAGGTTCTCTCCGGAGAAGCGCGGGTTGCTCCGGCGGAAGTCGCCCGCGTCCAGGGCGTCGGCGGAGCGGATCGCACCGGTGAGGAACCCCCGCCCGAGCGGCGAGTACGGCACGAGGCCGATGCCCAGCTCGCGGAGCACCGGCAGCAGCTGCTCGGCGGGCTCCCGGGTCCACAGCGAGTACTCGGTCTCCAGCGCGGTGACCGGGTGCACCGCGTGCGCACGGCGGAGCGTCTCCTCTCCGGCTTCGGAGAGCCCGTAGTGCAGGATCTTCCCCTCGGCGACGAGCTCGGCCAGAGCCCCCACGGTCTCCTCGATCGGCGTCTGCGGATCCATCCGGTGCTGATAGTAGAGATCGATCCGGTCGGTGCCGAGGCGCTGCAGCGATCCCTCGACCGAGCGGCGCACGTTCTCCGGGCGGCCGTCGAGCCGTCGGCCGCCGTCCGCCCCCGCGAGGATGCCGAACTTCGTGGCGATGACGACGCCGTCGCGCCGGCCTGCGAGCGCACGGCCGACGAGAACCTCGTTCGTGTGCGGGCCGTACATCTCCGCCGTGTCGAGCATGGTGACGCCGAGGTCGAGCGCCCGGTGGATGGTGCGGATGGACTCGGCCTCGTCCGTGTTCGCGCCGGAGTAGAAGGCCGACATCCCCATGCAGCCGAGGCCGAGCCGGCCGACGGAGAGGGTGCCGAGTGTCGCGTGCTTCATGAGAGCCTTTCGGAGTAGAGGGCGATCTTGAGGTCGATGGCGCCGAGGGCGTCGTCCAGCTCCGCTCGCCGGGCCAGCACCGTCTCACGGTGCTCGCGCAGCAGATCGAGCCGGGCCGCGCTCGTGCCGTCGCCGGCACGGGCGAGCTCGACGTAGCGGCGCAGTGTCGCGATCGGCATGGCGGTGGAGCGGAGTTTGCGGAGGAACCCGAGCCAGGCGATGTCGCCGTCGGTGTATCGGCGGCGATCGGATGACACGCGGTCGAGGGGCGTCAGCAGGAGCCCCTCGCGCTCGTAGTAGCGCAGGGTGTGCGCCGTCAGCCCGAGCTCGTGCGCGGCCTCGGAGATCGAGCGCGTCGTGATGGTTTCCGGCATGAGCCCCACGCTACGACTTCGAGTGCACTCGAAGTCAAGACGAGGCGGCGTCAGCCGGCGGCGAGCACCGACAGCACGTTGCCGGCCGGGTCGGTGAACCAGGCGATGTCCGGGCCGCGGCCGGGGGCGCCGTGCGCGATGCCCTTCGCGTCGGTGCCGAAATCCGGATCCGTGTAGATCTTGGTGACCACGCCCCGGGCGTTGAGGTCGTCCACGGCCGCCTCGACGTCATCGACGGGGAAGTTCAGGATCGTGAAGCTCGCGGGCGTGTGGTTCGGCTTGGCGTAGACCAGGATGGATCCGCCCTGCGGCAGCCGGATGTCGAGGAAGCCCATCGCGTTGGTCGTCACCTCCAGACCGAGGGTGTCGCCGTAGAAGGCGCGGGCGGCGTCGATGTCGTCGACGCTGAAGCCGCTGAACGCGTGCGTGGTCTGGAAGCCGGTCATGGCTCCAGCATGCGCCCGCACGAGTCGTGCGTCCAGGCCCGGCGTCCGTCCGCGCGGAACCGCTCCGGATCGACGACGGTCGGGCGCGGGCCGATCCGGTCCAGTACCGTGTCCTGTGTGACTTCGGGAGGATCGGCGGCGCCCGCAGAGGGTCCCGACCGGATGAGCGAGGACGAGGCGCTCTCCGAAGAAGGCCACCTCCGGGTCTGGTTCCGAAGCCTCGTGACGCTCGCGCCGGCCCCTTCGCCGCGCTGGTCGATCGCGCTGCAGGCGGCGCTCTCGATGTTCCTCCCCCTCGGGCTCTTCACCGCTCTGGGCCGCGGCGATCTCGGTCTGCAGGCTGCGGGCGGCGCCTTCGTGGCGACCTACCTCACCGCGGTGGCGCCGGCGACGAGGGCCCGTGCGCTCCCCGTTCTCGGGCTGGCGCTGGTGGCCTGCGCCGCGGCGGGCGTCGCCCTCGCCCCCGTCCCGCTTCTCGCGGCGATCGGACTGGTCGTGGTGACGCTCGTGATCTCCGTGCTGCACTTCGGCTTCCGGCTCGGAGCCCCGGGACCCGTGTTCTTCGTGCTCGCCTATGGCATCGCCACGCACGTGACGGCGGTCGTCGACGGCCGCAGGCACGCGGATCCGCTGCTGTTCCTCATCGCCCTGACGACCGGCGTCGCGATCACCTGCGCCACGGCCGCGGTCTTCGTGCTGGTGCGGCGCGTCGCACGACCGGGGTCCGAGCGGATCGGGCAGTCGATCGAGGGGAGCTTCGCCCTGGGGCCCGACTCGCGCGCGCTGCTCGTGCGCGTGATCGTGGTCGCGGCGATCGGAACGCTGCTCAGCCTGCTGCTCGTGGACGCGGAGCGCGCCTACTGGGCGGTGTGCGCCGGGGTGGCGGTGATCGGCGTGAACGCGGGGCGCCGGGTGGCGTTCATCCGCGGAAGCCAGCGCCTGGTCGGCACCGTGGTGGGAGCGGGCCTCTTCGCCGCCCTCGCCGCGCTGCCCCTGCCCGGGTTTGCGCTGCCCGTCCTGTTCGGCGCGCTGCAGTTCGGCGCCGAGCTCTTCGTGATCCGCAACTACGCGCTCGCCCTCGTCTTCATCACACCGCTCGTGCTGCTGCTGATCGTCTCCACCTCGCCCGCGGGCGGTGCCGGCACGCCCGGCGCCCTCATCGCGGAGCGGGTGGTGGACACGCTCGTCGGCGCGACGCTGGGCGCGCTCTCCGGTTTCGTGCACCCGCGGGCGGACGCCCGGCGCGGCTGAGCAGCCGCTCAGGCGCTCAGGCGCTCAGGCGCAGGCTCTCGGCCGTGATCTCCTCGTGCAGCGGCCGCCCCGCGGCGAAGCGCTCCAGCTCGTCGAGGGCCGCCTCGGTCAGCCGATGCAGCTCATTGCCGAGGGAGCCGGCCAGGTGCGGGGTGACCATGACGTTCGGCAGGCCGTACAGCCCCGAGTCCTCGGGCAGCGGCTCGGGATCGGTCACGTCGAGGATCGCATTGAGGCGGCCGGCGGCGCACTCGCGCACCAGCGCCTCCGTGTCGATGAGGCTGCCGCGGGCGGTGTTGATCACGGTGGCGTGGTCGGGCAGCGCGGACAGCTCGCGCGCGGAGATCATGCGCCGGGTCGAGGGGAGCTCGGGGGCGTGCAGGGAGAGCACGTCCACGCGGGGGAGGAGTTCCTCCAGCGGGACGGGGCGACCGCCGGCGGCGCGCACCTCGTCCGGGTCCGCGAACGGATCCGCCACGAGCACCGTGACCGCGCTGAGCTGCTGCGCCAGTGCGACGACGCGGCGCCCGATGCGGCTGAAGCCGACGACGCCGATCGTCACGCCGAAGTTGCCGAGCCCGCCGAAGCGCGTCAGCGCGGCGTCCCCGTCTCGTCGGGGATCCCTGCCCGCGGCGAGGAAGGGCGCCTTCTTCCCGGCGAGGACGATCGCGGCCAGCGTGAACTCCGCGACCGGCGCCGCGTTCACCTCGGCGACCGCCGCGACGCGGACTCCGCGGCGCCAGAGCTCCTCTGTGACGTGCGGGCGGACGGATCCCGCGCTGTGCAGCATCGCCCGCAGCCGCGGCATCCGATCCAGGCGACCCGCGGTGAGCTGCGGGGCTCCCCAGCCGGTGAGCAGCACCTCGACGCCGGCGAGGCGCTCGCCGAGCGCCGGGTCGTCCAGATCCTCGACGAAGAGCGGTTCCGGCACGCGGGCCAGCGTGCGCAGCCGGGAGAGTTGCTCTTCGCCGAACTGGTTGCCGAACGCCTCTCGGGACATGACGACGAGCGCTTCAGGACGGTGGACGTCGGGCATTCGGATCCGTTCTCTCGCCTGCCGTGGTGCGTGGGAAAGCGTATACCCTGAGCGGGTGACCGACTTCGACCCCGCCCGTCCCGTGCTGCCCCCGGAGGACCGCGTCCTGTCGCCGCACACCGGCTGGACCCGCGCGCACTGGGCGGGGGTGGCCGACCATCTGCTGCTGTCGCTGCGGCCGTACTTCACGCCGACGCGCAGTCAGGTGCGGCTGCCCGGCCCGACCAGCAGCAGCGGCGCCGACAGCGATGGCCTCGAGGGCTTCGCGCGATCGTTCCTGCTGTTCGCCTTCCGGTTCGCCGGCGAGCGCGGCACCGACCCGCACGGCTTCCTGGACTGGTACCGGGACGGACTCGTCGCCGGCACGGATCCGGCGAATCCGGAGCGGTGGATCCTGCCCGCCGCGCAGCCGCAGGCCCAGGTCGAGGCGGCCTCCATCGCCCTCGGGCTGCAGCTCACGCGCCCCTGGCTGTGGGACGCCCTCGACGCGGCGGCGCAGCAGCGCATCGTGGACTGGCTCGCGCTGAATCCGGTGCGCGGGTACCCCGACAACAACTGGCTGTGGTTCCGGATCACGGTCGAGACGTTCCTCGCCTCCGTCGACGGGCCGCACGATCCCGACCGGATCGCGGCCGATCTCGCCCGCATCGAGGACTACTTCCAGACCGACGGCTGGTGGGCCGACGGTGCTCTGCGCAACTACGACTACTACTGCGGCTGGGCGATGCACCTCTACCCGCTGCTCTGGGCCGGATCCGAGGGTTCGGCCGCGTTCGGATCCGGAGCCCTCGCGCCGGTGTTCCGCTCCCGGCTGGCCGATTTCCTCGACGACTACGTCGCGCTCATCGGGGCGGACGGCATGCCGGTGCTGCAGGGGCGCAGCCTCATCTACCGGTTCGCGACCGCGGCGCCGCTGTGGATGGGCGCTCTGTCGGGCGCCGCGCGGCAGTCTCCGGGCTTGCTGCGTCGCGCCGCCTCGGGCGAGCTGCGCGCCTTCGTCGAACGCGGGGCGATCGGCGAGCGGGGGCTGCTCACGATGGGCCTGTTCGGCGAATGGCCGGCGATGGCGCAGAGCTACTCCGGCGCGGGATCGCCCTACTGGGCGTCGAAGGGCTTCCTCGGGCTGCTGCTCCCGGCCGACCACCCGGTCTGGACCGCGGTCGAGGAGCCGCTGCCGATCGAGCAGGACGACGTGCGCCGGGTGATCCGGGCGGCGGGCTGGATCGTCAGCGGCACGGTCTCGGACGGCATCGTGCGGGTGATCAACCACGGCTCCGACCACGCCCTCGAGGGCGATCGCACGGGCGACTCGGCACTCTACGGCCGATTCGGGTACTCCAGCGCGACGCTCCCGCCGCTCACCGGGGCGACGATCGACGACCCGGCCGACAGCATGGTGGGGGCGCTCGATGCGGCGGGACGTTCGACGCACCGCACGGGTTTCGCGCGCGGGCCGATCGGCGACGACGGGACGGCGGCCTACGCCGTTTCCGTGGCCGACGCGCACTGGGTGGACTCGAGCGTCGGCGGGCCGGCGTACGACCACGGGGCGGGACGCGCGGGCCTCGTCACCGACGGCCCCCTGCTCGCGACCGCGAGCGTCGTGCGCGGCTCCTGGGAGGTGCGTGCGACCCGGCGTCTCGCCCGCAGCGGCGCGTCCGCGCAGCCGGTCCCGCTGCGGCTGAGCGGGTGGCCGCTGGCCGGGGCGACCGCCGCGACGGCGGAGATCGAGGCGGGAGCGGTAGCGGCGGAGCTCGACGGCCTGCGCTCGGAGCTGCGGATCCTGCCCTCCGCCGGAGACGATTCGACGATCGCGCGGTCGGCCGCGTCGGTGCACGTCGAGACCGGCACCTCGCCGATCGGGGAGGTCGTCACCGTTCCCCGCGTGGACGTGGCCGGGGTCGCCGAGGGCGACGTCGTCCTGGCGGCGGTGCGCCTGGGGCGCGGGGAGGACCCCGTTCCGAGCGCGGCGATCGCGCCCGCATCGGACGACGCGGTCACGGTGTGCGTGACGTGGCCGGACGGGGCGATCTCGGCGGTGCGCCTGGACGGGTGATCCGGGGCGATCGCCCCCGGCGGCGGGTCAGCCCGGGGTCGTGAGCCGGATCTCGTTCGCCCAGGGGTCTTCGAACGCGAGCGAACGGCCGTCGTCGCGCATCGCGACGCCGTAGTGCTCCATGCGCTCTGCGACGGATCCGATGTCGTCCGCGTCGGGGAGCATGATCTCGACGCGGCCGAGCCCCAGTGCCGGGGTGCGCCGTGAGGCGCCCGCGCTGTTCCAGGTGTTCATCGCCATGTGGTGGTGATAGCCGCCGGCGCTGACGAACAGGGCGGATCCGCCGAGCTCCGCCGTGGTCTCGAACCCGAGGCGCCGCACGTAGAACTCGCGGGCGGACTCGACGTCGCCCACCGAGAGGTGCACGTGCCCGACGACCGCGCCGCCGATCACCGGATCCGCGGTCGCCTCCTCGGTGAGGTGCTCGTCGAGGAAGCCGTTCGGATCCAGGTACAGCGTGTCCATCTCGACCTGACCGTGCGTCCAGCTCCACTGCGTGCGGTCGCGATCCCAGTACAGCTCGACGCCGTTGCCCTCGGGGTCGGTGAAGTAGAACGCCTGGCTCACGAGATGGTCGGCGCTGCCGGTGAACGTGCCAGGCGCACGCCGGGCGACCGAGTACAGCGCGGCGGCGAGGGCCCGCGGCGATTCGAAGAGGATCGCGGTGTGGAACAGCCCGGCCGAACGCGGTGCCGCGTGCTTCAGGGCGGGGCTGTGCTCCAGGATCACCACCGGCGTCGTGCCGCGGCCCAGCACGACCCGGTCGCCGTCGGCCGAGAGCACGCGCAGCGTCACGGCGTCGCGGTAGTAGGCGGTCATGGCGTCGAGGTCGGCGACGAGCAGCGTCACCGCGCCCATCGCGGTGTCGGCGGAGAGCAGGTCGGAGCGGGATGCGGGCACGTTGTATGCAACCGAATGGACCTGGGATCCATTCCTGCCCCGCCGGATCGGGTCACGAGCGCAGCGCGGCCTCCCAGCGGGTGCCCGCGTGGAGCAGCCGGGGCAGTCCCGCCACCAGCCCGCGCCGGGGCAGGGCGCTCATCAGCGCGCTCTCGTCGGGGAGCCGGCGCTGTTCACCGCGGCTCAGGCGCTGCAGTGCGTGCAGCAGCGCGAGCGGGTGGGACTCCAGTGCGCTGTGCCCGTTGTCGATCTCGACGAGCACCGTGTCGGGCGCCGTCTCGGCGACGCGCTGCGCGACCGCGGCCGGCGTGCGCAGGTCGCGGGTGCCGCTGAGCAGCACCGTCGGCCAGTCGAAGCCCGCGGCCGCGGACGGCAGGTCGAACGGCTCACCGGCGAAGCGCGGGAAGCGATCCGCCACGGGTGCGTAGGTGAGTGAGGGGTCGAGGGCGGAGCCGTCGGGATCCGGGCCGAAGCCGAGCTCGCGGAATGCGATCGCACCGACGAGGTCGAACTCGTAGAACCCGGGCACGTGGGCCTCCGATTCCGCCTTGTCGACGTACGCCTCCAGCGCCGCCCACACCGAGGCATGCCCCGAGCCGCCCCGGCCCGCGCGATCGCCGCGGCCCGTCCGATGCGCCCCGTGGAGCCGCTGCCGCAGCAGGGGCTCGAGCAGCTCGGTGCCGCCGAGCTCGTAGGCCGCCCGGAGCACCCCGAGCAGGAGGCGCGGATCCGATCCGTCCTCGAGCAGTTCGCGCACCGAGGCGGCGATCCGCGTGTCCGCCTCGACGAACAGGCCGCGGATCATCGCCCGCTCGGCGTCGCGATCCGCGACGGACTGCAGGGCCGAGTCGAGGAGCATGCCGGCGACACGCTCCGGATGGCGCGCCCCGAAGGCCGCGGCCACGTAGCTGCCGTAGGAGGAGCCGCTGAGGAAGGCGCGGGAGACGCCCTCCTGATCCAGCACCGCCGCCAGGTCGTCGACGACATCGACGACGTGCATCGCTGACAGCGGCAGGCTGCGCCCGTCCAGGTCGGCCCGGGAGAGCCCGACGCCGCGGTGCTCCATCATGATGACGTCGAGCCCGCGCTGCGCGGCCTCGCGCCGGAAGCGGCGGTAGGGGAGCACGGAGCCCAGCCCGGGGCCGCCGGGGATCACGACGATCGGGACGTCCGCGTGCGGGCCGCTGCGCACGTAGGCGACGTCGAAGGCCGGCGCGGCCGACGTCGCGGGCCGGCGCACCCGGCGCACGCCCCGGACCGGGGCGGCGAGCAGTCGCGGCAGCGCGCTCGCCGCGCGGTGCTGCGTGGTGCCGGCCGCTCTGGTCATGGCTCGATTATGCGCGCCCGCGGGTAGGCGGGCGCTGGCGAGCGGCTATCAGCCCGATGAAGAAGGCGCTCCGACGTCTCAGCGATCCGAGGGCCGGTGGCCGGGTGAGGCCATCGCCCCGACGGCGTCGTCGGCCTCGGCGACGATCGCTGCCATCGCCGCAGCCGCCGCGTCGGGATCGCGGGCGGTGATCGCGGCGGCGACGTCCTGGTGCAGGCGCAGGGCCGTCTGGTCCGCCTGCCGGGGCATGAGCGCATGCGCGGTCCGGCCGTGCAGGAGTGCCGCGACCACCTCGGCGAGCCCGGCGAGGTACGGGTTGCGGGAGCCGCGCAGCACGGCGGCGTGGAAGTCGACGTCATGCTGCAGGTAGGCGGACTCGTCGGCGCGGTCGCCGTGCTCGACCATGCCGAGCACGGCCTTCACGAGGGCGGCGCGCTGCGCGGGATCCGCCTGGGTCGCGGCGAGCCGGGCCGCGAGCGGCTCGATCGCGGAGCGCAGCTGGCTCAGCTCGTGCAGGGCGCGGAGCCGATCGGATCCGTCGAGTCGCCAGCGCAGCACCTCGGGGGCGTAGGCGCTCCAGCGCTCGACGGGCAGCACCTCGACGCCCGCGCGGCGCCGCACCTCGACCATGCCCATGGTCTCGAGCACGCGCACCACCTCGCGCATGGCGGAGCGGGAGACGCCGAGCTCGGCGGCGACGTCGGCGGTCAGCAGTCGCATGCCCTGCGGCAGCTCGCCCTCCACGATGCGCATGCCGATCGTGTCGAGCAGCCGGTGGTGCTGCGCGGAGGCGGCCTCGCGGGTTCCCTCACTCATGCCTCCCATTATGGCGTTCGTCGGGCAAAAGATCCGATGTCTCCGAGGAAACAGGGCATATTGCAGCAAGACTCTTGATTAAGTCCTACTTATCCCGTACGCTGAGGCGAAATCCTCCGCCAGACCAAGGAAGCTCATGGCCATGTCGACTCTGCTCGCGTCCGTTCCCGGAGCCCTCGTCTCCGCCGCCGACCCGGTGCCGCCCACGACCACCGCCCCCGAGGGGGTGCTCATCCTCGCAGCCCTGGTGGGCATCGCGACGATCGTGGTGCTCATCACCTGGGTGAAGCTGCATCCGTTCCTCTCGCTCGTGATCGGTGCGATCGTCACCGGCCTCGTCGCCGGCATGTCCGCGACGCAGACGGTCACGAGCTTCTCCAACGGCTTCGGCTCGACCGCCGGCGGCGTCGGCGTGCTCATCGCCCTCGGTGCGATCTACGGCAAGCTCCTCGCCGACTCCGGCGGGGCGGACCGCGTCGTGGACACCCTGATCTCGCGGGCGAGCACCGCGGCCCTGCCCTGGGTGATGGGCCTCGTCGGCGCCCTCATCGGCCTGCCGATGTTCTTCGAGGTCGGACTCGTGCTGCTCGTGCCCGTGATCATCCTGGTCGCGCGCCGCTCCGGGGTGTCGCTCATCAAGATCGCGATCCCCACGCTCGCCGGCCTCTCCGCGATGCACGGCCTGGTGCCCCCGCACCCCGGCCCCCTCGCCGCGATCAGCCTGATCGGCGCCAACCTCGGCCTCACGCTCGCCTTCGGCGTGCTCATCGCGATCCCCACCGTCATCATCGCCGGCCCGCTGTTCGGCCGTCTCGCCGCCCGCTGGGTGGATGTGCCGGTGCCCGCGCTGTTCCAGACCGCGGAGGACGAGGCGCAGCCCGGCGACACCGCGGCGGTCCAGGCCCGCAAGCGCCCGAGCTTCGGTGCGACGCTGTTCAGCATCCTGCTTCCGGTGTTCCTCATGCTGCTGTCCGCGATCGTCGACATCGTCGCGCCGAACGACACCTCGGCGTTCAAGGGCATCGTCGACTTCCTCGGCAAGCCGATGATCGCGCTGCTCATCGCCGTGCTCGTCGGCATGGTCGTGCTGGGCCGCGGCGGCGGCATGAGCGCCGGCCAGGTCGGCGCCTCGGTCTCGTCCTCGCTTCCGGCGATCGCCGGGATCCTGCTCATCGTGGGCGCCGGCGGCGGTTTCAAGCAGGTGCTCGTCGACTCCACGATCGGCACGGTCATCGCCCACGCGATCTCGGGGATCGGCGGATCCTTGCCGATCGTGCTGTTCTTCGCATGGCTCGTCGCGGTGCTGATCCGCATCGCCACCGGATCCGCCACGGTCGCCACGATCACGGCCGCCGGCATCCTGCAGCCGCTCGTGCACGACCTCGGCCTGTCGTCCGCCGGCTCCGCGCTGCTGGTGCTCGCGATCGGCGCCGGATCCGTCTTCCTCTCGCACGTCAACGACGCCGGGTTCTGGCTCATCAAGGAGTACTTCGGCCTCAGCATCCCGCAGACGCTCAAGTCCTGGACGGTCATGGAGTGCCTGATCTCTGTGGTCGGCCTCGCCGGCGCGATGCTCATCGGCGTGTTCGTCGGCTGAGCGGGGAGCGGATCATGACGACGAAGACGACATCGAGGATCCTCGTGGTGATGGGGGTGTCCGGGTCCGGCAAGAGCACCCTCGCGGGGCTCCTGGCCGGGCGGCTGGGCTGGGCGCTGCAGGAGGGCGACGATCTGCACCCCGCGGCGAACGTCGCGAAGATGGAGGCGGGGATCCCGCTCACCGACGACGACCGCTGGCCCTGGCTCGCACTGATCCGCGACTGGATCTCGGCCCGGATCGCGGCGGGCGAGTCCGGGATCGTCACCTGCTCGGCCCTGCGCCGCAGCTACCGGGACATCCTCGCGCTCCCCGGCGTCGAGTTCGTGCACCTGGAGGGCACCCGGCACGATCTCGCCGAGCGCCTCGGCCGCCGGCTCGGGCACTTCATGCCGGCCTCGCTGCTGGACTCGCAGCTGGAGACCCTGGAACCGCTGGGCCCCGACGAGGCCGGCTTCGTCGTCGACGCCGCGCTGCCGGCCCAGGAGGCGGTGCAGCAGGTGCTGGACTGGCTCGATTCGCACGGCGTTCCGACCGGACGGTGAACGCAGGGGCGGGGTGTCGCGGGAGCGCGGCGCCCCGCCCCTGCTTCTCGGCGGACTCGGCCCGGCACCTTGCGGCATTCGGCGACGGTGCCACAATGTCCCCATGGGGAACGCGGCGAGCGTCGAACTGGAATCGGCGAGGGTGGTGCGACTGCTGCGCGACTCGATCCTGTCGGGGCAGCGCCGCTCCGGCGATCGCCTGATCGAGCGCGACATCGCCGATGAGCTCGCGGTGAGCCGGCTGCCGGTGCGGGAGGCGATCCGCCAGCTGCTCAGCGAAGGACTGCTCACCGCCCGTCCGCGATCGTGGGCGGTGGTGCGGCAGTTCACCGAAGCGGATGTGCGCGACATCGCGCAGGTGCGGGACGTGCTCGAGGTGCTCGTGTTCGAGATCGCCGCCCTGCGTCACGATTCCGACGGCCTGGCCAAGGTCGAGGCGGCGCTGGACCGCGAGTTCGCGGCCGCGGGCATCGGCGACGCTGCGGCGGCGCACACGGCGGGGGCGGAGTTCCACCTGATCATGGCCGAGCTCGCCGAGAACGCGACGGTCAACGAGATCCTCGGGATGATGCGCGGGCGGCTCCTGCTGCTGTTCCGGGAGCATGACGACCTCCTGGCGATGGCCGAGGACCATGCGCGCATCTTCGAGTCGTTCGCGGCGCGGGACACGGCCACCCTGCGCCTGCGCGTCCAGCGTCACCTGCGGGCGGGCACCGCGAACGCGCTGCGCAAGCTCGTCGAGTACGACAGGGAGACCACCGCGATCCGCGAGCGGGCGGCCGCAGGGCGTGAGCGCACCTCCGGCGACGAGGTCGTCGCCGTGCGCGACATCTCCCCGGCGGACGGCGTCCCCGTCGCCGGGGAATGAGCGCGTCCGGTCAGCGGGGCGACATCGGGGTGGTGGTGTCGATCGCCTCGCGCAGCGGGTTCCGCATCGGACCCCAGTAGCGCACCGGAGCCAGCCGCACCAGGGCGTCGACCAGGCGGGTCTCCCGCCCGATCAGGGTGCGCGGACGGCGCTGCAGGGTCGCGCGGACGATGCGCTCGGCCGCCTCGGCGGGCTCCATGTGGTACATCGATGCCTGGGCGGCGGCGGCGCGGCCGGCCACCCCCGGATCGATCGCGGCCGCGTAGCGTCCGTGCAGGATGATGCCGGTGCGGACGCCGGCGGGATAGACGGCGCCCACCGTGACCGACGAGCCCTCGAGCTCGTGCATGAGCGCCTCGGAGAAGGCGCGCACGGCGAACTTCGACATCGCGTACGGGATCCGCCCGCCCGGGGAGGCGAGCGCGTAGATGCTCGCGATGTGGGTGACGTGCGCCGCCGGTGCGCGCCGCAACGACGGCAGGAGCGCCTTGGTGATCGACACCGTGCCCCAGAGGTTGATGTCCATCAGCCAGCGCATCTCCTCCATCGTGAGCTGGTCGAGGGATCCGAGCATCGAGGACCCGGCGCAGGTGACGAGCGTCTGCAGTTCGGGGTGCGCCGCCTCGATCTCCGCGCCCGCGGCGGCCACCGCGTCGTCGTCGCGCAGATCGAGCGGGTGCACCGACACGTCGGCCCCGGTCGTGCGCAGTTCGTCGGCAAGTTGCTGCAGGCCCGCGCGGTCGCGGTCGATGAGCGCGAGACGGGCGCCGCGGCGCGCGAGCGCGCGCGCGACTTCGGCGCCGATGCCGTTGGCAGCGCCGGTGATCGCACCGCTGCGGCCTGATGGGTCGAGAACGGGCAACGCTCCTCCTACGGGCTGCGCCCTCGCCTGCGTCGTCGCATGCGTCGGGTGGGCGCAACACTGCTCCCATCCTGCCCCATGGCCCTGCTCTTGCGGAACGGGAACCGGTACGCTCGAAGGGAGGAGGAGGTCGGAGTGGGAAAGAGCGCTGACGCCATCGCCGAGGGCGTGGCGATCGCCACGTCCGCCGCCCGTCTGACCGTCAAGAACCACATCCTCGTGGGCACGATCGCTCAGGGCGGCTCGTTCGACGTCGCCAAGTACATGAACGACGCGCACGAGGCGCTGCTCGCCCTCGCGACCGAGGCGGAGGAGGCGGCCGACCTCGCCAACACGATGCGCAAGCGCGCTCATGGCCGGTACTCGGATCCCCACGGCACCCACGACTATCGCGATCGCGACGTGCGCAATCTGAAGAAGCGGGCCAAGCAGTCCTCCGCCGTGGCCGACCGGCTGCGCGAGATGGCCGACGATCCCGAGGCGCTGCGGTTCCTGGTCGAGGCGGCGCGCGCCGCGGCGTGGAGCGACGTGGCGGGCAACCTGCAGAGCAGGCTCTCGGTCGAGGCGATGCGTCCGGACGAGGATCCCGACTACGAGACCATGCGCGAGGCGCGGATGCAGGCCCTGCGCCTGGTCGACCTGCAGGCGCTGGCGTCGGATCAGCGCGCCAGGAAGAAGAACCGCGAGAAGGCCGACAAGGCGGTGGAGAAGGCGGGCAAGGCCGCCGCGAAGGCGGCGGAGCGCGAGGAGAAGCGCGCCGCCAAGCAGCTGCGCTGAGGTGCGCCACGCCCGGGCGATCCGCTCGGGGGGCGCTCGATTCGCGTTCCGGCCCGCGTCTGGGGTATTGTTGACGAGGCCCGCGAGAGCGGGCGGTCTTGTGAAAGACCGGATGCGCCTGTAGCTCAATGGATAGAGCATCTGACTACGGATCAGAAGGTTGGGGGTTCGAGTCCCTCCAGGCGCACCACACCAGAAAGCCCCGCTTCGGCGGGGCTTTCGTCGTTAACCCCCACGGCGTCAACGAGCGGCTGGAGGGGCTGGCCGGTGATGCGCGCCCAGGCGACGACCTGCGAGAAGTTCGGTTCGCGGGTGCCCCGCTCCCATGCGCTGATCGTCGGACGCGATGCGCCGACGCGCTTACCCATCTGCACCTGGTCCAGGCCTGCCATCTGACGGTAGAGCGCCAGCGTGCCGCCGAGACCGAGGGTGCCGTTCAACGTGATCGTGGTCATGACGTCAGCCTAGCCTGACATTTGAATCAGAAACAAGACACGCCGGTATCAATCCGATTCGCATGCATCGCAATGCACGAATGTGATCGACATGCATCAGAACCGATTCAGGCGAATCACGAACCGCATCCGGGACTCATCACGGACCCCGCAAGGGGATAACCACATACGCGGCTAGGACGCACCACACGACCCCGGGGGAACGGGGCGAGACCCGGGAAGCCTGTAGCCCGTCACCACGTAGGACCGCGAGCAGCAGGAGCGCGACTAAAGGCAGGCCCCGGCGCGCACCCCCGAACTCATCCTGACTGCACATACCGGCACTGGCCGGGCCTCAACAGCCCGGCGTCATGTAACGACCGGGCTGGCTCCGAAGAGCAAGACCCCATCGGCTTGAACCCCTCTGAGAGACACCCCACGCATCGGGGAGATCTCTCAGGGTCAAGCCACTCCCAGAACTTCACCAAAGAGCAGGACCGATGGACCACGTACCTACGCCCTCGGGCTGGTGCCAATGCGGGCACCACAGGGACGACGGACGCCAAGAGAAGAGCGAACCTCGCCGCCTCAACCGCGCTGAAATCCGAGCACTCCTCGCCGAGTACGGACCCGCCTACGAACCGAAAGACAACACCTGACATGAGACTTCTCCACACCAGCATCCTCGCCATCGTTGTCGGTGCGCTCCTCGGCCTCGGATCCGCATTCCTCGACGGGCTCTTCTCTGGCGTCCTTGGCGGGTCGCTCGTGCCGATCCTGTTCGCGTGCGGCGTCGGCTGGGCCGGATCCGGCTACTACCTGTCCATGATCGCGAGGCGAAAGCTCACGCCGGAGGAAGCGGGGGAGCGGGCGATCTATGTAGCGCAGCATGCCGTCGCGATGGCGCTCGCTGGTGAGTGCGTCGCCGCCATCCCACAGCGCAACGGTCACGTCTGCCTCTGTGTCCGCTCGTGGGAGCACATCGGACCGCACCAGTGCGGCATCTGCGAGGAAGTCACACGATGACCACCACCGCCACCAAGCGAGACCGCATCCTCACGACCGCCTACCTCAACAGGCTCACGACGCTGATCGGATCCGCTCACGAACTTCAGGTTGAAGCGATCCGCCTGCGCATGGTCAGCACCACACGGGCGCTCTCGTCCATCACCGCCACACTCGACGGCGCACGATGCCAACTCATCGAGGACGGCCCGTCCTACCTCGACGCCTGCGCAGCGTTCATCAGCGCCGGTGCCGACGCCCTCGCCATCCACGCCGCGAACGTCGGGAAGAACCAGCACCCGTGAGCGCCAAGCACCAGACACCCGAGTACCGGCGCAACGCACGCATCATCCGTGAGCGCGTGCGCTCCGCGTGGCGCGCCGGGCGGGCTGTCTCGTGCTGGCGCTGCCGCGGTGCCATCGCACCCGGCCAGCCGTTCGACGTCGGGCACCTGCCCGGCGCGCTCGGCTCCGCGCTGTCCGACCTTGCACCCGAGCACCGACACAAGACCGGTGCATGCGTCGGCAACCGAGCGGCCGGGGCCAAGCTCGGCGCGGCCATCACCAACGCACGACACACACCAACCATCCCGACCAAGAACGCGACAACATGGCGACTCTGACCGACATCGACTCTTTGAGTGAGGCCGCGACAACTGCCGCCTCCGCTAGCGAAATCCCCCCCCTGGACTGGGCCGGGGAGCAGCTTCCGGAAGCGGTGCGCGATCACCCGCTCCTCGATGCCGCCGCGTGGGATGAGAAGCGCGATGAGGGCCGACGCCCGCTAGACGAGTCGGCCCTCGTCGGCAACTTCCAGGCCCGTGCTGAGTTCCTGGTGGGCGCGTGGATCATCAACGAAATCGTGCCGTCCCGCATCGTCGCGGGCGGGCTCCTCGCGAACCTCCAGCCGCAGATGCTCCGCACGGTCGATGTCATCGGCGTCGGCGCGATCGTGGAGGACGGCCCGGACGACCAGGACGGCGCGGGCTCGTTCCTCAACGCCGTGCTGGAGCCGCGACGCAGCGCGAAGACCACGACGCTGTGGTGCATCCTCCTCGGGCGGTGCTGGATGCGCGCCGTCTACATGGCCGGGTACACGATGCTCACCACCGCGAAGAAAGCGGGGGAGCGATTCAAGCTCGACGTGCGCGACCCCATCACCCGCAAGTGGCGCGACAAGCCGCACCGCGAGAAGGTCATCGGGATCAAGCTCATGGAGTCGAACGGATCCCTCGGCGTCGAGTTCGCGAACGGATCCAAGCTCGCCATCCTCTCCCCGAACGGCGACGACGTGCGCTCCGGTGCGTACGACACGCTCGTGCTCGATGAGGGCGGCGAGGCCGAACCAGAAATGTGGGATGACATCGTGGGCGCCGTCGTCCCGTCCTTCGACACCCGCCCGGGAGCGCAGCTCATCTACGCCGGAACGGGCGGCAAGTACCGCGACGGCTCCCACTTCTGGGCCACGCTCCACGACCCCACCGCGGGTCGGATCCGCTTCGGCGTCCCCGACGACATCGAGGACGCAGACATTCAGACATGGGACCAAGCACGCGCCATCATCGAGGCGCTGCACCCTGGCCTCGACGGCCTCACCAACATGGCCAAGATCGCGAAGAACTTCCCCATCCTCGGCCCCCAGCGATTCGGCATGGAGTACCTGGGCCACTTCGGCCGCGCGGCCGGCAACGATGTCGTGCTCGGCCCCGAGTGGGCCGCGACTCTCCAGCCTGGCGCGGTCCCGGAAGGCGTGACGCCGCTCGCACTCGCGTTCGCCGTGCACCCGTCCGGCCTGTGGACCTCCGTCGCCATCGCCTGGTACATGGCCGACGAGGGCGGCGACCTCGCGCGCACTGCGTGGGTCATGGACGGCGACACCGAAGCCGCGCCACCGCGCGTCGCATTCAAGCTCGTGCACCACCAGGAAGGCAACGCCGGGATGCCCGGCGTGCTCTGGCGACTCTGGAAGCAGACCCGGCTCCCGATCATCCACGACGACAGCCCGCAGGAGAAGGAGATCATCCAGCAGCTCAACCGCCAGGCGCGGCCCCGCCCCCAGGTGACCATGCTCCGGTTCGCTGAGAAGAAGGTCGGAACCACCAAGCTCATCAACGGCCTCAAGCACGGCACCACCCTGCACTGGGCACAGGAACCGCTCGACACCGCCGCAGCGGGGGCCGTGCGACGCCTCTCCGCGGGCGCTGTCCTGTTCGGTGCGCCCGCCACCAACCCCGAGTTCGACGTGACGCCGCTGGAAGCCGCAGCCGCAGCCATCTACAAGCTTCCGGATCCCGGCGTGGGGGAGTCCTTCGCGCCCATCGTTGTGAGCTAGCGACAAAGTTATCCACAGATTTGCGTAGAGACTAGACAAGAAAGGTTAAGGTTGCGGGCATGTCCTGGTTCTCGCGGCTCCTGTTCGGCGCTCCCGGCACGGCCCACAACGTGCTCTCGCCGCTGCCGATCCTCCCCTACGCCCCGAGCCCCGAACTTGCCGCCCTCGTCTACAAGGACATCTACGGCGGATCCGTCGACGACGCCGTGACCCGCGAAGTCGCGATGACCGTCTCCCCGGTCAAGAAGGCCCGCGCCGTCATCGTCGGACGCCTCGCCGACCTCCCCCTCGAACTCGGCACCATGACCGGAACCGAGGGGGAGTTCGTGCCCGACGCGACCCAGCCCGAATGGCTCAGCGACACCGGCACCGTGCAGACCGTCTGGCACCGCACCGCCTGGACCCTGGACGACCTCCTCTTCACCGGCTGGAGCCTCTGGGCCATCGAGCGCGACGGCGACACCATCACCAAGGCCGCGCGCATCCCCCGCGCACACTGGACGTTCTCCGACGAATCCCCGACCGGCGTCTCCGCGAACGGCGCACCCGTCACCGACCCCGGATCCGTGCTCCTCTTCTGCGGGCCCGACGAGGGCCTGCTCATCACCGCCCGCGACACCATCCGCGGATGGCGGTACATGGAGAAAGCCTGGGTCGGACGCGCCCGCAACCCCATCCCGATCATCGTCCTCCACGAGGCCGAAGACAACGGCATCTCGAAGGATGAGGCCCAGGGCTACGTGACGGCGTGGGCGGGCGCTCGCACGAGCGAGAACGGCGCAGTGGGATTCCTTCCCGCCAAGCTCAACCTCGAAGTGCACGGCGACGTGGAGGCCGACCTGTTCGACAAAGGTCGCAACGCCTCCCGCATCGACATCGCCAACCAGGTCAACCTTCCCGTCTCCTACCTCGACGGGTCCACCGCGACCAGCAGCCTCACCTACGTCACCCAGGAAGGCTCCCGGAACCAGGTCGTGGACGACCTGGAGTACTGGCTCGCGCCGTTCGAGCACGCGCTCTCCACGCTCACCCCGGGCAAGAAGGTCCGCGTCAACCGCTCCAACCTCACCGCCGTCCCCAACGACACGTTCGGCGCGAGCACCCGCACCGACGCCCCGACCACCCAGGAGGTACAGGCATGACCGACGCGCAGTTCTCTTACGACCCCGCCACGCGCACGCTCCGCGGGATCCTGCTCCCCTTCGGCGAACGCTCCCGCCCGAACATCACCGGCAACGAGGGTGTCATGTTCTCCGCCGACAGCATCGACCTGCCGCGGGATCCGTCCGTCGTGACCCTCAACCGGAACCACAACCGCTACGACCCGATCGGGCGAGCCACGTTCCTGGAGAAGCGCCGCGAAGGCGTCTACGCCGAGTTCGCCGTCGCGCAGACCGACCAGGGCGACGACTACCTCCGCAACCCCGGCACGCTCCGCAAGCTCTCTGCCGAGGTTGCAGACATGGTGACCGACGCCGCCAACGTCGTCCGCTCCCGCCTCACCGGCGCGGCACTCGCCCCCGCTGGCGCGTTCCCGTCCGCTGGCCTGTTCGCCCTGGAGGAAGACATCGCCGCGAGCGATCAGGCGGCGACGACGAGCGAGCACGTGGAGAACGAGTACACGGACGAGAACGGCATCACCTGGCGACGTGTCATGGACATCGAGACCGAGACCACCGACACCGACGCCGGATCCACCACGACCACCACCATCACCGAGACCACCGAGAACACCGACCAGGCGGGCCAGCCCGTCACCGAAGGAGCATTCGCCATGACCAACATCGTCCCCGACGGCGCAGCAGCCCAGACCGCCCCGAAGCGCACCCTCGACGGCCTGTTCGCCGCCATCGCCCGCCAGGACCCCGACGCCCTCCGCAACTACTCGGACGCGGGCGAGCTGTTCGCCCTGTCCACCATCCAGCAGTCGGGCCCCTCGACCGTCACCATCGGTGCCGACGTGCAGCAGGCCGGCTACCTCGGCGAACTGTGGCTCCGTGCCGCGTACAACCGCCGGTTCGTTCCGCTCGTCGGGAACGCCGCGCTCACCAACTACCAGATGATCGGCTGGACGTGGGACCTCGCCAAGCTCCCCGTCGTCGCGGACTACACCGGCAACACCGACGAGGTGCCCTCCAACGCCGTCGATACCAAGCCCGTCAAGATCGACGCCGCCCGCCTCGCCAACGGCATGCGCCTCGACCGGCGTTACCAGGACTTCAACGATCAGGCAGTGGTCGCGTCGTTCCTCACCCAGCAGACCGAGAGCTACAAGCGCGTCTCCGACGGCAAGGTGCTCGCCGGCCTCAAGGCCGGGGCGACGGTCACCGCCCCCGGCGCGGTCCCCGCAGGCATCCCCAAGGGGCTCGCCGCCCTCGTGGACGGGGCACTCGACGTCATCGCCAACGAGAACCGTCCGAGCTTCGCGCTCATGTCCCCGGAGCTGTGGCGCGACACGATCCTCATGTCCGACAAGGACAAGCTCGCGTTCCTCAACGCCGGGTTCGGGCTGGAAGAGGGCGACCTCGCGTCGTTCCACATCCTCCCCGCGAACGTCGGCACGGGCAAGGTCATCGTCGGAGCGAAGGAGGCCTACACCTACTACGAGCTCTCCGACACGCCCATCCGTGTCGAGGGAGTCGTCCCCGGCAACGGCGCGACCGACGTGGCCGTGTTCGGCTACTGGGCGCAGAACGTCAACAACGCCGCCGCCCTGCGCGTCGTCACCGTCGCCTGAGCCATGGCGCGCTGGTTCACTCACGACGACCCGCAGATCCTCGATCTGTGGCCGGACGCCCCCGATGACCCGCTCATCCTGGAGGCGTATCTCCTCGCCGCCAAGGAAGCAGTCATCGCGTACGGCTCCGGGAGTGCGCCAGCAGCCGGGATCCGTCCCGGCCCTCCCGGCCCCGAAGGGCCAGCCGGACCGGCTGGCCCCCAGGGGGCGGTCGGCCCCGCTGGACCGGCAGGCCCCCAGGGGGCCACTGGCCCGGCTGGTGCGACAGGCGCGACCGGCGCACAGGGTCCGGCTGGCGCGACCGGCGCACAGGGACCAGCAGGCAACCCGACCGCGTTCGAGCTTCGCGGCGTCGGCTTCCCCGAGGGAGCCGTCACCGCCAGCCCCGGCACGTACTACACCGACACCGCCGCAACCAACGGTGCTATCCGGTGGGTCAAGGTGAGCGGCACCGGGGCGACCGGGTGGCGCGTCGTGTACGGCGACACCGGATGGCGCTACCTCGACGCCTCGTTCTTCCCGAACCATCCGAACACCGAGGGTGCGATCCGGCGCGTCGGAGACACCGTCCATCTCGTCGTCACAGTCGGCACCATCGGCTACGGCAAGGTCATCCTGGCGATCCCTGCCGGGTTCGGTGGATCCGGCACAGCGAACGTTGGAGGTTCGGCCAAGGTCGGGCCGATGCACGACAGCCACACGGTGACAAGCGGCAGCAACGGCCCCTCGAACCCGTTCACCTTCACGGGCTCGCAGTGGGTTTTCCACGGCATCAACCTGGGGCCAGACGGATCGGCCATCACGCTCCAGATGCAGGCCACCTGGCAGGTAGGCGACGCCGGAGGCGGCGGCTACGCCTGGCCATCCACTCGCCCCGGCGTCCCCACCCTCAACCCCTGAAAGGAAGTCATGGACCTCGCAACGCTCACCGATGACGACCTCAGCGCACTGCGCTTCGCGGTCGCTGTGGAGCAGGAACGCCGCCAGGCGCTCGCCACCATCCCCGCACAGGTCGCGCAGCTTGCAGCCCGGTTCGTGGACGGCGGCGGCGACCGTGCCGTGATGCTCGACGCGGTTGGGGGTGAGTGATGGACGACGAGGACGACATCCCTGAGGGCTGGCGGCTCGCGCAGATCCTCCAGGCGCAGAACCTCTACAACGCCAACCAGGCGGCCCCGGGCGGCGACTTCGATGGATCCGGGTACGGCGTCACCACGCACCCGCTCGACTGGATGGTCAAGCAGTTGATCCGACCGAAGCAGGCGACGGGAGCGATCGCGTGAGCGTGCGTCAGCAGCTTGCCGACACCCTGCAGGCCGAGTTCCCTAGCCTCCGGGTGATCGCGACCGAGCGCAAGCTCGGCGACGTGAGGGAGCCCACGCTCCTCATCCGGGCGCAGACCATCGACCTGACCGCGGGTGCACCGCTCTCGCACCGGGACGTCGGCCTGCTCCTCACCCTCATCAGCCCGCACCTGGACCTGGACAAGGCCGTCGACCAACTCGATGACCTCGCCCTGTCGCTCCTGGATTGGCTCGACCCGCGCTATCAGCACGACCCGGCGAAGCTCGTCGGCTACGACGCCCGTCTCGCCTACGACATCCCCATCACCATCATCACCAGTAAGGAGGCCTGAACATGGCCAAGATCGCTCTCAAGCCGTACGTGCTCCGGGACTGCACGCTCAACATCAAGAACGGCGCGACCGACGTCGGCGACTACGAGGGCAGCGTGTCCAAGGTCGAACTGGTGCCGACGACCGCCGTCCAGGCGTGGAAGGGCCTCACCCCGTCCGCCGTGTACCAGGACGTCGCGTCGCCCGAATGGGTCGCGAACATCGACTTCGCGCAGGACTTCGAGACCGCGAACAGCCTGAGCCAGTACCTCCTGGCGAACGTCGGCGCGAAGCTCACCATGAAGTTCACGCCCAAGGTCGGCGCGGGGCTCAAGGCCGCGACCGTGACCGTCACGGGCCTCCCGGGCAGCATCGGCGGTTCGGTCGGCGCGTTCGCCACGGCGTCCGTCTCGCTCCCCGTGGACGGTCAGCCGGTCCTCGCGTAGGGCGTCAGGTTCCACCTGACACCGAAATTAGGACGACGGGAGCGGCGATGCGTTTGGACGTGCTGAAGTCGCGAGAACTACTCGCGACGATCTACGCCATCCGGTCTCTGGACAAGACCATCCAAAAGATGATCCGCCAAGAGACCAAGCGCATCGCCGCTCCCGAATGGTCCGAAGCCCTCGGCAAGCGGGCCAACACCGCCCTAGAGCGACAGGTCATCGTCAACACCGCCGTCGTGTCCGTGTCCAACCAGAACGTGCGAGCCCAGTCCGCGAACAAGGGCCGCCCGCTCTCCGGAGGACTCAACCCGAAGACGGACTACCCCGCCGTCGAATGGGGAGCCGACGACGACACGCAGGTATACGAGCGCCGGTCCAAGAAGAGCGGCACACACAAGGTCACCCGGCACACCGCCGCGCAGCTCAAGCGGCGCAGCGCGACCGGCTACGTGTGGGGGCCAACCGTGAAAGAGATGATCCCGCGGCTCGCTCGCCTCTGGGTTCAGACCACCGTTCGCACCATCGCCAACGCCATCAACGGAAAGCAGGAGTAGGGCTCATGGGGCTCAGTATCGACATCGCCGCGAACACGACCGCGGCACAGCGTGGCATCAAGGATCTGTCCAAGACCCTCGATGGCGTCGCTGACGCGCTCGATGACGTGGCCGACGACTCCGACAAGAGCGGAGACCGCGTCGAGCGGTCGTTCCGCGACATGACGAAGGCCGCGCAGGACACGGGCCGCGAGGCCGGGCGGTCGTTCAGCAAGGCCGCGCAGGCGCTCGATGACGTGGAGCGTCAGGCCAAGCGCACCGAACGCGCCGTAGACGACATCGGCGAAGCCAAGGGCTTCGGGAAGATGAAGGACGCGGCGCAGGAGGTCACGCAGGAAGTCGGGCAGAATCTCGGCGAAGCGGTATCCAGCGTGCGCGGCAACCTCGCCGACCTCGGACAAGTCGGACAGGACACCCTGGGCGGGCTCGCCGCGACCATCGCCGGGACCGGTCCTGCCGGGATCGCCGGTGCCGCAGTCATCGCAGCGGGCGCGGTGGGGCTCGGCGTCATGACCGCTGAACTGGAGAACCAGCAGCGCGAAGCGGACGAACTGAGGGATCGACTCCAGGCCGCATACCGCGATGCCTCCGACGCCGGACGTGCCTACCTCGATATCGCGCAGATCATCGCCAACCAGCAAGACCTCATCAACAACCCTGCCCGAGCCGCTGAGTACGCGAAGATTCTCGACACCCAGAAGGCGACCGGTCTGGACATGTCCACGATCCTCAAAGCGAACGCAGGCGACCTCGACGCAATCGCGGTCGTCATGGGCCGGGTGTCCGACGCCAACAAGAGCGCCACCGATGCTGGCGACGAGTTCAACGTGTGGACCCAGAAGACGAACTCGGGACTCCAGGAACTCAACAACTACTGGAAGCTGACCGGCGACACGGCGCGCGGTGCGAACCAGCAGGCGAGCGATTCCGTGAAGTTCACGACCGACCTTCTCCTCGGTCAGATCCAGGCGACCAAGGATGCGGGCGTGGAGATCGATGAGTTCGGGAACAAGCTCGTGACGCTCAAGACCGACCACGGCGACACCAAGATCCTTATCGACGCGCAGACCGGACAGGCATCCCTGGCGGTCGACAAATTCGGCAAGGACACTGACGGCACCATCGACCGCCTGAACGGGCGCGAGGTCGTGCTGCAAGCCCGCGCCGCGATCGATGAGGCGCAGCGAGACATCAACCGATTCATGTCCGACAACGACGGGCGCTCGTTCACCATGTACGGGCGCGTCAAGGTCGATTCGGGGGCCATGCCGTGAGCACCATCACGCACTCGACAGGCACGGTCACGCCCCGGCTCGTTCTCGGCTGGGAGGCGACCCGCCCCGCACGCTCCCTCGTGCACGAAGTGCTCGGGCGGGCTGACCCGGACATCACCCTCCGGCCGGCGGGCGTCCGCTCGGGAACGCTCCGACTCCTGTTCACGACGGGGGCGGAGGCATCCGCAGCGGCAGCAGTGTTCGCTATCGCGCAGACGCTCACGATCACCGACCCCGACGTAGCCCAGGTCGGCATGTCGTTCGTCGTCGCAGAGGGTGACATCGTCGTGCAGCTCGACCCCGAAACACGCCGTCTGTGGACGCTGGACGTGCCCTTCCAGGAGGTCACGCCGTGATCTCCCAGCACGTCTACAGCGCCGTCGTGATCGGGACGCCTGACAAGCCGATCAACCTGACGGGCGGGAGCGTGGCGTTCGACGTGGGCCGCTGGCCGCACGTTACGGCCACCCTGACCGCGAAGGCCGATCCGGCGATTCTCAGTGCTCTCGACCCCCGGGCGGGGTCGCGGGTGCGCATCACCGCTACCGGCACCAGTCCGGCTGGCGTGCAGGGGCCGCGTACGTTCGACCTCGGCGTGCGGTCTCGGCCCCGCTCCTACCGGGACGGGACAGTCACCATCGAACTCGCCTCCGACGAGGCGCTCCTCGCTGACTACCGTCCCGGTGCTGACGACATCACGCCGCTCTCGCTCCAGGGATCCGTGCGCAGCGTCATCAACTACGTGCTCGGGAAGGCGATCCCGGGTGCAGCGCTCCAGGCGAGCCCAGCGCACGACGGCGACCTCACCACCTACACCGACGCCGAGAACGTCTACCGGGATCCCCGCGAGCTCGTCGCGAAGACAGGCGGCGGATGCACGGTCGGCACAACAGGTTCCTGGCCTGGGCTGATCGACGGCGTAGGGCACAACGCGATCCGCCTCTCCGCGCCCGTCGCCGCCGACTCCTACGCCTACCTCCTCGAGCCGGGGAAGGGCCTCAACGGCATGAACGTGGGGGAGACGTGGGTCATCTCCGCGACCGGGCGCGTGGTCACGGCGCAGGGCGGAACGCTGGAGCCGCGCAGGCGGCGGCTCCAGGTACTCATGGACGTCGGCGGCTATATCGGTGTGCAGTCCGACCCGATTCCTGCGGCAGCCGGGAGCGTCGCGCGCGTGTCGGTCGAGGTCACCATCCCCTCGGGGGCGAAGGAACTCTTCGTCCGCGCCTACCACGGCGCGACCTCCGGCGAAATCCTTTGGTCCCAGGTGCGCATGTCTCGCAAGAGCACCGCCCCCGCCCAGGACGACACCACCTACTTCTGGGGTAGCAAGCCCGACACGGCGACCTACGACTACTCCTGGATCGGGGATCCCGACGTGTCCACCTCCAAGCGGCGTGCCGTCATAGACCGCCGCCCCGAACTGCTCGTGTGGCGGGCAGGACAGTCCGCGATGGACTTCCTGCACCCGCTGTTCCAGGCGTTCGGGCTCCGGCTCGTGTGCGACGAACAGCGGCGCTGGACCCTCCGGGACAAGGGGTACGCGGCCCCCGGTGCACTCGCGATCAGGTACGGCGTGAACCTGTGGGACGGGTCCGACACCATCGATCGCGGATCCGACTGGTTCGACGGGTGTGTTGTTCACTACCGCTGGCGTGACTACGACGGCGCACAGCAAGAGCGCGTGGACGCCTACATCCCAGCCGGGGCGAAGCGCGTTGAAGAGGTCACCGTGGAGTCGGCTTACCCCGGCCCCGGCTACGCCGAATACCTGACCGTTCGGGCGCTCCAGCGTGGCCGCGAGGTCACCGTCACGACCGCCCCAGACTGGACCGCCCAGCCCGAGCAAGCGATCAGCATCGTCCTGCCCGACGAACCGGCGCAGTCCGGGACCGTGCAGACGCTCCGCTACGACCTCACCGGCGACGCCATGACCATCACCACACGCACCGCTGACACCCCAGCCGGTGCGATAGCCCTCCTGGGCGGCACCATCGACGCCCTCCCCGGAACCATCGACAGCCTGTAGAAAGGACACGCCTCATGGCAATTGGAGACGCCGCCGTCGCGGCCGGGATGCAGGTCGTCCCCGGCACCGCCCTGGCGAACACCATCGACACCGAGATCAACCTCACCCGCGACTACATCGCCCAGAACGCGGGCACGGTGCGACCCATCGCGAAGGGCGGCACGGGCGGCGCGACGCCCGCCGCCGCACGCACCGCCCTCGGGGCCGCCGACGACAGCGCCGTAGTCCACCGCAGCGGCAGTGCAGATATCCGCCTCGAATGGGTCACCCGCGACGGTGGGCGTATCGAGGTCATCATCAACGGCACGTACGTCGGCGACCTCCGATTCGTGGGGGCCTGACATGGTTACCGATCTGGGCCACGGGCGCGGCTGGGCGTCGGACACCGCCGCCGCATCCATCTTCCGCATCGACAAGCATCTTGGGCGACCCGCCGACATCAACGAGGCGGGCCGCTCCGCAGAGGACGCGAACCGGAACGCGGCAGCCTGGGCGGCCTATCAGGCCGGAACAGGGCCGAAAGCTCCGTACGCGCTCGACGCCGCACACTCCGTGCACTGCACGGGCAACGCCGCCGACTCCGACGACTGGTACAACCCCGACGCCGCAGCCGTCTGGCGGGCGGGCGGCTGGAGGCAGACCGCCCGCTACAACGACGACCGCGACGAGCCCTGGCACGGCGAGCACTTCCCCGAACTCGACACCTACGCCAACGACCCCACAGAAGCACAGGAGGACAACACCATGATGGAAGCGAAACTCATCCGACACCCGAACGGCACGATCTACGTCGTGGACGAGATGGGAGCCGACCACCTCGGCGACTTCAAGACCGCCGACATCGACCTGGGCGAGTTCATCACGGAAGCCGAGAAGATCTTCGGCCCCGTCCAGCAGGTCAACGAGCGCGAGTTCGACGTGCGGGTCGCGATCGCGGATCGGCGGTGGGCGCGCAAGCACGCCGTCATGGTCGCCGATGTCGTCAAGGCGATGCGAGCGGCGGGCAGCGCATGACCGCCACGACACGCGCCGCCCGCACCGACGCCGCCCGTGCCCGTCGCTGGCGCATCGCTCGGCGCTGGATCTACGGCGTCGCCATCGCCGCCGTCCCCATCGCGGTCTATTACAAGCTCATCGCGCCCGAGGCCGCGCCGCTCTTCACGCCGCTCATCCTGGCCCTCTTCATGGTCAAGAAGGACGGTACGCCGGAGAGCACGGAGTGATCCCCGACGTCGTGGCCATCGGGATCCTGACGTTCGCAGGAGTCGTCGTCGCCGCCCTCATCGCGGCGGCGGCGACGCTCGCTGTCCAACTGTTCAAGTGGCAGATCCAGAACCAGCGGCTCTGGGCGTGGAACCGGGCGCTCCAGGATCACATCTACCGGGGGTCGCCACCGCCGCCGCCCGAAGCGCCCCCGGGACTCTTCGACTAGCGGCGAGACTTCTGGGATAGCTCGGGGGTTGTGTGCAAGGCGCGCACACCCCCGAGCACGATCGCTCCGACTGTCGCGAGTGCCGCGAGCATGAACGACGCGTTCTCAAGCAGGCCCAGCGCCCCGAGAAGCTGCACGTCTGGCGCGTACTCCGCACGGACAGCACCCGACCAGAACGCGAACACGACGGCACCTGCGACACCGATGACCGCCAACACGATGAGGACGGTCAGATGATGGAAGGGCGGGAGCTTGTACAGGTGCGCGTCGCGCGGGTCAATCTCGGTCATCCGGCTATCTCCTTGATCGCGTAGAGGCGGCCCGGTGTCTCCGGGACCGAGTAGCCCGCCGCCGCGTACACCGCGGCCCTTCGGCGGGCGTCGCTGGGACGCACATAGCGAACGGTCGTGTTCGGGTTCGCGTGCCCCAGTAGCCCTTGAGCGGTCAGCGTATCGCCCCCGGATGCCTCGTGCACGTTCGTCCCGAAGCTGTGCCGCAGCTTGTGGCCCGTCCACGCGCCCGGGAGAGCGGCCTCCAGAAGCTCACCGACCCGCCTGGGGGACAGGTGCCCGTCAATCGCGCCGGGGAACGCCCAGCCCTCACCGAGCGCCCGCAGATCCAGCGCGAGTCGGGGTGTGAGCGGCACCAGGCGCAGGCGGGATCCCTTGCCGTGCACGAGCAGCGACCAGCCCAGCAGATCCTCACGGATGTCATCCGAGTGCACGAGCGAGATCTCCGCACGGCGCAGGCCCGCGTCGTGCGCCAGGCGCATCATCAGCGCCGTCCGCGGATCCGCCCTCCGCACCGCCTCCTGATACACCGGGGCGGGCACCGGATCCGGGGCGGGCGGCGCAGGCTTGATCAGCGGGAGCCGCTTCGCCGGGTTCGCGTCGATCAGCCCCTCACGCTTCCCCCACCGCCAGAACTCCCGGAACCCGGCGTACCGGCTTCGGCGCGTCTCACTCGCCCACGACTGCGCGGCCGCGTACGCGAGCAACGTCGTGTAGGTCATCTCCCACGGGCCGACACCTACACGCCTCGCCATGTGCTGTAGCTGTTCCCGACGTGCCCGGATCGAGTTGGCGCTCCGGTTCGCCACGATCATCCACGTACCATAAGCCGCGATAGCCTCAGCCCACACCACGGGCACAACGGCAACACTCATTCCTGCTCCTGCTTTGCTGTGACTTCCCCCAGATCGCAGGCTAGGGGTTTGTTCGGGCCGTGATCGAATCGTCATCGATCCGACCTCGACGGACGATCCGGGAGGCAATCGGCAAGGCTGAACAACAGGTCAGCAATCGCCCACAACAACGCCCTCACGATGCACCCCCGCTCGTGCGATCCGCGCTCTCGCATTCGTGCCCGTTCGCGTCGCCCTCGGCGTTATCTCGGAACGCGCGCTCTTCGCCCTCCCAGCCGCAGTCGAAGCACAGCGCCACATGAAAAGTCGCCACATGCGCACTCATCGTTCGCTCCCGTCCGTGCGGTCGGCGTGTTCACAGCGCGGGTCACATGTCCGGTGCACGCCGAGTCCGAGTCGGCATTCCCCGCACTCGTGACGACACCCGGGCTCACACCCGTTCGTGCGGTTCGGCGTGATCGTGAACGCCTCGCACAGGCCGATCGCGAGTACCTCCATCGTCCACGTCTCGCCGGGACCGGCCCAGCGGTCGTACCAGTCCTCCAGCCACGCGGTCAGCTCTTCCTCGCTCATCGTTCACTCCTGTCTGTGATCTCGGCTGTGAGCGTCTGGTGGCACCGGGTGCACCGGAGGTAGACGACATCGGGTGTGCCGGCGAAGGCCGAGTTGAACCCGAGCACGCGCCAGCGGTGGCCGCGCTTCTCGCATCGCGTCAGCATGCTCATCGCTCGCCCTCCAGCCCAACCGTGCGGACCGGGATCCGGTGTGCACACCGGCACTCGACGCGCTTCGAGTAGCGGCCCGTGCATCCTGCGTCGCCCCGGGCGGGGCCGCGGCTCCACGTCTTGTGGTCGGTGTGGTCGCCCTCCGCGCAACGTCGGCAGAGCGGGATCATGCGCTCGCCTCCTCACCAAAGAGGATGCGAGCGGCGTCGGCGTGCAGGATCGCGGCGCCTTCCCAGGACACGCGCCAGCCGGTTCCGAACGGCTCCAGGCGCATCGAGTCGGCCAGCACCTTGCCCGGGTCGATCCCGAGCACAATGGCGATGTCGTGGCCGTGCTGTCGGGCGGAGCGGGGACTCGAACCCCTAACCTTCTGGTTAGTCTCCATGTTGCTCATGCGGGCACCTTCTCGGCGTAGCGAGCGTGCGCGCTCTGGCGAGTGATCCCGAGACCGTCAGCGATGTACTGCCACGAATGGCCGTTGTCGTGCATCCCTCGGGCCGCGTGCGTGATCGCCTCTTCCAGATCGTCACGGACGGACACGAGTTCGCCAAGCTCGAAGTCGTCACCGTTGGCGCAGCGCTCACCAGCCGCCCGAATGATCCTCTTCGCGAACGCCACGTAATCGAGCGTTTCGACCTCGCGACGGCTCACCGTCCCGACCCCTCACGGGTCGGGATTTCGGCGTCAGCTTGGAACTGACACGCAATCTGTGCGAAGGTAGACCGACGCTCCGGCGTCCAGAACGCGCTCGCACGGGCCTTCCTCTGGCGGAATCGCTTCCACGCGACTCCCAACCAGAAGGTTGGGGGTTCGAGTCCCTCCAGGCGCACACTGTGTTGAGACAGTACGGAAGCCCCCTCTTCGGAGGGGGCTTCTTCGTCTCCGGATCCGGCTCTCAGGCCGGCGTGCGCAGCAGCCGGCGCATCCCGCCCCGGGCGAGCATGAGCACCACGATCAGCGCCGTCACCGAGAAGAAGCCGCCCAGCCGCACGGCGTCGCCGAACAGGAGCGCGGTGAGCTCGAGCACCGCGAACTTGCTGCCCGGCATGATGAGCAGGAGCGTGATCACCGCGACGATGCGGGCCGCGACGGTCGGCCCCGAGCGGATCCGCCGGATCACGGCGTTCTTGATCCGCAACACGATCTCCAGGACGATCTTGAGCAGCACCGCCGTGAGCAGGGAGAGCAGGAAGCTCTCCGAGATCACCGCGGGGAAGAGCTGGACGAAGACGCCGAGCACGACGAGATAGACGAGCACGTCCACGAGGTCGATCGGCTGGATCCGCACGCTGTCAGCGTAGCGTCGGCCCGGCGCGCCGGGGCAGCGGCGTCGGCTCTCGTCCCCCTCAGCCCTCGGAGGCGCCCGGGAGCTGGCGTGCCTCGCGGGTGTGCGAGTCGATGATCGCGGTGCTCAGCGCCTCGATCGGCGCCCGCGGTGCGGCGGGGTCGTCGATGAGGGCGAAGTCGAGCGTGTCGAGATGCGGCAGTCCCAGCGCGGCGTCGGCGCGCACGAGGTCCGGGGGCATCATCCCGCCGGGGAAGACGGCGACGCCCAGGCCCGCCCTGACCCCCGCGAGGATCCCGGTGATGTCGCGGACCGTGCACGTCGCCTTCCAGCGTCGTCCCGCGGCCTCGAGTGCGGTGACCGCAGCGGCGCGCGAGTGGCTCGGCCGGGGATACGTCACGAGGGGCACCACCTCGCCCGGATCGAGTCGCAGCGACGGGTGCGCGCCCCAGATCAGCTGCTCGCGCCGGACCACCCTGCCCTCGGCGATCCCCGGCTCCTGTCGCACGTAGACGAGGTCGAGCGCGCCCGCGCGCAGGCGCCGGGCGACGGCCGCCGACTGGCCGACGGTGATCTCCACGTCGATGTGCGGATTCTTCCGGCGGAAGTCGCGCAGGATCCCGGGCAGATGCGTGAGGGCGAGGTCGTCCGCCGTGCCGAAGCGGACCGTCGCCCGTTCGGCGGGGCCGGAGAAGTACGCCTGCGCCTCATCGAGCACCGCGAGGGTGCGACGGGCGAACGCCAGCATCGCCTCGCCGCCGTCGGTGAGGGCGACGCTGTGGGTGTCCCGGGCGATGAGCGAGCGGCCGGTCTGCTCTTCGAGCCGACGCACCCGCTGACTGACCGTGGGCTGGCTGATTCCGAGCTGCCGCCCGGCCTCCGAGAAGCTGCGGTTCTCCGCCACGGCGACGAAGCAGCGCAGCAGATCCGGCTCGAGCATGCGGACTCCCGTCCCTGCGGATCCTGCTCATTCGCAGATCCGATAACAGTTATGTCCCTCATTATCGTGAGTGATCGTGCGATCCTCCGTACCGTTGAGGTCATGTCTTCTGTGTCGGGCGTGGATCATCCGATCACCGAGCCGCTGCCGGTGCTCGCGACCCGACCGACCTTCCGCGCGACCTTCGCGACGCTGCGCGAGGCGAACTTCCGGCTCTACTTCGCCGGCCTCGCGGCGACCTCCGCGGCGGGATGGCTGGCGCGGCTGGCCACGGACTCGCTGATGATCGAGCTCACCGGCGACGTCGGCCTCGTCGCTCTGGTCGTCGCGTCGCAGCTGCTGCCGTCGATCGTCCTCGGACCGTGGGGAGGCGTGCTCAGCGACCGATTCGCACCCCGCCAGACGGTCGTGCTGACCCAGCTCGTCGTGGTGCTGTCGGCGCTGTGCCTGGGCGTGCCGGCGATCCTCGGCACGGCCGGCGTGCCGCTGATCGTCGCCTCCTCGCTCCTGCTCGGCGTCGCGGCGGCGTTCGAGGCGCCGGCTCGCGCGGTGCTGCTCGTGCAGGTCGTCGGCACCCGCGCACTGCCCAACGCGATGAGTCTGAACGCCGCCGTGCAGCAGCTCGCCGGAATACTCGGCGCCCTGCTCACGGCCGGCCTCGTCGCGATCATCGGATCCGGATGGGCGCTCGTGGCGGCGCCGGTCGGGCCGCTCGCGGGCATCGTGATGCTGCTCGGGATCCGGCGCTCCGCGCTGCAGCCCGCGATCAGGGTCGCCGCCCGGCGGGGACAGATCCGCGAGGCCATCCGCTACGTGCAGCGCAAGCCGGAGATCCGCACGGCGCTGCTGCTGATCTCGTCGCTCGCGTTCTTCGCGCTCACGGCCTCGATCCTCATGGCCTGGGCGGCGAACGAGCGCTATGGCCTCGGCACCCTCGGCTACACCCTGTTCCAGACGGCGTCGGCGGTGGGTGCTCTGCTGGGCAGTCTGCTGGCCGCCCGCCGGCGACAGCTGCGACTCCGCGACAGCGCGCTGCTGCTCGCGGGCTCGGGGCTGGTCTGGGCGTGCTCCGGTCTCGCGCCCTTCGCCGGGCTCTTCGTCGTCGGACTGGTCGCGTCGATGCTGATGCGGACGGCGTTCATGATCGGGAACGATTCGCTCACGCAGCTCTCGGCCAACGGCGCGATCCGCGGGCGGGTGGTGTCGCTCTACGTCGCGTGCATGACGGGCATGCAGGCGGCGGGCGCGCTCGCGGCGGGCTGGGCCGTGCACGCGCTCGGCGGCGAGATCACGTTCCTGCTCGCCGGCGGCGCCCCCGCTCTGATCGCGCTGGCTGTCGTGCTGACCTCGAGGAGCAGGCGCGCGCTGCCGGCGTCGGCCTGAGCGGCCGGGTCCTTAGCCATCGCATAGCGGTGCCAAAGCGCCCGTCCCGGGCCGCTTCCGAGCATGGATCCCATGAACCAGGATCCGGCTCTCGACCTCGATGTCGTCGTCCCCGTGCACAACGAGCGGGACACGCTCGAGCAGTGCATCGCGCTGCTGCACGAGCACCTGCGCGCCGAGGAACCGGCGTCCTGGCGGATCACGATCGCCGACAACGCGAGCACCGACGGCACGGCCGAGCTCGCCGATGCGCTCGCTGCGCGGCTGAGCGGCGTGGTCGCGGTGCACCTCACGGAGAAGGGCCGGGGCAGGGCGCTGAAGGCCGTGTGGTCGGAGTCTCCGGCGGCGGTCCTCGTCTATCTCGACGAGGACCTCTCCACGGACCTGCGCGCCCTGCGTCCGCTCGTCGCCCCGCTGCTCAGCGGCCACTCGGATCTCGCGATCGGGTCCCGCCTGGCGAGCGCCTCGCGCATCGTGCGCGGCGGCAAGCGCGAGTTCGTCTCGCGCTCCTACAACCTGCTGCTGCGCGGGGCCTTCGGGGTGCGGTTCAGCGATGCGCAGTGCGGGTTCAAGGCCATCCGCGCCGAGGCCGCGCACCGCCTGCTGCCTCTCGTGGAGGACACCGGCTGGTTCTTCGACACCGAGCTGCTGATCCTCGCCGAGCGCGCGGGGCTGCGGATCCACGAGGTCCCGGTCGACTGGATCGACGACCCGCACAGCTCGGTCGACATCGTCTCGACCGCGACCGCCGATCTGAAGGGGCTGGTCCGCATCGGGCGAGGGCTCGTCGCCGGGCGCATCCCGGTCGACGACGTCTATCGCGACATCGGACGCCATCCCTTCGCGCAGCCGAAGACGCCGCTGATCACCCAGCTCGTCCGCTTCGGGGTCATCGGCGCGCTCTCCACCGTCGCGTACGCGCTGACCTATCTCGTGCTCCAGGTGCCGTTTCCCGCGCAGTGGGCGAACTTCCTCGCGCTGCTGCTCACCGCCATCGCCAACACGGCGGCCAACCGGCGCTTCACCTTCGGCATCCGGGGCCGCACGGGCGCGACGACCCATCATCTCCAGGGGCTGATCGTCTTCGGCATCGCCTGGGCGCTGACCGGCGGATCCCTGATGCTGCTGCACGCCGCGGATCCGCATCCCGGCCCGTTCGCCGAGGTCGGCGTGCTCACCCTCGCGAACCTCGTCGCCACGCTGCTGCGCTTCGCGCTGCTGCGGCTCTGGGTGTTCCGCGACGCCGCACGCCGGCACGATCCGCCCGAGCCCGTCGAGCCGCTGTCCACCCGTCACCACCTCACCGTGCTCACTCAGGAGGCGAACCGCTCATGAACGCATCCGTGGCCGTCGCGCCAGCTCTGCCCGTCCACCCTCCGACCGGTGCGCGTCCCGCGGTCGCGGACGAGGTCTCGGGAACGATCGCCCGAGCCCGCTGGGAGGCGCCCGCGTACGCGGGGGTGCTCCTGCTCACCGGGATCCTCTATCTGTGGAACCTCGCGGCCAGCGGCTGGGCGAACGCCTTCTACTCCGCCGCCGTGCAGGCCGGGACGCAGAACTGGGTGGCGTTCTTCTACGGATCCAGCGACGCGGGCAACTCGATCACGGTCGACAAGCCGCCGGCGAGCCTGTGGGTGATGGAGCTGTCGGCACGCGTGTTCGGCCTCAGCTCGTGGAGCATCCTCGTGCCGCAGGCCCTGATGGGCGTCGCCACGGCCGCGATCCTCCTGTTCACGGTGCGCCGGCGGTTCGGCGCGGCGGCGGCCCTCGTCACGACGGGCGTGTTCGCCCTCACCCCGGTCGCGGCGCTGATGTTCCGCTTCAACAACCCGGACGCGTTGCTGCTCCTGCTGCTCACCGCCGCGGTCGCCCTCACTCTGAGGGCGATCGACCGGGCGCAACTGCGCTGGCTGCTGCTCGCCGGCGTCGCCGTCGGCTTCGGCTTCCTCACGAAGCAGCTGCAGGCGTTCCTCGTCCTGCCGGTACTCGCGGGTGTCTACGTCGTGTTCGCCGGGGCTCCGATCCTGAAGCGGATCGGGCATCTGCTCGCCGCGCTCGGCGCCGTGATCGTGTCGGCGGGGTGGTGGGTCGCCGTGGTCGAGCTCGTCCCCGCCTCGGCCCGCCCCTACATCGGAGGCTCGCAGACGAACAGCTTCCTCGAGCTGACCTTCGGCTACAACGGCCTCGGACGCCTCACCGGGAACGAGACGGGCAGCGTCGGCGGCGGCGGCGGCGGAGCGGGAGGCGGCATGTGGGGATCCACGGGGCTGTTCCGCCTGTTCCAGGACGAGATCGGCGGGCAGATCTCGTGGCTGATCCCGGCCGCGCTCCTGTTGCTGACGGGGGCGCTCGTGCTCATCGGAAGGGCTCCGCGCCGCGATGCGCGGCGGATCGCGATCGTGACGTTCGCGGCATGGCTGCTGGTGACGCTGCTCGCCTTCAGCTTCATGGCGGGGATCTTCCATGCGTACTACACCGTCGCGCTGGCGGCACCGCTCGCGGGGCTGATCGGCACCGCGGGGACCGTGGTCTTCCGCCACCGCGATCGGGTGTGGGTGCGCATCCTGCTCGCCGTCTCGGCGATCGTCACCGCCGCCTGGGCGTGGGTGCTGCTGGAGCGCGCGAGCTCGTGGCTGCCGTGGCTGAAGGTCGTCGTGCTCGCGGTCTCAGCCGCCGCGGCGCTGCTCGTCCTCGTGCCGCCGCGCTCGCGGATCCTCACCGCAGCGACCGCCTCGGCGCTGCTCACGGGCGCGCTGCTCGCCCCGGCGGCGTACACGCTGGAGACCGTCGGAGCGGCGCACTCCGGATCCATCGTCACCGCCGGCCCGTCGGTGCAGGGCACGATGGGCGGGGGCTTCCGCGGCGGCTTCCCCCGGGTCGGCCGAGGCTTCGGCGGCCCGGGTGGCGGCGCGGCCGGCGCGCAGGGCGGCCCGGGCGGGGCGACGAGCGCGAACGGCGGTACGGGCACCGGCCCCGCCGGCGGCACGGGCACCGGCCCCACTGGTGGAACGGGAACCGGGGCGGGCCCCGCCGGGGGAGCGGGCGGGCTGCTCGAGGCCTCGACGGTGAGCGCCGAGCTGAAGACGCTGCTCTCCGCCGACGCCTCCCGCTACACCTGGGTCGCGGCATCGGTCGGATCGCAGACGGCGGCCGGCTATCAGCTCGGCACCGGGTACGCGGTCATGCCCCTCGGCGGGTTCAACGGCAGCGACCCGTCCCCGACCCTCGCGCAGTTCCAGCAGTACGTGGCGAGCGGGAAGATCCACTACTTCATCGCCGGAGGCGGCATGATGGGCGGATCGAGCACCGGCAGCAGGGTCGCGACCCAGATCCAGCAGTGGGTCGAGGCCCACTTCGCGGCCGAGTCGGTCGGCGGCGTGACGGTCTACGACCTGACCGCGCAGAATTGACGACGAGGGGAGCAGATCATGGCCGACATCACGACCGAGTCCGGCGCCACCGCCTCGATGCCGCTCGGGCTGCCGCCGATCGTGCGCGCGGACGGCACCCCGGCGCGGGCGCTCGTGGTCGACGACGAGCGCGCGCTCGCCGCGGCCGTCGGCGATTCGCTCCGCACGGACGGGTGGGAGGTGCGCGTGGAGCACCGCGGGCGCAGCGCGCTCATCGCGGTGCGGGAGTTCCAGCCCGACGTGGTCGTGCTCGACATCATGATGCCCGACATCGACGGACTCGACACGCTCGAGCGGATCCGCGCGATCCGGCCCGAGATCCGGGTGCTGTTCCTCACCGCCCTGGACGGCCACGACGACCGGATCGCCGGGCTGCGCGCGGGCGGCGACGACTACCTCACCAAGCCCTTCGCGATCGCCGAGCTGCAGGCGCGGGTGCGGGTGCTGGCCCGCACGGCGGCGGCGATCGGACGCCCGGCGGACGCGCAGCTGCAGGTCGGCGACCTGTCCGTGGACAAGGCCGCCGCCACCGCCGAGCTCGCAGGGTCCCCGCTCGAGCTCACGCCCACCGAGTTCGAGCTGCTGCTCCTGCTCGCGAACAACGCGGGCAAGGTGCTGCGCCGGCCTCAGATCCTCGAGGCGGTCTGGGGGTACGACTTCGGCACCGAGTCGAACGTGGTCGAGGTGTACGTGTCGAGCCTGCGTCGCAAGCTCGCGCCGTCGACGGCGCTGAGCCTGGAGACCGTGCGGCTGGTCGGCTACGTCCTCCGCGTCGCCGATGCGTCCGCTCCCGGGGGAGGGGCATGAGGCGACCGCGCAGTCTTCGCCTGCAGGTGGTGCTCATCGCGTCGGCCCTCGTCGCCGCGGTGAGCATCGTCGTCGGCGTGGTCGCCGTGGTGTCGCTGCACGACTACATGCTGGGCCAGGTCGATGCGCGCCTCAACGGCGCCGCCGCGCGCGGGGCCGACATCGCCGGCCGCCCGCCCGGATCCACGACGGCGACGCCGGGCCCGACGCCGCCGTCGCCGCGTCCCAGCCGCGACGAGGTCGTGGGCGCCCCCGGGCAGTCCGGGGGGACCATCACCGCCGTCTTCCGGGAGGGGGTGTTCGAGCTCGGCGGCTGGATCTCGGTCGACGGGAAGCGCCACGACCTCACATCCGCCCAGCAGAAGATCCTCGCCGCGCACCTTCCCACCGGATCCGCAGACCGGACCGCACCGGTGACCGTCGACCTCGGCGGCTCGCTCGGCTCCTACCGGGTGGCGTCGCGGACGACGCCCTCCGGCGTCGCGGTGGTGACCGCGCTGCCGCTCGACCTGGTGTCGGCGGCGACGGGGCGGCTGCTGCTCGTGGTGACCCTCGTGGGCATCGTCTGCATCGTGCTGGCCGTCGCGGCGGCCGCCGTGGCGATGGGTCGCGCGCTGCGGCCCCTGCGTCGCGTCGCGCACACCGCCGCGGCCGTGACCGCCGTGCCGCTCGATCGCGGCGAGGTGTGCCTGGCCGAGCGCGTGGACGCCGGCGACATCGCCTCGACGAGCGAGGTGGGCCAGGTCGGCACGGCGCTCAACGACATGCTCGACCACGTCGAGCTCGCCCTCACCCAGCGCGAGGCGAGCGAGTCGACGATGCGCCGGTTCGTCGCCGACGCCAGTCACGAGCTGCGCACCCCGCTGGCCACGATCCGCGCCTATGCGCAGCTGTCCGGTCGCCCGGACACCGAGGAGGCGGAGGTGCGCGGGAACGCCGCCCTCATCGACGGCGAGGGGGTGCGGATGGGGGCGCTCATCGATCAGCTCCTCCTGCTGGCGCGCCTCGATGCGCTGCCCGAGCTCGTGCAGGACGACCTCGACCTGCGGCTCCTCGTCGCCGAGGCGGTGCTCGCGGCGCGCCTCGCCGGACCGGCGCACACCTGGGTCATGGAGTTGGGCGAGGATCCGGCGCTCGTGCGCGGCGACGCCGGGGATCTGCGCCGCGTGCTCGACAACCTGCTCGGCAACGCGCGACTGCACACGCCCGACGGCACGACCGTGCAGGTGCGGCTCGACGAGGTGCGCACCGGGGAGGCGGCCGGGGCAGTGCGCCTCACGGTCGCCGATGACGGTCCCGGACTCCCGGAGAGCGTGCGGGAGAGCGTGTTCGAGCGGTTCGCCCGCGGTGAGACCTCGCGGTCCCGCGACGGCGGGGGCGGCACGGGACTCGGCATGGCGATCGCGCTCGCCGTGGTCGAAGCGCACGGCGGCACGATCGCGGTCGGGCCGGGCCCGGGTGCGACGTTCGTGGTGACGCTGCCGGCCGTCGAGACTCCCCGGCAGTAGCTCCCGGGCGGCGGTCAGTCCGACAGCACCGCCTGCCTCGACGCGACCTGCGCGAGGACCGAGGCGAAGAGGGGATGTCCTTCGTGGAGCCCTGTCACGGACTCGACCACCTCGTCGGCACGCGATGAGCGCAGCATGTCCTGCAAGCGCATGGACTGCGGATCGCGGGGGTCGTCGAAGGCGAACGCGGCTCCGATCGCCGCAACCAGTGCATCCACCGGGAGACCGAACTCGACGGCGGCGGCGGCCGGGCCGATCAGGCGTTCGTGACGGGACAGCTTGCGCAAGGGCTCGCGGCCGACGCGCATCACCGGATCCGGCAGGAGCAGCGGGTTGCGGAACCGCTCGAGGATCCGGGCGCGGTACGTCGCGAGCTCCTCCGGGTCCCATCTGTGCTTGCGGGCCAGCATGGCAGAGGTCTGCGCCATGACATCCGAGACGCGTGCGGAGATCGACGGATCCTGCAACGCAGCGCGGACGTCGGCCGCGCCGATGAGCGCTCCGAAGTAGGCGGCCGTCGCGTGCCCCGTGTTGACCGTATAGAGCTTGCGCTCGATGTACGGGGCGAGGTCGTCCACGAAACCGGCGCCCGGCAGGTTCGGCGGATCGTCGCCGAATGGGGCGCTTTCGATCCTCCACTCGAAGAACGGCTCGACGACGACGTCGACGGCGCCGTCGCCCGGCTGGGAGGGCACCAGACGATCGATCGCCGTGTTGGCGAACACCGCGTTCTGCGGCTCCGCTTCTGCTCCTTCGAGGTCGGCGATCGCGCGGCGCAGCTTGTCGGTGGCTCCGATCGCGTTCTCGCACGCCATGACCTGAAGGGGTGGCAGAGCGCCCGGTCTGGTACGGAGCCCCGCCGCGATCAGCGGCGCGACAGCCGCCAGGGCTGTCGGACCCACGGACGTCGTCACGACATCCGCGGTCTCGATCTCCGCCACCACGGCGCGCGGATCCTCCGCGCTGTCGATCGCGCGGAAGCCCGTCACCACCGTGTCGACGCCGCCGGGGCCGGCCTCGTGCACTGTGTAGCTTCCCGCGGAACGGACCTGTTCGATGAGCGTGCGGGCGACATCGCAGAAGACGATCTCGTACCCGCCGCGATGCAGCACGAGGCCGATCAGACCTCGTCCGATGTTCCCCGCGCCGAAATGGACGGCCTTCATGAGAGGGATCGCGCCGCGGGAGCCGTGTCGGCCGTCAGCGCGGTGATGAGGTTCGTGACCGCCTGCTCGGTCGCACGGCGCACGCTGGCATCGGTGTAGCCGCCGACATGCGGAGTGAGGATCACTCGGGGGTGCGAGAGCAGTGCGTCGAGCACCGGCGGCTCCTGGTCGAACGCATCGACCGCATAGGCGCGCAGCGCACCGTCCTCCAGCGCAGCGAGAACGGCCTCGGGGTCGACCAGGGCGCTGCGGGCGGTGTTCACGAGCACGGTCTGCGGGCGGAGCGATCCGAGCAGCGTGGCGTCGACGAGCGGGCGGCCGTCGGCGCGCGGAGGCGCATGGAGCGTGACGACATCGCATTCCGCGAAGAGGTCGTCGAGCTCGACACCGTCGACGCCCGCCATATCGATCGTGGCGAACGGGTCGTAGGCGAGAACGTTCGCTCCGAAGGCGAGCACGATCCGGGCCACGAGACGTCCGATCGCTCCAAAACCGACGATGCCGACCGTTCTGTCCGCGAGCTCCCGCCCCAGACAGCGTGCCCATCGTCCGTCGTGGAGCGCGCGATCCGCGGCAGGGATGTCGCGCAGTGCGGACAGCATGAGCGCGACGCTGAGCTCCGCGACGCCGCGCGAGTTCGCACCGCGCGCGAGCTCGACCGCGACGCCGTGGGCTCGTGCGGAATCCAGATCGAGGTTCTCCGCCCCCACCCCGTTGCGCGAGATCACCCGGAGGCGATCGGCCGCGTCCAGCACCGTCGCAGGCACCTGCTCGACCCCGCACAGCCAGCCATCGATGCCCGGGACCAGTTCGATGAGCTCCTCGACGTTCGGCAGACGACCGGCCGGGCCCGAAACCAGCTCCCATCCGCGTTCGCGCAGGGGCGCCAGGTCGGCGGCGTCGTCGAGCCCGGAGGCGGTCATGGAGCGCGGGGTGACAAGGATCCGCATGTCAACGCGTCGATTCTGCGAGGGCGACGAGCGCGTCGAACGACGGACCGGAGGGCGGGATCTCGACGTCGAAGACCTCGGCGATCACCTGGGTCCAGCCATGGATGAAGTACACCCAGCCGTCGACCACACGCAGCCCGCGGCTCGGAGCCTGCCGCCGTGCCTGGTCGAGGAACACGAGGTCGCCGCGGTAGTTGAGCTCCCACACGACCCCGTGGCCGGGGAAGACCCCCTCGTCGGTGAGCGGCGAGCCGGGCGCGTCCTTGCCCAGGCCGGTGGCGTTGATGACGAGCGCACCTGCCGGCGCCTCGGCCAGCACGGCATCGTTGTCGGCCGGGACGGGGCAGAGGCGCGTGACGAGCTCGGTGTCGGTGCCCGATGCGGTGTGCACTCGGCGCAGAGTCTCCAGGCGGGCGGCGCTGCGGTTGGTCACGACGATCCGCCGGGGGCGATCGTCGCCGCGCTCCGGGCGCGACAGGTACCAGTCGATCGCGATCGCCGATCCTCCTGCGCCGAACACGATCACATCGGTGTCGACCCGGCGGAAGTGCTCGGCCGGAAGGGCGGCGTCGAGGGCATGCCCGGCAGTGATCGGATCCTTCGCGTGGGCGCGGAAACGCCCGTCCCGCTTCGAGAGGCAGCTCACCTCGTCCATCAGTTCGGCGAGCGGGTCGATCTCGTCGAACAGATCCTTCGCCGCCGCATAGAGGTCGAGCTTGTGCGTGGTGACCAGAGCACCGAGGCTCAGCTCGTCGTGCTTGAGGAAGTCGACCACCGCGCGGTAGTGCTCGGCGGGAGCGTGCAACGCGAGATCGATCCCGACCATCTCCACGTCTCCCAGACCCAGATGCTCCGCCCAAAGCGGAAAGACCCGACGGATCGACGAGCTGCCGGTCGTGACACCGATGAAGTAGAAGGTGGGTTTGCGTGCGGGCTCGAGTGTGTTCCAGGTGAAGGTGAGAGGCATGAGTGCTCCTGTCGGCGTCATGACCGGTCCGCGGCGATGCGCGCGGCCTCGGCGGCGGTGCGGGCGATGGTGGTGAAGTCGCCCGCGGAGATCGCCGGGCGAGGTGCGATCCAGGTGCCGCCGACGGCGAACACGTTCGGCAGGCTGAGGAACTCGGAGAGATTCGCCGGGGTGACTCCGCCAGTCGGCATGAAGGCCACGCCGAGCGAGGAGAACGGGCCCGCGAAGCTGCGCAGCGTCGCGCCGCCTCCGTAGTTCCCGGCCGGGAAGAACTTCAGGCGGCGGTGTCCGTGCGCGGCCGCGTCCAGCACCTCGGACGGAGTGACCACCCCGGGAACATAGGGAAGAGCGCTCTCGGCGGCGGCGTCTGAGAGTCGCGGGCGCCATCCCGGGCTCACACCATAGGCTGCGCCGGCGGCGACCGCGATCGGGATCTGCTCGGGGGACACGATGCTTCCGGCGCCGACGAGGAACCCCTCCACCTCTCCGGAGACCCTGCGCATCGCCTCCAGAGCCGCGTCGGTTCGCAGCGTGATCTCCATCGTGCGGATCCCGCCGGAGGCGAGAGCGCGTGCGAGGGGCACTGCCGAATCCGCATCCTCGATCTCGACGACGGGGATGACGCTGATCTCGGTGACCTGCTCAAGGACGTCCATGTCTCTCCTCGCTCCTGTTCTCACGTCGTTGTCTCAACGAATGGTAGTCAGACTACACAAATATGTCGATAGGAGCCTGAGGAGACGAACCGATGCCAGGAATAGGGGCGGAAAAGGTAGTCTGCCTCCACATCATCGAGGATGCTGTAGGCCTACTACCCTCGAACCTGCGGGGAGATCTCGGCGTCGGCCGAGGGGCGCGCACGCGTCGGCCTGCTTGAGCAGATCGGAGAACGGCATGGCGATCGTCGAGAGCGAGGACCGGGGAGCTCAAGGAGCCTCTGTGCTGGAGCGCCTGTCGGGTGAGCTGACGGGACTGCGCAAGTCGGAGCAGAAGGTTGCCGCGCTGGTCCTGGACAACCCGCACTTCGTAGTCGAATCGCCGATGGCCGTCGTCGCCGAGGCGGCGTCGGTGAGCGAGCCGACGGTGATGCGCTTCAGCACGAGTCTCGGATTCGACGGTTTCCAGTCGTTCAAGCTGGCGCTGGCGCAGGCGCTCGCACTCGGGATCCCCGTCACGCACTCGGCGCTTCGCGCGGACGACGACATCGCGACCGTGTCCCGCAAGACCTTCGATCACAGCATCTCGAGCCTCGACCGCGCGCGTCGGTACCTCGACACCGATGCGCTCGCTGCAGCATCCGACGCAATCCTCGGGGCGACCTCGTTGCTCTTCGTCGGCTACGGCGCGTCGGCGGTGATCGCGAAAGACGCGGAGCAGAAGGCTGCTCTCTTCGGAATCCCCTGCTCGGCGCCGGAGGATCCGCATCAGCAGTTCATGGCGGCGATGACGAACGATCCGGGCACCGTCGTGGTCGCGATCTCCAACACCGGGCGGACGGGGCTCGTGCTCCAGGTCGTCGATCATGCGCGAGAGCGGGGGATGACGGTGATCGGGATCACCGGAGACGAGTCGCCCCTGTCCGAGCGCAGCGACATCTCGCTGATCGTGCGGACCTTCGAGGACACGAACACCGTCACGCCGGCGGTGAGCCGGCTTGCCGCGCTCGTGGTCGTCGACGTCCTTGCGACGGTCGTCGCCATGCGTCGCGGGCCCGCTCATGTCGAAGACATCCGCGCGATGAAGCGTGCGCTGGCGCAGTTCCGGAGCGACGACGAGACTGCCTGACCAGGAGGCCAGGCCCAGCCGTCCGTCATGAGGTGAGGATCGGCCCGCGTCATGAGGGTGTCGTCCGATATCGAAGAATTTTCTTTTATTTAACATTGTGAGACAGAAGCTTCTGTGGCATTCTTCATCCACCGAGGAGATTTCGCCAGTTCGCATGCCTCCTCGTACCCACTCCCGCGCGATCTGCGCACGACTCATCTGGAGGCCCTCATGTCAGCCACTTTCTCGAGGCGTCATTTCATCGCGTCATTCGCACTGTTAGGCACGGGCGTCGTGGCGCTCAGTGCGTGCGGCACCACGAAAGGCGGCACCCCGTCCGGCACCCAGACGCCGGACATCGAGACGCCGACCAAGCCGATCACCTATACGGCTCCTACTGCGCTCGACGCCGGATCGCAGGCCGGCCTGGACACCGTGACGTTCAAGGGCGGGACTCCGAACATCGCATACCTTCCGATGGGCACGGAGTTCAACTACCACGTGGCGCTCTTCGAGGGGCTGAAGACCGTTCCCGGGGCGAAGTCGTTCATGCTCTCCCCCTACTCCGGCAGCGACCAGGCCGCCCAGATCGGAATGCTGCAGGACGTCACCGCTCGCGCCGACGTCGACGCGATCGTGCTCATCAGCTTCGACGAGCACTCGCTCGCGCCGCTCGTCAAGCGCGCCGTCGAGGCAGGCAAGCTCGTCCTGATCGTGAACTCTGACATACCCAACTACCCGACTCCTGTCCACGGCGTCGTCGGCGTCAAGCAGCGCGCGGCGAACAAGGCCCTCGCCAAATGGGCCATCGACTCCGTCGACGGAAAGGCTCGCAAGGTCGGCGTCCTCGACGGCGAGCCGAGCTACCTTGCGACGGAGCGCGCGGGCGGCTTCGAGGACGGCATCGCCGGCAGCGCCTGGAAGATCGTCAGCCGCGTCAACGGCGGGTGGAGCGTCGACAAGGGCAACACGGCCGCCATGGACCTCCTCCAGGCGCACCCTGACATCCAGGTGCTCTTCGCCGCGAACGACTACATGGCCGAAGGTGCCGCGCTTGCCGCCCGAAGCCTCGGCCGCACCGACCTCACGATCCTCGGCTACGACGGAGACACGGCCGCGATCGAGAGCATCGCCAACAACCAGGGCGTCACCGCGACGACGAACACGAGTCCCGTCGAGATGGGGCGCGCCGCCGGTCAGTTCGTCATCGATCTCCTCAACGCGAAGACCGAGGGCGGCTACGTCAACGGGCCGACCGAGATCGTGACGTCGAAGAATGCGCTGTCGATTCTTCGGCACCCGTCCGATCTCTACCCGGCTCCGTCGAAGAAGTACTGAGCCGTGGCAGTCGAGTCGTCGCAGGCAGCGTCGCCCCCGGCCACACCCTTGTGGGAACTGAGGAACATCACGAAGACTTTCCCCGGTGTCGTGGCCAACGACGGCGTGAGTCTCACGCTGACAGCAGGTCGCGTCCACGGCCTTCTCGGCGAGAACGGCTGCGGCAAGTCGACCCTCATCAAGATCCTCTCCGGAGTTCAGAGTCCTGACAGCGGCGAGATCCTGCACAAGGGCAAGGCGATCGCACTGTCGAGCCCGTCCGCCGCCGGCGCCGCGGGCGTCGCCACTGTCTATCAGGAGTTCTCCCTCATTCCCGAAGCCTCGGTCGCGGAGAACATCTTCATGGGGCGTCACCCGCTGCGCTTCGGCGGGTTCGTCGACTGGGCCCGCATCGACCGTGAGGCCGAGAAGATCCTGTCCGAACTCGCCCTGGACATCGATGTCCACGCCAAGGTCGGAAGTCTCTCCGTCGCCGAGCAGCAGCTTGTAGAGGTCGCCAAGGCTCTCGCCCAGGATGCTGAGCTCCTCATCCTCGATGAGCCGACGACGGCGCTCGGCAAGGAGGAGGTCGAGACCCTCCTCGACTTCCTCCGGCGCATGGCCGGCCGCGGTGTCGCGATCCTCTACATCTCGCACCGGCTCGACGAAGTGGTCGCCCTCGTCGACGACTTCACGATCATGAAGGACGGACGAGTGGTGAGCTCGCCCGGGCAGACGCCGAAGGACGTCGAGTCCATCGTCTCGACGATGATCGGCACGGCGCTGGAGGATCAGTTCCCCAAGGAAGACAACGCGACGGAGGAAGTCGTCCTCGAAGCACGTGGTCTGCGCACCCGCCACCGGGTCAGGGACGCGAGCTTCACCCTGCGTAGAGGCGAGGTCCTCGGCCTCGGCGGAGTCATCGGAGCCGGACGCACGGAGATCGCGCGGGCCGTGTTCGGCGTGGACCGTCTCCTCTCCGGCGAGATCATCGTCGACGGCAGACCGTTGCGCATGCGCAATCCCACGGATGCGATCCGCGCCGGCATCGCGCTCGTCCCGGAGAACCGCAAGTCCGAAGGGCTCTTCTTCAACTTCGCCGCCGGCCCCAACATCACAGCAGCCAACATCGCAGGCGTGGCACCCGGTCTGCTTTTCAGCCACAGGCGCGAACGCCAGGTGACGCAGGACTACATCGCGCACCTCGACATCACGAAGAGCGCCGCGACGAAGGCCGTCAACCTCATCTCCGGCGGGAACCAGCAGAAGGTGCTCATCGCGCGCTGGCTCTTCCGCGACGCGCAAGTCGTCATCTTCGATGAACCCACACAGGGGATCGACGTCGGTGCGCGGCTTGCCGTCTACCGCCTCATCAATCGACTGACGAAAGCAGGCAAGTCGGTCATCCTCATCAGCTCGGCCCACGACGAGCTTCTGGGGATGAGCGACCGCGTCGCCCTTGTCCACCACGGCGTCATCACCGATGTGCGCCCCGTCGCTGACGTCTCTCCGGCCGATCTCGTCAGCGCCTCCGAGACGGAGCACGTCTCGGACCGAACGGAAAGTGACCCACTATGAAACGCTCGAGCATCGCCGAATTCCTCGGCCCACTCGCGGCCCTCGCCGTCGTCGTCGCGTTCGTCGCGATCACGACCCCGACCTTCCTCGCCGCAGAGAACTTCCGGAACATCGCGTTGCAGGTGGCGGTCCTGTCGGTCGTCGCGCTCGGTGCCACGGTCGTCATCATCACCGGGGGGATCGATCTCAGCCCGGGGTCCATGATCGCGCTTCTTACGATGGTGCTCGCGATGTCGATCCAGCTCAACGGCCAGCCCCTCTGGCTCGCGATCCTCATCACTGTGGGGCTGGGAGCGCTCTTGGGCGCTCTCAACGGAGGGCTCGTCGCCTATCTGCGGATCCCCTCCTTCATCGTCACGCTTGCCGGGCTCAGCGCCTTCAAGGGCATGGCGCTGATCGTCCCGCCCGGCTCGCCGATCTTCTCGCTCTCCGATGACCTGAGCAACCTGTTCTACGGCACGCTCTTCGGGATCCCCCTTCCGTTCATCTACGTCGTCGTCCTGTACACCGCGGCGACGCTCATGATGAACCGCACGAAGTTCGGGCGCGAGATCTACGCCATCGGCGGCAATCAGGCGGCGGCCCGGCTCTCCGGCATCAAGGTGCAGCGGGTGCGCATGAGCGCCTTCGTGATCGCGGGCATCACCGCAGGCATCGGCGCCGTCCTTCTCGCCGCACGCCTCAACTCCGGTTCGCCGAACTACGGTGCGGGACTCGAGCTGCAGGCGATCGCGGGCGCGGTCGTCGGTGGAGCAAGTCTGGCCGGCGGACGGGGACACGTTCTCAACACCCTCGTCGGGACTCTGATCATCGTCGTCGTCCAGAACGGCCTCAATCTCAATGCCGTGTCGACCTCGGTGCAGTCGATCACCATCGGCGCGATCATCCTGCTCGCCGTCGCCCTCGACATCTGGCGGAACAAGCTGACGTCGCTCCTGCCGTTCTTCAGATCTTCTGGAGCCCAGGCGCAGGTGCGGGAGGCGTCGTGAACACGATCGGAATCCATTCGCTCGTCTTCACCCCGACATGGTCGGAGGAGAGCGTCCGCCCGGTCTTCGAGACCGCCCAGGAGATCGGCTACGACTGGATCGAGTGCCTCATCATGGACGCCGATGACATCGACACCGCCTTCTCCCGGCGCCTCCAGGAGGAGTACGGGATCGGGGTCATCACGACCATGGCGGGCAACCTCGCCGCGGACATGGGCAGCGCCGACCACGAGGTCGTCGCCAGATCCGAGAGGCTCCTCCACCAGTGCCTCGATCACGCCGCCGCCATGGGCTCGCCCTTCATCAGCGGGCCCGGCTTCTCGGCCGTCAACCGCTACACGGAGCCGCCAGCGCCGGCGGCGATGGACCGTGCCATCGAGATCTACGGCCGCGTGGCCGACCGTGCTCGCTCGATGGGTCTGAGAGTCGGCCTCGAAGCCCTCAACCGCTACGAGAGCAACTTCGTCAACACTCTTGGCCAGGCGGCCCGCATCGTCCGTGATGCGGGACCCGACGTCCTCTTCGTCCACGCCGACCTCTTCCACATGCGCATCGAGGAAGGCAAGTTCGCGGATGCCGTCGCGGACGTCGCCGATGTTCTGGGATACGTCCACATCGCCGAGAGCCATCGGGGCGCGCTCGGCACGGGGAACACGGACTGGGCCGACTTCTTCAAGGCTCTCGCGGTCGCCCGCTACACAGGTCCGATCACGTTCGAGAGCTTCTCCCCGGCCGTGCTCGGCCCCGACTGGGCCGGAGCGGTCGCGCTCTGGCGGGACCCGTGGGATGACCCGGCGGGCATCGCACTCTCGGCATACATGCAGATCCGTGACCACATCAACAACACCGCAAGGGAGATCGCAGATGCGTGACGACGCGAGTGCCAATCCGCTGGGCGTCCACATGTTCGTGTTCACGTCACAGTGGGACGAGGAGAACGCGCGCAGGGTGTTCGAGAACGCCGCTCGGGCCGGATACGACAACGTCGAGATCCTCATCCAGGATGTCGAGCGCCACGACAGCGAGCTTGCGCGCCGCATGTCTGAAGAATTCGAGTTGGGAGTGGTCTCCGCCGTCACCGGGACCATCGAGGCGGACCTCGGCAGCAGCGACGCGGCTTCAGTCGCTCGCGGTGAGGCCCGGCTCGTGCGCGCCATCCGGCTTTCGGCGGAGATGGGCGCCACCGCGATGGGCGGCCCCGGATTCTCGGCGATCAACCGCTACGCCGGGCCGGTCTCCCCTGAGGCTTGGGATCGTGTGATCGAGGTCTACTCCCGTGTCGCCGAACATGCCCGGAAAGAGGGCGTTCGCGTCGGTCTCGAACCCCTCAACCGGTACGAGAGCAACTTCATCAACACGCTCGAACAGGCCGCCCACGTCGTGCGCAACGCTGGTCCGGACGCGCTCTTCGTCCACGCCGACATGTTCCACATGTCCATGGAAGAGGGCTCCCTGCCACAGGCGATCGAAGCGTGCGCTGACGTCATCGGCTATGTCCACCTCAGCGACAGCAACCGAGGCCCGCTCGGCGAGGGGAACGTCGACTGGGACGCATTCTTCGGCGCACTGCACCGCGCGAGCTACACGGGGCCCATCACGTTCGAGAGCTTCTCTCCCCAGGTCCTCGGATCGGACTGGGCGGGCGCGCTCGCGATCTGGCGCGACCCGTGGACCGATCCTCTGCGGGTCGCTGCAGACGCCAACGCCTTCATCCGGCGGCACCTCGCTGCCGCGGCCCGGGAGGTGTGAGCGATGGACCTCCGGCTCACCGGACGTACCGCGCTCGTCACCGCCGCCACAGGCGGCCTGGGGCTCGAGATGGCTCGAGCCCTGGCGGCGGAGGGTGCCAGCGTCCACATCAACGGGCGAACCGATACATCGGTTCAGGCCGCAATCGACCTGATCCGCGCAGAGGATCCTCATGCGGATGTCCGCGGCGTCGTCGGCGACTGCGGCACTCGTGAGGGCTGTGCGCACGTCATCGGACAGCTTCCCGACGTCGACATCCTCATCAACAACCTCGGCGTCTATGAGTCGCAGAGCATCCTCGAGTCCACGGACGAAGACTGGCTGCGCCTGTTCGAGATCAACATCCTCTCCGGCATCCGGGTCACCCGGCACTACTTGCCGGGGATGCTCGAGCGCGACCGCGGCAGGGTGCTCTTCATCGCGAGCGAGGCGGCCGTCATGCCCTCCCTGGAGCTGCCGCATTACAGTGCGACGAAGACGATGGAGTTGTCGATCTCGCGGAGCTTCGCGGAGACGACCAAGGACACGCGGGTGACCGTCAACTCCCTCCTGCCCGGTTCCTCCCGCACCGACGGCGTGGCCGCGCTGGTCCAAGAGCTCTATCCGGACGACGGATATGAGCAGGCCGAGCAGCGCTTCATGGCGCAGAATCGGCCGACGTCCCTCCTCGGGCGCCTCATCGACCCTGATGAGATCGCGCAGATCGTCACGTTCCTCGTGAGCGATGCTTCCTCCGCGTTCAACGGTGCGGCGCTGCGTGCAGACGGCGGCATCGTCCGGACCGTCTTCTAGGTCACGGAGCGGGCCACGATCCGGAGTGGCGGACTGCGCCAGAGCGAGCGGCGAGCATCGAGAACATCCGTGCGGTGCAGCGTGCGGGGCACCCGTCCCGCCGTCAGAATGTTGCCTGACTACGGTGAGACGACAAGGTTCGCCTGAAACGTGGTCAATCCGCTTCTATTGACCCAAATCATGTAGTCCTGCTACATTCATGACGTTGACCACGATGGTGAGGGCAAGGGACCCGACCGTTGAGGCACGCCGACACTCGTCAACGGAGAAGGAGTTCACATGCGCGTCACCCGCAGGGCGGCGAGAACCGCCGCCGCGATCGGAGCGATCGCCCTCGCAGCCATCACCATGTCCGCCTGCACGTCCGAGCCCGTCGGCTCGACGGGAACGGGGGCAGCGGGCGAGATCAAGATCGGCTTCATCGTCAAGACCAACTCGAACCCCTTCTGGGTGTTCATGCAGCAGAAGGCGGAGGCGGAGGCGAAGAAGCAGGGTGTCACGCTGATCACCGCTGCGGGCAAGAACGACGGCGACATCGACAGCCAGGTCTCGGCGATCCAGAACATGATCACCAGTGGTGCGAAGGCCATCATCGTCGACCCCAACGACAGTGCTGCGATCATCCCGGCGCTCGAGGCGGCGCAGAAGCAAGGGGTCGCGACCTTCGCCGTGGACACCCAGGTCGATGGCAACAAGGCGGTGTACGGCACCTGGGCGACCGACAACTACCAGGGCGGTGTCCTGCTCGGCAAGTACGTCAAGGCGGCGTTCGGCAAGGACTTCGCCGGACAGGCGCCGCAGATCGCCCTGCTCGACTACCACCGGGGCGTGAGCGTCGGCGACCAGCGTCGCAACGGCTTCCTCGACGGATTCGGCGTGAAGGAGGGCAGCCCCGAGATCGTCGGCGCCCAGGATACCGGTGGCGACCAGAGTCAGGGCCAGCAGGTCATGGAGAACATGCTGCAGAAGGCCCCGGGCATCAACGTCGTGTACAGCATCAACGAGCCGGCCGGGACCGGCGGCGCGACCGCGATCGCCGACGCCGGGAAGACGAACTCGATCCTGCTCGGCTCGATCGACGGCGGATGCGCCGGCGTCGCGTCGGTCAAGAACGGGCAGTTCACCGCAACCGTCATGCAGTTCCCGGCCCGGATGGCCGAGATGTCGATCCAGGCCGCCGTCAAGTACATCAAGGACGGCACGAAGCCCGAGATGCCCGCGTCCGGTTACGTCGACACCGGCACGACGCTCATCACGGACAATGCGGTCGACGGGGTGGAATCCAAGGACACGGCCTGGGGCGAGGCCAACTGCTGGGGCACCAAATGACGACGTCCGATTCGCGTGTCCGCCGCGCTCCGCGCGGCGCGGCGGACGCGCAGGGTTTCTCGGAGGACACCGCGGGCATCCGCGTGCCGGCGCCGCCCAAGAGCGGCGCCGGTGTGAAGGTGCTCGCACTCGCCGCGCGCAATCCGTTCTTCGGTCCCCTCGCCGCCCTTCTCGTGCTCGTCGTGATCTTCTCGTTCACGACGAGCACCTTCCTCAGCGCGCAGAACTTCTCCGTGATCCTGCAGCAGTCGGTCGTCATCGGCACCCTCGCGCTCGGTCAGACGCTGATCATCCTCACCGCGGGGATCGACCTCGCCAATGGGGCGATCCTGGTCGTCGGCGCCCTCGTCATGGCCAAGCTCGCGCAGGGGCAGCCCGCCGGGATGCAGATCCTGATCCTGCTGTGCGGATTCCTGCTGTGCGGTCTGCTGGCCTTCCTCTCCGGTCTCCTGGTCGCGCGGTTCCTCCTGCCGGCGTTCATCGTCACGCTCGGCATGTACACCATGCTCACCGCGGGCGCTCGGCTGTATTCGCAGCAGACCCTCGTGGTGCCGCAGGGCATCCTCACGGTGCTCGGTACCGGCGGATACCTGTTCGGGGTCTTCCAGATCACGGTCGGCGTCTTCGTGGTGATCGCCGCGGTGCTCGTGCTGCACTTCGCGCTCACCAGGACCGCCTGGGGTCGGCATGTCTACGCCGTCGGCGGCAACCCGACCGCCGCGCGTCGGACCGGTATCAACGTGCGTCGTGTTCTGCTCGTGGTCTACCTCGTCGCCGGACTGCTCTACGGCCTGGCCGCCTGGCAGGCCTTCGGCCGCAGCCCGGCGACATCGGCGAACGTCTTCGGAACGGCGAACCTCGACACCATCAGTGCGGTCGTCATCGGCGGCACGTCGTTGTTCGGAGGCCGGGGAACGGTGATCGGCAGCTACTTCGGGACGCTGATCGTGCTCGTCCTGCAGTCCGGTCTCACGCAGATGGGCCTGGATCCGCTGTACCAGCAGGTGCTCACCGGTGCGCTCGTCATCGGCGCCGTGGCCCTGGACCAGTTCACACGGAAGGTGGAGCGACTTGCCTGACATGAACGCCCTGCGGGGCGAGACGGCTGTGGCCGCGAGCGGTGCGCCGCACGATGTCGTGCTCAGGGCGGTGGGCATCCGCAAGCAGTATGGGCACGTCGTCGCGGTGCGCGACAGCGACTTCGAGCTGCGTCGCGGCGAGATCCTGTCGGTGATCGGAGACAACGGCGCGGGCAAGTCCTCGCTGATCAAGGTGCTCTCCGGGGACGTGATCCCCGATGCCGGGCAGATCTACCTCAACGGCGCCGAGGTCGCGTTCAAGAGCCCGAAGGACGCGCAGCGCGCCGGGATCGAGACGGTGTATCAGGATCTCGCCATGGTGCCGGACCTCGACATCGCCTCCAATCTCTACCTCGGCCGCGAGAAGCGATTCTCCGGCGGACTCGGATCGGTGCTGCGGATGCTGGACTCCCGAGCGATGCAGAAGCACGCTCAGCAGAGCCTCGACGATCTCGGCATCTCGACGCTCCAGTCGATCACTCAGCGGGTCGAGACGCTTTCGGGCGGTCAGCGGCAGACGGTCGCGGTCGCCCGTGCGGCGATCTTCGGCACCAACGTCGTGATCATGGACGAGCCGACCGCGGCGCTCGGCGTGCGGGAGACGAAGGGCGTGCTGGACCTCATCCGCAGCATCCGGGACGCCGGTCGCTCGGTCGTGCTCATCAGCCACGACATCCCCTCGGTGTACGAGATCTCGGATCACATCCACATTCACCGTCTCGGGCGGCGCATCGCGCTGCGGACTCCGGCGGATCAGTCGATGAACGACCTCGTGGGCGTGATGACGGGGGCGCTGCCCGCCGACTGAGCGCATCCTCCGGGAGTGCGGAGCACGAAGAGGGGCGGTCCGGTGGACCGCCCCTCTTCGTGCTTCATCTGCGTTGCTCAGAAGAGCAAAAACTCTGTAGAACTACAGAAAACCGCGGCATTCACGAGTCGAGTCTTGCCGAATTCGCGAAATCTTCTCTAAACTTGTAGTCCCACTACATGAAGGAGACCAGTCGTGAGCATCACCCCCGTCGTCGACACGCCCGTCCTGTTGGAGATCGCACAGGGCGGCGGCATCACCGGCCGCAGCCGCCGCTACGAGAAGCGCCTCGGAGATATGGAGGGCGTCTACCGTGACGGCGCCGCATGGGAGGCTGCTGTCTCCGAGCACGGCGCCGATCGTCTCGAGTACTGGGTGGACGATCACCGTTATCAGGAGGGCCCCGGTGCTCTGATCGTCGGCACCAGCACTGTGCTGCCCGGACGCATGGGTGACGAGTTCGCGCTCACCCGCGGACATCTGCACGCGGTCTCGGATCGTGCGGAGCTCTACTACTGCCTCAGCGGGCGCGGCGTGATGCTGATGGACACGCTCGACGGGCAGAGCTCGGCGATCGAGCTCACCCCGGGCAAGGCCGTGGACGTGCCGGGGCACTGGGTCCACCGCAGTGTGAACGTGGGCGACGAGCCGTTCGTCACGCTGTTCTGCTATGCGGCCGATGCGGGGCAGGACTACGCCGTGATCTCGGACGCCGGCGGGATGAAGAACATCGTGGTCGCGGACGGCGACGGGTGGGCGCTGGTGCCCAACCCGGACCACACGGGCTACCGCGTCGTCGATCAGGGCTGATCGTGACCACGGATGCCCTCGGGGGTGAGCTCCCTCTGCGGATGCGCGGCATCCGTCTTCTCGGCGATCGCGCCGTCGAGCTCGTCGATCTCGATGTGCCGGCCCCCGGCCCGGACGAGGCGCTCGTGCGGATCACGATGTCCGCCGTCTGCGGCAGCGACCTTCCGCACTACCGCTCCACGCCGGATGCGCTGGGGCGGCGTGCGGAGATCGTCCCCGGGCACGAACCGGTGGGCGTCGTGCATCGTGGGGTCGCCGGGGGAGTGCCCGCCGGCACGCGGGTGATGGTCTACCACCACAGCGGCGAGGGTCGCTGCGCTCACTGTGCCGCCGGCGAGCCGATGTTCTGCTCCCACCGTCAGACGCTCGGAAACCATCGGCACGGTGCCGACGCGCAATGGCTGGTCGCGCCCGATGCGTCGCTCGTGCCGCTGCCCGACGACATCGACGACGCGATGGCGGCGCTCGTGGCCTGCAACTTCGGCACGGCGATCGCGGGCCTCCGCAAGAGCGGTGCACGCGCGGGGGACCGTGTGGTCGTGACGGGACTCGGCGCGGTCGGGCTCTGCGTCGTGATCGCGGCGGTCGCAGCCGGCTGCCGGGTCATCGGCGTGGATCCGATCGGGGCACGGCGCGCGTTCGCGCAGGAGCTCGGCGCCGACGCGGTCATCGATCCGGTGCAGCAGGATCCGGTGTCGACGATCCGCGGCATCACGGAGGGCGAGGGAGCCGAGGTCGTGATCGAGTGCTCCGCCAATGCGCGTGCGCAGAAGCAGGCCGTGCAGGCGGTGCGCGCGCACGGCACCGTACTCCTGATCGGATCGAACAGCTCGATGGAGTTCGACCCCGGCGTCGATCTGATCCGAAAGGAGGTGCGGATCGCCGGCACGTGGATCTTCAAGCGCTACGAGATCCCCGAGATCTTCCGAGCGGTGCGTCGCCTGCCGGATCTGCGCCGCCTGCTCACGACCCCCTTCCCCTCGGACGACGCGGCGGCGGCCTTCGCTGCGGTCGACGGCGGCGAGTCGCTCGGCAAGGTTCTCATCGCCTGGCGCTGATCGCCGGCACCGGAGGTTGACCGAGATGGCCGCCCTCCAGGGCGGCCATCTCGGCGCATCGAGGGATTTTCCCTATCCTTCATCGAAAAAGAAGAAATTTCTGTTAGAGTAATACTCTCCTCGGAAACAACCTCACACCAACGAGAGGAGCACCCCATGGTGCCCGACTACCTTCCCCGCCCCGGCGACGCGCTTGTCGGAAAGGTCGCGCTGATCACCGGCGCCGCCTCCGGCATCGGCGAGGCCGTCGCCCGCGAGTACGCCGCCAATGGCGCGCGGGTCGCGATGATCGACATCGACGCAGCTCGGCTCGACGAGGTCGTCGCCGACATCCGCGAGCGCGGCGGTGACGTCGTCGGCACCGTGGGCGATGTCGTCTCGGAGGACGATGTGCGTCGCTTCTTCGCCGAGACCGTCGACCGCTGGGGGCGCCTCGACGTGCTCGTCAACAGCGCCGGCCGCGACTCGCTGGCGCCGCCGGTCACCCAGGTCACGCTGGAGGAGTGGAACAAGACCATCGGGCCCAACCTCACCGGAGTCTTCCTCTGCTGCCGTGAGGCCTTCCTCATCATGGAGAAGCAGCCCAGCGGTGGGCGCATCATCAACATGGGGTCCTCGTCGACGCGCGTGGCCTCCGGCCCCGGTCACAGCCCGTACCGCGCGAGCAAGCACGGCATGCTCGGGTTCTCCAAGAACATCCTCCTCGAGGGCGTCGACAAGAACATCGGCGTGACGGTGCTCAACCCGTCCCACGTGCGCACCCCGATGACCGAGATCATCGACAAGGGTCTCTACGACGGCGACCTGCCCGCATACACCGATGGATGGCTCGACGAGAAGGAGATCGCAGAGGGCATCGCCGCCAGTTGCATCGACGTGTCGAACGTCGCCGAGGCGGCGCTGTACATCGCCACCCGCACCCCGGACGTCACGATCCCCACGTTCGCGCTGTACCCGACGCACAAGGCCCACCGCTACGGCATGGAGGTCTGACGATGAAGGCCGCCGTCCTGCACGCGGTGCGCGACATCCGCATCGAAGACGTGCCGATGCCCGAAGCCGTGGGCGTCGCGTCCACTCTCGTCCGTGTCGACGCCGTCGGCGTCTGCGGATCCGATGTGCTCCGGTTCGGAGTGGGAAAGGGGTACGGGTTTCCGCTCGTGCTCGGCCACGAGCTGTCCGCCACCCTCGTCGAGGACTCCCCGTCCGGACGACTCAAGGCGGGCACGCGGGTCGCCGTCTTCCCCTGCATCCCCGACCCTGCCGATCCGATGTCCGAGATCGGCGAGTACACCCTCGGCACGTCGTACGACTACTTCGGATCCCGGCGCGACGGCGGCCTCGAGGAGTACCTCCAGGTGCCGGAGCGCAATCTCTTCCCGCTCCGGGACGACCAGAGCGCGCTCGAAGGGGCGATGGTGGAGCCGGCGGGCGTCGCGCTGCACGCGGTGCGCAAAGCGCCGATCGGTGCGAACGCGGTGGCCCTCGTCATCGGGGCCGGTCCGATCGGGATGTTCGCCGCGCAGTGGCTGCGTGTGCTGGGGGTGACCCGGGTGCTCGTGGCGGACGTCGATGTGCACAAGCGCGCACTCGCAGAGCGGTTGGGTTTCGAGACCATCGACGCGACGGCGGGTCCCACGGACGAACAGGCCGCGGAGCTCACGGGCGGTCGCGGGGTGGACATCGCCGTGGAGGCGAGCGGCCTGGCGCTCACCTTCCTGCAGGCGATCTCGGCCGCGGCGCACTCCGGGCACGTCGTCCTGCTGGGCGATCTGCGCGATGACGCGCTGCTCCCGAAGGAGACGGTGTCGCGGATCCTGCGCCGCGAGCTCGTGCTGCACGGCACCTGGAACGCCAAGATCACGCCGCGCGACGCGAGCGAATGGGACATGGTCATCGCCCATCTCGGACGCGATGTGGTCGCCACCGACCTGGTGAGTCACGTGATCGACTTCGAGGACGCCCAGCAGACGTTCACCGACCTCGTCGAGCGAGCGCACTGGTCGAACAAGACTCTGTTCGCCGTCTCTGCAACCGCGCGTGAAGAGCGCGACGCATTGCTGGGCGCCTCGTTCTCCGCGGGGGTGAACGCATGAAGGCGGCCGTCTTCCGCGCCCCCGGCGTGATCGAGATCGATGACATCCCCGTGCCCGAGATCGGCGCTGACGAGGTGCTGCTGCGCGTACGCGCGGCGAGCATCTGCGGCACGGATCTGCGGATCATGAAGCACGGCCATTTCCGGCTGCCGGCGGGACAGAATCGCGTCCTCGGGCACGAGATCGCAGGCGAGATCGTCAGCGCGGGCGAGCAGGTGGTCGGGTACGGCGTCGGTGATCGCGTGTGCGTCGTGCCGAACGTCGGGTGCGGCCGCTGCAAGCTGTGCCGTCGCGGATTGAACAACCTCTGCCCCGACTACGAGGCGTTCGGCATCACCATGGACGGCGGGTTCGAGGAGTTCATGCGGGTGCCGGCCGCCGCGATCGAGCGAGGCAACCTCGTGCACATCCCGGATGCGCTGTCGTTCGAGGAAGCCGCGATCCTCGAGCCGATGTCGTGCTGCCTGCACGGCCAGCGCAAGGTCGACGTGCAGGCGGACGACGTCGTGGTGATCGTCGGCGCCGGCCCCATCGGGTGCTTCCATGCTCTGCTCGCGAAGCAGCAGGGCGTGGAGACCGTGATCGTGGCGAACACGCGCCAGCCCCGGCTGGAGATCGCGCGACGCATGGGCGCCGACATCACGATCAACGTCTCGGAGCAGGATCTGCGCGATGAGGTGCTGCGGATCACCGGAGGCGAGGGCGCGGATGTGGTCATCACCTGCGTGTCCAAGCCCGAGGTGATCGCCGGCGCGACCGATCTCATCGGACGGCTCGGGAGGATCAATGTGTTCTCCGGGCTCGGAGACCAGGCTCGGCCTCCGATCGATGTCAACGCCCTCCACTATCGCGAGCAGGTCCTCACCGGCACCACGGGATCGAGCGTGCGCGACTACACCGACGTGGTCGCGATGGCGGCCTCCCCCGAGGTCGACCTCTCTCCGGTGATCACGGATCGCTTCGCCGTCGAGGACATCCACGCCGCCATGGCGCAGTCCGCCTCCGGCAACGGCATGAAGTCGGTCGTCCTTTTCGACTGATCCGGCGCCCGATCGGCGCCGGACCCCGCGTCGGCGGGTGGCCCGGCGCCGGTCCGGCCTAGAATCGACCCGTGAAGGGTGAGACCATGGGGACCAATCTGCTCCATCAGATCTCGCGGAAGGCTGCCTCGATGAGCCCCGCCCTGCGTGGCGTGGCCGAGGTGATCCTGGCAGACCCCGAGGGTGCGCAGTCGATGTCGATCACGGGCCTTGCGGGCAAGGCCGGCGTCGCGGACTCGACCGTCTCGCGCTTCCTGCGTGAACTCGATCTCGAGGGCTACAACCAACTGAGGCTCGGGATCGCCCAGGCGATCTACTCGCGCGCGCCGGCGGCCGCCGCGAGCTCGGAGTGGGTCTACGAGGGCATTCTCCGCGACGACGGACAGGCCGCGGTGGCAGAGAAGGTGCTGCACGCCAGCATCGAGGCGCTCACCCGCACGGCGGAGAGGATCGACCCGGAGACGTTGAGCGCCGTCGTGGACCGGATCCATGATGCCGGCTCGCTGTACTTCGCAGCGATGGGCTCCTCCGCCACCGTCGCCGAGAGCGCCGTGCTCCGTTTCACCCGTGCAGGCAAGAGCTGCACGTTCTTCCGGGATCACTCCGCGCAGGCGATGAGCGCCGCCACGGTCAAGCCGACAGATGTCGTGATCGCGATCAGCGACTCGGGCGACTCCCGCGCGGTGATCAACGCGGTGGAGATCGCGCGCCTCCACGGTGCGCACATCGTGGCCCTCACCTCGGGCGTCGATTCTCCTCTTGCGGAGCTGGCGGACACGCTGCTGCTCACGACGGGCGCCGTGGCGAGCTCGGACGTCTACGGCGAGTCCGTCACCTCGAAGTGGGGTCAGCTGCTCGTCATCGACACCCTCTACGCGACCTATGCGACGCGCTTCTTCGACGACACGGAGCCGTATCTGCGGGAGAGCTACCAGTCGGCCATCATGCCGACGCGGGCTGAGAGGCGCTGAGCGCACTCTCCGCCCGCGTCGGAGCGGTCAGTGCTCGGCGAAGTCGCGCGCCCGCTCCACCGACTTTCGCCAGCCCGCGTAGAGATGCTCCCGGGTGTCCTCGTCCATCGCGGGCAGGAAGGTGCGTTCGATCTCGATGCACGCCTGCAGCTGTTCCTGGGAGCTCCAGAAGCCGGTCGCCAGCCCCGCGAGGAAGGCGGCGCCGCGGGCAGTCGACTCGGTGACGATGGGGCGCTGCACCGGCACCCCGAGCTGATCCGCCTGGAACTGCAGATGGAAGTCGTTCGTGGCTGCGCCGCCGTCCACGCGCAGTTCGGGCAAGGGGTTGCCGGACTCCTGCGTCATCGCGTCGATGACATCGCGATAGGAGTAGCTCATCGACTCGAGTGCCGCGCGGATGATGTGCGCCCGTCCGGCGCCGGGCGTGATGCCCATGACACCGGCGCGGGCGTACTGGTCCCAGTGGGGTGACGCGAGCCCCGTGAACGCGGGTACGAAGTACACGCCGGCGGTGTCGGGAACGGACTGCGCGATCGCCGCGGACTCCGAGAGATCCTCGATGATCCGCAGTTCGTCGCGCAACCACTTCATCGCGACGCCGACGGCGAAGAAGACTCCCTCGAGCGCGTATTCCACGCGGCCGTCCAGGCCCCAGGCGATCGTCGTGATCAGGCCCGCGTCGGAGAGCACCGGTGTGATGCCCGTGTTCATCATCACGGAGCCGCCGGTCCCGTACGTGGCCTTGACCGAGCCGGGCGTGAAGCAGGCCTGCCCGAAGAGCGCGGACTGCTGGTCGCCCGATGCGGAGGCCACGGGGATCGCGACTCCGAATCCGGCGGTCTCGCCCGTGGTGCCGTACACCTCGCTGGAGGGGCGCACTTCCGGAAGGATCGAGCGCGGCACGCGCAGCAGCTCGAGGATCCGGTCGTCCCAGTCGAGGTCGTGGATGTTGAAGCACATCGACCGCGATGCGTTGGAGTAGTCGGTCACGTGCCGTGCGCCGTCGGTGAGCTTCCAGATCAACCAGGAGTCGATCGTCCCCGCCAGCAGTTCGCCCCGTTCGGCGCGCTCCCGGGCTCCTTCGACATGGTCGAGGATCCAGGCGATCTTCGTGCCGGAGAAGTAGGTGTCGATCGGCAACCCGGTCGCCGAGCGGATGAGCTCGGCGTACCCGGCGTCGCGGAGATCGTCGCAGGCGGCCGCGGTGCGGCGATCCTGCCAGACCAGTGCATTGTGGATCGGCACGCCGGTCTGCGGGTCCCAGACGACGACCGTCTCGCGCTGATTGGTGATGCCGATCGCGGCGATGTCGGACGCGGGGACGCCGGACTCGGCGAGCACCCGCCGCGCCACGTCGAGCTGCGTCTCCCAGATGACTTCCGCGTCATGTTCGACCCATCCCGGTTCGGGGTAGTGCTGGGGGAACTCGGCCTGGGCGATCCGGGTTATCGAGCCGTCCTCGGCGAACAGGATCGCGCGGACGCTTCCCGTGCCGGCGTCGAGCGCCATGACGTGTGTCGTGCTCATCTTCAGGTCACTTCCTCGTGAGGCAGAATCGAAGTAAATTCTACGGACAATGATAATCTAGAAATGATTACCGGTCTAGTTGACGACGAAGGATTCACGATGCGCGCCGCCGTACTCCATGAGCCCCATGCTCCCCTCGAGGTGCGGGAGGTCGAAACTCCCGCGGAACTCCTGCCGGACGAAGTGCGGGTGAGGACCGCCGCCGTCGGGATCTGCCACTCGGACCTCCATGTGATCCAGGGGCTCGTCGGCCGCCCCATGCCCATCGTCCTCGGTCACGAGGCATCCGGGGTCGTCCTGGAGGTCGGCTCCGCCGTGGACGACGTGCAGGCGGGGGATCACGTGGTCGCGTGCTTCGTCGTGTTCTGCGGCCGATGCCGCATGTGCCGGGCCGGACAGCCGGCCATGTGCCAGGACCGGGAGGCGACCATGCGGGGCGCCGGGCAGGAGCCGCGGCTCAGCATCGACGGGGTCGAGGTGCATCAGTGGACCAACGTCGCCGGTTTCGCCGAGGAGATGGTGCTGCACCGCAACGCCGTCACGGCGATCGACGAGCGCATGCCTCTGGATCTGGCGGCGATGCTGGGGTGCGCCGTGGCGACCGGAGTGGGATCGGCGCGAAAGGTCGCGCGGATCGCGCCCGGGGACGCGGTCGCGGTGATCGGCGCCGGCGGCGTCGGGCTCAACGTGTGCCAGGGTGCTGCGCTGTCGGGCGCCGGCGCGATCATCGCGGTCGACCGCAGTGCGCACCGCCTCGAACTCGCGCGCGCGCGTTTCGGTGCCACCCACACGATCGACGCCTCTGCGGTGACGGACGTGGCCGCCCGTGTGCGGGAGATCGTCGACGGCGGGGCGGACCACGTGTTCGAAGCGGTGGGGGCGCCTGGCCTGGTGGAGGTCGCGCTGGATGCCACGGCCCGAGGAGGGTCGGTATGGGCGATCGGGGTTTTCGGCGACGCGGCCCGCATCGAGTTCTCGGCCGCGCATCTGCACTCGGGGAAGGGCGTGCATGGCGTGCGCGCCGGATCGCTCGAGCCCCAGCGTGACATCCCCCAGCTCGTCGAGGATCATCTGCGCGGCGACCTCGAGCTCGAAGGGCTCGTGGGGGAGAGGATCGCGCTCGCGGACATCAACCGCGGAATCGACGCGCTCGCCGCGGGCACCGGCGCGCGCACTCTCGTCGTCTTCTGAACGGTCCGGCGAGCGGGCGCCGGCGGGCGCGTCGCCCGCCGGCCGCTCGACAGGCTCTCAAGCGATCGAGTAGCCGCCGTCGACGTTGAGGAGTGCGCCGGTGATGTAGCCGGCGTCCTCCGAGACGAGGAAGCGCACGGCGCGAGCGACGTCGTCGGCCTGTCCCCAGCGACCCAAGGGGATCCTGGCGTCGATCGCGGCGCGACGTCCCTGGTCCTCCTGGGCGCGCGTCGACATCGGCGTCTCGATCCAGCCGGGGACGACCGCGTTCGCGCGGACGCCATCGGCGGCATAGCGCACGGCCTGCGATCGGGTGAGGGCCACGATCGCCCCCTTTGATGCGGCGTACCCGGGAGCGTTGGCGGTGCCGAAGTAGCTCCACATGGATGCGAAGTTCACGATCGATCCGCGTCCGGCCGCCAGGTGGGAGCGGAGGAGCTCGGCGGCGGCGAGTGCGGCCGTGACGTTCACGTCCAGCACCGAGGAGAACGTGGCAGGCTCCCACTCTGCGCGATCGCGCAGCACGGCCGCGCAGGTGACGAGAGCGTGCACCGGCCGTTCGTCGCCGACGGCGGACCGCAGTGCGGCGCTGTCCGTGATGTCGGCCCGGGCGAACCGCACGCCCGGGGGCAGCTCCTCGTCGGCGGCCAGGCCGACGGCCAGCACGTCCCAGCCGTCTGCGGCGATCAATGCGCCGATGGCCTTTCCGATCCCGGTTCCCCCGCCCGTGATGACGGCTCGCCTGCGTGCTTCTGACATCCCTGCCTCCTCGAGGTGAATCCGAATCACCGTAGAAATTTCTTCGAAGTCTAATTTGACAGGCGAGAAAACTTCAAACAGGATGATCGCATGCAGACGCAGTCGTCACAGACCCCCGTATCCGATCCGGTGTCGCTCGCGGATCGTGCACGATTCGTGCGAACCGAGACGATCCGTCTCATCGAGATCGCGGGAACGGGGCACTACAGCAGTGTCTTCTCGTGCGCTGAGATCTTCGCCGCCCTCTACTACGCCGTGATGCGCATTGATCCTGCCCGGCCCGACTGGCCGGATCGGGATCGCTTCCTCATGGGCAAGGGGCATGCGGCTGTGGGGCTCTTCCCTGTGCTCGCCGACCTCGGCTTCTTCCCGAAGGAGCTCCTCGACGGATACACCCGACTGGGCAGCCCTCTCGGAGACCACCCCGACATGACCAAGGTGCCGGGCATCGACTTCAGCTCCGGTTCGATCGGACACGCGCTGTCCAACGGGCTCGGCATGGTGCTCGGCGGCCGCTTCCACCAGCGGGACTTCTTCGCGTACGTGATGCTCGGCGACGGCGAGATGCAGGAGGGGCAGGTCTGGGAGGCCGCCCTGTCCGCCGCGCACCACCGGGCAGGTCGCCTCGTGGCGATCGTCGATCGCAACGGATACCAGCTGGACGGCGCCGTCGACGACATCATCGGCATCGAGCCCCTCGCCGACAAATGGCGGGCGTTCGGCTGGGAGGTGCGTGAGATCGACGGGCACGATGCCGACGCGGTGGCGTCGCTGCTGCTCGACCTGCGCGACCGCCCTGCGGATGCGGCCCCGGTCTGCGTGATCGCGCACACGAGGAAGGGCAAAGGAGTGGCCTACATGGAGACAGAGCCGGGCTGGCATCTCGGATACCTCGCGCCCGATGACGCACAGCGTGCGATCGAGGAGATCAGGGGGGAATCCGCATGAGTGCTCCCCTGAACCCGAAGTCGTGGCAGTATCGGGCGCTGAACGAGCTGAACCCCGGCTTGGATCACCTCTCCGCCGGTCTCATCGACCTCGTCGAGCAGGGCCATCCGGTCGTCGCCGGATCAGCGGACCTGCAGTACTCCAACGGCCTCGTGTCCTTCGCGCGGCGGCATCCGGATCGATTCATCCAGTTCGGTATCTCCGAACAGAACATGGTGTCCGCCGCTGCGGGGCTGGCCACCGCCGGAACGATGCCGTTCGTCGCGACCTTCGCGTCGTTCCTCGCCCTCCTGTGCTGCGAGCAGATCCGCATGGACGTGGCGTACACGAAGCTGCCGGTACGCCTCATCGGCCACCACACCGGCATCTCGTTGGGCTTCTACGGCACCAGTCATCACGCGACGGAGGACATCTCCACGATGCGTGCTCTCGCCGGCCTCACGGTCGTGTCGCCGGCCGACGGACCGCAGCTGCGGGCGGCGATCCGGGCGAGCGCTACCTGGCCGGAACCCATCTACTTCCGGATCAGTCGTGGCCGGGACCCTCAGGTGTACGCAGAGGACGTGGAGTTCGAGTTCGGGCGCGCCATCACGCACGGCGAGGGCTCCGACATCACGATCATCGCCTGCGGCACCCAGGTCCATCCGTCCCTTGCGGCCGCCGAGGCACTGCGCGCCGACGGGCTCTCGGTCGGCGTCATCGACATGGCTACGATCAAGCCGCTCGATGCGGACGCGGTGCGCGCCGCGGCGCGGTCCCGCATCGTGCTCACCGTCGAGGAGCACAACATCCTCGGCGGCCTCGGATCCGCGGTGGCGGAAGTGCTCGCCGAGACACCCGGCGGAGCGCGGCTCGTGCGACACGGCATCCGAGACGAGTACAGCCTCATCGCCCCGCCCACCCACCTGTATGCGCACTACGGTCTGGATGCCGCAGGCATCGAGCGGATCGCCCGGGAGTCGCTCGCATGAGTACGCGGCTTCCCGGTAATTGGCATCCGCGCGCGGAGGTGCCGCCCACGGGGCCGGTCGTGCTCCTCGATCTCGACGGTGTGATCGCGGACGCCGAGCACCGGCAGCGCTTCCTGCATCAGGATGAGCCGGACTGGACCGGCTTCTACGCCGGCGTCGGAGCGGACGGGGTGATCGCCGCGGGCCGCGCGCTTGCGGGAGCGGTCGACGGTGGCCTTGCGGTACTCATCCTCACCGGACGTGTCGACGATGTGTCCTCGGCGACGCGCGCCTGGCTGGAGGAGAACCGCATCCGCTGGGACATGCTGATCTGCCGCCCGGCCCAGGAGGACGACGAGGCCCGTCATGCGGTCGACTACAAGCGCGACGAGATCGCGCAGCTGCGCAGGCTCGGTTACGAGCCCGCCCTCGCTGCCGACGACAACCGCAAGATCGTCGCGATGTACGAGCAGGAGGGGATCCCGACCCTCTACGTGCCCAGCGGATACTACGACAACTCGAATCGCTACGACGGCGGCGTCTGATGCCGGAACGGAGATGACATGGTGACCGACACGATCGATCCGCGCTTCCCGCATCCGCCGGGCACCGACGGGGACGTGGTGCTGTGGTGGCTCGGCCAGGCCGGCTTCGCGATCCGGCACGGCGACACTCTGCTGTTTATAGATCCCTACCTGAGCGATGTGCTGGCGGGCAAGTACCGAGGAAAGGTCTTCCCGCACACGCGCATGCAGGAGCCGCCGGTCAACCCGTCGGACGTGGCGGGACTCGATGCGGTCCTGTGCACGCACGGACATACGGATCACATGGACCTCGGTGCGATCCCCTACCTGCAGTCCAGTTCCGACCCGCTCTTCGTCGTGCCTCGCTCGGAGGCGCTCAAGGCCGTCAGCCGTGGCATCCCCGCATCGAGACTGGTCGGACTCGACGCGCAGGAGTCGTTCGCGACACCCGGATACCGGATCACCGCGGTGCCCGCCGCTCACGAGGAGATCGTCGTCGACGGACATGGGCAGAACCTGTTCCTCGGCTATGTGATCGAGATCGGCGGCGTGCGCATCTACCACTCCGGGGACTGCGCGCCGTACGCGGGGCAGCAGGAGCTCATCGCGAAGCTCGGCGTCGATCTCGCGCTGCTGCCGGTGAACGGTCGGGACGCGCATCGCAACGGGAACGGCGTTCCCGGCAACCTCACCCTCGACGAGGCCGTCGCGCTGACCAGGGCGGCCGGCATCCCGGCACTCGTCTGCCACCACTGGGGCATGTTCGAGTTCAACACGGCCGACCCGGAAGAGCTCCGTTCGCGCCTCGCGGACGTCGACGACGTGCGCTGGCGCGTCCCTGTGCTCGGGGCACCGTTCACCGTCTCGGAGATGATCCGATGACGACCACCTTCTCCTTCTTCGGCGTGACCACCACCTCTTCGGCGATCCGCAGGATCTTCCCGCGATGGATGGCCGAACTGGGCATCGACTCGGAGCTGGTCGGACTGGACTTCGCGGTCGACGCGCCCGCCGCCGAATACCGGAAGGCGGTCGAGCGGATCAAGGCCGATCCGCAGTCGGTGGGCGGGCTCATCACGACGCACAAGCTGAATGTCCTGTCGGCGGCCCGGGATCTCTTCGACGAGCTCGATGACGCCGCGGAGCTGCTGAAGGAGACCAGCTGCATCCACAAGGATGGAGCCCGCCTGCTCGGGGCGGCCCTCGATGACCGCACGAGCCTCCTGGGGCTTGATGCCCTGGTCGGAGAGGGATATTGGGACGGCACGCGCGAGCTGGTCATCCTCGGCGCGGGCGGGGCATCGATCGCACTCACCCTGGGACTGCACCGTGCCGCGCGGAGCGGGCGCCCCGTTCCCTCGCGGGTGATCGTGACGGCGCGATCGGAGGCGAGGCTGGACGAGATGCGCTCCCTGCACGCCGAGATCGGCTTCGCGATCCCCACGGAGTACCTCGTCGCCGGAACCTCGACCGAGGCGGACCGGGTGGTCGCCTCCGCGGGCTCGGGATCCGTCATCGTCAACGCGACGGGTATGGGCAAGGACCGGCCCGGTTCCCCGGTGTCGGAGGTAGCTCCGTTCCCGCGCGATGCGGTCGTGTGGGACATGAACTATCGCGGTGAGCTCCGGTTCCTGGCGGATGCGAGATCTCAGCGCAGGGACGATCTGCGCGTGGTCGACGGATGGGACTACTTCGTCTATTCCTGGACGATGGTCGTCGGGGTGGTCTACGGCATCGACATCCCTGCCGCCGGCCCGCTGTTCGATCGGCTCTCCGAACTCGCCCGCGCCGCGTGAGCTCGCGGGAGCGGGCGGCGCCATCCGTCCCGCTCCCGCGTCGGTCGACGGCGACCGGGGCCGCCGCGCGGACTACCCTGGAGGGGTGACTGCGTACGTCTCGGCCTTCGATCTGTTCTCCATCGGTGTGGGACCCTCGAGCTCGCATACCGTGGGGCCGATGCGCGCCGGCGTGGACTTCGCCGCCCGGCTCGCCGCGGACGGCGTGCTGGATCGGGTGTCGCGGGTCACCTGCTCGCTCTACGGATCCCTCGGCGCCACCGGCCTCGGCCACGGTACGCCCGACGCGGTCGTCGCGGGCCTGCGCGGCCTCACCCCCGAGACCTGCGACCCCGCCGACGTGCGCCGCGCCTGGGCGGACTGGACCGACGGATCCTCGCTCGCGCTGAACGGCACGCACGACATCGTCTTCGCGAAGGACGACATCACCTTCGAGCCGCGCACCCGTCTGCCCGGCCACCCCAACGCGATGACGCTGCGCGCGCTCGACGCCGACGGGATCCACCTCGCGCAGGAGACGTACTACTCGATCGGCGGCGGGTTCATCCGTCGCGACGGCGAGGAGTCCGGACGCGCGTTAGAGAAGGCGGCGTTCCCGTTCGCCTATCGCGACGCCGCGTCGCTGCTGGAGCTGTGCGACGAGAACGGGCTCACGATCGCCGAGCTCGCCCGCCGCAACGAGACCGCGCTGCGCAGCGAGGAGGACGTCGCGGCCGGGCTCGACGCGATCTGGAACACGATGGCCGCCTGCGTCGACGCGGGACTGCACGCCGAGGGCACGCTGCCGGGGATCCTGAAGGTCAAGCGCCGCGCGGGGGCGATCCGCGAGCAGCTCGACGAGGTCGAGGCGGAGGGACATCCCGCTGTGCCCGGCGAGTGGCTGGGCGCGTTCGCGCTCGCCGTGAATGAGGAGAACGCGGCGGGAGGGCGGGTCGTGACAGCGCCCACCAACGGCGCCGCCGGGATCCTGCCCGCCGTGGCGATGTACTGGTGGCGGTTCCTCGCCGACTCCGGGCTGGGTGCGGGCAACGCCGTCACGCCCTACGGCGAGCTCGTCGGCAGCGCGCTGCTCGGCTTCGGCGCGGAGGCCTCGCTCGTCGCGGTCGGCGCGATCGAGGATCCCGATGCCCTCGCCGAGGCGAACCGCCGCCGGGGCATCCGCCGGTTCCTGCTCACGGCGACCGCGCTCGGATCCCTGTTCAAGGCGAACGCGTCGATCTCGGGCGCCGAGGGCGGCTGCCAGGCCGAGGTCGGCTCCGCCTGCGCGATGGCGGCGGGCGGGCTCACGGCGGTGATGGGCGGCACCAACCGCCAGATCGAGAACGCCGCGGAGATCGCGATGGAGCACCACCTGGGTCTCACCTGCGACCCCATCGGGGGACTCGTGCAGATCCCCTGCATCGAGCGCAACGCGATCGCCGCGTCGACCGCGGTGACCGCGGCGCGGCTCGCCCTGCGCGGCGACGGGCAGCACTACGTCTCGCTCGACGCCGTGGTGGAGACCATGCGCCAGACCGGGCTGGACATGTCGACGAAGTACAAGGAGACGAGCGAGGGCGGTCTCGCGGTCAACGTCATCGAGTGCTGAGATGAACGCATGACCACGATGCGGCGCCGGGGACGGCCCAAGGGCGAGTCCGGGTCGCGGGGGAGGATCGTGACCGCCGCCGAGCACGAGTTCGGCGAGAACGGCTACGACGGCGCGACGATCCGCGCGATCGCGGGGCGTGCGGGTGTGGACTCGGCCCTCGTGCACCACTACTTCGGCACCAAGGCGGACCTCTTCGCCGAGGTGATCGGGATCCCGCTCCGCCCCGATGTCGACGTGCCCGCGATCCTCGAAGGCCCCAGGGACGAGGTCGGCGAGCGCGTCGTGCGCTACGTGCTCGAGGCCTTCGAGCGCCCCGACGTCCGCCGCCGCGGCGTGACCCTGATCCGCGTCGCGATCGGATCGAAGGCGATGTCCCCGCCGCTGGTCGGCTTCCTCTCGCGTGAGCTCATCGGGCGGATCACCGCGCGGCTGGACACCCCCGACGCCGCCCTGCGCGCGACCCTGGTGGCGTCGCAGATCGCGGGGATGATCGTCACCCGCTACGTCGCGAAACTGCCGCCGATCGCCGATGCCCCCGTGGACGAGCTCGTGGCGCGCATCGGACCGACCCTGCAGCGCTACCTGTTCGACTGAGGGACCCTGCCCTTCGCGCGCAGGTGATCCTTGACCGGCGGAGTCGTCGGATCCATAATTCATCACATGATGAATAACGCGGTGGCGATCGAAGGACTGCGGGTGCGGCGCGGCCGGCACGACGTCTTCGACGGCCTGTCGCTGACGATCCCCCGCGGTGAGGTGACCGGGCTGCTGGGCCCGTCGGGCTGCGGGAAGACGACCCTGATGCGCTCGATCGTCGGCGTGCAGCGCGTGAAGTCCGGCTCCGTCACGGTGCTGGGGGAGGCCGCGGGATCCGCCGCACTGCGCCATCGCGTCGCCTACGGGACGCAGGGCGCGGCCGTGTACGCCGACCTCACGGTCCGGCAGAACCTGCGGTACTTCGCCGCGGTGCTCGGGGTCGGCAGAGCCGAGGCCGACCGTGTCATGGAGCTGGTCGGGCTGACCCCGTACGCCGGACAGCAGGTCGCCGCGCTCAGCGGCGGCCAGGCGAACCGCGTGTCGCTCGGGGCGGCCCTGCTCGGGTCGCCGGAGCTGGTGGTGCTCGACGAGCCCACCGTCGGACTGGATCCGGTGCTGCGGGCCGAGCTGTGGGATCTGTTCCGCGCCATCGCCGAGGCGGGAACGACGCTGGTCGTGTCGAGTCACGTGATGGACGAGGCGCTGCGCTGCGACCGGCTGCTGCTCATGCGCGAGGGGCGGATCGTGTCGGACACGACTCCGGCGGAGCTGCTCGCCGACACCGGAACGACGGATCCGGAGCAGGCCTTCCTCGTGCTCATCGCGCGGGATGCGGAGTCGGAAGCGGCGGCGCATCCGCAGCTGCGCCGGTCGCTGCGCAGGGTCGGATCATGAACGGGCGGCGGCTGTTCGCGACGGCGGGTCGCGTGCTCGCCCAGCTCCGGCACGATCCGCGCTCGATCGCGCTCATGGTGATCGCGCCGAGCCTGCTGGTCGGGCTCTTCGCCTGGCTGTTCACCGACACGAAGGGCGTGTTCGACACCTTCGGCGGGGCGATCCTCGGGCTCTTCCCGTTCATCGTGATGTTCCTCGTGAGCTCGATCACGACGCTGCGCGAACGACGCTCCGGCACGCTGGAGCGACTCATGACGACTCCGCTCGGCAAGGCCGACTTCGTGCTCGGCTATGCGCTGGCGTTCGGGCTCATGGCGGTGATCCAGGCCGTGGTGACGGTCGCGTTCGCGGTGTACGTGTGCGGCCTGACGGTGGACGGCCCCCTCTGGCAGCTGGGTCTGGTGGCGGTGATCGACGCGCTGCTCGGCACCTCTCTGGGGCTGCTCGCGAGCGCCTTCGCGCAGACGGAGTTCCAGGCCGTGCAGTTCATGCCGGTGCTGGTCTTCCCGCAGATCATCCTCGGCGGCCTGTTCATGCCGCGTGACAAGATGCCGGACGCGCTGCACGCGATCTCGGACTGGCTCCCGCTCAGTCACGCGATCGACGCGATCCAGGCCGTGACCGCCGGCACCGACGACGGGGACCTCTGGCGACCGGTGCTGATCGTGGCGGCCTTCGCCGTGGCCTTCCTCGTGCTGGCGCCGCTGACGCTGCGCCGGCGCACGTCGTGACGGATCGGATGACTTCCACTCGCGACCGCCACAGGCCCTGAATCCTCCGAACCTGTGTGGTAGCGTTCAATATCCTTTGAATCTCCCGTAAAGATCCCGGCTTACCCACACAGGAAGCGAACCATGACTTTTCAGCCTCCGATCATGCCCGAGCAGCAGCCTTTTGTGCCGCAGGAACCCCAGAAAACGGGTAGCGGCCTGGGTATCGCGGCCCTGATTCTGGGCATCGTCGCCCTCGTGGGTGCGGTCATCCCCTTCCTGAACTACGTCGCGTGGGTCGTCGGCGTAGTCGGGCTGATCCTCGGCATTATCGCGCTTGTGCAGAAGAACCGACGCAAGGGCGTCGCTGTCGCCGGAACGATCGTCTCGGGCGTCGCGATCATCCTCTCCATCGTGCTTGCGATCGTATACACGGTCGCGTTTGCAAGCGCGGTAAGCAGTGCTGTAGATTCCGCCGCGAGCACGATGCCGAGTTCCGCCCCGCAGCCCAGCGCCGACAGCACGTCGTCCGCCCCGGTGGGCGGGGAATCGACGATCGTCTATGAGATCACCGGCACCATCCCTGGTGCGACCATTACGTACTCAACATTGGACAACGGCTCTGTCCAGTCCGCGACAGCATCAGGTCAGGCGTTGCCCTGGACGAAGACGCTGACGGTCAAGAATGATGGGCTTCTTGACGCCAATGTCTTCTCTGTGAGCGTGGTCGGCGGTGCCGACAGTGGTGACATCGGCTGCAAGATCACTGTCGACGGCAAGGTCGTGTCAGAGCAGACGGCTAGCGGCCAGTTTGCCGTTGCCTCCTGCACCGCTAGCAACCTCGGTGGCAACTAACCGCTGAATTACGCAGTCTCGGGCAGCGGCGATCGCTACCCGAGACTGCATATCTGAAGCGCGTCTCGCCTCGGGCGCGGGAAGTCCCTGAGCACGGTTCAGGGCCTCGCTCATTCCCGTTTCGGCTGCAGGTCGGGCCCCGCCGCGCCGCGTGCCTCGCGCTCCGCCCGGTTCTTCGCGTGACGGGTCGGAGCCGCCTGCCACGGATCCTCCGGCCACGGATGCTTCGGGTAGCGCCCGCGCATCTCGGCGCGCACCTGCGCGTAGGGGCCCGACCAGAACGACGCCAGATCGCCGGTGACGGCGAGCGGCCGTCCCGCGGGGGAGAGCAGGTGGAAGAGCACCGGCACGCGGCCGTCGGCCAGGCGCGGAGTCTCGGCCCACCCGAAGCACTCCTGCAGCTTCACCGCGACCACGGGGCGGGCATCGGGGTCGTCGTGCGGCGGGTAGTCGATCCGGATCCGGGATCCGCTCGGCACCTCCAGGCGCTCGGGGGCGAGCGCGTCGAACTCCGCGGCAGCAGGCCAGGGGAGCAGGCGCCGCAGCGCAGGCGCCAGCTCGACCTTCGCCGTCGGGGTGCCGGCCGCGAGCGCGTCGACCTCCGGGCCGAGCCAGTCGTCGATGCCCGCGAGCAGCGCGGCGTCCGAGACGTCGGGCCACGGGGCACCGAGCACGCGGTGGAGCAGGGCCAGGCGGCGGCGGAGCTGGTCGGCCTGCTCCGACCAGGTGAACACCGCGAGCCCCCGCGCCTGGAGCGCCCGGCGCACCGCGTCGTGCCCCTCGGTGGCCGTCGGGCGCACCGGCGCCGTCGCCCGCACGATCGCTCCGACTCGGCGCTCGCGTCGGGCGGAGACCCGGGCGCCGTCGAGGTCCGCCTCGACGCGGTCGGTGATCAGGGCGGCGGCGGCGCGGTCGACCTGGTCCTCCGTGATCGAGGCCGCGGCGCGGATGACGGCGCCCGACCCCGCGGCCACCCGGCCGGTCGCGCGCGCGACGTCGGCGACGGCCAGCCATTCGGCGCCGGCGAGGGGTCCGCCGACCCCCGCCCGCGTGCCGGAGGCGAGGAGGAACGTCGCCCCCTCCGCGGTGCGCTCGACCCGCCGCGCGATGCGGGAGGGGAAGGCGAGGGCGATCACGAGGCCGACGTCGTCGATGGTGCCCCGCGCGGGGGCGTCGGCGAGGAAGCACTGAAGGCGCGACGCCTCCTGCTCCCATCGGCGGGCGTCCGGTCCGCGACCGTTCCGCAGTGCCGTGATCGCCGCGGCCACATCGCCGTCCGGGACGCGGAGGTCGCCGCTGAGCAGGGCCACCGTCTCGGCCGCGAGCCGGGAGCCGACGACCCCGCTGCCCTCGAGCAGGGCGCGGGCGAGGCGCGGGTCGACCGGGATGCGGGCCAGGGCGCGGCCCTCGGCGGTGACCCGGCCGTCGTCATCGATGGCGCCGAGGTCGTGCAGCACGCCCTGCGCGTCGGCGAGGGCGTCGGCGGGCAGCGGGTCGAGCAGCCGGAGGCCGGCGCCTCCCGGGGCGCCCCAGCAGGCCAGCACGAGCGCGGCGTCGACGAGGTCCGCGGTCGCGATCTCCGGTGCCGGCCGTGCCGGTGCCGCCGCGAACGTCCGCTCATCGAGGCAGCGGATGACCGTGCCCGGACCCTGGCGCGTGGCGCGGCCTGCGCGCTGCACCGCCGAGGCGCGCGATGCTCCGGCGGTCACCAGGCCGCTCATCCCGCGGGCCGCGTCGCGCTGCGGGAACCGGGCGAGCCCGCTGTCGACGACGAGGCGCACCCCCGGGACGGTCAGCGACGACTCCGCGAGGGAGGTGGTGACGACGATGCGGGGCGGATCCGATGCGCGGCGGCCGCGGATCACCGCATCCTGCTCCGCGGCGGGGAGGCGGCCGTGCAGCTCGCGGACGTCGAATCCGCGCGCCTCGTCGTGGAGCCGGCGTGCGATCTCCGAGACCTCGCGAGCCCCGGGCGCGAAGACCAGGACGTCGGCGGATCCGTCTTCGCGGATCAGATCCCGCGCGGCGGCCGCGGCCGTGCGGGCCACGTGGTCGAGGAAGCCGCGCGTGACGCCGCGCTCGTCCAGGCGCGGGCCGGTGCCCGGGGACCAGAGCTCGGTGAGGGGATGAGCGGGGACGGTGTGCTCGACGATCGGCGCCGGGGCGTCCGTGCCCGAGATCACGGCCGCGATCCGCGCGGCGTCGAGGGTCGCCGACATCGCGACGAGGGTGAGGTCGTCGCGCAGCTCGCGCACCTCGCCGAGCAGGCCCAGGAGAAGGTCGGTCTCGAGTGCGCGCTCGTGCACCTCGTCGATGACGACCGCGTCCACGCCGTCGAGTCCGGGGTCGCCGAGCATCCGGCGCAGCAGGACGCCCGCGGTCACGAACTCGACGCGGGTCTCGCCGCTCGCGGCGCGCTCGCCGCGGACGGTGAAGCCGACGCGGGAGCCCAGCGGGGATCCGTCGAGCTGGGCCAGGCGGCGGGCGGCTGCCCGGGCGGCCACCCGGCGCGGCTGGGTCACGATCACCCGGCCTTCGGTGCGGGATGCGAGCAGCGGCGGGACCAGGGTCGTCTTGCCGGTGCCGGGCGGGGCGCTGATGACCACGGCGGTGGAGGCGTCCAGCGCCGCGGAGACGTCGTCGAGCGCGCCGGCGAACGACAACCCTGCACCGATCGTGCGGAGGTCGAAGGCGGCGGACGTCATCGTTCCAGTCTGCCCCGAAACGGGAACGGCGCCCGGATCCGGGGGGATCCGAGCGCCGTTCGCGAGGGCGGGGTCTACTCGGTCGCCTCGTCCGCGTGCGCGGGTGCGGCGTTGCGGACGGCCGGCTGGTGCGGCTCGGCCTGGGCGACGCCCGCGCCGAAGCCGCGGCCGACGGCCTGCCCCTGGATGATGCCGGCGAGGTCGAGCCCGGTCGCGGCGTGCACGCTGTCGAACACGCTGCGGAGGGCCTTGGCGTTGTCGCCGCCGACCACGCTGGACGCGCCGTCGTCGCCGGAGCCGCCGATGATCGACACGTTGCCGATCGTGGAGTAGCCCTTGGCGAACTCCGCCATGATCGACGGCAGCACCTCGAGCACGCGCTGTGAGAGGAACGCCTCCTGGTTCGAGGCGATGGCCTTCGCCTCCGCCTCGACGGCGGCAGCGCGGGCCTCACCCTCGGCGCGGATCGCCTCGGCCTCCGCCGTGGCGCGGACGCGGCGGGCCTCGGCCTCGGCATCGGCCTGGGCGCGCAGCGAGGTGGCCTGACCGGTGGCCTTGGCGACCGCGGCGGCCGCCTCGCCGTCGGCGCGGGCCTTGTCGGACTGCGCCTGCTGCTCGGCGATGCGGGTGGACGCCTCGGCCTGCTTGACCTGCTCGATCGCGGCGGCCTCGGCCGCGCGCTCGCGGGTGTACAGCTCGGCCTGGGCGCGGGTCTCAGCCTCGTAGCGCTGGGCGTCGGCGACGCGCTTGACGTCGGCGTCGAGCTGGGCCTGCTTGTTCTCGGCCTGCTGCTGCAGCACCGCCTGCTCGGACTGCGCGCGGGCGAGCTGCTCGGCCTGCTCGGCCTCGGCGCGGGCCCGGCCGACGCCTGCGGCGGCGTTCGCGGTGTTGGTGTCGAGCGCGGTCTGCTCGACGAGGTTCGCCTCCTGGTTGGCGATGAACTTCTGGTTGATCGCACGGTCGGCGTTGGTCTGCGCGATCTCGGCCGCCTGCCGCTTCGCCTGGATCTCCGGGGCGCCGAGGGACTGGATGTAGCCGACCTTGTCGGTGATGCCCTTGATCTGGAACGAGTCCAGGATGAGGCCCTGCTCGGCGAGCTCCTGCGAGACGTCGGCGGCGATCTGGTCGGAGAACTTCTTCCGTTCGCGCATGAGCTCGACGACCGAGAGCGTGGCGACGATGCCGCGCAGGGCGCCTTCGAGCTGCTCGGTGGTGAACTGCTCGATCGCCTTGTCCTGCGAGGCGAAGCGCTCCGCGGCGCGGCGCACGAAAAGCGGATTCGACCCGATCTTCACGATCGCGACGCCGTCGACGTTGAGGGTGACGTTGTCGAAGGACTGGGCCTCGGCGTTCAACAGCACCTGGCGGGAGCGCAGCGAGATGACCTCGTGCCGCTGCGTGATGGGGTTGACCAGCGACTTGCCGTTCACGATGACCGTGACCGGGGACTCCTCGATCTCGGGGCGCGTGGATCCGTCGGCGGAGACGGTCGTGCGCTGCACCTTCTGCTTGCGGCCGGAGATGACCAGCGCCTCATCGGCCCGGGCGACCTTGATCCAGCTGCGTGCGAGCAGGAGCACCACCAGCAGGACGATGACGACGGCGACGATCGCGACGCCGATGATGATGAGCAACCCGATGAGGGTGGCGGGATCCATATGCACTCCTGTGTTCTCCGGTCGCCCGAGAGGGCGTCATGAACGACTATGCCAGACCCTATGAAACAGCCGGGAACGGCCGGGTCTGCGGGCTGAGCTCAGGCGGCGAGCTCAGGCGGCGAGGTCAGGCGGCGAGGTCAGGCGGCGAGGTCGAAGCGGGCCCTCCCTCCGGCGCGCGGCGTGCGCGCCGGATCCACGTGCGGCGGTGGGATGAACCAGACGCGGCTGTGCCGGCCCTTGCCCTCGATTCGGATCTCCCAGTCGTTATCGTGGATCCGGTGATGGCAGCTCTCGCAGAGCAGGATCCCGTTCTCGAGGTTCGTCGGACCTGCATCGCGTTTCCACCAGCGGATGTGATGGGCGCGGGTCATCGACGGCGGGAGTCCGCACATCGCACAGCCTCCGTCTCGTTCGGCGAGGGCCAGGCGCTGCGTCTTCGTGAAGAACCGGAGCTCCCGGCCGTAGTCGAGGATCTCCCGGTCGGTGCCGAGCACGCACGGGATGACTCCGCCGCTCGCGGCGAGCTGCCGGGTCGTGGCGATGCTCAGGGGGAGGTCGGATCCGTCGACGGTGGCGTAGCCGGTGCCGTCGGTCAGGTCCTTCAGGTCGACGCGGACCACGACGGTCGCGCCCGCGAGGGCGGGCGCCTCGTTCTCGCAACCGAGGGCATGGGCGCAGATCGCGCTCAGTGCTTCGGCACGCAGCGCGGCGACCGAGCGGTGATCGGCATCGGGCGAGCCCGGATCGAGCTGGGTCTTCTGCGCGGCGAACAGCGCCGACACGTAGCCGTTCACCGCGGCGACGATGGGGGCCCCGTGTGCGGCGTCGAAGTCGCCGTCGAGGTGGATCCGACCGTCGCGCTCGAAGATCGACAGCGATTGGCGGGCGCGCTGCTCCTGCTCCCGCGGGGCGACGCCGTCCGGATGCAGCCACGCCTCGGCGCGGGTGACCATACGGCGCACGTCGTCCAGGGACAGACCGGCGGCACGCTCGACGAGCGACTGCTCGGCCTCGGCGGTGCGGACGGGGCCGAGCGCGAAGCGCACCCGGTCGAGGAGGCAGATGATGGCCGCTACGGCCTGGGGGCTCAGGGTGCCGGCGGCCAGGGCGCGCTGAGCTGCGGGATACTTCGCCGGTGTGCGCTCGCCGGTGAGGCCGATACGGGGCGCTGTGGCCTCGCCGACCTTCACCAGGCGGGATGCGTCGCCGGTCGTCGCGCCGGTCGTGGTCGCGATCAGCTGCGCCGCGTTGCGGAACCCGTTCTGCTTCGCCAGCGAATCCGCGCCCAGCTCGGTGCGGGACTCGCGCGCGACGCAGGCCGCGACCTCGGCGAGCATCGCTCCGGAACGCCGGTGCAGCAGCCCGAGCGCCTCCGTCACGGCCACCAACTGGGCCCGGGTGAGGTCGTCGGCATGTTCCGCGCCGTTCCACGCCTCATCGAGACGCTGCAGCGCCTCGTGCAAAGGGTGGAGGTGTTCGGTCATGCCTCGACTCTATGCGGATCCGCGACGACCTTCGTACCTATCTACGAAGTCTGTGGAGAACTCGTCGGAGTGTCCTGCTGTGTGGATCGTGCCGTGCGGGAGCGTCTCTCACGCAGGCCCGCTCAGCGTGCGCGGAGCTTCTCCGCGAGCGTCGTCAGCGTGCGCAGCTCGTCGTCGTCGAGGGTCGACATGCGCTCGGCGATCGAGCGGCCGTGCACCGTCGCCAGCTGACGGAACGCCCGGGTGCCGGCTTCAGTCGCGTGCACGAGCGAGCCGCGCCCGTCGTCGGGGTCGGGGCACTTCTCCAGCAGCCCGCGGGCCACCATCCGGTCCACCAGACGGGAGACGCTCGGCTGGCTGATCAGCATGTTCGCGGTGACCTCGCGCAGGCGCGCGGTGTGGCTCGCGCATCGCGTCACGGTGAGCAGGACGTCGTACTCGGCGGCGGACAGCTCGGCGCCGTCGAAGTCGTTGGACATCTCCGTGAAGATCTCGTGCTGGGCGCGGAAGAGGCTCTCCCAGGCCGAGAGGGCAAGCTTCCGATCGCTCATCGCCTCAGGATATCCGCCGCCGCGGACGTCCGGCGCGAGCATGAGAGAAGGCCGGTCGGAGAGGCTTCCGACCGGCCTTTGTCCCTTGCACCAAGAGTGTCCTGCAATCACATGCGATGAGAGCCACAGCAAACTTTCACCGTGCGATCACTGTATAACGGCGGGGTAACGAAAGCAACGGTTTGGTCACGGTCTGGGTGGATTCATAGGGTCGCCCACCCGAAGATCCGGCCCAGAGCCCGGCTGCAGCATAGGGCTGGTCAGCGACGGAACTCTGTCTATTGGCGAGTCCTTCGGTGTAGGTAGGCTCGGGGCAGAGCTCGAGGAGGCGGCCATCTCAGACGAGGCTTCGATCACGCCCGTGCGTTTTCACGCGACGCGGGCAGATGTCGCACGACGTGCCGGCGTGAGTACTGCCGTCGTCAGCTATGTGGTCAACGGCGGCCCTCGCCCGGTCGCGTCCACGACCCGTGAGCGTGTGCTCGAGGCGATGCGGGATCTGGACTACCGTCCGAACGCCGTGGCCAGGGCGCTGTCGTTGAGGCGGTCGAACGCTGTGGGGCTGATCGTCCCCGACGTCGGGAACACGTACTTCGGTGCCCTGGCGCGAGAACTGTCGGATCAGGCGTTCACCGCGGGCTATGCCCTCGTGCTCGGCGACTCCAGCAACTCGATCGACCGTGAGCGAGCGCAGATCGAATCCCTCGCCAGCCACCAGATCGACGGGCTCATCGTGGTGAGCCTCGACCCTGATTCCGCGGTCGACGTCGGCGGCATACCGATCGTCTACCTCGATCAGCGCAGGCAGACCCAGCAGCGCTCGATCGTCATCGACAACGAAGGCGGCGCCCGTCTCGCCGTGGAGCATCTGCTCTGGCACGGGCGTCGTCGAGTCGCTCATCTCGGCGGCATCCCGGGGAGCCCGGGCGCCGACCGGCGTCGGGCGGGCTGGGAATACGCGCTGCGCTCCGCCCGGGTACCGCTCGAACCTGACATGCTGATCACGACCGAGTTCAGTCGCGCAGCCGGATATGCCGCCGGCGGGACGCTACTCGACGGGGAAAACCGCCCCGATGCCGTGTTCGTGGCGTCGGACGTGCAGGCACTCGGCTTGCTTGCCGCGGCCCGGGAACGTGGCATCCGCGTGCCCGAGGATCTCGCCGTGATCTCCTTCGACGGCACCGAGGACGCGGTCTACAGCGATCCGCCGCTGACGGCGATCGAGCAGCCCATCGCCGAGATCGCCCGCAAGGCGCTGCAGACGACCCTGGACCCCGCGAGCGAGATCGATGACGCCCGGATCCCCGTTCGTCTGGTGATCCGGGCGTCGTGCGGATGTGGGGCGATGGGGTCACCCCGCGGCGGGAACTGACAGGTCCTCCCCGGTCGGATACGACGTCTGCGTGCCAGGCCGCGTGGCCGCATACGCCCCGACCCTGGTGCCGAGTCGCACTGCGTCCTCCAAGGAGTCGCCGTGGGCGAGAGCGGCAGCCAGAGCCCCGGCGAAGGCGTCGCCGCATCCGCTCGTGTCGACCGCGGTGACGCGGGGCGCCGGCACCTTCTGCGGACGACCGCCGCTCGGCCTCTGGATCGCGGCTCCTCGCGCCCCCCGCGTGACGACGATGATCGCGCTGTCGGAGAGCGTTCCTTCAGCGTCTCGCGCCTGGGCGTACTCCTGCTCGTTGACGATCAGGACCAGGCGGGCCTCCCGCACGATCGCGGGGAGGTCGCGATAGGGCGATGGGTTGAGGATGAAGACGGCGTCCTGGCGGAGCGCGGCCTCGGCGGCGGCTTCGACTACCGGATCGCTCACCTCGAAGCCCGCCACGATGATGTCGAAGCCCGAGAGGCGCGACCGCACGTGCTCCGGATCGAGCGCGAGATTGGCTCCGCCGTTGACGACGATGAGGTTCTCCGCACCGTCGTCGACGAGGATGGTGGCTTCCCCCGTCGGATCCGGGACCGTCATGACGCCGGAGGCGTCCACCCCCTGGGTGGCAACGGCGTCGACGAGGAACCGGCCTTCCGCGTCGTCGCCCACCGCGCCAATGAGGCTGACGTCGGCGCCGAGGAGCGCGGCCGCCACGGCCTGGTTCGCTCCCTTCCCTCCCGGTGACAGCGAGCGTCCCGTGGCAGCAGTCGTCTCGCCCGGGGCGGGCAGACGAGGCACCCGCAGCATCCGGTCGACGTTGAGCGACCCGACGACCGCGATCCGGCGGCTCATCCCTTGAGCCCGGTGGTCGAGAGCGACTCCGTGTACTGCTTCTGGAAGAACAGCAGCAGGATCATCGGGATGATGCTCAGCACGAACGATCCGGCGAGGATCTGACCGAGATCGACCGTGAACATCGTGCTGAGGTTCGCCAATGCGATCGGGGCGAGCTGCCTCTCCGGGGAGGTGCCGATCAGCAGTGGCCAGAGATAGGCCGCCCACTGCGAGAGGAAGAGCATCATCGCCGCTCCGATCATCGCCGGCCGCGACAGCGGCAGCACGATGTACCAGAGGGTCGCGAAGCGCCCGAGGCCGTCGACCTCGGCCGCGTCGAGAAGTTCGCCGGGGATCCCGAGGAAGAACTGGCGTAGCACGAAGATGGCGAAGCCGTTCGCGAGAGCCGGGAGGATGAGTCCCGCGTACGAATCGGAGAGCCCCCAGTTCTGGAAGAGCCCGGACAGCGGGATCGCGATCGCGTCGAACGGGACCATGGCGACGAGGATGATGAAGCTGAACACGATCTTCTTGCCCGGGAAGTCGATCGTCGCGAGCGCGTACGCGGCGGGGATCGCGATCGCGAGTCCGAACAGGATGGTCGCTCCCGCCACGATGAAGCTGTTCACGAGGCCAAGCACGAATGGCCCCTGAAGCAGGTTGACATAGTTCGAGAAGTCGCCGCCGATCGGGATGAAGGCAAGCCAGGACAGCGGCGAGGTGTACTTCACGTAGGTGTTGCCTGGCCGGAGTGACGACGCGAAGACCCACCAGAGTGGCAGGAAGACCGCGATCGCGGCGAGAGCCGCCGCGCAGGTGAGGACGATGGTGCCAGTGCGGTTCTTCCTCATGAGTCCTCGTCTCTCAGCATGCGGAACTGAATCGCGACGACGATCGCGAGGATCACCATCAGCACCACCACCTCGGCCTGCCCCACCCCGATGTCGTTGAGAAGGTAGGTGCGGTTGAAGATGTCGTACATGATGAGGTTCGTAGCGCCGTTGGGGCCACCCTTGGTGAGCAGCTGAACGGGCGCGAACAGCAGGAACGAACCCACGGTGCAGGCGATGAGCACGAACGCCATCGGCCGCTTCAGCAGCGGCAGGGTGATGGCGAACAACTTCCGCCACCAGCCCGCGCCGTCGAGAGCAGCCGCCTCATAGAGCGATTCCGGGATGTCCTTGAGCCCGGCGATGATGAAGATCATCCAGTACCCGAGGGCGCCCCAGGTCACCATGATCCCGATGGAGAACGCCGCCTGGTTGGCGGAGGTGAGGAAGGGCTGCGCGGGCAGCCCGAGGCTTTTCAGTATCGCGTTGACGAGGCCGTCGGGTTGGAGGGCGGTGCTCCAGATCAGGGCGACCACGGCTCCAGGCACCGCGGCGGGCACGAAGATCAGCGATCGCCACAGGCCGACGAGCGGGATGTTCTTGACGGTCAGGAGGGCTAGCGCGGTGGCCAGGATCACGATGACCGGGTTCAGGATGAGGTTGAACACCAGCGTGACGAGCAGGGTGGCGTGGAAGCCGGGATCTCCGAACAGATAGCCGTAGTTGGCGAGGCCGTCGAACGCGGAGGTACCGCTTCCGAGCGACGTGTGCTGGAACGACTGCGACACGGCGGCGATGAGGGGGACGACCCGCATGACGATCAGTGCCAGCAGGGCCGGCGTGAGTAGGGCGAAGGCGAGAAGCGTGGCACCGCGGCGCGTGGTGCGGCGACGCGTGCCGGAGGCGGCGACCCGGGGAAGGGTCACCGCCTCCGTCTCAGTGCGAGGTGCGGACATGCGTTACTTCAGCCGACTGATCTGCGCGGAGATGTCGTCTCCGGCCTGCTTCGCGCGCGATGACGGGTCGGAGCCATTGCGGATGTCCGAGAGCATCTGGTTGGTGCCGGGCTCGAACACGCTGTATCCGACGACGTTGGGGCGGTGCACGGCGCTGTTCTGCAGCTCGTACTCCATGATGTCGCCGAACTTCGCCGTCGCTGCTCCGCTGCTCGCGTCGATCGTCTTCACATAGTCGGCGAAGGCCTCCTTGTTCGTCGGAGTGATGCCCGCGACCTCGGCGGACAGGGCGTTCCCCTTCGGATCGATCACCGCATAGCGGAGGAACTTCTTCGCGGCGTCGGCCTGCTTCGACTTCGCGGACAGCGCGATCCCCCAGGAGTCGGTCGAGGTGGCCTTCTTCCCGCCGTCGAAGTACGGTGCCGCCGCGATGCCGAAGTCGATCTTGCCCTGTGCGGCGACGCCGGCGCCCCACGGGCCGGAGATCATGAACGCGGCCTTCCCGGTCTGGAAGAGCGCGCCGTTCTTGTCGTTCGTGATGCCGCGGGGCGAGATGCCGCTGGTGAACAGGTCGTGGTACCAGGTGAGGGCCTTCTGCCATCCCGCATTGGTGAAGTCGACCTTGCCCTCGGCGGAGATCCCGTCGCCTCCGCCCGCGGATGCCGCGACCATCTGGAACTGGTAGTAGCTGTCCCACTGGTCGAACAGGAACGGATACTCGGCGGCGCCGGCATCCTTGACCTTCTGTGCCGCCGCCGTGAGCTCCTCATACGTCCACGGCTTCGACGGGTCGTCGCCCGGTGCGGTCACGCCGGCCTTGTCGAGGATCGACTTGTTGTAATAGAGGAACTGGGAGGTCGTCCAGGGCTCGAGTGCGTATAGCTTGCCATCTACCTCCCGCGCCTGAACCATGTCCTTGCTGACCGCGGCGGCCTCGGCATCCGACCTCAGGTCGCTGATGTCCGCGAGATAGCCGCGCTTCTGCCAGTCGACGATCGCCCCTCCCGCATCGACCACGAACGCGTCGATCCCGCCGCCGCCCTGGCCCATGCGCTGGTTGATCGTCGAGGTGTACTGGGCGTACGGGATGTTGAGCTGCTTGACCATGATGTTCGGATTCGCCTTCTCGAATCCCTTGATGACCTTGTCCCAGGTCGCCGACGGATCGGCATTGGCGAAGGTGATGGTGATCTTTTCGGTGCCGCCGCCACCATCAGCGCCTGCGGAACTGCAGCCGGTGATGGCGAGTGCGGCGGCCAGCGTCAGCGCACCGGCGGCGATGACGCGGTTCGTGCGTGTGGACATTCGGGATACTCCTCTTCGAGTGTTGTGCAAGGGGTTCGGGTGGGAGGGGGAGGGAAGCGATCAGGCCGCGTCTGCGGGGGCCGCGGCGGCGGTGAGGATCCGTCGGACGATCTCATCCTTGACGCCGTCAACGTCCAGATCGGTGACGATCCGGTGCGGCCCCGCCTCGTCGGCGGAGAACATGGTGAGGCCGTCGTCGTCGACCGTGATCCGGCCGCGTGCCGTCTGATAGAGGTCATGGCGGGCCAGTGCGAGGATGGCGACAGGGTCATGCGGCGTGTTGTGGCTTTGATCGGCGAACTCCCAGAACCGGCGCATCTCGGCGCCGATCAGTGCACCGAGCGGACCAGCGGCAGTGATCCGGTCACGATCGTCGGCATACAGGCGCACTCGCTCGGTCTGGTCGAGGCCCACGGCGAGGACCTCGGCGGTCGAGCCGAACACCTCCTGGGCTGCGGTGACGTCGCAGCGGATGTTGTGCTCGACGATGCCCTGCTGGAATTCGCCTCCCATGAGCACGATCTGCCGCACGGAATGGGGCTGCCGCAGCGCCGCCGCGACGTTCGCGAGGGGCGCGATCGCGGCGATCGTCGCCGTGCCGCTCAAGTCGGCGATTGCGTCCCTGCCCTCGGTGAAGACCTGGTCGGCGAGGTCGGAGATGGTCTCACCTTCGTGACCCGGCCACCACACTGGGCGCCCGGACAGAGTCTCGGCGAGCCCGGGAACGATCGGCGGTGCGGCGATTCCGAGCACGGCGTAGACCTTCGCCGCGATCCTGGCACGCAACGCGACGTCCCCGTACGCGGTGACGATCTCGGAGACGGACAGCTCGGGCGAGCCGAGGACCATCGCCAGGGCGAGAAGATCGTCGACGTCGGTGCCGATATCGGTGTCGAGCGCGAACGAAGCCATCGTTTCCACGGGGCCTGCTTCCTTTGATCGAGGCGGAGAGATCTACCCGGGTAGACATGACGACCTTATCCACGGGAAGTGCTTCGGCGCAACATCTTGTTCCCCATGGTCTACCCGGGTAGCATCCACTCCAGCTTCCAGACGTTGGAAGCGGAAGGGACAAAGATGTCGCACCACATCCGTCAGGGATTCACTGGCCGACGCAGGGTCGTGACCATGCTCATCGCCGCCGGGCTTGTCCTCGGCTCGGCGCCCGCCGCGAACGCCAGCCTCACCTGGTCGACGCCCACCCTGGAGTACGATCCGACGACCGTTCAGACGACCGCTTACAGTTACGCGCCCGACCTGGTCCCCGGCACCACCGATCGGATGTGGAGCTGCCAGAGTCGGAGCTCCGGGACCATTCGCGACGACATCTTCGAGACCAGACTCAACGGCTCGACCCAGATCTCTAGTGCATCGGTGCTCGCGGGCAGTGGATCCGGGTGGGACTCGTTTCACAACTGCGACCCTTCCGTCGTCGCCGTGAACGCGACGATCTCCGGCTTCGGTTACAGCTACGCGTTGTTCTACACGGGAAACGACGCCGATTGTTCTTGCCATAACCAGATCGGGGTGGCCTTCTCCTCGTCGCTCGACGGGCCATGGGTGAAGTACCCGAATCCCGTCATCGCCTTCGATTCCTCGAAGGCGACCTCCCTCTGGGGCGAAGGCCAGCCCAGCGTCACGACGATCGATCCCAACGCCGGAACCGTCGTGCTGACCTGGACCTCGGGCTACACCAGCAACCCGGCAGACTCGACGGGGAACTTCGCGCAGGTCAGCTTCGCCACCGGCACCCCCGTCGTCAGCGGCCGGCACACCATTCAGACCACCGGTCTTACTGATCTCAACGGCGCACAGGACTACCTCAACAACTTCGACATCGTCTACTCGACGACCCGGGACACGTTCTACATGATCCGAGAGGCTCACCCGTACCCCTCGACAAGCCCGAACTACATCTCCAGCACGGTCCAGGTCGCAAGCATCCCCGGCGCCGGCATGTGGTCTGGGACGGGATCGTGGACGGTGCAGTCGACTATCGGCAACAGCGTCAGCAGCGCTGCCCGCATCCACAATCCCGGATTCTCACGAACGATCTACGGCACGCTCCCGAACGAAGCGAGTCTCACCGCCCTCTTCACTACCGCGACCCTGGATCCGAACTCGCTCTGGACCTACAAGATCTGGAAGACGAGCTCAACGCTGTGACAACGCGCCCTCCGGCTCGTCCGAGATCGCGTGCGGCTCTTCTGGCCGCCAGGACGCGCTTGATATCGCTGGTTGGGATGATCACAACAGGTCGCCCACCCGAAGCCGCGCCGCCCCCTCCCGCTCGCCCCCTCACGACGCGGCGGGGTGCTGCTTCCAGGTCTCTGCGGCCGGAGCAGGGGCCGGAGAGGAGAGCGCCCGCGCCTTCAGGGTCTCGAACTCGGCCTCGGTGATCGTGCCGTCGTCGCGGAGCGCCTTGGCCCGGGAGATCTCCTCGGCGGGCGTGCTCGCGTGGGGCATCCGGCGCAGGAAGTCGTCGGTGGCGCGCCACCGCTGCTCCGCCTCCCGGTTCGCGCGGGCCTGCATGCCCGGTCCGCGGAAGATCAGGTACGCGAGCAGCGCCACGAGCGGGACGAAGACGAGTCCGATCACCCACAGCGCTTTCGCGACGCCGCCGAGCGTGTGGTCCCGGAACAGGTCGGCGACCACCGCGAACAGCGCGAACAGGTAGGCGGCGAACGCGACGATCGCGAACATCGTCCAGGTCAGCGACCAGAAGCCGTCGTAGCCGTACAGCATCATGACGACACCTCGGTCTCGCTGTCGGCCCGGCCGTCCTGGGGGCGGACGACGAGGACGGGGGAGTGCGCGTGGCGGACGCAGGCGGCGCTGACCGAGCCGAGCAGGAGACCGACGAAACCGCCGTGCCCGCGGTTGCCGACGACGAGCATCTCGCAGCTCCGGCTCATCTCGATCAGCGTCGCCGCCGGCATGCCGCCGACGACGGTGCGCGTCAGGCGAGAGGGCGGGGTGTCGCCGAAGGCGCGGTCGATCGTCGTGGACAGCGTGTCCTCCGCGACGATCTCGGGCGTCCACTCCACCACGAGTTCCGCGCCGGTGATCGACGAGTAGTACCAGGTGGTGACGGCTTCGAGGGGGACGTCGAGCGCGTCCGCGAGGCGGGCGGCGTAGCGCAGGGCCGCGACGGAGGAGTCCGATCCGTCGATGCCGACGATGATCCGGTGGGTGTCGATGGTGTCCATGACCCGAGGCTCCTCCCTGCCGGCGTCCCCCGGCGGGACGAAAGTCACCCGGAGCCGGAGCCGGAGCCGGAGCCGGAGCCAGAGCCGGACTCGGAGCCGGAGCCGGGGTCGAGGCCCGTGGGCGGGCGCGACCGGGCGGCGCGCTCAGCCCTCCGCGTGAGGCTCAGTCCTCCGCGTGAGACTCAGCCCTCCGCGTGAGGAGCATGCGGGCGGACGACGAGGACGGGGGAGTGCGCGTGGCGGACGCAGGCGGCGCTGACCGAGCCGAGCAGGAGGCCGACGAAACCGCCGTGCCCGCGATCGCCGACGACGAGCATCTCGCAGGCCCGGCTCATCTCGATCAGTGTCCGCGCCGGAGGTCCTGCGGCCACGGTGCGGACGAGACGGGCGGGCGGAGCATCTCCGAAGGCGCGGCCGACGGCGTCGGCCAGAGTGTCCTTCGCGTCCTCGTCGGGCGTCCAGTCCATCATGACCCTGGCCTCCGTCGCCGACGAGTAGTGCCAGGTCGTCACGGCCTCCAGCGGCAGGTCCAGGGCGTCGGCGATCCGCGCGGCGTAGCGCAGGGTGGCGACGGAGGAGTCCGATCCGTCGACGCCGACGATGATCCGGTTCGCGATCGTGTCCATGACCCCTACGTTCCCTCGGTGCGCACGCGGACGTCGGGACGAAAGTCACCCCGGTCCGCCCCCGCGATCCGGGCTCGGCTCTGCGCGCTCGGATCGCTTCTCGGCGTCCAGCCGCTCCAGCACCTCCCGCTGCCCGGCGAGCAGGCGCAGCTGCTCCTGCTGCAGATTGGTGAGATAGGTGAGGGTGCGGTGATCCGCCTCCGCCTTCGCATCCTGCTGGGACTGGATGACGTTCTGGCCGACCATGATCACCGGCAGCAGGACGAGCTGCAGGAAGTTCTGCGAGATCCAGGCGATGAGCGTGATCATGCTCGTCGTCACGATCCACGACGGGAACCACGACCTCAGCCCCGGGGAGAACGCGACGAGGATCGCGGGCAGGGAGAGCAGGGAGAGCAGGGCGAACGCGTAGGCCGACCACATGGATCCCATCACGGCCGTGATCCTCACGGCGAGGCGGGTGTTGAAGCGGGTGACGGCCGACGTCGGCGCGGCGCGCAGTTCGGCCGGGTGCACCACGTACGCGTTCGGCGCCGGCCGGCCTCCGTCCGAGCTCATCCCGGCCTCCTGTCGGTCCGCCGTCATCGTGCGTCAGTCCGCGTCCTCGACGTCGAAGTCGAAGACGAGGCGGGCGGGCACGGACCCGTCCAGCACCTCCTGCATCGACGCGGCCGCCGTGGACAGGTCCCGCGTCTGGGCGACGACGGTCGTGCGTCCGAGCGCGTGCAGCCGGAAGACCTCGGCGAGATCCGCCCTGGTGCCGACGATGGATCCGATGATCTCGATGCCGTTCAGCACCGTGTCGAAGACCGGGAACGTCAGGCTGCCGTCCTTCGGCAGGGACACGAGCACGAGCCGCCCGCCGCGGGCGAGGGCCCGGTACGACTGGTCGAACACGGCGGGGGCGACGGCGAGCACGATGCACGCGTCCGCGCCGCCGAGGGCTCTGATCGCCTCCACGGGATCCGACTTCGCGGCGTCGACGACGTGGTCGGCGCCGAGCATCGTGGCGAGCTTCAGCTTCTCCTCGCTCACGTCCACGGCGATCACCTCCGCCCCGACCAGCCGCGCGTACTGGATCGCGAGATGGCCGAGCCCGCCGATCCCGAACACCGCGACGCGCTCGGACGGGGTCACCCGCGCGGCCTTGATCGCCGCATAGGTGGTCACGCCCGCGCAGGTGAGCGGGGCGGCATCGAGGGAGGTCACCGATTCGGGGACGGGCACCGCGAAGCGGGCGTCGACGACCGCGTACTCGGCGTGCGCGCCGTTCACCGCGTACCCGGTGTTCTTCTGCGCGAGGCAGAGGTTCTCGCGCCCGGTCACGCAGTACCGGCAGGATCCGCACGCGGATCCGAGCCAGGCGAGCGCGACCCGCGTGCCGATCGCGGGGGCGGAGACGCCGGCGCCGAGCCCGTCGACGCGGCCGATGCCCTCGTGCCCGGGGATGAAGGGCAGCGACGGCTTGACCGGCCAGTCGCCGTGCGCCGCATGGATGTCGGTGTGACAGAGGCCGCTCATCTCGATGCGCACGAGCACCTGGCCGGGGCCGGGGACGGGCACGGGCACCTCCTGCACCGCGATGGGCTCCGTGAACGACGAGACGACCGCGGCGCGCATCGTCGCGGCCGGCGCCTGCGCCCCGTCCACCGCTGCCGCGGGGGCCGGGGAGGCTGCGGGCGCACGCTCGCCGCGGGCGGCCTCCGCGCCGCGGGCATCCTCCGCACCGCGTGCGTCCTTCGCACCGCGGGCTTCGCCCTCCGCACCGCGGACGGAGGGCTCCGGCGCCGTCGCGCCCTCCGCCGTCGCGCCCTTCGTGCGTCCGAACCCGCCCAGCGGGACGACCTCCTCCAGCCGAGGCACCCGCACGTTCCAGTCGAGATCCCGCCGGATCCGCCGGCGCAGCGCATCCGCGGCCGTAGGCTCCCCGTGCGTGAGGAAGACCTGCGCGGGGGCCTCGGGTGCGGTGCGCATCCACTCGACGATCTGGCCCGCATCCGCGTGCGCCGACATCATCTCGAGCGAGTGCACCTCGGCGAGGATGGGGATGTCCTGCCCGTAGATGCGCAGGGTGCGCTCGCCGCGCTGCAGTGCGTCGCCGCGTGTGCCGCCGGCCTGGAATCCGGTCAGGACGATCGCGTTGCGCGGATCCGGTCCGTACGAGGCGAGGTGGTGCAGGATCCGTCCGCCCTCGAGCATGCCGCTCGCGGAGATGATGATCGCGGGGCCGCCGCGGGTGTTGAGCGCCTTGGAGTCCTCGACGCTGCGCACCAGGGTCGCCGTCTCGTACATGCGGCGGAACTCGTCGGGTGCGATGCGGTGCTCCTCCGGGTGGCGGGCGTACATCTCGGCCGCGCTGACCGCCATGGGGCTGTTCAGGAACAGCGGCACCTGCGGGATCCGCCCGGCGGTGCGCAGACGGCTGAGGTGCAGCAGCAGCGACTCCGCCCGGCCGATCGCGAAGGCGGGCAGCAGCACGACCCCGCCGCGGGCGCAGACCCGGGTGATGATGTCGGCGAGCGCCTCCTCCGCGTCGACGCCGGGGTGCGTCCGGTCGCCGTACGTCGACTCCGCCACGAGGACGTCGGTCGCCTCGAGCGCTCGCGGCGGTCGCATCAGCGGATCGTCGGTGCGCCCGAGATCGCCGGTGAAGTGCACGCGGGTGCCGTCCACCTCCAGCAGCACCTGCGCCGCGCCCAGGATGTGCCCTGCCGGGACGAACGAGACGCGGGCGTCGCCGACCTCGACGACGGCGTCGAACGGATGCGGGGCGAAGTGCTCGAGCGCCGCCATCGCGTCGCTCTCGGTGTACAGGGGCAGAGGGTGCGCATGCTTCGAGCTGTGCCGGCGCTCCGCGTAGGAGGCCTGCTCCTCCTGCAGTCGGCCGCTGTCCGGCAGCACGAGGGTGCTGAGTTCGGCCGTGCCGGTGGTGCTGTGGATCTCGCCGTCGAAGCCGTCGCGCACGAGCGCCGGCAGGTAGCCGGTGTGATCCAGATGCGCGTGCGTGATGACGACGGCGTCGATGCTCGACGGTTCCACGGGGAAGCGCGCCCAGTTACGCTCCCGCAGGGACTTGTACCCCTGGAACAGCCCGCAGTCGATCAGGATCCGGCTCCGTCCCGTGTCGACGAGGTAGCGGGATCCGGTGACCGTGTCGGTCGCTCCGAGGAATGTCAGCGTTGCGCTCATGCAGTGAGACAACACCCCGTGGACCGCCCGGACCGGGACTTTGGTCACCCGGTGAGCCGTCGTTCACGGGCGGGACCGGATCCGGGTGCCGAGGATCCCCGCCACGACGTCCTCCGCATGTTCGAGCGGCCCGATGACCGCTGACCTGCCGGTGGCCAGCGCGAACTCCGACGCCGCATCGACCTTCGGCCCCATCGAGCCCGAAGGCAGATCGAGTGCGGTGGCCGTGGCGGGGGTGAGCTCGGGCAGCACGGTCGCCTCCGGCGATCCGTAGTCGGCGATCACCCCTGGGACGTCGGTGAGGATGGCCAGGAGTTCGGCGTCCAGCTGCTGCGCGATCAGCGCGGCGGTGCGGTCCTTGTCGATGACCGCGTCGATCGTCCGGAGGCCGCCGGCGTCCTCGATGACCGGCACGCCGCCTCCGCCGCCCAGGATCACCGTCCTTCCGGCGCCGAGCAGGGTGCGGGCGTCGTCGAGCTCGAGGATCCTCCTCGGGCGCGGTGAGGGGACGACGCGACGCCACCCGCCGCCGTCGGCGGCGATGCTCCATCCGTGCGTCTTCGCCAGGGCACGTGCCCGGCGCTCGTCGTACACGGCGCCGATGAGCTTCTCGGGGCGGTGCATCTCGGGATCCTCCGGGTCGACGAGGACATGGGTGACGAGGGTGGACACCGGCATGGTCGTCCCGGCGCTGCGCAGGGCCACCTGCAGCAGCGAGCCGATCATGCCCTGGGTCGCCGCGCTGAGCAGCCCCAGCGGGTAGGGTGCGCCGAGCACCGGATCCTCGGCGGACTCGCGTGCGAGGAGCCCCACCTGGGGTCCGTTGCCATGCACCAGCACGAGCTCGTGAGCGTCGGCCAGGCGCGCGAGGGCCGGAGCCACGGCGGCGAGGCGCGCCGACTGCGCGGACGCCTCCGGGCGCTCGCCGCGGTGCAGCAGCGCGTTGCCGCCGAGCGCGACCACCAGCCTCATCGCTCCTCGATCCCCGGCGCACCCTCGGCGAGGCTGTGCAGCATCACGGCGGCGATGGTGTGGCGCCGGTTCTCCGCCTGGTCGAACACCAGGGATGCGGACGAGCGGAACACATCGTCGCTGACCTCCATGCCCTCGAGGCCGGTGAGGCGGAACAGCTGATCGCCCAGCGCCGACCGGCGGTCGTGGGTCGAGGGCAGGCAGTGCAGGAAGCGGACGTCGGGGTTCCCGCTGCGCTCGAGGAGCGGGCGGTCGACGCGATAGGGACGGAGCAGGCGGATCCTGTCCTCCCAGGCGCCGCGGTCCTCGCCCATGCTCAGCCACACGTCGGCGTAGACGAAGTCGGCATCCCTGATCGCGTCGCCGACGTCCTCGGTGATGAGGATCCGTCCTCCGGACTGCGCCGCGCGCTCCTGGGCGATCGCGACGATCCCGGGCTCGGGGGAGAGGGCTCCGGGACAGGCGATCCGCAGATCCATCCCGCGCATCGCCCCGCTGACGAGCAGGCTGTGCACGACGTTGTCCCTGCCGTCGCCCGCGAAGCACACCCGGGCGGGCGGCCCGGCGGGATCATGATGCTCCTCGATCGTGAGCAGATCGGCGAGCGCCTGCGTCGGGTGCCAGGTGTCGGTGAGCGCGTTCCACACGGGCACGCCGGCGTGGTTCGCGAGCGTCTCGACGGAGCCCTGGGCGAAGCCCCGGAACGCGATCGCGTCGTAGTAGCGCCCCAGCACGCGGCCGGTGTCCTCGACGGATTCGCTGTCGCCCAGATGGCTGCTCGCGGGGTCGATGTACGTGCAGTGCGCGCCGAGGGCGTGCGCCGCCGTCTCGAACGCCGCCCTCGTGCGTGTCGAGGGCTTCTCGAACAGCAGCGCGATCAGGCGGCCGGCGAGGTGCGGGGCGAGACCCGTGCGCCCGGCCGCTTTCACCGTGCGGGCCAGGGACAGGAGCGTCTCCACCTCCGCGGCGGACAGGTCGCTGTCCTTGCGGAGGTGACGAGGGGCGTCCGGCGCCGTCGTCGCGTTCACAGCCCGGCCGAATCGCGCTGGATCGGGCACGACATGCATCGGGATCCGCCTCGGCCCCGCCCGAGCTCGCTGCCGCCGATCGTGATCACCTCGATCCCGTTCCGCCGGAGCATCGTGTTGGTCGCGACGTTGCGGTCGTACCCGATCACGACGCCCGGTGCGACGGCGAGGAAGTTGTTCGCGTCGTCCCACTGCTCGCGCTCGGCGGCGCGGGCGTCCTGCTCCGTCGTGAGCAGGCGCAGCCCCTCCACGCCGAGGGTCTCGCCGAGCAGGTGGCGAAGCGGGAGCGCCGGGCCGATCGCCAGACGGTCGTCGCCCTCATCGGGCGAGATCATGTGGCCGTCCAGCCGGGCGGGGTCCAGCGCCGAGGACAGGATGAACGTGCGCTCGTCGAGCATCGTCATGAGGGTGTCGAGGTGCATCATGGCGTGCGCCCGGGGGATCGGGACGGCGATGACGCGACGCGCCTGACCGGAGCGGAAGAGCTCCTGAGCCAGGATCTCCACCGCTGCCGGGGCCGTTCGCTCGCCCATCCCGATGAGGACGACGCCGTGACCGAGCACGTGCACGTCGCCCCCCTCGAGAGGGGCGAGAGTCCGGAGCCCGTCGTCGTAGCGGTTGATCATGGGCTGCCGGAACAGCGGGTGGTAGTCGTAGATGATCCTCGCGTTCTCCGTCTCGCGGGTGCGCGCGGCGCGAGCCATCACGGTCACCGCGACGCCTCGATACACCCAGGCGGAGCTGTCGCGCGGGAACAGGGTGTTCGGCAGCGGCGGGAGCAGGAACCCGCTGTGCTCCCGCGTCTGCCACAGCAGGCTGTCCGTCGGCGCGATCTCGAGCTCGTCGAAGGCGATGCCGCCGATCATCATCTCGGCGAGGGCGGCCGCGGGCTGCGCCTGCAGCCGCTCGCGCACCAGCGGGGCGAGGGCGGGGCCGAAGCGCTCCGGCGTGCAGAGCGTGCCCAGGAGATCCGTCCGTGCGGCCGGGACCGCGAGCGCCTCGGCCAGGAGCGTCTGGAACTCGTGGACGACCACGCCGTGCGAGCGCAGGACCTCCGCGAACGCATCGTGCTCGGCACGGGCGCGCGTGCCCCACAGCACGTCGTCGAAGAGCAGCTCCCGGCAGTTGCCGGGAGTGAGCCGGTCGAGCTCGCGTCCGGGGCGGTGCACGATCACCTGACGGAGGACGCCGACCTCCGAGTGCACGCCGAGCTCGGCCGCGGCGATGCTCTCGCGTACCGGGGACGGGGAGACGGCGGGGACGCTCATGAGCGCGCTCCTCGTGCGATGGACGCGGACAGCTCGGAGGAGTGCGCGTGCTGGACGTCGTCGGGGATCCCGTGCTCCCAGGGATCCGGATCCACGGCGCCGTGACGCCGATGGGACGCCTTCATCCAGATGTACAGCGGAACGCCGAGCAGGAACGCGACAGCGCCGTAGAAGGAGGCCTCCGCGCCCGTGCCGATGAGGGACCAGAACGAGAAGGCGAGCGCGAGCACCGTGACCACGAGATCCCTGCCCAGATGCGGCCAGGAGACCGCGCGAGCCTTGGTGACGAGCCAGTACAGCTGCGCCGCCGCCGAGAAGAGGTAGGGGACCACCACGGTGAAGACCGTCAGCAGCACGACCATCGTGAACACCTGGGCGAAGCTCGTGTATGCGAGGACGGTGAGGGCGGTCGCGAGCACGGTCGAGGAGATGATCCCCACGAGCGGCATCCCGCGGTGCTCGCGCCCGAACACGCTCGGGAAGAGCCCTTCCCGAGCCGCGGCCTGCGGCATCTCGCCCACGATGAAGGTCCAGCCCACCAGGCAGCCGAGTCCCGAGACGATCGCGACGACCGCGATGACCTGCCCCGCCCACGTTCCGGAGAAGATCGCATCCGCGGCGTCGCTGAACGGAGCGGTCGACGTCCGCAGGCGCGCGTTGCTGACGGTGCCGAACACCGCGAGTGTGCCGAGGATGTAGACGATGCCGCTGATCAGGGTGCCGTAGACCGTCGCCCGGGGGACGTTGCGCTTCGGATCGCGTACGCGACCGGCGGCGACCGATGCCGTTTCCATGCCGATGAACGCGAACAGGGCGATGGCTCCTGCGCCGGCCAGAGCCGACCAGCCGTCGGCGCCGGAGGAGTTGAAGGATCCGAAGTTCGCCGGGTTCAGGAAGAACAGCCCGAGCACGGCGATCGCGGCGAGCGGAATGATCTTCAGGACGGTGAAGACCACCTGCGCCCCGCCCATGCTGCGCAGTCCCATCGCGTTGATGGCGACCGGGATCCAGAGGCACGCGACCGCGATGACGATCGACCAGCCGATCTGATGGTCGGTGTTGACGAAGACTTCGACGTAGCCGGTGAGCGCGACGACGATCGCGGCGTTGCCCGCCCACGCGCTCAGCCAGTACGACCACGCGTTGAGGAAGCCCGCGAACTCGCCGAACGCCTCTCTGGCGTAGACGTAGGGTCCGCCGGATCCGGGGACGCGGGCCGTCAGGCGGCCGAAGACGATCGCGAGGGCGATCGCGCCGACCGTGACCAGCACGAAGGCGACGAGGCTGATGGGGCCGTACGCGGCGAGGGCCGAGGGCAGGCCGAAGACGCCGGTGCCGATCACCGAGCCGATGACGAGTGCGGATGCAGCGGGAAGACCGAGCTGCTTCGCCGAGGGGGAAGATGACGTGTCCATGGCCGCGATCGTCGCGCCGCGGACCGGCGCGATCCGGGTCCAAGGTCCCGCGGGGCGCTCTCGACGTCCCGGGAGCAGGTCTCAGGCGGGCAGCGGCACGGACCACCGCACCCGGGTGCCGCCCGCGGTGCGGTTCTCGACGACGCAGCGTCCGCCGTGCCGCTCCGCGCGTGCCTCGAGGTTCGCGGTGCCGCTGCGGGGGGCGTTCTCGGGCAGGCCCACGCCGTCGTCCTCGACGGTCACGACGACGTCGGTCTCCGAGACGAGCACCGCGACGGAGGCCGACTGCGCGCGGGCGTGCCGGGTCACGTTCGCGAGGGACTCCCGGATCACGGCGGTCAGGTCGTCGGCGAGCGCCCCCGTGACGAGGAGGTCGACGGGCCCCGCGAACGTCATCCGCGGTCGCGGCGTCGCGCCCGAGACGAGCGCGAGCAGCCGTCCGCGCAGTCCCGGACCCGTGGTCGCCTGCGTCCGCAGCGCGAAGATCGCGGTGCGGATGTCGGTGATGGTCGCGTCGAGCTCTTCGATGTGCCGTTCCAGCGCCTCGGCCTGGGCGGGGTGCGCCGCCGCGAGGGCCTGGAGACCGAGGGCTGTCGCGAACAGCCGCTGGATCACGTGGTCGTGCAGGTCGCGGGCGATGCGACTGCGGTCCTCGACGAGATCGAGCCGCTGGCGCTGCTCCCTGGCCCGCGCCAGGGATACGGCGATGCCCGCCTGCGAGGCGAAGTCCGAGATCGTGTCGAGCTCCATGCGGGTGTACGTGGAGCTGCTGCGGGAGACGCAGAGCGCACCGACCGCGTCGCCGCCGACGACCAGAGGCACGGCGACCGTGTGCCCGAACGGCCGGACGACGGCGTCCGCCGGATCCGGCAGATGCTCCACGATCAGCCGGCCCTCTTCGATCGCGCGGGCGGCGAGGGCGCCGGCGGCGGGGTAGTGTGTCCCCTCGATGGCGGCGCCGCCCGCGCCGCGCGCGATGTCGATGCGCAGACGGTCGTCGTCACCGGGGGTGATGATCGCGACGAGCTCGGTCGGCACGACGGTGGCCACGGCCTCGGCGACGATCGCGAGGGCATCGCCGGCGTCGGGTGAGAGCAGGGCGGCGGTCACCCCCGACAGCGCGGTGCCCAGTCGCTCGCGCCGGCGGGTCTCCGCGAACAGGCGCGCGTTCTCGATGGCGACACCGGCGGTCGTCGCCAGGGCCTCGATGATCTCCTGATCGTCGTCGGAGAAGAGGTCCTTCTCCGGATCCGTCAGATACAGGTTGCCGAAGGTCCGGCCCCTGATGCGGATCGGCACTCCCAGGAAGGCGTCCATCGGCGGATGGTGCTCCGGGAAGCCGACCGACCGCGGATCGTCCGCGATCCGCGGGATCCGGATGGTCTTCCCCGCCTCGATCACGGCGCCGAGCAGCCCGTGTCCCGTCGGCGGCGCTCCGATCTCCTGCACGACCTCGGAGGGGATGCCCTCGTGGATGAAGCGTTCCAGGAGCCCCTCGTCGTCGATCACGCCGAGGGCGCCGTAGCGGGCGCCGACGAGTTCGATCGCCGCCCCGACGATCCTGCGCAGCACCGCGTCGAGGTCGAGGTCCTCGCTCACCACGCGGGTGGCGCTGAGCAGTGCGCGCAGCCGTCCCTGGGCCGTGAGCACGTGCTGGGCGCGCGACATCAGATCCGCGATGGTCTTCTCGAGCTCCAGCCGCGGCACATCGGGGAACGTGATCGGGTCGTCATCCATGGGCTTCCCAGCGCTTGACGCTTCGAGTGTACGCGCGGCCCGCGGGACTTTCGACCCTCCGGGGGCGCAGCGCCGCGCGGAGGGTGAGAGCGTGCACTCCCGCACCCGACGAAAGGAACTCTCATGGCCATCCACACCGACACCGACCTCGACGTGCAGACGCTCGTGATGGACGAACTCGATTGGACACCCGATGTGGACGCCGCAGGAATCGGCGTCGCCGTGGTGGACGGGATCGTCACCCTCTCGGGCGAGGTCGGCAGCTATGTCGAACGCCTCGCAGCCAAGAAGGCCGCTCGGCGCGTGCGCGGGGTGCGGACCGTCGTCGACGATCTCACCGTGCACCCGAAGTCGGCGTGGCCCGTCACCGAGACCGACGTCGCGAAGGAGGTCGAGCGTGCGCTGCGCGCGGCGAGCAATGTGCCGCAGAGCGTGAAGGCGGACGTGCAGGGGCACAGCGTCACGCTCAGCGGAGAGGTCGACTGGGACTTCCAGCGCCATGCGGCCAAGCGCGCGGTGCAGCACCTGCGGGGCGTCGCGTCGGTCATCAGCAGGATCCAGATCGCCGCACGGCCCTCGGGGACGGATACGGAGGAACGGATCCGCAACGCGCTCACCCGCAACGCCCAGCTCGACGGACAGACGATCCACGTCGCCGTCCACGGGAACAAGGTCACGCTCACCGGAACAGTGAAGTCGTGGACCGAGCGTCAGCAGGCGGGCAACGCCGCCTGGGCATCCCCGCACGTCACCGACGTGGACAACCAGATCATGGTCCGCGCGTTCTGAGCATCGTGCGGGTCCGGGGCGGGCGTGCCCCGGACCCGCGTCCCGGCGGAGCGGAGGAGCGACCCGTGTTCATCGACAGACAGGACGCCGGACGGCGGCTCGGCGCGGCGCTGCGGCACGCCGATGTCCGGGCCTCGATCGTGCTCGGGCTTCCGCGTGGCGGCGTCCCCGTCGCCGCGGAGGTCGCCGCCGCGCTCGACCTGCCGCTCGACGTGATCGTCGTCCGCAAGCTCGGCCTGCCGACGCATCCGGAGGTGGCGATGGGGGCGATCGGCGAAGACGGAGTCCGCCTGCTCGATCCGGGCATGATCCGGGACGCGGGCGTGAGCCGCGCGCAGCTCGACGACGTCGAGAGCCGCGAACGAGAGACCCTGGACCGTCGCGCTCGGCTGTTGCGCGGGGGCGCGGCACGCCGCGACCTGACGGGTCAGGCCGTGCTCATCGTCGACGACGGCATCGCCACCGGGGCCACGGCGTCCGCGGCCTGCCTGGTCGCCCGTCGGCTCGGCGCCGCGCAGGTGGTGGTGGCCGCGCCCGTCGGCGCGCCCGACGCCGCGCGACGCATCGTCGGCGCGGACCGGGTCTTCTGCCTGGAGCAGCCCGAGGACTTCCGGGCCGTCGGCGCCTCGTACCGCCGATTCGATCAGACGACCGACGACGAGGTCGTCCGCCTTCTCGCACGAACAGGGACAGCATCATGACCGCCAGAGACGACCTCATCGACGACATCCGGGACCTCGCCCATCCGCTCGCTCAGGAGGGAGCGCTGGACGGTCTGGTCGACCGGGCACGAGGGCGTCGCTTCGTCGCGATCGGCGAGGCCTCGCACGGCACGGGCGAGTTCTACCGGTGGCGCGCCCTCCTCACCCGTCGGCTGATCGAGGAGGCCGGAATCACCTGGATCGGCGTCGAGGGCGACTGGCCGGACTGCTGGCGGATCGACCGCTGGGTGCGCGGCCTCGCCGAGACCGACCGCGACGCCCGTGGAGTGCTGGCGACCTTCGACCGATGGCCGACCTGGATGTGGGCGAACACCGAGGTCGCCGACTTCCTCGACGGGCTCCGCGAGCTCAACGCCTCCCGCCCGGCCGAGAACAGGGTCGGGTTCTACGGACTCGACGTCTACTCGCTGTGGGATTCGCTGCAGCGGATCATGGCCTGGCTCGCGGTGAACGAACCCGACGCGCTGCCGGTGGCCGCGAGGGCATGGCGGTGCTTCGCACCGTTCGACGAGGACCCGCACCGTTACGCCTGGGGCACCCGGCTGGTGCCGGCCTCCTGCGAGGACGATGTCGTCGAGCTCCTCACCGAGGTGCGCCGCCGTGCGATCGGCGACGGGGAGGAGGCGTTCGATGCGCGCCAGAACGCGTCGATCGTCGTCGAAGCCGAACGCTACTACCGCGAGATGGTGCGGACGGACCGCGGATCCTGGAACATCCGGGACCTGCACATGATGGACACGATCGACCGGCTGGCCGCGCATGAGGGACGGGCGTCCCGCGGGGTGATCTGGGCGCACAACACCCATGTGGGCGATGCGCGCGCCACCAGCATGGCCGCGGCCGGGCTGCTGAACATCGGGCAGCTGCTCCGCGAGCGGCACGGCGCCGACCAGGTGCTGCTCATCGGCATGGCCTCGCACTCCGGCACGGTGACGGCGGCGCGAGAGTGGGGCGTCGCCGAGGAGCGGATGCCGGTTCCGATCGCGCGGGCGGACAGCCACGAGGGACTCCTCCACGACGCGCTCGGCTTTCCCGCGGTCCTCGACTTCGGTGCCGAGCGGACTCGCGCCTGGCTGTCGCACGGCGCCGGTCATCGTGCCATCGGCGTCGTCTACGACCCGGCCCGCGAGCGCGGCAACTACGTCCCGACCGCCATGGGCGCGCGCTACGACGCGCTGCTCTGGTTCGAGCAGACGCACGCCCTCCTGCCCCTTCACCACGAGAGGCGCCCCGAGGAGGTCGAGTACGAGACGGAGCCGACCGGCTTCTGACGCCGCTCGGCGTCCGCTCACTGCGACTCGTGCTTCACGGCCCGGCCCGTCATCCGCGTGATCCGGAACCGCAGCGGCACGTCCCGCTCTCCGCCCGGCCAGGGCGAGACGCGCGCGACGAGCGCCGCGGCCTCCTCCGGTGCGGGGCGGGAGAGCGGTCCGCTCATCAGCACGCTCCAGGCCGCGCGCCCGAGGCTGTCCAGGTGGTCCACTTCGAACGACACGGTCGCGCCCGCGTCGGCGAGGACGCTGAGCGCCCCGTCGGATCCGGTCCGCAGGAGGAGATCGTGCCCGGAGACGGCATAGTTCATCGGGATGATCTCGACCACTCCTTCCCGCACATATCCCGCGCGGCCGACCGTGGTCGCCGTGAGGAGGTCGTAGCAGCGCTGCTCGCTGAGCACGTGGATCATGATCTTCTCCCTTCGGTGGACGGGCTCCCGTCAGCCGCCCTTCCCGCCAGCGTCCCCGATGCGCCGACGCCCGACCGTGACCTTCGTCCCGTCGTCCTCCGCGCCCGTCAGAAGCCGATCACCAGGGAGCCGGCCGCCCGCCCGCTCCGCAGCTCATCGATCGCCGCACCCGTGTCGGCGAACGCATAGCGGGTGACTCTCGGCGTCAGCCGGAGGCTCTGCGCGAGGCGGAGGAATGCGGCGCCGTCGGCGCGCGTGTTCGCGGTGACCGTGCGCAGGTCCCGCTCCTGGAAGAGATCGCGGGCGTAGTCCATGGCGGGGATCGCGGTCATGTGGATCCCGGCCAGCACCACCGTGCCGCCGGGGCGCGTCGCCTCGAGGGCGAGCGGCACGAGCTCTCCGGCCGGCGCGAACACGATCGCCGCATCCACAGGGGTGGGCGGAACGGCCGTCGCATCCCCGACGAACACGGCGCCCACGCGCCGCGCCAGCTCCCGGTTGCGCTCGCCGCGTGTCATCGCGAGCACGCGCGCGCCCTGGGCGATCGCGAGCTGGGCCGTCAGGTGCGCACTGGATCCGAATCCGTAGATCCCCAGATCGCCGCCCGGCGGCAGGTTCGCGCGCGTCAGCGCGCGATAGCCGATGATGCCCGCGCAGAGCAGCGGCGCGATCTCCCTCGGATCGGCGTCCTGCGGCAGCCGGTAGAGGAAGGATTCGGGCGCCGTGAGGTACTCCGCGAATCCGCCGTCGGCATCCCACCCGGTGTACCGCGAGGCGGGGCAGAGGTTCTCGCGCCCCTCTCGGCACCACCGGCAGGTGCCGCAGGTCCGGCGCAGCCACGCGGCCCCGACGCGGTCGCCGGGGTGCAGCGCGCGCACGGCGGATCCTGCCGCGACCACCGTGCCGACGACCTGGTGCCCGGGGACCACCCCGGGGCGGTGCGGCGGGATCTCCCGGTCGATGACGTGCAGGTCGGTGCGGCACACGCCGCACGCCTCCACGGCGATCAGCACCTCGTCCGCTCCGGGGGACGGCACGCGCCGGGTCGTGGACGTCAGGGTTCCGGCGGCATCACCGGTCGCCCACACGCGCATCTCGGCGGAGGGCGCCGGGGCGGGCGCTGCGCGGAGCGAGGATCCGTTCACGCGCCGGCCCGGCTCTCAGCCACGATCCGTCCCGTTGTCGTCGGTGTGCATGATCAGCACGGGGCAGTGCGCGTGCGAGGCGCAGGAGGCGCTCACGGAGCCGAGCAGCAGGCCGGCGAATCCGCCGCGGCCGCGGCTTCCGAGCACGAGCATGCCGGCCGTCTCGCTGAGATCGATCAGCGTCCGTGCGGGCGGCCCGGACAGCACCGTCCGGGTGAGCCCGTCCGGCGGGGCGTCGCCGAACGCGGCGACGACCGACTGATCCAGGATCTGCTGCGCGTCCTGCTCCGGCTGCCATTCGATGACGAGCTCCGCGCCGGTCATGGGCGGGTAGGTCCAGGTCGTGACGGCTTCGAGCGGCGCGTGCAGCGCCTGGGCCAGCCGTGCGGCGTACTTCAGGGCGGCGATGGAGGACGGCGAGCCGTCCACCCCGACGATGATCCGATCCATGTCCATGCGTTCAGCTTCACCGCTGCGGCTGCCCGGACGCGGGACGAAAGTCACATGGCTCAGCCGGGGTCGGAGGACTCGGGTCTGATCCGCAGGTCGTCGACCAGTGCGCGTACGCCGCGCACCCGTCGCACCGCCTCTCGTGCGGCGACCTTCTCGGCCTCCGAGCCGACCTCTCCCGAGAGCGTGACGGCGCCGTCGCGCACGAAGACGCCCACATCGACGGGATCGACGTCGTGAGCCCACTCGAGCTCGTCGGCGATGTCCTCCTTGATGTCGAGGTCCGCCCTGCGCGTCGCGTCCATGCGTCTTCCCCTCGAGTCGCCCGTGGCCGCCGGTCTGCGCCCCGGGGCGTTCACCGGTGCGTCGGCTCCGGCGCGTGCGCCGAGAGCTGAGCGGTGACGAGGTCGGTCAGATCGACCGGGTGCGTGGGCGGAAGCACCACGTCGGAGGGACCGATCGGCGAGCTCGGACGAGGGAACCCGGCGCGGTTCATGATGCACCCGCGGTCGCCGGGGCTTCCGTGCCCTCGGTGCCGTCACGGACGATCAGGACGGGGCAGTGGGCGTACGCGGCGCACGCCGCGGACACCGACCCGAGCAGGAGCCCGGCGAACCCGCCGTGCCCTCGACTGCCCAGCACCAGCATGCCCGCGCATCTGCTCAGCCCGATCAGGACGCCCGCGGCGGGGCCGAGCAGTACGGTCCGCTTCAGCGGCGGCGGCTCGGCGCCGAACGCCTGCTCGACGGCGGCGTCGAGGATGGATCTTGCGTCGTCCTTCGGCGACCACGAAGGCACCAGGTAGGTGTCCGCGAACGGCGGGGAGGACCAGGTGGTGATCGCCTCGAGCGGGGCGCCGAGCGCGTCGGCGATGCGCGCCGCGTACCGTAGCGCGGCGATCGACGACGCGGACCCGTCCACGCCGACGATCACCCGGTCGGCATCAGCGTTCTCATCGTTCATGTCCCCACTGTCCCCGGCCGGATCCAGACCGATCGGGACGAAAGTCATACGGATCGGATCAGATCGGTTCGCCCGCCGCGCGGGCCGCGCGCGGAGGCCGTCGTGCTCCGCGTGACTTTGGTCCCGGCTCCGATGGCGTGCTGCTGCGAGCGTGAGGGGAGGAGATGGGAGAGGACCCTCATGAACGGCAATCGCTTCGCAGAACGCACCATCATCGTGACCGGCGCCGGATCCGGCATCGGACGGGCGACCGCCCTCCGCCTCGCGAGCGAAGGAGCGCGGATCGTCGGCGTCGATGCGTCCCGCACCCGCTTGCAGGATCTCGAGCGCGAGCTCGGAGACCGGGTCGCGACGGTGGACGGCGATCTCCTCCAGCAGCTCACGGCGGATCGTGCGATCGCCGCGGCGCGCGGCAGGATCGACGGGCTGGCCAACGTCGCCGGGATCATGGACGGATTCGAGCCCACGGCCGAGATCGACGACGCGACCTGGGAGCGGGTCATCGGCGTCAACGTCACCGGCATGATGCGGATGACCCGTGCGGTGCTGCCCGCGATGCTCGCCGCCGGTCGGGGCGCGATCGTCAATGTGGGCTCCGAGGCCGGGCAGCGGGGGTCGGCGGCGGGAACGCCGTACACGGTGTCGAAGCACGCGGTGAACGGGTTTACGAAGAGCACGGCGTTCTTCTACACGCCCCGCGGCGTGCGATGCAATGCCGTCGCGCCGGGCCCGGTCGCGACCAACATCGAGGCCGCCTTCCGCTCGACCCTGGCGCAGGAGCGCCTGGGGCCGGTGATGCAGGCGACACTCCCTCCCGTCGCCCAGCCGGAGGCTCTCGCCGCGGCCATCGCGTGGCTGCTCAGCGACGACGCCTCGGATGTGTCCGGAGCGATCATCCCCGTCGACGGAGGGTGGGCGGCCATCTGATCCGGGTGCATGATGGCCTTGGCGAGCATGGACGCGGGGAAGGGGAATCCCGATGAGCAGTGTGTTCCTCGTCGACGATCACGAGATCGTGCGGCAGGGGCTGGCGGGCGTGATCGAGGGTCAGGCCGACCTGACCGTGGCCGGCGAAGCGGGCAGCGCCCGCGATGCGCTCGCGCGGATCGCGGCGACGCAGCCCGATGTGGCGGTCCTCGACGTCCGCCTTCCGGATGGGAACGGGATCGACCTGTGCCGGCAGATCCGGCAGGATCAGCCGCGGGTGCAGTGCCTGATCCTCACGGCCTATGACGACGACGATGCGATGTTCGCGGCGGTGGTGGCGGGTGCGGCCGGCTACCTCCTGAAGAGCGTCCGCGCGGCGGAACTGCTCGAGGCGATCCGCGGCGTCGCGGCGGGCCGGAGGCTGCTGCACCCCAGCGCCGAGCGCACGGCGATGCAGCGGATGCGCGACGCCCCCGGAGAGGATCCGCGTTTCGGATCCCTGGGGCTGCGGGAGCGGCAGATCCTCGCGCTGATCGCGGACGGGCTGACCAATCGGCAGATCGGCGAGCGGCTGGGGCTCGCGGAGAAGACCGTCAAGAACTATGTCTCCGGGCTCCTCAGCAAGCTGGGTCTGGATCACCGCACGCAGGCGGCGGTGTTCGAGATCGAGCGGGGCCGCCACCGCGACGACTAGAGCGCGGCGTCGGAGCCTCAGCCCTCCTGCTTCTCGTGGCGCACGATGAGGACGGGGCAGTGCGCGTGCGCCGCGCAGGCCGCGCTCACGGATCCGAGCAGCAGCCCGGTGAAGCCGCCGCGGCCCCGCGTGCCCAGCACCAGCATCTCCGCATGGCGGCTCTCCGCGATGAGCACGGACGCAGGCGGGCCGGCGACCACCCGGGTCGTCAGGCCGGCCGGACGGCCCTCCGTGAAGGCGCGCGCGATCACCGCGTCGAGATGCGCGGCCGTCTCCTTCTCCGGAGAGCGTCCCGGTGTCGGATACAGGTCGATCAACGCGGCGTAGTCCCAGGTCATGACGGCGCGGATCGGACGACCGAGCGCACCGGCGAGCGTCACGGCGTAGCGGAGGGCGTCGACGGAGGACGCCGATCCGTCGACGCCGACGAGGATCGGAAGGTCAGCGGTGGTGTTCATGCCCTTCACCCTCGCCCGCCGCCCGGGCGGGAGAAGGGACGAAGGTCACATGCGGGCGCGGGAGGAGCGCGCAGAGGGACGAGGATCGCCGTCCGAGCCGGTGCTAGCCCTTGTTGTCCGCGAGCAGCAGCACGCCGCCGAGGCCGATCATCATGCCGCCGCCGGTGCCGCGGACCGCGGCGAGCCGGCGGGGCGACCGTGCGAACCACGACCGCGCCGCCCCGGCGATCAGCGCCCACGTCGCATCGCAGGCGAAGGCGATGACGGTGAAGATCAGTCCCAGGATCATCATCTGCACCGGCACCGAGCCGGCATGGAAGTCGACGAACTGCGGCAGGGCGGCGACGAAGAACACGATGGTCTTGGGGTTGGTGGCGCCGACGACGAACCCCTGCCGCAGCATCGCGAACGTGGACAGGCGGCGCGGACCGGTCTGGGACGCGTCGGCGAAGCCGTCGCGACGGTGGCGGATGGCCTGGATCCCGAGGTAGGCCAGGTAGAGCGCGCCGAGCACCTTGACCGCCGTGAAGAGGGCCACGGACTGGGCGACGATGGATCCCACCCCGAACGCCACGGCGGTGATCGGGACGAGGCTCCCGAGCTCGTTGCCCAGCACGCTCCAGAGCCCGGCGCTGCGACCCCAGGCGAGGGAGCGTCCGATGACGAACAGCACGCTCGGCCCCGGGATGGCGATGAGCACCAGCGAGGTGAGCGTGAAGGCGACGAGGGCTTCGGTGTGCGGCACGTGAAGAACCTAGTGCCCTCGCGGGTCCGGGCGCCAGAGGCCGTCCACCGCGGCGACCGGGGCACCCGGCTACGATGACGCCGTGACCGACGAGACCTCCCGGATCCACACGCTCGGCATCATCGGCGCCGGCCGCATCGGCAGCGTGCTCGCCCGGCTCGCGGTCGCGGCCGGATACCGGGTACTGGTCGCGGGATCGTCGGATGCGGCTCGGATCGCGCGCAGGGCAGGTGCGCTCGGGGCGACGGCCGTCGACGTCCCGGAACTCGCCCGCGAGGCGGATGCCGTGCTCCTCACGCTGCCGCTGCGTCGTCACACCGCGCTGCCGGCGGAGCTGCTGCGCGGCATGCTCGTGATCGACGCCATGAACTACTGGTGGGGGTCGGACGGCCTCCGCGACGACCTCGACGATCCGCGCACATCCACGAGCGAGATCGTGCAGCGGTTCCTGGCGGGCTCCCGCGTCGTTAAGGCGTTCAATCACATGGGCTATCAGGACGTCGAGGACGAGGCCCGCCCCGCACGAGCCCCGGGGCGCAAGGCGATCGCCGTCGCCGGCGAGGACCCGGCGGACGTGGCGCAGGTCGCGCGGCTGGTCGACGACCTCGGGTTCGACCCCGTGGTGGCCGGCGCCCTCGCTGCGGGCATCATGCTGGAACCCGGCGCGGAGGCGTTCGGCGCCGATGTCGACGCGACGGAGCTGCGGGCGATGCTGGAGCGCTTCTGGAGCTCGCAGCGCGGCCTCGTCGTCGCGAGGGCGCGCGGCACGGGATAGCGGTATTCTGCCCGGCCTCCGCCCCAGTAGTCTCTTTCTCGTGAGCACGGAGTGGACGCGTCGGGTCCTCGTCGTGGAAGACCAGTCCGCTCTGCGCGTGCTCCTCTGCGATCTGCTCCAGCGGCACGGGTTCGAGACCGCGGCGGCCGCCGACGCGGCGACGGCGACGCAGCTGTTCACGGAGTTCGACCCCGATGCGCTCCTGACCGACATCGACCTGGGCTCCCGTCCCTCGGGCGCCGAGCTCGCCGCGATGCTCGCCGAGCTCGCGCCGCATCTCGCGATCGTCTTCCTCAGCAGCTATCCGCGCGCCGCCGCCGGCGCCACCGCGATGGGCATCCCGCGCGCCCTGTTCGTCCCGAAGCAGACCCTCGACTCACCGCGGACGCTCATCGACGCGCTCGAGCAGGCGCTGTCGACGCAGCCCGTGCCGGACGCGGGCTCCGTGCTCTCGCGTGAGGGACTCGGCGCCCTCACCCGGCACCAGCTCGACGTGCTGGCGATGATCGCCCGGGGCTGGTCGAACGACCGCATCGCGACGGAGACCGGATCCACCGTGCGCGCCGTCGAGCGATCGATCAGCCGGATCTTCGACAGGCTCGGCGTCACCGGGGATCCCACCGTGAATCCGCGCGTGGCTGCCGCGGCGACCTACCTCGCCGCGTTCGGCCCCTCGCGATGAGAGGCCTTCTCGCCGCGGTGCACGGATCCCTCCGCGGCGGACGCTTCCTCACGATCTGGTCTTTCGTCGCGACCCTGCCCCTCTCCGCGACCGTGATGGCCCCCTTCGGCGCGGGCGTCGATGCGCCCAGCGCCTGGCCGGCGACCGCCGTGACGTGGCTGTGCTTCGCCGGCGCGCTGGGCGTGGTCGCGCTCGTGGAGCGACGCCTGCACCGGCCCCGCGCACGCGTCGTCGCCGTCGTCGTCGGAGTGCTGCTCTGCAGTGGGCTGAGGCCGATCGTGCAGGATCTGTGGACCGCTGCCTCGGAGCTGCCGACGCCGCCGGCCTGGCAGCTCCCGTTCCGCATCGCGACGAACGTCCTGGTGTGGACGGTCGTGCTCGTCGTCGTGGCCGTGCTGGAGGCGGCGTTCCGCGGTCTGCGCAGCACCAACCGGCTGCTCGGCTCCGTCGCCGCCGAACTCGTGCAGGCGGAGGCGCGATCTCGCGACTTCGCCGAACGGGCGCACCGGATCGCCCTCGCGGCGGCCACCCGCCTCCGCGCCGGGATCGTGGCCCTCGGCGCCGACGACGGCACCGCCGCGGCCGTCCGTCGTCTCGGTGCGGAGGGCTTCCGGACGTGGAGCCATCGGCTGCGCGCGCTGGCCGAAGAGCCCGACGGCTCGCCGTCGCCCCAGGACCGGGGCGACGGCGCCGTCCCCGGCCCCGAGACGCGCGGGCGCGGGGCGGGGTACCGGCTGCCCGCGACGGGCGTCGTCGTGCTGCTGTACGGCGCCACGATGCTGCCCTATGCCCTGCGCAGCCAGAGCGCGACCGAGCTGCTGCTCGGCGTCCTCGTGCTCGTCGGCGGCGGACTCGCCATCGACGCGGGATCGCGCTGCCGCGCCCTGGCCCGACGGCGCGGGGCGCGGTCCGCGGCCTTCCTGGCGCTGTCCGCGGTCCTGGGGATCGCGCTCTCGGCCCTCGCGGTCGCGCACGGGGCGCCGGTCGGGACCGCGGTCGTGCCGGCCGTCGTCTACTTCGCGTATGCGCTCTTCGCCGGGCTCTGCGCCGGGGCGCTGCACGCGCAGCGCCGCGAGCGGCGCCGGCTCTCGGGCGCGATCCGGAGCGCGCAGCGGACCGCGCGGGAGGGCACCCGGACGGCGCGGGAAGGACTGCGCCGCTCGGCGGAGCTGCTGCACCGGGACGGGCAGGGCGGCTGCGCCGTGTTCGCCCTGGCCCACCCGGATCCGACCCGGGTCGAGGTCGCCGGACTGCAGCAGGCCCTCGACGAGACGGTCTCGCGGATGGAGGCGATCCTGTCGGCCGGCGGTGCGGCAGGAGATCCCGGTGCGGAGCTGACCGCGCTGTTCGGCACCTGGGGGCGGGTGATGGACCTGCGGGTCGAGGAGTCGGAGGCGGCTCGGACCGCATGCGGCTCGGCCCCCTGGGCGGCGCGCGACGCCTACGACGTCATCGCCGAAGGGCTTCTGAACGCCGTGAAGCACGGCGTCGAGCGCCGCGCCGAGATCTCGCTCGACGTCATCGCCACCGGCGCCGGACCGCACCTGCGGGTGCGGGTGCGGTCGTTCGGGGCCGTGGTTCCCGGCGCGCAGCTGCGACCGGCCTCGCGGATGCGGGACCTCGATGCACGGCTGCTTCGCGCACCCGGCGGGGCCGTCCTGGAGGCCGTCCTCGCCCTGCCGCACAGTGCTGTCGTGTCAGCCGAACATCCTGCGGAGGCCCCTCGGCGGCGACCGTAATATCGGCGGCGGATCACCCGGACGCACCCGCTCCGGGGTCCGCGACGCGAAACGGACGCTCCCGTGAACGACCTGCACGAGCTCATCCCGCTGGCGGTCGGGATGTCGCTGTCCCCGCTCCCGATCGTCGCGATCGTGGCGATCGTGCTCGCACCGCGCGGGCGCAGCTCCGCCCCGGCCTTCACGGCCTCGTTCACGCTGGTCTCCCTCGTGCCGATCGCGATCGGGGCGATCGCCTCCGCGCACGTCTCCGCCGCCACCTCGGGCAGCCGGGTCGTCTCACTCGTGGTGTCGATCCTCGTCGCCGCGGGGTTCGCCGTGTTCGCGGCGCTGAGCTGGCGGTCGCGTCCCCGCAACGGCGAGCCCGCGGTGGCGCCCCGCTGGCTCGCCGCGATCGACGCCGTCACGCCGGCGCGGGCCGCGGGGCTCGGTGTGGTCATGGCAGCCGTGAACTCCAAGAACGTGCCCCTGGGGCTGAAGGGCGGCGCCCTCATCGGCGAGGCCCACCTGCCGGTCTGGGGGAGCGCGGCCCTCTGCCTCGTTCTCGCGCTCGTCGCGTCGTCGCTGCTGATCGTCCCCGCCCTCGTCGAGCTCGGCGGCTCACCCCGCGTCCGCTCCGCGCTGCAGGGTCTGAAGGGGCAGCTGATCGCGCACAACGCGGCGATGATGACGGTCGTGTTCGCGCTGCTCGCCGCCGACGAGGTGGCCCAGATCGTGCACCGGCTCACCAGCTGACCCCCGTTCGTCCCGTCCCCATGACCCCCGAGAGAGAAGGATCCATGTCGCACCAGGAACCCACCCCGTCCGCCGCGTCCGGCGACGCCTCTGCCGTCGTGGCTCCCGCGGGGACCTTCCGGGGCGCCGCCGCCGGCGGCGTCCGCTCCTGGCGGGGCATCCGCTACGCGGTGGCGCCCGTCGGAGGGCTGAGATGGCGGGACCCGATCGCCGCGGAGCCGGTGGAGGGGGAGAGCGATGCCACCGTCTACGGTCCCGCGTGCCCGCAGAGCGCGAACCCGTCGGTACCGCTCGGCGACGACGTGGTGCTCGACGAGGACTGCCTCGTGCTGAACGTGTGGGCTCCCGAAGGGGCGACGGCGCCGCTTCCCGTGATGGTCTGGCTGCACGGCGGCGCGTACACCTTCGGCTCCTCCAGCCAGCCGCTCTTCGACGCGACGTCGCTCGTGCGCACCGGCGACGTGGTCGTGGTGACCGTGAACTACCGGCTCGGGGCGTTCGGGTTCCTCGACCTCGCCGGGCTCCTCCCGCACGGCGGGTTCGACCGCAACCTCGCCCTCAAGGACGTGCTGCTGGCGCTGCGCTGGGTGCAGGACAACGTCGCCTCCTTCGGGGGCGATCCGGATCGGGTGACGGTCTTCGGCGAGTCCGCCGGTGGCGGGCTCGTCACGACGCTGCTCGCCACCCCTTCCGCCGCGGGGCTCTTCCATCGCGCGATCGCGCAGTCGTCTCCCGCCTCGAGCATGTACGGCGTCGACCGTGCGCGCGACGTGGCGGAGCGCTTCGCCGCCGAGCTGGGCATCGATCCCTCGGATCCGTCCGCCGCGGACGCGCTGCGCGCGGTGCCGGCGGAGGACGTCGTGACGGCCGGCATGGCCGTCTACGCCGCCATCCCCGGTGTCGCCCCCGGAACCCTGGCCTTCGCCCCGGTCGTCGACGGCGCCCTCCTCCCCGAGGCCCCGGTCACGGTGCTGCACGACGGCCGGGGGCTCCCGGTGCCCCTCATGATCGGGACGAACAAGGACGAGGCCGCCCTCTTCAAGTTCATGAAGTCGCCGCTGATCCCGATCACGGACGACCGGATCCGTCAGATGTTCGCGGACATGGCCGCCGACAACCCCGGCCTCGACATGCCCTCGGCCGCCCAGGTGCAGACCGCCTACGAGGACGTCCGGCAGCGCGCGATGGGACTCGGAATCGCCCGGGACATCGGCTTCCGCATGCCGACGCTGTGGATCGCCGAAGGGCACAGCGCGGTCTCCGACGTCTGGCTGTACCGCTTCGACCACGCCGCGCCCTTCCTGCGGCTGATCGGTCTCGGCGCCACCCACGCCACCGAGCTCCCCTACCTGTGGGGCAACCTGAGCGGCGGACCGAAGGATCCGACGTTCCGCCTCGGCGGGCGCCGCGTCGCCGAGGCGATCTCCGCGCGCATGCAGCAGCGGTGGACCGCGTTCGCGCACGGCCGCAATCCGGACGCGGCCGACGCGCCGGCGTGGCCCGCGTACTCCGTCGACGGCGCGGGCGGCACCCGGGCGACTCTCGTGATCGAACGTCAGGACGCGATCGTCGACGACCTCGACGGTGCGCTGCGCCCCGCCTGGGGCGACCAGGTCCTCGACTTCCGCTGATCGGCCGGCCGGCGCATCCGCCCGGCGACATCTCCCGCATCTCCTCCCGTTCTCTCCGGCACCCTCCCCACCCCTAGGAGCCTCATGTCCGACGACTGCCTCGCCGCCCTCCCCGCGAGCCGCGCCCACCTGTCCTCCGCGATCTCCGCCGCCGGCCATGGGATCACGCCCGCGCACTACGCCGCCGACTCCGCCGCCGGATCCGCGGCCGACCTGCTCGTCGTCGGCCGCATCTCGACGGGCGATCCGCTGGCGCCGGCGGCCGAGGCGATGGCCGTGTCCGGCGGGCGCATCATCGCGCTCGGATCCGCCGCCGACCTCGACGGGCTGACCGGCCCCGCCACGACCGTCCTGTCGCCCGACGGCGTGGTCATCCCCGGCCTCATCGAGCCGCACGCCCACATCTGGGTGTCGCTCATGACGCTGGACTGGACCGACGTCTCCCACGTCGCCTGCCCCGGGTTCGACGACGTGATCGCCGCCCTGAAGGTCGCGGCCGCCACGACGGCACCCGGCCAGTACGTGCTCGCCAAGCTCTTCGACCCCAGCCTCTATCCGGGCGAGCCCGCGCTCACCCGGGACATGCTCGACCGCGTCGCGGCCGATCGTCCCGTTGTCGTGCTCAACGCGTCGATGCACTTCGCCTACGCCAACAGCGCCGCGCTCGCCGCGGCGAACATCTCCGACGACACGCCGGCGCCCGCCGGCGGCACGCTCGAGAAGATCGACGGGCGCCTGACCGGGATCGTCGGCGAGGCGCCGGCCGTGACGATGCTGCTGGCGGGCCTGCCACGCCCCGACGCCGCCGATGTCGCGCGCGGCGTCCGCCGGCTCCTCACGGAGTTCGCGAGCCAGGGCGTCACCTCGGTCCGGGAGGCGATGACGGGCACCCTCGCCGGAGTCAGCGAGATCGCGCTGCTGCACCAGCTCAACGGCGCGCGGCGGCTGCCCGCCCGGGTCTCCACCGCGCAGTTCTCGGCGCTCGACGGATACAAGACGCCCGCCGAGGTCGCCGCCGCCTGGAAGGCCGCGGGCGTGACGCCGTTCAGCGGGGACGAGATGGTCCGCGCCGACGCGTGGAAGCTCGTCGCCGACGGATCCAACCAGGGCCGCTCCGGCTACTTCCTGCAGCCGTACCTCGGCGAGACCGCGGGAGGTCACGCGAACTGGACTCCCGAGGGGCTGCGCCAGGCGATGCGCGCGGGGCTCGCCGACGGGTGGCAGCTGATGATCCACACCAACGGCGACGCCGCGGTCGAGCTCGCGCTGGAGGCCGCGGAGGAGCTCCTGCCCGGCACCGATCCGCACCTGCGGCACCGCTTCGAGCACGCCTCCGTGACGACCGACGATCAGCTCGCGCGGATGGCCTCCGCGGGGATCTCGCCGAGCTTCCTGATGGACCACGTCTACTACTGGGGTGCCGCGTTCCGCGACACGATCCTCGGCGCCGACCGCGCCGCGCGCCTGGACCGCGTGGCCTCCGCCTACCGGGCGGGGCTGCGTCCGAGCCTGCACTCGGACTACAACGTGACGAAGGTGCACCCGCTGCACAGCGCGCAGACGGCGGTGCTGCGCCGCCTCGAGGCGGACGGGTCGGTGCTCGGTCCCGACGAGTGCGCCACGCCCGCGCAGGCGCTCGCGGCGATCACCGCCCACGCCGCCTGGCAAATCCACGCCGACGACCGCGGAGTCCTGCGCCCCGGCATGCGGGCCGATTTCGCCGTCGTCGACGCGGACCCGTGGACGACCGATCCGGCGGGCTGGGACGGGATCGACGTGCACGCCACCTACATCGACGGCGCCGTCGCCTTCTCCTCCTGACCCCTCGCGCAGAGAGCCCCCACGACATGAACGACACCGCCACCACCGACGTCCGCCGCACCGCGTCACGCCTCGCCGTCCCCCTCCTGGGCGTGCTGGCCGCCGTCCAGGGCGCCGCCCCCAACATCGCCGCGACCGCGCTCGTCGGCGCCAGCCGCGGCCTCGACATGGTCGGGGGCCAGCAGGCGCTCGGCGCATCGATGCAGACCCTCGCGATCGCGGCCTCCGTCATCACGACGGGACTGCTCGCCGACCGGATCGGGCGCCGCAGGATGCTCGTCGCGGCGCTTCTGGCGAGCATCGCGGGTCAGGTCCTCGTCGCCGTCGCCCCGACCGCGCTCGTCTACATCGTCGGGCAGGCGGTCTCCGGCATCGGGCTCGGAGCCGTGTACGCCGCCGCCTTCGCGTACATCCAGGTGCTCGCGGCCCCCGGCCGGCTCCCCGCGGCCGTCGCCGCGTTCGCCGCCGTCGCCGGGGCCGCCGGCGTCGTGTTCACCTTCTCCGGCGGACTCCTCGCCGGCGCGGACTGGCGCCTCGCCTTCCTGCTCGTCCCCGTGCTCTCGGCTCTCGCCGTCCCGGCGGTCCTGATGCTGCTCCCCGCGGTCGCGCCGAGCGTCACGGAGCGGCGCGACGTGTGGGGGCAGCTCCTGCTCATGGCAGGGATGGTGGTCTTCCTGTACGGCGTCTCGCAGCTGGCCTCGTCGCTGACGAACCCGGTCACCTGGGCCGTGATGGCCGCCGGGATCCTGCTGCTGGCCGCCTTCGCGTGGTCGCAGACGCGCGTGCGCCACCCGTTCTTCCCGGTGTTCCTCTTCCGGCGCCCGCTCTTCCTCGGTGCTCTGTGCGCGGGGTTCGTCTTCAACTTCGGCGTCGCCGCGGCCTTCCTCCAGCTCACGAACCTCTGGCAGTACGTGCTCGGGCTCACCCCCGCCGCGGTCGCGGTCTGGCAGCTGCCGGTGTCGGTCACGTCGATCGTCGGAGCGGTGATCCTCGGGCGCCTGATGACCCGCGGGATGACCCCGCAGGCCTCCCTGCTGCTGGGCGGGCTGCTCGCCGCGGCCGGCTTCGTCGCCGCCGCCCTCGCGCGGAACGTCGACACCCCGCTCGCCTTCGTACCCGCGGGCGTGCTCGTCGCGTTCGGCGTCACCGCGGCGTCGCTCCCATACGGCACGCTGATCCTCAGCGAGGCCCCCGCGGAGTTCTACGGCCCCGTCACGAGCGCGCGCACCACCTTCGGGCAGCTCTTCTACTCGCTCGGCACCGCGCTGTCGACGGTCGCGGTCACCCAGCTCACGATCTCCGGCATCACCGTGCGCCTGCACGCTGCCGGGATGTCGGCCTCCGATGTCGCGTCGGCGCTGGGCAGCATCGGGGCCTATGCGAAGGACGGCAGGCGCCCCGCGCCGCAGGTGTTCGAGGCCGCGACGGCCGCCTACCGCGACGGGTTCGGGGTGCTGATGACCGCGATCGCCGTGCTCGCCGCGATCGTGGCGCTCATCGGCGCACGACTGATCGCACGGGGAGGACGCTCCGGGACCGCCGCCGCATGACCTCGCGACACGGTCCCTATCCAGGACCCTGTTCCCCTCCCGCACCGGCGTTCCCTCTCGGTACACGCGGATCCCGTCAGCGTGGTGGGGTCGAGCGGCCTGAACCCGCTCGCCCGGGTCTTCCTCGGATCCCACGGTGCGAAGATCGTGCGCAACGCCGGCGTTCCGGTGCTCGTGGTGCCGCGCTCCGCGGCATGGCCCTGAGGTCGTCGGGCCTGCCGCTCAACGGGCCCCGGGTCTCGCGGCACGGTCGAGCAGGAGCGCCTGCTCGGCCGTGTTCGCGGTGAGCCTGGCGGCCCGTTCGAGCTCCCGGCCCGCCTCCGCCGTCCGCCCGAGCCGCAGCAGCAGGTCGCCGCGCACGGCGTGCAGCAGGTGGTAGTCGTCGATCGTCCCGCCTGCGACGACCGCATCGACGAGCTCGAGTCCCGCCGCGGGGCCGTGCAGCTCGGCCACGGCGACCGCACGATTGAGCTCGACGATCGGCGAGGGGAACCGCGCGGCGAGCACGGCGTAGAGGCCCGCGATCCGTCGCCAGTCGGTCTGCGGCTGCGTCGGCGCCATCGCGTGCGCGGCGGCGATCGCCGCCTGCAGCGCATACCGGCCGGGCGGCCGCCCGCGATCGCGGGCGAGCGTGTGGGCGCGGGCGAGGGCGGCATAGCCGCGCCGGATCAGCAGGCGGTCCCACCGGGTGCGGTCCTGGTCGCGCAGCAGCACGGGGCGTCCGGCAGGGTCGTATCGGGCGCGCAGCCGGGACGCCTGCAGTTCGAGCAGCGCCGCGAGGCCCGCGACCTCCGGTTCGGCGGGGAGCAACCCGCTGAGGACGCGCGCGAGCCGCAGCGCCTCGGTGCAGAGATCGATCCGCATCCAGTCGTCCCCGGCCGTCGCCGCGTACCCCTCGTTGAACACGAGATAGACGACCTCGAGCACGGCATCGAGACGCTCGGCGAGCTCCGCACCGCTCGGCACCTCGTAGGGGATGCGCTCGTCCCGGATGATCTTCTTCGCGCGCGAGATGCGGCGCACGATCGTCGGGGTGGCGGTCACGTACGCCCGGGCGATCTCGTCGGTCGTCAGCCCGCCGACCATGCGCAGCGTGAGCGCGACCTGCGAGGCGCGGGGGAGCGCCGGATGGCAGGCCGTGAACAGCATCCGCAGCAGGTCGTCGGAGATCTCCTCGTCGACGGCCGCGGCGGGATCGGACGAGCCCGCGTCGAGGGAGGAGAGGATCTCGCCCTCCAGCAGCGGCAGCTTGCGGGCGAGCGTCGAATCCCGGCGGATCCGGTCGATCGCCCGCCGCTTCGCCGTGACGGTGAGCCACGCGCCGGGATTGGCCGGCACGCCGTCGCGGGGCCACTGCTCCAGCGCCGCGACGTGGGCGTCCTGCGCCAGATCCTCGGCCAGGGTCATGTCGCCCACGAGGCGCGTCAGCACGGCCACGAGCTGCGGCCATTCGATCCGCCACGCCGCGTCGACCGCGCGCGGGACCGCGCGGTCGACGGGCGGGTCGGACGCCGTCATTCGCCGTCGAGCTCGCGCAGCTCGAGGGCCATCGTCCACTCGGGGCCGTGGATGCGCAGGAACCGCGTGCCCCATTCGACGGCCTCGTCGCGGGTCCGCGTCTGCAGCAGGCAGTAGCCGCCCACCATCTCCTTCGACTCGGTGAACGGCCCGTCGACGACGGTCACGGCCCCTCCGGCGAGCCGGAGCACGGCTCCTTCCTCGGGCGGGCGGAGACCGGCCGTGTCCAGGAGCACGCCCGCCTTGGTCATCTCCTCGAGCAGGTGGCCCATCTCCTCCTCGAGCCGGGAGTCGGGCGCCCAGTCGGCGGGCAGTTCGTCGATGTCGGGACGGATCAGCAGCAGGTATCGCATGGTCCGATCCTCTCTCAGGCCACGCCGTAGCGCAGGTAGGTCGCACCGGCCGCGAACGAGCGGGACTCCTCGAGCCTCAGGTCGAGCTCGGTGCCCGCGGGGAACAGCGGCGTGCCGCCGCCGATCACGACCGGGTGCACGACGACGCGGAACTCGTCGATCAGGCCCAGCTCGAGGAAGGAGTGCACGAGCTTCGGGCTCGCGTAGATCGCGATCGTCCCCCCGGCCTGCTCCTTCAGGGCGCCGAACTCCTCGGCGAGGTTCCCGCGCACGAGCCGGGTGTTGTTCCAGTCGGCCGACTCGAGCGTGGTCGACACCACGATCTTCTCGACCGCGTTGACCCACTCCGCGTGCTCGCGCTCCACCGGCGTGCTCTCCGCGGTCGGCTGGGTGCTCCAGTACCCGTACATCCCGAGATAGGTCTCCCGGCCGTAGACGGGCAGGTCGAAGTCCTCCTGGATGTGCTGCGCGTAGGCGGAGAGCTCCGCGTCGTACGCGCGGTTCGTCCACTCGAACCCCATCCCCTTGCCGCTGGACACGTACCCGTCGAGCGTCATGTGCTCGAATGCCACGATCTTCCGCATCTTCCTGTCCTTCCGTCGCGGGGCCGCCTTCCGGCCCCTTCACCTGTTCCGTCGAACGAGGCCGTCGGATCCGGACACACGGGCGGGAATCTCTCCTCTCGCGGGCGGGCGCGTCGCCTCCGGTGACCGGCGACGGCGCGACCGAACTCAGGCTGGATCTCACACAGGCCCCGGTTCTGCGGGTGAAATCGGCCGCGGGCACGGATCCGGCCTGAATTGCGTCGGGCGCGGGGAGCCGCACCGCGAAGCGGTCGGGCGGATTCCGGATCCGATCTCACGTTTCGGCCGTGGTGTGCGTCTTCAGAGCAGAGACGGATACCAAGACGAGAGACTTCAGGGGGAGGGACATGAGACAGCCGTTCGAAGCAGTGGTGCAACAGCACGGGGTCACGGTGTTGCGCGTCTGCCGGTCCCTGCTCGGGATCCACGACGCCGACGACGCCTGGTCGGAGACATTCCTCGCCGCGATGCGCGCCTACCCGGGGCTCCCTGAGGCGGCGAACGTCGAGGCGTGGCTCGTGACGATCGCCCGCCGCAAGTCGATCGACGTGCACCGGGCGGCCCGGCGCGCTCCGCTGCCGGTCGAGGAGCTGCCAGACGCACCGAGTGTGCTCGGCATCCCCGGCGCGGGGGACGACGACCTGTGGGCGAGCGTCGCGGCGCTTCCGGGCAGGCAGCGGCAGGCGATCACCTACCGGTACCTCGCCGGGATGTCGTACGCCGAGATCGCGACGATCCTCGGCGGGACGGTCGAGGCGGCGCGCCGCGCCGCCGCCGACGGCATGAAGACCCTCAGAAGGACCTATCCGGGCGTGAACCAGGAGGGAGCAAGACCATGAACGACCTGACGCACATCCCCGACGCCGACGCGGTCGGCGTCGGGCCGGCGTCCATCGACTCCGGCACGATGGCTGCGCTGCATCGTCGGCTGGAGGCCGCGGCGCAGGCGGAAGGCCTCGTCGACGTCGCCTACACGACCGTCGACAGCCCGGTCGGGCCGCTGCTGCTCGCGGCGACCCCGCGGGGGCTCGTCCGCGTCGCCTATGCGATCGAGGACCACGACCGCGTGCTCGAAGACCTCGCGGTGCGGCTCAGCCCGCGCGTGCTCCGGGCGCCGAAGCGGCTCGACGCCGCCGCCCGCGAGCTCGACGAGTACTTCTCCCGCACCCGGGAGCGGTTCGACGTGGAGCTGGATCTGTCGCTCTCGCGCGGCTTCCGCCGGCTGGTGCAGCAGCATCTGCCGGAGATCGGATACGGGCAGACCCGCAGCTACCGGCAGATGGCCGAGCTCGTCGGCAATCCGAAGGCGGTGCGCGCCGTCGGCACCGCCTGCGCCACCAACCCGCTTCCCGTCGTCGTGCCGTGCCACAGGGTCCTGCGCACCGACGGCACGCTGGGCGGGTACATCGGAGGGCTCGAGGCGAAGACCGCCCTGCTCGCGCTGGAGGCCGCGGCATGAGCACCGGGACGGCCGAGGGGTGCGCGGCATGACGCTGTTCACTCCCGACATGGAGGCGCCCCGGGGCCCGGAACGTCCCGGCCCCGGCGCCGTCCTGCTCCCGGGCTGGCTGACGCTCGATCAGCAGCAGTGGATCGTCGCCCGCTTCCGCGAATGGACGGCCGGGCCCGTGCCGATCCGGGCCGCGAAGGTCCGCGGCCACGAGATGTCCGTGCGCACCGTCTGTCTCGGCTGGCACTGGCAGCCGTACCGCTACACGCGGGAGGCGACGGATGTGAACGGCGAGCGCGTGCTGCCGTTCCCCGACTGGATGGTGCGTTTGGGGCGCCGGGCGGTGGCCGATACGGGCCACTCGGATGAACAGGTGGCCGCGTACACCCCCGACACCGCGCTGGCGAACTTCTACGACGACGCCGCGCGCATGGGCATGCACCAGGACAGGGACGAGAAGTCCCTCGCCCCGATCGTGTCGCTGTCGATCGGCGACACCTGCACGTTCCGGTTCGGCAACACCGAGAACCGCGGCAGACCGTACACCGATCTGTCGCTGCGCTCGGGCGACCTCTTCGTCTTCGGTGGCGCATCGCGGCTCGCCTATCACGGCGTCACCCGGGTGCATCCCTCCACCGCGCCCGAGGGATGCGGCCTCGACAGCGGCCGCATCAACATCACCATGCGGATGACGGGACTCTCCGGCTGACCGTGGTCGGGCCCGGGGCGGCGGAGCTGGCCGAGGGCGGGCCGCCGGGGCTGACCGTGGCCGGGCCCGGCCGCCGGTGCTGACCCGCGCCGGCGTCAGTCCAGCGGGCGGCTCACGCCGAGCAGCAGGGCGGGAAGGGTGTGGCGCACGTAGCTCGACTCCGGGAACGACTTCTCGTTGCCGCCGGACAGGATCCACGACTCGAAGGAGCGCTCGTAGGTCAGGATCACGACCCGCACGCCCAGCGCGGGCTGCCACTCGAAGCGGCGGCCGATCCGCGCGAGCAGCAGCTCGAAGGCCTCGAGGAGTGCGGGAAGGAACGCGCGCTCCGACTCGATCACGTCCTCGCTGCGCGCTCCGGTCGACGCCGCGAGCTGTCGTTCGCGGAGCCGGATCGTGAGCGAGCTCCAGTCGAGGGGACGCGCGCGGGCGAGCGCGGCGGAGATCGCGACCTCCGGCGCCTCGTCCGGATGCTCGTCCGGATCGAAGGACTCGGCCGCCGAGCGCACGCGCTGGGCGCACTCCTCGAGCAGCTCGTGATCGACGGCGTGCAGGAGATCGCGATCGCCCGGGAACAGCGTCCGGAAGGCGCCGTCGCCCAGGCCGGTTTCACGGCGCAGCTGGGCGGTCAGCGCCGGAAGGGATCCGTCCCAGGTCGGGAGCATGATCCGCGCCAGGGTGATCACGCGGGCGCGGCTCTGCCGGCGCGATGCGTTCACGCGCGACGAGTGCTCTTCGGTTGCCATCTCGGATCCGTCCTCTCCTTGATCGAGGGTAGCGGCGTCCGGTATGCCCGAGGTCCGGCCCCGGGGCGTCGGCGGCTGCGAGAGGATGGTGCGGTGAGCTACGACGCGGAGGAGACCGTCTTCGCACAGGCGGGACGGCGGATCCGGCTCGAGACGAACGCGCAGTTCGACGCGCTGGTCGGAGCGTTCGAGGCCGCGGTCCCCGCGCTGCCGGAGGAGCAGGCCCTGGCCGAGGTGCGCGGCGGCGACTGGGCGGGGTTCGTGCGCGGGCTGCAGTGGGAGGCGCCGAGCGGGTTCGTCCGGGTCTGGACGTCGCGCCCCGATGCGCTCATGCAGCACGCCGGCGGCGGTGCCCGCAGCGCGGTCTGGCTGATCGCTCACCACGGGATCGCCGCGCGGCTGTTCCGGCACGACCCCGGCACGATGCTCTACACGCCGCTGCGCATCGAGATGCACACCTCCGCCGCCGCGGGCACCACGCTGAGCTTCGAGGCGCCCGGCGCGCGGCTCGCCGGCTTCGGCGTCAACAAGATCACGCAGGCCGGCGCCGAGCTCGACCGCGCCCTCGGCGACCTCATCGAGGAGATCGGGCTGCCCCGCCCGGCCGCGCTGCGGCGCTGACCCGTGCGGGCCGCCCTCGAGGGTTCCCGCGGCTCCGCGAGCCGGCGCTCACCTCCGGCGAGACCGACCTCGCGGTGATCCACTCCTCTTCGAACGCGCCGCGCGGGCTGCCCGAGGGGGTGGACAGCCACCCGATCCATGAGGAGCCGGTGTGGATCGCGATGCGCGCCGACGACCCGGCGCTGCACGCCGTCGTCGACCTCGCCGAGCACGACGGGGTGGTGCCCGCTCGCGGGCTGTGCGCCCCGCGTCCGTGCCGACGCGCAGCATCGCCGCGGTGCGTCGGAGCGCCCTGCGCGACGACCCGGCGCTGGACCGCGTTCAGGGAGTCCTCGCGAGCGCCGCGGCGCGCCGACCCCTCGAGGTCGATCCGCGGCCTGCCGGCGGAACGCGAAGGGACTGAACGCGACCCGGTGCGCGGCGACGAGATCGGTGCGGCTCCGGGGAGCGAGAGAACAGGTCACTGCCTCCGGTAGACGTCGGCGCGGTGGGCGATCCGCAGCACGTAGACGACCCGGGCGGGCTCGTCGACGCGGACGACCACGCGGTACGCGATGCCGACATATCCGCTCCGCTGGCCCTCGAGCTCGGAACCCAGAGGTTTCGTCACGCGGAGAGGGTTCTCGGTGAGCGGCCCCTCGAGGAACCGGAGCACGGCATCGGCGAACTTCGGTTCCAGGCGGGCGAGCGCGCGGAGTGCCGGGCTCGTGATCCGGACATCGAAGGGATTCGAGGTCACCGGCGCCCCAGTTGCGCACGCACCTCGGCGAGGCTGAGCGTGCGCCCTTCGGCGATGTCGTCGTCAGCCTCGGCGACCTCCGTCGCGTGATGCGGATCCGACAGCAGCAGCAGCGTCTCCTGCAGCGATGCGAGGTCGTCGAATGAGATCATCACGACCGAGGGGCGGCCATGCCGGGTGATGGTCACCGCGTCGTGGGTGTTGTCGATCGACTCGACGAGCTGCGACAGTTTGTCCTTCGCTTCACTGACAGAGATCGTGCGCATGCTTCGAGGATAGCCGAGATTCAGGCCAGAATGCCGGCCAATACTTCGGCCCTTCTCTGCCTCCTGCGCGGAACGCGATCAGCGCCGCGGATCCACCATCGTCATTCCCGCGACCGTCGCCCGGTCGAAGGCGGGCAGCAGCGCCGCGGCCTCTTCGAGGCCGATGGTGCGTTCGATGAGGCGCTGCGGGGCCAGACGCCCCTCGCCGATCAGCGCCATCATTGCGGGATAGTCGGCTGCGGCCATGCCGTGGCTGCCGAGCAGGTCGAGCTCCCAGCCGATCACGCGGTCCATGGGCACGCGGGGATGTCCGTCGACCGGGGGGAGCAGGCCGATCTGCACGTGCCTGCCGCGCCGGCGCAGCGAGTGGATCGCGTCGGCGAGGGTCTGCTCGCTGCCGACCGCATCCACGGAGATCTGGCTGCCTCCGCCGGTCAGCGCGGCGACGGCGGCCGGGAGGTCTGTGCCGTCGGCGAGCAGTGCGTGCTCGGCTCCGACCTCGCGCGCCACGGCGAGCGCTTCGGGATTGCGGTCGACGGCGATCACCCGTGCGCCGAGCGCCCGCGCGATCATCACCGTGCTCAGGCCGACTCCGCCGGCCCCGACGACCGTGACCCACTCGCCCTCGCGTACCCTGGCGCGGCCCACGACGGCGCGGAAGGCCGTGGCGAACCGGCAGCCGAGGCTCGCCGCCGTGGCGAAGTCGACGTCGTCGGGAACGGCGACGAGGTTCACGTCGGCGGCATGGAGGGCGACGACCTCGGCGAAGGAGCCCCAGTGCGTGAAGCCGGGCTGCTGCTGATCGGGGCACACCTGAGCGTTGCCGGAGAGACACCACTCGCAGCGCCCGCAGCCGCACACGAACGGCACGGTCACGCGGTCGCCGATCCGCCAGCGCGCGACCTGCGGCCCGACGGCGACGACGACGCCCGCGAGCTCGTGCCCCGGCACATGAGGGAGGGCGATGTCGTCGTGCCCGGCCCAGGCGTGCCAGTCGCTCCGGCACATCCCCGTGGCCGAGACCTGCACGAGAACGCCGTCTGCGGGAACCTGCGGTTCCGGGACCTCTCGCACCTCGGGCTGGGATCGGACCGCATCGAAGACGACTGCACGCATGCCCTCATCCTGTCAGGCTCGCGTGCGGCGCCGGGGGCTCGCCCGAGCGGACGCGGCCTGACGCTGCTCAGGCCCGCCGGTACGCCGAGGCCATCGGGCAGTCGAACGGATCCCGCGCGGCCAGGCCCACCCGGTTCAGGTAGTCGATGACGATCGCGTAGGAGCGCCAGAGCGAGGTCTCGGTGTAGGGCACGTCGTGCGTGGCGCAGTAGTCGCGGACGATCTCGCGGGCCCGGCCCAGGTGCAGCCGCGACATGTTCGGGAAGAGGTGGTGCTCGACCTGGTGGTTCAGACCGCCCATCAGCACGGTCGCCCACCAGCCGCCGCGGATGTTGCGCGACGTGCGCACCTGCTTGCTGAAGAAATCCAGCCGTGCGTCCGGCGCGATCACGGCCATCCCCTTGTGGTTGGGGGCGAACGACGCCCCCATGTAGACGCCGAAGACCGCCAGCATCACTCCGAGGAAGGCGAACGCCATGCCGAGCGGGAGCAGCAGGAAGATCGGGGTCAGCACCAGCGCGAAGCGCGCGGCGACCATGCCGATCTCCGCCCAGCGGGCCTTCACCGGTCCGCGGCCGACGAGGTGCCGGAAGCTGAGGACGTGGAGGTTCAGGCCCTCCAGGGTCAGCAGCGGGAAGAAGAGCCAGCCCTGCCGCAGCGTGATCAGCCGTCGGAGCCCGCGGGCCTGGACCGCGTCCTCCTCCAGGAAGGAGATCGTGTCGACCTCGATGTCGGGATCCTTGCCGACCCGGTTCGGGTTGGCGTGATGCCGGCTGTGCTTGGAGTCCCACCAGGAGTAGCTCATGCCGACGACCGCGGCCAGCACGCGTGCCAGCCGGTCGTTCGCGGGCCCGGTGGAGAGGATCTGCCGATGCGCGGCCTCGTGCGCGAGGAAGGCGACCTGGGTGAACAGGATCCCGAGCGCTGCGGCCATGAGCAGCTGGAACCAGCTGTCGCCGAGCAGCACGAATCCGGTGGCGACCCCGGCGAAGGCGACCGTGATCGCGGCCCCGACCATCGCATAGAACCAGGGCGTCCGCCGCAGCAGGCCGGTCTCCCGCACCACCTGGGACACCTCGACGAAGGCGCGGGCGACCGGAGGGAAATCCCCCTGCCTGGCGTACGTCTGCCGGACGGGGCCGAGGCGGGAGGAGGGAGTGCCGACGGATGCGAGGGTCATGCGCGCCTAACGGGTCTCGGCCGGAGCCGGGGGGCGGAAGCCAAGGGCGGGCGCCGATCGCTGGTGCTCACGCTACGCGGGGGCATATGCGTCATGGCGCATGGGTCGCGGCGCAGGCTGCGGGCATTCCTCAGTCGCGCGGGCGCCCGGGTGGCAGGGTGAGCCCCACGGACCCTTTCGGGGCGGATCCGGCGGGACGCGCACAGCAGCCGTCGTCGCACGGCTCGGGATCCCGCTCGCCGGTCAGCGCGGACAGGGGCGTCGCGCAGCAGGCGTCGCCGCGCCACGCCTCGATGCCCTCGCGCACGGCGAAGCCCGCGATCACGAGCGCGGCGACGGAGTCCGCCCAGGCCCAGCCGAGCAGGCTGTTCAGGAGCAGCCCGGCCAGGAGTGCGGCGGACAGGTACGAGCAGATCAGCGTCTGCTTCGAGTCGGCGATCGCGGACGCGGATCCCAGCTCGCGCCCGGTGCGTCGCTCGAACCAGCTGAGGAAAGGCATCACCACCAGGCTGAGGGCGGCGAGCGCGATGCCGATCGGCGAGTGCGCGGCCTCCCGGAGCCCGAACAGGGAGAGCCCGGCATCCACGACCACGTACGCGGCGAGGCCGAAGAAGGAGATCGCGATGATCCGCAGGGCGGCCTTCTCGCGCCTCTGCGGATCCGGCGCGGCGAACTGCCAGGCCACCGCGGCGGCGGAGAGCACCTCGACGATCGAGTCCAGCCCGAACCCGATCAGCGCCGCGGAGGACGCCGCGCCTCCGGCCGCCAAGGCGATGACCGCCTCGACGACGTTCCAGGTGATGGTGATCGCGACCACGATCCGGATGCGCCGGCGCAGCACCGCGACACGGCCGGGCGCGACCGCGAGCGTCATGAGGCGGAGCCCGTCGCGCAGCAGCCGGGGACGGTGCAGGCCGGATCGAGACACGGCACGTCCTCGTCGACGGCGAGCGTGGTCTCCACCAGCGCGGTGAGCGCGGCGGCGAGATGCGGGTCGGCGATCTCGTAGCGCGTCCGGCGTCCCTCCGGCTCGGCGACGACGATGCCGCAGCCGCGCAGGCACGACAGGTGGTTCGACACGTTCGTGCGGGTGAGGTCGAGATCCCGCGCGAGCTGCGCGGGGTAGCCGGCCGCCTCGAGGAGCGAGAGGAGGATCCGGGAGCGCGTGGGGTCGGCCAGGGCCCGGCCGAGCCGGTTCATGACGTCCACTCGAGTCGCGATGGTCAGCACATGCTGACTATACAGCGAACGCTGACCAATCTTGTCCGCGGTCCTTACGCGGCGCACCGGGGGGCGGGATTTACCGCATGTTCACAGCGGGCGCGCCCGGCGAAACGCCCCGGAAACATAGCGCGCGTCGGCCCGAAACGCGCCGGTGGGAGTCTGACTCCACCCGACGCTGCAGGAGCGTTCTCACTGAGAGAGGAGCGGACCCATGGATCAGGGGAATACCGCCTTCGTTTTGATCTGTGCAGCCCTCGTGCTGCTCATGACGCCAGGTCTGGCGTTCTTCTACGGCGGCCTCGTCAAGGCCAAGAGCGTCATCAGCATGATGATGCTGAGCTTCGGTGCGATCGGCCTCATCGGCGTGCTGTGGGTCATCTACGGCTACGCGATCGCCTTCCCCGGCAACCACGGCACGGTCGCGCCGTGGGCCATCGACTGGTCGTCGATCGGGCTCTCCAACCTGCTCGAGGTCCCCAAGGACGCCGCCTACCCGCCGCTCGCGTTCGTCGCCTTCCAGGCCACCTTCGCGATCATCACGGTCGCCCTCATCTCCGGCGCCATCGCCGACCGCGCGAAGTTCGGATCCTGGATGGTCTTCGCCGCCATCTGGGCGACCGTCGTCTACTTCCCCGTCGCGAGCTGGGTCTTCAACTTCGGCCTCAACAAGGACGGCTCCTTCGCCTACGGCGGCTGGGTCACGCACGGCCTGCAGGACATGCTGGGGGTCGGTGCGATCGACTTCGCGGGCGGTACCGCGGTGCACATCAACGCGGGAGCCGCAGCCCTCGCCCTCGCTCTCGTGCTCGGCAAGCGCCTCGGCTTCCAGAAGGGCGCCGACGTGCCCCACAACCCGCCGTTCGTGCTGCTGGGCGCGGGCCTGCTGTGGTTCGGCTGGTTCGGGTTCAACGCCGGCTCCGAGCTCGCCGCCGACGGCACGGCCGCCGTCGCCTTCGTGAACACGATCGCCGCCCCCGCCGCCGCGCTGCTGAGCTGGCTGCTGATGGAGAAGATCCGCAACGGCAAGCCGACCTCGGTCGGGGCCGCCTCCGGTGCGGTCGCCGGCCTCGTCGCCATCACGCCGGCCTGCGCATCGCTGACGCCGATCTGGGCGGTCGTGCTCGGACTCCTCGCGGGCGTCGTCTGCCAGCTCGCGATCGATCTGAAGTTCAAGCTCGGCTTCGACGACTCCCTCGACGTGGTCGGCATCCATCTCGTCGGCGGCATCATCGGCACGCTCTACCTCGGCGTCTTCGCCAACGGCACGGGACTCATCTACAGCGGCAGCTTCGCGCAGCTCGCGGCGCAGGCGCTCGCGGCCGGCGCGGTGCTGGTGTACTCCTTCGTCCTGGCCTACGGCATCGGGTTCGTGATCGAGAAGACCCTCGGCTTCCGTGTGAAGGACGAGGACGAGATCGCGGGCCTCGACACCGTGGTGCACGGCGAAGAGGGCTACGTCCTCACCGGCGCGAAGGCCTGAACCCGGTGGCTGCGACGACCTTCGCTCCGGGGCCGGCCCCGACCAGGCTCACGCGCCTGCGGGACCTGCCCCGGCGAGGGCTCGTCGCGGGCGGCGGGCACGTGCGCGAGATCTGCGGCACCTGGGGCGCCAACGGCGAGCTGCACTGGATGCTGCAGCTCGTCGAGCTGCGCGGACCGGAAGGGATCCTGCACCTGCCGCCGGATGCGGCGCATGTGCTGGCCGGAATCGGCGGGCCGCAGGTCGGGATCGGGCCGGGAGCCGCCGTGGGCCTCCGCAAGGAGCGGGTGATGCACTACGCCGGGGCCTTCCTCGAGCTGCACCGCCCCCGGCTGCGCGCGGCGGAGCTCAGCCGCGTGCTGGTGCTGTCCTCGGTGCCGGCGCGCGCGACTCCGTCGCTGGTGTTCTCCGATCTGCACGGCACGACCCCGTTGCCCGCCGACGTGCGCGCGCTGGTCGTGCGATCGGGAAGGGTGAGCGCAGGAGGCAGCACCGCGACGGCGATGGAGGCGCTGGTGCTGCCGGATGAGACGAGGGGCGACGGCGCGGTCGTCCCCGGACCCGGGGCCGTCGCCGACGACGCCCGGGTCCTCCTGGTCGTCGGCTGACGGCCGCGGGCGGATCCGATCCCTGCGGATCCGCCCGCGAGGCGATCAGCCCCGCAACGCGGCGATGATGGCGAGGTGGTCGCTGCGTCCGGCCGTGGTGGTCTTCGCCGCCGCCTCGGCGAAGCCGCGCTGGAAGACGTGGTCGATCCGCACGGCGGGGAACGAGGCGGGCCAGGTGAACGACGGCGCGAGACCGCCGAAGCGCGCCTCGCCGAGTTCGCGGGAGATCGACGCGAGTGCCGGATCCGTCGAGACGGCGTTGAAGTCGCCGAGCGCGACGACGCGCGGGGTGCGGTCATCGCGGATCCGCTCGCCCAGCGCGGACAGCATGCCGTCGCGTGCGCTCTGCGCGCCGGGGCGCAGCGATGCGGCGTGCACGACGTAGACGCTCACCGGTCCGCTCGGCGCTTCCACGGTCACCCGCAGGGCCCGCTTCCACCCCAGCCCGAGGTCGAGCGCCTCCTGATCGACGATCGGGTACCTGCTCCACACGCCCACGGTGCCCACGCGGTACGCGTGCGGGTAGGCGTCGGCGAGCTCGTCCGCGATCGCCGCACCCGAGTCGGCGTCCAGCTCGGTGAACGCGAGGAGCTGCGCCCCGTCGGCGGCCAGTGTCCGCGCCGAGGCCGCCCCGGTGCCGGATCCGGCCTCGACGTTCTGCGTGGCGACGAGCAGTCCGTCTCCCGCTCCGGGGCCGCCCTGCCAGGGCACGGGCAGGAACCCCCACAGTGCGACGGTCCAGGCCACGACCGGGACCGCGGCGATCCAGGCGGTCCGCGGACGCACGAGCAGCGCGCCGACCACCAGAGGGACGAGCGCGAACCCGAGCCAGGGGAGCACGACGGCGATCGCGGTGCCGAGCGGGCCGGGGACCGCGCCGAGCAGCACGATCGCCACCAGCGCGACGGCGGTCACCAGCAGCGCGACGATCGCGCCCCGGCGGGGTGCGGTGCGCCGGGCCCGGACCGGATCCCTCGTCGCCTGGCTCATGGAACCATCCTTCCGGCATCGATCTGGGGATCGGCTGACGGCGCCGATGCCGCGGTGTCGGCGGGCGCACGCAGAATGGATCCGACCCCGATCGTGCGAGGAGCGTCATGGATCCGTTCTGGAACGCGGGCAGCCGGCGACGCCGGCAGCAGCCGGTCGTCGCCGTGCACCCGGCGGACGACGCCCCGGGGCTGGGCGGGGACTGGCCGCGGAACATCCCCGCCGTCGCCCAGGTGCTGCGGGACGGCATCGAGCTGGATCCCGGCATCACGTTCCTCGTGGGCGAGAACGGCAGCGGCAAATCGACCATCGTGGAGGGCATCGCGATCGCGTACGGGCTGTCGCCCGAGGGCGGATCCCGGCAGGCGCGGCATCGCACCCGGCCCACGGAGTCGCCGCTGTCGGACTGGCTCCGGATCCAGCGCGGCGTCGGAGCCGACCGGTGGGGCTTCTTCCTGCGCGCCGAGACGATGCACTCCTTCTACACCTACCTCGAGGAGAACCCGTCGACGGGTCTGCCCGACGTGCCGTTCCACGAGATGAGCCACGGCGAGTCGTTCCTCGCGCTGCTCGGATCCCGGTTCAAGGACCCGGGGTTCTACTGCCTCGACGAACCCGAGGCGGCGCTCTCGTTCTCGTCGACGCTGAGCCTCATCGCCGTGCTGCGCCGCATCGCCGACGAGGGCGGTCAGGTGCTCTGCGCCACGCACTCGCCCGTGCTCGCCGCGCTTCCCGGGGCCACGATCCTCGAGGTCGGCGCGTGGGGCCTCCGCCCGGCGGCCTGGGAGGATCTGGAGCTCGTGCAGCACTGGCGCTCGTTCCTCGACGCGCCTGCGCGGTACACCCGGCACCTGCTCGACTGAGCGGGTGCCGCCGGGGCTGGGGGGCGGGCTCCGCCAGGGGCTGGGCGGCTCGTTCTCTCGCCGCGTGTGACGATCAGCACAGGGTGTGACGATCGGCACACGTGTTGACCTGGATCCGTGTGCTGATCGGCGCGAGGTGTGCTGATCGTCACAGCCGAGCCGAGCCGAGCCGAGCCGAGCCGAGCCGAGCCGAACCGGCACCGGGGGTCGGCGGCCGGACGCGGCGGTGTCCGGGAGGGGCGCCGGGCGCGGTCAGAACGCCCGGGTGAGCTTCTCCGGGTTGCACACCTGGCGGAGCCCGTGGATGAGTCCGTCGTCGCCGAACTCGAGCGTGAGCACGTCGGTGCGGTCGGGGCGCAGGAACGCGATCGCCGGCTCGCCGTTGACGTCGAGCCGCTGCACGGAGAAGGGCAGCGCGGGGTCGGCGATCGCCTTCTGCAGCACGCCGACGAGGAAGCGCCGCACATGATCGGCGCCGAAGATCGGGTTGCGTGCGGCGCTGACCCTGCCGCCCCCGTCGTTCCAGAGGATCGCGTCGTCCGCGAGCAGGGCGAGCACCCCCGAGACGTCGCCGTGCTCGACGGCGACGAGCAGCGCGCCGAGGGCCGCGGGATCCGCCGCGCGGGTCGTCGCCGGGTCGTCCGCAAGGCGCAGCCGGCGCTCGCCGCGCGAGATGAGCTGCCGCACCGCGGCCGGCGTCCGCTCCAGGATCCGCCCGATCTCCCCGGCCGTCATGCCGAACGCGCGGTGCAGGACGACGGCCGCACGCGCGTCGGGCGCCAGTTGCTCCGCCATGTGCAGCAGGGCGAGGGAGAGCAGTTCCCGGTCGGCGACCGCGTCCTCGGGCAGCCGCGAGGTCGCGACGGGCTCCGGCAGCCACGGGCCGACGTACTCCTCCCGCACGGCGGCGAGGGCGCGCACCCGATCGATCGAGCGCCGCACGCACACGGTCGTGAGCCACGCGGGCCACGACCGCACGCGTCCTGCGGACCCGGATCCGGAGGGCTCGGATCCCTCGCTGCGCTCCTGCTGCAGGGCCTCGATCGCGACTTCGGACACGACGTCCTCGGCGTGACCGTAGTCGCCGAGCATGCGGTAGGCGATGCCGATCAGGCGCCCCCGCTCGGCCTGCCACGCGCGGGTGGCGGGCGAGATGAGGGTCATGCGCTCACGGTACCGTCCTGGCGTCGCACCGCGCTCACACGATCGGGTGCTTGCCGTCGATCGGCGGCGCCATGCGGGTGGCGATCGCGACGCGGTTCCACACGTTGATCGTGCAGATCGCCAGCACGAGGGCGCCGAGCTCGCCCTCGTCGAAGTGCTGCGCCGCCGTATCCCAGATCTCGTCCGTCACGGTGTCGGGTCCGAGCCGCGTGACCGCGTCGGTCAGCGCGAGCGCGGCGAGCTCCTTCTCCTCGAAGAAGCCCTGGGCGTGCTGCCAGGCGCCCACCGCGTGCAGGGTGCGCTGCGGGATCCCGCGCCTGGCGCCCTCGGTCGCGTGCATGTCGACGCAGAACCCGCATCCGTTGAGGATCGAGGCGCGCAGCTTGATCAGCTCGTACAGCCGGGGCTCCACGCTCTTGCGGGAGTACGCCTCCAGTCCGAGCACCGCGGCGTAGCCGAGCTTGTTGGTGCGGCCCATGTCGATCCTGGTCATCGTCGTTCCTCTCGTCGCCGGCGCCGGCGACGGATCTCGTCGCCAGGCGTGCGGCTCTCATCAGGGATGTCGGATCCGGGCGCGGAAGTGTGACAGGGGTCGCTGACCGCCGTGGATCCGGGCCGGGCGGATCCGGGCCGGGCGGATCCGGGCCGGGCTGATCCGGGTCCCGGCGACGATCCGCGGGCCGTCACGATCAGCACACGGTGCGACGATCAGCACACGCGTTGACGGGGATCCGTGTGCCGACCGTCACGGCGTGTGCTGATCGTCACATCCCGGGGCGAGGCAGCCGGGACCGGGCGGATCCGCGCCGTGGTGTCGGGGCCCGGGCGTACGATCGCCGGGTGAGCTTCTCCGGTTCGATCGCGACGCCCGTGGGGCTGCTCGAGGTGCACAGCGACGGCATCGCGGTGCGGCGGGTGACGTGGCCGCGCCCGGGGTACGGAGCGCCCGCGGCTGCCGGTGCGACCGGGGGAGCGGCGCGGGATCCGCTGCTCGCCGAGGCGCTCGCCCAGCTCGAGGCGTACTTCGCCGGCGCGCTCTCGGCCTTCGACGTGCCGTTCGATCTCGGGGCGCAGCCCGACGTCACGAACGCGGTGCTGCACGCGCTGTACGACGGCGTCCGGCATGGCGAGACCGTCACCTACGGCGAGCTCGCCGAGCGCAGCGGCACCTCCGTTCCCGCGCGCGCGATCGGATCCATCATGGGGGCCAACCCGATCCCGATCATCGTGCCCTGTCACCGCGTGGTCGCGAGCGACGGACTCGGCGGCTACTCCGGCGGGACCCCGGGCGAGGGGCTGCGCACGAAGCGCTGGCTGCTGGAGCACGAGGGGGCGCTGCCGCAGGCGCTGTTCTGAGACCGGCGTCCTGTGCCCGGGCACGTCGCACTCCCCGGCTGCCACGGCGGCGCCGGATTCGTCCCCGGCGGACCGGATCCCCGTCCGGGCCGTGACGATCAGCACACGATGCGACGATCAGCACACGGATTCTTCGGATCCGTGTGCTGATCGTCACGGGCTGTGCTGATCGTCGCAGCCTGGGCGTCAGTGCGGGTGTCAGCGCAGGGCGTCCCGGCCGGAGGAGCTCACTGTGCGACGAAGAACGGGATCGCGCCGGTGAGGATCCCGACGGCGAGCATCACGAGCGAGACCACGAGAGCGCGCCACAGCACCTTGCGGTGGTGGTCGCCCAGGTTCACGCTCGCGAGCGACACGAGCAGCAGGATCGCGGGAACGAGCGGGCTCTGCAGGTGCACGGGCTGGCCGGTGATCGACGCGCGGGCCATCTCGACCGGGTCGATGCCGAAGTGCGCGGCGCTCTGCGACAGCACCGGCAGGATCCCGAAGTAGAACGCGTCGTTCGACATGAAGAACGTGAACGGGATCGACAGGACGCCCGTGATCGGCGCGAGGAACGGGCCGAGCGACGACGGCAGCACGTTCGTGATCCAGTTCGCCATCGCGTCGACCATGCCGGTGCCGGTCAGGACGCCGACGAGCACGCCGGCCGCGATCACCATCGACACCACGCCGACGATGCTCGGCGCATGGGCGACGATCTCGGACGCCTGGTCCTTGAGCTTGCGGAAGTTCACGAGCAGCGCCACCGCGGCGCCGACCATGAACACGTAGGGCAGCGGCATGATGTCGATCACGAGGAGCACCATGACGGCGACGGTGAGCACCAGGTTGAACCAGATCAGGCGCGGCCGCAGGGTCGCGCGGTTCGGGTCGAGCATGGTGTCCGCCATCGCCGTGTCGGCCGGGTCGACGCCCACCGCGGCGACCGGTCCGTGGCCGCCGGCGACGGTGACGATGTTGCCGGTGCGCAGCGACGCACGGGCGCCCGGCTTGGCGTCGGCGCCCCGGAAGATGGCCGGCACGGCGGCGAGCAGTCCGCCGTCGGCGGTGCCGGTCAGGCGGCTCTCGTCGAGAGCGCCGAGGCGGCGCCGCTCCTGCAGGCCGAGCATCCAGGCGAACCCGAGCGCGACGACCAGTCCCACGCCCAGCGAGGGGAGCATCGGCACGAACACGTCGGTCGGCTGCAGCCCCAGCGCCGTGGCCGCGCGCACCGTGGGACCGCCCCACGGCACGATGTTGAGCGTGCCGTTCATGAGGCCCGCGACGCAGGTGAGCACCACGGGGCTCATGCCCAGGCGCAGGTAGATCGGCAGCATCGCCGAGGTCGTGATGATGAAGGTCGTGGATCCGTCTCCGTCCAGCGACACGGCGCCGGCGAGCAGCGCCGTGCCGATGACGACCTTGGCCGGGTCGTCGCCCAGCACGCGGGTGATCACCCGGATGAGCGGGTCGAACAGGCCGACGTCGATCATGATGCCGAAGAACATGATCGCGAACATCAGCAGCGCCGCGGTCGGGGCCATCTTGCCGATCGAGTCGAGGATCATGTCGCCGAGTCCCAGCCCTGCGCCGGCGAAGAGCCCGAACACCGTGGGCACGAGGATGAGCGCGACCATGGGGGTGAGGCGCTTGGTCATGATCAGGGTCATGAAGACCAGCACCATCGTGAAGCCGAGGATCACGAGCACCCATTCCGGGGGCGCGAACGCGATGTCGTAGGAGGGCTTGTCGTCGGCCGCGGCGAGCAGGCCGGTGAGAACCGTGGTCATGAGGTGACTCCTTCGTCATCCGTCTGTCGTCGTCGACGGACTCCGCCGAGACTAGGGAGGGCGCGCGCAGCGGATCCGATATCCCGCATTCCCGTGCGTTGTGCGCGTAGCGTGACTTCTGCGCATATTGCTCAACGAGGAGGACGGATGCCCCGCCGACGCCGGATGCGGTTCGCCACGCGGACGCTGCTGCTGCAGTTCGCGACGGTCGTCCTCGTCGTGGCGCTGTGCACCGGCGTCTATCTGGTCCTGGCCGCCCAGCAGCTGCGCGCCGAAGCCGAGTCCTCCGCGCTGGGGATCGCCCGCACCCTGGCCGAGGACCCGGAGATCCGCACGGCCGTCGAGACCGCATCCGACGACCCGGGCACCCCGCGGGCCGAAGAGCTGCGGGACGGCTCCCTGCAGCGCATCGCGACCGCCACGGCCGCCCGCACCGGAGCGCTGTTCGTCGTCATCGCCGACGATCACGGGATCCGGCTCGCGCACCCGGATCCGGCTCGCCTGGGCGAAGAGGTGAGCACGCCGTTCCAGCGGGTGCTGGCGGGGCACGAGGTGGTCGAATGGGACACCGGCACCCTCGGCGAATCGGCGCGCGCCAAGGTCCCGGTGCGCGACGCCGCCGGAACGCCGGTCGGAGAGGTCAGCGTCGGCTTCGCGCGCGCGGGGGTGTTCGACGACCTGCCGCCGCTGCTCGCGGTCATCGGCCTGGCGGCGGCCGGGTCTCTGCTGCTCGCGGGGATCGGTGCGCTGCTGCTGCGCCGGCGGTGGGAGCGGCTCACCCTCGGGGTGCAGCCGGAGGAGCTCGTCGCCCTCGTCCAGAACCAGACGGCGGTGCTGAACGGGGTGGACGACGGCGTGCTCGCGATCGACGCCGAGGGGATCGTGCGGGTGTGCAACGCCGCCGCCGAGCGCCTCCTCGCGGTCCGGCAGGCGGTCGGCCGCCCTCTGGCCGGGATCGGGCTGCCCGATGCGGTGCGCGACGCCGTCTCGGGCGGACGCGCGCTGTCGGAGGCGGTGCTCGGCGACCGGGTGCTCTACCTCGACACGCGGCCCGTGGAGCGGGACGGCCGGCCCCTCGGCACGGTGGCGGTGATCCGCGACCGCACCGAGCTCGTCGCGCTGTCGGAGCGGCTGGAGACCGTGCGGACCATGACGGCCGCGCTGCGCGTGCAGCGGCACGAGTTCGCGAACCGGATCCACGTCGCCGCGGGACTGCTCGACGCCGCCCGCGTGCAGGAGGCGCGCGACTTCCTCGCCGAGCTCGCCGAGCGCGGTTCCGTCGACTTCCCCGTCCCCGGCATCGCCCGGCTCCGGGATCCCTTCCTGCGGTCGTTCCTCGGGGCGAAGGCGCTCGAGGCGAGCGAGCGCGGGGTGACGCTGCGCATCGCGGAGGACACCCAGCTGCTCGGGGCGGTGGGCGAGGCCGAGGACGTCGCGGCGGTGCTCGGCAACCTCGTGGACAACGCCGTGGGCGCCGCGGTCGCGGGCGTCGCCCCGCGCTGGGTCGAGGTCGGCGCGTTCGACGATCGCGACGCGCTCGTCGTCACCGTGGCCGATTCCGGAGCCGGCCTCGACGGCCGGACCGAGGCCGGATCCGCGGACGGGAACCGGGCGGGCACGGCGGGCTCTGCTGACGCCGATGGCGTGCCCGACGAGGCCGGCCCGGTGCACGGGCACGGCCTGGGCCTGCCGCTGTCGCGGGAGATCGCACGGCGCGGAGGCGGCGACCTGTGGGTCATCGACCGCGGCGGCGACGACCACGGCGCGGTCTTCGCGGCGCGGCTCGTCGGCGTCGTCGCCGCACCCGGCACCGCGCCGCACGACCGGGCGGAGACCGGCCGGCCCCAGGAGGAGGACAGATGACGGACCCCATCCGCACGCTCGTGCTCGACGACGACTTCCGCGTCGGCCGGCTGCATCAGGCGATCGTCGAGGAGCACGCCGGCTACCTGGCGCTGGAGCCGGTGCGCACGATCGCCGAGGCCAGGGCGGCCGTCCGCGATCTCGCACCGGATCTGATCCTCGCGGACGTGTACCTGCCCGACGGCGACGGGATCGGGCTCGTCCGCGAGGCGGGGGTCGACGCGATCCACATCTCCGCCGCCGACGACGCGGCCACCGTGCGGCGCGCGCTGCGCTCGGGTGCGCACGCCTATCTGATCAAGCCGTTCGAGCGGCGCACCCTGGCCGCCGCGCTGGACCGCTACGCGCGCTACCGCAACCTGCTCGCGGGTGACCGCGCGGTGCAGCAGAAGGAGCTGGACCGCGCGCTCGCGATCCTGCACGGGTCGGCGGACCAGGTCTCGACCTCGCGCTCGGCGACCGAGCAGCTCGTGCTCGCGGCGCTCGGGGAGGACGAGGCGTCGGCGGCCGAGATCGGCGAGCGCGTCGGGATCTCGCGGGCGACGGCGCAGCGGCACCTCGCGGCGCTCGCCGAGCGCGACGCCGTCGAGGTGCGGCTCCGCTATGGCGCCGCCGGGCGCCCGGAGCACCGCTATACGGTGCGGCGCTGAGCGGCACGGCACGGCACGGCAGGGCATCCGGTAGCGGGCACGGCTCCGCTGCGGCCGGTCGCGAGCCGGTGGGTCAGCCGCGGCCGAAGAGCGCGCCGCCGTTCACCTGCAGGATCTGGCCCGTGGTCCAGCCTCCCTCGGGGCCGGCGAGGTACGAGACCGCCCCCGCGACCTCGTCGGGCGTGCCGGCGCGGTTCATCGGCACCTGGGCCAGCCGGGACGCGACGATGTCCGGTGTGCGCCGGCCGTCCCAGAAGCCGGTGTCGGGCACGTAGCCCGGCGCCACGGCGTTCACCGTGACGCCCTCGGGGGCGAGGTCGGCGGCGAGGCCCATCATCCAGCCGTGGATCGCCGCCTTGGCCGCGCCGTAGCCGTTCGCGCCGCGCAGCGCGGCGATCGAGCTGATCGAGATGATGCGTCCGCCCGGACGGACGAGGCGTGGCAGCAGGGCCTCGGTGAGCAGCACCGCGGTCAGCACGTTCAGCCGCAGGTTCGCCTCGTAGTTCGCGGCGATGCCGGCGAGCCCCTCGCCGCGATCCAGGACGTTGCCGCCGGCGTTGTTGAGCAGCACGGCGACGGATCCCTCGACCTCGGCCGCGGCCCGCTCGACCTGGGCGGGATCCTGCAGATCGGCCGCGATCGTCCGCACGGCGGCTGCCGGCGTCTGCTCGCGGATCCGTGCGGACGCGGCGTCGAGCACGGCGGTGCGGCGCCCGATCAGCGTCAGGTCGAAGCCGTCCCGGGCCAGCCGCAGCGCCGAGGCGAGGCCGATGCCGGTACCGCCTCCGCTGACGACGGCGAGCGGACGGGGGGATCCGGGGAACGACGACGGGGTGCTCATGGATCCAGCCTAGGTCGCCGACCCGCGACCGGTCCGGTCCGGACCCTGCGGGCGGGGAGGGCTCTGCCGTCAGTCCGCCCCGCGCAGCCGGCTCCCCGTGACGGGGCGCTCGCCGCGGATAGCATGGCCACGATGAACGACGTGCCCCCGATCGCCGCGCGGCTGAGCCGGATGATCCAGCTGCCGACCGTGTCCGCCGAGCTGAAGACGCGCGGAACCGCGCCGTTCGAGGACTTCGTGGCCCTCCTCGCCGAGCTCTATCCCCGCGTGCACTCCGACCTCGTGCTCGAGCGGCACACCGAGTTCGGACTGCTCTACCGCTGGGCCGGACGCCGGGAGGCGGTCGACGGACCGCTCGTGCTCATGGCGCACTACGACGTCGTCCCCGTGGACGAGTCCGATGACTGGACCCATCCGCCGTTCGCCGGGGTGATCGAGAACGGATCCGTCTACGGGCGCGGCGCGCTCGATGACAAGGGCCCGCTCGTCGTCATCCTGGACGCGGTGGAGAACCTCCTCGCCGAGGGGTTCGTCCCGGCCCGCGACGTGTACCTGTCCTTCGGGGGCAACGAGGAGACCTACGGGTCCGCGGCCATCGCCATCGCCGCCGCGTTCCAGGAGCGCGGCATCGTGCCATGGCTGGTCGTGGACGAGGGCGGTGCGGTCGTGGACGCCCCGCTGCCGTTCGTTCCGGGCCGGGCCGCGATGATCGGCGTGGGGGAGAAGGGCGTCATGACGGTGCGCCTGACGGCGCGCGGCGACGGCGGGCACGCCTCCGCCCCGCCGAACCGCACCGCGGTGCGCCGCATCGCGCGGGCGGTGGAGCGGCTCGGGCCCGGCACGTTCCGTCCCCGCACGCCGCAGGCCGTCTCCCGCATGCTCACGCAGCTCGCGGGCTCCGCCACCGGGCCCGCGCGGCTGCTGCTGCGCGTCCTCGGTGCGCTCCCGCCGCTGTCGGCGCGCGTGTTCGCCGCGCTGGGCGGCGAGGCGGCGGCCCTCGTGCGCACGACCGTGGCGCCCACGATGCAGTCCGGCGGCACGGCGGCGAACGTGCTGCCGTCGCAGGCGACGGCGACGGTGAATCTGCGCATCGCCCTCGGCGAGACGGTGCAGAGCGCGGCGGCGCGGGTGCGCCGGCGCATCGCGGATCCGCGGGTCTCGGTCGAGGTGCTCGAGGGCAGCGACCCCTCGCCCGAATCACCCACGGACAACGCGCCGTTCGCGCTGCTCGCCGACGCGCTCGCCGTCTCGCACCCCGGCGTGCCCGCTGTGCCGTACGTGATGATGGCGGCGACCGACTCCCGTCACTTCCACCGCTTCGCGCCGGCCGTCTACCGGTTCGCCCCGCTGGAGATGTCGAACGCGCAGCGCGCCGCGATCCACGGCGTCGACGAGAGCGTCGAGATCGCGGCGCTCGAGCGCGGGGAGCGGTTCCACCGGGCGCTCATCGAGCGGTTACAGTGAGCTGACCCGTTCGCGGTCGCCGCGCCCGCCGAGGCGACCGTGTCAGCTCCCGCCACCCCGGCGTGAGACCCCTGAAGGAGCCGCGATGTCGCGCACCGTCACCGGAGCGGCCCTGGCCGCCGTCGTCGGATTCCTCGCCTTCGTCGAGTTCACCAGCGGCGTGCTGCAGGGCTACTACACGCCCATGCTGACCGACATCGCGCGGCATCTGCAGATCCACGACGCCGACGTGAACTGGTTCGAGGGCGCGCAGCTGATGCTGTCCGCCCTCGTGGTGCCCTCCTTCGCGAAGCTCGGCGACATGTTCGGCCGCAAGCGCATGCTGCTCGTCTCCACGGCGATCACGGCGGTCGCGGCGTTCGTGCTGCCGTTCACGAGCACCTTCGGCGTCTACCTCGTCGCCTGGGCGTTCATGGGTTTCTACGTGGTCTGGCTGCCGCTCGAGATCGCGCTCATCTGGTCGCGCGCACGGCGCAGCGAGGGCAGCTCGGCGATCACGGCGAAGGCGGCGGGGATCCTCGTCGCCTCCCTCGAGGGCGGGGCGATCATCGGCGCGCTGGCGGGCGGGGCGCTCGTCGACAAGTTGCCGCTGCCGGTCGTGCTGCTGGTGCCCGCGTTCCTCATCGCCGCCTGCTTCTTCGTCATCCTGTTCGGGGTGAAGGAATCGCCCGAGAAGACCGGGGGAGTGTTCGACACGGTCGGGCTCGTGCTCATCTCCCTCGCGCTCATCGGCCTCACCGGCGGGCTCAGCCTGCTGCGGCTGCCCGGCGGCGTCGCGAACCCGCTGTCCTGGATCGTCATCGTCGTCGGTCTCGCCCTCGTCGTGCCGTTCGCCCTCTGGGAGCTGCGGCAGTCGGATCCGCTCATCGACGTGCGGATGTTCCGCAGCCCGGCGCTCGGACCGGTGTTCCTCACGGCGGGCCTCTTCGGCGTCAGCGTGCTCGGCGCGCAGGCCCCGCTGTCGACGTTCGCCCGCACGGATCCGAGCGCCTACGGCTACGGCCTCGGCACCACCGGCTTCCAGACCTCGCTCATCATCGGGCTCTACCTCATCGCGATGATCGGGGGCGCGCTGCTGTTCCCCGTCGTGGCCCGCCTCGCCACTCCCCGGATCACCCTGATCGGCGCCTCGCTGCTGGTGGCGATCGGGTTCCTGCTGTTCCTGCCGTTCCACGGCGCCTACCTGCAGGTCGTCGCGAACATGATGATCGCCGGGATCGGATCCGGAGCCCTCGTGGCCGCCCTGCCCGCCGCGGCGGCCTCGGCTGCCCCGCACACGCAGACCGGTGTCGCGACCGGGCTCACCAACTCCGTGAAGACCGTGGGCGGCGCGATCGCATCGTGCGTGTTCGGCATCGCGCTGATGCACGCGGTCGCCGGCGGCGCGGGAGGCGGCGAAGGCACCGCGGGATCGTTCTCCGGCTACGTCACCGTCTGGATCGTGTGCGGCGTGACGGCGCTCGCCGCGGCGGTGCTGCTGCTGTTCGTGCCGAAGCAGGCCTTCACGGACCGCGCCGGCCAGCCCCAGGACGACGCGGGGGTGGCCGCAGGCTGACGCCCCGGGGTCGTTGAGCGAGGACGCCGTAGGCGACCGAGACGAAACGCGGTTCCTCGACGATCGCCGCGTTTCGTCTCGCGCGCTTCGCGTGCTCGCTCAACGACCCCGAGGGAGGTCCTAGCGGTCGCCGCGGGACAGCCGCGACGGCCACCACACGGCCCGGCCGACATCGTGCACGAGGGCGGGCACGAGCAGCGAGCGCACCACGAAGGTGTCCAGCAGCACGCCGAACGCGACGATGAAGGCGAGCTGGGCGAGGAACAGGATCGGGATCACCGCGAGCGCCGCGAACGTCGTCGCGAGCACGAGCCCCGCCGAGGTGATCACCCCGCCGGTGATCGCGAGTCCGCGCCGCACGCCCTCCCGGGTGCCGTGCGTGCGGGACTCCTCGCGCACCCTCGTCATGAGGAAGATGTTGTAGTCGATCCCGAGCGCGACGAGGAAGACGAAGCCGTAGAGCGGAACGGCCGGATCCGCGCCGGGGAAGTGGAAGATCCCGTTGAACACGAGCGCGGACACGCCCATCGCGGTGCCGAAGGAGAGCACGGTGGTGACGATCAGCAGCACCGGGGCGACGATCGCGCGCAGCAGCAGCATCAGGATCAGCATGATCACGACGAGGATCACCGGGATGATCAGCGTGCGGTCCCGCAGGGAGGCGTCGTCGGTGTCCACGGCCGTCGCGGTCACTCCGCCGACCAGGGCGCCCGTGCCGTCGAGCGAGGAGCGCAGCCGCCGCACGGTGTCCTCCGCGGTGGCGGAGTCCGCGGCCGCGGTGAGCGTGCCCTGCAGCAGCACGTCCCCGTCGATCACCGTCGGGTCAGGCGCCGGAGTGCCCGGCCTCCCCACCGGCTGGATGCCGTCCGCGGTCACCGGCGCGGTGCCGCTCACCGAGTCCTTCGCGGTCACGGTGACGCCGTCGATGCCCTTGTCGGCGAGCAGCACGTCCGCCGTGCGCTGCAGAGAGTCCTTCGCGACGAGGACCTGGACGGGACTGCCGGATCCGCCGGGGAAGTGCGCACCCAGCGCCTTCTGCCCGTCGCGCGCCTGAGAGGAGCCGAGCACGAGGTCGGACTGCGGCACGCCGGAGGCGTCGAGCTGCAGCACGCCGAACGTCCCGATCACGAGCACCAGCGTCGTCGCGATCCAGATGATCCGCGAACGACGGCGGATGAGCTCGGAGAGCCGCGCCCACACGCCACCGGCGGGCAGGCCGTCCTCCGCGGCGACGGCCTCGGGGTCGAAGCGCGGACGACGCGGCCAGAACGCGGCCCGGCCGAACGCCATGAGCAGGGCGGGCAGCAGGGTGAGCGCCGAGAGCATCGCGAACACGATCCCGATCGCCGCGACCGGGCCGAGCGCACTGTTCGACCGGAGGTCGCTCAGCAGCAGGCACAGCAGACCGGCGATCACCGTGCCGCCGGAGGCCAGGATCGGCTCGAACGCCCCCTTCCAGGCCAGGAGCACGGCTCGGCCGCGATCGTGCTCGATCCGCAGCGCCTCGCGGAACCGCGACACGAACAGCAGCGCGTAGTCGGTCGCCGCGCCGATCACGAGGATGAACAGGATTCCCTGGGTCTGCCCGCTGAGCAGCAGCACGCCCCACTTCGCGAGCCACCACACCAGCAGGAGCGCCGTGCACAGGGCGAACATGCTCGTCGCGAGCACGACGACCGGCAGCAGCAGGGAGCGGTAGACGAGCACGAGGATGACCAGCACCGCCGCGAGGGCGACGCCCAGCAGGATCCCGTCGATTCCGGCGAACGCGGCGACGAGGTCGGCGCTGAAGCCGGCGGGCCCGGTCACGTACACCGTCACCCCCGCCGGGGCCGCCTCGTCGAGGTGGGTGCGGATCTCGGACACGACGTCGCCCAGTTCGGCGTCGGAGCGGATCGGCACGAACGCCTGCATCGCCTTCCCGTCCTCGGAGGGGAGGGCGGGGGAGATGTCGTCGCCGACGCCGGCGATGTCCGTCGTGGCCGCCACCGCATCCGACAGCGTCGTGAGCTGCGCGTCGGTGAGCTTCGCGTCCGACACCGCCACGATGATCGCGGGGATCTGGTCGGATCCGGCGAACCGGGTCTGCAGCTCCTGCACCCGTGCGGAGTCGGAGGACGACGGGAGGTAGGCGGTGCGATCGTTCGAGGAGACCTCGTCGACCTTCCCGAACAGCGGGCCGCCGAACGACGCGGCGGCCAGCCAGCCCAGGATGATCAGGGCCGGCAACAGGATCCGCAGCGTTCGGCGGGTGCGCTGCGGGCGGGTGGCGTGCTGCGGGGCGGTCATCGTGGATCCTTCCGTCTCCGGAAGAGTAGATCGAATTCGCTAGCTTGGCAAGTAATACCCCTGGCGTGAAAAGAGATCGACTGTACGATGACGGAATGACCGATCGACGCGACGAAGCCGAGGAGCGCCCGGTCGCGCCCCGCGGCGGAGCGTCGACGGGGGACGGCGTCGAGGTCGCCGCCGTCTACGACATCGAGGCGAGCGACCCGACGGGGATGCTCCTCGATCGCGGTGGCGTCGACGAGAACGCGATTCGTCAGATCACCCGCCTGATGACCGCCCTCGGCGAGCTGCGCGATGCGGAGCAGCGCCTGGCCGAGGCGTCACGCCGGTACATGAGGCTGAACGAGACCGACATGCGGGCGCTGCACTACCTCATCGTGTGCGCGAACACGGGCGCGGTCGCGACGCCGGGCGGCATCGCCCAGCATCTCAGCATCTCGACCGCATCGACGACGAAACTGCTGGATCGGCTCGAGCGGGCGGGGCACGTCACCCGCGCCGCCCACCCGACGGACCGGCGGGCGCTCGCGATCTCGATCGCTCCCGAGACCCAGCGGGCGGCGATGGAGACGGTCGGACGGCAGCAGGCGCGCCGCTTCCACTCCGCGGCGCGCCTGACCGAGGCGGAACGGGACGTCGTCATCCGGTTCCTGCAGGACATGACCCACGAGCTCCGGCTCGACGGCGTCGAGTGGGCGCTCCCGGACGCCGACGACCACTGACCCCGGACGCCGCCGGGGTCGGCGATCGGCGGGGCTCAGGCCTGGCTCTGTCCGGCGGAGAACATCCAGTCGACGCCGAAGCGGTCGGTGAGCATGCCGAACTGGTCGCCCCACGGCGCCGGGCCGAACTCCTGGGTGACGGTCGCCCCGTCTGCGAGCTTGTCCCACGCGGCGCGGATCTCGGCCTCGTCGGTGCCGCTCAGCGAGACGGAGACGCCCTGCGGTGCCTTGTACTCGAAGTGCGCGGGGGTGTCGGACGCCATCAGCACGAGGCCGCCGGGGGTGGTCAGCATCGAGTGCATGACCAGCGCCTGCTCGGCCTCGTCCTGGACCATGCCGGGCATGTCGCCGAAGGTCATCACCTGCAGGTCGCCGCCGAGGGCCTGCTGGTAGAACTCCATCGCGGCACGGGCATCGCCGCGGAACGAGATGTACGGGTTGAGGATGGTCATGGTGGTGCCTCCCTGCTCGGGTCTGCGGCACCGCACCGGCGCCGCACTCAGTCTGAGCCCGACCTCCGACATCGGCAACGGTGTGTCGTGGATCGGCTCTCGCCGAGTCGCCTTCCGGCTCGATCCTTCGAGCGCGGCGGCGGTTCCCTCCGGGCCGGCCGTGGCGGCCTCGCCCGGCTCGAGGCCCGAGGTCCGTCAGGATCCGGGGCCCGAGGCCCGTCAGGATCCGGGGATCAATCCGCGTCCCGCGGCGGGTTGTGCAGGATCTCGAGGCGGATGCCGTTGTCGTCCTCGACGAAGGACGCGTAGTAGCGCGCGGTGAAGCGCGGATACTCCTTGGGCTCCCGCACGGGCGTCCAGCCGGCGCCGAGGGCGATCGCGTGCAGACGGTCGACCTCGGCGCGCGAGTCGACGGCGAACGCGAGGTGCTGCCAGCCGACGCGGCCGTGCTCGTGCGGGCCGTCCGCGTTCTCGCGGGCGGGGTAGAGCAGGATCTCGGGCTGGCCGTCCTGGCGCCAGTAGGCGTGGTCCTCGGCGTCGTACGCCCGGGTGTAGCCCAGGGCGGTCAGCACCGGATGGAACTGCGCCGAGGCGCTGGGGACGTGGTCGACGCTGATGCCGAGGTGATCGAGAGAAGCCATGCCCCCAGCATCGCGGACGCCGCCGACATCGGCCAGCGGCTCGTGCCGCCGAGCCTCACCCGGCTGACGGCACGGGTTGCCGACCACTGCACGGGTTGGCGACGACTGCACGGGTTGGCGACGACTGCACGGGTCGTTCGCGCGAAGAAGCCGTGCATTCGGCAGGATCGGGTGCGTCCGGGGAGCGCCGTGGCCCGCAGCCGAGCATGCCGCTCAGTCTTCGACGGGCTCCCGCGGCGGGTTGTGCACGAACTCGAGCCGGATCCCGTTGTCGTCCTCGACGAACGAGGCGTAGTACCGGTCGGAGAAGCGCGTGAAGACCTTCGGCGCCCGCACCGTCGTCCACCCCGCGCCGACCGCGACCGCGTGCAGCCGCTCCACCTCCGCGCGCGAGTCCACGCCGAACGCGAGGTGCTGCCACCCGATCCGGCCGTACCGATGCGGCTCGCCTCCGGGTTCCGGCGCGCGGTAGAGGATCAGCTCGACGTCGTCCTCGCGGTACCAGGCGATGCCGCCCTCCATCTCGCCGTCCTCCGCGATGCAGCCCAGCGCCGTGAGCACGGGATCCCACTGGGCGAACGCCCGGTCGAGGTCTTCCACGGTGAGGCCGAGGTGATCGATGAGGGGCATGCGTCCAGTCTGCCCGATGCGTTCGGCGCGGCAGGCTGCGGACGCGGTTGCGCACCCGATCCTCCGGGCGTGCGACAGACTGTCGCCATGACCGCCGTCACCCTCGTCCGTGCCGCCGAGCTGTCCGACGTCGCGCAGTACGCGTACGCCGCGACCGCGCCGCAGAACGCGCGGCTGATCTTCCTCGCCGGCGCCTGCCCGATCGAGCAGGACGGCTCCACGGCGGCGGTCGGCGACCATGCCGGCCAGGCGAGGAAGTGCATCGAGAACCTCGAGACCGCGCTCGCCGCGGCCGGAGCGGTGCTCACCGACGTGATCAGCACCCGCGTGCTCGTCGCTTCGACCGACCGCGCGGAGCTGAGGACGGCGTGGGCGGTCGTGCGCGATGCCTTCGGCGCTCACGAGGTGCCGAGCACCCTGATGGGCGTCACTGTGCTGGGCTACGACGACCAGCTCGTCGAGATCGAAGCCGTGGCCGCCGTCGTCGACAGGGCCTGAGTCGCCCGCGGTGCGGATGACGCGGTCCCGAGGCGCGGCTCAGTGCGGGGCGTGGTACTCGGCCTCGCCGCGCTTCCAGTAGCCCTTCACGACGGCCTTGGCCGGGTCCACGCCCCAGCGCTCGAGCAGGGCGCGGCCCGGCTTCACGATCGACGACTCTGCGGCGACGAAGACGAACGGGGCCGTACCCGGGCGGTCCTCCGCGACGAGCGACTCCAGGAACGCGGCGAGCGCGGTGCCGGCGGGGGCGCTGCCCCGATGGATCCACTCGACGGGCACGGCGGCGTCGAGCGCGAGCTCGTGCTCGGGCCCGCGCACCTCGATCGCGATGCGGGCCGGGGCGCCGGCGGGGATCCGCGCGGCGAATCGTCGGATCGCGGGGATCGCGGTCTCGTCGCCGGCGAGCAGCCAGCCGTCGGGCTCGCCCTCCAGGACCATCGAGCCACGGGGTCCGCCGACCCCGACGGTCGAGCCCAGGGGAGCGTTCGCCGCCCAGGGGGCGGCGATGCCCTGATCGCCGTGCACGGCGAACTCGACATCGAGCCAGTCCTCGCCCCAGACGAGCGGCGTGTACTCGCGGCTCGGCGCGGCGCGCAGCTCCTCGACCGAGTCGGCCGGGCGATCGGCGAAGAACAGTCGCATGTGGTCGTCCGCGCCCAGCGAATCGAAGCCGGCGAGGTCGGATCCGGTGAGGCGCACGCGCACGAAATCGGGGGCGATCCACTCGCGGGAGGCGAGGGTCAGGGTGCGGAAGCGCAGTTCGAGGGGGCGACGCTCCAGGGCGAAGCCGGATTTCGCGTTGGTCATAAGGTAAGGCTAACCTGTGTGAGACCTCAGGTTGAAGTTAGGTAAACCTAACCTTTCTCCCCGGGTCATTCACACAGCACATCCCGCAGAACAGGAGCATCTCCATGTCCGTGCCTCGGATCCTCACCGCCACCGCGCTCGGCCTCGCCGCCGTCGTCGCCCTAGCCGGCTGCGCCTCCGGCCCCGCTTCCGCGCCCACGGAGAGCGCGAAGGCGAGCACCGTGACCGTCGAGGACAACAACGGGAAGCACACGATCGCCACGCCGCCGGCGTCGGTCGTCGCCACCGACAACCGCACGTTCCAGACGCTCGCGGACTGGGGCATCCCGGTCACCGCCGCGGCGGTGTCCCTCATGCCGGAGACGGTCTCCTACGTCAAGGACAAGAGCATCGTCGACCTCGGCACCCACATGGAGCCCGACCTCGAGGCGGTCGTCGCCGTGGCGCCGGACGTCATCGTCAACGGGCAGCGCTTCACCCAGCACCACGACAAGCTCGCCGCCCTTGTCCCCGATGCGACGATCCTCGAGCTCGACCCGCGCGACGGCAAGCCGTTCGACGCAGAGCTGAAGCGTCAGGTGACGGTGCTGGGCGAGGTCTTCGGCAAGCAGAAGGAGGCGAAGAAGCTGGTCTCCGACTTCGAGGCGGCCGCGGAGCGCGCCAAGAAGGCCTACGACGGATCCGGCGTGATGGCGGTCACCACCTCGGGCGGCAAGATCGGCTACCTCGCGCCGACCGTCGGCCGCACCCTCGGCCCGGTGTTCGACATCCTCGGTCTCAAGCCCGCCCTGCAGGTGGAGGGCGCGGACGACAACCACAAGGGCGACGACATCTCGGTCGAGGCGATCGCCGCGTCGAACCCGTCCTGGATCCTCGTGATGGACCGCGACGCGGTGTTCGCGAAGGACGACCCCTCCTACGTGCAGGCCGCCGACATCCTGGAGAAGAACCAGGCGCTCGCCTCGGTCACCGCGATCCAGCAGAAGCACGTCGTCTACATGCCCACCGACACCTACCTCAACGAGGGCATCCAGACGTACACGACGTTCCTGAACTCCTTCGCCGACGCTCTGGAGAAGAGCGCGAAGAAGAGCTGACCCGACGCAGGAGAAAGCGCATGCTGACTCTTCGCCCGCGCGCGACGGCCGGCCGGACCCTGCGTCCGGTCGGCCGTCGGGCGCGGCTCTTCGACCCCGCGCTGCTCGTCGGAGCCGTCGTCGTCGCGGGCCTGCTGGTCCTGTCGCTGTTCGTCGGCGTCTACGACGTGACCGGATCCGCCGACGGCGCAGAGATGTTCGCGATCACGCGCATCCCGCGCACGACCGCGCTCGTGCTCGCGGGCGCCTCGATGGCGATGGCGGGCCTCGTGATGCAGATGCTCACGCAGAACCGCTTCGTCGAGCCGACCACCACCGGCACGACGGAGTGGGCCGGGCTCGGCCTGCTCGCTGTCTCGATCCTCGTCCCGCATCCGAGCATCCCGCTGCGCATGCTCGGAGCGGTCCTCTGCGCCTTCGCCGGCACCCTGGTGTTCTTCGCGTTCCTGCGCCGGGTGTCGCTGCGCTCGTCGCTCATCGTGCCGATCGTCGGGATCATGCTGGGCGCGGTGGTCGGATCCGTCTCGACCTATCTCGCTCTCGCGACCGACACGCTGCAGACGCTCGGGGTGTGGTTCGCCGGCAGCTTCACGTCGGTGCTGCGCGGGCAGTACGAGCTGCTCTGGATCGTGGCGGTCGTCGGGGTGGTCGTCTTCGTCGTCGCCGACCGCTTCACGCTCGCGGGGCTGGGTGAGGAGATCGCGACGAACGCCGGCCTGAACCACGGCCGGGTCGTGCTGCTCGGCACGGTGCTCATCGCCGCGACCACGGGCATGGTGACCGTGGTCGTCGGCAACCTGCCCTTCGTGGGACTCATCGTGCCGAACGTGGTGTCGATGATCCGCGGCGACGACCTGCGCAGCAACCTGCCCTGGGTGTGCCTGCTGGGCGTGGGCCTCGTCACCGTGTGCGACCTCATCGGACGCACGATCATCATGCCGTTCGAGGTGCCGGTGTCGCTGGTGCTGGGCCTCGTCGGAGCCGCGGTGTTCATCGTGCTGATCCTGAGGCAGCGTCCCCGTGGCTGAGGTGCTGGCCGCCGCCCCGGCGCGAACCGCAGCGGCGGGAGGGCGCACGTCGGGTGCGTTCCCGACCGCGGGGGCGAGGCGACGGTACGTCCTGGTGGTCGCCGTGCTCACCCTGCTCGCCGCGGCGTCGCTGATCGGGCTGCTCGTGCACGGCAACCCCGTGCCGTTCGGCACCGCCGGCTTCTGGCGCATCGTTCAGCTGCGGGTCACGAGCGTGCTGGTGATCCTGGTGGTCGCGATCGCGCAGGCCACGGCGACCGTGGCGTTCCAGACGGCGGCGAACAACCGCATCGTGACCCCCTCGATCATGGGCTTCGAGTCGCTCTACACGGCGGTGCAGACCACGGCCGTGTTCGTCCTCGGCGCGGCCGGGGTCACCGCGCTCCAGGGCGTCCCGCAGTTCGCGCTGCAGGTCGTGCTGATGACCGGGTTCGCCGTCGCGCTCTACGGATGGCTGCTCTCGGGGCGGCGCGGGAGCATGCACGTGATGCTGCTGATCGGGATCGTGATCGGCGGCGGGCTCGGCGCGGTGTCGACGTTCATGCAGCGGCTGCTGACCCCGAGCGAGTTCGACGTGCTCGCCGCCCGTCTGTTCGGCAGCGTGGCGAACGCCGACGCGTCCTACCTGCCGCTCGCGATCCCGCTGTGCCTCGCCGCGTCCACGCTGCTGTTCACGCGTGCGCGCCGGCTGAACGTGCTGGCGCTGGGCCCCGACGCCGCCAACGCCCTGGGCGTCGGCCATCGCCGCGAGCAGCTCCGGGTGCTGCTCCTCGTCGCCGTGCTGATGGCCACCTCGACCGCGCTGGTCGGGCCGATGACGTTCCTCGGCTTCCTCGTGGCGACCCTCGCGTACCAATGGGCTGACACCCACGACCACCGGCTCGTGCTTCCCGTGGCGGTGCTCACCGCCGTCGTCGTGCTGGGCGGCGCGTACTTCGTGCTGAAGCACGTCTTCTCGGCGCAGGGAGCCGTCTCCATCATCATCGAGCTGGTCGGCGGATCCGTCTTCCTGCTCGTCCTCCTCAGGAAGGGCCGTCTATGAACGCCGCCGACGGAACCGCGAGACCGAATCCGGCTCCCGAGACCGACGATGAGATCGTGGGTCTCGGGACGCGGGTTCGGTCTCGCGAGCATGCGAAGCGCGCCGGCGCGTCCGGATCCGGACCCGGGATCTCGATCGCGGGGGTGCGCAAGCGCTACGGCGACGAGGTCGCGATCGGCCCGGTCGACCTGGAGATCCCGGCCGGGGGCGTGACCGCGCTGATCGGCCCGAACGGCGCCGGGAAGTCGACGCTGCTCACGATGATCGGGCGGCTGCTCGGGATGGACGAGGGATCCATCCGGATCTCGGGCTTCGACGTGGGCACCACGCGGTCGAAGGACCTTGCCACGGTCGTGTCGATCCTGCGCCAGGAGAACCACTTCGTCACCCGGCTCACCGTGCGCCAGCTCGTGGGCTTCGGCCGGTTCCCGCACTCGCGCGGTCGGATCACGCGCGCGGACGAGGAGGTCGTGAGCAGGGCGATCGACTTCCTCGAACTGGGCGAGCTGGAGAAGCGCTACCTGGACGAGCTCTCCGGAGGGCAGCGGCAGCGCGCCTATGTCGCGATGGTGCTCGCGCAGGACACGGGAACCGTGCTGCTGGACGAACCGCTCAACAACCTCGACATGAAGCACGCCGTGCGCATGATGCGGCACCTGCAGCGCATCTCGGACGAGCTCGGCAAGAGCGTCGTCGTGGTGCTGCACGACATCAACTTCGCCGCCCGCTACGCCGACCGGATCTGCGCCATGAAGGACGGCGAGGTCGTCGCGTTCGGCCCTGTCGCCGACATCATGCGCGGCGACGTGCTCACCGACGTGTTCGAGACCCCCGTCAGCGTGATCGACGGGCCGGACGGGCCGCTCGCCGTCTGGCACTGAGCCGTCCTGACGCCGAGGTCAGCGGGCGACAGCCGCTGCGCTCCCTGGCGTGCGACGATCAGCACACCTCGTCGCGATCGGCACACGGATCCGGCGCTCTCCTGCGCTGATCGTCACAGCGTGTGCCGATCGTCGCAGGACCGGGCGACGGGCGCAGCGCGGGATCAGGAAGGCACGCGGGCCCGAGGTCAGCGGGTGCGGTGGTCCTCGGGAGCGAGGCGCGGGCCGCGGCGGGGCTCGGCCGCGCCGCTCAGACGGATGAGCCGCACGACCCGCTGCCGGTGGCCGGCCCACGGCGCGAGCAGCGCCAGCATGCCGTCGTCGTCGGTCCGATGACCGGTGAGCGCGAAGCCGACCTCGTGGGCGAGGTGGTAGTCGCCCACGCTCACGGCGTCGGGATCGCCGAGGGCGCGGATCCGGGTCTCGGCGGCGGTCCAGGGCCCGATCCCGGGCAGGCTCGTCAGCGCGGCGTCGCGGGCGGCGCCGTCGCCGGCGGCGAGCACGGCACGTTCGAGGCTGGGCGCGCGCTCGGCCGCCCGCACGAGGGTGCGGGACTGCGGCGGCTGCACGCCCGCGCGATGCCAGGCCCAGGAGGGGATCCGGCGCCAGCCCTCGGCATCGGGGGCGACCGTCATCGGGCGCGGGACGGGGCCCGGCGCAGGGTCGCCGAAGCGCGTGACGAGCAGGCGCCAGGCGCCGTACGCCTGCAGGCCGGTGACCTTCTGCTCGAGGATCACGCCGCTGAGCGCGTCGAACACGGCGCCGGTGCGCGTGAGGCGCAGACCGGGGTTGCGCCGCGCGGTCGCGGCGATCAGGGGATGCGCGGACGGGTCGAACCCGTCCGGGTCGTCGAGTGCTCCGCACAGTGCGGGCAGGAGGTCGAGGGCGGCGTCGGCCCCGGGCCCCCAGGCGCTCGCGCGCACCTCGCCCGACGCCGGTCGCAGCGCGAGCGTGGCGATCCCGGCGGCCGTGCGCAGCGCGAGCCAGATCACGGATCCGTCGCGGACGACCGTGGGGTCCTTCGGCCCGCGCCGCAGGATGCCGACCGTCTCGTGCAGATCGAGCGGCGCGCGCGGGCGGTACGAGGTCTCCCGCATCGTCCACGCACGCGGGGCGGGATCCGCGGCGAGGGTCATGGGAACACCCTAGATCCGGCGGCCGACAGGGGCGCTCAGGATCCGGATCCTCGGGGCGTTCGCCGATCGCGCCGGGGCCGTCGAGCGCACGAGAAGTCGCCGAGTGCACCGGACCTCTGCGTCGAAAAGCCGTGCGGTCGTCAGGATCCCGTGCGGTCGGCGGGATCCCGCGGGACCGGTGGGTTCAGAACCGGTCGGGGGAGGGGGTGCCCACGCCGTAGCGGATCGCGACGTCGGCGTGGCGGTCGAAGCGGTAGCCGACGCCGCGGACGGTGCGCACGATGTCCTCGTAGCGGCCGAGCTTGGCGCGCAGCCGGCGCACGTGCACGTCGATGGTGCGCTCTCCGGGGGCCTCCTCGTCGGAGGTCTGCCACAGCGCGCCGACGAGCTCGCTGCGCTCGATCGTCGAGCCCTCGCGCAGCACGAGGTACTGCAGCAGCTCGAACTCCTTGTACGTGAACGCGGCCGAGTCGCCGTCGATCAGCACGCGCTTGCGGGAGATGTCGACGACGACGCCGCCGCCGTCCTCCGGCTCGCGCTCCTCGGCCTCCGCCTTGGAGCGGGCGATCGCGCCGGGCTCGTGCAGCGCGAGGCGCACGACGTCGAGGTCGCGCCCGCCGGTGCCCTGCGGGGCGAGGGCGACCGTGGCGTGGGTCTCGGCGTCGGGGGCCAGCTCGGCGAGGGTGCGGCGCAGCGCGTCGACGAGCAGCGGGAGGCTCACGCCGTTCGTGGCGGCCTTGAGCTCGTCGATGCCGACGTAGAGGGCGAAGCCGCGCGGCGAGCGGGCCGGCGGGGCGTCGACCGCGGGGGCCGGGGCGTCGATCTGGGTGCGCGGCACGGCGTGCAGACGCGGGGCGGCGACGGGGGCGGCGGTGACGGGACGCTCGAGGAGGGCGGTGTTCGACATGATGATGGGTCCTTGAAAGGAAGGAGTCGGTCGGAGACTCGGAGAGTGTTGCGAAGAGACCGGCGAGCCGGAGGAACGAGCACGCGGATGGGTGCTCGAGACTCAGCCCGCGAAGATCACGACGAGCGAGTCAGACAGAGTTCTGTGGCTTCAGCGACACATTCGGCAACACATGCCAACGCAACCGGGCATCATCATCCCGGTCGTCCCGTTCGCCTCCTGGGCGGACATGGGGCGTGCGTTGGTGGTCATGGGGCCGATTATTACCGACGGTGACCAACAATGTCAAAACGAGCCGCCTCCGCGCGTCGGCGGTTAGCGTGGGACGGTGGCGATCTCTTCAGACTCGGATCGGTTCGTGCTCACCCGCGAGGACGACGCGTCGCGCTACACGCTCACGCGCGACGGCGTGCTGGTGAGCGTGCTCGACTACCGTGACGACGGGCGCACCATGGCGCTGACGAGGGCCTTCACGATCCCGTCTTTCCGCGGATCCGGCTATGCCGCGGTGCTCGTCGCGAGGGCCGTCGACGACATCGCGCACCGCGGCGACCGACGCATCGACGCGGTCTGCTGGTACGTCGCGGACTGGTTCGACGCGCATCCCGAGCGGGCCGATCTGCTGCGCGTGCGCTGAGCCCTATCGCCCCGCGCGGCGTGTGTGACGTTGTGTTACGCGGACGGCTTCGACCCGTCGTCGCGGCTCTGCTGCCGCCTCCCGGCACGCCTCGGGCGCAATGTCGGACCCCGTCCGTAGCGTTGAGGGCATGAAGATCCTGCACACCTCGGACTGGCACATCGGCCGGACCTTCCACGGGCACGCCACCCTGGAAGCGCTCGCCGAGGTGCTCGCCGCGCTGGTCGCGCAGGTGCGGGAGAACGACGTCGACGTGGTCGTCGTCGCCGGCGACGTGTTCGACTCGGCGACCCCGTCCGCCCCCGCCTACACGCTGCTCACCGATACGCTCGTCGCCCTGCACGCCACGGGCGCGCGGGTGATCGTGACCAGCGGCAACCACGACTCCGCGGCCCGGCTGGGCTTCCAGGCGCGACTGCTGCGCGAGGGGATCCATGTCGTCACGGATCCGACCGGCATCGGCGAGCCGATCACGATCGAGGACGCGGACGGACCCGTGCGGTTCTTCGGCATCCCGTACCTCGAGCCCGCGATCGTCCGACAGCATGCCGCCTTCCAGAAGCCCGCCTTCCAGAAGCCCGCCTTCCAGAAGCCCGCCCTTCAGAAGCCCGCGTCGCCGCAGCCTGCCGGCGCGACCGAGGACGACGGGCGGCCGCTGCGCACGCAGGCGCAGACGCTCGCGCGCGCGATGGGCCTCGTGCGCGCCGGGATGGCGGAGCACCCCGGCCGCGCGGTCGTGATCGCGCACTGCTTCGCCGCCGGTGTCGACGCGACCACGGGGCTCGAACGCGAGATCCGCCAGGGCGGCATCGACATGGTGCCGGTGTCGCTGTTCGAGGGCGTCGACTACGTGGCGCTCGGGCACATCCACGGGCGGCAGGCGCTCACCGATCGGGTGCGGTACGCCGGGGCGCCCCTGCACTACAGCTTCGGCGAGCAGCACAAGCCCCGCGGCTCGTGGCTCATCGAGCTCGCGGCGGACGGCGCCGTTGACGCGCGATGGCTGGAGCTGCCCGTGCCGCGCCGGCTCGTGACGCTGACCGGATCCTTCGCGGACATCCTCTCGCCGGAGAACGTCGCGGCGCACGCCGACGACTGGGTGTGCGCGGTCTACACCGACGACCTGCCGCAGACCGAGCCCATGCGCCGCCTGCGCGAGAGGTTCCCGTTCTGCGCGCTCGTGCAGCACGAGCCCCTGCGCACGGCCGCGGTCGAGGAGCGCTCCTACACCGAACGGCTGCGCACCGCGGCGACCGACGAGGAGCGCATCGACGGCTTCCTCGCCCATGTGCGCGGCGGCGCCGGGGCGAGCCCGCAGGAGCAGGAGCTGATTCGCGAGGTGCTCGACGACCGCACGCGGGCGGAGGCGCTCGTCTAGTGCAGCTGCATCGTCTCGAGATCGAGGGCTTCGGCCCGTTCCTGCGGCGTCAGACGATCGACTTCGACGCGTTCGCCGCGGACGGCGTCTTCCTGATCGGCGGTCGCACGGGGGCGGGCAAGTCGAGCATCCTCGATGCGGTCTGCTTCGGTCTCTACGGCAACGTGCCCCGCTACGAGGGCGGTGAGAAGCGCCTGCGCAGCGATCACTGCGAACCCGCGGATCCGACCGAGGTCGTCGTGGAGTTCAGCACCGTCTCCGGCCGATACCGGGTCACGCGCTCGCCCGAGTACCAGCGCCCCGCCAAGCGCGGCGGCGGTCTGACCAAACAGGCGTCGGCGGTGGCGCTCGACGAGCTCGTCGGCGGGGAGTGGATCGGCCGGGCCGCGCGCGAGGTCGACGTCGCGCACGCGCTCGACGAGATCCTGCAGCTGAACCTCCAGCAGTTCCTCCAGGTGATCCTGCTCGCGCAGGGGCGGTTCGCGCGGTTCCTGCTCGCCGACAGCCGGGAACGCCAGTCGCTGCTGCGGCGTCTCTTCGGCACCGGCCGGTTCGAGGACTATCAGAATCGTTTCGACGACCGCCGTCGCGCGTCGGAGCAGGCGCTCGGCGCGGGTCGGGCGAGCGTGAGCGCTCGCGTCGAGCAGGCCGAGAAGCTCGTCGCGGAGAACGGGCTGCAGGGCGCCGATCAGAGCGGCCTCGAGGGGGAAGCGGACCCTCCGGGGGGCGAGTCTGCGGCCTCCTCGCTCGACGAGCGGCTGGAGGCCCTGGGCCGGGCCAGGGCGCGGGCCGACTACCGCGAGGAGCAGCGCCGTCAGGAGCGCGACCTCGCCGAGGCCGCCCACCGCGCGGCGACCGCCGCGCTCGCCTCGGCCCGTGAGGAGAAGCAGGCGCAGACGGAGCGGGATCGTGCCCGCGCCGCGCTCGTCGTGCTCGACGCCGCCGCCGACCGGATCGCCGCGGATCGGCGCACGCTCGACGACGCCCGGGCTGCGGAGGCGCTGCGCCCTGTGCTGAGCGCGGCGGAGCGCACCGCCGCCGCCTCGGCCGCTGCGACCGCCGCGGAGGCCGCGGCCCGCGACTCCTGGCGGGCGTGCACCGCGGCCGATGCCGAGGCGCCGGACGGCTCCGCCGCGGATGCGCTGCGCACCTGGGCCTCCGACCTCACCCGATCCAGCGGCGCCTGGCAGCAGGCGGCCGAGGCGGAGGCGCAGCTCGATGCGCACGAGGCCGCGGTGACGGCCGGGGCACGCGAGGCCGAGGCGATCGCCGGGGAGCAGGAGCTCCGCGATCGGGAACGCGCGGCGCTGCCCGAGGCGATCGAGGCGCTGACCGCGGAGCGCGACGCCCTGCGGCGGCGGGCCGACCGCCGGGCCGACCTCGATGCCGTGGTGGCACAGGCCGAAGCCCGACTGCAGGGCGCCCGGGACGTCGCCGCGCTCACCGAGGCGCGGAACGACGCGGAGCGGACCGTCGCCGATCGTGAGCAGGAGGCCGCAGCCGCCTTCGCGCACGCCGCGGACCTGCGGCGCCGTCGCGATGCGGGGATGGCGGGGGAGCTCGCCGAGGCTCTGCGCCCGGGCGAGGCCTGCAGCGTCTGCGGATCCACGGAGCACCCGGCCCCGGCCGTGCACGCGGATCCGGTCTCGCAGGGCGACGTCGCCGAGGCCACGGAAGCGCGGGAGCGCGCCGCCGAGCTCGTGCGCGCGGCCACGAAGGCGCTGGCCGCACGGGACGCCGACCTGGCCGCCGCCACCGTACGCGCCGACGGGCGCACGGTGGAGACGGCGGAGTCCGAGCTCGCGGCGGCGCGCGCGGAGCGGGATGCCGCCGCTGCCGCGGAGACGGCCCGTGCGGACGCGGACCAGCGCCTCGTCGAGCTGCGGAGCTCTGCCGACCGCCTCGAGACGACGATCGCCGGGCTGTCCGCCCGTCACGCGGAGGCGAATGAGCGCCTCGCCCTTGCCCGTCAGGTGCTCGCCTCCGCCCAGGAGTCCGTCGCACAGGCGCGGGGCGCCTTCACCACCGTCGCCGCGCGGCTCGACGACGCGGCCGTCCGCATCGCCGCCGCGCAGGCGCTCGCGGCGGCGATCGCGGAGCGCGAATCCCGGTCCGAGGCGGCCTCGGTCGCGCGTGCCGAGCAGCAGGAGGCGTTGATCGCGTCGCCCTTCGACGACGCGACGGCCGTCGGAGCCGCGCTGCGCAGCCCCGCGGATCAGGCCGCGCTCGAGGAGCGGATCACGGCGCACGCGGCCGAGCGCACGAAGGAGCGGGCGATCCTGCTCGACCTGGAGCTGCGCACTCTTCCCGACGAGCCGATCGACCTCGCGCCGTACGAGCGCGCAGAGGCCGAGGCGCGCGCGGCCTGGACGACGGCGGTGGATGAGGCGAGCAGATCCCGCGTCACCGCCGCACAGCTCGGATCCCTGATCGAGTCCGCCGCGGCCGAGCACGCGCGCGGCGCCGCAGCGGCGCAGGAGCACGAGGTCCTGCAGCAGCTCGCAGACGCCGTCGCCGGTCGCGGGGCAAACACGTATCGGATGAACCTGGAGACCTTCGTGCTCGCCGCCGAGCTCGAGGAGATCGTCGCGGCCGCGAATCTGCGCCTCGCGGACATGTCCTCCGGGCGCTACCAGCTGCAGCACAGCGACGCCCGCGCCGCGCGCGGCGCCGCATCCGGCCTCGGCATCGTGGTGTTCGACGCGTTCACCGGCCAGACCCGGCCCGCCCAGTCGCTCTCCGGCGGCGAGACGTTCCTCGGCTCGCTCGCCCTCGCCCTCGGGCTGGCGGAGGTCGTCACCGCCCGTGCGGGCGGCATCCAGCTTGACACCCTGTTCATCGACGAGGGCTTCGGATCCCTCGACGGGGAGACGCTCGACGTGGCCATGCGCACGCTCGACGAGCTGCGCGCGGGTGGCCGCACGGTCGGCGTCATCAGCCACGTCGAGGCGATGCAGGAGCAGATCCCGGCGCAGATCACCGTCCGCACGACCCCCGACGGGCCGAGCGTGATCGAGTCCTGAGCCGCCGCGTACCTGCCGCTCAGACCAGTTCGTACACCGTCGCGTTCGCCATACCGCCGCCCTCGCACATCGTCTGCAGGCCGTAGCGGATCCCGCTCTGGCGCATGTGGTGCAGCAGGGTCGTCGCGAGGCGCGCGCCGGATCCGCCGAGGGGGTGCCCGAGGGCGATCGCCCCGCCGCGCGGGTTGACGAGGGCGGGATCCGCTCCGGTCTCCTCGAGCCAGGCGAGCACGACCGGGGCGAAGGCCTCGTTCACCTCGAAGGCGCCGATGTCGCCGATGCCGAGGCCCGCCCGCTCGAGCACCTTCGCCGTCGCCGGGATGGGCCCGGTGAGCATGAGGATCGGATCCGATCCGACGACCGCGACGCTGTGCACGCGGGCGAGGGGGACCAGCCCGAGCTCGGCGGCGCGGGCGCTCGTCATCATGAGCACGGCGGCCGCGCCGTCGGAGATCTGCGAGGCGCTGCCGGCGGTCACCACCCCGCCCTCGAGGAACGGCGTCGGGAGCGTCGCCAGCCGTTCGACCGAGGAGTCGGCGCGGATGCCCTGATCGGTCGTGACCATTCCCGTGGCCGTCTCCACGGGGACGATCTCGTCCGCGAACAGTCCGGCAGCGGTCGCCGCCGCCGCCCGCTGGTGCGAGCGCACCGAGAACTCGTCGAGGTCGGTGCGCGTGAGGCCCCACTTCTGCGCGATGAGCTCGGCCCCCACACCCTGGTTGCCCAGATCCGGATAGCGCTCGTGCATGAGCGGACCGTAGGGGTCCTGACCCACGACGCTGGAGAACATCGGCACGCGGGACATGACCTCGACGCCACCCGCGACCACGATGTCGGCGTAGCCGGCGATGATCGCGGCGGCGGCGCTCTGGATCGCCTGCTGCGACGAGCCGCACTGCCGGTCGATGGTCATTCCCGGCACCTGCTCGGGCAATCCTGCGGCGAGGGCGGCGTTGCGCCCCACGTTGAAGGACTGCTCCCCGACCTGCGACACGCAGCCCCAGATCACGTCGTCGACGAGATCCGGATCCACTCCGGTCTCGGCGAGCACCGCACGGATCGGGTGGGTGGAGAGGTCGACCGGGTGCACGCCGCTGAAGACCCCGCGCTCGGGCTTGCCGATCCCGACCGCGGTGCGGCGCGCGGCGACGATGACCGCGTCTCTGCTGCTCATGGATCCATTGTCCCTCCGCGCGCGCCGGCGCGGTTCCCTCGGGGTGGTGCGCTCGCGCAGCGACCCGGGCTCACTCCACGGTGACCGACTTCGCGAGGTTGCGCGGCTTGTCGACGTCGTGCCCCAGCAGCACCGCGGCGTGGTAGGCGAGCAGCTGGGTCGGGACGGTCAGCAGGATCGGATCCAGCTCGGGCTCGTTCTTCGGCACGACGATCGTGCGCACGTCGAGGTGCGCGAGATCGACACCCGGGTGCGTGATCGCGATGAGCGGCCCCTTGCGCGCGAGGATCTGCTCGGCGGCGGCGAGGTTGCGGTCGGTCAGCTCGTCCTCCGGGATTACCGCGACCGTCGGCATGTGCGGGTCGATGAGGGCGAGCGGGCCGTGCTTGAGCTCGCTCGCCTGATACGCCTCCGCGTGGATGTAGCTGATCTCCTTGAGCTTCTGCGCGCCCTCCCGCGCGACCGGGAACCCCCGCACGCGGCCGATGTAGAACGCGCTCTGCGCCTTCGCGACCTCTTCGGCGACGACGGAGATCCGCTCGGCGCCGTCGAGGATCTCCCGGATCTGCTCCGGGATGCGCTGCAGGCCGCGCAGGATGCGCTGGCCGTCCGCGTGGGAGAGATCGTGGAGCCGTCCCAGGTGCAGCGCGAGCAGCGCGAAGGACAGCGCCATGTTCGTGAGCGCCTTGGTCGAGGCGACGGAGATCTCCGGTCCCGCGTGCAGGTAGATGCCGCCGTCGACCGTGCGGGCGATGGTCGAGCCCACGACGTTGACCACGCCGATCACGCGTCCGCCCTTGCGCTTGATCTCCTCGACGGCGAAGGCCGTGTCGGCGGTCTCGCCGCTCTGGCTCACCGCGACGTAGAGCGTGTCCGACTCGATGATCGGCTGGCGGTACCGGAACTCCGACGCGGCCTCCGCGTCGGCCGGGATGCGCGCGAGGTCCTCGATGAGCTGGGCGCCCAGCTGGCCCACGTAGTACGCGGATCCGCAGCCGAGGATCTTGATCCGGCGGAAGCCGCGCAGCTCCCGCGGGTCGAGTCCCAGGCCGTCCAGGCGGGCGGTGGCGAACTTCTCGTCCAGCCGGCCGCGCAGCACGGTGGCGGCGGCCTCGGGCTGCTCGTGGATCTCCTTGAGCATGTAGTGCTGGTAGCCGCTGAGCTCGAGGTCCTCGGCGGCGACGCTGATCTCGACCGGCTCCGAGCTGGTCGGGCTGTTGCCGCGGTCGAAGGTCCGGAATCCGGTCGCCGTCACGGTCGCCAGCTCGCCGTCGTTGAGGTGCACGACCTGGTTGGTGTGCCGCACGAGGGCGGCCACGTCGCTGGCCACGAGCATCTCCTTGTCACCGATGCCGATGATCAGCGGGGATCCGCTGCGGGCGAGGACGATCCGCTCCGGGTGCTGCTCGTCCAGCACCGCGAGGGCGTAGGTGCCGGTGATCCGGGCGAGGGCCGCGAGCACGGCCTCCTCGAGGGTCGGCGCGTCGGACTGCGCGATGAGGTGGGCGATGACCTCGGTGTCGGTGTCGCTGCTCAGCTCGACGCCGGACTGCGCGAGCTGGGCGCGCAGGGCTGCCGCGTTGTCGACGATGCCGTTGTGCACCACGCTGATCCGGCCGTCCTGGCTGCGCTGCGGGTGCGCGTTCCGCTCGACCGCGGGGCCGTGCGTCGCCCAGCGGGTGTGACCGATGCCCGCGGTGCCGGTGAGGCGCTTGGGGAGCGCGGCCTCGAGCTCGCGCACCCGGCCGACCCGGCGCACCGAGGTGGTGCCCTTGCTCCCGAGCACGGCGATGCCGGCCGAGTCGTAGCCGCGGTACTCGAGGCGCGTGAGGCCTTCGACGAGGACGGGCGCGGCGGCCTGGTGGCCGATGTATCCGACGATTCCGCACATGATGGAGCTCCTCAGGAGGGGGAAGGGGACGGGGACGCGCTCAGCCGTAGACGATGCGGCGCAGCTGCCGCTCGGAGAGCTCCGGAGCCGCGACGCGACGGTCGCGCAGCTCCGCGGCGATGAGGGCGAAGGCCTCCGCGTTGCGCGTGCCGTAGAGCTGGAGCTCGGCGTGGCGGCGCCGCACGAAGGCTTCGACGGTCTCGTCGTACCAGGCGAGCACGTCGTCGACGACCCGCGCGGCGACGCTCGCCGGCAGACCGGTCGATGCCGCGATCCGCTGGATCAGGTCATCGTCGGTCATGTCACGAGTATGCGGATCCGGAGCCGGAACGACAAGAATCTGCCCGAATTCGGGCAGGAACTATCCTCTCGGTGTCAGAGTCCGAGGCTGCGGGCGATGAGCATGAGCTGCACCTCGGTCGTGCCCTCGCCGACTTCGAGGATCTTCGAGTCGCGGTAGTGGCGGGCCACCCGGTACTCGTTCATGAAGCCGTTGCCGCCGAACACCTGGGTGGCGTCGCGGGCGTTGTCCATCGCGGCCTCGCCGGCGACGAGCTTCGCGATCGCGGCCTCCTGCTTGAACGGCTTGCCGGCGAGCAGGAGCGCCGCCGCGTGGTAGTACGCGCGGCGGGCCACCTGGGCGCGCGCCTCCATGCGGGCGATCTTGAAGGCGATCGCCTGGTGACCGCCGATGTGCGTGCCGAACGCCTGACGCTCCTTGGCGTAGCGCACCGCGTCGTCGACGCAGCCCTGGGCCGCGCCGACCGCGAGGGCGGCGATGGCGATCCGGCCCTCGTCGAGGATCCGCAGGAAGTTGGCGTAGCCGCGGCCGCGCTCGCCGAGCAGGTTCTCCGCGGGCACCCGCACGTCCTGGAACGAGAGCGCGTGCGTGTCCGAGGCGTTCCAGCCGACCTTGTCATAGGGCGGGGCGACATCGAAGCCCGGCGTGCCCGAGGGCACGATGATCGTGGAGATCTCCTTGCCGCGCTCGGTCTCGCCCGTGACCGCGGTGACCGTGACGAACGCGGTGATGTCGGTGCCCGAGTTGGTGATGAACTGCTTCGAGCCGTTGACGACCCACTCCGGGCCGTCGAGTCGCGCGGTCGTCCGCGTGCGGCCCGCGTCGCTGCCGGCGTCGGGCTCGGTCAGGCCGAACGCGCCGAGGGCGGTGCCGGCCGCGAGCGAGGGCAGCCAGCGCTGCTTCTGCTCCTCGGTGCCGAAGCGGAAGATCGGCATGGCGCCGAGCGAGACGCCTGCCTCGAGCGTGATGGCGACGCTCTGATCGACCTTCGCGAGCTCCTCGAGCGCGAGGCAGAGGGCGAAGTAGTCGCCGCCCATGCCGCCGTACTCCTCGGGGAAGGGCAGTCCGAACAGGCCCATCTCGGCCATGCCGGCGACGACCTCGTAGGGGAAGCTGTGCTCGCGGTCGTGCTGCGCCGAGACCGGCGCCACCACCTGCTCGGCGAAGTCGCGGACGGTCGCCGCGAGCTCGCGGTACTCCTCGGGAAGCTCCGACGGGATCGCTTCGGACATGGATCCGCTCCTCAGTGAACGATCGATAACTGAAACAAAGGTTAGCGGGCGTTCACTCGACTGTCCAGGATCGATATCCTTGCCGGATGACCACCGCAAGGGCGCAGGGGAAGGCGCGTACCCGGCAGCGCTTCCTCGATGCCGCGGCGCATCTCTTCGCGGACCGCGGCTTCCACGCGGTCTCGATCGGCGAGCTCGGCACCGCCGTCGGGGTCAGCGGCCCCGCGCTCTACCGCCATTTCGCGAGCAAGGACGCGATGCTCGAGGAGATCCTGCTCGGGACGAGCGAGTTCCTCCTGCGGGGCGGGCAGGACATCCTGGCGGCGACGCCCGGATCCGATCGGGAGCTGCTCGACGCGCTGATCGACTTCCACCTGACGTTCGCGCTGACCCATCGGGACGTGATCCGGGTGCAGGATCGCGAGCTGGGCACGCTGCCGGCCGCGGCGAACCGGCAGGTGCGCAAACTGCAGCGGCAGTATCTGACCCTGTGGTCCGAGGTCGTCGCGCGGCTCCGCCCCGAGGTCGCCCCCGCCGATCGGCAGGTGACGATGCACGCGGTGTTCGGCCTGCTGAACTCGACCGCGCACAACACGGTCGCGGGCTCCGCGAACGAGCGCAGGATCCTCACGGAGGCCGCGCGGCAGGTGCTGCTCGGCGCCTGAGGGCCGGGACTCAGCGGCGCAGCGACAGCTCGGCGCAGCCGGTGACGATGCGGGCGTAGCCGAGCACGAGCTCGCGGGCGCGCCGCGGGCCCGCCGACCGGTTGCCGCTGATGATGTGCAGCTCGTAGGCGTCCTCCAGCGAGACGAAGTTCTGCGCCAGATCGATGATGGGCCCGGCGAGGCGGAAGTGCCCCTGCGCGACGCCGAGCTGCAGCGTGGCGAAGTAGAGCGCCACCTGCCGGTCGTACAGGGCCTGCAGCAGCGGGCCCATCGCGGCGCTGCCGCGGCGGAACAGATCGATGTCGTGCATCGCGATGACGAGGGCGTCGTCCTCGCTCTTCGGAATGCCCGCGTCGATCATCACGGCGAGCTGCTCGCGGGCGTCGTCGATGTCGGCCAGCGCCTGCAGGCGGGTCGTGTAGAACCGGTCGCACGCCCAGGTGTACACGTCGTTGATGAGCTGGTCGAGATCGTTGAAGTGGTAGTGCACCGTGCCCGTCGACACGCCGGCGCGCTCGGCGACGTCCTGGATGCGGAGGTTCGCGATGCCGCGGTCGCGGATCGCGTCGAGGGTCGCGAGGATCAGCTGATCGCGACGCTCCGGAGTCTTCTTCGCGCTTGCCATGCGCCCATCCTTGCAGGGCGACGGGGTCGGCCGGCATGTCCTGTACGGATCCGCCTGTCCGATACGCAGTTGACTCGCCAGTCAGAAAATTGAGTTCAAGGATTGACTTAACAGGTGATCTGTTTTTGACTGAGCCGTCAGTTGTCCACAGACGGAAGGCTCGATGATGAGCGATGGACTGCAGGAAGAGCTCGGCGAGGCCGCCGGCGCGAGGGGGGCGAAGGCTCCGGGGATCGTCCCCGACGCCGGGAAGTACGAACAGCAGCTCTCCCGGGGGCTGACCTTCAAGGAGAACATCCTGATCACGCTGTCGGCGGTGACGCCCGCGTCGAGCGTGTTCATCATCGTGCCGGCGATCATCAACGGCATCGGCGGGGCCTCGGCCCTCGCCTTCCTCATCGGCGCCCTCGTCGGCGTCTTCGTCGCGCTCTGCTATGCCGAGCTCTCCAGCGCGTTCCCGATCACGGGCGGCGAGTACGCGTTCGTCGCGCGCACGCTCGGCAAGCCCTGGGGCTTCGGCCTCTTCCTGCTGAACCTGGTCAGCGGCGTGCTCATCATCGGCGTGATCGCCTCGGGTGCGGGCCAGTACCTCGGCGTCCTCTCGAACGCGCTCGGCGGCGGTTGGGTCGGGATCGTCGTGATCCTGGTGACCACCGTGATCGCGTGCCTCGGGATCAAGACCAACGCGTGGGTCACCGGTGTCTTCCTCATCCTGGAGATCGGTGCGCTGGTCGTGCTCACGGTCGTCGGCTTCCTGCACGTGAGCCAGCCGATCTCGACGCTGTGGACCGTGACCACGAGCGGCCCGGGCGGCGCGCTCGTCAGCGCCTCCGCCGGACTCGTGGTCTCGTACACCGCGACCGCGCTGTTCGCGTTCAACGGCTACGGCGCCGCCGTCTACTACGCCGAGGAGACGAAGAACGCGCGCTCCACGATCGGACGGGCGATCCTGTGGTCGCTCGTCATCGCCGTGGTCGCCGAGATCGTCCCCACCATCGCCGTGCTGCTCGGGTCGAAGGATCTGGCCGCCCTCGTCGCCTCTCCCGCCCCGATGACCCAGTTCCTCACCGAGCGCGCCGGTCCGGTCGTCAACACCCTGGTCAGCGTCGGCATCGCGATCGCCGTGATCAACGCCGTGCTCGCGATCATCCTGCAGTTCGGGCGCACCCTGTTCTCCTCCGCGCGCGACCGCTCCTGGCCCGACGCCATCAACCGTCCGCTGGGCCGGATCCACCCGAGGCTGCGCACCCCCGTGGTCGCGACGATCATCGTCGGAGTGATCGCGGCGCTCTGCCTCTGGCTCGTCCCGTTCTCCGTGCTGCTGGTCGCGACGAGCGCCGGCATCGTCATCCTCTACGCCCTCGTCGGCCTCGCCGCGTTCGTCGGACGGATCAACCACACCACCGACGCCGCCGAGTACCGGATGCCGATGTGGCCCGTCGCGCCGATCCTGATGACCCTCGCGACCCTCGGGATCCTCGTGATGAGCCTCATCGCCGACTGGATGCCGGTCGCGGTCGCCGTCGGGATCTTCGCCGTCGGCCTGCTCTACTACGCGCTCTATCTGCGCGGGAAGCCGGACCGCTGGACGCTGCCGCTGCCCGCCGACGAGGAGCTCGAGGACGAGGTGCGCGGATGAGCCGGGACCGCGCGCGCGACCTCGGACTGATCCGCGGGGGTGTTCCCGGCCGGGACAACGCCATCACCGACGTCCCGGGCGTCGAGGTCGGCTACCGCACGCTCATCGAGGACCGCGGGCCGGTGGCCGTGCGCACGGGGGTCACCGCGATCCTGCCGCGCGGGCGGGCCGGCGCGGCGGATCCGGTGGCCGCTGGGGTGCACTCCCTGAACGGCAACGGCGAGATGACCGGATCCGTGTGGATCGCGGAATCCGGCAGCCTCGGCAGCCCGGTGCTGATCACCAACACGCACTCGGTCGGGGCCGCGCACGAGGGCGCGATCCGCTGGATGCTCGACGCCGTCCCCGGGGCGGCGGACCAGTGGCTCCTGCCGGTCGTCGCGGAGACCTGGGACGGGCGGCTCAACGACATCAACGGGCTGAACGTCCGGCCGGAGCACGCCGTGGGCGCGCTGGAGGCGGCGCGACCCGGGCCCGTGGACGAGGGGGCGGTCGGCGGCGGCACGGGCATGATCTGCTACGGCTTCAAGGGCGGATCCGGCACGGCGTCGCGCCGGGTGGCGCTGGGCGACGCCGAGTACACGGTCGGGGTGTTCCTGCAGGCGAACTTCGGCGAGATGTCGGAGCTGACCGTGCAGGGCGTGCGCATCGGGCCGGTGCTCAAGGCCGAGGCGTCCGCGGCGGCGGGGCCGTCCGCGGCGGTCGCGCCCGTCCCGCCGCCGCAGGGGGCGGGCAGCGTGATCGTGGTCGTGGCGACCGATGCGCCGCTGCTGCCGGGGCAGTGCACGGCGATGGCGCGGCGCGTCTCGCTCGGCCTCGCCCGCACGGGGACCGCGGGCTCGCACTTCTCCGGCGACATCTTCCTCGCCTTCTCGACGGCGAACGCGGGAGCGCTCGCGAGCCGCTTCCCCGCCGAGGAGGAGGCGGTCGTGCTCGACGACCTGCGCGCCGTGCCCTGGGGGCGGATGGACGCGCTCTACACCGCCGTGGTCGAGGCGACCGAAGAGGCCGTGCTCAACGTGCTGGTCGCGGGCGAGGACATGGTCGGCCACAAGCAGAGCGTCTCGGGCCTGCCGATCGAGCGGGTGCGGGAGCTGCTGGCGGGGCGAGCGGGGTAGGGCTGCGGGCGGTCCTGCGCTCCGGGCGACGTCCGTCCGGACGTCCTACCGGCCGAGGATCGCCCTGGCCTGGCGGAGCACGGGCTCGTCGACCATGCGCCCCTCGAAGCGGAACACCCCGGGCCGCAGCGCGGCCTCGGCGAGGACGCGCTCGGCCCAGTCCGTCTCCGCGGGGGTGGGCGCGTAGGCCCCGCGGATCACCGCCGCCTGGCCGGGGTGGATGCAGGCCGTCGCGTCGAAGCCGCTCGCGGCGGCGTCGAGCGCCTCGGCGCGGAGCCCCTCGACGTCGGCGATGTCGAGGTGGACGGAGTCGACCGCGGCACGCCCCGCCGCCTTCGCCGCGAGCAGCACGCGGGAGCGGGCGTGCCGGGCGACGTCGCGGTAGCCGCCGGGATCCCGTTCGCCCTGACCGAACCGGCTGGATCGGCCGGACATGCTCGCGATGAGGTCCTCCGCACCCCACATCAGCCCGATCGCGGCCGGGTGCGCGGCGATCTCCTCGGCGTGGACCACCCCGCGTGCGGTCTCGCACAGGGCCAGGACCCGATGGCCCGCGGCGTGCAGGGCGTCGAGGTCGGCGGCGGACTCGGCCTTGGCGAGCATCGCGGTGCGATAGCCGGTACCGGCGAGGGCGGCCAGGTCGAGCGCGTGATCCGCCGTTCCCGCCGGGTTCACCCGGACGATCGTGCGCTCCGGATCCAGCGCCGAGGCGGCGACGCGCTCGCGGGCGGCGGGCTTGTCGGCGGGGGCGACCGCGTCCTCGAGATCGAGGATCACGGTGTCGGCCGCCGCGAGCGCCTTCTCGTAGCGGTCGTCGCGGTCCGCCGGGCAGAACAGCAGGGCGGGGCCGTGCAGGATCCCGGACATCAGGCGGGATCCGTCGGCAGGCACCGCATGAGCGTGGAACGGGTCGCGAGCGCGACGACCGTGCCGTCCTGAGTGCGCATGGTGTGCGCGAACTCGACGATCCCCTGTCCGGGGCGCGACGACGAGAGCCGCTTCGAGACGATGCGCGTCTCGGCGTAGAGCGTGTCGCCGACGCGCACCGGGGCCGGGAACGAGACCTCCGAGAAGCCGAGGTTCGCCACGATCGTTCCCATCGTGAGCTGCGCGACCGAGAGCCCGACCAGCGTGGAGAGCGTGAACATGCTGTTCACGAGGCGCTCGCCGAACTCCGTGCCTGCGCTCCACGCCGCATCCAGGTGCAGCGCCTGGGTGTTCATGGTCAGCGTGGTGAAGAGGACGTTGTCGGCCTCGGTGACGGTACGGCCGGGGCGGTGCAGGTAGACCGCATCCTCCTCGAACTCCTCGAAGTACAGCCCGCGCTGTTCGATGCGCTTCTCGGTCACGTCCCCGCTCCTTCCGCTCCCTGTGCCTCGCCGGGCTCGCCGGCCGGAGGAGCCGGCTCGATCACGGCGAGCGTCTGCCCGCGCGCCACGGTGTCGCCCTGCGCGGCGTGCAGCGCGACGGTGCCGGCGACCCCGGCGCGCAGCACGTGCTCCATCTTCATGGCCTCGACCACGAGCACCGGATCCCCCTCCTCGACGTGCGCCCCGTCCTCGACGTGCACGAGCACCACCGTGCCCGGCATCGGCGAGTCGAGATGCGGCACGCTCGCCGCCTCGGCGGCCCCGCCGCGTGCGGCCCGCTCGACCGAGACGTCGAAGACGGCGCCCGCGTGCGCGACCGCGACCCGGCCGGCGCCGGCCCGGAGCGCCGCGACCGTGCGCGTCACGCCGTCGATCGTGATCGTGCGGCGCAGGTCGCCCGCATCGCGGATCGCGGCGGGGACCGGGGCGGATGCGTCGACGGCGACCGCGAGGGAGGACCCGGATCCCGTCACGAGCACCTCGGCGCGGCGCTCGCCGCAGACCAGGGCGTAGCGCCGGGGGGCGGGCGGCCCGAGCCGCCAGCCGTCGCGGCGCGCCCAGGGGCCGCTCGGGACGTGGCCGGCGCCGGTCCCGGGGGATCCGTCCAGGAGCAGCGCCGCCTCCGCGAGCACCCGCTCGTCCGCCGCCGCGAAGGCGAGGTCGTCGAACCGCCGTGCGATCAGGCCGGTGTCGAGCTCGCCGGCGGCGACCTCGGGCAGCTCCAGCAGTGCCCGCACGAACTCGACGTTCGTGGGGAAGCCGAAGACCGCGGTCTCGTCGAGCGCGCGCACGAGCCGCCGCCGCGCCTCGTCGCGGTCGGCGCCCGTCGCGATGATCTTCGCGAGCATCGGGTCGTAGTCGATCGAGACGTCCAGGCCGTCCTCGATCGCCGTGTCGACGCGGATCCCCTCCCCGGCGGGATGGATCACGCGCGTGACGCGCCCGCCGGTCGGCAGGAACCCGGCGGCCGGATCCTCCGCGTACACCCGCGCCTCGATCGAATGCCCGCGCAGCACGACGTCGTCCTGCGCGAAGGCGAGCCGCTCGCCGGCCGCGATGAGCAGCTGCTGCTCGACGAGATCGAGTCCGGTGACCTGCTCGGTCACCGGGTGCTCGACCTGCAGGCGCGTGTTCATCTCCATGAAGAAGAACTCGTCCGGCCGCGTCGCCTCGACGATGAACTCGACCGTGCCGGCGCCCTGGTAGTCGACGCTGCGCGCGGTCTCGCACGCGGCGGCGCCGATCGCGGCGCGGGTCGCCGCGTCGAGCAAGGGAGAGGGCGCCTCCTCGATGACCTTCTGGTGCCGCCGCTGCAGCGAACACTCGCGCTCGCCGAGGTGCACCACGCTCCCGTGCGCATCGGCGAGGACCTGGACCTCGATGTGCCGCGGCGTGCTGAGGTAGCGCTCCAGGAACAGCGCGTCGTCGCCGAAGCTCGCGGCGGCCTCGCGGCGGGCCGCGGCGATCGCGTCGGCGAGGTGCGCCGCGTCGGCGACCACGTGCATGCCCTTGCCGCCGCCGCCTGCCGAGGGCTTGATGAGCAGCGGGTAGCCGATCCCCGCGGCCGCGTCGATGAGGTCGGCGTCGGTGAGGCCCGGCCGGGCGATCCCGGGCACCGTCGGGACGTCGCGCTCGGCCACGGCGAGTTTTGCCGTGATCTTGTCGCCCATCGTGCGGATCGCCTCCGCGGTTGGGCCGATGAACACGATCCCCGCCGCGTCGCACGCCTCGGCGAACGCCGCGTTCTCGGCGAGGAAGCCGTACCCGGGGTGGATCGCCTGGGCTCCGGTGGACCGGGCGGCGGCGATCACGGCGTCGATCGACAGGTAGCTCTGCGCCGCGGGGGCCGGGCCGATCCGCACCGCGACGTCCGCGAGCGCGACGTGGCGGGATCCGGCGTCGGCGTCGCTGTACACGGCGACCGAGCGGATGCCGAGCCGGCGCAGCGTCGCGATGACCCGGCAGGCGATCTCGCCGCGGTTGGCGATGAGGACGGTGTCGAACACTCCGACAGGCTCAGTGCGGCGCATCTCACTCACATCCGGAAGATTCCGTAGCCGGGCGCCTCGGTCGAGGGCGCCCGCGTCACGACGTCGAGCGCGAGGCCCAACACGTCGCGGGTCTGACCGGGCTCGATGATCCCGTCGTCCCAGAGTCGGGCGGTGGAGTAGTACGGGCTGCCCTGCTCCTCGTAGGCGGCGCGGATCGGGGCCTGGAACTCCGCCTCCTCCGCGGCCGACCAGGATCCGCCCGCGGCCTCGATCTGATCGCGGCGCACGGTCGACAGCACCGATGCGGCCTGCGGTCCGCCCATGACCGAGACGCGCGCGCCCGGCCAGAGCCAGAGGAAGCGGGGGGAGTACGCCCGTCCGCACATCGAGTAGGTGCCGGCGCCGAAGGATCCGCCGACGACGACCGTGAGCTTCGGCACCGAGGCCGTCGCGACCGCGTTGACCATCTTCGCGCCGTGCTTCGCGATGCCGTTCGCCTCGTACTCCCGGCCCACCATGAACCCGGTGATGTTCTGCAGGAAGACCAGCGGGGTGCGGCGCTGCTCGCAGAGCTGGATGAAGTGCGCGCCCTTGAGCGCCGACTCTCCGAACAGCACGCCGTTGTTCGCGATGATCCCGACGCGGTGCCCGTGGATCCGCGCGAACGCGGTCACCAGCGTCGTGCCGTACTCGGGCTTGAACTCGGTGAACTCGCCGCCGTCGACGATGCCGCGGATGATCGCGCGGGCGTCGTAGGGGACGGTGAGCTCGACCGGGACGACGTCGAGCAGGTCGACCGGGGGCGGATCCGCGATCGCGGCGGACGGCCCTTCGAGCCCTTCGCGAGCACCCCGGGGCCAGGCCTCGGGATCCGCGGGCGCCGGCGACGGCGGCAGGGTGGCGACGATGTCGCGGACGATGCGCAGCGCGTCCTCGTCGTCTTCGGCGAGATGGTCGGCGACGCCGGAGATCCGGGTGTGCACCTCGCCGCCCCCGAGATCCTCCGCGGAGACGACCTCGCCCGTCGCCGCCTTCACGAGCGGCGGTCCGCCGAGGAAGATCGTGCCCTGGTTCCGCACGATCACCGTCTCATCGCTCATCGCCGGCACGTAGGCGCCGCCGGCGGTCGACGAGCCCATCACCGCGGAGATCTGCGGGATGCCGTCGCGGGACATCCTGGCCTGGTTGTAGAAGATGCGGCCGAAGTGGTCGCGATCGGGGAACACCTCGTCCTGCATCGGCAGGAACGCGCCGCCCGAGTCGACGAGGTACACGCAGGGCAGCCGGTTCTCCGCGGCGATCTCCTGCGCGCGCAGGTGCTTCTTGACCGTGATCGGGTAGTAGGTGCCGCCCTTGACCGTGGCGTCGTTCGCGACGACCATGACGTGCCGGCCGTGGATCAGGCCGATCCCCGCGATCACGCCGCCGGACGGGGCGTCGCCGCCGTAGAGCCCGTAGCCCGCGAGGGGCGCGACCTCCAGGAACGGGCTGCCGGTGTCGAGCAGGTGGTCCACCCGGTCCCGGGCGAGCAGCTTGCCGCGCTCGGTGTGCCGGATCCGGGACTTCTCCGGTCCGCCGAGGGCGGCCTCGGCGCGACGCGCGCGCAGTTCGTCGACCAGCTCCCGGTAGGTCGGAGCCGGGGCGCTCGGCGCGGATGAATCGGACACAGCACCCTCCATTGGGCGACGACGGGACGTGATTCAGATTAGCGAGCGTTAACTGAAATGTCCACGGGTGCTCCGGGCGTCCGATGCGCGCCGGGTCCGTGCGCGATCGACGGAGTCTCGCACCGTCGCGACCGCGCCGACCGGGTTCAGACCCCGTACTCGTCCCGGATCCGGTCGCGCAGCTGCACGCTGCAGGCGGCGACGGTCTCGTCCCAGACGGTGGTCGCGCCGTCCTGGGCGGTGTCGGAGATCGCGCGCAGCACGCGGATCGGAACGCCGAACTGGTCGGCGACCCAGACGTAGGCGTAGGTCTCCATGTCCACGAGCACGCCGCCGAGGCCCCGGATCCGCTCGACGACCGCGACGTCGTCGACGAAGCTGTCGCCGGTCGCGATGATCAGCCCGTCGCGCCCTGTCGCGACGCGCGGCGGCAGGGAGACGTGCTGCCCGACGACCCCGTCCAGATCCTGGACGTCGTGCTGGATCGCCGCGGTGATCTCGTAGACGCCTCCGGGAAGCTCCGGATCCACGCCGCCGGCGGTGCCGACGACGACGATCTCCTCGTACCCGGCCGCATCCAGCGCACGCGTGAGGCCGTAGGCGGCCTTGAGCTTGCCCGGGCCCGTGACGAGGCGCTCGAAGCCCTCCAGCGACTCGGGGAAGGCCTGCAGTTCGGACGCGAGGGCGGCGACGAGGAGTCTCATGCCTCCATCCTCGCAGGCGCGGCACAGGCGGGCGGCGGCGTTCACACGCAGGAAACGTGGCCGTTGGATACTGGATCCCACGACCGAAGGAGCAGCATGACCCTGCAGCAGGACATCGCCACAGACCTCGGGGTGCGCCCCGACGTCGACCCCGCGGCGGAGATCGATCGCCGGATCGGCTTCCTCGTCGACTACCTCCGGCACACCGGCGCCAAGGGGTACGTGCTGGGGATCTCGGGCGGGCAGGACTCGACGCTCGCCGGCCGGCTCGCGCAGCTCGCCGTCGAGAGGGTGCGCGCCGAAGGGGGCGAGGCGACGTTCATCGCGGTGCGCCTGCCCTACCGGGTGCAGCACGACGCCGACGACGCGAGCGCGGCGATGGCGTTCATCGCCGCCGACGAGGGGGTCGAGGTCAACATCGAGCACGGCGTCGACGGTCTGGAGAACGACCTCGAGGCGGCCGGCCTGGAGGACGTCGCCGACTTCCACCGCGGCAACATCAAGGCGCGCCTGCGGATGGTCACCCAGTACGCGATCGCCGGGCAGCGCGGCCTGCTCGTGATCGGCACGGACCACGCCGCCGAGGCGGTGACCGGGTTCTTCACGAAGTTCGGCGACGGCGCATGCGACCTCACGCCGCTCGCCGGACTGACCAAGAGGCAGGGCAGGGCCCTGCTGCTCGCGCTCGGCGCCCCGGACCGCCTGGCCTACAAGGTGCCCACCGCCGACCTCCTCGACGGGACGCCGGGCCGCGCCGACGAGGACGAGCTGGGACTGACCTACGAGCAGATCGACGACTTCCTGGAGGGGCGAGAGATCGCCGCCGACGTGGCGCAGCGCATCGAGGCGCGCTACCTCGCGACCTCGCACAAGCGCCGTCAGCCGGTCACCCCCGACGACACCTGGTGGCGCTGAGCCGGGCCGTGGTCCTCCGTCGCGCCGACGGGAACCTGATCGGGTGATGTCCGCGGCCCCGTCTAGGGTCGAAGCGACGGCCTGATCGGCCGCCACCCGAAGACAGGAGCCCTCGTGCGCGTGATCACCCCCTCCGGATCCGACCGGAAGCGCGTGATCTGGAGTGCCACGGATCTGAAGCTCGCGGCGGAGTGCGAGTTCGCCTGGGCCCGGTCGCTGGATGCGAAGCTCGGGCGCATCGACGCCGTCGAGGATCCGGAGGATGCGACCCTCGCCCGGGCCGCCGCCCTGGGGGATGCGCACGAGCTCGTGGTGCTGGACGACGATGTGGCGCGGTACGGGAGGTCGGTCGACGGCGGACCCGGCGTGGTCGAGCTGCCCAAGGTGTCTTCGACCGATGCGGAGGGGCTCGCCGGCGTCGTCGCCGACACGATCGGCGCGTTGCGGTCGGAGGCGACGGTGATCTATCAGGCCGCCTTCTCCACGCCCGAGTTCGTGGGATTCGCCGACTTCCTCCTCCGCGACCCCGACGGGCGCTGGCGCGTGCAGGACTCCAAGCTCGCCCGCACCGCCCGCGCCACGGCGCTCATGCAGCTGGCGGCCTATGTCGACCAGCTCGACCGGCTGGGCATCCCGCGGTCGGACGAGGTCGATCTGATCCTCGGCGATCACCGCATCTCGACGCACGCCGTGCGCGACGTGCTGCCGCTGTTCCACGTGCGCCGGGCCCGGCTCCGGGCCCTCATCGCGGACCGCGGCATCGAGCAGGGCGCCGCCGGCGCGCCGCTCGCCTGGGGCGATGACCGTGGCGACCTGCAGGTCGTGGCCTGCGGGCGCTGCGCGACGTGCGAGATCGAGGTCGTCGCGCATCGGGATCTGCTGCTCGTCGCCCGCATGCGGCCGGTGCAGCGCGCTCGCCTCCGCGCCGCGGGCATCGCGACGATCGACGACCTCGCCGCGGCCGGATCCGCGCCCGACGGGATGAGCTCCGAGACGTTCGAGGCGTTGCGCGCCCAGGCCCGGCTGCAGCTCGCGGCGATGGCCGCCGAGAGCGCCGCCGCGCAGCCGGGAACGGAGGACGCGCACCCCGTGCCGCCGTTCGAGGTCGTCTCCGCGGCGGCGATCGGCATGATGCCGCGCCCCAGCCGGGGCGACCTGTTCTTCGACTTCGAGGGCGACCCGCTCTACACCGAACCGGGCCGCGGAGGGCATGCGGCCGACGGGCGCTGGGGGCTGGACTACCTCTTCGGCTGGGTCGACGACGCGGAGCAGTACTCCGCGCTGTGGGCGCACGACTTCGCGGCGGAGAAGCAGGCGCTGCTCGACTTCCTCGACTTCGTGGCCGTGCGCCGGGCGGCGCATCCCGACATGCACATCTACCACTACGCGCCCTACGAGACGTCCCATCTGCAGAACATGGCGGAGCGGTACGGGGTCGGCGAGGCCGACGTGGACCGCCTGCTGCGCGAGGGCGTCTTCGTCGATCTGTATCCGCTGGTGCTGCGCACGGTGCGGATCGGATCCCGGTCGTACTCGATCAAGAAGCTCGAGCCGCTGTACATGGGAGAGGAGGTGCGCACCAGCGACGTGCAGAAGGGCGACGACTCGATCGTGCAGTACGTGCAGGCGCGGGGGCTCGCCGCCGCCGGCCGCACGGCCGAGGCCGACGCGATCCTCGCGGACCTGGCCGACTACAACCGCTACGACTGCGTCTCGACCCGGCGGCTGCGCAATTGGCTCGTGGGGCTCGCCCGGGAGGCCGGGGTGCTGCCCGCCCCTCCCGACGAGCCCGAGACGCGCGCCTACGAGCCCGCACCGCTCTCGCTCGCGCTGCAGGCCGAGGGGCACCGCGTGCAGGAGGCCGCGCGAGAGGCGGGGCTGACCGGCACCGAGCTCGAGCAGGCCGGGCAGCCGCACCGGGTCGCGGCCGCCGCGATCGACTACTTCCCCCGGGAGGCGAAGAGCTTCTGGATCTCGCACTTCCAGCGTCTGCGCGAGCCGGTGACCCTGTGGGAGTCCACGCGCGACGTGCTGCGGGTGGATCCGGGGCGTTCGGCGGTCGTGCAGGACTGGGGGCAGGAGGAGGGCGCCCGCGCGGTCACCCGTCTCATCGACCTGCACGGCGAGCTCGCCCCCGGCAGCACGCTCGGCGTCGGCGGCAGTCCGTTCGCGCTGTACGCGTCGCCGCCGCCGTTCTTCGGAGAGTTCCCCTCGCGCGTGATCCACGTTCCGCACGAGGTCGAGATCGTCGAGGTGCGCGACGACGGATACCGGATCCGCGAGCGCTCGATCGGCGGGCAGACGTGGGACGAGCTGCCGCTCGCGCTCACGCCCGCCGCCCCGCCCCGCGTGAACTCGCTGCAGGCGACGATCGAGGAGTGGTCGGCGGCCGTGCTCGACGCCGCGCCCGCGTTCCCGCACGACGCCGCGACGGACGTCCTGCTGCGAGCGGTGCCGCGCACGGCGTCGGGGGCGCCGATCCCCGCGATGGACGGCGATGCCGCCGAGACGGGGGAACCGCGCCGGGAGGCCGCCGACGTGATCGTGCGGGGGGTGCTCGACCTCGATCGCAGCTACCTGGCCGTGCAGGGCCCTCCGGGGACGGGCAAGACCTTCACGGCGGCGCGGGTGATCGCCCGGCTCGTGAACGAGCACGGCTACCGGATCGGCGTGGTCGCCCAGTCGCATGCGATCGTGGAGCACCTGCTCGACCGGGTCGTCGCCGCGGGGGTCGCGCCGGCGCAGGTCGCCAAGGCGCCGAAGGATCCGGAGGCGGATCCCGTGTTCACGCCGATCCGCAAGGACGGGATGGCGGGGTATCTCGCCGAGCAGCACGCCGCCGGACTCGGCTGCGTCGTGGGCGGGACCGCCTGGGACTTCTCGAACACCCGGCGTGTGCAGCGCGGGGAGCTGGATCTGCTCGTCGTCGACGAAGCGGGCCAGTTCTCCCTCGCCTCGACGATCGCCGTGGCCGCGTCCGCGCAGCGCCTCCTCCTGCTCGGCGATCCGCAGCAGCTCCCGCAGGTGAGCCAGGGCACGCACCCCGAGCCGGTGGACACCTCGGCCCTGGGGTGGGTCATGCACGATCGGGCCGTCATCGACCCGGCGCACGGATCCTTCCTCGCGCGGTCCTGGCGCATGCACCCCGCCGTGGCGGATCCCGTGTCGCACCTCTCCTACGCGGGGGCGCTCGCCTCCGCGCCGGGTGCCGAGCTGCGCACGGTCGAGGGGCTGGAGCCCGGGCTGCACGTGCGGCCGATCCGGCACCGCGGCAACGCCACGCAGTCGCCCGAAGAGGCGGCCGAGGTGGTGCGCATCGTCGGCGAGCTGGTCGGACGCGCCTACGTCGACGGGATGGTCGCCGCGGCTCCCCGGCCCCTCGAGGAGACGGACATCATCGTCGTCGCGCCGTACAACGCCCAGAAGCAGCTCATCCTCGATGAGCTCGCGGCCGCGGGATTCCCGGATGTGGCCGTGGGCACGGTCGACAACTTCCAGGGCCGGGAGGCCGTGGTCTCGATCACCTCGCTCGCGGCATCGAGCGGCCGCGACGCCCCGCGCGGACCGGAGTTCCTGCTGCTGCAGAACCGGCTCAACGTGGCGATCTCGCGAGCGATGGTGGCCGCCTTCCTGGTGCACTCGCCCGCCCTGCTGGACGACCTGCCGTGGACCCCGGAGGGCGTGGCGCGCCTGAGCGCGTTCGCTCACCTCGTCGGGGCGGATCGGGAGGAGCATCCCGCGGCCGACGAGGCCGGGGCTGCCGTGGGCGGCCTCGTCACGACCGGAGCGCAGGGATCAGCCGGTGCACTCTGAGGCCGAGATCGCCCGCGCATCCGCGGCCTGGGTCTGGTTCCCGCGCGACAGCGAGCAGGAGAGGTCCGAGCTGCAGCTGGTCCGCTACCCGTCGCGGTTCGGCGGCGGCGTCCGCGGATCGCAGGTCGCGTCGGCCCTGGACCCGGCTGAGGTGCTGGATCTCGCGGTCGCGCGCACGCGCGCCTGGGGGGAGGGACGGGTCGTGTTCTGGACGAACGCGGCCGACAGTCCCGACCTGGAGGACGAGCTGCGCCGACGCGGCGCCGTGCACGACGACACGGTGACCGTGTTCGCCCGCCCGATCCCGGGAGAGCCGATCCCGGTGCCCGACGACATCGACACCGTGATCGTGCGGACTCTCGCAGACGTGCGTGACGTGGATGAGGTGAGCGTCCCGGTGTGGGACCAGCTCCCCCTGGACGAACAGGGGCTCGCCGAGCAGCTCGACGAGGTGACGGCGGAGCTCGCGACCGGGACCGGCGCCAGGGTGCTGGCCCGCATCGACGGCCGCCCGGCCGGCACCGCCGGCTGCACGATCGCCGACGGCTTCCTGCGGCTCTGGGGTGCGGCGACGCTGCCCGGCTTCCGCGGCCGGGGCGCGTATCGCGCCGTGCTCGCCGAACGGCTGCGCCTCGGTGCGGAACTCGGTGCGACCACCGCGCTCGTCAAGGGGCGGGTCGCGACCTCGGCTCCGATCCTGGCGCGCTGCGGGTTCGTCCCTTACGGCGAGGACCGCTCCTACGTGCTGACGGTATGACGGCGGGACTCAGACCGTGCCGTACAGGCGGTCGCCGGCGTCGCCGAGGCCGGGCACGATGTAGCCCTTCTCGTTGAGGCGCTCGTCGAGGGCGCCCAGCACGAGCGTGACGTTGCGGTCACCCACGAGGCTCTCGATCGCGGCGACGCCCTCCGGCGTGCCCAGCAGGCAGATCGCCGTGACGTCGTCGGCGCCGCGGTCGAAGAGGAACTGGATCGCGGCGGCGAGCGATCCGCCGGTCGCGAGCATCGGGTCGATCGCGAAGCACTGGCGTCCGCTGAGGTCATCGGGCAGCCGCTCGGCATAGGTCGTCGGCTCGAAGGTCTCCTCGTCGCGGACCATGCCGAGGAAGCCGACCTCGGCGGTCGGGAGCAGCTTGACCAGGCCTTCGAGCATGCCGAGTCCGGCGCGCAGGATCGGCACGACGATCGGCCGCGGCTCCGAGATCTTCACGCCCATCGTCGTCGTGACCGGGGTGGTGATCTCGATCGGGCTCACCCGCACGTTGCGCGTCGCCTCGTAGGCGAGCAGCGTCACGAGCTCCTCGGTGAGCTGGCGGAACACCGGCGACGGGGTGCGCGCGTCGCGCAGCACCGACAGCTTGTGGGTGATCAGGGGGTGGTCGGCCACGTGAACGCGCATGATTACAGGGTACTGGCGTTTCCGGTTCCGTCGATCGGCAGGGCCGGCCCGCCCCGACCGGCGGAGTGATGCGCCCGGACCGAGCCCTAGGCTGGGCGCATGGCAGATCCGGATCCGCGGGCGGCGGAGGCGACGGCGATGGACCGTGCGCTCGTGCTCGCGGCCGAGGCCGCCGCGGCGGGGGAGATCCCGGTCGGCGCCGTCGTCCTGGACGGAGAGGGGCGGATCCTCGGTGAGGGCCGCAACGACCGGGAGGAGACGGCCGATCCCACCGGTCATGCCGAGATCGTCGCCCTGCGGGCCGCGGCAGCGGCCGGCGGATCCTGGAACCTCGCCGGCTGCACGCTGGTCGTCACGATGGAGCCGTGCGTGATGTGCGCCGGCGCCATCCTGCAGTCCCGGATCGGTCGGGTCGTGTTCGGCGCCTGGGACGACAAGGCGGGTGCCGCGGGTTCGCTGTACGACGTGCTGCGCGACCGTCGGCTGCCGTACCGCGCCGAGGTCGTCGGCGGGGTCCGCGAAGCCGAGGCCGCCGATCAGCTGCGCGCGTTCTTCGCCGAGCGGCGCTGAAGCGAGCGGAGCGGGCGCTTTTCGGGGTCGTCGAGCGACGACGGCGGAGCCGACCGAGAGAAACGCGGTTCTCGCGATTCTCGCGGATCGCCGCGTTTCGTCTCGCTCGCTTCGCGTGCTCGCTCAACGACCCCGGTAGGGGTTCTGCGGGCTCAGCGACCCCGGGGCCGGGCCGCGAGGCGCGCGAGGCGCTCCACCGCGAAGAGGTAGGCCTGGGCGCGACGGTCGAAGTAGCCGCGGTGCCGCACGCCGCGCTCGTCGACCTCCGTGCGGGAGGCATGGCCCTCGGTCGCCTCGCCGGTCTCGTCGCCGGCTCCGGGGATCGGGCCGCCGTCCGACGAGTACACGATCGCGCCCTCGATGTCCCGCGGGTCGACCGGGTGCGCCCCGAGCCGGCCTAGGGGAGCCGTGGCGTCGCTCGAGGCCTCGGTCGCGTAGAACGAGAACGACCGCGCCGACACGGCGTCGGCCACGGCGTCGGCGGCCATCCGCGTCATCCCCGCCGAGGCGATCGAGAACGCCATCGACACGGGTCCCGCCCCGTCCAGCAGGACGAGTTCGCCGAACAGCGTCGACGAGTAGGAGTACGCGAGCACCGCGATCCGGGCGGCCGGATGCTCATGGTGCAGGTGCACAAGATCGCCCGCCAGGCGCGCGGCGCCCACGGTGGCGTGCCTCGTCGCCAGGGCGGACAGGTGCGTGCCGGAGTCGTAGCCGAACCAGGCGACGGTCGCGATCCGCCCCGATCCGCCGCGCAACAGGCTCGCACGGATCGTGTCGGCGCAGAGCGCCTGCGTGATCTCCGCCCACGCGGGGAACGCGGCGAGGTCGGTGTCGATGCCGTGCAGCACGACGGCGATGAGATCGGACGCACCGAGGTCGCCGAACGCGACGGCGGCGCGCGGCTCCTCGCCCTCGAAGAACAGCGAGATCAGCCGGGCCTGCGGATCCGCCTGCAGGACGTCCCGGACGTGCTGCAGCTTCTGCCGCGCATCGGCCGACAGCGACGGGTCGCCCAGCGCCTCGGCGAGCGGGTCGACCATGATGGATCCGCGCGGTCAGTCCGCCGAGCGCAGCACGAAGGCGTCGGTGGAGGGCGAGGGATCCAGCGCAGGCCGGTAGATGTCCGGCTCGAGGTAGATGACCCGTGCCGCAGGCACGGCCGCGCGGATGCGGCTCTCGATCGCGTCGATGTCATCGGCCGCGGCGCGGACGGTCTTGTCCGAGGTGAGCGCGATCTTGGCGGCGACGAGCAGTTCGTCGGGGCCGAGGTAGAGGGTCTTGATGTGGATGAGCTTCTCGACCTCGTCGCCCGCGTGGATCGCGTCCACGATGCGGTCGTGGTCCGCGTCGTTCGCTCCCTCGCCGACGAGCAGGCTCTTCGTCTCGACGCCGAGCACGATCGCGATGAGCACGAGCAGCAGGCCGATCATCAGGGTGCCCAGGGCGTCGAAGACCGGGTTGTGCGTGATGAGCGTGAGGCCGACCCCGAGCAGGGCGAACAGCAGACCGGCCAGGGCGCCGGTGTCCTCGAGCAGCACGACGGGCAGCTCGGGCGCCTTCGCGCGACGGATGAACGAGATCCACGACTGCCCGGCCGGGCGCACGTGGTTGCTCTCCTTGATCGCGGTGCGCAGGGAGAACGACTCGAGCACGATCGAGACGATGAGCACGGCGAGCGGCAGCCACCACCAGGTGCGGTCGATCTCGTGAGGTTCGATGAGCTTCTGCACGCCCTCGTAGATCGCGAAGACACCGCCGACCGAGAACAGGATGATCGACACGACGAAGGCGTAGACGTAGCGCTCGCGGCCGTACCCGAACGGGTGTTCGCGGTCGGCGCGTCGCTGGGCCTTGCGCCCGCCGAGCATGAGCAGCAGCTGGTTGCCGGAGTCGGCGACCGAGTGGATGGCCTCGGCGAGCATCGACGCGGATCCGGAGAGCAGCCAGGCGATGAGCTTCGCGAGGGCGATGCCCATGTTCGCGAGGAACGCCGCCAGGATCGCCTTGCCGCCACCGGATGCACTCATGCCACGAGTCTAAAGCGGCCGCGTGCGATGCGCCGCCGCCTCGTAGGATGGCGGCATGGTCGAAGCGCTCCCCTCTGTCGCGTTCCTCGGTGCCGGAGCGATGGGGGGTGCGATCCTGCGCGGCGTCGTCGCGAGCGGGATCCCCGTCGACGGTGGCATCACCGCCACCAATCGCACCGCGGCGCGCGCGGCCGAGCTCGACGGGCTCGCGGGCGTGCGCTCGATCGCGCTCGAGCAGGAGACGTCCGGCAACGCGGTCGCCGCCTCGGCACGCATCGTCGTGGTCGGCGTGAAGCCCGCGATGGTGCCGGACCTGCTCGACGAGATCGCCCCGCATCTGCGCGAGGACGCGATCGTGGTGAGCATCGCCGCCGGTGTCACGCTGGCGACGTTCGCCGCGCACCTGCCCGCCGGGACGCGCGTGCTGCGCTCGATGCCGAACACCCCCGCCACCGTGGGCCGTGCGGTCACCGGCCTCGCCGCGGCCGCGGACGTCACCCCGGAGGAGCGCGCGCTCGTGCGCCGCCTGTTCGAGACCGTCGGATCCGTGATCGAGGTCGAGGAGTCGCAGATCGATCCGCTCTCCACGATCTCCGGATCCGGTCCCGCCTATGTGTTCCTGCTGATCGAGGAGCTCACGAAGGCCGCGATCGGCAAGGGCTTCGCCGAGTCGGAGGCCCGCCTCATGGCCGAGCAGACGTTCATCGGCGCCACCGCCCTGCTCGAGGCCTCGGGCGAGGACCCCGCCGAGCTGCGCCGCCGCGTGACGAGCCCGAAGGGCACGACCGAGCGCGCCGTCGCGGTGCTGCAGGAGGCCGACCTCGCCGCGCTGTTCGCCCGGGCCACCGACGCCGCTCTCGCCCGGGCTCGCGAGCTCGCCGCCGGCGTCTGAGCGGGCGCGCACGGCGGCGACCGACGCGAGACACCGCTTCCCGCTTGAGACACCGCTTCCCGCTTGAGACACCGCGACAGGCGCGATGTCTCAAGCGGAACGCGGTGTCTCACGGATCCGCCGTGAGACGCTCGCTCAGCCCTCGCTCGAGACCTCGGCGAGCACCTCGGGCCAGCGGCGGTCCAGGATCCTGCCGCCCAGGGTCGTCCCCGCCCAGATCGCCAGCCCGCCGAACAGCAGCGCGCAGGCGAGGCTCAGCCAGCCGAGCCAGGGCGTCCAGATCGCGGCGATCGCGAGCCCGAACGCCGGGCCGCCGATGATGAGGCTCAGCGGCGCGATGATGAGCATCGCGAGCATCGACTGCACGCCGCCCGAGGACCCGCGTCCGAACGGGTTCGCCTCCGGCGCCGGGGCGCGACCGGGCAGGAACGCGCCCGTCCAGACGCCGCCGGCGGCCGAGACGGCACCCAGCCCGAGGGCGGCGCCGAGGCTCGCCGGCACGAGATCCATGCGCCCGGCCAGCATGCTCGCCGCCACGCACAGCACGACGGTGATTGGGACGGCGATGATGCCGAACCCGAGCACGCGCCCCGCCCGGTCCGCCCTCCCCGGCACGCCCGTGTGGATGTGCAGGGCGATCGCATCGTTGTCGTAGGCGATCCCCAGCTGCAGGACCGTGCCGATGAGCAGGGCGTTGATCGCGGGGACGAGGATCGTTCCGTCGCTGAGCGCGAAGGATCCCGTGCCCCGTCCGTTCATGAGCGCCATCCCGATCAGCAGCGCCGGCAGCAGCAGCATCATCACGGTGTTGATGACCTGACGCGGATCGCGGCGCGCGTAGCGCATGGTGCGGGCGGCGATCGCGCCCACGGCGGACGCCGGCAGGATGCGGTCCAGCAGGCCGCCGGAGCGCACCCGCCCGCCGCCGCGGCTCTGGACCGGGGCGACCAGGCGCGCGGCGAGCAGTCCGCGCGCGGCGAACCACAGCGCGACCACGCACGCCAGCGCGACCAGCAGGCGCAGTCCCGCACCCGCGAGGTCGCCGGCCGCGAGCGCCGCGGAGACGCCGAACACGGCGCCCAGCGGCGTCCACCCCGCGGCGTCGGCGATCACCGGCAGGAGCGCGGAGGGATCGGAGAGCTGGGCGAACGCGCGGATCATCACGTTGATGAGCAGCCCCGAGCAGGCCACCACGAGCACCGCCACCGTGACCACCAGATCCCGCATCCGCCGGCCCGCCAGCCAGCCTGCGAGCAGGCCGCTGACCACGCGAGCGCCCAGCACGCAGGTGGCGAGCGCGACCGGGATCAGCACCACGGCGGAGATCAGGGCGAGCGGGCTCACCGACCAGCCCACGAGCATGAGCAGCAGGGCAAGGGTCGTGCCGATGCCGCCGATCGTGGTGATCCCGGCGACCACGAGCCCCGGCAGCAGGGAGCGCGCCGTGACCGGCAGCAGCGCGAACCGCTCGGGCGCGAGCGTGTCGTCGGCGCTGACCACGATCGATCCGATCCACCACACCAGCACGATCGCGGATCCCACGACCACGAGCGTGCGCACCGCGGCGTCGGGGGCGGCGATGCGCAGGGCCACCAGCCCGGCCGCGAGGGCGGCGAGCAGCCCCAGCGCCACCATCGCGGACACGATGACCGAGACGATCAGCCACGGGTTGCGGCCGAACTGGTGCCCCAGCTGCCGCCAGCGCAGTCCTACGAGGAGCGCAACCATGCGAGCGTCTCCGATCCGAGCTCGTGTGCGCCGACCAGGGAGAGGAAGCGCTGCTGCAGGGTCTCGCCGGCGCGCACCTCGTCGAGGGTGCCGTTGGCGAGCAGCCGGCCCTCGGCGACGATCGCGACGCGGTCGCACAGCGACTCCACCAGCTCCATCACGTGGCTGGAGAGCACCACGGTGCCGCCTCCGGCCACGAACGAGCGCAGGATCTGCCGGATGGTCTCGCCCGAGACCGGGTCGACCGCCTCGAGCGGCTCGTCCAGGATCAGCAGCCGGGGAGCGTGGATGAGCGCGCACGCGAGCCCGATCTTCTTGCGCATGCCGGCGGAGTAGTCGACCACGAGGGTGGTGCCGGCGTCGGCGAGTCCGAGCGCCGCGAGCAGCTCGCCGGCGCGGGCGGTGACGTCCGCCTCGCTCATGCCGCGGAGCAGGCCGGTGTAGCGCAGCAGCTCGGCGCCGGTGAGGCGGTCGAGCATCCGCACGCCGTCGGGGAGCACCCCCATGCGCCCCTTCGCGGCCGCGGGATCCCGCCAGACGTCCGCGCCCAGCACCTGCGCCGAGCCCGCGTCGGGGCGCAGCAGGCCGGTGGTCATCGCGAGGGTCGTGGTCTTGCCCGCGCCGTTCGGGCCGAGCAGCCCCAGCATGGATCCGGCGGGGACGTCGAGCCAGAGGTCGTCGACGGCGACCTTCTGCCCGAACTGCTTGCGCAGGCCCTGCAGCGAGAGCACCGGTGGTGCGGCGGTGGGGGCGGTGGAGTCGATCATGCCTCCATCCGACCATGCCGTCAGAGTTCGCGGTATCCGCCGCGAGGCGGATATCCCCGCCGCGCACCCTCCTCTCCCGCGCGCTCCCCGCCGCGCACCCTCCCTCCCTCCCGCGCGCTCCCCTCCCGCGCGCTCCCCTACCGCGCCCTCCCTCCCGCGAAACCGATCCTGCATCCCGAGACAGCGGATGAGAACGTCGGTCTCGGGACGAGAGTTCGGTTTCGCGGTCGCCGGAGGGGCCCGCGGGAGGGGGCGCGGCGGAGGGGGCGCGGCGGAGGGGCAGCGCGGCGGGAGGGGGCGCGGCGCCGAGAGGGGGCGCGGCGAGGCGGAGGGGATCGGAGGGCGTCAGCGGTCCAGCGAGGAGAACCGCTCGATGTCGCTGTTCGTGCCGGAGACGATGACGAGGTCGTGGTTCGTGACCACGGTGTCGGCCTCGGCGTAGCGGAACGGCTTGCCCGGGCTCTTCACCCCGACCACGGTCACGTTGTACTTGCTGCGCACGCCGGACTGGTTCAGCGGCACGCCCCGGATGAACTTGGGCGGGTACATCTTGGCCAGCGCGAAGTCGTCGTCGAAGCGGATGAAGTCGAGCATGCGCCCGCTGACGAGGTGCGCGACGCGCTCCCCGGCCTCGCGCTCGGGGTACACCACGTGGTTGGCGCCCACGCGGGCGAGGATCTTTCCGTGCGACTGCGAGACCGCCTTCGCCCAGATCTGCGGCACCTTGAGATCGACGAGGTTGGCCGTGATGAGCACCGAGGCCTCGATGGACGAGCCGACCGCGACCACGGCGACCTGGAAGTCCTGGGCGCCGATCTGGCGCAGGGCGTCGATGTTGCGGGTGTCGGCCTGGACCGCGTGCGTGACGCGCTCCGACCACTTCTGCACGAGTTCGAGGTTGGTGTCGATCGCGAGCACCTCGCGGTCGAGCCGGTCCAGCTCGCCGGCGCACGCGGCGCCGAACCGGCCGAGCCCGATCACGAGCACCGGAGCGTCGTTGCGCAGCACTTCAACCAACGATGGGCCTTTCCACGGGCAGCGAGTAGAGCTGCGTCCGGCTGGTCGCGGCCACGGCCGCGGCCAGAGTCACTGTACCAACGCGCCCCATGAAGATCGTGGCGGCGAGGATGTAGGTCGCGGGATCCGGGAGGTTCCCGGTGACGCCGGTGGACAGTCCCACCGTGCCGAACGCGGAGACCACGTCGAAGAGCACCTCGTCCACGGAGAACTTCGTGATCTGGCTGATCGCGATGGTCGAGACCGCGACGATCGTGGCCCCCCACGCGACGACGCTGAGCGCGACGCGCTGCACGTCGGAGGGGATCCGGCGGCCGAACGCCTGCACGGAGGGCCGGCCCTTGGCCTCGCTGACCACGGCCAGCGCGAGCACGGCGAGGGTCGTGACCTTGATGCCGCCCGCGGTGGACGCGGAGCCGCCGCCGACGAACATGAGCATCGACGCGGCCAGCATCGAGGATCCGTTCAGATCGCCCATGTCCACGACGTTGAAGCCGCCCGAGCGCGTCATGGCGGAGAGGAAGAACGCCTGGAACGTCGTGTCGCCGGCGTCCATGGATCCGAAGGTCTTCGGGTTGTCGAACTCGAGGAGCAGGAACACCGCGGCGCCGATGACGAAGAGCACGACCGTGGTGATGATCGTGAGCTTGCTGTGCAGCGACCACCGTCGCACGTGCCAGCGCTGGCGGGCGAGGGTGTAGATCACGGGGAAGCCGAGGCTGCCGAGGAAGACCCCGAGCATGAGCACCGTGAGCACGTAGTAGTTCTGCGCGAACGGCGCGAGGCCGCCCGGGTTCGGGGTGAACCCGGTGTTCGTGAACGCCATCGCGGAGTAGAACGGCGCCTCCCAGAGGGCCGTCACCGGATCCACGCCCGCGGTGAGCAGGGCGGGGTAGAGCAGCACCATGAGGCCGGCCTCGATCGCGAATGCCGAGATCGCCACCGTGCGCAGCAGCGCGCCGACCTCGCCGAGGCGCACGGTCTGGCTCTCGTTCACCGGACCGCCGTGCGCGCGCATCGGGTTGGTGTCGCCGGCGGCGATGAGCTTGGCGCGCAGGCCGAGGCGCTTGGAGATCACCAGGCCCATCACACTCGCGAGCGTCAGCACGCCGAGGCCGCCGATGTTGACCCCGACGAAGATCACGCCGAGGCCGAAGCCCGACCAGTGCGTCGCCATGTCGACGGTGGACAGGCCCGTGACGCAGATCGTGGAGACGGCGGTGAAGAGTGCGTCGGCGAGCGGGGTCACGGTGCGATCCGCGCTCGCGATGGGCAGTGAGAGCAGCGCGGTGGTGATCAGGATGAGCGCCGAGAACACGACGATCGCGAATCGAGACGGGGAGGACGTCGTGAGGGTCTTGACGATCCGGACCGTGTGGCGGGCGATCTCGGAGAAGGATCGCGCGGGGATGCTGCGCGCCATGGTGCGGCCCCTCCGATCCTCCGTCCGCCAAGCCTTCGTCATGGTACTCCGCCTTCGGCGCGGCTACTGTGAAGGCATGACCGACATCTTCGACGTGATCGCCGACGGCACGAGACGGGACATCCTTCAGCTCCTGCGCCAGCGGTCCGAAGAAGGGGATGCGGGCACCAGCGTGACCCAGATCGTGAGCGAGCTCGGGATCAGCCAGCCGACGGTCTCGAAGCACCTCAAGGTGCTGCGCGACGCGGAGCTGGTCACCGTCCGTGAGGACGGACAGCGTCGGTTCTACAGCATCGAGGCGGCGCCGCTGGAAGAGGTGGACGACTGGCTCGTGCCGTTCCTCGCCGACGCCTACGGCGACTCGGCCCCCGACATCTCCGGCCTCGCCGCCGTGCCGCCGCTGCCGGACGGCGCCGCGCACGCGGCCGAGGTCGTCGGCCGCGCCGCGGCCAGTGCCAAGCACGTCGTGCAGACGGCGCTCAAGCGGCTCGGGGCCTGATCCGACTGGCCGGGAGGCGGCCGAGCGGATCGCGTGGTCCGGAACAGGCCGAGCATCGGTGGGTCACAGCTGTCACACGGGTTTACAGCCGTCTCCATCAGCCCCTACAGTTGTCGCATCCCGCCGCACAGGGCGTGCCGCGGGCCGAGGGGGGTAGATGGGGATGCCCGAACCGCTTCCGGATGTGCGCTTCCTGACGGTCGCCGAGGTGGCCGCGATCATGCGCGTGTCCAAGATGACGGTGTACCGGCTGGTGCACGCGGGCGAACTGCCGGCGATCCGCTTCGGACGCAGTTACCGCGTGCCCGAGTCCGCGGTCACGGCGGCGCTGCACAACCCGGTCGCCGATGCCGGCTGACGTCCGAGGGGCTCCCGCACGCGATGCGTCGGGCGACCGCGGCGCGGTGCGCTAGACTGTTCCGAGGCATTTTTCCATGCCCCGATCCCGGGCGTCGTGTGCGACGCCCAGCCCCTGACGTAGTGAGGTTTCCGTGGGTTCTGTCATCAAGAAGCGCCGCAAGCGCATGGCGAAGAAGAAGCACCGCAAGCTGCTTCGCAAGACTCGCCACCAGCGCCGCAACAAGAAGTAAGCGGCTGCGCCGATACGGCCGGTCAGTCATCGACCGGAGGTCGTTGACGCGCAAGTCACTGAGCGCCCCCGATCGTTCCGATCGCCGGGGCGCTTCGTGCATTCCGGGCCCGGGGCGACCCGACGCGCCGGCGCGCCGCCGGGTCTGGAAGAATCGGATCCATGAAGACGATCACCGTCGCCCAGCTGGCCGAGCGCGCCGACACGCCCCTCATCGACGTGCGCGAGCGCAGTGAGTTCGCCTCGGGCCACGTGCCCGGCGCCGTGAACCTGCCCATGTCGGAGATCGGCGATCTGCTGCACGAGCTGCCCGACGGCGCCTTCGACGTCATCTGCCAGCTCGGCGGACGCTCGGCGCGCGTCGTCGAGGCGCTTGAGGCGCGCGGCTACGACGTCACGAACGTCGAGGGCGGCACGGCAGAGTGGATCGCCGAGGGGCGCGAGGTCGAGTTCCCGGCGGAGGATCCCCGGCCGTGATCGCACTGACCCTGATCGGCAAGCCCGACTGCCATCTCTGCGAGGTGGCCTCGGACGTGGTCGACGCGGTCGTCGCGGAGCTGCCGGACGCGCTCGCCGAGGACATGGAGATCACCGAGCTCTCCATCCTCGACGACCCGGCGCTGTACGAGAAGTACTGGGAGAAGATCCCGGTCCTGCTCATCGACGGCGAGGTGCACGGCCACTGGCGGATCTCGCCCGACCGGCTGCGCGAGGCGCTCGCCGCGCGGGCGGACGCTCGCTGAGAGCACCGAGGCACCCGGGATCCGCGGATCCGGGACCACGGGCGGGAGCCGCGAGCGGAGGGCGCGTCGGCGAGCGCGCAAGGACAGCAGAGAGACAGCGAAGAGGAAGAGTGCAGCGATGGCCCTGCGGCATGTGGTGACCTGGAAGATGGCGACCGAGGATCCGGCGCAGCGCGCCGAGCACGCGGCGGGGATCGTCGCGCGGCTGCAGGGGCTCGTCGGCGTCGTGCCGTCGATCCGTGCGCTGTCGACCGGGGTGAACGCGCTCGAGATCGACGGGAACTGGGACGTCACGCTCGTCGCGGACTTCGACGACGCCGCGGGCCTCGACGCCTATCAGGTGCACCCGGCGCACCAGGAGGTCGTCGGCTACGTGCGCTCGGTCGCGGGCGGACGCTCCGCCGTGGACTTCGAGATCTGATCCCTGTCGCGGGATCTCGGAGGCAGCGTCTCGGATCCCAGATGATCCGCCGGGCGTGCCGCTGCCGCGGAGGCGCGGGATTCCGCGGCGACGGGCGCGCCGATACCGAACCGAGACACCCGGGCGCCCCGTTCCGTTACCCGGCAGTAACACGAGCGTGTCAAGATTGTCGGCAACCCGCACCAGGACGCCCGCGTCCTCGACACAGGAGTCGCACATGGAACGTCGCTCGAAGCTCGCCTACGGACTCGCCCTCGCGGCGGCCGCCACCCTCACCCTCGCCGGGTGCTCGACCGGGGCGTCGTCCGACCCGACCGCGAGCGCGGCCGGGGGCACGGACTACGGCCTGATCACCGCCGGCACCCTCACGGTCTGCTCGGACATCCCCTACAAGCCCTTCGAGTACGAGGAGACGGCCGGCTCCGGCCAGTACACCGGCTTCGACGTCGACCTGCTCACCGCGATCGGCGACAAGCTCGGCCTCAAGACGCAGTTCCAGGTCACGAACTTCGACACGCTGCAGTCGGGCACCGCGCTGCTCGCCGGACAGTGCGACATGGGCGCCTCGGCGATGACCATCACCGAGGACCGCAAGAAGAACATCGACTTCTCCGACGGCTACTACGACTCGCTGCAGTCGCTGCTGGTGAAGACCTCCTCCGGCATCAAGGACATCAACGGCCTGAGCGGCAAGAACGTCGGCGTGCAGCAGGGCACGACCGGAGAGAACTACGCGAAGGAGCACGCCAAGGGCGCGAACCTCGTGCAGTTCTCCGACGACGGCGTGCTGTGGCCGGCGCTGCAGGGCGGTCAGGTCGACGCGATCCTGCAGGACCTCCCGGTCAACGTGCAGCACGAGAAGGACGACCCCTCCTACAAGGTCGTCGAGACCTACAAGACCGACGAGCAGTACGGCTTCGCGTTCGCGAAGGGCAAGAACGAGGCCCTGCGCAAGGCGGTCAACGAGCAGCTGAAGGCGCTCAAGGACAACGGCGAGTACCAGAAGATCTACGACAAGTACTTCACCGCGAAGTGACCGAGGTCTGATCAACGCCGATGGCCCTGAAGAAACGGACCCGCACGCGGGTCTATCACTACACCGTCTACGCGGTGATCATCGCGCTCATCATCTGGGCCGTGATCGCCACCGACTGGCCCACGGTCGCGAAGCAGTTCGCGAATCCCGAGGTCGCCATGAAGCTGCTCCCGGGCATCATCACGGTCGGCTTGAAGAACACCGTCCTCTTCACGATCTACTCGTTCTTCGGCGGCTTGATCCTCGCGGTCGTGCTCGCCCTGATGAAGCTGAGCGACATCCCGCCGTTCCGCTGGGCGGCGACCGTGTGGATCGAGTTCTTCCGCGGCATCCCCGCGCTGATCACGATCTTCGGCTTCGGGATCATGCTGCCGATCGCGACGAAGGTCACGATCCCCGGGGCGCCGGTGGGCGCCGCGGTGCTCGGCCTCATCGTGGTGTCGTCGGCCTATATGGCCGAGACGATCCGCGCGGGGATCCAGGCGGTGCCGAAGGGACAGACGGAGGCCGCACGATCGCTGGGCATGTCCTCCGGCCGCACGATGTTCTTCATCGTGCTGCCGCAGGGCTTCCGGATCATCATCCCGCCGCTCACGAACGAGTTCGTGCTGCTGCTCAAGGACACCTCGCTGTTCTTCGTGATCGGTGCGACCCCGCTCACCTATGAGCTGACGACCTTCGCCCGCAACGGGCTGTCCACCTATGCGAACGCCACGCCGCTGGTCATGGCGGCGCTGCTGTACCTGATCGTGACGCTGCCGTTGACGCGGCTGACGGCCTGGCTCGAGCGACGGATGGCGAGGGAACGATGAGCACCGACCTGATCAATCTGAGCGCCCCCGCGATCGACATCCAGGGCCTCGTCAAGCACTACGGCGACAACGAGGTGCTCAAGGGCATCGACCTGACGGTGAACGCCGGCGAGGTCGTCTGCGTGATCGGCCCCTCCGGATCCGGCAAGTCGACGCTCCTGCGCTCGGTGAACATGCTCGAGGAGCCGACCGGCGGGAAGATCGTGATCGAGGGGATCGACATCACGGATCCCGACATCGACATCGATCGGGTGCGCGCGCGCATCGGCATGGTGTTCCAGAGCTTCAACCTGTTCCCGCACATGAGCGTGCTGGGCAATCTCACGATCGCCCAGCGTCAGGTGAAGAAGCGCGGCAAGGCCGAGGCGGAGAGGGTCGCCCAGGAGATGCTGGAGCGGGTGGGCATGGGCCACAAGGCCGACGCCTACCCGAGCCACCTCTCCGGCGGTCAGCAGCAGCGCGTGGCGATCGCGCGCTCGCTGTGCATGAATCCCGACATGATGCTCTTCGACGAGCCGACCTCGGCGCTCGACCCCGAGCTCGTGGGCGAGGTGCTGCAGGTCATGCGCACGCTCGCCGACGAGGGCATGACGATGATGGTCGTCACCCACGAGATGGGCTTCGCCCGGGAGGTCGGCTCTCGGCTGATCTTCATGGACGGCGGGCACATCCTCGAGGAGGGCGACCCCCGCGAGGTGCTGGCCAACCCCCAGCACCAGCGCACGAAGGACTTCCTGGCGCGCGTGCTCTGACGCCGCCGAGCGGAGCCCCGAGCCCGCCGGCGCATCCGGACTCCTGTCCCGGTGCGCCGGCGGGCTCGTCGCGTCGGCGGGGGATCTTATCCGGGGCCGCGCCGTGTTCATAGGCTCCTCCAAGCTCCGGCAAAGCGCGCGTACCGATGACGCCGAGCGGGCACCGATTACGATGAGTGGTCGCCACCGCCCGGGGGCGGGAGAGCGAAGGTCCCCATGCTGCGCTGGCTGCTGGAGCTCGACCTCGTCGACGGCCCGGTGCCGTGGACGATCTGGATCCTCGCCGCCGCCGGCGCGGTCGCGCTGCTGATCCGTCCGCTGCGGCGGCGCTGGATCGTGCGGGCCGGGATCGGGATCCTGCTCGGGGCGCTCGTGGGATGGTTCCTGGTGGTGTGGGCCGACGTGACCAAGGCGTTCGAGCTGCCGATGCCTCCGGATGTGAAGTGGTGGACCACGGGCGGATTCGCCCTGCTGGGCCTGTCTATCGTGAGCCTCTGGCGGTCGCGCTGGTGGCAGAAGGCGATCGGGATCCTCACCATCATCACCTCCATCCTGTCGATGTTCCTCGGCATCAACCTGGCCTTCGGGCTGGATCGCTCCCTCGGCGAGATCCTCGGGGTGAACACCCTGGCCTCGGCCGGAGGGTTCGCCGCGCCCCTGACGACCCCCGCCCCGACGACGCCGCTCTCCGAGACATGGCACGCACCGGCGGGCATGCGCAAGAGCGGGGAGACGCGGGTGCTCTCCGGCGACCTCAAGATCCCGTCGACGGTCGGGTTCGTCCCCCGGGACGCGAGCATCTACCTTCCCCCCGCCGCGCTCGTCAAGGATCCGCCGGCGCTGCCGGTGATGGTGCTCATGATGGGCCTTCCCGGCAGCCCTAACCCGCGCGCCGTCGCGGGGGTGCTCAACGGCTTCGCCGCCAAGCACCAGGGCCTCGCGCCGATCGTCATCGTCGCCGACCAGCTGGGCTCGCAGACGCAGAACCCCGGCTGCGTGGACTCGAAGGCGTTCGGCGGCGTCGAGACCTACTTCAACACCGACATCCCGAACTGGATCCGCACGCATCTGCGGGTGCTTCCCGATGCGAAGGACTGGACGATCGCGGGCTACTCGAACGGCGGCGCCTGTTCCTTCATCTACGGCGCCCGTCACCCCGAGATCTGGGGGAACATCGCCAACACCTCCGGCGAGCCGTGGGCCGGCTTCGCCGACCCCGCCTCGGTGCTCAAGCCGGTGTACGGAGGAGACCAGGCCGCGTTCGACGCGAACAAGCCCGAGGCGATCCTCCGGGAGCACCCCGGTGCATACGCCGACCACTGGGCGGTCTTCTCCGCCGGGGCGCTGGACAAGAAGTACGGGCCGGCGAACCGGACCTCGGCCGATCTGGCCGAGGCGGCGGGATTCCGCACGACCTTCCATCTCATCCCGAACGCGACGCACAGCGGACCCGGTCTGTACGGAGGCCTCGCCGAGGCGTTCTCGGTACTGTATCCCCGGTGGGGATTGGCGGCAGGATGAGGATCTCGGTGGCACAGACTGCGGGCGCCGTTTCGCGCCGCGTCGCCGGCTACGTCCGGCGGCATCCGTTCGCCGTGGCGCTGAGCGCCCTGCTCGTGATCACGGGCCTGTCCTTCGGCACGCTGTGGGGGCGGCACCCCGCAGGACTCGGCGTCAGCCCCCTCGTGCTCGGCAGGGAGCGGCAGTGGTGGACGCCGCTCACGGCGCTGCTCGTCCCGAACTCCTGGGGCGGGCTGCTGCTGTCGGTGCTGCTCGCGCTCACCCTGCTCGCCTATGCGGAGCGCCTCATGGGCACGCGACGGGTCATGATGTCGTTCCTCGTGACCGGGGTGCTGGGCGTGCTGCTCGGCGTCGGGATCCAGTCCCTGGCCTGGTCCTGGGGGCAGGTGTGGGCGCGCGTCGACTCCCGCGGCGTGGTGTTCGACCCCGCGATCGGCATCCTCGGCGCGATCCTGGCCGGCAGCGCCTTCGCCCCCGCGCTCTACCGGCGCCGGATCCGCCTGATCGGTCTCTCGCTGCTGGTCACGTTCACGCTCTACGGCGGTGACGCGGACAGCGTGTACCGGCTCCTCGCCGCCCTGACCGGTCTGCTCCTGGGGCTGCTGCTCACGAGCGGCGCCCCACGCCCCGTCGTCTATCGAAGCTCCTTCGGGGAGACCAGGACGCTGATCGCCGCGATGGTCGCGGTCACCGGCCTCGGCCCCCTGATCGTGCTGCTCACCGGTGTCGGGATCGGGCCCCTCGCACCCGTCGTGGCGGGCCTGCGCGGCGTCGACATCTCGGGCATCACCGACGCGTGCGCACGCAACAACGCCTCCGCCCACTGCGTCGCGGGCGTCACGACCGCCTTCGCCGCCGGCACCGGCGTGGTGCTCATGAGCCTGGTGCCGCTGCTGCTCAGCCTCATCGCGGCATGGGGGCTGCGATCCGGGCGCCGGGCCGCCTGGTTCCTCGCGATCGGCGTGAACACGGTGATGGCGCTGCTCACGGGCATCAGCCTGGTGGTGCGCTCGATCCGGAACCCGACCGACGTGGTCGAGATCGATCGGCAGTTCCCCGGATTCTCGGTGCTCGCGATCCTCGTCCCGGTGGGCATGTGCATCCTGCTGGCGATCACGCACCGCCGGTTCGCCGTGCGCGCGTCGCGTGTCGCCGTCCGGCGGTTCGCGGTGACCATCGGCATCGCGTTCGCGGTGCTGGCGACGACGAACATGATCCTGGTGACGGTGGTCTCGCACTCGCCGTCGTTCTGGTCGTCGCTCGCGACCACGCTGCGCCGCTTCCTGCCCACGATCATCGGCCATCCGGGCGGCCACAGCCCGCTCACCGGGCTCGCCCTGGTGCTGCACCGCGACGTCGGCGCACTGTTCTGGATCATCTTCGCCCTCGCTCTGCTCCCGCTGCTGCGGGCCCGTTCGCGCAGCACCGCCGACGAGGCGGAGCGCTTCCGCACCCAGCTCCGCGAGACGGACGGCGGCACCCTCGGCTTCCTCGGCACCTGGGAGGGCAACGAGCACTGGTTCACGGCGGACGGCCGGGGTGCGGTCGCGTACCGGGTGGTGAACGACATCGCGATCGCCGTGGGCGATCCCGTCTGCACCCCGGGCGACGCGGCGCAGACCGTGCGGGGATTCCTCGACTTCTGCGACGCGAACGCGTGGACGCCGGTCTTCTACAGCACGCACGACGAGTTCGTGCCGACCTTCCGCGCGCTGGGGTGGCGGAGCATCTCGGTCGCCGAGGAGACCGTGGTGCCGCTCGATCGCTTCGAGCTCACCGGCAAGGTGTGGACGAAGGTCCGCCAGCCGTACAACCGCGGCCAGCGCGACGGCCTCACCACCCTCTGGACGACCTGGGAGCAGCTGCCGGCGGGGCTCGTGGCCCAGCTCGACGCGCTCAGCGAGCAGTGGATCGCCGAGAAGGCGCTGCCCGAGATGCGGTTCACGCTGGGCGGCGTCGAGGAGCTGAAGGATCCCGACGTCGAGATCCTCCTCGCGATCGGCCCCGAGGGAGAGCTGCAGGCGGTGACCAGCTGGATGCCGGTGTGGCGCGAGGGCGAGCTGATCGGACGCACCCTGGACTTCATGCGCCGCGCGGACGGGGCCATGCCGGGCGTGATGGAGTTCGCGATCGCCTCGGCGGCCCTGCACATGAAGGAGCAGGGACTCGCGGTGATGAGCCTGTCCGGCGCTCCGCTCGCGCAGACCGTGGAGGCGGATGCCGACGCGGACCGCGATACGATCACCCGCCTGCTGGGCTGGCTCAGCCGCGTGCTGGAGCCCGCGTACGGGTTCGCCTCGCTGCTGCGCTACAAGGGGAAGTTCAACCCGGAGTACCGGCCCATGCACCTGTTCTACGCCGACAACGGGCAGCTGCCCGCGATCGGCCTCGCGATCGGCCGCGCCTACCTGCCCGACGCATCGCCCGCCGAGTACGTCGCGCTGGCCCGGTCGCTGGCCGGCTGAGACCCGCTCACCGCCGTCGTCATCCGCGTCGCGCCTGAACCCGTGCAGGGCGGTGGCCTTCCCGTCGCAGAAAGTGTCGCTGTCGTCCGCTCGGAACGACACTTTCTGCGACGGGAGCAGACCGCATCCGCCCTCTCCGACGCTCCGGTGGCACGCGGAGCGGACGGGACGGTGCGGCTAGGCCGCGGTCCCGCCCCGGCGCACCGCCACGGGCTCGGCGTCGACCGCGAGCCCGACCCGGTCGCCGTACGCGGGACGGATCCGTGCGGCGTGCTGCACGCGCACCAGCGCGCCGTCCTCGGTGCGCACGAGCGTGCGCCGCATGCTGCCGAGGAACATACTCTCCTCGACGGATCCGGTCACCGCCGCGTCGGAGGCATCCACCAGGCGCACGTTCTCGGGGCGCAGCAGCACGTCGACCTCGCCGGTCGCGGGCGTCTGCAGCGGGAGGTCGGTGCCCCAGACGCGCACGCTTGCGCCGTCGGCGATCCCTCGGACCACACTGGAGAGCCCGACGAACGCGGCGACGTGCGCGGTCGCCGGACGCAGATACAGCTCCTCGGGGGTGCCGATCTGGTCGATCCTGCCCGCATCCATCACGGCGATCCGGTCGGAGACGCTGAGCGCCTCCTCCTGGTCGTGGGTGACGAAGACCGTGGTGATCCCGAGCCGCAGCTGGAGCCGGCGGATCTCGTCCCGCAGCTGCACGCGCACCTTCGCGTCGAGGGCGGACAGCGGCTCGTCCAGCAGCAGCACCCGAGGCTCGGTGACGAGGGCGCGGGCCAGGGCGACGCGCTGCTGCTGCCCGCCGGAGAGCTGATGCGGGAACTTGTCGGCGTGGGCCTCGAGCCCCACCAGGGCGAGCGCGTCGAGCGCCCGCGTGCGCGCCTCGGCGGTGGGCACCTTGCGCCGGCGAAGTCCGAACGCGGTGTTGTCGACGACGCGCAGGTGCGGGAACAGCGAGTACGACTGGAAAACCATGCCCAGATCGCGCTTGTTCGTGGGGACGCCGGAGACGTCCTTCCCGCCGAGCAGCACGGCTCCGCCGTCGGCGCTCTCGAGCCCCGCGAGCACGCGCAGCAGCGTGGTCTTGCCGCATCCCGACGGTCCGAGGAGCGAGACGAACTCGCCGGGCGCGATGTCGAGGTCGATGCCGTGCAGCACCGTCGTGCGGCCGTAGCTCTTCACGATGCCGTCGAACTGCACGCGCGTGCCGTCGGCGCGATCGGCGAGCAGGGAGTTGTCCGCCGTGCGGGGGAGCGCGGTGTCGCTCATGAGTCGGCCTTTCCGGAGCGGCCGCGCGCGGCGCGTCCGATGATGAGGAGCAGGAGGAAGCTGAAGGTGAGGGCCATCAGGGCGAACATCGCCGGCGCCCAGCCGTCCTGCTTCTGCACGACGACGAGCGCGGTCTGCAGCACCTCCCGGTTCAGCAGGGAGGCGATCGTGTACTCGCCGAGCACGACGGCGATCGACAGCAGGGACGCGGCGAGGAGGCCCTGGCGCAGGTTCGGCGCCAGCACGCGCAGCACGACCGTGAACCAGCCGGCGCCCAGCGAGCGGGCCGCCTCGGCGAGGGTCGTCAGATCGACGGCGTCGATCGAGGCCTGGATGGAGCGGTAGGCGAACGGCAGCACGGTGATGCCGTAGGCGAACGCGAGCGTCCAGGCGCCGGTGCCGAGCGAGCGCCCGATCTGCAGGTAGATCGGGGTGAGGCCGACGACCAGCACGATCGCGGGGATCGAGATGGGCAGCAGCACCGCGAACTCGAACACGGGGCGCAGGCGGGGGAAGCGCAGGTTGACGAGGATCATCGTCGGCGCGAGGAGCAGCAGCACGATGAGCACCGTCACGACCGCGAGGATCAGCGAGTTGCCGAGGCCCGTCCAGATCGGCTGATAGACCGAGGCCTGGGCCGGATCCCCCAGAGCCGCCCAGTGCGCGACGGTGAAGGCGCCGGTGTCGGGGGCGCGGAAGGTGTACGCGAGCGTCGCCGCCAGCGGGATCAGGAAGAATAGCCCGACCACGATCCCGATGATCCATCGGGTCGCGGCGGAGGGGCCGAGCCGGTTCACGACTGCCACCTCGCCGCTCTGCGCGCCACCAGGGAGTACAGCCACATCACGATCCCGACGACGACGATCATGCCGAGCGCGAGGGCTCCGGCGAGGTTCTCCCGGCCCAGCACGGTCTCGCTCGTGAGCGCGGCGCGGATCTGCAGGGGCACGATCTGGGCGCCCTGGCTGGCGAGGGCGGCCGCGGTCGCGTAGGACGAGAAGGCGTTCGCGAACAGCAGGAGGAAGCTCGCCAGGAAGGCGGGGGCGAGCACCGGGATCCCGATCCGCAGCCAGAAGCTCGCGCGCGTGCCGCCGAGGGTGAGGTTGGCCTCGGCCCACTGCGGCTTGAGCGCCGAGAGCGCCGGCATGAACGTGATGACCATGAGCGGGATCTGGAAGTAGAGGTAGGGCAGGATCAGTCCGGGCAGCTCGTAGATCCACGGGCCCTGGGCGTAGAGGGAGATCCCGACGTCCTTGAGGAGCTGGGTGATCACGCCCTGCAGGCCGATCGAGGCGATGAACATGAAGGCGAGCATCACGCCGCCGGTCTGGGCGAGGACGCCAGAGGCGGCATCCACGACCGTGCGCACCGCGCCGGCGGGATTCATGTCGAGGAGCGCGTAGCAGACCAGCGCGCCGGCGATCGCTCCGATCGCGGCGGTGAGCAGCGAGAGGCCCGCAGAGTTCGCGAACGTGAGGAGCACGGTGGGATCCCCGAGCGCGGAGAGGTTGCTCCAGGTGAAGGATCCGTCCCGGGTGAAGAACCCGGTCGCCACGGCCAGCAGCGTGGGCAGGGCGAGGAAGATCAGCAGGTAGGCGGCGAACGGCACCAGGCCGACGGCCGCGAGGACGGACGACCCGCGCCGGGCCGAAGCACGAGGCTTCGACCCGGCGCGGGGTGCGGCCGGAGCCGCGGTGGCGGTGGAGGTCACTGGACCGCCGCTGCCCACTTCTCGCCGAGCAGCTTGCCGGCTGCGGTGCTCTGCGCCTCGGTCGGCACGACGGTCTCCTTGGGGGCGGCGGGCAGCGCGGCCGCGAGGGTCTTGTCGATCGTCCCGGCCTTGGTCATGGCGTCCGCGCGGACCGGGCGGGCGCCGCCCTTCAGCCACAGGTTCTGGCCCTCGTCGCTGTAGAGGAACTCCTGCCAGAGGCGCGCGGCGGCCGGGTGCGGGGCCGCCTTGTTGATCGCCTGGTTGTAGTAGCCCGCGTAGCCGGTGCCCGGAAGCACGACCGTCTTCCAGTTCTTGTTGTCCTTGACGTGCGCGGCGTTCAGGTAGTCCCAGTCGAAGACGACGGGGGTCTCGCCGCTCGCGACCGTCGCCGTCGTCACGTCGACCTTGAGCAGGTTGCCGGCCTTCTGCAGATCGGCGAAGAAGTCGACGCCCTTCTGGTAGTCGTCCAGCGTTCCACCGGACTGCACCGTGGCGAGGCCGACCGCGGCGAAAGCGGCGCCCGCCTGGGTGGGGTCGCCGTTGAGCGCCACGGCGCCCTTGTACTCGGACTTCTTGAGGTCGGCGAGCGTCTTGGGCTCGGGGAACTTCGAGGAGTCGTAGCCGATCGACATGTACCCGCCGTAGTCGCCGGTGAACAGGCCCGTCTTCTCCTTGAGGTTCTCGGGGATGTCCTCCCACGTCGAGACCTTGTAGGCGGCGAACTTGTCGGTGTTCTGCAGCGTGACGGTGAGACCGAGGTCGAAGACGTCGGGAGCCGTGTCGAGCCCCTCGTTGGTCTTCGCCGCCTGGATCTCCTCGGCGCTGGACGCGTCGGGGGAGGCCTCGTTGATCGTGATCTTCGGGTACTTCTTCTTGAACGCGTCGAGGATCTCGCCGTAGTTGGCCCAGTCGTGGGGCAGCGCGATCACGTTGAGCTTGCCCTCGGCCTCGGCCGCCTTCTCGAGGTCGGCCAGGGTTCCGAAGTCCTTGAGGGACGTGGCGGTGGCGGCCTTGGCGCCGGTGCCGGCGGAGCCGCTGGGGTCGGCCGAAGCGGATCCGGAGCAGGCGGAGAGCAGGAGCGCGGCGCTGGCGGCCAGCGCGATGCCGGCGCCGATGCGCGCACGACGGGTGCTGATGGGCATGATTTCCTCTCGGTGTCCGGCGCGGGCGCCGGTTCGGGTCGAGAGGGAATGTACGGCGGCCGGGTTACCGGCATCACGGAGACGGATGAACGCGTCGTGAACGGCGGGGATCCGATCCGCCTCGCCCGCGCGCCGGCGGCTTCCGTCGTGGTGTCCTGGCTGGTTGGATCGGAGTATGGATCTTCCCGACGTGATCGAGCTCGACGGCGCCACCCTCATCCGCATCGATGCGCCGGAGGATGTCGCCTGCTGGACCGCGGGCGTCGAGGGGGGCGACGGCGGATGGACGGTGAGCATCGTCGTCGAGCCGGCCGAGGCGCCGAGCGCGGAGGCGACGGAGACGGCGCAGGGCGTGGTGGACGAGTTCGGCGCGCTCAGCGAGGCCGCCATCCGCTATCTGGTCGAGGAGCTGCAGGATCCGGGACTGTCCGCGGCGGATCGGGCGCTGCTCGCGGCCGAGGAGCCGCCGTTCGGCGCTCCGGAGGCGGTGGTCTGGCAGGACGGCACCTGGATGATGCGCTTCGCCGAGAGCGGCCTGGAGATCGGCGAGGAGTACGGCATCGGCGTGATGTTCGCCGGCCGCACCCCTGTCGCGATCGAGGACCTGTCGGACCCCGACGAGGTCTGAGCGGTCCGAGCCGTGGTCGTTGAGCGAGCACGGCCGCAGGCCGCGCGAGACGAGACGCGGTGATGCTGCGCGATTGCCGCGTTTCGTCTCAGTCGCCTTCGGCGTCTTCGCTCAACGACCCCGGGGGGCGGGCGCGGCGTACTTGAAGCCGCGATGGGAGCCGGTGAATCCGAGCCGCTCGTAGAAGCGATGCGCGTCCAGCCGCTGAGCGTCCGACGTGAGCTGAACGAGGGGGCTGCCCAGCTCGGCGGTCGCGACGTCCATCACCCACCGCATCAGCGCGGATCCGACGCCGCCCGAGCGCAGCTGCGAGCTCACCCGCACGGCCTCGACCAGCAGGCGGGTGGATCCCTGACGGGACATCCCGGGGATGCGCGTGAGTTGGAAGGTGCCGACCACCGTCCCGTCGTGCTCGGCGACGAGCAGATCGTTGGATCCGTCGGCCAGCACCGACTCCAGGCCCGCCCGGTAGGCGGGGAGGTCGTCGTCGGAGGCGGTGTCACCGCGCGCCGCGCTGATCGCGTCGTCGGCGAGCAGCGTGACGATCGCAGCGGTGTCGTCGGGACGAGCACGGCGCAGGGTCACGACACCGATCCCGGTCTGGATCGGCACGGGCAGGGTGAGGTCGGCGAGCATGTCTCGATCCTGTCACGGGCGAGCGGCGGGTGCCGCGTGGATCCGGCGTGCGGCGCGGACCCGGCGTGCCGCACGGACCCGGCGGGCCGCACGGACCCGGCGGGCCGCACGGACCCGGCGGGCGCCGCTCTGTCCGCTTCGCACGGAGAAAAGCGCTTCGCTCGGACGGAATCGCGGAATCCATCCGAGCGAAGCGCACATCTCCGAGCCTGGCGCCCGGTGCGGGGCCTTAGGCCTGGGCGGGCGCGGGCTCCTCGTCGGCCTCCGCGACGGCGTCGACGCCGGCCTCCTTGCGCTGCTCCGCGGTGATCGGGGCGGGCGCTGCGGTGAGCGGGTCGAAGCCGTTGCCGGTCTTCGGGAATGCGATGACCTCGCGGATCGACTCGGTCTTGGAGAGGTGCTGCAGCACGCGGTCCATGCCGAGCGCGATGCCGCCGTGCGGGGGAGCGCCGAACTTGAACGCGTCGAGCAGGAAGCCGAACTGCTCCTGGGCGACCTCGTCCGAGATGCCCATGACCTCGAAGACGCGCTTCTGCACGTCCTCGCGGTGGATGCGGATGGATCCGCCGCCGAGCTCGGAGCCGTTGCAGACGATGTCGTACGCGTAGGCGAGAGCGGATCCGGGGTCGGTGTCGAAGGTCGCCTCGAACTCCGGCTTGGGGCCGGTGAAGGCGTGGTGCACGGCGGTCCAGGCGCCGGCGCCGACGGCGACGTCGCCCGAGGCGACGGCGTCGGCCGCCGGCTCGAACATCGGGGCGTCGACGACCCAGGTGAACGCGAACACGTCGGGGTCGAGCAGACCCAGACGGCGCCCGATCTCGACGCGCGCGGCCCCGAGCAGGGCGCGGGAGTCCTTCGCGGATCCGGCGGCGAAGAACGCGCAGTCGCCCGGTGCCGCGCCGACGAGCGCGGCGAGACCCGCCTGCTCCGTCTCGCTGAGGTTCTTCGCGACGGGTCCGCCGAGCGTGCCGTCCTCGTTGAACAGGACGTACGCGAGCCCGCGGGCGCCGCGCTGCTTGGCCCAGTCCTGCCAGGCGTCGAGGGTCTTGCGCGGCTGCGAGGCGCCGCCGGGCATGACGACCGCGCCCACGTAGTCGGCCTGGAACACGCGGAACGTGGTCTCGGAGAAGTAGTCGGTCGCCTCGACGAGCTCGAGCCCGAAGCGCAGGTCGGGCTTGTCGGATCCGTACTTCGCCATCGCGTCCGCATAGGTCATGCGCGGCAGCGGCGTCTCCACCTCGACGCCGATGGTGGCCCACATCGCGCGGATGACGGCCTCCATCATCTCGATGACGTCCTCCTGATCGACGAAGGCCATCTCGATGTCGAGCTGGGTGAACTCGGGCTGACGGTCGGCGCGGAAGTCCTCGTCCCGGTAGCAGCGCGCGATCTGGAAGTACTTCTCGACGCCGCCGACCATGAGCAGCTGCTTGAACAGCTGCGGGCTCTGCGGCAGGGCGTACCAGCTGCCGGGGTGCAGGCGCGCGGGCACGACGAAGTCACGGGCGCCCTCGGGGGTGGAGCGGGTGAGGGTCGGGGTCTCCACCTCGGTGAACTCGCGCTCGTGCAGCACGTCGCGCAGCGCCTTGTAGACCTTCGAGCGCAGCTGCAGCGGCGCGATCGAGGCCGGGCGGCGCAGGTCGAGGTAGCGGTGCTTGAAGCGCACGTCCTCGCCGACCGGGTCGGCCTCGGCGAGGCCCGAGGACACCTGGAAGGGCAGCGGCGCCGACTCGTTGAGCACGACGACGTCCTGCACCACGATCTCGATCTCGCCGGAAGGCAGGTTCGGGTTCTCGTTGCCCGCAGGGCGGCGCGAGACCTCGCCGGTCACCTGCAGCACGAACTCGCTGCGCAGCGGGCGCGCCGTCTCCTCGTCGCGGATCACCACCTGGGCGATGCCGGTGGCATCGCGCAGATCGATGAAGGCGACTCCTCCGTGGTCACGACGGCGATCGACCCACCCCGCGAGGGTGACGGTCTGACCGATGTGCTCGGCTCGCAGTGAGCCTGCCGTGTGGGTGCGAAGCACGGATTACGCCTCCAACTAGGGAAAAGGGATCCCCGTCATTCTACGGGGACGGGCCGGATGCCTCGTGGGGAGGCGATGCGGATCACTAGACTCGCGGCAGCACCACCCCTCGACCGATCCCCTGGAAGGCGCTCCCCATGCACATCCTCCCCACCGAAGACCCCACCGACGCGGCCGGCAACATCTACGCGGGGCTGTTCTCCGGCACCACCAGCATCTTCGCGCTGATCTTCTACGTCATCGTCGTGATCGCGCTGTGGAAGGTCTTCACCAAGGCCGGACACCCCGGGATCCTCGCCATCATCCCGATCGTCAACCTCATCTTCCTGATCAAGATCGCCGGGATGAGCGGCTGGTTCGTGCTGCTCTACCTCATCCCGATCGTCAACATCGTCATGTCGATCATCGTGGCGATCAAGCTGGGCAAGAACTTCGGCAAGGGCGGGGTCTTCTCGTTCTTCCTGCTGTGGCTGTTCTCGTTCATCGGCTACTTCATCATCGGGTTCGGATCCGCCCAGTACCGTCGCGTCTGAGCGAGGACCTCGCATACCGATGGCCGCGGAAAGACTGCACCTCGTCCGGCACGGCGAGGTCTTCAACCCCGACCACGTGCTCTACGGGCGTCTTCCCGGCTATCACCTGAGCGAGGCCGGTCGGCGGATGGCGCAGGCCGCCGCCGACCACCTCGCCGGGCTGGACCGGCCCGTCTCGGCGCTGCGCTGCTCGCCGCTCGAGCGCACCCAGGAGTCGGCGGAGCCCTTCACGGCCGCCTTCGGCCTCGCGCCACGGCTCGATGATCGCATCATCGAGCCGTGGAACGTGTTCGAGGGCACGCGGATGCGCCGTGCCCTGATGAACCCCTGGAACTGGCGGCACCTGCGCCGTCCGTCCGTGCCGAGCTGGGGCGAGCCCTACGCGTCGATCGCGGACCGGATGCGCGCCGCGATGGACGAGGCCTGGCACGAGGCGCCCGGTGGCGACGTGGTGTTCGTGTCGCACCAGGCGCCGATCTGGATCACGCACCTGTCGGTCGCCGGGCTCCCGCTGCGGCACGATCCCCGCACGCGGCGCTGCGCGCTGTCGAGCATCACCTCGTTCGAGCGCGTCGGCGACGTGTGGCGCGAGGTCGACTACGCCGAGCCTGCCCCGGCCGGCATCGACCTCGGCGCGGTCTGAGGCCCCGCTTATCGAGTCGTCCCCCTCACCACGGCCTATGGCTCGTGGTGAGGGGGACGACTCAATGCGTGAGCGCGTCGCGCACGGCGATGACCCCGAGCAGGGTCTCCTCGTGCGAGGTGCTCAGCGGGGACAGGCCGAGCCGGATCCCGTCGGGGAACCGGAAGTCGGGGATGACCCCCTCGCCCCAGAGCTCCTGCGTGACCGCCTGGAAGTCGGGGTGGCCGATCGTGACGTGGCCGCCGCGCAGGGCGCTGTCGCGCGGGCTGAGCAGCCGCACGCCGAGCGGGACGAGGAGCTCGTCCGCGGCGCGCACCGCGAAGTCGGTGAGCGAGACCGACTTCGTGCGCACCGCCTCGATGCCCGCCTCGGCGATGAGATCGAGCATCGCCTGCATGGCGAGCATGCTCGTCACCGGCGGCGTGCCGCTGAGCAGCTGCCGGATGCCCGGGGTCGGCGCGTACTGCGGGCCCATCGCGAAGATGTCGGCGGCGCTCCACCAGCCCTGGATCGGCTGACGGATGTGCGGCTGCAGGTCGCGGCGCACGTAGGCGAAGGCCGGGGAGCCGGGTCCGCCGTTGAGGTACTTGTACGTGCAGCCGACGGCCAGATCGGCGCCGCTGTCGTCGAGCCGCACCGGGACGGATCCCGCCGAGTGGCACAGGTCCCAGAGGATCAGGCCGCCCGCCTCGTGCACCTGCGCCGTGATCGCCGCCATGTCCGCCAGGGCGCCGGAACGATAGTCGACGTGGCTGAGCACGACCAGCGCGGTGCGCTGCGACAGCACCGGCGCGAGGTCGTCGACCGTGACGCCGTGCACCGGATCCGGCTGCACCCACACGAGCTCCATGCCCAGCTCGGCCGCGACGCCCGCGGCGATGAAGCGATCGGTCGGGAAGTTGCCCTCTTCGATCACGATCTCGGTGCGCCCCTCGCCGGCCGCCGCGGCACCCGCGCGGATGAGCTTGTAGAGCACCACGCTCGTCGAGTCCGCGACGATCGTCTGCCCGGCGGCGGCGCCCAGGGCGACCTCGGCGATCCGGTCGCCCAGCCGCTCCGGCAGGTCCATCCACTGCTCGTCCCAGGAGCGGATGAGGCGCGTGCCCCAGTCCTCGCGGACGAATGCCGCGAGCCGCTCCGGGACGACGGCGAGCGGCCGCCCCAGCGAGTTGCCGTCGAGGTACGCCTGCACGCCCGGCGCCTCCACGAACGCGTCGAGGTGCGCCCGCAGCGGATCGGCGGCGTCGAGGGCGCGCGCCGCCGCGAGCAGCTCCGCGGTGGTGTCGGCGGGGGCGGTGGGGTCGCTCATCGGGTGCCTTCCGTTTCGGCGGGTTCGAGGGAGACGGGTTCGAGGTGGACGGGTTCGACGTCGAACGGGTCGGCGTCGCGGGCGGGGAGGAGGAACCGCCGGCCGGCGGTCGCCGCGACGGGCACCAGCGCGCGGATCAGCGCGGCGCCGCGGATGCCGGCCTCGCGCAGCGCGCCGACCTCGGCGGGGTTCAGATCGACCGGGGTGTCGCCGTTGCCCATGTCCGTGCCGTAGCGCACGGTGCCGCCGTGCGCGTGGAAGCGGCGCACGTTGTCGATCGCGATCTCGCGCGCCTCGCCCTCGTGGATGCCGAGAGTGGAGATCCAGGCGATCCGTCCCGCCTGGCGGGCCACCTCGTCATCGCTCAGCCGCTCGGTGAAGGGGGCGTGCGCGAGGGCGCGGACGCCCAGCCGCGGCATCCGCTGGGCCTCGCCCGGCCCCTCGGCGTGCGCGACGACCGGGAGCCCCGCCTCGTCGGCGGCGCGGACGATGCCGGCCACGAGCTCGTCGCTGAAGACCGGCCCCGCCGTGCTGTTGCTGGCGATCTTGATGACGGAGGCTCCGGCCGCCTTCATCTCGGCGACGGCGGCGACGGCGCCGTCGAGGTCGTCCAGTTCGCGCACGGATCCGGCGGGCGCCCAGGAGCGATCCGAGGGGTAGCCGCCGGTGGGGGTCAGGAACGCGCCCGCGTAGGAGATCGCGATGCCGTGCGGGTCATGACCGAAGCGCTCCGAGACCGCGCCGGCGATCCGCGCGATCTGCACCGGATCCGACCCGAGGTCGAGTCCGCGCCCGAGCCTGCTGGATTCGAGCAGGCCGACGTCCACGAGCTGCAGGTGCACGTGGTGATCGGTGAACCCGCCGATGGAGAGGGCTTCCGCCATCGGTCACCGCCCGATCTCGGTGCGCACCGCGTACAGCTCGGGGAAGAAGGTGAGATCGAGGGCGCGCTGCAGGAAGTCGACCCCGCTGGATCCGCCGGTGCCGACCTTGCGGCCGATCGTGCGCGTGACGGTGCGCAGATGCCGGAAGCGCCAGAACTGGAAGTTGTCCTCGACGTCGACGAGCTCCTCGCACGCCTCGTACAGGTCCCAGTGCTCGTGCGGGTTCTCGTAGATCGCGGTGAGCACCGGCACGAGCGACTCGTGCATGCGATACGGCTGCCGCACGTCGCGCTCGAGGATCTCGGCGGGGACCGGCAGCCCCCGTCGCGCGGCGAGCCGGAGGAACTCGTCGTAGAGCGTCGGGCGCTCCCACTCCGCGGTCAGCATCGCGAGGTTCTCGGCGTGATCGCGGAACGCCCCGAGCATCCGCTCGTTCTTGTTGCCGAGGGCGAACTCGACGGCGCGGTACTGCACCGACTGGAAGCCGGAGGAGTTGCCGAGGTCGCCGCGGAACTCCGCATACTCGGTGGGGGTCAGGGTGGCGAGCACCGACCACTGCTGGGTGAGCACCTCCTGGATGTGCTTCACCCGGGCCATGTGCTTGAGCGCCGACCGCAGGTCGTCCTCGGCGAGCCGGTCGCGGGCGGTGCCGAGCTCGTGCAGCACGAGCTTGAGCCACAGCTCGGTGGTCTGGTGCTGGATGATGAACAGCATCTCGTCGTGGTGCTGCGGCACGCTGACCGGATGCTGTGCGCCGAGGAGCCGGTCCAGGTCGAGATAGGAGCCGTAGGTCATCCGATCCTTCAGATCGGTGACGATGCCCTCTTCGAGCGCGCGTTCGTTGTCCGCCACCGGCGACCTCCTCGTCGTGTACGTCTCCAGTATTTCATCGGCGCTTCGGAAGCGTCTGTGATCGGAGCCATCGCCCCGCCCCCTGATCCGTCTCGCTGCACGTGCCATCGGCTGCGCGAGTGTGCAGGCGAGGACCTCCGCCCGTGTTCGTTCTCGCCCGCGCTTGTCTCCGCCTGCGGTCATGCGGCGGCCGTGCGGGCGGAGTCCTCTTCGGGCGTGTCCTGCGCCACGAACATGACCCGCGGCGGCGGCGCGTCCGAGTACTCGACGCCGGCGGGGGTCGTCCAGACGATGGTCCCGTCCCGGCGCTGGCGCGCGGTCCAGCGCCACCTCGCGTCGACGTCCGGGTGCTTGAGGGCATGGTGGGTGGCGCAGAGGCACGCGAGGTTGGTGATCGCGGTGGGGCCGCCGCGGGCGTGGTCGTAGGTGTGATCGATCTCGCACCTGCGCGCGGGTCTGCGGCAGCCAGGGAACCGGCAGGTGCGATCTCGGGCGCGGAGATGGCGCCGCATCGCCGCGGTCGGCTGATAGGCGGTGGTGCGGGTGATCATCCCCGCGTCGTCGAGGTGCAGTCGTCGCCAGGAGGCGGCGGACGCGGCGAGGTCGCGCGCGAGGTCGGCGTCTGCCGGGCCGTGGGCGTCGAGCTCGGCGAGGCGGTCGTCGATCCCCGCGAGGGTGGCGGCGCTGACGGTGACCTGCACCGTCGGGCGGATGCTCTCGAGGATGTCGGCGTCGTGGTCGACGCGGCCGGTGAGGAGGCGCAGCAGGATCCGGTCGCAGCGCACCTGATCCAGGGTGCGTGCGTCGCCCAGCGGATCGGGGTCCGCGCCGTCCTGCTTCGCCGCGCGGAGGATCGCATGGCCCTCCTGCGTGACCAGGTCGTACGCGGAGTGGATGAGCACAGCGGGGCCCGTGACGTGCAGGCTCGCCTGTCCGCGGCCCTCGTCGGTCACCGTGACGAGCCGCTGATCCTGTGCGCGGTCGTGCTGCTCCTGCACGGTCGCGGGCGCGAGGGCGGCGACGACGCTCTCGGCGAAGGCCTTCGTGCGCGCGCGGGTCTCCGCGGAGGCGTAGGGGACGACCGCCGTCTCGTAGGCGGCCGCCACGGCATCGTCCCCGGCGGGGAGATCGCGCGCGGCCTCGACGATCACGTCGGCGTGCGCCAGCGTGAGCGCACCGACGGCGAGGGCTTCACGCGTGCCAGGGAGGCGCTCCTGCAGGGTGTGCGCATTGGCGAGCTGCTTCGCAGCGGCGTAGGCGGTGATGCGCAGCCCCGCGGAGAGCTCGCTGATCATGGATCGTTCGGCCTGCTCGAAACCGTCCTGCCCCGGACGGATCTCATCGAGGAGCAGCCGCACCCGTTCGGCCAGTCTCTCCGCCTTCCTGGCCTGCAGCCGGGAGATCTCGCGGTCGATCTGCGCGCACTCCTCGACCAGCGCCGCGCTAGGGCGAAGCGTGTGGTCGAGGGCGGGTTCCATGCTTCCAACCTAGAACGCAGCATCGATGCTGGAGAGGGGAAGAGGGGATCTGTGGACAACCGGTTTCGCACATCCGTATGACGGATCGAATCGCGGGTTCACGGGGTCGCGCGGGCGTCGCTAGGCTGTCCCGTGACAGCGCCTAGGGTTCCGGGGTCCGCCCGACTGGTCCGAGCGGCGCCACGTCGGGCCTTCGTGGGCCCGACGTCATCTGAACGGACAAAAGCCTGGAGGAACCACGTCCGTCGCGCCCGCGCCGGACCGAAGGTTCCCATGTCGCTCGTCGCTCTCGTCCTCGTCTTCTCCGCCGCCATCGCTCACGCGGGCTGGAACGTGCTCGCGCACGGCGTCAGCCGCGCCGGCTACCCGTTCCTGTGGTGGGGCGCCGTCTCCAGCACGCTCGTCTGGATCGGCGTCGTGCCGTTCACCGGCGGCATCGGCACGGGGGACGTCGGCGGCTTCGTGCTGGGCGTGCTGGTCTCGAGCGTGCTGCACGTGACCTACATGGTCGTGCTGCAGCACGGCTACCGCGTCGGCAACCTCTCGACCGTGTACGCGACGGCGCGCGGGACGGGGCCGTTCCTCTCGGTCATCATCGCGATGACCCTGTTCGGCGAGCGGCCCGCGCCGGTCGCCCTCGTCGGCGTCGCGGTCGTGATCATCGGGATCGTGGCTATTGGCTTCGTGGACCGGGCGGGCTCTCCGGCCCCGGCGATCCCGGATCCGCTGCCGGCACCCGGACGACGCCGCATCGACCCGGGGCTGCTCTTCGGCCTCCTCACCGGAGTCACGATCGCCGTCTACACGATCTGGGACGCCTTCGTGGTGCGGGCGCACGGCCTCTCGCCTGTCGCGTTCATGGTCGGCACCGCCGCGATGCAGATCCCGTTCTACTCGTTCGCGGTGCGCGGGCGCTGGGCGGCGCTCGCCGCGTTCGGACGCCTCGAATGGCGCCGGATCCTGGCCTTCGGGATCCTCTCGCCGCTCTCGTACATCCTCGTGCTGCAGGCGATCCGCATCGCTCCCGTGGCGCTCGTCGCGCCGCTGCGCGAGGTGAGCGTGGTGCTGGTGAGCCTGTTCGGGGCGTTCGTGCTGCGCGAGGGGCGCCCGGCCTGGCGGGTGGGGGCCGCGGCGATCGTCGTGGCCGGGATCGCGCTGCTGGCGGTGTGAGCGCGCTGCCCCGGGACCCGGGGGTCGTCAGGGGTGCGCGGGCCCGCGGCGGACGGCTCAGCCGCCCACGGCGCGCAGGTACTGCCCGTCGGAGGAGATGCCGGATCCGGAGACCGTGAACCGCACGATGCGGGAGAGATAGCGGTCCTCGCTGGCCTCGAAGATGCGCCCGTCGGCGTCGCGCGAGGTGCGGCTGAGGCGCAGGATCGGGGCGCCAGGAACGACCTCCAGCAGCGCCGCATCCTGCTCGTCCGCGGCGACGGCGTCGATCTCGTGCTGCAGGCCCACGATCGGGTGGCCCTGCGATGCCAGGAATTCGGTGATCGAGATCGCATCGGTGTCGACGCTGAACAGCAGGCGGCCGACCTCTTCCGTGTAGAAGAGCCGCTCGAGCATCGTGGGGCGGTCGTCGAGGAAGCGCAGCCGCACGACGCTCACGATGGTGTCATCGGGATCCACCCCGAGGGCCTGAGCCTTCTCGGGTCCGGCTCGGCGCAGGCTCAGCTCCTGGGTGCGGGCGCCCGGGCGGGCGCCGAGCTCGCGGGCCCAGCGCGTGAACGGCACCGACACGTCCACGGCCTGGGTCGCCTTGCGCTCCACGACGCGCGCGGGCCTTCCGCGCGCGGTTTCGATGAGCCCCTCGGCGCGGAGCGCGGCCAGCGCGTTGCGGATCGGGCCCCGCGAGGTGCTCCAGCGCTCGGCGAGCTCCGCTTCCGTCGGCACCGCGTCGCCGGGGCGGAGGCGGCCGGAGGCGATCCGGGCGCGCAGGTCGTCGGCGATCTGGGTGTAGACAACCTCGGGCACATAGGCATACTACTTCGTCGCCTCGGTGAGCGCACCCTCGTTCCAGCAGTGTTCATGCAGGCGAATCGCGGGTGAACAGTCGAGGAACAGTGCCGAGGTAGGTATACATCTCGGCCGCGAGCTTGAGAGAGTCTTCGAGGATCCCCTCCGCACCAGAACCCGAAAGGTCCTCATGAAGCTTCGCGCTCTCACCGTCGCAGCCGGCGCCGCCGTGCTCGCCCTCGGCCTCGCCGCATGCTCCGGCGCCGCCGGCGCCGCCACCGGCACCGACGCGCCCGCTGCCGCGAACGGCGGCTACGCCGTCGACGCGAACACCCTCGTCTTCGGCGTCGTGCCCGACTCGGTCGACACCCAGACCAACTACCAGCCCCTCATGGACTACATCGCCAAGGAGACCGGCAAGAAGGTCGAGTACCACGAGTCCACCGACTACGCGGCGCTCATCGAGGCGGCCGTCGCCGGCAAGGTCGACGTCGCCTCCTTCTCCGGCTTCACCTACATCACGGCCACCAACGCCGGCGCGAAGCTCACCCCGATCTCCTCGATCGTCACCAAGCAGGGGCAGGAGCCGGGCTACTACTCCGAGGCGATCGTGCCGAAGGGCTCCTCGATCACCTCCATCAAGGACTTCAAGGGCAAGAAGGTCTGCTTCGTCGACCCGTCCTCGACCTCGGGCTACCTGTTCCCGAGCTACAACCTGCTCAAGGACGGCATCGACCCCAAGACGGACGTCACCCCGGTCTTCGCAGGCAAGCACGACGTCAGCGTGCAGAAGGTCGGCGAGGGCACGGAGTGCGAGGCGGGCTTCGCCGAGGACTCCGAGGTCGCCAAGAGCGACAAGGTCACCGTCGTCGACAAGACGATGGTCCCCGGTGCTCCGCTGGTCTACAGCTCGGCGCTGCCGAAGGAGACCGCCGACAAGGTCGTGACCGCCCTCAAGGAGGTCACCATCGACGACATCGTCAAGGCCGGCATCAAGGGCGCGGACAGCGACGCCTTCAAGGCCACCTTCTACGCGACCAAGCCGGTCGACGACAAGTACTACGACATCATCCGCGACATCTGCGACAAGACCAAGGCCGACCAGTGCAAGAAGTGATCTGACCGATCACGCCCCCGAACGGGGTCGTCGAGCGACACGTCGACTCGCGCTGCTCGTTCGGTGCAGGTCTTCGCGAGACGGAACGCGGTCGGATGCGAGAGCACCGCGTTCCGTCTCGGTCGCCGTTCCCGCGTCCTCGCTCGACGACCCCGTACACACCCAGGAGCGCAACATCATGAGCACGGCAACCACGGAGCCGGTCATCCGCCTCTCCGGCGTCACCAAGCGGTTCGGCGCCACCACCGCCCTCACGGGCGCCGACCTGGAGGTCGCGCGCGGCGAGATCGTCGTGCTCCTCGGTCTGTCCGGATCCGGCAAGTCGACGCTGCTGCGCCACCTCGACGGCCTCGAGACCCCGACCTCCGGCACCGTCGAGGTGCTCGGATCGGCCGTCCCGACGCTGAAGGGGAAGGCGCTGCGCGGCCTCCGCAGCCGGGTCGGCTTCATCTTCCAGCAGTTCGAGCTGGTGCCCTCGCTGACCGTGCTGGAGAACGTGCTGACCGGATCCCTCTCGTCCGTGCGCGGTCCGCGCCTCGGGCTCTGGGGCTATTCCAGGGATGCGAAGCTGCGCGCCCTCGGCCACCTCGAGCGGGTGGGCCTGCTGGAGCGCGCCTACCAGCGCAGCGACACCCTCTCCGGCGGCCAGCAGCAGCGCGTCGCGATCGCCCGCGCGCTCATGCAGCGCCCCGAGATCCTGCTCGCCGACGAGCCCGTCGCCTCGCTCGACCCGGAGTCGAGCGACCAGGTCATGGCGCTCATCCGCGAGATCGCCGCGGACCAGGGCCTCACCGTGGTGTGCAGCCTGCACCAGGTCGACCTCGCGATCAGCTGGGCGGACCGCATCGTCGGGCTGCGCCACGGCGAGGTCGTCCTGAACACCTCCACCACCGGCCTCAGCAAGGCCGAGGTCATGGAGATCTACGGCCGGGTCGCCACCACCACGGCCGACCTCACCGCCGTGACCACAGAGCTCATCGCGCAGGGCATCGCGACGCCCGCCGACGCGGCGACAGGCGCGGCGGCCGTGGGGTCGGCCGCCGCCGGGGCGCAGGCATGACCGCGGTCGCCTCCCCGCGCCGCGAGGGCTACGTCGGCGGCCTGCTGTCCCGGGCGCCGCGGCCCCGGATCTCCCCGGAGCGCATCGCCGCATCGCTCACGCTCGTCGTGCTCGCCGGGCTCGGCGTCGCCTCGCTCGTGCAGAGCGGCTTCTCGCTCTCCGGCGTCCTGTCGAGCTGGGGCAACGCGCAGCGCTTCATGACCCGCGTGGGAGCCCTGACCTTCCCTGCGCCCCTCGACCTGCTCTGGCTGATCGCACTCACGGTCGGGCTGGTGCTGGTCGGCACGCTCGTCGCCGCCGCGCTCTCGGTGCCGATCGCCTACCTCGCCGCGGCGAACACCACGCCCGGACCGGTCTGGCGCGGCATCGCCCGCTTCATCGGCGTGCTCACCCGCTCGATCCCCGACGTCGTGCTGGCCATGGCGTTCGTGCTGATGTTCTCGCTGGGGACCCTCCCCGGCATCCTCGCGATCGGGATCCACTCGATCGGCATGATCTCGAAGATGTTCGCCGACGCCATCGAGCAGATCGACGAGGGGCCGCGCCTTGCGATCCGCGCAGCCGGGGGCACGAAGCTGCAGCAGTTCACCGCGGGCGTCCTCCCGCAGGTGCTGCCCAGCTGGGTCGCGACCGTCCTGCACCGCAACGACATCAACCTGCGCGGCAGCGTCGTCCTCGGCTACGTCGGCGTCGCGGGCCTGGGCCTGGAGATGTCCTACGCGTTCAAGGCGCTCAACTACGGACGCGGTCTCGGGATCGCCCTCGTGATCTTCGTGCTCTGCGTCGTCATGGAGATCGTCTCCAGCGCCGTGCGCGGGGCGATGCTCGGCGAGACCGCGCAGACGCGCTCGTGGATCGACCGGATCCTGCATCCGCGTCTGGGCCGGCGCGCCGGTGCCGTGAGCGCCACGGTCCCCGCTGCGAAGCCGGCCTGGGCGGCGACGCCGGAGACCGCCGTGCGGCGCCCCTGGACCCGCGAGCGCCGCCGCAACGCGATCGCCGGCGGGATCGCCGTCGCGATCGTGATCGGCAGCCTCCTCGTGTGCCGGATCCAGTGGAGCGATCTCATCACGGTGTGGGCGAGGATCCCCGAGACCGCGGCGAAGTTCTGGCCGCCCGACTTCGGCAACTACGACACCGCCGTCATGCTCGGCGCCATGCGCGACACGATCGCGATCGCGCTCGCCGCCACCGTGCTGACCCTGCTGCCCTCGCTGCTGCTCGGATCCTTCGCGGCGCGCAACGTCGCCCCGAACGGCACGGTGCGTGGCATCGCCCGGTTCCTGCTCGTCGGCATCCGCGGGATCCCGGAGCTCATCCTCGCGATCGTGCTCATCGTCGTCACCGGCCTCGGCCCCACGGCGGGCATCGTGGCCCTCGCGATCGGCGGCATCGGGCTGCTCGGGAAGCTCGTGGCGGACTCGTTCGAGGAGGTCGACCGGGGACCCGAGCGGGCCCTCCGCGCCGTCGGCGCGACGCGGCTCCAGACCTACACGGCCGCGACCGTGCCGCAGGGCACCCGCGCGCTCATCGGGCACAGCTTCTACATGCTCGACACCAACATCCGCGCGGCGACGATCCTCGGCATCGTCGGCGGCGGCGGCGTGGGCTACTACCTGCTGAACGCCGGCCAGGGCTCGCGCTATGAGGTGGTCACGGCGATCGTGCTGATGATCCTCGCCACGGTGCTCGTGGTCGAGGGCCTCGCGATGTGGATGCGGAGGGTGTTCCGATGACGGCTTCTTCCCCCGACCGGTTCGACGTCGCGATCGTCGGATCCGGCATCGTCGGCCTCGGCGCGGCGTACGCGGCCGTGCGGCGAGGGCTGCGCGTCGTGGTCGTGGACCGCACCGAGCGCCCCGTGGGCGCGACGATCCGCAACTTCGGACACCTCTGCATCGGCGCGCAGGACGGCCCCGCGCGCGCCTACGGCGAGGCGTCCCGCGGGATCTGGCTCCGCCTCGCGGCAGAGGCCGGATTCTGGGCCCGGGAGAGCGGCACCCTCGTCGTCGCCCGGGCGGAGGACGAGCGGGCGCTGCTGGAGGAGGCCGCTCGCGCCGAGGCCGGGGCCGAGGCCGGAGGCGGCATCCGTCTGCTCTCGCCCGCCGAGGTGACCGCGCTTGCCCCGGTGCGCCCCGACGTCGTGCACGGCGGCGCGCTCGTGGCGGGCGACCTGCAGGTGAACCCGCGGGAGGCCGCCGGCGCGATCGTGCGGCACCTCGCGGCGCTCGGCGTCGAGTTCCGCTTCCGCACCGCGGTCGCCGAGGTCGGCACGGGGCTCGTGCGCACGACCCGCGGCGACATCGCGGCGAGCGACGTGGTCGTGGCCGTGAACCACGACGTCGATCAGCTGCTGCCCGCCCTCGCCGAGCGCGCGGGCGTGATCCGCTGCGCGCTGGACATGATGCGCGTCGCGGCCGATCTCGCCGCGCCGCTGCAGGCGCCCCTGCTCACCGGCTGGTCGCTCGTGCGGTACCGCCGGTTCGCCGGCCTCGGCACGGCGACGGTGCTGCGCGAGCGGCTGCACGCCGAGCGCCCGGAGCTTGCCGCACTCGATCTGAACCAGATGTACACGCAGCTCCCTGACGGCACGCTGCTGCTCGGCGACTCGCACCACAAGGCGGTGCAGCCCGATCCGTTCCAGCCCGAGGCCGCGTTCGACGCGTTCCTCGCCGAGGCGCGTGAGCTCTTCGACATCGGCGGGATCCGCGTGATCGAGCGCTGGCAGGGCGTGTACGCCGCCGCGGGGGAGGAGTTCCTCATCGAGGAGGCCGCCCCGCGGGTGCTCGCGCTCGCCGCGACCACGGGCATCGGCATGACCACGGGTCTCGGTCTCGCCGAGATCGAGACCGCCCGCGCGTTCGGCTGGGCCGGATCCGGATCCGGGTCAGACGACACCGGCAGGTCCGTCGCGGACGCCGCACAGAACCCCGCCATCGTCGGCGGCGCAGGAACGACCGCCACCGTCGGCGGCATCGCACAGGAGGAGAACGCATGAACCCGCACACCCCGATCGAACTGGTCGTGCTCGACATGGCAGGCACCACCGTGCTCGACGACGGCATCGTGGAGCAGGCGTTCCAGCGCGCCGCCGAGCGCACCGGGGTCGCTTCCCGGATCGGCGGGGACGCGGCGCTGCAGTACGTGCGCGACACCATGGGGCAGTCGAAGATCGACGTGTTCACGCACCTCGCCGACGGGGATGTCGAGACGGCGGAGCGCGCCACCGCGCAGTTCGAGGCCGCCTACGCCGAGATCGTGGCGGAGCAGGGCGTGACCGGGATCCTCGGTGCGGCCGACGCCATCCGGGCGCTGCGGGCCGCGGGCCTGAAGGTCTGGCTGACCACGGGGTTCGCCCCGGTCACCCGTGACGCGCTCCTGGATGCTCTAGGCTGGCGCGACCTCGTCGACGGGGTGCTCAGCCCGGTCGACGCGGGCCGCGGCCGCCCGGCTCCCGACCTCGTGCTCACCGCGCTGCTGCGCGCCGGCGCGTCGTCGGTGCAGGCCGTGGCCGTCGCCGGCGACACCGTGAGCGACGTGCAGTCGGGCCGCCGCGCCGGTGCGGGCTTCGTGGCCGGGGTGCTGACCGGTGCGCACGATGCCGCCGCGCTCGCGGCCGCGGGTCCGGACGCCGTGCTGCCCGACGTCACCGCGCTCGCCGCCGCGCTCGTCGAACGCGGGCTCGTGCCCGGCCTCGCGGCGGAGCCCCCGGCATCCGCCACGCTCGCGCCGGAGCCCGCCGTCGCGCCGATCGCGGCCGGCTGACATGCGCGCGGCGCTGGTCCGCCCCGCCGAAGAGGTGCACCGGCACGACGTGCCGCTGCGGCCCTCCGCCGTCGCCATGGCCTGGCTCGGCGTCGGGCTGCCGCACGAGGTGCTCGCCGTGCCGGGCGTCGCCCTGGCCCCGCACGACGTGCTCGTCGCGGTGGAGATGTCGACGATCTGCGGATCCGACATCCACACCGTGCAGGGACGCCGGCATGCGCCCACGCCCCTCGTCCTCGGGCACGAGAGCGTGGGCCGCATCATCGCGATCGGCGACGAGGGCGCGCGCGCCGTGGACGGTGGGGAGCTGCACGTCGGCGACCGTGTGGTGTGGTCGGTCACGGTCTCGTGCGGACACTGCGACCGCTGCCTCGTCGGCCTGACCCAGAAGTGCCGCACGCTCGCGAAGTACGGCCACGCGCGCATCGAGCCGCGCTGGGAGCTCACCGGCGGGTTCGCCGGACACGTGCACCTGCGGGCCGGTACCGCGATCGTGCGGGTGCCGGAGGCGCTGCCGGCCGCCGCCCTCGCCCCGGTCTCGTGCGCGACGGCGACCGCGTGGGCCGGGATCGCCCGGGGCGCGGCGCTGCGCGGGCTAGGACGGCCGGATCCGTTCCCCACGGCTGCGGAGGACGCGGCCGTGCTCGCGTGCGAACGCGTGCTCGTGCTCGGTGCCGGGCTGGTCGGGCTGACCGCCGCGGTGATCGGGGCGGACCTGGGCGGACAGGTGCGGATCGCGGATCCCGATCCCGCGCGCCGGGCGTTCGCCGAGCGCTTCGGCCTCACCGCGCTCGCCCCGGAGGACGTCGCCGAGGAGGGCGCCGACCTGGTGATCGAGGCCTCGGGGCATGCCGTGCGCGCCGCGCTCGACGCCGTCGACGTGGGCGGTGCGGTGGTGCTGCTGGGCAGCGTGTTCCCGGCGGATCCGGTGCCGCTCGACGCCGAGCGCATCGTGCGCGGTCTCGTCGCGGTCGCCGGGGTGCACAACTACACCGGGGCCGAGCTGCACGCCGCCGCCGCCTTCATGGCGGGGCCCGGGCGCGCGCACCCGTTCGCCGACGCCGTGAGCGCCGTGCATCCGCTCGCGGCGGTCGACGGCGCGCTGGCGGAGGCGGGGGCGCCCGGCGCTCCGCTGCGGGTCGGGCTCACCCCGCGCTGAGCGCGGTCCGCGGGGCGCCTCGCGCCATGCCCCGCGAGCCGGCTCGGGCCGCGTACCGGGAACGTCCGCGACGCGTCCGTGCCCGCGACGCATCCCCGTCCAGGCCGTGCCAGGCTTGAGGGGTGAACTCCCAGGAACCGCGGCAGCAGCCCGCTCTCGGTGTGCTGCTGGTCGTCGGATCCTGCCTGTCGCTGCCCTTCGGCGCGGCCGTCGCGACCACGATCTTCCCGCAGCTCGGCTCCTGGGGCGTCACCGGGCTGCGCGTGCTCATCGCCGCGATCGTGGTGCTCGTCATCGCGCGCCCGCGCCTGCGTCGATGGAACCGGGCGCAGTGGACCGCCGCCCTCCTGTTCGGCGTCTCGATCGCCGCGATGAACGGCACCTACTACGCCGCCATCGACCGTATTCCGCTCGGGCCCGCGGTCGCGATCGAGTTCCTCGGCCCACTCGTGCTGGCGGCGGTGCTGACCCGGCGCCTCGCCGACGCGGTCTGGGTGGGGATCGCTCTGCTCGGCATGGCGCTGCTCGGGCTCGACGGGCTCACGGGAGCGGCGGCGCTGGATCCCTGGGGCGTGCTGTTCGCGCTCATCGCGGCCGCGTTCTGGGTGATGTACATCCGGATGAGCACGCGCGTGGGCGCGCTCACCACGGGAACCGAGGGCCTCGCGGTCGCGCTCGCGGTCGGTGCCGTGCTGCTGCTGCCCTTCGGGGTGCCCGCGGCCGTGACCGCGGTCGCGGATCCCCGCGTGCTGGGACTGGCCGCGCTCACCGCGCTGCTCGCCTCGGTCATCCCCTACATCCTCGAGCTCGCGGCACTGCGCCGCCTGCCGCAGCGGATCTTCGGGATCCTGCTCAGCCTCGAGCCGGTCTTCGCGACGCTCGCCGGGCTGCTCGTCCTGGGGCAGCAGGCCTCGCCGCTGCGGCTCGCCGCGATCGCGCTGGTCGTGATCGCGAGCATCGGCGTCACCGCGGGAGCGCGGCGGCGGCGCGGCGCGGGCCCCGACGAGGAACCGCCCTCCCCGCTCACCGGATCCATCCCCGTGGTGCCGGACTGACCCCGGAGGCTCCTTCGTCACACGCGACGGGCGCGGGCGGGCCCGGCGTAGCCTCGGGAGCATGAGCGCGCTCACCGACCTCCTCGGCATCCGCATCCCCGTCGTCCTCGGCCCGTTCGGCGGACTCAGCTCGATCCCGCTCACCGCCGCGGTCAGCGCGGCCGGCGGGCTCGGCTCGTACGGGCTCTACGGGTACGACGGAGACCGGATCCGCTCCACGATCGCCGGGATCCGCGCGGCGACCTCGGCGCCGTTCGCGGTGAACATCTGGCTGCCCACCGGCGACGAGGTGGAACCGGGGGCGCAGCACGACGCCGACGCGGCCGCGCTCGCCCCCTTCTTCGCCGAGGTCGGGGTCGAGCCGCCCGCGCGTCCGGAGCGCTATCTGCCGCCGGTCGACGAGCAGGTGGAGGCGATTCTGGAGGCGGCTCCCGCCGTGCTCAGCGTCGTCTTCGGGGCGCCGTCGGCCGCGCTGGTCGCCGAGGCGCACCGCCGTGGAATCCGGGTGGTGGGCACGGCCACGACGGTCGCGGAGGCGGTCGCGCTCGCGGACGCCGGGGCGGACGCCGTCGTCGCGACGGGCGCCGAGGCCGCGGGGCATCGCGTGTCGTTCCTGCGTCCCGCGGAGGAGTCGCTCGTCGGGCTGTTCTCCCTGCTGCCCCAGGTCGTCGACGCCGTCGACGTGCCGGTGATCGCGGCCGGGGGGATCGCCGACCGGCGCGGGGTCGCCGCCGCGTTCGCCCTCGGCGCGCAGGGCGTGCAGGTCGGCACCGCCTTCCTCGCCGTCGCGGAGTCGGCCGCGAACGCGGCGCACCGGGCGGCGATCCGCTCGACGTCGGCGGAGGGGACCGTGCTCACCCGGGCGATGAGCGGGCGGCTCGCCCGCGGGGCGCGCAACCGCGCGGTCGCCGAGATCGAGGCGGCCGGATCCATCGCCCCGTTCCCGGCGCAGAACTGGATCACGGGACGCTTCCGCGCTCCGGCCGGGGAGCAGGGGAGGGGCGAGCTGCAGTCGCTCTGGATGGGCCAGTCGGCGCCGCTGGCCCGGTACGGCACGGCGGCGGAGGCGTTCGCCGAGCTCGCCGCGGGCGTGCCGAGCGCCTGACCTGCGCCGGGCGGCCGCGCGCAGAGGGCCCTGAGGCGACCGTGCCTCAGAGGATGACGGTCGAGCGGCCGTGCACGATCACCCGGTCGTCGGCGTGCCACTGCACCGCGCGCGCCAGCACCAGACGCTCCACGTCGGCGCCGCGGCTCTGCAGCTCGGCGGCGGACTCCGCGTGCGTGACGCGCGTGACGTCCTGCTCGATGATCGGGCCCTCGTCGAGGTCGGCCGTGGCGTAGTGCGCCGTGGCGCCGATGAGCTTCACGCCGCGCTCCTTGGCCCGGGCGTACGGGTTCGCGCCGATGAACGCCGGCAGGAAGGAGTGGTGGATGTTGATCACCGGAGCGCCGAGGGAACCGATGAACTCGTCGGTGAGGATCTGCATGTAGCGCGCGAGCACGACCAGATCCACGTTGCCCTGCAGCAGCTCGAGCTGGCGCCGCTCCATCTCCGCCTTGTCGCCCGAGGGGATGTGCACGAACGGCACGCCGAACGAGCGCACCGATTCCGCGAGATCCGGATGGTTCGAGACGACCATGGTGATGTCGATGTCGAGCTGTCCGCGCTGGGTGCGCCAGAGCAGCTCCATCAGGCAGTGGTCGTACTTGGAGACGAAGATCGCCACCCGCTTGCGCTTGGACGCGTCGTGCAGTGACCAGTCCATGCCGAAGCGCTCGGCCACGGCGCCCAGGTCGGCCTCGAGGGCCGGACGGGCGGCGGCGAGCCCGTCGCGGTGGATCACGGTGCGCTGGAAGAAGCGCCCGCCCTCGGCGTCGGTCGAGTGCTGATCGAGGGAGATGATGTTCACCTCGTGCGCGGCGAGGACGCCCGCGACGGCGGCGACGATGCCGGGCTGATCGGCGCACGCGATGAGCAGTCGTGCGGTGTCGGGCTGCGCCATGACGGGTCTCCTTGCAAGGGGGTGTGCGTCGATTCTGCCGTGCGGACGGACCCGAGGCGAATCGCCGGGCGGACGCGACGGCGGGGACCCGGGCACGAGGCCCGGATCCCCGCCGAGACTGATCCGTCAGGAGCGCGTGGTGCGGGCGCGTCGCCGGATCAGGGCGAGCGCGGCGCCGGCGAGGATCAGCAGTCCGGCCGCGATCGCCGGGACGACCGCGAGCGCGCCGCCCGTGCTGGCGAGGGATCCTGCTGCCGTTCCGGTGCCGTGCGACCCGCTGTCGGATCCGGTCGAGCCCGGGCCGGCCGACGGCGTCGGCGTGGGCGTCGGCGTGGGCGTGGTGCCGGGGTCGGGCGTCGAGTCGTCGAACACCGAAAGCGCGATGACCTGGTTCGAGGCCGCGCCGAACGGGGCCGACGACGCGGCCGCAGCCCGTGCCGTGGGGCTCGTCGCGTCCCAGGTGCGGCCCGGTGTCGTCGCCGCGGCTGTGTCGTCCAGGCCCAGCACGAGTCCGGAGTAGCGGTTCACGAGCCGGATCGATCCGGTGGCCTCACCGCTGGCGGGGTCGGTGTTCGGGACGACGAACCACTGCTGCCCGACACCGGCCGATGCCTGATCGGTGAGCGTGAGACCCGCGCCCCAGGCGCGCCCGGCGGTCGTGGACGCGTCGACGCCCAGCAGCGCGCCGCCCTGGGTCGCGACGGTGTACGCGCCGTCCCCCGTCGCCGCGAACGTCCACGCGCCGTGCCCGCGGTCCACGGTGTCCGCGGACGTCAGCGCCGTGCCGTCGCCGGAGACCGCGAGCTTGCGCCCGTCGGCGTTGGCGATCGTGTAGGCCTTCGTCGTGTCGACGGCGGCGGCCGGCGAGACCGAGGGCCCCGCGTCGATCGTGATGTTCGCGAGCTGCGCAGAGGCGTCGCCCATGCAGCCGAACGAGCAGTACGAGCGGAACGACTTGCCCACGATCGCCGAGCTCGTCTTGTTGGCCGGGTCGACGAACCAGCGGTACCAGGAGGCCGTCGTGTACGCGGATCCGCTGTCGCCCAGGCGGAACCACTTCTGCGTCGCGAGGTTCTTCGTGGCGTAGAACTCCTGCGGCGCGTTGCCCGACTGGTCGGGGTTCTGCGGCTGGCCGATGTACAGCCCGAGGTACGCGTCGTAGGTGACGTCCATCACGAACAGCGGCGACGTCGCGGGCATCTGCCCCTTCTTGATCTGCTGCTGCGCGGTGCCGGGGGTGTTCGGGTCGTACTCCTCGTCGGTGGGGGTGTAACCCGTCTCGCTGTCGTCGGCGACGGGGACCATGTTGCTCTCCTTGCCGGAGATGCCGGGCTGGGTCCAGGTGCCGTCGTACCACTTCTGCCAGGTGCCGGTCGCCATCTTCCCGGAGATCGGGGCGCGGGCGACGTGCTCGTAGAACGCGACCCAGCCGCCGGTCTTGTTCACGATGCGGGAGCCGTAGAACGCGTAGAAGTAGCCGGAGGCGTAGTCGACGTAGAGGCGGGGATCGCCGTCGCCGTAGGAGTAGGTCTGCTGCGGGAACGCCGTGGTGTCGCCGCGGGTGGTGCTGTACGGCGAGGTGATCGCGTGGCCGGGGATCGTCCAGGTCCTGCCCTGATCGGTCGAGACCGCGTAGTCGATGGCGTCGTAGTGCAGCCCGTCGCCGAAGGGCTGGGGGGTGAACTCGTTGTGCACGAGGCCGTACCAGTCGCCCGAGTCGGGGTCGACCCACATCTGCGTGATGTCGCAGTAGTTCGGCTGGGTGTAGCTGGATCCGGCGGGCGCCTTGGTCGAGTCCACGCCGGTGGGGCTCGCGTTGCAGAAGTCGGTGGTGTCGGGGTTGGTGCCGGCGGCGTTGAGCGCGTCGTCGGGCTTCGCGGTGTCGAAGTCCGTTCCGGTGTACCAGTTCCACTGCCGGATGTCGCCGTTGCTGCCGTCCGGCTCGTTGTAGTAGTTCGCGTGCGACTCGCCGAAGTGGAACGTGCCGTCCTTGTCGATGAACGGGCTCGCGGGGGTGTCGTCCGGATACTGCCAGGTGCTGTCGTCGACCGAGTCGGTGGTCACGGTCGCGGCGGCGGGCTTGGGCGTCGGTGTCGGCGTGGGAGTGGGGGTGGGCGTGGTGATCGGGTCGGTCGTGTAGACGACGATCTCCGAGGCCGAGGCGTTGTTCGACCCGTTCACCGCATCCAGGACCTTGAACTCGACGTAGCGCGCCGACACGGGCTGGGCGAACGCCACGTACTGGATCTGCGTGCCGCTGGTGGGCTGCGAGAAGGTCGCGGTGCCGGCGAGCGACCATCCGCTGTTCTTGCCGTCCTTCGCGACGTCGGCGTCGTTCGTGGTCAGCACCTGCACGTTCTTGACCGGGCCGTTGCCCTGCACCTTGACGGAGTAGCCGAGCCCGGTGAGCGCGTGCTGCGCGCCGATGTCGAACGTGAGGTAGTGCGGCATCGGGTCCGGCGTGCCGCCGTTGTAGTCCGAGGCCCACTGGGTCGAGTAGTCGCCGTCGAACGCCCCCTTCGCGGTGCCGTCGAGCGAGGGCGGGGCGGGGTAGGGCGCCGATTCGGAGTCGACGTCGAGGAGGGTGTACCCCGTGTCGGGGATCGCGGCGCCGGCGGGTGGGGCGGGGTCGGCGTGCGCCGGGGAGAGGGAGCCGAGGCCCAGCGCGGTCGCGGCGATCGCGAGGGCGACGCCGCCGGCGACGGCACCGCCTGATCGGCGCGGGAGGGACAGGATCTGTGGAGGCATCGGTCTTCCTTGCTGCATCGTCGAGGCGGGGAGAACAGGGGACACGGTACGCCCAAGTTATCGCTAACATCAAGTCCTTTCCGCTTATTTACCGGGCCTGTCTCATGCAATGGATATCGCAAACATGCGGATGAGGGATGTCAGGACGCCGGGTCCTCGCGGGGAGTGCTGGCGACGGGACCCCGGGCGCTCCAGCGCCCTGGCCGGACGCGACGCAGGCGGGGAGCTCCGCGAGGCGGGGCTCAGCGGCGCGGCGCGGCGGTCAGCGGCGCGGGGCGGCGGTCGACGGCGCGGGGCGACGGGCGGACGGTGCGGGGCTCAGTCGCGTGGGGCGACGGTCAACGGCGCGGGGCGGCGGTCGAGCGGCGCACCACGAGCTGCGGCGTGATCGACTCCGCCGGGGGCACCGCTCCCGGGTGGGCGATCGCGTGCAGCAGATGCTCGACGGCGATGCGCCCCACGTCGCCGAAGGGCTGGGCGACGGTCGTGAGCGCGGGGGAGCAGAACTCCGCGAGCGGGATGTCGTCCACCCCGACGATCGACACGTCGTCCGGGATCCGGCGGCCGAGCTCGGCGAACGCCCGCGCGAGGCCGAACGCCATCTCGTCGCTCGCCACGAACACCGCGGTGACCTCCGGGATGCGCGCCAGGATCTGCCCGGAACGGTGCCCAGAGGCGGGGGACCAGTCCCCGAGGATCTCGGGCGGGGCCTCCCGGCCGGCGTCTGCGAGGGCCTCCCGCCAGCCCTGGGTGCGGCTGGATGCATCGAGCCACTGCTGCGGCCCCGCGACGTGCCAGACGGTCTCGTGGCCGAGATCCAGCAGATGGCGGGTCGCGATCCGGCCGACTTCGCGCTGGTCGACCGCGACCACCTGGGTCGATGCGGTGCGCGACCCGTCGATGGTGATCGTCGGAACCGCGCGGGTGAGCTCGTCGATCGCCCGCGACGTCGCGATCAGGGGGAGCGCGAGCACGATCCCCTCCACGCCCTGGTCGGCGAGGCGCGACATGGCCAGCTCGATCTCGCCGGCATCGAGCGACGGCGTCGTGACCGAGTTCACGATGTACCCCGCCTCGGACGCGGTCGTCTCGATGCCGACCGTGACCGCGGTGCGCGAGTAGAAGCCGGTCCGCAGCGAGACGACGCCGATCGCCCTGCTCCGCCCGGAAGACAGCGCGCGGGCGGCGTTGTTGCGCCGATAGCCGAGCTGGTCCACGGCCGCGAGCACCTTGGCGCGGGTCTCGGGCTGCACGCTCGGATTGCCGCTCAGAGTGCGCGACACGGTCTGCGCCGACACCCCGGCCAGGCGCGCTACGTCGGCCATCCCGGGGGCGCGGCGGGGATCCGGCGTCGCTGGGGTCGTCATGAGATCCGATCGTGGGGCGGAGGCGCGGGCGTCGTCCCGGCACACGTGCATGATAGCGATCACTCGGACGGTCTCGGAGTGCCGCCATCGGCGGGCTTAGCCTGGTGGGGTGACCTCACCTGACTCCGGCTCCGGGCTCGGCGCGCTGCTCGGACGGGCGCGCGCTGCGCTCGCCGAGGTGCCGCGGGAATCTCTCGGACGCGAGAGGACGTCGCGCTGGCGGGCGCCGCGGATCGTCCGCGCCGGATCCGCCTGGCACATCGGCGTGCTGCTCCTCGGCGACGATGCGGTGTTCGCGACGGCGGAGGTGCTGCGCGCCGCCGCCCCGGTGCGCCGGGGGTATGCGGCGGAATCGGCCCGGGCCCGGGCGGAGCGCCGCGCGGAGGCCTCCCGCGGCGGATTCCGCGACGGCGAGACCGTGCACGTGGGCTGGACGGCGATCGATCTGGACGCGGTCGAAGCCGGGGGATCCTCCGGTCCGCTCGCCCTGCGGGACGGCGTGCCGTCGGTGCGCTGGTCGGCCGCCGGAGGCTACATGCCGCTGGAGGCATATCTGGACGAACGGATCGCCCTGCTGCGCGACGGCGCCTGACGCGGACCCCGCCGCGCTCTCGCGAGACGGCATCTCCGCGTCGAGACTGCGCGAATCAACTGCGGTCTCGCCACGGAGATTCGGTCTCGTCGCCCCGTTGCCGTCTCGTGGCCCGTCGGCGCGGCCGGTCGGACCCTCCGGTGGCACCGCCCATCGGGCCGGACCGTGGGGGTGGCCGGGGGATCGCTCGGGCGGCGCGGACAACGCGTCAGTGGCCTCGGCGGCGGTTCAGGGCTCGGGCGCCGAAGCGATGCAGGATCCGGGCGGGTTCGGTGACGACGGATTCGAGCACCGCCTCCTGGACGGTGTGGAACGCGTCGGGGTCGAAATAGCCCGTGGTGCGGTAGAAAACCATCCGGTCGGCGAAGTCCCGCGGCGAGGGCTCGGGGTGGAACTGCGTCGCGTACAGGTCGGCGCCCACGCGGTACGCCTGCACCGGGCAGGTGTCGTTGCCGGCGAGCAGCACGGCGCCGGGCGGCGGGGCGACGGAGCCCTCCTTGTGCGCGGTGAAGGCGTGGAACACGGGGCCGGCCGGCCCGAACAGCGGATCCGCCGCACCCTCGGACGTCGTGCGGATCTCCGCTGCGGCGGCCTCCTCCGGGGTGCCGTTGCCGACGGTCCCGCCGAGCAGCCGCGTCACCACGCCGATCCCGAAGCAGGTGAAGAACGCGGTCGTCCTCCCCTCGATCGCGCGCTCGGCGATCCGCTCGAGATCCGCCTCCACGCGCCGCTGCGTCGCCGACTTGCGGGCATCGGTGACGTTGAACGGGGATCCGCCGATCACGAAACCCGCGTAGCGGTCGAAGACGTCGTCGGGCAGCGCCGTCGTGGTGAGGTCGACGCGATCCAGTGTCTCGGCGTCGACGCCGAGGGCGACGCGGAAGGAGGCGCGCTCCGCCGTGGCCGCATCCAGCTCAGGGCGCACGCCGACGTACAGAAGCGAGGCCATCCCTGGATTCTAAGGGAGGGGGACGGGGCGTCGAAGTCCGGATGCAATGGTCGGGAATAGGATCCGCCACCGTGCGTTGAAGTTGACAGCACAACGCTCAAGTTTGAGAGGAAGCGAAATGCCCAACGACTTCACCGACGCGGGTTCGGGTTCGTTCGACGACTTCCTCGCCCGCTACCTGGCGGGCGAGCAGGCTCGTGAGACGCGCTCGATCGACCTCAGCCGGTTCCTCACCGTCCGCACCCAGCGCATCCTGCAGCGCGCCGGCCGATTCGCCCTCGGGCGCGGTCAGACCGAGCTCGACGCGCTGCACGTGCTGCGCACCGTCGTCGAGGACGACGCCGTGGCCGAGGCGATCCGCAACATCGGCGTGACCGCGCAGACGATCGTCGACGCCGTCGAGGCGCGACTGCCCGCGCCGGCCGGCGCCTCCGACGTGGACGCGGCGACCATCACCCCCAGTGCCAGCCGGGCGCTCTTCCACGCCTACCAGGTGGCGCGCTCGTCCGGCGCGACCTACATCGAGCCGGAGCACGTCTTCTTCGCCCTCGTGCTCGGACAGGACGCCCCCGCCGGGCAGATCCTGGCGCGCGCCGGGGTCACGGCGGAGGCGCTCACCCAGGGGATGCGCGAGACCGTCACCGCGGGAGCGGCCCCGGAGGCCGACGCCGCGGCGGACGCCTCCGAGACGCCGATGCTCGACCGCTTCGGCCTGGACCTCACGGCACGAGCCCGTGCCGGCGAGCTGGATCCCGTGATCGGGCGCGCCGCCGAGATCGAGCAGACCATCGAGATCCTCAGCCGCCGCACCAAGAACAACCCGGTGCTGATCGGCGAGGCGGGCGTCGGCAAGACCGCGATCGTCGAGGGGCTGGCGCGCGCGATCGTCGACGACGCCGTGCCGGCGCAGCTCAAGGACCGCCGCGTCGTGTCGCTCGACCTGCCCGCGATGCTCGCCGGCACCCGCTACCGGGGCGACTTCGAAGAGCGTCTCACCCAGACCATGGACGAGATCGCCGCGCACAAGGGCGAGATCATCGTCTTCATCGACGAGGTGCACACGGTCGTGGGCGCGGGCGGATCGGGGGAGGGCGGCGGCATGGACGCCGGCAACATCCTCAAGCCGCGCCTCGCCCGGGGCGACCTGCACCTGGTCGGCGCGACGACCCTCGCCGAGTACCGGCGCATCGAGAAGGATCCGGCTCTCGAGCGCCGCTTCCAGCCGGTGAAAGTCGCCGAGCCTTCGATCGAGGACGCCGTGCGGATCCTGGAGGGCCTCAAGCCCGCCTACGAGCAGCACCACGCCGTGACCTACACCGACGACGCGATCCGCGCCGCGGTCGAGCTCGGAGCCCGCTACCTGCCCGACCGCGTGCTGCCGGACAAGGCCATCGACCTGATCGACCAGGCCGGAGCGCGACTGCGACTGCGGCTCGGCCTCGTCACCGACGTCGCCGCGCTGTTCGCCGAGCTCGCCGACCTGGAGGCGCGCAAGAACGCGGCCGTCGGTGCCGAGCATTACGAGGAGGCCTCGCGCATCCGCGACGAGATCGCCGCGGTGCAGGCGCGGATCGACGACGCCGGTGCACCGGTGGCCGACGCTGCGGACGCGGTCGTCGACGAGGCGGAGATCGCCGCGGTGATCGCCCGCGCGACGGGGATCCCGGTGAGCCGGGTCTCGGAGAGCGAGCGCGAGCGGCTGGGCGACCTCGAGGCCGACCTGCACGCCCGCGTGATCGGGCAGGACGACGCGGTCACCGCCGTGGCGCGGGCCGTGCGCCGCAGCCGCACCGGCATGGGCGATGCCCGCCGGCCGGTCGGATCCTTCCTGTTCCTGGGCCCCACCGGTGTCGGCAAGACCGAGCTGGCCAAGGCGCTCGCCGATCGCCTCTTCGACGACGAGACCGCCGTGATCCGCTTCGACATGAGCGAGTTCGGCGAGCGGCACACCGTGTCGCGGCTCGTCGGTGCCCCTCCGGGATACGTCGGCTACGACGAGGCGGGACAGCTCACCGAGCGCGTGCGGCGCAACCCGTACTCGATCGTGCTGTTCGACGAGATCGAGAAGGCGCACCCCGACGTGTTCAACCTGCTGCTGCAGGTGCTCGACGACGGCCGTCTCACCGACGGCCAGGGACGCACGGTCGACTTCCGCAACACGGTGATCGTGATGACGTCGAACATCGGCTCGGAGTTCCTGGCTTCGCGCTCCGGCGCGCTCGGGTTCGTCGCATCGCAGGACGCGTCCGCCAACGGGTTCGCCTCGCAGGACGACCTGCGTGCGCGGGTCATGGGCAAGCTGCGCGAAGCCATGCGGCCGGAGTTCCTGAACCGCATCGACGAGATCGTGCTGTTCTCCAAGCTCGGACGCGAAGAGCTGGGGCGCATCGTCCGGCTGCTGCTGGAGGCGACCGCCCGCCGCCTCGGCGGCCGCGAGGTGGCGCTCGACGTCACCGACGCCGCGGTGGCCTGGCTCGGCGAGCACGGCTACGAGCCGGAGTACGGGGCGCGACCGCTGCGTCGCCTGATCCAGCGCGAGGTCGACGACCGCATCGCGGACCTGTTCGTCTCGGGCGAGCTGAGCGACGGCGGACGCGTGCAGGTGGACGCGGCCGGCGGCGATCTCCGGGTGACGTCCGAGACCGGGCTCGCGCGGGCGGCCTGATCCGCGTGACGAGGGCGCATAACGGCCGGGCTCCCGCGGATCCCGGCCGTTGTGCAGGGAGCACCCGCATTATGCAGGGAGGACACGACGGCGGGCGGGTAGCCTGCCCGGAAGACCGCGGAACGACGGGTCGCCGATGGCGAACCACGGCTGCCGGCCCTGCACAATGCGCGGGCTCCCTGCACAACGGCGCGGCGGACGGGCGGAGGCCGACGTCCGAGCGGGCGTCAGCGGGAGGAGTTCGCCGTCCGCCCGCGCACGACCCCGACGAACGCCTCGATGTCGGGAGTCGTCGCCCCCTTCGGCCAGGCGAGCAGCACCGGCGAGACGGGCGCGCCGCGCAGGATCCGGAAGTCCACGTCCTTGCGGTGGTGCAGCCGGGCCAGCGACATCGGGGCGACGAGGATCCCGACGCCGGCGGCGATGGTCTCGACCGCGTCCTGGATCGTCTCGAGCGGGGGGATCCGGGACGGGGACGTCGGGAGATCCAGATCCCCCAGCACGTCCTCGTGCGTGGTGAGCAGCGTCTCGCCCTCCAGGTCGGCGGGCGCGAGCTCGTCGGCGGCGAGCAGGTGCGATTCCGAGGAGGCGATCACGACCGGCAACTCCTCGTACAGCGGGATCGCGTGCATGTCCTCGTCGTCGAAGGGGGCGCGCACGAGGGCGAGGTCGACGATCCCGTCGGTGAGGGCCGCCCGCTGCGTCGGGAACGCGATCGGCACGAGCTCGAGCGCGACGTGCGGCATCCGGTCGTTCCAGGTGTCGATCCACCGTCCGGGCGTCGCCCCGGGCACGGCGCCGAGGCGCAGCGTGCGCGGTTCCTCGGGGGTCGGGGCGGGCGCGTCGAAGACGACCTTCTCGGCCTTCTTCGCCGGCCGCTGCGGGGCGCCCTTCGCGGTGCCGTTGCCGGCCTTCGCGGCGTTCCGGCCGCCGGCGGTACTGCGGGCGCCGCCCTTGGCGGAGCGCACCGCGGGTTTGCGTCCGGAAGCGCCTCGCCTGCTCATGCGTTCAGCGTACCGGCGACCGCGTCGCGCCGCCGCTGCGGGGCACGTCGGGGAATCGCGGCGCGACACGCGCGAAATGCGTGCACGGGAATAGATCCGGCACGCACGAGGTTGCAGATGTATCCGGGGAAAGTCCCGGGCACGGGAGGTTTTCGTGGGTAAGAACTACGTCGACATCGAGGACGGCCGTGGAGGCACGCTGCGCTACCGCAAGCACGCCAACGGCCGTGGTCTGATCGCGCACGGTGCCAAGGTGCACCCGCAGGCGATCGTGGAGGCCGGCGCCTATGTCGAACCGGGTGCGAAGGTCGGGGCCGGTGCGCACGTCGCACGCGGCGCCTGGATCGAGCCCGAGGCGATCGTGGGCGTCAACGCCCGGATCGAGGCCCACGCCCACATCGGGCAGGGGGCCGTGATTGGAGACGGCGCCACGATCGGCGTGCGCACCGAGGTCGGCACCGGCGCGCACATCGCGCGCGGTGCGAAGATCGGCGACGACGAGACGGTCGCCGCCGGCATGAATCTGAACACCGACCGCAAGGGCCTCTGGCTCGCGGCCTGATCATCACGGTCGGCCGCCGGGTCGGCCGCTGCGGACCTGTACGCGAAGACGCGCATCCCCGAGGGGTGCGCGTCTTCGCGTAGCGGCCTGTGACGATCAGCACACGCTGCGACGATCAGCACACGCTGCGACGATCAGCACACGCAGTGACGATCAGCACACGGATCCAGCCGGATCCTGTGCCGATCGTGACACTGCGTGCCGATCGTGACACTGCGTGCCGATCGTGACGGCACCGGCCCGAGCAGCAGCACCAGCGCCAGCGCCAGCACCAGGCCGGTGCGCGGTCAGCGCTGGCAGTTCGGGCACCAGAACGTGCGGCGCTCCTCCGTCGGATCGGCGCCCAGCTCGCCCGTGCGGATCGGCGTGCCGCAGCGCCGGCAGGGGCGGCGGGCGCGTCCGTACACCCATGTGGTGCGCCCGGGCAGCGCGACGCCCGTGAAGGTGCGGTCGGGGCGGTCGCGGTTGGCGCGGATCGTGCGCGCTCCCAGATCGAGCAGCGCTGCGGCGTCCACCTCCGTCGCGGGTCGCGTGGGCAGGACGCCCCGCAGGAACAGCAGCTCGGCGGCGTACTCGTTGCCGAACCCCGCGACGTTGCGCTGATCCAGCAGGGCGACGTGGACCGGCCTCGGATCCGCCCCCAGACGGCGCGCGGCCTCGGCCGGATCCCAGTCGTCGGCCAGCGGGTCGGGTCCCAGGTGCCCGACGAGCTCCTCCTCGCGGGCGGTGGGGACGAGCGCGAGCATCGACACCTCGAACCCCACGGCCTCGGCATCCGCCGTGCCGACGATCGCCCGCGCCGTGTGCGCCGGCGCCCGCCAGCGCTCGCCGGGCCGGTACAGGTGCCAGGCGCCGTCCATGCGCAGGTGCGAGCGGAGCGTCCGGTCGCCGATGCGCATGAGGATGTGCTTGCCGCGGGGCACCACGGCGTGCACCACCGATCCGGTGAGATCGGCGTCGGCGAGCTGCGGCACCCGCAGGTCGAACCGCGTGATCGTGCCGCCCCGCAGCGCGTGGTCGAGGCGCGCAGCCGCGCGGTAGACGGTGTCGCCCTCAGGCACCCTGCGCCGCCTCGATCGCGTCGGGATCCGCGGCCGCGGCGCGGTCGGTGAGCGCTCGGGCGAGCATGGTGGATCCGGCGACGGCCGCGGGCATCGTGACGACGGCGCCCAGCGGGACCATGAAGCAGAGCTGCGTGGCGACGCCGAAGCCGAGTACCCGCGCCCTGCCCGTCGCGAGGAGGCGTGCGCGATCGCCACGACTCAGGCCGCGGGCGTCGAAGGCGCGCGCGGTGAGCTCCCGGGCGAGCAGGCGCCCGGACAGCAGCACGCCGACGACCGTGGCGAGCACCCCGCCCACGACCGGGACGAACCCGAGGGCCAGGGTCAGCAGGGCGATCAGGACGCCGAGCACGACGAGGCGCAGCCCTTCGCCGACGGTCGACCAGAAACCCGTCTCGCCGGTCGGCTCGGCACCGCCGAGGCTGCGCTCCACCTCGCGCCAGATGCGCTGGTAGAACGGGTCGCCGATCGTCAGCGTGAGGGCGGTGAAGAGGAGCCCGGACAGCACGGCGCCGGCGACGAACAGCACGACGCCGAGGGCGATGCGCAGCGCATCCCGCCAGCCGGCGATCCAGCCTTCGGCGAACGGCGTCAGCCAGGCGGTGATCGGGCCGAGCGAGAAGCCGAGGGGGATCAGCAGGGCCGCGAGCAGGAGGGCGCTGATCGCCGCAGGGATGAGTCCGAGGGCGAGCAGTCGCGGCCGGGTGCGCCAGAGGGCGAATCCGCGCAGCAGGGTTCCGACGCCGGCGGCGAACTCGTGGATCATGCCCCCAGGGTAGGCGCGACCGGGCTCGGTCACAGCGCCTTGCGCAGGGTGACACCGCGCGGGGTGGCGACGAAGCCGGCCTCCTGCAGCAGCCGGCTGAGCCGTGCGCCGGTCCCCGGTCCGTCGGCCCCGCGCTCGTACAGCCCGACGCCGTTCGCCTTCTCGACCGTGAGGGTCTCCAGCCGTCTGGCACGGGCGGTCGCCGCGAGGTCGGCCGCCGCCGCGCGCAGGTCGTCCTCGTCGTCGGTGAAGACGAGGACCGTCTTCCCGCCGCGCTCGAGGTAGAGCACCAGGGCTCCGTCGACGAGGACCACGAGAGCCCCGGCCTTGCGTCCGGGACGGTGCGAGACGTCGTCCAGCCGCGGCCAGCCCAGGGCGGCGCCGTAGGGGCTCGCCGGATCCGTGGCCGCGAGCGTCCGCGCGGTGCGCGGCGGGGGATCGGCGAGGCCCGCGAAGGTGCGCAGCCGGTCGATCGTGGCGGAGGCGGCGAACTGCGCCGCGCCGAGCTTCTCGATCACGTAGCCGCGGCGGCAGTGCCCCGCCTCCTCGAACCCTGCGAGCACCCGGTACGCCTGCGCGAACCCTCCGGGCATCCCCTCCGCCTGCACCGACCCGCGGGTGACCACGCCGTAGCGGTCCAGCAGGAGTCCCGCCGAGACCGTGGCGCGCCGAGCCGGATCCGTCTCCGCCTCCGGCAGCAGCGACCAGCGTCCGCCCACCGACAGCGGACGCGGGGCGGCGGAAGGGCGGGCCAGCGACATCCCGCGGAACGTGCGCGTGCGCGGGGCGCGGCGGGCGACCTTGTGCGCCTGGCTCCCGCCGCTCACCAGCGTGCGGATCGGCGCGAAGGTGTCGTTCGTGACGTGGCCCGCCCACGCGAGGTTCCACAGCGCCTCCACGACGGAGGCCTCGTTCTCGGCCCCCGTGGACTCCCGCAGCTGTGCGGCGAAGTAGGCCCCGCCGGAGGAGAGCGAGGCCAGCAGCTGCGCCTCGAGGGATCCGGGCTCCGGCGTCTCCTCGGGGAACGGCACGGTGAAGGGGGCGAGGTCGGCGGGGTGCAGCGACACCCAGCCGTCGCGGCCGGGCAGGGCGCCGTGGCCCGCCCAGACGACCTCGCCGGCGCTGGTCAGCTCGTCGAGCATCGCCGGCGCGTAGTCGCGCACGCGCTGCGGCAGGATCAGCGACTCCCAGGCGCTCGCCGGGATCGACATGCCCGCGAGCTGCTCGATCACCGTCGCCACCCCGTCGATGCCCTCGAGCGGACGGGCCACGTGCTGCCACTCGGGCAGGAACCGCGCGAACGCGGTCGGCGGCACGGGCTCGACGCTGCCGCGGATCGCGGCGAGGGAGCGCATCCGCAGCCGGCGCAGCACCTCGGTGTCGCACCATTCGGTCTCGTCGGGGCCGGCGGACTCCTGCGGGCCGGAGGATCCGGGCGGCTCGGAGTCCCGGCCTGCGGCGGAAGGGTCGGGCAGGAAGTACCCGCTCGTGACGCGCCCGTCGGCCTCGAGCCGCTGCAGCGTCTGGCGCACGATCGCGGTGCCGAGGCCGAACCGCCGGGCGACGGCCGAGCCGAGGAACGGGCCGTGCGTGCGCGCGTGCCGGGCGACGAGGTCGCCCAGCGGATCGGCGACCGGCTCCAGGAACGCCACGGGGATCCCGACGGGCAGCGGCACGCCCAGCGCGTCGCGCAGACGCCCCGCATCCTCGATGGCGGCGACGCGCCGGATCCCGCCGACGGTCACCTCGATGGCGCGGCGGGCCTCGATCAGCGTCGCGAGGTGCGCCGCAGCCGCGGCATTCGTCGAAGCGCCCGGCGCGTCCGGGTCGGGTTCGAGCCGGTCTGCGACCTCCTCCGCGTCCAGCGGGCCGAGGAGGCGCAGCAGATCGGCCACGCCCTCGACCCCGCGTGCGCGACGGGACGGATCCAGGCGCTGCGCCTCGCGCTCGAACTGCGCGATCACGTCCGGATCCAGCAGCTCGCGCAGTTCGACGGTGCCGAGCAGCTCGCCCAGCAGCGCCGGATCCACCGACAGCGCCGCAGCCCGGCGCTCCGCCAGCGGAGAGTCGCCCTCGTACATGAACGCGCCGACGTAGCCGAAGAGCAGATCGCGGGCGAACGGCGACGGCTGCGCGGTCTGCACCTCGACGAGCCGGATGCGCCGCTCGGCGATGCCGGACGCGAGGCGCCGCAGCGAGGGGAGGTCGTAGACGTCCTGCAGCACCTCGCGCAGGGTCTCCAGGATGATCGGGAACGTCGGGTGCCTGCGGGCCACCTCGAGCAGCTGCGCGGCGCGCTGCCGCTGCTGCCAGAGCGGGCTGCGCCGGTTCGGGTTCATCCGGGGCATGAGCAGCGCCCGCGCGGCCGACTCGCGGAACCGGGAGGCGAAGAGGGCGGATCCGCCCACCTCGTCGGTCACGATCCGCTCGAGCTCGTCGGGCTCGAAGACGAACAATTCGGCTCCGGGCGGCTCGGCGTCGGCGTCGGGCACGCGCACGATGATGCCGTCGTCGCTCGCCACCGCAGAGCCCTCGACGCCCCGGCGCTCGCGGATCCGCGCGTTCACCGCGAGGGCCCACGGCGCGTGCACGGTCTGCCCGTAGGGGGAGTGCAGGATCACGCGCCAGTCGCCGATCTCATCGCGGCTGCGCTCGACGGTGAGCGCCCGGTCGGTGGGCAGCGTGCCCGTCGCCTCCTTCTGCTCATTGAGGTGCGCGAGCAGGTTGTCCTGCGCGTGCACGTCGAGCCCCGCGGCGGCGAGCCGCTCCCTGGCCTTCGCCTCCGGGGCGCCGTGCACCTCGCGGTTGAAGACGCCGAGGGCCTCGCCGAGCTCGAACGGGCGGCCGAGGCCGTCGCCGTGCCAGAACGGCACCTTGCCGGGCTGACCGTAGGCGGGGATGACGTTGACCCGGTCGTGCGTGATCTCGGCGATCCGCCAGCTCGTGGTGCCGAGCGTGAAGACGTCGCCCACGCGGGACTCGTAGACCATCTCCTCGTCGAGCTCGCCCACGCGCGCCCCCGTGGTCTCGCCGGCGACGAACACGCCGAAGAGTCCGCGGTCGGGGATCGTGCCGCCGCTCGTGACCGCGATCCGCTGCGCGCCGGGACGCCCGGTCAGGGTGCCCGCATCGCGGTCCCACACCAGGCGCGGACGCAGCTCGGCGAACTCGTCGGAGGGGAAGCGGCCGGCCAGCAGGTCGAGGGTCGCCTCGTACGCTGAACGGGGGAGCGCGGCGAACGGCGCGCTCCGGCGCACCGTGTCGAACCACTGCTCGACGTCCAGCGGTTCCAGCGCGCACGCGGCGACGGTCTGCTGGGCGAGGATGTCGAGGGGGTTCCGCGGCACGCTGATCGCCTCGATCTGCCCGGCGAGCATGCGCTCGGTGACGATCGCGGTGTGCAGCACGTCGCCCCGGTGCTTGGGGAACAGCGACGCCCGGCTGATCTCGCCGACCTGGTGCCCGGCGCGGCCCACACGCTGCAGGCCGGATGCGGCGGATGGGGGCGCCTCCACCTGGATCACGAGGTCGACGGCACCCATGTCGATCCCGAGCTCGAGGCTGCTCGTCGCCACGACGCAGCGCAGCACGCCCGCCTTGAGCTCCTCCTCGACGAGCGCACGCTGCTCCTTCGAGACGGATCCGTGGTGCGCCTTGGCGAGCACCGGGTCGGCTCCCGCCGTCGAGCCCGCCTGCGCCATCATCGCGGCGGGGACCATGGCCGCCGGCAGGTCGAGCCCGATCCGCTCGCTGTAGATCTCGTTCAGGCGTCCCGTGAGCCGTTCGGCGAGGCGCCTCGAGTTGGCGAACACGATCGTCGACCGGTTCTGCAGGATCCTGTCGACGATCGCCTCTTCGACGTGCGGCCAGACGGATCCCGTCATCTCCGTGTTCTCGCCGAACGCGTCGGCGCCGCCGGCCGACTGGTCGATCCGCTCCGCGCCGGACGGTCGCGGGGTCTCGTCGGCGCCCGGGGGCGGGGGCGGGTTGAGCATGTCCTCGATCGGCACGACGACCTGCAGGTCGAAGGTCTTGGACGCCGGGGGCGCCACGATCTCGACGGGCTGCGCTCCGCCGAGGAACCGGGCGACCTCGTCGATCGGGCGCACCGTCGCCGACAGGCCGATCCGCTGCACCGGGCGGTAGGGCACGCCGGCCTCGGCGTCGGCCGTCCGCCGCAGCTGGTCGAGCCGCTCCAGGCTCACCGCGAGGTGGGCGCCGCGCTTGGTCGCCGCGACCGCGTGCACCTCGTCGATGATGACCGTGTGCACGTCGCGCAGGGTGTCGCCGGCGCGGCTCGTGAGCATGAGGTAGAGAGATTCGGGCGTGGTGATGAGGATGTCCGGCGGATCCACGACGAGCCGACGCCGGTCCGACGAGGTCGTGTCGCCCGAGCGCACGCCCACCGTCACCGCGGGCGCGGGGACCCCGAGCCGACGCGCGGACTGCCCGATGCCGATGAGGGGCGAGCGCAGGTTGCGCTCCACGTCGACACCCAGGGCCTTGAGCGGCGAGATGTAGAGGATCCGGGTGCGGCCGGGCCTGTCGGCGTCGGCCTTCCGGCGCCCCTTGCCGGTCCTCGCCGCGGCGGGGGCGACGGACTCGGCCGCCGCGGCTTCGGCCGTGCGCTCGCGGAACACCCGGTCGATCGCCCAGAGGAACGCCGACAGCGTCTTACCGGATCCGGTCGGGGCGACCACGAGCGCGTTACGGCCGCTCGAGATCGCCTCCCATGCCCCGGCCTGCGCGGCGGTGGGCGCGGTGAACGCCCCGCGGAACCAGTCCTGGGTCGCGGGGGTGAAGCGGTCGAGCACATCGCTCATCCGTCCATCTTCGCCGGTGCCGCCGACATCGGGCGCGGAGAGGGGTGTCCGGGCAGCGAACTCCGCTCCGTCGCAGCGCCGTCCACGGCCGGCATCGCTCCGCGATCGGACTGTCGCGGATCGCCAAGCCCGAGGTCGGCGCACGGTGCGAGCATGGTTCCATGGCGGTGCACACAACGAACTACACGAGGACGTTCATCGAGGTGGCCGAGGACTGCCCGACCGATCACGCCCAGGAGCCGCCCGCGGGCCCTGCGACGACCGCGGCGAGCGTCCCCACGATCGCCGCGCTGCACTACCGCATGATCGCGGAGCACCCCTTCGAGCACACCTCGGACGACGTCGTCTTCTCCACCTGGGCGCTGCGCCGCGGGCTGGATCCGGCCGACGCCGAGGCCCGGGCGGCGTTCTTCGCGAAGGGTCAGGCATGCCTGCGCGCCTCTCCGCTGGGCAAGCGGTACGGCTGGGGCGTGCTCAGCGACGCCGAGGGGCGGGTCGCCCTGGTGCCGCGCGAGTCCGAGGAGTACGCCCTGCTCGCGGCGGATCCGGAGCTCGGGCACACCCGCGCGATGCGGTCCAAGCGCGCCTGATCGGCGGCCGCGCTCAGCGCTCGTTCGGGATGACGATCCACAGCACGAGGTAGACCCACAGCGGGAGCCCGGCGAAGATCATCGCGATGACCGCGATGATGCGCACGAGCGCGACGGGCATGCCGAAGCGGCGGGCGAGGCCGGCGCACACGCCGGCGATGAAACGGCCCTTGCGGGGGCGGACGAGGTCGCTCATGGCCCCATCCTGCCCCCGCCGCCTGGGCGGCTGCTGGATCAGGGCAGGCGGTTGGCGATGGCGAGGTTGGCGCGCAGCTCCTCGGCGTTCTGCCGCGTGACGTAGGCCGGGCGGTCTCGTTCGAGGCGCCACGACTCGCTCAGCGGGCCGGCGCTCACGGTGTCGAAGCCGAGGCGGTCGTAGAGATCGGTCACGAAGGCGACCGCGGCGTCGTCGTCGCCCGCGGTGCCGAGGGCGCGCCGGTCGGGCGTGCCCGCCGGGGATCCGGTGGTCAGGATCTCCTCGGCCCGGATCTGGTTGAACGCCTTCACGACGGTCGATTCGCGCAGGTGGGCCTGCACCAGCTGGGAGGTGGTGGTCTCGCCGCGGTCGAGGGCCTCGATGCGACCGTCCCGCTCGAAGTAGTAGTTGTTCGTGTCGAGCACGAGCTTCCCGGCGAGCGGAGCCGCGGGGACGTCCTTCAGGGCCTTGAGCGGAACCGTGACGACGGCGACGTCCGCGGCCTCGGCGGCCCCGGTCGCGGTGGACGCCGTCACGTGCGGGCCGAGCCGTGCGACGAGCCCGGCGAGCGTCTCCGGGCCGCGCGAGTTCGCGATCACGACGTCGTAGCCGAGGCCGGCGAAGGCCTCCGCGAGCGCGCTGCCGATGTGTCCTGCACCGATGATTCCGATCGTTGTCATGACGTCCGCAACAGCGCGCTCCCGCGGTCGCATTCCCGACGCGCCGGAACCGCGAGGCCGTGCGCCCGGCCGGACCAGGGAGAGGGCCGGGCCGGGCGCGCGCGGGGACCGCGGGGGCCGGGTCAGGTGCCGAGCGCCACCTCGGAGAGCACGCCCTCCGCATCGAGCTCGAGCGTCAGATCCAGGTCCAGCCGCCGCAGGAAGGCGTCGTCGTGGCTGACGATCAGCACGGCCCCGCGGTAGGCGCGCAGCGCCTGCACGACCTGGTCGACCGTGTCGAGGTCGAGGTTGTTGGTCGGCTCGTCCAGCACCACGAGGTGCGGGGCGGGATCCCCGAGCAGCAGCGCCGCGAGGGCGACCCGGAAGCGCTCGCCGCCGGAGAGCGCCCCGACCGGCCGGTCCATCGCCGCACCCCGGATGAGGAACCGCGCGAGCCGGTTCCGCAGCTCCTTGTCCGGGATCTCCGGGGCGCGGGCGGCGACGTTCTCGACGACCGTGGCCCGGTCGTCGAGGCCGTCGATCCGCTGCGGCAGGTATCCGATGCGGTCGGTGTGGCGTGCGCAATTCAGGCCAGAAGCCGCGGGAGTCCCGGAATCGGCCGTTTCGGCCGTCGTGTCGGAGAGCGAGCCTGAATTCGGTACGGCTCCGAGCGGTACTTTCGGCACGGCGCCAGGTTTCGGCGCGGGATTGTCGCCCGGTTCCGGCTCTGCTGAGAGCGGAGCCGGGGTCGTGGTGCCGGCGCCGTCGACCAGCCGGCGCAGCAGCGTCGTCTTGCCGACGCCGTTGCGGCCGATCAGTGCGACCCGCTCGGGGCCCTGGATCGTCCAGGACCGCTCGCCGTCGCCGATCGTGGCGATGCGCCGGGCCCGGGAGACCCCCGGATCCGGCAGCTCGATCTTCATCGCGGCGTCGTCGCGGATCCGCCGGCCGGCCTCGTCGAGCGCGGCGCGCGCCGCTCCCTCCTTCTCGGCGACCTCGGTGCGCAGGCGTCCCGCCGACACCTCGGCGGCCATCCTCCGGCCGTGCGCGACGATCTTCGGCACGCGCTTCTCATGCTCGGCCTTGTTCGCCATGCGGGCGCGCGTGGCGAGCTTGGTCTCGGCCTCGATGCGCTGCCTCTTCTCCTTCTTGAACGCCTGCTTGGCGTCCTTCTCGGCCTGCCGTGCCGCATCCTGCTCGGCGTCCAGCCAGGCGCGCCAGGCGGAGTAGGGGCCGCCGAAGACGCTGAGCTCGTGCCCGTACAGCTCGGCGGTGTCGTCCATGAGCTCGAGCAGCGCGACGTCGTGGCTGACGACGACGAGCGTGCCCCGCCACGATCGCACCATCTCGCCGAGCCGGGCCCGCGCGTCCCGGTCGAGGTTGTTCGTCGGCTCGTCGAGCAGCGTGATCGGCGCGCGGCGCGCCCGTATCCCGGCGATCGCGACCAGTACGGCCTCGCCACCGGAGAGCTCGCCCACGGTGCGGTCGAGGAACGACGGATCGAGCCCCGCCTCGGCCAGGGCGGCCGCGGCGCGGGCCTCGACGTCCCAGTCGTCGCCGACCTCGTCGAAGCGGGCGGGGTCGACGTCGCCCGCCGCGATGGCGCGGACCGCGTCGAGCGCCGCGGCCACGCCGAGCAGCTCGGCGACCCGGGCGTGCGTGTCGAGCGTGAGGCGCTGCGGCAGGTACGCCACGTCGCCGGTCGCGGCGATCCGCCCCGACGACGGGGCGAGCTCCCCGGCGATCAGCCGGAGCAGCGTGGACTTGCCGGATCCGTTGCGGCCGACGAGGCCGGTGCGGCCGGCTCCGAACGCGCCGGAGACGGCGTCGAGCGCGGTGGATCCGTCGGGCCAGCGGAACATGACGCGGTCGAGCACGACCGCGGAGGAAGGGGTGGGTGATGACATGGGGCGGCTCCCGGAAGATGTTCGGGTGCGCTGATGCCGGAGGATTCTGAGCCGGTCGCGGAGGGGACGTCGCGGAGAGCGGTCCCGGCTCTCGGGGGCAGGTCGCCGGAAGACCGGAGACGCCTGTGCCGAAGCGGCGTGGGCAGGAAGGAGTGTCGGATCAGCGCGTGGATGGAACGCGGAGGCGACGACTCAGATCAAGGGACTTCCTTACACGGCGGACAGGACCCGGACGACGATACCGGGCCCCCGAGGATCGTGCAACCCGGGCGTGTCGCGGCTCGGCGGCGCTACGTGCCGGCACGTTCCCGGATACGGATCCTCCGAGAGACGGATGCCGGGCGGCCCGGCCGGACCTAGCCTGGGGGGATGGTGGAGCAGAGGCCGGCCTCGGGCGAGACGTTGCGGCGGATGGGACTCGGCGTCGGGCTCGCGATCGGCATGGGCGTCGGGGTGGCGCTCGGATCCGCGCTGCACAACATGGGCACCGGCATCGCGCTCGGCCTCGTGGTCGGCGCCGCCGTCATGGTGCTGTTCACCTGGGCGGGCACGCGCATGCAGCGGGACGAGCAGCGCCGGCGCAGCGAGGCGGACGCCGCGGCCGGGGCGGACGAGGATCCGGATCAGCCGTCCGCGGGAGCGGGCTCGGCCGAAGACTGAAGGCTCTCCAGCCAGCCGTCGAGGAACCGGCGGACGTCGGCCAGCTCCTCCTCGGACACGCTGTGCGTGAGTCCCGGGTACACGCGTCCGGTCAGCTCGGCGTGATCCGGCAGCCACTGCGCGGTGTGCACGATGAGCGCGGGCGGGATGACGTCGTCGCGCGAGCCGCGTCCCCAGAACACCGGGATGCGCCTCTCGCGCAGCGCGGAGTCGCCGGGCAGCTCCCCAGGGGCCGCGTAGCCGCTGAGGTTCACGACCGCGGCGATGCGATCCGGATCCCGGCGGGCCGCCTGCAGCGCGACGGAGGCGCCCTGGGAGAACCCGAGCAGCGCGACGGACGGCGCGTCGGCGGCCTCGGCGTCGAGCCAGCGCAGCACGGCGTCGGCGGCGGCGGTCACGGAGGCCGGATCGCGGCGCTCCAGCTCGTCGATCGGATACCAGGAGCGCCCGGGCATCGGCCACGGCGCGGGGTGCGGGGCGGGGACCGAGGCCACGGCCGCGCCCTCGGGGAGGAACGGCACGAGCGAGAACAGGTCGCGCTCATCGGATCCGTAGCCGTGCAGCAGCACCAGCAGCGGGAGCGCCTCGCCCTGGCGGGCCCAGCGCATCGCGGTGCGATCGATCTCGACGGTTTCGGCCATGCGTCCATCCTGCCTCAGGGATCCGACCTCGCCCCGCGGGATCCGTGAGAGACCGGATTCTGTGTGACACACCATCCCCGCCGTGGTGTCTCACACAGAATCCGGTGTTTCGTCCATCGCGCTCACGGGTCCTCGTGACGCGCTGGTAGAAAGGGACCATGGCGGTACGCACACCCGACCCCGATCCGGCCGACGACGACGGCCTCCCCGACGCGCTCGCGGGAGGGCTCCCGTCGGGGCTCGACGGTCTGGGCGCCTCCGGCGGGGCGAACCCCGGCTGGCTGACCGACTTCGAGCTCGCCCAGGCCCGGCGCCGGCTGCCGATGCTCTACGTCGAGGCGGTGCCGGTGCGCACCGACGGATCCGGCATGGTGACCGACATCGGGATCCTCCTGCGTGCGACGCCGCTCGGCGAGATCACGCGCACGATCGTCTCCGGCCGCGTGCGCTACGGCGAGACCGTGCGGGACGCGCTGTTCCGGCACCTGGAGAACGACCTGGGCCCGATGGCGTTCCCGATGCTGCCGCCCTCGCCCGCGCCGTTCACGGTCGCCGAGTACTTCCCGCTCCCGGGTGTGAGCGCCTATCACGACGACCGCCAGCACGCCGTGTCACTGGCGTTCGTCGTGCCCGTGACGGGCACGTGCGAGCCGCGTCAGGATGCGCTCGAGGTGACCTGGTTCAGCCCCGAGGAGGCGGCGAGCGATGCGCTCGCCGCCGAGATGGAGGGCGGCCGGGGCACGCTCATCCGCCAGGCGCTCGCGCACCTCGGCCTGCTGCGCTGACCCGGGCCCGCTGTGCTGACCCGGGCCCGCTGTGCTGACCCGGGCCCGCTGCGCTGACCCGGGCCCGCTGTGCTGACCCGGGCCTGCGGCTGACCCCGGGCCTCAGCGGCTGGTCTCCTCGGCGACGAGGGCGACGAGGGCGTCGATGTCGGCCTCGGTCGTGTCGAAGCCGCACATCCAGCGCACCTCGTTGCGCGCCGCGTCCCAGTCGTAGAACCGGAAGGTCTCGCGCAACCGGTCGGCGACGCCGTCGGGCAGGGTCGCGAAGACCCCGTTCGACTGGGTCCGCTGCGTGAAGCCGACGCCCTGGATGGATCCGTCGGCGATCCCGGCCTCGAGCGCGGAGCGCAGCCGCTGCGCCATGGCGTTCGCGTGGCGGGCGTTGCGCAGGTACAGGTCGCCTTCGAGCAGCGCGATGAGCTGCGCCGACACGAAGCGCATCTTCGAGGCGAGCTGCATGTTGAACTTGCGGGAGTAGACGAGGCCGTCGGCGGCGCCCGGGGTGAGCACCACGATCGCCTCGCCGAGCATCGCGCCGTTCTTGGTGCCGCCGAAGCTCAGCACGTCCACGCCGGCATCGCGCGTGAAGGCGCGCAGCGGCAGGTCGAGCGCCGCGGCGGCGTTGGAGAGCCGGGCGCCGTCGAGGTGCAGCTTCATGCCGCGCTCGTGCGCGTGATCGGCGAGGGCGCGGATCTCCTCGGCGGTGTAGAGCGTGCCGACCTCGGTCGACTGGGTGATGGAGACGACCAGCGGCTGGGCGCGGTGCTCGTCGCCCCAGCCCCACGCCTCGCGGTCGACGAGCTCGGGGGTGAGCTTGCCGTCGTCGGTCGGCACGGCCAGGATCTTGAACCCGCCGATGCGCTCGGGGGCGCCGCCCTCGTCGACGTTGATGTGCGCGGTCGTGGCCGAGATCACGGCGCCCCAGCGCGGCAGCATGGCCTGCAGACCGGTGACGTTCGCGCCGGTGCCGTTGAAGACCGGGAAGGCCTCGACGCCCTCGCCGAAGTGGTGCCGGAAGACCTCCTGCAACCGCTCGGTGTACAGATCCTCGCCGTACGCGATCTGGTGGCCGCCGTTGGCCGCCGTGATCGCCGCGAGCACCTCGGGGTGGATGCCGGAGTAGTTGTCGGATGCGAAGCCCCGGATCGCGGGGTCGTGCTCGATGTTCACCGCACAAGTCTATTCGGCGGGGCCGCGCGCGATGGTCCGCCGGACCCGCGCCGGAGCCGCCCAGCGGCCGGGCTCGGGTTCCGCATGTCGGCGGTCCGTCCTACGCTCTGATCCATGAGGAGCACGGTCGCCTCCCGGGCGTTCGCCGGAGTGCTCGTCAACACGCTGATCGCCAACGTGACGACGAGCTTCCTCTGGTTCGCGCTCACGTTCTGGGTCTACATCGAGACGCGGTCCGTGCTCGCCACGGGCATCATCGGCGGCGCCTACATGCTCTTCATCGCGTTCTTCGCGATGGTCTTCGGCACGATCGTCGACCGGCACCGCAAGCACACCGTCATGCTGCTGTCGAGCGTGGTCTCGGCCGCGGCGTTCCTCGTCGCCGGGGGGATCTACCTCGCGCGGCCGGAGTCGTCGCTGCTGGATCTGGGCGGACCGTGGTTCTGGCTGTTCTCCGGGGTGATCCTGTTCGGCGGTGTGATCGAGCAGCTCCGCAACATCGCCCTGTCGACGACCGTGACCCTGCTCGTACCCGAGGAGAGGCACGCCAACGCCAACGGTCTCGTCGGCACGGTGCAGGGGGTCGCCTTCCTGGTGACCAGCGTGTTCTCCGGACTGTCGGTCGGATTCCTGGGCATGGGGTGGACCCTGGTGATCGCGATCGCCGCCATGGCGCTCACCCTCCTGCACCTGCTCTTCCTGCGGATCCCGGAGGAGCGCCCGCAGCCCGATCCCGGCGGCGCCGGGGCCCTCGATCTCCGCGGCAGCGCGCGGGCGATCCGGCAGGCGCCGGGGCTGTTCGCCCTCATCGTCTTCTCGACGTTCAACAACCTCATCGGCGGCGTCTACTTGGCGCTCATGGATCCGTACGGCCTCACCCTGTTCGACGCGCAGACGTGGGGCTTCGCCCTGGCGTTCTCCTCGACGGGATTCCTCATCGGCGGCGCCCTCGTGGCGAAGTTCGGGCTCGGGGCGAAGCCGATGCGCACTCTGCTGCTGCTGGTCATGGCGATGGGCCTGCTCGGCGCGGTCTTCATGCTGCGGGAGTGGTGGCCGCTGTACGTGGTCGGCATGTGGATCTACATGGCGCTGGTGCCGCCGGTGGAAGCGGCGGAGCAGACGGTGATCCAGAAGGTCGTGCCCTTCGAACGGCAGGGCAGGGTGTTCGGCGTCGCGGCGGCCATGGAGGCGGCTGCCGCGCCGATCACCGCCTTCCTCATCGCCCCGCTCGCGGAGTTCCTCGTCATCCCCTACATGGACGGGGATGCGGGCCGAGAGCAGTGGGGGTGGCTGCTCGGCGAGGGTCACGCGCGCGGCATCGCCCTCATCTGCCTCTGGGCCGGCCTGATCATGGTGGTGGTCGCCGGGCTCGCGTTCCTCACGCGGTCGTATCGCCGCCTCACCGCCCTCTATGCGCAGGCGCCCGCGCAGGTGCTCCCCGTTGCGGGCCCGGCCGACGAGGGCGAGGCGCCCGCACAGGCGCTCCCGGTTGCGGGCCCGGCTGAGGGTGCCGAGGCGCCCGGGTCCGTGGAGGCCGAGGAGCGCGGCCGGCACGGACCCTGAGCAGCGCGGCGCGGAAGCACGGGATCCGCAGACCCGGGCGCGGTGCCTTGACCGGATCCGCTCCGATACGGGAGCATGCCGGAGTGAGCCAGCCCGCCGACCCCATCCCCGAGGACTCGTCGCAACCGATCCTCTCGGCCGAGCGGCTCAAGGCGTTCGTGGACGCGGTCGTCGCGATCGCCATGACCCTGCTCATCCTGCCGCTCATGGAGAACGTCACGGAGCTGGGGCGGGAGGGGAAGACGACGCTGGAGTATCTGCAGGAGGAGCAGGCACCCCTGTGGAGCTTCGCCCTGAGCTTCCTCATCATCGCCCTGCTGTGGATCAACCATCATCGCGTCTTCGACCGGGTCGAACGGGTCCGGATCCCGCTCGTCTGGCTGCAGGTCGGGTGGATGTTCACCATCGTCTGCCTGCCGGTGAGCACGGCGATGCTCGGGGCGATGCCCACGGACAGCACGCAGAAGATCGTCTACATCGGCTCTCTGCTCATGTCGTCCCTGTTCATGGTCGCGACGCGCGTGTACCTCTGGAGGCATCCGGCGCTGCATCGGATCGCGCCCGGGTCGCTGCGACGAGGCATCGTCGCCGAGATCGTCACGGCGACGATGTTCGCGATCTCGTTGATCGTCTCCATCTGCGTCCCCGCGATCGGGTACTCGGCGCTGTTCCTGCTCGTGCTGTCGGGTCCGATCCAGGCGCTCGTCGCCCGGCGTCAGCGCTCGTCCTGAACCGTCCTCCGCGGGGCGCAGGACGAGCCGGCAGGCGTCAGGCCACGTCGATGATGCGGTCGTTCAGCGCGGCCGCATCCTCGTCCCAGAGGGCGACGATCCGTTGCGCGACGGCGTCGATCGCGTCGTCCAGGCCGCGCACGCGCAGCACCACCGCGGCCGCGTGCAGCGGCTGCTCGTCGTCTCTGGCGGCCTTCGCGAAGCCCTGGGCGACGGCGCGGGTCCACGACTCGCTCGCCGCCTTCACCGCGGCGTAGTTGGCGCCCCCGGCGAGCGGCCGGGCGACGGCGGTGGAGGAGATGATCGCGAACCGTCCGGCATCGGAGGCGCGGAGGTCGGCGTCGAACGCGCGGCTCGTGACCCGCACGGCGGTGAACGCCTGCTCGAGAGCGCGATAGTCCTCCTCGGTCTGCCCGGCGAGGCCGCCGCCGCCGCGCCAGCCGCCGACCAGCGGGACGAGCCCGTCGACGTGCTCGCCGTCGGCCGCCAGGCGCTCGGCGAGGGAGGCGACCTCCGCCTCGTTCGTCAGCGAGCAGCGCTCGATGCGGATCGAGCCGGGGCCGGCGGGGTCGCCCGAGTGCAGCGCCGCCGCGAGCGCGTCGAGCTTGACCTGATCCCGCCCGACGGCGACGACGCGCGCCCCGGCGCTCCGCAGGGCGCGGGCGATCGCGAGGCCGGACGGGCTCGTGGCGCCGGCGAGAAGTACGGTGCGTCCTGCAGCGGTCATGCGGTGCTCCTGGTGATCGGCTCGGCGTGCGGGAGGAAGACGGATGGCGGGGGCTCCCGGGTCGATTCTGCATCCCCGGGAGATCCCCCGCCATCCCTGCGGGACTCCGGTCAGTCGTCGGTGCCGCGGATCCCCACGGTCGACTCGATGACCGGCTTCATCTTCTTGTCGAGCGTCTCGAAGAACATCGACAGTGGGAACTCGTCGTCCAGCACCGCGTCGGTGTAGCCCTTGGGGGCGCCGGCGAGGATCTCGTCCGACAGGCCGCGGGCCCACTGCGAGGCCGGGTGCGGGGTGAGCGTGCCGCGGACCAGCTCGTAGGCGGCGAGCCAGTGCGCCGTCTTCGGGCGGTCGATCGAGTGCCAGTAGAGGTCGTCGATCGCGTCGCCCAGGGCCACGACCGCGTCCGGGACGTTCTCCCAGTCGAAGGCGAGGGCCGTGTCGGTCCAGTGCAGCACGCCGCGCTGGTGCAGCCACGCGAACAGCAGCTGACCGCCGACGGCGTCGTAGTTGCGCGTCCGGGTGCCCGTAATGGCGAACCGGAAGATGCGGTCGAAGATCACCGCGTACTGCACGAGGTGCGCGTAGTCGTGCATCTCCTGCTCGGTGGCGGTGAGCTGCTCACCGGCGGCGATGCGGGCGTCGAACGCGCGCTCGATCTTGACCGACTCGCGGAACGCGGTCATGTCGCAGCGCATCTCCTCGAGCGAGTAGAGGAAGAACGGCATCCGCTGCTTGATCATGAACGGGTCGAACGGCAGGTCGCCGCGCATGTGGGTGCGGTCGTGGATGATGTCCCACATCACGAACGTCTTCTCGGCGAGCTCCTGGTCGTCGAGCATCGCCGCGGCCCGCTCGGGCAGCTCCAGGTTCGTGATCTCGCTCGCGGCGCGCACGACGCGGCGGTAGCGGGCGGCTTCGCGGTCCTGGAAGATCGCGCCCCACGTGAAGGAGGGGATCTCGCGCATCGCGACGGTCTCGGGGAAGAGCACGGCCGAGTTCGTGTCGTAGCCGGGCGTGAAGTCGACCAGGCGCAGCGAGACGAAGAGCTTGTTGCCGTAATCGCCGGCCTCGAGGTCGGCGATGAACTCCGGCCAGATCGTCTCGACGATGAGTGCCTCGACGAGGCGGTCGCTGGAGCCGTTCTGCGTGTACATGGGGAACACGACGAGGTGGCGGATGCCGTCGACGCGGTGCTGCTGGGGCTGGAACGCCATGAGCGAGTCGAGGAAGTCCGGCACGCCGAAGCCCTCGGCGGCCCAGCGCTCGAAGTCCACGACGGACGCGCCGAGGTACTCGGCGTCGTGCGGGAACGCGGGGGCGAGGGCGCGGATGCCGGCGACGATCGCGGCGACGTGCGTGCGGGCGGCCTCGTGGTCGTCCGCGTTCGGGACGGAGCCGTCCTTGATCTGCAGCGGGCGGATCGCGATCGCCGCGTCCTTGAGGAGCTTCCAGGCGGCGGACCGCTCCGCGACCGAGGCGTCCTCGACGACCTCGGGCTCGCCGATGAGAGCGTTGCGGGACGTGGTGGTGAGGGACATCGGGACCTCCGATCGAGGACTCGCAGGAAATATTCCTGCAGAATTGACTGAACTCAGGATATTATTCCAGATATGGACGATCCTGTCGACCTCGCGATCCTCGCCGCCCTCTCCCGGGACGGGCGGGCCACGCTCGCCCAGCTCTCGGATGCCGCGGGACTCTCGGTGTCCGCCGTGCAGTCCCGGCTGAAGCGGCTGGAATCGCGGGGGGCGATCGCCGGCTACCGCCCCGTGATCGACGCGGAGTCCGTCGGCAAGCCGCTGTCGGCGTTCATCGAGATCACGCCCCTCGACCCCGCCCAGCCCGACAACGCGCCGGAGCTGCTCGAGCACCTCGACGCGATCGAGGCGTGCCACTCGATCGCCGGCGATGCGGCGTACATGCTGTTCGTCCGGGTCGCATCGCCGCGCGCTCTGGAGCAGCTCGTGCGCGACATCCGCCTTGCGGCGAACGTCAGCACGCGGACGACCGTCGTGCTGCAGACGTTTTACGAGCACCGTCCGATCGTGCCGGCCGCGGGCTGAGTCCGGCCCGGTCTCGCGTCGCCCGGTCACCTAATTCAGGCTGCACCCGCGCTGCGAAGCGGATCCGGGCCGATCTGACCCCTTCCGCAGAGGCCCGGCCTGATTTGTGCACGCCCGATCGCTGAGCGAGGACGCGGTGCCTCCTCGCGCCGGATCCGCGCCGGGCCGGATCCGGACCGCAGACGCCCACGGCCTGCCGAGGATCCGCGCCGGGCCGGATCCTCCCCATAGGCTGGGAGACGTGGGCGAAGCGAGGATCCAGGGCAGCACGGCGCATGAGATCGCCGACTCGATCCGCGCCCTGATCGGCGCCGGCCGACTCGCACCGGGGGAGGGCCTGCCGACGGTGCGCGCGCTGGCCGATGCGCTCGGCGTGAACCGGAACACGGTCGCCGCCGCCTATCGGGCGCTCGCGCGTGCGGGAGCCGTGGAGAGCCGCGGGCGCGGGGGCACCGTGGTGACCGAACTGCTGCGCACCGAGGAGGAGGGCTTCGCGGCCGAGACCGTGTTGCGCGACCTCGGCAGCGGCAACCCGGATCCCGATCTGCTGCCGCTGCCGGTGCTCGCCGAGGTCGACCTGCGCACCCCCGCGCTCTACGGCGACGCGCTCATCGACGAGGGGCTGCGCACCTGGGCGACGGCCTGGCTGGCCGAGGCGCGGCCCGGTCCGTTCGAGCTGTCCGTCACCTCGGGCGCCGTCGACGCGCTGGAGCGGCTGCTCGTCGCCTCCCTCGCGCACGGCGACGTGGTCGGCCTCGAGGATCCGTGCTTCCTCTCCAGCATCAACGTCGTCAAGCTCGGCGGCTACCGTCCGTTCGGGATCCCCCTCGACGAGGAGGGGATGACCGTCGCGGGTCTCCGCGCCGCGATCGACGCCGGAGCCCGCACCGTGGTGTGCACCCCCCGCGCGCACAACCCCACCGGGATCAGCCTCAGTGCGGCGCGCGCCGCGGAGCTGCGGGCCGTGTTCGCGGAGGCGCCGCACGTGCTCATCATCGAGGACGACCACTACTCGCTGCTCTCGCGACGGCCCTACCACTCCGTGATCCCCGAGGGGCATCCGCGCTGGGCGCTCGTGCGCTCGATGTCGAAGTTCCTCGGCCCTGACCTGCGCCTCGCGCTGCTGGCCAGCGACGCCGACACCGCGGCGCAGCTGCGCACGCGGCTCTCACCCGGAAAGACCTGGGTGAGCCGGATCCTGCAGCGCGTCGCCGTCGGCATGCTCGACCACCCGGAGACCCCGGCGGCGCTGGAGCGTGCCGGGGCCCACTACGCCGAGCGCGGCGACGCCCTGCGCGCCCTGCTGCGCGAGCGCGGCATCACGGTGCGCGGCGACGACGGGCTCAACGTCTGGGTCGAGTGCGGGGTGGACGCGCGCGCCGTGTCGGAGGCGATGATGCGCCGCGGCTGGCTGGTGCGCACGGGCGGCGGTTTCCTGCTCGAGCCGGACGAGGCCTCGCCGCAGATCCGGCTCACGGCGCACACGCTCGACGACGCCGAGCTGCGCGTGCTCGCCGACGACCTCCGCGCCGCGATCGCCGACGCCCGCCGGCGCTGACCGGATCCGGCTTCGCCTGCGAGGTTGCCCCCCCCCCCCCCCGCTGGCGTGACCGGACCCCCGCTGGCGAGCCCGGACCCATCCGCGAGGCGCCCCCCGCCGGCGAGGCCGGCCCCACCCGCGAGACCGAACGCGGGTCCCGAGACCGACGAGGGGAACTTCGGTCTCGAGACGAGGGTTCGGTCTCATGGTTTCGCGGGCCCGCCGTCTCGGGCGCGCGCGTGTGGGCGGACGGGCGGACGGGCGGGCGAGACCGAACGCGCGTGCCGAGACCGACGATGGGAACGTCGGTCTCGGCACGAGGGTTCGGTCTCGTGGTTTCACGGGCGCGCGGTCTCGGGTGGGCGGACGGGCAGGCGGCTGTGCGGACGGGCGGGCGAGACCGAACGCGGGTCTCGAGACCGACGATGGAAACGTCGGTCTCGAAACGAGGGTTCGGTCTCACGGTTTCGCGGGCGCGGACGAGCGTGCGCGCGCGTGCGGACGGTCGGGCGGACGGGCGCGCGTGCGGACGGGCGCGCGGTCACGTGCGGACGGTCGGGCGCGCGGTCTCGGGTGGGCGGACGGGCCGGCGGCTGTGCGGACGCGCCGGCGAGACCGAACGCGCGTGCCGAGACCGACGATGGGAACGTCGGTCTCGAGACGAGGGTTCGGTCTCACGGTTTCGCGGACGCGGAGGCGCGCGCGTGCGGACGGACGCGCGGTCGGGCGCGGGCGGACGGAGGTGCGGCCGGTGGGGGCGCCACAACCGCCGCCGCTAGGATTCCGGGGTGGCGAACCGCAAGACCAAGAAGACCGTGCCCGCCTCTGCGCGCCCGGCGACGCACTCCCGCTCCGGCAATCCGGCCAAGCGCCCGGTCGAGCAGCTGCGGCCGGTCACCCTCGGCGACTGGATCGGGGCGGCGCGTCCGCGCACCCTGCCGCTCGCGATCGCGCCCGTGCTCGTCGGCACGGGGGCCGCGCGGCTGGGCGATCCGCAGTTCCACTGGGTGATCGCGCTCGCCTGCCTCGCGGTGTCCGTGTGCCTGCAGATCGGCGTGAACTTCACGAACGACTACAGCGACGGGGTGCGCGGCACCGATGCGCACCGGGTCGGCCCGGCCCGGCTCACCGCCTCGGGTCGGGTGAGCGCGAAGAGCGTGCTGTACACCGGTCTCGCCTTCTTCGGGCTCGCGGCGATCGCGGGGCTCGGGATCGTGGTCCGCACGCAGCAGTGGTGGATGATCGCCGTCGGCGTCGTGTGCATCGTCGCCGCCTGGTTCTACACCGGCGGCAAGCGCCCCTACGGCTACAACGCGCTCGGCGAAGTGTTCGTCTTCGTCTTCTTCGGGCTCGTCGCGACGCTCGGCACCACCTGGGTGCAGTCGCTCAGGCTCCCCCAGGAGGCATGGATCGGAGCGGTGGCGGTCGGCCTGTTCGCCTGCGCGGTGCTGCTGGCCAACAACCTCCGCGACATCGACCAGGACCGCGTGGTCGGCAAGCGCACGTTGACCGTCGTGATCGGTCGACGCGCCACCCAGATCCTCTACACGCTGTTCGTGATCCTGCCATTCCTGGCGCTCGTGCTGCTCGCGCTGTTCTACCCCGTGGCGTGGATCGGCCTGCTCGCGCTGCTCGCGGTCCTGCCCGCGGTCGTGATCGTCTGGGCGTACCGGCAGCCCGCCGAGCTGGTGATCGCGCTCGCCCTCACCTCGCTCGGCACGCTGATCTACGCCGGTGCGCTGTTCTGGGCGTTCATCGCGACGGCGGTCTGAGCGCGGGGCGGAGCCCGGGAGGCGGCCTGCGCGCACCGGCGACCGCGCCGCGACGGGCGGCGCCCCCAGCCCGCGCCCACCAGGCGCATAGAGTCCTTTCGTAAGATTCCGAGCATGCCTCTGAGTTCGTCGCGCCCGTCCGCGCCCCTCGAGACTGCCGCCGATCGCCCCTGCGTCCGTCGCATCCGGCGCCCGCGGGTCCTGACGGCGGGCGCCCTGGTGCTCGGCGCCGCCCTCGTCGCCGGTCTCGCCGGCTGCGCGAGCGATCCCGTCGCCGACCAGTACCGCAACGGCGACAACAAGGGCTACATCGGATCCGACGGCATGCGCGTCGAGGAGATCAAGCCGGCCGACCGCAGCAAGCCGGTCGCGTTCGCGGGCACCCTCGAGAACGGCAAGAAGTTCCGCAGCGCGGACATCGCGGGCGACGTCGCGGTCGTCAACTTCTGGTACGCCGCGTGCGGACCGTGCCGGGTCGAGGCCAAGGACCTCGAGTCCGTCTGGCAGAAGTTCGACGGGAAGGGCGTCTCGTTCGTCGGCGTCAACACATACGACCAGCCCGGCACGGCGCAGTCCTTCAACGAGAAGTACGGCGTCACCTACCCGAGCATCATCGACGTCAACACCGGCGACGCGAAGTACGCCTTCGCCGAGGTCACGTCGATCCAGGCCACGCCCACGACCCTCGTCCTCGACAAGCAGGGCCGCGTCGCGGCACGCGTGATCGGCCCGATCGGATCCGCGTCGATCCTGGAGACCCTCGTGCAGGACGCCCTGAATGAGAAGTGACGCCCGGGAAGCGACCCCCCAGTCGTGAACATCGACGCCATCGTCGGGACCGGTGCGCTCTGGGCGGCGCTGCCCGTCGCCATGCTCGCGGGGCTCCTGTCGTTCCTCTCGCCCTGCGTGCTGCCGCTCGTGCCCGGCTACCTCGGCTTCGTCGGGGGAGCGGTGGGCGGTTCCGCCCCGCGGCAGGACGGCACGACGGCGGCGCCCACCCGGCGCCAGATGGTCCTCGGGGTGCTGCTGTTCATCCTCGGCTTCACGCTCGTCTTCGTGCTGTTCGCGGTCGTCGGCGGTGCGGCGAGCATGTTCTTCCTGCGCTGGGGCGACCTCATCACGCGGATCCTCGGCGCGGTCATCATCGCGATGGGCCTCGTCTTCATCGGCCTCTTCGGGTTCGCCCAGCGCACCATGCGGATGAACGTCTCCGGCCGCGCCGGGCTCATCGGCGCCCCGCTGCTCGGCATCGCGCTCGGCCTGGGCTGGAGCCCGTGCATGGGCCCGACCCTCTCGGCGATCGTGGCGCTCTCCTGGAGCGTGGGAGGCACGGGCCGGGCCGCCCTGCTCGGAGTCGCCTACTCGCTCGGCCTCGGGATCCCGTTCCTGCTCGTCGCCCTCGGATTCGGATGGGCGACGCGGTCGCTGTCGTTCCTGCGCCGGCACGTGCGCGCGGTCAACGTCGTCGGCGGCGCGCTGCTGATCGTGCTGGGCCTGCTCATGGTGACCGGCGTCTGGAAGGCGATCATGTCGAGCATCGGGGCGGTGATCGGCAGTGTCGAACTCCCGCTCTGACCTGACCGCCTCCGATGCCCCCGCAACGGCGGAGGAATCCGAGACCGTGCCCCTCCGCGAGCCTCAGGGACCGAGAGTGAAGAACCCGAAGAAGAAGCAGTCCGGCGCCGGCGGATCGACCGATCCGCTGCGCCCCAGCGACCACATCGACGGATCCGGAGACGCCGGCGGGGACGGCGTCGAGTCGCCGCGACTGAGCGTCGTGGGCTGGCTGCGCTGGGGCTGGCGGCAGCTGACGAGCATGCGCACCGCGCTCGTGCTGCTGCTCATCCTCGCCATCGCCGCGATCCCGGGCTCGATCTTCCCGCAGCGGATGGCGGATCCGAACGGCGTCACGCAGTACAAGGTCGACCATCCGGATCTGTTCCCGATCATGGACTCGATGCAGCTGTTCGACGTCTATCTGTCGGCGTGGTTCTCGGCGATCTACCTGCTGCTGTTCCTCTCCCTGGTCGGGTGCGTGATCCCGCGGATCAATCACCACCTGAAGGCGCTCCGCTCCCGCCCTCCCCGCACGCCCGCACGCCTGTCGCGACTGGACGACCACCGCGAGGCGACCCGCACCGTCGGCGGGACCGACGCGAAGGCCGCCGCGGCCGAGGCGATCACGATCGCGGAGAAGCAGCTGCGCGCACTGCGCTACCGCGTGCAGCGGTACGACGACGCACGCGGGTTCTCGGTGTCGGCCGAGCGCGGCTACGCCCGTGAGACCGGCAACCTGCTCTTCCACCTCGCCCTCGTCGGCGTGCTGGTCTCGGTCGGCGTGGGCGGCAGCTTCGCCTACACCGGTCAGCGCGTGGTCGTGCAGGGCACGAGCTTCGTGAACACGCTGCTCGACTACTCGTCCATGAACCGCGGCCGGTTCGTCTCCGACGACGCGCTCGCGCCCTACCGGATGCGGCTCGACTCGTTCGACGTCACCTACCAGCCCTTCGAGCAGGGCAAGCCCTCCTCGGGGCAGGCCGGCGACTTCTCCGCGAACGTCACCGTGTCGGAGCCGGGGCAGTCCTCGCACAAGGCCGCGGTGCAGGTGAACCATCCGCTCGGCATCGCGGGAGACCGCGTCTACCTGCTCGGCAACGGCTACGCCCCCACGATCACCGTCAAGAACGCGAAGGGCGAGGTCGTCTACCACGACTCGGTCCCCTTCCTGCCGCAGAACAACAGCACGATGATGTCGATCGGGATCGTCAAGGTCACCGACGGCCTGCCGGAGCAGCTCGGACTGCAGGGCTTCTTCTACCCGACCTCCGCGCAGCTGGCCAGCGGCGCGCTCACCTCGGTGTACCCGGCGCTCGTGAACCCCACCCTGACCCTCAACGTGTTCGCGGGGGACCTCGGCATCGACGACGGCACCCCGCGCTCGGTCTACGTGCTCGACACCGCGGGGATGACCCAGCTCACCGGCGGCAAGACCGGCGTGAAGTCGATCGAGCTGGGCCCGGGGGAGACCACCGACCTGCCGAACGGCATGGGCACGATCACCTTCGAGAACGAGGCGCCGCAGGGGGCGAAGGACTACGCGCAGTCGGTCAAGCGCTACGTCTCGCTGCAGATCCATCACGACCCGTCCGAGCAGTGGGTGCTCGGCTTCGCGGCGCTCGCCGTGCTCGGCCTGGTGCTGGCGCTGTTCGTGCCGCGCCGCCGGATGTGGGTCAAGGCCGTGGTCGTCGACGGCGCCGTGCGCCTGGAGTACGCCGGCCTCGCCCGGGGGGAGGATCCGACCCTGGCTGCCGCCGTGGAAGACCTCCGCGACGGGCACGCGCGCCTGCTCGACGCCGCGGGGACGACCGCGGCGAGCCCGGCGGTCGACGACGGGACGGACTCGGCGACCGCTTCCGAGCCCGATGACAGCGGACGCTCCGACCAGCTCGGCGACCGGTAGTGGAAAGTAGGCTGACACCATGAACTTCGACTCGATGTCGATCCTGACGATCTGGACCGCCGTCGCGATCTACGCCGCCGCCTTCATCGCGTACGCGTTCGACCTGGCCCGGCGCTCGCAGGTCGCGGCCGACGCGAAGGCCGTGGCGCCGGAGCGCGAGCTCGTCGGGGCGTCTGTGGGGGGACCCGCCGGCGGCGCGGGGAAGGCAGGCGCCGCGGCGTCTCCGACGGGGTCCGCCGGCGACGGCGGCACCGCCCCGACGCGTTTCGTGATGGCGCGCATCGGCACCGCCCTCACCACGCTGGGCTTCCTCTTCCACCTCGCCGGCGTCGTGCTGCGCGGCATCGCCGCCGGCCGGGTGCCGTGGTCGAACATGTACGAGTTCGCGATGACGGGCACGCTCCTGATCATCGCGGTCTACATCGCCGTGAACATCTGGTTCGACCTGAAGTACCTGGGCACGTTCATCGTCGGCCTCGTCGTGGTGCTGCTGGGCGGCGCCGCGACGGGCTTCTACACGCAGGTCGTGCCGCTGGCGGATCCGCTGAAGAGCGTCTGGCTCGTCATCCACGTCTTCGTCGCCTCGCTCGGCACGGCGTTCTTCGCGCTGGCCTTCGCGCTCAGCGTGTTCCAGCTCATGCAGGCGCGTCGCGAGTCGCGCATCCTCGCCGAGGTCGCGAAGCCAGGCCCGCGCTTCCTGGCGACGCTGCCGACGGCCGATCGGCTGGAGAGCCTCGCCTACCGCTTCGCGACCGTCGGCTTCATCCTGTGGACCTTCACGCTGATCGCCGGATCGATCTGGGCCAACGACGCCTGGGGCCGCTACTGGGGCTTCGACACCAAGGAGACCTGGACCTTCATCATCTGGGTGCTGTACGCCGGATACATTCACGCGCGCGCGACGCGCGGCTGGCGCGGCTCCCGTTCGGCGTGGCTCTCGATCGTCGGCTTCGCGGCGGTGCTGTTCAACTTCACCATCGTGAACCTGTTCTTCAAGGGGCTGCACGTCTACTCGGGCCTGAGCTGAGCCGCCCGGTCGGGCCCGCGAACCCCGTGATGGTCGTCCTCGTCCTTCGCCCGGCCCCCGCCGCGGATCCGCACCGCGGTCGGCGGGCGTGCCCGCCGGGGCGGAGACGACGGTGACCGCGCGACGGGCCCGCCTGCGACCCGGCGCCGTGGCGGTCGTCGCCCTGGTGATCCTCGCCGCGGCCATCGTGGCGACCGGGGTCCTGCCCGTCGCGGACGCCGAGGCGCTGGGCGCCCGCACGGCACCGGTGCTCGGCTTCGTGATCGCGATCACGATCGTCGCAGAGCTCGCGCGCCACGCCGCGGTGTTCGACGTCGTCGCGCAGCACCTCGCCCGATGGGGACGCGGCCGGGTGATCGCGCTCTGGGCCGCGGTGATCCTCCTCGCGGTGGTCAGCACGATCTTCCTGTCGCTGGACACGACCGCCGTGATCGTCACACCGGTCGTGGTGCTGCTCGCGCAGGGCGTCGGCGTCTCGCCCCTGCCCTTCGCGCTGGCCACCGTGTGGCTCGCGAACACGGCGTCGCTGCTGCTGCCCGTCTCGAACCTGACGAACCTGCTCGCGGCGCCGACGATCGGATCGGATCCGGCCGCCTTCCTGGCGCTGAGCTGGGCGCCGGCGCTCGCGGGGGTGCTCGTGCCCGTCGTGATCCTCACCGTCGCGAACCGGCGCGCGCTGTTCGGCACGTACCCGGCTCCGCCGCAGGCGCAGCCGGCGGACCGCGTGCTGCTCCTGGCATCGGCCGCCGTGCTCGTCGCGCTGCTGCCGCTGCTCGCGCTCGTGCGCGACGTCTGGATCCCCGCGACGGCGGCGGCGCTCATCCTCGTCGTCCTGTTCGCGTTCCGCCGGCGCAGGGCGCTGCGTCTCTCGCTGGTGCCGTGGCAGGCGCTCGGCCTCGCCGCCGCGCTCTTCGTGATCGTCGAGGCCGCGCACGTCCGCGGCCTGGCGGCGCTGCTCTCGCCGCTCGCCGCGACCGGGCACGGACCGCTCGAGCTGCTGCGCATGGCGGGCCTCGGCGCCCTCGCCGCGAACGGCATCGACAACCTTCCCGCCTATCTCGTGCTGGAGCCGATCGCCTCGCACGACCCCGTCGCGCTCATGGCGCTGCTCATCGGCGTCAACCTCGGCCCGCTGGTGACCCCCTGGGCCTCGCTCGCCATCCTGCTCTGGCACCATCGGATCACCGCGCTCGGACTGTCGGTGCCCTGGGGCCGCTTCGCCCTGTGGGGCCTCGGCGGCGCGACGGCCACGGTGATCGCGGCGACGCTCGCGCTCGCGGCCGTGTCGGGGACCGCCGGGTCGTGAACCGCCGGCCGGTCGGGCCCAGGATCCCCGCGCGCCGGCGTTCTCGCCGTCGATATGCTGTGACACAACCTCGGAGGACGGCGGCGCAGCGGTGACCATACGGATCGGGATCGTCGAGGACCACCCGGCGATGATGCTGGGCACGGTCGCGATCGTGAACGCCCAGTCCGGGATGAGGGTCGTCGCCGCAGCCGGGTCGGCGCGGGAGGTGCTCGCGCAGTCGCAGAACCTGCAGGTGGTGCTGCTCGATCTCGCGCTCGGCGACGGCTCCACGCCGGCCGCCAACACCCGCCGGCTCACGGAGGCGGGCGCGAGGGTCCTCGCCTACACGTCCGGCGATCGGCCGCAGCTGGTGCGCGAGGCCGCGCAGGCCGGCGCGGTGGGGATGATCCGCAAGACGGAGCCGGTGAAGGCGATCGTCGACGGCATCAGGGCGGCCTTCCGCGGCGAGGTGGTCGTCGGTGCGGACTGGGCGGCCGCGCTCGAAGGCGACCGGCTCCTGGTGGATGCGCGGCTCACCGCCCGCGAGGCGGAGGTCCTGGCGCTGTACGCGTCGGGCGCGACCGCCGATCAGGTCGCCGAGATGCTGTTCCTGTCGCGCGAGACCGTGACGGAGCACATCAGCAACATCCGCAAGAAATACCTCGCGGTCGACCGGCAGGCGCCCACCAAGGTCGACCTGTTCCGCCGCGCCGTCGAGGACGGACTGGTCGAGGCGCGGTGACCGTCCCGCCGTCTGCCGTCGGCATGGGGAGCAGATCCGCCGATCGGCGTCTCGGAGGAACCCGCTCCGCCGGTTCCGGCTCTCCGGGGAGCAGCACCGATCCCGACACCGCCGTCTCAGACGGGCGCGTCGCGCACATCGACCGGCTGCTGGGGTGGGTCCTCGCGCTCTGCGGGGTGGTGATCGTGCTCGCCGCGGGATCCCGGGTGCGGCTGACGCCGGCCCAGTTCGCGCCCTGGTGGGCGGCGCTGGCCTTCGGGACCGTCGGGATCCTGCTGGTGCTCGTGGTGACGGGCCGGATCCTGCCGAACCCGTGGCTGCGCGTGCTGTGGATCTCGGCCGTCGTGGCGACCGTGGCCGCCCAGGCGACGGTGTTCGCGGGGTACACGGGCGGCGATCCCGACACCCTTCGCCCCTGGGTGTGGGCGCTCGAGCCGATCATGATGTGCTTCGTCGCGCTGCTCGCTCGATGGCCGGTCGTGCTCGGCTACATCGTGCTGAGCCCCCTGCTGCCGGTGCTGTCCGGCGCGGTGTTCCTCGGGCGGATCCCGCACGAGGCGATGCTGCAGGCGCCGGTGCACCTCGGCAACGGCGCGTTCGTCGCGATCATCTACGGCATCCGCGCCGGACTCCTCGAGCGGGAGCGCGTGGCCGAGCGCAACCGGCGCATCTCCGAACGGCGGGCGCAGGCGCGGTCCGTGGCGGAACGGCAGCAGGTGCTGGCGCGGATCGTGCACGACGAGGTGCTGTCCACGCTGATCGCGGCGACCCGGCTGCCGGGCGAGCCCGTGCCGGAGCTGCGCGTCGCCGCACGCACGGCGCTGCAGGCGCTGGAGCGGGCCGCCGCGGGACCCGGAGCATCGGCCGAGATCGCGGTGCACGAGGCGGTCGAGCGCCTCGCGGCGGCGGCCCGGCGCTGCGCTCCGGGGGCCGAGGTGCGGATCGGCGCCGTGCGCGGCGCGGAGGCCGAGGCGGTGCCGGGTGCGATGCTCGACGCGGCCGCCTCCGCGATGTCGGAGGCTCTGCGCAACAGCGTGGTGCACGCCCCGGGGTCGCGGCTGCGCGTGCGCGGCCGGCTCGACGCCGCGAGGCTGCGCCTGACGATCGCCGACGACGGGCCCGGGTTCGACGAGGGCGCGATCCCCGAGGAGCGGCTCGGGGTGCGCGAGAGCATCCTCGGCCGGATGCGGGCGCTTCCCGGGGGGAGCGCCTCGGTGCGCGCCGACGCCGCAGGAACCGTCGTGGAGCTGGGGTGGCGGAGGTGAGCCCGGGGTCGGCGGCTCTGGGGCTCTCCACGCGGACGGCGCGGGTCGCCCTGGTCCTGGTCTGGGCGACAGGACTCGTCCAGGCGCTGCTGGCGGGACGGTTCTCGGTGCTCGGCGGGGCGATCGGCGTGCTCAGCTATGCGCTCCCGCTGCTGGGCGCGATCCTGGTGACCTCGCGCCGACCCGGGCCGCTGTCGCGGGGCGCGGCGCTGATGGTGCTGGGCGGCGTGCTGTTCGTCGCGCTGTCCGTGCTCGCCTTCCTCGGCGTCACGGACCGGGGGGCGAGCGAGATCTGGCTGTTCAGCGCCAACTCCTACCTGGCGGCGCTGCTCATCATCCGCCGCAACACGTTCGCCGGCGTGGCGGGCGCCGTCGGCGTCCTCGCCTTCGTCGTCGTCTGGGGCACCGCCACCGGCCAGCGTCCGGAGGACCTCGTCGAACTGGTCGCCCCCGGGATGAGCGCGGCGCTCATCGGCGCGCTGTGGGCGGGCGTGCTCGCTGTCGCGGTGCGCCGGGAGCGCGCGGCGGCGGTGCGGGCGGAACGGGAGCAGCGCGAGGCGCGGGCGGCCGAGGCGGTCGCGTCCGCGTCGCGCAGCGAGGTCGCGGGCATCCTGCGGCTCGCGGGGCCGCCACTCTCCGATCTCATCGCCGGCCGGACGATCGAGGCTGAGTTCCTGCGCGAGCTCACGGTCGTGGAGGGCGCGATCAGGGATCGCATCCGGGCCGCCGACCTGGCCCACCCGCGGCTGGAGCGCGCCATCGCCGGCGCGCGGGCGCGGGGCGCGCACGTCGTGCTGCTGGGCGCCGAGGGGGCGGGCGGTCGCCCCATGCCGGATGCACTGGCCGATGCCATCATCGATGTCGTCGAGGCGTCCGCCGGGATCACGATCCAGGCGCGCGGAGAGCGTCCGGGCGGGATCGTCTCGATCCTCGCGCGTCTCGGCGACGGCCCGAGCGTGCGGATCCTGCTCGACGAGCAGGGTCAGCGGGTGAACGGCCAGATCATCGGCACGTAGAAGACGGCGACGGCGAAGTACAGCAGCATCAGCGGCAGGCCGAAGCGGGCGTAGTCCCCGAAGCGGTATCCGCCGGGCTCCATGACCATGAGGTTCGCCGGTGTCGCGACCGGGGTCAGCAGCGCGGCGGCGCCGGCGACCGTGAGTCCCATCAGGAAGGGCAGGGGCGAGAGGTGCATGGTCGAGGCGAGCGCGACCGCGACCGGAGCAACGATCAGCACCGTGGCCGTGTTGCTGATGAGCTGGCCGAGCACGAGCGTGATGAGCACGATCACCGTGAGCGCCGCTGTCGGCCCTGCGCCGCTCAGCCAGGTCCCGAGACCGTCGGCGATGAGCGCGGCCGCTCCCGTGGTCTGGAACGCCGTGGACATCGGGATCATGCCGGCGACGAGCACCACCGTGGTCCAGGAGATGGAGCGGTAGGCGCGGGTGACGCTGACCACGCGGGTGAGCACGAGGGCGAGCGCGGCGAGCAGCCCCGCGACCGCGGCCGGCACGATCCCCGTCGCCAGCAGGACGATCATCGCCCCGAGGATCACCGCCGCCCGCTTGGCGCCCGCCCCGAGGGGCACGGCCCGACGCAGGGTCGCCGGGTCGTCCACGACGAGCACCTCGTCGCTGCCGGAGGTGTGCCGGTGCAGATCGTCCCAGGTGCCGTCGAGCAGCAGCGCGTCGCCCGCCTGCACGTCGGCCCCGTGGTCGGACAGCGTGTCCTCGCCGCGCTTGACGCCGAGGATCACGAGATCGCCGCTCGGCGTGCACATGCCGGGGAACACGTGCAGGCCGATCAGCGGTGAGCGCGGGGGGACGACGACCTCGGTGACGCCCCGGCCGGAGGTCATCAGCGCACGGTCGGCGTCGATCGCGTACTCGGCGCGCAGCGTGGCGGCCAGTTGCTCGAGATCCACCGGAACGGACTTCGGGGTGCGGTGCGGCAGCAGCCGTTTCCCCAGGAGCAGGATGATCGCCAGCGTTCCGATGACGAGGGGCAGCCCCGCCAGGGCGAACTCGAAGAACCCGAACCCGCGCCCGCCGGACTCCTCGGCCAGCTCGGAGACGATGATGTTCACCGGAGTCCCGGTGAGGGCCAGCATGGATCCGGCGTGCGCCGAGAACGCCAGCGGGATGAGCAGCTGCGACGGGCTGAGCCGTGCGCGGGCGGCCACCACCACGACGAGCGGGAGCAGGGCGGCGACCGCGCCGTTGACGCTGATCACCGCGGTCACGACGGCGACGAGCAGCCCGATCGTGAGCAGCAGGGACCTCTGCCGGGTGCCCGCCCGGCTGATCACCTGCTGCCCCGCCCAGGCGACGATGCCGGTCGATTCCAGCGACTCGCTGACCACGAACAGGGAGGCGATGAAGAGCACCGTCGGATCGCCGAAGCCGGCCAGCGCCTGCGGGAGGCTCAGCACGCCGGTGAGGTACAGCGCGAGGGACACCGCGATCGCGATGGCGCCGAGCGGGATCCGGTTGGAGACGAAGGCCACGACGGCCACGACCAGGATGATCAGGGTGACGATGATCGGATCCATTCGCCTCACCCTAGGTGCCCCGCCGAGCCGGACCAACCCCCAGGTCTGGGGGGCGGGGTTGCACCCGGCCCGGCGCCTCGGAATCATCGGTTCTGTGCCGAATGCCCGCCCCTCCTGCGGGGGACGCGGCACCGCAGGGTCGTCGCCGCGACCGGGCGGATCCGTCGGCCTCGAGAGCAGCTGAGAGAGGTGCGCGACGTGACTCTGCGCCGAGATCCCCGACCGCTCGTCCGTCACGGCCGGCCCCTGGACCGCCGATCATGAGCGCCGCCGACGCCGCGGCGCTGAAGAAGGCGAACTCGTCCAGCGGCTTCCTGAACTGGATCGAGAAGGTCGGCAACAAGGTGCCCGACCCGACGATCATGTTCCTGTACCTGATCGCCTTCATCGCGGTCCTCAGCTGGATCCTCAGCTGGGTCGGGGTCTCGGTGACGGATCAGGTGGCCACGCCGGTGTCGACCGGCGAGTTCGAGCAGCTGAACGATCAGTTCGGCAGCCACTGGATGATCTACGACACGTCCACCGGCGAGCCGGCGGTGATCCCGAAGTACATCGTCGAGACCCGCACCTTCGCGGTGCAGAACCTCCTCTCCATCGAGGGCCTGCGCTTCTTCTTCACCTCCTTCGTCGACAACTTCGCCGGCTTCAGCGTCGTCGCGACCGTGCTGATCGCGATGGCGGGCGTCGGCGTCGCCGAGCACGCCGGCCTCATGGGCGCTCTCATCCGCCGCGTCGTGAAAGTCGCCCCGCGCCGCTGGCTCGCGGTCATCCTGCTGTTCGTGGGCGTGCTCTCCTCGGTCGCCACCGATGCCGGCTACCTGATCCTCGTGCCCCTGGCCGCCGCGGCGTTCCTCACCGTCGGGCGCCATCCGCTCGCGGGTCTCGCGGGTGCGTTCGCCGCGGTCGGGGCCGCGTTCGGCGCGAACATCCTCATCACGCCGAGCGACAGCATGCTCACCGAGGTCACGAACGGCGTGCTGACGGCCGCCGGGATGAAGCCGATCGCGGTCACGCACAACCTGTACTTCGGCATCGTCTCCACCTTCCTGCTCACGATCGTCGCCCTGCTGGTGACGATGTTCGTGACCGAGAAGCGGCTGGGGACTTACGACCGGACCGAGATGACGATCGTCGACGACGCGGACGGCATCGACCACGACGCCGAGGCGCGCGGGCTGAAGTTCTCCGGTCTGGCACTGCTGGGGTTCGTGCTGGTGATCCTCGCCCTCACGCTCCCGCCGGGCGCGCCGCTGCGGGCACCGCAGACGGGCGACGTCGCCGGCACCAGTCCGTTCATGGCCAGTCTCGTGTTCATCATCTCCCTGGCGTTCCTCGTCTGCGGTGTCGCTTACGGTTACGGGGCGAAGACGCTGCGGGGCGGATCCGCCGCCGTCGGCGCGATCGCCAAGACGTTCGGCTCGCTCGGCGGGCTGCTCGTGATGTTCCTGATGATCGCCCAGTTCATCGCCCTGTTCAACTGGACGAACCTGCCCACCGTCGCGGCCATCGCCGCCGCGGAGGCGCTGCAGACCGCGCAGGTGCCGGCGATCGTGCTGCTGATCGCGTTCATCCTGGTGATCCTGATCCTGGACTTCATCCTCCCGGGCCTGGTGCCCAAGTGGGTGATCTTCGCGCCGGTGTTCATACCGATCTTCGCGTCCCTGAACGTCGCGCCGCAGACGCTGCTCGCGGCCTATCGCGTCGGCGACTCCCCGGTCAACGTGCTCACCCCGCTCATGGTCTATCTGCCGTTCATGGTGACGGTGGCGCAGCGCTACAAGAAGGACGCGGGCATCGGCACGATCATCGCGCTGATGATCCCGTACGCGCTGTGGATGCTCGTCTCGTGGGCGGCACTGTACATCGTCTGGTTCCTCCTCGGCATCCCGTGGGGACCGGGCTCACCCGTCCAGATGTGACCGCGTCGACCGCATGACCCCGATGGCCCGAAGGATGAAGGAGCAGAACCCATGACCCGAAGCCCGAACAAGCTCATCCCCGCCGGCTTCCGCACCGTCCCCGGGCTCGACGCGCTCGACGCGGCCGTGGTGACCGCGGGTCCGCCCGCCGCGGACGCGCAGGCGCTCGGCGTGGGCGTCACGAGCGACGGCGCCGTGCCGCCCGAGCTCGGCTTCGACCGTGCGGCGCTCGCCGATGCCGGCTTCGAGGCGAAGGCCGGATCCGTCCTCGTGCTGCCGCAGGCGGCCGGCCCCGACCTCATCGCCGTGGGACTCGGCCCGAGCGCGGAGCTGAGTGCGGCCGTGCTGCGCGATGCGGCGGCGGCTTTCGTGCGGGCCGCGGCGACCCGCGCCCGGCTCGCGCTGCGTCTCGCCGCGATCGGCCCCGTGGCCGCGGCCGACGCGGTGCGGGCCCTCGCCGAGGGCGCGCTGCTGGGCCGCTACCGCTACACGGAGCTGAGCGCGACGTCGAAGCACGTCGCGCTCGAGGCGCTGTCGCTCGAGGTGCCGGGGGCGGATGCCGCGGATCAGGCGCTCGCGGCCGCCGTGACCTCGGCGCGTGCGGCGATCGTCGCGCGCGATCTGGCGAACACCCCGCCCGGGCACCTGACCGCCACCGATCTGGGCGACATCGCGGTCGCCCTGGGCGAGCGCTTCGGGTTCGCCGTCGAGCTCTTCGACAAGCAGGCGCTCATCGAGCTCGGCTGCGGCGGGCTGCTCGGCGTCAACCAGGGCTCGGTGGAGGAGCCCCGGATGATCCGGCTGGAGTACGCGCCGGAAGGGGCGACGCGACACCTGGGCCTGGTCGGCAAAGGCATCATGTACGACTCCGGCGGTATCAGCCTCAAGCCGAGCGACCCGATGCACCTGCTCATGAAGATGGACATGGGCGGGGCCGCCGCCGTGCTGGGCGCGTTCACGGGCCTGCGCGACGCCGGGGTCGATGTGCGCGTGACGGGCTGGCTCATGTGCACCGACAACATGCCCTCGGGCACCGCGTACAAGCTGGGCGACGTGCTCACGGCGCGCGGCGGCACCACGGTCGAGGTGAAGAACACCGACGCCGAGGGGCGCCTGGTGATGATGGACGCGCTGGTGCTCGCGAACGAGGCCGAGGTCGACGCGATCGTCGACATCGCGACCCTCACGGGGGCGGCACTCGTCTCGCTCGGACCGGCGACCGCCCCGGTGTTCGGCAACGACCAGCGCATGATCGATGCGGTGCGCGACGCGGCCGCGGCGGTCGATGAGCCGGTGTGGCAGCTCCCGCTCGAGAAGAAGTACCGACCGCAGCTCGACTCGGCGATCGCCGACATCGCCAACCTGGGCGGCCCCTTCGCCGGCGCCACCACCGCCGCGCTGTTCCTCGCGCACTTCGCCGGCGACACCCCCTGGGCGCACCTGGACATCGCCGGGACCATGCAGACCGAGAAGGACGACTCCTGGCGCACCGCCGGCGCCACCGGCTTCGGTGCGCGGATCCTGCTCGAGACCGCCCGCGCGTTCGGCACGGAGTAGGGCGCATGACCCCTCCCGCAGCGCCGAGGCCGCCCGGATCCTGACTGGAGCGGGTCTGCTTCCCTCCCCAGGGCAGGCCCGCTCCGCCGATCCCGGATCCTGCAGCTGCAGGATCCGGCCCACGTGCCGCAGGGCGACCGTCGCGTGCCGCGGGGTGACCGTCGCGCGCAGCGGGGTGACGGGGTTATCGTCGCTGCATGTGCCGGAACATCCGCTGTCTCCACAACTTCGAGCCTCCGACCAGCGATGACGAGGTGCGGGAAGCCGCCCTCCAGTTCGTCCGGAAGGTGAGCGGCTCCACGCATCCGTCCCGGGCGAACACGCCGGCGTTCGAGCAGGCGATCGATGAGATCGCGCAGGCCACCCGGCGCATGCTGGATCAGCTCGTGACCACCGCGCCGCCCAAGAACCGCGAGGCCGAGGCGGTCAAGGGCAGGCAGCGTCACGAGAAGCGCATGGAGCGCGAGGTCAGGATCCGCACGGCGACGCCCTGAGGTCGCCGCTCAGGCCGTGCGTCCGCATGGCGAGACGCCGAGTCGGCCGGCAGCGATGCGCGCGCTCCTCGTGATCCGGGCCCTCCGTGACATACGCTCGACGCGGAGCACGACACGAGGGGGCACCATGCGCAGACGTCAGGTCACGATCATCACGGGGGAGCCGGGCGCGTCGGCCGGAGGGTGGAAGATCGAGCCGTTCACCTTCGGTCTCGTCGGCGCCCTGGGCGTCCTCGTCGCCCTGCTGATCGGCGCGATCGTCGGGCAGCTCTCGACCGTTCTGGTCTACATCGGGATCGCGCTGTTCCTCGCCCTCGGACTCGACCCGATCGTGCGGCTGATCGAGCGGAAGCTCCCGCGCGGTGCCGCGGTGGCGATCGTGGTGGTCGTGGTGGTGCTCCTGTTCGCGGGCGTCCTGCTGGCGATCGTGCCGATCGTGGTGCAGCAGATCGCGCACCTCATCGAGACCGGTCCGAAGATGATCGACGACCTGCTGAACAGCGCCTGGTACACGCAGCTCGCCGCCCAGTACGGCGACTCGTTCAGCCAGGCCGTGGACGGGATCGCCAACTTCTTCAAGGATCCGGGCAACCTCACCAAGATCGGCGGCGGCGTGCTCGCGGTCGGCGCGGGCATCGCCGGCGGGTTCACCGGCTTCACGATCGTGCTGATCCTGACCCTGTACTTCATGGCCTCGCTGCGCGGGATGAAGCGCACCGCGGCCCGGTTCGTCCCGGCCTACCGTCGTGCCCGGTTCACCGAGATCGTCGAGGACGTGTCCGGCGCGGTCGGCCGCTACGTGATCGGTCAGGCGAGCCTGGCGCTCATCAACGGCGTGCTGAGCCTGATCTTCCTCACGATCATCGGGGCGCCGCTGCCGGCGCTGCTCGCCCTGATCGCGTTCATCGGCTCGCTCATCCCGCTCGTGGGGACGCTGTCCGGATCCATCATCAACTCGCTCATCTGCCTGTTCGTCTCGCCCCTGACCGCGCTGATCGCGTTCGCGTACTACCTCGTCTACATGCAGATCGAGGCCTACGTCATCAGCCCGCGCATCATGAGCAGGGCGGTGGCGGTGCCGGGCGCGCTCGTCGTGATCGCGGCCGTCGGCGGCGGCGCGCTCGGCGGGATCCTCGGGGCGCTCGTCGCGATCCCGGTCGCCGCGAGCGCGATCATCATCATCCAGAAGGTGGTGTTCCCCGCGCAGGATGCGAAGGTCGTCCCGCCGGATGAGGCGCGCACGGCCTGAGCCGGAGTCACCGACCGCGAGACCGATCCTCCGTCCCGAGACCGCACGATTCTTGCGCGGTCTCGGGACGGAGGATCGGTCTCGCGGCTCAAGGCGGGGGCAGGCGACGGTCAGGCCGCGAGGGCGAGGACCGCCTTCGCGCTCGTGGTGCGCCGGGCCGTCACGGCCAGGGTCGTCGCGACCAGCGCCAGCACGGTCCAGACCAGGAGTGCTGCGATCGCCGAGCCCGTGCCGTCGCCGCCGAGCAGGCCCGTCGCCGCGGGCGATGTGGGCAGGAACCCGGCGATCGCGGCGAGCCAGCCGGGCAGCGTCGAGATGATCCCCGCGCCGAGCGCGGCCACGCCGATGATCGCCGCGAGCCATCGCCCGATCCCGCCGAGCACGGCGACGAGCGCCTGGTTCACCGCGGCGAAGGCCACGCCCGCCAGCACGGCGACGCCGGCGAAGCCCCACCAGCGCGACGGGTCGTACTTCGCCACGACCTCGACCACGAGCGCCACCAGCAGACCCTGGCCCGCACCGAGGGCGGCGGCCGGGGCGAACGCGCGCAGCGCGAGCAGGGCCGAAGGGCGGCGCGAGGTGAGCGCCCGCGCGGTGAAGGCGCGCATCACTAGGAACGACACGAGACCGCCGAACCACAGCACCACGGCCGCCAGCAGCGGGATCGCGGTGGGGCCGAACATGCCGCCCGAGGTGTCGGCCTTGACCGGATCCGCGACGACCTCGGCGAGCGAGGACGCCTGGCTGTCGGTGCGCTTCGGCAGCGAATCCGCCGCCTGGTGCAGACCCGAGGCGAGGCTCGATGTGCCGGTCGCGAGGGATCCGATGCCGGTGCTGAGCTGGGATGCGCCGTCGGCGAGCTGCGTCGCCCCGGACTGCAGCCCCGTGGCGCCGGTGGCGAGGTTCCCCGCACCGGTCGCGCTCTGAGAGGTGCCGTCGGCGAGCTGGCCGAGCCCTGCGGAGAGCTGGTTGATGCCGTCGGCTGCGGTGCGGAGCTGGCCGGCGACCTTCGAGGTGGCGGCGGTGTTGAACTGGGAGAGCGCGGTGACCGAGGCAGCGGCGTAGCCGCTGGCGGTGCCGGCGGACGTGGCCGCTGTGATCGCATCCTGCGCGGCGCCGCCCACCGACTTGCAGAAGTCTGCGGAGGCGAGCGAAGGAGTCTTGGCGCAGTCCTGTGCCAGCTGGCCGAGTTTCTCGGCAAGTGCCGCAGTCTGGTCCGCCGACGTCTTCGCGTTGCTCGCGGTCGCCGCCGCGACTCCGCTGACGTCGGCCGGCACGAGCCCCTGCGCCTGCAGTGCATCCGCCCCCTGCGCGAGCCCGGCGCCGACCTGGTTCGCACCGGTCTGCGCGGATGTGATGCCGTTCGCGATCGTGCCGAGGCCGTTCGAGAGCTGGGACGCGCCGTCGGCGAGCTGGCCCGCCCCGTCGGCGAGCTTGGTCGCGCCGTCGGGTAGTGCGGCGGCTCCGGTAGCGGCCGACTTCGCGCCGTTCGCGAGCTGGTCGGCGCCGTCGGCGGCCTGACCGATCTTGTCGCCCAGGGTGCTGAACCCGACGAGCACGTTCTGCAGGGTGCTCTTCGAGATCGTCGTGCCCATGGTCGCGGCGGCCGTGGCGGCGATCTGGTTCGCGATGAGGCCGTCTGCGGCGCGAGCCTGCGGCGCCGTCGTGACCGAGATGGTCGCCTGCTCCGCCGAGGCCCCCGGATCCTGGATCGCGCTGCCGCCCGAGACCGCGGCGGCGGAGAAGTCCTTGGGGATCCGCACGACGGCCTGGTAGGTGCCGTCCTTGAGCCCCGCGGCCGCGTCCTTCTCGTTGGAGACGACCCAGGTGAGGTTCTCGTCCTTCGCGCCGGTGCCCTTCACGAGACCCGCGGAGAGCTGACGGCCGAGCGGCGCGAGCTGCCCGTCGACCTTCACGGGCTCGTCGTCGTTCACGATCGCCGCCGTCATGGTGTCGAGATGCTGCGTCGGATCCTGGAGGGCGGCGACGAGCACTCCGCCCAGCACGGCGGGCAGCAGCAGCACGCCGATGAGGGTGAGCGCCGTGATCGGCTTGTGCGTGCGGGCGCGTTCGATCAGCGCGGACAGACGGGAGGTCATGCGGTCACCTCGTCGAGGTCGGTGGCGGGCGCGTCGGAGTCGGCGCGAGACGAGACGCGGTGCCTCGTCAGGGACGGCGTTTCGTCTCGGTCGCCTGCGGCGTCCTCGCTCAACGACCCCGGGTGAGGGGCGCCTGCGGCGTCCTCGCTCAACGTCCCCGGGTGAGGGTCGCCGGCGGCGTCCTCGCTCAACGACCCCGGGTGAGGGGCGCCTGCGGCATCCTCGCTCAACGACCCCGGGTGAGGGGCGCCTGCGGCATCCTCGCTCAACGACCGGCGGGCGATGTCCGTCCACCCGGCGTCGGTCAGCAGCCGGGTGGCCGCGGAGGCATCGGCGGCGGTCGCGACGACGGCGAGAGCCCCGCGTCCCGCCGCGTCCCGCAGCATGGCCGCGGCCTGCTCGCCCTGCGCGAGGGTGAGGCGATCGGCGCCGTCGATCACGACGAGCGAGGTGCGCCCGCGCAGCGCCTCGCGCAGCTCGTGCAGCGGATCCGGCGCATCGGCCGCGGCGTGCGTCGTGTCGTCGACGAGCACCAGGCCGACGTGTGCGCGCACCCAGGCGGCGCGTCCCGGCAGCAGGTGCCCGGCCACGCGCAGAAGGCCCTCGGAGGGGAGGCGTCCGGCGAGCGCCAGCGCCACGGTCCGGCGCACCGCGTCGTCCCGTCCGGTGAGCACGAGTGCCGAGCCCGCCGGCACGCGCAGGTCGAGCTTCTCGACCGCACCCGGGACGGTCACGCCGTCGGCGGCGATCACCGAGTCGTCCCCCGGCCAGTCGGCCAGGTGCCGTTCGCGCTCGACCGCCTCGCCCTCGATGTCGACGCTCGGCAGGATCCGCTCGAGCCATGCGGGGATCTCCCACGCGCGCTCGCCGAGGATCGCCATGAGCGCCGGGATCAGGGTCATCCGCACGAGGAAGGCGTCGATCGCGATGCCCGCGGCGAGGCCCAGCGCGATCGGCTTGAGCGAGGAGTCGCCCTCGGGCACGAAGGCCACGAACACGGCGAACATGATGAGCCCGGCGGCGGTGACGACCTTCGCGGAGCCGGTGAAGCCCCCGCGCACGGCGCGCAGCGCGGCGGCCCGGCGCTCGGCGCGGTCGGGGCTGCGGGATCCCGCGTCGTGCACATAGTCCTCCCGCATCCGCGAGACCAGGAACACCTGGTAGTCCATGGCCAGGCCGAACAGCACGCCCATGAGGATGATCGGCATGAAGCTGATGATCGGACCGACCCGGGCGACGTGCAGGGCGTCGGCGAACCAGCCCCACTCGAAGACCGCGGAGACCACGCCGAACGCGGCCACGATCGAGAGCAGGTAGCCGAGCGCCGCGGTGACGGGCACCCAGATCGAGCGGAACACGATCGTCAGCAGCACGAGCGACAGGCCGATCACGAAGATGCCGAACGGCAGGAGCGCCGCGCCGAGCTGGTCGGAGATGTCGATCGCGACCGCGGTGAACCCGGTCACCTTCACGTCGATGCCGAACTTCTTGAGCCATTCGTCGTGGTGCGAGCGCAGCTCGCGCACGAGGTCGGCGGTCGCGGGGGCGTCCGGCGCGGTGGTGGGGATCACCTGGACGATGCCGGTGTCGGCGGTCTCGTTCGGGGTCGCGAGGGCGATCTCGGCGACGCCCGGGAGCTTGCCGACCGCGTCGCCGAGATCGTTCATCAGCCCGACCGGATCGTTCGAGGTGACGATCGTGCCGGTGAGGATGAGCGGGCCGTTGAAGCCGGGGCCGAAGTGCTCGGCGGTGAGGTCGTAGTTCTCGCGGGCCTCGGATCCCTTCGGCTGCACGCCGGAGTTCGGCAGGGCCAGGGCGAGACTCGCGGCGGGCACGGCGACGACGCCGAGTCCGAGCACGATCGCGATCGCGACGAGCACGGGGTGCTTCGTGACGCCGCCCACCCAGCGCTCCGAGAAGCGGCGGCGCGGGGTCGCGTCCTGCTGGCCCTTGCGCGGGCGACGCGGCCGGACGGGGCGGCCCACGACGCGCCCCTTCAGGAAGCCGAGGATGGCCGGGGTGAGGGTCACCGCGATCAGCACCGCGATCAGCACCGCCACGGCGGCGGCGATCCCCATCGTGGTGAGGAACGGGATGCCGGCGAAGCCGAGCCCGATCAGCGCGATGAGCACGGTGATCCCGGCGAACACCACCGCGGATCCGGCCGTGCCCGTGGCCCGCGAGGCCGACTCCTCCGGATCCACGCCGGCGCGCACCTGATCCTGATGTCGCGCCATGATGAACAGGGCGTAGTCGATCCCGACGGCGAGTCCGAGCATGAGGGCGAGCAGCGGCGTCGTCGAGGACACCGGGGCGAAGGCGGTGGCGGCGAAGATCGCGGCCATCGAGACGCCGACGCCGAGCATCGCGGTGAGCAGCGGCATGCCCGCGACCACGAAGGAGCGGAACGCGACGATCAGCACGAGGAGGGCGACGACCAGCCCGACGCCCTCGGTGATCGAGATCGCCGGGATCGACATCGAGAACAGGTCGCCGCCGATGACCGCCCTGGATCCCTTCGGCAGCTCCTTCTCGAGGTCGCTCACGGCCGTGCGCAGCGTGTCCTTGGTGGCTGCGGACACGTCGGAGGCCTGGCCGTCGAACTGCAGGCGCACGATCGCGGCCGAGCTGTCGTCGCTCACCATCCCGGTGACGTGCGTGTCGTAGGGGCTCGTCGCGGCGAGGACGCCGTGGACCTTTCCGAGGTCGGTGACCGTCTGCTCGATCGGATCCCGGTAGTCGGCGGCGGTGACCCGGTCGCCGGGTGCGGCCACGACGATGAACTGGGCGCTCGTGCCGCTTACCTGGGGGAAGGTGCGCTCGAGCTGCTCGAGACCGGCCTGGGATTCGGTGCCAGGGATCGTGAAGGAGTTGTCGGTGCCCTTGCCGAGCGCCAGGGCGGCGCCGCCGGCGATGCCCAGCACCAGCAGCCAGGCGACGAGCACGCGCCAGGGGTGGCGGAACGACCAGCGTCCGAGCGAGGAGAGCAGAGTCGACACGGTTCCTCCGGAGGGAGTTCAGGCGGGTTCGATACACTGATGTATTCGATACGTGAATGTATCGTAGAACGACGGCACCGGGATAATCTGTGCGCGGGATGTGAATCGCGCACAGCGGCGCGACGACGGAGGTGCAGATGACCGGCAATGCGACCAGGAGCCGAGAGAACACGCGGGCGCGGCTGCTCGAGGCAGCGGCGCTGGTGTTCGCCGAAGAGGGACTGGACGGGGCGACCGTCGAGGCGGTGTGCGAACGCGCCGGCTTCACGCGCGGTGCGTTCTACTCGAACTTCGAGTCGAAGGACGAGCTGTTCCTCGAGCTGGCCGGATCCGTGTCGGCCGAACGGCTCACCGCCGTGCGCGCGCGGGTGAACGAGCTGAACGAGGCCGGCGCGCTCGCCCAGGACTGCGACGCCACCACGCTCGTGCAGCAGGTCATGGACACCGGCAGCGACGACCGCCTGGGTGTGATGCTGCTCAGCGAGATCCGGCTGAGGGCGCTCCGCGACCACGCCTGGGGCCGGGCCTATCTCAAGCAGGAGCAGGAGATGGTCGACGGCATCGCGCGGATCATCGACGACATCGTCGCGACCGGCACGATGTCGCTGCGGGTCGAGCCGGAGGTCGCGGCCCGCATGCTGCTCGTCGTCTGGGAGGGCATGACCGTGCGGGGGGCGATGGCGGGCCAGGACGACGCCCAGCTGCGCCGCACCGGGAGCGTCGAGCTCGGACGGCTGGTGTCCCTGCTGCTCGGCTGAGACCCGGGTCCGGGGCGGCTCAGCGCGGATCCGCGTCCAGCAGCGCGTGGCAGCGGGTGAGCCGCGCGAGCCACCAGTCCCGGCGGGCGGCCGGAGCCTCCAGGCGGGCCAGGGCGGTCGCATCGGGCGTCACCCGGGCGGCGGACACGACCCCGCCGTGCGGGCGGGCATCGGCGACGTCGTCGGCGAAGAGCGACGCCGTGCCGAGGCCGCAGTCGTAGTCGAGCGCCGGCAGCGCCGCGGCCAGTGCCGCCCCGAGGGACAGGCCGACCGCCGTGTCCAGCGCGCTCGAGACGACGACGGGCAGCCCGGCCTCCGCGACGATGCCGAGCGCCCGGCGGATGCCGCCGAGCGGCTGCGCCTTGATCACCAGCAGATCCGCCGCCCCCGCGCGGGCGACCGCGAGGGGGTCCTCCGCCCTGCGCACGCTCTCGTCCGCGGCGATCGGGATGTCGAGATAGCGGATCCGCTCGCGCAGCTCGACGAGCTCGTCGACGCCCGCGCACGGCTGCTCGGCGTACTCCAGGTCGAACGGGGCCAGGGCGTGGATCGCGCGCTCGGCCTCGTCGACGTTCCAGCCGGCGTTCGCATCGATCCGGATCCGCCCCTCCGGCCCCATCTCCGCCCGCACGGCGCGCACGCGGGCGACGTCGTCGGAGAGCCCCTGCCCCGCCTCGGCCACCTTGACCTTCGCGGTGCGGCAGCCGTCGAAGCGCGCGAGCACGTCGGGCACCCGTTCCGCGGGCACGGCGGGGATCGTGGCGTTCACGCGGATCTCGTCGCGCACGGCGTCGGGGCGGGGGTGCCAGGCGTCCGCGATCGCGGCGGCCAGCCAGGTGGACGCCTCGGCGTCGTCGTACTCGGCGAAGGGCGAGAACTCGGCCCAGCCCTGCGGCCCCTCGAACAGCAGCGCCTCGCGGACGTCCACCCCGCGGAAGCGCGTGTGCATCGGGAGCGCGACCACCCGTGCGGTCTCGAGGATCTCGGCGAGCGGGGGGACGTCGGTCATGCCCCCATCATGCACCCGCCGGTATCGCCGGCGCGGGTGCGGCAGCTCGACGGCGCGGGCTCCGCCGCTCCGTCCGTGACGATCGGCACACCATGTGACGATCAGCACACGAATCGCCCGGATCCCTGTGCTGATCGTCACCGCGTGTGCCGATCGTGGCGGCCCCCGTCGGTCGCGGAGGAGGTCGGCCCGCGGATCCGGCCAGCGGGCTCGGGCCGTCGCCCGGCGCGGCTCAGCCGAGCCGCTTCTGCAGCTCGGCCATGCGCGCCGTCAGGGTGAATCCGAGGCGCGCGTTGACCGCGAGCATGTGCGCGTTCGACTCCGCGTTGAACGTGTAGACGCGAGGCGTCTGCGGGGAGTGCTGCTGCAGGGCGCGCAGGTTCTCGAGCTTGATGCGCAGGCCGATCCCGTGTCCGCGGTCCTCGCGACGCACCAGGGTGCCCCATTGATAGGCGTTCCCGTCATCCTCCGAGACGACGAGCTGCGTGTACCCGGCGACCCGACCGTCCGGTGCGATCGCGATCGTGCCGAACGAGGTGCGGTGCTGCGCCGCCTGCAGCGCCTCGTCCGCGCGGAAGTCCTGCACGTCGGCGGATGCGGCGTCGATGTCGAGATCACCCGTGGGCGCCTCGGTGTCCAGGCTGGCGTCCAGGGCCGCCCACTCGGCCACGAACTCCTCCGGGACCGGTCCGACCCAGCCTCGGATCCGGTACCCCTCCGCCGGGGCCTCGGCGACCAGTGCCGCGATGGCCTCGTCCGCGATCGGCAGGTCGAGCCGGTTCTGCAGGTCGCCGAGCGCGACGTCGTATCCGTGGCGGCGGGCGAACTCCCGATTCGCCGCGCCGGTGCCATCCGCGGGCAGGGACGCCGGCCAGAAGATGTCGGCGCGCATCGTGGTGCGACCCGCTCGTCCCGCCTCGTCCTCGAGCGCGGCGAGGAGCGCGGATCCGATGCCGCGGCGGCGGTGCTGCGGCGGGACGTTCACGCCCACGGCGGCGACGTGCCGATTGTCCTTGAGCGTCAGGGCGAGCGAGGCGGATCCGACGACGACGCCCTCTTCCGCCGCGACGTACGCCCGGCGGCTGAACCGGGCGGACTCCTGCTGCAGCTCGGCGCGGCTCTCCTCGCGGGACCAGACCGTCGCGTCCTCGCCGAGATCGGCCCGGCGGGCTACCGCATACGCGTCCCACCAGGCGTCCACCGCCGCGTGGTCGTAGGGGTCGACGGGGCGGATCTCGATCGTCATGCCTCCACGCTACGGGAGTGCGACAGGCAGGATCGTGCGATTGACAATAGTGTGTGAGACACAATATGGTGTTGACCATGAACGACGAGGAGTTCGACGGGCACCTGCAGGAGCTGCGGCGCGGCACGATCGTGCTCGCGAGCCTGCGGCTGCTGCGCGAGCCCGGATACGGCTACGGCCTGCTCGAGCAGCTGAGCGCCGCCGGATTCCCCACCGACTCGAACACGCTCTACCCCCTGCTGCGCCGCCTCGAGAAGCAGGGATACCTCGTGAGCGAGTGGAACACCGAGGAGGCGCGCCCGCGCAAGTTCTACCGCACCTCCGACGCCGGGCTGCGCCTGGCCGACACTCTCAGCCGCGACGTGCAGGCGATCGCCGCCGCCGCGAAGAAGCTTCCCTGACCTCCTGGAGGAGAACATCATGGACACCGACACGTCGCTCGTCGAGCGATACGTGACCGCGGTCGCGCGGTCCGTCCCCGCCGCCGATCGGGCGGAGGTCTCCGCCGAGCTGCGCGCGTCGATCGCCGACGAGGTCGAGGGCCGCATCGCCGCCGGCGAGGAGCCCGCCGCGGCCGAGTACGCCGTGATCGCCGAGCTCGGGGATCCGATCGCCTACGCCGCGTCGCTCTCCGGCCGCCCGCTCGTGCTGATCGGCCCGCGCTACTACGCCGCGTGGCTGCGGCTGCTGCGCCTGCTGCTCATCATCGTCGTGCCCGTCGCCGCGCTCATCGCGGGGCTCGTCCGGGCGATCGGGGAAGGCGACGTGGGCGCGGTGATCGGATCCATGATCCCGGCGATCATCATGTCCGGCGTGCAGGTCGCGTTCTGGACGACCCTGGTCTTCGCCGTGCTGGAGCGGGTGGGATCCACCGGCGACACGGTGCTCGACTGGACGCCCGACAAGCTGCCGCGCACGGTGATCCCCACCGCGCGGCTCTCGGATCTGATCGGCATCGCCGTCATGACCGTACTGCTCGTCGGCTCCGTCGTCTGGGACCGGACCATCGGCTGGGGCGACCAGCACGTCCACGTCCTGGCGCCGGGACTGTGGCCGTGGGTGATGACCGCGTGGTTCGGGCTGCTCGCGATCGGGCTGGTCGTCGAGGCGATCGTCGCCGTGCGGGGGCGCTGGAGCGCACCGCTCGCGGCGGTGAGCATCGCGGCGAGCCTGGTCGCGATGATCGGCGCGATCATGCTGGTCTGGCGCGGTGCGGTGATCGCCCCCGACCTGATGGCGCGGATGCAGGCCGCGAGCACCCCGACGGCGGACATCGTGCAGATCGTGAACATCTCGATCACGGCGGTGCTGGGCGGGATCCTCATCGGCCTGCTGTTCGATGCCTACCGCAAGCTCGGTCTCGCCCGGGAGGTATGAGCGGTCCGCTGCGGGCGACAGCCGGAATAGGCTGGATCCGTGACTGACAAGCTCGTCTCCGACCTGTTCGATCCGGCTGAGTGGACGCTCGCCCCGGGCGCGGGGGAGTACACCGACATCACGGCGCACGTCTCGAACGACGGGCGGATCGCCCGCATCGCCTTCGACCGGCCCGAGGTGCGCAACGCCTTCCGCCCGCACACGGTGGACGAGCTCTACCGCGCGCTGGACGAGGCGCGGCAGGACCCCCGGATCGGCGTCGTGCTGCTCACCGGCAACGGACCGAGCCCGAAGGACGGCGGCTGGGCGTTCTGCTCGGGCGGCGACCAGCGGATCCGCGGGCGCGACGGCTACAAGTACTCCGAGGACGAGACCGCGGTGCCGGCCGAGCAGCAGGCTCGGGCCGGTCGCCTGCACATCCTCGAGGTGCAGCGGCTCATCCGGTTCATGCCCAAGGTCGTCATCGCGGTCGTGCCCGGCTGGGCGGCCGGGGGCGGGCACTCGCTGCACGTGGTCTGCGACCTGACGATCGCGAGCGCCGAGCACGGCCGGTTCAAGCAGACCGATGCGGATGTCGGATCCTTCGACGCCGGCTACGGATCCGCGTACATGGCGCGTCAGACCGGCCAGAAGTTCGCCCGCGAGGTGTTCTTCCTCGCCGAGGAGTACTCCGCCGAGCGGGCGATGCAGGCGGGGGCCGTGAACCGCGTCGTGCCGCACGCCGAGCTCGAGCGCGAGGCGATCGCGATGGCCCGCACGATCCTCACCAAGTCGCCCACGGCGATCCGCATGCTGAAGTTCGCCTTCAACGCCGTCGACGACGGACTGGTCGGGCAGCAGGTCTTCGCCGGCGAGGCCACCCGCCTCGCATACGGCACCGACGAGGCCGTCGAAGGACGCGACTCCTTCCTCGAGAAGCGCGAACCGGACTGGTCGCCGTATCCCTGGCACTTCTGATTCGCCGCGAGAAACCACGTCCCGCACGAGACGTCACGCGGGGACGGGATTCTCACGCGGGATCCGGTTTCTCGAAGATCGAATCGTAGGCCCTCGCACGGATCCGGGAAGGCGGTGCGCATGAGACTCGAGGCTCTCGACGGCGGGGACGCCGGTGCGGTGAGCGCCGCCCTCGCGGCGGCGCTCGACGGCACCCGGCCGCTGGCGCTCGGCTTCACGCCCGGAGCCGGCGACGTGGTACCGGAGGGAACGGCGGCGGTCATCGCCACCTCGGGTTCCACCGGGGTGCCCAAGCGCGTCGTGCTGTCCGCGGCGGCCCTGCGGGCGAGCGCCGCGGCGACAGCGCAGCGGATCGGATCCGGGCAGTGGCTGCTCGCCCTCTCGGCGGGATACGTCGCCGGCCTCCAGGTGCTCGTGCGGGCGCACCTCGCCGGCACCGAGCCGGCGCTGCTGGAGGGACGGTTCACCCCCGCGTCGTTCGTCGCCGCCGGCGACGGCCTCGGGCCGGGTCCCCGGTACACCTCGCTGGTGCCCGCGCAGCTCGCGACGCTCCTGGACGCGGCGGGGGATCCCGACGTGCGCCGCGTCCTCCGCTCCTTCGAGGCGGTGCTCATCGGCGGCCAGGCGCTCCCGCCCGCGCTCCGCGAACGCGTGGCGGATCTCGGTGTGCGCATCGTGCGCACCTATGGATCGAGCGAGACCGCGGGCGGTTGCGTCTACGACGGGGTGCCGCTGGACGGCGTGCGCGTCGCGGCGGTCGACGGCGAGATCCGCCTGAGCGGGCCGACCCTCGCGGACGGCTACCTGCGGGACGACGAGCTCACGGCGCGCACGTTCGTCGCCGATGCGACCGGCGCGCGCTGGTACCGCACCGGTGACGCGGGGACCATCGCCGACGGCCGCGTCGCCGTCACCGGCAGGATCGACAACGTCATCGTCTCGGGCGGCGTCAACGTCTCGCTGGACCGGGTCGAACGGGCGGTCCGCACGGTGCCCGGTCTCGAGGGTGCGGTCGTCATCGCGGTGGACGACGCCCGGTGGGGGCAGGGTTCCGCCATCGTCGCCGCCCGCGCCGCCGACCCCGCCGGGCCGGCCGCTTCCGGCCCGGTCGCGCAGGGAGCCCTCCTCGCCGCCGCCCGGGACCGGGTGGCGGACGAGGTCGGGGCCGCCGCGCGCCCCGGCCGGCTCCTGCTCCTGGACGAGCTCCCGCTGCTCTCCTCGGGCAAGCCCGACCGGCGCGCGATCGCCGCGCTCGCCGCAGCGCACGCCGTGGCGGATACATCTCCCGGCGGATGACCGCGCCGGATCCGGTCGCGTACCGTGAGGGGGTGTTCCGCAGCATCCCGCGTTTCTGGCTCGTGTTCGACATCGTCGGCAGCGCCATCGGCCTGCTGCTCACCCTGCCGCTGACGTACACGTTCGAAGCGGGCACGATGAGCCGCTGGATCCCGGACGGCCCGGCATCGCTGCTGCTGGTGCTTCTGGTGGCGGTGATCCTGTGGGGCGCGGCGGCGATCAGCCGGCTCTCCCCGGTGCTGGCGCTGATCGTCGCGTGGGCCGGCGCCGTGCTGCAGATGGCGTGCGGCTTCTCGCCGGGGGCGTACAACCTCGCGATCCTCGCCGTGGTGTTCGCGACTTCGGCGTGGGGCTCGGTGCGACTGCTGTGGATCGGCGGGGCCTCCGCCCTGGGCGGCGGGCTCCTCGCGGGCGGCTACATGTCGCTCATCAACGAGCAGTCCCTCGTCCAGGACCCCCAGACCGGCCTGCGCGTGGCGCTGGTCGCCGTGCTGCTCGGCACCGTGTCCGTGCTCACCCTGGTGATGGCGTGGGGCGCGGGTCTGCTGTGGCGGGTCGTGCTGCGGGGCCGGAGCACCCGAGACGCGCAGGTGCGCGCCGAGGCGGTCGCGGCGGCTGAGCAGGAGCGGGTGCGGATCGCCCGCGACATGCACGATGTGGTCGCCCACTCGCTCGCGGTCGTGATCGCGCAGTCCGACGGCGCGCGGTACGCCGCGGCGGCCGACCCGGCGCAGGCGACCGCCGCGCTGACCACGATCGGGCAGACCGCGCGGGCCGCCCTCTCCGACGTGCGACTGCTGCTCGCGCAGCTGCGGCACAGCGAGGGGCAGGGGCCGCAGCCCACCCTCGCCGACCTCGAGACGCTGTACGCGCAGGTGCGCGCGGCGGGCATCGAGCCGCGTGTCACCGTCGACCCGATGCCGCCCGGGGAACCTCCGGCCGGCATCCAGCTCGCCGTCTACCGCATCCTGCAGGAGGCGCTGACGAACGCGATCCGGCACGGCTCGGGCGACGTCGACGTCTGGCTCGGCTGGCACGCCGACGGCGTGCGGATCACGGTCCGCAACGGCGTGCCCGCGACGCCGCGGCAGGCGCACGCGGAGCGCGGCCACGGCCTCATCGGCATGCGCGAGCGCGCGCAGCTCGTCGGCGGAACGCTCACCGCGGAGCACGAGGCGGCGGGCTTCGTGGTCCGTGCGGCGCTGCCGATCGGATCCGCGCCGGCGTGACCGCAGGATCGGGCCGCCCCGGCCCTGGCGCGAGGAGCCGGGGGCAACGATGACAGACTCTTGTCAGAGGCGCGGCGACTCCGCGCGGAACGAGGAGGCAGGATGATCCGGGTCGTGCTGGTCGACGACCAGGCGCTGTTCCGCGCCGGAATACGCATGCTCGTCGCGTCCCAGCCCGATCTCGAGGTGGTCGGGGAGGCGGGCGACGGCCAGGAGGCGATCCAGGTCGTCCGCGAGACGCGTCCGGACGTGGTCATGATGGACATCCGGATGCCCGTGATGGACGGACTGACCGCGACGGCGCACATCCTGGAGCAGGCGGATCCGCCCCGCATCGTGATGCTCACGACGTTCGACCTCGACGAGGCCGCGGCGCGCGCGATCCGTCAGGGCGCGAGCGGGTTCCTCCTCAAGGACGCGGATCCGGAGTTCCTGCTGGCCGCGATCCGCACCGTGCACTCCGGCTCCAGCGTGATCGCCGCCTCGGCCACCCGCGACCTGTTCGCGCACTTCGCCGCCCCCGCGCAGGCGCCGGTGCCGCCCAGCTACGACGACCTCACCGAGCGGGAGAAGGAGATCTTCGCGCTCGCCGCCCGCGGGTTGTCCAACGCGGAGATCGCCGCGCGCGAGTTCCTGTCCGAGGCGACGGTGAAGACGCACATCAGCCGCATCCTCACCAAGCTGGCGCTGCGCGATCGCGTGCAGCTCGTGGTGTTCGCGTTCGAGCACGGCCTGAACTGACGCCGCGTGCGCCGCGCGTCACTCCTCGGGGTGCAGCAGCTCCCGCAGGGCGCGGGCCGCGCGGGTCGGGTTCGCCCGCCACACCACGCCCAGGCGCGAGCGCACATCGGCGGCATCGATCGGGATCGCGCGGATGCCCTCCCAGCGCCGGCATGTCGCGGCGCTGACGACGCCGACCCCGAGCCCGCGCACGGCGAGCTTCTCCACGGCGGAAGGCGTGGACACCTCCCAGTGCGGCGCTCCCGCTCCGGGGCGCCCGGACAGCAGCGCGTCGAGCGCGGCACGGTCGCCGGTGCCCTCGGGCAGTGCGATGAGGTCCATGCCGACGAGCTCCGCGGGGCGGATCGCGCGCCGCGCGGCCCAAGGGTGGGACGGGGAGACCACGGCGACCATCGGATCGTCGAACACCACCGCGGAGCCCAGATCCGCTGGCGGCTGCTCGGCCCAGGCCGCCAGCGCGAGGTCGATCTCGCCGCGCCGGACCGCGTCGATCAGCCGCGCCGAGGTGTCCTCGCGCAGTCGCAGCTCGAGGCCGGGGTGCGCGGCGCTGATCTCGGCGAGGGCGTCGTAGAACCGCGGCCAGGTGAGGCCGAACACCGTGCCGACGCGCAGGGATCCGAGCAGCAGCCCGCGCAGGTCGGCCGCCGTCGCGCCGATCTCGCCGATCGCCTCGAGCGCCGCGCGGATCGCGGGCATCAGGCGCTCGCCTTCCTGGGTGAGGGCGACACGGCGGGAGGTGCGGTCGAACAGCGCGACGCCGAGCTCGCGTTCGAGCTTCTGCACCTGCGTGCTCACGCCGGACTGACTGACCCGTACGCGCTCCGCGGCCGCGGTGAAGGAACCCGTCTCGACGACGGCCAGGACGTAGCGCAGCTGATGAAGTTCCATCTCTGAGACAGATGATAGCGATGGGAATCAGCTGTTGGACGGATGAATTCCGATCGCCCAGGCTGAAGAGGACGAAAGGAAGACCATGACCCTCACCGACAGCATGACCCCGGCCGAGCCGACCGTCCCCGTCCCCGTCCGTCTCGACATCGACACGGTCGCGCCGCGCTTCTCCCGCGCGCTCGCGGGCCTCGACGCCGCGATGGTGCGCGAGCTCGACGCGGCGGGCATCGACGCCCGGCTGCGCGAGCTGGTGCGCCTGCGGGCTTCGCAGATCAACGGCTGCAGCTACTGCGTCGACCTGCACGCCGGCGACGCCGCGAAGGCCGGAGACACCGCCGCCCGCATCGCCGCGGTCGCCGTGTGGCAGGAGTCGCCGTTCTTCACCGCCCGCGAGCGCGCCGCGTTCGCGCTCACCGAGAGCATCACCCGGCTCTCCGAGACCCACGTGCCGGATGCGGACTGGGCCGCCGCGGCCACGCGCTTCTCGCCGGAGGAGCTCGGCGCGCTCCTCTCGCTCATCGTCGTGATCAACGCCTGGAACGCCGTCGGGGTCTCGACCCACGCCTGGACGGGGTCGATGTAGGCGAAGGGCGGGCGCCGCTGGGCGCCTGCTCGCGGAGCCGCAGGGCGCGGATCATCCTTGCGATGTACGGGGATGGATCCGCAGAGCGACGCGACGGGAGGGGCCGGATCCCTAGCGTCGAAGACATGGAGATCACGACCAGCGACCTGGGACTCGCAGCCCGCGTCCAGCACCTCACCAAGACCTACGGATCCGGCGAGGGCGCGGTGCGTGCCCTCGACGATGTCAGCGTCGGCATCCGCCGCGGCCAGTTCACCGCGATCATGGGTGCCTCCGGCTCGGGCAAGTCCACGCTGATGCACATCATGGCGGGCCTGGACACGCCGACCCGAGGGCGCGCCTGGATCGGCGACACGGAGATCAGCGGACTCGGCGACCTGGACCTCACGATCCTGCGCCGCAGGCGCGTCGGCTTCATCTTCCAGGCGTTCAACCTCGTGCCCACCCTGGATGCGCTCGGCAACATCCTGCTGCCGTTCGAGCTCGACGGACGTCGCCCCTCCGCGATCGAGCGGGCGCGGATCGACTCCCTCGTCGAGATCCTCGGCATCGGGCCGCGGCTCCGGCACCGCCCGCACCAGCTCTCCGGGGGCCAGCAGCAGCGCGTTGCCATCGCGCGGGCCCTGGCGACGGCGCCCGATCTCGTCTTCGCCGACGAGCCCACGGGCAACCTCGACTCCGCGTCGGGGCGCGAGGTGCTGCAGCTGCTGTCGACCGCGAGCCGCGAGCAGGGCCAGTCGATCGCGATGGTCACGCACGACGCGGTCGCCGCGAGCTACGCCGACCGGGTGCTGTTCCTCGGCGACGGCCGCATCGTCGCCGACCACCCGCGCCGCAGCGCCGACGAGATCGCGGGGCTCATGCTCTCCGGCGGCGCACCGGTCGCCGCGGCACGCACGGAGGTGCCGGCATGACCGCCGTCGCTCCGACCCTGCTGGAGACGCCGCTGAGCCCCTCGCGGATCGCGTTCCTGCGCGAGCGCGGGATGGGTTCGAGCGTGTTCGTCGCGGCGCTCACCGCGGCGTTCGGCGTCATCCTCGTCGACACCACGGGATTCCTCGGCGCACTGCTGCAGAGCGACCCGACGATCGGGGACAGCAAGACCCTCGCGTACGTCGTGCAGATCCTGTCGGTGCTGCTCACCGCGGTCGCCATGTACGTGGCCGCGATCGTCACCGCCAACACGTTCTCGACGATCGTCGCCGGGCGCACCCGCCGCATCGCGCTGCTGCGCCTCATCGGCGCCTCGGCCCGGGCGCAGCGCACGGAGGTCGCGGGGCAGGGGCTCGCGGTCGGGATACTCGGGGCGATCCTCGGACTGATCGGCGGGGTGCTACTGAGCTGGGCCGGGATCGCGATCGGGTCCTCCTTCTTCGCCCATGCGCCGGTCGGGTTCTCGCCCCTGCAGCCGACCGTGCTGATCCCGGCCGTCGGCGTCGCGCTGACCACGTGGCTCGCCGCCTGGGCGGGCTCCCGCCGGGTGCTCACGGTGACCCCGCTGCAGGCGCTCGCGGGATCGGCTGAGCGCAGCGTCGAGGAGACCGGCACGGTCTCCTCCCGCCACCTGGGCGCCATCACGATGTTCGTGCTGGGAGGCGCCCTGCTCGCGGGCGGCGTCGTGTACGGACTGACCTCGCCGCTCGGCGTGGTGGTCGCGTTCTTCGGCGGCGTGTTCTCGTTCACGGGGCTCGCCATCGGCGCGGTGCTCATCATGCCGCCCGTGCTGCGGCTCGTGGGGCGCCTGTTCGGACGCAGCGCCACCGCGCGCCTCGCCGCGGAGAACGCCCTGCGTCACCCCGAGCGCTCCAGCCGGATGGCGATCGGGGTGGTGATGGGCGTGACCCTCGTCACGATGTTCGCCGTGGCGATGGAGTCGGCCAAGGCACTGGTGGTGCGCTCGAGCGCGGAGAAGCTGCCGCCCGAGTACTTCGCCCCGTTCGACGTGTTCGGCACGGTGATGATGGTGCTCGTCGCAGTGTCGGCGGTGATCGCCGCTGTCGGGCTGGTCAACCTGCTGACGATCGGGGTGGTGCAGCGGCGGCGCGAGCTCGGCCTGCTGCGGGCGATCGGGCTGAGCAGCCGTCAGGTGCGCCGGATGGTGCTGCTGGAGGCGGCGCACGTGACGATCGCGGCGACCGCGACAGGTCTCGTGCTGGGCGTCGCCTACGGCTGGATCGCGGCCCAGTCGCTGCTCGGATCCGTGCCCTCGATGCCCGACTTCCATCCGGCGGGGCTCATCCCGCCCGTGATCCCGTGGGTGCCGGTGGTCGCGATCGTCGTGGCGACGGCCGTACTCACGCTCGTGGCGTCGGTCGCGCCTACCCGGCTCGCGACCCGCGTCGCGCCGGTCGAGGCCCTCGCCGCCGATTGAAGCGCGGCAAGGATCAGGCAGGGCTGCGGGTGCTCCCCGCGGCCCTGTCCCAGCCCCGCGCGAGACGGCGGATCCGCCATCCGCGCCACTGCCACGCCGCCCACAGCACGGGCAGCAGGACGAGCGACCCCGGACCGCCGAAGACGAGCCGGTCGCGCCAGAGTGCGCGCCCGCCGGGCAGAGCCGAGACGGCCATGCGGTGGTCCCAGACGTCGAGCGAGGAGAGCGGCCCGGTGAGCGGGATCCCGCTGTCGCGCAGGATGCGCACGGTCTCGCCTCGGTGCTCGCGGACCTCGTCGTAGGCGCTGATGAGCTGCGTGCCGACCGGGATCAGGCCGAACAGCCGCAGCCGCACCGCGGTGTGCAGCAGGGAGCCCTCGTCGGCGTGCGTGAGCGGCTCGACCACGATCACGGGGGCATAGAGGGCCGTGAGCACGGCGGGCGAGTGGAGGCAGGCCCAGGCGGCGTCCGCACTCGCCCGGATCCGGAACTTCAGCTGCACCTGCCGCAGCTTCGGGCTCGCCGTCGTCATCGCGGTGCCACCGCCGCCCGGCGATCCGCGGCCGTGATCTCGCGGCGGGTCCAGACCAGCAGGAACCGCTCGTCGTAGCGGCGCGAGCAGCGCGCGCACGACGACGCCCGGGTGGGGCGCCGATGCCGGTACGTCGTGTGCCCGGTCGGGCAGCGACCGATCCAGGGGGCCAGATCGGTCGCGGTCTCGCCGTGGTGCGTGGTCCCGCCCACGTAGCCCAGCGCGCGCGCCGTCCGCTTCCAGGCGACCCCGTGCGCGGCCTGATGGCCGGCGAGGGCGTGCGCCACCTCATGCAGGAGCACCTGGTGGATCTCGTCGTCGTCGAACCGTGCCGCCAGATAGCGGGAGACGGTGATCCGCTTGTCGCGGTAGTTGCAGGCGCCCGCGCGGCGCTTGGCGTTGTCGAAGCCGAACGACCAGGTCGGATCCAGATGCAGCCGGATCAGGGCCTCGCCCCAGATCCGCACTCGTTCCAACTCGGCCATGCACTCACGTTAGGCGATGCCGCCGACATCCGGGCGCGCTCCCCGGCGCGGTGCAGCGAACGGCAGGGGTGGGCCGTTGTGCAGGGAGGCCGGGCCGTTGTGCAGGGACGCCGGGCTGTTGTGCAGGGAGGGCGGGCCGTTGTGCAGGGGGACCGGGCTGTTGTGCAGGGAGGCCGGGCCGTTGTGCAGGGACGCCGGCCTCACTCCCCGCAGCGGCGGGCGGAAGTCCGCGGCGGACCGGGTGGCGTGACGAGCGCCGACGGGTCGTGACCCTGCAGAATGCCGGACGCTCCCTGCGGAACGCACGGTGGTCCCTGCGGAATGCCGGACGCTCCCTGCAGAATGCCGGACGCTCCCTGCGGAACGCACGGTGGTCCCTGCGGAATGCCGGACGCTCCCTGCGGAACGCGCGGTGGTCCCTGCAGAACGGCCGTGGCGCGCGGCCGACGAGGATCAGCCGTTGACGGCCACCGGATCCTGATGCCGCTCGACGGTCTCGATCGCGAGCAGCGCGGCCTCGAGTTCGGCGTCGGCGGCCCCGGCCTCGCGGCGGAGGAACAGGGTGCGCTTGAAGCTCTCCCTCGCCTGCTCGAACTCGCCGGCCTCGAAGGCGTTGCGTCCGCGGTGCTGATGCGCGAACGCCGCGATCGGCACCCACCCCTGCCCCTCCGCCTCGGCCACGCAGGTCGCGAGCTCATGGTCGGCCGCGCCGTGCATGCGGCGGTACTGCAGCACAGTCGCATGCAGGACGCGAGCGCGCAGGAGGTCCTTCCGGGTGCCCGCCATGCGCGCCTGCCGCACGGTCTCCGCGGCGAGGACGAGCGCGTCGTCGAGGCGGCCCAGCACCTTGAGCAGCCACACCCGCTCGAGCATCGAGGGGAGGCTGCGCTGATCCCCGAGCTCGTCGAGACGCTCCTCGCACTCGGACGGATCCACGAGCTCGCGCAGTGAGTCCGGGTCGTATCCCTTGATGTAGCCCACGCGCCGCCCTCCTGTACCGCTCGCCGTGCCTTCCAGTCTGCCTGCGGATCGCGAGCATCCGCGAAGGCCCCGGGGCGTGCCGTGAGAAACCGGTCGGCGACGTGCGCGACGGACCCGGTCCGGTCGCATCGGCCGGGTCAGCGCAGGAAGAGGCCGGCGTCGGGCCGGGGCGAGGCGACCGCCGTCGCGTCGGTGACGATCGCCGCGTCCTTCGCGAACGCCGTGACCTCGGAGCCGTGCGCGAGCTTGGCCGGATGGGGGCCTGCGGCGAGGATGCGCGGCAGTGCGTCGGCGGGCAGGGGAGCGGCCGATGCCGCGAGCACGAGGTTGCCGAACCGGCGGCCCTTCAGGATCTGCGCGTCGGCGAGGATCGCGACCTCGGGCAGGACCGTGCGGATCGTGGCGACCTGGCGGCGCGCGAAGGCGAGCCCCGGACCGTCGGCGACGTTCACGAGGAGCACGCCGGCGGGCGCGAGCAGAGCCGCCAGCTCGGCGTAGAACTCGACGCTGGTGAGGTGCGCGGGCGTCTGCGCGCCGGAGTACACGTCGGCGACCACGAGGTCGACGGTCCCGACGAGCGCGGGCGGCAGCCGCCGCACGCCCTCGCGGGCGTCGCCGATGCGGATCCGGATCGCGGCCCCGCGCGGCAGCGGGAGATGCTCGCGCACGAGCTCGACGAGCGGGGCCTCCAGCTCGATGACCTGCTGCCGCGAGCCGGGGCGCGTGGCGGCGATGTAGCGGGGGATGGTCAGCGCCCCCGCACCCAGGTGCACGGCCGTGATGGCCTCCCCCGGAGAGCCGAGCTGGTCGATCAGCGCTCCCATCCGCACGATGTACTCGAAGTGCAGGTGCGTCGGATCCGCGGGATCCACGTGCGACTGCGGCGTCTCGTCGATGAGCAGCTCGTACCCGCCGCCGAACTCCGCCGGCACCACCTGCGCGATCCCGCCGGAGCCGAGCCGGGCCGACGGATGCTCGGTGTCCTTCGCGCGCGCTCTGCCCATGCCACGAGGGTATTCCGTGCCGGCCATCGCTTGCACCGGGTTTGTTAGTAGTGGATGCTTAAATGCGGCGCGCCGGCGCCGACGGATTCGACGAGGAGACCTCCATGACCACCGAGCACGACCCCGCCGGAGCCGACGAGCTCGCCCGCCTCGCCAACGGGGTGCTGTGGCCGGGTTTCCTCGGCGCCGAGCTGCCGGATTGGCTGGCCGCGGAGCTGCGGGACGGCCTCGCGGGCGTCGTCTACTTCGCGCAGAACCTCTCACCGCACCTCGAGCGGCTGAGCGCCGCGATCCACGAGGCCAATCCGCGCGCGCTCATCGGCGTCGACGAGGAGGGCGGCAGCGTCACCCGGCTCGAAACGCTCGCCGGGTCGACGGCGCCGGGGGCCGCGCAGCTCGGCGCGCTCGACGACCTCGCCGCCACCCGGGCGACCGGAGCGGAGCTCGCCCGCCGGGTCCGCGAGGCCGGCGCCGACGTGCTGATCGGGCCGGTCGCGGACGTCAACACGGATCCGCGCAACCCGGTCATCGGCGTGCGCGCGTTCGGCGCGCAGACCGCACTCGTGTCCCGCCATGCCGCCGCCGAGGTCGAGGGCATCCAGGGCACCGGGGTCGCGGCGTGCGTCAAGCACTTCCCCGGGCACGGCGACACGGCGCTCGACTCGCACCACGACCTTCCCCGGATCACCGGGGATCCCGTCGAGTTCGACCGGGTGCACATCGAGCCGTTCCGCGCCGCGATCGCCGCCGGGGCGCGTTCGGTGATGACCGCCCACCTCGTGGTCCCGGCGTGGGGCGAGGAGCCGGCCACCCTCAACCCGCGCGTGCTGGGGATGCTCCGGGCCGAGGGGTTCGACGGCGTGATCGTGACCGACGCGCTCGACATGGCCGCGATCCGGGAGTCGGTGGGGATCGGCGGGGGAGCGGTCCGCGCGCTCGCCGCCGGGGCGGACCTGCTCTGCGTCGGCAACCCGACGAACCCCGGCGACGCCGCCGCGCCCGACCAGGACCAGCGCGACTTCCACGCCGCGAGGGACGCGATCGTGCAGGCGCTCGCCGACGGCACGCTGAGCGTGCAGCGCGTCGCCGAGGCGGCCGCGCGCGTCGCCCGCCTCGCCGACGAGCTCGCCGCCGAGCGCACGGGCTCGTCCGCGGCCGAGCCCGTCGACCTGGGCGGGATCGTGGCCCGCTCGCTCACGGTGCAGGGCGACCTCGGCTCCCCGGCCGCGGGGCTCGTGGTCCTGGACGCCCGCCGCAGGGCCACCCTCGCGGTCGACAGCGCCGCGTCGTACGTCGTCGAGGCGCTGGCGGAGGGGGAGTGGTCGCGGCGGATCGACACCGAGCGCGCGACCGCCGACGAGGTCGCCGCCGCGATCGCCGGGGCCCGGTCGGCCGCCGCGGGCGGCGGATCCCGGATCGTCGTGCTCGTCGACCGCATCGACACCGACCCGTCGCAGCGCGGGTTCGTGGCCGCGGTCGGCGAGGCGGCGCCGGACGCGGTCGTCGTGAACGTGGGGCTGCCCGGGACCGGATCCGGTCTCGCGGTGATCGACGTGCGGGCCAGCAGCAGCCTCGGCGCCCAGGCCGCTCGCGCCCTGCTCGTCGGCCGGGCGGACTGAGTCCCGAACGCGACTCTGAACCCGGGCGCGCTCGCGGTTATACCCTCGTTGAGGCGGAAGGTCAAGAATCGCGCTGGACATGTTGCGATTTCGGGCCTATAGTGGATATTTGCGCCTCGCTCCCTCCTGCCCTCATATGGTGGTCGGCAGAAACTCCGTACGTCCTCGCTCCTCTCGGAGCGCTTTCGCGTGCGGTGATCGCGAGAGCGGCGCACTCCACCTGACGACGAGGAATCGAGACGCCCTTCGGGGCTCACGGAGGTTATTCCCTTGGCTGCTGCTCGCAACGCATCCACTCCCACCACCATCAAGAACGGACGCGGCGCATCCCGCCTCTCGTTCGCCAAGATCTCCGACACGCTGACGGTCCCCGACCTGCTCGCCCTGCAGACCGAGTCCTTCGACTGGCTCGTGGGCAACGAGGCCTGGCGCACGCGCGTCGCGGAGGCCACCAAGGCCGGCCGCAAGGACATCGCCACCGCCAGCGGCCTCGAGGAGATCTTCGAGGAGATCTCCCCGATCGAGGACCTGAGCGAGACCATGCAGCTCTCGTTCACGAACCCGTACCTCGAGCCCGAGAAGTACTCCATCGAGGAGTGCAAGGAGCGCGGCAAGACGTACGCGGCCCCGCTCTACGTCGAGGCCGAGTTCATGAACCACCAGACCGGTGAGATCAAGACCCAGACGGTCTTCATGGGCGACTTCCCGCTGCAGACCGCCAAGGGCACGTTCATCATCAACGGCACCGAGCGCGTCGTCGTGTCGCAGCTCGTCCGCTCCCCGGGCGTCTACTTCGACAAGACCGCCGACAAGACGAGCGACAAGGACATCGTGTCCGCCCGCGTCATCCCGTCCCGCGGCGCCTGGCTCGAGTTCGAGATCGACAAGCGCGACCAGGTCGGCGTGCGCATCGACCGCAAGCGCAAGCAGTCCGTCACCGTCTTCCTCAAGGCGCTGGGCATGACCAGCGAGGAGATCCTCGCCGAGTTCGCCGGCTTCGCCTCGATCGAGGAGACGCTCGCGAAGGACACGATCCTCACCAAGGAGGACGCGCTCCGCGACATCTACCGCAAGCTGCGTCCGGGCGAGCAGGTGGCCGCCGAGGCCGCCCGCGCGCTGCTCGACAACTTCTACTTCAACGCGAAGCGCTACGACCTCGCCAAGGTCGGTCGCTACAAGATCAACCAGAAGCTGGGTCTCGACCTGCCGCTGGACGAGTCCGTCCTCACGGTCAAGGACGTCGTCGAGACGATCAAGTACCTGGTGCGCATCCACGCCGGCGTCGAGACCTTCGAGGGGATCCGCGGCGGCAAGAAGGCCGAGATCCGTCTCGCGACCGACGACATCGACAACTTCGGCAACCGCCGGATCCGCGCCGTCGGCGAGCTCATCCAGAACCAGGTCCGCACCGGTCTGTCCCGCATGGAGCGCGTCGTCCGCGAGCGCATGACCACGCAGGACATCGAGGCGATCACCCCGCAGACCCTGATCAACGTGCGTCCCGTCGTGGCCGCGATCAAGGAGTTCTTCGGCACCTCGCAGCTGTCGCAGTTCATGGATCAGAACAACCCGCTCGCGGGCCTGACCCACAAGCGCCGCCTCTCGGCCCTCGGCCCCGGTGGCCTCAGCCGCGACCGCGCCGGCGTCGAGGTGCGCGACGTGCACCCCTCGCACTACGGCCGCATGTGCCCGATCGAGACCCCGGAAGGCCCGAACATCGGTCTGATCGGCTCGCTCGCCACGTTCGCGCGGATCAACTCGTTCGGCTTCATCGAGACGCCGTACCGCAAGGTCGAGGGTGGCAAGGTCACCGAGCACATCGACTACCTGACCGCCGCCGAGGAGGTCGACTTCAACATCGCGCAGGCGAACGCCCCGCTCGATGCGGACGGCCGCTTCACCGAGGCGCACGTCCTGGCCCGTCCCAAGGGCGGATCCGGTGAGGTCGACATGTTCCTCCCCGAGGAGATCGGCTACATCGACGTCTCCCCGCGCCAGATGGTGTCGGTCGCGACCTCGCTCGTGCCGTTCCTCGAGCACGACGACGCGCAGCGCGCGCTCATGGGCGCCAACATGCAGCGCCAGGCCGTGCCGCTGCTCCGTTCCGAGTCGCCGTTCGTCGGCACCGGTATGGAGGGCTACGCCGCCATCGACGCCGGTGACGTGATCACCGCCGACAAGGCCGGCGTGGTCTCCGAGGTCTCCGCGGACCGCGTCGTGGTCATGCTCGACGAGGGCGGCACGCAGGAGTACTACCTGCGCAAGTTCGACCGCTCGAACCACGGCACCTCGTACAACCAGAAGGTCGTCGTCTCGGCCGGTGAGCGCGTCGAGGTCGGCGAGGTCATCGCCGACGGCCCCGCCACGGAGAACGGCGAGCTCGCGCTCGGCAAGAACCTCCTCGTCGCGTTCATGACCTGGGAGGGTCACAACTTCGAGGACGCGATCATCCTCAGCCAGGACCTGGTGAAGGACGACACCCTCTCCTCGATCCACATCGAGGAGTACGAGGTCGACTCGCGCGACACGAAGCTCGGCAAGGAGGAGATCACCCGTGACCTCCCCAACGTCAGCCCGGAGCTCCTGAAGGACCTCGACGAGCGCGGCATCATCCGCATCGGCGCCGAGGTCCGCCCCGGCGACATCCTCGTCGGAAAGGTCACCCCGAAGGGCGAGACCGAGCTGTCGGCCGAGGAGCGCCTGCTCCGCGCGATCTTCAACGAGAAGAGCCGCGAGGTGCGCGACACCTCCCTGAAGGTGCCGCACGGCGAGCAGGGAACGGTCATCGCGGTCAAGGAGTTCAACGCCGAGGACGGCGACGACGAGCTCGGCTCCGGCGTCAACCGCCGCGTCGTGGTCTTCATCGCCCAGAAGCGCAAGATCACCGAGGGCGACAAGCTCGCCGGCCGCCACGGCAACAAGGGTGTCATCGCGAAGATCCTGCCGGTCGAGGACATGCCGTTCCTCGCCGACGGCACGCCGGTCGACGTCATCCTGAACCCGCTCGGCATCCCGGGCCGCATGAACTTCGGCCAGGTGCTGGAGACCCACCTCGGGTGGATCTCGAAGCAGGGCTGGAAGATCGAGGGCAACCCGGAGTGGGCGGCGCAGCTGCCCGAGGACGCGTTCGACGTGGCCCCCGGCACCAAGGTCGCGACCCCGGTGTTCGACGGCGCCCACCAGGAGGAGATCGAGGGTCTCCTCGACTCGACGCTGCCGACCCGTGACGGCGTGCGCCTGATCGACTCGTCCGGCAAGACCACCCTGTTCGACGGCCGCTCCGGCGAGCCGTTCCCGGGGCAGATCTCCGTGGGCTACATGTACATCCTGAAGCTCCACCACCTGGTCGACGACAAGATCCACGCGCGTTCGACGGGCCCCTACTCGATGATCACCCAGCAGCCGCTCGGCGGTAAGGCCCAGTTCGGCGGCCAGCGCTTCGGTGAGATGGAGGTGTGGGCGCTCGAGGCCTACGGCGCCGCGTACGCGCTGCAGGAGCTCCTCACGATCAAGTCCGACGACATCCTCGGCCGCGTCAAGGTCTACGAGGCGATCGTCAAGGGCGAGAACATCCAGGAGCCGGGTATCCCGGAGTCGTTCAAGGTGCTCATGAAGGAGATGCAGTCGCTCTGCCTGAACGTCGAGGTCCTCTCGGCCGACGGCACCGCGGTCAACCTCCGCGACACCGACGACGAGGCCTTCCGCGCCGCCGAGGAGCTGGGGATCAACATCTCCAGCCGCTTCGAGTCCGCATCCATCGACGAGATCTGAGCCCTCGGGGGATCCGGATCCGCTCCGGGTCCCCCGAGGCCCTGACTTTTTGATTTCGGCAGTTCGGCTCCGCCGACCTGCTCAATCATCAGTTTTCATTGACACAGGAGAACTAGTGCTCGACGCAACAACCTTCGATGAGCTTCGCATCGGCCTCGCCACCGCAGACGACATCCGCAAGTGGTCGTACGGTGAGGTCAAGAAGCCCGAGACCATCAACTACCGCACGCTGAAGCCGGAGAAGGACGGCCTCTTCGGCGAGCAGATCTTCGGCCCCTCCCGCGACTGGGAGTGCGCCTGCGGCAAGTACAAGCGCGTCCGCTTCAAGGGCATCGTCTGCGAGCGCTGCGGCGTGGAGGTCACCAAGAGCTCCGTCCGCCGCGAGCGCATGGGCCACATCGAGCTCGCCGCGCCCGTCACCCACATCTGGTACTTCAAGGGCGTGCCCTCGCGCCTCGGCTACCTGCTGGACATGGCGCCGAAGGACCTCGAGAAGGTCATCTACTTCGCCGCGTACATGGTCATCTCGGTCGACGAGGACGCGCGCCACCGCGACCTGGCGACCCAGGAGAACAACATCCGCCTCGAGCTGAAGACGCTCGGCGACCGCCGCGACGCCAAGATCGCGGAGCGCCTGGCCAAGCTGGAGACCGAGCTCGCGGCCCTCGAGGCCGAGGGCGCCAAGGCCGACGCCAAGAAGAAGGTGAAGGACGCCGCCGAGAAGGAGATGTCCCTCATCCGCAAGGGCGCCGACGAGGCGATCGTCAAGCTCGAGCGCGTGTGGGAGGACTTCCGCACCCTCGAGGTCGGGGCCCTGCGTCCCGAGGACGACGTGTTCCACGAGCTGCAGGACCGGTTCGGCCAGTACTTCGAGGCGCACATGGGCGCCGAGGCGATCCAGCGCCGCCTCGCGGCCTTCGACCTCGCCGCCGAGTCGGAGAAGCTGCACCTGCAGATCTCCGAGGGCAAGGGTCAGCGCAAGATCCGCGCGATCAAGCGCCTCAAGGTCGTCAACTCGTTCCTGGAGACCGGCATGAGCCCGGCCGCCATGGTGCTCGACGTCGTGCCGGTGATCCCGCCGGAGCTGCGCCCGATGGTGCAGCTGGACGGTGGCCGCTTCGCGACCAGCGACCTGAACGACCTGTACCGCCGCGTGATCAATCGCAACAACCGTCTTCGTCGTCTGATCGACCTCGGCGCCCCCGAGATCATCGTGAACAACGAGAAGCGCATGCTGCAGGAGGCCGTCGACGCGCTGTTCGACAACGGCCGCCGCGGTCGTCCCGTCACGGGCACCGGCAACCGCGCCCTGAAGTCCCTCAGCGACATGCTGAAGGGCAAGCAGGGTCGCTTCCGTCAGAACCTGCTCGGCAAGCGCGTGGACTACTCGGGCCGTTCGGTCATCATCGTCGGCCCGCAGCTCAAGCTGCACCAGTGCGGTCTGCCGAAGACGATGGCGATCGAGCTGTTCAAGCCGTTCGTGATCAAGCGCCTGATCGACCTGGGCCACTCGCAGAACATCAAGGCCGCCAAGCGCGCCGTCGAGCGCATGCGTCCCGAGGTCTGGGACGTGCTCGAGGAGATCATCCGCGAGCGCCCCGTGCTGCTGAACCGCGCCCCCACCCTGCACCGCCTGGGCATCCAGGCCTTCGAGCCTCAGCTCGTCGAGGGCAAGGCCATCCAGCTGCACCCGCTCGTGTGCGCGGCGTTCAACGCCGACTTCGACGGTGACCAGATGGCCGTGCACCTGCCGCTGTCGGTCGAGGCCCAGGCCGAGGCCCGCGTGCTGATGCTCGCCTCGAACAACATCCTCAAGCCGTCCGACGGCCGCCCGGTCACCCTGCCCTCGCAGGACATGATCATCGGTCTGCACCACCTGACCACGGTCAAGTCCGGTGCGCTCGGCGAGGGTCGTGCGTTCGGCTCGGTGGGCGAGGCGATCCTCGCGAAGGACGAGGGCACCCTCGATCTGCAGGCGAAGGTCCGCATCCGCATCCCGGGTCTCACGTTCCTCGAGGGCGAGGCCCCCGAGGGCTACGACGCCCACGGTCTCGTGGACGCGTCGCTCGGCCAGGCGATCTTCAACGACACCCTGCCGAAGGGCTACCCGTTCGTGCGCGAGGTCGCCGACAAGGGCAAGCTGTCGCAGATCGTCAACAAGCTCGCCGAGGAGTACCCCAAGGTCGAGACCGCCGCGTCGCTGGACCGCATCAAGGACGCCGGCTTCTACTGGGCCACGCGTTCGGGTGTGACCGTCGCGCTCAGCGACGTCATCACCCCGCCGAACAAGGCGGAGATCGTCGCGGGCTACGAGAAGCAGGCCGAGAAGATCCAGGCGCAGTACGACAAGGGTCTGACCACCGACGCCGAGCGTCGTCAGGAGCTCGTCGAGCTCTGGACGAAGGCGACCAACGAGGTCCAGGCCGAGATGCAGGCGAACTTCCCGGAGGACAACACCATCAACCGCATGGTGTCCTCGGGAGCGCGTGGTAACTGGCTGCAGATCCGTAACATCGCCGGTATGCGCGGTCTGGTGAACAACACCAAGGGTGAGTTCATCCCGCGTCCGATCATCTCCTCGTACCGCGAGGGCCTGTCGGTGGCGGAGTACTTCATCGCCACGCACGGTACCCGTAAGGGTCTCGCCGACACCGCTCTGCGTACGGCCGACTCGGGCTACCTGACCCGTCGTCTGGTCGACGTCTCGCAGGACGTCATCATCCGTGAGGACGACTGCGGCACCTCGAAGGGCCTGGAGCTGCCGATCGCCGCGCCGAACAGCGCCGGCGAGCTGGTGCGCGACGCGAACGTGGAGAACTCCGTGTTCGCCCGTACGCTCGCGTCCGACGTGGTGAACGCGGCCGGAGAGGTCGTCGCGACCGCCGGTGAGGACGTCGGCGACGTGCTCATCGACAAGCTGGTCGCGGCCGGCGTGGAGTCGATCAAGGTCCGCTCCGTGCTGACCTGCGACTCGGCCGTCGGCGTCTGCGCGCAGTGCTACGGCCGCTCGCTGGCCACCGGCAAGACGGTGGACATCGGCGAGGCCGTCGGCATCATCGCGGCCCAGTCGATCGGTGAGCCCGGTACCCAGCTGACGATGCGTACCTTCCACCTTGCCTCCGCGGGTGACATCACGCAGGGTCTGCCCCGTGTGCAGGAGCTCTTCGAGGCCCGTACCCCGAAGGGCGCCACCCCGATCGCCGAGGCCGACGGCCGCATCACGATCGAGGAGACCGACAAGTCGAAGAAGGTCATCCTCACGCCCGACAACGGCGACGAGGAAGTGGTCTACCCTGTGCTGAAGCGTGCGACGCTCCTCGTCGAGGACGGCCAGCACGTCTCGGTCGGCGACCCCCTGCAGGTCGGCACGCTCGACCCCAAGGAGGTCATGCGCGTCATGGGCGCCCGCGAGGTGCAGCGCTACCTCGTCAGCGGCGTGCAGGACGTGTACCGCTCCCAGGGTGTGCCGATCCACGACAAGCACATCGAGGTCATCGTGCGCCAGATGCTGCGCAAGGTCACCGTCGTCGACCACGGCGACACGACCCTGCTGCCCGGTGAGATGCTCGACGCCCGTCGTTACCAGGACGTCAACCGCGAGGCCGTCGCGGCGGGCAAGCGCCCCGCGTCCGGTCGCCCGGAGCTGATGGGTATCACGAAGGCGTCGCTCGCGACCGAGTCGTGGCTGTCGGCCGCGTCCTTCCAGGAGACGACCCGCGTGCTCACGCAGGCCGCCATGGAGGGCAAGAGCGACCCGCTGGTCGGCCTCAAGGAGAACGTCATCATCGGAAAGCTGATCCCCGCGGGGACCGGCCTGCGCCGTTACCGCGACATCACGGTGGAGGCGACCGAGGAGGCCAAGAGCGAGCGCTACCCGAACCGGATCTTCGCATCCGACGGCGCGTACGCCGAGGGCGACTTCGGCTACGTCGACTTCGACGCGTTCTCGACCGACGACATCACTCCCGGCACCTACAACTGATTGAGGCGAGAGCCTGATCGCTTGACGAAGACCCCCGGATCCGCACGGATCCGGGGGTCTTCGCGTATCCGGGTCCGGGCTTCCGTTCCTCGCTCCGGTCGCAGAAGATGTCGTTCCGACCGCGTCTCAGCGACATCTTCCGCGACCGGAGCGAGACGGCGGGCGGGTCAGGATCCGAAGATGCTCGCCACGATGCTCGAGGTGTACCCGGTGGGTGCGAGGTTCGAGTACCGGGTGTCGATCAGGACGTCGTCGCGCCAGAACAGGGTGCGTCCGTCGGTGACCGGATAGGTCGGATCCGCCCACTCCTTCTCGCAGCGCGTGCCCTGGGACGGGGTGTAGCAGCGGAAGCCCTCGGTCTTCACGAGTCCGTTCAGCATATCGAGCGCCTCGCCGCGGTACTTCCGGGAGATCGTCGTCGTGATGCTCGTCGTGTCGGCCTTCGGATCCGCCCAGATGCAGATGAGGCTGCCGTCGGACTGCACGCCGCTCGGCCCGAACACGGGCGAGTTCAGCGGAGTGTCGCCCAGCTGCGAGAGCACATCCGCGGAGAGGAGCGCCTTGCAGTCGGCGGGAAGCGCCGCGGACGTCGCCGACGGGCTCGGCGACGGGGACGTCTTCTGCGGCGTCGGCGTGCTCGAGCCCGAGGTCGAGCCGCTCGTCGCGCCGCCGCCCGAGGGCGAGCTCCCCGGGGCGGTCGGGGAACAGGCGGTGAGCGCTGCGGCAAGGCTGAGGGCGGCGAGTACGACCGCGACGCTGCGAGTCTCCATGGCGCAAGGATAGGCCTCGCGATGCCGGCGACGCCGCAGCGACGGAACGGCGGCGGGCGTGTGCCGCGCGCCGGAGTAGCCTTGGGGGGATTTACCGGGAGAGGGGGCGGCATGACCGAGCACCGGGTGGTGATCCTGGGGGAGGCCCGGATCGACGAGATCCGCGACCCCGGCGGAATGCGCGAGGGCGTGGGCGGGGACGCGATCGACCTCGCGAGCGCCCTGCTCGGGCACGGGCTTTCCCTCACCGTCGTCGCGCCCGTCGGCGAGGACGCCGATGGCGAGCGCATCCGTGACGTGCTGAACGATCGCGGAGTGCGGCTCGTCGCGGTGCCGGCGCCGGAGGGCACGCTGCGGCGTGCGCTGGTGCGCGACCGCAGCGGCGCCGAGATCGAGGTGCGCCGCGAGGAGCGCGCCTTCGCCGACACGCGGCGCTCGCTCGCGGCCGAGGCCGAGGCCGACGTGGTCGTCGATCTCCGTCAGGGCATCGCGAGCACGGTCGTCGAGGAGCGGGACGAGGTGCTGCGCGCTCTGGGGCTGACCGATCCCGGGGCGCACGCCGACGCGGGTGCTCCCGCCGGCGCGTCGACCGACGCGGACGCCCATGCCCCGGTCGACACGACGCACCTGCCGGAACCCGAAGAGGGAGCCTCCGCCGTGCCCGATTCCGAGGACTCGGCGGAGCGGGTCGAGGCGGAGGCCGCGGGGACGCACTCTCCGGCCGGAGAGGCGGACGGGATCCTCGCCTCGCCGCCGCCATCCGTGCCGCTGCTTCCGGCGCCGATCGTGGCAGGCACCGCGCGCCATGCGCCCGTGCGGCTGCTTCCGGACCCTCCCGCGGCGCACGCACCCGCGCCCGACTGGCACGGACTCGAAGCGCGCATCTCCCGCATCGCCACCTGACGGCGGCGCAGTGGCGGGCTTCCCGCACCGAGTGCACGGGAAGCCGTCGAGTGCACGACGTGTTCGCGCGAATTCCCGGTGCACTCGGCACGAAGCCGCGCACTCGGCGAGCTGGGCGCGTCCTCAGATCGCGGAACGGGTGCCCCACCGCCCGGAACTGGCCGCGCGCGCGTCCATCCGGGGTGCGTGAGCCGACGCGTCGGCACCCGGTGATCCCTCGATTTCTCCCGGACGGATCCGCCGGGTATGCTTGATCTTCGCGCCCCCGGTCGGCTGAAGAAGCGGGGCGGGCGTGCATTGGCAAGTTGCCCGAGCGGCCAAAGGGAGCTGACTGTAAATCAGCCGCGTTATGCTTCGGGGGTTCGAATCCCTCACTTGCCACCCATGACGGAAGGCCCTCGCGATGCGAGGGCCTTCCGTCGTTTCCGCGGGGCGGACGGCGGTCAGGAGCCCGGTGCGGGGCGGCTGAAGAGATTGACCAGGTTCCCGTCCGGGTCGCGGAAGAGGACGGACCGGTTTCCCCATGGCATCGTGGTCGGCTCGAGCACGACGTCGTCGAGCACGTCCCGCAGTCGTGCGAACTCCTGGTCGACATCATCGACGAGGAACTCGACGATGACCGAGTCGTTGCGGCCTGGATGAGGGGCGCGGTCGCCCAGCATGGCGACCGTCGCGGTGCTTCCGATCGCCAGGGTTCCGCTCGTGGTGCGCAACTCCGCGAAGACCGGCGCGGGCCGCGCCGCGGTCGCCCCGGTCACCTCCTGGTAGAAGGCCGCGAGCCGGTCGACGTCGTCAGTGATGATGCGGATCGATGCGAGATCCAAGGCTGTCCTTTCCGTCGCGCCCGTGCAGCCCGACGAATCGATCCTGCAGGGGGCCACCGACATCGCCGTCCGAGCCCCGGCCTTCCTACACTGGTCTTCATGCGTGCCCTCACCGAAGACCAGATCCGGGCCTCGTTCCGCAACGCCGAGCCCGACGAGGTCGCCGAGATCGCGATGCCGCACGACCTGCTCCTCGCGGAATGGGACTACCTCGACTTCTTCGCCTGGCGGGACCCGATCGCGTCCCGCAGCGGCTACATCCTGATCGAGCAGGACGGCGAGGCCGTCGGGATCGTCCTGCGCGCGGCGGATCCGTCGCGTGTGCGCTCCGGCATGTGCAACCTCTGCCACACGATGCAGCCGGGCAACCAGGTCGCCCTGTTCGCCGCGCGCCGGGCCGGGGCGGAGGGGCGGAAGGGATCCGTCGTGGGCACGTACATCTGCGCCGACCTCTCCTGCCACGAGAGCGTGCGGCTCGCTCCGCCGCTCGCACCGAACGAGATCCGCGCGGAGCGGCTCGCCGACCGGCGTCTGGACGGCACGCATCGACGCGTCTACTCCTTCGTCGCATCGGTCCTCGGCGACAGCTGATCCTGAGACTCATGCATTCTGATACTCAGTGCCACGCTTCGGCCTCGCGCAGGTAGGCTGATCGGGCGGCCAGCGCCGCACGATCGCCGCCGATCCCGAGGGAGTCCGATGTCCGAGCCGCTGCTCTACCGTGTCGAGGACGGGCTCGCCCGGATCACCCTGAACCGCCCCCAGCGGCTCAACGCCTTCAACGCCGATCTCGCGCACGCCTGGGCTGAGGCGACCGCCGCGGCCGTGCGCGACAGCGCCGTGGGAGCGATCCTGATCGAGGGGGAAGGGCGCGCGTTCTGCGCGGGCGGCGACGTCATCGACATGGCTACCGGCATCGGCGGTTCCGCCGACATCCAGCGCCTCGCCGACGTGATCCACTCCGGTATCTCCTCCCTGGTCTCCTCATCGGTGCCGGTCGTGGCCGCGGCGCACGGCACGACCGCGGGCGGCGGCCTGGGGATCCTGCTCGCGAGCGACTACGCGGTCGTCGGATCCGACTCGCGCTTCGGCAGCCTCTACGCCAACATCGGACTCACACCCGATCTCTCGGTCAGTGCGCAGCTGGCCGCCGCGGTCGGCGAACGGCGCGCGCTGCAGCTCCTGCTCACCGATCGCATGCTGACCGCCGCAGAGGCCGTGGAGTGGGGCATCGCGGCGGAAGCGGTGGGGGAGGGCGATGCGGCGGCGATCGCCGCGGCGGTCCGCTCCCGCGCCGAGGAGATCGCGCGCTTCTGGCTCGCCGGGGCGTTCGGCGCGTACGGGCAGGCCAAGCGTCTCGTGCGCTCCCGCCCCGAGCGCACCTTCGCCGGGCAGTTGGACGAGGAGGCGCGCAGCATCGCCGCCGCTTTCGACGGTGCCGAGGCGCAGGGCCTGATCGCTGCGTTCGCGAGTCGCTCGGCCGCACGCTGACGCCTCGCTCCGCACAACAGCCGCGAGCGAGCAGTTCTCCACCGTCTCCGCCTCGTCCCCGGTCACCTCCGCCCGGCATGCGAGGATGAAGGCACGACAGACGGGGGATCCCATGGCGAACACGACGACGCCGGCGAAGTCCGGCCCGAACACGTCCCTGCTCATCCGCGGGGCCATCTGGATCGCGATCGGCGCGCTCATCGCGGCTGCGCTGGTGTGCGTGGTCTGGGTGCTGATCGGCGACCAGCAGGGCCTCATCGGCCGGGCCTTCCTGACGATCCTGCTGCTCGCGGGATTCGCGGCGATCGCGATCCTCGAGGCCAGCCTCGCCCCGAACCGCGAGGACTGGCTCGCCCTGCTGAGCATGATCTCGTGGATCCTCGCCCTGCTCGTCGGCGCGGTCAAGATCTGGCTGCCCGACGACGACATCCCGTTCGCCTACTTCACCGGGCTGGAGCGCTTCTTCCAGCTCGTGCTCGTGGTCGGCATCCTGCAGCTCGCCCTGCTGCATGTGCGCCTGTTCCAGAAGGCGGCGGCCCGTCATGAGACCGCGTTCACCCGGGCGATCGTCTGGGTCACCTACGCCTTCCTCGCGGGCCTGGTGGCGATGCTGGTGTTCTACCTGACGTTCCCGCACACGTTCCACTACGACGAGCTGTACTGGCGGATCGTCGTCGCGCTCACGATCCTCACCGCCGTCGGGACGATGCTGATCCCGCTGCTGAACGCCCTGTTCGCTCCGAAGCGGCCCGCTCCCGCTACGGCGGTCGGCGGGGGCTACGGGACGCCCGCCGCGGTCGCCCCGCTCGCGGGCCAGCCGCAGCCGTGGCCGACGTTCGCCGACGGTCGTACCCCGCTGCCGATGCTTCCCGACGGCGCTCCCGACTGGAACGCCTACTACACGGGCGTGCCGTCTCCGGGTGCGACGATCCCCGGGCAGCTCCCGCAGCCCCCGGCGTCCGCGGCTGCTCCCGCCGGATTCCCGGCGATCGCCACCGTCGCCTCGCCCCCGACGGACCCGCTGTCCGGCGGGCACGGCCTGAACGACGCCAGGCCGTCGGGCGTGGATCACCCGAGCGAGATGACCGGGTTCCCGCAGGCTCCGCCGGCGCCGCCGTCCGCACCCTCGTCGGCATCGTGAGCGCCGTCGAACTCCGCGAGCTCGCGGTCGACATCGCCCGGGAGGCGGGAGAGCTCGCGCGCCGACGACGCGACGAGGGCGTGTCGATCGCCGCAAGCAAGTCGACGCTCGCCGACATCGTCACCGAGGCCGACCGCGAGGTGGAGTCGCTGATCCGCGCCCGTCTCGCGGCGGAGCGTCCCGGCGACGGATTCCTCGGTGAGGAGTCCGGAGCAGGCGAGGGCACCACCGGCATCATCTGGGTCGTGGATCCGATCGACGGCACGGTCAACTACGCGTCCGGCATCCCGCTGTGGGCCGTGAGCATCGCCGCGGTCGAGGGCGGAAGCGACCCCGACACCTGGACCGCGCTCGCCGGCGTGGTGCAGTCGCCTGTGGTCGGCGAGACGTTCTCTGCGGCGCGCGGCGAGGGTGCGCACGTGAACGGGGCGCGGCTGCGCGTCGCTGAGCCCGGCCCGGCCGGCGCGCTGCTGGCGACGGGCTTCGGGTACGACCCGAGCACGCATGCCGGCGACCTCGCCGTCGTCGGGCGGGTGATGCCGATCGCGCGCGATCTGCGCCGAGGCGGAAGTGCGGCCACCGACCTCGCCTACGTCGCCGCCGGTCGTCTCGACGGCTACTTCGAGCGCGGACTCTCGCCGTGGGACTACGCGGCCGGTGCCCTGCTGGTGCAGGAGGCGGGCGGGGTGTTCCGTCGTCCCGAGGGGCGTGATGTGGCTCGCCGGCTGAATCTCGCGGGCGGCGCCGGTGTCGTCGAGCAGCTGCGGCGCCGGATCCTCGAGACCGCCTGACCGGCCGGCATTGGCGCGGGACACGCCCGTGTGACGCGGGAGCCGCGCCGATTCGGTAGCGCGCGGATTCTTTGGTATTCTCGTCTGGTTGCCCGCTCGCGGGCGGCACGCCCCGATAGCTCAGTGGCAGAGCACTTCCATGGTAAGGAAGGGGTCGTCAGTTCAATCCTGACTCGGGGCTCGCAGTATCCATCGGATGCCGTGCGGCAGGGTAGCTCAGTTGGTGAGAGCGCACGACTCATAATCGTGAGGTCGCGGGTTCAAGCCCCGCTCCTGCTACCGAATGAGACCCCCGGAATTCCGGGGGTTTTCTCGTATCCGCGGACTCGTGCCCCTCGGTGTCGTCGGACCTGCGGCGATGGAGCAACCGAGCCGCCCCGGGTTCAGCGGTGCGCCGTGACCACGAACGCCCGGATCGGCGTGCGGACCGGGCCGGTGCCGAAGCGCTGCTCGAGAAGCTCGGCCGTGATCGCCTCGATCCGATCGCTGACTTCGGGCCCGTACGGCTCGAGCTCGGCACGCAGGGGAGTGCCGTGGGGAATCGCGGCGGCTGCGGCCGCCGCCGATTCCGCCTCCCCGATCAGCTCCACCTCGTCGAGGGCGACGACGACGAGTCCGCCGGCTTCGGCGTCCGCGCGGATGGTCTCGGGATCGTGGTAGCCGTGGGCGACGCGCGTGATCACGTTCGGCGGTGCGTCAGGGAGCACCCGGCGATACGCCTCGTCGACGGCGAGCGCGACGGCGTTGGTCGCGATCGAGTCCCAGACCGAGAACAGGGAGATGCCGCTGGGGCGCAGCACGCGCCGCACCTGCGCGTGGGCGGCCGGTCGGTCCGGGAAGAACATGACGCCGAACTGGCAGACGACCAGGTCGAAGGACTCCGCGTCGAAGGGCAGTGCCTGGGCATCGGCGGCCTGCCAGGCGACGGGGCGGGCGCCCGCGGGGCGGGGCGCGCCGCGCCTTTCGGCGGCGGCGAGCATCCCGTCGTTGAGATCCGTCGCAATGAGTGTGCTCTCCGGCGGCAGCGCGGCGGCGAGCCCGCGGGTCACCACGCCGGTGCCCGCCGCGAGTTCCAGCACCGCGGACGGGGTGTGCGAGACCGCTCGCGCGACCAGGTCGTCGGCATAGGGCTGGAACACCAGGGGCACCATGAGCCGCTCGTAGGCATCGGGCACCCCGCCCCGGAACAGCCTCGCTGCGGCGTCGTCGGCCATGTGCACGCCCCCGTTCTGAGCACTGTTGTACGCCGCCGGCCTCGTGGTGTCCAGTGTGCGGGCGCCCCGGTTCGTCACCTTTTCTCGAGGGGCGACTCCTTCTGCGTGATGGCGGAGACACCCCGGTCCCCGCCACCTTCGGGGGAGAGAAGGAAGCACAGCATGGAAAAGCTCGTTTCAGAGCACAGCCCGTCCCAGGGCCTCTCGCGCCGTACGCTCGTCAAGAGCGCGGCGTGGTCGGTGCCCGTCCTGGCGTCGGCGGTCGCGGCGCCCATCTCGGCGGCCTCGACCGCCTGCACCAAGACGATCAGCACGACGACCGCGACGTACTCCCGGGCCAGCGCCACGGCGTCGCAGTTCACCTGGGCCAACCTCTTCGGCGACGGCAAGGACTTCACGCTGAGTCTCGCCGCCGCGCCGCACGGTGCCGCCAACATGACCATCAACCAGCCGAACAACCTGACGCTGTACACCCAGCAGCAGGGCGGCGACTCGCTGCCGAGCGTGCGTCTCTCCCTGGACACGGTCACCCTCGCCAATGCGAACGGGGGCGAGCAGGTCACGTTCTCCTTCGCGCTGGACGGGGACCCCTACACCGTTACGGACCTGTCGTACAAGATCAAGGACATCGACGGCGTCATGGCGAAGGACGGCCTCGGCGGCGCGGAACGGGTCTCCCTCTCCGTCGGCTCCGGGACGTACAACGCGGCATGGGTGCAGGGCAGCGGAACGAGTGCCAGCCCGTGGCGGCTCTCCACGAGCGCGCCGAGCGCCGAGGTCACCCCGGACAGCACCGCGGGGAACGTCGCGGTCACCACGGCGCTCCTGAGCTCCTTCACCCTCACCTACGACGCCAACAACTCGGGGCGCGTCGATCCGGCGAACCAGAACATCTGGATCGGACCGCTCACGTTCACCGTGTCGGGCACCTGCGTGCCGTGACATCGCTGTGTGCGGCTCGCGGATCGCGGGCCGCACACGGGCGCCCCCTGATCTGCACCTCCACCGCCGCACCGTCGCGCCGACCTGTGCGCGGAGACCGTGTCAGCCCGACCAGCTCTTCCCAGCCCAGGGGTCGTACTCGGCGAGCAGGGGCTCCTGCGGCGGTCGCCGCTCCTCGGGCACGTGCTGCAGGTTGACGCGCACGCGATACCAGAGCGAGCTCGATCCGCGCATGCCGTCGACCAGGACGTCCGCGGGATGCAGCAGCGCCGCTATCTCCGGGTGCGCCTCGCTCCAGCGCTCGAGTGCAGCGAGCGCCTCGGGCTTCGTCTTCGTGCGCGCGATCTCGATGAGCGGCATCGCGGAGACGCGTCGCCCGGATCCATCCGCGCCCCGGGGCGGCTTGTCGGCAGGCCCCAGCTCGTCGGCCAGCGCGAGCAGCGCAGTCAGCGAGCCGGCCGTCCGGTCGATGCCCTCGTGCGGGTCGCCGATCTCCGCGAACCGGGCGCGCACGGTCGGCACGGTGAACTCCTCCGGCCGGCGCAGTCGCACCTCGTCCCAGGCGAGCGGCGCGGACACGCGTGCGTCGGGCAGCGGACGCACCGAGTACGCCGAGGCGACGGTGCGGTCCTTCGCGTTCTGGTTGAAGTCGACGAAGACGCTCTCTCCGCGCTCCTCTTTCCACCAGCGCGCGGTCGCGAGGCCGGGCGCGCGGGCCTCGACCTCGCGCGCCAGCGTCTCGGCGGCGTGGCGCACCGTGGCGAAGTCCGACTCGGGCCGGATGCGGACGAGGATGTGCATGCCCCGGGAGCCGCTGGTCTTCGGCCAGCCGACGAGCCCGCAGTCGCCGAGCACCTCGCGCACGACCAACGCGGTGTCGACGATCTGCGACCATTCGACGCCGGGCATCGGATCCAGGTCGACGCGCAGCTCATCCGGATGGTCGAGGTCGTCCGCGCGCACCCCATGCGGATTGAGGTCGAGGCAGCCGAGGTTGACCACCCAGGCGAGTCCTGCGGCGTCTCTGAGGACGGCCTCCTCGGCGGATCCGCCCGACGCGTAGCGCAGCACCGCGGTGCCGATGTAGTCGGGGTGGGCGGGGACCCGCTTCTGGAAGAAGGGCTCGGCGGCGATCCCCTTCACGAACCGCTTGAGCACCATGGGGCGTCCGCCCGCACCGCGCAGCGCCCCCTCCGCGACTGCGAGGTAGTACTCGACGATGTCGAGCTTGGTGAGTCCGGCCTGCGGAAAGACCAGCTTGTCGGGATGCGACACGCGCACCTCGGCGCCGTCGACCTCGATGAACGTCTCGGCTCGCGCTGCCATGGGTCCACGGTAGTTCCTGCGGCGCGGTGCAGCGAGGGGAGCCGCGCACTCTTGCGACGGCACCCGGAGACCCGTAATGTACAACCAGTCAGTTGTATTTCATCTCCAGGAGGACCGCATGTCGGACAGCAGTGCAGCACGGACCGTCGTCACCCGCACCGTCGGAGAAGGGGATGACGCGATCACGTATGACGTCCACGGCGATCTGGCCGCGGCGACGGCGGAGCGTCCCGCGCTGTTCCTGTTCGGGGCGCCGATGGACGCGACGGGGTTCCAGATCCTGGCCGGGCACTTCGGCGATCGCCCGGTCGTGACCTATGACCCGCGTGGCGCTGGACGCAACCCGGTGGGCACCGCGGACATCACCGTCCAGCAGCACGCGGATGATCTGCACCGCGTCATCGCGGCGCTCGGCGTCGGTGCGGTCGACGCGTTCGGCACCAGCGGCGGAGGTGTGAACCTGCTGGCGCTGATCGCGGCGCACCCGGAAGACGTGCGCCTCGCGGTCGTGCACGAGCCGCCGGTTGCGGAGTTCCTGCCCGACCGCGACGCGGTGCTCGCGGTGACGGCCGACCTTAAGCGCACCTTCGCCGACCAGGGCACCGGTCCGGCGCTGGCGAAGTTCATCCAGTTCGTGATGCTCGACGGAGCCGTGCCGGACGGCTACCTGGACGGCCCCGCCCCGGACCCGGCGATGTTCGGCCTGCCGACGGAGGACGACGGCAGCCGGACGGATCCGCTCTTCCGCAACATGCCGGCGATCCTCTCGTACGTCCCCGAGGCGGAGGCCCTCCGGGCCCGGGGTGAGCGCCTCGTGATCGCCGCGGGTGTGGAATCGGGTGAGACGATGCCCGCGCGTGCGGCGCGTGCCGTCGCCGCGGTCGTCGGGATCCCGGCGGCGGAGTTCCCGAGCAACCACGGCGGGTTCACGGAGCAGCCGGGCTTCCCGAGCGATCCGGACGGCTTCGCCGCGCGCCTGCGGGACGTGCTGGACCCCCGGGCCTGACGGTCGACGCGGCGCGAGCGATCTGTGCGGCCGCACGCGCCGCGCGGGCGATCCGTCAGGATGCCTGGGGCAGGATCCGCAAGGCGACCAGCATCCGCGTCAGCGCGCCTTCGCGCCGGGCGGGGAGATGGAAATCCGGGTCGACGTCGATGAGCGGGTAGATCGCGGCACGGCGCTGAGTGGCGTCGCCGTGTGCCGGGCGGTGGTCCTGGGTGTCGGGGGTCTGCGGCATCATCGCCTCTTCTCTCGCGCTATATTCCGAATAGTGGAATTGATCTACCGGATAATGAAATCGTAGGATGATCTCGCCTCGGGGTCAAGAGTTTCCCGCCTTGATCCCACGGAATGCAGCGTCGGTTCCCAGCAGATTGACAGGAACCCGGTATTCTGGGCCGGCAATCCAGGGTGCGCCGGCCGGCGTGCGGGAATCTCCGCCCCCACCCTCGACCTGACAGAAAAGGCATTCGAAATGACTGGTATTGCTGGAAAGGCGCTCACGGAAGCGATCTCCACGTTCCTGTTCGTGTTCAGCATCATCGGCGCCGTCAACAGCGGCAGCCCGCTCACCCCCCTGGCGATCGGCCTCACGCTGATGGTGCTCGTGTACGCCGCGGGCCACATCTCCGGCGCGCACCTCAACCCCGCCGTCTCGTTCGGCGCCCTGATCCGCGGCGCCATCGGCGTCGGCGACTTCGTGGCCTACGTGGTCGCCCAGTTCGTCGGCGGCGCGCTCGCCGCCCTGGTGAGCTTCGCGGTTTGGCCGCACGCCGAGAAGGCAGTCAAGATCGAGCTCGGCGCCGCCTTCCTCGTCGAGGCGCTGGTCACCCTCGCGCTCGTCTGGGTCGTCCTGAACGTCGCGACCTCCAAGGACAACGAGAACAACTCCTTCTACGGCCTGGCCATCGGTGGAACGGTCTTCGTGGGCGCCACCGCGGTCGGCGGCATCTCGGGCGGCGGCTTCAACCCCGCCGTCGCGCTGGGTCTGTCCATCAGCGGCCAGTTCGACTGGGCGAACCTGTGGCTGTACATCGTGGCTCCGCTGGTCGGTGCCGCGGTCGCGGCCGTGCTGTTCCGCGTGCTGAGCAGCAACGACGCGAAGGCTGCGGCCTGACAGCTCCTCTTCCGGAACGCCCCGTGCTCGCTCGAGCACGGGGCGTTCCGTCGTTCCGGGCAGTCGTCATGCCGGATCCGGGGCTCGACCAGGCAGGATCCTTCCAACTCCAGAGGACGGATCCGCGGATGACGTCCTCTGAAAGTGCAGACATCCTGCGGAGGTGAGGGATTCGGGCTGGTGGACGGCAGGCGGCATGCGCCCGGTGGCCCCGCTCAGTGCGCGCGCAGGCCGTCGAAGATCACGCGCGTCACGTCGTCCACGAGCTCGTCGGGGGTCAGTGACGTGTGCGCGGGGCGGTACCACTCGATGATCGAGTTGATCATCCCGAACATGAGCCTCGTGGTCACCGAGGGGCGGATGTCGCTGCGCAGCTCGCCCTCGCGCTGTGCCTGCGCGACCAGGTGCGCGACGCGCTGATCGAACACGCGTCGGCGCTCGAGGGCGGCCCGCTCGATCTCGCTGTTGCCGTGCACGCGCAGCAGCAGCGTGACCTGCGGCAGTCTGCTGGTGAGCACGCGCACGGCGCCTTCGATCACGGCGACGAGCCGCGCCGCCGTGGTCTGCTCGCCCGAGAGGGCCTCTTCGAGCACGGCCTCCAGTCCGCCGAGAGCGTCGTCGAGCGCGATCTCGAGGATCTGCTCCTTGGAGGCGAAGTGGTGGTACAGCGCCGCCTTGCTCAGGCCCAGTTCCGCGGCCAGTGCGGAGACGCTGGTCGCGTCGTAGCCCTGTTCGTTGAACAGCCGCACCGCGATCTCCAGCACCTGGGCGCGGTCGTAGCCGGGGCGTCCACGGCGCGAGCGCGGAGCGGCGGCGTCGGCTGCCTCGGTGGTGCTCGCGGGCGGGTTGCTCATCGGGATCATTCTCTCCCATTCCTGCAGGGCCGCGGACTTGCCCGCGAGGGATCCGTCTGTCATTCTTTTACTGAACGATCGGTCGGGAAAGAACCCACGCCCCGACCCTGCACCCCGTCGATGACGACCCGGAGGACCAGCATGTCGGAGGCCTATCTCATCGACGGAGCGCGCACGCCGGTCGGCCGTTACGGAGGCGCTCTCGCGGGCGTCCGTCCCGACGATCTGGCCGCGCTCGTCGTCCGCGAGGCCGTCCGCCGCGCCGGCATCCCCGATGACGCGATCGACGAGGTGATCCTCGGATCCGCGAACCAGGCCGGCGAGGACAACCGCAACGTCGCGCGCATGGCCGTGCTGCTCGCCGGGCTGCCCGACACCCTCCCCGCGATCACCGTGAACCGGCTGTGCGCCTCCGGGATGTCCGCGGTGGCCCTCGCCGCACAGGCCATCCGCGCGGGTGACGCCGATCTGATGCTCGCCGGCGGCGTGGAGTCGATGACGCGCGCGCCGTGGGTGCAGGCCAAGCCCGAGCGTCCGTGGGCGAAGCCGGGGGAGGCGTTCGACACCTCGATCGGCTGGCGGTTCACGAACCCGCTCCTCGCCGCGCGTGACAAGGCCACCTTCTCCATGCCGGAGACCGCCGAGGAGGTCGCGCGCCTCGACGGCATCACCCGCGAAGACGCCGATGCCTTCGCACTGCGCAGCCATCAGCGGGCGATCGCCGCGATCGACGCCGGACGCCTCGCCGCCGAGATCGTGGCCGTCCCCACGCCCCGGGGCGGCAGCGTCGACACCGACGAAGGTCCGCGCCGCGACACCACGCTCGACGTGCTCGCCGGGCTGCGTCCGGTCGTGGCCGGCGGCAGCGTCGTGACCGCGGGCAATGCCTCGTCCCTCAACGACGGCGCCTCGGCGCTGGTGGTCGCCGGTTCCGCCGCGGTCGAGCGGCATGGGCTGACGCCCCGAGCCCGCATCGTCGCCTCGGCGTCGGCCGCGCTCGCCCCCGAGATCATGGGGCTCGGACCCGTGCCCGCGACCGAGAAGGCGCTCGCGAAGGCGGGGCTCACGGCGGCGGACCTCGGCGCGGTCGAGCTGAACGAGGCCTTCGCCACGCAGTCGCTCGCTTCGATGCGCCGCCTCGGACTCGACCCCGAGATCGTGAACGCGGACGGCGGTGCGATCGCGCTCGGCCACCCGCTGGGCTCCAGCGGCAGCCGGATCCTGCTCACGCTGCTCGGGCGGATGGAGCGCGAGGGCGCCCGGTACGGCCTGGCGACCATGTGCGTCGGCGTCGGGCAGGGCACCGCGATGATCGTGGAGCGGATGTGATGTCCGAAACGGCGGCAGGTCGGCGCCTGCGCATCGACCGCACGGCGGACCGGGTCACGGCGACCCTGGACCGGCCGGAGACCCGCAACGCGATCGACCAGACCATGATCGACGAGCTCCACGCCCTGTGCGCCGAGCTGGAACAGGAGCCGCGGATCCTGATCCTCATCGGATCGGGCGGGATCTTCGCCTCCGGGGCCGACATCGCGCAGTTGCGCGACCGTCGCGCGCAGGACGCGCGGGCCGGCATCAACACGACGGCGTTCCAGCGCATCCGGCGGCTGCCGATGCCGGTGATCGCCGCGGTCGACGGCTACGCCCTCGGCGGGGGCGCCGAGCTCGCCTATGCGGCGGACATCCGCATCGGCACCCCGGCCACGCGCATCGGCAATCCGGAGGCCGGGCTCGGCATCATCGCGGCGGCCGGCGCGACCTGGCGCCTTCCGCAGATCGTGGGCGAGGCGCGAGCGGCCGAGCTGCTGCTGACCGGACGACAGCTGAGCGCCACGGAGGCGCTCGCCTGGGGGCTGCTGTCGTCGCTGCACGAACCCGACGACCTCCTGGCCGCGGCGCACGCGATCGCGGATCGCATCGCCGCGAACGACCCGCTCGCCACCCGGCACACCAAGACGGCGCTGCTCGCCGCCCCGGACGCGCATCCGGCCATCGAGCTGGAGCTGCAGGCCGAGCTCTTCGAGAGCCCCGAGAAGCACCGGCGGATGACCGCCTTCCTGGAACGGAGGAGCCGCCGATGAGCGGACAGGATCCCACGACGACGGCCGGGGCCGTCGTGCCCGAGCGCGTCGGCGTCCTCGGCGGCGGGCGGATGGGCGCCGGCATCGCGCACGCCTTCCTCCTCGCCGGATCCCAGGTGGTCGTGGTCGAACGGGACGAGACGGCAGCGGGCGCGGCGGGGGAGCGGATCCGCACCAGCCTGCGGCGCTCCGTGGAGCGCGGCAGCACCGAGCGCCCGATCGCCGCGCTGGAGGGTGCCCTGGAGACGAGCACCGATGCGGGCGTGTTCGCCGACGCCGGGCTCGTCATCGAGGCGGTGCCCGAAGACAGGGCTCTCAAGGTCGAGAGCCTGCACCGGATCGAGGCCGTGGTGGCGCGCACCGCCGCGATCGCCTCGAACACGTCCTCGATCTCGATCGACGACCTCGGCGCGGAGCTCGCGCATCCCGAGCGTTTCCTCGGCCTGCACTTCTTCAACCCCGTCCCCGCCTCGGCGCTCGTCGAGGTGGTCGTCGGCGGCTCCACCGATCAGGAGCTCGTCGACGACGCCCGCGGCTGGGTCGCGGCGCTCGGCAAGACGGCGGTCGTGGTGGCCGACGCACCGGGCTTCGCATCGAGCCGGCTCGGCGTCGCGATCGCGCTGGAGGCGATCCGGATGCTCGAGGAGGGCGTCGCCACCGCGACGGACATCGATGCGGCGATGGAGCTCGGCTACCGGCATCCCACCGGTCCGCTGCGCACGACCGACATCGTCGGGCTCGACGTGCGCCTCGGGATCGCCGAGGAGCTGGAGGCCAAGCTCGGCGCGCGGTTCGCGCCGCCGCAGCTGCTGCGCGACCTGGTCGCCGACGGACACCTGGGCCGCAAGACCGGCCGCGGATTCTACGAATGGAGCGAGTGATGACCGAGCTGCTGCCCAGCTACCTGCAGGGATCCTGGTGGACCTCCGCCTCGGAGGGCGGGACGGTCGTGCGCGACGCCTCGACGGGCGAGGAGATCGTCCGGGTCGACTCCACGGGCATCGACCTCGCCGGCGCGGTGGACTACGCGCGCACCGTCGGCCAGGCGAGCCTCGGCGCGCTCACCTTCCACCAGCGCGCGATGCTGCTCAAGCAGATGGCCATGGTGCTCACGGAGCACAAGGAGGAGCTGTACGAGCTCTCCAAGCGCAGCGGATCCACGGTCCGCGACTCCTACGCCGATGTCGACGGGGGCATCGGCGTGCTGTTCACCTATTCGTCGAAGGGGCGTCGTGAGCTTCCGAACGCGAAGGTGCTCCTGGACGGGCCTGTCGAGCCGCTCTCGAAGGACGGATCCTTCCTGGGTCGCCACGTCTACACCCGCCTGCCCGGCGTCGCCGTGCAGATCAACGCCTTCAACTTCCCGATGTGGGGCGCGCTGGAGAAGTTCGCCCCGGCATTCCTCGCCGGAGTGCCCTCGATCGTGAAGCCCGCGACGCCGACCGGCTACGTCGCGGAGGCGTGGGTGCGGATCCTCGTCGATTCCGGGCTGCTGCCGGACGGATCCCTGCAGCTCGTCAGCGGATCCCTCCCGGGGATCTTCGAGCTGCTCCGCCTCGGCGACCTCGTCGCCTTCACCGGCAGCGCCTCGACCGCGGCGGGGCTGCGCGCCCAGACCGCCGACGGCGTGCGCTTCACGAGCGAGACCGACTCGATCAACGCCTCGGTGCTCGGCCCCGACGCGACGCCCGACACCCCGGAGTTCGACGCCTACGTGAAGCAGCTCATGATCGAGCTCACGACGAAGGCGGGCCAGAAGTGCACCGCGATCCGCCGGGCGATCGTGCCGGCGCCGCTCGTGGAACCGCTCGTCGCGGCCCTGCAGGCGAAGATCGCCGAGCGCGTCGTGATCGGCGACCCGCACGCGGAGTCCGTCACGATGGGCCCGCTCGTCTCGACCGCGCAGCGCGACGAGGTGCTGCGCCAGGTCGCCGCCCTGCAGGCCGCCGGCGGCGAGCTGCTGATGGGGTCGACGGACGCGCCGTCCGTGGTGCACGCCGACAGCAGCACCGGGCCCGCGCCCGAGGGAGCCTTCGTGGCTCCGATGCTCGTCGGCTTCGCGGACACGACCGCCCCCGCCGTGCACGAGGTCGAGGCGTTCGGCCCGGTCTCGAGCGTGCTCGGGTACTCGACCGTCGCCGAGGCCGCCGAACTCGTCGGGCGCGGCGGGGGATCGCTCGTCACCTCGGTCGCGACGAAGGATCCCGCTGTCGCGACCGAGCTGCTCACCCGCATCGCGGCGTACAACGGCCGCGTGCTCTTCCTGAACCGCGACGACGCGCGCACCTCGACCGGGCACGGCTCGCCCGTACCGCACCTCGTGCACGGCGGTCCGGGGCGGGCCGGCGGCGGCGAGGAACTCGGCGGCATGCGCGCGGTCCGGCACTTCATGCAGCGCACCGCGATCCAGGGCACCCCGGAGATCCTCACCGCGATCACGGGCGTCTGGCACACCGGCGCCGGCACCGACCGCGCCGTGCATCCGTTCCGCAAGTCGCTGGCCGAGTTGCGGCTCGGCGACCAGGTGGAGTCGGGGCTGCGCGCACTTTCACTCGAGGACATCGAGGCGTTCGCGTACTCGACCGGTGACACGTTCTACGCGCACATGGACGAGGAGGCCGCCGAGGCGAACCCGTTCTTCGGCGGGAGAGTCGCGCACGGATACCTGCTGGTGTCGTGGGCGGCCGGGCTCTTCGTCTCGCCCGAGCCGGGGCCCGTGCTCGCGAACTACGGCCTGGAGAACCTGCGGTTCGTCACTCCGGTGAAGCCCGGCGACGCGATCCGGGTGACGCTCACGGCCAAGCAGATCACCCCGCGCGAGACGGACGAGTACGGCGAGGTGCGCTGGGACGCGGTGATCCACAACCAGCGCGACGAGGTCGTGGCGACCTACGACGTGCTGACCCTCGTCGAGAAGGAGCTGACTCCCGCCTGACGGGCGGGCGCTGCTCCCTGGGGTCGTTGAGCGAGGACGGCGGAGCCGCCCGTTCTCTTCCCGGGGCCGTTGAGCGAGGACGGCGGAGCCGCCTGTTCTCTTCCTGGGGTCGTTGAGCGAGGACGGCGGAGCCGCCCGAGACGAAACGCGGTGCCTTTGCGAGTGACCGCGTTTCGTCTCGCTCCTCGCTGCGCTCGGTGCTCGCTCAACGACCCCTGGCGGGCGCTCGCTGCGCTCGCTGCGCTCGGTGCTCGCGCGAAGTCCCCCGAGGCGCCGTGCGGGCGGGGCTACAGCGTGACGGACGCGGTGGCCGTCGTGCCGTCGCGCAGGTAGGTGATCTGCACGGTGTCGCCGGTGCGCGCGGTGCGGGCGAACATGTACAGCGCGTCGGGCTGGACGGCGGGGGAGCCGTTGATGCGGGTGATGACGTCGCCCGGCTGGAGTCCGGCGCGCGCGGCCGCGCCACCCTCGGTCACCTGGTTCACGTAGAGGCCGGCGGTGCCGCCCAGCGCCTGTGCGACGGGGGCGGGGATCGGCGTGGTGACGAGGCCGAAGTCGGGGTGCTGCACGGTGCCGTGCTCGATGAGGTCGTTCGCGATCGACATCGCGCGGTTGCTGGGCACCGCGAAGCCGATGCCCACGGAGCCTCCGCCCGCCGTGCCTTCGGCGTTCGGCACGGTCGCGATCGCCGTGTTCACCCCGATCATGCGTCCCCGGCAGTCCACGAGCGCGCCGCCGGAGTTGCCCGGGTTGATCGCCGCATCGGTCTGGATCCCGCCGATGATCAGCGCGGGATGCTCGGCATCGGCGGGGACCATCGACGTGCGTCCGAGCGCGCTCACGATGCCCGCGGTGACGGTGCTCGAGAGCCCGAGGGGTGCGCCGAGCGCCACCACCGGCTGGCCGACGGCGACCGCATCGCTGTCGGCGGTGGCGATCACGGGCAGGCCGGAGGCGTCGATCTTCAGCACGGAGATGTCGCTCGCGATGTCGCGGCCGACGACCGTCGCCGGGTGCTGCTCTCCGTTCGAGAACGTCACGACGATCCGGCCGCCCTCGCCGGCGCCGGCCGAGATCACGTGGTCGTTGGTGACGATGTACCCGTCCTTGCGGACGATCTCGCCGCTGCCGACGCCGGAGGAGGATCCGGTGACATTGATGGTCACGATGGCCGGCAGCACCCGGGAGGCGACCGCGACGGCGTCGCAGGAGCCCTCGGCGCCGGCCCGCACGCTGAATCCGCCGCCCGCGGGCGCACCCAGACGGGCGCCCAGCCAGCCTCCGCCGAGTCCGAGCACAAGAGCGAGGACGCCCGCGACGGTCCAGATGAGCCACGGCTTCACGGCGGACCGGCGAGGCGGCTCCCCGGGCGAACGGGTCGGCTCGGCGGGGGTGATCGCGGCGTTCATGCCGCTCACTCTAGGGGAGCGGGACCCCGGGGCCGAGGCCCTCAGCGCAGGTCGTAGAGCCGCTTGTACTTGCCTTCGCTGCGGGGGAGGGAGCTGGGCTCCTCGACCTGCACGTCCACCGACGTGCCGATCGACGTCTTGATCCGCAGCTTCAGCACCTCGGCCGCCGCCAGGCACGTCGCGAGATCGACATCCGGGTGCCGCTCGATCCGCACCTTCAGCGAGTCGAGGTGCCCCTGGCGGGTGAGCTCCAGGATGAAATGCGGTGTCAGCGTCTCGATCCCCAGCGCGATCTCCTCGATCTGCGTGGGGAAGAGGTTCACGCCGCGCAGGATGATCATGTCGTCGTCGCGTCCGGTGATCTTCTCCATCCGGCGCATCGCGGGATAGGCGGATCCGGGCAGGAGGCGGGTGAGGTCCCGGGTGCGGTAGCGGATCACCGGGAACGCCTGCTTGGTGAGCGAGGTGAACACGAGCTCGCCGGGCTCGCCGTCGGGCACGGGCTCGCCGGTGGAGGGGTCGATGATCTCGGGAAGGAAGTGGTCCTCCCAGATGTGCGGGCCGTCCTTGGTGGCCGCGGCCTCCATCGCGACGCCGGGACCCATGACCTCGCTGAGGCCGTAGATGTCGACGGCGTCGATGTCCAGCCGCTGCTCGATCTGATGGCGCATCTCGTTCGTCCACGGCTCCGCACCGAGGATGCCGACCTTGAGCGACGTGGAGCGCGGATCGATCCCGGCCTCCTCCATCGCGTCGGCGATCGTGAGCAGGTAGGTCGGCGTGCACATGATCGCGTCGGGCTCGAAGTCGTGGATGAGCTGCACCTGCTTGGCGGTCTGGCCGCCGGACATGGGGATGACGGTCGCGCCCAGGCGCTCGATGCCCGCGTGCGCCCCGAGGCCGCCGGTGAACAGGCCGTAGCCGTATGCGTTGTGCACCCTCCAGCCGGGCTTGACGCCGGCGGCGCTCAGTGACCGTGCGACGAGGTCGGCCCAGTTGTCGAGGTCGGTCTGCGTGTAGCCGACCACGGTGGGACGGCCCGTGGTGCCGGAGGAGGCGTGGATCCGCCGCACGTCGGACATCGGCACGGCGAACATGCCGAACGGGTAGTACTCGCGCAGGTCGTTCTTCGTGGTGAAGGGCAGCTTCGCGAGGTCGGAGAGCGAGCGGATGTCGTCGGGGAGGATCCCCGCGCTCTCGAAGGCCTGCCGGTAGAACGGCACGTTCTCGAAGGCATGGCGCACCGACCAGCGCAGCCGCTCGAGCTGCAGGGCCCGCAGCTGCTCCGGATCCAGCCCCACCGCGTCGGCGTTCGAGGTCCGATCCGTCGCCATCCCGGTCATGCTTCCTCCTCGGTCTCCGAGCCCGCCTGCGGGAAGGGGCGGTTCGTGGTGAGCGAGCGTCCGCGGAACTCGGCGACGACATCGCCGGTCTCATCGGTCACCGTGATGTCGTAGAGGCCGGTGCGCCCGTTGCGCGCGCGGCGTGCGCCGGTGGCGGTGAGGACCTGGCCCTCGTGCGTGGACTTGAGGAACGTGATGTCGGCGCCGGCCGCGACCGTCACCTGCTCGTCCTCGTTGCAGACGATCGCGAAGGCCGTGTCGGCGAGGGCGAAGACGAGCCCGCCGTGGGTGATGTCGAAGCCGTTGAGCATGTCGTCGCGCACGGTCATCGAGACCACGGCGCGTCCGGGCTCGTCCACCTCCACGCGCATGCCGAGCGCGCTCGACGCCCGGTCCCGCCGCATCATCGGCCGCAGCACGGCTGTGGGTTCGGTCATCGGTTCTCCTTCGAACGGGACGGGCCGGAACCCGGGGCGAAACAGGATCCGGAAGCTCGTCCTTCTGCGATCGATACGAGTGTGCCATAATTACTGTACGAACGGTAGGTAATTCATTCAGGGAGTCGACGATGACTGTTCCACCCGTGGGGCTGGCCGGGGATCCGGGCGCCCAGGCCTTCGATGCCGACGCTCAGGCGCTCTTCGACGAACTCGTCGAGAACGAGCAGCGCATCGAGCCGCGCGACTGGATGCCCGAGGCGTACCGCAAGACGCTGATCCGGCAGATCTCCCAGCACGCCCACTCCGAGATCATCGGAATGCAGCCGGAGGGCAACTGGATCACGCGCGCCCCGAGCCTCAAGCGCAAGGCGATCCTCATGGCGAAGGTGCAGGACGAGGCCGGGCACGGGCTCTACCTCTACTCCGCCGCGCAGACGCTCGGCATCACGCGCGACGAGATGATGCAGCAGCTCATCGACGGCAAGGCGAAGTACTCCTCGATCTTCAACTACCCGACGCCGACCTGGGCGGACATGGGCGCGATCGGCTGGCTGGTCGACGGCGCCGCGATCTGCAACCAGGTGCCCCTGTGCCGCGCCTCCTACGGTCCGTACGGACGCGCGATGGTGCGCATCTGCAAGGAGGAGTCGTTCCATCAGCGTCAGGGCTTCGAGATCCTGCTCACGCTCATGCAGGGCTCCGAGGAGCAGCGCGCCATGGCGCAGGACGCCGTGAACCGCTGGTACTGGCCCGCCCTGGCGATGTTCGGCCCGCCGGACGACCAGTCGCCGAACTCGGCGCAGTCGATGCAGTGGAAGATCAAGCGCTTCTCGAACGACGACCTGCGCCAGCGCTTCGTCGGGATGCTCGTCCCGCAGGCGGAGATCCTCGGCGTGACGCTGCCGGATCCCGAGCTCCGCTTCGACGAGGAGACCGGGCAGTACGCGATGGGCGAGATCGACTGGGACGAGTTCTTCGAGGTCGTCCGCGGCAACGGCCCGTGCAACGCGGAGCGGCTGCAGCGTCGCCGCGACGCGCACGAGGAGGGCGCCTGGGTGCGCGAGGCCGCGGCGGAGTACGCCCGCAAGCAGGCGCTTCGGCAGGAGGAGGCGGCATGACCACCCCCGGAGCATCCCCCGAGGAGAGCTGGCCCCTGTTCGAGGTGTTCGTGCGGGCGAACCGCGGGCTCAGCCATGTGCACGTCGGATCCCTGCACGCCCCCGACGCCGAGATGGCGCTGCGCAATGCCCGGGACCTCTACACCCGCCGCAACGAGGGCACCTCCGTCTGGGTGGTGCCCGCCGACGCGATCAGCACGAGCGATCCGGGTGACAAGGGCGCCTTCTTCGAGAGCCCCGCCGGCAAGAACTACCGGCACGCCGTGTACTACACGGCATCCGAGGGGGTGCCGCACCTGTGAGCGCGCACGATGAGTTCGACCCGCACGGCGACGTCTCGGTGGACGAGCTCGCGCTCGCCGCAGAGCTCTCGGGCGGCGGCGAGCGCGCCGCCTCGGCAGACATCGCCGAGTATGCGCTGTGGCTCGGCGACGACGCGCTGATCCTGTCCCAGCAGCTCGGCGCATGGATCACCTACGCCCCCGAGCTCGAGGAGGACGTGGCCCTGGGCAACATCGCGCTCGACCTGCTCGGGCACGCCCGTTCCTTCCTCCGCTACGCCGGATCCTGGGACGGACGCAGCGAGGACGACCTCGCCTACTTCCGTGACGAAGCCGGGTTCCGCAGCTGCTGGCTCGTGGAGCAGCCCAACGGCGACTTCGCGCAGACCATCGCACGCCAGCTGCTCGTGAGCACCTACATGCTCGAGCTCTACTCCGCCCTGCGGTCGAGCACGGATGCGACCTTCGCCGCGATCGCCGAGAAGGCCGTCAAGGAGGTCGACTACCACCGCGACCACGCCGTGCAGTGGACCCTGCGCCTCGCCGGAGGCACCGAGGAGTCGCGCCGGCGCATCGTCCGCGCGTTCGGCGACGTGTGGCCGTACGCCGCCGAGCTGTTCCGGGACGACGCGCTCATCGACCGCCTCGGCGACGCGGCCGTGCGCCCGTCATCGCTGCGCGCCGGCTTCGACACCGTGATCGACGCGGTCTTCGCCGAGGCCGACCTGGACGAGGAGCTGCGCGCGCTGCGGCGCGCGACGAGCACGTCGTCCGGCGGCGGACGGCACGGATCCCACGCGACCCCGCTCGGGCACGTGCTGTCCGAGATGCAGGTGCTCGCCCGCCGGCACCCGGGAGCGACCTGGTGACCGGGCCCGTGCCGGAGGGCGGGATCAGGGAGCGCGCCTGGGCCGTGGCCGCGGCGGTGAAGGATCCGGAGGTTCCGGTGCTGACCATCGAGGACCTCGGGGTGCTGCGCGACGTCGCCGTCTCGGGCGACCGCGTCCGGGTCGACATCACCCCGACGTACAGCGGCTGCCCCGCGATGGACACGATTCGCGACGACGTCGAGCTCGCGCTCACCCGCGCCGGCTTCGGCAGCGTCGAGGTGCGCCTCGTGCTCGCGCCCGCATGGACCACGGACTGGATGAGCGACGAGGGCAAGCGCAAGCTCACCGAGTACGGCATCGCCCCGCCGACGGGGCACGCCGCCCTCGGGCGGGCGCAGGGACCGGTGCGCATCGCTCTCGGCGTGCGGTGCCCGCGCTGCGGGTCGCTCGACACCCGCGAACTCTCCCGTTTCGGCTCCACGTCGTGCAAGGCGCTCTACGAGTGCCGCGCCTGCCTCGAGCCCTTCGACCACTTCAAGGTGATCTGATGACGCTCTGGCACCTCGCCGCCCGCACCGACGCCCCCGCGACGGGCTCGGAGGCGGAGCGGATCGCCGGCGCACTGCTGAACAGCGTCGTGGGAGGATCCTCGGAAGGCTCCGCGACGTCGCGCCGGCGCGCGCGCTTCCACACGCTCACCGTGCAGGACGTGCGTCCGCTCACGGCCGATGCGATCGAGGTCACCTTCGCGGTGCCCGACGACCTCGCCGGGGAGTTCGACTACCTCGCCGGGCAGCACGTGGCGCTGCGCACCGAGCTCGACGGTCACGAGGTGCGGCGGTCGTACTCGCTGTGCCGTCCGCCCCGGCGCTCCTCGGGAGCCGCATCGGGCCCCTCCGGGGCCACCGTCAGCGTGGCGATCAAGCGCGATCAGGGTGGGCGCTTCTCGACCTGGGCGCAGAGCGGACTGCACGCGGGGGACCGCCTCGACGTGATGAGCCCCCAGGGCACGTTCACCTCCGCGCTCGCCGCGCTCGACGAGGCGCATGTGGCGGGCATCGCCGCGGGGTCGGGCATCACGCCGCTGATGGCGCTCGCCGCGACCGTGCTGTCGCGCTCGGAGAGCAGCCGGTTCACCCTGGTCTACACGAATCGCCGGGCCACGGACGTGATGTTCCTCGACGACCTGGCCGATCTCAAGGACCGCTATCCCACGCGTTTCGCCGTGCACCACGTGCTCACCCGCGAGCAGCGGTCCGCGCCGCTGCTGTCGGGGCGGATCGACGAGCAGCGCCTGCGCGGCATCCTCGACGCCCTGGTCCTGCCGGCCACCGTGGACGAATGGTTCCTGTGCGGGCCGTTCGACCTCGTGCAGCTGTGCCGCGACACCCTCGCCGACATCGGCGTCGAGGCCGGGCATGTGCGCTACGAGCTGTTCACCACCGGGGAGCCGGGGCAGGAGCGGCCGGAGGCGGGACGTCCGGTCGAGGTGCGCGAGGACGAGCCGGTTCGCACGATCGAGTTCACGCTGGACGGCCAGTCCGGCTCGGTGGAGACCCCGATCTCGGCGAACGAGTCGATCCTGAACGCGGCCCTGCGCGTGCGGCCGGATGTGCCGTTCGCCTGCGCCGGCGGCGTGTGCGGCACCTGTCGTGCGCGCCTCGTCGACGGATCCGTGACGATGACGGAGAACTACGCGCTCGAGCAGGAGGAGCTCGACCGCGGGTATGTGCTCACCTGCCAGTCCCATCCCACGTCGGAGCGCGTCGTCGTCGACTACGACGTCTGACCCGCACCGCCGAACGAACGGAGCAGCCTGTGATCGACCTCGACATCGACACGACGTCCGGCGGCGCCGCCGTCGCGCACATCGTGCTCAACAACCCCGCCAAGCTCAACGCGCTCGACGAGCAGGCGGTGCGCGACCTCGGCGACGCGTATGCCGAGGCGGAGCGCGCCGGGGTGCGCGCCCTCGTGCTGCGCGGCGAGGGGCGGGCGTTCTGCGCGGGGCGAGACATCTCCGGCGTGGATCCGCGCGACGACGACGTGATGGGGTATCTCGACGGGCTGGTCACCCCGGTGCTGCAGCGCATGGCGGCGTTCCCCGCCCCGACGTTCGCCGCGGCGCAGGGGGCCTGCCTCGGGGTGGGGCTGGGGCTGCTCATCGCGACGGACGTCGTCTATGTCGCCGACAGCGCGAAGGTCGGATCCCCGTTCGCGGCCCTCGGCGCCACCCTCGACTCCGGCGGCCACGCCCTGTTCGTGGAGCGCCTCGGTGCGCACCGCACGCTCGACCTCATCTACACAGGGCGCCTGATGAGCGGATCCGAGGCCGTCGCCGCGGGACTGTTCTCGCAGGCGCTGCCGGGCGAGGCACTGCTCGAGACGACGCTCGCCGCGGCCGCACGCGCCGCCGAGGGGGCCACCGCGGCGTTCGTCGCCAGCAAGCGACTCGTCGCTGCTCTCCGCGACCAGCGCCTGGGGCTGTGGGAGTCGGTGGCGCAGGAGAACGCCGCCCAGGCGGCGCTCTGCGACACCGACGACTACCGCGAGGGGTTCGCGGCGTTCCAGGAGAAGCGCCCGCCGCGGTTCCAGGGCCGCTGACGCGCGACGCCCGGGCCCCGCACCCCGCGACGATCAGCACACCCTGTCACGATCAGCACACGTGTTGACGTGGATCCGTGGGCGGATCGTCGCACCCTGTGCTGATCGTGACGGCGCCTGCTCGGAGCGCCGGCCTGCACATCGTCGCGTCCGGGGGTCGGAGGCCGCAATCCGAGGCGGGGGCAGCAGGGGCCCTGTGGCTCTGCACGATGAGGGATCCCAGTGCGCGCCGCTCTCGGGGAGCGGCGGGTGAGTAGGCTGATCCGTGCTCTGCGTGGGATGCGCGGGCGGACGGGAGTGGACGTGGGCGACGGCACCGTCGAGCGCATGCGGGGACCGCGGGCCATCGCGGCGTTCATCGGGATCGGCCTCGCCGCGGGCCTCCTCTCCGGCCTCTTCGGCGTCGGCGGAGGCACGGTGATCGTGCCGCTCCTCGTGCTCCTGCTCGGTTTCGACCAGCGTCTCAGCGCCGGCACCTCGCTCGCGGCGATCGTGCCCACCGCGGCCGTCGGGGTGATCTCCTACGCCGTGCACGACGCGGTCGCGTGGATCCCGGCTCTCCTGCTCGCGATCGGATCCGTGGTCGGCGCGCAGATCGGCACCAGGCTGCTGACCCGGATCTCGCAGACGGCCCTGCGCTGGTGCTTCGTCGGCTTCCTCGCGATCGTGATCGTGATGCTGTTCGTCGTCATCCCCTCGAGGGACGCGGTGTTCGAGGTGACCTGGCTGACCGCGGCGCTGCTGCTGGTCGTCGGACTCGGCACCGGGATCCTGGCCGGGCTCATCGGCGTGGGCGGCGGGATCGTGGTCGTGCCGGTGCTCATGCTCGCCTTCGGCACGAGCGATCTGGTGGCCAAGGGGACGTCGCTGCTCATGATGATCCCGACCGCGATCTCCGGCACGATCGGGAACCTCCGGCACCGCAACGTCGACCTGACGGCCGCCGCGTTCGTGGGGCTCTCCGCGTGCACCACCACGGCGCTCGGAGCGTGGCTCGCCACGATCGTGGATCCGCTCGTCGGCAACATCCTGTTCGCCGCGTACCTGACCTTCATCGCCGTGCAGATGGCGCTCAAGGCGATCCGCGGCCGCAGGCCGCGCACCGCCTGACGCCGCGTTCCGGGCGGCGACTGCTCGTTCCCGTCGCAAAAGGTGTCGCTCGGAGGACCTCGGAACGACAACTTCTGCGACGGGAACCAGGAGGACCGCGCTCCGGGCGGGTCGGTAGGATCGGGGGGTGCCCGTGAATCCTGAACTGGTCGGACGTGTGTTCCCGCCGACGCCCGCGTATCTGGTCGGCCGCGAGAAGGTGCGCGAGTTCGCCCGCGCCGTGTTCGCCGATGCTCCCCAGCACACCGACGTGGCCGCGGCCCAGGCGCTCGGCTTCGCCGACGTCGTGGCGCCGCCCACGTTCGCGATGGTCATCCAGGACCTCACGCTGCAGCAGCTGCTGGGCCTGGAGGACTCCGGGATCGTGCTGTCGCGCACGATCCACGCGGAGCAGCGCTTCACCTACACCCGCCCGATCGTCGCCGGCGACGAGCTCACCGCGCAGCTGACGGTCACCGCGATCCGTGCGATGGGCCCCGCCGCCATGATCACGAGCGACGCCGAGATCCGCGACGCCGCGGGCGCGCACGTCGTCACCGCCACGTCTGTGCTGCTCGTCAGCGACGCGCCGGCCGAGACCGAGGAGGCCGCCGCGTGAACGTCGGAGACGTCATCGCCGAGCGCACCGTGCACCTCACGCGCGAGTCGCTCGTCCGCTATGCCGGAGCATCCGGCGACTTCAACCCGATCCACTACCGCGACGACGTCGCCGCCGAGGTGGGACTGCCCGGCGTGCTCGCGCACGGCATGCTCACGATGGGCATCGCGTCCTCCGTCGCGATCGTCGCGCTCTCCGGCACCGCCCGCGTGCTCGACTACGGCGTGCGCTTCGCCCGCCCGGTCGTGGTCGACCCGCAGGCCGGCGCCGACGTCGCGATCACGGCCAAGGTCGGCGCCGTCGACGAGACCGCGGTGCGGATCGACCTGGTGGTCAAGCACGCCGACACCACCGTGCTCGTCAAGTCGCAGCTGCGCGTCGCGGCGGACTCCCTCTGACATGGCGGAGATCGCACCGATCCGCCTCGCCGAGCTCACCACGCTGCAGACCGGCGCGGCGCCGGCCCGCATGATCGACGCGAGCACGACGGACGAGCTGGTCGCGTCCCTCCGCGACGTGTGGGCCTCCGGTGACGAATGGTTCGTGCTCGGCGGGGGATCCAACCTCCTCGCGGGCGACACCGCCTTCGACGGCACCGTGATCCGGATCCGCACCGGCGGCATCGAGGAGCTGCCCTCGCCGCACCCCGGCCGGATCCGACTGCGCGCGCAGGCCGGCCACGACTGGGACGCCCTGGTCGCCTACGCGGTCGAGCGCGGCTACGCCGGGATCGAGGCGATGTCGGGCATCCCGGGCACGGTCGGTGCCGCACCCGTGCAGAACGTGGGCGCGTACGGGCAGGAGATCCAGGAGACCCTCGTCGAGGTCGAGCTCATCGACGAGCACACGGGCGAGGTCGTCACGACCCCGGCCGCGGATCTCGGCCTCGGCTTCCGCACCTCCGTGCTCAAGCACCACTACGGCTCCGTCGCCGAGCGCCGCGCGGTGATCCTGTCGGTCACGCTCGATCTCGCCGTGACGGGCGATGCGGGGCGGGTCGTGCGCGGCGAGCAGCTGCGTCGCGCCCTCCAGCTCACCGGCGACGAGCCGGTGCCGCTGACCTGGTTGCGTGAGCGGATCCTCGCCACGCGTGCCGCGAAGGGCATGCTCTTCGATCCGGCGGATCCGGACACGCACGGGGCCGGATCCTTCTTCCAGAACGCGATCGTCCCCGAGGCGGTGGCGCGCACGCTGCCGCCCGAATGCCCGCGCTGGCCCGTGGCGCCCGACCTCGACACCGTCACCGTGATCCCGCTGGACTCCTACTACGGTCTCGCGCCGAAGCCCGAGGCGCCCCCGAGCGACGTGAAGGTGAGCGCCGCCTGGCTCATCGAGCACGCCGGCATCGGCAAGGGCTTCCGGCTGCCCCGGTCGCGCGCCGGCGTCTCCACCAAGCACGCCCTCGCGCTCACGAACCGCGGCGGGGCGACGGCGGGGGAGATCGCCGAGCTCGCGCGGTTCATCCAGAGCAGGGTGCACGCCGAGTTCGGGCTGGTACTGCAGCCGGAGCCCGTGCTCGTCGACGTCGAGCTGTAGCGGGCTGCGGCCCGTCGCGACGGCGCTCCGCCGCCGCATCGGCTCGGGGCAGCCGCTACTCCGCCATCTGCTTGCGGAGCCAGTACTCGGTCTGGGCAACGTGCGCGGCGGCCGCCGCGGAGGCCTCCGCGGGATCGCGGGCGATGAGGCCGCGCACGATGGCGCGGTGACCCGCATCCGAGAGCACCTTCAGCTGCACGGCGTCGTCGGGATCGAGGATCCGATACTGCCGGGTGCGGGAGCGAAGCGCTCCCAGCAGGCTCGTGAGCGCCTCGTTGCCGGCGACGGCCGCGATCCCCAGATGGAACTCGTGATCCAGCCGGGACTCCTCTTCGTGCTCCGTGCAGGCGGCGATCCGCTCGACCAGCGCCTCGAGCTCCGCGAGCGCCGCGGCGTCGGCGCGCGCGGCCGCCGCGGCGGCAGCATGGGCCTCCAGCGGGCGGCGGATCTCGACGAGTTCGAGGATCGCGTCGAGCGGGAGCACGTCCACCGTGAGCGAGAGCACCTGGATGAGGTCGGCGGGACGCAGCGCGGTGACGTAGCTGCCGGACCCGTGCCGGGTCTCGAGCACGCCGAGGGCCGCGAGCATCCGGATCGCCTCCCTCACCGATCCGCGGGACACGCCGAGCTGCTCGCAGAGCTCGCCCTCGCTGGGCAGCTTGTCGCCGGGACGCAGGCTCCCGTCGGCGACGAGCGCCCGCAGTCCGTGCAGGGCGGTCTCGAGTGCGCTCATGGTCCTCCTCGGTGTGCGGCTTCTCTCTTGAGTGTGGGCCAACCTCAGAATCAAGGATAGTTGTCTAACGACATAGGGGATTTTCGGCCGAGATTTGAAGATTCTCGCGAGTATGTGCAAAAGTTGTGCGACAAGTTGACCCCGCAGCTTTCTTCGCCCCTCAAGGATGAGACCCGCATGCCCGACCTCCGTACGGACTCCCGCATTGCCCCTGTGCGCCTCGCCTCCTATGACCGCGCCCGCGACGCATGGCCGCTCGACCCCCGGGTCGTGCACCTCAACCACGGATCGTTCGGCGCGGTGCCGACCGAGGTCGTCGCCCAGCAGGACGCCTGGCGCCACGAGGCCGATCTCAACCCGGTCGGCTGGTTCCCCCGGCTCGGGGAGAAGGTCGCCGCCGCCCGGCAGGCCACCGCCCCCTTCGTCGGCGCGGATCCGGACGATCTCGTCTTCGTTCCCAATGCGTCGGCCGCGGCGACCGTCGTGTTCAACGCGCTTCGCCTGGAGCAGGGCGATGAGATCCTCGTGACCGACCACGGCTACGGCGCCGTGACGATGGGAGCCGCGCGGCTCGCGCGACGGTTCGGCGCCCGGGTGCGCACGGTCGGGATCGGCCTCCTGGACGACGCCGAGACCGTGCTCGCGCGGTTCGCCGAGGAGATCGGGCCCCGCACCCGGCTCATCGTCGTCGACCAGATCACCTCGCCGACCGGGCGCGGCCTGCCCACGGCGGAGATCACGGCGCTCGCGCACGAGCGCGGAGCGCGCGTGCTCGTGGACGGCGCGCACGCGCCGGGCCTGATCGCGGACGCGGCCGTCGCCGGAGGCGGCGACTGGTGGTTCGGCAACCTGCACAAGTGGCCGTGCGCGCCGCGCGGATCCGCGGTGCTCGTCACGCAGGCGGCGGACCGGGACGAGCTGTGGCCCCTCATCGACTCGTGGGCGGCGACCGACCCCTATCCCTCCCGCTTCGACACGCAGGGCACGATCGACGCGACGACCTACCTCGCCGCGCCTGCCGCGATCGACTTCGTCGAGCGCGAGTTCGGCTGGCAGCGCGCGCGCGAGGCGATGACCGAGCTCGCCGACGAAGGCGAGCGGATCATCGCCGAGTCGCTCCAGCACGGCGTCGACGACGCGGTGCGGGTCGAGCTGCCGATGCCGGCGCCCTCCCTGCGCCTGCTGCGGCTGCCGCGCGGGATCGGCCGCACGCGCGAGGAGGCCGACGACCTGCGCCTGCGCCTGTTCGACGAGGTCGGCGTGGAGACGGCGTTCACGAGCTTCGCCGGCATCGGCTACTTCCGGCTCTCCGTGCACCTGTACACCGAGGCATCCGACTTCGAGGCGTTCGTCGAGCGCTGCGTCCCGCGGATCCTCGCCCTCGCTCGGTCGTGACCCGACCGGGGACCTGCAACACCCACACGAACGAAAGGACGCCTCAATGGTGAAGCACACCCGACTGACCGCGATCGCGGGGCTGGGCATCGCGGCCCTGCTCTCGCTCACGGCCTGCTCCGGCGCAGGATCCGCCTCCGGCGGCGGATCGGCCGACGGCAAGGTCACCCTGCAGATGGTGGAGAGCCTGACCAACCCCGACCGCACCAAGCTGATCCGCAGCCTCCTCGACGACTTCCAGAAGGAGAACCCGGACATCACGGTCAAGCTCGTCTCCCCGCCGACGGAGCAGGCCGACACGACGATCCAGCAGATGCTGCAGTCCGGCAAGGGCATCGACGTGCTCGAGGTCCGCGATCTGACCGTCGGCCCGTTCGCCAACAACAAGTGGCTGTACGACATGACCGGCGACCTGAAGAACTGGGACGGGTGGTCGGCACTCACCGACAACGCGCGCAACGCCGCGAAGACCGACGGCAAGACCTGGTTCGTGCCCTACGGGTTCTACGGGCTGTCGCTGTTCTACCGCACCGACCTCGTCTCCCAGGCCGGCTTCGACACGCCCCCGCACTCCTGGGACGACCTGCTCGAGCAGGCCTCGAAGATCCAGGATCCGGGGAACAACGTGTACGGCTACGCGTTCCGCGGCGGGAAGAACGCCAACTCGAACGTGGTCGCCGCGATCAACTCGTACACGATCGACGATCTCGACCCGACCAACGCCTTCCTCCTCAAGAGCGGGAAGACCGTCTTCTCCTCGCCCGATGCGCAGAAGGCCGTGGACACCTACTTCGATCTGTTCAAGAAGGCGTCCCCGCCGTCCGCCGTGTCCTGGGGATACCCGGAGATGGTCGCCGGATTCACGAACGGCACGACCGGGTTCCTGCTGCAGGACCCCGAGGTCATCGCGACCGTCTCGGCGTCGAACCTCGGCAAGGACCAGTGGTCCACCGCGCCGCTGCTCGTCGGCCCGAGCGGCAAGGCGGCGCAGCCCTTCGCGACCGCGGGCTGGGGCATCGCCCAGGGCAGCAAGAACAAGGCGGCGGCCGTGAAGCTCGTCGAGTTCCTCTCCTCGGAGAAGCCCGCCACGACGTTCGCGCAGAAGAACAGCCTGGTTCCCATCGTCACCTCGGCCACGAAGGATCCGTTCTTCGCGACGGGCCCCTGGGCCTCTTACGTCACGATGACGAAGGATCCCGACACCTACGTCACGGTGCACCAGCCCCGCGGCGTGGCCTGGTGGAGCGAGTGGAGCCAGAAGGCCGATCAGGACGTGCAGAGCGTGCTGCTCGGGAACATGAGCACCAAGCAGCTGCTCGCCTCGTGGGACGAGTACTGGACCGCGAAGTACAAGAAGGGCTGATGTCGTGACCTCGACCTCTGCTTCGGGTGGTCCGGCGGGCTCCGCCGGCCGGACCACCCGGTCGCGGCCGGGCGCCGGTCCCGCGCCGCGGGGCGCCGCAGGCGCGCGCCGCCCCGCGTTCCGCTCCCGGCACGCCCTCACGATCCTCGCCTTCCTGGCTCCCGCGATCGTGTTCGTGTGCTGGTTCACCTACCTGCCCATGCTGCAGGGCGCCCGGATGGCGTTCCTCGACTACAACCTGTGGGACCTCACCTCGACGCCGTTCGTCGGCTTCGACAACTTCGCGAAGGTCCTCGCCGACCCGGTCTTCCCGACCGTCGCGGGGAACACCGTGCTGTGGGTCGTCGGATCCCTCGTCCCGCAGTTCGTGATCGGATTCCTCATCGCGCTGGCCCTGCGGCAGCGGTTCCGCTTCCGCGGCGTCTACCAGGCGCTCGTGTTCTTCCCCTGGGCCGTCTCCGGATTCCTCATCGGCATGCTGTTCCGCTGGATGTTCAACGCGGAGTTCGGCGTCGTCAACGACCTGCTCATGAAGGCGGGACTGATCCACGCACCGCTTCCGTGGCTGGCCGACCCGCGCCTCGCGATGATCGCGGTGATCATCGCGAACGTCTGGTACGGCGTGACGTTCTTCGCGATCATGATCCTCGCGGCCCTCCAATCGGTGCCCGACGAGGTGCTGGAGGCCGCGAGCCTCGACGGCGCAGGCAAGGCGCGTCAGCTGTTCTCGATCGTCATCCCGTACATCTCCACGACGCTGCTGCTCACGGTGCTGCTGCGCGTGATCTGGATCTTCAACTTCCCCGACATCATCTGGGCGATGACCGGCGGCGGGCCCGCCGGGCGCACGCACATCATCACCACCTGGATGATCACCTTCACCCAGCAGGGCAACTACGGCACGGCGAGCGCGATCGGACTGATCGTCATGGCGCTGCTGTTCGTGTTCTGCGGCTTCTACCTGTTCGCGATGCGGAAGGTCACCCGATGAGCGTCACGATGACCATCACCGCGCCGGGCACGGGGGTCTCGCGTCCTGCGCGCGCGTCGCGCCGGCGGATCACCGCGGGCGGAGTCGCCAAGGCCGTGGGGCTGGGGCTCTGGCTGCTGATCACGCTGTTCCCGCTGTACTGGATCGTCCTCACGTCGTTCAAGTCTCCGCAGACCGTGAACAAGTTCCCGATCGAGTACTGGCCGTCGCAGCCCTCCGTGCAGAACTACGCGAAGCTGTTCTCGGACGCGAACTTCGGCGTCTTCCTGGGCAACTCCGCGCTGGTCTCGCTCGTCGCGGGGGCGACCTCCACCCTCATCGCCCTGCTCAGCTCGTACGTGATCGCGCGCTTCGAGTTCCGCGGCAAGGGCACGGTGCTCATCGTGTTCCTGCTCACGCAGATGATCCCGGCGTTCATCGCCCTCGGTCCGCTGTACACGATGATGACGGACCTGGGACTGGTGGACAGCAAGTTCGGCCTGATCCTCGTCTACGTCGCCGTCTGCATCCCGTTCTCCACGGTCATGCTGCGCGGCTTCTTCGAGAACGTGCCCGATGCGCTCGAGGAGTCGGCCATGATCGACGGCTGCTCGCGGCTGGGCGCGCTGTTCCGGATCCTTGTTCCCGTGATGACGCCCGGCATCATCGCCGCGTTCATCTTCAACTTCGTGAACTGCTGGAACGAGCTGTTCCTCTCCGTCGTGCTCATGCAGTCGGAGGAGAACCGCACGGTGCCCGCCGCGCTGAACAGCTTCATCTCGACGTTCAACGTGGACTGGGGATCCATGTCCGCGGCGGCCGTGCTCACGATCCTGCCGACGATGGTGCTCTTCGCCGTCGCGAGCCGCTGGATCGTCGCGGGCCTGACCGCCGGCTCCGTCAAGGAGTAGCGGCGGAGCCGGATCCTCGCTCGTGGCGGGGATCCGGCCCGCGTAGGATCGCGCACATGACCGGACTCGTTCCCTACCTGCTCTTCCCCGGCACCGCCGCCGATGCGCTGCCGTTCTATCAGACGATCTTCGGCGGCGAGGCGGTGCTGCACACCTACGCCGAGTTCGGGCGTGCCGACGGCCCGGGCGATGCGATCGCGCACGGCATGCTCCTCGGCGGCCCGGTCGAGCTCGCCGCGGCGGACGCCGCGCCGGACGAGGACGCCGTGCACATGAACGGGATGTACTTCTCCCTGCTCGGCACGGCCGACGCGGCCACCCTCACGCACTGGTTCGCGCAGCTGGGAGACGGCGGCCGGGTGATCGACCCGCTGCAGGAGCGTCCGTGGGGCGCCCACGACGGCACCCTGGTGGACCGCTTCGGTGTGCGCTGGCTCGTCGGCTACGAGGACTGACCGCGGCCCGTGCGCGTCGGGTGCCGGCCGGATACGTCGACGCCCCCTCCCGCTGCCGAGGCCCCCTCTGAGTTGCGGATCTCAGGAGGGGCGCGGACAGCCCGAGGGGGCGTCGACGTTTGAGCGCGGGCGTCAGGAGGCGAACAGGCGCTGCAGGCGCTGCACGCCCTCGAGCAGCTGGTCGTCGCCGAGCGCGTAGGACATCCGGATGTAGCCGGACGGGCCGAACGCCTCGCCCGGGACCACCGCGACCTCGGCCTGGTCGAGGATGAGGTCGGCGAGCTCGAGCGAGGTCGTCGGGGTCACCCCGCCCCAGGTGCGGCCGAGCAGGCCCTGCACGTCGGGGTAGACGTAGAACGCCCCGGTCGGGTTCGGCACCACGAGGCCGTCGATCTTCGACAGCTCGGAAACGATCAGGCGGCGGCGGCGGTCGAACGCCTCGCGCATCTGCTCGGCCTCGGTCTGCGGGCCGTTCAGGGCGGCGATCGCGGCGCGCTGCGCGACGTTGTTCACGTTGCTCGTGAGGTGCGACTGCAGGTTGCCGGCGATCTTGATCGCGTCGGCCGGGCCCACCATCCAGCCCACGCGCCAGCCGGTCATCGCGTAGGTCTTGGCGACGCCGTTGACCAGGATGGTCTGACCGGCGACCTCGGGCACGGCCCCGACGACGGAGGTCGCCTTCACGCCCTCGTAGGTGAGGTTCTGGTAGATCTCGTCCGAGATGATCCAGATCCCGTGCTCGAGCGCCCAGGCCGCGATCGCCGCGGTCTCCTCGGGGGAGTACACGGATCCGGTCGGGTTCGACGGCGAGACGAACACGAGCACGGTCGTGCGGTCGGTGCGCGCGGCCTCGAGCTGGTCGACGGTGACCTTGTAGTCCTGGTCGGCACCGGCGAAGACCTCGACGGGGACGCCGTCCGCGAGGCGGATCGCCTCGGGGTAGGTGGTCCAGTACGGCGCGGGCAGGAGCACCTCGTCGCCCGGGTTCACCACGGCCTGGAACGCCTGGTAGACGGACTGCTTGCCGCCGTTGGTGACGATCACCTGCGAGGGCGAGACCTCGAGGCCGGAGTCGCGCAGCGTCTTCGCGGCGATCGCCTCGCGCAGCTCGGGCAGGCCGGCCGCGGGGGTGTAGCGGTAGTTGGCCGGGTTCGCCAGGGCTTCGGCGGCCGCGTCAACGATGAACTGCGGCGTGGCGAAGTCGGGCTCGCCCGCGGCGTACGAGACGACGGGCTTGCCCTCGGCCTTGAGGGCCTTGGCTTTGGCGTCCACCTTCAGCGTGGCGGACTCGGCGATGGCGGAGAGTTTGCGGGAGAGAGGCGCGCGTTCGGTCACGCTCCCAGCGTACTCGGGGGCCTCTGGCGGGAAATGGCCGTGACGTACAAGAACGGGGCCGATTTGTCCGCCATGGCGAACGATGGCGAGGGGTCGCCGCTGTCAGGTCAGGAACGACGGCGGAACCGCGCAGTAGTCCGCCAGTCGCCGGACGGGGGCATCCGGATCCGTCACGTCGACGAGAGCCGTGGCGGCGGTGTGCGGCACCTCATCGCCGTCGATCAGCCAGACCGAGAAGTGCCAGAGACCCCGGGTGCGCTCGGCGAGCAGCCCCGGGGTGCCGGACACGATCTGCACGGCGTCGGCCCCCGAGGAGCGGAAAGGCGTCACGACGTCGGCACGCAGTGCGTCCTCGCCGCGGCCGTCCTGCTCGGTGATGCGGGCGTCGACGCCTCGGGCGGCGAGCGCCTCGCGGAGGCTCTCGGCGGCCGCCGCGGAGCGCTCCGCGTCGGGACTCGCGACCGCGACGAGACGCGCGCCCCGCGGGTAGTCGTGCAGGAACTCGTCGGCGACGCCCTCGAAGAGGACCTGCCGTGCGGAGGGGGCGCTCATGCCTCCAGCGTAGGCGCGTCGGCGGCGGGTGGACCCGGATCGGCGACGCGACGGCTCAGCGCTCGACGAGCACGCCGTCCTCGTCGGCGTACAGCCGGGCGCCGGGACGGAACTCGACGTCGCCGAAGCGCAGCACGACGTCGGCCTCGCCGGATCCGGTCTTCGCGCTCTTGCGCGGGTTGGTGCCGAGGGCCTTCACTCCCAGGGGGAGGCGGCCGATCGCGGCGCTGTCGCGGATCGCGCCGTGGATGAGGACGCCGGCCCAGCCGTGCGCGACGGCGCTCTCCGCGATCATGTCGCCCATGAGCGCGGTGCCGAGCGAGCCGGATCCGTCGATCACGAGCACCGCGCCGTCGCCGTCGGTGGCCAGCAGCTCCTTCACGAGCTGGTTGTCCTGGAAGCAGCGCACCGTGCGGATCGGCCCCTCGAACGCGACGCGGCCGCCGAAGTCGCGCAGCTGCAGGGCGAGGGACTGCAGGGCGTCGCCCTGCTCGTCGTAGAGGTCTGCGGTGGAGGTCATCTGTTCTTCCTGCCTGTGCTCTCGCACCTGCCGGTGCTCTTGCGCTCGTGGATGTGCCGAACTCCGTCGATCATGCCGTGCGTAACGGGTGGGAACGCCGCAGCCGCGGAATCGACGGAGTTCGGCACAGGGGGACCGGCGGATGCCGGGTCAGTCCTCCACGAGGTGCTTGGCGTAGGCGCCGAGGGTGAGGAACGCGGGGAACTCCGGACGCAGCGCCACCTCGCGGAAGACGTCAGCCGCGTCGTCGAAGCGGTCGCCCTCCGCGCGCGGGGTCTCGTCCAGCAGCGCCGAGATCAGACCCTCGACGTACTCCGCCGTGATGAGGGTGCCCTCCTGGGTCGTCTGCCCCTGGTGGATCCACTGCCACACCTGCGAACGGCTGATCTCGGCCGTCGCGGCGTCCTCCATGAGGTTGTCGATCGCCACCGCTCCGATGCCGCGCAGCCACGCCTCGAGGTACCGGATCGCCACGGAGACGTTGTCGCGCACGCCGTCGGCGGTGATCGGGCGGCCGATGTGCACGTCGAGCAGGTCCTCGGCGCGCACCTGCACGTCGTCGCGCTGCCGGTCCAGCTGGTTGGGGCGCTCTCCCAGCACGGCGTCGAACTCGGCCTGCGCCGTGGGGATCAGGTCCGGGTGGGCGACCCAGGTCCCGTCGAAGCCGTCGCCGGCCTCGCGCTTCTTGTCGGCGGCGACCTTCTCGACGGCCCGGGCGGTCACCTCGGGGTCGCGCCGGTTCGGGATGAAGGCGCTCATGCCGCCGATCGCGAAGGCGCCCCTCTTGTGGCAGGTCTTCACGAGCAGCTCGGTGTACGCCCGCATGAACGGGACGGTCATCGTGACCTCGCTGCGGTCGGGCAGCACGAAACGGGCGCCGCGGCCGCGGTAGTTCTTGATGATCGAGAAGATGTAGTCCCAGCGGCCGGCGTTCAGGCCCGCGCAGTGCTCGCGCAGCTCGAACAGGATCTCCTCCATCTCGAACGCCGCGGGCAGCGTCTCGATGAGCACCGTCGCGCGGATCGTGCCGCGGGGGATCCCGAAGTAGTCCTCGCTGAAGGTGAACACGTCGTTCCAGAGCTTCGCCTCCTCGCTCGACTCGATCTTGGCGAGGTAGAAGTACGGTCCGCGGCCGGCGTCGATGAGCGTCTGGGCGTTGTGGAAGAAGTAGAGGCCGAAGTCGACCAGGGAGCCCGAGGCGTCCATCCGGCGGCCGGTCCGGTCGGTGAACTCCAGGTGCTTCTCCACGAGGTGCCAGCCGCGCGGGCGCATCACGATGGTCGGCGTCTGCTCGGCGGTGACGCGGTACTCCCTGCCGTCCTCGTTCGTGTACGTCAGGCGTCCGCGGATCGCGTCGCGCAGCGACAGCTGCCCGCCGATCACGTTGCGCCAGGTGGGGCTCGTCGCGTCCTCCTGGTCGGCCAGCCACACCTTCGCGCCGGAGTTCAGCGCGTTGATCGTCATCTTGGGGTCGGTCGGGCCGGTGATCTCGACGCGGCGGTCCTCGAGCCCGGGGCCCGCGCCCGCCACGCGCCAGTCGGCGTCCTCGCGGATGTGCCGGGTGTCGTCGCGGAACCGCGGGTCGTGGCCGTTGCCGATCTCGAAGCGGCGACGCATGCGATCGGCGAGGCGGTCGTGCCTGCGGCCGCCGAAGCGGTGGTGCAGCTCGGTGACGAAGGCGAGTGCGGCGGGGGTGAGGATCTCGCCGAAGCGCTCGTGCAGCGGCCCGGTGATGCGGATCGAGGGGCCCTCGGCGTTCGCGACGACGGTGCCGATGGTCCGGATCGGGGCGGTCGGTGACGCAGCGGGAATGGTCATGATCTGTCTCCTCCGTGAGTGGGATCCGGTCCGGCATCGGTGCCGGGGTGGCTTGTGACCACTCTGCGTGAAGATCCGGAACGGCAATGACCGAAATCGGGGAGAAGTTTGTCGAGAATTCTGCTTTCGTGACAGAATCGGGCCCTGACGACCCGGAACGAGACCCCGAGGAGCCCCGCATGAGTGAAGAGGTCGACGCCCTCACGATCGGACGCCGCATCCGACAGTTCCGCACGGCCGCGGGCCTCACTCTGGAGCAGCTCGCGACGGCCATCGACCGGGCGCCGAGCCAGGTCTCCATGATCGAGACCGGCAAGCGCGAGCCCAAGCTCACCCAGTTGCAGGCGATCGCGCGGGCGCTGGACACGACGATCGACCAGATCCTCGCCGAAGGGCCGCTCGACGAGCGCAGCGGCATGGAGGTCGCTGTCGAGCGCGCGATGAAGGGGCAGACCTTCCAGGCGCTCGGGATCGCCCCGTTCCGGATCGCCAAGACCGTTCCCGACGAGGCGCTCAAGGCGCTGCTCGCGCTGCACGGGGAGATCGAGCGGCTGCGCGACGAGCGTGCCGCGACCCCGGAGGAGGCGCGCCGGGCCAACCTCGAGCTGCGCCACCTCATGCGCAGCCAGGACAACCACTTCGCCGACCTGGAGCGGAAGGCGGCCGAGATCCTCGCCGCGGTGCGGCACCCCGGCGGCCCGCTCACCCAGCGCACCGCGAGCGACATCGCCGCACACCTCGGGTTCACCCTGCACTATGCGCCCGACCTGCCGCAGTCGACCCGCAGCGTGGCCGACCTCGCTCACGGGCGGCTGTACCTGTCCAGTCGCGTCCCGGGCAAGGGCGATGCGCGCACGGCGGTGCTGCAGGCGCTGTCGAGCCGGATCCTCGGCCATTCCGAGCCCCGCAGCTATGCCGAGTTCCTGCGTCAGCGGGTGGAGACCAACTACCTCACCGGCGCCCTGCTCATGCCCGAGGAGCACCTGGTCCCGGTGCTGAAGGATGCGAAGGAGCGCCGGGCGATCTCCATCGAGGACCTCCGCGACGCCTATTCCGTGTCGTACGAGACCGCGGCGCATCGGTTCACGAACCTCGCCACCCGGCACCTCGACATCCCCGTGCATTTCCTCAAGGTGCACGAGTCCGGCACGATCACGAAGGCGTACGAGAACGACGACGTGAACTTCCCGACCGATCGGCTCGGATCCATCGAGGGGCAGATGTGCTGCCGCAAGTGGACGAGCCGGGTCGTGTTCGAGGAGGAGGACCGCTTCAACCCGTACTACCAGTACACCGACACCGGCAACGGCACGTACTGGTGCACGGCGCGCGTGGAGCCGTCGAGCGAGGGCCTGCACTCGGTGAGCGTCGGCGTGCGCTTCGACGACACGAAGTGGTTCATCGGGCGGGACACGCCCAACCGCGGTGTCTCGAAGCACTCCGTCGAGGTGTGCTGCCGGCGGGCTCCCGCAGACCTCGAGGCGCGGTGGCGCGAGCAGTCCTGGCCGAACGTGCGCACCCCGCGGACGCTGCTGGCCACCCTGCCGACCGGGGCGTTCCCCGGCGTCGACACGACCGATGTGTACGAGTTCCTCGAGGCGCACGCGCCCGCCTGAGCGGCCCCGGCGGGGCTTCGTCGGTCGGTTCCGCTCGACGCCGTGTGCGCAATTCAGGCTGGATGGTCTTAGGCGCGGATCAGAGTCGCGTGTTTCCGCGCCGGCCTGCTGCCTCGGCCTGAAGACGGCCTGAATCGTGCACGGTCTCCCGACGCGGCGTCTCCGGCGCGGCGCGGAGGTCCGTCAGCGCCGCCACGAGGGTCGCGAGGCCGAACTCGAACGCCTCGTCCACGTCGCCGCCGAGCCGGAAGGCCCCGGCCTGCTCCATGGTGCAGAAGCCGTGCGCCCAGGCGGTCAAGGTCCGTGCGGCGGGGAGCGGATCGCCCGGAGTCGAGGCGCGCACGGCGTCGAGGAGCGTCGCGGTCAGCGCGCTCATCGACTCGGACGCCGGCTCCGCGCTGAGCGCCGCCCCGGAGAACAGCAGGGATGCGGCACGGGGGGAGCGCGCGCTGAACGCCCGGAACGCGTGGCCGATCGCGGTGAGGGCGGTGGCGGGGTCTGCGGCGGATCCGGCGAGGGCGGCGATGTCGTCGCCGAGCTCGCGGGCCGCGTCGTCGGCGATGAGCCGGAGCAGGTCGTGCCGGTGCGTCACGTGCTTGTACAGGCTGGGCGCGCGCACGCCGACGGCCGCGGCCACGGCGCTGATGGTGACGGCGTCGATCCCGTCGCGCTCGGCGATCGTGCGGGCGGCGGCGGTGAGGGCGGCGCGGGTGACGCGCTGAGGTGCCGGCATCGGTTCCTCCTCTGCGGTGCGCTTCGGCTCGGTGCGGATGACCTTCATCATAAGGCTATTGACAGTAGCCATGATAGCTATATAACGTAGCCATCATGAATGCAGAACTCCTCCGGATCGGCGACGACATCGTCGCCATGCACGCCGTCGTCACCGACGAGGGCGTCACGCTCATCGACGCGGGACTCCCGGGCGATCGCCGGATCCTGCAGCAGGCGCTCGCGGCCGCGGGGCGCAGCGTCTCCGACATCCGCGGCGTCGTGCTGACCCACGGCGACAGCGACCATATCGGCGTCGCGGAATGGCTACGCACCGAGCACGGAGTGCCGACCTTCGTGCACGAGGCCGATGCGGGGCGGGCCCAGGGGGAGAAGACGCCGTCGGCCTCGGGCGGGAAGATGCGCCTGGGTCCGACCGTGCAGTTCCTCGCCGCCGCGCTGCGCCGCGGCGGCCTGCGGCCGAAGCACCTCGGCGCGGTGCGCACCGTGCAGGACGGGGAGGTGCTGGACCTGCCCGGATCCCCGGAGATCATCGCCCTGCCGGGGCACTCGGCCGGATCCGTCGCGATCCGCGTGCCCGCGGTGGGCGCGATCTTCGTGGGCGATGCGATCACGACGAGGCACGTGCTCAACGGCTCCTCGGACGTGCAGGTCGGTCCGTTCAGCGACGACCCGGCGCAGACCCCGGTCAGCCTGGAGCGTCTGCGCGCTCTGCCCGAACGGTCGATCGTCGTCGGGCACGGCCCGATCTTCTCGGGCACGGCTGCGGAGATGTTGGCGGCGCTGGCGAGGTGACGACCCGCGTGGGCGCCACCTCACTGGCGAAGGCCCCGCCTCAGCGGGGCGAGCGCACCACCTGCGTCACTGGTCGCCCGCGGTGCGCAGGGCCGCCCAGAGCTCGGCCCGTGCGGGGAACGATGTGAGGTCGGCGTCGAGGATCATCGCGGCCTGGCCGATCCGAGTGCGCAGCGTGTGCCGATGCACGCCGAGCGCGGCGGCGGCGGGCTCCAGGCGGGTGTCGTGCTCCAGCCACACCCGCAGCGACCGCTCGAGCTCGGCCCCCTCCTGGGCGTCGTGCTGCCGCAGCGGCGCCAGCAGCGACTCCGCGATGAGCCGCGCCTCGTCGGTGGCGAACGCCGCCAGCACGCTGGTCTCCGCGGTGTCCGCGTAGCGGGCGACGCCGGCGTCGCCCGAGCGCCGCAGGGCCGTGAGCGCCTGGGCGTGCGCTCGGGAGAAGCCGGTGTACTCCTCCGGGGCCGAGGCGCCGATGCGCACGCCGGTGCGCGCCGCGACCTCGTCCAGCAGCCCGGCGTCGCCGACCGCGAGGCACATCACCAGCCCCTCCTCGGACTCGGCGAGGAACGCCGCGGGGGCGTCGGCGGGCTGGCGCTCCCACCACTCCACGACCGCGCTCTGGCGCTGTCCGGCGGCGACGGCCACCACGATGGGGGCGGGCGGGAGCGCGCCCAGGACCCGGCGTGCGAGCGTGGGGTCGTCGGCGAGCAGAGAGGCGAGCAGCTGCCGGTGCAGCCGGCGCCGGCTGCGCTCGAGCTGCTGGCTCTGCTCGAGCGAGAGCCCGGCCATCGCGATGACGGAGGTCACGACTCCGCGGGTCTCGGGATCCAGGGTGCCGCTCGCGATCGCGACGACCCCGCGCAGGTGCCCGGCCCGTCCCACCGTCAGCAGCGTGTGGGCGGCCTCGCCGGCCTGGACGACGCGGTTCGCGGATCCCCCGCGGACCAGCAGATCGGCTGCGGCCTCGTCGAGCGCGGGGGAGGATCCGTCGGCGGGATGCTCGTGCACGAGCTGCCCGGCGGCGTCGTACATGCCGACCCAGCATCCGAGCCGGCGGGAGAGCTCGGTGAGCGTCGACTCCAGCCCGTGCGGGCGGAGGGCGGCGACCGACAGCGCTCGCTGCGTCTCCAGCGCCCAGGTGCGTCGTGCGTAGGCCTGCGCCGCGATCGCCTCGGCATGGGCGCGCGCGACGGCGATGAACGGGGTGCCGTAGGGAACCTCGAGCAGCGGCAGGCCCCACGCGGCGCAGGCGGCGGCGAGGCCGGCCGGGATCCCGCTGCGGTGCACCTCGGTGCCGAATCCGAGCGCCACCACGCCGCGATCCACCAGGCGGTGCACGTACGCGCCCACGCCCGCCTCGTCGTCGTCGCCGAACTGCGTGCCGGTCGTCAGCAGGGCGATGTCCTCGGCGAGGAACGGCGTGGGATCGGTGAGGTCGGAGTTGTGCACCCAGCGCAGCGGCCGATCGAGGGATCCGGGCGGCAGCGCCGCCTCGTCGCCGACCAGGCGCAGGTGCAGGTCGCGCCTTCCGAGCAGGGTGCGCAGGGTCGGCTGCTGCTCCATCGTGTGCGCTCCTTCCGCGCCGATACCGTTGTCGCCGTTCCGGCGAAATCGTCACCCAGATTGTACGCTTCGGCGAATGCTGTGCGGCGGCGACCTCCGTAGTCTCGAGGCCATGAGCACCATCGACGCATCGGCAGAAACGCTTCCCCTCGGCGGTCCCTCCCTTCCGCAGGAGCGCCGCCTCGTCACCGAGCTCCCCGGCCCCCGGTCGGCAGAGATCCTCGCCCGCAAGGCATCGGCCGTCCCGGCCGGCGTCGGGCACACCGTGCCGGTCGCCGCGGTCGCCGCGGGCGGCGGCGTGGTCGTCGACGCCGACGGCAACTCCCTCATCGACCTCGGCTCCGGCATCGCCGTGACCACGGTCGGCAGCGCGCACCCGAAGGTCGCCGCCGCCATCGCGGCCCAGGCCGCCCAGTTCACGCACACCTGCTTCATGGTCTCGCCGTACGAGTCCTACATCGAGGTCGCCGAGGCCCTCAACCGGCTCACCCCCGGCGCCTTCGCGAAGAAGACCGCGCTGTTCAACTCGGGCGCCGAGGCCGTCGAGAACGCGATCAAGATCGCCCGCAAGCACACCGGCCGTCAGGCCGTCGTCGCCTTCGACCACGGCTACCACGGCCGCACCAACCTGACCATGGCGCTCACCGCCAAGGCCATGCCCTACAAGAGCGGCTTCGGCCCGTTCGCCCCCGAGGTGTACCGCGCACAGGCGTCGTACCCGTTCCGCGACGGCCTGTCCGGCAACGAGGCGGCGGCCCGCACGATCCTGCAGCTCGAGAAGCAGATCGGCGCCGACAACCTGGCCGCCGTCATCATCGAGCCGATCCAGGGCGAGGGCGGCTTCATCGTCCCCGCCGACGGCTACCTGCCCGCGATCCTGGAGTGGTGCCGCGCGAACGGCGTCGTCTTCATCGCCGACGAGGTGCAGACCGGCTTCGGCCGCACCGGGTCGATGTTCGCGAGCGAGATCTTCGGCATCGAGCCCGACCTGATCACCACCGCCAAGGGCATCGCCGGCGGCATGCCGCTGGCCGCGGTGACCGGCCGCGCCGAGATCATGGACGCCTCGCACTCCGGCGGCCTCGGCGGCACGTACGGCGGCAACCCGGTGGCCTGCGCCGCCGCGCTCGCCGCGATCGACGCCTACGAGACCGAGGGCCTGCTCGAGCGCGCCACCGAGATCGGCGCACTGCTCAAGAACCGCCTCGGCGCCCTCCAGGCCGCCGACCCGCGCGTGGGCGACATCCGCGGACACGGTGCGATGATCGCCGCCGAGTTCGTCGACCCGGCCACGGGCGCCCCGGACGCGGCCCTCACCGGCGCGGTCGCCAAGGCCGCGATCGCGCAGGGCGTCATCGTCCTCACCTGCGGCACGTTCGGCAACGTGATCCGCTTCCTCCCGCCGCTGACGATCGGCGACGCCCTCCTCAACGAGGGTCTGGACATCATCGCCGAGGCCCTCGCGGCCCACTGAGACGTCCGGGCGCGATCGGGATCGGGGGATGCTGGATCGCGCCCGGCAACTTTTCCATGAAGAACCGCAGGGAGACCTGCACAGCGCACCGACCGGTGCAGACCGATGAAGGAGTCGAAATTGGCCGATATCACCCGTGACGTGCTCATCGTGGGAGCGGGCGCCGCAGGCACCACCGCCGCGAACGAACTGCGCAAGGCGGGTCTGTCGGTCGTGGTGCTGGAGGCCCGCGACCGGGTCGGCGGCCGGCTCTGGACCGACGTCATCGACGGCGCCATGCTCGAGATCGGCGGCCAGTGGGTCTCTCCCGACCAGGATGCGCTGATCGAGACGATCGACGAGCTGGGACTGGAGACGTTCAGCCGCTACCGCGAGGGCGACAGCGTCTACGTCGGCCCCGACGGCACGCTGCACCGCTTCACCGGCGAGATGTTCCCGGTCTCCGCCGAGACCGAGGCGGTCATCGCCGAGATCACCGAGCGCCTCGACGCCATGGTCGCCGAGATCGACCCGGACCGCCCGTACGCGCACCCGAAGGCGGCCGAGTGGGACTCCGTCACCTGGGACGCGTGGCTGCGCCAGCAGACCGATGACGACGAGGCCGTGCGCAACCTCGCGTTCGCGACCGGATCCGCGATGCTCACCAAGCCGACGCACGCGTTCTCGCTGCTGCAGTCGCTGCTCATGGCGGCGTCCGCCGGGTCGTACTCGCACCTCGTCGACGCGGACTTCATCCTCGACAAGCGCGTGATCGGCGGCCTGCAGCAGGTTCCGCTGCTGCTCGCCGAGCGTCTCGGCGACGACGTGCTCCTCAACCAGCCCGTGCGCTCGCTGGAGTGGGACGAGAGCGGCGTCACGGCGACGACCGACTCGCTCACCGTCCGCGCCCGTCACGCGGTCCTCGCGCTCGCCCCCGTGCTGTACGACCGGATCTCGTTCGTGCCGCCGCTGCCGCGCCGTCAGCACCAGATGCACCAGCACCTCTCGATGGGCTTCGTCATCAAGGTGCACGCCGTCTACGACCGTCCGTTCTGGCGCGAGCAGGGCCTGTCCGGCACCGCGTTCAGCCCCTACGAGCTCTCGCACGAGGCGTACGACAACACCAACCACGGCGACGAGCGCGGCACCCTGGTGGGCTTCGTCAGCGACCAGAACGCCGACGACCTCTTCGAGCTCTCCGCCGAGGAGCGCAAGGAGCGGATCCTGGAGTCGCTCTCGCACTACTACGGTCCCGAGGCGAAGAACCCCGTCGTCTACTACGAGAGCGACTGGGGCACCGAGGAGTGGACCCGCGGCGCGTACGCGGCGAGCTTCGACATGGGCGGCCTGCACCGCTACGGGAAGGACCTCCGCTCCGCGGTCGGCCCGATCCACTTCGCCTGCTCCGACATGGCCGGCGCCGGCTACCAGCACGTCGACGGCGCGATCCGCATGGGCCGCCTCGCGGCGGCGCAGATCCTCGAGGCGGACCGCGGCGAGGACGGCGCCGACGCCCGCGCGGCCGAGGTCGCCTCCGTCGGAGCGGCTGAGGGCTGATGACCACCTCCATCGTCGTCGGCTACACGGCGACGGAGACCGGTGCCGACGCGCTGGCGCTGGGCGTGCGTCTCGCCCGCGCCACGCGGCGGCACCTGCATGTGCTCATCGTCGTGCCCGGCGGCGGCGACACCGCGCCGGATCATGAGAGCCCCATCCACGGACAGGCGAAGCAGTGGCTCGACGCCGCGGCCGCGATGATCCCGGCCGACGTCGCGCACACCGCGCACGCCCGCGAGAACGACTCCTTCGCGGAGGGGCTCGTGCTCGCCGGCGAGCAGCTCGACGCGGCGCTCATCGTCGTGGGCGCCGCCAACGGCGCCACGATCGGGCTGCACCGGATGGGCAGCGTCGCGCAGGCGCTGCTGCACTCCTCGCCCATCCCGGTCGCGCTCGCTCCGGCGGGCTTCGCGCACAGCGCCGACGTGCAGGCGCCGATCCCGCGGATCACGGCGGCGATCGGCAACCGCCCCGGCGCCGACGCGCTGCTGGAGGCGGCCGTGGGACTGTCCGCCGCGATCGCGGCGACCCTGCGGCTGGTCTCGCTCGTCGCCTTCGACGTGCCCCGCGGGTTCGACCCGCAGGCCATCCGGCTGGTGAGCGGCGCCCACGGAGAGGACGTGCTCGCCCGGGCCGAGATGGAGCTGCCGGCCGGTGTCCGCGCCGAACTCGAGCGGGCGCCGGGCGACACCGTGGAGGAGGCCGTCGCGCGGCTGGAATGGCTGCCCGGGGAGCTGATCCTCGTCGGATCCAGCCGGCTCGCGCAGCCGCGGCGGCTGTTCCTCGGATCGACCGCGGCCAAGATGCTCGACGTCATCCCGGTGCCGATGATCGTCGTTCCGCGCACACGCCTGGACGACAGCGCAGACTCTGGATCCTGATCGGATCCGCACCACCCGATTGCATGAGAATCGAAGCATCTGACAAGGAGGATCGCATGACCGATCTGGAGAAGACCCTGCTGGAGAGCGTCCCCACGGGGCTCTACATCGCCGGTGAGTGGATCGCCGCAGAGGGCGACAAGACCTTCGACGTGCGCGACCCCGCCACGAACGACGTGGTGCGCACGATCGCCGACGCCTCGCCCGCCGACGGCATGAAGGCGCTCGACGCGGCGGTCGCCGCGCAGGACGCATGGGCGGCCACGCCGCCGCGCACCCGCAGCGACATCCTCCGCCGCGCGTTCGACCTGGTGCAGGCGCACAAGGAGGACCTGGCGCTGCTCATGACCGTCGAGATGGGCAAGCCGCTGGCCGAGGCCCGCGGCGAGGTCGGCTACGGCGGCGAGTTCCTGCGCTGGTTCAGCGAGGAGGCCGTGCGCATCTCCGGCCGCTACGGCCTGAACCCCGAGGGCACCGGCCGCATGGTCGTGTCGCAGCGCCCCGTGGGCCCGTCGTTCTTCGTCACGCCGTGGAACTTCCCGTTCGCGATGGCGACCCGCAAGATCGCGCCCGCGCTCGCCGCCGGCTGCACCGTGGTCATCAAGCCCCCGGCACTGACCCCGCTCACCACGATGTACTTTGTGAAGCTGCTCGAGGAGGCGGGTCTGCCCGCCGGCGTCGTGAACGTCGTGCAGACGTCGCGCTCGTCCGCGCTGTCGGCCCCGATCATCGCCGACCCGCGGCTGCGCAAGCTGTCCTTCACCGGGTCCACCGAGGTCGGCCGCAAGCTCATCGCCCAGGCGGCGGAGGGCGTGCTGCGCGTGTCGATGGAGCTCGGCGGCAACGCCCCGTTCGTCGTCTTCGAGGACGCGGATCTGGACAAGGCCGTCGAGGGCGCGCTCGCCGCGAAGTTCCGCAACATCGGCCAGGCCTGCACCGCCGCCAACCGCTTCATCGTGCACCGGGACGTGGCAGACGAGTTCGCCCGCCGCATCACCGAGCGCGTGAACGCGATGAAGATCGGCCGCGGCACCGAGGAGGGCGTGACCATCGGCCCGCTCATCGACGACGACGCGGTCGCCAAGGCCGCCGAGCTCGTCGGCGACGCCGTGGAGCGCGGCGCGACGCTGCTCTCCGGCGGCAAGGCGCTCGACGGCGTCGGATCCTTCTACGAGCCGACCGTGCTCGCGAACGTGCAGGCCGGCAGCGAGATCCTCCGCGAGGAGATCTTCGGCCCGGTTCTCGCGATCGCCACGTTCTCGGACGAGGCGGAGGCCGTGCGCCTCGCGAACGACACCGAGTACGGCCTGGTCTCCTACGTGTTCACGCAGGACCTCGCGCGCGGACACCGGATGATCGACGCGCTCGAGACGGGCATGATGGGTCTGAACGTGGGCGTGGTCTCCAACGCGGCGGCCCCCTTCGGCGGCGTCAAGCAGTCCGGCGTCGGCCGCGAGGGCGGCTTCGAGGGCATCCACGAGTACCTGTCGACTAAGTACACGCTGATCCCGGTCGACTGAACGACTCCCGCGGCGGGCTCGGGTTCGGGGATCCCTCGATCCCGAGCCCGCCGAGAACTCCCACAATGATGTGACACCGAAAGGATCGACATGACCGATTACGCCGTCGTCAACCCGGCAACGGGCGAGACCGTCGCCACCTACGACACCTTCACCGATGCGCAGATCGAGGACGCGGTCGCCCGCGCGCACGCCGCCGCAGCGGTCTGGGGGCGCACGTCCGTCGCCGATCGGGCGGCCGTGATCCGCCGCATCGCCGAGGGCCATCGCGCCCACCGCGACGAGCTCGCCGCGATCATCACGCGCGAGATGGGAAAGCCCCTCGCCGCGGCCGTCGGCGAGGTGGACTTCGCCGCCGACATCATCGAGTTCTACGCGGACAACGCCGAGAAGATCAACGCCGACCAGCCCCTGGACATCCTGGGCGACGGCACCGCGGTCATCCGCAAGGCCCCGCTGGGTGTGCTCTTCGGCATCATGCCGTGGAACTTCCCGGCCTATCAGGTCGCGCGGTTCGCGGGTCCGAACCTCGCGGTCGGCAACACGATCGTGCTGAAGCACTCCGAGCAGTGCCCGGAGTCGTCGGCCCTGCTCGAGAAGATCTACGAGGAGGCCGGGCTCCCCGACGGCGGCTACGTCAACGTGTACGCGTCGATCGAGCAGGCGGCCACCATCGTCGCCGACCCCCGCGTGCAGGGCGTGTCCGTGACCGGATCCGAGCGCGCCGGTGCGGCCGTGGCGGAGAACGCCGGTCGCAACCTGAAGAAGGTCGCGCTCGAGCTCGGCGGCTCGGACCCGTTCATCCTGCTCTCCACGGACGATCTGGACGCGACCGTGCAGGCCGCCGTCGACGCGCGTCTGGACAACAACGGCCAGGCCTGCAACGGCGCCAAGCGTTTCATCGTCGTCGACGGCCTCTACGACGCGTTCGTGGAGAAGGCCGTCGCCGCGCTGTCCGCCGTGACGCCCGGCGACCCGACGCAGGAGGACACCGTGCTGGGCCCGCTCGTCTCCGAGGCGGCCGCGGTCAACCTGCAGAACCAGGTGGACACCGCGGTGGCGCAGGGCGCGACCCTGCTCACCGGCGGCACCCGCGACGGCGCGTTCTACACGCCGACGCTGCTCGCCGACGTCACGCCCGAGATGGACGTGTACCGCCAAGAGCTGTTCGGCCCCGCCGCGGTCGTCTACCGCGTCGAGGACGAGGACGCGGCTGTCGCGCTCGCGAACGACACCTCGTTCGGTCTCGGCTCCTACGTGTTCACGACCGACGACGCCCAGGCGGCGCGGGTGGCGAACGGCATCGAGGCCGGAATGGTCTATGTCAACGTCGTCCTCGCCGACAGCCCCGAACTGCCCTTCGGCGGCGTCAAGCGCAGCGGCACGTCGCGCGAGCTCGGTCTGCTCGCCGCGGACGAGTTCGTGAACAAGAAGCTCATCCGCGTGGCCTGATCTCGGCCACGGGATCCCTTCCCGCCGCACTCAGCGGGATTCGAGGGCGGGCGTCGCACACCCTGCGACGCCCGCCCTTCGTCTGTCCCCGCCGGGCCGGATCCGGAACCGCGCGATGCGCGGACGGGAGCGAAGGGGTTCCCGAGGCGGTACCTCAGTCCTCGGCGAGGCGGCGCACCTCGGCGGCGTCGGCGTCGCGTCCGAGCCCCTGCAGCACGTCGCCGAGCTCGAGCGCGGCGATCTGGCGCAGCGGCGGGATGCCCTCCGCCTGGTCGAGCACCGCGCGGTACGCCGCGACCGCGTCGGCGGGGCGCCCGCCGCCGTGCAGGGCGCGCGCCGCGAGCAGCGCGGAGCCCCCGGCGGACTGCGCGTCCCCGATCGCGGCGAACGCGTCCGAGGCGGTCAGGGCGGCGGCGACGCCCTCATCCAGGCGCTCGGCGGCCAGCAGCGCCCGCGCCCGCGAGTCGGTGACGTCGGCCATCACCCAGTCGGCGTCGTTGGCCCGGGCGATCGCCTCGACCTCGTCGAAGAGCGCGAACGCCCGGGGGTCGCGCTGCGCGCCATAGGACTGACCGAGGTTGTGCAGCACCTCCACCAGGGCAGCGGGCGCATCCTCCGCGGTGCGGACGATCTGCGCGGCCTCCTCGAGGGTCGACACCGCCTGCTCCGGCTCCTCGTACTGGGCGAGGATCTGCGCCCGGCTCATCAGGGCCAGGGCCTGATCGGCCGGGTTCTCCGCTTCGCCGAACAGCTCTGCCGCGTAGCCGAACACGCCGTAGGCCTGGCCGGCCTCGTCGGCGGCGCGGAACGCCCGGGCGAGCATGAGGGCGGTCATCGCGCGGCTGCCCGCGGGGACGTCGGCGCGCTCCTCGAGCTGCAGCACCTCGCCGAACAGCTCCGCCGCCTCGTCCGCGGCGCCGGTGTTCAGCATCGCGCGGGCGACGCGGTACTTCGCCCCGGCGACGTCCCCGCCGGTCTGCTCGAGCATCCGCGCCCCGACCCGATACCGGGCGAGGGCCTGCTCGGGCTCATCGGCGTCCTCCCAGAGGGCGCCCGCGAGCATCTGCGCTCCGGCGAGCGAGCCGCGACCGCCCAGCTCGGCGAGGATCCGGCTCGTCTCATCGGCGTCGGCGGCGCCCTCGGCGAAGTCGCCCCGTCCGCCGCGGATCCGCGCGCGCAGTTCGAGGGCGCGCGCCCGCACGCCGCGCGGCGCGTCCGAGTCGGCGAGCAGCCGCTCGATCCGGGCGTGCCCCTCCTCGGCACGGTCTCCGCGCAGCAGCGCCATGATCGCGGCGAAGTCCGCGCCGTAGCCCATCCGGGCGTCCTGCGCCTCGACGAAGAGCGCACCGGCCTGCTCGGCGAGTTCGAGGGCGGCGCCGGGGTCGTCGTCCACGAGACCGAAGGCGATCGTGAGCGCGATGTCGCCGCGGGTCTCGGCCGGCAGGGCGTCCGCGGGCTCGGCCGACGCCGTCAGGAGGGCCGCGAGCGCCGCCGTGTCCTCGGGGGTCGCCGTGCCGAACAGTGCCAGCCCGAACCGCTCCTCGAGATCGGCCTGGGCGTCTCGGCCGGCGGCCCGCAGCGAGCGGATCCGATCCGGCAGCAGCGCCGCGGCCTCGTCGAGGCGCTCCAGGTTGACCAGGGCCGCGAGGCGCTGGCCCGTCAGCACCGCCCGGCGCTGCGGATCCACGGCGTCGATCACGTGCGGCAGGGTGTCCAGCATCTCGGCGGCCGCGCCGTAGCCGGAGACGTCGAGCGCGCGACGGTACCAGCCGTCCACGTCGAGGGGTGTCTCGTCGGGAGCCGGCGCGGTGAACACGTCGCTGCGGATGGGCACGTCGTAGCGCTCGGCGGCGCGGCGCTTCGCGGTCTGCAGGCGCCGGGCGTGGTTGTCGGTGCCGTCGCGCTCGTCGAATCGCGCGCCCAGGCGCTCGGCGGCGACCCAGGCGACCGGGGCCAGCTCCGCGGCCGTCCAGGCCGTCTCGCGGGCGCCGAAGAACGGCGCGAGCTCGGTCGCGTCCGCGCCGCGCACCGGGGTGGATCCGTGTCCGGCGTCGACCACGGCATCGAGCGTGGTGGCGACCGCGATGAGCATGCCGAAGTGCCCCTGGGAGTTGAGGGCGTCGTGGGCGAGCCACGGCAGGTGACGCTCGACGAGGGCGAGAGCGCGCGCCTCGTTGCCCGTCAGCGCGCAGAAGCGGATGCTGTTCGCGACCGCCCCGAGCAGGTCGGGATTGTCCTTGGCGAGACGGTAGCTGCGCAGATGGGCGGCCTTCGCCTCGTCCCCGCGTCCCAGGCGCAGGTAGGGCAGCAGCGCCAGCGAGAGCGCGTGCTCGGGCTCCTCGCCGCAGGAGAAGCCGCCCTCCACCATCTCCTCGACGAGACGGATCGCCTCCTCGTCGCGGTCGGTGTCGGCCAGGAAGCCGGCGACCTGGCTCCGGCCGCAGGCGTCGCAGTGGCTGTGCGAGTCGCGCGGAGTGGTCTCCAGCTGCACCCGGAGCCGCTCCGCCTCGTCCAGGCGTCCGGCCGCGTGCGCGTCCTCGAAGCGGGCCATGAGCACGCCGCTGGGACCGAGACCGGCGGCGGCGTAGTGGGCGTCCATGTCCTCGAGCACCGCGGCGATCTGCTCCGGCGCGAACGCGGGCGAGCCGCGCAGCGACGACGCCATCCACTTGAACTGCCACATCAGGTCGGCGGCGCCGTTGTCGATGTCGGCGGGGAACCGGGCGGGGTCGGCGTCGTGGCGGGCGAGGCACCAGGCGAAGGAGCTGAGCATGAGGTCGGTGAGTCCGCCCATGTTCGCCGACGCCGTCTGGCGCATGCGGGCCTGGTACTCGAGCTCCTCGTCGCCGAGCTCCTGGGCGATGCCGACGGCCTCCGCGACCAGCGCCTGCTCGTGCGGACCCCACGGCGTGCGGTCGATCTCCTCGAACAGTCGCTTCAGCTGCTTCTTCTGGCCTGCCATCATCCATCCTCGGGGTCGAGAGCGTCGGGAGCGGGGGAATCGTCGTCGGTGAGGGCGACGGGGAGCGGTGCGGGCGCGACCGGGACGACGCCGGCCGACAGAGCGACGAGATCGGCGAGGGCGCCGGTCATCAGCGCACGGTCGGCGTCGCCCAGCGGGCGGTGCCCGGCGAGCAGCGCCTGGATGTAGAGCAGCTGCACGGTGCGCGCGAACACCGCGTCGTCGCCGACGTCGCGCAGCGCGCGCACCACGCGGTTCGCGCCGTTCAGGCACAGCCGGGCGGCGGCCGCGGGCCCGTCCCCGGGCGAGACCGCATCATCGATCCGATCCAGCACGCCGCCCCACAGAGCGCCCGTGATGCCCTTGGTGCGCGTGCGGTCCAGCCGTCGCAGCACGGCCGGGTCGGCGACGTACAGCGACGGCAGCTCGGGCTGATCGATCATCCGCACCACGACCTGGCAGCCCACCTCGGCGAGCACGGCCGAGGCACGGTCCTCCAGCGCCACGGCCTCGGCGCGGTCGTCGAGCGGCGGGGGATCCAGCCGGTCCAGCTCGCCCACCACGTCGACCCGCTCGACCGAGACGGCCGGGTGCAGCTCGGGCAGGCGCCGGATCAGATCGGCGTCGTAGAGGTACCCGCCGTTCACGAGCACCTGCTCGGGGCGGCTGATGCCGGCCACCTGGCGGAACTCGTCGACGCTCTCGGCGTAGCGGATCCTGTCGAAGCGCTCGACGAGGTCGCCCACCGTCATGGTGCCGTGCGTGGTCTCGACGGTGAGCCAGCGCGTGATGAACCGGGCGAGCTCGTCGTCGTGGCGGATGAGGGACTTCAGCCCCACCTCGTGCACCGCCACGAACTGCGCGAGCCGGTGCGGCTCGCGCAGGCCGAGCTCGAGCACCCAGCGCCGGATCGCGGCGCCCAGCTCGTCCCGGACGCGCGCGAGCGCCTCGTCGTCGACCAGCGACTCGCGACTGGCCGTGGGGTTCAGCCCCGTCGAGTCGACGACGGCGCGGACGAAGAAGGCCCAGTCGGGCAGCACGTCGTCGGCCCGCTCGGACAGGAGCATCCGGCCCAGGTACATGCGCGTCGCCTGCCGTGCGCCGGGCGGGGGAGCGTAGGGCAGGACGTAGGCGACACCGCGGGTGCCCGTGGCGGCGTCGGTCAGCTCGATCACGTCCAGCGGGGTCGCGCCGAGCAGCTCGCGGCCGTACTGCACGACGGCGACAGGATCCTGCGCCGGCTCGAGGAACGGGGCGGCGTGCGTGAGGGGCGTCGTGCCCCCGCCCGTCTGCAGCAGCACGGGGACGGGGAGGAACTCCGCGAAGGTCTCGGCGAGCTCGCGGACGGCGGGGGCGCGGAGCAGGTCGGCGGAGTCGAACCGCGGGACGAGATGCACGCTGGTGCCGATCGGCAGCTCCTCGTCCAGCTCCCGCACCCGGAAGGTCCCGTCCGCGGACCCGATCCACTCGACCGGTGCGCCGCCGCGGGCGCTGCGGGAGCGGATCCGGATCGTGTCGGCGACCATGAAGCAGCTGAGCAGCCCGATGCCGAACTGACCGAGGTAGTCGCTGCGGGGGAGATCGAAGATGTCGCGCTTGGAGCTGCGGCCGACGGTGGCGAGCAGCTCGGCGACCTCGGCGGCGGTGAGTCCGACCCCGTCGTCGACGAGCACGAACTCCTCCGCGGTCCCCGATCCCGTCGACGGGGGCGTGGCGGCGAGCGGCGTGATCCGGATCGTGCCTCCGCGGCCGTCGACCTCGTGCCGCGCGGTGATCGCGTCGCGTGCGTTCTGCAGCAGCTCGCGCAGGTACACGCGCGGGCTCGAATAGATGTGCCGGCTGAGCAGATCGACGACTCCGCGCAGATCCACCTGGAACTGCTGCGCCTCCTCGTGCGCGCCGTCATCCGTCCCCATCGGCCCCCCTCGTCTCCGCCTCGGGCCTGCACCCGCGTTCCGAGCCTAACAACCGCGGCGCCGGGCCCGTCCGCCACGCCCGGGCTGCGCGCGGGACGCGCCCGGTTCGGTCCGTCCGTGCGGATGCCGTACACTGGACGAGCAGTTGTTGTCTGCATTCTTTCGCCGTGCCCCGGGTCTCCCGGAGCGCGGAGGGGATGCGGACAGAGATCTCCGGATCTCTAGGGCGGTAGCTCAATTGGCAGAGCAGCGGTCTCCAAAACCGCAGGTTGCAGGTTCGATTCCTGTCCGCCCTGCGCGTCGGCGCGCAGCCGGCACACGAAAGGTACTCGAGGATGGTTCAGGACGCATCGGGCGCTGTGGTTCCCACGGCGAACGGCGGCGCGGGCCGCGACAAGAAGCTCGGCTTCTTCGGTCGCATCGCGCTGTTCTTCCGTCAGGTGATCGCGGAGCTCCGCAAGGTGGTCACCCCCACGCGCAAGGAGCTCGTCAAGTACACCCTGGTCGTCCTGGGCTTCGTCATCGTGATGATGGCGCTGGTGTACGGCCTCGACATGGCCTTCTCGTGGCTGACGACGCAAGTCTTCGGGGTTCCCGGGAAAACCGCGTGATCCCGCGGCCCGGCGGCGTCTGACCCCGGGCCGAACCTGAAGGAGAGAAGAGCAAGTGTCCGAACGATACTCTGGCGACGACGTCGATTGGGCGACCGCCGCTGAGCAGTCCAGCGAAGACGACGAGGCTCAGGAGGGCGATGTCCTCGCCTCCGAGGAGCGCGCCGTCGAGGCCGCCGAGCGGGTCGCCCTGCACATCGAGGGCGACGACGACGCGGACGCGGACGACGAAGACATCGAATTCGAAGAAGACCCGGAGGCAGACGCGATCGTGAACGACGCTCTCAACCTGGACCAGGCGGCCGAGTCCGAGGCCGCCGCGTCGGTCCTCAACGACTCCGTGGCCGAGGAGGCCGCCGACCGCGAGGCCGCCGCTGCCGACGAGGTCACGCCCTACGACGGCCCCGACGTGAACGGCGAGGAGGACGCCCCCGTCCTCGACCCCGAGGAGGTCGCGGAGATCGATGCGGCCGCCGGCGTCGTGGACGCGGTGGAGTCCGAGCTCGACCCGGCCGACGCCGCGAGCGCCCCGGTCGACGCCGACGAGGACCCGTACGAGTCCTTCCGCATGGACCTGCGGATGCTCCCCGGCAAGTGGTACGTCATCCACTCCTACGCCGGCTTCGAGCGCAAGGTGAAGGCCAACATCGAGCAGCGCAAGTCGACGCTCGAGGTCGAGGACGACATCTACCAGATCGAGGTCCCGATGGAGGACGTCGTCGAGATCAAGAACGGTCAGCGCAAGATGGTCACGCGCGTCCGGATCCCCGGCTACGTGCTCGTGCGCATGGAGCTGAACGAGGACACCTGGTCCGTCGTGCGGCACACGCCCGGCGTCACCGGCTTCGTGGGCAACGCCCACAACCCGACCCCGCTGCGCTTCGAAGAGGCGTTCAACATGCTGAAGTCCCTCGTCGAGGTCAAGGACGTCCCGACCGCCAAGGCTGTCGCGGCCAAGGGCGGCACCGCCGTGGCGCGTCCGCTCACCGCCGAGGTCGACTTCGAGATCGGCGAGACCATCACGATCAAGGAGGGCTCGTTCGCGGGTCTTCCCGGCTCGATCTCCGAGATCAAGCCGGAGAGCGGCAAGCTCACCGTGCTCGTCTCGCTGTTCGAGCGCGAGACCCCGGTCGAGCTGTCGTTCGACCAGGTCACCAAGATGATCTGACGCTTCCCCGGAAGCGCTCGCAGAACGGCCGTCCCTCTCGAGGGACGGCCGTTCTCGCGTTCGCGGGCCGGATCCGTCGCGGGATCCTGCATCCGTCGCGGGATCCTGGCGGTGAGCGGCGGGTGCGGGCGGCCCGGAGACCGCCGTGCGCGGACGCGCCCGGGATCGGGTAGACTTCTATGGTTTGTGCGCCGCTTCGTCGTGCGCGCGGACACCACCGCGTTCCGGAGATGCCGGATCCGCGGGAGAGGGACGCCCCAGGGCGTCTGCTCGAGAAAGGAATCACTATGGCACCGAAGAAGAAGGTGACCGGCCTGATCAAGCTCCAGATCAACGCCGGCGCTGCCAACCCGGCGCCGCCGATCGGCCCCGCGCTCGGTCAGCATGGCGTCAACATCATGGAGTTCTGCAAGGCGTACAACGCCGCGACCGAGTCGCAGCGCGGCAACGTCATCCCCGTGGAGATCACCGTCTACGAGGACCGCAGCTTCACGTTCATCCTGAAGACCCCGCCGGCCGCCGAGCTGATCAAGAAGGCTGCGGGCGTGCAGAAGGGCTCCGCCACTCCGCACACCGTCAAGGTCGCGAAGATCACCGCCGAGCAGGTCCGTCAGATCGCCGAGCAGAAGCAGGCCGACCTGAACGCGAACGACATCGACGCCGCGTCCAAGATCATCGCCGGAACCGCCCGTTCCATGGGCATCACGGTCGAGGGCTGAGGGAGATAACAATGGCTACCAAGTCCAAGGCTTACAACGCTGCTGCCGCGAAGATCGAGGCAGACCGCTTCTACACCCCCGCCGAGGCCGTCGCCCTGGCGAAGGAGACCGGCTCCGCGAAGTTCGACTCGACCGTCGAGGTCGCGCTGAAGCTCTCCGTCGACCCGCGCAAGGCGGACCAGATGGTGCGCGGCACCGTCATCCTCCCGCACGGCACCGGCAAGACCGCCCGCGTCATCGTGTTCGCGACGGGTCCGGCCGCTGAGGCCGCGATCGCCGCGGGTGCGGACGAGGTCGGCGGCGCCGAGCTCATCGAGAAGGTCGCCGGCGGCTGGACCGCGTTCGACGCGGCCGTCTCCACCCCCGAGCTCATGGGCCAGGTCGGCCGTCTCGGCAAGGTGCTGGGTCCGCGTGGCCTGATGCCGAACCCGAAGACCGGCACCGTGACCCCGAACGCGGCCAAGGCCGTCGAGGAGATCAAGGGCGGCAAGATCGAGTTCCGCGTCGACAAGCACGCCAACGTGCACTTCGTCGTCGGCAAGGCGTCGTTCTCGGCCGAGCAGCTCGACGAGAACATGAAGGCCGCGCTCGAGGAGATCGTCCGCCTCAAGCCGTCCAGCTCGAAGGGCCGCTACATCCAGAAGGGCGCCGTGTCGACCACGTTCGGCCCCGGCATCCCGCTGGACGTCAACGCCATCTGAGCCTGAACGCCCAGGCATCGTCTGGCGCTCACACGCGAAGGCCCGCACCGGTTCGCCGGGGCGGGCCTTCGTCGTGCGCGCTCCCCGCGCGGCACCGGCCCCGGCCGGTTCAGAACGCCGTGCCGCCGAGGAACGCCCACCAGATCAGCAGCATCGTCGCGAGGAAGCCGCAGAGGTAGTTCAGCAGGAGGAAGCGGCGCCAGCCGCGGTTCGTCGTTCCCGACTCCGCATCCGAGACCGAGCGGAACGGCCACACCGCACCGAGATAGGGCAGTGCGAGCAGCGCGCCCAGCGGACCCGGCCAGACCGTGAAGAGCATGAGCGCACCCGCGAGGGTCCACATCGACAGGGCGAAGCGCACGGTGCGTCGCGCGCCCAGCACCGTGGCGATCGAGGAGATCCCCGCCTCCCGATCCGGCACGACGTCCTGCACCGCGCCGAACGCATGGCTCGCGACGCCCCAGGCGAAGAACGCGAGCAGCAGCATCGTGAGCGGGAGGCTCGGCTCCGCGCCGGCGAGGACGAGCCCGTAGACCGCCGGCGAGACGAAGTGCACGCTCGAGGTGACGGAGTCGAGGAACGGGATCTCCTTGAACCGCAGCCCCGGTGCGGAGTAGGCGACCACGGCGAACAGGCTGATCGCGAGCACGATCCAGGACAGCGGGTTCCCCTGCACGACGAGCGCGGCGACGAACGGCACCGGCAGCAGCACGGACCAGGCCAGCACCGCACGATGGCGGGCGGGGGAGAGCACCGCCCCCTCGGCGCCGCCCTTGCGCGGGTTCGCGAGGTCGGAGGCGTAGTCGAAGACGTCGTTGATGCCGTACATCGTGAGGTTGTACGGCACGAGGAAGAACAGCGTCCCGATCACGAACGCCGCGTCGACGCGTCCAGTGGTGAGCAGGTACGCGGCGGCGAAGCCGAAGGCGGTGTTGATCCAGCTCAGCGGGCGCGAGGTCAGCAGCAGGTCGCGGGTCAGGGAGGGGGCGACGGCGGAGCTCATCGGCGCGCCTCCTCGGGGGATGCCGTCCCGTCGCCGTGCAGGGAATCCGGAGCCGGCCGCGGCGCCCGGCGGCCGAGACTCCACAGCGCCGTGCCGAGCAGTGCGGCCGCGAGCGGATAGGCGAGGTCCTCGATCGGGGCGAGCCCGATCCGGATCCCGCTGATCCGCTCCGGGTCATAGGTGAACAGGCCCGCCGCGATCATCAGGGAGTCGAAGACGACCGTGAGCGCGACGAGCAGGACGATCGTGGCGAGGAGGGCCGGACCGTGCCCGGGCGGCCTGCGTCGCCAGGCGAGCGCCTGCACGAGCACGCAGGGCACCAGGAAGACCGCGTCGACGATCAGGTAGGCGGCCTTCATGCGCGACGCTCCCTGCGGCTCTCCAGGATCCGCCGCGAGCCCGCGTAGACAACCATCGTCAGCTGCACGAGGAAGAGGAGGAACACGGGCTCCTCGATGGGCAGGTGCGGCGCGAGCAGGATCCCGGTCGAGATCGGATTGCCCTCCCGCGAGAAGATCCCGGTCGCGATGCCCACGACGTCCCAGAGCAACAGGAACGCCGTCCCCGTCAGGAGCACGGTCCACGCACGACGCGGCGCCGCCCAGAGGAACAACCGCCAGCGCGCGTCCACGAGCCCCACGCAGAGGATCGAGACGAGCAGCAGACCGAGATACAGGAGGCTCATCGCACGGCCTCCGGCACGGGCAGCGGCCCGGTCGTGCGATCGCCGCGGAACGCCTTGAGCACGAGCTCGGCGCTGATCAGGCACATCGGAAGGCCGATCCCCGGCAGCGTCGTCGCCCCCGCGTAGAAGAGCCCGCGCGTGGTCCGGGAGCGGGTGCGGCCGCGCAGGAACGCGCTCTGCCGCAGGGTGTGCGCCGGGCCCAGCGCCGAGCCGCGCCAGGAGTGCAGGTCGCGGGCGAAGTCCGCGGGCCCGACGGTGCGCCGCACGACGATCCGCTCGGCGAGGTCGGGGGCGCCCGCGTGCGCCGCGAGCGCGGCGATCGCGCGGTCGGCGACGCGCTCGACCGCGGACGCCCCGCCGCCGTCGACGCCCCCGGAGCCGATCGCGGGGTCGGCCGGCACGGGGACGAGCAGGAACAGGTTCTCGTGACCCTCCGGCGCGACGGAATCATCGGTCCGACTGGGGGCGCAGGCATAGAAGGACGCGGGATCCGGCACCCGGGGCGCATCGCCGAAGATCGCGTCGAAGTTCGCATCCCAGTCCTCCGTGAAGACGAGGTTGTGATGGACGAGCCCGGGGAGCCGGCCCCGGACTCCGAGCATCGCGAGCACGGCGCCCGTGCCGGGGTTGGCGCGCCGCCAGTGCCGGGGCGAGCGCTCGCGCGCCGCACCCGGCAGGAGGGCGGTGTCGCTGTGGTGCATGTCGACCGTGCTCACGACGCGGTCGAACCTCTCCTCGCGCACGAGCCCCTCGCGGGCGACGACGACTCCGCGGACCGCGCCGCCGTCGACGAGGATCCGGTGCACCCGTGCGCCCGTGTGCAGATGCGCCCCCGCCTCCCGGGCGAGGCGGGCGAACGCCTCGATCACGGTGGTGAACCCGCCGCGCGGGTAGAGCACGCCCTCGGCGAGGTCGAAGGAGCTCATCAGATGGAACAGCGCGGGCGCGATGTCGGGCGAGCCGCCGAGGAAGACGGCGGGGTACTGCAGGATCTGCCGCAGCCGGCGGTCCGAGAACGACGCCTCGACCATGCTCCGCAGCGAGGTGCCGAGCAGCGTCGCGAGACGGGGCAGCTCGCGGAGCTCGCCGCCGGGCAGGAACGCCTTCGGATGCGAGAAGTCGGTGTAGAGGAAGCGGTCGTTCGCGATCCGCGCCGTGCGGGCGGCCGAGTCGAGGTGGCGCGCGAGGGCCGCGCCGGCCCCGGGCTCGACGGACTCGAACAGCGCGAGCGAGCGCTCGCGGTCCGAGTGCACGTCCAGCGGTGCCGCCCCGTCGGCGAAGAGGCGGTAGGCGGGATCCAGGCGGACGAGGTCGAGCTCCGCCGCGGCGCTCGTGCCGAGCAGCCGGAAGCAGTGCTCGAAGACCTCCGGCATGAGGTACCAGGACGGCCCGGTGTCGAAGCGGAAGCCGTCGCGCTCCCAGCTGCCGGCGCGCCCGCCGAGCTGTGCGGCCTGCTCGAAGAGGGTGACCTCGTGCCCGTCGGCGGCGAGCAGGGCCGCCGAGGCGAGCCCCGAGATGCCGCCGCCGAGCACGGCGACCCGGCTCACCGGGCGCTCCGCCGCGCCGTGCCGCTGCCGACCAGCGCGGCGCGCGCGAGCAACGCGGCCTTGCGCGCCGCCGGAACGCGTACTCGCCGTCCGACGAGCACGCGGGCCGGGGTGCGCCGTAGACGCGCGGACAGCTCGGAGTAGAGCAGGTGCGCGGCGGCGACCGCGCGGCGCGAGGATGACGGCAGCTCGCCGATCACGGCGCCCGCGATCGCGAGCTCCGCATCGATCCCGTCCAGGATCCGATCGCGCTGGGAATCGGTGAACGAGTGCGGATCGACCCCGGGCAGGTAGCGGCGGCCGAGCCCGTCGGCGTCCTCGCCGAGGTCGCGGAGGAAGTTCACCCGCTGGAACGCCGAGCCCAGCGCGATCGCGCCGCGATCCCAGCGGGCGTTCCGCACCGGATCCGGAGCGAGCCCGCGCCGGAACGAGGCGAGGCACATGAGCCCGACGACCTCGGCCGAGCCGTGCACGTACTCGTCGAGCTCGCGCTCCTCGGTGAAGACGAGCGGGCTGAGATCGCGGCGCATCGATGCGAAGAACGGGCGGGTGAGGTCGTCGCCGATCCCCGTCGCCCGCGCGGTCGTGACGAACGCGTGCACGACGAGATTGGCGCTGTACCCCGAGCGGAGCGCGGCCTCCACCTCGCGCTCGAGGCCGTCGAGCACCTCCCGGCACTCCGGCGAGGACAGCCCGGCGTCCGTCGCGCACCCGTCGACGATCTCGTCGGCCACGCGCACGAGGGCGTAGATCGCGGCGAGGTCGGCGCGCACGGCGCGCGAGCAGAGCCGGCTCGCGAGACGGAACGAGGTCGAGTAGCTGTCCAGGACCTGGGCGGATCCGCGGGCCGCGGCGCGATCGTAGAGGGCGAGACCCGCGACGGCCGTCATCGGGTGCGCTCCGTCGCGCGGGCGATGACGCTCTCGAGCTCGGCGATCAGCGGGGCGGGGAGCGCGGAGAACAGGAGGGCGGCACGTGCCTCGGCGACCAGACCGGAGATCGCGGCCTCGGTGCGGGCCAGGCCGCCCGACTCCACGATCGCGGTCCGGAGCACGGCGGCGCCGCGCTCGTCGAGGCCGGGATCGCCGAACAGCGCGGACGCCTCCCGCCAGGACGCATGGCTGCGGGAGTGCGCGACGAGCAGCGTGACCTTGCCCTCGCGGAGGTCGGAGAGCACGGACTTGCCGGTGCGCTCGGGATCGCCGAAGACGCCGAGCACGTCGTCCCTCGCCTGGAAGGCGATGCCGATCGTCGTCCCGATGAAGCCCAGCGTGTCGATCGCGGCGGGGTCCGCCCCGCCGAGCAGGGCGCCCATCCGGAGCGGGGCGCTGAACGAGTAGCGGGCGGTCTTGTGCTCCATGGTGCGCAGGACCGCCTCCTCGTCGGCATCGCCGCGGAGTCCGAGGACGACGTCGGCGTGCTCGCCGACGGCCGCGGCCTCGATCGCGTCGCCCAGGACGGCGAGGAGCGCCCTGCGATGCGCTGTGGGGGCGTCGAGCTCGGCGATGAGGCGATGCGCGGCGGAGAGAAGGAGGTCGCCCGCGAGGATCGCGCAGCTGTCGCCGTAGCGGAGCGCGCCGGCCTCGTCGGCACCCGCCGCCTGCGCGGCGTCTCTCCGGCGGGCGATCAGGTTGGGCTCGCCCCGCCGCAGGACGTCGCGGTCGATCACGTCGTCGTGGAGGAGGAAGGCGAGATGGAGCAGCTCGAGCGCGGCGGCGGCGTGGACGGCGCTCTCCGCGGGCTCGCCGGCAAACGCTCCCTGCGCCGCGAGCAGGAGGCGGGGGCGCAGGAGCTTGCCGCCCGCCGCGCCCTGGCGGGCCTCCTCCCAGACCGCGTCGAAGCCGGCGAGGTCGCCGAGCCGACCTCCCGCGTCCTGGAAGACCCGGTCGATCACGGTCTCGACCTCCGCGAGCAGGTCCTCCGCGACGGCTCTGCCCGTCATGAGGCGAGCTCCTCGAGCCCGCGCCCGCCCAGGAAGGGCAGCAGCTGCGCCTGGAGCACGAGCCAGGGGCTGAACGCCCAGGGGGTGCGGCGCACCGACTCGGCGAGATCGTCCGGATCCACCCAGCGGTGCTCGACGACCTCGTCCGGGTGAGGGCGCGGGGTGTCCGAGGTGACCGCCAGGTACACCGGGCAGATCTCGTTCTCCACGATGCCTGTGGCGTCGGTGGCGCGGTAGCGGAAGAACGGCAGCACCGGGTCGACGGAGTCGAGGGCGATCCCGAGCTCATACTCGGCCCGGCGGCGCACCGCCGCCACCAGCCCCTCGCCGGGAGCGGGGTGGCCGCAGAACGAGTTCGTCCAGACGCCCGGCCAGGCGGCCTTCGTGAGCGCACGGCGGGTGACGAGCAGCCGGCCGCGCGGGTCGAAGACATGGCAGGAGAACGCGAGGTGCAGGCGCGTGTCGGCGCCGTGCACCGTGCTCTTCGGGGCGGTGCCGATCTGCGCTCCCTCGGCGTTGAGGAGTACGACCATCTCGACGTCGGGGGTCATCGGGGCTCCTTTTGCTAACCGAGAAATTTACTAACCTTGTTAGGAATAGACTCTATGGCATAGAGTCCTCCCGTGGAAGTCCCCGAGTCCCAGCGCCGCATCGACCGCGCCATGGTCGATCCGCGACTCATCGATCCCCGCAGGGAGCTCGTGCACCGCGCCCATCTCTCCGATGGCGAGGTCGACGAGATCGTCGACCTGATGTCGGCGCTGCGCGCCTGGCACCGTGCCGCCGCACGGATGAGCGAGGCCTCACGGCGCTACATGAAGCTGAACGAGAACGACATGCGCGCGCTGCGCCTCCTCATCGCTTCGGAGAACGCGGGTGAACTCGTGACCGCCAGGGCCGTCGCCGACCATCTCGGCATCAGCAGCGCGGCGACGACGAAGATGCTCGATCGCCTCGAGCACGGAGGTCATGTGGAGCGCCGGCCCCATCCGGGCGACCGGCGTGCGATCGTGCTCACGGTCACGCCCGAGACGCGCCTCGCGGCGCGCGAGAGCGTGGGTCGCCTGCATGCGCGGCGTTTCGACGTCGCCGCCCGGCTGTCCTCGGAGGAGCGCGGCGTCGTCACGCGGTTCCTGCGCGAGCTCGCCACCACCGAGGAGGACGGATCCGGACCCTCGTCCGAGGGGGGAGCAGACGCCCTGGGCGGGACGGGCTCCGAGAACGGCTGACCGAGGGAGTCGCGCCGCTCAGCCGAAGAAGACCGGGAGCACGAGCGCGACGCCCATCACCACGAGCAGCACCGCGATGCCCGTGTCCAGGATCCGCCAGGCGCGCGGGGTGCGCAGCCAGCGTCCAAGGTGGCGCGCACCGTAGCCGAGCGCGAAGAACCACGTGACGCTGGCGAGGATCGCGCCGGCCGCGAACAGCCACCGGCCGTCGCCGTGCGTGGCGGCGATGCCGCCGATGAGCAGGACCGTGTCGAGGTAGACGTTCGGGTTGAGCCAGGTGAAGGCCAGCGTGGCCAGGATCACCGGCGCGAGCGGTGCGGTGCGGGTGAGGGTCGCCGTGCCCCGGCCGCCGGCCGCATCGGTCGCGGGTTCCGCGCCATCGGCGATGAGGGCCTCGCCCCCTGAGGCCCACGCACGCCGCGCGGCGAGGATCCCGTACACGATGAGCGAGATCGCGCCCGCCCACCGGGCCACGACGATCAGCCACGGCAGCGTCTTGACGAGGTAGCCGAGCCCCGCGGTTCCGGCCAGCACGAGTGCGGCGTCCGAGGCCGCGCAGATCAGCACCGCGGACAGCACGTGCTCGCGGCGCAGTCCCTGGCGCAGCACGTAGACGTTCTGGGCGCCGACGGCGACGATGAGCGAGAACATGAGTCCGAGGCCGGAGAGCAGGGTGAGCACGGAATGACGATACGGGCCGCGGAACTTCAGTACCAGCGAACATTCCTTAAGCCAGATTAGGATCTCTGATGTGCAGGTGGATCCGGAGGCGGCGCGCACCGTGGCCGCCGTGCTCGACGATGGCAGCTTCGAGGGCGCGGCGCGGAGGCTGCTCGTGACGCCGTCCGCCGTGAGCCAGCGCGTCAAGACGCTCGAGCAGCAGCTCGGCCGGATCCTGCTCGTACGCAGCAAGCCCGCGCGCGCGACCGAGGCGGGGGAGGCGGTGGCGCGGTTCGGACGCCAGGTCGCGCTCCTCGAGCGGGATGCGATCACGGGATCCGGGCTCGCCGGCGAGGCTGAAGGCGCCAGGGTGCGCATCCCCCTCGCCGTCAACGCCGACTCGATGGCGACGTGGTTCCTCGCGCCGCTCGCGCGGCTGTCCGCCCGCCATGACGTGGAGTTCGACCTGCATCGCGACGACCAGAACTTCACGGCCCGGCTGCTCGAGTCCGGCGCGGTGATGGCCGCGGTGACCAGCGAGTCGGAGCCGGTCGGCGGCTGCCGGGTGGAGGCCCTCGGCGCCCTGCGCTACGTGGCCGCGGCATCGCCGGGGTTCGCCCGCCGGTGGTTCGCCGACGGGGTGACCGCCGCCGCGCTCGCCCGGGCGCCCTTCGTCGACTTCGACCGCCGCGACGTGCTGCAGCAGGACTGGCTGCGCGAGCGCGGGGTGGATCCCTGGCCCGTGCCGCGCCACCACGTGCCGGCGTCGGCGGACTTCTCTGTCGCCGTCGAGCTCGGCCTGGGCTGGGCGCTGCTGCCCGTGCCGCACGCCGAGGCGGGCCTCGCCGATGGGCGCCTGGTGCGGCTCGACGACGGCGAGCTCGCGTCGCCGCTGTACTGGCAGCAGTGGAACCTGCGCTCCGAGCTGCTGGATGCGATCGCGGCGGAGATCCGCGCCGAGGCCGGTCACGTGCTGCGCTGAGGGCGAGGGCACCGCGGCCCGCGGACGCTGGCGCGGCGTCGGCGGCGCGCCCTAGGGTCGACTCATGGCATCCGAGCGCATCACGCTGACCATCCCCGGGCCCGAGGGCGAGCGGTCGCTGGATCTGTCCAGCCCCAACCGCGCGGTCTGGCCGGACGCGGAGGGCGGCCCCATCACCAAGGCCGAGCTCGCCGAGTACGTGCAGACGGTCGCGACGCCGTTCCTCGCCTCGACCGGCGACCGGCCCGTCTCGCTCGAGCGGTACCGCGACGGCATCTCCGGGGAGAGCTTCTTCTCGAAGAACCCGCCCAAGGGTACGCCCGACTTCGTGCAGAGCGTGATGTGCACCTACAACTCCGGCCGCAAGCATCCGCAGATCGTGCTCACCGAGGCGGCGGCCATCGTCTGGGCCGTGCAGATGAACACCGTCGTGTTCCACCCCTGGGCCTCGCTCGCATCGGACACGGACAACCCGGTGGAGCTGCGCATCGACCTCGACCCGCAGCCGGGCACGGGCTTCGCCGAGGCCATCCCTGCCGCGCACGAGCTGCGCTCCGTGCTGCGCGAAGCAGGGCTCGAGGCCTTCATCAAGACCAGCGGCAACCGCGGGCTGCACGTGTTCTGCCCGATCGTCCCGGAGTGGGAGTTCCTGACCGTGCGGCACGCCGTGATCGCGGCGGGGCGCGAGCTGGAGAGGCGGATGCCCGACCGCGTCACCACGGCGTGGTGGAAGGAGGAGCGCGGGGAGCGCATCTTCGTCGACTTCAACCAGGCCAACCGCGACCGCACCATGGCCGGCGCCTACAGCCCGCGCGCACTGGCCGGCGCCACGGTGTCGACCCCGATCGAGTGGGACGAGCTCGACGGGGTGGATCCGACCCGGTTCACCGTGCGCACGGTCCCGCAGCGCCTCGCCGACGTCGGCGACCCGTGGGCGCGCATGCAGGACGCCCCGGGCCGCATCGACACGCTCCTGGCCTGGTGGGAGCGCGACGTGGAGAACGGGCTCGGCGAGATGCCGTTCCCGCCGGAGTTCCCCAAGATGCCCGGAGAGCCCCCTCGTGTGCAGCCCTCGAAGAAGGTCGCCGCGCACTGGGACGAGAACGGCGAGCGCGTCGAGGAGTGACGGGCGACCGTTCCCGGGGTCGTTGAGCGAGGACGGCGAAGCCGACCGAGACGAAACGCGGTTCCCCGCGAGTGACCGCGTTTCGTCTCGCTCCGCCCGCGGCGGTCGCTCAACGACCCCGACGGGGCTCAGTCGATGACGTCGCCGAGGTCGTAGCCGGCGACGGTCTCGAGCTGCTCGTAGGTGCAGGAGCGGGCCTCGCGGTCGTCGCGCCAGCGCTCGAACTGCACGGTGTGGCGGAACCGCCAGCCCTCGAGCTGGTCGTAGCGCACCTCGAGCACACGCTCGGGACGCAGCCGCACGAACGAGGTGTCCTTGCTGCCGCTGAACCGGGAGCGCTCGCCGTCGCCGGTCAGGGCTGCGCCGGACTCGTCGCGCTCCACGAGGGGCGCGAGGTCGTCGACCAGCTGCTGCCGCATCGCGTCGCTCCAGGCCGCGACGCCGCCGACCTGGCGCAGCACGCCGTCGTCCCCGTAGAGGCCGACGAGGAGGGATCCGACACCGGATCCGCTCTTGTGGATCCGGTAGCCGAGGGCGACCACGTCGGCGGTGCGGGCGTGCTTGATCTTGAACAGGGTGCGCTTGTTGGGCGCATAGGGCTGATCGAGGGGCTTCGCGACGACGCCGTCGAGGCCGGCGCCCTCGAACTCGGCGAGCCAGCGCCGGGCCGTGACCGGGTCGGCCGTGGTGCGGGTGAGGTGCAGCGGGTGCGGGACGTCGGCGAGCAGCCTCTCCAGGCGTGCGCGTCGCTCGCCGAAGGGGAGCGGCTGCAGGTCCTCGTCGCCCGCGGCGAGGAGGTCGAACGCGATGAACATCGCCGGAGTCTCCGCCGAGAGCTTCTGCACCCGGGACGCGGCGGGGTGGATCCGCTGGCTCAGGGCCTCCCAGTCCAGGCGCTGGGAACCGGCCGGTCCGGATGCGACGACGATCTCACCGTCGAGCAGGCACGGACCGGGCAGCAGGCGCGGGATCGCCTCCACGAGCTCGGGGAAGTAACGCGTCAGCGGCTTCGCGCCCCGTGAGCCGATCTCGACCGACTCGCCGTCCCACGAGATCAGTCCGCGGAACCCGTCCCATTTGGGCTCGTACAGCAGGCCGCCCGGGAACTTCGCCGGTTCGGGCACGGAAGCGGCGGCCTTCGCGAGCATCGGTGCGGGGATCTCGTAGCGCATGGATCCCATCCTGCCGCCCGACAGGCTTCAATCGCCATGGTTCGGACCCGCCGGCGCGGATCCGAACAGGTCTCCGAGGTCGACGCGCTCGCCCGCATCCGCCAGCGCCGTGCGCGCCGCGTGCCAGCCGGCCTGGAAGTTCACCCCGGGACCGGGCGGGGTCGCCGCGGAGGCGAGATAGACCCCGGGCATCGGCGTGCGCCAGGGGGCCGGCGAGAGCACGGGGCGCACCACGGCCTGGCGCATCGTGAAGGAGCCGCCGAAGATGTCGCCCCCGATCTCCGCGGGATTGAGGTGCACGCGCTCCCGCGCGGGCACCGCCTGGCTCGCCAGGATGCGGTCGCGGAACCCGGGCGCGAAGCGCTCGATCTGCCGCACGACGAGCTCGGTCGGATCCGCGTCCGAGTTCGCCGGCACGTGGATGTACGCCCACAGCGTCTGCTTCCCCGCCGGGGCCCGGGAGTCGTCGAGCACGGAGGGCTGCGCGACCAGCACGTAGGGCCGTTCGGAGACGCGCCCCTGGGCGACGGCGTTCTCGCTCGCCCACACCTCCTCGCGGGTGCCGCCCACGTGCACGGTCGGGGCGAGGGCGACCTCCCGGTTCGTCCACGGCACCGGCCCGTCCAGGGCGAAGTCGACCTTGGCGGCGGCGGGGCCGTAGCGGTAGGCCCGGATCGCCGAGGCGTACCGGGCCGGCACGTCGCGCAGCGTGAGCGCGAGCCGCGGTGCGGTGTTGAGGAGCAGCAGATCGCCGCGGTGCGGATCCCCCCAGTCCAGCGCCGAGAGGTCGGCCACGGGGGCGTCCGTGCGGATCGCGCCGCCGTGGGCGCGCAGGTCGTCGGCCAGCGCGTCGGCGATCCGCTGCGCGCCGCCGCGCGGATACGCCCAGCCGCCTGCATGCGCCTGGGCCATGAGCAGGAGCCCGGCCGCGGCCCCGCTGAGCGCGGGCAGCGCCGTGTTCGCGTGCGCGACGACGCCGGCGACCAGCCCGGCCGCCTCGGCGGTGCGGAAGGTGCTCCGGGCCATCATCGATCCCTGTTCCAGCACCCGCAGCCCGTACCGCACCGCCGTGACCGGATCCCGGGGGATCCGCAGCAGCGACCCCCCGGTCACGTCGAGCAGGCCCTCGATGTGCGTGCTCAGGGGACGCAGCAGTGCGCGCCAGGCCCGGGCGTCCGGCCCGAGCGCGTCGGCGGTGCGCTCGAGGTCGTGCCAGGCGATGCCGGCCCTTCCGTCGTCGAGGGGATGCGCATATGCCGCTTCGGGAATGATCCACTCGACGCGGTCCCGGCCGAAGGCCCGCAGGAACGGCGAGGAGTAGGCCGCGGGGTGCACCGCCGAGCAGACGTCGTGCACGAACCCGGGGAGGGTCGACGCCGCGCTGCGCACGCCGCCGCCGATCGTCGGGGCCGCCTCGAGGACCTCGACGGCATAGCCGGCGCGGGCGAGGGAGACGGCGGCGGCGAGCCCGTTCGGTCCGCTGCCGATGACGGTGGCGCGGGGCATGCCGCCAGTCTGGCACGGAGTCGGAGTCGGAGTCGCGCGCCCGCGGGCGGAGCGCGGACGTGCAGGTCGCGTGCAGCAGGACGTGGGATCCTGGAGGGGATGAACGAAGTCCAGGGCCCGACCCCCACCGGCACCTCCCGTCCCTACAAGTCCCTCGCCGAGGCGCTGCGCGGTCAGCGCATCGATCCGGTGAACCACGACTTCATCCGCGCGATCGTCGAGGCGGTGGGCATCAGCACCTTCATCGACCGCGGTCGCTACATCGAGGCGATCCGGCGTGGCGAGGGGGCGGCGCTGCACATCGGGCGCACCTACACGAACGGCTTCGGCGAGGACGAGCAGGTCGTCGTCGCCGGACGCGTGCTGCCGCTCGCGCCCAGCGAGGGGCGGGCGCCGTACTTCTACGTCACGCATCCGAGCGAGCTGCAGGGCGCGCCGGCGGGCGTCGCCCGTCCGTCGCGCGCCGCGGGCACCCGCGCCCCGGGCACCCGCGCCGCGGCGAAGCCCAAGCCGGAGCCGCGCGCCCCGAAGGCGACCCCGCTCGCGGAGCGCGACTACGGCATCTGCGACGTGTGCTTCATGGTGAAGACGCCGTCCGGCGGCTGCGGCTGCGACTGAGTCCCATGCCGTTCTGCAGGGACCCCGCGCCGTTGTGCAGGGAGGCCCGGTCGTTGTGCAGCGAGCCCCGGCTGTTGCGCAGGGCGGCCGCGCCGTTCTGCAGGAGCCCCGGCGCGCATGCCCCGGTAGCCGCCCGTGGAATGGCCGGAATACCGGATCCGCCCTGCAGAACGCCACCGGGTCCCTGCACAACGGCCCCGGGTCCCTGCAGAACGGCGCCGGGTCCCTGCACAACGGCCCCGGGTCCCTGCAGAACGCCACCGGGTCCCTGCACAACGGCCCCGGGGCCCTGCGCAACGTCCGCGGGCCCTGCGCAACCTCCGGGGACCGGGCGGAGCGGGCGTGCGCGCGCCCGACGCCCGTCAGGCGAACGCGCTCATCCCGGTGATGTCGCGGCCGATGAGCAGCGCCTGCACGCTCTCGGTGCCCTCGTAGGTGTGGATCGCCTCGATGTCGGCCATGTGCTGCATCACGCCGTTCTCGAGCAGGATGCCGTTGCCGCCGAGCAGGTCGCGCGCGGTCTGCGCGATGCGGCGGGCGGCGCGGGTGTTGTGGAACTTCGCCAGCGACGCCTGTGTGGGCCGGAGCGTCCCCGCCCCGTCCATGTCGGCCATGCGACGGCAGTACAGCTGCATCGCCGTGAGCTCCTCCAGCATGTGCGTGAGGCGCTCCTGCACCATCTGGAACCTCGCCAGCGGCTTGCCGAACTGGATCCGGGTCTTCGCATAGGCGAGCGCCGCCTCGTAGCAGGCGGTCGCGTGCCCGAGGGCCGACCATGCCACGCCGGAGCGCGTCGCGTACAGCACGGTGGACGCGTCCTTGAAGCTGTGCGTGCCGGGCAGCACCGCGTCCAGCGGCACGCGCACGTCGTCGAGGCGGATGTGCGCCTGATGGATCCCGCGCAGTGACACCTTGCCGGTGATCACCGTGCCCTGGTAGCCCGGGCGCTCCTGCTCGACGAGGAAGCAGCGCACGGCCCCGTGGTCCTCGGCCCCCTCGTCGTCGACGCGTGCCCACACGAACGTGATGCCGCCGGAGGCGCCGTTGCCGATCCACTTCTTCGCCCCGCGCAGCACCCACTCGTCGCCGTCGCGACGGGCGACCGTCTCGAGCGAGACGGAATCGGATCCGTGGTCGGGCTCGGTGAGGGCGAAGGATCCGAGCACGGAGCCGTCGGCGAGGGGGACGAGCCAGCGCTCCTGCTGCTCGGGGCTGCCGAACAGCGCGAGGGTGCGCAGCGCGAGTCCGCCCTGCACGGCGAGCACGGTGCCGAGGGAGCCGTCGCCGCGTGAGATCTCCATGTTGACCAGGCCCGCTGCGAGCGGGCTCATCCGGGTGAGGGCAGGGTGGTCGATGCCGTCCACGACGAGGTCCATCTCGCCCATGCGGCGGGCGACGTCGAGCGGGTACTCCGCGCGGTCCCAGGCGGCCTGCATGCGCGGGCCGACCTCGTCGACGTAGGCCTGGGCGCGCTCCCAGTGCGCGCGATCGGCGGCCGGGATGTCGGAGAAGACCTCGTAGTAATCGGTGCCGCCGCGACCGGTCAGGTCGTAGGAGGTGACGGCTTCACCGGGGAAGCGGGCGTCGTTGCTCATGGGGTCTCCGTCCGAGGAGTGAGACTGAGTCTCAGGTTTCATGAGACAGCGTACCGCCATTCGCGAGCGCGACGAGCATCGGATCCACCGGGGATCCGTCGTGCCGCGCCGAGCTCAGTCCAGTTCGTCGCGCAGGCGGCGGGTGATCTCCGCCATCGGCATGGAACGCGGGAACACGGCCACCACGACCGCGTCCTCGCCGGGCTCCTTCATGCCGTCCGGGTGCACGCCGTACCGGCGCAGCACGTCGTCGAGCGCGCGACGCAGGGCGGCCGCCGAGGTGCGCGATCCGCGGAGCAGCCGGCGCAGCACATGGTTGTGCACGGCGGTGACGAGGGCGGCGAAGCCGACCGCGTCGAGCGGATCCAGGTCCGGGAGCGAGCGGCGCAGGTACTCGTCGAACAGGCGCTCGTAGCGGAACACCGCGACGATCTCACGATCGCGCAGGGTGGGCACCTCGCGCACCACCTGATAGCGCAGGCGCGCCAGGTCGGGGTCGGCGGCGAACGCGCGGAACACCATCATCGACGCGTCGCACACCGCGCTCCAGGGATTGGGATGCGCGCGGTCCAGATAGCGGCGCAGCCCCTCCAGGAGCTCCTCGTGGTCGGCGAAGACGACGTCGTCCTTGCCGCCGAACTGGCGGAAGAAGGTGGAACGGGAGATGCCCGCGGCCCGCGCGATCTGCTCGACGGAGGTCGAATCGAAGCCCTGGGCGGAGAACAGCTCGAGCGCCGCACGCACCACGGCGGTGCGGGCGGGCGACACGTCGGCGTGCTCGGTCATAGAAGGAGAGCCTAGTTGTCCGGATCCTGCGCCGGGACTGCCGAGTCACCCGAGGTCTCGGGGGCTGGACAGGTGGCCGGGTCCGCGGTCAGGAAGCGCGATTCCGCGGTAGTAGGCTGGTTGATCGGGTCGAATCACATCGACACCCGACAGAATTCCTGTCGCGTCCCATTCGTCGCAACCAGCGAAGGACTGCACGTGGACCTCTACGAGTACCAGGCACGAGACCTTTTCGAGAAGTACGGAGTGCCGGTCCTCGCCGGCATCGTCGCCGACACCCCCGAGGAGGTGAAGGCAGCGGCGGAGAAGCTCGGCGGAGTGGTCGTCGTCAAGGCGCAGGTCAAGACCGGCGGCCGCGGCAAGGCCGGCGGCGTGAAGGTCGCGAAGAACCCCGACGAGGCGTACGAGGCCGCGAAGGCGATCCTGGGCCTGGACATCAAGGGCCACGTCGTCAAGCGCGTCATGGTCGCCGCCGGCGCCCGCATCGCCCGCGAGTTCTACTTCTCGGTGCTGCTGGACCGCTCCAACCGCTCCTACCTGAGCCTCGCCTCGGTCGAGGGCGGCATGGAGATCGAGCAGCTCGCCGTGGAGAAGCCCGAGGCGCTCGCCCGCGTCGAGGTCAACCCGCTCGAGGGCATCACCCCCGAGAAGGCGCTCGAGATCGCGAAGGCCGGCAACTTCGAGCCGGGCCTCGCCGAGAAGGTCGCCGACGTCTTCGTCAAGCTCTACGAGGTCTACAAGGGCGAGGACGCGACCCTGGTCGAGGTCAACCCGCTCGTGCAGACCGAGGACGGCGACATCATCGCCCTGGACGGCAAGGTCACGCTCGACGACAACGCCTCCGAGGTGCGCCACCCCGAGCACGAGGAGCTCGCCGACAAGGCGACCGAGAACCCGCTCGAGGCCAAGGCCAAGGAGTCGGGCCTGAATTACGTCAAGCTCGACGGCCAGGTCGGCATCATCGGCAACGGCGCGGGCCTGGTCATGTCGACCCTCGACGTCGTCGCCTACGCGGGCGAGAACCACGGCGGCGTGAAGCCGGCGAACTTCCTCGACATCGGCGGCGGCGCGAACGCGCAGGTCATGGCCTCCGGGCTCGACGTGATCCTCGGCGACGAGCAGGTCAAGAGCGTCTTCGTCAACGTCTTCGGCGGCATCACCAGCTGCGTGGCCGTGGCGGAGGGCATCGTCAAGGCGCTCGAGATCCTCGGCGACGCGGCCACCAAGCCGCTCGTCGTTCGCCTCGACGGCAACCAGGTCGAGGAGGGGCGCGCGATCCTCACGGCCGCGAACCACCCGCTCGTCACGCTCGCCGCCACCATGGACGAGGGCGCCGACAAGGCCGCCGAGCTGGCGAACGCCTGACCTTCCGACGAGACAAGGACTAGGAACATGTCTATCTACCTCAACAAGGACTCCAAGGTCATCGTCCAGGGCATCACGGGCGGCGAGGGCACCAAGCACACCGCGCTCATGCTGAAGGCCGGCACCAACGTCGTCGGCGGCGTCAACGCGCGCAAGGCCGGCACCACCGTCTCGCACACCGACAAGGACGGCAACGCCGTCGAGCTGCCGGTGTTCGCCTCCGTCGCCGAGGCCATCGAGAAGACCGGCGCCAACGTGTCCGTCGCCTTCGTGCCGCCGGCGTTCACGAAGGACGCGATGATCGAGGCCATCGACGCCGAGATCCCGCTGCTCGTCGTCATCACCGAGGGCGTGCCCGTCGGCGACTCCGCCGAGGCGTGGGCGTACGCGACCGAGAAGGGCAACAAGACCCGCATCATCGGCCCGAACTGCCCCGGCATCATCACCCCGGGCGAGGCGCTCGCGGGCATCACGCCGGCGAACATCACGGGCAAGGGCCCGATCGGCCTCGTCTCGAAGTCGGGCACCCTGACCTACCAGATGATGTTCGAGCTGCGCGACCTGGGCTTCTCCACCGCCATCGGCATCGGCGGCGACCCGATCATCGGGACCACGCACATCGACGCGCTCGCCGCGTTCGAGGCCGACCCCGAGACCAAGGCGATCGTGATGATCGGCGAGATCGGCGGCGACGCCGAGGAGCGCGCGGCCGAGTTCATCAAGGCCAACGTCACCAAGCCCGTCGTCGGCTACGTCGCGGGCTTCACCGCCCCCGAGGGCAAGACCATGGGCCACGCCGGCGCCATCGTCTCCGGCTCCGCGGGCACTGCCCAGGCGAAGAAGGAGGCCCTCGAGGCCGCCGGGGTCAAGGTCGGCAAGACGCCGTCCGAGACCGCCGCCCTGCTGCGCGAGGTGTTCGCCGCGCTGTAAGCAGCTGCCGATCGAAGGGCCCCGGGCGGATCTGCCCGGGGCCCTTCGTCGTGCCGTCCGGTGAGACCCGGAGAGCGCTCCGGCCCTGCCGGGAAGAGGTGAATCGACCGAGATCGGGCGGATCTGGCAGGATCCGCCTGATCTCGGTCGATCGTCCTGATCTGGGGGCAGGAGGCGAGCCAGGAGGCGGGCAGGAGGCGGGCCAGGAGGCGGGCCGGGAGGCGGGGCAGGAGGCGGGCCGGGACGGGCGGGATTCCGCCAGCCGGAAGCCCACGGCGCGACGGTCAGGCGGGGCCGGCGAACGCCCGGCGGTGCGCGCCCGGGGTGGTGCCGAAGCGCGCGCGGAAGTGGTGGCGCAGGGTCACGGCGCTGCCGAAGCCGGTGCGATGCGCGACGGCCTCGACGGGCAGATCCGAGGCCTCCAGCAGCCGCCGCGCCTCGTCCAGGCGGCGCTGCAGCAGCCAGTCGCCGGGGCTGCTGCCGGTGCGGTCGCGGAAGCGCCGGGTGAACGTGCGGCGGGAGAGGTGCACGGCGCCCGCCCAGGCGTCGAGGGGCGCCGGGGTGTCGAGCCGCTCGAGCGCCCAGGCGATGGCACGGTCGATCTCGTCCCCGTCCCGGTCGGCGGCGAGCGGGCGGGAGAGGAACTGCGCCTGGGATCCCTCGCGGTGCGGCGCCATCACGAGCGAGCGGGCCAGGTCGGCGGCGACGGCGCTGCCCTGCTCCGTGCGGACGACGTGCAGGCAGCAGTCCAGGGCGGCTGCCACGCCGGCGGAGGTCACGACGTCGCCGAGGTCGGTCCACAGCGCCTCGCACCGCACCGTGAGCTCGGGGTGGCGCGCGGCGAGCTGCGGGCCCGCGGACCAGTGCGTGGAGACCTCCCTGCCCTGCGCGATGCCGCTCGCGGCCACCACGAAAGCGCCGAGGCACAGGCCGAGCACCTTCGCCCCGTGCGCGTGCGCCGTGCGGACCGCGTCCAGGAGCTCGGCGCTCGGCACCAGATCCGGATCCCAGCTCGGCAGCACGACGAGATCCGCGGTCGCGAGGAGGTCCAGCCCGTCGGTCACCAGGAGGTCGAGCCCGGCGGCGGTGCGGACGGCTCCGGGGTGCTCCGCGACGGTGACGACGCGGTAGGCGGCCTCGACCGAGCGGACGCCGACTCCGCCGAAGACCATCAGCGGGACGGAGAGGTGGAAGGGGCTGATCCCGGGGAACGCGAGGACGGCGGCGGTGCGCATGGCCCGATCTTATCGAAAGGTGTCATCAGGGCCACTCCCGCGCCGTCTACCGGCTCGCCACGATGGATCCATGACCCAGAACCCTCTGACCCTCACCCTCGTCGGCGGACCGACCGCCGTGATCGACTACGCCGGCCTGCGTCTGCTCACGGATCCCACCTTCGACGCCCCGCAGACCTATCCGGGCGGCATCCCGCTGCACAAGCTCACCGGCCCTGCTCTCGACGCCGACGCGGTGGGCGAGATCGATGCGGTCCTGCTCTCGCACGACCAGCATCCGGACAACCTCGACGAGGCAGGGCGGGCGTTCCTGCCGCGCGCGGGAGTCGTGCTCTCCACCCCGGAGGCCGAGGATCGGGTGGAAGGGGTCACCGGGCTCGCGCCGTGGCAGACCCACCGCATCGGCGATGTGGAGATCACGGCGGTGCCGGCGCTGCACGGGCCGGAGGGCGCCGAGGAGCTGTCCGGCACGGTGACCGGCTTCGTGCTGAGCGCGCCGGGGGAGCGGGTCGTCTACGTCTCCGGAGACAACGCCTCGGTCGCGCTCGTCACGGCCATCGCGGAACGGATCGGGCGCATCGACGTCGCGGTGCTCTTCGCCGGTGCGGCGAACGTCGGCCGCTTCGGCGACGCCGACCTCACCCTCAACGCGCGCACCGCGGTCGAGGCGGCGCGCGAGCTCGGCGACGCCGTGATCGTGCCCGTGCATGCCGAGGGCTGGCACCACTTCTCCGAGACCCGCGAGCGGCTCGTGCGGGAGTTCGGCTACGCGGGCCTGTCCGACCGGCTGCGCGTGCCGGAGGCGGGCGTCCCGCTCCCGCTCTGAGCCCGGCGACGCGGTGCGCTGCCGGACGCACGTCGAGGCCCGCTCTGCGCATCGAGGCCCCCTCCCGGAAACGTTCCGGGGAGGGGGCCCCGATGCTGCGAGGGGGCCTCGACGGATCTGGACGGATCCGGGCGCGGCCGGCGGATCCTCAGGCGCCGAGCAGCGCCTCAATGGGGCCGCGGGCGAAGAACAGCACGAACCCGATGCCGACCGCCCACAGCAGCGGATGGATCGTCTTCGCGCGGCCGGTGAGGGCGTTCACGACGATCCAGCTGACGAACCCGGCGCCGATGCCGTTGGCGATCGAGTAGGTCATCGGCATGACCGTGACCGTGAGGAACACCGGCAGCAGGACGCGGAAGTCGGTCAGGTCGATGTTCTTGATCTGCGACAGCATCATCGCGCCGACGAGCACGAGCGCTGCCGCCGCGACCGCGCTCGGGACCAGGGCGGTGAGCGGCGTGAAGAACATCGCGAGCAGGAACAGCACGCCGGTGACGGTGGTCGCGAGGCCCGTGCGCGCGCCCTCGCCGATGCCCGCGCCGGACTCGACGAACACGGTCGCGGACGAGGACGACGTGCCCCCGCCGACGATCGCGCCGACGCCCTCGACGACGAGCGCCGACTTGATGCGCGGGAAGTCGCCCTTCTCGTTCGCCAGGTCGGCCTCCTTCGCGAGACCGGTCATCGTGCCCATCGCGTCGAAGAAGTTCGAGAACAGCAGCGTGAAGACGAACATCACCAGGGTGACGCCGCCGACCTTCGCGAGGTCGAAGCCGAAGTCGACCCGCCCGATCAGGCTGAGGTCGGGGATGCTCACGATGCTGCCCGAGAAGCCGAAGTTCAGCCCGAACGGCCAGATCAGGTTGAGGATCGCGGCGAGCACGGTTCCGCCGACGAGCGCGATCAGGATCGCCCCCTTGACCCGCAGGGCGATGAGCACCCCGCCGATCAGCAGGGTGAGCACGAACAGCAGCGTGGGGATCGAGGCGACGGATCCGCCGACGCCGAGGTCGACCGGCGGGGAGGGCTGCTTGGTCGAGGTGACGAAGCCCGCGTTCACGAAGCCGATGAAGGCGATGAAGAGGCCGATGCCGACCGTGATGGCGAGCTTGAGCTGCACGGGAACGGCGTCGAAGATGAGCTTGCGCAGTCCGGTCGCGGCGAGCAGGACGATGATGAGGCCGTTGATCATCACCAGTGCCATCGCCTCGGGCCAGGTGACCGACTTCACGACCGTGAACGCGAGGAACGCGTTGATGCCGAGCCCGGCCGCGAAGGCGAAGGGCAGCCGGGCGACGAGCCCGAACAGGATCGTCATCACGCCCGCGGTCAGCGCCGTGGCGGCGGCGACGGCAGTGCCGGGGAGGGTGTGGCCGGCGACGTCGGGCGTGGCCAGGATGATCGGGTTGAGGATCACGATGTAGGCCATCGTCACGAAGGTGACGATGCCGCCGCGGACCTCGGTGCCGAGGGTGGATCCGCGTCGGGTGATCTCGAAGAACCGGTCGAGGGCGTTCTTCGGCTCCGCGGCGGTCTGGTCGGTCGTGGGCGGGGGGACTGTTGTCATGGGGGACCTCCGCGGAAAACCGTATCGCGTCGCGGATGTCGTCCGTGTGTCGCGCTGCGGGCGGCGTCGCCCGCGTGCCCGCAGGGGAGCGCGAAGGGGAGGACGTAGGCTCGAAACCGTCATGCAACGCCTCCTCATCGTGCTCCTGGCGGCGGTCGACGCCGTGGTCGCGGCCGCGATCGGCCTCGCCCTGCTGCTCGCCCCGCTCACCGTGATCTGGGCGGTGGCGTTCGGGCAGCGCGCCGACTGGGGGGCGCTGTGGCCGACGACGGCGACGCTGTGGCAGTTCGGGCACGGGGTGCCGCTCACGGTCGCCCTGCCCGACGCGCTGGTGCGATCGACCGGACTGGATCCCTCCGCCGCGCGTTTCGTCCTGTCGGTCGCTCCGCTGCTGCTGCTCTGCTTCACGGCGATCTTCGCGGCGCGTTCCGGCCGCCGCGCGGCACTCGCCGGATCCTGGCCCAGCGGCGTGATCAGCGGCACGGTCGTCTTCGCGGCGATCTCCGCCGGCGCCGCGTTCACGGGCGCGCTCGGGGCGGTGCAGACCCCGTTGTGGATGGCGGTGCTCTTCCCGCCGCTCGTCTTCCTCTGCGGTGCGCTCGCCGGTGCGATCGCCACCGCGTGGAGCGAGGGCGACGGAGGCCTCGTCGACCGGGTGCAGGACGCCCTCGACCGCCACCCCGACTGGGCGCACACGCCGGGCGACATCGTACGAGGGGCGGCCGTCGCGGTCGCCGGCGTCGTCGGTGCGGCCGCGGTCGTCGTGGCCGTCGCGGCGCTGGTGCGGGGCGGTCAGGTCGTCGCGCTGTTCGAGGCCCTGCGCGCCGACGGGCTCGGCGTCGTGGTGATCGGGCTCGCACAGCTCGCCTACGTCCCCACGCTCGTCGCGTGGGCCGTCGCCTGGATCGCAGGCCCCGGCTTCTCGATCGGCGCCGGCACCGCCGTGTCTCCGGCGGGCACCGCGCTCGGAGTGGTCCCCGGAGTCCCGGCGCTGGGCCTCGTGCCGGACAGCTCCTCGCCGTGGTTCCTCATCATCGTGCTCGTGCCGATCGCCGCGGGCGCCCTCGCCGGCTGGCTCATCCGCTCGCAGCAGGTCGCCGCCGGGGCCGAGGCCCCTTTCGGCCCGCGCGCCGCGACGGCGGCGGGCATCGCGGTGCTGGCCGGGGGAGCGGGCGCGCTGCTCGCGGCGCTGTCGCGCGGATCCCTCGGGCCGGGGCGGCTCGCCGTCGCGGGGCCGGATCCGGGCCCCGTGGCGCTCGCGCTCGGACTCGAGGTCCTCGTCGGCGCCGGCATCCTGCTCCTCGCCCCTCGCCGCCGCGGTCCGCTCGACGCCGCCTGGCTCGACGACGAGGACGCGCTCCGCTCCGACCGCGTATGAGCGCGGCGCCTCCGCGGCCCGTCGCCCGCGACGACTCGCCACGGCGGACACCCCCTAGACTGTTCGGGTGCTGACGGTCGCCGTACTCATCTCGGGCACCGGCTCGAATCTTCGTGCCCTCCTCGACGCGGCCGACGACCCCGGATTCCCGGCCCGCGTCATCGTGATCGGGGCGGACCGGGAGGCCGACGGGCTCGCCCACGCCGAGGCCTTCGGGATCCCCTCGTTCGTCGTGCCCTGGGAGGCCTTCGCCACCCGGGAGGAGTGGGGCGCCGAGCTCGACGCGCAGCTCAAGGTCTGGAACCCCGACCTGATCGTGCTGTCCGGCCTCATGCGCCTGCTGCCGCACGACGTCGTGGCGGCCTGGGCGCCGAACATCATCAACACGCATCCCGCCTACCTGCCCGAGTTCCCCGGGGCGCACGGCGTGCGCGACGCGATCGCCGCGGGCGTGAGCGAGACCGGAGCCAGCGTGATCGTGGTCGACGACGGCGTCGACAGCGGACCGATCCTCGCGCAGGAGCGCGTGGCGGTGCACGAGGGCGACACCGAGTCCGCGCTGCACGAGCGCATCAAGCCCGTCGAGCGGCGCCTGCTGATCGACGTCGTCCGCCGCATCGCCGAGGGCGAGCTCGACCTCGGCGCACGCCCCCCTGCTCGGGACGCGCACCGGCCGCAGGCCGGCGACGCGACCTGACGCCAACCCGGAAGGAAACCCCGATGGCCGGTCCCGCCCACGACCCGTCTCTCTACCGTCCCCGCGATGCGGTGCGCATCCGCCGCGCTCTCGTCTCCGTGAGCGACAAGACCGGTCTCGTCCCCCTCGCGCAGGCGCTGGCCGACAACGGCATCGAGATCGTGTCGACCGGATCCACCGCCCAGACCATCCGTGCCGCGGGGCTCGACGTCACCGATGTGGCGGCCGTCACGGGCGTCGCCGAGATGCTCGACGGCCGCGTGAAGACGCTGCACCCGTCGATCCACGGGGCCGTGCTCGCCGACCTGCGGCTGGAGGACCACGAGCAGCAGCTCGCCGAGCTCGGGATCAGCCCGTTCGAGCTCGTCGTGGTGAACCTCTACCCGTTCGTGGAGACCGTCGCCTCGGGCGCGGTCGGCGACGACGTCGTGGAGCAGATCGACATCGGCGGCCCGGCGATGGTGCGCGCGGCGGCGAAGAACCACGCGAACGTCGCGATCGTCGTCTCGCCCGAGTCCTACCCGTCGCTGCTGCGCGCCCTCGAGGAGGGCGGCACCACGCTCGCGCAGCGCCGCGAGTTCGCCGCGCGCGCCTTCGCGCACACGGCCGCCTACGACACGGCCGTCGCGCAGTGGTTCTCCGACGGCACCCTGTCCAGCGACACCGAGCTGCCGGAGCACCTCACCATCTCGGCGTCGCGCCTGGCCACCCTGCGGTACGGCGAGAACTCGCACCAGCGCGCCGCGATCTACACGCGGGCGGGCGGGCACGGCATCGCCCAGGCCACGCAGCTGCAGGGCAAGGAGATGTCGTACAACAACTACGTCGACGCCGACGCCGCCCTGCGCGCGGCCTACGACATGGTGCACCCCGCGGTCGCCATCATCAAGCACGCCAACCCGTGCGGCATCGCGACGACGGCGCCGAACGCGCTGGATCCCATCGCGAGCGCGCACCTGCGCGCGCACGAGTGCGACCCCGTGTCCGCGTACGGCGGCGTGATCGCGGCGAACGGCACCGTGACGCTGAAGATGGCGGAGAACCTGAAGGACATCTTCACCGAGGTCATCGTCGCCCCCGCGTTCGAGCCGGCGGCGCTCGAGGTGTTCAAGGCGAAGAAGAACCTCCGCCTGCTGCAGCTGCCCGACGACTGGCAGCAGGAGCGCATGGACGTGCGCCTCGTCTCCGGCGGACTGCTGCTGCAGGACGCGGACCGGTTCCCGGACGACATCGTCTCGGTCGCCGCGAACTGGGAGCTCGTCTCGGGCGAGCGCCCCGACGATCTGGAGATGGAGAACCTCATCTTCGCCTGGAAGGCGTGCCGCGCGGTGAAGTCGAACGCGATCGTGCTCGCCAAGGCGAACGCGACGGTCGGCGTCGGCATGGGGCAGGTCAACCGGGTCGACTCCTGCCGTCTCGCCGTCGAGCGCGCGGGCGACCGCGCGGCCGGATCCGTCGCCGCCTCCGACGCGTTCTTCCCGTTCGCGGACGGCGCCCAGGTGCTCATCGACGCCGGTGTCACGGCGATCGTGCAGCCGGGCGGATCGGTGCGGGACGAGGAGGTCGTGGACGCGGCGCGCAAGGCCGGCGTGACCATGTTCTTCACCGGGGAGCGGCACTTCTTCCACTGAGCCGGAGGTCTCCACGGCTCCCAGCCGGCCCGAACTCTGCAGGACGATCGCACGTTTGCAGGATGGATCCGCGGATCCTGTCCTGCAGACGTGCGATCGTCCTTTTCTCTTGAGTCGAGAGGACCGGGTGGGAGCGCACTGTCATGTCCGATTTCCGCGAGCCTGCGGGAATCGGACATGACAGGGTGGAGGCATGAGCCTTCCCGCGATGACCTTCGACGAGCGGTACCGCGCCATCGACGCGCGGGACACCCGCTTCGACGGGCAGTTCGTCACGGCCGTGCGCTCGACCGGGATCTACTGCCGGCCGAGCTGTCCGGCCCGCACGCCCCGGCCCGAGAACGTCACGTTCTTCCCCACCAGCGCCGCGGCGCACGAGGCGGGCTACCGCGCCTGCAAGCGGTGCCTGCCCGAGGCGGCGCCCGGATCGCCGGAGTGGAACCTGCGCGGCGACGTCGTGGCCCGCGCGATGCGGCTCATCGCCGACGGCGTCGTCGAGCGCGAGGGCGTGCCGGGGCTCGCCGCGCGGCTCGGCTACTCCTCGCGCCACCTCACCCGGCTGCTCGCCGCCGAGCTCGGGGCGGGTCCGCTCGCGCTCGCCCGCGCCCACCGTGCGCACACCGCGCGGATGCTCCTCGTCGGCACCGACCTGGCGATCGCCGACGTCGCGTTCTCGGCGGGGTTCGCGAGCGTGCGCCAGTTCAACGACACGGTGCGCGAGGTGTTCGGCCTGACCCCGGGGGAGCTGCGCGCACGCCGCCACGGCCGCGACGAGCGGACCGCCGCCGCGCCGGGCGAGATCGGCCTGCTGCTGCCGTACCGTGCGCCGTTCGACGCCGCAGGGCTGTTCGCGTGGATGCGGGCGCGGGCGCTGCCCGGGGTGGAGGAAGCCGGCGAGCGCTTCTTCCGCAGGAACCTGCGGCTGGACGGCGGACCGGGATGGTTCGAGCTACGCCTCGACGACGCCGACCGGCTGCATCTGCGGGCGGGGCTGACGGGTCTCGGCGACCTCGCGCCGGTCGTCGCCCGCGCCCGGAGGCTCTTCGACCTCGACGCCGATCCGCAGGCCGTGGACGCCGCGCTGTCCGCGCACGCGCCGCTCGCGCCGCTCGTCGCCCGGGTCCCGGGCATCCGGGTGCCGGGGGCCGCGGATCCGCACGAGATGCTCATCCGCACGATGGTCGGACAGCAGGTCACCGTCGCGGCGGCGCGCACCGCGCTGACCCGGCTGGCCGAGGAGCTGGGGGAGCGGATCGGATCCGACAGCTCGTTCCCGTCGCAGAAGACGTCGTCCTCCGCCGCGGATTCGGACGACTTCGGCGACGGGAACGCGGCGGACGGCCCGGAGTCGCGGATCCTGTTCCCGACGATGGCGGCGATCGCCGAGCACGGGCACGAGGTGCTGCGCGGACCTGCCGCGCGGATCAGGGCCGTCACCGGCGCCGCGGCCGCCCTCGCCGACGGCTCGCTCCGGCTCACGCTCGCGGACGACGGCGCGGAGCAGCGCAGGGCGCTCCTCGCGATGCCGGGGATCGGACCGTGGACCGCCGACTACGTGCGGATGCGGGTGCTCGGGGATCCCGACGTGTTCCTGCCCGGCGACGTGGCCGCGCGCGCCGGGGCCGGCGGAGCCGGGCTCCCGGCGGAGGCCGGCCCCCTGGACGCGTGGGCGGCCCGCACGGCCCCCTGGCGCAGCTACCTCACCGCGCACCTCTGGCGCGCGGCGCCCGTGAGGGTCGCACGGAGCGGCCGGCCGGAGGCGCCGGGCGCCGGTTCGCCGGGTGCCTCAGCGTCGCGTCCCGCCTCACGCCGATGACCCCACCCACCCCCTCGACCACGGAGAGCCCGAGAATGACCGCCATCATCCAGACCATCGCCACCCCCGACGGCCCGTTCACGATCCTCGCGGATGCACAGGACCGCGTGCTCGCGTCCGGATGGACTGCCGACCGCGACGCCATCCTGCATCGTCTCGCCGACCGGAACCGCCCGGCCGACGTCGTCGCCGGGACCACCCGGGCGGCCGCCGCGGTCGACGCGTACTACGCGGGCGACCTCGCCGCGATCGACGCCGTCGAGGTGCACCAGTCCGGCACCGGGATGCAGGACGCCGGGTGGGACGCCCTGCGGCGGATCGCGCCGGGCGCGCCGCTGACCTACACCGGGTTCGCCGCCGCGCTCGGCCGGCCGGGGGCCGTGCGCCCCGCCGCCTCGATCTGCGCCCGCAACGCCGCAGCGCTGTTCGTGCCGTGCCATCGGGTGCTGCGCGTGGACGGGACGCTCGGCGGGTTCGCCTGGGGCGAGGACGTGAAGCGCCGGCTGCTGGATCGGGAGGCCGCCCAGGCGATCCGCGCCTGAGCGCTGGCGGTCCCGACGATCCGGGATGGTCCCGCTGGTGCGGATCGACGAATCGGGAGCCCTCGGAGCGCTCTAGCCTCGACCTGAGCCGACGTCGAGGAGGACCATGCCCGAGCTCGCCACCGTCCAGGCCTGGATCGAGGAGCACCTTCCCACGCTGATGGCACGCCATCGCGTGCCCGCCGTCTCCCTGGCGATCGGCGCCGGAGACGCGACGTTCGTCTGGGCCGGGGGGATCCTCCACCGCGGCACCGGCGTCAAGGCCGACCCCGGATCCGTGTTCCAGATCGGATCCGTCACCAAGGTGCTCACGGCCACACTGGTCCTGCAGCTCGTCGAGGAGGGGGTGCTGGATCCGGACGCCCCGGTGCGGAGCATCCTCCCGGGGTTCCGCGTCCTGGACGACGACGCGTCCGCGACCATCACGACGCGCCAGCTGCTCAGCCACACAGCCGGTTTCGAGGGCGACGTGTTCGTCGACACGGGCGACGGCGACGACGCCCTGGCGCGCTATGTCGGCCTCCTCGCGCAGACGCCGCAGCTCTTCGCGCCGGGGGAGATGTTCTCGTACAACAACGCGGGGTTCTCCACGCTCGGGCGCATCGTCGAGGTGCTCCGCGGAGCGCCGTACGAGCGGGTGCTGCGCGATCGCCTGCTCGCGCCCCTGGGGCTGCGTCACGCGGCGGTGGACGCCTCCGAGGCGATCCTGCATCGTGCCGCCGTGGGGCATCTGCGCCAGGACGACGGCGAGTTCGCCCCGACCGCGGTCTGGGCGATGGAACGCGCGGGGGCGGCGGCAGGTTCGCGGCTCGCGATGAGTGCGGCCGATCTGCTCGCATTCGCCCGGCTGCATCTGCGCGCCGGGGTCGCCCGGGATGGCACCCGCCTGCTCTCCCGGGAGGGAGCGGAGGCGATGCGCACCCCGCAGATCCTCTTGCCCGACATCGACCAGGGAGCCGCCTGGGGGCTCGGCTGGGAGCTGTTCGACCGCGCGGGGCGCCTGATCCCGGGTCACGACGGGAACACGATCGGGCAGTCGTCGTGCCTGCGGCTGCTGCCGGAGCAGGACGCGGCGATCGCCGTGCTCGCCAACGGCGGCGACCCCCATCCCGTGTTCGCGGCGCTCGTGGACGTCGTGCTCGAGGAGCTCGCCGGCATCGCGGCGAAGCCCGCTCCCGCTCCCTCCGGCGCCGTGCCCGCGGACGCCGACCGCTTCGTCGGCCGGTACGCGTCGAGCACCGCGCTCACCACGATCAGCCGCACCGCGGACGGCCGGGTGTGGCTCGACCGCGTCCCGCACGGCGTGGTCGCCGACCTCGGCGACCTGCCGTTCCGCACGGAGCTGGTGGGCTGGCGCGGAGACGTGCTCCTGCCGGTGGAGACGGACGGCGGGATGCGGCAGCCCGTCGCCTTCCTCGGCGACGACGGCGCCGGCCGTGCCCTGTTCCTGCACACCGGCCGCGCCGACCGGCGGGTGGCGTCATGACGCCGTCGCGCGCCGCCGAGGCGCTGCACCATCGCGCGGTCGTCGCGGACGCGCACAACGACCTGCTCTGCGCGGTCGTCGCCCGTCCTCCGGAGCTGTGGGGCGCGTTCTTCCGGGAGCGTTGGCTGCCGCAGCTCGAGGCGGGCGGGGTCGACCTGCAGGTGCTCCCGGTGTTCGTCGAAGACCCGTATCGTCCCGAGGGGGCGCTGCGCCGCACGCTGCGCATGATCGAGGCGGCGCACCGTCTGGCCGAGGAGAACGCCGGACGCGTGGCCCTGTGCCGCACCGGGGCGGAGGTCGACCGCACGATCGCGGACGGCCGGATCGCGCTGGTGCTCGCCCTCGAGGGCATGCCGGGGCTGGACGGCGACGTCGAGCTCCTCGCCACGATGCACCGGCTCGGCGTGCGCGTCGGCTCGCTCACGCACGTGGGACGCGGCGCCTTCGCGGACGGGTCGGGCGAGGATGCGGCCCGCAGCCGCATGACCGCGGCCGGCGTCGCCGCGGTCCAGGAGATGGAGCGCATCGGGATGCTCGTCGACCTCAGCCATCTCGGCGCCGCGGGGGTCTCGCACGTCCTGGAGATCGCGACCCGACCGGTGATCGCGACGCACTCCTCGGCGCGGGCGCTGCGCGACCACCACCGCAACCTCCCCGACGACCAGCTCGTGGCGATCGCGGCGGGCGGAGGGGTGGTCTGCGCCAACTTCTTCGCCCCGTTCCTCGACGTCGGGCACCCCACGATCGACCGGCTCGTCGACCACCTGGAGCACATCGCCGCCGTCGCGGGTGTGGAGCACACCGGGATCGGCCCGGACTTCGTGCAGGAGGTCATCGCGGAGACCACCCCGCCCTGCTGCACCGTCACCGAGGTGCAGGGGGTGCCGGCCGACATCTATCTCCCGGGGCTGGAGGGCCCGCGGGGACTCCCGCTGCTCACGGACGCGCTGCTGCGCCGGGGGTGGCCGGAGGCCGATATCCTCGGCGTGCTCGGCGGGAACGTGCAGCGGCTGTTCCGCCGCGAACTCGGCGTGCCCGGCGGACGATGAGCGGCCAGGTCCGCGGAGTCGTGCAGGGGGACGAACTCGCACGGGTCCGTTCGACGGATCGGACGAACGAGCGGCCGACCCGGTGCCGCAGGATCATGAGAGAAGCCAAGCCCGGCGGCGCCGAACACGCGCGGCGGGCGCAAGGGAGCGCGCAATGCTGACGATTCGAGACCTCTCGGTCCAGATCCGCACCGGCGACCGGATCGTGCGTCCGATCAGCGGAGTGGACCTCGACCTCGCCCGCGGCGAGACGCTCGGGATCGTGGGCGAGACCGGCTCGGGCAAGTCGATGACCGGCCTCGCCATCATGGGGATGCTGCCGGCCGGATCCGAGATCATGAACGGATCCATCCGCTTCGACGGCGAGGAGCTCGTCGGCCGCGACCCCCGGGCGTACCGGTCGCTGCGCGGACGCCGGATCTCCATGGTGTTCCAGGACTCGCTGACCGCCCTGAACCCGACCCGGCGCATCGGCGACCAGGTCGCGGAGCCGCTGCTGCTGCACGGTCTCGCGCACCGGGCGGAGGCGCTGCGCCGGGCCGAGGAGATGCTGGCGCTGGTCGGCATCCCGCGCCCGTCCGAGCGCATGCGCGACTATCCGCACCAGCTCTCCGGCGGCATGCGGCAGCGCGTGATGATCGCCATGGCGCTCATCGCCGAGCCCGATCTGCTCATCGCCGACGAGCCGACGACCGCCCTCGACGTGACGATCCAGGCGGAGATCCTGGAGCTGCTGGGAAGGCTCAAGGAGCAGCTCGGCATGGCCATGATCCTCGTCACGCACGACATGGGCGTGGTGGCGCGGCACGCCGACCGAGTGGGCGTCATGTACGCCGGACGGCTCGTGGAGACCGGTCCGACGCGCGCGCTGTTCCGGCGCACCCGGCACCGCTACACGCGCGCGCTGCTCGATTCGATCCCCTCGCTCGAGCAGGACCGCGGCGTCGAGCTGTTCTCGATCCCCGGATCCCCGCCGGATCCCGCCGAGACGGTTCCCGGATGCCGGTTCGCGCCGCGCTGCGCCGCCGCCACGGATCGCTGCCGGGCCGAGCGCCCGCCGCTCGAGGGCGAGGGCGGGCACGTCTTCGCCTGCTGGAACCCGGTCGCCGACGCGCCGCCCGTGCTCCCGGGCCGCGCGCTCCCGGCTGCCCCCGTGGTCGAGACGTCGACGGAGCCGCGGCTCGAGGTCGTCGACCTCGTGCAGGAGCACCCCGTCTCCGGCTGGGCTCCGAAGGGGCGCCGGCGCACGGTGAAGGCGGTCTCCGGGGTGAGCTTCACGGTGCAGGCAGGGGAGACCCTGGGGCTGGTCGGAGAGTCCGGATGCGGCAAGTCGTCGCTCGGGCGCATGCTCGTCGCGATGGACCGGCCCACGGCGGGGGAGGTGCGCCTCGAGGGCACGAAGGTCTCCGGGATCGGCCGGCGCGGGCTCGGCGCTCGCCGGGCGCGACTGCAGATGATGTTCCAGGACTCCGGCGCCGCGCTGGATCCGAAGATGACGATCGGCACGATCCTGCGGGAGCCCCTCGCGATCCAGGGGATCGGCACGACCGCCGAGCGGACCGAACGGGCGATCGCGCTGCTGGACGGCGTCGGCCTCGGCCCGTCGATCCTGGAACGGTATCCGCATGAGCTCTCCGGCGGGCAGCGGCAGCGCATCGGGCTCGCCCGCGCTCTCGCACTGGATCCCGACGTCCTCGTCGCGGATGAGCCGGTGAGCGCGCTCGACGTCTCGATCCGCTCCCAGGTGCTCAACCTCATGCGCACCCAGCAGCGCGAGCGCGGGCTCAGCAGCGTCGTGATCTCGCACGACCTGTCGGTCATCCGCTACCTCTCCGACCGGGTCGGCGTGATGTACCTCGGCAAGATCGTCGAGGTCGGCGCCACCGACGAGGTGTACGAGCGCCCGGCGCACCCGTACACCGCCGGCCTGCTCGCCGCGGTGCCGATCGCGGATCCGGATGCGCCGCCGCCGGACGCCGCAGAGCGCGTCCGGGGCGAGCTGCCCAGCCCCCTGGATCCGCCCAGCGGCTGCCGGTTCCGCACCCGGTGCCCGCTCGCGACCGAGCTGTGCGCGACGGTCGAGCCGACGCTGGAGGCGGTCGGGGACGCGCACGACGTGGCGTGCCACTTCCCGCTGCAGCCCAAGGCACAGGCGCCGGCGGACGCGAGCGCCCCGGGCGCGCGGCCGGGCGAGACGGAGGCGGCGGCGTGATCTCCTACCTGCTGCGGCGGATCCTCGTCTCGCTGCTCGTGCTCATCGGCATCTCGATCGTGATCTTCGTGATGCTGCACCTCATCTCCGACAGCCCGGGCCGCGTGGTGCTCGGGCCCCAGGCCTCCGCCGCGGCGGTCGAGGCCTTCAACCGGGAGAACGGCTACGACCGACCGCTGTTCGTGCAGTACGCGGACTACGTGGTGCAGCTCCTGCACGGCGACCTCGGCCGCTCCTACAAGCTGAACGAGGAGGTCACGGTGCTGTTCGCGCAGAACGCGGGACGCAGCGCCGTGCTGTCGCTCTCCGGGCTCGTGCTCGCGCTGCTCATCGCGATCCCGCTCGGGATCCTCCAGGCGGTGCGCCGCAACAGCGTCGTCGACCGGGCCGCCACCGGGGTCGCCTACCTCCTCTACGCGACCCCCTCGTTCCTCGTCGCGCTGCTGCTGATCGCGCTGCTCAGCCAGCTCGTGCCGCTCTTCCCTGCGGAGGCCTCGCAGTCGACCTCGCCCTGGGTCGTGTTCACGGATCCGCGGGCCATGGCGCTGCCGCTGATCACGCTCGCGCTCACGAACGTCGTGGTGTTCTCCCAGTACCAGCGCTCGGCGGCGCTCGAACAGCTCGGCATGGACTACATCAAGGTCGCCCGGGCCAAGGGCGCCCCGGAGCGGATCGTGCTGCTGCGCCACCTGCTGCGCAACGCCTGCATCCCGCTCATCACGCTCGTCGGAGTCATGATCCCGACGCTGCTGGCCGGAAACCTCATCGTCGAGTCGGTGTTCAACTACCCCGGCCTCGGCCTCCTGTTCCTCAACAGCCTGCATCGGGAGGACTACCCGGTGCTGCTGGCCTACACCCTCATCGGTGGCGCGCTCACCGTGCTGGGCAACCTCCTCGCCGACCTCGTGGTCGCACGCGCGGACCGACGGATCGAGCTGAGCAGATGACCACCGCACACCCCGAGATGTCCGAGAAGACCGACGTCATCGTGGCCACCGCCACGGCGGCGCGACCTCTCGCGGCCGCCGCCGTGCTGCGCGCGCTGCGACGCAGTCCGATGGCGGTGGCGGGCGCGTCGCTGCTCGTGCTGCTCGTGCTGTTCAGCTTCGTCGGACCGCTGCTGTACCCGACGAACCAGACCGACGTGAACCTCCTCGACGCGCTGCTGCCCCCCGGCGAGGGCTACCCGCTCGGCACGGATCCGAACGGCTTCGACGTGCTCGGCCGGCTCATGCTCGGCGGTCAGGTGTCGCTCGAGATCGGTCTGCTCGCCGCGGTCTTCGCGACCACCCTGGGCACCGTCTACGGCGCCGTCGCGGGACTCGTGGGCGGGGTGGTGGACGGGATCATGATGCGCTTCGTCGACGTGCTGCTGGCGATCCCGTTCCTGTTCTTCGTGCTCATCATCGCGGCGCGCTTCACCGCGACGCCGCTCACCCTGAGCCTCGTGATCGGAGGGTTCTCCTGGCTCGTCTCGGCCCGGCTGATCCGCGGCGAGGTGCTGTCCCTGCGGGTCCGCGAGTTCGTGCAGGCGGCGCGTCTCATGGGCGCCAGCGATCGCCGGCTGATCTTCACCCACCTGATCCCGAACACCATGGGCGTGATCATCGTGAACCTCACGTTCCAGGTCGCCGACGCCATCCTGGTGATCGCCGCTCTCGGATTCCTCGGCTTCGGGCTGAGCTATCCCGTCACGGACTGGGGCAGCCAGCTCTCCAGCGGCGTCGCCTACATCACCGCCGGCAACTGGTGGCTCATCTACCCCGCAGGGCTCTGCATCGTGCTCGTGGTGCTCGGGCTGAACCTGCTCGGAGACGCCCTGCGCGACGTCCTGGACCGACGCCGATGAGCGGCCGCAGGGGTGTGTCCGCGCACACAGGCGCACCGCATCGAAACTGTCCGGATCGCTGAACGGGCGGCCGCGCCCGTCCTGCACCCTCGAATCACCGGAATACGACGCCGGCGGCCGCACCGCCGATAGCGTCCGCCCGAACCGACCCACCCGAACAAGGAGCACAGCATGAACCCGCAGGTTCCCCGGAGGCGACGGCGCCTCCTGATCGCCCTCACGGTCGCCGCCGCACTGATCACCACCGGCTGCAGCGCCGGCACCGCCAAGGTCGACCCCTCCCAGTACCGCACCATCCCCGCCTCGAGCGGCAAGGCCGTCGACGGAGGCGTCATCACGGTCGCCATGACGCCGGGCCTCGCGCCGAACTACATCTTCCCGTACCCGCCCGCCGAGGCGAACGGCGCCGTCATCGGCTACGACCTGATGTGGCGCACCCTGTACCGGGCCGACGTCGACGGCAAGAGCAACGCGGACACGAGCCTCGCCGAGGCCCCCGTGTACGGCGACGACGGGCGCACCGTCACGATCACCCTCAAGAAGAACGACTGGTCCAACGGCAAGCCCCTCACCGCGGGCGACGTGGTCTTCTCCCTCGACATCCTCAAGGCCGCCGTCGCCGCGAGCGCGGCCAACTGGGCGTTCTACACCCCGGGCCAGTTCCCCGACGGCGTGACCGCGACCGCGAGCGGCGCCGACACCGTCGTGCTGACGCTCGAGAAGGCGTACAACCCCGCCTACCTCGAGTCGCTCCTGCAGCAGCTCGTCGTGCTCCCCTCGGCGGACTGGAGCATCGCGACGGCGGGAGGGCCCGTCCTGGACTACACCGATCCGGCCAACGCGGCCGCGATCTACACGTTCCTCACCGGCCAGTCCGCCGACCAGTCGTCGTTCGCGACGAACCCGCTCTGGCAGGTCGTCAGCGGCCCCTACGCGCTGAAGAGCTTCGAGCCCACCACCGGCTCCTTCTCGCTCACGCCGAACCCCGCGTACACGGGTCCGGGCGAGCACAAGCTCGCGCAGGTCGACTTCAAGGCGTTCACGTCGGCGGCCGCTGTCTACAACCAGTATCAGGCGGGAACGGTGACCGTCGGGCGCCTCGACTCCAGCTACTCGTCGAAGATCGAGGACCTGCGCAAGAAGGGCTACGACGTCTACGCGGCTCCGGCGCCGGCGCGATCGGATCCGCTGGTGATCAACTTCGCCAACACGACCGGCGGCTTCGACAGGATCATCGCGCAGCCGTACGTGCGCCAGGCGCTGCAGCACCTCGTCGACCAGCCGGGCTACATCAAGAGCCGCGGGGTCTACAACGGGGCGGCCAGCGAGAACTACGCGACCGTGGGACTCGGCTCCGCCTTCCCTCCCGCGTTCGGGGACAAGGCCCCGTACCCGTTCGACCCGAAGGCCGCGGAGAAGCTGCTGACCGAGCACGGCTGGAAGGTCGACAAGGCCGGGACCGTCTGCGAGAAGCCGGGAGCGGGATCCGGTCAGTGCGGCGAGGGCATCGAGAAGGGGCAGAAGATCTCCTTCACGCTCGCCTCGGCGAGCTCGCCGAGCTACGTCGGCGCCCGCGACCTGGCGTTCTCCTCGGAGGCGAAGAAGCTCGGCATCGACGTGAAGGTCGTCACGAAGTCGCTGAACTACATGTACGAGAACTACACGAACCCGGGCGCTCCGGCGAACGCGGACGAGTGGGGGATGCAGGACACCGGTCCCCTCGTGATGACGTCGTACCCGACGGCGAACGGCGCGTTCAACACCGACGGCAGCTTCAACCTGGGCAGCTACAGCAACCCCGAGGCCGACAAGGCGATCGAGGCGAGCGTGTTCGGCTCGGATCCGAAGGCGCTGAGCGCGGAGACCACCCTGATCTCGAAGGATCTGCCGGTGCTGTTCCTGCCGACCCCCGACAACCTCATCGTCTGGAAGAGCACGCTCTCCGGACCGCCCGAGACGTTCGAGGGCCTGCTGAAGTTCATCTACTCCCCGGAGCAGTGGTACTTCACCGAGAAGCAGAAGTAGCGGATCCGGATCCGGGGCCGGCCGAGCAAGGCCGGCCCCGGCACGGTGAGAGGATCGACCCCGATGCATGAGACGGACCGGACGCACGTCCTGCCCCTGGCGGCACCCGGCGAGCCCTGGGATCCCGCGCTCGTCAGGGAGCTGGTCGGCGATGCGCGCATCGTGCTGCTCGGCGAGGGCGCGCACGGCGTCGACGACTTCGCCCGGCTCGCCGACGGGCTGTTCCGCACGCTCGCGAGCGATCTCGGCTTCACGGCGTTCGTGAGGGAGTCGGGCTTCGCCGAGGGCATCGAGGTGGACGACTGGATCCAGGGCGGTCCCGGGGAGGTCGGCGACATCGCCCGCGCCGGGCTCACCTACGGCTTCGGCGAGTCCGAGGCGGTGCGGCGCCAGCTGACGTGGATGCGCGCGGAGAACGCCCGTGGCCGGTCGCCGCTGCGCTTCTGGGGCATGGACCTGCCCGGCTCCGCCACGTCCCCGGGCTCCGCCGTGCGGCTGTGCCTGGCCCGGATCCCCGCGGAGGCGGGCGACGACGAGCTGCGCCGGATCACCGACCTCGGAGGGCGCACGGAGGCGGCGATCGCCTGGGAGACCAGGGACGAGGCGGCCCGCGAGCAGATCCGGGCGGGCATCAGGGGGCTCCTGGACCGCGTCGAGCGTCACGGCGACGACCTCGCGCGCCGCTCGGCCGAGACCCTGCGCGCCTTCCTCGCCGAGCTGTCGTGGTCGGGCGGCGAGGGACCCTATCCACGCGAGTCGCTCATGGCCGGCACCGTGAGCTGGATCGCCGAGCGCGAGGAGCGGATCCTCGTGCTCGCGCACAACGCGCACGTCCGCCGGGAGCCGCTGCACGGCCGGCCCACCCTGGGCTCCCTGCTGCAGGAGCGCTGGGGATCCGACCTGCGTGTGATCGGCATGACCTCCGGCCGCGGCCCGGTCGTCTCCTTCGCCGAGCGCTCGCCGCGGCCCTTCGACTGGGAGGCGTCGCTCGCCGAGCGGGAGCCCGTGCCCGGTTCCCTGGAGCACGCCCTCGACCCGCTCGGCGACGCGGTCGTCGACCTGCGCAGGGCGCCGGCCGCGCTCCTCGCGGGGGTCGTGGGCACGCTCGCCGGCACCGGGCTCGACCCGCTCGCCGATGCCGCCACCGCCTTCGACGCGATCGCCCACCTCCGGCGCGCGTCGCTCGTGGAGGGCCGCCTGGAGAGGCTGCGCGCCGAGTTCGGCGCCCCGGCAGCGGCCGGTGCGCCGCCGCTGGCGCGCACCGGAGCGACGGTCGAGACCGTCGCCGGGATCGCCGTCGCGGATCCGTACCGCTGGCTGGAGGGGGACGCGGCCGCCGACCCCGAGGTCGGCGCCTGGCAGCGCGCGCAGGCCGCCTACGCCGAGGAGACGATCTGGGCGGGCCGGGACCGCGACGCCGTGCGCGCCCTCATCGAGCGCAGCCACGCCGGCGCCCGCCCGGAGCTGCCCGTCGGCGCCGGCGGCCGGTGGTTCCGCGCCGAGGGGCGCCGCATCGTCGTCGCGGACGAGCCGTACGGTCCCGGGCGCGCGCTCGTCGACCTGGCGGAGTTCGACGGACCCGGGCGCACGGCGGTGCTCAGCTGGTTCGCCCCGTCCCCGGATGGCACGGTGCTCGCGGTCGGGGTCTGCACCGACGGCAGCGAGCACAACCGTGTCGAGCTGGTCGACGTGCGCTCGGCCACGCGGCGCGACGACGCCCCGCCGGAGCTGCTGCACAGCGCCTGGGGCGGCGGGATCTCGTGGCGTCCGGACAGCGGCGGATTCTCGTTCCTCGGGCTCAGCGGCCCGGCGCACGACTTCCACCAGGTCGTGTACCGCCGGGACCTGGGCGTCCGCGGCCCCTCCGAGCTCGAGCACGTGCCCCTGCCGGAGGGCTCCCGCGAGTACACCCGGATCCAGTTCTCGCCGGACGGCCGCTGGGCGGTCGCCAGCCATCGGGTCGGCACGCCGTTCCCCGTCGCGGTGCGCGACCTGCACGATCCCTCCGGCGGCTGGCGGCCCTTCCTCGCCCCGGGGCAGGAGACGGTGGCCGGGCACGTCGTCGGAGACCGCTACGTCGCCGTCACCGACCGGGGCGCGCCGCGCCGGCGGCTCGTGGCGATCCCGCTGGACGCCGCCGATCCCGACGACCCGGCCTGCTGGGCGGAGCTGGTACCGGAGAGCGACGCAGTGCTGCGGTCGGTCCTCCCCGTCGGCGACGCGCTCTACCTGAGCGAGTTCCACCGTACGGCGGCGCGGGTGCGGATCCTGCGCGGCGACGGCACCGCGCAGGGCGTGCTGCCGCTGCCCGGGGAGGGGGCGCTCGCCGCCCCGTTCTTCCCGCTCACCGGGCTCGCGGCCACGAGCGACGGATCCTTCGTCTTCGCGTTCTCGACGCTCACGTCGTCCTGGGGCGTCTACCGGCACCGTCCCGGCGGCGCGCTCGAGATGCTGCGGGAGCCGGCGGTGACGATCGACGCGCACGCGGAGCTGCGCGCGGCGACCGCCCCCGACGGCACCCCGATCCCGTACCACGTGGTGCGCCCGCGCGGCGCGTCCGGGCCCGGTCCCGTGCTCATCTCGGCATATGGTGCGGCCGGGATCCCCACGCTGCCCCAGTACCAGCCCGACCTCGCGGCCTTCGTCGCCGCCGGGGGCACCCTCGTGCAGGCCTATCTGCGCGGCGGGGGAGAGTTCGGCAGCGCCTGGTTCCGCGCCGCCGACCGCGAGCGCCGCGGCGTCCGCGACGAGGACCTGCTCGCGGTCGCGGAGCACCTGCTCGCCGAGGGAGTGGCCGCGCCGGGGCGGCTGGCGCTCACCGGAGGCTCCGACGGCGGGCTGATGTGCGGCAACGCGATCACGGCCCGCCCGGAGCTGTGGCGCGCCGTGCTGCCCCGCGCCCCTCTGCTCGACCTCGTCGGCGGGTTCCGCAACCCGTACCTGGACTTCGTGATCCGCAAGGCCTGGGGCGACCCCGCCGACCCCGTCGACGTGGCGCGGATGATCGCGCTGTCGCCCTACGAGCGGGTGCGTCCGGCCGAGTATCCGCTGCTGTACGTGGAGGCCGGGGCCAACGATCCGCGCTGCCCTCCCTGGCAGGCGCGCAAGTTCGTCGCGCGTCTGCAGGCCGCGCAGCGCGGGCCGGCGCCGATCCTGCTGCACGTGTACGAGAACGCCGGACACGGATCCGGCACGGGCCACGACGTGATCGTCGCGCAGGACGCGGCCTGGCTGGCCTGCCTGCTGGGCGCGCTCGGGCTCCCGGATCCGAATCCGGATCCGGTCAGCGTTCTGCGTTGATCGCGCGCAGCCGCAGCTGCATCATCGCGCCGAAGCGCGCGTTCGGGTCGTCGAGGTCGATCCGGCCGACCTCGGCCACACGGCGCAGGCGGTACCGGAAGGTGTTCGGGTGCACGAACTTCGCGGCCGAGGCGACGGTCACGTCGCCGAACGCGTCCAGCCAGGCCTCGAGGGTCTCGGTGAGGCTGGATCCGTGGGTCTCGTCATAGGCGATCAGCCGCGCCAGGGGTCCTGACGGGATGTCCCGCGCGGCCCCGGCGACCTCGAGCAGCAGCGCCTCCGCGTGCACCTCGTCGAGACGGACGACCTGCCGGTCGACGATCCCGGCGCGGAGCACGCGCAGCGCGCGGTCTGCGCTGGTCCGCGAGCGGGGCAGCAGCGAGGTCTCCGCGACCGCGACCCCGACGCCGATCAGGGGACGCAGCGCCGAGCGCATCCGGGCGAGGAACTCCGTGGCGACCCGTGCCGCGCTGTCGCCCTCGTCGTCCGCGTCCGCGGCGAGGGGGAGCACCCCGTAGGCGACGTCGCCTACGAGCCCCGACACCGAGCGCGGGTGCGCGAACGAGAGGTGCACCGCGAGCGCATCGGCGACGCGTTTGCGCTCCGCGGCGAGGTGCGCGTGCGGGAGCTGCTCGGCCGCAGGGCCGTGCAGGGTCAGCGCGAGCACGACGCAGGGCTCCTCGCGCAGGCCGAGCCGGTGCACGGCCTCACCGGCGGAGGGACCGCCGGCGAGGGCGGTGCGCAGCAGCTCGGCCCGCAGCCGGCGCTCGACGTCGGCGTCGGTGCGCTGCCACACCAGGTGCATGGCGACGAGCTTGGCGCCCTCGCGCAGTGACGCGCCGCGCTCGGGGGTGAGGGAGCCGGCGACCCAGATCGTGCCGAGCACCTCGTCGCCCGCGCGCACCGCGATCGCGGTGCGCACCTCGTCGCCGGCGGATCCGGCGGTGACCTCGACCGGCCATTCGCTGCGGGCGATCCGCGCGAGCGTCCCGCTCTCCTCCAGCGCGCGCATGTCCTGCGGCGGCAGCGGCCTGGCACGGATCCCGGGGGCCCGCTGCGACTCCGGGCCGTTGGAGAAGGCGAGCAGCTGCGCGTTGCGGTCCTCGATCGTGACGGGGGACTCCAGCAGGGCGGCGATCGCGTCCGCCACCGCGAACAGGTCTCCCGCGAGTATTCCGCCGAAGGTGACCGGACGCGCGTCGTCCGGATCCCCCGGCGTCATCAGCGAGCGCAGCATGCCGGCCAGGTGCGCCCAGGTGGTGCCGGGGTTGAGGGCGAGCACGACGACCCCGGTCGCCTCGGCCTCGGCACGCAGGGCCTCTCCCGCGGCGAACGGCGCCCGCACCACGAGCGCCGTGACCCCGGCCTGCGCGAGCAGCGGGAGCAGGCCCAGGACGAGGTCGGGATCCTCGACGCCGACGCCCATGACGAGCGAGTTGCGCGGGGCGTCCGGCACGTCGCGCGGATCGTGGATGACGATCGCCTCGACCGTGCGATCGGGCCGGACCGTCCCGCATACGACCGTGAGCAGCGTGGTGTCGAGCGCCTCGAGCACCCGCACCAGGGTCACCTGCGGACGGTGGTTCATCGGGGGCACCTTCGCGACGCTAGCACGGCGGGCGCGGGCGCTCCCGGGCGTTCGTCGCCGCCCTGGGCGGGGCCGGGACGCGTCTCGACGGGCGCCGCGCCGTTCATGACGCGAGCGGGATCCAGGCGCGCGATTCCGTGACCGCCTCCAGCAGGTCCGGATCCGGGGCCACGCCGATGCCCGGGCCCGTCGGCACCGTCATGTGCCCGTCCTCGAGCCGGAACGGCGGGGTCAGATCGGTGGCGTAATAGCGCTCCGACGCCGAGGTGTCGCCCGGCAGCGTGAAGCCGGGGAGGGCGGCGAGGGCGAGGTTGGCCGCGCGGCCGATGCCGGTCTCCAGCATCCCGCCGCACCAGACCGGCACCCCGTGCGCCCGGCAGAGGTCGTGGATCCGGCGGGACTCCAGGTAGCCGCCCACGCGTCCCGGTTTGATGTTGACGATGCGGCACGCGCCGAGCTCGATCGCCTGGGCCGCATGCTCGGCGGACAGGATCGACTCGTCCAGGCAGATCGGCGTGCCGATCCGTCGTGCGAGCGCCGCATGGCCCACGAGGTCGTCGGCGGCCAGGGGCTGCTCCAGAAGCGAGAGGTCGAACGCGTCCAGCTTCGCGAGGTGCTCGATGTCGGCTCGTCCGTAGGCGGCGTTCGCATCCACCTGCAGCAGGATGTCGCCGAAGCGCTCGCGCACGGCGCGGACGGGCTCCAGATCCCAGCCGTGCTCGATCTTCAGCTTGATCCGCACGTAGCCGTCGGCGAGGTAGCCCTCGACGGCGTCCAGGAGTGCGGGGATCGTCGGGGTGATGCCCACCGAGACCCCGCAGGCGACCCGGTCCTTCACGGCGCCGAGGTGGTACGAGAGCGGCACGTCCCGGGTGCGGAGGTCGGCGTCCAGGATCGCGGTCTCCAGCGCGGCCTTGGCCTGGCGGTGCCCCTTGAACGGCGACAGCACCGCGGCGACGCGGTGCGGATCCAGGTCCCCCTGTCCGGCGAGCGCGGGCACGAGCACGTCCGCCAGCACCGCCGCCGCCGCCGGGGTGTACTCCGAGCTGTACAGCGGCAGCGCGCTCGCTCCGCACTCGCCCCAGCCCTCGCCGCCCGCGCCCACCGCTCGCACGAGCACCGCCTCGCGCACGGTCTCGGTGCCGAACGAGGTGCGGAACGGGCTCACCAGCGGCATCCGGATCGTCCGGATCTCCACGCCCTCGAGCTTCATGACCTCTCCCGTCTGTCGATGATGTACCAGCCCGCGCGGTCGAAGCCGCGCACGGTCGCGCCCTCGGCGAGGAGCGCCCCGAGCACGTCGCGCAGGGCGAGCCGCCAGTCGGCGGCTCGCCGCGGATCCGTCTCGCGCATGCCCTCGATATCGGCGGGCACCCCGATCAGCACCGTGTCGGCGTCGGACGCCGCGACGAGCGGGGCGTCGGCATCGTCCGGCCGCAGCGCGACGGCGGCGCCCTCGGCGCGCGCCCGGTCGGCGTCGACCACGAGCGGCCGGTGCGCGGCCGCGGCGAGGACCGGCGACGAGGCCAGCTCCCACCGCACCAGGATCCGGTCGGTCTCGTCGCCGCCGTTGATGCGGTCGTCGAGCGCGCCGTAGAGGCGGGGCAGATAGGCGCCGACCGATGCGGCGAGCTTGCCGAGGTTGAAGTGCGCGTTGCGGCGGATGAGCGGATCGTAGGTCCAGGTGACCGTGTCGATCCCGCGGTGCAGCGCCCAGGCGCGCTGGTGCAGCTTCAGGGCGAAGCCGAGGTGCCGCCCGCGTGCCCGCGGGACCGTGCCGGCGATGTGGCTGTGCAGGGTGCGCGCGGCGGGCGGGCCGAAGAAGCCGAAGCAGGCGCCGACGAGATCCGGGTCGCCGCCGCGGTCGTCGAAGGCGCCGGCGACGTAGTTGCCCGCCTGCACGAGCGCGCGCAGCAGATCAGCGGTGACCGGGGGATTCGTCGCTCCCGTGCGCCAGATGCCCTCGTACAGCGCGCGCACGGCCGCCAGGTCGCGCACGTCGTCGAGCAGGCGGATCACCACGCCGGACGCGGCCTCTGCGTCCGCGGCCGCGCGGTCGGCGCCGGCGGCCAGGGCGCTCCGTGCGCCCGGGGCGAGGGCGGTGGCGCCGTTCATCGGGCCGTGCTCGAGATCGGGGCCCGCGTCGAGGACGCGGCCGGCGCGGGCGGGCCGGGCGGCGCGGCGCGGAGGTCGTCGATGAGACCGGCGAGCAGCCGCACCCGGGGCTCGAGCTCGGCGATCAGCACGTGCTCGTGCGCGGCGTGGGCGCCGCCGCCGACGGCACCGAGGCCGTCGAGCGTGGGCGTGCCGACGCCGGCGGTGAAGTTGCCGTCCGAGGCTCCGCCGACGCTGATCCCGGTGAGCGGGGGCAGCGCGAGCCGATCCGCGACGCGCTGCGCCCGGCGGAACAGCTCGGCGGACGAGTCTGCGGCAAGGGGGGAGCGGTTGACACCGCCGTCGACCACGACGCGGGCGCCGTCGATCCGGGGGCTGAGCGCGAGCATCCCGGCATGCACGCGCTCCTGCTCCGCGGCGGAGAGGGCGCGCACGTCGACCGAGAACGAGGCCAGCGCCGGGACGGTGTTCGTCGTCGTGCCCGAGCTCGTGCGCGTCGGGGTGACCGTGGTGCCCGCCGCGGCGTCGCCGAGGAGGGCGACGGCCTGCACCTGGTGCGCGAGCTCCAGGGTGGCGTTCACGCCCCGCTCGGGGTCGAGCCCGGCGTGCGACGCCCGGCCGTGCACCGCGATCTCGTAGCGGGAGACCCCCTTGCGGGCGATCTTCAGAGCGCCGTCCGGACCCGCGGCCTCGAGCACGAGGGCGGCGATCGAGGCACGCGCCTCATCCTCGATGAGCGCCCGCGAGGTCGCCGAGCCGGGTTCCTCGTCGCCGGTCACGAGCACGGTGATCCCGGCCAGGTCGGTCAGCCGGCTCAGCGCGTGGAAGGCGATGACCAGCCCGGCCTTCATGTCGAAGGAACCGGGGCCGGCGAGGGTCTCGTCGTCGGCTCGGGCGGGGAGCTCGTCGAGGGATCCGACCGGCCACACCGTGTCGTGATGGCCGAGCACGAGGATCCGCGGTGCGCCGTCGAAGCGCCAGCGCAGATGGGTGCGTCCGTCGATGACGATCCGCTCCGGCACCGCGCCGAGGCGGGTCGTGCCCAGTTCGGCCACGGCGTCGGCGCTGCGGGCGACGGCGGCGAGGTCGTCCGACGGCGACTCGCAGCGGACGAGGCGCAGGATCTCCGCGACCATCGTCTCGACGGGTTCCGGCATGGCGGCTCCTTCGGATGGGGGTGGTCCCATCCTGCTGAGGCCCGGGAGCCGCCCGACTGTCCGCTCGACCGAAACCCGCTGCCCCGTTTGATCCGATCCGACGATCGGGCCGGCAGGGAAGGGATCCGGGCGGCGGGGCGTTCCCCCTCGCACCGGAGAATCGCCCCGACGCGGCGCCCGCGGCCGGTGCCGCGGGACCGTGAGACCGATTTCGGGAAAACGCTTGCGCTCCCGTGGATCCCGAACATAGGCTGGACGGCTGTCGCGTCAACCGACCGGCGGCCGTCGAACCGAGGAGGACACCATGCCCACGATCACCACTGCGTCGTCGATCAGCGCTGTCACCGGTTCGCCCCTCACCCCGGCCGAGGACTGACCGCTCCGGTCCTCCTCGGCCCACACCGGCCGCTCATCGCACGGATGCATCGCATCCGCTCCTTCTCGTCCCTTCCCTCCGTTGCCGCGATACGTCACTTCTGAGAATCATGTCTGAACACACCACGCCCTCATCCGCCTCCTCCCTGTCCACTCCCCGCGCGCTCGCGCGCCTGGCGCCCTTCGTCAGACCGGTCGCCTGGCGCCTGGTCGGCGGCGGGCTCTCGGCGCTCGCCGCCGCCGTCATCGCGCTGTGCGTGCCGCTGCTGCTGCAGGTCGTGCTCGAAGGCCCCATCGCGACCGGCGAGATCGGCGCCATCGTCTGGGGCGCCGTGGCCGTGACCGTGCTCGCCCTCGGCGAGGCGCTCATGGTGTGGCTGCGCCGCCAGTTCGTGCTGAACCCCGCGACGCAGGTGGAGTACCGCATGCGCACGCAGCTGTACTCCAACCTGCAGCGCCTCCCGGTCGCCTTCCACGACCGCTGGCAGTCCGGACAGCTGCTGAGCCGCATGATGCAGGACATCGGCCTGATCCGCCGCTGGCTGGCGTTCGGCCTCGTGCTGCTCGTCGTCAACCTGCTCACGATCGTCATCGGCGCCGCCCTGCTGTTCCGCTGGCACTGGCTGCTCGGCACGATCTTCCTGATCACGGCCGTGCCGCTGTGGATCTCGGGCTTCCTCTTCGAGAAGCGCTACGGCGTGCTCACGCGGCGCAGCCAGGACCAGGCCGGCGACCTCGCCACGAGCGTCGAGGAGAGCGTGCACGGCATCCGCGTGCTCAAGGCGTTCGGACGCGGCAAGCACGCCCTGGTCAAGTTCGCCCGGCAGGCCGAGTCCCTCCGCGAGACCGAGCTGAGCAAGGCGCGCTCGGTGGGCTGGATCTGGTTCTGGCTCGTGCTCATGCCCGAGATCGCGTTCGCGCTGAACCTCGTCGCGGGCATCTGGCTGATCGCCCAGGGAGCGCTGAACGCGCCCGAGCTCTTCGCGTACTTCGCGATGGCGACCGTGCTGCGCTGGCCGATCGAGTCGATCGGCTTCCTGTTCTCGTTCATGCTCGACGCGCGCACGGCCACCGATCGGGTGTTCGAGATCTACGACGAGCAGAACACGATCACCGACCCGGAGAACCCGGTCACCATCGCCGAGCCGCGCGGCGAGCTCGCGTTCGAGGGCGCCCGGTTCCGCTATCAGGACGCCCGGCCGCACGAGCGCGACCTGCTCGACGGCATCGATCTCGTGCTGCGGCCGGGGGAGACGATGGCGCTGGTCGGCATCACCGGATCCGGCAAGACCACGCTCACGACACTTCCGACGCGTCTGTACGACGTGACGGGAGGACGCGTGACGCTCGACGGCGTGGACGTGCGCGACCTCACCCTGGCGGAGCTGCGCACGCACATCGCCATGGCGTTCGAGGACGCGACGCTGTTCTCGGCGACCGTGCGGGAGAACGTGCTGCTCGGCCGGGCCGATCTGGACATCCGCAGCCCGGAGGCGGAGCGCGTGCTCCGCGAGGCGCTCGACGTCGCTCAGGCCTCGTTCGTCGACGCGCTCCCGGAGGGCGTCGAGACGATGATCGGCGAGGAGGGCATGAGCCTGTCCGGCGGTCAGCGCCAGCGGCTCGCCCTCGCGCGCGCCGTGGCCGCGTCGCCCAAGGTGCTCGTGCTGGACGACCCGCTGTCCGCGCTCGACGTCGACACCGAGGCGCTCGTCGAGGAGGCGCTGCGCCACGTGCTCGCCGAGACCACGGCGCTCATCGTCGCGCACCGCCCGTCGACCGTGGCCCTGGCAGACCGCGTCGCGCTGCTGCAGGACGGGAGGGTGACGGCCGTGGGCACGCACTCCGAGCTGCTGCGCACGAATGCGCACTACCGCCATGTGATCTCCAGCCTGGAGGCGGAGGAGGCGGTGCGCACCGGAGCGATCCCCGTCATCACGGTGGCCGAACACGACGAAGGCGGCTCCGAGCCACCCGAAGGGGGCTCCGAGCCCGTCGAAGAGCGCACAGAAGCAGAGGAGGTGCAGGCATGAGCGTCGTCGGAACGCAGGACGAGGACCGCTCCGTCCTGACCAAGGAGGAGAGCCGGGCGATCCGGAACAGGTCCATGCGGCTGTTCGGATCGCTGATGGCGCCGCTCAAGGTGCAGATCACGCTCACGGCGCTCGTGCTCGTGATCTCGACCGCCGCACAGGTGGCCGGTCCCGCGCTGATCGCCTACGGGCTGAACTCGGCTCTTCCCGCCGTGCTGAAGCGTGGGGACTGGATGCCGACGTTCGTCGTGGGCGCGGCGTTCCTCGTGATCGGCGGGCTCGGATCCGCCCTCATCGGCTGGTACGCCGTGCTCACCGCCCGGATCACCCAGGCGGTGCTGCTCGACCTGCGTAAGCGCATGTTCCTGCACACTCAGCGGCTGAGCCTGGAGTTCCACGAGAGCTACACGTCCGGCCGGATCATCTCGCGCCAGACCAGCGACCTGGACTCGATCCGGGAGCTCCTGGACGGGGGCCTGAACGAGCTCACCTCGGGACTCCTCTACGGGGTGTTCACGTTCATCGCGCTCGTGCTGGTGGACTGGGAGTCGGGCGTGGTGCTCGTGCTCGCGGGGATCCCTCTCGTGTACCTGATGCGGTGGTTCTACCAGCGCTCTCAGCTCGTGTACCGCGAGTCGCGCGTGATCAGCGCCAAGGTCATCGTGCAGTTCGTGGAGACCATGACCGGCATCCGCGCGGTGAAGGCGTTCCGCAAGGAGCCGCGCAACGACGTCTCCTTCCAGGAGGTCGCCGGAGACTACCGCGACGTGAACCGCCGCTCGATGCTGCTCTTCGGCACGTTCGAGCCCGGGCTCATGGCGGTCGCCGCGCTCACCCTCGGCGTGGTCGTGGTGTGGGGCGGCATCCGCATGGCGCAGGGCGAGATCCAGGTCGGCATCCTGCTCGCGGCGGTGCTGTACGTGCGCAACTTCTTCGCGCCCATGCAGGAGATCGCCATGTTCCTGAACTCCTTCCAGTCGGCCACGGCCGCGCTGGAGAAGGTGTCCGGGGTGCTGGAGGAGGTGCCGACGGTTCCGGATCCCGCGAAGCCGAAGGACTTGTGGGAGTCGAAGGGGCACGTGCGCTTCGACGACGTCGAGTTCGGCTACGCGGCGGATCGGGTGATCCTGCCCGACTTCTCGCTGGACATCCCGGCGGGGGAGACCATCGCCCTGGTCGGCACGACCGGCGCGGGGAAGTCGACCCTGGCGAAGCTCGTGTCGCGCTTCTACGACCCGACCGCCGGATCCGTGACGCTGGACGGCGTGGATCTGCGCGATCTGCATCCGAAGGACCTCCGCCGGGCGATCGTCATGGTCACGCAGGAGGCCTACCTGTTCAGCGGCACGGTCGCCGACAACATCGCGCTGGGCAAGCCCGACGCGACGCTGGAGGAGATCCGCGCGGCGGCGAAGGCGGTGGGCGCCGACACGTTCATCGAATCCCTGCCCGACGGCTATGCCACCGACGTGAACAAGCGCGGCGGCCGCGTCTCGGCGGGACAGCGACAGCTGATCTCGTTCGCGCGCGCCTTCCTCGCCGATCCCGCGGTGCTGATCCTCGACGAGGCGACCGCCTCGCTCGACATCCCGTCGGAGCGGCTGATCCAGGACGCGCTGCAGACGCTGCTCGCCGACCGCACGGCGATCATCATCGCGCACCGGCTGTCCACGGTGGCGATCGCGGACCGCGTGCTGGTCATGGAGCACGGCCGCATCATCGAGGACGACGCCCCCGCCGCCCTCATCGCCGGCACGGGCAAGTTCGCGCAGCTGCACGCCGCCTGGCAGCAGACCCTGGTCTGATCGGCCAGGAGGCGCGATTCTGCAGGACGTTTGCAGCTCTGCAGGATGGATCCGCGTGGATCGTCCTGCAGAGTTGCGAACGTCCTGCGCGTGACGCCTCGTCGTCATGCGTGGAACGGGGCGAGATGCGCACCGCGACTGATCGCGGCGATGAGGATCCGCTCGACGCTCGGCCAGTCGTACATGATCTGCGCGTAGGAGAACCGGAACACGGTGTAGCCGCGCAGACGCAGCTCGGCGTCGTGCGCGATGTCACGGGTGCGGTCTGCCGACGACGAGTGATAGGCCCAGCCGTCGACCTGGACGATGAGGTGCGTGCCGATCACGAAGTCCACGTCGTGGCCGGCCAGATGCACCTGAAGCGCAGGCGCACGCCCCAGCCGGTCAGCCGCACGTGGAAGATCGTCTCCAGCGAGGATCCGGTGTCGTTGCGCGCGTGCTCGGCGACCCGACGCGCAGCCGTGCTGCGCCACTTCACCTGCTGCAGGGAATCCAGGGTGATCGCCTCGGTGCGGATCGCCGATTCCCAGATCGCCGTCGCCTGGTCGAGTTCGAAGCACTCCGCTGCGTGGGCGAGCGCGTCTTCCACCGACGCCTCCAGGGATCTCGGCCGAGTCGGGCCGAGCGGCTTCGCCCAGTGCGCCCGAAGGCTGTCCTCCCGGATCGACTCGTGTCCCGGCAGGTGGACATGCAGCGCATCGTCCGCCTCGGGCGGCACCCACCACTTCCTCCGTCGCGCCAGAGAGACGCAGGTGAGCGCGCCACCGGCCGCAGCTGCTCGTTTCAGCTCGACCGGAGCGGACGGGAGCGCGATCCATCTGGCGCGGATGCGCTGAACCCCGCCCGTGCGGATCACGGCCCGCACCCGGACAGGAGAGAAGCCGGCCGCCGCGGCGTCGTCTCGGTGACCGATGCCTTCGCGAAGAGAGAGCCAGGTGAGCAGATCCATGCGGACAGCCTGCGGTGCGGCAGAGGCGAGCGGGAGCCGATCTGCGGAACAGGGGGACAGGTCGCGCCGACATGCCGATGTGGAGGACGAGCCGCCGCCGGCGGGCGGTCGTGCACCCGCCGTACGTTGTGCAGGACGTCGGCGACTCTGCAGGATGGATCCGGAGGAATTTTCCTATGGAACTGCAATCGTCCTGTGGAGTGGTGCGCCGTGCGCGCGCGGGCGACGCCCCCACCATGACGGACGGCCGAGGCGGCGAGTGCGAGATCGGTAGGCTCGAGGCGTGGATCCGTTCTGGGCCGCGGCCGCGGAATTCTGGTGGGTCGCGCCGGTGCTCGCCGGCGGGGCGGTGCTGAGCGTGGCCGGCGCACGGCAGCGGCTCCGCTCCGGCGGCCGTCGCCTCGGGTACGACGCCGCGCGGCTCGATCTGCGGAACGCCCTGCGAGAGGCGAACGAGTCCCGCGTCGCCGTGCGCGTCGCCCGGGCCGAGCTCACGGGCCTGGTCGCGGGCCGCGCCGCGGGGGCGACGGATGCAGCGACGGTCGCCGAGGCGCGTCGCCTCGCCCGCGACGCCGAGCAGCGTTCGCGCGCCGCGGCGGCCGCGGTGCGCGCGCGGCGCGCCCAGCTCGACGCGGCCCGCGCGGAACTGGCGATCGGCGCGGATCCGCAGCGCCGTCCCCTTCCGCGCACCCTCGCGGCGCACGACGCGGTGCTCACCCGCTGGATGGCCTACGAGACCGATCCCGGCCTGCTCCTCGCCTTCCCGACGATGGGCGATGCGCGGGATCCCTCGACGCACGCCTTCCTGACGGCGATGGCCGAGGCCCGTGATGCGCGACCCGCGCCGACCGCCAAGGTGACGCCCGCGGAGTTCGGCGCCTATCGCGACGCCGTGGACCGCCTCCGCCGCACCTTCGGCCTGGCGGAGGCCGACGCCCGGGCGCGCGCGGAAGGACGGGATCCGCTCAGCGAGCGCGAGCGTGCGGAGCGCGCGACCGGATGGCAGGACGCGGCGCAGCAGGTGCTCGCGCTCTCGTCGGACGTGCTGGACCGCGCCACGGACGCGGCGGCCTCCTGGGTCGCTGCGTGGAACGCCCGCGGCCGGGGCTCGAAGCGTCGCGACGGGCGCGACTGAGAAGAGGGCGGCGGAGGACCGGCGGGCCGTCGGTCGGCGGCTCCGGTGCCGATGTGCAGGGCATCCGGGGCGCGACTCGAGGTGACGGAGGACGACGGGGCTTCGATGGGGGAGGGGATTCGAAGCCCCGCCGCCGGTCTCAGATTACTGTGCAACCCGGCCGTACCGTGCAACTCGGCCGCACCGAAGATCAGAAACGGATCTCGGCGATCACTTCCGCGTACTCGGTCTCGCCGACCGGGCTGAAGCCGACGCGCTGGAAGAACGCCTCGGGACCCCCGTCACCGGCTTCGTAGATCACGTTCAGATGCTCGAAGCCGCGCGTGCGCGCCTCGGCGATCATGCTCTCGACGGCGAACCGACCGACGCCGCGGCCCTGGTCGTCGGCATCGACGTTGATCCGCCACAGGACGGAGCGGAAGTGCTCCTCGGGGGCGTCGTGATCGAAGTTCGCACTGACGAAGCCGACGACCTCGTCGCCGTCCAGCACGACCCGCTGCCAGCTGGTCTGCGGGTTCATGACGGTCGAGGCGATGCCGTAGGAGACCGGCGCGAGGTACTGCTCCTGCCCGGGCTTCAGGGAGAGGTTGTTGACGGCGACGATCGTCGCCGCGGACAGTTCGACCAGTCGCAGTTCCGTCATGGTCCCCAGGCTAACCCCTGGACGGCGCTCGTGGCGGAGCGCGGTGAAACGTGGGGAGAAGTTCATCTTCGGCCCGGACCGGCCGGAGCAGGCCGCGACGGTCCGGATCCGCACGGAGCAGGACCGGGGGAAGGTATCTTGGTATCGAGACAAATCCTGCGTGAAATCCGCCCTGTGCGAAACGGAGACCCCGGTGACCGACGACGCCATCATCTACACCTACACAGACGAGGCGCCGGCTCTGGCCACGGCCTCGCTGCTGCCGATCGTCCAGGCCTACGCCCACCAGGCGGGGGTCGACATCGAGACCCGCGACATCTCGCTCGCCGGCCGGATCCTGGCCGCCTTCCCGGAGCGCCTGAGCGCAGGGCAGGCCGTCGGCGACGCGCTCGCCGAGCTCGGGGGACTGGCCACCACCCCCGAGGCCAACATCATCAAGCTGCCGAACATCTCGGCCTCCATCCCGCAGCTCAAGGCGGCCATCGCCGAGCTGCAGCAGAAGGGCTTCGACGTCCCGGACTATCCGGACGACGCGAACACGGTCGAGGAGAAGGACGTCCGCGCCCGCTACGACCGCATCAAGGGCTCCGCGGTGAACCCGGTGCTGCGCGAGGGCAACAGCGACCGCCGCGCCCCGCTCGCGGTCAAGAACTACGCGAAGAAGCACCCGCACCGCAACAAGGCGTTCGGCGCCGGATCCAAGACCCGCGTCGCGACCCTCGGGCACGACGACTTCAAGGCGAACGAGAAGAGCTGGGTCTCGCCCGGCGACGACGTGCTGACGATCCAGCACGTCTCCGGCGACGGCCAGGTCACCGTCCTCAAGGAGAACCTCAAGGTGCTCCCCGGCGAGATCGTCGACGCGACCTTCCTGAACGCGGCCGCCCTCGACACCTTCCTCGCCGAGACCCTCGCCACGGCGGCGGCCGAGGACGTGCTGTACTCCGTGCACCTCAAGGCCACGATGATGAAGGTCTCCGACCCGATCATCTTCGGCCACGTGGTGCGCGCCTACTTCAAGGACGTGTTCGCGACCTACGGCGACTCGCTCGCCGCCGCCGGGCTCACCGGCAACGACGGACTCGGCGCCATCCTCGCCGGCCTCGCGAACGTCGAGGGCGGCGCCGAGATCGCGGCGGCGTTCGCGGCGGCGATGGACAACGGCCCGCGCCTCAGCTACGTGAACTCGGACAAGGGCATCACGAACCTGCACGTGCCGAGCGATGTGATCGTGGACGCCTCGATGCCCGCGCTGGTGCGCAACGGCGGCAAGCTGTGGGGCAAGGACGGCGGCGAGGCCGACACCCTCGCGGTCATCCCCGACTCCTCCTACGCCGGCGTCTACCAGGCCACGATCGAGGACGTCATCGCGAACGGCCCGCTGGATCCCGCCACGATCGGCACCGTGCCGAACGTGGGCCTGATGGCCCAGGCCGCCGAGGAGTACGGCAGCCACGACAAGACGTTCGAGATCGCCGCGGACGGCCGCGTGCAGGTCGTGAACGCGGCCGGCGAGGTCGTCCTCGAGCACGAGGTGCACAAGGGCGACATCTGGCGCGCGACGCAGACCAAGGACGTCCCGGTGCGCGACTGGGTCAAGCTCGCCGTGAGCCGCGCCCGCGCGACCGGCGCTCCCGCCGTCTTCTGGCTGAACCCGGCGCGCTCGCACGACGCCGCGCTGATCGCCAAGGTGACCGAGTACCTGAAGGACTACGACACCACCGGGCTGACGATCGAGATCCTCACCCCGGAGGAGGCCACGCGCTACTCGCTCGCGCGCATGCGCAAGGGCGAGGACACCATCTCGGTGACCGGCAACGTGCTGCGCGACTACCTCACCGACCTCTTCCCGATCCTCGAGGTCGGCACGAGCGCGAAGATGCTGTCGATCGTCCCGCTCCTCGCGGGTGGCGGCCTGTTCGAGACCGGGGCGGGCGGGTCCGCGCCGAAGCACGTGCAGCAGCTCGTCGAGGAGAACTACCTGCGCTGGGACTCGCTGGGCGAGTTCTTCGCGCTGGCCGCCTCGTTCGAGCACTACGCCGACCGCACGGGCAATGCGAAGGCCGCGATCCTCGCGAAGACCCTCGACGCGGCGACCGGCACGTTCCTGGAGAACGACCGTTCGCCGGGCCGCGCGCTCGGCACGATCGACAACCGCGGCAGCCACTTCTACCTCGCGCTGTACTGGGCGCAGGAGCTGGCGAAGCAGACGGAGGACGCGGAGCTCGCCGCGGTGTTCGCCCCCGTGGCCGCGGCGCTCGCCGCGGACGAGGACCGCATCGTCGCCGAGCTCACCGCGGTGCAGGGCAAGCCCGCCGAGATCGGCGGCTACTACCGTCCCGACGGCGCGCTGGTGGCGAAGGTCATGCGCCCGTCCGCCACGCTCAACGCGGTCGTCGACGGCCTGAGCTGATCGGAACGCCGAAGGGGCGGACGCGCGCTGCGTCCGCCCCTTCGGCGTCTTCGCTCAAGGCCCGCGGATGCGGGAGGATCCGGCTCAGTAGTGGACGTTGACCTCGGTGCCCTGCGGGCTCCAGTCGAACAGCCACTCGGCGCGCCACTCCGGCATGCCGACGCAGCCGTGGCTCATCGGGGTGCCCCAGTTGTCGTGCCAGTACACGCCGTGCAGCGCCTCGTCGCCGTTGAAGTACATGACCCACTTCACATCGGGCTGGTAGTAGAACGGCGCCTTCGTGAGGTCGGTGTTGCCCATGTTCTGGCTGTCGAGCTTCCAGTTCACGGTGAACGAGCCGGTGTGCGTGGCGAAGTCGCCGCGGCCCGAGGAGATCAGCCAGGAATCCACGACGTTGCCGTTCTCGGTGACCGTCAGCGTCTCGGTGCTGAGGTTGACGTCGATCTTGCGCAGCAGCGTCGTGGAGGCGAACGGGGTGTCCTTGACCGGCAGGGCGAAGCTCCCCTTGCCCTCGGCGAGCTGCGCGGCGAACGCGGCCGCCGCTCCGGAGACGTCGCCGAGCTGCCGCCCGGCGACGCCGGGGGTCACGTCGTCGAGCACGGAGCCCGAGGAGTCGACGATGCTGGTGGCGTTGACGGGCGCCCGGTTGACGAGTGCGGGCAGCGCATCGACCGACTTCTGGATGGCCGCCTGGTCGGCCCGGATGGTGAGCTTGCCGTCCTCCGGGGCGACGGTGAGCCACTTCGAGGCGGTCGCCGCGTCGATCGGGACGGTGCGCTCGGTGCCGACGTAGAAACCGACCGTGGAGAGCAGGGTGTTGAGCTCGCCGACCGTGGCCGCGGCGTCCTTGTCGCTGATCGCCGGGGAGACCGCTGCAGGCTCGGCCCGGAACGACAGGGTGCTGCGACCCTTCTCCGCCGCGTCGGAGATCGCCGCGGTGAGCGCCTTCAGGTCGATTCCGGAGCCGTTCTTGGCCGGCGTCGCGGTGTAGCCCGCGCCGGTGAACGACACGGTGGCGTCGGTGGCGTCCTGATAGACCGTGGGCACCTGCGCGCGCAGCGCGTGATCGGCGGCCCGGTCGTCGAGGGTGAGGGGCGCGCTGATCGGCGCGGCCATCCAGCTCGTGATGTTCCACATCGGGCGCTCGGCGAAGGCCTTGTCGGCGAGCTTGGTCGCATCGACGCGGACGCCCAGATCGGATCCGGTGACCTGCTTGCCGCCGCCCTCTCCGGTGAGCGTGACCTGCATCCCGTTCAGGTGGTTGCTCACGGCCTCGGCCGCGGCGCCCGCCGTCATGCCGCCGACCTGCACGCCGGCGATCGCGGTGCCGGGGGCGATGAGGATCGTCGAGGCGGCCCCGAGACCGAGCGCGATGACACCCAGTCCGATGCCGATCCAGCGGCCGATGTGGCGCTTCTTCTTCGGTGCGTCCTCTGCGGGAGCCCACTCCACGGGGCGGTCTCCTGCGCCGTCACCGCCCGCGGACTCCGCGGAACCGGTCGCATCCGTGCCGTCGACGATCGCGTTCTCCTCGGTCGGAGCCCCCGCTGCCGTTGCCAGATCCGTCACGTGCACACCCCCCTGCTTCAGAGCATTGTCAGTCTTTCCAGGATACGCGAAGCCATATCACAAAACGGCAACGGAGGCACATCGGTGGAGGGTCACGTGGAGCCAGGCGGGCGGACGCGTGAGACGGCATGACGGGAAAGCCGGGCCTGGGCCTGCGGATCCGGTAACCTGTGGCAGGTCCCGAAACGCGCCACGCGCGTGAGGGCTTGATTTTCACCTCGTTCGTAAGGTGTACTTACAAACATGGTCGCACGAATGAGCAGGGTCGCCCGGTGAGCGCGGAGAACGGCGGCGCGAGTCCGCACCGCTTCGGGTCGGCGCGCCAGCTGCGCACGAGCACCAAAGTGCTGCCCGAGCACGCCCGCGGGCACAACAGGGCTCTCGTCCTGCAGACGCTCTACCACTCCGGCGCCATGAGCCGTGCCGATCTCTCCCGTGAGACCGGACTGACCCGCGTGACGATCTCCGACCTCGTCGGGGAGTTCATCCACGACGGGATCGTCGTGGAGAGGGGCATCCGGGAGACGACCGGCCCCGGCAAGCCGCCCATCCTCATCGACATCGCCCGCGAAGGGCACCGCATCGTCGGTCTCGACCTCTCCGGTCCCGGAGTCTTCGAGGGCGCCCTGATGAGCCTCGACGGGGTCGTCCTGGAGCGCCGCGAACTGCCGCGGCCCGCCGGGGGCACCGCGGCCTATGAGGCGGTGCGCTCCCTCGCCGAGGAGCTGGTCGCCCTGTCCACCGTGCCCGTGCTGGGGGTCGGCGTCGGCGCTCCGGGCATCGTGCGACCCGATGGGGTGGTGCTGAACTCGCCGAACCTCGGCTGGAGCGACTTCCCGCTCGAGGCACTGCTGGGGGCGGCGCTCGATCTGCCGGTGCTGGTGCGCAACGACGCGAACGCGGCGGTCCTCGCCGAGTACACGTTCGGCCAGGCGCTGCCCGACATGCTGCTGATCCGGATCGGCCGCGGCGTCGGCGCCGGGCTCATCTCGGACGGCCAGCCGCTCGTCGGGAGCAGGTACGCGGCCGGCGAGATCGGCCACGTCGTGGTCGGCACCGACGGGGGACCGCGCTGCGCCTGCGGCAAGCACGGCTGTCTGGAGGCGTGGCTGAACGCCACGAGCCTGCGGGCGCGCATCGCCGAGGATCCCGCCTCCGAGGAGGAGGTCCTCCGCGAGGCCGGAACCAGGCTGGGAGTGGCCATCGCCCCGATCGTGGCGGCCCTCGACCTGTCCGAGATCGTGCTCTCGGGTCCGGCGGATCTGCTCGCGGGCACCCTGATCGACGCCGCGCGCAGCACGCTGACCGCGCGGACCCTCGAGGGCGTGTTCGACGACCTCGTGATCCGTCTCACCGCCCAGGACGACATCGTGCTGCGTGGCGCCGCCGTGATGGTGCTCTCCGGCGAACTGGGCGTGTCATGAGCGCGATCCGGGTGGGCCTGGACGTCGGCGGCACGAAGATCGAGGCGCTCGCGCTCAGCGCGGAGGACACGATCCTCGCGCGCACGCGGATCCCGACGGGCTGGGGTGACGAGGGCGTCATCGCCGCCGTGTTCGCCGCGATCGCGGCGCTGTCCGACGAGGGGGGCTTCACCGCCAGCGAGGTGATCTCGATCGGCATCGGCATCCCCGGCCTCGTCGATGCCGCCGGCGGACGGGTGCTGCACGCGGTGAACCTGGGGGTGGAGGAGCTCGACCTCGCGGCGGCGATCCGCGCGCGGATCCCCGTCCCGGTCGCCGTGGAGAACGACGTGAAGGCCGCCGCCGTGGGGGCGGGGTCGCTTCGCGGCGACTCCCGGTCGATGGCCTACCTGAACCTCGGCACCGGGGTCGCCGCCGGCATCGTGATCGACGGCGTGCTCTGGCGCGGCGCGCGCGGCACCGCCGGAGAGGTCGGGCATCTCTCGGTGGATCCGGCGGGCCGCGTGTGCGGCTGCGGACAGCACGGCTGCATCGAGACGTTCTGCGGCGGGGGCGCCGTCATGAAGGCCTGGGGCCGCGGCGGGGAGCTGCCCATCCGCGACATCTTCGATCTGGCCGAGACGGGGGACCCGCTGGCCGCCGAGCTGCGCGCGGGGATCGCCTTCGGCGCCGCCTCGGCCGTGCGCAGCCTGGTGCTCAGCGCCGACGTGGAGACCGTCGTCATCGGGGGCGGGATCACCGCCCTCGGCGACCGGCTGCTCGACGACCTCCTCGCGCGACTGCGCCGCGAGAACGCGGAGTCGCCGTTCCTCGCCTCGCTGCGGCTGGACGAGCGCGTCGAGCTGCTGCCGGCGGGATCGCCGGCGGCCTCTCTCGGCGCCGCTCTGGTGGGCGCCGCGCTGCGGGAGGGCGAGAACCCGCACACAGGTCGTGTCATCCTGGGCGCGGGTGCCGCGCCGAGCATTCCCGTCGGGACCGGACGTCCCGAGATCGAAACAGAAGGAGCCGTGCATGGCTGAAGTCGTCATCGTCGAGAACTCCGCCGCCGCGGGTGAGCTGGTGGCCGCCGAGATCGGCCGGCTCATCGCCCGCCGCTCCGACGCGGTCCTGGGGCTCGCGACCGGATCCACGCCGCTGCCGGTGTACTCGGCCCTGCGCACGCAGCTGAAGGGGGTCGATCTGTCGCGGGTGCGGGGCTTCGCCCTGGACGAGTACGTCGGGATCGACCCGTCGCACCCGGAGAGCTACCGCTCGGTGATCACGCGGGAGGTCGTCGAGCCCCTGGGCCTGACCCCATCGCTCGTGCACGTGCCGGACGGATCCGAGGACGGCATCGAGCATGCCGGAGCCGAGTACGACGCCAAGATCCACGCGGCGGGCGGCGTCGACCTGCAGCTGCTCGGCATCGGCACCGACGGGCACATCGGGTTCAACGAGCCGGGCAGCTCGTTCGCGTCCCGCACCAGGGTGAAGACGCTCACCGAGCAGACCCGCGAGGACAACGCCCGCTTCTTCGATTCCCCCGACCAGGTGCCGATGCACTGCATCACCCAGGGGCTCGGCACGATCCTCGAGGCGCGCCACCTGGTCCTGCTCGCCTACGGTGCGGGCAAGGCGCAGGCGATCGCGGACGCGGTGGAGGGTCCGTTGTCGGCCTTCGTCCCCGGATCGGCGATCCAGCTGCACCCGCACGCCACGGTCGTCGTGGACGAGGAGGCGGCGTCGAAGCTCAAGCTCGCGGACTACTACCGCTACACCTTCGCGCACAAGCCGTCGTGGCAGGGGATCTGACAAGACCCCGCCGGGGCTGCCGGGCGAGCACCGACTCGCTCAGCGGCCCCTCACGCCGGGCCACGCCAGCGGGAGCAGGTGCTCCTCGCTGAGCGGGGCCAGCGGCAGCGTCTCCGCATCGGCCGGCGTGATCCAGCGCAGCTCGGCGAGTTCGGCCTGCACGCGCACGTCGGCCGGCTCGGCCGTGGTCGCGAACGCGGTGGCGATCACGCGGTGCCCGGGTTCGTTGGCGGCGGCCGAGACGAACACGCCCAGCGGCACCAGCGCGTCCTCCTCGATCCGCAGGCCGAGCTCCTCGTGCAGCTCCCGGGCGAGCGTCTGAGCGGGCGTCTCGCCCGCCTCGGGCTTCCCGCCGGGCTGCATGAAGCGCTCGGTCCCCTCCTTGCGCACCACGAGCACGCGTCCGGCGCCGTCGGTGATGATCGCGGCCGAGACGTGGATGTCAGGCATGGGGCTCCTCGGAGGTGTGCGCGGCGGCGGGTCGTGGATCGGCGGCCTGCGGTGCGAAGACGCGGCCGGGCGCGAGGATCCCGCGCGGGTCGAAGACCCGGACGATCTCGCGCTGCAGCTCCCACTGATCCTCGCCGAGCTCGTCGGCGAGCCAGCGGCTCTTGAGGATGCCGATGCCGTGCTCGCCGGTGAGCGTGCCGCCGAGGCGGAGTGCGGCGCGGAACAGGTCGTCCGCGGCCTGCCAGACGCGGTCCGGGATCTCGGGTCCCGGCACGATGAAGTTCGGATGCAGATTGCCGTCCCCGGCGTGCGCGACCGTGGGGATCACGATGCCGTAGGCCGGCTCGATCCGGGCGATCTCGTCGAACATCGCGGGCAGCGCGCTGCGGGGCACGGACACGTCCTCGATGAGCGTGGTCCCGAGGCTGGCCATCGCCGCGTGCATTGAGCGGCGGATCCGGAGCAGCTCCTCGCCTTCCGCGGGATCGTCGGTGACGGTCACCGCGCCGCCCGCCTCGCGCAGGACCGTCGCGATCCGGTCGGCCTCGGCGGCGGCCGAACGGCCGTCCGTCCGGATGGTGAGCTGGGCGAGCTCGGCGGCAGGAGGCTCGAGCTGCAGCAGGGCGTGCACGGCGGCGAGGCTGTGCGCGTCCATGAGCTCCATGATCGCCGGCTGCGCACCCGACGCCGTCACGGCCGCCGACGCCCGTGCGGCGTCGCGCACCGCGGGGAAGGTCGCCACGATCGTGCATTCGGCGCCCGGCTCGAGGCGGCGCAGCTTGAGGGTGGCTCCGACGATCACGCCGAGTCGTCCCTCGGATCCGATCACGAGGGAGGTCAGATCCAGGCCCGTCACGCCCTTCACACTGCGATGCCCGAGGTGGAGCAGGCGTCCGTCGGCGAGCACGAGGTCGACCGCCAGCACGGCGTCGCGGACCACGCCGTACTTCGCGCAGAGCAGGCCGCCGGCCCCCGTGGCGATGTTCCCGCCGACCGTCGAGATGTCGCGACTGGCCGGATCCGGCGGCCACCACAGCCCGAGCGGAGAGAGCACCGCGTCGAGTTCGCCGTTGAGGAGTCCCGGTTCGACGACCGCCAGGAGGTCGTCGGGGCGCACCTCGAGCACGCGCCGCATCCGCAGGGTGGAGAGGACGATCTCGCCCGCGCCGGCGATCGCGGCTCCGGCGAGCCCGGTTCCGGCGCCGCGCACGACGACGGGCGTCCCGGTGTCGTGCGCGATGCGCAGCACGGCCTGCACGTCGGCGGTCGACGTGGCGTGGACCACGGCGAGCGGCGGCGTCGGGGACGAATGGCCCGAGCGGTCGGCCCGGGCGGCGTCGAGGGCTGCGGAACCGGTGTCGACGAGCTCTCCCAGGGCGGCTCGCAGCCGCTCCAGCACCGAGTCGCCCACGGCAGCCCTCAGGACAGGGCGCGGCGTCCGGCCAAGAGGCCGGACGCGACCGCGACGACGGCGAAACCGATGCCGATCCAGGCCTGACCCATCGTCCACCAGGCGACGGTCACCCCGGCGTAGACGACGAGCTCGACGGCGGCGCGGAGGAACGGATGCACGGCCAGCACCGGCCGCGGCGACAGGAACAGCGCCCAGAGCAGCAGGGTGATGACGGGCGCGCCGATCGCGGCGACGAGGTTCCACGGCAGGGTCCACGCGACCAGGCCCCACAGGGCCAGGGACGCCAGCGCGGCGACGAGGACGACGACGCGGACGATGTCGAGCGGCGTGGCGCGCGGCAGCATGCCCTGAGGCGGGGTCGGCACCGGCTCAGCGGGAAGCGGCGGGGTCGCCCGGGGACTTTCGGCGGCAGGGGTGTCGGCGGGCATGAGGACGATTCTACGCGGGGGCGATGGGAGGATCCGCGGAGGATCCGGCGGGCGTGCGGCTCAGGCTGCCGGGACGCTCGAGGCGGGGTCGGAGGACGGGGTCGGCTCGCCCGACGTCGCGGGCGCGGGGGAGACGGGATCCGTCTCCGGAGCGTTCTGCGGTGCGGGTGCGGGATCGACCGTCGGGGGGTCGGCGGGGGCCGGTTCGGTCGGCGCCGGTGTCTCGGCGGGAGCCGGGGTGTCCGCCGGGGCGAAGGAGTCGGCCGGAGGGGCGGCGGGATCGGTCGCGGGGGCGTCGGCGGGCGGCGTCGGGTCGGCGACGTCCGAGAGCAGGCACTCCCACCAGTGCAGCGGGCCGAGCGTGCCGAGATCGAGCACCGCCGATCCGCCGACCTTGTCGCCCAGGACGTAGGCGATCGTCACGAGGGCGCCGCTGTTGATCTGGCTGCGGCTCGGGGCGAGTTCGATCACGCCGTTTCCTGCGGCGTTCAGGACGACGCTCGTCGTGAGGTTCGCGCCGTTGTCCGAGGTCGCGCGCAGCGTGGTGCCGGGCACGCCGCTGACGGGCACGGTCACCCGGATGCCGTCGATCAGCGAGAGGATGCCGCAGTGCAGGGAGGCCGTCCCGAGCACCGGCGCCGAGGCCGGCGGAGTCGCGGGACCCGGATCGGTGCCGGGGTCCGTGCCGGGGTCGGTTCCCGGGTCTGTGCCAGGGTCTGTGCCGGGATCGGTTCCCGGGTCTGTGCCGGGGTCCGTTCCCGGGTCCGTGCCAGGATCCGTTCCCGGGTCAGTGCCAGGATCCGTGCCGGGATCGGTACCGGGGTCGGTTCCCGGGTCCGTGCCGGGGTTGGTGGGCGGCTTCTCCTCCGCCGGGGGATCCGGAGGGAGCACGGGGTCGGCGGCGGGCTCCGGGGCGGTCGTGGTGTCGACCGGGGCGCTCACCACCGGCTTCGGCTTGTCGACGTGCGGTGCGGGGTCGGCCGGGGGCTCCGTCGGCACCGGGGCCGGCGCGGGGACGGTCGTGGTGGAGGGGGGCGTGACCTGCGCGACGATGCTGGAGTCGCCCTGGTCCGACGCGGACGGGGCGGAGGTCGATGCCGGATTCGCCGTGAGGCCGGGGACGACCGCGGCGGCGACGATGGCGCCGGCGATCACCAGTGCCGCGGAACCCGCGCCCACCAGGGCGCCGAATCCTGCGATGGCACCGCCGGACGAGCCCGTCGCCCCGCCCGAAGCGGTCGAGGACGCCGCGGCGGCGCCGTGCGCCGCGCCGACGCCCGCCGCGCTCGCGCCACCCGCGACGACGGCCCCCTGCACGACGCTCGACGGCATCGCTGCGAGAGCCACGGCCGGCAGGGCGCCGCCCTGCAGCATCGCGAGGTAGGCGCTCGATCCGCCGACGCCCAGGACGAGCGGGAGGAGCACGAAGGCCAGCCGGTGCGAGACCTCCTTGGCCTCGGCGGCGACGATCAGGCAGCGCGCGCACTCGCCCAGATGCCGCTCCAGCTTGGCGCGATCACGGGTGCCGAGGTTGCCGCGCGAGTACGCACCGAGGCGCTCGATCGTCCATTCGCAGACGGATCCGGGCACGGCGGTGCTGAGGTGGGCCTGGATCCAGGCCTCGCGCAGGCCCTCCCTGGCCCGGAACGCGAGCTGTGCGGTCGCCCCGGCGGTCATCCCGAGCAGAGGCGCGATCTCGGCCGGCTTCATCTGCTCGATCTCGGAGTACCAGAGCACCTCCTGCCAGCGCGAGGGAAGGCTGCGGAACGCCTGGGCCGAGAGGCTGCGATCGAGGGCGTCGTTCGTGGCCTGCTCCGTCGAGGACGGATCGGCGACCGTGTCGAGCTCGTCGATCGGCGCCTCCCGGCGCGCGCGCCCCCAGCCGGCCGCGGTGTTGCGGATGCTCGTGAACAGGTACGCGCGGAAGGAGCCGGTCGGGCCGCCGCCCTTCTGGATCGCCTGATAGGTGCGCGCGAACGCCTCCTGGACGAGGTCGTCGGCATCGAAGGTGCTCGTGATCGACCGTGCGACCGTGATGCCCGACGCGTAGTGACGACGCCACAACTGGGCGAAGGCTTCGGGGTCGCCTGAGCGCGTGCGCAGCACCAGATCGGCGTCGCTGCGCGGCGATGCGGCCGCGGCATCGTGCGAGTGTTCGGTGTAGTCGGTCATCTCTCGGTTCTCAGGTCGGAAGCGCTCTCGGCAAAGAGACGCGGACCCAGTCTTCTCATCACGCGGACTCCCCATTCTTCACCCTCTGGCTGGGAACGCGCCAGGGTGCGAACGAAATCCCCGAACCGAAGTCGGGTTCTGCGCTCACGGGACTCGGTGTCGGGGATGCTGAGACGCGGTTTCCCGACACGGTGCCGGTCGGCCCCCGGCCCCGCGGATCCGGGGCTTCAGAAAAAATCCGAAGAAATCTTGCGAAGTCGCGTAATGGATCCGTTGCGACCCCATCTCTCCTGTCAGAGACAGTCTGCGAAAGCCACCGGGGGGCGGCGAACAACGACTCCGGCGGATGGGGATCCGCCGGCGGGGTCGGCCCGGCGCCTCGGGGGAGGAGTTCCGGGCCGCCCCGCTCTGAACACGGGGGGATCCTCCGATTTCGGGTTGCGTGAGGATCTGGGGAAGGGTCGAGGGTACGGGGGTCGCCGCTGGGGAGCGGCAGGCCCCCGGCCCTCGCCGGATCCGCGTCTCGCGGATCAGCGCGTCAGCGCGCCGCCGGTCCACACCACCGCGACGTCCAGGTCGGCGGTCAGGAGCACCGCGTCCCCCAGCTTTCCCGGCTCGAGGCCGCCGAGCCGGTCGCCCACGCCGATCGCCCGCGCCGGGGTGCGCGTGAGCGCGTCGATCACGTCGGGCAGCGGCACGCCGGCCTCCACGGCGCGGCGCAGCGCCACATCCTGGGTCAGCGTGGATCCCGCGATCGAGCCGCTCTCGACGCGAGCGACGCCGTCCAGGACCGTGACCCGCAGCGAGCCCAGCATGTAGTCGCCGTCGGCCGCTCCGGCCGCGGCCATGGCATCGGTGACCAGGGCGACCCGGCCAGGGGCCTCGTCGAACACGAGCTTGATCACGTGCGGGTGCAGGTGGATGTTGTCGGCGATCGCCTCGAGCGTGACGCGCTCGTCGTGCGCCGCCGTGAGCACGGGGCCCGGGTTGCGGTGGTGCACGGGGCGCATCGCGTTGAAGGCGTGCGTGAGGATCGTCGCGCCGGCGTCGAAGGCCTCGCGCAGCGTGTCGTCATCCGCATCGGTGTGCCCGACCGCTGCGGCGGCGCCCGCCGCGACGACGAGGCGGATCGCCTCCATGCCGCCGGGGAGCTCGGGTGCGAGCGTGACCTGCCGCACCGTGCCGCGGCCGGCGTCGAGCAGGCGCTGGACGTCCGCGGCTTCGGGCAGGCGCAGGAGCTCGGGGTCGTGGGCGCCCTTGTGGCCGGGATCGAGGAAGGGACCCTCCAGGTGCGAGCCCAGCAGGTCCCGGTCCATCTCCATCAGGTCGGCGACCATGCCGATGCGCTCGGCGAGCTGGTCGAGGGCCGCGGTGATCAGCGACACCACGGCCCGGGTGGTGCCGTGGCTGCGGTGCATGGCGCGCGCGGTGCGGATCGCCTCCACGCCGTCGTCGAACGCGGCCGTCGCGCCGCCGTGCCCGTGGATGTCCACGAACCCGGGGGTGAGGATCGCTCCGGGTCCGGCCGCCTCCCGCGCGTCGACCACCGTCTCGGCCGGAGCCCAGCCGGACCCGGTTCCGCGCGCGACGACGGCGCCGTTCTCGAAGCGCACCCACCCGTCGTCGACGGAGGACCCGCCGGAGACGATACGGGCGGAGTGGATGACGAGCGTTCCCTGCGCGGAGCTCTCGGTGCGGGCGGTCATGCGGTCTCCTGGTCGGTCGTGGTCGAAGGGGCGTGCGGGGTCTCGGTGTCCGCCGTTCGCGCCGGCGGATCGTCGTCGAGTGCGGCGCGATCGACGGCGATGCCGGCCGCCTCCCAGGCGGGGACCAGCTCCGCGACGCGCGTGCGGAACGACTCCCAGGAGCGCTCCGGGCCGTCCTGTGCCGACCAGCCGACCTCGGCCTGCGCGGCGATCCGCGGGAACGCGAGGCCGTCGGCCTCGGCGAGGGTCGTCACGGACTCGGTCCACAGCGGCGCCTCGATGCCGAGGATCGCCTCGACCGGCACTCCGTCGATCACCCGTGCGGGATCCCAGTCATAGGAGGTGCGCAGCGGCACGATGCCGGCCCAGGCCAGCCCGCGCGGATGATCGGCGCGGGGCTTCATGTCGAGGTAGGCGCGGTCGGACGGCGACAGGATCAGCGCGCCGCCGCGCTCGACGAACCGGCGCGCGTGCGCGGCGTGATCCCCCTCCGGCGTGACGGATCCCCAGTACTGGCCGATCATCCCGGCGGGGAGGCCCTCGACGGCGCCGGCCTCGTGCCAGGCCACGGGAACCTTGCCGGTCTCGGCGGCCAGCCTTCCCGCGCGCTCGAAGAACAGGGCGAAGTCGGCGGCCGAGGTGCCCAGGCACTCGTCGCCGCCGATGTGCAGGAACGGGCCGGGGGTGAGCGCGGCGATCTCGCCGAGCACGTCGCGGATGAGGTCGTAGGTGCGCTCGTCGTGGATGCGCACCGAGGAGTGCCCGACGCCCCAGCCGGCGTACTGCTCTCCGTGCACCGGCAGCGGCTGGCCGAGATCGGCGGCCTCGGTGAGGTTCGCCTCGGTGAGGGTCGGCTCCTCGACGAGCTCGGGGTAGCCCAGACCGACCGCGTGGGTGTGCCCGGGCAGGTCGATCTCGGGGATCACCGTGACGTGGCGCGCGGCCGCGTAGTCGACGATCGCGCGATAGTCGTCCTGGGTGTAGAAGCCGCCGGGTCCGCCGGTCGCGTCGCCGGCCGCGCCGCGACCGGTGAGCTGGGGCCATGAGGCGATCTCGATGCGCCAGCCCTGGTCGTCCGTGAGGTGCAGGTGGAGGCGGTTGAACTTCAGCCCCGCCGCGCGGTCGATGTAGCGCTGCACGTCGGCGACGGAGAAGAAGTGGCGCGCCACGTCGAGCATGACCCCGCGATAGCCGAAGCGCGGGGCGTCCTCGATGCGCACGACGGGCAGCGTCCCGTCGCGGCGCACCAACTGCAGGAGCGTGCGGGTGCCGTGGTACAGCCCGGCCCGGTCGTGCCCCGTGATGCGGACCCCGCCTGCGGACGAATCGAGCAGGTAGCCCTCGGCGGATCCGATCGCCGGATCGATCGCGAGGCTGATCACGGTGCCGCCGTCGGTCGTGAGGGCCTCTGAGCCGAGGATCGCGGCGAGGTCGGTGCGCAGCAGCGCGGCCGTCTCGGGATCCCCGTCGACCCGCACGGAGGCGATCGGGACGGATCCCTCCCCGAGGCTCGCGGAGGACGGGAACGGGATGAGCAGCAGCGCATCATGCAGGACCATGAACAAAAACTACCGCGCCCGCGGGCCGACCGGGGCATCCGCCGCTCGTCATCGCCCGACGGATCCGCATCCCGATCGGGTAGGCTCGGGATGTCGCGACTGGCGTCTGGGTGGGTCACCACCGGGGAGCGACCGTCATGGATTCGACCGCGCGCCTGGGCCGATGAGCACCCCTCTTTCGCAACCGTCAAAGGAGCACGCCATGACCGACCGTTACTTCAACGCGCCTCTCTCCGAGGTCGATCCCGAGATCGCCCAGGTCCTCGACCGTGAGCTGAAGCGTCAGCAGACCTTCCTCGAGATGATCGCCTCGGAGAACTTCGTCCCCGTCTCGGTCCTGCAGTCGCAGGGCTCGGTGCTGACGAACAAGTACGCCGAGGGCTACCCGGGCCGCCGCTACTACGGCGGCTGCGAGGAGGTCGACGTCGCCGAGGAGCTGGCGATCGCCCGCGCCAAGGAGCTGTTCGGCGCCGAGTTCGCGAACGTCCAGCCGCACTCCGGCGCGACCGCGAACGCCGCCGTGCTGCACGCGATCGCCCGTCCCGGCGACACCCTGCTCGGCCTCTCGCTCGACCAGGGCGGTCACCTCACCCACGGCATGAAGATCAACTTCTCCGGCCGCCTGTACGACATCGTCGCCTACGGCGTGAACCCGGAGACCTCGACCATCGACATGGACGAGGTGCGCCGTCTCGCGATCGAGCACAAGCCGAAGGTCATCATCGCCGGCTGGTCGGCGTACCCGCGCACGCTGGACTTCGCCGCGTTCCGCGAGATCGCCGACGAGGTCGGCGCCCTGCTGTGGGTCGACATGGCACACTTCGCCGGTCTCGTCGCCGCGGGCCTGCACCCGAACCCGGTGCCGCACGCCCACGTCGTCTCGTCGACCGTGCACAAGACCATCGGCGGCCCCCGCTCGGGCTTCATCCTCACGAACGACGCCGAGATCGCGAAGAAGATCAACTCGGCCGTCTTCCCCGGCCAGCAGGGCGGCCCGCTCATGCACGTGATCGCCGCGAAGGCGACCGCGTTCAAGATCGCCGGCACCCCGGAGTTCAAGGAGCGCCAGGAGCGCGTGCTGCGCGGTGCGGCGATCATCGCCGACCGTCTCTCGCAGCAGGACGTGAAGGATGCGGGCATCGCGGTGCGCTCGGGCGGCACCGACGTGCACCTCGTGCTCGTCGACCTGCGCGACGCCGAGATCGACGGCAAGCAGGCGGAGGACCTGCTGCACGACATCCACATCACGGTCAACCGCAACGCCGTCCCGAACGACCCGCGTCCGCCGATGGTCACCTCGGGCCTGCGCATCGGCACGCCCGCGCTCGCGACCCGCGGCTTCGGGGATGCGGAGTTCACCGAGGTGGCCGACGTCATCGCGCTCGCGCTGCAGCCCGGCGCGGACGTCGAGGCCCTGCGCGCCCGTGTCGACGCGCTCGCCGGCGCCTTCCCGCTGTACCCCGACCTGCAGCAGTAGACCCGACGGGATACTGCCCCCGGGGTCGTTGAGCGAGCACGGCCGCAGGCCGAGCGAGACGAAACGCGGCAAATGTCGCAAGAGCGCCGCGTTTCGTCTCGGTCGCCGCCGGCGTCCTCGCTCAACGCCCCCGAGGGGCGGGCGACAGAACACCTTCGACGAGAGAATGGAAGACCTCGATGACCGCGAAGATTCTTGACGGCAAGGCGGCAGCGGCGGAGATCAAGGCGGAGCTCGCCGAGCGGGTCTCCGCACTGAGGGAGCGGGGGATCGTCCCCGGCATCGGCACCGTCCTCGTCGGGGCCGATCCGGCCTCGCAGCTGTACGTGGGCATGAAGCACCGGCAGTCCGAGGCGATCGGGATGAACTCGATCCAGCGCGAGCTGCCGGCCGACGCGACCCAGGCCGAGGTCGAGGCCGTGATCGACGAGCTCAACGCGGATCCGGCCTGCCACGGCTACATCGTGCAGCTGCCGCTGCCGAAGCACCTGGACACCGATGCGATCCTGGAGCGGATCGACCCGGCGAAGGACGCGGACGGGCTGCACCCGACGAACCTCGGCCGGCTCGTGCTCAACGTGAACGCGCCGATCCGCACGCCGCTGCCGTGCACGCCGCGCGGCGTGATCGAGCTGCTGCTGCGCAACGACTACGACCTCAAGGGCAAGCACGTGGTGGTCGTCGGCCGCGGCGTCACGATCGGCCGCCCGATCGGGCTGCTGCTCACCCGCCGCGACATCAACGCCACGGTGACGCAGGTGCACACCGGGACGCCGGACATGTCGCCGTATCTGCGTCAGGCCGACGTGATCGTCGCGGGCGCCGGGGTGAAGCACCTCATCCGCGCCGAGGACGTGAAGCCGGGTGCGGCGGTGCTCGACGTGGGAGTGACGCGCGAGGACGACCCGGAGACCGGGAAGAGCAGGGTCTACGGCGACGTGGAGCCCGCGGTCGCCGAGGTGGCCGGCTGGGTCTCGCCGAACCCCGGCGGGGTCGGGCCGATGACGGTCGCGCTGCTCATGACGAACGTGGTGGAGGCCGCCGAGCGCGCCGCAGCCTGAGCACGCGGACGAGAACGGGCGGATCCGACGACGCGTCGGATCCGCCCGTTCCCCGTCCGGGACGGGAGATCAGCCGAGTTCGTCGAGCATGCGACGCTGCTCGGGCGTGAGGCCGTCGTCGAGCTCCTGCCGGCCGGCGGCGGTCGCGGCGGAGGACGGTGCGGACGACGCGGAGGGCGCAGGCGAGGCCGAAGAACGGGATCCGGCGATCCTCGCCCCGGCGGCGTCGTACAGCTCACCGGCCTTGCGGGACAGCGCGTCGTCGACCTGGTCGTAGACGACCCAGCCGACCAGCAGGATCACGGGCGGGACGATCCAGCCCCAGACGTTGCCGGCGCGCACGCCGCTCAGCCAGACCGTGAGCGCCCAGATCAGGAACTCGACCGCGAACACGGCGAGGTACTGCACGAACTTCGTGCCGCTCGACGACATCGAGGTGGCGGCCCTCTTCAGCAGCGGCTTGAGGAAGAGCGTCGCCAGGGTCAGGATCACGGACGCCCACAGCGCGTGCAGGCCGACCCGCGCCGGGGTCAGCCAGCCGACCACGAGCAGCACGACCACGTTGAAGACGTAGAGCGACGCGAACCGCACGATCAGATTCCTCATGCGTCCAGACTGTCATGCGACGGAGCGCGCCGGGAGGGGCGCCGCGCCGGGCAGGGGGTGCGCGGCCGGACCGCAGGCCAATATGCTGGCCGCGTCCGCGACCCTCGAGGAGACGCACATGCAGATCGCCCTGTTCATCGCCGAACTGATCGTGGTCCTCGGCTGCATCGTCATGGGCACGCGCTCGAGCGGCGTGGGGCTCGGCCTCTGGGGAGGGACGGGCGTCGCGATCCTCGTGTTCGTGTTCCGGGTGCCGCCCGGGTCGCCGCCCGTGGATGCGCTCCTCATCGTGCTGTCGGTCGTGCTCGCCTCCTCGATGATGCAGTCGGCGGGAGGGATCGACTGGATGGTGTCGGTCGCGGCGAAGCTCATCGCGCGCAGCCCGAAGCAGATCACGCTCGTCGCGCCGCTCATCTCGTTCCTCTTCTCGGTCGGCGCGGGGACCTCGAACATCCTCTATCCGCTGCTGCCCGTGATCCAGGACCTCTCGTACCGCAACGGCATCCGGCCGTCGCGCCCCCTCTCGCTCTCCGTGGTCGCGACCGGCGTCGCGCTGGCCTGCAGCCCGGTCTCGGCGGCGATGGCCGCGATGGTGACGCTCACCGACGTGGCGCCGTGGAACTTCGAGCTCATCGACATCCTCAAGGTGACGATCCCGGCCGCCGTCGTCGGCATCGTGGTGTCGAGCCTCGTCGTGAACCGTCTCGGCAAGGAGCTCGCCGACGACCCGGAGGTGCAGGCGAAGATCACCCGCGGCGAGCTCGCACCGCCGCGCACGGGCGCCGCCGAGGTCAAGGCGGACGTGACCGTGACCGCCGCGGGACGCAACGCGGCGATCGTCTTCCTGCTCGGCGTCGCCGTGATCGTGCTGTTCGGCCTGTTCAAGGGGCTCCGCCCGCTCGACGGCTCGGGCGACCCGGTGAGCATGACGCCGATCATCGAGATCGTGATGTTCGTGGCCGGAACCGTGATCCTCCTCGTGTCGCGCCCGAAGGTCGGCGAGATCCCGACGATGTCGGTGTTCAAGGCCGGCATGGTCTCGGCGATCGCGCTGTTCGGCCTCGCCTGGCTCACCGACACCTTCCTCGGCGCGCACGCGACGCTCATCTCGGAGGGCGTCGGCGGCCTCGTCACCGCGGCCCCGTGGATCTTCGCCCTCGGCGTCTTCCTCGTCTGCGTGCTCACGACCAGCCAGTCCACGGCCACCCGCACGATCGTGCCGATCGGCCTCGCGGCGGGGATCCCGCTCGGGCTGCTGTCGGGCATGTGGGCTGGCGCGTTCGCGGGCATCTACCTGCTGCCGACGAACGGCTCGCAGATCGCCGCGGCGAACTTCGACACCTCGGGGACGACGAAGCTCGGCACGAAGCTCGTGGACCACTCGTTCTTCGCCCCCACACTCATCCTCGCCGTGACGACGATCGGCTTCGGCGCCCTCTTCGGCGTGCTCTGGGGCGGCTGATCCGCCCTCGTCGGCGGGCGGGCTTCGCCGGGATCAGCCCGCTCGGTACAGGTCCCAGGAGCGGCGGCAGGCCGTGGCGATCCTGTCGACGTGCGCGGGGTCCTCGGTGATCCAGTCGGTGCCGGGCCGGTGCAGCTGCGCGGTGGCCGCGTCGCCGAGCAGGAACTCGCGGAGGAACTCGGCCTGCACGGCGTCGAGCACGGCTCCCGCCGCGGCGGCCTCGTCCGCGAGCGCGCGGAAGCGGGCGCCGGCGGCGAGGATCTCCTGGCTGCCGAGATAGGGCTGGTTGAGGGCGACATCACCCGGCTGCGCGGCGTCGAAGCCGACGCGGTGCGCTTCGGCGAGGGCGCGCAGGCGCTCCGGCGCCATGGTCGGGGGATCGGCGGGGTCGCGCTCCTCGCCGCGGGCGTCGCCCCGGTTGGAGAGCGCGACGATGTTCGGCAGGCGGTCCTTCTCGGCGCGCGGGACGTCGACCGCGCCGTCCTTCGTGGTCGTGGTGTTCATGGTGTCGTGGAACGACAGCCGGGTGAGCGCGCCTCCGGTGCGCAGCCGCTCGGCGACCATCTGCTCGGTCAGCTCGTCGCGGGTGCGCTCGTAGACGCCGAGACCGCGCTCGGCGACCTCGACGAACGTCTCGACGAGCCGGTGCAGGCCGGCCTCGGTGTCCGGCACCTCGATGATCGGGAAGAACGAGAACGTGACGGGGCGGATCGCGTCGACCCCGGAGAGGTCGACCCTCTGCCAGGGGCCGGCGGCGCGGACGCGCTCGATCGCCGCGGTCAGGTCGGCGGCGACGTCGGCGGGCCGTGCGCGGTTCGGATCGCGGACGAGACGCGGGTGCGGGTTGATCACGGCGACGACCCGGGGATCCTGCGAGGCCCAGCGCCGCACGACGGCCGCCGTCGCGACATCGGTGAAGTCGTACTGCAGCCGTCGCGTGAGCGCGGGGGCGAGAAACTCGGCGAGCTCCTCGGGGATCGCGGCGCCGGCGTGCGGGCAGCTGACGAGCAGGTCGGCGTCGCGCAGCGCGTCGTCGAGGGAGCGGTGCTCCGGATCCGCGTAGACGACGATGTCGTCGGGGGTGAACGTGCGGCCGGCGGGGATGAGGTCGAGGGCGCCCATGCGGCTCATGCTACCCAGCGGCCCACCGGGCGAGCGGTCCGGGCTCGCGGTCGTCCTCCGGGACTCAGCGCCCGGGGTGCACCGCGGCGATCGCGTCGAGCACCGTCGCGTACACGGCGTCGGCGTCGATCCAGGGCGGGGCGACGCGCGCGAGCTCGAGGCTGACCGCGCCGTGCACCTGCGCCCAGACGGCCAGGGTGCTGCGCAGATCGACGTCCTCGTCGACGCGATCGGCGCCGGTGAGGGTGCGCGCGAGGGGGAGGAGCGCATCCAGCTCCGGATCGGGCTCCGGATCGCCGCCGGCGCTCGGGGCGCCGTGAGGTGCTCCGGCGATCGCGCCGCTGAACATGAGCCGGTAGCGGTCGGGGTGCCGCAGCGCCCAGGCCCGATACGCCTCGCCGAGAGCGCGGAGGCCCCCGGGCTCCGCCTCGCGCTGCGCGCGGGCGAACGAGGCGAAGGAGTCCGCGACCACGGCGGTGATGAGGTCCGCCTTGCTGCCGAACAGCGAGTAGACCGCCGATGTCGAGGTCCCTGCCTCGCCCGCCGCCTCGCGCACGGAGAAGCGGTCGGGGCCGTCCCGGTCGATCATCGCCGAGGCGACCTCGATCAGTCGCGAACGCAGGGCCGCGTCGTGGGTGATGGGTCTTGCCATGGAAGGGATCTTATCGTAACGTCGTTCTGTAACAGTGTTCTATAACGACGTTCGCAAGGAGTGGCGATGAGCAGGCAGGTCTTCCCCGGTCGGTACACGGCAGCCGTGGACCGCAGCGACATCACGGTGTTCGTCATCGGGATGCGGGCGAACAGATGGTGGCAGCTGGGCCGGGTGCAGCGCGTGGCGCGGCAGATGCCGAAGATCCTGCGGCATCTCGCAGAGCACCCGGAGGCCGGCATGCTCGGTTGCGAGAGCTGGCTCGGGCGCACCACGATCCTGCTCTCCTACTGGGAGAGCCCGGAGCACCTGCAGCGCTTCGCCGCCGATCGGGAAGCCCCGCATCTGCAGCCGTGGCGCGACTTCATGCGCACGATGCTCGGATCCGGCAGCGTCGGGGTCTGGCACGAGACGTACCAGGTGCCGGCGGGGGAGATGGAGGCGATCTACGCGGACATGCCGGTGTTCGGACTCGCCGCCGCGACGGCGCACGAGCCCGTCGGCGCGGGCCGGAACACCGCGCGCCAGCGGCTCGGCCGCTGAGCGGGCCGGCGGGCGTGGGCGAGCGGGACTCCGCCCCGGATCAGGCCTGCGGGACCTGCCCGAGCTGCGACTCGATCCCGGCGATGCGCGCGTACTCGTCGAAGCGGAACGTCGCGCTGCCGCTCGCGTCGCTGACGACCGCCGCGGAGTAGGCCTCGTCGGCCCACTGCATGCTCCAGCCGGCGAGCCGGGCCAGATCCCAGACCGAGGAGCGCGCGTCGGAGAGCGTCAGCTCGGAGAGGATCCGCGGGAGCGCGACGACGGCGTCGGCGACGGTGAGCGGCGGGAGGGGCGCGTCGAGCAGGAAGACGGCGCGCGTGCCGCTGCCGACGGGCGCGGAGTAGTACGGCGAGCGGCCGGTGATCTCCTCCGCGATCGCGCCGACCTGATGCGCGGCGCCGGCGATCCAGCCGTCCAGATCGGCGTCGGCCTCGGCCGGGAACGGCAGCTCCGGGGTCGAGAGCTCGGCGATCGAGTAGGTCGTGCCGTAGTCGCGGAGGCCTGCGACCGACGGGTCGGATCCGCCCTGCGGGTGCGCCCAGGCCCACATCAGCGAGCGGGGTCCGGGCGCGATCGTCGCGACGAGCGACGCGCGTGCGACGAGCGTGCGGCTCGGATCCGTCTCGGACGTGAAGGTCAGGGTGCCCGCCGCGAGGTCTGCGTCCCAGCGGTGCTCGCCCAGGGCGGCGGTCGCGGCGACCAGCTGGTCCTGGCGGAGGGCGGCGAACAGTGCCGCGCGGTCGGCGAGGGGCGCGAGGACGGGGAAGGTCATGGGTTCATCCTGCCGCGGACGCCTATGAATGCGCCAGTCAGACGCCATCCGGCGCCTGTTCGCGGGCGCCGGACGCGGCCGTCGCCCGTCCCATGCGCCAGACGCCGGGGATCAGCATGGTGCCCAGGGCGATGAACGCGTAGACGATCGCCGAGCCGACCATGAGCGCGGTCACGTCGGCGCGCGCGATCAGCCAGCCGAAGGCGAGCGTGCCGAGCGGCATCGCGATGTAGCTGCCGAGCATGTCGTAACTGGACACCCGGGACAGCTTGTCCTCGGGGATCTGCTCCATCATCGTGACGTTCCACCCGGTGCTGAACACCTCGACGCCCGCACCCGCGATGAACGCGGCGGCGATGAGGAGCAGCACCGAGGGGTGCACGCCCAGGAGCGTGAGCGGGATCGCGAGGGCGCTCATCCCGAGCATGCCCAGCCGCAGCGGGCGCCGCAGCGGCAGCCAGAGCAGCACGAGGGTCATCACGAGCACGCCCGCGCCCTCGGCGCTCACGACCCACCCCCAGCCGGCGATGCCGAGGAGCGGGTCGTTCTTGGCGATGTACGGACCCGCGACGCCCCAGGCGCCGACGTGGATCGCGTTGAGGACCATGAACGCGAGCACGACGATCCACAGCCAGGGGCGGGACCAGAACTCGCGCCATCCGTCGTGCAGGTCGTGGAACAGGCCCGCCCGCTGCCCGCGCACGGGCGGCGGCAGGCGCACGAGCGCGAGGAACACGATCGCGAGCGCCCAGCCCGCCGCCTGGATCACCATGACCCAGGCGGGGCCGGCGAGCGCGACGATGCCTCCTGCGACGACCGGGCCCGCGATCGTGGTGGCGGAGCGGGCGAAGGACAGCAGCGCGTTGGCCTGCTGCAGATGAGCGGGCGTCGTCAGCTGCGGGATGAGCCCCTGCATCGCGGGCATGACGAAGGCGGCGGATGCGCCGTTCAGTGCGGCGAGGCCGGCCAGCAGCGGGACCGTCGCGGTGTGCGTGAAGAGCAGTGCGGCCGTCGTGCCGATCGAGAGGATGTCGACCACGTAGCTGGTCTGGATCACGAGCGCCCGCGGCAGCCGGTCCGCGACGACGCCGCCGAGCAGCAGGAAGAGGACGTTCGCCACCGTGAACGCCGTGAGCACGATCGAGAGCGCACCGGCATCGTTGTCGATGCTCAGCACGGCGAACGCGAGGGCGATCGACGACATCGAGCCGGTGACGAGCGTGAGGGTGCGCGCCAGGAAGAACCAGCGGAACCCGCGGTCCTGCAGCGCGGCGAGGGCCTTCTTCACTCGCCCCATCCTGACAGCTTCGGCGCACCGCACGCCGGACGGCACGCACTACTCAGGCCGGATGTCGCCCGGGACCGGGATCCATGGCCGGATCCCTCGCGCGAGCGACATCCGGCCTGAATTGTGCGCACCGGGCCTCGGTCACCCCGGGTGAGGAGGCCGAGGTCAGTAGCTGGAGGCGGGGCCGACGGCCGAGGCCGGGAGGAACCGGGTCGCGAGTGCCTCCGAGGCGCGGGCGAGGAGGGCGACGTCGGCGCCCACCGCGACGAACGCGGCGCCCGCGGCGATGTACGCATCGGCCGCGGCCGGGTCGAACGCGTTCACGCCCACCGGCTTGCCCGCAGCGGTCACCGCGGCGAACACCTGCTCCACGGCGGCCATCACGTCGGGGTGCGTCTGCTGTCCGAGCAGCCCCAGCGACGCAGCGAGATCGGACGGCCCGACGAACACCGCGTCCACGCCGTCGACCGCGGCGATCTCCGCCGCCCGGGCGACCCCCGCGGCGGTCTCGATCTGCACGGTGACCGACACGTGCTGCGCGGCCTCGGCGAGGTATCCCTCGACCCGGTTCCAGCGGGCGCTGCGGGCCAGGGCGGATCCGACGCCGCGCATGCCCTGCGGCGGATAACGGGTCGCGGCGACCGCGGCGCGCGCCTCGTCGGCGGACGACACCATCGGCACGATGAGGTTCTGCGCGCCGAGGTCCAGGACCTGCTTGATGATGACGGGATCGTTCCACGGCACGCGCACGAGCGGGGTGATCGGGTAGGCCGCGGCGACCTGCAGCTGCACCTGGAGGGTGTCCAGCGTGTTGGCGGAGTGCTCGCCGTCGACGAGCAGCCAGTCCAGTCCGGATCCGGCCGCGATCTCGGTGACGACGGGGCTACCCGTGCACGCCCACATCCCGATCAGGGGGCGGTCGGCGCCGGCGAGGCGCTCGCGGAACGTCGGGCTCAGACGAAGCGGCATTCGATGACTCCCATCGGCCCATAGTCGCAGCGCACCTCGTCGCCGCGCGAGACCCACATCGGCCGGGTGAAGGATCCGGCCAGGATGATCTCGCCCGCCTCGAGGCGCGCGCCGTGCTGGTGGAACTTGTTCGCGAGCCAGGCGACGCCCGTCGCGGGGTGACCGAGGACGCCGGCGGCGACCCCGGTCTCCTCGATCTCGCCGTTTCGGCTGAGCACCCCGGGCACCCAGCGCAGGTCGATCTCGTCCGGGCGCTTGTGCACGGTGCCGAGCACCATCGCCCCGTAGGCCGCGTTGTCGCTGATCGTGTCGACGATCGTGCGGCCCTCGAGCTCGATGTGCGAGTTGAGCACCTCGAGGGCCGGCACGGCGTAGTCGATCGCGGCGAGGGCGTCCTCGAGCGTGCAGTCGGGGCCTTCGAGCGGCTCCTTGAGCACGAACGCGAGCTCGACCTCGATCCGCACGTTCGAGAAGTGGTCGACCGGGATCTCGGATCCGGACGGGTACACCGTGTCGTCGAACATGACGCCGTAGTCGGGTTCGGTGATGCCCGTCGCCTGCTGCATCGCCTTGCTCGTCAGGCCGATCTTGCGCCCCACCAGCCGGCGTCCCGCGGCGACCTGCGCGTCGCGCCAGACGCCCTGGATCGCGTACGAGTCCTCGACGGTCGCCTCGGGGTGCCGTGCCGTGATGCGCGGGATCACCCCGTGCGCGCGGTCGGCCTCGGCGAGCTCCGCGGCGAGCTGCGCGATGGTGCCGGCGTCGAGGCTCACAGCTGGTGTCCGAGCTTGTACTCGCCCTGCTTCCACTCCGGCATGGCCTCCTCGTCGGCGGGACGGGTGTAGCTGAACCCGTCGGCGCCGATCGTGACGGCCATCTCGCTGCTGTCCGTGCGGGCCACGACCGGCTGCGGGTTGCCGTCGAGGTCGAGCACGAGCGAGGCGTCGGTGTACCAGCTCGGCACGACGGGGTTGCCCCACCAGTCGCGGCGCTGGTTGTCGTGCACGTCCCAGGTGACCACGGGGTTGTCCGGGTCGCCGGTGTAGTAGTCCTGCGTGTAGACCTCGACGCGGTGGCCGTCGGGGTCGCGGAGGTACAGGTAGAACGCGTTGCTCACGCCGTGGCGGCCGGGTCCCCGCTCGATCGCGTCGGAGCGGCGGAGCGCGCCGAGCTTGTCGCAGATCGCGAGGATGTTGTGCTTCTCATGCGTCGCGAAGCACACGTGGTGCATGCGCGGGCCGTCGCCGCCGGTCATCGCGGTGTCGTGCACGGTGGGCTTGCGGCGCATCCACGCGGCGTACACCGTGCCCTCCTCGTCCTGGATGTCCTCCGTGACGCGGAAACCGAGGTCCTGCATGTACTTCACGGCGCGCGGCACGTCGGGGGTGACCTGATTGAAGTGGTCCAGGCGCACGAGCTCGCCGGGGATGTGCAGGTCGTAGCGCCAGCTCATCCGCTCGACGTGGTCGGTCTGGTGGAAGAACTCGTACGGGAAGCCGAGCGGATCCACGACGCGCACGGAGTCGCCGATCCCCTTCACGAAGCCGTCGGGGTTGCGTCGCACGTCGCAGCCGAGCTCGGTGTAGAACGCGACGGCGAGGTCGAGGTCCGAGGGCTCCCGCACACGGTACGAGAACGCGGCGACGGCCGCGACGGGGCCCTTGCGCAGCACGAGGTTGTGGTGGATGAACTCCTCGGTGGAGCGGAGGTAGATCGTCTCGTCGTCCTCCTCCGTCACGTACAGCCCGAGCACGTCGACGTAGAAGACCCGCGAGGCGGCGAGGTCGGTGACGACGAGCTCCATGTAGGCGCAGCGGAGCACGTCCGGGGCGGGGGAGGCGGGGGTCGGGATCGGGTTGTCGGTGGAGATGGGCGCCTCCTGGCTCGTGAAGAAGCCGGAGGAGGTGAGCGTCATGTCGGCGCGATTGGTCATGTCAGCGTCCTTGCGTGAAAGAGAAGTCGGTCCGGTGATCGGGTCAGCGGGGGTCCGGGTCGTCGAGGTCCTGCTCGGCCGGCGGCGCCTGCTTGCCGAAGACCGGGTTGTGCGGGGCGCCGAGGGTGATGTGCACGCTCTGCTGGTCGGTGTAGAAGTCGATCGAGCGGTAGCCGCCCTCGTGGCCGAGGCCCGACGCCTTCACCCCGCCGAACGGTGTGCGCAGGTCCCGCACGTTGTTCGAGTTCAGCCACACCATGCCCGCCTCGACCGCGCCCGCGAAGTTGTGCGCGCGCTTGAGGTCGTTGGTCCAGATGTAGGCGGCGAGGCCGTAGCGGGTGTTGTTCGCGAGGGCCAATGCCTCCTCGTCGGTGTCGAAGGGGGTGATCGCGACGACCGGGCCGAAGATCTCCTCCTGGAAGATGCGCGCGTCGGGGGCCACGTCGGCGAACACCGTCGGGGCGACGTAGTTGCCGGTGGGGAAGCCCTCGGGGCGCCCGCCGCCGGCGACGAGGCGGCCCTCGCCCTTGCCGATCTCGACGTAGCTCATGACCTTCTCGTAGTGCTCCGGGTGCACCAGCGCTCCGACCTCGGTGGTCGGGTCGTGCGGCAGGCCGACCTTGACGCGCTTCGCCTGCGCCGCGAAGCGCTCGACGAACTCGTCGTACACGTCGCGCTGCACGATCACGCGGGATCCGGCCGTGCACCGCTCGCCGTTCAGCGAGAAGACGCCGAAGATGCAGGCGTCGATCGCGGTGTCGAGGTCGGCGTCGGCGAAGACGACGGCCGGGCTCTTGCCGCCCAGCTCCATCGACAGGCCCTTCAGGAAGGGCGCCGCGTTGCCGAAGATCAGCTGACCGGTGCGGCTCTCGCCGGTGAACGAGATGAGCGGCACGTCGGGGTGCTTCACGAGGGCGTCGCCGGCATCCTCGCCGAGGCCGTGCACGAGGTTGAAGACGCCCTGGGGCAGCCCCGCCTCCTCGAAGATGCCCGCCCAGAGGGAAGCGGACAGCGGCGTGAACTCGGCGGGCTTCAGCACGACCGTGTTGCCCGTCGCGAGCGCGGGGCCGAGCTTCCAGGACTCGAGCATGAACGGCGTGTTCCACGGCGTGATGAGGCCGGCGACGCCGATCGGCTTGCGGTTGACGTAGTTCATCTGCTTGCCGGGCACCTTGAACGCATCGTCGGCCTGCGCGACGATCAGGTCGGCGAAGAAGCGGAAGTTCTCGGCGGCACGGCGGGCCTGGCCGAGCGCCTGGGTGATCGGAAGACCCGAGTCGAAGGACTCGAGCTCGGCGAGGCGCGCATCGCGGGACTCGACGATGTCGGCGATCTTGTGCAGCACGCGCGAGCGCTCGCGGGGGAGCATGCGCGGCCAGGGGCCCTCGTCGAAGGCGCGCTTGGCGGCCGCGACGGCGCGCTCGATGTCGGCCTTCTTGCCTGCGGCGGCGCGCACGTAGGTCTCGTTCGTGACGGGGTTGAGCACCTCGAAGGTGTCGCCGTCGAGGGAGTCGACGAACTCGCCGTCGATGTAGTGCTGGATCTTCTCGGGGAGATCGGCGGGGGTGTAGGCGTCGGTCATCATCGTCCTTCCGGGTGGTTCCTGGGTTGTTCCGGCCCTTCTCGGGGCCGGTCGTGCGGTCAGAGTGTCTCGGAGCGGCGGGCGTCGAGGAACGCGTCCATCGTGCGCCAGCGGTGGTTGCGGGCGGCGAGCTCGATCTCGAGGGGATCGGCGCCGGAGCGGATGAGATCCAGGATCTGCACGTGCTCCTCGACGGAGTGCCCCGCCCGTCCCGGCACGAAGGCGAACGTGGAATCGCGGATCCCGGACAGCCGGGCCCAGCCGCGGTGCACGAGGTCGAGGATGTGCGGGTTCGGGCAGGGCTCGTAGAGCACGGAGTGGAACTGGCGGTTCAGCTCGGTGAAGCGGTGCGCGTCGAAGCTGTCCAGCAGCCGGGTCATGCGGTCGTTGACCTCGGCCGCGCGGGCGAGAGCATCGGCGTCGAGCAGCGGGGCGGAAAGCGCGGTCGCCGCGCCCTCGACCAGGCCCAGGGTCTGCATGGTGTGCGCGTACTCGCTCTCGTCCACGAGCGAGACCCGCGCCCCGACGTTGCGCTCGAAGGTGACGAGGCCCTCGGCCTCGAGCCGGCGGATCGCCTCGCGCACGGGCACCACGCTCATCCCGAGCTCATCGGCGATCGTGCCGAGCACCAGCCGGAAGCCGGGGCCGAAGGCGTGCGAGGCGATGCGGGAGCGGATCCACGAGTAGGCCTGCTCCGACTTGCTCGCCGTGAGCAGGTCGGTCATGCCCCGGGCTCCGCGGATGCGGCCTTCGCGGCGTCGTACTTCGCCCGCCAGGCGGCGTTCATCGGGAACAGCCCGTCGACGGGATGCCCGGCCTCGACCTGCTCGGCGATCCAGGCGTCCTCCTCCTCCTGGGCGAGGGTGGCGTCGACGACCTCTTCGACGAGCGCGGGCGGGATCACGATCACGCCGTCGCTGTCGCCGACGATGATGTCGCCCGGCTGCACCGTGGCGCCGCCGCAGGCGATCGTCACGTCGACGTCCCACGGCACGTGCTTGCGGCCGAGCACCGAGGGGTGCGCGCCCTGGGAGAAGACCGGAAGGCCGATCTCGGCGACCGCGGCGAAGTCGCGCACGCCGCCGTCGGTGACCACCCCGGCGGCGCGGCGGGCCTGGGCGCGCAGGGCGAGGATGTCGCCGAGCGTTCCCGTGGTGGCGTCCCCCCGGGCCTCGATCACGATGATCTCGCCCTCCTCGACGGCATCGAACGCGCGCTTCTGCGCGTTGTAGCCGCCGCCGTGGGTCTTGAACAGATCCTCGCGGGCGGGGACGAACCGCAGCGTCTTCGCGGTCCCGACGATCTTGGCGCCGGGGAGGTTCGCCGAGACCCCGTCGATGAAGCAGGCGTGCAGGCCGCGCTTGCGGAGCTGGGCGCTGAGGCCCGCCGTCGGGGCGGCCGCGAGTTTGGCGCGGAGCTGCGGGTCGAGTCCGGGCTCCGTCGCGGGGGCTTCCGCGGCGGCTTCGGCGGGCAGCCCGGCCGCTTCGCGCGATCCCCAGGCCTCGGCGCGCTGCAGGTCGTCCACGGCGGGGAGGGATCCGAGGGAGCCGTCGAAGGCGACGGTGCCCTGCGTGACGGTGGTGCGCAGCCCGCCGGAGGTGAACGTCCGGGAGGAGTGCGGGGCGTCGACCTCGACGACGACGACGTCCCCGGGGACGATCACGCTGGATCCGGCCGGGGTGCCGGTGAGGATGATGTCGCCGGGCTCGAGCGTGAAGTGCTGGGAGAGGTCGGCGATCAGCTGCGGCAGCGGGAACAGGAGGCCGCTGGTCTCATCGTCCTGCCGCAGGTCGCCGTTGACCCAGGCGCGCACGCGGAGCTCGGCGGGGTCGACCTCGGCGGCCGGGATGAGGTCGGGCCCGATCGGGGTGTAGCCGTCGCCGCCCTTCGAGCGCACGTTGGAGCCCTTGTCGTTCGCGCGCAGGTCGTAGAGCCCGAGGTCGTTCGACGCGGTGACCCAGGCGACGTGCGACCAGGCGTCCGCGACGCTCACCCGGTGGGCGGCGGTGCCGATGATGAGTGCGATCTCGCCCTCGAAGGCGAGCAGCTCGGTGCCGGCGGGGCGCTCCACGACGCCGTCGGTGCCGGCCATGGAGGAGGACGGCTTGAAGAAGTAGGAGGGGGTCGCGGGGGTGCGGCCGCGCTGGTCGGCACGGGAGCGGTAGTTGAGGTGGATCGCGATGATCTTGCCGGGCCGGTCGATCGGTGCGGACATGGGCGCCTCCTCGCGCGGTGGGTGCCAGGGGGTGCCTTGGCGTCGTATTCGAAATCGTATATCATCGTGTCGAGCCCGGCAAGCAGGGAATCCGGATCCGTCCGCAACGGGATCCGAGGCCCCCGACGGGCACGACGACGATGTCGGCCAAGACGACGACGTCCCATGCAAAGGAGTACGCAATGTCCGCAGAATCCTCCCCGGGCTTCACGCCCACCGGCACCATCGCCTCGGCCGCCGACCGGCGCCGGGTGGTCTTCGCCACCGTCATCGGCACCACGGTCGAGTGGTACGACTTCTTCATCTACGCCACCGCGGTGGGCCTGGTGTTCGGCCAGCTCTTCTTCAAGGACCTCGGTGCGAACAGCGCCCTCGTCGGGTTCGCGACCGTCGGCGTGAGCTTCCTGTTCCGCCCCCTCGGCGCGTTCCTGGCGGGCCACTTCGGCGACAAGTTCGGCCGCAAGGCCGTGCTGATGTGGACGCTGATCCTCATGGGCGCGGCGACGGCGCTGATCGGCGTGCTGCCCGATGCGAACGCGATCGGGGTCGCGGCTCCGATCCTCCTGGTGCTGCTGCGCATCCTGCAGGGGATCTCGGCCGGCGGCGAGTGGGGCGGGGCGGTGCTGATGGCCGTCGAGCACGCCCCCAAGGCCAAGCGCGGCATCTTCGGCGCGGCGCCGCAGATCGGCGTGCCCCTGGGCCTGCTGATCGCCTCCGGCGTGATGGCGATCATGGCGCTCGTCGCGCCGGGCGACCAGTTCCTGTCCTGGGGCTGGCGGATCCCGTTCCTGCTCAGCGTGGTGCTGATCGTGGTCGGCTACTACGTGCGCCGTCGGGTCGAGGAGAGCCCGGTGTTCACCGAGCTCGCCGAGCGCAAGGAGGCCGCGAGCATGCCGATCGTGCAGCTGTTCCGCAAGCACCTGCTGCTCGTGATCATCGCCGCCCTCGTCTTCGCCGGCAACAACGCGGTCGGGTACATGACCACCGGCGGGTACATCCAGGGATACGCGACCAACCCCGAGGGCGCGCTCAAGCTCGACCGCGGACCCGTGCTCTGGGCGGTAGCCGGCTCTGCCGTCACCTGGCTGCTGTCGACCCTGGTCGCCGGGTGGATCTCGGACCGGATCGGGCGTCGCACCACCTACATCATCGGCTGGATCCTGCAGCTGATCGGCGTGTTCACGCTGTTCCCGCTGGTGAACACCGGGCAGATCGGACTGCTGTTCGTGGCCCTCGCGATCCTCACGATCGGACTCGGCTTCACCTACGGCCCGCAGGCGGCGCTCTACACCGAGCTGTTCCCCGCCTCGATCCGCTTCTCCGGGGTCTCGATCTCCTACGCGATCGGCGCCATCGTCGGAGGCGCCTTCGCGCCGACCATCGCGACCGCGATCGTGCAGGCGACGGGCTCGACGCAGGCGGTCACCTGGTACCTCGCCGGCATGACGGTGATCGGCCTCGTCGCGACGCTGCTGCTGCGCGACCGCAGCGGCATCCCGCTCGGCCCCGACGCGGAGGCCGAGCAGGCGGTGAGCCCGATCTACGGGATGTCCCGGGCCTAGACCGGAAGACCGGGCGCGGCGCCGTATTCAGGCTGGGCTGCCGGTGGTGGGGGTTCTGGCCCGTGGTTTCGCGGGGTGGGGCTGGTCTGGCCTGAGTTGGGTCGGCTCAGGCCCCGAGGGCGTCGCGGATGGTCGCGGCGGAGTGCTGCAGGCGCGCGGCGATCTCGGCGTCGGTGCGGTCGGTGGCGACGTGCACCACGGCGATCGCGGCGGGGCGCTGTCCGCGCAGGGCGAGCGGAACCGCCACCGACTGCACGGTCGGGATGACCTCGTCGTGGCTGGTCGCGAAGCCCGCGAGGCGGGATCCGGCGACCGCGTCGTACAGCGCCGCGGGGGCTCCCTCGGGCCACTCGGCCTCGGGCAGTTGCGTGAGGATCGCCTTGCCGGGGGCGCCGACCGTCACGGGATGCCGGGCGCCCGGGCGCTGCGCCACGCTCGCGACGGTGTGCCGCGGCTCGACGCTGACCAGGGTGATGCACTCCTCGCCGTCGAGCACGGCGAGGAAGCAGGTCATGCCGAGCTCGTTCGCGACGGCGGTCAGCTCGGGAAGGGCCTCGGCCTGCAGATCCTGCGCGACGCCGGCGGCGAGTGCGGCCATGCGCGGCCCCAGCGCGACGAGGCCCGCCGCGTCCCGCCCGATCAGGCGGTGGTCCTCGAGGGTGCGGAGCAGGCGGTACGCGATCGAGCGGTGCACGCCGAGGCGTGCGGCGATCTCGTCGATCGAGAGGGGGCCCCGCTCGTCGCCGAGGATCTCGAGGATCCGGATTCCGCGGCTGAGCGTCTGGGATGCAGGGGCTTCGGCCATGGATCCGCCTTCCGATGTTGATCGACGTCGCGACCTCGGCTAGTCTGTGTTCAATAGTAGAACGTTGCGTTCGAATATAGAACACGGATCACCCGGTGCGCAAGAGCCGCCGACGATCCCGAACCACGCCCGACGGCGCCGTCAGGAAGGAATCGACGACGATGCAGTTCCACCACCACGGATACGTCTCCCACGACCCGCGGGTGCTCCCGGCCGCCGGCACCGGTATCGACCGCCCCGCCGACCTCCCCGACGAGGTCGATGTGCTCATCGTCGGATCCGGGCCTGCGGGAATGCTGCTGGCGGCTCAGATGTCGCAGTACCCCGGCATCACGACCCGGATCATCGAGCGCCGCGGCGGTCGGCTGGAGCTCGGTCAGGCCGACGGGATCCAGCCGCGCAGCGTCGAGACCTTCCAGGCGTTCGGCTTCGCCGAGCGCATCGTCGCCGAGGCCTACAACATCGGCTGGATGAACTTCTGGGGGCCGGATCCGGAGAACCCGCAGAACATCGTCCGCACCGCGCGCACGGCCGACTACGCGTACGACATCTGCGAGTTCCCGCACCTCATCGTGAACCAGGCGCGGGTGCTCGACTACTTCGCCGAGGCGGCCGCCGACGGGCCCGCCCGGATCGTCCCCGACTACGGCGTGCAGTTCACCGGCCTCACCGTCCACGAGGACGGCGAGCACCCGGTCGAGGTGCAGGTGCGCTACGTCACCGGCGACCGCGAGGGGGAGGAGCGCACGATCCGCGCGACCTACGTCGTGGGCTGCGACGGCGCCCGCAGCGGAGTGCGCGAGGCGATCGGGCGCACGCACGTGGGCGCGATGGCCGCGCACGCCTGGGGCGTCATGGACGTGCTCGTGAACACCGACTTCCCGGACTGGCGCACCAAGTGCGCGATCAACGCGGAGGCCGGCAACATCCTGCACATCCCGCGCGAGGGCGGCTACCTGAGCCGCATGTACATCGACCTCGGCGAGGTCGCGGCCGGGGACGACCGCCAGGTCAGGCACACCCCCATCGAGGCGATCATCGCCAAGGCGAACGAGATCCTGCACCCCTACGCGATCGACGTGAAGCAGGTCGCCTGGCACAGCGTCTACGAGGTGGGGCACCGGATCACGGACGGCTTCGACGATGTGGGGGAGGACAGCACCCGTCACCCGCGGGTCTTCCTCACCGGCGACGCCTGTCACACCCACAGCGCCAAGGCGGGCCAGGGCATGAACGTCTCGATGCAGGACGGGTTCAACCTCGGCTGGAAGCTGGGGTCGGTGCTCACCGGCCGCAGCCCGCAGGAGCTGCTCTCGACGTACGGCGCCGAGCGGCACCCCGTGGCGCAGCAGCTCATCGACTTCGATCGCGAGTGGTCCTCGCTCATGGCGCGCAAGCCCGAGGAGATCTCCGATCCGCAGGAGCTCGCGAACTACTACCTCGCGACCGCCGAGTTCCCCTCCGGGTTCATGACCCAGTACACGAGCTCGATGATCACCGGATCCGCCGCGCATCAGGCGCTCGCCGCGGGCTTCCCGCTCGGCAAGCGCTTCACGAGCGCCGAGGTCGTCCGCGTGTCCGACGGCAACGTCGTCCACCTGGGCCACCACGCCCGGGCCGACGGCCGCTGGCGCGTGTACGCCTTCGGCGACGCGACCGGCGCCGGGCTCGAGGTCTGGGCCAAAGCCGCGGCGCCCGTGCTCGCCCGGTTCACGCCCGCCGACGGCGACGTGGACGCGGTGTTCGACGTGAAGGCCGTCTACCAGCAGTCCGCCGAGGACCTCGATGTCACGACCGCGCCGGCGCTCTTCCAGCCGAAGACGGGCCCGCTCGGGCTCACCGACTGGGAGAAGCTCTACGCCGCCGCGCCCTCGCACTGGTCGAAGGGCGACATCTTCGCCGAGCGCGAGCTGTCTCGCGACGGCGTCGTGATCGTCGTGCGTCCCGACCAGTACGTCGCCGCGATCCTGCCGCTCGGCGCGATCGGCGAGCTGGAGTCGTTCCTCGAGGGGGCGTTCCTGGAGGCCTGAGGCTCCGGAGCCGGCGCCGGGCGTTCGGCCTCAGCCGCGGATCGGCGTCGCCCCGCCGGTGACGACGATGCCGCCGACCTCCGGGATCGTGACCGTCAGCAGGCTCGGGCGGCCGACGTGCGCGCCCTGGTGGATCCGCACCACGCGGTCCTCGGGCACGCGGCCGATCGCCCGCAGGTAGGCGCCGGTCGCCGCGGCGGCCGATCCGGTCGCCGGGTCCTCGGTGATCCGGCCGACGGGGAAGAGGTTGCGTGCGAGCAGCTCTGCGCCGGCCACCGGGTGCAGCACCGTGATCGTGCCGGTCCAGCCGCGCTCGCTCATGAGCGCGGCCACGGGCTCGGGCGCGAAGCGGAACTGGTGGAAGATCTCCGGATCCCGCAGCACGAGCACCGGATGCCAGTTGCCGGCGAACGACTCGCGCGCGGGATGGGCCGGATCCAGATCCTCGGCGCGCAGCGAGAGCACCTCGAGCAGGCGGGCGAGGACGCCGGGATCCAGCTCCCGCACCACCGGCTCGACGCTGGTGAAGGCGATCTCGATGCCGCCCGCGCCGGTCGACGCCGTGAGGGCCACGTCGCCGACGGGGGTCTCGAAGGTCATGTCGCCGTCGCCCTCGCGCTCCGCGAGCAGCACGGCGGTCGCCACGGTCGCGTGTCCGCAGAACGGCACCTCGGCCGCCGGCGACCAGTACCGGATCCGGTAGCGGCGCTCGCCCGCCTCGTCGCTCCTGCCGAGCAGGAACGCCGTCTCGGGGTAGCCCACCTCGGCCGCGATCCGCTGCATGTCCGCGTCGGTCAGCGCCCCCGCGTCGAGCACGATGCCGGCGGGATTGCCGCCTTCCGGGGCGGCGGCGAAGGCGGCGTAGCGGAGGATCTCGGGGGCGACGCTCATGGGGTCGAGCCTACGGCTACCGTGGCTCCGGGCCGTCCGGGCCGTCCGGGCCGTCCGGGCCGTCCGGGCCGTCCGGGCCGTCCGGGCCGTCCGGGTCGGGTTGATCGAGGGAGGCGAGGATCCGCCGGGTCGCCTCCGCGAGAGCGGGCACGCTCGCGCGCGCCGTTTCGAGCACCACCGCGTGCGCCGTGTCGAAATAGTGATGCGCCAGGTGGTCGCGCATGCGGGCGATGCGCGACCAGGCGACGCCCGGCTCCGTTTCGAGGAGTGACATCGGCAAAGCCTTCGTCGCCTCTCCGATCTCGAAGAGCCGCATGCGGATCGCATCGAAGCGCATCCCCTCGTCGATGTCGACGGCGCCCAGATGCTCGGCGATCGCTTCGGCGGCGCTGAGGGGGTCATCCAAGCGCGCTCGTGGCGAGCGCTTCACAGCATCACGACATCTCGCGTGACAGAAGGGGTGACATCTGCCTTCAATCCGTCGCGCGGAACGAGATCGACCGAGCGGCCGAGAAGGTCTTCGAGTTCGACCTGAGCGCCGATGATAGCGAGCAGCCCCGTTCCGTCGGCGATGTCGACGAGCAGGTCGATATCGCTGGTGCTCGTCTCCTCGCCCCGCGCCACGCTGCCGAAGACGCCCACGTTCGTCAGGCCGTGCGCGGCCAGGACGTCGACGATCTCGTCGCGTCGCCGTCGGATGCGTTCCAGCTCGGAGAGCGGCGCGTACTCGATGGTGAGCCCGGCGGCCCCCAGTAGCAGGTCGACAGCGCCGAAGGAGGGCTCGCGCTTGCCGCGTTCGTAGTCGCTGATCACGTTCTGCGCGATGCCGCTGCGACGGGCGAGCTCGATCTGGGTCATGCCGGCGCGCTTTCGCGCCTCCCGGATCACTTCCGCCGCTCGTGCCATGACGCCACGATATCACTGATCCGCGATATCCCGGATCAGTGATATCGAAGAGTTCTTGGCGTGGTCCGTGTGGGGCAGGCGTGCACCGGCCGAGGTTCAGGAGTTCACGCGGATGATCTCCTCCTGGTACGGGGCGATGACGTCGCCGGAGATGCGCAGGTCGAGGACGAGGAACGGGCGGGTCGCGGGATCCTCGGACGTCCAGGCGGCCAGGCGGTCGAGGTCCGCGAGGGTGCGCACAGCGACGCCCTCGGCCCCCACCGCCGCGGCGAAGGCGGCGAAGTCGACCTGCGGGATGAGCATGGGCTCGCGGGCCAGGCCCTTGAGGCCGTAGAGGTTGACCTCGGCGCCGTAGGCCGCATCGTTCCAGATCACGGCGAGGCCGCGGCCGCCGGCGGAGCGCACGGCCGACTCCAGATCGGCGATCGCCATGAGGCCGCCGCCGTCGCCGGAGGTGAGCACGACGGTCGCCTCCGGGCGGGCGCGGGTGGCGCCCACGACGCTCGGCCAGCCCTGGCCGATGGCCTGGAAAGCGGTGCCGATCATCATCATCCGGTCGGGGGACGCGACCGGCCAGTACATGTTCGCCCAGCCGATGAAGTGCCCGCCGTCCGAGACGACGACGCGATCCTCGGGCAGCAGCTCGGCGATGCGGCGGGCCGCGGAGCGCGGGTCGAGCCGGCCGTCGGGCGCCGCCTCGTCGCCGGGCGCGTACGCGCGGGCTGCGACGACGTCGACGCCCTCCCGCCAGCCGGATCCCTCGGCGCCCTGCAGCCGGGCGACGAGCGCCTCGGCCGCGAGCCGGGCGTCGGCCCGCACGAACCCGCCGACGTGCGCGTGCGTGGCCGCGGGCGCCACATCGATCTGGAAGACCTGCGTGCCCGGGGCGAACAGGGCGCCGAACCGCATCGTGAACTGGTTCAGCGAGGCGCCGAACACCACGGCGACGTCGGCCTCGCGGATGAGGTCCATCCCGCCCTCCGCGCCGAAGCCTCCGGTCACGCCGAGGTCGAAGCGCTGGTCGGGGAACACCCCGCGGCCGAGCGCGGAGGACGCGGTGAGCGCGCCCGTCGCGTCGGCGAGCGCGCCCAGCGCCTCGCCGGCCCCGGCGAGCCAGGCGCCGCGCCCCGCGAGCAGGAACGGGCGCTTCGCGGAACCCAGGGCCTCGGCGATGCGGTCGAGCATCCCCTCGGCGAACTCGCCCTTCACCGCGAGCGCCGCCGGCACGCGCGGCGCGGGAGCGGCGGGCACCTCGCCGGCCTCGAGGGCGGCGACGTCGTAGGGGATCGCGAGGACGACCGGCACGCGATAGGTGAGGGCGTGCTCGATCGCGATGACCGAGGTCGCGGCGGCATCGGCCCGGCCGACGGTGTACGTGCGGGCGCCGACGCCCGAGGCGAGGGCGATCTGGTCGACGTCCCAGGGGCGCGGGCCGCTCGTGGGCTCGTCGCCGACGACGAGCACGAGCGGGATGTGCGCCTGCACCGACTCGGCCAGCGCTGTGAGCGTGTTGGTGAAGCCGGCGCCATAGGTGCTGGTCGCGGCGGCGATGCGCCCGGAGGCGCGGAAGTGCGCGTCGGCGGCGACCACGGCGCCCTGCTCATGACGGACGGCGGTGAAGCCGGCATCGGTCTGCTTCTCGATCGCGTCGAGGAAGTAGGCGTTGCCGTTGCCCATCACGCCGAAGACGGCGTCGATGTGCTGGGCGAGGGTGAGCGCGACGTGCGCGGAGACGGTGGGCATGCGGAACGTCCTTTCGAGACGACAACGGAACAGGATCCGTATGTGTCTCGCCGGAGCTGCTGCGCACCGTCGTCGGTGCGTGCGCTGCGGGCTTCGTGCCCCTTTTTCGAGCACCGGCGCACGGAGGCGGGTGACGCGCGGGCGCCGGACGAGCCGATTCTATCGCGCCATGCCGCCCCGGCGGATCCGCGCCTCACTCGCGCAGCAGTCCGCGCAGGGTCTGGATCGTGTCGGCCTCGGCGGCCGGCTTGTCGGGGCGGTAGTGCTTCACCCGGGCGAACCGCAGCGCGACGCCGCCGGGGTAGCGGGGCGAGCGCTGCACCCCGTCGATCGCGATCTCGACGACGATCTCGGGGCGCATGAACACGGCGGACGCGGTGCGCCGCGTCTCGTAGCCGGGGAAGGTCTCGGTCTGCCAGCGCAGCAGCTCGTCGGTGAGCCCCTTGAAGGTCTTGCCGACCATGACGAAGCCGCCGGGCTCGCCGAACTCGCCCTCGGGATCCCGGGCGCCCAGGTGCAGGTTCGAGAGCAGGCCGCGCCGCCGGCCGGATCCCCACTCGGCGCCGAGCACGACGAGGTCGTAGGTCAGCACGGGCTTGACCTTCACCCAGCTCTTGCCGCGCCGGCCCGCCGCATAGGCGGATCCGATGGCCTTGACGACGACGCCCTCGTGCCCCGCGGCCAGCGCCTCCCTGGACACGCGCTCCGCCGCCTCGGGATCGGCGGTCACGACCCCGGGCATGCGCCACCCGCCGACCACGCGCTCGAGCTCGACGAGACGCGCGGCGAGCGGCTCATCGATGAGATCGCGACCGTCGACGTGCAGGAGGTCGAAGAACCACGGCCGCAGGGCGAGTTCGCGGGAGGCGTCCGCGCCGAAACGGGACATGGTCTCCTGGAACGGCCGCGGGCCGCCGTCCTCGTCGAGCGCGAGCGTCTCCCCGTCCAGGATGAGGTCGTGCGCGGGCAGGGCGCGCACGATGTCGACGATCTCGGGGAGCCGGTGCGTCACATCGGCGAGGCTGCGCGTGAAGACGCGGACCTCATCGCCGTGCCGGTGCACCTGGATGCGCGCTCCGTCGAGCTTGTACTCGACCGACGCCTCGCCGGTGATCTCCAGTGCCGCGCCCGGAGTCGTGGCGCTCGCCGCGAGCATCGGGAGCACCGGCCGGCCCACCGCGAGCCCCACCGCCTCCAGGTCCTCCGCGGTGCCGGTGAGGGCGATGAGCGCGGTCGCGCCGAGGTCGCCCGAGAGCATCGCGGCCCGTCGGACCGCCGCGGGCGCGCGGTCCGACGCGCGGGCGACCGCATCGAGCAGCACGCCTGCGAGCGCGCCGGTACGGAGCTCGCCGAGCATCGCGCGCGCCAGGAAGTCCCATTCCGTGGCGGTGGCACGGGCGGCGAGCCCTTCGAGCGCGGCGGAGCGCGCGGACGAGGACCCCGAACCGGAGACCGCGGCGAGCTCATCCAGGGCGCGGTCGACGTCGGCGATCGTCAGGGATGCCGCTTCGGCGGGCGCCACCTCGACGGCGGCGATGCCCCGCCAGCCGACGCCGAGCCTGCCCTGCCTCGGCGAGGCGAGCAGCAGGCCGACGAGGGGCGCGAGCTCGTCGGGCTCGGCGCCGCGCAGCAGTCCCGCCAAGACGTCGATCTTGGCCAGGCGCGACGAGGTGGCGGCGGCCCGGCCGACCGCGGCGACGACCTCGCTGAGCTTCATGACGGCATTGTCGCACCGGGGTCGGACATCGTGAGCGCGCTCGTCCGCTCCGCACCGCTCTCAGCGCGAGCGGTCGATGAGCGCGAGCAGGGCACGCCCGTACGCCTCGGACGGATCCGGATGCTCGAAGCGCAGCTGCTCCGGGCCGATCTCGATCTCGACGCGGAACGCGTCGTCGAGTCGCGTGAGCCGTCGGAACGTGCCACGCAGCAGGTCGCGCAGCTGGTCCTCGCGGGGCAGCCAGACCGCCTCCGTGAGCGTCACCGCGTCGAGCGCCCACTCGGTCGTGCCGTTGAACGCGAGGATCATGCCGGTCGGCGTGCGCCGGGCCTCGATCGTCATCGTGCTGACGGTGAAGACGTCGGCCTCGACCTCCAGCTCCACCTCGTCGGGCAGGACGAGCTGGAAGCGGTCGCCCTCGGCCGGGTGCCACACCAGGCCGGCGTCGCGCAGCGCGATCGCGAGTTCACGCGTGATCACGAGACGGGCCTCGGCGCGATTGCGGCGCGGAGACCGGTCGTCCGTCGCGCCGATGTGCTCATCGTCCGAGCGTAGCCGGATGCCCGGGAAGGACGGCCGCGCGCATGTCGGAGGAGTGCGGCAGGCTGGGAGCATGACGCAGCACGGCTCCTCGCCCGAGACGCACGCCGCCGCCCTCGCGGCGCTGCGGTCCCTCGTCGGCCGCCCCGACGCCGAGTTCCACGACGGGCAGTACGCGGCGATCGAGGCGCTGGTCGCCGAGCGGCGGCGGGCGCTGGTGGTGCAGCGCACCGGCTGGGGCAAGTCGGCGGTCTACTTCGTCGCGACGCTGCTGCTGCGGCAGCAGGGCGCTGGGCCCACCGTGCTCGTCTCCCCGCTCCTCGCGCTCATGCGCGACCAGATCGCCGCGGCCGAGCGTGCGGGCGTGCGCGCGGTGGCGATCAACTCCACGAACGCGCACGAGTGGGCCGACGTGCTCGCGCAGCTGGACCGCGACGAGGTCGACGTGCTCCTGGTGTCTCCCGAGCGGCTCAACAACCCGTCGTTCCGCGAAGAGCAGCTGCCCGCGCTCGTGCGCCGCATCGGCATGCTCGTCGTCGACGAGGCGCACTGCATCAGCGACTGGGGGCACGACTTCCGCCCCGACTACCGGCGGTTGCGCGAGCTCATCGCGCGGATGCCCGCCGACGTGCCGGTGCTCGCCACCACCGCGACCGCGAACAGCCGGGTCGTTGCCGACGTCGCCGAGCAGCTCGGCGCCGCGGAGGCGGGAGGCGGATCCGAGGTGCTCACGATCCGGGGCCCGCTCGCCCGCGCCTCCCTCCGGCTCGGGGTGCTGCGCCTGCCCGATGCGCCCAGCCGGCTGGCCTGGCTGCTCAGCCATCTGGACGAGCTGCCCGGATCCGGCATCATCTACGCGCTGACGGTCGCGGCGGCCGTGGACACGGCGCGCCTGCTGCGCGAGCGCGGGCACGAGGTCCGCGCCTACACGGGCCAGACGGATCCGGAGGAGCGCGCCGAGTCGGAGTCGATGCTCAAGCGCAACGAGGTGAAGGCGCTGGTCGCGACGAGTGCGCTGGGGATGGGGTTCGACAAGCCCGATCTCGGGTTCGTGCTGCATCTGGGGGCTCCGTCCTCTCCGGTCGCGTACTACCAGCAGGTGGGCCGCGCCGGGCGCGCGAGCGAGAGCGCGGACGTGCTGCTGCTGCCGGGGGCCGAGGACCGCGACATCTGGCACTACTTCGCGACCGCGTCGATGCCGGATCGGGAGCGGGCGGAGCGGGTCATCGCGGCTCTGGGGGACGCGCCGGTGTCGACCCCCGTCCTCGAGGCGATGGTCGACATCCGCCGCACGCCGCTGGAGCTGCTGCTCAAGGTGCTCGACGTCGACGGTGCGGTGCGCCGGGTGCAGGGCGGCTGGGTCGCGACGGGCGAGCCCTGGGTCTACGACGCCGAGCGGTACGAGCGGATCGCGGCGGAGCGCCGGGCGGAGCAGCAGCACATGGTGGAGTACGAGCAGGGCTCGGGATGCCGCATGGAATTCCTGCAGCGCACGCTCGACGATGACACCGCCGCACCCTGCGGGCGGTGCGACAACTGCGCCGGGGCCTGGTATCCGACCGGCGTCGGCGCCGATGCGAGTGCCGCGGCCTCGGCGTCGCTCGATCGCGTCGGAGTGCCGGTCGAGCCCCGGCGGGCGTGGCCGACCGGCGCCGACCGGCTCGGCGTCCCGGTGAAGGGACGCATCGCCGTGGACGAGCAGGCGGGGGAGGGGCGCGCGCTCGCCCGTCTCACCGACCTCGGCTGGGGCGGTGCGCTGCGCGAGCTCTTCACCGCCGGAGCGCCGGATGCCCCGGTTCCCGATCGGCTGCGCGACGCCTGCGTGCGCGTACTCGCCGGCTGGGGCTGGGCCGAGCGTCCGGTCGCGGTCGTCTCGGTGCCCTCGCACACCCGACCGCTTCTCGTCGGGTCGCTCGCGCGGAGCCTCGCCGAGATCGGCCGGCTGCCGTACCTGGGCGAGCTGGCCACGACCGGAGGAGGGCCGAGCGGCGGGCCCGGCGGCAACAGCGCGTTCCGCCTCGCCGGCGTCTGGGACCGGTTCTCCGCCGATGCCCTCGCCGTCCCGGCCGGGCCGGTGCTGCTCGTGGACGATCAGGCCGACAGCCGCTGGACGCTCACCGTCGCCGCCCGATCCCTCCGTCGTGCCGGAGCGACCGACGTGCTCCCGTTCGTGCTCGCGCTACGGGGCTAAGCCGAGACATCGCCGATCGGGGGCCGCGACGCGCCTCGGGGCGTCGCCCGGGTCTCAGCGTCCGTCGGCGAGCGGGCGCCGCTCCAGGCACAGGATCATCACCGCGGCGGCGAACGCCAGCGGGGCGATCGCCAGGAACAGCGGGGGAAGCGCCTGAGCGTAGGCGTCCGACACCGCGGCGCGCACCGGCGCGGACAGGGAGGCGAGTTCGCCCGGCGACACGGCGGTGAGGGAGACCCCGGATGGGATCGTCGTGCCGTGCGCGCGGATCGACGCGTCCAGCGCGTCCTGGATCCGGGCCGCGAAGGCCAGGCCGATGAGCGAGATCCCGAGGGTCGCGCCGGCCTGGCGGAAGAAGTTGTTGGCCGCGGTGCCCACGCCGATGCTCGCGGCGGGGATCGCGTTCTGCGCGAGCAGGGTCAACAGCAGCACGTTCGTGCCCACTCCGGCGCCGAGGAGCGCGGCCGACAGGGCGAGCACGTGGGGGCCGCCGTGCGGGCCGACCAGCCCGAGCAGGAGCAGGCCCGTCCCCACCGCGCAGGCGCCGCTCGCCGGGATGAGGACGTACCGGCCGGTGCGGGTCACGGCGAATCCGGTCAGCGTGGAGGCGAGCACCGTGCTGACGATCATCGGCAGCAGGAGCAGGCCCGCCTGGAAGGCGGTCAGCCCGAACACCATCTGGAGGAACGACGGCAGATAGGAGAGCACGACGAAGGAGGAGACGCCGCTGGAGAGGGTCCCGGCCAGCGTCGCGAGCACGAAGGTGCGGCTGCGGAACAGCACCGCGGGAAGGACGGGCTGCGCGGCCCGGCGCTCCACGAGCACGAGTCCGAGCACCGCGGCGATCCCCGTGCCCGCCGCACCCCAGACCCCTCCCGGCGCCAGGGACGGCGAGGTCGCGGCGACCAGGGCCGTCGTGGCGACGCAGAGCAGGAGCATCCCCGGGACATCGGGGGTCGCTCTCGCGGACGTGGGCGCGGATGCGGGGATCGCCCGCAGCGACAGCAGGGTCGCGGCCACGGCGAGGGGGATCGTGCCCCCGAACACCCAGCGCCATCCCGGGCCGTCGGTGAGCCAGCCGCCGATGAGCACGCCTCCGGTCGTCGCCACGGCCCACACGGACCCGAAGGCACCGGCGTACTTCGCGCGCTCCCGCGACGGCACCGCGGCGGCCATGATCGTCTGGGTGAGGACCATCACCGCCCCGCCGCCGACGCCCTGGACGAGGCGGGCGGCGATGAGCAGGTCGAGACTCCCCGCGACGGCCCCGCCCAGGGTCCCCAGAGTGAACAGGGCGCTCGCGCCGATCAGGAGGCGCTTGCGGTCCAGGACATCGGAGACGGCGCCGGTGAGCGGCATCGCCAGCGTCGCGGTGAGCACGAAGGCGGCGACGATCCAGCCGATCCTGTCCAGTCCGCCGAGTTCGGCGACGATCGTGGGCAGGGCGGTGTTCAGCACCGTCTGATTGAACGAGACGACCAGCATCGAGGCCATCAGGCTCAGGACGAGCATCCGCACCGAGCGCGTCCCGGAGCGGCCGGGCATGCCGGCCCTCAGCAGGCGGGCCGGCTGAGCACGTCGGAGGACACGCGCTGCTGCTGAAGCTCGCCGAGCGGGCCGGTCATCATCGTACGGTCCTCGACGATCACGTTCCCGCGCAGCAGCGTCATCGTGTTCCAGGCGCGCGTGCGGTAGCCCTCCCAGGCCGTGTAGTCGGCCTCGTGCAGGTCGGCGGCGGCGACGCGCCTGTCGACGTCGACGTCGAGCACGGCGAGGTCGGCGTCGCTGCCCACCGCGATCGCTCCCTTGCGGGGATAGAGTCCGAGGATCTTGGCCGCGTTGGCGGAGGTCAGATCGACGAAGCGGACGAGGTCGAGACCGCGGTCCACGACGCCCTCGGTGTACGCCACGGCCATCCGCATCTCGACGCCGGCGAAACCGCCCGTCGCGTCGAAGATGGTCTTGCCGCGGGTCTTCACGTCGAAGTCGGTGCAGACGCCGTCGGTCGCCAGAGTGCTCAGGGTGCCGTCGATCAGGGCGGGCCACATGCCGTCTCGGTCGTGCTCGTCCTTGAGCGAGGGGTAGGTGTGGTAGATCGCGCCATGCGGTTGGCGGTAGTCCTCCGCCGAGAAGTAGGCGTAGTGCGGAAGGATCTCGCCGTAGATGGGCGCGCCCTCGCCGCGGGCCTGGCGGATCGCCTCGATCCCGGCGTTCGCGCTCACGTGCATGAGGTAGATGGCGGCGCCGACGTGCCGGGCGAGCGTGATCGCGCGCTGGAACGACAGGCGCTCGGAGAGCACGTTGTGCGCGTGGTGCATGTTCTCCAGGCCGATGGCGCCCTGGCGCTGCAGGCGGCGGTACGCGTACATGACGATGTCGTCGTCCTCGGCGTGCACGGCGAGCATAGCCCCGGCCGCCGCGGTCTGCTCCATGATCCCCCACATGGTGCCGAGGTCGGTCTTCTGATGCGGCCGGGTGGGGGTGGTGTTCGTCATCCACACCTTCCAGCTGCCGTGGCCGTTCCGCACCGCATCGGGGATCTGCTCCAGCACGGAGAAGGGCACCTCCGGCTCCTTGAACGTGCCGTGGAACGCGAAGTCGGTGAAGCTGAGCCCGTTCCATTCCGTGGCCTTGCGCCGGAACGAGTCCTCCAGGTCGTCGCCGGGCTGCCAGTGCGCGAAGTCGACGAGGGTGGTCGTGCCGCCGTAGACGGCGCCCTCGCTCACCCGGTCGGAGCCGAAGCACTTGATGCCGCTCTCGGCGGCCGTGGGCAGCACCGAGTTCGTGTGCACGTGCGGGTCGATGCCGCCCGGGACGACGAGCTTGCCGGCGACGTCGATGACGCGGTGCGCGTCGTCGTGCGGCGTGCTCCCGGCGAGCGCGAGTGCGGCGATCCTGCCGTCTGCGATGGCGACGTCCAGGCGCGCGGGGCCGGACGGGGTGACGACGATACCGCCGGTGATGAGGAGGTCGTACATGTCAATCCTCTTTCCGTTCGAAGGGGCAGGTGAGCAGATAGCGCTCGTCGAGGGAGACCTTGACGCCCTTGCGGGCGTTGACGAGCTGGGTGACGGAGACGTCGGCGGCCGCCGAGAGCAGCATCGCCGTGCGCTCCCTGGTCCAGCCGCGGTCGGCGCGGAGGATCGCCATCGTCTCGTCGAGCGCGAGGGTCGCCGCCTCGTCGAGGGTCTCGCCGTCGCCGATGACGACCATCCGCCCCTCCGCGAACACCACGGGGCCGCGGACGGGGCCGGGGCGCACGATGCGCACGGACAGCTCGACCGCGCCCTCCATCTCGACGGCCGTCAGGGAGCACTCGCCGTCGCCCTGGACGGCATGCAGATCGCCGGCGTACAGGAGCCCGCCGTCGACCTGGGCGGTCACGAACAGCGAGGCGCCGGCGATGACGTCGCGGCAGTCCATGTTGCCGCCGTAGCGGCCGACCGTCGAGGAGTTCGGGCTCTCGCCGGCCGGAGCGACGCCGATCTTGCCGATCATGGGGCGGACCGGCACCAGGACGTCGTCGGGGAAACACGCGTGGCCGTCGCGCACCGGAACGACGAGGCCGGCCATCTCCAGCGGCTCGCCGAACCCGCCGCGACCGGGGAGCGTCACCATGCCGCCGCGGTCGGCGAGGCGGATCTCGTGCACGTCGATGCGCAGCAGGTCGCCGGGTCGCACATCGGCGATCGCGACGGGGCCGGTGACCGGGATCGCAGCGCCGCGGAAGTCGGTGGCGGTCTCGAAGGTGCCGTCGGTGAGCAGGCTGCGCGCCTCGAGCAGGAAGCGCTCGCCCTGGCGCACCCGCAGCACGGGCCGCGCCGCGGGGTCGAACTCGGTCCTCGCATGCAGGAAGCCGGCGTGCGGCGCCGTCGCCGTCACCGGTCGCCCGAGGTCGCGTAGACCGGCGTCACCCAGTGCTCCAGGCCCGGCACGCGGCCGCGCACGGCGCGCTGGTACAGCTCCTGCAGCTGCTGCGTGATCGGGCCGGCGCTCGCCCCGTCGCCGATCGGGGTGCGATCGACCGAGGTGACGTGGTTGACCTCTGCCGCACTGCCGCAGACGAAGATCTCGTCGGCGGAGTAGAGCTCGGTGCGGTCGATGGGGCGCAGGTCGACGTCGAGCCCGAGCTGCGTCGCCGCCAGCTGCAGCACGCTGTCGCGGGTGATGCCCTCGAGGATGCTCTCGGTCGACGGGGGAGTGCACAACCGCCCCTGGCGCACGACGAACACGTTGTACCCGGCGCCCTCGGCGACGTGTCCGCTCTCGGTGAGCAGGAGCGCGGCGCCGTAGCCGTTGCGTCGCGCCTCGAGCAGCGCGAGGCGCCCGTTCTGATAGTTCGCGATCGACTTCACACGAGGCGGCATCGCCCGATCGGAGAGGCGCGCCCAGCTGGAGATCTGCACGTCGAGACCGGTCGCCCCGAAATAGTTGCCCATCGGGATCGCGGCCATGTAGACCGTGGACGGACCCGTGTCGTCGGGCTTGCCGTCGGGGGAGTCGACGAACACCTGGGTGCGCATGTGCAGGTTCGCGCGCAGCTCGTTGGCGCGGATGAGTCCGAGCAGCTGCTGCGAGAGCAGGGCGATGTCGGTCGGGCCGTCGATCTCGACGACGCGCATCGAGTCGACGAGCCGGCGCATGTGGTCGGCGACACGGAAGGCGTACAGCTCGCCGTCCTCCTCGCTCCAGTACGCGCGGAAGCCCTCGAACACGCCGACGCCGTACTTGGCCGTGGTGGAGAGCACGTGCAGGCGGGCGTCGGCGTATTCGACGAGCTCGCCGTCGTGCAGCAGGTAGCGGACCGGAGCGGAAGAGGTCGACATCGTCGGGAACCATCCTGTCTGTCTTCATTGAAAGAAGGTTGTCATCACCATAATGAAGATGATGCCGGTGGATGTCAACGTTCGATGAAGACGCGATGGCGCGTCTGAGGCCTGCCGCGGGCGATTCATCGCCTTGTTCTTCTGGAATAGAGAGCCAAGGGGCTTGACGCGGCGGGGGGATCATGTCTTCAATAAAGTGATGATCCGATCGGGTCATCGCGACGATGAGGTCACCACGGGAGTTCTGATGCCGGAACCATCGCAGTCCCCCGCGCTCCGCCGGAGCGCCCGAGACGCCGGGCGGGGCGCATGAGCGCGCCGGGGTTCCCGCAGACGTCCCCGAGCATCCGGGCGGTCCGCTGGAGCAGGCGGGGCAGGCTGCGCCTGAGCGGCCACGCCGGCGTCGTCGCCGTCGCGCTCGCGCTGCTCGTGCTCATCGGCCTGCCCCTGCTCGCGATCCTCGGCGCCTATCCGGCGGACCCGCTGCACCCGGATCCGAACGCCATCGGCATCGGTCCGGGCGCGCAGCACTGGTTCGGCACCGACGGCAACGGCATGGACGTCTTCTCGCGCACGATCGAGGCGGCCAAGCTCGACGTGCCCATCTCGATCGCCGCGACGGTGCTGGCGCTGGTGGTCGGGGTCCCGATCGGGCTGTTCGCGACCTCGGGCCGCGTCGGCGACGCCGTCATGCGCGTCGTGGACGCCTTCGCCGCGCTGCCGATCATCGTGCTCGCGATCGTCGCCATCCAGCTCATGGGCGGCGGGCCCGCGAACGTCATCCTGGCGATCGCGATCGTCGGCGCACCGCGATTCGTCCGGCTGTCGCGGGCCGCGGCGCTCTCGCTGCGCTCCTCGCGCTACGTCGAGGCCGCGGTCGCGATCGGGTGCTCGCCCCTGCGCGTCGCCTTCAACCACGTGTTCCGCAACGCCTACGGCGTCGTGCTCGTGCAGGCCACGCTGACCGCGGCGAACGCGCTCGGCACGATCGCCGCACTGAACTTCCTCGGCGTCGGGGTGAAGCCTCCGACGCCGTCCTGGGGCGCGATGATCAGCGACGGCGCGAGCATGCTGATCCGCGGGCAGTGGTGGGCGGCGGCGTTCCCCACGCTGGCCATGCTGCTCGTGATCGCCTCCTTCAACGTGATCGCCGGTGCGATCGAGAACAGGATCGAGCGAGTGGAGCGGGCGCGATGAGCGAGGGGCTCGAGGTGACCGGCCTGGTCACCGACTTCGAGACGAGGCGCAGCTCGATCCGGGCGCTGCACGGCGTCTCGTTCGAGGTGGGCGAGAGCGAGATCGTCGGGATCGTCGGCGAGTCGGGCTCCGGCAAGTCGACCGTCGTGCGCTCGATCATCAAGCTGCTGATGCCGCCCGGACGAGTGACGGAGGGACACGTCGACTTCTTCGGCCGCTCGCTGCTGGACATGCGCGAGCGCGACCTCAGGGCGATCCGGGGCAAGGAGATCGGCTTCGTCGCACAGAACCCGTTCAGCGCGCTCAACCCCGTGCTCCGCATCGAGCGGCAGTTCCGCAACATCGCGAAGGCGCACGGCGTCGACCGCGGGAATCAGACGCGCGTGCACGCGATCGAGCTGCTCGACGCGACGGGCGTGAAGGATCCGGACCGCGTGATCGACGGCTATGCGCACGAGCTCTCCGGAGGCATGGCGCAGCGCGTCGTCATCGCGATGGCGTTGTTCCTGAACCCGCGTCTCGTGATCGCCGACGAACCGACCACCGCACTCGACCTGACCGTGCAGCGGCAGGTGCTGGACACCCTGACCCGGCTGACCAGCGGCAGCGGCCGGTCGATGCTGATCGTGACGCACGATCTCGGCGTCGTCGCGAACTACTGCGACCGGGTGCTCGTGATGTATCAGGGGCGGCTCGTCGAGCAGGGCCCCGTGTCGCGCGTCTTCGTGACGCCGGAGCACGAGTACACCGCATCGCTGCTGGAATCGGTGGTCCGGCCCGACGCCGCGCCCCCCGGGGGGACGGCGACGATCGCGACCGCGGGCGCGGGAAGGGCGGGGCGCTGACATGGCCCTCATCGAACTGGACGACGTCACGAAGGCGTTCGCGCTTCCGCACGGCGGGACCAAGGTCGCCGTCGATGGGATCACGCTCGCCGTCGAGCGCGGGGAGTGCCTCGGCATCATCGGAGAGTCGGGGTCGGGCAAATCGACCCTCGGCCGGCTGATCCTGCGTCTGCTGGAGGCGGACAGCGGCACCATCCGGCTGGAGGGGCAGGACATCCGGGCGCTCGGAGCGCGAGAGCTGCGCCGCAACCGGCATCGCTGGCAGATCGTGTTCCAAGAGCCGTTCGCCTCGCTGAACCCGCGGCTCACGATCGGCCAGATCGTCGAGGAGCCGCTCATCGTCGCCGGAGGCTACGGATCGCGCGCCGAGCGGCGCCAGCGCGTGATCGACACGCTGGAGGAGGTCGGTCTCTCCGAGGACTTCCTCGACCGGCGCCCGGCGAACCTCTCCGGCGGGCAGCAGCAGCGGGTGGGCATCGCCCGCGCCCTCGTGACGGATCCCTCCCTCGTCGTGCTGGACGAGCCCACGGCCTCGCTCGACCTGACGATCCGGGCCTCGATCCTCCGGATGCTGAACCGACTCCGCGAGGCACGCGGGCTCACCTACGTGTTCATCTCCCACGACATCGAGACGGTGCGTCATTTCTGCTCGCACGTGGTCGTGATGCATCACGGCCGCTTCGTGGAGAGCGGCTCGGCGCAGCAGGTCCTGGACGAGCCGCGCGAGGAGTACACCCGCAACCTCATGGCGGCCGCGATGCCGCCGATCCCGTATCGCGGTCGCGCGGAGGCCGCAGGCGCCACGTCAGGAGCATCATGATCCGCTACATCGTCTCCCGGGTCCTCATCGCCGTCGTGCTGCTGTGGGGCCTGATCACGCTGAGCTTCGGCCTCGTCTCGCTGCTGCCCGGCAACCCCGCGGTCGCGCTCCTCGGCGAATACGCGACGCCGACCGATGTCGCCCGGATCAACGCGCAGCTGGGCCTGGACAAGCCGTTCCTCGAGCGGTACCTCGACTACCTGGTGCGCGTGCTGCACGGCGATCTCGGCACCTCGTTCTTCACCGGGTCCTCGGTCTCGCAGGAGCTGTGGACGCGTCTGCCCAACACCCTGGTCTACCTCGTTCCCGGGCTGCTGCTCGCCCTGACGATCGGGCTCGGACTCGGCGCCCTGGCCGCCTATCGTGCGGGCCGGGCGGCGGACAAGGTCTTCGGCGTCTCGGTCTCCCTCCTCATGGCGATGCCGGAGTTCGTGCTCGCCCTGCTCCTGCTGTTCGTGTTCTACCAGCAGTTGCACATCGCGCCGGCTCCGCTCGGAATGCTCTCGCCGGCCGACCCCACGCCGCCGAAGATCACCGGCCTCGTCCCGATCGACGTCGTGCTCGCCGGTCAGTGGCAGACGGTCGGCTCGATCCTGAGCCGCGCGGCCTTGCCGATCCTCACCCTGGGCCTGTTCTTCGCGGCGCCGTTCGGCAAGACCGTGCGCTCCGGCCTCCTCCAGATCCTGAACTCGCCGCAGATCGAGTTCGCCAAGGCCTGCGGGCTGCGACCGGGGCAGGTCTTCCGGTACGCCCTGACCGATGTGCGCGGAGCCCTGATGACCTACATGGTGCTGCTGTTCGCCGCCTCCCTGAGCGGCGCGGCCATCATCGAGAGCGTCTTCTCCTGGCCGGGCGTCGGCGGATGGTCGCTCGACGGCGTGCTCAAGGGCGACGTGCCCGTGATCCAGGGCTTCGTGCTCATCATGGGCGCCACGAGCCTGCTCGGCTACGTGATCCTCGACACCCTCATCACCCTGATGGATCCGCGCACGCGGCAGCTCTCCGGGGTCTCCCGCCGGACGCGCGACGGTGCGTCCCGCTCCGCGCTCGCTAAGGCCGCCTGAGCAGGGAATTCCCGCGTGGAATCCCTTGACAACGGCCTCTGACTTCAATAAGTTGAAGACATGTTCACTAAAGTGCATGACGGCGGGCTGACCGTTCTCGGCGGGGCCTACCCGCTCGACGACCGGGTCAGCTGGGTGCCTCGTGGATCCACCGGTTTCCAGAGCTCGAACTGCTACCTGCTGTCCGAGGGCGATGAGCATCTGCTCATCGACTCCGGGATGGCCGTGCACAGCGAGGCCGTGCTGGACGACCTGGCCGAACTGCTCGGCGAGGGCGGGGGAGTGTCGATCTTCTTCACCCGGCCCGAGATGGACTGCGTCTCCAACCTCGAGCCGATCTCGCGGCGCTTCGACATCCTGCGCCTCTTCACCGGCGGAGTGATCAACCCCTTCGACGCCTTCGACGACGTGAGCCGCTTCGCGCTGCGCGGACGGCGCCAGCAGATCGACGGCACCCGCACCACCGAGGGTGACGCGCTCGAGCGCTCCATGAGCATCGAGGTCGCCCCGGGGCGCGTGCTCGACGTGCAGTCCCCGCTGCTGCGGCTCCTGCCGACGTTCTGGGGATGGGACGCGAAGACCGGCGCACTGTTCACGTCGGACACCTTCACGCACGGTGTGCTGGACCGTGCGGACGGATACCGCTTCATCGACGACACGGTGCAGGACGACACGACGAGCGACCAGGTCGCCGCTCATCTGTTCGCCAAGTACGAATGGCTGCCGCGGGCCACGAAGCACCCGCTGCGGGACTGGCTCGTCGCGACCTTCGACGACCTGGATCCGGAGATCATCGCACCCTCGCGCGGATCCGTGATCCGCGGCAGGAGCTCGGTCCGCCGCCACCTCGACCTCATGCTGGCCGCGCTGGCCGACGCCGCCTAGGAGAACGCCATGGATCAGACCGAAGAGATCGTCACCGAGACGATGAGCGCGGACTTCCCGCGCGAGATCAAGCCCGGAGTGTTCTGGATGGGCGCCTGCCTGCCGTTCCACCTGGCCGACCGGGTCATCCACGGCCACAACTCCGCGTACGTCGTGCGCGGCGCCGACGCGTCGATCATCATCGACACCGGCAACCCGTCGAGCTGGCCGACCATCTCCGCCAAGCTCGACGAGCTCCTCGGCGACGAGCCGCTCACCTACGTCTTCCCGACCCATCCCGAGCTGCCGCACACCGGGAACCTGCCCCGGCTGGTCGAGAAGTACCCCGACATCACGATCGTCGGAGATCTGCACGACTACCACCTCTTCTACCCGCAGATCGTCGGCAATCTGCACCCGCGCGTCCCCGGGGATGTGATCGACCTCGGCGGAGGGCAGCGGATCCGCATCGTCGAGGCGCTCATCCGCGACCTCCCCAACACCCAGTGGGCGTTCGCCGAGGAGGGCAGGGTGCTCTTCACCGCCGACGGCTTCTGCTACATGCACCGCCCGGACCTCGACGACGAGGATCCGCTGCACCTCCCGGGCGAATGCGCGCTGACGACGGACGAGCTCTCGCAGCCGATCGCTGTCGAGAACGCGGCCTTCTTCACGGGCAGCGCTCTGTACTGGGCACGCTTCAACGACGACGCCGACCGCGTCTACGACCGCGTGCTCCAGTTGGTGGACGACCTCGGCGTCGAGGCCGTCGCACCGACCCACGGCAACGTCATCACCAACGTGCGCGACGTCGAGCCGATCATCCGCGCGGGCCACAAGCAGGCGTACCGGTACTGACCGGTCCGCCCCGCGTCCACCGCCCCTCCACCGGCAGTTCCCTCTACACCCGAAAACCAGAACGGAACGATGCAATGAAGCATTCACGTCTGGCCGCGGTCGGCGCTCTCGCCGCAGCGGCACTCGCCCTCGCCGGCTGCTCCGGCGGCGCCTCCGGTTCCCCGACGCAGTCCAAGGCGGCTCAGCCCGCCAGCGTCGTCGTCGCCGTCGGCGCCCTGCCCGACAGCCTCACCCCGGCGCCCTGGGGCGGGAGCGCGTCGCACGTCGTGCTGAGCGGGCTCGGCTCGCAACTGCTCGCGTACGACAGCGGATCCTCCGACAAGGCCGCCTGCGCGGCATCTCCCACCGAGGTGACCGGCCGCCTGGCCGAGAGCGCCGAGATCAACCCCGACAAGACCGGCGTCATCGTCAAGCTCAAGAAGGTGACCAGCCAGTTCGGGAACACCCTCTCCGCCGAGGACGTCGCGTGGAGCCTGCAGATCGGCATGGTCCGTCAGCCCGTGATGAAGGGCACTCTCAAGAGCAGCGGGTTCAACGTCGACAACCTCACCACGGTCATCGACGACCACACGATCCAGCTGAACACCACTTCGATCACCTCGTACACGCTGGCCTCGCTGCAGAACAACCTCTTCTACATCCATGACAGCGTGGAGGCGAAGAAGCACGTCACACCGGACGACCCGACCGCGAACAACTGGCTGTCCAAGAACCTGGCCGACTACTCGGGCTGGGACCTCGAGGAGTTCACGCCCGGCACCTCGCTCACGCTCAAGGCGGACCCGAAGTGGGAGGGGACACGCGGATCCGTGAAGCGGATCGTCGTCAAGGCGGTCCCCAGCACCGCGACCCGCAGCCAGCTCGTCGAATCGGGTGAGGCTCAGGTCGCCGGATCCTTCGAGTACAGCCAGTACGCGTCGCTCGCCAAGGCCACCGGGGTCGAGGTCTCCGACTGCACCAGCCAGACCCGCGACACCATGATGATGAACACCAAGACGGGCCCGCTGGCGAACGCCGAGGTGCGCCGCGCCATCTCCATGGCGATCGATCGCAAGGCCCTCGTCAAGGGCGCCTATGCGGGCTACGGCGATCCGGCCACCGCGATCTTCCCCGGTGCGGACCCGACCGCGAGCTACACCTTCGACCCGGACGCTGCGAAGAAGGCCCTCGCCGCCGCGGGGTACGCGAACGGATTCGACCTGACGCTGAGCTACAGCGTGACCCGCCCCGGTCCCGTGGCCGAGCGCTCGGCCGTGCTGATCCAGTCGATGCTGGGCAAGGTCGGCGTCAAGGTCGAGCTGCAGAACATCGCGAGCTCGACGGACTTCTCGACGGCGCTCATCGAGGGCCGCTTCCAGGCGGTGCTCTACTCCGAGCCGATCGTGATCGCCGACCCCGCGTTCTACAGCTACGCGTTCTACGCCGGCGACGCGCCGAGCAACAGCACCGGCTGGAAGGACCCGCGATTCGACGAGGCGCGGCTCGCTCTCGCCGGCACGCCGACCACGGACACGGCGGCGCGCACCAAGCTGCTCAACCAGATGGCGGGCTACGTCGACGAGGGCGCTCCGATCCTCTCCCTGGTGCAGACGAAGAACATGCTCGCGCACTCCGCGGGGCTGACCGGGGCGGTCCCGCTCACCAACGGTCAGATCTACTTCAACGCCCTCGGTCGCTGACCGGGAAGACCCCACCAGACCTCGGGGGCCGGCCGGCCCGATCCGGCCGGCTCCCGGGCAGAAAGGACAAGGACATGATCGAGATCTGCGGAAAGCCCGTGCGCGACACGTTCGCCGAGCTGCTGGATCCGACCACGACGGCCCTCGTCGTCATCGACATGCAGAAGGGCGCCGTCTCGAAAGGCGGTGCGATCGCCGACTCGGGGCACGACATGAGCATGATGCCGCGGATCGTGGACCAGTGCGCCAGAGCGATCCGCGCCGCGCGGGCCGCAGGGGTGCCGGTCTTCCACATCTGCGTGGAGAACCTGCCCGACGGTCGCAGTTCGACGCCCGCATGGCTGCGGGCGCTCTACACCGTCGGCCACGGTCGCTCGACCGACCTCGGCCGGCTCAGCGCGAAGGGCGACCCGCTCACCGAGTTCACCGAGTCCTGCGCGCCGGAGGGCGACGAGATCGTCATCCGCAAGCGCCGGCAGAGCGCCTTCGTCGGCACCGAGCTCGCACTGCTGCTGCGCAGCCAGGGCATCGAGTCGGTCGCGATCGTCGGCGTCTCCACGGGGGGCTGCGTCGAGGCGACGCTGCGCGACGCGGGCTCCCATGACTTCTACGCCGTGCTCCTGGACGACGCCGTCGGCGCCTACGACGAGGTCGTGCACGAGGCGGCGCTCACCGTGATGCGCGCTCGGCACGACACCTGCTCGCTGGACGAGGCCATCGCGGTCTGGGAAGGCGCCACCCGCTGACGCGGGGCGAGCGGTCACCGGGATGTCCCTCACGACCATCCACCGTCTCGGCGGGACGATCGAGCTCGACGAGCGGGTCAGCTGGTGCCCTCCCGGCACCCGTTCGACCCAGCCGGTGAACTGCTACCTCATCCGCGGCGAGCACGGCGCGCTGCTCGTCGACACCGGATTGCGCGTGCACGAAGCGGAGATCCTCGAGGGTCTCGGCGCCCTGCTCGCCGATGGCACGCGGCTCTCCGTGCTGCTCACCCGCACCGAGATGGAGTGCTGCCTGAACCTGCCCGCGATCGAGGAGCGGTTCGGCCTCGACGCCGTCTGGTACACGGGCGGGATCACGGTCCCGCGCAGCCGCGCCGAGGCCCGCCGCGTGAGCGTCGAGCCCGGCACCGCGCAGTGGGTGGAGCCCTATCCGGGCCTGCGGATCGAGCTGATCTCGCCGCTGCTGCGGCTGCTGCCCACGCTGTGGGTGCACGAGCCCGCGAGCGGCTGGCTGCTCACCTCGGACGCCTTCACCCACGGGGACGCGGCGGCCGCGGACGGCCTCAGCAAGTTCCGCTGGTTCTCCCTGGCGGACACGCGGCCGATCGCGGAGCACGTGCGGGCCGTCGTCGACGGACGCGCGGTGCGCGCGGTCGGTCCGGGCTACGGACGTCTGTTCGCCGCGGATGAAGTCGCCGCCGCAACCGGGGCCGTGGCCGCGGAGATCGAGAGGAGGGGGATCGCATGAGTGTCGTCTTCGAAAGCGCACGGCCGATCGCCGACGGCGTGCACTGGCTCGGCGGATGCCTGTCGGCCTTCGGGCACGGCGAGGAGGTGCACTATCACGTCAACGCCTACCTCGTGATCGGCCGGCGGCGCACCGCCCTCATCGACACCGGGGATCCCGCGCACCGGGATCTCGTGCTCGCGCAGCTCGACGAGGCGCTCGCGGGGCGCACGCTGGACTACCTCGTGCCGACGCACCCCGAGATCCCGCACGCCGGCAATCTGCCTGCGCTGCTGGAGCGCTATCCGGATGCGCTCGTCGTGGGCGAGACCCGCGACTACCACCTGCACTTCCCGGAGCATGCGCACCGGCTGCGGCCGCGCGCGGCGGGGGAGTCGATCGACCTCGGGGGGCGCGAGCTGGTGCTCCTGCCCGCGCACATCCGGGACCTGGAGAACACGACCTGGGCCTGGGACTCGGGAGCCGGCGTGCTCTTCGTCTCGGACGGGTTCTCGTTCATCCACGACGTCCCCGGTCCCGACGACGAGGACGAGCCGGTGCACCGTCCCGGCCAGTGCCGGCTTCTGTCCGGCGAGATGCCCGAGCCGCCGAGTGTCGCCCAGGCGGCGTACGGCACCGGCCGCGCGCTGTACTGGACCAGGTTCGTCGACGTGAGCGAAGCGTTCGGCGCGATCGAGCGGGTGCTCGACGCCCACCCCACGACGCTCATCGGGCCGGCGCACGGCAACGTCATCGACGACGTGGACGGGATGCTGCGCACGTCGCTCGCTGCGCACCGTGCGGTCTACGCGGGAGGCGGGCTGGGGCAGTGATTCAGAATAGTGAAGATGTGTTTGATTTGATGAAAATCCACACGGATCCGGGCGCGACGAGGCGTCCGGGTCCCGGCGAGGAAGCAGGCGGACGCAATGCGTGATCTCATCGGCTATGGAGAGCACCCGCCGGTCGTCGGCTGGCCCGGCGGAGCGAGGGTCGCGGTCTCCCTGGTCCTCAACTTCGAAGAGGGCGCCGAGAGCTCGATCGAGGCGGGGGACGCACGGGACGAGGACATCTCGATCTTCGGCGGCTGGTCCGCGGATCCGACACGGCGCAGTCTCATGAAGGAGTCCTTCTTCGAATACGGCAGCCGGGTGGGCATCTGGCGTTATCTCGGCCTGTTCCGCGAGTTCGGCGTCCGCTCCACCGTCATGGCCTGCGGGATCGCGCTCGAGCGCAACCCCGAGGCGGCCAGGGCGATCGCCCGCGACGGACACGAGATCTGCGGGCACGGGTACAAGTGGCAGGGCCTGGTGGGGATGAACGCCGAGGAGCAGCGGGCGGAGATCCGCCGCTGCGTCGCGGCGATCGAGCGGACCGCGGGGGTGCGCCCCTCGGGGTGGTACGTGCGCGAGGGCATCACCGAGGAGACCAGGGCCGTGCTCGTGCAGGAGGGATTCCTGTACGACTCGAACTCCTACTCCGACGACCTTCCGTACTACGTCGGCACCGCGGAGGGTCCGCACCTGGTCGTTCCGTACTCCGGGGACACCAATGACGCCCGGTTCTGGGGCACGGGGAGCCTCGGCAGCCCCGACGACTTCTTCTCCGTGCTCCGGGACTCGCTGGACTGCCTGCTGCTCGAGGCCGACGAGGTGCCGCGGATGATGTCGGTCGGCATCCATCTGCGCATCGGGGGGCGCCCGAGCGTCGCGATGGCGGTGCGCCGCTTCCTCGAGTACGCGCAGGCGCGGGAGGGCGTATGGTTCGCCACCCGCGAGGAGATCGCCCGCTGGTGGGCGCAGCACGCCCCCGCCGATGCGGCGGCCGCGCTGGAGGAGGCGAAGCGATGACCCGAGCCCCCGCCGACCTCGGCCGGCTCGTGCACAACGCGCACGAGATCGGCTTCACCGACCTCGCCAAGACCGGGCTGAAGGGGCAGCAGGACCAGGGTCAGGTGTGCACCCTGATCTCCCGCGACCTCAGCGGATCCGACGACCTCAACGTGAGCCTCGGCCGGATCCTGCCCGGCCAGCATCACCTGTGTCACCATCACCCCGACGCATCCGAGTTCTACGTCGTGGTCTCGGGCACGCCCCTTGTGCACCTCGACGGCAGCGAGCACCGCGCGCGGCCCGGCGACGGGATCTACATCCCCCGCGGCACCGTGCACGGGATCACGAACGACACGGGCGAGATCGTCGAGCTCGTGGTCGGGATGAGCAAGCCCGCCGACTGGGAGTTCGTGTCCGACGAATGAACGCGCAGACCCCACGCCGTCCCGAGGTCGGCCTCATCACCGCGGATCCGACCCCGACCCTGCTCGGCCTGCTCGAGGTCGTCGGGATCGGATCCGTCGTCATCGACGCGGAGCAGACCGGCCTCGGGCCCGCGCAGTGCGCCGACGCGGTGCAGCGCCTGCGCGGCAGCGGGGTCGCCGTGGGCGTACGGGTGCCTTCCCTCGACCCCGACAGCCTGCTCTCGTTCGCCAACACCGGCGTCGACGAGCTGGTGCTGCCGCGCGTCCGCTCGACCGCAGAGCTGGAGCGGGCGAACCGGGCGACCCGGTTCCCACCCGAGGGCGACCGGCCGCGACAGGTCTCCCCGGCCTCGGGGTACGGCACCCGGTACACGCACGCGCCCGTGCTCTCGGTGCTGTTCGAGACCGTGGACGCGCTCGACGGCGTGGCCGAGTTCGCCCGGCATCCGCTGTTCCAGGGCGGCTGGATCGGTCCGACCGACCTCCTGGACGACCTGGCCCGATCCGGCCGGGGCGAGGCGGTCGACGCGGCCGTGCAGCGGATCATCGACGTCGTCGCCGGGGCGGGGCATCGCATCGGCATGCCGGCGCCGAGCGCCGCGAGGGCGGGCGAGGTGCACGCCAGAGGAGCGGACCGCGCCGCCGTGTACTGGGAGCGCGAGGTCGCGCTGACGCTGCGCAGCCTCGCCGCGGCAGTGGTGGACGGGTAGACCATGCGGACCGATAGAATGACGCACCTCCGAGCGAACGAAGGACGGCCTGTGGACGGGACGGCAGCAGCGGCGAAGCCGACGACGGACGAAGGACCGGATCGCGACTTCTGGATCTCGCATCTCGGGGCGCAGCTGCGCGAGCAGCGCACAGGCCGCTACACGGTCGAGGAGCTCGCGGAGCGCGCGGGCGTCAGCGCCGGGCTGATCAGCCAGATCGAGCGCGGCATCGGCAATCCGTCGTTCGCGACGCTGCTGCGGCTCGCGAACTCGCTCGATCTTCCGCTTGCGAGCATGTTCGCGGATCCCGATGCCGGCAACGACCACATGGTGGTGCGCCGTGCGGACCGCCGGCGCATCGAGATCCCGTCGCAGGGCATCATCATGGAACTCATCGTGCCCGACTCGGAGCGCAAGCTCGGGGTCGTCAACATGACGATCCCCGCGCACTTCGACGGCGCCAGCGTGCCCCATTCGCACGAGGGCGAGGAATGCGTCATGGTGACGGCCGGGAGTCTCGTGGCGTCCGTCGCCGGACGCGAGGTCGAGCTCGAGGCAGGAGACAGCCTCACCTACGACGCCTCGCTGCCGCACTGGTGGAGCAACCGCACGGACTCCGCGGCCGTGATGCTCGCGATCTCCACGCCGCCGTCGCTCGGCCGGGCGCACTGAGACCGTGAGCGCGCAGAGCCCGCACGACGCGGGCGCCGTTCCCGTGGGCGTCGCACCCGGGCCGTCCCGCCGCCTGGGCGTGCTGGTGCCCTCCTCGAACTCGAATGCCGAGTCGTCGATCCTGCGCATGCTCGCCGCCGAGGACGACGTCTCCGCGCACTTCAGCCGGTTCCGGCTGCCGGCCGACCTCGGCGACCGGATCGACGCGGGCGTCCTCGGCGACGCCCCGGCCCTCCTGGCCGACGCGGAGCCGGATGCCGTGGCCTTCCACGGCACCTCCGGATCCTGGACCGGGTTCGCCGGGGAGCGCTCGCTCTGCGCCCAGCTCGAGACGGTGGTCGGGGCGCCGGCCACGACGGCGACGCTCGCGGTGCGCGCCGCGCTCGCCGAGCTGGGCCTGGAGCGGGTGGGGCTCGTCTTCCCCGGTCCTCGGGCGATCGCCGAGGACATCGTCGTGCAGTATGCGGCCGACGGCATCGGGATGCCGGTGATCTCGGTGCCGGACGTCCAGCTGGCCAATGCCGAGATCGCCCGGGTGGGCGGCGATCGGATCGATGCCCTGATGCGGCCGGCGTTCCGCGACGGCGTCGACGGAGTGGTCTGCATCGGCACCAATCTGCGCTCCGCCTATCGGGTCGCCGCGTTCGAGGCCGAATACGGGATCCCCGTGGTCGACAGTGCGACGGCCACGCTCTGGCACCTGCTCCGCCGAGCCGGTGCGCGCCGCGCGATCGCGGGCTGGGGCGCGCTCCTCGCGTCCTGAGGGCAGCCGCGCTCGCCCGCGGCTCGTCGTAGCTCGGCCCTTCAGGCGGAGGTCGCGGAGGCCCAGGCCGCGGCGATGTCCCGGCGGGTGGCGATCCACGCACCGGCGTCGGCGGCGCGCGAGAGGAAGGCGTCGAGGGCGCCGATGTACGCCGGCCGCCCGATGATGCGCGGGTGCAGTCCCACGCTGAGCACCGAGGGGCCCCGCCGCGGCTCGGTCCCGAGCAGGTCGAGCGCGCCGCACAGGAACGACGAGAAGGCGGCGCCGGTCGGGTACTGCGAGAGCAGCGCCGAGTCGTTGGTGTCTCCGGCGTACGGGATCACCGGAAGCGGGAGGCCGTCCGCGCCCGGATGCGGCAGGTCGTCGTCGAAGCTGTTCGAGTCGTAGTCGAACCCCTCGCCGAGCATCGCGCTGCGTGAGTGCAGCGTCAGGCCGTCGCGCGAGTACCAGGTCGTGGGCCGCACGCCGGTGAGGTCTTCGATGATCCGGCGCGAGCGGTGCATGAGGCCGGCCTCGACCTCGGGGGCGAGCGCCGAGTGCGCGTCCCAGCCGAGGCCGTGGTCCGCGATCTCGTGCCCGTCGCGCACGAGGGCGCGGGCGACGGTCGGGTTCGCCTGCAGAGCGGTGGCGCAGCAGAACGCGGTCGCCCTGGCCTCGTGCCGGCGCAGTGTGCGCAGCACCCGCCAGATCCCGCTGCGGGCGCCGTACTCGAACGCGGACTCCAGATCGAGGTCGCGGCTGCCCGGCAGGGGTCGGTGGCGCAGCCAGTGCGCTCCGAGATCGTCGGCGACGCCGCCCCGGGCGATGCTGCGCTCGGCGCCGTCCTCGATGTTCACCACGAGGGAGACGGCGACGCGGGCGCCCCCGGGCCAGCGCACGTCCGGCGGGTGCTCGCCGTAGCCGCGCAGGTCGCGGGGGAGCGGGAAGGCCGTCATCGATCCTCCTGGTTATAGTGAAGATACTTCGATATGATGAATCTATCCGGCGAGGAGGCCGGCGTCGAGAGGAAGCGGCGATGCGGACGCTGATCCGAGCAGGGGTCGTGGTCCCCGCGACCGGGGGCAGGACCATCGAGGGCGGCGGCGTCGTCATCGAGAACGGCCGGATCCTCGACGTCCTCGGCGCGCGCAGCGCCGCGGAGCCGTTCGCAGGCCGGATCGTCGACGTGCCGGACTGCGCCGTGCTCCCCGGCCTGGTGAACCTGCACGCCCACGGGGTGAGTCCGTCGCCCCTGTTCCCGAGCGGCGCCGCGCCGCTGCCGGAGGAGCGCTGGCGCGGGCATCTCGATCGCCACCTCGCCGCCGGAACGACGACCGTGCTCAGCACGTGCGGGCTCGGGACGATGGACGAGATCCGCGAGGCCGACCGCCGGCACGCCGTCCACGTGCGCGGGGCCACGGCGCACACGCCCGGTGCGCTCGCCGCCGCGCTCGCCGCGGACGGCGCCGGACTCGGATCCGAGCACCGCGCGATGACCGTCGAGCGGATGCTCGAGGACGGAGCGGTCGCGATCGGCGAGCTCGGCGGCGGGCAGACGCTCGGCGGCGGCGGGCAGGACCTCGTGTACCTCCCTGCCGCGATCCGGCGGCGCACCGGTCGCACCGTCACGCAGGAGCAGGCCCGTGCTCTCAAAGAGGCGCTGCTGGGGCGGTTCCTGGAGGAGGGGGCCGGTGACCCCGAGCTGTTCGCGGAGCGCGCCGCCGAGGCCGGACTCGACGACGTCCCGGTGGCGGAGCTGCGCGCCCTGGTGTCCGGCACGGTGATGCCCTCGATCGCGCAGGCCAGGGCCGGGATCCGTGAGGGGGTCGCAGCAGCCGGGCGGCTCGGCGTGCCCGCGCTCGTGCACTCCGCGGCCGCCACGGCGGACCTGCTGCGCGCGCTGCTGGCCGAACCGGGCCGCCACGCGACCGTGATCGCCGGGCACGTCAACCACACCTCCCACACGGTGGAGGAGGCGGTGCGACTCGCCGAGGCCGGCCGCGACGCCGGCTGGTACGGGGAGGCGAGCGTCTTCGATCTGCTCGAGGCGCGGGAGACGGTGCGCACCAGAGAGCACTGGGACGCGCTCCTGGCGGGCAGCGGGCTCGTCGACGTGATCGCCACCGACTACGGGCACGACGGACGGCACGATCCGCTCATCGCCGCGGTGCAGGACGTCATCGACGCCGGGCATCGCACGCTCGCCGAGGCCGTCGAGATGGTCACCTCGGTGCCTGCCGCCCTCGTACCCGGCCTCGTCGAGGGCGGCGCGATGCTGCGCCGCGGAGCGCCGGCCGACGTCGTGATCGCGCGGCGCGCCGATCTGCGCGACGTGGTCGCCGTCCTCGTCGGCGGGGAGGACGTCGTGCGGCACGGACGTCTCCTGCAGGGCACCGCGGCATGACCGGACTCGACCTGCGAGACCTCGCCGTGGTGCGGGATCTGCTGGGCGCAGAGCTCGCGGCGCAGGATGCGGCGGCCGTGGCCGCGGCGATCGATGACCTGCGCGCGGGACTGCCGGCGTTCCGTCGCGATGCGGCACGGCTCCTCACCGAGGAGACGGACCGGTGAGCGAGCCCTGGCGCGACGGCGTCCCGGAGGCGGCGACCGCGCTCGCCGAGGGACGCACCACCAGCGCGCGGCTCGTGGCGGCGGCGATCGAGCGCATCGGCGCGACCGAGGAGCGGGTGCACGCCTGGGCGCACGTCGACGAGAAGGGCGCGCTCGCCGCGGCCAGGGCGAGTGACGAGCGCCGCGAAGCGGGCCGGGCTCGCGGGCCGCTGGACGGGATCCCGATCGGCGTCAAGGACGTGATCGACGTGGCGGGGATGCCGACCCGCGGCGGATCCGCCGTGTTCCGGGATGCGACGCCCGCGGTGCACGACGCCGTCGCCGTCGCGCGCCTGCGCGCAGCGGGCGGCGTGCTGCTCGGCAAGACCGTCACCTATGAGTTCGCCTTCGGGCAGGGCAGCCCGCCCACCCGCAACCCCCGCGACCCGGAGCGCTACGCGGGCGGATCCAGCATCGGCTCCGGCGTCGCCGTCGCGGTCGGTGCGGTGCCCGCGGCGCTCGGCACGGACACCGGCGGGTCGGTGCGCAACCCGGCGTCGATCAACGGCCTGGTCGGTCTCAAGCCGAGTGCCGGACTGGTGTCGCGCATCGGCTCGATGACGGTGAGCGGCACGATGGACGCGATCGGCCCGATCGCCGCGTCGGTGCGCGGCGCGGCGCTCGTGCTCGACGCGATCTCGGAGCCCGCCGTGCTGCGTGAGCGCTTCGGCGGCTCGGTCGCCGGCGCCGCCGGGCGCGTGGTCGCCGGGCGCGTCGGCGTCGATCGCGCGCAGTGGGAGCGCTGGGGCGTGACCGCCGCGGTGCGCGCCCTCGTCGACGAGGCGCTCGCCGTACTGGAGCACGAGGGGATCGAGGTCGTGGAGGTGGACGCCTCCGATCTCGATCTCGCGCTCACCGCCGGCCTGGTCGTATCGCTGTCCGAGGCTGCGGCCCTGCACCGGCTGCGGCTGCGCGCCGCCGCGGGCGACTACCTGCCGGAGACCCGGGTCATGATCGCGTCGGGCGCGCTCCTGCGCACCGACGACGTCGAGCTCGCGCTGCGCCTGCGCCCCGCGCTGCGCGCCCGCATCGAGAAGCTGCTCGCGGCGCGCGGTCTCGACGCGCTGGTCGGTCCGACGCTGCCGGCGGGCGCTCCCCGGCTCGCCTCCATGGCCGCCGAGCTGACCAGCGCAGACGACGCCGAAGGGCTCGGCAGCGCACTGCGGATGCTCTGCGCGGCGAACCTCACCGGCCTGCCCGGGCTCAGCGTCGCCTGCGGGGAGGTCGAAGCCGGCCCGGTCGGCATGCACCTGCTCGGACGCGCTCACGGCGACGCCGTGATCCTCGCCCTCGCCGAGCGCTACGAGCAGGCGGCGCCGTGGCGGGCGAGGGTGCCGCTCGATCCGCGCTGAGGCTCCGCGCCGCACGCGGAGCGGCCGGGACGCGCCTCGAAGCGGGCCGAGTCCCGGCCGCAGGTCAGCGCACCCGGCCGAAGGCGCGGGCCGGGTGCTCCAGGAGCTGCATCACACGGCGCAGGAACGACGCCGCGTAGCCGCCGTCGCACACCCGGTGGTCGAAGACGAGCGAGAGCTGGGCGATCCGGCGGGCCACGACGGCGCCGTCGACGACCCAGGGGCGCTCGATCATCCGGCCGATGCCGAGGATCGCGACGTCGGGGTGGTTGATGATCGCCGCGGACCCGTCGACGCCGAGCCCGCCGTAGTTGTTGAGCGTGAAGGTGGATCCCCGCAGCCGCTCCGGGGGCATGGCGCCGGCGCGCGCGGTCGCGGCGAGCTCGCGCAGCGCGAGGTCGAGCTCGTCGACGCTGAGCTCGTGCGCCCGGGGGATCACCGGAACCATGAGCCCGCGGTCGGTGTCGGCGGCGACGCCGAGGTTCACCCCGGCGAAGGAGATGATCTCGGATGCGTCGTCGCTGAGCCGGGAGCCGAGCAGCGGGTGCTCGGCCAGCGCGATGAGCACGAAACGGGCGACGAGCGCGGTGAGCGACGGCGCGCGGCCGCCCTCGGGGGCCATCGCGGCGCGCAGCGCCCACAGCTCGGTGACGTCGACGTCGACCCAGACGGTCGCCTCGGGGATCTCGGAGCGGCTGCGGGCGAGCTTGGCGCTCACCGCCTTGCGCAGCGGCGACATGCGCTCCCGGGACGCGACCACGAGGCCGTCCAGGCTCTCGCCCGCCGACGGCGCCGCGGATGTCGCCGCGCCCGGGACGGCCCGGGGCGCTGCGGCGCCGCCGGCGTGGAGCGCCTGCAGCGAGACGCCGTCGACGGCCTGATCCACCGCCGCGCGGAGCACGTCGGCCCGGGTCACGGCGCCGTCGGATCCGGTCGCGGCGATGCGGCGCACGTCGACGCCGAGGTCGCGGGCGAGCCGGCGCACGAGGGGGGAGCGCACGGCGACCGGGCCCCGGGGCGGGCGCTCCCCGTCCGTCGGCTCCGCCGGCGCGGGGGTGCGGTCCGCGAGCGGCCGCGGGGCGTCGTCGGCCGCCGGCGCGGGGGGCGTGACGCTCGGGCGGCCCGCGGGGGAGCCGTCGCCGCGCACCGGGCCCGCGGTGCGGCGCGCTCTGCGGCGGCCGGATCCCGCCCGCTCGCTGGTGCCGTAGCCGATGAGCACGTTGCCGGAACCGGATCCGGCCCGCTCCTCGGCGCGATAGGCCTCCTTCTCGACCGAGACCGCTTCGACCGCGACCGCCGCGGACAGGTCGGAGGGGAGGGCGGCGTCGGGGTCGGCGACCTCGAGCACGGGGGCGCCCACGTCGATGGTGCCGCCCGGTTCGCCGTGCAGCGCCGTGACGACGCCGGCGAACGGCGACGGCAGCTCGACGACGCTCTTGGCCGTCTCGACCTCGGCGATCGGCTGGTCGGTGCGGATCGTGTCGCCGACCTGGACCAGCCACTGCACCAGGCCCGCTTCGGTGAGGCCCTCGCCGAGATCCGGGAGGCGGAACACACGCGGCGCGATCGTGGTCATCGTGCACCTCCCGTGGTCTCGTCGTGCGCGTCCTCGTCGAAGTGCAGCGTGTCCAGCGCGTCCAGCACCCGGTCGGCGTCGGGGAGGTACCAGTGCTCGAACTTCGGCGGGGCGAAGGGGGTGTCGAAGCCGGTGACCTTGCGCACGGGCGCCTCGAGGAACTCGAAGCAGCGCTCGAACACCCGGGACTGGATCTCGCTGGCCACGCTCGCGAAGCCCGGTGCCTCGGCGACCACCACGGCGCGGCCCGTCGAGCGCACGGCGGCGGTGATCGTCGCGTCGTCGATCGGGGTGAGGGTGCGCACGTCGACCACCTGCACGCTGCGTCCCTCCGCGGCGGCGATCTCGGCGGCCTCGAGGCAGGTGGCGACCGAGGAGCCGTAGGAGATGAGGGTGACGTCGGCGCCCTCGCGGGCGATGCGGGCGGATCCGATCGCCGTGACGATCGAGGTGTCGACCTCCCCCTTGGTCCAGTAGAGCTTCTTCGGCTCGAGGAAGATCACCGGATCCGGCGAGGCGATCGCCGCGCGCAGCAGCGAGTACGCGTCCTGCGGGGTGGACGGGCAGACGACGGTGAGTCCCGGTGTGTGCGCGTAGTACGCCTCGGAGGAGTCGCAGTGGTGCTCCACGCCGCCGATGCCGCCGCCCGTGGGGATGCGGATGACCATCGGCATCCGCAGTGCGCCGCGGGTGCGGTTGCCGAGCTTGGCGACGTGGCTGACGACCTGCTCGAAGGCGGGCAGCGCGAAGGCGTCGAACTGCATCTCGATCACGGGGCGCATGCCATTCATCGCCATGCCGACGGCGGTGCCGACGATGCCCGACTCCGCGAGCGGGGTGTCGAAGCAGCGGTCCTCGCCGTAGCGCGCGGTCAGGCCGTCGGTGATGCGGAACACGCCGCCGAGGGCGCCGACGTCCTCGCCGAACACGACGACGTCGGGATCGGCCTCGATGGCATCGGCGAGGGCGCGGTTGAGCGCCGCCGCCATCGTCATCGTCTGCACGGTCGGAGCCGCCGGGGTCTGGGGGTGTGCGGCATCCACGCGGACGTCCTCGTGCGCGATGGTCATCGGGTGCCTCCTTCGGAGATGGATCCGGATCGCTCCAGTTCGTCGCGCAGCTGCTGCCACTGCTCCTGCAGCTGCGCAGACCGGGTGCTCCGCACGAAGCGGAACAGGTCCTCGGGGTCGAGGTCGGCGTCGGTGTTGAGCGCCTCGCGGAGCGCCGCGGCGATCGTCTCCGCCCCCTCGGCGAGCTGCTGCTCCCGCGCCTCGTCGAGGAGGCCGCGTGAGGTCAGATGCGTGCGGAGGCGGGTCAGCGGATCCTTCTGCGCCCAGGCCTGCACCTCGGCGCGCTCGCGGTAGCGGGTGTCGTCGTCGGCGTTCGTGTGCGCCTGCATGCGATAGGTGTGCGCCTCGACGAGCGTGGGCCCGCCGCCCGCGCGGGCCTGCTCGACCGCGACGCCCAGGACCGCGAGCAGGGCCGCCACGTCGTTGCCGTCCACGCGCCGGCCCGGCATGCCGTACCCGATCGCCTTGTGCGCGAGCGACGGCGCGGCGGTCTGGCGGGAGAGCGGCACCGAGATCGCGAACTCGTTGTTCTGCACGAAGAACACGACGGGCAGGTGGAAGACCGCGGCGAAGTTCAGCGCCTCGTGGAAGTCGCCCTCGCTCGTGGATCCGTCGCCGCACATCGCCAGCACCACGGTGTCCTCGCCGCGGTGCTTCGCGGCCTGGGCGAAGCCCGCCGCGTGCAGCAGCTGGGTCGCGAGCGGCGTGGTCTGCGGGGCGACCCGGTGGACGCGCGGGTCGTAGCCGGAGTGCCAGTCGCCCTTCAGCAGCACCATGGCGTCGGCGGGGGAGACACCGCGCGCGATCACCGACACGGAGTCGCGGTAGGTCGGGAACAGCCAGTCCTCGTCGCCGAGGATGAGGGAGGCGGCGATCTGGCAGGCCTCCTGGCCGTGCGAAGAGGGGTAGACCGCGAGCCGTCCCTGGCGCACCAGCGCATTGGCCTGGTCGTTGATGCGGCGTCCCTCGACGAGTCCGCGGTAGGCCCGGTCGAGCACGTCGTCCGGGGGCATCGGGTAGTCGTCGTCGACGCGGGCGGCGCCCGTCTCGTCGATGAGCTGCACGGGCTCGTCGCGGGGGAGCAGCTCGCGCGGATCCGCGTCGCGGGTGTGGCTCTGGGCAGGCATGGTGTGCTGCATCGGGTCCGCCTTCCTTGCCGAACGTGATGCCTCCAGTGTGCTTCCGGATGTGCATTCGTCCAATCGATTCCGGCAGAATCTGGACGATTGCATTCTCTTGCCCTGAGAATGAGTCAGAGTGTCACTGATACATCGACCGAGAGGCGTGCGCATGGCGGAGCTGGACGACATCGACCGGGCGATCCTCGACGAGCTGCGCCGAGACGCGCGCGTCTCGATGACGGCGATCGCCGAGACCGTGCACATCTCCCGCGCCGGGGCGCACGCGCGCATCAAGCGCCTCACCGACCTCGGCGTCATCACCGGCTACACGGTGCGCACGGATCCGGTGCTGCTCGGCCACCACGCCTCGGCGTACGTGATGCTGTCGCTCGAGCAGCCGGCGTGGCAGGAGGTGCAGGAGCAGCTGCAGCGGATCCCGGAGGTCGAGCACATGGCGCTCGTGGGAGGGGACTTCGATGTGATCCTGCTCGTGCGCGCGAGCGACGCCCGCGACCTCCGCCGGATCGTGCTCGAGGACATCCAGGCGATCTCCGCGGTGCGCTCCACGCGCACCACCCTGATCTTCGAGGACTTCGGCCGGAGCTGAGGCCCGCGGATCACCGGCCGCGGGTCAGGCGACGAGCCCGCGGGCGCTGCGGTAGGCGGAGGGCGTGGATCCGGTCTCCCGGCGGAAGAACCGGGAGAAGTACGACGGGTCCCCGAAGTCCAGCTCGGCGGCGATCTGCGCGCAGGTGAGCGCGGTGCGGCACAGCAGCCGCTCGGCCTCCAGCAGCACGGCGGCGCGGATGACGGCGCTCGGTGTGCGGCCGAGGTCGGCGGCCACGACCTCGGCGAGGTGGTTGCCGGTGACGTTCAGCCGCCGCGCGCAGTCGGCCACGGTGAGGGTGGCGCGGGGTTCGGCGCGCACGATCCGCAGGAACGCCCGGGCCAGGGTGTGGCGGGGGCGGGCCGGCTCGATGCGCGTGCGCGCGCACATCGTCACGAGCGCCGACAGCAGGTACCGCACGACCTCGTCCCGGTCCTCGGCGTCGCCGTCGAGCTCGTCGCGCAGATCCTCCAGCATCCGGTCGATGCGCCGGGCGGTGGCGGCGTCGGGCACCGTCATCCCGCCGCGGATCGTGCGGGCCGGAAGATCCGCCGCGCTCACCAGGAACTCCTCGCGGAACAGCACGAGCGTGCCGTCCAGCGCCTGTCCGTCCGGGCTCCAGCAGTGCACCTGACCGGGCGCGATGATGTGCAGGGTGCGCGGGGCGACGCGGAACTCCGACGTGTCGATGAGGTGGGCGCCGGATCCCTGCGAGATCCAGATCAGCTCGACGAAGTCGTGCCGGTGCGGCTGCGTCATGTGCGGACCGGGTCCGTCCTCGCGGAATGAGCCCACCAGGGCCGATCCGTGCAGCGTGGTGGCGCGCTCCTCGATGTTGTACTCCGCGAAGGCGCGCGCGGAGGGGGCAGTCGGCGTTGACCTCACGCACCCAGTGGAGGCGGTGCGGGGCGGCCGCGCAAGACGCGCAGCGAGGCGGCGCGCCCGGGGGACAGGATCGTGCGCGCGCGGGCAAGCGGGGTGCCGGAGCGCCGGCGGCGGCGCGGGGGAGCGCCCGTGCAGGAGTGCCAGAGCACCCGTGCTGAGTGCCTGGAGCAGCCCGGATCCGCCGCCCTAGCGTGAGAGCACATTCCGAAGGAGGACAGATGACCGGCACTTACGAGCACCTCATCGTGCGGCACATGGGGGACGTCAGCGACGACCTCGTCAACGAGGGGGCGATCGCCACGGGCGAGCCCCGGCCGGCGCACATCGGCGACGCGTTCGCGCTCATGCGGGCCGAGGACGTGCCCGGGGCGAGGATCCACATGACGTACTCGTGGATCCACCCCACTGACGAGGGCAGCCACTGGGTCAACGAGCACGAGCACGACTACGACGAGGTGCTGGTGTTCCTCGGCAGCGACCCGGAGAACCCGCACGACCTGGGCGGCGAGGCCTACCTGTGGATCGGCGGCGAGAAGTACACGATCGACACCTCCGGCGCGGTCTACATCCCCGCAGGGGTGCGGCACTGCCCGCTCGACTGGGGAACGGTGACCCGGCCGATCCGCTTCAACGCGATCTCGCTGTCCAGCGACGGCAGCTACTCGTCCGACGAGAACGTCCCGCAGGCCTGAGCATCATGGGCGCTTATGACGACCTGTTCATCGTCGACATGAACGTCGTTGCCGACGACATGGTGAACGAGGGGGAGGCGGGCGGCGAGACGCTGCCGCCGAACCTCAGCGTGCCGTACGGCATCATGCGTCAGCTCGACGTGCCGGCCTCGACCGTCTTCGGGGCCTACAGCTGGGTGATGCCGATCGGCGAGGAGACCTTCTGGGTGCACGAGCACGTGCACGACGACTTCGACGAGATCCTCGTGTGGATGGGCAACGACCCGGAGAATCCCGGCGAGCTCGGCGGCGACCTGTACATGACGATCGAGGGGGAGCGCCACCTGGTGTCCACCACCGGCGCCGTCTACATCCCGAAGGGCACCTACCACTGCCCGCTCGGCTTCGAGAGGGTCGACCGGCCGTTCACGTTCATCGCGATCACGCTGAGCCCGGACTACGCCTCGCATCGCCGCGCGGACGAGGACGCGAGGGCCGGCGCCTGACCGCGGGCCGTGCGGCGGATCCAGCTCCGTCGCACGGTGCGCGTCCCCCGGTCGCCGCGTCGCCCGGAAACATCGGCGCCCGCGGCGCCGCACCGCATCAGGCCCGCGATCCGGCCCGAAGGATCGCTTCCGCGCGCTCACCGCCGAGCGCGTCAAGCACCGTTCGAAGGAGACACCGTGTCCGCATCCCCATCCCGCTCCCGTCGCCTCGCCCGCCGTCTCGGGGCCGGCCTCACCGCCGCGGTCGTCGTCGCCGCGCTCGCCGCCTGCTCCTCCCCGGGATCCGGCGCTGGACCCTCCGGCGCCGCCGGATCCGGGACCGGCACGCTGAACCTCGGCCTGGTCGGCAGCGTCAACGACACGCTGTTCCCGTACGTCGCGCAGAGCACCGCGGGCGAGGGCGCGATCTGGCTGAACACCCTCGACACGCTGACCCGCCTCGACGACAAGGGCGTGCTGCAGATGGGGCTCGCGGAGTCGTTCACCCCGAACGCCGACAACACCGTGTGGACCGTCAAGCTGCGCCCGGACGTCGCGCTGCACAGCGGCGCGACCTTCGGCGCAGACGACGTGATCTTCAGCATCAGGAAGATGTTCGAGCTCAAGGACTCGTTCGGCGCGATCACGCAGATCTCGTCCTTCGTGTCGCCGGACGAGGTCAAGAAGATCGACGACCTCACGGTGGAGTTCACGCTCAGCAAGCCGTACGGGATCTTCCCGAGCGCCTGGGCGTACGAGCAGCTCGCCATGATCGGCAAGACCTCGACCGAGAAGAAGGTCGACGGCACCGGGCCGTTCACCGTCGGATCCTTCGAGCCGAACCAGCAGGCGAGCCTGACCCGCTTCGACGACTACTGGGGCGAGAAGCCCGGCTTCGACAAGCTCGAGGTGTACTTCTTCGCCGATCAGCAGGCGATCGTGAACGCGCTGCAGGGCGGCCAGATCGACCTGACCTCGGCGGTGCCGCTGTCGAACGTCGACGCGCTCAAGGCGGCGGGCATCCAGTTCCTGGAGAGCGACAGCGCCACCCATCTCACGCTGGACATGCGCACCGACGTGGCGCCGTTCGACGACCCGCGCGTGCGCCAGGCGCTGCAGCTGATCGTGGACCGCGACGCGGTCGTCGAGACCGCCTACAACGGCTATGCGAAGGTCGGCAACGACGTCGATCTCGCGAGCGGATGCCCGGCCCCCGACCTCCCGCAGCGGAAGCAGGACCTGCAGAAGGCCAAGCAGCTGCTCGCCGAGGCCGGCAAGCCGGACCTGACCGTCGACCTCGTCACGGACGGGGCGTTCCAGGGCATGACCGAGGTCGCCCAGCTCATCAACCAGGACGCGGCGCAGATCGGCGTGACCGTGAACGTCAAGACGATGGACACCGGATCCCTGCTGGACAAGTGGCTGCAGTGGCCGTTCGTCGTCAACCTGGTCGGATCGTCCTACCTGACGAGCATGCCGGGGCACCTGCTCCCGGACGGGCAGGACAACGCCTCGCACTGGAACAACGCCGACTTCGCGAACCTCGCCACCGAGCTGTTCAACACCACCGACGCGAGCGCGCAGTGCGCCGTGATCGCGAAGCTGCAGGCCGTGCAGTACGCGGACTCGCCGTCGATCATCCCCGCCCTGCCGAAGGACCTGACCCCGCACTCCGCCCGGGTCAAGGGCCTGCACACCGACCCCTACGGGCACACGTCGGAGTCTTTCGCCGGCGTCACGGTCACGGACTGAGCAGGACGGGCCGGTGACGACGACCATGAGCACGACCGAGCTGCTGGCGACGCTGCCGGCCCGTCCCCGCCGCCCGCTGGCGTGGGTCGGGCCGGCGGCCGGCAAGCTGGTCCAGGCGGTGGTGACGCTGCTGCTGGTGGCGGTGTGCGTCTTCTTCGCGACGCAGATCATGCCCGGCAACGCCGCCACGGTGCTGCTCGGCACGCACGCCACCCCCGAGCGGGTGCACGCGCTGTCGCAGCAGCTGGGCCTGAACGACCCGGTGCTCGTGCAGTTCAGCCGCTGGTTCGGCGGCGTGCTGCACGGCGACTTCGGCATGTCGCTGGCCGGCGACCGGCCGGTCGTGCAGATCCTCGCCGCGCCGCTCGGCAACAGCCTGTTCCTCGCCGCCGTCGCGGTGGCGATCATCCTGCCGCTGTCGCTGCTGGTCGGCGTGCTCGCCGCCCGGTACCGCGACGGGTGGTTCGACCGCGTCTTCCTCGGCGGATCCATGGTCGCCAACGCGCTGCCCGACTTCATCATCGGCACGCTTCTGGTCTTCCTGTTCGGCACGACCGTGTTCCGGATCCTCCCCGCCGTCTCGATCATCCCGATCGGCTCGCACCCGTGGGATCAGCCCGCCAAGCTCGTGCTCCCGGTGCTCACGCTCGTGATCGGCGGGGTGATGTACCTCGGCCGGCTCGTGCGCGCGGCGGTGATCGACGTGCTCGGCAGCGAGTACGTCGAGATGGCCGAGCTCAAGGGCGTGGGACGCTGGCGGATCCTGCTGGTGCACGCCCTGCCCAATGCGCTCGCGCCCGCGATCCCGGCCGCGAGCCTGGTCGCCGCGTTCACGGTCGGCGGCGTCGTGGTCACCGAGTACGTCTTCAACTACCCGGGGATGGGCGTGCTGCTGCTGCGCTCGATCGGGGCGCGCGACATCCCCATGATCCAGGCGATCGTGCTGATCATCGCCGCGATCTACTTCGTGTTCAACTTCGTCGCGGATCTGGTCCGCGTGGGCGGGAGGGGCTGACATGGCCATCGAGATCCCGATCGCGGCCGCCGCGGCGGAGGCGGCCGCGGCCGTCGTGCCGCAGCGCCGGGCGCGCCGTGGGCCGCGCCTGCTGCGCTCCGGCCAGGTGCGGGCCGGCCTCGTGCTCATCGTGGCCATGCTGCTCGTGGCGCTGCTCGGCCCGCTCGTGGCGCCGAACGATCCGGCGCGCACGATCGCGCGTCCGTTCGCACCGTCCGGCGCCGGCCTCCCGTTCGGCGCGGACTACCTCGGCCGCGACGTGCTCTCGCGGGTGCTCGCCGGCGGTGTGAACCTGGCCTGGATGGCGCCGAGCGCCGCCCTGCTCGCGGTGCTCCTCGGCGCGCTCGTCGGGGTCGGCGCCGCCTACGCGGGCGGCGCGGTCGACGTGGTGCTGATGCGCTTCATGGACGTGCTGCTGGCCTTCCCCGCGCTGCTGTTCACCCTGCTGTTCGTCTCGGTGATCGGGCCGGAGCCGTGGCTGCTGGTCGCGCTCGTCGCGATCGGGCTCACCCCGGGCGTCTCCCGCGTGCTGCGGGGAGCCGCGATCCCGCTCGTCGATCGCGAGTTCGTGCGCTGGTCGCGGGCGACGGGAGTGCCGACCCGGCACATCCTGGCGCGCGAGATCGTGCCCAACCTCGTCTCGCCGCTCATGGTCGAGCTCGGCATGCGCCTGATGTGGGCGGTCGGGATCCTCGCCTCGATGAGCTTCATCGGCTACGGGATCCAGCCGCCGACCCCCGACTGGGGTCTCATGATCAGCGAGAACCGCAACGGGCTCGCAGGCCAGCCGTGGGCGGTCGTCGCGCCCGTGCTCTGCGTGGTGCTGTTCACGGTCGGCGGCAACCTCATCGCCGAAGGCGCCGCCCGCGTCGTGGCGCGCACGGAAGGAGCCGCGCGATGAGCGCACTCGTGGTGCAGGACCTCCGGGTCGAGCTCTCCGACGGCAGTCGTCTCGTCGACGACGCCTCGCTGCGGGTCGAGCCGGGCCGGGTGCTCGGCGTCGTCGGCGAGTCCGGCTCGGGCAAGAGCACGCTCTCGCTTGCCCTGCTCGGGCATGCGCGTCCCGGCGCCCGGATCACGGGCGGCTCGGTGCGGATCGGCGACGTGGACATGCTCGCGCTCGGCGACCGCGAGCGCCGCCGTGCCCGCGGCGGTCTCATCGCCTACGTGCCGCAGGATCCGGCCGCGGCCCTCAACCCGGCGCTGTCACTGCGCACCCAGCTCGAGGAGGCGATCACCGCCGGTGCCGAGGAGCGTCGGGAGCGCATCGCGGAGGTGCTCCGGGCCGTGGACCTGCCCGCCGACGCGGCGTTCCTGAAGCGCCGGCCGGGGCAGCTGTCCGGCGGGCAGAAGCAGCGGGTCGGCATCGCGATGGCGATCGTGGGCCGGCCCGACGTGCTCGTGCTCGACGAGCCGACCACCGGCCTCGACGTCACGACCCAGGCGAAGGTGCTCGCCCTCGTCGCCGAGCTGTGCCGCAGCCGGGACATGGCCGCGGTGTACATCTCGCACGACCTGGCGGTGATCGCCGACGTGGCGGACGAGGTCGCGGTGATGTACGCCGGGCAGGTCGTCGAGACCGGACCCGCGGCGCGGCTCGTGCTCGCGCCGCGGCACCCCTACACCCGCGCCCTGCTCGGGTCGGTGCCGGACAGCCGGGTGCGCCTGCGGCTGCAGGCGATCCCGGGCCGCGCGCCGGCCCCCGCCCCTCCCCGGCAGAGCTGCCGGTTCGCGGATCGCTGCGGCTTCGCGACCGACGCCTGCCGCAGCGCGGCGCCGCGGCTCGTCGCCCTCGACGCCCCCGGCGGGCGCACGGCCGTGCGCTGCCTGCGCGCCGAGGAGCTCGGCGCCGCCGGGACCGTGCGCGTCGCGGCGCCGCGTGCCGAGGCTGCGCCCGGGGATGCCGCGCTGCTGGCCGTACGCGGCCTCACCGCCGCGTACGGGCGCCGCGCCGTGCTCTTCGAGGTGGACCTGCGGGTGCGCCCCGGCGAGTGCGTCGCCGTCGTGGGGGAGTCCGGATCGGGCAAGAGCACGCTGTCGCAGTGCATCGCCGGCCTCCAGGAGCGCACCGGCGGAGAGGTGCTGCTGGACGGCGCCGCCCTCGCTCCCGCGGCGCGACGGCGCGACGCCCTGCAGCGGCGCGAGGTGCAGTACGTGTTCCAGAACCCGTACGCCTCGCTCAACCCGAGGGCCACGGTGGGCCGGAGCATCGGCGTGCCGTTGCGGTACTTTGCCGGGCTCGGCGCCCGAGCCCGGCGCGGCAGGGTCGCCGAGCTGCTGGAGCGGGTCGAGCTGCCGGCGGCGGTCGCCGACCGCTACCCCGGGGAGCTCTCCGGCGGGCAGCGCCAGCGCGTGGCCATCGCCCGCGCCCTCGCGAGCGATCCGAGGCTGCTGATCTGCGACGAGGTGACCTCCGCGCTCGATGTCAGCGTGCAGGCCGCGATCGTCGAGCTGCTGCGCGGCCTGCAGGCCGACGGGCTCAGCATGCTCTTCGTCACGCACAACTTCGCCGTGGTGCGCAGCCTCGCCGACTCGGTGACCGTGCTGCGCGGCGGCACGGTCGTGGAACAGGGAGCGACGGATCGCGTGCTCGACCACCCGGAGCACGAGTACACCGCGGCGCTGCTCGCCGACGTGCTCGATGTGCCGCTCGCCGCTGCGGGCTGAGACGCAGGACTTCCGGATCCGATCGGCGCCAGCGGATCGGATCCGGAGGAGGAAGACCCGACCAGGAGAAGGAGAACAGCATGGGTGCGCACGACAGGCTCTTCGTGAAGGAGCTGTGGGACAGCAGCGAGTCGTTCACGTACGAGGGCGACGCGGTACGGGACAAGGCCGACGTGCCCCCGAACCTCGGGCATCCGTACGGCCTGATGCGACCGGCGGAGGTACCGGAGTCGCAGGTGCACATGGGCTACTGCTGGATCACCCCCAGCGACGAGGCCGCGACCTGGGTGCATCCGCACGTGCACCGCGACCACGACGAGGTGCTCATCTGGATGGGGAACGACCCCGAGAACCCCAAGGATCTCGGCGCACGGCTCGTGATGGAGATCGACGGCGAGCGGCACGTGCTCACCACGACGGGGTCCGTTTTCATCCCGCGCGGCACCGTGCACTGCCCGCTGGGCTGGGAGAGCGTCGAGCGCCCGTTCCGGTTCATCTCGCTGTTCCTCGGGCCCGAGTACGAGGCCGACGACGAGTGAGCCGCGCGGGCCGATCGTGACCGAGGCGGCTCAGACCGCGAGCACCGCGGGACGGCGCTGCCACTCGGTCACGATCGGCCGGTAGCCCATGCGCGACCAGAACGGCCCAGAGCGGGGGTTGGCGACCGCGTAGCTGAGCAGCGTGTACGGGGACCCGGATGCGTCGAGCAGCGCATGCGCGATCTCGCAGAACGCCGCACCGGTGCCGGAGCCGCGCTCGGACTCGTCGAGGTACATCACCACGAGGTACTGGCCGCCCGAGGCGGCGAGGGCCAGGGTGCCCGGCTCGGGCGATGCCGCGTCGGGCATGACGTGCACGAAGCCGGTGATCCCGCCCGGGCGCTCCAGCACCCAGGTGGTGTCGGGAGCCGCGCGCAGCCGGCTGCGGTAGGCCTCGGCGAACATGCCGGCCGCACCCGGGCGCTCCGTCACGCTCGCGAAGTGCGCGTCGAGGGCGAGCAGCCGCGCATCGAGGGCGCCCAGCGCCGGCGCGTCGTCGACGGTCGCGATGCGCACCCGGCCGCCGTCGAGCGCGATCGGCAGGACGGGAGCTGCGGCCGCGGTCCCGCGGGGCCGCGGCCGCACGGCCCTGATGCCGTTGGGCGAGAAGCCGCGCTCGGTCAGCGCCCGTACCAGCGCGATGTCCCGCGAGGGCACGTTCACCCGGGCCGAGCTGTCCGCGTCTCCCGGGCGCTCCCGCTCGGCGAGGTCCTGCAGCCACCGATCCAGGATCCGGCCGAGTGCGGGGGCCGGATCCTGGCCCGCGACCCGCAGATCGAGCTCGTGACGGCGCAGGGCGCCCCAGACCGCGTCGGGGGACGCGGCGTCGAACGCGGCGAAGCGGGCCACGCCGGCGGCTGCGCCCCGCTCGTCGACGGCCTCGAGGTAGGCGGGATCGGCGGCGTCCAGGGCCGGGGCATCGGCGAGCAGCGGATCGAAGCGGCGCTGCCGGGCGTTGTGTCCGGTCGTGATGTCCATGCGCGGATCCTCTCGGCGTCGAGTCGCTCCCAGCCTAGGAACGCCGCTGCCGGAGCAGTTGACCCACCGTGCGGCGCCGTTGCGCACCGCCGCACGCCTGCGGGACGGGGCGGCGGTGCGGCCGGGGCGCGGATCCGGGCCGGGGCACGGCAGAATGGATCCATGACGGATGCGGCGATCGAGCGCGAAGTGCTCACGTGGGACGGTTTCGGCGAGGCGATGCGGGATCTGGCCCGCAACATCCTCGACTCGGGGTTCGAGACCGAGGTGGTCGTCGCGATCGCCCGCGGCGGGCTGCTGCCGGCCGGCGCCATCGCGTACGGCCTCGGCGCGAAGAACTGCGGCGCGATCAACGTCGAGTTCTACACGGGCATCGGCACGGTGCTCGACGCCCCCGAGGTGCTGCCTCCGGCCCTCGACATGGACTACCTGAACGGCCGCCGCGTGCTCCTCGTCGACGACGTCGCCGACTCGGGCCGCACGCTCGCCCTCGCGGTCCAGCTGCTCAAGGACAAGGGCGCCGACGTGCGCTCGGTCACGATCTACACCAAGCCCACCACGATCATCCAGCCCGACTACGCCTGGAAGGACACCGATCGCTGGATCGACTTCCCGTGGTCGGCGAAGGGCACGGTACGCGAAGAGGACCTGGGCCTGCCGCCCACGGCCTGATCCCTCGAGTCGTCCCCCTGAGCACGAGCCAGAGGCCGTGCTCAGGGGGACGACTCGGTTGTGGGGTCGTCTGGGGGTGCGATCGGGGGCGGCCAGGTGGTGGCGCCGAGCTCGCGGGAGATGTTGCGCGCCGTGTCGCGCAGGGCGTGCAGCGCGGCGTCGGGGGCGGGCCCCTCGGCCGTGGGGAACACGATCGCCACGGCGGCGACGATGTCGCCGCGCGCGTCCGCGACCGGCGATGCCAGCGAGGACTCGCCCAGCACGGCCTCATCCGTCTCGGTCGCGAAGCCGTGCTCCGCGATCCCGGGAAGGGTCGCGGCCAGCACCGCCGGGTCGGTGACGGTGTCGCCGGTGAGGCTCGCGAGCGGCTCGGCGAACACCGCGCTCTGCAGGCCCAGATCGTGCGCGAGCAGCACCTTGCCCATCGCCGAGGCGTGCGCGGGCAGGGCGACACCGGTCTCCAGCATCTGCGGGCTGTCGTCGGGGCGCAGCGTGTGGTGGACCACGAGCACCTCGGTGAAGTGCGGGACGCCCAGGCGCACGGCCATGCCGGTGCGGCGCGCGAGCTCCTGTGTCCAGCGCAGCGACCGCGCCCGTACGTCGAGCGAGTCGAGGTAGACGCTCGAGAGCTTGAGCAGCGTCGGGCCCAGCATGTACCGCTGGCCGCCGCGCTCCTTCGCGACGAGGCCGTGCTCGCGCAACGACGACACGATCCCGTGCACCGTCGAGGGCGGCAGCTGCAGCGCGGTCGCGAGGTCGGTGATGCCGAGGTGGCGCGAGCCCTGCAGCAGCTCGAGCACCTTCGCGGCGCGATCGATCGCCTGGATCATCGGTGCGGCTCCTCCTCGACGGCTGTGGCGACGGCGGCGCGATTCGGCCGGCGGATCCTTGACAATCCGACATCCTCATCGCATATTCGACATTAACGAAAAGTATTCCGATTCTGGAGTGCGGTCGTGCGGCACGCAAGGGGTTTCCCGACCCGGCCGCCGCCGCAGGAGGACGGAGTGCGGATCGGACACGGATCCACCCGTCCGGTGCCACCGGGCGGTGACGGCGCCGATTGCACGGCAACGGTGCTGCGTGAACTGCAACGAGGAGGTCGCAGGATGAAGAAGCTCATCAACGCCCCGGAGGACGTGCTCGCAGAGTCGCTGCGAGGGCTCGCGCTCTCGCATCCGGAGCTCGAGGTCGATCTGGCGAACCGCGTGATCCTGCGCGCGACGCCGAAGGCGCAGGGCAAGGTCGGTCTGCTCAGCGGAGGCGGATCGGGCCATGAACCGCTGCACGGCGGCTTCGTCGGCACCGGCATGCTCGACGCCGCCTGCGCGGGAGAGGTGTTCACCTCGCCCACCCCCGACCAGATGCAGGTGGCGACGAAGGCGATCGACCGCGGCGCCGGCGTGCTGCACATCGTGAAGAACTACACGGGCGACGTCATGAACTTCGAGATGGGCGCCGAGCTGGCGGCGATGGACGGCATCGAGGTGCGCTCGGTCGTGGTGGACGACGACGTCGCGGTGCAGGACTCGCTCTACACGGCGGGCCGTCGCGGTGTGGGGCTCACCGTGCTGCTCGAGAAGATCGTCGGGGCCGCCGCCGAGGAGGGGCAGGACCTCGCCGCCGTCGCCGATCTCGCCGCGCGCGTGAACGGGCAGGGGCGGTCGATGGGCATGGCCCTGACGAGCTGCACGGTGCCCTCAGCGGGCAAGCCGACGTTCGACCTTCCCGACGACCAGATGGAGATCGGGATCGGCATCCACGGCGAGCCGGGCCGGCACCGCGTGCCGCTCGCCCCCGCGAAGGACATCGCCGCCCAGCTCGTCGAGCCGATCCTCGCCGACCGGGACTTCACCGGATCCCCGGCGATCGTGATGCTCAACGGCATGGGCGGCTCGCCGCTCATCGAGCTCTACCTCATGTACGGCGAGGTGGCCGCCCTGCTGGAGAAGGCCGGCGTGACCGTCGCCCGCAATCTGGTCGGCAACTACATCACCTCCCTCGACATGGCCGGCTGCTCCGTGACCGTGCTCGGCGCCGACGACGAGCTCATCCGGCTGTGGGACGCGCCGGTCGTGACCCCCGGCCTGCGCTGGGGCGCCTGACCCTCATCCGCTGACGCGCTCCCGAACGAAGGAGATCACCTGCATGTCGAACACCATCCCGCTCACCGTCCTCGTCGACTGGCTCGACCGCTTCCGCGACGCGGTCGTGGCCCAGCGCGACTGGCTCACCGAGCTCGACTCCGCGATCGGCGACGCCGACCACGGCGCCAACATGGCGCGCGGCATGACCGCGGCGGCGGAGAAGGCGGCGCAGACGGCGCCCACGACCGCGGACGAGCTCTTCAAGACCGTGGGGATGACCCTCGTTTCGACCGTCGGCGGCGCCAGCGGTCCGCTCTACGGCACGTTCTTCCTGCGTCTGGGGGCGACGCTCGGCGCCGTGTCGGAGGTGGAGCCGGCGTCGCTCGCGGCGGGACTCCGCGCGGGCCTGGAGGGCATCGTGGCACGCGGCAAGGCGGAGGCGGGGGACAAGACGCTGTTCGACGCGGCGGCCCCGGCGATCGACGCGATGGATCGGGCGCTGGCCGCAGGAGACTCGGCCGCGGCGGCTGCCGCGGCTGCGGCGACGGCGGCCGCCGCGGGCCGCGACGCGACGATCGACCTCGTCGCCCGCAAGGGCAGGGCCAGCTATCTCGGGGAGCGCAGCGCCGGGCACATGGATCCGGGGTCGGCGTCGATGACCCTGCTGTTCGAGACGCTGGCCGCGGCCCTCGCCGGGTGATCGAGGCCGGCGGGGGAGGGATGCGCTGATGGGGATCGGGATCGTCGCCGTATCGCACAGCCTGCGCCTGGCTGAGGCGGCGAGAGAGCTGGCCGTGCAGATGGTGCCCGGTGGTGCGGTGGCCGTCGAGCTGGCCGCGGGAGCGGGCGAGGACGCCGATGGCTCGCCCATCCTGGGCACCGACGCGACGCGCGTGGCCGGTGCGATCGATCGGCTGGCCGCGTCCTGCGACGGCGTGCTGGTGCTGATGGATCTGGGATCCGCCGTGATGAGCGCCGAGTTCGCGCTCGAGCTGCGGTCCAGTGATGTACCCGTGCGGCTCGCCTCCGCCCCGTTCGTGGAGGGGCTGCTCGCGGCGGTCGTGACCGCGGCGCAGGGGGCGTCGCTGGACGAGGTCGCCGGGGAGGCGGACGACGCGCTGGTCGCCAAGGCGGCGCAGCTGCAGGACGAGCCGCAGGCTCCGGCCGGGTCGGGGGGCCCCGAGCGCGAGGGGAGCACGCCCGAGGCGGGCGGGCTCGACGCGAGCGCGCCGGCGTCTGCGGTCTCGCGGCCCGAGGGGGCCGTGGTGCGCGTCGTCCCGGTGCGCAACCCCGCCGGGATGCACGCGCGTCCGGCCGCCATGATCGCCCAGGCGGCGGGGAACTCCGGGCTGCTGCTGCGGCTGCTGCCCGACGGAGATCCCGTCCCGGCATCGAGCATGATGCGCCTGCTGGCCTTCGGGGCGCGGCGCGGGGACGAAGTCGAGCTCGTCGGATCCCCGGGTGCGGTCGAGCGCGTCGCCGCGCTGTTCGACGACGGCTTCGGCGAGATGGACGGCGCGCCGGAGCCGGCCGTGTCCGTTCTTCCCCTTCCGCGGCCGTCGAGCGAGGACGCGCGGAGCGCGACCGAGACGAGATCTTCTCCGGGGCCGTCGAGCGAGGACGCGCGGAGCGGGACGGAGACGAGATCTTCTCCGGGGCCGTCGAGCGAGGACGCGCGGAGCGCGACCGAGACGAAACGCGGTGATCTCGCGGGGGACGGCGTTTCGTCTCGCTCCGGCTCCGCCGGCGCTCGCTCAACGACCCCGGAGGGGAGCGCTCGGGTGGTCCCGGAGGAGGGTGCGCCGGGGATCCTCCGCGGGCTCGGCGTGAGTCCGGGGCGCGCGATCGGCCCGGTCGCGCAGCTCGGCGCGGCGATCGCGGAACCGGGTGCGGCAGAAAGACTGCCCGACGATGAGCGGGAGGCGCAGGCGGCGCGGATCCCTTCCGCGGCCGCGGACGTCGCCGCCGCTCTGCGGGCTGCCGCCGCCCATGCCGACGGCGAGGCGGCGCAGATCCTCGAGGCGACCGCGCTGCTGGCGGCGGATCCCGAGCTCGCGAGCGCGTCCGCGGCGCGCGTCAGGACCGACGGGGTGCCCCCGGCCCGTGCGGTGTGGGACGAGGCCGAGGCGCAGTCGGCCGTGCTGCGCGGGCTCGGCGGACGCATGGCCGAGCGCGTCGCGGACCTGCACAGCGTGCGCGATCGCATCGTCGCGCGGCTCACGGGTCACGAGATCCCGGGGATCCCTGACCGCGCCGACCCGTTCGTCCTCGTCGCCCGGGATCTCGCCCCCGCCGAGACCGCCGCGCTCGGGCGCAGCGCGTGCGTCGCGCTCGTCACGGAGGAGGGCGGCCCCACCTCGCACACGGCGATCCTGGCGCGGGCGCTGGGTATCCCCGCCGTGGTCGCCGCCGCGGGCGCGACGCGGATCGCCGCGGGGACCATCGTGCTCGTCGACGGCGAGGCGGGAACGGTGCTGCCGGACCCGTCCCCGGCGCAGCGCGGGGCCGTCGTGGACGAGGAGGCGCCGACGTTCGACGGCGCCGGCGCGCTCGCCGACGGGACGCGCCTTCCCCTGCTGGCCAACGTCGGCGGCGCCGCCGACGCCCGCGCCGCGGCCGAGGCGCATGCGGAGGGGATCGGGTTGTTCCGCACCGAGTTCTGCTTCCTGGATCGTGCCGCAGAGCCGACCGTCGCCGAGCAGGTCGACGCGTACCGCGGGGTGCTGGCGCCGTTCGCCGGACGGAAGGTCGTGGTGCGCACGCTCGATGCCGGGTCCGACAAGCCGCTCCCGTTCGCGACCGCCGCGGACGAGGAGAACCCGGCCCTCGGCGTGCGCGGGCTGAGGACGGCGTGGGCGCACCCCGCCCTGCTGGCTCATCAGCTCACGGCCATCGCGGAGGCCGCGGCCGCGGAACGCGCCGAGGTCGAGGTGATGGCGCCGATGGTCGCCACGGTCGATGAGGCCCGCGATTTCGTCGCGGCCTGCCGGGCGGCCGGGATCGCACGGGCGGGCATCATGATCGAGACCCCCTCCGCGGCGCTGCTCGCGGCCGAGCTGCTCGCCGTGGTCGACTTCGTGAGTCTCGGCACCAACGACCTCACGCAGTACACGATGGCCGCCGACCGGCTGTCGGCGGCGCTCGGTGCGCTCAACGATCCCTGGCAGCCGGCGGTGCTGCGCCTCATCGGCACGGTGGGAGCCGCGGGTCGCGCCCTGGGCAAGCCGGTCGGGGTGTGCGGCGAGGCCGGGGGCGATCCGGCGATCGCCCCCGTGCTCGTCGGCCTCGGCGTCACGAGCCTGTCGATGACCGCGCGCTCGCTCGCGCGCGTGGCGGCGCGGCTGCGGACGGTGACGGCCGAGGACTGCGCGCGCGCCGCGACGGCGGCGCTCGGGGCGGGCACCGCCGCCGAGTCGCGCGCCGCCGCGGCTGCGGCGCTCACGCCGCGCTGAGCACGGCCCCCTCGCCCGACGCGGTGGAGCGCGCGACGGGGGCGCCCAGCTCGGCGGTCGGCGTGCGGAACGTCTCCCGCAGCCCCAGGGCGCACAGCGCGAGGATCAGGCACGCCGCCGCCGAGTACAGGCCCACGCCGATCGGATTGCCGCCGAAGGCGATGAACATCGCCGTGGCGACGGTCGCGGCCGTGCCGCCGCCGATCGCGGCGCCCGTCTGGTAGGTCACCGAGATCGCCGAGTAGCGCGACTCCTTCGAGAACTGCTCGCCGAGGAAGGCGGGGATCGTGCTCTGCGGCATCGCCATGAAGACGTTCACGCCGATGTAGCCGAGCACCACGAGGAACATGACGTGCCCCTCCGCCATCGGGAAGAACGCGAAGAAGAACGCGCCGTAGACGAGCGCGCCCCAGCCGACGAGCTTCTTGCGGCCGATCCGGTCGGACAGCAGGCCCAGGAAGGGGACCGCGATCATGAAGGCGGCGGATCCGACCAGCTGCAGCACGAGCGACTCGGTCGAGGTGTAGCCGATCTGCTCGGCGTAAGTGATGGTGAAGATAGATCCGATGTACGCGATCGTGTTGTAGCCGAACGAGACGCCGATGGCGAGCAGGATCGCACGCGGGTGCTGACGGATCGCGGCGAAGAGCGGCACCTTCGGCGCCTTCTCGACGGCGATGGTCTCCTGAGGCATGCGCAGGCGGGCGATCAGGCCGATGATCACGAGCGCCCCGCCGAGCCAGAACGGGATCCGCCAGCCCCAGGCCAGCAGCTGCGGTTCGGGGAAGATCGAGATCGCGAGGAACACCAGGGTGCCCAGCAGCGAGCCGATGCCGATGCCGGTGCTCGTGAAGCTGCCCCAGAGGCCGCGGCGGTTCTCGGGAGCGTTCTCGATGCCGAACAGCGATGCGCCGCCCCACTCGCCGCCCGCGGCGAAGCCCTGGATGAGGCGCAGCGCGACGAGGAGGATCGGCGCCAGCGCGCCGACGGCGGCGTAGGTCGGCAGGCAGCCGATGAGGAAGGTGCTCGAGCCCATCACGAGCAGGGTGAGCACCAGCATGGACTTGCGGCCGACGCGGTCGCCGAAATGGCCGATCACGATGCCGCCGAGCGGGCGGGCGACGAAGCCCACGCCGAAGGCCGCGAAGGCGATCAGGGTGCCGGTGAGGTGGTCGACCGAGGGGAAGAACAGCGTCGGGAAGACCAGCGCCGCGGCGAAGCCGTAGATGATGAAGTCGTAGAACTCCAGCGCGGTGCCGAAGCCGGAGATGAAGAAGGTGCGCATCGCCGTCGCGGCGTGCTGCGCGAGGGCTCGGGTGTCGAGGGAAGCCATGATCGTCCTTGAGGATGGGGTCTAGAAGCGGGTCATGCCGTGACGGGCGGCGTCGGCGGGGGTGCCGGGGTGGACGTCGAGGTGGAGGGAATCGGCATCGATGCCGATCGTGAGGAGCGTCTCCCACTGCTCATGGGAGGGCTTGTCGAGCTCGGGACGCATGCACACGGCCGCGTCGTGTCCGTCGCCGCCGCACATCGCGGCGGCGCGCTCGAGGGGGTCGAGGCCGGTCATGCCGGAGCGCACGGCGGCGAGGTGCGCGTAGCGCTCGGCCGTGGTCGAGTCGGCGGGCATGGTGTCGCCCGCCGCGAGGCCCTCATCGAGGAAGTGGTTGGTGTGCAGCAGCCAGCCGTCGCCGGCGGGGGCCACGACCGCGACGCCCGCGGGGGAGACCTCGATGGAGGCCGCCCGCGGCGCGCGGCGGTCGTCGCCGCGCTCGGTCACCGTGAACACCGTGGAGGCGCTCACGGCCGCCGAGGAGGCGAGGGCGATCGCGTCGTCGACGGAATCGGCCTCGTCGATGATGCGACGGGCGATCGCGTGCACGGGCACGCCCCCCGCCGCGGAGTCCTGCCGGTGGCTGAGGATGTTGAAGTGCAGGCCGAGACCCGCGCTGTTTGCGCCGATCTTCGCCGCCGTGCCGAACTCGGTGAACAGCTTGGCGCGCCGTCCCGCTGCCGGGGCGTAGTCCAGGAGCAGACCGAACGGCACCAGCGCCGCATGCCAGTCCCAGGTCTGGATGGTCTCGGCCGCGCCCGTCGCGGGGACGTGCACCGCGGTGGAGCACTCGCCCTCGCGCTGCGGCTCGGCGGCGGCGAGGATCTCGGTGCGTGCGCCGACCGCCGCGACGAGGAGGCGGTCGACGCCTGCGGCATCGGCCATCGCGTCGGACTCCTCGGCGAGCGGGGCGTGCCAGCCGCGCAGCAGGTCGTGGCTGCGGCGCGCGATCTCATCGGCGCGGTCGAGGTCGATGCCCAGCGCGGCGAAGTGCGCACGGTACAGCTCGGCGCTGCGCCGGACGGCGTCGGGGTGCGCGCCGCCGATCTGCCGCCCGCGCTCGCGGGGGTCGGTGGTGCTGCTGGTGAGCGTGAGAAGCCGCATCGGTCTCCAATGTCCATGCTGTGCGGTGCGCGGGGCCGTCTTCGGCCGCCGGCGGGTGCTACCGCAGCACGTTAGGTACGTAAAACGTTTTATGCAAGGCCATTGCGCCTTGCGAGGCGGTTCCGCATCGCGGGTCGGGTTCGCGTAGCATCCGAGCATGGTCCACGGGCACGGCATCACGATCCGCGACGTCGCCCGTCGCGCCGGCGTCTCGATCACCGCCGTCTCGCACGCGCTCAACGGCAAGGGCACCCTCTCCGAGGCCACGCGCGCGCGGATCGTCGGGGTGGCGGAGGAGCTCGGCTACCAGGCCGACGCGATGGCGCGGGGGCTGCGCAGCTCGTCGATCGGGGCGATCGGCCTGGTCTTCCGCTCGCTCGACGCGCTCGCCGACTACCGGCCCAGCGGAGTGGACGTGTTCATGCGCTTCGCCGGAGAGCTCTCCGCCCAGGCGCTCGCCCGAGGGCTCAGCGTGGTGCTCGTGCCGGATCTCACCCGTACGCCGATCCCGCCGCTGGCGTTCTCCCTGGACGGCTACATCGTGTCCAACCCGCATCGCGACGACGCCGTGGTGGCGCTGCTCGAACGACGGGGCATCCCCTGCGTCGCCCAGGGCAGCGTGCCGGGGCGTCCCGACTTCGTCGACTGGGTGTCGGAGGACGACGCCGGGGCGATGCGGCGCCTGCTGGATCACCTCGGGAGGGCGGGGGCCCGCACGGTCGTGCTCGCGCACGGCACGGATCCGAACTCGTGGAATCTCGACAGCATCGACGAGTACACGGCGTGGTGCGCGGAGCGCGGCGCGGCGCCGCGGCTCATCGCCCAGCCGGAGCGGACCGGGCTCGACGGCGGCGCCGAGATCGCCGCGCGGCTGCTGACCGAAGGCCTGCCCGATGCGCTCGTGTGCATGACGGGGCGGCACGCGGCCGGGGCCGAGCAGGCGCTGCTGGATGCGGGCGTGGCCGTGCCCGGGCAGGTGATGGTCGCGACCGGATCCGACTCCGCACAGGCCCGCAGCGCGCGGCCGGCGATCACGGCGATCGAGATGACGCCGCGGGAGACGGGGATCGCGCTGCTGGACGCCCTGGAGGCGCTGATGGCGGGCCGCCCCGCGGAGACGCCGCGGCGCACCGCGAGCGTGCTGCGCACGCGCGGGTCGACCGCGCGTTCTGTCAGTCGACCGTGACCGCGAAGCCGTCGCCGTCCGCGGTGACCGTCACGTGCGTGAGGTCGGCGACGACGGCGTCGGGGGAGTGCGCGGCAGAGCCGGCCCCCACGCCGATGACCCGCATCCCCGCGGCGCGGGCGGCCTCGATCCCGGCCCCGGAGTCCTCGAAGACGAGGCAGTCGGCCGGGTCGACGCCGAGCCGCCTGGCACCCAGGAGGAAGCCCTCCGGGTCGGGCTTGGAGGCGGAGACGTGCTCCGCGGTGACGGGCCCGGCCGGCACGTCGAGCTCGGCGGCGCCCATGCGCACGCGCATCAGCCGGTCGTCCGCCGACGTGACGATCGCGTGCGGGTACGCGGTCAGGGCCGCCAGCAGACCGGCGGCGCCCGGCACCTCCACGACGCCGTCGACGTCGCCGCTCTCGCGGGCCAGCATCTCGCGGTTCTCCGCGAGGTTCTCCTCGTGCGGGCGATCGGGCAGCATGATCGCCATGCTCTGGTGCCCCTGGCGCCCGTGCACCACGCTGAGGACGAACTCGGGGTCGAGGCCGTGGGGCTGCGCCCAGGCCAGCCACAGGCGCTCGACGACGGCGGTCGAGTCGACGAGGGTGCCGTCCATGTCGAGCAGGGCGGCGCGGGCGCGGAAGGTCTGAGGCATGCTCCCAGGGTATCGGCGGGCAGACGCGGCCGGCTCCGGTCGGCCCTTAGGGTGGACACGACACGGGAGGTGCTCGGATGCGGACCGAGTGGGATCGACTGATCAGGCGGATGCGCGACGCGCGCGCCACGGCGACGCTGCGTCAGATGCGCGAGACGGACGCCCTGCTGACCGGCGCGGTCGCGCTCGTCCTCGGCTTCCTCGTGGCCTTCGTGATCTTCTGGCACCGCACGCTGTCGATCACCGGGCCGTGGTCGGTCGGGATGGTCGCCGCGATCGGCGGCGCCGCCGTCGCAGTGCTGGCCTTCACCGCGGGGCGCATCGGGCTGCGGATGGAGGCGGCCGAGGCGCCGGAGAAGCAGGATCCGGATGCGGCGAACGACGGGTTCGCGACGCCGGGCCAGCGACTGCGCTGGTACGAGCTGACGGCGATCGCGCTCGCACACGGCGCCGTCGCGCTGCTGGCGCTGTTCGGGCTTGCCGCCCTCCTCGAGGCGGGCTTCCGGGATGCGCCCGTGTTCCCGTTCCCGGGGGCCGTGCTGGTCGGGGTCGCGCTCGCCCTCACCGCCTATGTCTGCTACCTCAGCGCGGCCGCGCTGAGCCCCACCTCGATCTCGCTGATCCTGGCGATCTTCCTCGTGATCGGCGCGCTCACGGCGATGCTCGAGGCGACGGACCCGCACTGGTGGCGCGACAACCTCTCCGCCCTGGGCATGGCGAGCAACGCCTCGTCCCCGGCGTTCAACACGACCCTCATCGTCGCGGGGGTGATGGTGACCACGATCGCCCGCTACGCGACGGCGGCGCTGCCGGTGCCCGAACCCCGGGATGAGCGCGGGCGCACGATCGTCCGGGTGGGGCTCATCCTGATCGGGATCCTGCTCGCGTGCGTCGGGATCTTCCCCGTTGACCGCTTCTTCCTCCTGCACAACACGGTCGCGACCGGCATGGCCGTGTGCTTCGCCGTGGTCGTGGTCGGGTTGCCGTGGTTCCTGCGCCGGATCTCGCGCGTGTTCGTCGCACTGGGCTGGATCTACGTGCTCGTGATCGCCCTGCTCGGCGTGTTCTTCGCGACCGGGTACTACAACCTGACGGCGGTCGAGCTGATCGCCGCCGTGCTGATCTTCAGCTGGATCATCGTGTTCCTGCGCACGGCGGGCGCCGACCACGGAGCGTGGGATCAGCAGCGCGCCGGCCGTGCCGAGGCGGCCGCGCGGAGCTGAGCAATGCCGCTCAGGCGGGCGGCGTCTGCGCCGCTTTCGGGCGTCAGCCTGTGGCTTCCGGGGGTCAGGCGCCTGGCGTCCACTCGACGTTCATGTCGGGGCGGATCACCACGGTCTCGCCGGGCTGGAGGGTGTGCTCCCCAGGGTCCGAGCCGACGTGGTTGTACCGGCCGATCATGAGCGGGTTCGTGCAGAGCCGGTCGCCGATGGACCAGATGTCGTCACCGGGAGCGGCCGTGTAACTGAGGATGTCTCCGCCGGCGTCGCGGTTCACGGTGCCGGTCGCGCCCGCCGAGGGGCCGCGGTCGTCGGGGTCTCCGACGAGCCGGCCGTAGCTGTGCGCGCCCACGTCGAAGATCTGGATCTTCGAGTAGGTCGTGCATCCGTTCGGGAGGTCCCCGGCCTTCACGCTGATCCCGTCGCCGAGCCAGATGACGCGATCCGGGTCGGGCGTCGGCGTGGACGTGCCGCCCGGCATCGGGCCGGCCGTGCTCGCCGCCGATGATCTGACAGAGTGTGCCGCCGTCGCGGGGGAGACCCGCGGCGAGGCGATGAGCGCCACGATGCCGACCGCGGCGACCCCCGCGGTCGCCCAGGCGATCGTCGCGGCGCGTTTCATGATTCAGAACCTAACCCGGCCGGAGGACGGGCGCCAGCGCTCGCCGTAGGGCGCCGTTGATCCGGAGGAGACCGGCGTTTCGTCTCGGTCGCCTTCGGCGTCCTCGCTCGACGAGCCCGGGAGGGCGGTGGTGTTCGGTGTCTTCGCTCGACGACCCCAGGAGGGCGGTGGTGTTCGGCGTCTTCGCTCGACGACCCCACAGGGACGCCACCCCGGGCTCGTGTTTCAGGCGAGGATTTCGGTGCGTGCTCTGCCGCCGGGGCGGGGTGGGCCACCGGTTCCGGGTGGGGGCAGGAACCAGACCTTCGCACGGATGCCGGTGCCGTCGACGCGGATGGTCCAGTCGTTGTCGTGGATGAGGTGGTGGCAGGTCTCGCACAGCAGAACCCCGTTGGTGAGGTCGGTTTCGCCGTGGTCGCGGGCCCACCAGTCGATGTGGTGGGCTTTCGTCATTGTGGGTGGGAGTCCGCAGAACGCGCATCCGCCGTCGCGTTCGACCAGGGCGAGGCGCTGGGCGCGACTGAACAACCGCCGATCCCGCCCCCAGTGCAGGATCTCCCCGTCTTGCCCGCATACCCACCGGCTCACCCCGCCCCCGCCCGCCATGCGGCGGACCGTGTCGATGCTGACGGGCTGGTCGAGCCCGTCGATGAGCCCGAACCCGGTCCCGGCCTCCAGGTCGGTCGCGTTCACGCGGACGATCACCGTCGCCCCGTTCAAGGTCCCCTTGCCCTCACAGGTCAGGGCGTGCTCGGCGAGGTGCACGAGCGCGTCGGCCTGGACCTGCGGGACGGTGCGCCGGTCCGCGTCCGGCGCGTTCGGGTCTCGCCCGTCCCGCTTCGCGGCGAACTCCGCCGACACGAACCCTCCGATCGCGGTCTTCACCGCCGCACCCCGCACAGGATCCAGGACCGCGGTCACATGCAGCATCCCCTCCCGCTCGAACAGGGTCACCGACGCCCGGGCCCGCAGCTCCTCCTCCCGGGGTGCGACCCCGTCCGGATCCAGATGCGCCTCCAACCGGGTGAGCATCCGCCGCACCTCATCGTGCGACAGCCCCGGCGCCTTCCCGACCAGGAACTCCTCCGCCTCCGCGGTCTTCTCCCGCCCCACCCTCACGATCATCCGATCCAGAAACCCCACGATCACCCCCGCCGCCGCCGCCCCGATCCGTCCCGCGACCAGCGCCTCCCGCACGGCCGGGAACTTCGCCGGCAACACCTCCCCGACCAGGTTCGCCCGCGGCGCCGTCGCCTCCCCGACCTTGACGAGCCGGGCCGCGTCCCCGGTCGACGCCCCGGTCGTCGTCGCGATCAACTGGGCCGTGTTCCGAAACCCCTGCTGCCTCGCCAACGACTGCGGCCCCAGCTCCGGCCGCGACTCCTCCGCCAACCGGGCAGCCACTTCCGCATGCACCCCATCCGCGGTGCGCTTCACCCGCCCGATCGCCTCATTCACCGCCACCAGCCGCTCCCGCGACAGACCCGCACCAGAGGAGGCATCACCCCACGCCTCCACCAGAAGCCGAGTGGCCTCCAGAAGCGGATCAAGGGTGCTGGACATACCCCGAGCCTACCGAGAATCGCTGATCCGTTCGAAAGTTGTCCACAGCCAAGAAGATCACCTGACCTGGGAATTTCCTTGTGATGATGGCGAGGGGTGGATCAGCAGGAGCCGGATCTCCGATCGGCCCGGCTGGGTAGGGCTCGGCTGCCCAGGTACCCGGCGGCCGGCTCGGCGCTCGCTCTCGCGGTCGCCGCTCCTCTCGAGGAAGCCTCCCCTCGAGCTCATCGTGCAGCTTCCGGGCGGCGTTCCGTCTCCGGTGCACCGCGAACAGCTCTCCCCGCTGCATCTCGCACGGGTGGCTCCGGGAGCTCGGCTGCGGGTCAGCCTGATCCCCGGAATGTCTGCGGGCGTCCTCAGCCGGCCGCGCCGGACTGCTGCTCCGCCAGCACGGCCGCGAGCGCCTCGACCTGCGCCTTGCCCGCCTCGTCGACGGTCAGCGACATGATCGACGACATCGCCAGGAGCACCTCGAACTCGCGGGGATCGCGCGGCTTGCCGAAGAGCGAGGTGCGCTCCTTGATGCGCACCTCCCGGTACGTCGAGACCGGATTGCGGGCCGTCTCGAGCTTGCCGTGGTGCTTGAACTTCGTGACCGTCGCGCCGTCGTACACGATCGACTCGCCGTCGGTCCCCGTCACTTCGATGCTGCTCGTCATGCGCAGATTCTAGGGCCGGGGATCCGGGGCGGAAACGGGCGGATCGGATCCGGATCCCTTCGCGGCTGGACGAGCGCCGTGCACTGGATGACAAGCCCCGGCACCCCGCACGCGCCCACAATGGGAGGACGCATCGTCGTCCGCATACTCGAAGGAGAGACCGATGACCGACATGTCCGCCGCGTCCGCGCTGCTCGACCGCATCCAGGCCCCGGAAGGCAGCGGGCGGGACATCCCCGACGCCGCCACGCGCGAGGTCATCGGCCGCGCCCCCGTGCAGACCGTCGCCGATCTGGACGACGCCATCGCCCGCGCCAAGGCCGCGCAGCCGGGCTGGGAGGCGCTCGGCCACGCGAAGCGCAGCGAGCTGCTGCTCGCCGCCGCCGACGCGATCGACGCGAACGCGGAGGCGCTCGCGCTCCTGCTCTCGCGGGAGCAGGGCAAGCCCCTGAACGGTCCGAACGCGCGGTTCGAGCTGGGCGCGTGCTCTGCCTGGCTGCGCACGAACGCGACTACGGTGCTCGAGCCCGAGGTGCTCGTGGACGACGAGAACCTGCACGCGGAGCTCGTCTACAAGCCGGCCGGCGTGGTCGGTGCGATCGGCCCATGGAACTGGCCGCTGATGATCACGATCTGGCAGATCGGCCCCTCCCTGCGGATGGGCAACACGGTGGTCGTCAAGCCCAGCGAGTACACCCCGCTCAGCGTGCTGGCGATGCTCGCCGTGATGAACGACGTGCTGCCCGCCGACGTGCTGATCGGGATCTCCGGCGATCGCGAGGTCGGCGCGCGGATCGCCGCGCACCCCGACATCGACAAGATCATGTTCACCGGGTCCACGGCCACCGGCCGCAAGATCATCGAGAGCTCGGCCGGCAACCTCGCCCGCCTGACGCTCGAGCTCGGCGGCAACGACGCGGGCATCGTGCTGCCGGGCACCGACCCGGCCGCGATCGCCGAGGACCTGTTCTGGGGCGCGTTCATCAACACGGGGCAGACCTGCGCGGCGATGAAGCGGCTCTACGTGCACGACTCGCTCTACGACCAGGTCGTGGATGCGCTCGCCGGCATCGCCGCGAACGTGCCGATCGGCAACGGGCTGGATGAGAACAACGTCCTCGGCCCGCTGCAGAACAAGCAGCAGTTCGACATCGTCTCGCGCCTCGTCGAGGACGCGAAGGCCCGGGGCGCCCGCGTCGTGACCGGCGGCGAGGCCGCCCCCGAGCTCGGCGAGCTGTTCTACCGGCCGACGATCGTGGCCGACATCGACAACGACGCCGCGCTCGTTCAGGAGGAGCAGTTCGGGCCGGCGCTGCCGATCATCCGCTACTCCGACGTGGACGAGGCGTTCGCGCTCGCCAACGCGGTCGACGTGGGCCTCGGCGCCTCGGTGTGGTCGAGCGACCCCGAGGCGGCACGCGAGGCCGCGACCCGCATGCAGTCCGGCACCGTATGGATCAACTCGCACGGCGGGCTGCACCCGATGGTGCCGTTCGGAGGCGTGAAGAGCTCGGGCTACGGGCTCGAGTTCGGCGTGGCGGGCCTCAAGTCCGTCGCCGTGCCCCAGGTCGTCTCCGGACCCGGCCGGAAGGCCTGAGCCATGGCCCGCTCCGCGATCGTCGTCGGAGCCGGCACCTCGGGGAGCATCGTCACCCGGCGTCTCGTCGACGCCGGGTACGACGTGACGCTCATCGAGGCCGGCGGCTACGACACCAACCCCGCGATCCACGACCCCTCCCGTGCGGGCGAGCTCTGGCACGCCGCCGAGGACTGGGACTACTTCACGGTGCCGCAGGAGCACGCGGCCGGCCGCCGGCTGCACCTGCCGCGCGGGAAGGTGACCGGCGGATCCCACGCGCTGAATGCGATGATCTGGGTGCGCTGCGCCGGCTCCGACTTCGACGGCTGGGAGCGCTCCGGCGCCACCGGCTGGGGCTGGGCCGAGGTCGAACCGGTCTACGACGCGATCGAGAACGACCTGCTCCCGGTGACCGACGACTACGCGCTCGTCCCGATCCAGCAGTCGATCATCGACGCGGCCGTCGAGGAGGGGCTGGAGCACAACCCCGACTACAACGGCGGCACGCTCGACGGCGTCTCCCAGGAGCAGGTCACGATGCGCGACGGACGTCGTGTCAACACGTGGATGGCGTATGTGCGCCCGGTCGAGGATGCGGCGAACCTGCGGATCGTCACGGATGCCGAGGTGCAGTCCGTGATCGTCGAGGACGGCGCGGCCGTGGGCGTGCGGCTGAGCGATGGATCCGAGCTCCGTGCGGACGAGGTGATCCTCGCCGCCGGTGCGCTGGGCAGCCCCGCGATCCTGCTGCGCAGCGGCATCGGCCCGCGCGAGGACCTCGAGGCGCTGGGGATCGAGGTGCTCCGGGACGTCCCCGCGGTCGGCGCGAACCTGCACGACCATCTGCTGTCCCCGGTGATCTTCACGACCGCGCAGCCCGTCGGTGCACCGCAGCCGGGGGTGTCCGTCACGCAGACGCACCTGTTCTGGCGCTCGCGCGACGGCCTCGCCGAGCCCGACACCCAGCCGATCCACTTCTCGGTGCCGATGTGGGGCGAGCTCGAGCCGCGTCCCGGCGCGCACGGGCCGGGCGACGGCTTCACGCTCATGGCGGGCCTCGTGACGCCGCACAGTCGAGGCGCGCTGCGCCTGTCCGGCCCCGGCGCCGAGGATCCGCTCCTCATCGACCTCGCGGCCCTGGAAGACGACCGCGACGTGGCGGCACTCGCCGCCTCCGTGCGCCAGGCGCGCCGGATCGGCGCCCGGCCCGCGCTCGCGGGGGAGTGGGGCGCGACCGAGGCCTACCCCGGCGCGGAGGTGACGGATGCCGATGTCGAGGACTGGGTGCGCCGCACCGCGATCACGTACCACCACCAGGTCGGCACCTGCCGGATGGGCACGGATCCGGACGCCGTCGTGGATCCGCGCCTGCGGGTGAACGGCGTCGCCGGGCTCCGCGTGATCGACGCCTCGGTCATGCCGACGATCACCACGGGCAACACGAACGCCCCCGCCGCCGTGATCGGCGAGCGCGGTGCGCGGTTCCTGCTCGAGGACGCGGACTAGGAGTCGGCGGGGCCGGGCCCGTCCGGGGTCCGGCCCCGCAGCTCCGCGAGCAGGGCCTGCAGCCCCGCCTCGATGCGCTCGTCGCCTGCGACCTCGGGCAGCAGCACCGACACCATCTGCCAGCCGGCGTTGCGCGAGGCGACCTCGCCGACCGCCGTGTCGATGTCGATGTGCGCGGCGAGCTCGCCGTCCTCCCGCGCCTCGACGAGGAAGCGGCGGAACTGGTCCCGCCAGCGCTGGTTGTTCTCGCGGTGGATCTGGGTGACCCGGGTGTCCTGCGAGGCGTGGTCCCAGAAGGCGATCACGACGCGGGCGTATTTGGGGCCGAGGTCTCCGAACGGGAGGATCTCGCGGCACATCTGCTCGAGGGCGTCGAGGCCGCGCTTGCCCGCGACCTCGGTGAGGATCCGTCCGTTGGCCTGCACGTGGAGGCGGACGAAGGACGCGGTGAGCAGGCTCTCCTTGGTCGGGAAGTAGCGCGCGATCGCTCCGTGCGTGTAGCCGGCTTCGGCGGCGATCTGGCGCATCGTGACGCGCTCGAAGCCCTCTCGGGCGATCACCTTCGTGGCCGCATCCGCGATGTGGTCCCGCCGTTCGTCGTGGTCAACGATCTTGGGCACGTCAGTCCTCCTCCGATCCTGATGATCCTAGGGGCGCGGCGCCGGGGCGCCGGGCGATCTTTCGTGTCCACGTGGACACGTAAGATTCCGAAACATCTTGACAACTCTAACGCCTTGCTGGATATTTAAGTGACCAAGTGGTGATTAAAGACGATGAAGTCGCACCGCAGCGACGCCTCCGCTCCGAGATCCCATCCCTCGTTCTGACAGGAAGCACACATGCACATCACGCGCGCACTCCGTGTCGCCGCCGCGGTCGTCGCCGTCGGCGCGGCCGCCGCCCTCGCCGGCTGCTCGTCCTCTTCCGGCAGCGCCGAACCGGGGAAGAAGGGCGATCTCACCACGGTCAAGGTCGCCACGATCGGGCTCACCTCCGACGGCAGCCTGCTGACCGGGATGGCGAAGGGGTTCTTCGCCGATGAAGGGCTCAAGATCGAGACCTCGATCGTCGCGAACCCGCCCGCCGGCCTCGCCGCCGCCCAGAGCGGCCAGGTCGACATCGCGTACTCGCCCAGCATCCCGCTGCTCAACGCTCTCAGCCAGGGGGTGAAGATGAAGGTCGTCGCCCCCGCCGACGGCTACCCGGATGCGGCGACGAGCGCCTCCGACCCCGCGGCGTTCGACGACACCGGCCTGTTCGCGAGCGCGTCCAGCGGCATCACCTCGGTGAAGGAACTGGCGGGCAAGACGATCGCGATCCCGGCCCGCAAGGCCCAGCTCGAGGTGGTCATCGCGGAGCAGCTCAAGAAGAACGGCATCGACCCGGCGACGGGCGTCAAATGGGTCGTGCTCGACTTCACCTCGGCCGTCGCCGCCCTGAAGAGCGGCAACGTCGACGCGGCGGGGCTGGTCAGCCCCTTCACCGCGCAGGCGCTCTCGGCGGGCAACCCCCAGCTCGCCGCGCCGTCGATCGGCTTCTTCGAGACCGGTGCGACTGGGCTGTGGACGGCGGGCGACGCGACCGTGACCTCGAAGAAGGACGTCGTCAGCGCCTTCCAGCGCGCGATCGCGAAGTCCAACGAGTACGCGACCGCGCATCCCGAGGAGGCCATCAAGGCCGGCCTCGCCTACACGAAGTCGACGCTCTCGGTCGACGAGGTCAAGGTTCCGGTCTGGCCCGCCACGGTGACCGAGCAGGATCTGCAGCGCCCGAACGACAAGATGGTGGATCTCGGGTTCCTGAAGAAGCCGGTCGACCTCACGGGCGTCATCCTCACGAAGTGACGACCGTGACCCGCTCCCGCATCCTCCCTGCGCTGCTCGGCGCGGCCGGCGCCCTGACCGCACTCGTGGTGTGGCAGCTGGCCGCGACGGTCGGCCCGCTCGCCGGTGCGCCGCTGCCCTCCGCCCTCGAGGCGCTGGGCGCGGCGGGCCGGCTGCTGGGCACGCCGCAGCTCTGGCAGGCGACGGCGGACACCCTGGTCATGGCCCTCACCGGGCTCATCGCCGCCGCGATCGTCGGCGTGCTGCTGGGCATCGCGATCGGATCCTCTCCGCTCGCGATGCACGCGACCAGGGTGCCGCTGGAGTTCCTCAAGCCGATCCCCCCCATCGTGATCCTCCCGGTCGTGGTGCTCGTGCTCGGCCCCACGTCGGGGATGGGGACCTTCCTCGTCTTCTTCGGCTCCTTCATCGCCATCGCCGTGCAGTCCTCCGCGGGCGTCTTCGACACCGACCCGGTGGCCCGCGCGACGGGGGCGTCCTACGGGATGAGCCGGGGCGAGATCCTCACCCGGATCGTGATCCCGAGCGCGCTGCCGTACATCGGCACCGCGCTCCGGGTCGCGGCGCCCACCTCGCTCGTCATCGCCGTCGTCGCGGGCCTCCTCGGAGGAGGACCGGGGCTCGGCCAGAGCCTGCTCATGTCGCAGATCTCCGGCAACCAGCCCGAGCTGTTCGGCTACGTGCTGATCCTCGGCGTGCTCGGCCTGCTCATCCAGGGGCTCAGCCAGTGGGGCGAGCGCCGGCTCCTGCACTGGCACCCGCAGTACCGGAAGGCGGAACACGCATGACCCTCACCACGTCCGTGCAGACCAGCGCGCGGCTCCGGCGCGGGCGCCGGCTGAGTTCCGCTCCGCGCTGGCTGCTGATCCTCGTCGAGATCGCGGTCCCCGTGGTCCTCATCGCGCTGTGGTGGATCGCCTCGGCGGGATCCACGAACACGTTCTTCCCGCCGCTGTCCGCGATCCTCACCCGGCTCGGCGAACTCATCGGAACGCCCGCGTTCCTCGGCGACATCGGCATCTCGGTGCTGAACCTCGTCGTGTCGTTCCTCATCGCGACGGTCGTCGGCGTGCTGCTGGGGTGCGCGCTCGGGCTCATCGCCCCGCTCAGCTGGTTCGTCGAGCCGACGATCCACTTCTTCCGGGCGATCCCGCCGGTCGCGCTCGTGCCGATCTTCGTCTCGCTCATCGGCTTCGGCAACGGCACGCGCATCCTCTCGATCTCGCTCGCGGCGCTCTTCCCGATCCTCATCTCGACGATCGACGGGGTGCGCGCAGGTGAGCCCACGCTGCAGATGGTGGGGCGCGTCTACCGACTCACCCGTGCGGAGCGGCTGTTCCAGGTGACTCTGCCGGCCGCGAGCCCGCGGATCCTCTCCGGCATGCAGGTGAGCCTCATCACCGCGTTCGTCGTGATGATCGCGAGCGAGATGCTCGGATCCTCCGCGGGCCTGGGGGCCGCGACCCTGCTCGCGCAGCAGTCCTTCGCGATCGCCGACATGTGGGCGGGCATCATCGTGCTCGGCGTGCTCGGCTACCTGTCCACCGCCCTGTTCGTCCTGTTCCGCCGCGCCGTCCTGCGCTGGTACATCGCCTCACAACAACTGGAGAAGAGCGAATGAGCCTCACCACCAGCCCCCGGCTCAGCGTCCAGGGCCTCGCCAAGACCTATCGCACCAAGAGCGGTGACGTGCCGGTCATCGCCGACCTCACCTTCGACGTGCAGGCCGGCGAGGTGGCCTGCATCGTCGGGCCGTCCGGCATCGGCAAGACCACGCTGCTGAAGTGCCTCACCGGCCTGCAGCCGATCACGGCCGGATCCGCCCGCATCGACGGGAAGGAGATCGACGGGCCGCCCGAGGAGATGGCCCTCGTCTTCCAGGAGTACACGCGCTCGCTCATGCCGTGGCTCACGGTCGAGAAGAACGTGCGACTGCCCCTCCGCCACCTCCGGCTGAGCGCCGCGGAACGGGAGGAGCGCATCACGTCGGCGCTCGCCGCGGTCGGGCTCGCCGGCGCGGGCGCGAAGTACCCGTGGCAGCTCTCCGGCGGCATGCAGCAGCGCGTCGCGATCGCCCGCGCGATCGCCTACCGTCCCGAGGTGCTCGTGATGGACGAGCCCTTCGCCTCCGTCGACGCGCAGACCCGGTTCGAGCTCGAGGATCTGTGTCTGCGGATCCGCGAGCAGTTCGGCATGACGATCCTCGTCGTGACCCACGACATCGACGAGGCCGTGTACCTCTCGGATCGGGTCATCGTGCTCGGCGAGCGGCCCGCCCGGGTGACCGAGATCATCGAGATCGACTTCGGCGGTCCTCGCGACCAGCTGGAGACGCGGGCGACGGCGGAGTTCGCCGAGCTCCGCACCCGCATCTTCGGCCTCATCCGGAAGGCGGGCTGAATGGACCGCGCTGCTCGCGGCTACGAGGGCTTCCCCGGGCGGATCGGCGAGTTCACCTCCGAATCGGATCCCGCCTGGCGGGCGCGGCCGACCGCGCCCGAGGGGGCGCCGAACATCGTCGTCATGCTCGTCGACGACCTCGGCTTCAGCGACCTCGGGCCGTTCGGCGGCGAGATCCGGACGCCCGTCATCGACGGCCTGGCCGCCGACGGCTGGTTGTTCACGAACTACCGCACGGCGCCCATGTGCTCCCCGGCCCGGGCTGCGCTGCTCACCGGACTGAACCCGCACCGGGCCGGGTTCGGCTTCGTCGCACACATCGATCCCGGCTACCCCGGGTTCGCCTGCGAGCTGCCGGCGGATGCGCCGACGCTCGCGGAGTCGCTGCGCGCCGGCGGCTACGCGACCTTCATGGTCGGCAAGTGGCACCTGACGGTCGAGTCGCGGCTGCACGACGGCGCGGACCGGTCGTCGTGGCCGCTGCAGCGCGGCTTCGACCGCTACTTCGGGTCGATGGACGGCTTCACCTCGCTGCATCACCCGCACCGGCTCGTCCAGGACAACTCGGTGGTCGACGTCGCCGAGTTCCCGGAGGGCTTCTTCCTCACCGACGAGCTGACCGATCGCGCGATCGGGATGATCGACGAGCTCCGCGTGAACGAGCGCCGCAAGCCCTTCTTCCTCTACTACGCGCACACCTCGGTGCACGGGCCGATCCAGGCCAAGGAGGAGGACATCGAGCGCTATCGCGGCCACTACGAGCGCGGCTGGAATGCCGTGCGGGAGGAGCGCTTCGCGCGTCAGCGCGCCCGCGGCATCGTGCCCGCGCATGCCGAGCTGCCCGGGGATCCGCTCGCGGACGGCGACCGGATCCCGCACTGGGACGACCTCGGCCCCGACGAGCGGGCGCTCTTCGCCCGCCACATGGAGGTCTACGCCGCCGCCGTCGACGAGATCGATCAGAGCGTCGGGCGCCTGCTCGCCCGGCTCGACGAGCTGGGCGAGCGCGAGAACACGATCATCGTGATCGCGAGCGACAACGGGGGGACGGCCGAGGGCGGCCCGACCGGCACGCGCAGCTACTTCTCCCAGTTCGGGCTGCACGGGGCGGTGCCCGAGGGGTGGGTGAACGACGTGCCCCGCGAGCTCTCCGAGATCGGCGGGCCCCGGCTCTACGGGCAGTACCCGACGGGCTGGGCCCGGGTGTCGAACACCCCGTTCCGGTCGTTCAAGTCGAGCACCTACGAGGGCGGCGTGCATGCCCCGCTCGTGATCTCCTGGCCCGCCGGCGCGGCCTCGCCCGGACTCAGGGACCAGTTCGTCTTCGTCTCCGATCTCGCCCCGACGCTGCTCGAGCTCGCGGGCGTCGCGCGTCCGGAGCGATGGAACGGCGCGGAGGCCCCCGAGGTCGACGGCGACAGCATCGCCGGAATACTCGCGGATCCGGCCGCGCCGGGGCGCGAGCAGCAGTACTTCGAGTGCGTCGGCCGGCGGGCGCTGGTCGAGGGGGAGTGGAAGGCGGTCTCGCCGATCCCGCCGACGCGCGCCCAGGGCGCCGCCGGGGGCACGTGGGAGCTCTACCACCTGCCGAGCGACCCGACCGAGACGCGCGATCGTGCGGCGACGGAGCCCTCGAAGGTGCGGGCGCTCGCGGAGCGCTGGCGCGAGGAGGCCTGGCGCAACACCGTGTTCCCGCTGGACGACGACGGCACCCTGCACGCGGTGCGCCCCGGGACCGAGGCCCCGCTCTCGGAGCCGGTCGAGCTCGTGCCGTTCCGTCCGCCGCTCGAGCGGTTCCGCTCGGCGCGGCTCACGGTGCTCCGCTCCTTCGAGGTGCACGCCGAGCTCGACCTCGGCCCCGGCGCCGAGGGCGTCCTGCTCGCGCACGGCGATCAGGGCGGCGGGTACCTCCTCGCCCTGGACGGCGACGAGCTGCTGCTCTCCTACAACGCTTACGGCGCGATGCGCCGCGTGCGCACGACCGCCCCGGGTCCCGGCCGTCACCGCATCGTCCTGCGGGTGCGGGCCGACCTCGGTCTGCGCTGGAGCCTCGCGCTCGATGTGGACGGCGTGGAGCGCATCAGCCTCGACGACGTGCCGATGCTCGTCGGCATGGCCCCGTTCACCGGCATCAGCGTGGGCTACGACTACGGCGGCCCGGTGGACTGGGAGATCTACGAGCGGCACCGCTCCTTCCGCTTCAGTGGCGGCCGGATCCTCTCCCTGCGCTACGTGCCGGGGGAGTCGTCGCCCGAGGACGCGACGGTGCTCCGCGCGATCGAGCAGGAGATGCGCGACCTCGTGGACTGAGGTGCGCGGGGTCTTCGTCGGCAGGCAAGGCCGCATCCGCGCCCGGAGTCAGGACGGTGCGAGGAGGTTCGCGCTGTAGGGGACGCGCAGGGTCTCGGCGAAACGCTCGAAGAGCGCGGGGTCGCCTGCGAGCTCGACCGCGCCGGTGGCGACCGCGTCTTGTGCGCTCAGTGTCCCGGCGAGCACATCGCGGATCCCCGGCCCTGCGGTGATTTCGAGGTCGGCGTGCTCGACGAACCCGGGGTCGGCGGTAATGGCGCCGCCGCGCATCACGACGTGCGACTCCACCTCGCCGACCCGCACGTTGTACGTCGTGTCCCAGTCCGCGGGCACGACCGTGTCACCCGCCGCCACCCGGAGCGCCGCGGTGATCGACGCCGTCGTCACGATCTCCCCCTCACGGGGCAGGCGCATCCCGCCCGCGCCCCAGCGCGACAGCGCCTCCAGGGCCGGTCCGAGCTCCTGGCCGCGCGGCGTGAGGCCGTAGACGACGGAGCGCTCCGAGCCGACCGGGGCCGCCCGCTCGACGATGCCCTCGTCCTCGAGCTCTTTGAGCCGGGTCGCCAGGGTGTTGGTGGGGATGCCCGGGAGGCCGGCGGCGAGATCCGAGTAGCGTCGCGGCCCCACGCTGAGGTCGCGCAGGATCAGCAGCGTCCAGCGCTGCCCCACGATCTCCGCCGCGCGGGCCAGGCCGCAGAACTGGCCGTAGTGCTGATTCGTCATGGATCTCAGATTACCACTTGACTTCATTATTTGTAGTGTGCTTTATTTTTTGCAGTAACCCGGATTCGGGCTCCCCAGGAGAAGGAGAAGGACATGACCGCCACCATCGCCCCGCCCGAGGTCGACGCCTCGTCGGATGCCGGCTCCGCCCGGGAGGCGCGCAACCGCACCGCGCTGCGGCTGCTCCTCGCCGCCGTGTTCGTCGTGTTCCTGAACGAGACGATGATGGCCGTCGCGCTGCCTCGCATCCAGGAGTCCCTGCACATCGATGCGACGCGCGGGCAGTGGCTCACCACGGCGTTCGCCTTGACCATGGCCGTCGTCATCCCGACCACCGGATGGCTGATGCAGCGCCTGCGCACCCGTACCGTGTTCGCTCTCGCGATGTCGAGCTTCGTCGTCGGCACGGTGATCGCCGCCCTGTCGCCGGTCTTCGAGATGCTCGTCGTCGGACGGGTCGTCCAGGCCACGGGCACGGCGGTGATGATGCCCCTCATGATGGCGACCGTGATGACGATCGTTCCCGCCCACGAGCGCGGCCGGGTGATGGGGCGCGTCTCGATCGTCATGTCGGTGGCTCCGGCCGTCGGCCCCATCGTCTCCGGCGCCCTCATCCAGGTGCTGCCGTGGCAGGGGCTGTTCTGGGTGATGCTGCCGATCGCGCTCGCGATGCTCGCCATCGGGATCCGTCGGATCCCGAACGTGTCGGAGACCCGCGCCGTCCCGCTGGACGTGCTCTCGGTGGTGCTCGCTGCGCTCGCCTTCTCGGCCCTGGTGTTCGGTCTCAGCCAGATCGGCGCGGCGGCGGTCGGCCAGGCGGCGCTGCAGCCGTGGATCCCGATCGTGGTCGGGCTCCTGACGCTCGGCCTCTTCGGCTGGCGGCAGGCCGTCCTGCAGCGCACCGATGCGGCCCTCCTGGATCTGCGGACCTTCCGCTCGCGGGACTTCGCCGTCGCGGTGGCGATGATGACGGTCGGCATGGTCTCGCTGTTCGGCGCCTTCATCGTGCTGCCCCAGTTCGCGCGCTACACGCTCGGTCTCGATCCGCTGTGGGTGGGCGCGATCCTGCTCCCCGGAGGACTGCTGATGGGGCTCGCGGGGCCCTCCGTCGGGCGGCTCTACGACCGGTTCGGGCCGCGTCCGCTCGTGATCCCGGGGTCGCTCGGGCTGGCCGCGTCGCTGTGGACCCTCGCGCTGGGTCTCGGCGAGCACTCGTCCTGGGTGATTCTGCTCGGCGCGCACATCGTCCTGATGCTCTCGCTCGCCTTCCTGTTCACCCCGGCGTTCAGCTCCTCGCTCGGCTCTCTCGCTCCGCACCTGTACTCCCACGGCAGCGCCACGATCGCGACGCTGCAGCAGGTCGCCGGCGCGGCCGGCACCGCGATCTTCGTGGCCCTCTACGCCACCGGCGTCGCTACCACGGGGGCGGCGAACCCCGAGCTGCCCTCGCCGGCCGCCGCCGCGCACGGCTCGCACCTCGCGTTCCTCGCCGGAGCGATCCTCTCGTTCGTCGTCATCGCACTCGCCCTGTGCGTGCGCCGGCCCGCGGCCGCCGAAGCGCCGGATGCGCCGGAGGCGGTTGCCTGAACCGTCGACGCCCCCTCGGAGAACCCGGGCCCCCTCGCACAGACGTCTCTGCGAGGGGGCCCGGATGCTGCGAGGGGGCCTCGACGGAGGAGGGCGCGCAAGCGCGCGCGGGGGTCAGTCGTCCAGCAGGGCGGCGGCGTACATCGGGCGGGCGGCGTCGGCGCTCGGCGGATGGAACAGCCCCGCCGTCGCGTCGCGGTACAGCCGGCTCAGCTCGTGGCCGTTGTCGAAGCCGGCCCCGCCCGTGCACATCAGGGCGGCCTCCGCCGTGCGACGGGCGGCGGTCGAGGCGTTCAGGCGTGCGCTCACGAGCAGCAGCGGCCAGCGCGCGCCGTGATCGACGCGCTCGTCGAAGTCGCGGCAGTACGCCTCCAGCTGCGCGGGGACCGCCAGGTACTCGAGGTGGGCGTCGGCGAGCCGGGTGCGCGACTCGGGCACCTCGGCGTGGGTCGCGCCCGCCTTGGCCGACCGGCGCTTCTTCAGGCCCGCCGCTCCCAGATCGAGCGCGCGGCGCGCGACGCCCGCATAGACGGATCCGATCAGCAGCTGGAAGTTGCTCGTGATCGCGAACGTGAGCAGATCCGGCACACGGCCGACGGCGATGCGGCGGTTCACCCGCTCCGGTTCCATGCGCACGTCGGTGAGGATCGTGGCCCGGCTCTGCGAGGCGCGCATGCCCATCACATCCCACTGGTCCGACACGGCGATCCCGTCGGCGTCGCGCTCGAGGAAGCCGTAGACGAGCATCGGCTCCTCCGGATCCGTGTCGTCCCTGCCGTGCGTGATCAGGCGCGTCCAGACGGGGGAGAGCGAGGTGAAGATCTTGACGCCGGTGAGTGTGTAGCCGCCGTCGGGCTGCGGGACCGCGACGGTCTTCGAGTCCTGCATGACCCAGTCGTTGGACGGCTCGCTGATCCCGAACGCGAAGACCTCGCCCGCCATCGCCTCGGTGAACACGACGTCGAGGGAGTGGTCGCCGCGGTCGGCCAGGGCCTTCGCGACGCCGGTGCACATGAGATGCATGTTCACCGCGAGCGCGGTCGCGGGGGCCGCGGTCGCAAGGCGCTGCTGCAGGTGGGAGACCTCGTCGAGGCTCAGTCCGGGCCCTCCGTGCTCCTCGGGCACGAACAGCAGCAGATAGCCGCGATCGGCGAGCTCGGCGAAGTCCTCGTCGAAGAACCGGTTCTCGCGGTCGTACACCGCCGCGCGCTCGCGGAACCGCTCCAGGAGATCGTCCGGGAGATACCGCTCGGCGAGCTCGGCGTGGCGGGTGAGACGGTCAGTCATCGTGCCTCCAGGTGTTCGAAGATGAGGGCGCCGTTGTGGCCGCCGAAGCCGAACGACGGCGACAGCACCCGGCGCAGCGCGACGGAACGGGCCTCGCGGACGATGTCCCAGTCCGCGAACTCGGGGTCGTCGAGGTTGATCGTGGGCGGGATCAGGCCGGTCCGCAGCGACTGGATCGCGAGGACCGCCTCGACGGCCCCGGACGCGCCGAGCAGGTGCCCCGTGCTCGACTTCGTCGCCGTGATCGGGATCCGCCGCGCGCGGTCGCCGAAGACGGCGTGGAGCCCCGCGAGCTCGGCCGCGTCGCCGACCGGAGTGCCGGTGCCGTGCGCGTTGACGTGGTCTATGCCGTCCGCGGCATGCGGATCCAGTCCGGCGTCGGCGAGAGCCGCGGCGACGGCCGCCGCGGCTCCGCGGCCCTGCGGATGCGGGGCCGTGGGGTGGTGCGCGTCGCTCGACTCGCCGAACCCGGAGAGAACGGCGAGGGGCTCGGCGCGCCGGGCGAGGGCCGAGTCCTCGGCCTCGAGCAGCAGCGCGGCGGCGCCCTGGGCCATCACGAAGCCGCGGCGCCCGCGGTCGAACGGACGGCTGGCCGCGGCCGGATCCGCCTCATAGCCGCTCGCGAGCGCGCGCAGGTTCGCGTTCGCGGCGAGGTTGACCGGGTTCAGGCAGTCCTCCATGCCGACCACGAGCACGGCGTCGGCATAGCCGTGGCGGATGCGGCGCAGCGCGTCGCCGAGGGCGATCGCGCTGGACGCGCAGGTCGCCGTCACCCCGTGCGCCGTGCCGCGCGCGCCGTAGCGCTCGCTGAGCAGGGCGGCCGCTGCGTCGGGAGCGCCGTGAACGACCAGGCTCAGGGGCACGCCGCGCGGGCCGCGCGCGTCGATCGCGCGGGTGGCGGCCTGCATCTGGTCGATGGGACCGGATCCCGTCGCGGCGAGGACGGCGGTGCGGGTCGCGTCCCAGGGGAGCGGAGCACCGGCGCGCAGGGCGGCGGTGTCGACACCGGCCTGGGCGAGGGCCTGATCCGCGGCGGCGATCGCCCAGAGCTGGGCGGGGCTGAGGCGGCGGCTCAGCGGCGGCTCCACGAGGCCGGTCGCATCGAAGCCGCGCACGGCGCCCCCGATCCGCACGGCCAGGCCCTCGAACTCCGGGGCGTCGAGCGCCGTGATCGCACTGCGGCCCGCGACGACCGCCTCCCAGAGCGAGGGCACGTCGAGCCCGCTCGGCGTGAGGGCGCCGAGGCCGGTGACGACGACGCGCCGGCCGGCCGTCACAGCCGGACCCCTTCGCCGCGCTCGATGAGCGCGGTGGTCTCGGGGCGGCGGATCTTGCCGCCCGCGGTGCGGGGGATCCGATCGAGCCGGTACCAGCGACGCGGCACGAACTGCGGGGCCAGGCGGTCGCGCGCCCAGGCCTGCAGGTCTGCCTTCGACGGGGTAGACGCGCCCTCGACCACGAGCGCCACGACGGCGCCGAGGCGCGGATCGGGAAGCGCGATCGCGCACACCGCGCCGAGCCCCGGCATGCCGTCGAAGGCGCGCTCGATCTCGGGCAGCGAGACCTTGTGACCGCCGGTGGCGACGATGTCGCCCGCGCGTCCGGCCAGTTGCAGCCGCCCCTCCGTCATCCGGCCCATGTCGTGCACCGTCGCCCAGCCGTCGGGGCCGCGCAGCACGGCGTCCGTCGTGGCGGCGAGGTAGCCGTCCGAGCAGGCGGCGGCGCGGATCCACAGCGTGCCGAGCTCACCGTCGGGCACGGGCTGTCCGGAATCGTCGCGGATCTCGGCCGCCACCTCCTCGTACACGTCCAGCAGCGTGCCGTCGCCTCCCCGGCTGTCGCCGATGAAGCCGATCTCGGCGGCGCCGTAGTAGCTGATCAGGCGCACGTGCGGCAGCGCGGCGGCGAGGCCGTCGCGCAGCGCCGCGGGGAGGTTCGCCCCGCCGGTCACGACGAGGTCCAGCCCGGCGAACGCGTGCGGGTCGCGGCGGGCCGCATCGATGAGCACCTGCACCACGGCCGGCACGGCGACGATCCGGGTGATCCCCTCGGTCGCGACGCGGTGCGCCAGGCGTGCGGCGTCGAACGCGTCGGCGAGGTGGGCGCCGCCGCCGGTCGCGAGGCATTCGATGAGCGCGTACAGCGTGAGACTGTACGACAGGGGTCCAGGTGCGAGCGTCTCGACGCCGGGGCGCGGCTCGAGGTGCGCGCTCGAGACGGCGACGTTCTCGCGGTACTGGCGCCGGGTCTTCAGGAACGCCTTCGGGTCGCTCGTGGTGCCCGAGGAGAACAGCAGCAGGAACGCCTCGTCGCCGTCGCGGGCCGTCGGGGGATCCGCAGGGATCGCCGCCTGCTCGCGGTCAAGGAACTCGGCGAGCGTGAGCACCGTGCCGCTCCATCCGGCGTCGCCGAGGGCCGACGCGAAGGCGGCGTCGTCGCTGATCACGAGCCCGATCCCCGCGGCGGTCACGACGTGCACGCGGTGCGCAAGCGGCCATTGCGGGTCGATCGTCGCGGACACCGCGCGGTATCCGGCGAGCCCCGCGACGATCCGGGCGGCGTGGAACGCGCTCGCGACGCTGACCGCCGTGATCGGGATGCCCGCGGTCTCCGGGGCGGGCGCCGGAGGGGCGGCCTGGGCGCGATGCGCCGCGTCCACGACGGCGAACACGCGACGCGAGTCCTCGACGAGGCCGGCGTAGTCGAGGACGCCGTCGGCGCCCACGATGGCGGGCTGCGCAGGATGCCGCGCGGCGGTGGAGAGCACGGTCGTGGTGATCGGCATGCCCCACCCTTCCCGTGACGCGGGCGCGGCCGGCCCGGGTCCGGCTTCCCGATCCAGTGTAGGACCGGGCGGCGGGCGCAGGACCGCCGCGAGTCAGTCCGCGCCGGCCCCGTCGTGCAGGAGGGCGACCGCCGACGCGAGCGTGTCGCCGTCCGGGATCCGTCCCTCGGGGCTCAGCAGCCAGAGGATCCCGAGGCCCTGGGAGAGCACGAACTCCAGCTGCCCGAGCGCCAGTGCCTGCTCGGGCGTGAGGTCGGGGTAGGCCGCGACGAGGCCTTCGGCGACGCCCCGGTACCCCTCCTCGACGGCGGCCTGCATGCGGGTCAGCGCGGCCGGGTCCCGCATCATGCGCACGGCGTTCTCCATGCTGGCCAGCAGGGTCTCGCGGTTGGCCGCGAACACGTCGGGCATGCGGTTCCACAGGGCGGCGAAACCGGCGAGGCGGGGGAGGTCCTTCGCCTCGACGATGGCGGCCTCCATGCCGTCCCCGATCCCGGTGCCCAGCGTGTCCAGGAGCGCCTCGGTGACGAGCTGATCCTTCGAGCCGAAGTGATACCCGATCGCCGCGAGGCTCACCCCCGCGGCCTGGGCGATGTCGCGGGCGGTGGCGTTCGCGACGCCCCGCTCGACGATGACGCGGCGGGCTCCGGCGAGCAGATCCTCACGATTTCCCATGCCGCCATCCTAGGCAGGATTTAGACGCTGGTACTAGACACGCGTCTCAGACCCGTGTAGACATACGTCTTAGACAAACGTCTAAATCACTCGCACCGAGGAGAACGCCATGTCCGCACCCCACGTCCTCATCTCCGGCGCCGGTATCGCCGGGATCGCCACGGCCCTGCAGCTCGTCCGCAGCGGGATCAGCACGACGGTCGTCGAGCGCGCGCCCGGGCCGCGCCCGGGTGGCCAGGCCGTCGATCTGCGCGGCGCGAGCCGCGAGGCTGCGGAGCGCATGGGGCTCATGCCCGGCATCAGCGCCCGCCGGCTGCACGAAAAGGGGATGGTCTACGTCGACGGACGCGGGCGCTCGTACGGACGCATGCCGGTCGAGCTCTTCGACGGGCGCGGCGCGGTCGCCGACGTCGAGATCGCCCGCGGAGATCTGAACCAGGTGCTCCTGGATGCGCTCGCCGAGGCCGCCGCAGCGTCTCCGGGGCTCCTCTCGCTGCGCTACGGCGACCGGATCGAGGCGCTCGCGCAGGACGATGCCGGTGTCGAGGTGCGTTTCGGGTCGGGAGGGCCGGAGCGCTTCGATGCGGTGCTCGGCGCCGACGGGGTGCACTCGGCGACGCGGCGGCTGGCCTTCGGGCCGGAGGAGGGGTTCGCCACGCGGCTCGGCGGCTACGCGGCGTTCTTCACGATGCCCACTCCGGCCGGCATCGAGGACGGCTGGTTCTCGATGCGGATCGTGCCGGGCGCGATGCTCGGGATCCGCCCCGACCGGGATCCGGCGACGTCGAAGGCGATGCTCACGCTGCGCGTCGGTCACGATGCGGCGCTGCGCGGCGATCGCGCCGCGCAGGAGGCCCTGATCCGCCGGCTCATCGAGGGCGCCGGGTGGCAGGCGCCCGCCGTGCTCGCGGCGATGGGGGGCGCGGAGGACTTCTACTTCGACGAGCTCGCGCGGGTCGACGTGCCGGACGTCGCGAACGGCCGCGTCGCGCTCGTGGGCGACGCCGGATACTGCGGAACCCCGCTCAGCGGCATGGGTACCGCGATGGCGCTCGTGGGGGCGTACGTGCTCGCCGGTGAGCTCGCGGATGCGTGCACGGAGGACGTGCCCGCGGCGCTCGCCCGCTACGCGCGGCGGATCGAGCCCTTCATCGCCGACGGCAAGAAGATCCCGTTCGGCAGTCTCGAGCGCGCGGTCCCGGCGTCGCGCGCGGGAGCGGTGCTGGGCCGGCTCACGACCCGCGTGATGCTCTCCCGGCCGTTGCGCCCGCTGATGAAGCGCGCCTTCGCCGAGAACGCGACCGATGCTCTCCCGCTGCCGGTGGCCGGAGCGGACGCCGCCCGCGCCGCCGGGTGAGACGGCCCGCGGCCGCGCCGCGAGGTGAGACGGCCCGCATTCGGCCCGCACTCGGGGCGCACTCGGCCTGCGACCGGCGCTCCGTGAGTCTTGCATCATCTTGCGATGCAAGATAGCTTGTCAGGCATGACAGCGGACGTCGGGGCGCAGATGCGCAAGGGCGTGGTGGAGTACTGCGTGCTCGGCCTGCTCGCGCGCGGCCCGATGTACGGCTGGGAGCTCTCGGAGCGGCTGATCGCCGAGGGCCTCATCGCCAGCATCGGCACGCTCTATCCCCTGCTGTCGCGGCTGCGGCAGAGCGGATGGGTGCGCACGTTCGAGCGCCCCTCGGAGTCGGGTCCCGTGCGGCGCTACTACGAGCTCACCGAGGACGGCGTGCGGCAGCTGGCGCAGTTCCGGACATCCTGGACGCCGTTCGCGCGCAGCGTGGCGGGTCTGATCGCAGAGAGCCCGCCGGCGGCGCGGGCGACCGCAGAGGGGGAAGCATGACCGAGGCCGAGGCGCAGAGCCTGCGCGAGGACTACCTGGGACGACTCGACACCGCGATCGCGGATCTGCCGTGGCGGGTCGCGAACGAGCTGCGCAGCGGCGTCGCGGAGGAGCTCGACGGGCTCGACGCCGCGGAGACGCGGCGGCGGATCGCGCAGCTCGGGGATCCGGCGCGGATCGCCGCAGCCGCGAAGGAGGAGACGGGATCCGCCCCGCCCGCACCGGTCGTCGTCGTGTCCCCGGCACCCGCCCCGCCGGTGAAGCCGGCCATGGTCGACACCAAGTGGTTCGCGATCGTCGGCGCCCTCGTGCTCGGCATCGGCACCTTCCTGTTCCCGGTCGGCGGATGGGTGATCGGGGTGGCGCTGGTCACGTCGAGCCGGTTCTGGTGGCGGTGGGAGAAGGCGGTGGCGATCCTGCTGCCGCTCGCGGTCGGCGTCGTCATCGGGCTGGTCTCGCTCCTCGGCGCGCTCTGGCAGGTCGGCGGGTCGGCCTCGGGTCCCGGCGCCGTGAATCCGCTGCTGCCCTCGGGGCTCGCGATGTGGCACAGCGGGATCCTGCTCGGGTTCTTCACGATCCCGGTCGGCGCCGCCTGGCTGCTCTGGCGCCTGCGCGGGCGGGACATCCCGCGCCGCTGACGGCGCGCCGCTCCCTGCCGGAACCCGGGCGCCAGGCTCGGAGTCGTACGCCTGCGTCGGAGGGATCCGCGAAAAGGATCCGAAGATCGCGTACATCTCCGAGTCAGGCGTGCACCGCTACGCTCGCGAGGTGAGCGCCGAGACCGTCATCCATGTCACGGCGAACGCACCCTGGCTGCCGCCCGGCGGCCGCGCCGAGGTGATCCGATGCGCCGCGCCGCCGCGGCCCCTGTGCGTCGTGCGGCTGCTGCTGCGTCGGGCCGATCTGGTCTTCTGCACTCCCCGGGCGGACGGAGGCCGGCTCGATCTGCCGATGCGGATCGTGCCCGACGAGGATCAGGACGGGACCGGCACCATCCGCGCACTCGCGGAGGAGATCGTCGGCGCGGATGCCGGCATCCGGTTCGTCGGCGCGGTGCGCAACGTCGTGGGTCGGCCGGTCTCCGGCTATGCCTGGCCTGCGCCGCTTGCGCACTTCGGCGTGTGGGAGTCGGCCGCTGCGCCGCGCGGAGACGGCTCCTGGATCGACGTCGCCGACCTGCAGGACCGCCACTGGCACCCCCTCGCCGCGGACTGAGAGACCACTGTCCTCAGGAGGGGCCGCGTGTGCACGCGGGTCTCCTGCGGACGGTGGTCTCTCGTCGGGCGGCCGGGCTCAGTCCGCCGCGTACACCTCGCGTCCGGCGAACCAGGTCGCGAGCACCTGGGCGTCGATGATGGCGTCGGCGGGGCCCGCGATCGCATCGCGGTCCAGCACGACGAAGTCCGCCGACTTCCCGACCTCGAGGGATCCGGTCTCCGCGCCGAGGCCCATCGCGACTGCGGCGTTGCGGGTGAACACCTGCAGCGCCTCCTCGGCGGTGATCGCCTGCTCGGGCCAGAGCGTGCCGGGCGCGCGGCGCAGCGGATCCGCCCGGGTGACGAGTCCCTGTATGCCCTCGAGCGGGTTCGGCGACTCGCTCACGGGCCAGTCGGATCCGCCGGCCACGAGGGCTCCGGCGTCGATGAGGGCGCGGTTCGGCTGGGAATGCTCCGCGCGCTCGCCGAGCACCTCGGTGAGCATCTGCGGGATGATGCCGGGGAACCAGATGAACGGCGAGATGTCGGCAACCACGTCGAGCGCGGCGAGGCGCGGGATGTCGCTGTCCGCGAGGAACTGCCCGTGCGCGATCTGGATCGGCGTGGTGAAGCCGTCGGCGCGCAGCCGCTCGGCGACGTCGAGCACGAGCCGGGCGGAGCCGTCGCCCGTGCAGTGCACCTTGGCGCCGAGGCCACGCTCGGCGACCTGGCGCAGCCAGCCGTGCAGCTCGTCGAAGGTCATCGTGGTCTCGCCGTGGAAGTGCGCGCCGTGCACCGCGTCCGCGACGTAGGGCTCCAGGAACGAGGCGGTGCGCGCCGGCGGCACCCCGTCCAGGAAGATCTTCACGAAGTCGGGGCGGTGGTGCGCGGTGCGGAACTCCTCGCCGCGCGCGATGAGCGGGGATCCGACCGGGTCGAATCCGAAGATCTCGTCGTTGACGAGCAGCGACGACACCACCCACGCGTCGAGCTCGCCGTCTGCGTCGAGGTCGCGGAGGGCGCCGAGGATGTCGGTGGAGACGCCCGCGTCCTGGAACGCGGTGATCCCGTAGCGGTTCGCGAGGTGCACGCCGTGCGCCGACGCCGCCCGGTGCTGCGCGGTGGTGAGTCCGCCGGAACGGTCGTAGGCCTCCTGCACGGGGATCCCGGCCGCTTCGAGCAGCACACCCGTCGGGGTGCCGTCGGCGGGGTCGAGGATCGTGACGCCGCCGGCCGGGATCGTGTCGGGGGTGATGCCGGCGAGCTCGAGCGCGCGCGAGCTCGCCCACCGGTTGTGCCGGGAGTCCTCCGCGATGACGACGGGGCGGCCGCCCGCCGCCTCGTCCAGCCGGAGCCGCACGGCCGTGCTCTGCAGCGACGGCAGCAAGGTCGAGGCGACCACGCCGCCGATGATCCAGGCGTCCTCGGGCAGAGTGGCCGCCTTCTCGCGCACCCGGTCGAGGATCTCGTCCAGAGTGAGCGCGGGCGGCAGGGTGAGTTCGAACAGCTCCGTGCGCCCGGCGAGCGCGTGGTGGTTGTGCACGTCGACGAAGCCGGGGTAGACCGCCGCCCCGCCGAGCTCGAGCACCCGGGTGCCGTCGCCGCGCAGGGCGTCGACCTCGGCGCGGGAGCCGATCGCGGCGATGCGCCCGTCGCGTACGGCGAAGGCCTCGGCGGTCGGGTGAGTCGCGTCCAGGGTGCGGATGACGTCGGCTGCGACGATGAGCTCGGCGGGGGCGGTCGTCATGTCAGGCCCCGGCCGCCGCGGCGTCCTGCGCGCCGAAGTTCGCCGGCTCGAGCTCGGGCGAGTGGTGGGTCACCGAGATCAGGCGGCCCCACGCGCCGAAGGTGAAGTGCGTGGGCACCTCGCCGGTCTCATCGAGGCCGAACAGCACGCCGTGCGAGCGGATCTTCGTGACGTCGCGATGGTCGGCGATCGTGACCGAGGCGCACGGGATGACCTTCTCGCGCCACGCGAACACGTAGATGCCGGGACGGATCTCCCACACGCTGTTCTCGTCGGTGTCGGCGAGCCCGCGCTCGGGACCGGCGAGGCACTGCCAGCTGTACCAGCGCTCCGAGAGGTAGACGTGCTCGTAGGCGTGCTCGGTGCTGTACACCCACTCGACGCGGCGGCCGATCAGCGCGGTCGTGGGGTGCGGCTCGTCGCCGGCGACCTCGGCGCCGTCGATGGTCGCGGTGCCGAAGTGGTGCACCACGCGGGTGCGTCCGGGCTCGAGCGTCGGCAGGATCTCGCTGATGATCGACAGCACGCGCCCCGCGCGCAGGTCGATCACGAGGGAGACGGCCTCGTTCGGCAGGTAGCGGTGGTGGAACTGCACGTAGAACAGATCCTCGTCGACCTCGATCGCCTCGTACGCGTCGGTGTCGGTGGCGGGCGCCGTCGGGTCGCCCTCGCCGGGGGTGTAGGTCCAGGTGACCTCGTCATCGGCGAACCGGTGCGCGATGCGGGTGCCGTTGGGGGCGGTCACGTCGATCTCGCGGCCGGACAGGGCCGTGGTGTGCGGCGCCTTGTTCGCGTCGAAGCCGGGGGCGAGGCCGTCCAGCGGCAGCCAGGTCGAGGTGTCTGCGGGGTTCATGGTGGTCATGATGCTCCTTGGTGGTGGGTGCGGGGGCTGGTCGGGGGGAGATCAGCGCGTGCTGAACTGCTCCAGGTCGGCGGCGAGGCCGTCGTAGACGACGGGCTTCGCGCGCTTCAGATACTGCGCGTACACGATGCCGCCGATCACGGCGAGCACGAGCAGCAGCGGCAGCAGGTTGATCCAGAGCTCCTCGGATCCGGCGACGATGTTGAAGTTGAACATCGCGAGGATCGCGATCGCGGCGATGCCGAGGAAGCCGATGCCGGGGGCGATGAACGTGCTCCACCAGCGGCCGTCGCCCTTGCGGCGGAAGTAGACCACGATCGACAGCGCGGCGAGGCCCTGCAGGATCAGCACGCTGAGCGTGCCGAAGCCGAGCATCGCCGGCACGATCTGGGTGATCGGGTTGGCTCCGGCGAGGAAGAAGACCACGGCCACGATCGCGGCGAACCCGGCCTGGACGATGCCGGCGATCTGCGGAGTACCCGTCGAGCGGGTGCGGGCGAAGGCGTGCGGGAGGATCCGGGCGCGGCCGAGCGCGTAGAGGTAGCGGGTGGCCGAGTTGTGGAACGCGAGCATCGCCGCGAACAGGCTCACCAGCAGCAGGATCTCCATGACGGTGGTCAGCGGGCCGCCGAGGTAGGTCTGCGCGATGGAGAAGATGAGGTCGCCGTCCGCGAGGTGGTCGACCGCGGTCTTCTGGGCCTTCGCGACGCCGATCGCGCTGACGACCGCCCAGGTGGTGACGCCGAGGATGATGCCGATCGCGGTGATCGCCGTGTAGGTGGCGCGCGGGATGGTGCGCAGCGGCTTCTTGGCCTCCTCGCTGAACAGCGCGGTCGCCTCGAAGCCGAGGAAGCCGGTCGCCGCGAGCAGCAGGCCGATGGGCAGGGATCCGGAGAACACGGCGGCGGGGCTGAACGCCTCGAAGCTGTAGCCGGTGCGGACGAGCACGGAGATGTCGAAGACGACGAGCATGCTCACCTCGAGCACCAGGCAGACGCCGAGCACCTTCGAGGAGAAGTCCACGCCGATCCGGGCGAGCACGAAGCACACGGCGATCGAGAGCAGGCCCCACACCAGCCAGTGGATGTCGAGGCCGGTGAGCTGGGCGATGATCGTCTGCATGAAGAAGCCGCTGGTGCCGATCGTGCCGACGACGAAGAAGTTGTAGCCGAGGGTCGCGATGAGACCCGCGATCATGCCGCCGGTGCGTCCGAGACCCTTGACCACGAACGCGTAGAACCCGCCGGCGTTGACGAGCTGCTTCGACATCTGCGCGTAGCCGACGGCGAAGAGCAGCAGGATCACGGCCACGAGGAAGAACGACACGGGGGCGCCGCCGCCGTTGCCGAACGCGATGACCAGCGAGGCGACGACGACGATCCCGGTCAGCGGCGCGACGGCCGCGAGCACCAGGAAGACGATGCCGGCGACGCCGAGGGCGCCCTGTCTCAGGGCGGTATGGGTCTGCGGGGTGGTTTCAGCGGTCACGTCGGCTCCTTCGCTCGGTGACGGCGCGATCTTCCGGCCAGGGTGGGCTTCGCAGCGCGGACGGTGTGCTGCGGGGAAGACGGCAGTATCGGACTCTGCCGAGTCTGCCGCGGTCGGGCGCGGCGGGCTTGCCCATGAGCGAAGGACGATGGTGTCAGCGCGCACAGCCGCCTCCGCGCCCCTCGCTCGTGCCCCGCACCGCGGAGCAGGATGGCGGAGCGGAGGCGATCTTCTCGCCCGTCTCCGGCACCGAAGGGAGCGGCGATGGAGCTGCAGCTGCAGGGCAGGACCGCCCTGGTCACCGGCGCCGCCGGAGGGATCGGCCGCGCCGTCGCGCAGGCGCTCACCGCGGAGGGCGTGCGGGTCGCGCTGCTGGACCGCTCCGCGGAGGGGCTCGCCGAGACGGCGGCGCTGTGCGCGGGATCCGTTCCGGTGGTCGCGGACGTGACCGACGAGCTCGCGGTCGACGCGGCGGTGCGTGAGGCCGTGGCCGCCCTCGGCGGGCTGCACACCGTCGTGTGCTGCGCCGGGATCTCCGGCCCCGTCGGATCCGGGATCGAGGCGACGTCGCTCGCCGAATGGCAGGCGGTGTTCGCCGTGAACGTGACCGGCGCCTTCCTCGTGCTGCGGTCCGCGCTGCCGGCGCTGCGCGCGGCGCCCGCGGCCTCGGTCGTGCTCGTGGCGAGCGACTCCGCGTTCGTGGCCTCGCCCGGGATGGCGCCGTACTGCGCCTCGAAGGCGGCCCTCGTGCAGTTCGGCCGCGCGCTCAGCGTCGACCTCGCCGACGACGACGTGCGCGTCACCACGGTGTCGCCGTCGATCGTCGACACCCCGATGAGCCGCGGCGACCTCGGCGACGCCGCGTTCTCGACACCGGCCTTCCCCGTGCAGGGGGCGGACGAGATCGCCGCCCACGTCGTCTATCTCGCCTCGCCGATCGCCCGTGCCGTGAACGGATCCGGGATCCTCAGCGATTTCGGCTACTCCGCCCGCTCCGGCTTCCCCGCCTGACCTCCCCCCGCATCCCCTTTCCACGACAGGAGAACCCATGAGCACCAACGGATCCACCGGACGCGTCGTCGTCATCACCGGCGGCGGCACCGGCATCGGGGCGGCGATCGCCGCCCGCTACGCCGCGGAGGGCGCGCACGTCGTCGTCGTCGGCCGGCGCGAGGAGCCGTTGCGCGAGGTCGAGCGCGCGGTCGGCGCGCACCCGGTGATCGCCGACGCCGCGTCGACCGAGGACGCGAAGCGCGCCGTCGCCGAGGTGCTGTCGACGTTCGGTCGCATCGACGTCCTCGTCGCGAACGCGGGCGGGCACGGCTTCGCCCCGGTGGGGGAGACCGACGACGCCGGGTGGGAGGCCGCGATCCGCGCGAACCTCACCACGGCGTTCGTGATGGCGCGCGAGGCCCTGCCCGCGCTCATCGAGGCCAAGGGGCAGATCGTGGTGATCTCCTCGCTCGCCGGGCTCTTCGCCGGGCCCTCGGTCGCCGGGTACACCGTCGGCAAGCACGCCCTGATCGGCCTCACCCGCACGCTCGCGCGCGACTACGGCAAGCACGGCGTGCGCGTGAACGCCGTCTGCCCGGGCTGGGTGCAGACGCCGATGGCCGACGAGGAGATGGACGAGTTCGCCGCCCACGCGGGCCTGGACTCCCGGGAGGAGGCGTATGCCACGGTCACCGCGGACGTGCCGCTGCACCGTGCCGCCCAGCCCGCCGAGATCGCGGCCGTGGTGCGCTTCCTCGGATCCAGCGAGTCGTCGTACATGACCGGATCCGTCCTCGTCGTCGACGGCGGCGCGCACATCGTCGACCTGCCCACGACCGCGTTCGAGCACGCGGGGATGTAGGCATCCGGGGATCCGGTCCCCGAGACCCCGCGAAGCCGGTCCTGAGCCTCCGAGCGGCCGGATCCGCCCTCAGCGCGTCGAGGGGAGCGGATCCGGGCCGTCCGACGAGGTCGCGGTCTGCGCCGTCTCGGTGCTCGGGATCCGCGGCTCGATCGTCGCGAGCACGGCGCGCAGCTCGGCGATCTCGGACCGCAGCGCGTCGACATGCGCGACGGTGGCCGCCTGGCGGCTGGTGTTCTCCGCCGACACCTGCTCGACGATCCACGAGGCGAACGTCGCGCTGATGACACCGAGCAGGGCGATGCCGCTGAGCATGAGGCCGACGGCGATGACCCGTCCCTCGAGCGTGACCGGGGCCAGATCGCCGTAGCCGACCGTCGTGATGGTCGCGAACGCCCACCAGATCGCGTCGCCGAAGGTCGTGATGCTCCCGCCGCCGGCGCGCTCGGCATCGAGCACCGCGAGGGAGGCGACGTAGACGAGGAGCAGGGTCGCGCTGGTCACGTAGATGACGATCTGCCCGCGGACGGCGCGTCCCGCCGTGCGCTGCAGCACCGCCAGCAGCGTGATCACGCGCAGCACCCGCAGCGGGCGGAGCATCGGCAGCACGACGGTGGCGAGGTTGAACAGGTGCGTGAGGAACCAGTGCCAGCGCCGCGGGGCGAGCACGAGGCTCACGATGTAGTCGAGGAGGAACGTGCCCCAGGAGACCCAGAGCAGGTCTTCCAGGAATGCGCCGATCGCCCCTCGCGGATCCACGATCACCTGGATCGAGTAGGCGACGAGGAACAGCACCGACGCGACGATGAGCGGCCACTCGGTGATCCGCCGCCAGCGCTCCAACGTCATGCGCGCATCGTACGCCCGGCGGGCCGGATCGGGGGTCCTCCGCCGATCCCCGAGGGCCGCCCCGCCCGGCGGGCCGGATCGGGTCCTCCGCCGATTCCCGGGAGCAGCCGCGCCCCGGGGCCGGAGCCGGAGCCCGCGCTAGGCTGGGCGCCGTGACGCGGAGGGCTCGATGGACGACGGTCGTCGTCGTGGTCGTCGTGGCCGCGCTCGGACTGCTCACGGTCGGACAGGGGTGGATCCCCGACGCGCGGACCGGCGTGGCCGCGTCCGCGCCCGCGACGGCGGAAGCCCCGGCGGGCGGATCCGCGTCCGCACCGGCCGACGACCCCGTGCGCGCGCTGTTCGACGAGCACCGCAGCGGGGTCGAGGTGCAGGGCACCGGCACCGTCTCCCGGATCCTGCCGGACGACCTGGACGGCTCGCGGCATCAGAAGTTCCTGCTCACGACGCCGAGCGGCGTCTCGATCCTCATCGCGCACAACATCGACCTCGCCCCGCGCCTCGACGGCCTGGCAAAGGGCGACCGCGTCGACTTCCTCGGCGACTACGAGTGGAGCGACAAGGGCGGCACGGTGCACTGGACGCATCGGGATCCGTCCGGGCAGCACCAGGCGGGCTGGCTCCGCTGGAACGGACGCACGTTCTCCTGAGGCGGGCTGTTCGCACTCCGGCCGCGTCAGCGTTGCGCACCGAGCGCACGGCATCTTGTCGGGCGCACGGCATCGTCGCGCCAACCCGCCGTGCGCTCGGCAATACCCCGTGCACTCGGCCCTGTCCCCGGGCGCTCGGATCCCGGGCCCGCGGCAGGGTCAGCCGCCCAGGTAGGCCCGGTGCAGCAGCTGCGGATCCGCCTGGAGGTCTTCGGCGGTGCCCTGGAACGACACATGCCCGCCGGCGACGACCACGGCTTCGCGGGCGATGCCGAGCGCGAGCTGCGTGAACTGCTCCACGAGCAGCACGCCGACGCCGGACTCGGCGATCGACTGCACGATCGGCACCAGCCGCATGAACACGACGGGGGCCAGGCCGAGCGACATCTCGTCGATGAGGAGGATCTTCGGCTTCGCGGCGAAGGCGCGCGCGAGCACCACCATCTGCTGCTCGCCGCCGGAGAGCAGGGCCGTCGCGGAGTCGATGCGCTTCTCGAGCTCGGGGAAGGGGGCGAGCGCCGCCTCGAGCTCGGCGGGCGTGCGCGCGGTGAGCGACAGGTTCTCCCGCACCGTCAGCGACGGGAAAACCGCCCTGCCCTGCTCGATGTGCACGATGCCCTTGCGCGCCCGCGACACCCGGGAGAGCTTGTCGATGCGCTCGCCGTCGAGGCTGAGCTCTCCGGCGGAGTGGCCGACGACCCCCGAGATCGATTCGATGAGGCTCGTCTTGCCCGCGCCGTTGGGGCCGACCAGGGCGAGCACCTCGCCGCCGCGCACCGTGAGCGAGACGTCGGAGATCACCGGTCCCGCGCCGCGGCTGACGGTGACGCCGTCCAGCACCAGTTCGCTCATGACAGCAGCTCCGTCTCTCCCATGTAGGCCTTGACGACGTCGGGGTTCGCGAGCACCTCGTCCTGCGGACCGGTGGCGAGCACCTTCCCGAAGTTCAGCACGGTGAGCACCGGGCACACCGAGCGGACGAGGTCGAGGTCGTGCTCGATGATGATGAGCGCCACGCCGAACCGCTGCGGCAGCTCCCGCAGCCGTGCCGCGAGCGCGAGGTGCTCGTCGTGCGAGAGGCCCGCGGCGGGCTCGTCGAGGATCAGCAGCCGGGGGCTGGAGAGCAGGGCCGCGGCCACCTCGACGAGGCGCCGGGTGCCGACGTCCACGCTCGACAGCCGCGCCCGTGCGGGCGGGCAGCCGAAGAACGCGAGCGTCTCCTCGATGTCCGCCGCGGACAGCCGCCGCCGGGCGACGAAGCGCACGTACCCGCCCACCGTGAGCAGCGGGGGGACGCGGTCCTGCTGGAACGTGCGGCGCAGGCCCAGCCGCGCGCGACGCGTGGGGGAGAGGCCGGCGAGGTCGCGCCCGCCCAGCAGCACCCGTCCGCCGTGCTTCGGCAGGAACCCGCTGATCGCGTCGACGAAGGTCGACTTGCCGGCGCCGTTCGGCCCGATGAGGCCCATGATCGAGGCCTCCGGCACGGAGAACGACACGTCGTCGAGCGCCTTCAGCGCGCCGAACTCCACCGTCAGGTGCTCCACGGTCAGCACGGGCTCGCCGCTCAGCAGAGCGGGATCCACCGTGGCGGTGGTCGTGGTGCGGATCTGCTCGGCGTCGTCCGCCGCATCCGGCGGCAGCGCGGTGAGCGCGGCGTTGGCCGTGCGGCGATCCTGCCGCTTCCAGAGCAGGTTGCGGATGCCCTGGCCCAGGCTCGTGCCGCTCGTGAGGGCCTGCACGCCCAGCACGCCGAAGATCACGAAGCCCCAGTCCTGCGGGATGTGCCAGCGCTTGAGCAGCTCCGGCACGAGCACCCAGAGGATGCCGCCGAACACCGCCATGTCGATGAGGTGCGCGCCGCTCATGATCGCCAGCACGTACAGCGCGAGCGACTGCAGCGGCGTGAAGCTCGCCGCGAAGGGCAGCTGCACCTGACCGGCCAGCAGGCCTCCGGCGACCCCGCCGAGAGCGGCGGACACGGCGAACGCGGTGAGCTTGGCGGCCTGCACGCTCTGCCCGGCGGCGGCGGTGCCGCGCTCGGAGAAGGCGACGGCCTTCCAGCTCGCGCCCCACCGGCTGCGCTGCAGGAAGAACACGATCAGCGCGCACACGACGAGCACGATGATCGACAGGAAGAAGAACTTCTTGTCGTTCGAGAACATCGCGGGGCGGTCGATCGAGATGGCCTGGGCGGATCCCGGGAACTGGATCTGCACGAGCGTGACGTCCGCCGCGGCGGCGAAGCCCAGGGTGACGACGGCGAGGTTGACGCCCCGCAGACGCAGGGCGGGCAAGCCGACCAGGATCCCGGCGACGCCGGCGACGAGGGCCCCGAGCACGAGCCACACGATGAAGCCGCCGGGGGCGTGCCAGATGTTCATGAGCGCCACGATCCAGGCGCCGATCGCGGCGAAGGTGAGCTGGCACAGCGCGATCATCCCCGCGGATCCGGTGACGACCCCGAGGCCCATGATCGCGATGGCGGCGATGACCGCGCTGATCGCGAGGTAGACGAAGTAGCCCGGGAGGGCGTTGGAGAGCAGGAGCCCGACGAGGATCGCGAGCGCACCCACGACAAACGGCCAGACGATGCGGACGACCGGCTTCTGCAGCAGCGGAACGGACGGACGGGCGGGCGAGAGCGGCTCAGCGTGCGGCATCCCACACCTCCTTGCGCTGGGTCCACAGCAGCAGGACCACGATGAACAGGAACGGGAGGAAGTTGCGCACGAGCGAGATCTCGTTGATCTGCGCGACGAGTCCCCCCAGCACGCCGAGCACCAGGCCGCCGACGACGGTGAGGTCGAGGCGCTTGAAGCCCCCGAGCAGGGCGGCGGCCGCGGCCGGGATGATGAGCAGCGACAGGCTCGTCGCGTCGTTGGACTGCGAGGGGGCGACGATCACGATCGCGATCGCGCTGATCACGCCGGTCACGAACCACACCGCGATCGACAGCGGACGGGAGCGGATCCCCAGCAGCTCGGCGGTGGTGGGACGCTCGGAGAGCGCGCGCAGCTGGGTGCCGATCCGGGTGCGGGTGAGCAGGAAGTGCACCCCGACGGCGACGACGACGGCCATGCCGACCGTCCACACGGTCACCTGGCTGATCACGACCCCGCCGATCGAGAACGCGGGGCCCGCGATGATCGGCGTGAAGGGCTGCGGCTTGTTGCCGAACAGGATGAAGGACAGCGAGATCAGCAGCAGCAGCGGCCCCACCGTCATGGCGGAACGGGTGGTGGTGGACGCCTCGGACAGCCAGGTCGCGGCGATCCAGCCGATCGCGGCGGCGAGCACGCCGCCGATCAGCACCCCCAGCACGGATCCGATCCACACGGGCATGCCCGCCTTGGTGACCAGCCACACGGCGCAGAAGCCGCCGAACATGCCGGTCGCCGCCTGGGCGAAGTTGACGACCCGGACCAGCCGGGTCATGAGGGTCAGGCAGACCCCGAGCACGGCGTACAGGCCGCCGGCCGCGAGCCCTGACAGGGCGCCTTCGATCATCGTGGTTCCTTCGTTCTGAGCCGGGGTCGTCGAGCGGGGTTCTCCCGGGGCGTTGAGCGGGTTCTCCCCGGCGTTGAGCGGGTTCTCCCCGGGGGCGTTGAGCGAGGACGCCGAAGGCGACCGAGACGAAACGCGGTTCCGTGCCGGTGACCGCGTCTCGTCTCGCGCCGGCTCCGCCGGTGCTCGACGCCCCCGGGGAAGTCCGCTCAACGCCCCCGGGACTGGATCACTTCTTGGGGATCCGGTACCAGTCGTCGGCGACCTTCTCCCAGGCGTGGGTGCCGCTCTTGAGCTCGATCGGCCAGCCCGCGGTGGGGATCGTGCCGAACTTGTACGGGTCGCCGATCATCTTGTTGTCGACGGCCGGCATGCTCTTGATCGCCTCGGAGACGGATTCGCGGGTGATGTCGCCCTTGACCGACTTCAGTGCCTCGATGAAGTAGGTCGCCGCCAGGTAGCCTCCCTGGCTGAACGAGGTGAGCGGGATCTTGTTCTTCGTCATCAGGTCGCGCCAGTCCTTGTTCACGGCGTTCTCATCCGTGAACGGGTAGAACTCGGCCGGGACGTAGATGCCCGCGCCGGCGTCGTCGATCGCCTTGGCGAAGTTCTCGCTGTAGACGCTGGTCAGGTAGAGCCAGGTGACGTCGTTCCAGCCCTGGGCGTTGGCGGCCTTGACCTGGCCGATCGCGTCCGGCTCGACCGGGTTGATCGCGAGGGCCTTGCAGCCGGCCTGCTTGGCCTTGACGATGTAGGGCGTGTAGTCGCTCGCGCCATAGGGCACGGTGTCGTCGACGTAGAGCGGCTTCTTGCCGGTGATCTGGGTCCACTTGTCGATCGCGGCCTGATAGGTCGGACGCGTGGAGCCGGCGATCTCGAGCAGCACGCAGATGTTGTCGAGCTTGAGCTGCTCGGATCCGTAGAGCAGGGTGAGCGTCATGTCGTTGTACGGTCCGACGTTGGCCGGGGAGATGTTCTTGCTGTCGAAGCAGCCGGTGTCGACGCCGATGCCGGGGATCGAGAGGATCCCCTCCTGCTCGTAGTACTTCTTGTTCAGGTCGCACTCGATGAGGCTCGCGGAGCCGATCATCGCGACGGCGTTGTCGGATCCGACGATCTCGCGGGCGTTCGCGGTCGCGGTGGCCGGGTCGCCCTTGTCGTCCAGCGCCTTGTAATCGATCTTGCGGCCGTTGAGGCCGCCGTCGGCGTTGAACTTGTCGAACACGGCCTTCGCGGCCTGGGACGCCTCCGGGAAGGTCGCGGGGCCGGAGATGGTGTTGACGGACCCGACGACGATCGGGTCGGACGAGCCGGATCCGGATCCGGATCCGCCGTCGCCGGAGCAGCCGGCCAGGGCCAGCATGCCCGCGGCGAGCAGCGCTGCTGCGGCGGTGATGCGCTTGTTCATGTGATTCCTGTCTTCTCGGGTGCGGGACGGATCCCGCGGTGTGGTGCAGGTCTGGGCGGACGGAGGTCAGTCGCGCAGCGCGCGGGCCACCATCTCGGTGTCGGTGAACTGCTCGAAGGCGACGACCTCGCCGTTCTCGAGCCGCCACACGTGCGCGACGCGGGCCGCGAAGAACCGGCCGGTGCGCTTGTACGTGCCGGAGTAGGTGCCGATGCCGATCACGGTGTCGCCGCCATCGACGACCTCGTCCACGGCGAGGGTGTAGTCGTCCCAGTCGTCCTGGATGCGGGCGAACACGTTCGCGGCCACGGCGTCGGGGCCGACGTAGGTGCCGGCGTAGGGGAATCCCGCCGCCTCGGTCCAGCGCACATCGGCGGCGAGCGGCGCGAGCATGCCGTCGAGGTCGCCGCGATCGCTCGCGTCGTAGTGGGTGCGGATGATGTCGGCGTTGCTCATGGCGGGGCTCCTCGAGGTCGGGGGTCGACGGACGCCGCTCGACCGTCGTGCGGCGGTCTCCCGGTGCCGGGCGGTTCAGACGGGCTGCGCGTCGGGGTAGGACACCGAGCCGAGCGGGTAGATGTGGCCTCCGGCGCGGGAGTGCTCCGCCGCCCCCTCGCCGTTGAGGCCGAGGAAGATCCCGGTGGTCATCAGCTGATAGCCGAGATCGTGCAGCCAGACGCTCGCGACCGCGATCCTGAACTCGCGGAAGCAGAACAGGTAGAGCCCGTCGGCGAACTTCCAGACCGTGGAGAGGTCCATGTCGCCGTGCCCGCGCTGCACGCCCTCGAGACACTGCCAGGCGTAGCGCTGGCTGGAGACATAGACGTGCTCGTACAGGTGGTATGGGCTGTAGCGATAGACGTTGCGCTTGCCGATGAGGTCGCGGCTCGGCCCCGGCTGCTCCCCGGTCGGCGCGCCGCCGTCGGTCGTCGCGGCCCAGAACTCCTGCGCGACCTGCGGGGTGCCCTCCACGGCCTCCGCCGCGATGCGGGAGCGGATCACGGTCGCGCGGTGCGAGGTGGTGGAGTAGACGACGGTGAGCGCCTCGCGCTCGCGCGAGACGAGCGGGAGGTTCACGAAGACGACGTCGTCGCGCACGGCGACCGCGTCATAGGGATCCGTGCCGGACGCGCCGAGCCCGGACCAGTCGACCGTGCCGGCGCCGAAGTCGAGGCTCAGCGACGATCCGTCGTCCAGCGTGAGCACGAGCGCCGTGCCGGCCAGGTCGGTGTTCGGCAGGCGGAAGGTGTCGATCCCCGCGGCGAACTCGTCATAGGTGCGCCACTCGTCGAGCGCGGGATCGGCAACGGTCACTTCATCGGACACTCGGGGACTCCTTCGACCCTGACCCCGCCGGACTACGGGGCGTGGAACCATGCTGTTCCGGGCCAGGATCCCGCTCAACGCTCTGCGTCCGATCGCGCGCCGAGAGTCAACCGGCGTGCCCCCACGGGCAAGTGCCGGGGAGGTGCCGTCGCGGGGCGTGCGGATCCGCCGGGGGAACCGCCGGGGGAACCGCGAGGGGAACCGCCGGGGGAACCGCGAGGGGAACCCCCGGGGGAACCGCCGGGGGAACCGCGAGACCGAACCTGTCACCCGAAACCGCGGGAACAGAGCGCGGTCTCGTGACGCAGGTTCGGTCTCGCGGTGGGGCGGCAGGCGGACGGGGCGGTCTCGCGGACGGACGGTCCCGCGGACGGACGAGCAGACGGACGGGCAGGCGGACGGGCAGTCAGACGGGCCGCGCGCCCCGCGGCGTCAGTGCGTGGAGCGGTACTCGCTGGGGGAGACGCCGTAGGCGGTCTTGAAGGCGCGGCTGAAGTGCGCGGCGTCGACGAAGCCCCAGCGGGCGGCGATCGCGGCGACGGGACGGTCGGCGAGCACCGGATCCAGCAGGTCCCTGCGGCACTGCTCGAGCCGGCGGGTGCGGATCCACGTCGACACGGTCGTGCCCTGCTCCTGGAACAGGCCGTGCAGGTGCCGGGTCGAGATGAAGTGCGCGCTCGCGATCGACGCGGGGCCGAGATCGGTCGACGCGAGGTTGCGGTCGATGTGCCCGCGGATGCGCTGCATGAGCGCGCGATGCGGGTCGGCGGCGGACTCGTCGAGCCCGAGCTCCCGGGTGAACACGGTCGAGACGAGGTCGAGGGCGCTGTGCGCGAGGCGGGCGCCGGTCGCGCCCGCGAGCTGGTCGAGGTTCGTGGCGAGCTGGCGCAGGTACGGCACCACCATGCCGCCGAGCCCCTCCTGGCCGGAGATCCGCACGGCGGTGAGCTGGCCCACCATCTCCGGCGGCAGGCTCAGCAGGTGCTTCGGGAACATGACCACCATGGTGCGGAAGTCCTCGTCGAACACCAGGGAATAGGGGCGGTCGGTGTCGTAGACGGCGAGGTCGCCGGGGGTCAGCACGGCCTCGCGGTCGTCTTGGATGAGGAGCCCGGTCCCGGCGAGCATCAGGCTCACCTTGAAGTACGAGCGGTCGCCCCGCGCGATGAGCTCGGGAGTGCGCTCGACGACGTGGCGGGAGGCGCGGAGGTCGGTGACGTGCACCTCGTCGACGGCGGCCCCGCGGATCAGGCCGCGGAAGGGCGCGGGCCCCTCGCCGCTGACCTGCAGCGGCACGAACGAGTCGGAGACGGCCGAGCGGAACTCGCTGATGTTGCGCGCGACGAGCGTCGAGACGGACTCTGCGGGAGCGACGGGAGCTGCGGCCACGACTGATCACCTCGGGAAGATGCAGGGGTGGATCGACGACTTTGTATACGATCCGTTGAGGCACTCTACCACCGCGGACGGGGCGACGGGGAGGATCCGGCGATCGCCCGCAGGAGCCGGCTCACCGCGAGACCGCATCCGCATCCGCATCGCGAGACAGCGCGATCGTGCTGCCGTCTCGCGACGCGGATGCGGTCTCGCAACCGAGATGCCTTCTCGCGGTGAGGCCCGAAGGGCGGTGACCGCGCTACTCGACGAGCTTGCCGGCCGTGTCCACGTCGCGGATCAGGGCATCGATCTCCGCCGGGATCGGCGGGATCTCCTCGCGCACGACGCCGGTGGACGGCGACCAGACGAGATTGACCTGCAGCGCCGGATCCATCCCGGGGTAGTCGCTGCGGTTGTGGCAGCCGCGGGTCTCGCGCCGCTCCAGGGCGGCCGCCAGCGTCGCCCGGGCGGCCAGCGCCGAGGAGCGCAGATCGAAGGCGTGCGCCAGATCCTGGAACCCGGCGATGTCGGGGTGGATCCCGATCCGGGTCATCCTCTCCTCGATCGCGTCGAGCTCGGCGAGGCCGGTGCGCAGGCCCTCCTCGTCGCGGACGACGCCCGCGTGCGCGGTCATGGTGTCGCGGATCGCGCGCTGCAGGGCGCGCACGTTCTCCGGGCCGTCGGCCGCCAGCAGGTCGTCGAGCTCGGCCCTGGCCCGCCGCACCGCCTCCGTCGAGCGGCGCTGCGCGTCGAGCCCGTAGGCGTGCGCGACGGCGGCGCGGCCCGTGATCCGCCCGAACACGAGCAGCTCGATGAGGGAGTTGCCGCCGAGCCGGTTCGCACCGTGCAGACCGGAGGAGGCCTCGCCGATCGCATAGAGCCCGTCCACATCGGTGCGGTGGTCCTCCGGGCGCACCCAGACTCCGCCCATCGAGTAGTGTGCGGTCGGCGCGATCTCGATCGGGTCCTTCGTGATGTCGAGCATCTGCAGTTCGAGGAGCGTCTGGTACACGCGGGGCAGGCGGGTCATGATCGTCTCGCGGGGCAGGTGCGAGACGTCCAGCCAGACGCCGCCGTTCGGGGTGCCGCGGCCCTCCGCGATCTCGGTGTACGCCGCCAGCGCCACACGGTCGCGGGTGGACAGTTCCATCCGCTCCGGGTCGTAGCGCTGCATGAACCGCTCGCCGAGCGCGTTGCGCAGGATGCCGCCCTCGCCGCGTGCGGCCTCGGAGACGAGCGTGCCGGCCTCGCTCTCCGGCTCGATGATGCCGGAGGGGTGGAACTGCACGAGCTCGGGGTCGCGGATCCGCCCGCCCGCCTCGACCGCGAGGCGGAAGGAGTCGCCGGTGTTCTCGTCGCGGCGGGACGAGGTGCGCCGCCAGATGCGGTTGTGCCCGCCCGCGGCGAGGATCACGGCGTCGGCGTGGATGAGGTACCGGGTTCCGTCGATGAGGTCGAAGCCGTACGCGCCGAAGATCCGCGGGACCGTGCCGCCGTCCGGGCCCTCGACCTCGTCGACCAGCAGGCGCGTGATGTAGACGGTGTCGAGGATCGGGATCTCGAGCTGCTCGGCGCGGCCGGTGAGGGCTCGCTGGATCTCCAGGCCCGTGTAGTCGCCGGCGAACGCGGTGCGACGGAAGGTGTGCGCGCCGAAGAAGCGCTGCGAGATGCGGCCGTCGTCCTCGCGGGCGAAGCCCATGCCGTAGCGCTCGAGGTCGCGGATGCCCTCCTCGGCTCCCCGGGTGACGATCTCGACCGTGCGCGGGTCGGCGAGGAAGTAGCTCTCCTTGAGGGTGTCCGCCGCATGCTGCTGCCAGCTGTCCTGCGGATCCATGGTGCCGAGGGCGGCGTTGATGCCGCCCGCGGCGAGCGAGGTGTGCGCGTCGTGGCGCGGGCGCTTGCCGACGGCCAGCACGTCGACGCCCTGCTCGGCGATCTCGATGGCCGCGCGCAGGCCGGATCCGCCGGTGCCGATCACGAGCACGGTGGTGGCGACGAGGCGTTCGCGAGGGGGGTTCTCAGTCATGGGTTCCACGCTAGGAATCCGCCGACGATTACTCCAATGCATAATTCCGCTGGACTGAATGCCTCTAGGCTATGGCCATGAACCTCGAGCAGCTCCGCGGATTCGTCGAGATCGCCCGGCTCGGCAACTTCACCCGTGCCGCCGAGGAGCTGCATCTCGCGCAGCCCTCCCTGAGCCGGCAGATCTCCACCCTGGAGCGCGAGCTCGGATCCGAGCTGTTCCATCGCGCGCGCGGGCACATCTCGCTCACGGCCGCGGGAGAGGTGCTGCTGCCCTACGCGCGGCGCATGCTCGCGGATGCCGCGTCGGTGCGGCGGGAGATGGCCGAGATCGCGGGCCTGCGCCGGGGGCGGGTGCGCCTGGGCGCGCCGCCGTCGCTGTGCGCGAGCATCGTGCCCGAGGTCGTCGGCGCCTTCCGCGCCGCGCACCCCGGGATCGAGCTGGAGCTCACGGAGCGCGGCTCGCGCGGGCTCGTCGCGGCGCTCGCCGAGGGGGCGCTGGATCTCGCGCTGCTCGCATCCTCCGACGCGGCGGCGGCCTCGCCGGTGAGTCTCAGCCGTACGCCGCTGCTCGAGGAGGATCTCGTGGTGATCTCATCCGCCGCGCAGTCGCCGGTGAGCCACGGTCAGGCGATCGCGCTCGCCGCCGTGGCGGATCTGCCGCTCATCGCGTTCCCGCGCAGCTACGAGCTGCGCGCCGCGACCGATGCGGCCTTCGCCGCCGCCGCGCTCGCGCCCGAGGTCGTCGTGGAAGGCCCCGAGATGGACACCGTACTGCGCTTCGTCGAGCGCGGAGTGGGCGTCGCCGTGGTGCCCGCCATGGTCGCACTCGACCGGCCGGGACTCCGCGCGGTGCCCCTCGCCTCGCCGAAGCTGACGCGCACCGTGAGCCTGGCGCACCGGGCCGACATGGCGCCGACGCGCGCCGCCGCGGCCCTCCGCGACACGATCATCGCCACCGCCGACGCGCTCGTGGGATCCGGCGGCTTCGTCGCGAAGGCGGTCTGAGCCCCGGGGGAGCCCGCATCGCTCTCCCTGGGGTCGTTGAGCGAGGACGCTCCCTGGGGTCGTTGAGCGAAGACGCCACAGGCGACTGAGACGAAACGGGGCGATCTTGCGAGTGGGCGGGGTTTCGTCTCGTTTCGGCTTCGCCGGTGCTCGCTCAACGACCCCAGGGTGAGACCCCGGGCTCAGTGCCCGCAGGCGCAGTCCTCGCCGCCGCCGCAGCAGGCGGATCCGGATCCGGCCGCGGCGTGGGCCTGCGACGACTCGGGCACGTCCATGCCGGGGTTCTGGTCGAGGAACCCGTAGGGGCGGAACGCGAAGCCGGCGGTGTCGACCGGCATGATCGGCCAGTCCTCCGGGCGGGGGAAGTGCGTGAGCCCGAAGGTGTGCCAGAGCACGAGGTCGGCGCCGTCCGGGCCGTCCAGCGGGGCGTCGTCCGCGGAGTACGCGGGCAGGCCCGCACCGCCCTGGTGCGCGTTCGGGTAGCGGCCGGCCGGCCAGATCTCCCCCTCGCGGTAGGCGGTGGCCCAGAGGTGCCTGGTCGCGAACGCGGCGCGCGCGGCGACGGAGGAGGCCGGATCCGCCATGAGCAGCGCGGTGGGCTGCGGCACGAGCTGGTAGGCGGTCGCGCGCCCCACGGCGTTGGTGTGCGAGGCGCTCTGGACCTCCCAGACCCGGGCCACGGAGGTGTCGGCGTCGCGCTGCGCGGCGGACTCGGATCCGAGGACCGTCTCGGTCCAGCTGAAGGCGTTGCCGAACGGGTTCTCCGGCCCCATCGGCACGCGCTGCGCGTCGACCTCGAGGAGGCGGTTGTCGTTGCCGTCGATCGCGACGTCCAGTCGCGCGGAGAAGAGGTGCTGGTGCACGGGCGCGAACACGCCGGGGGCGAGCTCGGTGGCATGACGCTGCGGGACGCCCGGCTCGCCGGCGCCCACGAACACGATGCCCGTGGCCTTCGCCACGACCTCGATCGTGCCGTCCAGGCCGAAGTTCCAGTAGAACCCGTAGTCGTAGTTGCCGATCGTGGAGAAGTAGGAAACGACGAAGCGGCGCGCGCGGCGCACGTCCGAGCGGCCCTCGAGGTTCGTGTGCTTCCAGAGGATCCCGGTGTCCTCCTCGTGCATGCAGACGACGTTGGGGATCCGGACCGGGTGGCCCCGGTCGTCGGCGACGTAGCCGTCCAGGTAGCGGATGACGCCCAGGCAGTCGCAGCCGAGCTCGAGGTGGTTCGCGTTCTTGCCGAGCAGGTACTCGCCGGCGTCGAAGTAGCTGATCCAGAAGCGCCCCGGTGCGGTGTCGCCGTAGGGGACGACCATCTCGGGCACGCTCGCGCGGTTCAGCACCGGGCGCCCGTCGAAGGTCACGTCGTGCAGCACGAGGCCCTCGCGGGCGTTGAAGCTCACCCGCATCGACCAGTTCTCCCATTCCACGAGGGATCCGGTCACGGAGAAGCTCGGCCCCTCCGGCTGGACGATCTCGATCGGCTTGAGCGAGCTGCGGGCCTCGCCCTGCACCTCGGGGTAGTAGTTGCCGTGGCCGGCGGGCACGGGGACGTCGCCGACGTCCTCGACGCGGATCACGCTGTTCGCCGTGAGGTCGATGTGCACGATGAGCCCCTCGACCGGATGCGCCCAGGGGGAGTCGAGCTCGTCGTAGCGCAGGAACGTGAGCGAGCGGATCACGCGCCGCCCGACCTCGTCGGCGCGGCCGGTGTAGCCCGGGGCGAGGGGGCCGCAGAAGGCGAGGTCGATGTGCTCGGCGAGCCCGCGGCGCTCCATCGCGGCGCGCCACTCGGGGGAGGCCTTGGCGGTGGCCTCGGCGCGCTCGTACTCCTCGAACAGGTACTGGGGCTGGCCGTACGGCGGGGCGTCGTTGGGCACGCGGTCGGCGCGCAGCACCTCGCCGCGCGTGATCGAGACCACGACCTCGGTCGCGACCCCGGTCGCCGTGTCGAGCAGGGTGGCGTCGACGCGGCGGTCGATCGGGGCGCCGGGACCCCAGGCGGCGAGCTCGGCCCGCGTCGGCTCGTCCGGCAGCAGCATGGGCACGCGCACCGTGTCGCCGAGCAGGCCCGCGGACACGAGGATCGCGCGGGCGGCGGCGATCTCGGGCCCGGTGAGGGGATCCAGCGGGTGCGGCGTCGGGATGGCGTCGAGCGTGATCGGCTGCGGGGCGTGGTGGGACATCGTCGACCTCTGCGGTTTAGTTGAGCGACTGCTCAAGAAACGGGTTGGGTCGATGATAGGCCGCGCGAGGGTGCGGGCGCAATGGCCGGATCCGCGGGGCGGCGCTCCCTGTGCTCGGGCGTGGGCTGTCGGCTGTGCTCGATGGCGCGGCTCGCACAACTCAGGCTGGAGTCTGCCGAGGCTGCGGCGCAGTGCCGAGATGTCGCGGGAGGGGCGCGTACGGGCGGACGCCTGGCCTGAATTGTGCGAGCGCCACGTCTGGCTCGGGGCGGAGGGAGTGCCGGCTTGAGTCGCGGTCACCGGTCGCGTCGCCGTCACCGGCCGGGGGCGCCGGTCGCCGGTCGCCGGCCGGGGCGCCGGGGTCAGGCGCGCCAGGGGGACAGGATCGCCGCGAGCACGCGCAGGTGCGCGGCGGGGTCGGCCGGCTCGGCGACCTCGACGATCTGCTGCCCGTAGGTGATCGCACGGAGGAGCGCGAGCACGTCGTCGAGCGGGGTGTCCCTGCGCAGCTCGCCGTCGGCGACCGCCTCCTCGAGCGCCTCGGCGGTCTCGGTGCGCCAGAGCGGGATGGTCGCCATCGAGGCGTCCGCGGCGGGGGCGAGCGAGGCGAGGCGTCCCCAGAACCCCACGACGACGTGCGCCTCGGTGCGGGTCACCGCGTCGACCGGCAGCACCTCGCGCATGATCGCGTCCAGTCGCGCGAGCCCGCGCAGGCCCTCGGTCGCGGCGCGGATCCGGTCCTCGGTGCGGCGGGTGACCTCGGCGGCCGCGGCGCGGATCACCTCGTCGAAGCCGTCGAAGTAGTGCCACAGGGATCCGACGGCGACGCCCAGCTCGCGCGCCACGGCGCGGGAGCTCACCCCGTCGTGGCCGTCCCGCGCGGCGACGGCGAGGAGCGCAGCGGCGATGTCGCGCCGGCGCGCGTCGTGGTCGACGACTCTGGGCATGCGTCCATCCTGGCCCAGTCCGGGGCGGGGTGCGGCGGATCCGCTCCCGCGCGGGGCCGGGTCGTGCGCGACGATACGGTTCCTCCCCGGGGTATTGTTTTTGAGCGAGTGATCAAGAACACTGTGGGCATGCTCCATGCGGCGGTGTTGCTGCTGATGATCGGATCCGCGATCACGGCCGCCGCCTGCTGTCTCGCGGCGGGCGGGGTGATGCCCCGCGCGGTGCCCTGGCAGGCGCGGCAGAGCGCGGTGGTGATGGCGCTCGGGATGATCGCCCTCTGCGCCGGCGAGGGCGACGCCCGTGTTCTCCTGCTGATCGCGGTCGCGGGGATCGCATCGGCCATGCTCGGCGTCGTCGGCACGCGCGGACGCCCGCACGCCGACGCCTGCTTCCACCGCGCGCTCGGCTGCGTCGTGATGGCGGTGTGCGCGCTCGCGATGCTCGGTGCGCGATCCGGGGCGCCGGATCCCGCACCCGCCGGCTTCGGCCATGCGGGGCACGGCGCGGTCGTGCCGATGTCCGTGGCGGCGGCGATCGGCGTCGCGGCGCTGCTGGGGCTGATGGTCCTCGCCCGGGTGCGCCACCGTGGCGACGTCGGGAGCCCCCTCGCGGGGAGCCCCGTCTCGGGAAGCGCCGCCTCGGAGGGCGTCGCGGTGGGGAGCGCCCTGGTGCGGCTCCGCGGAGTGCCGCGTGGGCGGATCCTGCTCGAGGCGGAGGGTGCGGCGATGGCGGTCTCGCTCGTCGTGATGGCGGTGATGGTCCTGGCGCCCTGATCGGCGGGGCGCGCCGGTCGGGCTTTCCGGGTATCGTTCGGATCCCGTACATTCTGGTGCATGACCTTTTCCGGCACCGCCGCGATCGACCTCGGCAAATCGAAGTGCCGGGCCCGGCTCTCGATCGACGGCACCCGGACGCACCGCGAAGGCGGGGGAGCCCCCGGACTCGCCGCGCGCGACGGCGTCGCCCTCGCCTTGGCATCGATCCTGCCGCTGCTGGCCGATGCGCGTCCGGAGCGGATCGGCGTCGGCGCGGCCGGCGCGATGTACGCGATCGCGGAGGCCGAGGCCCTCGCCGGCGCGCTCGCGGATGACCGCGGCGCCCCGTGCGCCGTCACCTCCGACGTGGTCACCGCGCACGCCGGCGCGCTCGACGGCGAGGCGGGCGTGCTGCTCATCGCCGGCACGGGCGCCGTCGCCCTGGGCATCACCGCGGACGCGCACCGCATGGTGGACGGCTGGGGTCCCGACCTGGGCGACCTCGGCAGCGGATCCTGGCTCGGCCGCGAGGGCGTACGTGCCGTGCTCCGCGCCCGCGACGGGCTGGGGCCGGCGACCGTGCTGACCGATGTGCTGACCCTGCTCATCGGAGACGGCGCCTCCCCGATCGCCTGGGTGGGCGGGGCCGCCGCACCGGCCCGGCTGCTGGCCACCTTCGCCCCGGCGGTGCTCGACGCCGCCGATCAGGGCGACGCCGCCGCGCAGGCGATCCGCGACGAGGCAGCCCGCCTGCTGACCGAGACCGCGCTCGCCGCGTCCGGGGGATCCTCCGTGGTCGCCCTGCACGGCGGGCTGACCTCGCACGACGGCTTCCGTGCCGCGGTGACGTCGGCCCTCGGCGCGCGCGGACTCGAGACCCTTCCCGCCCGAGGCGATGCTCTGGACGGCGCCGCCATGATCGCCGAGGGGCGCGCCCCTCTTCACGAAAGGTTCGTGCACCGTGTCGGATGAGAGCAAGCCGGGAGAGAACCCGAACGACGACGCGCGTCTCGCCGCGCTGATCGGCGAACTGTCCCATCTGTCGACCGAGCAGGCCGACACCGCGCGGGGCGACCTCGACCTGCTGTCGACGCCCGAGCTCGTGCGCGCGATGAACGCCGAGGACCGGCGCGTTCCGGAGGCGGTCGCCGCGCAGGCGGACCGCATCGCCGAGGCCGTCGACGGCATCACCGAGCGCTTCCGCCGCGGGGGTCGCCTGGTGTACATCGGCGCGGGCACCGCAGGGCGGGTCGGGGTCCTCGACGCCTCGGAGTGCCCGCCCACCTTCGGCACGGATCCGGGCATGGTCGTCGGCCTCATCGCCGGCGGGGAGGGCGCGATCCGCAGCGCCGTGGAGGACGCGGAGGACGACGACCGCGCCGCCGCCGAGTCGCTGCGCGCGCTCGGACTGGGCGAGAACGACACGGTCGTCGGGATCTCCGCCTCGGGGCGCACCCCCTATGTGCTCGGCGGACTCGCCTATGCGCGCGAGGTCGGCGCGCTGACCGTCGCGATCGCCGCCAACGCCGGATCCGCCATCGGCGCCGCCGCCGATGTGCCGATCGAGGTCGTCGTCGGGCCGGAGTTCGTGACCGGATCCACCCGGCTCAAGGCCGGCACGGCGCAGAAGCTCGTCGTGAACATGCTCTCGACCCTGTCGATGATCCGCCTCGGCAAGACCTATCGCGGCGTCATGGTCGATCTGCAGGCGACGAACGAGAAGCTCCGCGCGCGGTCGGTGCGCACGCTCATCCAGCTCACCGGCGCCGCCCAGGGCGACGCCGTGCGTGCGCTCGCCGAGGCGGGCGGATCGGTCAAGCTCGCCCTGCTCATGCTCTTCACCGGCGCCTCCGCCGAGGCCGCGGCCCCGGCGCTCGCCGGCGCCGACGGAGTGCTCCGCGACGCGATCGCCGCGCTGTCCTGAGGTCGCCCCGCGACGGGTGCGTGGCGCGGCCGGATCCGCTCCCGTCGCAGAAGATGTCGTTCCGGATGACGGAGAGCGACGACTTCTGCGACGGGAGCAGTGCGGAGCAGCGCCGGTGCGCGCGGCTCAGCCGGCGGCCGGGCGTACGGCGAACCAGGCGATGGCAGCTGCGACGAGGGCGGCCGAGGCCATCGTCACGCCCATCGTGACCGCGTTCGCCCCGCCGACCATCACGGCGAGCGGCGACAGCAGCGGGCCGACGAGGAACGTCGACATCCCGAGCAGGGCGGACGCGGTGCCGGCCCGGGCGCCGTGGTGCGCGAGCGCCAGCGTCGACGAGTTCGGCCCGCCGAGCCCGACGCACAGCATGAACCCCACGAGCGCTGCGGCGAAGCCCCACACCCCGATGCCGAGCAGGGCGACGACGGCGAGCACGACGGTCGCGATCGCCGTCGTCGTGGTCCCGGCCAGGTAGACGCGCAGCGGGCTCGAGCGCCGCACGATCAGCCGGCTGAGCTGGGTGCCGGCGATGTTCGCGAGCGCCCCCAGCGCGAAGGCGAGGCTGAAGCCCTGCGGATCCAGGCCGAACTCGTCCTGGAGCACGAACGACGACAGCGACAGGTAGGTGAAGAAGGCGACGCCGCCGCCTGCCCCGGCGCACAGCACGGCGACGAACAGCCGGTCCCTGAGCACGGCGCCCGTGTGCGACCGCAGCGTGCGGAGCCCTCCCGGATGGCGGTCGGCGCGGTCCAGGGTCTCCGGCAGGGCGAACACGACCACGAGCAGCAGGGCCACCCCGATGGCCGCGAGCACGCCGAAGATGCCCCGCCAGTCCATGATCCTGGCCAGCTGGCCGCCGACCACGGGGGCGATCACCGGAGCGGATCCGGAGACGAGGAACAGCAGGGACAGCATGCGGCTGAGCTCGGCGCCGTCGAACTGGTCGCGGGCGATCGCGAGGCAGATGACGATGCCCGCGGATCCGGCCAGCCCCTGGAGGAACCGCGCGACGAGCAGCACCTCGATGTTCGGGGCGAGCGCGCACATCAGCGACAGCACGGCGAAGGCCGCGACGCCCACGAGGAGCGGACGACGGCGCCCGAACCGGTCGCTGAGCGGCCCGGCGGCGAGCTGGCCGAGCCCGAGCCCGATCATGCATGCCGACATCGTGGCCTGGGCGAGGGCGTCGCTCGTGCCGAGCGCGGCGGAGAGCTGGGGCAGCTGCGGCAGGTACAGATCCATCGACAGCGGGCCGAACGCCTCCAGCATGCCGAGCACGAGCATCGCCCGCAGCGTGCCCATGCGCGGGCGCGCCTGCACACCGCTCATCCGTCGAGCCGCAGCACGCGGCGCAGCCAGCTCTCCCGCGCGGCGTTCGCGGCGACCGAGACCACGGCATCGGGGGAGAAGCCGTGGAAGCCGTGGTATCCGCCGGCCCAGACGTGCAGTTCGGCCTGTCCGCCGGTGGCCCAGATCCGGGACGCGTAGTCGACGGCCTCGTCGCGGAACGTCTCCGCGGCCCCTACCTCGATGTACGCCGGGGGGAGGTCCGCGAGGTCGGTCGCGCGGGCCGGCGCCGTGTACGGCGACACCCGGTCGGTGAAACGGTCGTCGCCCGCGATCGCGGTCCAGGCGGTGTCGTTGTTGTTGCGGTCCCAGGCGCCGATGCCGTCGTACTGCCGCGCGGAGACGGTCTCGTTGCGGTCGTCGAGCATCGGGCAGCCGAGCAGCTGGCCGGCGAGCCGCGGGCCCTGGCGGTCGCGCGCGAGCAGGGCCACCGCGGCGGAGAGGCCGCCGCCCGCGCTCTGCCCCGAGGCGATGATGCGCTCGGGGTCGATCCCGAGCTCGTCGGCGTGCGCGGCCATCCACAGGAGCGCCGCGTAGCAGTCCTCCGCCTGGGCGGGACCCGGATGCTCCGGGGCGAGGCGGTACTCCACCGCCACGCCCACCACGCCGTGCCGCTCGGCGAGGTCGATGAGCTCGGGCGTGCCGAAGAAGCGGGTGCCGAGCACCATGCCGCCGCCGTGGATCGACAGCACCGCGGGGGCCGGATCCGCAGCGGGGGCCGCGGGGCGCACGATCGTGATCTCGACGGCGGGGGCGCCGGCGGGACCGGGGATCGTGCGGTCCTCGAAGGTCACGGCCCTGCCCTCGGCCTGCGCCGCCATCGGGGGGATGATCGTCGCGAAGTGCGCGCGGTTGGCGAGGATCGTGTCGGCGCGCAGCGGGATGATCTCGACGAGGTCGAGGAACGCCGCGAGCCCGTCGACGAGCTCGGGGTCGTAGGGCACGGGCGCGACGGATCCGATCGCGGTCTCGTTCGCGGCCATCAGGCGCCCCAGATCCGGCGCAGCCAGCTGGCCCGCGCGGCCAGCGCCGCCCGGGAGATCTCGGCATCGGGCATGTACATGTCGAAGCCGTGCGCGCCGCCGCCCCAGACGTGCAGCTCGGCCTGTCCGCCCGTGGCCCAGATCCGCAGAGCGTACTGGGTGTCCTCGTCGCGGAACATCTCGGCCTCGCCGACCTCGATGAACGCCGGGGCGAGGCGCGAGAGGTCGGCGGCATGGGCCGGCGCGGCGTAGCCGGAGGCATCGGGGCTGAACGCCAGGTCGTCGCCGAGCAGGCACGACCAGGCGAGCAGGTTCGCCTCCCGCTGCCACGTGCCGATGCCGTCATACTGCAGGCTCGACACCGTGGTGTTCGTGTTGTCGAGCATGGGGCAGAGCAGCAGCTGGCCGGCCAGCGCGGGTCCCTGCCGGTCCCGGGCGAGCAGCGCCACCCCGGCGGCGAGGCAGCCGCCCGCGCTGCCGCCGCCGACGATGATCCGGTCGGCGTCGACGCCGAGCTCGGCGGCGTGGGCGTGCAGCCAGAGCAGCGCCGCGTAACAGTCCTCGAGCCCGGCCGGGGAGGGGTGCTCCGGCGCGAGCCGGTACTCGACGTTGACCGCGACCACGCCGTGCTCCTCGACGATGTCGACCACGCGGCCGGTCTCCCAGCTGCGGTGCCCGACGATCTGTCCGCCGCCGTGGATGTTGACGAACCCGGGACGGGCGGATCCGGCCGTGCCGCGCGGACGGAAGATCGTGACCTCGATGCCGGGCGCTCCCGCCGGACCGGGGATCACGCGGTCCTCCCAGTCGATCGCGCGCCCGGCGATCACCGTGTCGTTGTCGGGGAACATCGCGTCCGTGCCCTCGCGGGGGAGCGTGTCCCGGGTGAGCGCGGGCTGCGGGTTCTGCGCGATCGCGTCGAGCACGATCTGCACCTCGGGGTCGAACGGGACGGGGGTCACGGTCGGGTAGCCGGCGGCGGTGACGGTCATGCGGGGATGCCTTTCAGGTTGTGCGGAAGGTTCTGGCCGAGCGAGGGCGACGTCAGGGGCCTTCGGGGTCGACGATGTCGCGATCGGCCCAGAACGGCTCGACGAGGCGGCGCAGCTCGGCGGCGCCGACGCGATCGACGAGGGCGGCGGCATCGAGGTTCGCGCGCAGCTGCGCGATGCTCGACGCGCCGAAGAGGGTCGTGACGAGGGCGGGGTGCGTGAGGGTGAACGCGATGCCCAGCTGCGCCGGGGTCGCGTCGAGCGACTCCGCGAGCGCCGTGAAGGCGGGCACGTCGTCGATGATGCGCTGCCGGATGTCGCCCGGATCCCGCCCGATCTGCCGGTCGCCGTTCACCTTGCCGGCGAGCACGCCGCCCTCCAGGCAGTCCGAGGCCTGCAGGGTCAGTCCCTGCTCCCAGAGGCGGGCGAACGGCGCCCCGTCGGGGATGGAGCGGCGCGAGACGCTGTACTTCAGCTGGGCGATCTGCGGGCCGGGGACGCCCTCGGCGGTCGCGATGTCGATGAGCCGCTGGATGGATCCGGCGGACCAGTTGTTCACGCCCCAGGCGCGGATCAGTCCCTCGTCGGTGAGCCGGGCGAGATCGAGCACGAGGTCGCCCAGCTCCAGGTCGTCCCGGCGCAGGTCGCCGAGGATCACCAGATCCGCGTGCTCGGCCCCGACGCGGAACAGGGCGTTCTCGAGCTGGGGGCGGAAGCCGTCCGCGCCGAACGCCTCCAGCCACAGCTTCGACGAGAGCAGCCATTCGTCGCGACGCAGGCCCGCCGCCCGCACCATCGCGCTGAAGATGACGTCGGTGAAGGCGGGCGGCATGCCGGGCCCCGTGTACACGCCGACGTCGAAGAGGTTCACGCCGCGGTCGACGGCCTCGCGGAGCATGGCGGTGGCGTCGCCGAAGTCCATGCGGTCGTAGGTGTGCCAGGAGCCGAGCGAGAACAGCGACGCGCGGATGCCGCTCGTGCCGATCTCGCGCCGCGCCATCTCGGGTCGATGCGGTGTCGTGGTCTCTGCGTTCATGGTCGCGGTCTCCTTCACAGCCGGGGGTCGATGACGGCCTTGACCTCATCGAGGTGGTGCATGTTCGCGATCTTCTCGGAGGCCTGGGCGAGCCCCACGGGGGCGCTGAACAGCGCGTCCCACGGGTACCGGTCGGCGAAGGCCTGGAAGAAGTCGATCGAGCGGGCGTAGTCGGCGATGTCGCCGTTGAGCGAGCCGACCATGGTCAGCTCCTTGCCCATGAGGGCGCTCACGGGGAAGGCGTCCCCCACGGGGCCGGTGGATCCGACGATCACGACGGTGCCGCGCGCGGCGGCCATGCCGACGGCGTCCGGTCCCACGCTCGGTGCTCCGGCGAAGTCGAACACGTGGTCGGCGCCGTGGCCGTCCGTGAGCTCCATCACCTGGGTGACGACGGGGCCCTCGCGGAAGTCGACGACCGCGTCCGCGCCGAAGCGCGCGGCGAGCTCCAGCCGTGCGGCCGGGGCGCCGACCGTGATCACGCGTCCGGCGCCGGCGATCTTCGCCACCGCGGTGGCGAAGATGCCGAGGGCTCCGGAGCCCTGCACGACGACCGTGGATCCGGGGCGGATCCGCCCGCCGCGCTCGAAGGCGCGCAGCACGGTCTTCGCCGCGCAGCCGGCCATCGACGCCCACGTGTCCTTCACCGCATCGGGCAGCAGCAGCTTCGCCGCCCCCGGGGTGACGTAGGCGTACTCGCTGAGTCCGGCGGTCGCGAACGGCGGCACGTCCGAGCGCTGCAGGAAGCCGTAGCCGCGGCGGGAGCAGTGCACGGGCTCGCGCAGCACGACGCATCCGTAGCACTCGCCGCAGGTCGACTCCGACCAGCCGATCCGGTCGCCGACGTGCAGCGGCCGGCCGAGCGCATCCACGGTGCCCTCGCCGAGGGCGACGATCTCGCCGACCATCTCGTGGCCGAGGACCATCGGCAGCATGCCGGGGAAGGTCATCCTGCCTTCCCAGATCTCGATGTCGGTGCCGCACAGGGTCGACACCGCGATCCGCACGAGGGCGGCGCCGGGCGCGACCTCGGCGGGGAGGGGCAGATCCTGCAGGGTGAGCGGCTGACCGTGCTCGGTGAGCACGGCTGCGCGGGTCGTGGTGGGGATGGTCATGCGGATCCTTCCGGGATCAGGGCGTTCGCCGGGGGCGGGGCGGTCAGACGAGCAGCTGGCCGCCGTCGACGGGGACGGAGACGCCGGTGATGTGGCTCGCGGCGGGGCCGGCGAGGAAGACGACGAGCGGGGCGACCTGCTCGACCTCCGCGATCGTGCCGAGCGGGATCCGCGCCTCCCAGGCGGCGCGCGCCTCGGGGTCGGTCGCGAAGCCGGCGGTGAGCGGGGTGAGGATCGGTCCGGGCGCGACGGCGTTCACGCGGATCCGGCGTCCTGCGAGCTCGATCGCGGCGGTGCGGGTCATCGCGTCGACGGCGGCCTTGGTCATCTCGTAGTGGCCCATGCCCGGCGTGGGCTGGCGCCCGCCGATCGACGAGGTGTTCACGATCGCGCCGCCGTCGGGCAGGCGCGGGGCGAACTCGCGGAGCATGAGGAACGTGCCGCGGATGTTCACGGCCACGGCGGCGTCGAAGACCTCGAGCGGGACCTGCTGCTGGGTGCCGCCGCCGAGCACGACGCCGGCGTTGTTGACGAGCACGTCGATGCCACCGAGCGCGGCGCCGGCCGCGGCGACGGAGGCGGGGTCGGCGATGTCGAGCGCGATCGCCGTGGCGCCGAGCTCTGCGGCCACGGCGGCTGCGGCCTCGGCGTTCACGTCGCCGATGATCACCTCGTCTCCGGCCTCTCGGAAGGCGGCGGCGATGCCGCGGCCGAGCCCGGAGGCTCCTCCGGTGACGAGAATGCGGCGGGGGGAGATGGTCATCTCACGTCCTCTCTGACGGGGCATCTCCGTTATATTCTACAAGCATAGAAAAACGCAACCCGGGGTTCCTCCCCGGTCGTTGAGCGAGGACGGCGCAGCCGCCCGAGACGAAACGCCCTCACAGCAAGGAGCACACATGTCAGCGTCGACACTTCCTCACCGCGCCCTCGGCGGGCTCGTCGTCCCCCCGCTCGCGCTGGGATCCTGGAACACCTGGGACCGGATGGATCCCGACGACGCCGCGGCCATGATCCGCCGCGCCGTCGAGCTCGAGGCCGGGTTCTTCGACGTCGCGTACTACAACATGGGTCCGCACGCCGAGAACTCCCGCACCGACATCCTCTTCGGCCAGGCCCTGCGCGAGAGCGGGATCGATCGGAGCACGATCGTGCTGTGCGGCAAGCTCTGGCTGTGGGACTGGCCGAACCAGTCGTTCCGCGCCCAGCTCGTCGAGAGCCTGGAGCGCGCGGGGCTCGACCGCTTCGACACGCTCGTGGTCGGCGACTACCTGGACGAGCCCGACGTCGCGCGGATCGTGGCCGACGTCAACGCGCTCATCGCCGAGGGTCTCGTGGGCGGGTGGGGCATCAACAACTGGCGGATCGGGCACACGCGGGCCGCCCTGGCCGTGGCGGCCGACACGGGTCTCGTCGGACCCTCGTTCGCCCAGCTCAAGTACGGCATCGCCCGGCGCGCCATGGCGGAGGGGGCCGCCTACGGCCCGCTCTTCGCGGACGGGACGCTCGCGCTGCAGGCCTCGGACGTGTTCGAGGGCGGGATCCTCGCCACCGGCCTCGTGCCGCAGCGCAAGATCGGCGCCGACGTGGGCGGCATTCGCGAGCGCATCCTCGCGCTGTACCCTGAGGTCGCCCGCATCGCCGACGGCTTCGGGGTCACCCCCGCGGCCCTCGGCATCGCGTTCTGCCTCACCCATCCGGCGGCGGCGAACGTGCTGTTCGGCGCCTCCCGGATCGCGCAGCTCGAGCAGAACCACGCGGCCCTCGCGCTCGTCGCCGAGCGCGGAGGCGAGGTGCGCGAGGCGCTGGCCGGTCTGCAGGCGGACGTCGTCGTCCGCGACGACGGGGCCTGGTGAGCGACGTGGCGGAGGCCGCGCGGCGTCGGGACGAGAACGGGACAGAGGGACGAGGAGCACGCAGTATGGATCTTCAGGACGAGACGACGCCGTCCGCCGCCTACCGCGGCTTCGGCGGCCGGGTGGGGGAGTTCACCTCGGAGTCGGAGCCGTGGTGGCCGCCGCAGCCGAGCGCGGCGCCGGGGGCCCCGAACGTGATCGTGGTCCTCGTCGACGATCTCGGCTTCAGCGACCTGGGACCGTTCGGCGGGGAGATCGACACCCCGCACATCGATCGGCTGGCCGAGGAGGGGTGGACCTTCACGAACTACCGCACGGCGCCGCTGTGCTCGCCCGCCCGCGCGGCCCTGCTGACCGGGCTGAACCCGCACCGGGCGGGGTTCGGCCTCGTCGCCCACACGGATCCGGGCTATCCGGGGTTCTCGTGCACGCTGCCCGAGGACGCGCCGACGCTCGCGGAATCGCTGCGCGCCGGCGGCTACGCGACCTTCATGGTCGGCAAGTGGCACCTCACCGTCGACTCCCGCCTGCACGACGGCGCGGACCGGTCGTCGTGGCCGCTGCAGCGCGGCTTCGACCGCTACTTCGGGTCGATGGACGGCTTCACCTCGCTGCACCACCCGCACCGCCTCGTCCAGGACAACTCGGTCGTCGACGTCGCCGAGTTCCCGGACGGGTACTTCCTCACGGACGACCTCACCGACCGCGCCATCGGCATGATCGACGACCTGCGCGCGAACGACGCGGCCAAGCCGTTCTTCCTCTACTTCGCGCACACGGCCGTGCACGGGCCGATCCAGGCGAAGGAGGCCGACATCGCGAAGTACCGCGGCCGCTACGAGGCCGGGTGGAACGCGCTGCGCGAGGAGCGGTTCGCCCGCCAGCGCGAGCGCGGCATCGTCGGAGGCGACGCGGCGCTGCCGCAGGGCGCGCTCGCGGACGAGGGGCGCATCCCGTCCTGGGACGACCTCGACGACGCGGAGCGGGAGCTGTTCGCACGCTACATGGAGGTCTACGCCGCGGCCGTGGACGAGGTCGATCAGAGCGTGGGCCGGCTGATCGCCCACCTCGAGGAGCGGGGGGAGCGCGACAACACCATCATCGTGGTCGCGAGCGACAACGGCGGCACCGCCGAGGGCGGTCCGCGCGGAACCCGCAGCTACTTCGCCCAGTTCGGCAGGATGGGACCGGATCCGGAGGGCTGGGTGCCCGACGAGCCGCGCGAGGTCGACCTGATCGGCGGCCCGCGTCTGTTCGCGCATTACCCCGCCGGCTGGGCGCGCGTGTCGAACACGCCGTTCCGCTCGTTCAAGGGCTCGCTGTACGAGGGAGGGGTGCACGCTCCGCTCATCGTCTCCTGGCCTGCCGCGCCCGAGGAGATGCCGGCGGGGCTGCGCGACCAGTTCGTCTTCGTCTCGGACCTCGCCCCGACGATCCTCGAGCTGACCGGGACGCCGCGGCTGGACCGGCGGCACGGGAAGGAGGCCGTGCCGAGCGACGGCCGCAGCGTCGTCGACGTGCTGGGCGCCCCGCAGGCGCCGGGACGGCAGGACCAGTACTTCGAGTGCTTCGGCAGTCGCGCGCTGATCGAGGACGGCTGGAAGGCGGTCTCCACGACGCCGCCGACCCGGGAGCAGGGGGCGGCGGGCGGCGTCTGGGAGCTCTACCGCCTCGCGGAGGATCCGACCGAGACGCGCGACGTCGCGGCGGAGCAGGAGGAGCGCACCGCGCGGCTCGCCGGGCGCTGGCGTGAGGAGGCCTGGGCGAACGCGGTCTTCCCGCTCGACGACGACGGATCCCTGCACCGGATCCGGCCCGCGACCGAGCGTCCGCTGGGCGATCCCGTCGCCCTCGTGCCCTACCGGCCTCCGCTGGAGCGCTACCGTTCGGCGGCCCTCACCGTGCTGAGGTCCTTCGAGGTGTGGATCGACGTCGTCACCACGGCGGACTCCGCCGGTGTGCTCGTGGCGCACGGCGATCAGGGCGGCGGCTACCTCGTCGCGATCGACGGGGGCGCCCCCCTTGTGTCCTACAACGCGTACGGGCGCATGCATCGCGCCCGGGGCGCGGCGCTCGCCCCCGGTGCGCATCGCCTGGTGCTGAGGATGGCGGAGCAGGACGACCTGCGCTGGAGTGCCGAGCTCGAGGTCGACGGCGCCGCAGGCGTGCGGATCCCCTCCGTGCCGATGCTGCTGGGAATGGCGCCGTTCACGGGGATCAGCGTGGGATACGACTACGGCGGACCCGTCGACTGGGAGCTCTACGAGAGGCATCGCAGTTATCGGTTCGACGGACCGGCGCTGGTCGTCCGGTACCTGCCGGGCGCGAGATCGGCCCACGACGTCACGGAACTGCGCGAGATCGACCGCGAGGTCGCGCGGGTCGCGGACTGAGCGTGCGCCGCCCTCGTCCGAGCCGCGGGCGACAGCTCTGCGCGCTCGGACAAGGGCGATTCGCGCAGGGTCATGGATCCGGTCCGTCCCGGGGGAAGAACTGCTTGCGTTCTTTTTCCACACATGTAGACTAAACGCAACGACACATCGGAGTGACGTCGGCAAGGCTCCCTGGAGCGCGGCCGAAGGTGCTTCGAACCCTTCTTCACCTCAACCCGCACCGAGAGAAGGAACCATGAAACGAGTGCCCCTCGCGATCGCCGCGGCCGTGGCCGCGGTCCTCGCCCTCACCAGCTGCTCCGGCGGCGGAGGCGCCACGACGCAGGCGAGCGACGCAGCCGCCGCGGCGAACGCCCCCGACGACCTCAACATCGGCAACTTCCTGGACGTCACGTCCTGGGATCCGGCCCTGGCCGACATCGGCTTCGACGGGCCGTACCTGTCCGCGGTCTACGACGCCCTGATCGCCCTCGACAAGGACGGCAAGCCGGTTCCCGCCCTCGCGGAGAAGTGGGAGGTCGCCTCCGACGACCTCAGCATCACCCTCACCCTGCACCAGGGCGGGAAGTTCAGCGACGGCACCCCGGTCGACGCCGACGCCGTCGTCAAGAGCCTCGACTACCTCAAGGCGGGCGCGCGCTCCGGCGAGGCCTACACGAACGTGTCGTCCTTCGAGGCGGTGGACGACCACACGGTCAAGATCAACCTCACGCAGCGCGACGACACCATCCTGTACTTCATGGGGCTCGGCCGCAGCTACGTGATGTCGCCGAAGGCGATCGCTGCGGGCACGCTCGGCAAGCAGCCGGTCGGCTCCGGCCCCTACACGCTGGACAGCGCGACGAGCGTCGCCGGATCCGAGTACCACTTCACGAAGGTCCCGGGCTACTGGGACGCGAAGGCGTACACGTTCAAGAACCTCGCGATCTTCCCGATCATGGACGCCACCGCCCGCCAGAACGCCATGCTCAGCGGTCAGATCAACGTGCAGTACGGCGACATCACGAACAAGGACGCGGCCCAGCAGCAGGGCTGGAACACGGTCTCCCGGGTCTCCGGCTGGGCAGGGCTCGTCATCACCGATCACACGGGCGCGAAGAACAAGGCGCTCGGTGAGCTCAAGGTCCGCCAGGCGCTGAACTACGCCTTCGACGGCGCGGCGATCCTCAAGGCCGTCGGCAGCGGCGCCGGCGTCGCGACGAACCAGGTCTTCCCCGACGGCGGCTCGGTCAACGACCCGTCGCTCAACAAGCAGTACGCGTACAACGTGGACAAGGCGAAGCAGCTCCTCACCGAGGCCGGCTACCCGAACGGTTTCGACATCTCCATGCCGATGTCGCCGGTGTTCGAGCAGTGGAAGCCCGCCGCGGACCAGGCGCTGACCGCGATCGGCGTCAAGGTCACCTGGGACAACATGCAGATGCCCGACTACCAGCTGAACGCGCCGAACTACCCGATGTTCATCTCCTTCCTCGCGATGGACGGCAACGAGGTGGCGACGGTCGCCCGGCAGGTCACGTCCAAGCAGTGGTTCAACCCGGCACCCGACTACGCGAGCAACGCGGTCCTCGCACCGCTCGTGCAGAAGGTCCAGGACACCAAGGGGAGCGACCAGACGAAGGCGATCAAGGACCTGAACAAGGCCCTGGTCGACCAGGCCTGGTGGTCGGTCTGGTACCAGGCGGACAACACCTACTACTCGGTGTCCGGCATCAAGGTGCAGCCCGTCATCGGCATGATGTTCCCGACGCTGCGCTACATCACCAAGGGCTGACGCCCCGGGGGCCGGGCCCGTCGCCGGGTCCGGCCCCCGTCTCCTCCTCACCCCCGAGAGGTCCTCATGCTCCTGTTCACCGCGAAGCGGCTGCTGTCCGGCATCGTGCTGCTCGTGGTCGTCTCCGTCGCGACGTTCTTCCTCGCGCACCTGGCGATCAAGGATCCGACCGCCGCGCTCCTCGGCACCACCGCGAGCCCCGCGCAGCAGGCCGCGCTGGCGACGAAGATCGGCATCGACCGTCCGCTGCTCGTGCAGTTCTGGGACTGGTTCTCGCACCTGCTCACCGGCGACTTCGGATCCTCCTGGCGCAACTTCCAGCCCGTGGGAGCGCAGCTCGCCATCAAGGTCCCGGTGACCCTCTCGGTGGTCACCTTCGCGACGCTCATCACCGCGGTCCTCGGGATCGCCTTCGGCATGGTCACGGGCCTGCGCCCGGGGACCTGGTTCGACCGGATCCTCAAGGGCGTGTCCGTGGTCCTGTTCGCCCTGCCCGGCTTCTGGGTGAGCCTCGTGCTCGTGATGTGGTTCGCGGTGCAGCTGAAGTGGTTCCCCGCGGTCGGCTACGTCCAGCCCTCGCAGTCCTTCGACGGCTGGATCCGCTCGCTCACCCTGCCCGCGATCTCGCTCGCGCTGGGCGGCGTGGTCGCCGTCTCGGAGCAGCTGCGCAACGCCGTGATCGCGCAGAGCCGTCAGGACTGGGTGCGCACGCTGCGCAGCCGCGGGCTGTCCCCGGCCCGGGTCAACCTGCACATCCTGCGCAACGCGTCTCCCGCGGCGCTCACCGTCATCGCCCTCATGTTCGTCGGCCTGCTCAGCGGCGCGATCGTGGTGGAGCAGATCTTCAGCCTCCCCGGCATCGGCATGCTGACCAACCAGTCCTCCCAGAACGGCGACATCCCGATGCTCCTCGGCATCACGGTGGTGTCGATCGTCTTCGTCGTGATCATCAACCTCCTGCTCGACCTCGTGCTCGGCTGGATCAACCCGAAGGTGCGCGTCGCATGACCACCACCGACATCCGCGTCGCGTTCGACCGCGCCAGGCAGCGCCGCCGCTCCGGCCTGTTCCGCCGGTTCCTCCGTCACCCCGGCGGATACATCCCGCTCGGGATCTTCGTCCTCATCGTGCTCGTGGGCGTCGCAGCCCCGCTGCTCGCGCCGATGGATCCGAACTTCGTCGACCTCGCGGCCGCCAAGGCGCCGCCGTCCGCCGCGCACCTGCTCGGCGCCGACTCGACCGGGCGCGACATCCTCAGCCGGCTCATCTACGGGACGCGCGTGACGATCTGGGGCGCGCTCATCACGATCGTGACCGCGGTCGTGATCGGCGTCCCCACGGGCGTCGCCGCGGGCTACTTCCGCGGCCCGTTCGACCGGATCGCGATGTGGGTCAGCGACGCGCTGCAGTCGATCCCGGGCATGATCATCCTGCTCGTGGTCGCCGCGGGCAGCCGCAACAACTTCGAGCTGCTCATGGTCACGGTCGGCGTGTTCATGGTGCCGGGCTACTTCCGCATCGCGCGGTCGCAGACGATGTCCGTGCGCGAGGAGCCCTACATCGATGCGGCCCGGGTGTCCGGCCTCTCCGATGCGCGGATCATCTCCCGGCACGTCGTCACGGCGGTCTACCCGCCCGTCATCATCCAGACCGCGCTCACCGCGGGCATGGCGATGGGCATGCAGGCGGGGCTCCAGTTCCTCGGCATCGGAGACTCCAACGTGCCCAGCTGGGGCGCGATGATGCTCGAGGGCTTCCGCCTCATGCTCACCTATCCGCTCATGCTGCTGTGGCCCTCGGTCGCGCTCGGACTGACGATCGCGGTGCTCGCGATCATGGGATCCACCCTCGCCGAGCTGGCGCAGGTGCGCACGCCGCGGCTGCGCCAGCGCGGCGCGAAGGGCGCCGACGCGGCCGTCGAGGCCGTGCCCGCGACCGGAACCGTGCGGCACGCGGCCGAGGCATCCGCGCTGCGCGTGGAGAACCTGCGCGTGAGCCACGCGACCCCGAACGGCGTCGTCGAGGTCGTGCACGGCGTGACCCTCGACGTGGCCCCCGGCGAGGTCGTCGGGATCGTCGGCGAATCCGGATCCGGCAAGTCGCAGACGGTCTTCTCCGTGCTCGACCTGCTGCCCGCGAGCGGTGCGAGCACCGCCGACGCCATCCGCATCGCCGGTCAGGACGTCACGACGGCGACGCCGAAGCAGCGCCAGGCGCTCCTCGGCCGCGAGCTCGGCTATGTGCCGCAGGAGCCGATGAGCAACCTCGACCCGTCGTACACGATCGGGCACCAGCTCATCGAGCCGCTGCGCCGCGTGCACGGCATGAGCGCCGCCGACGCGAAAGCCAGGGCGCGCGAGGTGCTGCTGCGGGTGGGACTGGCGGATCCGGACCGGGTCCTGCGCAGCTATCCGCACCAGGTCTCGGGCGGCATGGCGCAGCGCGTGCTCATCGCCGGCGCGATCTCGGGCCGCCCGTCGATCCTCATCGCCGACGAGCCCACCACGGCCCTCGACGTCACCGTGCAGGCCGAGGTGCTCGAGCTGCTGCGGGAGCTGCAGCAGGAGTACGGCATGGCGCTGCTCATCGTCACGCACAACTTCGGCGTCGTCGCCGACATCTGCGACCGCGTGATCGTGATGCGCGGCGGCGAGATCGTGGAGCAGGGCGACGTGGATCCGCTGTTCGCGCATCCGCAGCAGCCGTACACGCGGGAGCTCATCGCGGCGTCCCTCGACGACGCGGCAGGGCGGGCGGAGCTCGACGCCGAGGGGCGCGCGGGACTCGGCACCGCCGGCCGCGTCACCGCCGGCACGACCAACACGACGGAGGTGCGCGCATGACCGCGCTGCTGGAGGTGCAGGACCTGGTCGTCGAGTACGGCCACGGCCGGTCGGCGTTCCGTGCCCTGCACGGCGTCTCGATCGACGTCGCGCCGGGGGAGTGCATGGGCCTCGTCGGCGAATCCGGATCCGGCAAGTCCACGCTCGGCAAGGCGATCCTCGGCCTCGCGCCCGTGACCGGCGGCAGCATCCGCTTCGACGGCAGGGACATCACCTCCCTCGGCCGCGCGGAGCGCCGCGCGCTCGCGGCCGACGTGCAGGTCGTGTTCCAGGATCCGTACGGATCCCTGAACCCGGCGATGACCATCGGCGACATCCTGTCCGAGCCGCTGCTGACGAGCGGCCTGGGCGGATCCGCGGCGCAGGCGCGGGTGCGCGAGATGCTCGACCGGGTGCGCCTGCCCGAGACCGCGATGGACCGCTATCCGAGCGAGTTCTCCGGCGGGCAGCGCCAGCGCGTCGCGATCGCCCGCGCGCTCGTGCGCCGGCCGCGCCTGATCGTGTGCGACGAGCCGGTCAGCGCCCTCGACCTCACCACCCAGGCGACGATCCTCGACCTCTTCATCGAGCTGCAGCGCGACACGGGCGTCTCCTATCTGTTCGTCTCGCACGACCTCGGCGTGGTGCGCCGGGTGTGCCACCGGGTCGCCGTGATGTACCACGGGGAGATCGTCGAGACCGGGGCGGGTGAGCAGATCACCCGCGCGCCGCGGCATCCCTATGCCGAGCGCCTGCGCCTGGCCTCGCCCGTCGCCGACCCCGTCAAGCAGCGGATCCGCCGGGCCGAGTGGCTGGCGCTGCGTGAGGCAGCGGATGCCCCGGTACGGTAGCAGGCAGCGATCCCGCAGCTGCGCGCCCCGGTGCGCGCCGTCGCCGGACGCCCCGTCGGAAGGAACCCATGCCGAAGATCATCGATCACGATCAGCGTCGTCGGGAGATCGTCGAGGTCGCCAAGGGGATCATCCTCAAGGGCGGGTTCGAGGCGGCGACCATGCGCAGCATCGCCGCCGAGGCGGGCTTCGCGAACGGGGCGCTGAAGCACTACTTCCCGGGCAAGGAGAGCATCGTCGCGGCGACGTTCGAGGCCGTGCTGCAGGAGCACGACCTGTGGCTGCAGGCGTCGATCTCGGCGGAGGTCGGTCCGGAGGAGATGCTGCGCCAGATGCTGGTCGGGACGCTCCCCAGCGAGCCCGAGGAGATCGCCAGCGGGCGCGTGCTGCTGGCGCTGTGGGAGTACGCGATGGCGAACGAGTCCCTCGCCGAGCTCTACCAGGTGCACCTGGCCCGCTGGAGGGCCATGCTCGTGGAGCGCATGGAGGCCGCCCGGGACGCCGGTGCGATCCGCGACCAGGACTACGTCGCCATGGCGAACGAGTTCATCTCGGTCGCCGTGGGCGCGACGGTGATCAACCTCATGTATCCCCAGGGCGATCGCATCCCCGACTATCAGGCCTACATCGACCGGTTCCTCGCGCGACTGCGCTGACCGCGTCGCCGGCGGCCTCCACCCCCGATCGAGAGGAGGGCGCCCGATGAGCGGTGCACCCGAGAACACCCTGTCCGTCACCCGGAGCGCCGGCTCCGGCCGCCCGGTCGTGCTGCTGCACGGCCTCGCGTCGCGGGCGACGCAGGACTGGCCCGCGCCGGTCTGGGAGGAGGCGTTCGCGGGTCGGCCCCTCGTCCGGGTGGACCTCCCCGCCCACGGCGAGAGCCCCGCGGTCGGCGTGCTCCCGACGACCGGCGTCGTCGACCTGCTCGCGCAGGCCGTCGCGGCCGTCGCCCCAGGGGAGGAGGTCGACCTCCTCGGCTACTCCCTGGGGGCGCGGCTGGCCTGGGCGCTCGCCGCGCACCCCGCGCTCGCGGTGCGGCGCGTGGCGCTCGGCGGGCTCAGCCCGATGGAGCCGTTCACGATGGTCGACCTGCCCGCGGCCCGCCTCGCAGCCGCGGGGGGACCGGCGCCGGCGGATCCGATCACGGGCATGATCCTGGGCATGACGACCCTCCCCGGCAACCGTCCGGAGGCGCTGCTCGACCTCATCGAGGGCCTCGCCGCCGAGCCGTTCGATCCCGCCGTCGGCGCGCCGGCCCAGCCCGTGCTGCTGCTCGGCGGGGTCGAGGATCCCATGGCGCAGGGGATCGACGCGCTCGCGGCGGCGCTGCCGGACTCCCGGGTCGTCCGCGTCCCGGGCGACCACCTCGGGGCCCTGCACGCCCCGGAGTTCCGCGCCGCCGCCGCCGGGTTCCTCGCCGAGGACTGACCCCGGCTCCAGGCTCGTCGACCGGGCCGCCGACGCCGCCCGAGTCGAAACGCGGCCCCCCGACACGTTCGGGGTCGTTGAGCGAGGACGGCGGAGCCGCCCGAGACGAAACGCGGCTTCCGAAGATTCCCTGGACACCCCTGTCGACTATTTCCTACAATTGTAGAAACAAGAAAGGCACACCATGACGACCACACCCGACGCCGCGCGGATCCTGGACATCGCGACCGGCTACATGGCCTCGAAGCAGCTCTTCGAGGCGAGCCGGATCGGCCTCTTCGCGGCGATCGCGGACGGCGCCGACACGGTCCCCGCCATCGCCGAGCGCACCGGCGTGAGCGAGCGCATCGCGCGCATCCTCGCCGACGCGATGGCGGGCAAGGGGCTGCTGACCCGCGCCGACGGCCGCTACGCCCTCGAGCCGGACTCCGCCGCGTACCTGGCCGGCGACGCCTCGGCCCTCGACCTCGCGCCGTTCCTCACCTTCCTCGGCGAGATCAGCTACCCGCACTGGCTGCAGTTCGCGCACACCGTCGACACGACCGAGCCCGGCGACCTGCAGATGGACGACGCGCGCTGGGGCACCTTCATGGCCGGCGTCATGACGTACAACGCGCTGCACGCGCAGGAGTTCGGCCGCCTCGTCGACCTCTCCGCCGCGACGAACGCGCTGGACTTCGGCGGCCTGTCGGCGGGCTTCGCGCTCGAGGCGATGCGGCGCAACCCGGGCCTGCGCACGACGTTCCTCTACGCCCCCGGGTTCGAGGACGGCATCGCCGAGGCCGTCGAGGCGGCCGGCGCGGCCGACCGCGTCACGGTCGAGATCGGCGACACGGCGACCGCGCAGCCCCAGGGCGCCTACGACGCCGTGCTCGCGAACCATGTGATCCACCGCTTCTCCGCCGAGGAGAACGCGCAGATCTTCCGCAACCTCCGGGCCGCGGCGGTGCCGGGCGCCACCCTGACCGTGCTCGATTTCTTCCTCGACGACGACGCGCAGCAGCGCGGCATCGACGCGCTGCACGCGGGGGAGTACCTCGTCATCGACGGCACGATCGTCTACCCCGAGGCGCAGGTGCGCGGCTGGCTGGCCGACGCGGGCTGGGACGTGCGCGAGAAGATCGCCCTCCCGGCGAGCCCGCGGGTGCTCATCGCCACGGCGGTGTGAGGCGGCGTCGCCCTGCCCTGCGGGGCCGGGCGACGCATCGGGATCCGATCCTGCGGACGGGAGCGGATCCGGGGCGGGCGACGAGCGGACACGTCGCCCGCCCCTTTCCCGTCGCGCGGGCGGGTCCGGGCCGCTGCGGAGCGCCTCAGAGCGCCGAGCGCACGGAAAGGTGTCGAGTGCACGGCGCGTTCGCGTGAAGTAGCCGTGTGCTCGGCAGGATCCGGTGCATTCGGCGCACCACGATCCGAGGTCGATCAGCGGATCAGCCCCGCTCGAACACCGTCCGGCCGTCGACGATCGTGCGGGCGACGCCGATGCCGGCGACAGGACGGCCGGGCTCGGCCGGATCCTCGTCCAGCACGGTGAGGTCGGCGACCTTGCCCACCTCGAGCGATCCCTTCCACGCGGACGCGCCGTCCTGGCGGGCGGGATCCAGCGTGATGCGGCGCAGCAGGGCGTCCCGGGTCGCCGCGTCGTCGCGGCCGAGGAGAGCGAGCGAGGCGTCCAGCCCGATGCGCCAGTCCGGCGTCGCGATCGGGGCGTCGCTCGTGATCGTGGTGAGGGCGCCCGAGTCGATCATGGCGTGCAGCGGCCAGGCGGCGGCGGTGCGCTCGGGCCCCAGCTGCGTCCCGGCCCACGCGCGCGTGTGCTCGGCGATGAGCGGCTGGACGGCGAACCCGGCGCCGACGGCGCGCATGCGCTCGATCTGCGCGGGGGTGGCGAGGTCGGCGTGCACGACGTAGTGCGGCGCGGCGGCGACGTGCGGGTGCGCCTCGAGCACGCGCAGGAACTCCTCGATCGACTGGTCGCCGGTGGCATGCACCGCGACCTGCTCGCCCCGCTCGACGGCGAGGCCGATCATGCGCCGGTAGGCGTGCAGCGCCCCCTCGGCGCCCTGCGGCAGCAGCTCGCCCGAGCTGCCGTCCGGGTAGGGCTCGCTGACCCAGGCGGTCGTCATCGGGGGGATCCCGTCGGCGAAGATCTTGACCCCGGTGACGGCGAGCCAGTGCGGATCCGTCTCGGGCTTCGGCGCGAGGATCCCCCGCTCGAAGTCCGCGAGGTCGGCCGTGCCGTCCAGCTCCCCGAACAGGCGCAGCAGCGTGACGCGGGCCGTCTGGGCGCCGGCGCGATGGAGGTCGAGGTAGGCGTCCATCATGGCGGTGCCGAAGCACCCCGTCTCGCCCCCGTCCTCGCCCGGCCCGATCCCGGGTTCGGTGTAGCTCGTGATGCCCAGCTCGGCGAGCAGGCGCCACGCGTTCCGCAGGGCGTCGCGGCGATCGGCGTCCGTGTGCACGAGCCGGCCGGCCGGCTGCTCGTGCGCCGGGATGTCGGAGAAGAACAGGTGCGGCCAACGGGCGCCGAGCCAGGCGGCGTGCAGGTGCGCGTCGTTCACGCCGGGGATCGCGGTGCGGCCCTCGAGGTCGACGGTCGCCGCAGCGGGGAGCGCGCGGGCGTCCGCGCCGACAGCGACCACGCGCCCGGAGCGGATCGCGAGCGCGTCGACGACCGATCCGTGCGGGTCGAGGGTGCGGATCCGGCCGCCGTGCAGGAGGAGATCGGCCGCGTCGCCGAACGGTGCGTTCTTCATTATTCCACCAGTGTAGACGAACGATTCTCTGGAGCGCGACGATTCGGGAGGGGGCGTGTCCTGCCTCTCCGTCGTGGCGGATCTGGCGCAATTTGCCTGCCAGCGGCTCGGCAGGACGGGGCCGTGCTTCAGCCTGGAGTCAAGAACAGCGGTTCTTGCGCGCCGGATCGGCCGGTTCGAGGGCGTGCCGACGCCTACCCTGGGAGAGGGCGGATCCGCCCCACCCGATTCCGCGCCACCGATCCCTGGCGCATCTGCTTGCAAGGACGCTGATGAACGACTTCGCCGCGCGCCGCGACGACTGGAAGGCCAGAGAAGAACTCGCCGAGCGGATGATCCCGCTGATCGGCGGGCTGAACCGAGATCGCGACGTGGTGACGTCGCTGCACGGGCACCGCCTGCTCGGGCTCTCCACGACCGAGATCCTCGAGGTGCACGAGCGCGTCGCCGCCCTCGGGCACGACGAGCTCGCGCTGGAGGACACGCTCGCGGTGCTCGAGGCGCTGCGCCGGCTCGCCCCGTCCGCCGCATCGCTCGACGTCGGCCGTCTGGTCGAGAACGTCCAGGGCGACGAGGCGACCCTCCTCGAGCGCCTGCGCGCCGAGCTCGCCCCGGCGCTCGGCGAGGCGTCCGAGGCCGCCGAGCCGACCGACGTCGTGCTCTACGGGTTCGGCCGCATCGGCCGCCTGCTGGCGCGGATCCTCATCGCGCACACCGGCGGGGGCAGCGGGCTGCGCCTGCGTGCGATCGTGGTGCGCAAGGGGGCCGAGAACGACCTCGTCAAGCGCGCCTCGCTGCTGCTGCGCGACTCCGTGCACGGGCGCTTCGAGGGCTCCGTCGACGTCGACGAGGAGAACTCGCAGCTCATCGCCAACGGCACCCGGATCCAGGTCATCTACTCCAACGACCCGGCGACGATCGACTACACCGCCTACGGCATCCACGACGCGATCGTCGTCGACAACACCGGTCGCTGGCGCGACGAGGCCGGCCTCAGCCGCCACCTGGAATCGACCGGCGTCGCGCGCGTGCTGCTCACCGCACCGGGCAAGGGCGACCTGAAGAACATCGTGCACGGCATCAACCACGACACGATCGAGGACGGCGACCGGATCCTGTCGGCCGCGTCCTGCACGACCAATGCCATCACGCCGGTGCTCAAGGCCGTCGACGAGGCGTACGGCATCGTGCGCGGTCACGTCGAGACGGTGCACTCGTTCACCAACGACCAGAACCTCATCGACAACTTCCACTCCGGCGACCGCCGCGGCCGCTCGGCGGTGCTCAACATGGTGATCACGGAGACCGGTGCCGCGAAGGCCGTCGCCCGCGCGCTGCCCGAGCTCGCCGGCAAGCTCACCGGATCCGCGATCCGCGTGCCCACCCCCGACGTGTCCCTCGCCGTGCTGCATCTGACGCTGGAGCGCCCCGCCGAGAAGGCCGAGCTCAACGACTACCTGCGCCGCGTCTCGCTGCACTCGAAGCTCCGTCAGCAGATCGACTACGTCGAGTCGCCCGAGGTCGTCTCCACCGATTTCGTCGGCTCGCACCGCGCCGGCATCGTCGACGGCCTCGCCACGATCGCGAACGGCACCGACGTCATCCTCTACGTCTGGTACGACAACGAGTTCGGCTACTCCAGCCAGGTGATCCGCGTGCTCGAGGTCATGGCGGGATCGCACCCCGTCGTGCTGCCCGTGCGCCGCGAGGTCACGCTGCAGGGCTGAACCCCGCTCCGTCTCCTCCTCCCCGGACGTCGGGCGAGCCGAGCCGTGGGCCGAGCTCGCCCGGCGTCCGCGAGGTCTCCGCTGCGCGGAGGCCGATCCGCGATCCGCGGCGCCGTCTTGGACTCGTCTGGGAGAGCCGGTGGTGAGATCGTGGTGAGGACAGGAGGTCCGCATGACCGATGCCCGCCCGCGGCTGCTCTACGTCGAGGACGATGCCGACATCGCCGAGATGTCCCTCGAGGTGCTCGGCGAGACCTATGCGGTCGACCACGTGACGGACGGCGCTGCGGCGCTGCGCCGTGCTCTCGACGAGCGCTACGACGTCATGCTCGTGGATCGTCGGCTGCCCGGGATGGACGGGGCGAGCCTCGTCGCGGCGATCCGCACGGCGCACATCACGACGCCGGTGCTCATGCTCACCGCCCTCGGCGCGGTGCCGGATCGTGTGGAGGGGCTCGACGCCGGCGCGAACGACTATCTCACCAAGCCCTTCGACTTCGATGAGCTGCTGGCGCGGCTGCGCGCGCTGCGCCGGGGATTCCAGGCGGAGGGGCGCCGCCGGGAGATCGGCGACTGGACCTTCATCCCCGACTCCTGGGTGCTGCATTCGCCCACCGGCGCCCGGGTGTCGCTGACGGCGACCGAGGCGGCGTTCCTCGAGTTCCTCTCGGCGAGCCCCGAGCGCGTGTTCAGCCGCGAGGAGATCCTGCGCGGCGTGTTCTCGTCGGCGGACGGCGTGGGCACCGTCGACACCTACGTGCACTACATCCGCCGCAAGACCGCGCCCGAGATGATCGACACCGTGCGCGGACGCGGCTATCGCGCGGGGGATCCGCGATGATGCGGCCGGCGCGACGGTGCGGGGCAGCGTCATGAGCGGATCCGCCGACCGCGAGCGGGTGCGCCGCTCCGCGCGTCAGATCGGCCTCTGGACCGGCGTCGCCTCGGCGGTCGTCATCGCCGCAGGCGTCGGGATCCTCGTCGCCGTGATCCTCGCCACCTCGCGGCCGCAGGGGGACGACCGCGTCACGGCGGGCCCCCGGCCCGGCGGCTTCGCCGTCGATAACCCGGATCACGTCGTCGTCGACGTGGACAGGGTGCTGCCGTGGGTGGTCGTGCTCGGCGTCGTCGGGGTCGCTCTGCTCGGACTCATCGCCTGGTTCACGGCGCGGCGTGCGGTCGCGCCCCTCGAAGGGGCGCTGCAGGCGCAGCGCGATTTCGTCGCCGATGCGAGTCACGAGCTGCGCACCCCGCTCACCGCACTGTCGAGCCGGGTGCAGATCCTGCAGCGTCGTGTCGCGCGCGGGGAGGACATCGGCGACGCCCTCGACCGGCTCCGCAGCGACACCGCCGTCATGGACGAGATCCTCACCGAGCTGCTTCTCGCCGCGCAGGCCGACCAGGCGCCCGTCCGGGCGGAGGCGTCCGACGCCGCGGCCGCGGTGCAGGGCGCGGTGGAGGTGATCCGGCCGATCGCCGAGGACGCGGACGTGGCGCTGCAGGCGGCGGTCGCTCCGGGGCTGTCCGTGGCGGTGCCCGCGGTGACGGTCACCCGGCTCTGCACGGCGCTCCTCGACAACGCCGTGCAGCATGCCCCGCGGCGCTCGTCCGTGACCCTCTCGGTCGCTTCGGGCGACGGCCCCGGCCGCGGTTCCGTGGAGTTCCGGGTCGTCGACCGCGGACCCGGGATCCGCGCCGAGGACCGGGAGCGCATCTTCACGCGGTTCGCCCGCGGCCCCGAGACCGGACGGCGTCGCGGGTTCGGCCTCGGTCTCGCGCTGGTCCGCGACATGGCGACGCGCTACGGCGGATCCGTCGGCATCGAGGACACGTCGGACGCGGGGACCACGTTCCTGCTGCGCCTGCCGGCCGCGGTCACGGCCCGGGGATGAGGAGCGCCGGGTCGTCCTCGGCGACCGCGACCTCGACCCCGTGCGCCCAGCGGCGGATGCGCCCGTCGGCGGCGACGAGCATGCCCGAGCAGTCGGGGGCGTCACGCAACCAAGTGAGGTCGTCGAAGCCCGCGACCACCGCGACCGTCGCCCAGGCGTCGGCGTCGCTCAGGTGCTCGGCGATCACGGTCGCCGTGGGGGCGCCGGCGATGGCGCGTGCGGTCCCCGGGGCTCGCGAAGGGCGCGGGTCGATGATGTGGGCGCCGCGCTCCGACGGTCCCGAGGTCGCCACGGCGCCCTCGCGCAACGGCACCCGTGCCAGCACGGCGCCGGGGCGGAGCGGGTCCGCGATGCCGACGTTCCAGGCCCAGTCCGCCCCGGGCGCGGTGAGCAGCTGCATGTCGCCCCCCGCGGTGAGCCCGGCCGCGACCACGTCGTCCTCGGCGAGCAGCGGGGCGAGGTGCCGGGCGCTCGCCTGCTCGACGGCCCAACCCTTGACGTACCCGGTCGGATCGAACCAGCCGTCCCGGTTCGCATCGAACCGCCCGCCGCTCGCCGCCGCGAGGCGGACGCAGGCCTCCGACACCTGCAGGATCCGCGGATCCGCATCCTCGGGGCGCAGCGACCCGTCGCGCAGCAGGGAGATCTGCGAGTCCGGGCGGAACGGCGAGAACAGCGCGTCCAGCTCATGCAGCTCATCCAGCGCGGCGGCCTGGGCGGCGGCGATCCGCGCGGCGACATCCGGCGCGGGGGAGCGGGAGGCGGTGAGCACGTGCGCGCTCGCGACCGTTCCCATCAGCTCGGCCGTGGCGACGTGGCGGTGCGGACCGGGGGTGCCGCCGGTGCGGTCCCCGGCGGCAGGCGGGGACCCGATCATGCCTTCGCCTGGTCGATCGCGCTCTGCAGCGACTGCGTGTAGCCGTCCGAGGTGAAGGTGGCGCCGGAGACCATGTCGATCTGTGCGGACTGGGCGCTCTTGGTCTCCGAGACGAGGATCGGGAGCGCCTGCGCGTTGATCTCCTCGTCGCGGCGCTCGGTGTTCGGGTACTGCGGCACCGACACATCGGTGATCTGCCCGCCCGACACGGTGATCGCGACCTGCACGGCGCCGTAGCGGGTGTCGGCCGCCTGACCGGTGAAGGTGCCGTCCTTGAGACCGCTCGCCGTCGTGGCGGACGCGGTCCCGGAGGATCCGGTTCCCGACGAGGTCGACCCCGACGTGGATCCGGACGCCGACCCGGATCCCGAGGCTGACGCCGACGAGGATCCGCTCGTGCTCGAGGCACCGGCGGATCCGGTCGTGCTCTTCGTCGTTCCGGAGGCCCCGGTCGCGGCCGGCGCGACCGCTTCGAGGGAGGTGCGGTAGCTGAACAGCAGCACCAGCCCGGTGACCGTGGCGAGGACGGCGTAGACGATCTTCTTCATGGTTCTCTCGCTTTCGGTTCCGTCGCCCGTCGCTCAGACGGCGAAGGCCTCGCTGTGGATGCGTTCGGCGGGGACGCCGGCGGTGCGCAGGTCCCGGCGGATGCTCTGCATCCACGGGATCGGCCCGCAGAGGTACACGTCGTACCGGGACAGGTCCCCGGCGATGCGCTGGAGCAGCTGCGCACCGTCCCAACCGGCGTGGGTCGCGGGCACCCAGCTCGTGCCCTCTTCGGCGCGGCGCCCGTGCAGCGTGTAGTGCACGAGCCCGCGGGACATCGCGAGCCGGTCGATCTCCGCGCGGCGCAGTCCGTGGGCGGCGGAGTGGTCGCGCGTGACGAGGATCGCCTCTCCGGGGGCGTACGGCTCGGATTCGAGGAGCGCCACGAGGGGCGCGACCCCCGCACCGGCGCCGAGCATGAGCAGGCGCGACCCGCTCCGGCGCTCGCCGGTCATGTGGCCGTAGGGGCCCTCCACCATGACCCGCGTGCCGGGGCGCAGCTCGGCGAGGCGGTCGGTCCCGTCGCCGACGCGGCGCGCGGAGAGCACGAGCTCGCCGCCGGCCGGATCGGCGGCCAGGGAGAACGGATGCCCTCGCGTCCAGCCCGGTCCGTCGAGGAACCGCCAGATGAAGAACTGCCCCGCCCTGGCGCCGAGGCGGCGCACGTCGCGGCCGGCCACGCGGACCGAGACGCCGTCCCGGCCGTCCGGGGCGACCGCGACCACGCGGAGGCCGTGCCGGGCGCTGCGCACGAGCGGGAGCGCGACCCGGAACCACAGCACGCACGCGGCGGTGGCCGCCCACAGCGCCCACCAGTAGAGGGTGGCGCCGGCCGACGCGGTGAAGTCCGCCCCGGTCCACAGCATGTGCGGGATCGCGAGGCCGACCCCGAGGTAGCCGTACAGGTGCAGCAGGTGCCAGGACTCGTACCGCAGCCGGCGCCGCGCCCGGCGGATCGACGTGACCACGACGAGGATCAGCAGGAGGGTGCCCGCCGTCGCGAGGAGCATGCCGGGGTAGTCCCAGACGAAGTCCCAGGCCTGCACGAGGACGTTGGTGCGCGCCGTCATCGCGTACCCGATCGTGATGAGCACGAGGTGCGCCAGCAGCAGCCAGAACGACCAGAAGCCGACGAGGCGGTGCAGCCGCGTGATGCCGTCCCGTCCGAAGCCGCGCTCGAAGACCGGCACGCGGGCCATCAGCAGCACCTGGTACAGCAGGAGGTTGGCGGAGACGAGCCCGGTGAGTCGTCCGAGCGTGGTCAGGGTGTCGCCGTCGAACGCCAGCAGGGACTGTATGCCGGCGCCGCTCACCCAGAGCGCGAGCACGAAGAGGCTCGTCGCCCAGATCAGCGTCACCGCGGCGAGACGCCAGAGCACGGGGCGCCGTCGGTGCGCCCGCGCCGCGACGAGCGGGCCGACCGGTGCGAGGGGGGTGAGCGTTGCCATGGCACCATCGTCGGAGGCCGCTTGACAGAGAAGGCCAAGAATCGACCGCCCTGAGCCGGGTCATAGGAAACTCATCGGGATCGCCGGGATCCGCGCACGTCCGCGGCGCACGGCATGATGGAGCCCATGACGGCACTCCTGAGCGAGCGGCTGCGCTCGCATCGGCTCACCGCCCCCGCGCGCACTCCGGTCGCCGCCGCCCGGCACCTGCTCGCCGTGCAGGGTCAGGAGTTCCTCGCCGGCCGCTGGGCGCTCGGGATCCGCTCCTCGGGCGCACCGACGCTCGCCGCGGTCGATGCCGCGTTCGACCGGGGCGAACTCGTGCGCACCCACACCATGCGCGGCACGCTGCACGTGATCCCCTCCGAAGACCTGCGCTGGGTGCTGTCGGTGACGGGGGAGCGGCAACTCCGCCAGGATGCGACCCGGCAGCGCCAGCTCGGCATCGACGACGCGCTCGTCGCCCGGGTCGAGGCGGCGTTCCGTGAGCGCCTTGCCGACGGCGGGCGCACCAGGGCCCAGCTCTTCGACGACCTGGTCGAGATCGGCGTCGACCCCGCGGGGCAGCGCGGCGTGCACCTCATCTATGCGCTCAACGTGCGGGGGATCCTCGTGCAGGGGCCCGTCGTGCATCGCGACGACGCGGTGTCCCGCGAGCAGCTGTTCGTCCTCGCCGACGAGTGGATCCCGGAGACCGCGCCGCCGGAGGATCCGCTCGCCGAGCTGTTCGTCCGTTACGTCGACGGACACGGCCCGGTGACGGTCGCGGACTTCGCGTGGTGGTCGGGACTTCCGATCACCACGGCACGCGAGGCGGCCGAACGCGCACAGGGACGGGTGACCGAGCGTGCGGAGGGCGTGTACCTCGGGGCCATGCGCCCGCGCCGCGCATCCGGCGCCGATGATGCGGCGACGCTCGCGCTCCCGATGTTCGACGAGTACTACATCTCCTACGCCGACCGGTCCGCGGTGGCCTCGGCGCAGAGCATGGCGCTGATCGGCCCCGGGAAGAACGGGATGGTGCGGGCGAGCCTGGTCACCGCGGGGCGCGTCGCCGGCGCGTGGACCCACTCCGCGGCCGTCGGACGGCACCGCGACGAGCCGATCCCCGAGCTCTTCGACGGAGAGCCGGCTCCCGATCCGGAGGCCGTCACCGCGGCCCTGCGTCGCTACGCCGACTTCGTCTCGGCGCACTGAGACGGCGCCCGTCGGACCGCAGACCGCTTCAGAGCTCGGCGGAGAACGCGCCGTCCGACTTGAGCAGCTGGCCGGACACCCAGCGGCCCGGGTCCGGGTCCCCGGCCACCCGGCCCGGATGCAGGATCAATCGACGAAGACAGGACGGAAACGGCGGATCCTTCCTGCATTCGTCGCAGGATCCTGCAGAGTTCCACGCCGGACCGGCCGGAGCGGGCCGCGCCTACTGGGCGGCGTGCCGGTCGAGGAAGGAGTACACCTCGTTGTCGTCGACGCCGGGGAAGGCGCCGCGGGGGAGCGGCGAGAACATGTGCGTGTGCACGCGGGCGCTCGGCCAGGCCTTGCTGCTCCACCGCTCGGCGATGCCCGCCGGGGCGCGACGGCAGCACGCCTCGTCGGGGCAGGTCGACTGCGCGCGGTCGCCGGTCTCCCGTCCGCGCCACCAGCGGGCGTCGTCGAACGGCACGCCGACCGTGATCGAGAAGCCGCCGCCGTCGGTGGATCCGGTCTGGGTCGAGCACCAGAAGGTCCCCGAGGGCGTGTCGGTGTACTGGTAGTGCTCGGTGGTGCGGTTGCGCTGGCTGAAGGCCGCCCTGGCCGAGAACTTGCGGCACACGGTGAGGCCCTCGACGGATCCGGTGACGTCGGTCGGCAGCGGCAGGTCGTCGTTCTCGTACACGCGGGTGAGCGCCCCCGACTCGTCGACGCGCAGGAAGTGCAGGCGCATGTCGAGGTGGGTGGTCATGAGGTTGGTCATGCGCATGCCCGCCGCCTCATGGGTCACCCCGAACGCGTCGCGGAAGTCCTCCACGGCGAGGTTGCGGTCCTTCTTCGCCTGCTGCAGGAAGGCGACGCCGGCCGTCTCCGGGATGAGGCAGCAGGCCGCGTAGTAGTTGATCTCGAGCCGCTGCTGCAGGAAGTCCGCGTAGTCCGTCGGGGGAGTGTGCCCGAGCAGCCGATGCGCCATCGCCTGCAGCGCCATGGAGCGCAGGCCGTGGCCGCCCGGGATCGACGCCGGCGGCAGGTAGATCCGCCCGTGCTCGAGATCGGTCACCGAGCGCGTGGAGTGCGGCAGGTCGTCGACGTAGAGCAGCTCGAAGCCGAGCTGCTCGGCCATGATGCTGACCGTGCGGTGCGTGAGCGCTCCGGAGGAGTGCCCGGCGGCGCGGAGCTGCTTCTCGGCGAGCGCCTCGATCTCCGGCAGGTGATTGTCCAGGGCGCGCATCTTCAGCCGCAGCTCCGTGTTCGCGCGGCGGGCCTCCTCCGGCGTGGCGATCGCCTCGCGCTCGCGCCGGTGCAGTTCGCGGTGCAGGCCGAGGATCGACTCGATGGTCTCGTCGGGCATGCCCTTGCTCACCCGCACCGGGGAGATGCCCAGCTGACGGAACACCGGGCTGGACTGCGCGCGATCCAGTTCGATCTCCAGCGCCGCGCGCCGGTTCGGCGGCTCGCCCGAGATCAGGTCGCTCACCTCGGTGCCCGTCGCGTCGGCGATCGCCTGCAGCAGCGACAGCTTCGGTTCGCGCTTCCCGTTCTCGATGAGGCTGAGCTGGGATCCGGCGACGCCGACGGCAGCGCCCAGCTCGTCCAGCGTCATGCCGGTGCGGGTGCGGTGATGACGGATGCGATGTCCGAGGGTGGTGAGCTCGAGTCCGGAGGCCATGGAATTGATACTAGCGAAAGAATTGAGTTTCTTGACGCCGCAAATGACACAAAGACTGGCAAATGCTGGCGCAAGATGGGTGTAACGCCCCACCCTTTAAGGAGCAGACCATGGCTATCGCCGAGACGTCCACCCCGCGGATCTCCCCCCTCGCCCCCGTGCGCGAGTACGGTGCGGCTCCCGAGTACGACACCCCGGCCTTCGCCGAGCTGTCGGCGTGGGTCGAGGAGATCCGTGCCCTGACCCAGCCCGACCGCGTGCACTGGATCGACGGCTCCGCGGCCGAGAACGACGCGCTGCTGCACGAGCTCGTCGACGAGGGCAAGCTCATCAAGCTGAACCCCGAGTGGCGCCCCGGCTCCTACCTCGCCCGTTCGCACCCCAGCGACGTCGCGCGCACCGAGGGCCGCACCTTCATCGCCTCCGAGAAGGAGATCGACGCCGGCCCCACGAACAACTGGGCTGACCCCGTCGAGATGCACGCGAAGATGACCGAGATCTTCGAGGGCTCCATGCGCGGTCGCACGATGTACGTCGTGCCGTTCTCGATGGGCCCGGTCGGCGGCCCCATCTCGCAGATCGGCGTGCAGATCACCGACAGCGCCTACGCGGTCGCCTCGATCGGCATCATGACCCGCGTCGGCGCGGCGGTGGTCCGCCAGATCGCGGAGGGGACGCAGTGGGTGCGCACCGTCCACTCGGTCGGCGCCCCCCTCGCCGAGGGCGAGGCCGACACCACCTGGCCGTGCAACGACGAGAAGTGGATCGTGCACTTCCCCGACACGCTCGAGGTCTACTCCTTCGGCTCGGGATACGGCGGCAACGCGATCCTCGCCAAGAAGTGCTTCGCGCTGCGCATCGCCTCCGTGCTCGCCCGCGACGAGGGCTGGATGGCCGAGCACATGCTGCTCATCCGCGTCGTCTCGCCCCAGGGCAAGGCCTACCACGTGGCGGCCGCGTTCCCGTCGGCGTGCGGCAAGACCAACCTCGCGATGCTCCGCCCGACGATCCCCGGCTGGAAGGTCGAGACCCTCGGCGACGACATCACCTGGATCCGCCCCGGTGCCGACGGCCGCATGCGGGCGATCAACCCGGAGGCCGGCTTCTTCGGCGTCGCGCCGGGCACCGGCGAGTCGACCAACGTGACCGCGGTCGAGACGCTCTGGGGCAACACGATCTTCACGAACGTGGCGCTGCGTCCCGACGGCGACGTCTGGTGGGAGGGGCTGACCGACGAGGCGCCCGCCAACCTCATCGACTGGGAGGGCAACGCGTGGACGCCGGAGAGCGGTCGCCCCGCGGCGCACCCGAACTCGCGCTTCACGGTCTCCGCGGCCCAGTGCCCGCAGATCGCGGAGGACTGGGAGGACCCGGAGGGCGTGCCCCTCGACGTGATCCTCTTCGGCGGCCGCCGCGCCACCAACGTGCCGCTCGTCGTCGAGGCGACGGACTGGAGCCACGGCGTCTTCCTCGGTGCGACCATCTCGTCCGAGCGCACGGCCGCGGCCGAGGGCACGCTCGGCGAGCTGCGCCGCGACCCGTTCGCGATGCTGCCCTTCTGCGGCTACAACATGGGCGACTACTTCGCGCACTGGCTGAAGATGGGCCGCAGCGTCCGCTTCGACAAGGCGCCGCGCATCTTCCAGGTGAACTGGTTCCGCCGCGGCTCCGACGGCCGGTTCCTGTGGCCCGGATTCGGTGACAACGCCCGCGTGATCGACTGGATCATCCGTCGCATCGAGGGCGAGGTCGGCGCCGTCGACAGCCCCATCGGCCGGCTGCCGAAGATCGAGGACCTCAACCTCGAGGGCGCGGATGTGACCGACGAGGACCTCGCGGAGCTGTTCCGCGTCGACACCGCGTCGTGGAGCCGCGAGGCCGACTCGACCGAGGAGTTCTTCGCGACCTTCGGCGACCGCCTCCCGGCGGCGCTGACGACCGAGCTCGCCTCGCTGCGCTACCGCCTCGCGAGCGCGTGATGACGTGATCCGGTGCCTCGCGCCGGATCCACCAGCCCGCGGCGGCGGGACGCAGGGGATGAAAAGCTGAGTGGTCCCCGGCGTCCTGTCGCCGCGTTCTTCGTTCTCAGCCCACATCGAGGACGATGGCCAGGGTGCCTCCTCCCGGGGGGCCCTGCTGGACCCCGCCCGCGGAGATCCAGATCATGTTGTCCTGCAGCATGGCGGAGAACGCGCTGGCGACCGCGGTCTTCAGGTTCTTGACGTACGTCGGATCCTCCGTGACCAGTCGCCGGCCGCGGAGGAGTCCGTCGACCGGCTCCTGGTACTTCACATAGGTCGCGAGGATGCGCGCGCGCACCTCCGGCGGCAGCGGGCCGTCGCCCACGGCGATGCCGGCGTCGCGCACGGCGCGGGTGACGGCGCCGATGTCGAGCAGGTCGGCGATGACGGCCCGGCCGACCCGGAGCCGGCCCCCCGCGCCGCGCCGGTTGCCGAGGGCGAGCAGGTGGGTCTGCGGACCCGCACCGCCCACCCCCTCCCAGATGTTCGACGAGACGGCGACCCTGTCGCTGAAGAGCGCGGGATCGGTGCCGATCGCCGCGTCGTCCGGAAAGGGTGCTCCCTCGACCGCGACGCGCACCGCCTGCGCGATGCTTCCGCTGGAGAACCGGAAGACCCCCTGCGGCGACAGCTCCGGGATCGGCGCGCCGGCCGCCCGTGCGGCGGCGATGTCCTCGAGCGCGGGGTAGTACGACTTGCCGATCACGAACTCGACGTCCTCCGGCGCCATCCCGGCGTCCGCGGCGGCGGCGCGCACCGCGTCCGCGTTGGCCCGCACATGCGCGGCCCCGCCGATCCACTCGGGGAGGATCGCCGCGGAGACGGCGCTCCCGATGGCGAGCCGCGGCAGGCCGTCCGCGGCCGGCTCCGCGACGGTGCGCGTGTACACGACGAGGTGCGGCGTCATGACGGTGCCGACACCGGCGCTGAAGGCCATCGGCAGTTCCTCGACGGCCCGGGCCGGGCGGCTCCCGTGGTCGAGCAGGAAGCGCCGCACGGCCTGGTCCGCGTCCACGCGGCTCGAGTCGTAGGTGTCGCCCCAGCCGCCGGTCTTGCCGGTGACGGCGACGATGTCGTCGGGCTCCAGGCGGCCGTCCGCGACGAGCGCCTGGAGCCCGGACACGTCCCGCAGGCCCGCCATGGGCACACGGAACGCGTCGACCGCGCGGGCGGTCACGGGCGGCTCGGCTCGCGCGTGCGCACCGACTCCCGCAGCACGGCCTCCGCCTGCTCCGGAGTGAGCCAGCGCGGGTAGTCGTCGATCGCGTCGATCGCGTCGTTGAGCGCCCGGTATCCGTGCTCGACGGCGGCGTCGTCGAGGTCCAGGCCGAGGTTCGCGGCGAGCTGGCGCACCATGGATCGCGTGCTGAGCCGATCCCACACCCAGCGGATGTCCGCACCGACGACGTCGGCGTGCACGCAGCCCGAGATCGGCGGGAAGGTCCGCACCCCGTCGCGCAGGGAGCTCAGCGCATCCATCGTCGTGCTCTTCAGGTATGCATAGCCGCCGGTGATCGGCTTGAGCGCCGGGTTGGGGATCCCAGTCTCCTCGTAGACGAGATCCGACAGCGCCTGCAGCCGGTCGAGCCTGATGCCGGTGTCGACGCCGTAGAGCACCTCCAGACTCGTCGCGACCTCCTCCAGCGGCGGGAAGCCGCATCGGTAGGAGACGCCGTTCACGGAGACGTCCGGTCCCGCCCCCGCGCCCGCGGCGGCGATCGCCGCCGCGGTGCCGAGTCCGAAGTCGTCGTGCACGTGCATCGTGAGCGGCACGGGCGTGGTGAGCCGGGAGCGGAAGCGACGGACGAACACCCGCATCGCCTCGGGTCCCAGGCTGCTCGTGGAATCCATCAGGTCGATCCGTGCGGCCCCGAGGGCGACGGCCTCGTTCGCGGCGCGCATCATCTTGTCGAAGTCGCGCCGGCCCGCCTGTGCCAGCGTCACGGTCCACTGCAGACCGTTCGCGGCGGCGTAGCCGGTGACCTCGGCGAGCTGGGCGAACTGGCGCGCCTCCGCCTCCGGGGAGGCGGCCTCGACGATGCCCGGTCCGATGACGGCGGCGCCGAGCTCGAGGAGCAGATCGACGGTCGAGCGGGGGTCGATCGCCGGGGTGCCCTCGCCGTTGCCGAGCAGGGTGTCGGCGTACACGTTGCAGGTGAAGCCGAAGCCTCCGGCCAGGATCTCGCGCACCAGCAGGAGCTCGCGCGCATTCGGCTCGTCGTCGCCCCACCAGTCCAGGTTGAGGCTCTCGTCGCGGATGCCGATGTCGTCGAGCGCCTGGGCGATCCGCAGGTATCCGTCGATCGTCGTGCGCGTGCCGGCCGTGTAGTTGGTCTTGCGGAGGGTGCTGTCGATCAGGCCCAGAGGTCGGGGGAAGTCGAAGTCGCGGGTGACCTCGTCCTCGAAGTTGACCGGGCTGACCCAGTGGCTCCCCTCGACCCGGAACTCGCGGTGGGGGTTGATCATCTCTCGTCCTTCGTCTTTCGTGCTCGTCGTTCGTGCTCGTCGGGGACCGGTCCGGCGGGCGTCGGGGACGCCCACCGGACCGGTGCGAGGCGGGGCGCTGTCCTCAGCGGCCCGCGCCCGCGGTCGCGGCGACCGGGGTGTGCAGCGGATAGCCGGCGTCGGCGATGATGGACCGGGCCATCCGGGCCCCGGTCCGGATCGTCTCGACCGCCTCGTCGTACTCGTAGGGCTGCGTCAGGTAGCGGCGCCAGTCCGGCACCTCGCCCGAGGCGATGCGCATCTCGTACGCATGCACCATGTCGAGGTAGGCGGCGAGCTCCTCCACGCCCAGGTCGGGATGACCGGCGAGGAACTCGGGTTCAAACGCCTCGATCACCCGCGGATGCGGAGCCGGCGCCTTGTCCGCGTAGGGCTGGGGCGGCTCGATCGTCACGTTCATCCGCGGGTTCGCGGCGATGATGATCGGCAGCAGCCCGGCGAAGTCGACGAGCCCGGTGCCGTAGGGCCGCAGCTGGTGGGCGAGCCCGCCCTCCTCGTGCGCCACGTACGCGTCCTTGAGGTGCGTCTGGCGCACGTACGGCGCGACGCGTCGCGCGGCGAACACCGGATGCTCCATGCGCTGCAGCACGTTGGACGTGTCGAACACGATGCCGGTCGTGTCCGGCCCCACGGCCTCCACGAGGCGCACCAGCTCGAAGCTCGTGACCTCTTCATGGGTCTCCAGGTTCATGTGGATGCCGAGGTCGCGGGCGATGGGGGCGAGCCGCTTGAGGAACTTCTCCGTCGCGGCGAGCTGATCCGCCCAGTCCGCGTCGGTGCGGAACCGGTCGTACGCGAGCCGTCCGAAGTAGTCGCCCTTGAAGTTGGCCGTGGCGACCCACAGCTCGCGGCAGCCGATGGCGGCGCTGGCCTCCATCATCCGCCGGAAGCCGCGCAGGATGTCCCCGTCTCCGATGGCCCGCAGCTCCGGCGCCTCCGGATTGGCATACGGATTCACCTTGCCGAGTCCGGTCTCCAGGTACAGATCCAGGTCGTCGGCGCGTTGACGCAGCTCGCGCAGCACGCCGTCGTCCAGCGTCGGGCTCATGTCGAGCACGCTGCGGAAGAACAGCCCGTCCATGCCCAGCTCGTGAGCATGATCGATCGTGGCGAGCGGCCCGCGCCGCGCGGCCTCGGGGATCTTCTTGCCGTCGACGCCCACCCGGATGCGGTGGGTCGATGCCGTGCCGGTCATCACGCCACCTTCTCCTCTTCGAGCCTCTCCCGCGCCCGTCGCCGGGCGACGGTCGGGTCGGGGTTGGGCACGGCGGCCAGCAGCGCCCTCGTGTAAGGGTGCGTCGGGTTCGCCAGCACGGTCTCCGACGGCCCCTCCTCGACGATCTGGCCGAGCTGGATGACCGCGACCTGCGAGCAGATCTGCCGCACCACCGCCAGGTCGTGCGCGATGAACAGCACGGTGAAGCCGAGATCCTCCTGCATGTCCTGCAGCAGGTTGAGCACCTGCGCCTGCACCGACACGTCCAGCGCGGAGACGGGCTCGTCGCAGATGAGCAGCTTCGGTCCCACCGCCAGCGCCCGCGCGATGGCGATGCGCTGCCGCTGGCCGCCGGAGAACGAGCGCGGGTAGCGGTCGAGATCCCGGTCGCTGAGGCCGACCTGCATGAGCAGCTCGGCCACGCGGGCCCTGCGCCGCTTGCGGTCCGGTTCGAGGTCGTGCACGAGCAGTCCCTCGCCGACGAGCTTCTCGACCGTCATCCGCGGGTTCAGGCTCGAGGTCGGGTCCTGGAAGACGAACTGCACCTCGCGCCGGATCCGCTTGAGCGTCGCGCCCTTGGCCTCGGGGATGTTGATCCCGTCGTACGTGACCGTGCCGCTCGTGGGCTTCTCCAAGCCCATGATGCTCTTGATGATGGTGGTCTTCCCGGATCCCGACTCGCCGACCAGGCCCGTGATCGTGCCCGCCTCCACGGTCAGGTCCACGTCGCGCAGGGCATGGACGGGCTCGCGTCCGAGCGCGTGGAACACCTTGTTCACATCGCGCAGCTCCAACAGGCTCATGCCGCCGTCTCCTCTCCGGCGAGGGGATAGAGGTGGCAGGCGACGACGCCGCCGTCCGGAGCGGGCCGCAGCTCGGGCACCTCCCGTGTGCACAGGTCGAACGCCTTGGGGCACCGCGGGTTGAAAGCGCAGCCCGTGGGACGGTTCGCCGGGTGCGGGGGCGCGCCCGCGATCGTGAGCAGACGGGGGACCGTCTGGTCGATGCGCGGCACGGCCTGCAGCAGACCCTGCGTGTAGGGGTGGGCCGGGCGGGCGAACAGGGTGTCCACCGTGCCCTCGTCCACCTTGCGGCCGGAGTACATGACCGCGACGCGGTCGGTGAAGCCGGCCACGGTGCCGAGGTCGTGCGTGATCAGCAGCACCGCGAGCCCGCGCTCCTTGGACACCTTGTCCATGAGCGTGAGCACCTGCTCCTGCACGCGCACGTCCAGGGCCGTGGTGGGCTCGTCCGCGATGATCAGGGACGGATCCGAGATCAGGGCCATCGCGAGGACGACGCGCTGTCGCATGCCGCCCGAGAACTCGTGCGGATAGGCCCTCATCCGGGCTTCGGCGTTGACGACGCCGAGCTCCTCGAGCACGGCCTTCGCACGCCGGGCGGCCTCTGCTCGCGGCACGCCGGCGATGCGCAGGGGCTCCATGACCTGGTCCCCGACCGTCATGAGCGGGTTGAGTGCGCCCATCGGGTCCTGGAAGACCATGCCGATCCTGTGCCCGCGGACTCCGACCATCTGCTTCTCGCTGAGCGCGAGCAGATCCTGGCCTTGGAATTCGACGGATCCGCTGAGGCGGAAGTCGGGGTCGAGGCGCATGATCGAGCGGGCCGTGACCGACTTGCCGGATCCGGACTCGCCGACGAGTGCCACGCGGTCGCCCGGGCGCATCTCGAGGCTGAAGTCCTGCACCAGGCGGACCGGGTCCTCCTTGGGCCCCGCGTCGATCGTGAGGTTGCGCACCGACAGGAGCGGGGCGGATGCCGGCGCGGTGCCGGTGTGCCCGGGACGGGCGTTCGTGAGAGTGTTCATTGCCGTGCTCACCTTCTGCGAAGGGCGGGATTGAAACGGACCTGGAGGATGTCGCCGAGCAGGCCGAAGGCGACGGCCGTGATGGCGATCGCGAGACCGGGTGCGAAGGCGGCCCATGGCGCGGTGGCGATGATGCCCTTCGCGCTGGTGACCATGGCGCCCCACTCGGCGCTCGGCGGCTGCGCACCGACGCCGACGAAGGAGAGCCCTCCGAGGATGAGGATCGTGTTGCCGATGTCGCCGGCCCACTTGACCACGAGCACGTCGAGCGAGTTCGGCAGCACGTGGTGCAGCATGAGCCTGGTCTTCGAGACCCCCAGCACGCGGGCGTTCTCGACGAACGGCTGGTTCATCGTCTCCTTCATGACGCCGCGCAGCACGCGGGCCGTGACCGGCCAGCCGGTGAGGATCATGGCGATGACGGCCGAGTTCAGGCTCGGGCCGAGCGCCGCGGCGACGCCGAGGGCGAAGATGATCGGCGGGAACGCGAGCGCGGCGTCGACGATCCGCATCAGCACCTCGTCGGCCCACTTGCCCCCGAGGGTGGCGAGGGTGGCGACGAGGATGCCGATGATCGAGAAGCCGGTCACGATGATCACCGAGCTCAGCAGCGACGACTGCGCGCCGGCGATGATGCGCCAGAACACATCACGGCCCTGCTCGTCCGTCCCGAACCAGTGCGCGGCGCTCGGCGGCTGCAGCGCGTTCAGGATGTCGGAGCGGTAGACCGCCTGGTACGGCGCGATCAGCGGGCCCACGATCGCGAGGATCAGCAGCAGGGCGACGACGATCGGGATCACGATCTGCATCCCGGAGATGCCCGTGATGGAGCGGACGGTTCGGCGCCGCAGGGGCGCGATCATTGCGAGGGTGTTGCTCATGGCTCTCTGCTCCTAACCCAGCTGCCCGGCCCGCAGACGCGGGTCTCGGATGAGCTGGAGGACGTCGACGATGTAGTTGCACACGACCACCAGGACGCCGATGACGAGCACCCCGCCGAGAACGGCGAAGGTGTCCTTCTGGGCGACCGCGTTGGTCAGATAGGAGCCGACCCCCACCAGACCGAACACGGACTCGACCAGGACGGCGGCGCCGACCATCGCTCCGAACTGGATGCCGACCAGGGTGATCGAGGGGCCGATGGCGTTCGGCAGCACATGCCGCCAGACGAGCTGCCGCTGCGGCACCCCCTTCGCCCGGGCGACGGTGAGGTGCTCGCGGGCGAGCACCTGGATGAGCTCGGCGCGCATGATCCGGTACAGCTGGGCGGCGAACGGCAGGGCCAGGACGATCGCCGGGAGGATCAAGTGCTGCACGCCGTCCCAGGCGGCCAGCGGGTTGCCGGCGAGCAGGGAATCCAGGATCACCGAGCCGGTCCGGGTCGGGACGTCGAAGCCCCGGGACAGGCGACCGGAGATCGGCACCAGCTGCAGCTTCGTGCCCAGGAGGTACTGCAGCAGCAGTGCCAGCCAGAACGTCGGGAGTCCGGCGCAGACGATCACGAGCGTCTTGATCGTGAGGTCGGCCGCGCCGTCCCGCCGCAGCGCCGAGAGGGTGGCCAGCGGCGTCACGCAGGTGACGACGATGATCACCGCCAGCAGCACCAGCTCGATGGTCTGCGGGAGCACCTGTCCGATGCCTTGCGTGACCGAGACGTGGGTCGTGATCGAGGTGCCGAGGTCGCCGCGCACGAGCCGTCCGAAGAAGGTCATCAGCTGCACGAGGAACGGCTGATCGAGGCCCAGGGCCTTGCGGACCGCCTCGACCTGTTCGGGACTCGCGTTCTCGCCTGCGGCCACGCGCGCCTCGTCGCCGGGGATGAGCTTGACCATGAGGAACACGAACGCACTCAGGCCGATGAGCGTGATGACCGAGGAGAGCGCCTTGCGCAGCAGGAAGGCCGTGGTCTGCCGCGCGGGATTATTGCCCGTCATCGCCCTCACCCCACGCGCAGGGTGAAGAACGAGATCGGCGTCGCCGACCAGGAGAAGTCGATGCCCTTGAGGTCGCTGCGGTAGCCGACCGGGAACGCCACCTGGAAGAGGTTCGCCTGCACCGAGTCGTCGCCCACGATCGTCTGCACCTGCTTGTAGAGGTCGCAGCGATCGCCGGCATCGGCCACGGTGCGCGCCTTCGTGAGCAGGTCGTCGACCTTCGGGTTGCTGTACGCGCCCTTGTTGGTGCCGCCGATGTTCGCGGAGTTGTAGAGCTTGTCCAGGCCCGCTCCGGGATCCGGGGTGAGGATGTAGTCGTTGATCAGGGTGAGGCCGGGGATGGTCGCCGGGTCCGCGAGGGTCTTGAGATAGTCGGGGAACGCGATCGGGACCAGGTTCACCGTCACGCCCAGGTCCTTCAGATTGGACTGGAACAGCGTCGCGATCTGGGTCTGGGTGGAGTCGACGGACTGATAGCGCAGGTCGAGCGAGGTCGCACCGAGCCCGGAGAGCAGCTCCTTGGCCTTCGCCTTGTCCTGCGCGGACGGCTTGGCGTCGGGGCGGCAGGTGAACGCGGGGGACAGGATCCCGCTCGAGATCGCGCCGTTGCTGTCGAGGATCTTCTGGAAGCCTCCGGAGTAGTCGAAGGCGAGCTTGAGGCCCTCACGGATCTTCGGGTCCGCCGTGGGTCCGGTCGAGGTGTTGAACCACAACTGGGTCTGGCCCGACGTCGGCACGAACTTGACCGAGACGTCGCTCTGCCCCTTCAGGGCGGCGGCGTCGACGGCGGACAGGCCGAAGGACACGTCGATGTTGCCGGCCTTGAGCTCGTCGCGGTTCGTGGCGCTCTCATCGATGCGGCGGAACACCATCTGCGTGGGGCGCTTGTCGTCGAATCCCCAGTACTTGTCGAACCGCTTGACCGTGGTTCCGTCGGCGGACGACGTGCCGGTGCCCTCGAACGGGCCGGTCCCGGCCTCGTGCGCCTGCAGCCAGCCCTGCGCGTCGTCGGCTCCGGCGTTCTTGGAGACCAGGTCGGCCTCCATGATGTAGACGTTCGCGAGGCCGTTGATGAAGAACGCGTTCGGCGCCTTGAGGTTGATCACGACGTGCGAGTCGTCGACCACGGTGGTCGAGTCGTAGCCCTGCAGCAGGGACGCGACGCCCTGCCCCAGCCGGATGTAGCGGTCGAAGCTGTACTGCACGTCCTTCGCGGTCAGCGGTGTGCCGTCGTGGAAGGCGACGCCGTCGCGCAGGGTGAAGGAGATCGACTTCGCGTCGTCGGCGACGGCGAAGTCGCTGGCGAGTGCGCCGACCATCTTGTTGTCCTGGGCGGCGTCGAACTTGATGAGCGGCTCGTAGACGATGTTGTCCACCATGTTGGTCTGCGCGTAGTCCGCGCGCAGCGGGTCCATGGTGTTGAACTCGTGCTTGAAGCCGACGACAACCGTCGTCGATCCGGCGGTGCTGCTGCCTCCGGCGGCACCGCCGCCGGAGGCTCCGCCGGCGGTGCAGCCGGCGAGGGAGGTGGCGACGAGCGGGATGGCGAGGAGTGCGGCGCCGAGGATGATCCGGCGGCTGCGGTTCTGAGATGACATGGAGTGACTCCTGGATGAGAAAAGGGTGATTTCTCAGGGCGCGGGCTTGCGCCCTGCTCGGGGTTCGGGCATCACCGCACAGAAGACCCTTGAGGGTGAGGGGCAGCCGTGCGATGGCTCTTGTGGAGTGCTCCGGTGTCTGATGTTGAGTTGTGCGATCCGGATCGGGATCCGGGTGAGGGCTGCGGGCCGCGTTGCGTCAGCCGCAGGGTGTGCGGATCAGATCTCCCAGATTCCCCTGGGCGATTCGGTGATCCAGACGGCCCCGTCATCGGTGACGAGGGCCATGTCGCCGGCGACGATGCAACCGAGACCGGGAACGGTGAAGTTGGGATGCACTTCGATCACCATTCCCTTCTCGATCAGGACGCCGGAGTCATCGAGGGACCTGTCCCGGAGGGGGTTGAGGTCCCGGGCCATCCCGGGCTCGACATAGGTCAGGCCGAGTCCGTGACAGCTCTGGAAGCGGAACGGATCCGTCTCCCGGGTGAAGGGGGCGTGCAGCGCGTACTGGTCCTCGATGACATCGATGACCCGGTGCAGCGGCTCGCCGGGACGCATCGCCGCGAGGGCGGCATCCTGGATCTGGAGGAGGATCTCGGCATAGGCGGTGAGCTTCGCGTCCGGCCGTCCGCGGACGCCCATGCGCAGGCACTGACCGAAATAGCCCTCGTAGGCCGTGGTCGTCCCCAGCTGAACGCGATCGCTGTCCGTGATCAGGTCGGGGAGCTCCATGAACTCGAAGTAGGTGGTCGGCGGCTCCTCGCCGATCGACAGCCAGCAGTTCGCCGAGTCGGCGCCGAGCAGTCGCCCGGTGTGCTCGATCTCGGCCATGACGGAGGGCCCGGAGGCGCCGGGCCGGGAGGACTCGGCGAACGCCGCCGCGATCATCGCATCCGAGATGCGCGCCGACGTGCGGAGCATGTCGACCTCCTCGGGCGCGCGTGTGAGGCGGAGCCGGTCCAGCAGGCCCTCCGCGGCCACGATCCGATACTCGCGGAATCTCTCCGTCAGCTCCTGGTGGGCCGGATGGCTGAGCTCGTCGATGCCGATCACGCCGATGCGCGCCCCGCGGGGGATGCCGGCCTCGGCGAGGATCCGGGCGGCGGCTTCGGGGTGCAGGCGCTGTTCGCCCGCCTGCACGATCTCGCCCAGCCAGGCCGACCGCCGGGAGAACTCGCGGTGCTCGTGCACGCCGAAGGCCAGCACCGCGGCGGCGCCCGAGGCACTGAGGAGCACCGTGGACGGGGTGGGCCGGGCCGAGTACCCGGCGAGGTACTGGACGTATCCGGCGGTCTTCGTCCGCGAGCCCAGGAGGCGAGGGCTACCGAAGACGATGAGCGCATCGAGGTCGTCGGCGATCATCGCCGTGCGGACGCGCTCGATGCGCGCTTCCAGGACCGGGACCGGCACCGTGCCGGTGAAGCGCTCCGGCGCGGCGACCACGGCCTCCGCGAGGCTCACGGGAGCCGGTCCGGGGAGGAGCCCGGGAGTGCCGGGGAACGGTGGCCGATTCCGGCGATCCGCGCGGGGGTGCGGAGCCGCGACGACGCGGTTCCTGCAGCCCCGGGTGCCGAACTCGCCTTCGGCACTCGAGCGTCTGAAGCAGCCATGATTCAGAGCCATTCCTTCTTGATTCAGGACCCCTCGGGTCGGGGTGACCTCACTGTAGGGCTTGGCCAATAGTTCCGCAAGAGGAGATCTTACTTTCACGATGTGAGATCTCTCGCAGCCAATCGCGCCCCCGCGGAAACGGTGTACGGAAATGGTGTACCAAAGTTCCCCTCTGCGCAAGAGTCTCTTCGCCGCGCATCGGCACCCCGGTTGGTACACCGCCTGCGATGACGGTGTACCAAAACCTTGACGCGATCGTCGGCGGATGCTTAGATCGAGCACGCGCGGGGCTCGATGGAAACAGATTCTCGTATGTCGGAATCAACTCTCACGGTTCCGCCACATCCTGGGCCCGCTGTCGCGTCCGAAGAAGTCAAGGGAGATCTCCATGTCCTCATCCCGGCCCGCGGCCGTGACCGCGCTCACGCTGGAGCAGATCAACGCCTTCGATCAGGACGACTTCGTCGCGGCACTCGGGCCCGTGTTCGAGAATTCACCGTGGGTGGCGCAGGGCGCGTGGCGGGCGCGCCCGTTCTCCGATGTGCGGGAGCTGCACCGGGCGATGTTCGCGGTCGTCGAGGCCGCAGACCGGCAGACGCTGGTCGACTTCCTCAACGCGCATCCGGCGCTTGCGGGGAAGGAGGCGCAGGCTGGCGAGATGACCACCGAGTCGGTGGGGGAGCAGGCCAGCGCAGGGCTCGACGCGCTCAGCCCCGAGGAGCTCGCGCGCATCGGAGAGCTCAACCGCACCTACCAGGACCGGCACGGCTTTCCGTTCGTGATCGCGGTGCGCGGTCACACCAAGGAGTCGATCCTCGCCGAGTTCGAGCGGCGCAGCGGTGCGGACACCGAGGCGGAGCTGCAGACGGCGCTCGCCCAGATCGCGCTGATCTCGCGCGGCCGGCTCGACCGCGCCGTCTCGGGCTGAGCGACGTCCCGCACGCCCGCCCACGCGGTGACCGACCCGCGTCGCGCACCTGCGCATCCCGGATCCACGGGGTAGCGTCGCGTCATGGACGTCATCGAGTACCTGATGCAGGGGGATCCCGCGATCCGGTGGCAGGTCCTCCGGGATCTGACCGATGCCGGGCCGGAGGCGGTCGCGGCCGAGCGGGCCCGGGTTGCGCGGGAGGGCTGGGGAGCACGCCTGCTCGCTCTGCAGGCCGAGGACGGCCTCTGGGACGGCGGCGTGTACCGCCCGGGCTGGGTCGACGAGGAGCGCCCGATGTACGACGCGTGGACCGCGACCCATTTCAGCCTGCAGCAGCTCGTCGACCTCGGCGCCGACCCCGCGGACCCGCGGATGCGGAGCGCCGTGACCCGCGTGCGTGAACGGGTGCGCTGGGACCAGGACGACGCGCCCCGGTACTTCGACGGCGAGACCGAGCCGTGCATCAACGGCGTCGTGCTCTCGATCGCGACCTACGTCGGCGAGTCCGGCGACGCGGTCGTCCGCACGATCCTCGACGGGCAGCTCGCCGACGGCGGATGGAACTGCTGGGCCGAGTACGGCGCCGAGGTCTCCTCGCTGCACTCCACGATCTGCGTGCTCGAGGGCCTGTGGGACTGGGAGCAGGCCACCGGCGGCACCGTCGAGTCGCGCACGGCGCGCCTCGCGGCCGAGGAGTATCTGCTGGAGCGCCGGCTGTTCCTGAGCAGGCGCACCGGAGCGGTCATCGACCCGCGGTTCACGATGGCCTCCTACCCGGTGCGCTGGTACTACGACGTCGTGCGGGGGCTGGACTACCTGCGCCGCTCCCGCCCGGAACCGGACCCGCGGTGCGACGAGGCGCTCGCCCTGCTGCGCGCGCGACGCCGCGCCGACGGTCGCTGGGCGCTGGAGAACGAGCACCCGGGCCCGATCCCGTTCGAGCTGGACGGCGAACGCGAGGGGTTCCCGAGCCGCTGGGTCACGCTCCGCGCCCTGCGCATCCTGCGCTGGGCCGGTGACGACATCGGGCGCACCCCCGCCGCCTAGGCTGGGGCGATGCAGCTCCCTCCCAAGGCCCGGCCCGGCGACCGGGTCGCGGTGCTCTCGCCGGCGTTCGCGGCGCCCGCCGTCTCCATCCCCGTCCACGAGCAGGCGATGCGGCGGCTGCAGGAGATCACCGGCCTCGTGCCGGTGGAATACCCCACCACCCGGCTCCTGGGTGCGTCCCCGCAGGCGCGCGCGGCGGATGTCAACGCCGCCTTCGCGGACCCGGCGATCCGCGCGATCGTCTCCACGATCGGCGGCGACGATCAGATCCTGGTGACCCCGCACCTCGACCCGGCCGTGGCGCGGGTCGACCCCAAGCCGTTCCTGGGATACAGCGACAACACGAACATCCTCGACTGGCTCTGGCGGCAGGGGATCGCGGCCTTCCACGGCGGATCCACGCAGGTGCACCTGGGGCCCGGTCCGCGGGTCGACGGGATCCACGTGCGCTCCCTGCGCGCCGCGCTGCTCGACGGCGGCGAGATCGAGCTCGACGAGCCGGGGGAGTCGGAGGACTTCGGCGTGCGCTGGCAGGAACCGGCCGCACTCACGCGGTACGGGGAGCGGGAGCCCGTCTCGCCGTGGGTCTGGGCGGGGCCGGCGGCGCGCGTCCAGGGACGGACCTGGGGCGGATGCCTGGAGGTGCTGTCCCAGCTCGCGCTCGCCGGCCGCTTCCCCCGGGACGAGCAGCTGGACGGCGCGATCCTGCTCCTGGAGACGAGCGAGCGGCTGACGCCCGCGCCTGCGGTGGCGGAGCAGCTGCGCGCCTACGGGGAGCGCGGACTGCTCGCCCGCGCGGCCGGGGTGGTGGTCGCGCGTCCGCCGGCGAGCACGCACGAGGTCGTCCCGTCCGTGGGGGAGCGCGCGGCGGCGCGGGCGGCGCAGCGCGACGCCGTGCTCGCGGCGATGGCCCGCTACAACCCCGAAGCGGTGGTGTGCGTGGGCGTGCCGTTCGGGCACACCCGGCCGCAGTGGATCCTGCCCTACGGGGGCCGGATGGTGCTCGACGGCGCGCGCCGGGTCATCACCGCCGACTACGCCTGAGGCTTCGGGGCCGGTGCGCCGCCGCTGCGGTCAGCGGCGACCGAAGCGGCGGTGCGCCGCCTGCCGGGTGATGCCCAGGGCGCTGGCGATCGCCTGCCAGGAGTATCCGGCGGCGCGCGCCCGGCGCACCTGCACCTCCTCGGCGCGGGCGATGTCGCGGCGCACCGCGACCAGCCGGTGCAGTTCGGCGAGGGGCTCGCCCTGCGGGTCCAGATCGTTCGCCGTCTTCGTCATGGCATCCTCCTGTATGTCAATGCTGGTTGACATGAGGGGCGGTGTCAATCGACGTTGACGGATCCCGTTCCGCTGTCGGCGAAGGAGCGGACGAGACGCCGCCGGCGCGCGATGCCGATGGCCACGGCCGCCGTCATGAGCAGCGCGAGCTCCGTGCTGCCGAGGGTCAGGGCGGCGCCGTGCAGGGCGTCGAGACCGGACGCGGTGCTCGGAGGCGCCGGATGCCGGTGCCCGCCGATCCCGGATCCGCTCGACGCCACGTGCAGCAGCAGCATGCCGGCCGACATCGCCAGCGCCCCGCCCCAGGCGGTGTCGGGCGGAGCGGTCCGGCGCGGGCGCAGGCACAGCAGGCACCCGGCGGCGAGGGCGAGCATCGCCAGGCCGAGGGGCGACGGCGCCGGCAGCAGCAGCGCGAGGTGCACGACGACGCAGCCGGCCGATGCGAGGAGCACCGCCCCCTGCAGTCCGGTCCAGGCGACCCGTGTCGTCGCTGCCATCCCCGTGCTCTCCCTTCCGTGATGCGCCGAGGCCCCGCGGGCGTGCCCCTCAGCCGTGCTGGAACCAGGTGGTCTTCCAGTCGGTGTAGTTGTCCACCGCATGCCGGGAGAGATCGCGGCCGAATCCCGACTGGCGGAACCCGCCGAACGGCGTGGTGAGCCCCAGGGCGTCGACGGTGTTGACCGACACGGTGCCGGCGACGAGACGCTCCGCCACCCGGTGCGCGCGACCGAAGTCGCTCGTCCACAGCGACGCGGCCAGGCCGTACTCCGTGTCGTTCGCGAGCCGGATCGCCTCGTCCTCGTCGTCGAAGCCCAGCACCGCCACGAGCGGACCGAACACCTCGACATGATGCAGGTCGTGGTCGGCGCCGAGACCGGTGACGATCGCGGGGCGCAGGTAGGCGTCGGATCCGGTGATCGTCACCCTGTCTCCGCCCGCCACGAGCTCGCCGTCCGCGGCCGCCCGCGCGATCGCGGCGGACACCTCGTCGGCATGCGCGCGACTGATCAGGCTGCCGTTCCCCTCGGCGCCCGCGAGCGGGTCGCTCGGGGCGTACTCCTGGGCCGCCGCGGCGAGAAGGGCGACGAACTCGTCGTGCACGGCGCGCTGCACCAGGATCCTCGAGTTCGCCGAGCACACCTGCCCCTGGTTGTAGAACGCGCCGAACGCGGCCTTCGCCGCAGCGGCCTCGAGGTCGGCGTCGGCGAACACGAGGTTCGAGCTCTTCCCGCCCGCCTCCAGCGCCACGCGCTTCATGTTCGAGGTGCCGGCGCTGATCATGAGCCGCTTCGCGACGGCGGTCGAACCGGTGAAGGCGAGCACGTCGATGTCGGGATGCTGCGCGATGCGCTCGCCGACGACGGATCCGCGACCCGGCACGACGTTCAGCACCCCCGCGGGAACTCCCGCCTCGAGTGCCAGATCCGCGAGGCGCAGCGCGCTCAGCGAGGTCTCGGTCGCGGGCTTGTGCACGACGCTGTTCCCGCTCGCGAGGGCGGGGGCGAGCTTCCAGGCCGCGATCTCGAGCGGGTAGTTCCACGGCGTGATCGCGCCGACGACGCCCAGCGGAACGCGCCGCACGAGGGCCGTGGATCCGGGCGGCGTGGCGGGGATCTCATCGAACCGCTTGTCGGCGAGCTCGCCGTACCAGCGGAACGTCTCGGCGGTGCCCGGCACATCGACCGTCAGGGTCTGCGCGATCGGCTTGCCCGAGTCGAGGGTCTCCAGCAGGGCGAGCTCTTCGAGGTTCGCCATGATCAGGTCGGCGAGCCGCACGAGCACCCGACCGCGGTCGGCCGCCGCCCGGCGGCTCCAGGATCCGGCGTCGAAGGCGCGCCGGGCGACGCCGACCGCCCTGTCGACGTCGTCCGTGGTGCCGGAGGCGAGGTCGGCCAGGTGGGCGAGCGAGCCCGGGCTCTGCACGGTGATCGTCGCGCCGTCGGACGCAACGACGCGGCGGCCGTCGATCACGGCGCGTCCGTCGATGCCGAGGCTGCGGCTGCGTGCGGTCCAGTCGATGGTGCTCATGCGGCGCTCTCCTTGAGGGTGGTCTGATCGTGCTGCGGGTCGTCGGAGTCGCGGTCGTGCGGGCGGTCCTCGGCGCCCCGGCCGGCCGGGGTGTCCGAGGCCCGCGGATCCGGGGCGAAGACGTCGATCACCGTCCACGCCATGAGGACGGCTGCGTCCCGCAGGGCCTGCTCCGCGACGGGGCCCACGCAGGCCGCCGCGAACTCCTTCTGATGGTTGCCGTACGGCAGCGATCCGACCCCGATGTAGGGGTGGATCGCGGGGACGAGCTGCGAGACGTTGCCCATGTCCGTCGACGCGCGGTTCATGCGGCCGGCGACCGCGGGATCGGCGAACACCCGCCCGCGGGCGAGCGCATTGCGGCGATAGGCGGCCAGGGCGCGCTCGTCGGTGCGGAACTCCGCGTAGGGCTTGCTCTCCGGAGTGATCCGCAGCGTCGCACCGCTGGCGAGCGCCCCCGCCTCGAAGCAGCGGTTCACCCGCGCCTCGAGCACCTCCAGCTCGGCGAGGGAGTTCGCGCGCACGTACCAGCGCCCCTCGGTCCGCTCCGGGATGGCGTTCGGCGCGTACCCGCCGACGGTCTGCACGCCGTGCACACGGGTGTCGGCGGGCAGCTGCTGGCGGAGCAGGCCGATGGCGACCTGCGCGACCAGGAACGCATCGTTCGCGTTGACGCCCTGATCGGGGTACGCGGCGGCGTGCGCGGAGACCCCGTCGTAGGCGATGTGGCTGTGCGAGACGGCGAACGGCCGCGCCTCGGCGACGTCGACGGGTGCGGGATGCACCATGAGCGCGAGGGCGAGATCCCGGAACGCCCCGGCCTCGATCAGCTCGATCTTGCCGCCGCCGCCCTCCTCCGCCGGTGTGCCGTAGACGCGCACGGTGAGCCCCAGCTCGTCGGCGAGCGGGGCGAGTGCGAGCCCCGCGCCGACCGCGCTCGCGGCGATCAGGTTGTGCCCGCATGCGTGCCCGAGGCCAGGGAGGGCGTCGTACTCCGCCATGATCCCGATGACTGTGGGACCCGAGCCGGCTTCGGCGAGGAACGCGGTCGGAAGCCCCAGGTATCCGGGCGTCAGGCGGAACCCGCCGGCGGCGAGGGCCTCGGCGACCCGGGCCGCCGAGCGGTGCTCCTGCCATGCGGTCTCCGGATCCGCGTGCAGCGCCTCGGAGAGCCGGATCAGGTCGGCGGATGCGGCGGCGACGACCGCGTCCGCCGCGTCCTTGAGCGCGCCGGTCTCACGCATCGCCGGGCACTCCGTACGCGGGGGCGGCCGAGGGATCCAGGCCCCGCGTGACGTAGTCGTCGCGCTGCGGGAGCCAGAGCTCCAGCAGGGTGCCGAGCTCGGCGATCGGATCCCCGTCCGTCCAGTCGACCCGGAGGTCCGTGACCCGCCAGCCGGCGTCGCGCACCACGGAGAGCCCGGCGGAGTGCACAGGGCCCTCCTCGCCGCCGGCGGCGACGGCCGCTTGCAGGGCCGCGAGCAGGCGCCGCTCGAGGTCGCCCTCGGCGGCGGCGAACGCGTCGACCATGAGCTGCGGGATGTCCGTCGAGGCGAGCATGTTGCCGCCCGCGGCGACCCCGGAGCCGGTGGCGGCGCCGACGTTGCCGAGCGCGCGCTCGCCCGAGTAGACGGCCGCGCGCCCCGCCGCATCGACGACGAGGAGCTGGCGGAAGGCGATGTGCGCCGTGCCGGCGACCGCGGCGGCCAGGGCCTCCTCGGACGACGCGCCGCCGCGCAGGGCGTCGAGCAGGATCGGTCCGAGGCGCGGATCCGTGATGTTCTGCGAGTTCACGGCCCCGACGCCGTCGGCCAGGTGCACGCAGCGGGCGGCGACCGCGGGCGAGGACGACGAGATCGCGGATCCGAACGCCCCTGTCTCGTCGCGGGCGACGATCGAGAACGTCATCGCGTCGCCTCGTCGAGGGCGGAGTCGCGGCCGTCGGCGCGGTCGGCCGGGGTGCTGATGACGGCTGTCGCGTCGATCTCGACGAGCCATTCCGGGCGGGCGAGGGCGCTCACGACCAGCCCCGTCGAGACCGGGAACACGCCGGTGAGCCAGCGGCCCATCACCCGGTAGACGGTCTCCCGGTAGCGGGGGTCGATGATGTAGACGACGACCTTGACGATGTCCTGGAGCGAGGATCCGGCCTCCTCCAGCAGCATCGCGATGTTGGCCATGGCCTTCTCCGCCTGGGCCTCGACGTCGCCGATCCCCACCGACTCCCTGGTGTCCAGATCCTGGCCGATCTGTCCCCGCAGGTACACGACGCCGTTCGCGACGACGGCCTGGCAGAGATCGTTGTCGAGGTTCTGCTCGGGGTAGGTGACCTTCGTGTTGAAGGGGCGGATGCGGGTGTGCGCGGTCATCGGGCGACTCCTGACGTGACGAGGGCGGGTTCCGAGGGCTCGGATGCGGGACGGTACGCGGTGTAGCCGCGCTGGATGCCGATCTGGTCGGCGATGTAGCGCGCATCGTGCCAGACGCCCCAGAGGAAGCTGGATCCGCGGCGGGACTGCCAGGGCAGGCCGAGGAAGTAGACCCCCGACTCGGCCGAGACGCCGCGCTGATGGCGGGGGCGGCCCCGCTCGTCGAAGGCCTCGGGGTCGATCTGCAGCCAGGAGTAGTCGAGCGCGAAACCGGTCGCCCACACGATCGAGGCGATGCCCGCGGCCTGCAGGTCGAGCGTGAGGATCGGGTGCGTGAGGCTCTCCGGATCCGGGCCGATCACGTGCGCCTCCGGCTCTTCGGGCAGGTCGAGCCCGTTGCGCCGCACGTAGGCGTCGGCCTCGTCCAGCACGGAGAGGTAGTTCGCGTCGCCCGCGGCGATGTTCGCGCGCAGGTCGGGGGCGATCGCGAGCACGCCGTCCTCAAAGGCGCCGGCGCGGCCGAGCAGGGTGACCCCGGTCGCGGCGAGGGCTCGGAAGTCGACCGTGCGCCCGCCGTGCGCGCCGCTCACGGCGATCGTCACGTGCTCGGCGCCCACCGGGGGAGCGGCCATGTCCCACTTGCCGAGCACGCCCAGCCACCAGCAGAAGTCCCGGCCGCGGTAGCTGCGCGGCGGCCGGTCGTGCGGACCCACCGCGAGGAAGACCTCGCGCCCGGAGCGGCGCAGCTCGTCGGCGATCTGCACGCCTGAGGATCCGGCGCCGACCACGAGCACCGCGCCCTCCGGGAGCTGTGCCGGATTGCGGTACTGGTTCGAGTGGATCTGGTGGATGCCGGCGTCCTCCGGCACGACGGCGGGGATGATCGGGCGCTGGAAGGGGCCGGTCGCGGCGACCACGTAGCGGGCGTCGATCGTGCCCTGGTCGGTCTGCACCCGGAAGCCCGGCCGGCCCGGGAGCCGGGTGACGCTCTGCACCTCGACGCCGGTGCGGATCGGCGCCTCGAACTTCTCGGCATAGGCGACGAGGTAGTCGGCGACCTGCTCCTTGCCCGCGAAGGCGTCGGGGTCCACGTCGAACTCGAGGCCGGGGAACCGGTCGTGCCACGCGGGCCCGTTGGCGACCAGCGAGTCCCAGCGCCAGGAGCGCCAGCGCTCCGCGATGCGATCCCGCTCGACCACCAGGTGCCCGATGCCGGCCCGGCTCAGGTGCTCGCTCATCGCGATGCCCGCCTGGCCGGCGCCGACGACCAGCACTTCCACCTCTTCGTGCGACATCCGTTCCTCCACTGCGCCGTTCTTCCTGCTCTGGTGCTGCTGCTCCTCCATGCTCCCGAGAACGCTGATATCTGTACACTTCACAGAATCGAAGACGTGCATCAATCTGATTGATACTGTGAGGCATGGCCAGACTGCACAGCGCCGACATGACCCTCGTCCAGCTGAGGTACTTCGTCACCGCCGCGTCCTACCGCTCGATGACCGAGGCGTCCGTCGACCTGCACGTCGCCCAGTCGGCGGTGTCGACGGCGATCGCCCAGCTGGAGCGGTCCCTGGGCGTGCAGCTGTTCGTGCGCCAGCGCAGCAAGGGCCTCGCGCTGACGGAGGCGGGCGAGCAGCTGCTGCACGACGCGCAGTCCCTGCTCGCGCAGGTGGAGGAGATGGCGGACACCGTCCGCGGCCGCCACCATCAGGTGCGCGGCACCCTGCGACTGGCGTGCTTCGTCACCCTTGCGCCGTTCGTGCTGCCGCGCCTCATCTCGCGCGTCGAGCAGGAGCATCCCGACCTGCGCATCGAGATCATCGAGGCCGACATGGAGGGCACGACCGAGCTGCTGCTCTCGGGCGCGGTCGAGGGTGGCATCGTCTACGACTTCGGGCGGGTGCACGACCTGGCCTTCGATCCGCTCTTCTCGGCGGCTCCGCACGTGATCCTCGCCGCCGATCACCCGCTCGCCGATCGTGCCGGGATCGCGCTGGCGGACCTCGCCGAGAGCGAGCTCGTGCTCCTCGACCTGCCGCACTCGCGGGAGTACTTCCTGGGCATCCTCGAGGACGCCGGCGTCGCGCCGCGGGTGCGCTACAGCTCGCACAGCTACGAGACGGTGCGTTCGCTCGTCGCCCGCGGTCACGGCTACTCGATCCTGAACCAGGTGCCGCTCGCCGCCACGACCTACGACGGGGGCGCGCTCCGGGCGCTACCGATCGCCGGTGAGGCGCCCCCGCTCGAGGTGTGCTTCGCCCGGGTCGCACGGGTGCGGCCGACCGCGCGGACGCGGGCGGTGGCCGCTCTCGCCCGCGAGCTGTTCGGCACCGATCCGCGCTGATGCCGCCGGCGGTCGAGGGCGTGTGGGTGTTCCTTCCGGGGTCGTTGGGCTTCCGGGGTCGTTGGGCGGGGGCGTGTGGGGGTTCCTTCCGGGGTCGTTGGGCAAGGGCCGTGGTGGGGGTTCCTTCCGGGGTCGTTGGGTGAGGGGCGTGTGGGGGATCCTTCCGGGGTCGTTGGGTGAGGGGCGTGTGGGGGATCCTTCCGGGGTCGTTGGGTGAGGGGCGTGTGGGGGTTCCCTCCGGGGTCGTTGGGTGAGGGGCGTGTGGGGGTTCCTTCCGGGGTCGTTGGGTGAGGGGCGTGTGGGGGTTCCCTCCGGGGTCGTTGGGTGAGGGGCGTGTGGGGGTTCCCTCCGGGGTCGTTGAGCGAGGACGCCGAAGGCGACCGAGACGAAACGCGGCTTCCCGCAGATCTCCGCCAAGCGTCGCCCGTGTTCCGGAGAATGCCTGTTCAGCGCGTGAATCTGGCTGTGGATAACTTTCGAAGATCTCTTCGATACCTGGTAGGATCGAGGCATGACCAGCACCCTTGATCCGCTCCTGGAGGCCACCCGGCTTCTGGCTGCGGCGTGGGGTGATGCGTCCTCTGGTGCAGGGTTGTCGCGGGCGCAGCTGGTCGTCGTGAATGAGGCGATCGGGTCGGCGAGACGGTGTCTGGACGCGGTGCATGCGGAGGTCGCGGCGGGCATCGCCCACGAGTCACGCCCGGAGCTGGGGCCGGAGTCGTTGGCGAAGCAGCAGGGGTTCCGGACCACGGCGCAGTTGATCGCGACGACCACGGGCGCGACCACCGGCGACGCCGCCCGGCTGGTGCGAGTGGGAGAGGCGACGGCGCCACGCACGAACCTGATCGGGGAGTCGTTGCCCGCGAAGTTCCCGGCCGTACGCGAGGCGCTGTCGGCGGGCCGGATCGGCGCGGCCGTTGCGAGCACCATCGTGACTTTCCTGGAGCGGGTCCGACGGACCGTGGGCGCTGCATGCGGTGGTGAGGCCGAGGAGTTCCTCACCGCGAGGGCTCCGGGCCTCTCGCACGACGAGGTACGGCGGATGATCACTCGCCTGGAGGCGCATCTGGATCCGGACGGGCTGGCCCCGCGGGAGGACGAGCTGCGGGCGAGGGCCTCGCTGTCGATGTTCGAGCGGGACGGGATGCTGCACCTGACCGCGACTCTGGACCCGGCCCGGGGCACGGCGGTGAAGACGGCGATCCAGGGATTCGTGTCGGCGGAGTTCGCCGCGAAACGAGACGGCCGTGATCCGCAGGCTCTCGATGCGGATCGGCGCCCGGTGACCGCGATCCAGGCGGACGCGCTCGTGCACCTCGCGGAGCATGCCTTGTCGTGTCTGAAGAACAAGACGTTGAACGGGGCGACGGTGATCGTCAGAGTGAACGCCGCGGATCTGGAGGCCGGGACCGGATCCGGACTCGTCGACGGGATCGAGCAGCCTGTCAGCATCGACACCGTCCGGCGCATGGCCGGCGGAGGCGGGACCATCCGGTGGGTGTGCGGGGAGGACGGGGAGGTCCTGAACTGGGGTCGGGACCGGCGCCTGTTCAGCCGCGCCCAGCGTCTTGCCCTGGCCGAACGGGACGGCGGATGCGCGTTCTGCGGCCTGCCGCCGGGGATGACGAAGGCGCACCACATCGAGTGGTGGAAACGCGACTGCGGGCGCACGGATCTGAACAACGGGGTGTTGTTGTGCGAGACGTGTCATCATCTGATCCACGACAACGGCTGGGGCATTCGCATCGAAGGGATCGGCGTACGCGCGAAGGTCTGGTTCCTGCCGCCACCGTCGACCGACCCGAATCGAACACCGCGCCTCGGCGGACGAGCACGCACGGAGATCGTGGCCTGACGGTCCGGTCGCACGCGCTGATGCCACCGCCGGCGGTCGTTGAGCGAGGGGCGTGTGGGGTTCCCCCGGGGTCGGCGAGCGAGGGCGTGCCGGGGGCGCCGCCGGGGTCGTTGAGCGAGGGGCGTGTGGGGTTCCCCCGGGGTCGGGGAGCGAGGGCGTGCCGGGGGCCCCGCCGGGGTCGTTGAGCGAGGGGCGTGTGGGGTTCCCTCGGGTCGGCGAGCGAGGGCGTGCCGGGGCCCCGCCGGGGTCGGCGAACGAGGGCGTGCCGGGGCCCCGCCGGGGTCGTTGAGCGAGGACGCCGAAGGCGACCGAGACGAAACGCGGTGCCCTCACGAGAGCACCGTGTTTCGTCTCGGTCCGGCTGCGCCGGCGCTCGCTCAACGACCCCAGGAGGTCAGCAGCGGCACTCGCCGTCGGGGCAGTGCGCGCAGGCGTGACCGCTCGGCGACGGCGGCGCGTCGAGTGCGGGGTTCTTGTCGAAGAACCCGGTCGGCTTGAGCGTGAAGCCGGTGTAGTCCACGGGCATGATCGGCCAGTCCTCGGTGCGCGGGAAGTGCGTCAGGCCGAAGCTGTGCCAGAGCACGATGTCCTCGCCGTCGATCCCGCGGTCCGCCTTCTGGAACTCCGGCAGGCCCGGGGATCCGACGCTCTGGTTCACGAAGTCCCCGGCGGGGTAGCGCTCGCCCTCCGCGTAGCGGGTGACCCACAGGTGCTCGGTCGCGAAGGCCGCCCGCCTGCTGATCGACGAGCCGTCGGCGGCGGCGAGCGTGGGCTGGCCCTCGGGGAACAGCGTGTAGGCGACGGGCTCGCCCACGACGTTGCGCTTCTCGGTGTTGACGACCTCCCATACCCGGCCGAGGGAGCCGTCGGCGCGGCGCCGGGCCTCCGACTCGGTGCCCAGCACCCGACGGGACCGGGTGAACGCGTTGCCGTGCGGGTTGCCCTCGCCCTGCGGCACCCGCTTCAGATCGAGCTCGTGAACGGCGTTGCGCTCGCCGTCGACGGCCATGTCGAGCCGCGCGCAGAAGAGGTGCTGGTGATAGGGCGCCGCAAGCCCCGGAGCGATCTGCGAGGCGTAGGGGTAGCCCTCGCCGGGGTAGCGCGCGGTGAACACGATGCCCGTCGCCTTGGCCTCGAACTGGATCGTGCCGTCCAGGGAGAAGTACCAGTAGAAGCCGTAGTCGTAGTTGCCGACGGTGGTGAAGAAGCTCACCACGAGCCGGCGCTGGCGGCGCGACGAGCGGTGCTGCGCCCACTCGTCGGTGTGCTTCCAGAGCAGTCCGAAGTCCTCCTCGTGGATGCAGATGCCCTGCGGGATCTCCCGGGGATTGCCGAAGTCGTCCGCGACCACGGGGGAGATGTAGGTGATCTCACCGAGGCAGTCGCAGCCGAGCTCGAGCGAGTTCGCGTCGCGGCCGACGAGGTACTCGCCGGTGTCGAAGTAGTTCTGCCAGGAGCGGTACGGAGCGGGATCCCCGTAGGGCACGACCATCTCCGCGATCGAGGCGCGCTCGACGATGGAGCGGCGGGTGCCGTGGTCGTCGAACCCGATCTGGCCGAGCACGAGCCCCTCCCGCGCATCGAAGCCGACGTGCAGGTCCCACTTCTGCCAGCGCAGCACGTTGCCGTCGAGGGTGAAGCTCGGGCCCTCCGGCTGGGTGATGTGCAGGGGCTTCAGATCGGTGCGGAGGGGACCGGTGATCTCCGGATCCTCGAAGTTGTCGTTCGCCATCGGGATCGCCGCCGGACCGTCGTCGATGATCCGCACGACTTTCCGCTCGATCATGTCGACGAAGGCGACCAGCTGATCCACCGGGTGGCCCCAGGCGTAGTCGTGCTCGTCCCGCTGCACGAAGGCGAGGCCGCGCAGCAGGCGCCTGCCCTCCTCGCCCTCGTAGTCGAAGATGCCCGCGCTCAGCGGAGCCACTCGCACATCATCCGGGGTGAGTCCGCGGGAGGCGAGCGCGGACCGCCAGCCCTCGTCGGCCTTGAGGATCCCCTCGATCGCGTCGAACTCCTCGAACAGCACGGGGGCCTGACCGCTCAGGGCGGGGTCGACGTCGACCGCCGAGATCGTGGTGCCGGCGCGGAGGTCGATCAGCACGTCGGTGGTCGCGCCGGTCGCGGTGTCGAGCAAGATGGCCCTGGCCTCGCGCGGCACCGGCCCGCCGGAGCGGAGCACGGACTTCGCCGGCTCGCGGAGCGAGAGGTACGCGACGCGCACGCTCTCGCCGAGGCGGCCCTCGGCGACGAGGTGGTCGCGCGCGGCGGTGATCTCGGTGGCGCTCAGCGGATCCAGCGGGTGGGTGGCGACGCTCGTCGCGGTCTCGGGAATGGTCACGGTGTCTCCTTTTGGCGGACCGGGGTCACGGGATGCGGGTGGCGGGGCGGTTCTCGTGGGCCGCGAGCGCGTCGACCTCTGCGGCCGACTCGGCGGCGGGATCCTCGGGAGAGTATCCCGGGCGGCGCCGTTCGTACAGGTAGCCGACGAGGGCGAGCAGGGCGATCACGACGAGGGTGCTGATCGTGAAGCCCTCGAAGGTGAGGCGATCGACCCCCCACACGTCGTGGAAGTCGTAATCGACGCCGAAGAGGGCCTCCAGCGTGCCGGGGAAGACGGCGACCCAGGATCCCAGCACGACCCAGGCGTAGATGACGACCGTGCAGATCCACAGCCCCGCGGTGCCGCCCGGCACGCGGAACGGGCGCGGGACGTCGGGGTGCTTCCGGCGCAGCGCGATGACCGTGGGGAAGATCACCAGGTACGACAGCAGCAGGGTGGAGATCGCCACCGTCAGCACGACCGTGAACGCGGCGGCGGCGCTGCCGCTGAGCAGCACGGTCGCGGCGATGCAGAAGACGGTGGCGACGATGCCGGAGAGCATGTTCATCCGCACCGGGGTGCCCAGGCGCGGCGAGAACCGGCCGAAGTAGCGGAAGAAGGCCCCGTCGGCGCCCGCCGCGGCCTGCACCCGGTCGGACGCGATCATCCAGGCGCTCGCCTGCGTGAGCACGACGAAGACGAAGACGATCGCCGCGAGCCACATGAGCGGGCCCGCCGCGGGGCCGTAGACCCGGAACACCTCCTTGAAGGCGTCCAGCAGGCCGGTGGCGCCCTGCACCTTGTCGGCGGGGAGCACGGCGAGGATGGCGAAGATCGGCACCAGGTAGCACAGGATCGAGATCAGGCCCGAGGAGGCCACCGCCTTGGGCACGTCCTTCTGCGGGTCGCGCATCTCCTCGGCGGCGCCGTTGGGGGCCTCGAAGCCGACGACCGCGAACAGGATCACGGGAGTCACGGCGAGGAAGCCGCCGAGGGTGGGAGAGAACTCGCCGGCCGCGTAGCCGTGCACGCCGTTCTGGAGGGCGTAGATCACCACCGTGACGACGAAGATCGCCAGGAGCGCCACCTTCGCGATGCCACCGACGGCGACGATGATCTTGCCGTAGCGCAGTCCGATGATCGCGACGAGGATCGCGAGCCAGATGAACCCGATCTTGAAGACGTAGTCGCCGATGCTGCCCGAGGGCAGAGGAGAGATGTAGGCGTCCCAGGTGGCCGCCGAGATGAACACGAGTGAGCCGCCCATCCAGAGCGGGTTGGTGATCCAGTAGAACATCGTGGCGATCGAGGCGGCGAGCTTGCCGAAGGCCAGACGGACCCAGACGAAGGGGCCGCCCTCCTCATGGAAGGCGCTGCCGAGCTCGGAGACGACGAAGGCATAGGGGAGCAGGAACGTCACGCCGATCACCAGCGTCCAGGTGAACGCCTGCGCCCCGCCTCCCGCGGCGATCTGGGCGACCGTGTCGATCGAGATGATGGCTGCGATCGACAGGAAGATGATGTCGAGTCGGCCCAGCGTCTTGCGGAAGTTCTCGGTGCGTATGGCGGATGTGGCGATCTCAACGCTCATCAGGACTCCTCTGTCCGTCTCGTGCGGATCTGCGCGGCGCTGTGCAGGGCTGCGACGGTGCTCTTCGGGTGATGGAGCCAGTCAACCCCGCCCGGGTTCGATCGCGCCAATACACAGTAAAGCGGCGCTGCATCAATTGAAATGATGCAGCGCCGCCGATGCCCCGGGCTCAGAGCAGAGCGGGGGCGCCGAGGTCGTCCTCGTACGCGTGGTCCTTGGTCTCCGGGATGAGGATGAGCGCGATCAGCGTCAGCACCGCCATCGCCGAGAGGTAGATCCCGACGAGCACGGGGGAGCCGTCGGCCAGCTGCCAGAGCCACACCGCGATCAGCGGGGCGACGGCCGCGCCCAGGATCGAGGACACGTTGTAGGCGACGGCGGACCCCGTGTAGCGGACGTTGGTGGGGAACAGCTCGGGCAGCAGAGCGCCCATCGGGCCGAAGGTCGTGCCCATGAGCAGGAAGCCCAGGATGAGGAACGACTGCGTGAGGACCACCGCGAAGGGCTCGCCGGCATGCCGGCCGAGGAACAGCGGGAACGTGAAGCCGAACAGGATGATCGCGACCGTGGTCCAGATCAGGAGCTTCCGGCGGCCGATCCGGTCCGCCCAGGGGCCGGACAGCAGGGTGAAGATGCCGAAGAAGACCACGCCGACGATCTGCATCACCACGAAATCGGTGTAGCCGAAGCCCTGGCCCGGATAGAACTGCGCGGCGAACGCGGCCGCATCGAACGGGGCGCCCTTGGCTTCGGCTGCCTTCTGCGCGGCGGCCGAGGCGACCTCCACCGACGACGGCTTGGTGCCGAACGAGAGCGTGAAGTTCGTCATCAGGTAGAACAGCACGTAGGTGGCGAGCATCACGAACGTGCCCAGCACGAGGTGCTTCCCGTGGTGGCGGAACACCGTCGCCAGCGGGAGCTTGCGGATCGCGCCGGTGTCCTCGGCCTTCTTGAACGTCTGCGACTCGACGAGGCGGAGCCGCACCCACAGGCCGATCACGACCATGACCGCGGAGAACAGGAACGGCACCCGCCAGCCCCAGCTCAGGAAGGCCTCGGACTTCTGCGTCGGATCCGTGGCGTGCGGCAGGAGCGCGTTGATGATGAGGAACAGGCCGTTGGCGATGATGAACCCGAGCGGTGCGCCCAGCTGCGGGAACGAGCCGTACCAGGCGCGCTTGCCCTCGGGAGCGTTCTCGGTCGCGACCAGGGCCGCGCCCGACCACTCACCGCCGAGGGCGAACCCCTGCGCGAGCCGCAGGATGAGCAGCAGCAGCGCCGCCCACCAGTTGATCTGCTGGAAGGTCGGCAGCACCCCGATCAGGAACGTCGCGATGCCCATGGTCAGCAGCGAGGCGACGAGCGTGGCCTTGCGCCCGTACCGGTCGCCGAAGTGCCCGAACACCATGGCGCCGATCGGGCGGGCGATCATCGCGGCGCCGAAGACGCCGAACGACGCGAGCAGCGCCGTCGTGTCGTTCCCGGTCGGGAAGAACAGGATCGGGAAGACCAGGACCGCCGCGGTCGCGTACACGTAGAAGTCGTAGAACTCGATCGTGGTGCCGATGAGGCTGGCGAGGATCACCCTCGATCGGGGATTCGCGGGTGCGGTCGTCTCGGTGCTCATGCGGTCCTCCGGTCGGTGCGTCGGTCAGTGCCCGTCAGGCCCCCAACCGCACGACGAGCACGGGGGAGTCTACGCCCGGCGTTCAGCGGATCCACAGGCGGACACGCGCGCACGGCGGAGTGTGACGCCGCCGCCGGGATCCGGAACGCGAGAACGCGGGATCCGACGGATCGGATCCCGCGTTCTCGCTGTCTCTGCGGAGGTCAGTGCGGCGTCACCAGATGGCGGCGATGCCCGCGTTCGCGGCGGTCAGGATGCCGACGAGCCAGAACATCGCCGGCGGGACGGCCTGGCCGCGCTTCTGGCGGGCCGAGCCGATGCCGATCAGGGCGCCGATGATCAGCAGGATCACGAGCTTGGTGCCGATCTTGGCGTAGTTCATGCTCACGCCTTCGGGGAGGCCCCAGGGCGCGGCGAGGGCGAGCCCGGCGACACCGGCGATCGCGAGGCCGGTGTTCATCAGGCTGGTCATCTGCTTCTTGCCGCCGAAGGCCTGCACGGCCCAGGCGCCGAACAGCGTGGCGAAGCCGAGGAGATGGACGAACAGCACGATGTGGCGCAGGGTTTCCATGACCTCAGGCTAGGCCCGGGCGGGTTCCGGCGCCAGGAAGGTGCACCTCTCCCACCGTCTCCAACTGCGAGTCGTGCCCCCGAGCACGCCCGCGAGCCCGGGGGCCGGGGGACGACTCAAGAGTCGCGGCGGTCAGCCGCGCAGGGAGCGGATGACCTGGGCCGTGCGCAGCGCGGCGTCGGCCGCCTCGGCGCCCTTGTCCTCCTTGGAGCCCGGAAGGCCTGCGCGATCGAGTCCCTGCTGCTCGTCGTCCAGGGTGAGCACGCCGAAGCCGACGGGCTTGCCGGCGTCGAGGGCGACCCGCGTGAGACCGTCGGTCGTGGCGGCCGAGACGTACTCGAAGTGCGGAGTCCCGCCCCGGATGATCACGCCGAGTGCGACCACGGCATCGGCGCCGCCGGCGAACGCCGCCTGCGCGGCGACCGCGAGTTCGAACGAGCCGGGCACACGCACCAGGCGGTGGTTCGCCCCGGTCTCCTCGAGCACGCGCTGCGCGCCCGCGATGAGACCGTTCGTGATCGTCTCGTGCCAGGTCCCGGCGACGATCACGACGTTCAGGCCGCTCGCGTCGAATCCGCCGGTCTCGGGTGCTCCTGCGCCGCTCATGCGCGGTCCTCTCCGTTGTCCGTACCGTTCGCGGCCAGGGCGGCGGCGAGTTCGGACTCGCCGATGATGTGACCCATGCGGTCGCGCTTGGTCTCGAGGTACTGGTGGTTGTTGGGGCCGACGCCGACGATCAGCGGAACCTGCTCGATCACATCCAGGCCGAGGTCGCGCAATTGCGCCACCTTGTCGGTGTTGTTCGTGAGCAGGCGCACCTTCCTGACGCCCAGATCGGTCAGGATCCCGGCCGCCGCCGCGTAGTCGCGGGCATCCGCGGGCAGGCCCAGCGCGAGGTTCGCATCGACCGTGTCGAGACCCTCCTCCTGCAGGGCGTAGGCGCGCAGCTTGTTGATGAGACCGATGCCGCGTCCCTCGTGGCCCCGCATGTAGATGACGATGCCGCCGTCCTGCTCGATGGCGTCGAGGGCCGCTTCGAGCTGAGGACCGCACTCGCACTTGAGGGATCCGAACGCCTCGCCGGTCAGGCACTCGGAGTGCACCCGCACGAGGGCCGTCTCCGTGGGCTCGCCCGAGACGACCGCGATGTGGTCGGTGCCGGTGATGCGGTCCTTGTACGCGAGGAAGCGGAACACGCCGTGCGTGGTCGGCACGGTCGCGTCGGCGCGCAGGCTCACCCTGCGGCGGGTGTTGCTCGCGACGCAGTCGGCCTCGTCGCGCGGATCGACCTCGTTGAGATGCGCGACGAGCTGCTCGATCGTGATCACCGGGATCCCGTCGCGCTCGCCGAGCTCCAGCAGTCCGGGCAGGCGCATCATGCTGCCGTCCTCGGCGACGACCTCGGCGATCGCGCCGACCGGGCGCAGGCCCGCGAGACGCATGAGCTCGACGGCCGCCTCGGTGTGCCCGCCGCGCTGACGCACACCGCCGTCGACCGCACGCAGCGGCAGCACATGGCCCGGGCGGATGAGGTCGGACGGGGTGGAGGAGGCATCGGCCAGCACGTTCAGCGTGCGGGCGCGGTCGGCCGCGCTGATGCCCGTGGTGACGCCGGAGGCGGCGTCGACGCTGATCGTGTACGCCGTGCCGCGGGCGTCCTCGTTGGCCTCGACCATGGGCGGGAGGTTCAGCGCGTCGGCGATGTCCGCGGGCATCGGCGCGCACAGGTATCCGGAGGTCCAGCGCACGGTCCAGGCGATCCATTCGGGAGTCGCGAGCTCGGCGGAGAGGATGACGTCCCCCTCGTTCTCGCGGTTCTCGTCGTCCGCGACCAGCACGGGGCGGCCGGCGCGGAGCGACTCCAGCGCCTCTTCGATGGTGGAAAGGCTCATCGGGAGCCTCCTTCCGTGGTGGCGGCGCGGTCGGCGCCGGGGCCTGCGGCCGTGTCTTCGGTGATGCCGGCGGCACGGAAGGCGAGCAGACGCTCGACGTGCCGGGCGAGGATGTCGGTCTCGAGGTTCACGCGGTCGCCGGCGACGCGGGATCCGAGCGTGGTCGCGGCGAGCGTCTCCGGGATCAGGGAGACCTCGAACCAGTCCGCCGCTTTCGCACCCGTCTGCGCGCCGGGCGCGGGAGGCGCGCTCACGCTGCTCACGGTGAGCGACGTGCCGTCGACCGAGATGGATCCCTTGTCGACGACCAGGGGGGCGAGGTCGTGCGGCAGGGAGATCCGCAGGACGCTCCACTGCGCTCCCGGGCGTACCTCGAGCACCTCGCCGACACCGTCGACGTGGCCCTGCACGATGTGGCCGCCCAGGCGCGCGCCGACCGGCATCGCCTTCTCGATGTTCACGCGCGTGCCCACGGTCGCGCCGCCGATCGCGGCGACGTCGAGCGTCTGCTTCATGACGTCGGTGTCGAACGTGTCGGCGGTGGATCCGACCACGGTCAGGCACACGCCGCTCACGGCGATCGACTCGCCGTGCACCGCGTCGGACGCGGCCTTCGGCGCACGCACGGTCAGCCGCCAACCGTCGCCCGCGGGCGCGATCGCGGTGATCTCGCCGATCTCCTCGATGATTCCGGTGAACATCAGGCAGCTCCTTCGTTCCGGGAGATGTACTCGTCTGCGGGGAGGGTCGACCCGGCCGTGTCCTCCGCGGCACCGGCCGGACGGGCGACCGCCAGCAGATCCGCCCCGAGCGGCAGCCACCGGTCGACGATCAGGCGCCGGGCCTCATCGATCGTGGTCACGCCGATGTCGCCGAGTGCGAGCTTCGGACCGCCGAGCAGCACAGGGGCCACATACGCCAGGACCTCGTCGGCGAGGCCGGCCGCGAGGAAAGCGCTGGCGAGCGTGGGGCCGCCCTCGATGAACACGCGCTGGATCCCGCGATCCCGGAGGTCCGCGAGGACGCCGTCGAGGTCGTGGCCGGGGTAGAAGAGCGGCGCCTGCGGATGCCGTCGCACGGCGGCGTCCGACGGGGTCTCCCGTGCGCCGATCACCACGGGAACCGGCTGGTGGGGATGCAGTGCGGCGCCGTCGCGCGCGGTGAGAGCGGGGTCGTCCGCGAGCACCGTCCCCGTGCCGACCACGATCGCGTCCGCAGCGGCACGACGGCGGTGCACGTCGGCCCGCGCCTCGGGACCGGTGATCCACTGACTCGATCCGTCTGCGGCGGCGGCGCGGCCGTCCAGGCTCTGCGCCCACTTCACGGTGATGTGCGGTCGGCCCAGCCGCTGCACCGTCAGCCAGTCGTCGATCAGGGCGTGCGCGGACGCGGCCTGCTCGCCGGCCACGACGTCGATCCCCGCGGCGCGCATCCGCTCCGCGCCTCCGCCGGAGACCGCCCCAGGGTCGTCCAGTGCGTAGAGCACGCGCGCCACGCCGGCGTCGATGAGCGCCTGCGCGCAGGGGCCGGTGCGCCCGGTGTGGTTGCACGGCTCGAGCGTGACCACGGCGGTCGCGCCGCGCAACTGGTCCGGGGTGAGCTTCGAGAGCGCGTCGACCTCGGCGTGCGGGGTTCCCGCGCCGCGGTGCCAGCCCTCGGCGAGCACGTCGCCTGCGGGGGAGAGGATGACGGCGCCGACCTGGGGGTTCAGCCCCCGGGGCCCGCGGCGGGCGATCTCGAGCGCATGGGTCATCGCCGCCCGCTCCGCCGCTGTCGCCGTCATGTCGCCTTCTTCGTCCTGGTCCAGATGCCGGGGGCGGGCGCACGACGATCGTGCGTGCTGCCTCTCATCCGGACTCGCAAGCCTTCGCTCGCATCACCGTCGGTCCCGGAATTCCACCGGATCGGCCTCGGATCCGTATCGGATCCTCGGTTCGCGGACTGTCACCGCCGGTTCGGATTCTCACCGACCCCGGAGCACGTTGTGTTGCTCTCAGCTTAGTCAACGCGCGGATGCCGGTTTCATTCCGATGGATGCGTCTGTGACTGCTCATGTCGGGCCGAGGTCACTTGAGCAGCCGGGACAGCCGGCGGTCGGCCAGCACCTTGCCGCCGGTCTGACACGTCGGGCAGTACTCCAGGGAGCGGTCGGCGAAGAACACGCTGCGCACGGTGTCGCCGCAGACCGGGCAGGGCTCGCCGCGGCGGGCGTGCACCTGCATGCCGCGCCGCTTCGCGTCCTTCAGGTCGGCGGGGGGCTTGCCGCTCGCGGCCGCCACCGCTTCGCGCAAGGTGGTCTGCATCGCGTCGTACAGCCGGGTCACGTCGTCCTCGTCGAGTCCGCCGGCGGGTGCGTAGGGCGACATCCGGGCCGCGTGCAGGATCTCGTCCGAGTAGGCGTTGCCGATCCCGCCGATGACGGCCTGGTCGCGCAGCAGCCCCTTGATCTGCGTGCGCCGGCCCGTGAGCAGCGCCGCGAACGCCCCCCGGGTGAACGCGGGGTCGAGGGGATCGGGTCCGAGCCGCGCGATTCCCGGCACGTCGTCGGGATCGCGGACGACGTACACCGCCAGCGACTTCTTGGTGCCGGCCTCGGTGAGGTCGAATCCGCTGCCGTCGTCGAACGCGATCCGCAGGGCGATCGGCGACTTGCCCGGCCGGATCAGCGTCGTGGGAAGCGCGTCGTACCAGCGCAGCCATCCGGCCTTCGCGAGGTGGAACACGAGGTGCAGGCGCGGCTCGGCTTCGCTCCGCAGCGTCAGATCCAGGAACTTCCCGCGCCTCGTCGCGCCGCGGATCGTGGATCCGGGCAGCGCGGTGACCGGCGGGTCATAGGTCTTGAGCGCCGAGATGGCCGATACCGACGCGCGCGTGATCGTCAGGCCGACCGCGCGCTCGCCGAGGAAGTCGACCAGCCCCTGCACCTCAGGCATCTCCGGCATGGGTTCATCCTGCCACCCGTGCCCGACATCGGGACAGGGCCGCCGGACTCGGGCCGCCGGGCTCGGGCCGCCGGACTCGCGCCGCCGCCGAGGCGCGCGCGGGCCGCGATCGGCGTCGAGGAGGGGAATCAGCCGAGGTCGATCGGCCAGGCGACCGGGGCGCGGTCGTCCGTGCGCAGGAGCCCCGCGAGCCATCCGTCGTCCTGCCCACGCGGGCTGGTGAGCAATCGGCGCTGCGTGCCCTCGAACCGGAAGCCGAGCCCGCGGGCGCTCCGCGCCGACGGGACGTTGCCCACCACGGCCCGCCAGGTGAGACGCGCGAGCCCGAGCTCGGCGAAGCCCCACTCGATCACGGCGCGGGCGGCCTCCGTGATGTAGCCGTTCCCCCGGGCCGGCGCGGCGACCCAGTAACCGAGTTCGGCGTCGCCGCCCGTCGGGTGATCGGTGATGTGGTGCAGCCCGATCGCGCCGACGAGGAGCTCGTCCGCGTACATCGCCCACACGGTCTGGGATCCGTCCGCCCACCACTCGCCGATGAGCCGGACGAAGTCCGCGGCGTCCGTGCGGGCGTAGGGACTCGGGACGGTCGTCCAGCGGGGGATCTCCGGATCCTGGCACGCCTCGGTGATCGCGTCGACGTCGGCGGACGTCGGGGCGCGCAGGATCAGACGGGGTGTGCGCAGCTCAACCGGTTCCATCGTCTCAGCCTAGGGCGACGGTCTCAGCCCAGGGCGACGGTCTCAGCCCAGGGCGACGGTCTCAGCCTAGGCGACGGTCTCAGCCCAGGGCGACGGTCTCAGCCCAGGGCGACGCCGGGGGGCTGCCCACCGCGCCGGCTCTCCACGGGTGGCTCTGCCGCCCCGCCCCCTACACAACGCAGGAGAAGAAGGGTCCAGATCCCCGATGAGCCCGGGCAGCGGCCTGTTCTCCTGCGTTGTGTTCGCGCGGGAAACCTGACCACGACTTCCTGCACAGGACATGCAACGGAGCATCTGTGCACCGATCACGCGGAGGCGCCTCCGAGGCGGTGCGCCCGCGGGAACGATCGCCGTATGGCTGTCGTCGACGCGTTTGGGATTCCGCTGGATCGCTCCGTCTCCTTCCAGGAGCTCAGGGGAGCGGGGATGACGCGCGTCCAGATCCGGGACGCGGTGCGCGAGGGCTGGCTGAGGCATGCGCGTCGCGACGTGTACCTCTCGGCTGACGTGCCGGAATCGGTGTTCCGCGCACAGCGGGTCGGCGGGCGGCTCGATTGCGTCTCCGCCCTCGAGCTGATGGGCGTGTACGTGCACGAGAGATTCCGCCTGCACGTCCAGGTGGACCCGCGGCATGCCCGGCTCCGCTCGCCCGTGTCACGTGCGAAGAGGCTGGGCAGCGACGGTGCGAGCGCTGTCGTTCATTGGCGCGACGTGCGCGGCGACGCGCACACGGTCGATCCCGTCAGCGCGATCGTGCAGTCCTTCGGCTGCCAGGAGCCGCGGCACGTCGTCGCATCCATCGACAGCGCCTTGCACCTCGGGATCATCGACCAGGACGACCTCGACGAGATCTTCGCACGCGTCCCTCGCCGCTTCCGACGTCTTCGACGCCTCGTGGACGGGCGTGCGGAATCCGGCCCGGAGACACTGGCGCGCCTGCTGGTGCGGCAGTTCGGCCGGTCCGTCGAGGTGCAGAAGACGATCGCGGGAGTCGGGCGGGTGGACCTGGTCGTCGATGGCTGGATCGTGATCGAATGCGACAGCCGCGCGCATCACTCCGGGTGGACCCAGCAGGAGCAGGACCGATTTCGCGACCTCGCACTCGCTGCGCGCGGGTATGTCAGCATTCGTCCCACCGCCAACATGATCCTCACCACACCGCGTGTGCTCACAGATGCCGTCCGGGCTCTTCTGGCCCTTCGCCGCTGAGGCGGAGAGACAGAACGCAGGAGAAACGGCACCGAAAGGGCCGGGGACGCCCGAGGGGAGCGGATTCTCCTGCGTTGTGTCGGTGCGCGGGGTGCAACCCGCGGGATCGGGCACCACGACGTCGGCCCGCCATGGCTCTCGGGTCGCGACCCGCGCCGCCGTCGCGACTCGCGCCGCCGTCGCGACTCGCGCCGCCGTCGCGACTCGCGCCGCGTCGGACCCGCGCCGGGTCGGGCCCGCGTCGTCGACCCAGACCCGCGCCGCGGTCGCGACCCGCATCGTTCCCCGCCGCGTCGGACCCGCGCCGGGTCGGGCCCGCGTCGTCGACCCAGACCCGCGCCGCAGTCGCGACCCGCGCCGCGTCGGCCCCGCGTCGTCGACTCAGACCGGCGGCGCCGCGTGTCAGACCCGGCGGAGCAGGCCGACCCGGTCGTACACGTCGGCGAGGGTCTTGTCGGCGACCTCGTCGGCACGGGCGGCGTTGGCCGCCAGGATCCGATCCAGCTCGGCGGGATCGGCGAGCAGCTCGTTCGCGCGCTCGCGAACCGGGCCGAACTCGTCCACCACGACTTCGGCGAGCCCCTTCTTGAAGTCGCCGTAGCCGCGGCCCGCGTACTCGTCCTCGATCGCCGGGATCTGGCGGCCCGTGAGCGCGGCGTAGATCGTCAGCAGGTTCGAGACGCCGGGCTTGTTCTCGCGGTCGTATCGGACGGATCCCTCGTTGTCGGTCACGGCGCGCATGATCTTCTTCGCCGACTTCGCCGGGTCGTCCAGCAGCCACAGCACGCCCGCATCCGTCTCGGCCGACTTCGACATCTTGGAGGTCGGGTTCTGCAGGTCGTAGATCCGCGCGGTGTCCTTCTGGATCACCGGGATCGGCACGACGAACGTCTCGCCGAAGCGCGAGTTGAATCGCTCCGCGAGATCGCGGGTCAGCTCGACGTGCTGCTTCTGGTCGTCGCCGACCGGCACGACGTCGGTCTGGTAGAGCAGGATGTCGGCCGCCATCAGCACCGGGTAGGTGAACAGCCCGACCGACGTCGCGTCCGCGCCGAAGCGCGAGGACTTGTCCTTGAACTGGGTCATCCGGCCGGCCTCGCCGAAGCCCGTGATCGTGCTGAGGATCCAGGCGAGCTCGGCGTGCGCGCGCACGTGCGACTGCACGTACAGCGTCGACTGGGAGGGCTCGATGCCCGCGGCGATGTACTGCGCCGCGGTGCGACGGGTCTTCTCGCGCAGCTCGGCCGGATCCTGGGGAACGGTGATGGCGTGCAGGTCGACCACGGAGAAGAACGCGTCGTAGGAGTTCTGCAGGTCCCGCCACTGCAGCAGCGCTCCGATGTAGTTGCCGGCCTGGAGGGAGTCGGCGGAGGGCTGCATTCCGGAGTAGAGGCGGGGTTTCGTCACGCGTCAATCCTACGGGGGCGGAGCACCGCCCCCGACGCGAGCGGCCGGCGGGAGCCGATCAGAGCGTGTAGTCGACGATCACCGGGGTGTGGTCGCTCCAGCGCTCGGCATAGGTCGCGGCGCGGGCGACGCGGTAGTTCGTGGCCCGCTCGGCGAGCGGGGCCGTGGCGAGGTGGTAGTCGATCCGCCAGCCCGAGTCGTTGTCGAACGCCTGGCCGCGCATGGTCCACCAGGTGTAGGGGCCGGCGACCTCCCCGGCCGCCGCGCGTCCGACGTCGACCCACCCGAGGCCCGTGCCGTCGCCCTCCGCCGCATAGGGGCGCGTGTCGCTGAGCTGGCCGACCATGCCCCGGCCGATGCCCTCCTGGCCGACGACGGGTTCGCCCGCGGCGCCGAGGAACCGATCGAAGTAGGCGCGCTCCCGCGCCAGGAAGCCGGACTTCTTGACGTTGCCCTTCCAGTTCAGGATGTCGAGCGGGCGATGGCCGACGTTGAGATCGCCGGTGACCAGCGCCATCGCGCCGTCGGCGCCGAGCTCGCGCATCCGGAGGGTCATCGCATCGAGGAACTTCCACTTCTCGTCCTGCTTGGGCGTGTCGGCCTCGCCGCTGTGCACGTAGGCGCTGACGACCGTGAGCGGGGTGCCACCGAGGGAGAAGTCGGCCTCGAGCCAGCGGCCCTTCGAGTCGAAGTCATCGGGGCCGAGTGCGGTGCGGGACGCGACCGCGGGCTCACGGCTCAGCACGGCGACGCCCGCGCGTCCCTTCGCGGTCGCCTCATCGTGCAGGATCGACCAGCCGGGGAACGCCTCCTCGAGGTGGGCGTCCTGCGCGCGCACCTCTTGAAGGGTGAGGACGTCGACTCCGGCATCGTCGAGCCAGCCGTGCATCCCGTTGCGGACCGCGGCGCGGATCCCGTTGACGTTGACCGTGGCGATACGCAGGTGAGGCATGGATCCAGCCTAACGAGCGTCTCCGACATCGGTTTCCGGGCCCGGCGCGGCCAGAGCGCGCAGCCGCCGCGCGATCGGGGTCTCCGCGCTCGCGGCGCGTTCGGCCTCGACCTCGGCGCGACGGCGGGCGGCGATCGCCAGGTCGTCCTCGGCGTCCTGCAGCGCGCGGGCGGCGCGCCGCCGGCGGTACCAGGGCGTGGCGCCCAGCACCGCGGTCGCCTCGCGCACGCGGATCGCCGCGTCGGCCTGAGCCTCCGCCAGCTCCCCGAGACGACGCGCGAACTCGTCCTCCGGCACCAGCGCCTGATCCCGGTCCGATGCGGTCACCGCGATCCAGGCGGCGGCGACGAGGATCACGATCGCGACGAGGCGGAACCACAGCAGGAAGCCGATGATGACGGAGAACGTGGCCAGCAGCGGGTTCGTGGGGGAGTAGAGGAAGAGCAGCCCGGCGCCGACCTGGAGGATCGCGAGAGCCGCGCCGCCCAGGAGCGCCCCGGGCCAGATCGTGCGCCAGGGCAGTCTCGTGCCGGTGAGGAAGCGCACCAGCATGGCGAGCGCCGCGGCGTTGACGCCGAAGGAGAAGAGCAGCGACCCGGCCTGACTGAGCACGTTGACCCACATCGACGCGTCCTGGGCGCCGACCAGCCGCAGGATGCGTCGCAGCGCGCCGGTGCCGATCGCGCCGAGCGCGGCGGCGAGGATCTGCGCCAGACCGAACAGCAGCGCCGCGACCAGGTCCCGCGCCTTGAGCAGCACGTAGTTGCGCCGGTCGAACGGCAGTCCGAAGATGTCGCGCACCGCCCGGCGGGCGAAGGTGACGAATCCGATCGCTGTCCACAGTGCGACGAGCAGGGCCACCGCACCTGTCGCGAGCAGCACGCTGGCGTTCTTGGTGGCGATGTCGGCCACGGCCTCGGGAGTGGCGAGACCGTGCTCGCTGATGAGGTGAGGGATCGCGCCGTTGATCAGGTCGATCATGTGCGCGATGGCCGCGTCGCTGGCGCCCAGCCAGAGCCCCACGATCGCGAAGGCCGTGTAGAGGACGGCGAACACGGTGAACAGCGACTGATAGCTCAGACTGGCGGCCAGCAGGAAGCCGTTGTTCTGCAGGAAATGCCGCCACACCCGGATGGGGAAGGCGCGCATCGTGCGCCGGGTGATCGCGGCGGCGCGCCCGATCGGCGCCTCGAGGCGCGCACGCAGGTCGGGCCCGGAATCCACCACGCTCTCACCCTAGCGATTGCGTTCGGCGGGCGATGTCCGTCCCGGACGGACGGGATCCGGCGCGTGCATCCCGCGCCGCGAGCGGATCCCCGCGCCGGGACGACGACGGCCGCCTCGCGGATGCGGGGCGGCCGTCGTCGACGGGGAGCGGGTCAGGGGCGACCGCGCAGGATCGCCTGCTTGACCTCGGCGATCGCCTTCGTGACCTCGATGCCGCGGGGGCACGCCTCGGTGCAGTTGAAGGTCGTGCGGCAGCGCCACACGCCCTCCTTGTCGTTGAGGATGTCCAGGCGCACGTCGGCGCCGTCGTCGCGCGAGTCGAAGATGAAGCGGTGCGCGTTCACGATCGCGGCGGGGCCGAAGTACTGGCCGTCGGTCCAGAACACGGGGCAGGACGAGGTGCACGCGGCGCACAGGATGCACTTGGTGGTGTCGTCGAAGACCGCGCGGTCGGCGATCGACTGCACGCGCTCCTTGCCCTTCTCCGGCTCGCTCTTGGCGAGCAGGAACGGCTTGACCTCGCGGTAGGCCGCGAAGAACGGATCCATGTCGACGACGAGGTCCTTCTCCAGCGGCAGGCCCTTGATCGCCTCGACGTAGATCGGCTTGGAGATGTCCAGGTCCTTGATCAGCGTCTTGCAGGCGAGGCGGTTGCGACCGTTGATGCGCATCGCGTCGGATCCGCAGATCCCGTGCGCGCAGGAGCGCCGGAAGGTGAGGGATCCGTCGACCTCCCACTTGATCTTGTGCAGGGCGTCGAGCACGCGGTCCGTGGAGTAGAGCTCCACGTCGTAGTCGACCCAGTGCGGCTCGCTGTCGACCTCGGGGTCGAAGCGGCGGATGTTGAACGTGACCAGGAACGACTGCACGCCGGTGTCCTCGACGACGGACTCGGCGACGACTTCCTCCACGACCTGAGCGGACATCAGTACTTCCTCTCCATCGGCGGGTAGTTCAACTCGCCCTGCTCGTTCTTGGTGAACACGACGGGCTTCCAGTCCAGCTTGATGTGGTCGCTGGCGTCGGACGAGTGCGGGTCGCCCACGAGGTACGCCATCGTGTGCTTCATGTACTTCTCGTCGTCGCGCTTCGGGAAGTCGTCGCGCATGTGGCCGCCGCGGCTCTCCTCGCGGTTCTGCGCGGCGTAGACGACGACCTCGGCGATGTCGAGCAGGAAGCCCAGCTCGACGGCCTCGAGCAGGTCGGTGTTGAACCGGCTGCCCTTGTCGTCGACGTGCACGTTCTTGTAGCGCTCGCGCAGCTCCTCGATGACGCCGAGCACGTGCTGGAGGGAGTCGTGCGTGCGGAACACCTGCGCGCCCTTGTCCATCTCCTCCTGCAGCTTCTTGCGGAGGACGGCGATGCGCTCGGTGCCGGTGTTGTTGCGCAGGCCCTCGAGCATCTCCTTGACCGCGGTCTCCGGCGCCTCGGGGAGGGGCAGGAACTCGGCGGTCTTGACGTACTCGACCGCGTTGCGGCCCGAGCGCTTGCCGAACACGTTGATGTCCAGCAGCGAGTTGGTGCCGAGGCGGTTGGCGCCGTGCACCGAGACGCACGCGCACTCGCCCGCCGCGTACAGGCCGGGAACGATCGTGTCGTTGTCGGCGAGCACCTCGCCGCTGTTGTTGGTGGGGATGCCGCCCATCGCGTAGTGCGCGGTCGGCATCACGGGGACCGGCTCGACGACCGGGTCGACGCCCAGGTAGGTGCGCGCGAACTCGGTGATGTCGGGCAGCTTGGTCTCCAGCACCTCGGCGCCGAGGTGCGTGCAGTCCAGCAGCACGTAGTCCTTGTGCGGGCCGGCGCCGCGGCCCTCCGCGACCTCCTGCACCATGCATCGCGCGACGATGTCGCGGGGCGCGAGGTCCTTGATGGTGGGGGCGTAGCGCTCCATGAACCGCTCGCCCGAGGCGTTGCGCAGGATCGCTCCCTCGCCGCGGGCGCCCTCGGTGAGGAGGATGCCGAGGCCGGCGAGGCCGGTCGGGTGGAACTGGAAGAACTCGAGGTCCTCCAGGGGCAGGCCCTTGCGCCACACGATGCCGACGCCGTCGCCCGTGAGGGTGTGCGCGTTCGAGGTGGTCTTGAAGACCTTGCCGAAGCCGCCGGTCGCGAAGATCACGGCCTTGGCGTGGAACACGTGCAGCTCGCCGGTGGCCAGCTCGTAGGCCACCACGCCGGCGATCCCGGTCTTGCCCTCGTCGTTCTTCACGGTGATGAGGTCGAGCACGTAGAACTCGTTGAAGAAGTTGATGCCGAGCTTCACGCAGTTCTGGAACAGCGTCTGCAGGATCATGTGCCCGGTGCGGTCGGCGGCGTAGCAGGCGCGGCGGACCGGGGTCTTGCCGTGCTCGGCCGTGTGGCCGCCGAAACGGCGCTGGTCGATCTTGCCCTCGGGCGTGCGGTTGAACGGCAGGCCCATGTTCTCGAGGTCGATGACCGCGTCGATGGCCTCCTTGGCCAGGATCTCCGCGGCGTCCTGGTCGACGAGGTAGTCACCGCCCTTGACGGTGTCGAAGGTGTGCCACTCCCAGCTGTCCTCCTCGACGTTCGCGAGCGCCGCGGCCATGCCGCCCTGCGCCGCGCCGGTGTGGGAGCGCGTCGGGTAGAGCTTGGAGATCACGGCGGTCTTCGCGCCCGGACCCGCCTCGATGGCCGCGCGCATGCCGGCGCCGCCGGCGCCGACGATCACGATGTCGAACTGGTGGTGGTGCACGCCGTTCTTGACGACGGAATCCTGGGTCTCAGTAGTCACTGGAATCTGCCCTAACTCTCTCTATGATCTCGCCGCTGTCGCCGGAGGCCGATCGCCGCTCGTCCCGGAGGTGTGATCCCGGGGCCGATGGAGCCCGATCTCACCGCCGGTGCCGGAGGGTGGTCGTCTCTGCCACTGATCGTCCGGATCCGCCGGCTACTTGCCCAGCGCCTTGCAGGTGTCCCACATGGCGCCGCTCTCGAACACGCCGTTGCAGGGGTCGAAGGTGAACACCACGAGGGTGCCGAGGAGGATCAGCAGCGCGGTGGCGAGTCCCAGCACGACGAGCAGCGTCTTGCGGACGCCGGCGTGGCCGACGTAGTCGTTGACGACCGTGCGCATGCCGTTCGCGCCGTGGATGAGGGCCAGCCACAGCATCAGCACGTCCCACCACTGCCAGAACGGGGTGGCGTACTTGCCGGAGACGAAGGCGAAGTCGAGGGCGTGGATGCCCTCGCCCAGCATGAGGTTCACGAAGAGGTGGCCGAAGATCAGCACGACGAGCACGACGCCCGACACGCGCATGTAGATCCAGCCCCACTTCTCCAGGTTCACGCCCTTGTTGCGGCGCGGCTCGGCGAGGTGCTGCGTGGTGAAGACGTCGGTGGCCATCAGTGCCCGCCTCCCACGTTCGAGAACACGTTGATCAGGTGGCGCGGCGCGAAGCCGAGCATGAGCACGGCCCACACCCCGATCACGCACCAGAACATCTGCCGCTGGTAGCGCGCGCCCTTCGACCACACGTCGACGAGGATGATCCGCAGTCCGTTCATCGCGTGGAACACGATCGCCGCGACGAGGACCGTCTCGCCGAGGCCCATGATCGGGTTCTTGTACGTGCCGAGGACGGCGTTGTACGCCTCCGGCGAGACCCGGATGAGCGACGTGTCGAGCACGTGCACCAGGAGGAAGAAGAAGATGGCGATACCGGTGATGCGATGCAGAACCCACGACCACATGCCTTCGCGACCCCGGTAGAGGGTGCCGCGCGGTGTCTTGGACGTGGTTTCCGCAGTCGAAGGTGTCAAGCGCGTGCTCGCGGACACAGTCGTCCTCCCTGATCTAAGCGGCGGATCGAGGCGCGCAGGCGTCCGATCTCCCTCATCCTATTCCTGTCAGCTCGCTGGGAGCGACGAAGGGCACCCTTAGCACGATGCGCATCGGCGATCGAGACCATGCGGATTCGCGATCGGCGGGACGCGTCCGCCACGGCCCGGCCCGCGGCGTCCGCCCGGCGCCGCTCGAGATGCGCCGGGGACGGCACCGATAGCCTGAACGCATGCGCGAGCCGATCCCCGACTTCTACGCCGTCATCCCCGCCGGAGGCATCGGGAGCCGACTGTGGCCGCTGTCCCGCGCCGATGCGCCCAAGTTCCTGCACGATCTCACCGGATCCGGGCAGTCCCTGCTGCGCGACACCTGGGACCGGATCGAGCCGCTGACCGGGCCGGACCGGATCGCCGTGGTCACGGGGCGGGCGCATCGCGCCGCGGTCGAGGGGCAGCTTCCCGGAATACACGACGGGAACGTGTTCCTGGAGTCGGAGCCGCGCGAGTCGGCGGCCGCGATCGGGCTCGCCGCGGCGATCCTGCACCGGCGCGATCCGGACGTGATCATCGGCTCCTTCAGCGCCGACCACGTCATCCGCAGCACCCGCAAGTTCGAGTTCGCCGTGCGCGACGCCGTCGAGGTGGCCCGGCAGGGATACATCGTCACGATCGGGATCACGCCGACCGAGCCGGCCGTCGGGTTCGGGTACATCAAGCAGGGCGAGGAGCTCGAGGTGGACGGGGTGCGCGAGGCCTCCCTGGTCGAGCGCTTCGTGGAGAAGCCGGATCTCGCCACCGCGAAGACCTACTACGACGACCGCAGCTACCTCTGGAACGCGGGCATGTTCATCAGCCGGGCCGACGTGCTCCTGGCCGAGCTCGAGCGCCACCAGCCCGAGCTGCACGCGGGTCTGCTCGAGCTGGCCGAGGCCTGGGACGACCGGGAGCGCCGCGGTCCGGTCGTGGACCGGGTCTGGCCCGCGCTCCCGAAGATCGCGATCGACTACGCCGTCGCGGAGCCGGCGGCCGAGAGCGGGCGCCTCGCCGTGGTGCCGGGCCATTTCGACTGGGACGACGTGGGCGACTTCGCGTCGCTGACGAAGCTCATCCTGAACGGCCGCAAGAACGACCTCGCCGTGCTGGGCCCGTCTGCGCGCGTGCTCTCGGACGCCGCGAGCGGGATCCTGGTCAGCCAGACCTCGCGGGTGATCAGCCTGGTCGGCGTGCAGGACATCGTGGTCGTCGACACCCCGGACGCGCTCCTCGTGACGACGACCGAGCACGCGCAGCGGGTGAAGGGCGTCGTGGAGTCGCTCAAGCTCAACGGCCGCGACGACGTCCTCTGACGCCCCGTCGTCGCCCGCAGATGCGCACGGAGGTGCACGAAAGCGGGGAACGCCCGATGGCACTGCTCATATGAGCACGGACGAGCGCATGTGATCTCATGTTTGTAACCATTGACTCCAGCGACACGGACGAGGATGCCCGATCTTCGTCATAGTCGGTAACTTTCAAGTGACCCGCGATGGCCGCGGGCTCGTTTTCTGGAGGCCCGAGTGACCATCTCCCTCACCAAGAAGCTGATCGGCGCGACCGTCGCGGCCGGTGTCATCGTCGCCCTGGCAGGTTGCGGTTCCGCTCCTGCCCCTGCGAGCACGAGCGGCGGGGCGAAGCCCGCGGACGCGAACTTCAAGCCCTGCCTCGTCTCCGACAGCGGCGGCTTCAACGACAAGTCCTTCAACGAGTCCGCCAAGAACGGCATCGAGAAGGCGGGCAAGGACCTCGGCGTCAAGCCGATCACGGTCGAGTCCAAGTCCGACAACGACTACGAGAACAACATCTCGTCGCTCATCAGCGGCAAGTGCACGCTGATCATCGGCGTCGGCTTCAAGCTCGACGCCGCGATCGCGAAGGCCGCGATCGCCAACCCGAAGCTCAACTTCGGCATCATCGACTCGATGGCGGACCCGGACAACACCGGCAAGCCGGCCTCGACCAACATCAAGCCCCTGCTCTTCGACACGGCTCAGGCCGCGTACCTCGGCGGCTACGCCGCGGCCGCATGGTCGGCGCAGTCCGGCGCGAACAAGGTCGGCACCTTCGGCGGCATGAAGATCCCGCCGGTGACGATCTTCATGGACGGCTACGTCGACGGCGTCAAGAAGTACAACGAGGACAAGGGCGCGAACGTCGCGGTCGTCGGCTGGGACAAGGACAAGCAGGACGGATCCTTCACCGGAGCCTTCCAGGCGAACGACGTCGCCAAGCAGACCGCGAACTCGGTTCTCGACCAGGGCGTCGACCCGATCCTCCCCGTCGGCGGTCCGATCTACCTCTCCGCGAGCGCGGCGATCAAGGACAGCGGCAAGAAGACGGTCATGCTCGGCGTCGACTCCGACCTCGCCGTGGCCGACCCGTCGGTCGCCGACCAGATCCTCGTCTCGATCATGAAGCGCATCGACGACGCCGTGTACACGACGGTGACCGAGACGGCCAAGGGCTCGTTCGACGCGACCCCGTACGTCGGCACGCTGGAGAACAACGGCGTGGGCCTGTCGTCCTTCCACGACTTCGAGAGCAAGCTCCCGAAGGGCCTGACGGACGAGCTGAAGGCGCTGCAGGAGAAGATCGTCAAGGGCGAGATCAAGGTCGACTCGCCCAGCTCCCCGAAGTAATCCCTTCGACGCGGGACGTCCCGGTCCGTCCGCCGAGCCCCAGGGCTCAGCGGACGGGCAGGGCGTCCCGCGCTCTTCTTCTTGAGTCACCCCTTCCCGGATAGGGTCAACAGTTATGAAGCTCGAGCTCCGCGGCATCACCAAACGCTTCGGATCCCTGGTCGCCAACGACCACATCGATGTGGTCGTCGAACCCGGCGAGATCCACGCCCTGCTGGGCGAGAACGGGGCCGGCAAGTCGACCCTGATGAACGTGCTCTACGGCCTCTACCAGGCCGATGAGGGCGAGATCCTGCTCGACGGGGTGCCGCAGCACTTCCGCGGCCCCGGCGACGCGATGGCCGCCGGCATCGGCATGGTGCACCAGCACTTCATGCTGATCCCGGTGTTCACGGTCGCCGAGAACGTGATGCTCGGCCACGAGCAGTCCAAGGCGCTCGGCGTGCTCGACATCGCCGCCGCGCGCGAGCACGTCCGCGAGGTCGCCTCGCGGTTCGGGTTCGAGGTCGACCCCGACGCGATCGTCGGCGACCTCCCCGTCGGCGTCCAGCAGCGCGTGGAGATCATCAAGGCGCTGAGCCGCGACGCGAAGGTCCTCGTGTTCGACGAGCCCACCGCGGTGCTCACCCCGCAGGAGACCGACGAGCTCATGGAGATCATGAAGCAGCTGCGCGACGAGGGCACGGCGATCGTGTTCATCACGCACAAGCTGCGGGAGGTGCGGGCGATCGCCGACAAGATCACGGTGATCCGTCTCGGCAAGGTCGTCGGCGAGGCCGACCCCAAGTCCTCCAACACCGAGCTCGCCTCGATGATGGTCGGCCGCGCGGTCGAGCTCACGGTGCACAAGGGCCCGCCCACCATCGGCGAGGGCGGCCTGCGCGTGAAGGATCTGCGCGTCATCGCGCCGGACGGCGTCGTCGTGGTGGACGACATCAGCTTCGAGGTGCGTCCCGGAGAGGTGCTCGCGATCGCGGGCGTGCAGGGCAACGGGCAGACCGAGCTGGCCGAGGCGATCATGGGGCTCGGGGCGCGCAGCACCGGCTCCATCTCGCTGAACGGCGTCGAGCTGATCGGGCGCAACGTGCACCAGGTGCTCGACGCGGGCGTCGGCTTCGTGCCGGAGGACCGCAACGAGGACGGCCTGGTCGGCGCCTTCTCGGTCGCCGAGAACCTCATCCTCGACCGCTCGGACGACCCGGCGTTCAGCCGGTTCGGCACCATCCTGCGGGGCGTGCTCGACACGTTCGCGAAGGAGCGCATCGCCGAGTTCGACATCCGCACGCAGGGCCCGGGCCAGGCCGCGGGATCCCTCTCCGGTGGAAACCAGCAGAAGGTGGTGATCGCGCGCGAGCTCAACCGCGACCTCAAGCTGCTGCTCGCGTCGCAGCCCACCCGCGGCGTGGACGTCGGATCCATCGAGTTCATCCACAAGCGCATCGTCGCGACGCGCGACTCCGGGATCCCGGTGATCGTGGTGTCGACCGAGCTGGACGAGGTCACCGCCCTCGCCGACCGCATCGCGGTCATGTACCGCGGCCGCATCGTCGGGATCGTCCCGGGGAACACCCCCCGCGACGTGCTCGGCCTGATGATGGCCGGCGAGAACCCGACGGAGGCAGCCGCATGAGCACCGCGACCGAACCTCAGGCTCCGGCCCCGGAGCCGCCGATGACCCGCAACATCCAGGAGATCCCGGTCTCGAACCGGGTGCTGCGGGAGATCCTGCGCGGAAGCGCGGTCACCACCGTGCTCGCGATCGTGCTGGCCCTCGTCGTGGGTGGCGTGCTGATCGCCGCCACCAGTCCCGATGTGCAGGCCGCGGCGGGATACTTCTTCGCGCGCCCCGGCGACACCCTGGGTGCGGCGTGGACGGTCGTTTCCGGCGCCTACGCGGCGCTGTTCAACGGATCCGTCATCGACTTCAGCGCCCCCGACTTCTGGTCCGCGGTGAAGCCCCTGGGCAACACGATCGGGTTCGCCGGCCCCCTCATCGCGGCCGGTCTCGGCATCGCCGTCGCCTTCCGCGTGGGACTGTTCAACATCGGCGCGCGCGGCCAGATGCTCATCGCCTGCGCGGCGGCGGCGCTGGTCACGTTCCAGCTGAACCTGCCCCCGATCATCCAGATCCCGCTCACCCTCATCGTCGGCATCGCCGCGGGTGCGCTCTGGGGCGGTCTGGTCGGACTGCTCAAGGCGCGGACCGGCGCCCACGAGGTCATCCTCACGATCATGCTCAACTACGTCGCGTTCTACCTCGTGACGTGGATGGTGCAGGTGCCGCAGCTGCTGCAGCGCCCCGGCCAGATCCAGCCGATCTCGCGGCCGACGCCGCCGAACGCCGTCCTTCCCAAGCTCCCGGGTCTCGACCTGATCGACTGGAGCTTCCCGATCGTGATCGTCGCGACGCTGTTCGTCTGGTGGCTCGTCGAGCGCTCCAGCCTCGGGTTCCGGATGCGCGCCGTGGGGGAGAACCCCAGCGCGGCACGGGCTGCGGGGATCAGCGTGCCGCGGGTCTACATCTACGCGATGCTGTTCGCCGGAGGTCTCGCGGGTCTGGCCGGAATGTTCCAGATCCAGAGCACGATCACGAGCGGGTTCGACGGCGGCATCGACGCCGGCATCGGGTTCACGGCCATCACGGTGGCGCTCCTCGGTCGCAGCCGCGCCTGGGGCACGTTCTGGGCGGGACTCCTGTTCGGCGCCCTCAAGGCCGGGTCGTTCCCGATGCAGGCCCTCCAGTCGATCCCGGTCGACATCGTGCTCGTGGTGCAGTCGCTCATCGTGCTGTTCATCGCGGCGCCCCCGCTGATCCGCACCATCTTCTTCCTGCCCAAGGACGACTCCGAGCGCTCGCAGCGCTCCAAGGCGCGGATCGCGCGCCGGGCGGGCAAGAACACCGATTCCTCCGACACGAAGGCGGCGGCAGCATGAGCACCTCCCTCACCTCCGCCCCGGCGATCGAGGCGCCGACCGTCGTCAAGGTCCGCTCGCTGAAGGTGCCGATCACCCTGCTGGCGATCGTCGTCCTCCTCGGCCTGCTCTTCCTGCTCGCGCCGCGTTACGGGACCACGACGTTCCGCCTCTCCGAGGCGAGCGCCGCGATCCATCTGGGCGACATCGGGATCCCCGCGGGTCCCGTGCTCTGGGTCACCTGGGCCCTCGCCGCGGCGCTGGGCGTTCTGGCGCTGCTCGTCGCCCTGCAGTACCGCCGGATCCCGCTGTGGCTGCCGATCGTGTACGCGGTGCTCGCGATGACCGCGTTCCTCACCTGGGCCGGCGCCGGAGCCGCCGGGGCGATCACGCTGACGGGCTTGCTCGGCGGATCGATCTCGCTCGCGGTCCCTCTCGTGTTCGGCGCCCTCGCCGGCGTCATCGGGGAGCGCGCCGGCGTCGTCAACGTCGCGATCGAGGGCCAGTTCCTGCTCGGCGCGTTCACCGCGACGATCCTCGGATCCCTCACGCACAACCCGTTCGTGGGCCTGATCGGCGCGATGTTCGGAGGCATCCTCATCTCGCTCGTGCTCGGCGCCTTCGCGATCAAGTACCTGGTCGACCAGGTCATCGTCGGCGTCGTGCTGAACGTGTTCGCCTCGGGCCTGACCGGCTTCCTGTACCAGGGCGTGCTCGCCCCGAACGCCCAGGCCCTGAACAGCCCCACCCGGTTCACGCTCATCAAGATCCCGATCCTCGGGGACATCCCGGTGATCGGCCCGGCGCTGTTCAACCAGACCTTCCTCGTCTACCTGATGTACGTGGTGGTCGCGCTCGTCGCCTGGGCGATGTACCGCACCCGCTGGGGACTCCGCGTCCGCGCCGTCGGCGAGCACCCGCACGCCGCCGACACGGTCGGCATCAAGGTCAACCCGACGCGGTTCTGGAACCTGCAGCTCGCGGGCGCGATCGCCGGCATCGGCGGCGCCTACTTCACGCTGGTCTCGGTGCCGCAGTTCACCAAGGACATGACGGCGGGCCTCGGCTTCATCGCGCTGGCCGCGGTGATCTTCGGGCGCTGGGACCCGGTGCGCGCGGCGCTCGCCGCCCTGCTGTTCGGCTTCGCGACGAACCTGCAGAACCTGCTCGTCGTGCTGCGCACGCCGATCCCCGGCGAGTTCATGCTGATGCTGCCGTACGTCGTGACGATCCTCGCGGTCGTGGGCTTCGTCGGACAGATCAAGGCGCCGGCGGCCGACGGCAAGCCCTACATCAAGTCCTAGGAGGGCTGGAGTGGACATCGACTGGGATGAGCTGCGTCGCGTCGCCGACGAGGCTCAGCAGAAGGCGTATGCGCCGTACTCGCACTACCGTGTCGGCGCCGCCGCGCTCGTCGACGACGGCCGGATCGTTTCCGGCTGCAACGTCGAGAACGCGTCCTACGGCGTGACGCTGTGCGCCGAGTGCGCGATGGTGGGCGACCTCTTCATGTCCGGCGGCGGGCGCCTGGTCGCCTTCCTCTGCGTGAACGGCGAGGGGGAGACGATCATGCCGTGCGGCCGCTGCCGGCAGCTGCTCTTCGAGCACTCCGCGCCCGGCATGCTGCTGGAGACCGTGTCCGGGATCAGGACGATCGACGAAGTGCTGCCCGACGCGTTCGGGCCGAGGGATCTGGAGAACGTGCGATGAGTGTGGAACCGTTCGACGCGGTGGACGTGATCCGCGCCAAGCGCGACGGCGGGGTCGTCCCCGAGCCGGCGCTGCGCTGGATGGTGGACGCCTACACCCGCGGCTACGTCACGGATCCGCAGATGGCCTCCTTCGCGATGGCGATCTTCCAGCGCGGCATGGAGCGCGACGAGATCCGCGTGCTCACCGACGCGATGATCGCATCGGGGGAGCGGATGAGCTTCGCGGCCCTCGGCAAGAGGACCGTCGACAAGCACTCCACCGGCGGGGTCGGCGACAAGATCACCCTGCCGCTGGCTCCGCTCGTCGCGAGCTTCGGCGTCGCGGTTCCTCAGCTGAGCGGCCGCGGTCTCGGCCACACCGGCGGCACCCTCGACAAGCTCGAGTCGATCCCCGGCTGGCGCGCCGCGCTGAGCAACGAGGAGATGTTCGCGCAGCTGCAGGGCGACGTGGGCGCGGTGATCTGCGCGGCCGGCTCCGGCCTGGCCCCCGCCGACAAGAAGCTCTACGCGCTGCGCGACGTCACCGGCACGGTCGAGGCGATCCCGCTGATCGCGTCGAGCATCATGTCGAAGAAGATCGCCGAGGGCACCGACGCGCTCGTGCTGGACGTGAAGTTCGGATCCGGTGCCTTCATGCAGGACATCGACCGCGCCCGCGAGCTCGCCCGCACCATGGTCGCGCTCGGCACCGACTCCGGCGTGTCCACGACCGCCCTGCTCACCGACATGAACGTGCCCCTGGGGCTCGCGATCGGGAACGCGAACGAGGTGCGCGAGTCGGTCGAGGTGCTCGCCGGCGGCGGCCCCGCCGACGTGCGCGAGCTCACGCTGGCCCTCGCCCGCGAGATGCTGGCGCTCAGCGGCCAGCCGGATGCGGACGTGGAGAAGGCGCTCGACGACGGGCGCGCGATGGACTCGTGGAAGGCGATGATCCGCGCGCAGGACGGCGACCCGGATGCGGCGCTCCCCGTCGCCCGCGAGACGCACACCGTCACGGCGGCCTCCGACGGCTTCATCACGCGCATGGACGCACTGCCCTTCGGCATCGGCGCCTGGCGTCTGGGAGCGGGCCGCGCCCGCGCCGAGGACGCGGTGGTGTTCGCCGCGGGCATCGACCTGCACGTGAAGCCCGGCGACGCCGTGCGCGCGGGGGATCCCGTGTTCACGCTGTCCGCCGACGACGCGGCGCGCTTCGACCGGGCGCTGGAGGCCGTGGACGGGGCATGGGAGATCGGCGCGACGCGGATCGAGCGCGCGCCCCTCGTGCGCGAGCGCATCACCGCCTAGGCTGAATCCGGGCGCGGCGTCCGCGCGGCGCCCGTGTCCGGTTCCTCTCGGAACATCTCTGACGATTCCATCGATCGACCGCTGAGGAAGGATCTGTCATGCCCATCGACGCGAACGGCGACCTGGAGGTCGAGGGCCTGTCCCTCCGGAGCCTCCCCAAGGTCTCGCTGCACGATCACCTCGACGGCGGGGTGCGTCCGGCCACGATCATCGAGCTCGCCGATGCGGCGGGCATCGAGCTGCCGCACACCGACCCGACCGGGCTCGCGATGTGGTTCCGCACCCAGGCGTCGGCCGGATCCCTGGTCGACTACCTGAAGACCTTCGACGTCTCCCTCTCGGTCATGCAGAGCGCGGAGAACCTCCGGCGCATCGCGCGCGAATTCGTCGAGGACCTGGTGCACGACGGCGTCGTGTACGGCGAGGTGCGCTGGGCGCCCGAGCTGCACCTCACGGGCGGGCTGAGCCTGCAGCAGGCGGTCGAGGCCGTGCAGGACGGCATCGACGAGGCGGAGGACGCCGCGGAGGGCCGGGGCAAGAGCATCCGGGTCGGGCAGCTGCTCTCGGCGATGCGCCAGACCGACCGCGTCCGCGAGATCGCCGAGCTCGCCGTCGCCCATCGCGACCGCGGAGTGGTCGGCTTCGACACCGCCGGTCCCGAGGCGGGCTTCCCGTCGTCGCGCTACCGGGAGACCTTCGACTACCTCGCCCGTCAGATGTTCCCCGCCACCGTGCACGCGGGCGAGGCGGCGGGGCCGGACTCGATCCGCTCCGCCCTCGTCGACGGCCGCGCCCTCCGGCTCGGCCACGGGGTGCGCATCGCGGAGGACCTGGAGATCGTGAACCGCGACGGCGAGGAGGTGCAGGTGCGCTTCGGCGATCTCGCCCGCTGGGTGCGCGACCGGGAGATCCCGCTCGAGCTGTCGCCGTCGTCGAACCTGCAGACCGGAGCGATCGCCGCCTGGGGCACCGAGTTCGCCGACCATCCGTTCGACCTGCTCTACCAGCTCGGCTTCGCGGTGACCGTGAACGTGGACAACCGCACGATGAGCGCCACCTCGCTGACGCGCGAGATGGCGCTGCTCGTGGACGCGTTCGGCTACGACCTCGAGGATCTGGAGTCCTTCCAGTTCAACGCTGCGGCCGGCGCGTTCCTGCCGGTCGAGGAGCGGGAGGAACTCGTCGAGCTGATCGCCGAGGGCTTCGATGAGTGACGCCCCCGCAGTCGGGAAGCGGCACGGGGACGGCGTGGATGCCGGCTGACTCCGGCGCGGCGACGCGCCGGCGCGGCGCGTGGCCGCCCCTGTTGCTCGCCATCGTGCTGGAGGTCAGCGCGACGCTGAGCCTGCGCGCGGTGTCGACGGGCGGATCCTGGTGGTGGCTCTGCGTGGTCGTGATCGGCTACGGCGGGTCGTTCTGGCTGCTCGGGATCGTGCTCACCCGCGGGATGCCGGTGGGCGTCGCGTACGGGATCTGGTCGGCCATCGGGGTTGCGCTCACCGCGCTCGCGGCGGCGGCGCTGTTCGCGGAGGCGCTGAGCCCGCTCTCGCTCCTGGGGCTCGGCGTGATCATCGCCGGGGTGCTGCTCGCCGAGCTCGGGACGCGGCACGTCCGGGGCGAGCGGGGGAGTGCCGGATGACCTGGCTGCTGCTGATCGGCGCGATCGCGTCGGAGGTGACGGCGACGCTGAGCCTGCGCGCCTCGGAGGGCTTCCGGCGCCGCCGGCACATCCCCGCGATCGTCCTCGGGTACCTGGCCTCCTACGTGCTGCTGGGAGCCGTGCTGGCGCTCGGGATGCCGGTCGGCATCGCCTACGCGGTCTGGGCCGCTCTCGGCGTCGCCGCCACCGCGGTGCTCGGGCGCGTGCTGTTCCACGACCGCATCTCGCTCATGACCGCGATCGGGCTCGCCGTCATCGTCGGCGGCGTGATCCTGGTGCAGGCCGGGACGCACTGACGCCGTCGCGCCGCTGGGCGCCCGGGGACGGGCGGCGTAGAGTGCGAACATGGCCATCCGCATGGAAAACGTGGGCATCGCCGTCCGCGACCTCGACGCGACCATCTCCTTCTTCACGGACCTCGGGCTCACGGTGCTCGGCCGGGACACGGTCTCGGGCGAATGGGCGGACACCGCGGTCGGACTCGACGGCAATCACGCCCGCATCGCGATGCTGCAGACCCCCGACGGACAGGGGAGGCTGGAACTCTTCGAGTACATCCATCCCGACGCGATCGAGACCTCGCCGACGCTCCCGCACGAGATCGGCATGCACCGGGTCGCCTTCGCCGTCGACGACATCGACGACGCGCTCGCGATCGCCGCGCGTCACGACTGCTTCCCGCTGCGCGGCGTCGCGAACTACGAGGACGTCTACAAGCTCTCGTACGTGCGCGGGCCGAGCGGCATCATCGTCATGTTCGCCCAGGACCTGCGCGCCAGCTGAGCCGATCCTGTCCGCTCAATCCGAGCCGACGACGTCCGGATGGGTCCGGAGGTACTCCTCGAACGCCTGCGCCGAGGTGAGCCGCGGGACATAGCCGAACCGCTCCTTGAGCCGGTCGTTGCGCAGCACGGGCCGGTAGCGGAGGAAGCGGACCTTCTCGGGGCCGTGCTCCGTGAGCCGCAGCGCGCTGCCGACCGCGAGGGCGATCGTCAGCAGCGGCGCCGGGATCGTCAGCAGCGGCTTGTGCAGCCGTCGCGCGATCTCCGGCACGGTCAGGGCGCCGTCTCCGGCGACGTTGTAGATCCCCGCGGGGCCCTCGCCGAGCGCCGCACGCACCATCGCGGCCGCCACGTCGTCGACCCAGACGAACACGAAGGGGGAGTCGGATCCGGCGATGTGCAGGATCCGCTTGCCGTCCCAGAGCGCGGTGATCTGGTTGTGCACGGTGGGGCCGAGGATCGTGCCGATCCGGAAGACCACCTGCTCGAGGGCGGGGTGGGTGCTGCGCGCCGCCGCGAGCATCTCCTCGACCATCCTCTTGTGGCGGGAGTACGGGAACTCGTCGTTGCCCCGCAACGGATCCGTCTCGACGATCCACTCCGGGTTGTCCGGGTGGTACCCGTAAGCGGCGCCCGAGCTCGAGACCACCAGGCGTCGCACCCCGGCCTCGACGCACGCGGCCAGCACGTGGGAGGAGCCCTGCACATCGACGCGGAACTCGCCCTGCACGTCGCGGCCGGGATTGACGATCGCCGCCAGGTGCACGACGGTGTCGATGCGGTGTCGTCGGAGCACGTCGGGCAGGCCGAGCGGATCCGTGACGTCCACGGGCACCGACACCACGCCGGGAACGTCTGACTCGCGCAGATCGCCGCAGAGGACCACATCGACGTCGGGGTGATCCGACAGCAGAGCGGTGACCCTGCTGCCGAGGAAGCCCGCGCCGCCCGTGACCAGCACCCGCTTCATCGGGCCTGGCCCGATCGCGCGTGACGGGAGGCGTCGGACGTGCGCGAACCGGTGCGGCGCGAGGTGTGCATGCCCCAGAGCGTAGCGACACAGAGCCCGGCGACGATGTCCCACACGCCCCACCAGCCCGCGACGACGGCCATGCCGCCGAGGCCGCCGAAGAACGTGAAGACCAGGCCGAGGCCGAGGCCGGCGTTGCGGATGCCGACCTCGAAGGTCATCGCCTTGCGCTCGCGGGTGCCGAGCCCGCCGACGACGGCGGTGCCGTACCCGATCGCGAGGGCGACCGCGTCGTGGATCGCCACGACGAGCAGGACCGATCCGATGACGCTGACGAACACCGCCCAGTTGCCGGCGAGTGCGCCCACGATGAAGCCGACGAGGGCGAGCAGGCTGAACCAGCGCACGAACGGCTGCACGCGGGCGGCGAGACGCGGCAGCCGGGCGCGCAGCAGCAGGCCGACGGCGAACGGCAGGCCGATGATGAGCAGGATCTCCCAGAGCATCTGCCACGGGTTGAGCGCGACGGCGTGCAGCAGCCGGTGCGCGGTGGGATGCACCGAGCCCCAGAAGGCGATGCTCAGCGGCATCACGACGATGTAGAGGAGGTTGCCCACCGCCGTCATCGACACCGAGAGCGCGGTGTTGCCCCCGGCACGGTGCGTGAGCACCTGCGAGATGTTGCCGGGCGGGCAGCAGGCCACGAGGATCATGCCGAGGGCCATCGACGGCGTCACCGGCAGGATCAGGGTCAGCCCGAACGTGACCGCGGGCAGCACGAGCACCTGCGCGAGGATCGCGACGACGAAGGGCTTGGGGTGCGTCAGGACGACGCGGAAGTCCTTCGGCGCGGTGTCCAGGGCGATCCCGAGCATGATGAGGCCCAGCACGGCGTTGAGGATCGTGAGCATCCCCGGCGCGAAGTGCACGACGACGTCGTCGACGTTCATGAGGCTCCGCTCACGGGCGCCGCGATGCCCTCCTTCTCGAGCCGCACCGCACGCCGGTACGCGTCCTTGTTGACGTAGTACGACATGCGGGCGAGACCGAGGTAGCGGTACCCGCCGGTGAGGTCGGGCCAGGACTGCCGGGAGACGCGCTCGCGGAACCGTCTCGCGCGCGCGGGCTCCGCCTCCTGCGCCGCGAGATACGCCGCGATCAGCTCGGCCTGCTCGTAGCGGCCCTGCCAGCCGATGCCGCTCGCCTCGATCATCCCCATCATGTACAGGCCGTTGAAGGACGGCGGGAAGACGTTCAGGAAGAGTCGCGGCGACGAGCCGGTCCAGTTCAGATGCTCGCGGTCGACGAAGGGGTAGTCGAGCGTGTAGCCGGTGGCGAGCAGGATCAGGTCGTAGTCGCCGCGGGATCCATCACGGAACCGCACGCCCGGTCCGTCGAAGCGATCGACGTCCGCGCGGATGCGCAGGTCGCCCTGGCCGAGGTGGTTGAGCACGAGCGTGTTGACGATCGGGTGCGCCTCGTAGATGCGGTAGTCGGGCTTCGGGAAGCCGAACCGCACCGGGTCGCCGGTGAACGCCCGCAGCACCCGCGAGTCGATCGCCTGCTTGATCCTGGCGGGCAGCGGGCGGCCCTGGTTCAGGGTGTCGCTGGGCCGGCCGAACAGGTAGCGCGGCACGAAGTAGTAGCCGCGGCGCACGCTCATCTCGATGCTCGCGGCGTGGTGGACGGCGTCGACGGCGATGTCGCAGCCCGAGTTGCCCGCGCCGATGATGAGCACCCGCCGGCCCGCGAGCTGCGCCGGATCCTTGTACGCGCTGGTGTGCAGGATCTCCCCGTCGAAGTCGCCGGGGAACGTCGGCACGTTCGGCTCCGCGAGCGTGCCGTTCGCGAGGATGACGCCGTCGTAGCGCTCCTCGACGGAGGTCTCGGTCCCGTCCGCGCCGCGTGCGGTCGCGCGCAGGATCCAGCCCTCGCCGTCGGGCTCCAGGCGATCCACGCGGGTGCCGAAGCGGAACCGCTCGCGCAGCCCGAAGGCGTCGGCGTAGTCGTCGAAGTAGCGCTTGAGCACGCGGTGCCCGGGATAATCCACGTCGCTGTCCATCGGGAACTCGGCGAACTCGGTGGTGGTGCGGGACGAGATGAGGTGGGCGGACGCGTACATCGTGCTGCGCGGGTTCGTGATGTCCCAGAGCCCGCCGACCTCGTGCGAGGCCTCGTACCCGGTGGCCTCGACACGGGCCTTCTGCAGTGCGCGCATGACGGCGAGACCGGAGGGGCCCGCGCCGATCACGGCAAATGACCTCGTCGTCATGCTCTCCTCATCAGATCGCGGTCGGGGCTCGCCGCGCGCGGTGCCCCGATCCTATCCGCAGGCACGGGCGGCGGCGAGGGCCACGCAGGGGCGCACGTCAGCGGCGGCGGTCGAGGCGTGCGTCCAGGCCGTTGCGGACCGCGGGCCACTCGTGCGGGAGGATCGAGTACACGACGGTGTCGCGGTAGGCGCCGTCGGCGCCGATGCGATCGTTGCGCAGGATCCCGTCGAGCCGTGCGCCGAGCCGTTCGATCGCGGCACGGGACTGCCGGTTGTGAAAGTGCGTGCAGAACTGCACGCGGATCGCGTCGCACGTCTCGAAGGCGTGGGCGAGCAGGAGCCGCTTGGCGGACGGGTTCACCGCGGTCCCGTGCACCTCGGGCGACAGCCAGGTGTAGCCGATCTCGACGGTGCGGTTGGGCTGGTCGATGTCGCAGAACGTCGTCATCCCCACCGCGCGCCCCGTGTCGAGACGGACGACGGCGAAGGGGTTCATGGATCCCTCGGCATGCAGCCCCCGCCGCCGCGCGATCTCGGCGGGAACCCCCGCGGCCGCGGGCACCGACGTGTACCAGCGGTCTTCGAGGCCGGCGGTCGCGGCGGCGAGATCCTCGGCGTGCTCGGGCGCGAGCGGTTCCAGCCGCACGAAGTCGTTCTCGAGGGTGACGGGGGCGAGGAAGTCCATGAACCGAGCGTATCGGGACGCGTGGGGCGTCCCGATACGCTCGACGGGGCTCAGAGCGCGGCCTGGCGGGCCGTGACGGCCTCGCGCACGGCCGGGAACAGCGGGTGGTCCGGGTCGAGGCCGGTGACCTCGGTGACCAGCTCCGCCGCGGAGAGCGTGCGCAGCATCCCCTGCAACCGCACGGCCTCCTCATCGGCCGGATCCGCGAACGCCAGCGCGGCGCCCATCGCCCCCACCAGCGCGGCGGTGCCGAGTCCCCTCTCGGCGGCCTCCGCGGCGGGTTCTACGAAGCGCTCGTGGCGCGACAGCTTGCGCAGCGGCTGCCGTCCCACGCGCTGCACGGTGTCGGGCAGCGCGGGGTTGCGGAACCGGTCGAGGATCTTCGCGCGGTAGTCGGCGAGGTCCTGCGGATCCAGGCCGTGGCGTACGACCAGCACCGCAGCGGTCTCGGCGAGGGCGGCGCTCACCGCGGCCTCGATGGCCGGGTCGTCGAGCGACTCCGCGATCGTCGCGTGCCCCGCCGCGGCGCCGAGGTAGGCGGCGGCGGCGTGACCCGTGTTGACCGTGAACAGCTTGCGCTCGATGTACGGCGCCAGCGCATCGACGAAACGGGCACCCGGGATCCGCGGGGGAGTGCCTCCGAACGGGGCGGCCTCGATCACCCACTCGCAGTACGGCTCCACGGTCACGTCGATGCCCGCGGAGGCCTGCGGCGCGGGGACGATGCGATCGACCGCGGTGTTGGCGAACACGGCCCTCGCGAGCAGCTGCGCGGCGCGGTCGCCCGCGGCGGCGGCGATCTCGTCCCGCAGCAGGTCGGTCGCGCCGATCGCGTTCTCGCACGCCATGATCGCGACGGGGGGCGCGTCCGGATCGCGGCGCTCGAGGCCCGCGACGATCACGGGAGCCACGAAACGGAGCACGGTCGGCCCGACCGCCGTGGTGACGACGGCGGCCGAGGCGACCGCATCGGCCGCCGCCTCGGGGTCGCGGCGGCTGTCGACCGCCCGGAATCCCGTCACCACGTGCTCGCGGCCGCCGGGCCCCGCCTCGTGCACGGTGTACTCCGGCGCCGCGTTGATGGCGTCGACGAGGTCGGAGGCGACATCGGAGAACACCAGGTCGTAGCCGGCCTCGTGCAGCAGGAGGCCGACGAACCCGCGTCCGATGTTGCCCGCGCCGAAGTGCACCGCGATGGGCATCAGTCGTTCACCGCCGAGAGCAGCGCGTACAGCTCCTCCGCGGTGGCCGCGGCGGAGAGGCGGGCGACGTCGTCCTCCTCGGAGAACGTGATCGCGATCTGCGACAGGATCTCCAGGTGCTCGTCGCCCCTGCCGGCGATGCCGATCACGAACGTGACGGGGTCGCCCGCCCAGTCGACGCCGCCGTCGTAGCGGATCACGCACAGGGCGGAGGCGAGGATCTCGTCCTTCGCCTCGTTCGTGCCGTGCGGGATCGCCAGGCCGTTGCCCATGAAGGTGGACACGGTCTGCTCGCGCCGGCGCATCGCGTCGAGGTAGGCGGGGGTCACCGCGCCGGCCTCGACGAGGAGGCCCGCCGCCTCCTGCAGCGCCTCGTCCTGCGTGACGGAGCCGGCATGGATGCGGACGCGGTCCGGGGTCAGGATGCTCATCTCGGATTCCTCTCGTGGTTCGGCTCAGGCGTCGCCGTCGCTCTGACGGCGGACCATCTCGACGACCTCGTCGTACTGGGGGGCGTTCATGAAGTTGTCCACCGACACGTGGATCGCGTCGCCGTTGCGCGCCTTCGCGCGGTCGGTGAGCTGCTGCTGCGTGACGATCAGGTCCTCCGTGCCGTCGAGGTTCGCGATCGCGCGGTTGGTGACCTCGATCCCCTCGACGCCGGCCTTCTTGATCTTGTTCCGCAGCACGCTCGCCCCCATCGCGGAGGAGCCCATCCCGGCGTCGCACGCGAAGACGATGCGCGAGATGCGCCGGTCGGTCGCGACGGGCGCCGCGGCGGAGGCGGCGCCGGCGGTCGACGCGCGCAGCGCGTCCATCGCGGCGGAGGACTTGCCCTTGTTGGCCTCGGTCTGCGCGATCGCCGCGCCGAACGTGTCGGCCTCGGCGGCGAGGTCGCGCTTGCGCGAGGCGCGCAGGATCACACCGGCGATGAGGAACGTGACGGTCGCGGCGAGCAGCACGGACAGGTACACGATCAGCAGGTTGCCGATGCCTCCGGCCGCGGGGCTGAGGGCGGCGGCGGTGACGGCGATGATGCTGCCGGGCGCGGCCGGGAAGGCCAGGCCCCCGCCGAGGATCATGTTCGTCGTGACGCCGGTCGCGCCGCCCGCGATGAGAGCGAGGACCGTCATCGGCTTGCTCAGGGCGTAGGGGAAGTAGATCTCGTGGATGCCGCCGAAGAAGTGGATGATGATGGCTCCCGGCGCGGAGGCCTTCGCCTCGCCGATGCCGAAGAAGGTGAAGGCGAGCAGCAGGCCGAGACCGGGTCCGGGGTTCGCCTCGATGAGGAACAGGATCGACTTGCCGACGTTCGTCGCCTGCTCGATGCCGAGCGGGGTGAACACGCCGTGGTTGATCGCGTTGTTCAGGAAGAGCACCTTGGCCGGCTCGACGATGATGGAGACGATGGGGAGCAGGTGGATCGACACGAGCCAGGCGACCACGGTGCCGAGCACGGCGCTGATCCCGAGCATCACGGGGCCGAATCCGAAGAATCCGACGATCGCGAGCAGCATGCCGAGGATGCCGGCCGAGAAGTTGTTCACGAGCATCTCGAAGCCGGGCCTGATCTTCCCGTCCCAGATCCGGTCCATCCACTTGGTGAGCAGACCCGCGAGCGGGCCCATGATCATCGCGCCCAGGAACATCGGGATGTCGGTGCCCACGATGACGCCCATCGTCGCGATGCTGGCGACCACGCCACCGCGCTCGCCGTACACCATGCGACCGCCGGTGTTGGCGATGAGCAGCGGGAGCAGGTACGTCACCATGGGCCCTACGAGGCCGACGTACTGCAGGAAGGTGGTGCCGTCCGGGGCCTTCGCGAGCGCGGTCATCGCGCCCTGCCAGCCGACCGCGTCGGCGTTGCCGAAGCCGCCGAGCAGGTCGGCGACCGGATGCCACTGGCCGAGCCAGCCCACCGCGATGAAGAGCATCGTGATGAAGCCCCAGGCGATGAAGGCGGCGATGTTGGGCATGATCATGCCCGAGAGGAAGGTTCCGAAGCGCTGGACCCCGACTCGGGCCCTGTTCACCCCGGAGGGGGTTGCTGACGTCGTCGTCATGGTGGTTCTCTCCTGATTTTCGGTGTGCGGTGCGGCCGCCGGGGCGGCTCTTTCGGGTGCGGAGTTGAGGGGCGGGACTATCCGGCGGCATCCAGGGCGGCCGCGCGCGCCGCCGCGGCGTCGTCCGCGTCGAGCGCGGCGGCGGCGATGCGCCGGGCGTCGTCGAGGGTGTGCGCGGCGAGGGCGTGGCGCACATCCGCCAGCGCGGCGGGCGCCATCGAGAGCGAGCCGACGCCGAGCCCGGCGAGCACGACGGCCAGCAGCGGGTCGGCGGCGGCCTCTCCGCATACGCCCACGGGCTTGCCGAGCGCGCCGCCGGCCCGCGCCACCTCGGCGACCAGGCGCAGGACCGCCGGGTGCCAGGGATCCTGGAAGGACGCGACGGATCCGAGCAGGCGGTCCGCGGCCATCGTGTACTGGGTGAGGTCGTTCGTCCCGATCGACGCGAAGTCGGCGTGCGCGAGCAGGCGCTCGGCGAGGAGCGCCGACGCGGGGACCTCGACCATGATGCCGGCCGTGCGCAGCCCGTGCTCCCGGGCGAGGGCGGTGAAGTACGCGGTCTCCTCGACCGTGGCGACCATGGGGGCCATGACCCACAGGTCCGCCTCCGTCTCCGCATCCGCCTCGGCGAGCGCGGTGAGCTGCTCGCGCAGGATGTCCTCGCTGGCCCGGAGCGCGCGCAGGCCGCGCAGCCCGAGCGCGGGGTTCTCCTCGTGCGCGTCGTTGAGGAACGGGAGGGGCTTGTCGGCGCCGGCGTCGAGCACGCGGACGACGACCTTCCTGCCGGCGAACGCGGAGAGCAGCTCCCGATACGCCTCGCGCTGCTGGGAGACGGTCGGCGCGTGCGTCGCGGACAGGAACAGGAACTCGGTGCGGAACAGGCCGACGCCCTCGGCGCCGCGGGCGACCGCGTCGGCGGCGTCGCCGGGCTTGCCGAGGTTCGCGAGCAGGGCGACCGGCGTACCGTCCGCCAGCGCGCCGGGGCTCGGCGGGGCGTCGTCGGCGGCGCGGCGTTCGGCGGCGCGCGCGGCGGCCCTCTCGAGCTCCTCCGCGGTCGGCTCCGTCGTCACCGTGCCGCTCGCGGCGTCGACGATCACGGTCTCCCCGTCGGTGAGGACCGTCGCGTCCCCGACTCCGACGAGCGCGATGATGCCCTTCTCTCGCGCCAGGATCGCGGTGTGCGAGGTCGGCCCGCCGTCGGTCGTCACGAGCGCGAGCACCTTGTCGAGGTCCAGCAGCGCGGTGTCCGCCGGCGCGAGGTCGCGCGCGACGAGCACGAACGGGTGGCCCGGGTCGGGGACGCCGGGGGCGGGGACGCCGCGGAGCCGCGCGAGCACGCGCTGCGCGATGTCGTCGAGGTCGGCGGCGCGCTCGCCGAGGTAGCCGCCGACCGCCTCGAGGGAGGCGCGGAAGCCGGCGAAGGCGTCGTGCACGGCCCACTCGGCGGTGGAACCCGCGGCGATCCGCTCCTCGACCTCGTCGGCGAGCGTCGGGTCCTCGGCGATCATGGCCTGCGCCTCGAGCACCTCCGCCGCGGCACCGTCCACGGCCCCGGCGCGCCGGGTGAGATCGGCGGCCACGTGCGAGATCGCCTCCTGCACGCGCACCCGTTCGGCAGCGGCGCCCGCCGTGCTCGGCGCCTGCTCCGGCGCCGGGAGCGCCTCCGACATTCGCTGGACGGGCCCGGTCGCGACGCCCTGGCCGATCCCGACGCCTCTGAGCGCGGCCATCAGGCGGCGCCCTCGTCGTGGTCGGTCGAGAGCAGGTCGGAGAGCAGGTCGAGGGCCGCCTCGGCGGTGTCGCCCTCGGCGGTGAGGGTCGCGTAGTCGCCCTGCTCGAGGCCGAGCGCGATGACGCCGAGGATGCTCGCGGCGTTCACGGCCTTGCCCGAGTCCTTCGCGATCGTCACGGGGATCCCGGTCTCCTTGGCGGCCTGCGCGAAGAGCTTCGCGGGGCGGGCGTGCAGCCCGTGCGAGGAGCCGATGCGGACGGTGCGGGTGAGCGCGGTCATGACGTTCCTTTCGATGCGTTCTCGTCGAGGAGGGCGACGACGAGGGCGAGCGTGCGTGTGCCCCGGAGGTCGGCGAAGGCCTCCTCCGGGAGTACCGCGATGCGGGCGCGCGGTGCGCGCGCGCCGATCTCCTCGCGTCGTCCGGCGATGTGCGGGCCCACGAGGAGCACATCGGCGAAGGGGTCGATGCGGTCCACCGAAGCGGCCGCGACCTCCCAGTCGTGGCCGTCCGCCTGTGCTGCTCTGCGCAGCCGTCCGGCGACGAAGGTGCTGGAGGCACCGGCGCCGCAGATCACCTGGATCCTCATCGATTCATCCCTTCCCGGCCATTCTTCGGAGGGAGGGGGGACCGGGGCCACCAGGATCTCTTCCGCCCCGGCGGAACGACGGTTCCGCCCCTCGGCGTCGCGGATCCTGACATCATGAAGAGGGCCGTGCGGAGCGCGGGGAAGGCGAAGGGACAAGGGTGTCGACTCGACGGCAGGACCGGCTGCTGAGCGCGCTGCTGCGTGAGGACGCGTGGATCGCGGGCCCGCGTTTGGCGGATCTGCTCGGGGTGACCCCGCGCAGCGTCCGTGCCTACGTCACGGCGCTCAACGCGCGGGTGCCCGGAGGAGACGCCGTGCTGTCCGGCGCCTCGGGCTACCGTGCCGGAGCGTCCGCGCGCGCCGCCCTCGCCGCGCGCTCGGGGGATGACGCGACGCCGCGGGCGCGCCTGCACGTCCTGGTCCGCTCACTCCTGGACGAGGCGGACGGCATCGACGTCTTCGACACCGCGGAGCGCCTGCACGTGAGCGAGGCGACCCTCGAGGCGGATCTCGCGAAGGTGCGTTCGCTGCTGGACGGTGCGTCCGCGGACGGCGGGCTCGTGCTGGAGCGCGACCGCGACATCGTGCGCCTGCGCGGCGGCGAACGGGAGCAGCGCCGGCTGCTGAGCCGGCTCGCGCACGACGAGATGGACGCGGCGGAGTTCCCGGTGGATCCGTTCCGGCTGGCCCTCGGCGGCGGGACGATCCCGGCCGAGGCGGTCGGGCCGTTCCGCACGGCGCTCGTCGCGGCGCTGAGCGACCTCGGCTACTACGTCAACGAGCTCGCGATCGCCGACGTCCTCCTGCACATCGCGATCGCCGCCGATCGGGTGGCGGCGGGGCGGGAGCTGGACGGCGGCGACGCGGGCGCGGAGCCCGTCGAGGATCCGGTCGCCGGGGTGATCGGCCGTCTCGCCCGCACCCAGCTCGGGGTCGAGCTCGGCGCGGGCGACCTGGCGCATCTCGCCCGGCTGGTGCTGACGCGGATCGTGACGCCGGGCGGCACGGATCCCGCGACGCTGGCGCGGGCCGGGCTCGATCCCGTCGTCGAGGCCGCGGTGCGCGGGGTCGTCCGGCAGGCGTCGACGGACTATCAGGTGGACCTGGACGACGACGCCTTCGTGCTCCGGCTCGCGCTGCACGTGCAGAATCTGCTGCGGCGCGTGCAGGAGGAGTCCCGCACCCGCAATCCGCTCACGCGCTCGCTGAAGTCGGCATATCCGATGCTCTTCGAGGTCGCGGTGTCGGTGGTGAGCGGCCTGCAGGAGCGACTGGGCCTGCGCGCCGACGACGACGAGATCGCCTACGTCGCGATGCACATCGGGGGACGGCTCGAGCGCAGTCGCCGCGCCGAGACCCTGCTCACCGCGACGATCGTGTGCCCCGGCTACTACGAGCTGCACGAGGTGCTCCGCTCCCGCGTGGACCACTCGCTCGGGCAGGGCATCGAGGTCGTGCGCGTCATCACCGCGATGGATCCGGGCGAGGACGAGATCGACACCGACCTCGTGCTCAGCACGGTCCCTCTGCCGGGGGCCGCAGAGCGGGTCGTGCTCATCCAGCCGTTCCTCACCGAGGCCGACGTCGAGCGGGTGCAGCAGGCGGCGGCCCGGCTGCGGCGCGCCCGCCGGCTCACCCGGCTGCGCGAGGAGCTCTCCCGTTACCTGTCCGCGGACGCCTTCGTATCCCCGCTGCCCGATGCGGGGGAGGAGGAGATCATCCGCCTCCTCGGCGGGCGTCTGCTCCAGGCGGGCCTGATCGGCGAGGACTACATCGAGAACACGATCCAGCGCGAGCGGCTCTCCTCGACGGCGTTCAGCGACGCGCTCGCGGTGCCGCATGCGCTGCAGATGACGGCGCAGCGCACGGCGATCGCCGTGGGGGTCGCGGCGGGCTCGGTGGCCTGGGGGACGGGTCGCGTGCGGGTGGTCGCGCTCGCCGCCTTCAGCGAGCAGGACCGGGACGCGTTCCAGACCGTCTTCGAGCAGCTCGTGGAGGTGTTCGGCGAGGGCGACAGCGTGCAGCGCATCGTCCGCAGGAGCGCGACGTTCGCCGGCTTCCTGGACGAGCTCGTCGCCGTCATCGACGGCTGACGCGCGGTCAGGCCTGCAGCACCCGCGCGAGCGCGTCCAGCAGCCCCTCCGCGTCCGCGCCCTGCGCCGTGAGCACCACCTCGTCGCCCGCGCCGAGGGCCAGATCCATCACCGCGAGGACGCTGCGGAGATCGACGGTGCGGCCCGTGGACGTCGTGAGCTCGACGGCTCCCTCGTGGGCGAGGGCGAGCCGTACGAGCTCCGCGACGGGACGCGCATGCGCGCCGCCCGCTGCGCGGATCACGACCGTACGGCTCGCCATCGTCAGCCGAGCCGGGCCAGCAGGTCCCTGATCGCGGCGTCGAGCGCCGCGACGGCATCGCGTGCGGCCGCGCCGGAGTCGGCCTGCGCGTCGATGTAGACCTTGAGCTTGGGCTCGGTGCCGCTCGGGCGCACGATCACGCGGGACCCGTCGGAGAGGCGGTAGCGCAGCACGTCCCCGGCCGGGGCGCCCGAGGTCGCGACGAGCAGATCCTCGGACGAAGAGATCGCGATCTCGCCGAACGCCATGGGGGGATCCTGCCGCAGCGCGGCCATGATCCGGCCGATCACGGCGACGTCCTCGACGCGGATCGACACCTGTCCGCTCGCGAAGTGCCCGACCTCCGCGGCGATCTCCTCGAGCAGGTCGGCCAGCGTCGCCTCGCGGGCCCGCGCCTGCGCGGCGAGGCCCAGCAGTGCCACCGCGGCGGAGATGCCGTCCTTGTCGCGTACCGTGTCCGGGTTAACGAGGTAGCCCAGGGCCTCCTCGTAGCCGAAGGCGATGCCGGGAGCGCGCGAGATCCACTTGAAGCCGGTCAGGGTCTCGTGGAAGTCCAGTCCGTAGCGCTCCGCGACCGCGCCGAGGGCGGGGGAGGACACGAGCGAGCAGGCGAGCGAGGTGCCGGGGGCGGCGGGGCCGTCCGCGGTCGCGGCGCGTGCGGCGCGCCACCCGAGCAGCAGGCCGACCTCATTGCCGGTGAGCCGGCGCCAGCCTCCTTCGGCCGTCTCGTCGGGGATCCCCACGGCGAGCCGGTCGGCGTCGGGATCGTTCGCGATCACGAGCTCGGCGCCCAGCGTGCGCGCCTTCGCGAAGGCGAGGTCCATCGCGCCCGGCTCCTCCGGATTGGGGAACGAGACCGTGCGGAACGTCGGATCCGGGTCCCGCTGCTCGCTCACGGTCCAGGGCGCGGGGTAGCCGGCCTCGCCGATGATGCGGGAGAACGTCTCCCACCCGACGCCGTGCATGGCGGTGTAGACCCAGCGCAGGCCCGCGGTCCCGACCGGGGCGGGCGCCACGGCGGCGGTCGCGGCGACATACGCGTCCACGACGTCCTCGCCCGCGGTCTCGTAGGACTCCGAGCGCGGGATCGCGAGGGCGTCCCCGCGGTCCGCCACCCGCTGGATGTGCGCGGCGATCTCGGCGTCGGCCGGGGACACGATCTGCGACCCCTGGTCCGCGCCGCCGAGGTACACCTTGTAGCCGTTGTCGTTGGGCGGGTTGTGGCTCGCGGTCACCATGACGCCCGCGTCGGCCCCGAGGTGGCGCACCGCGAAGGCGAGCACGGGCGTCGGCAGCAGGCGCGGCAGCAGGACGGCCCGCAGCCCCGCGCCGGCGAAGATCTCCGCCGAGTCCTTCGCGAACACGCGGGAGTTCTTGCGGCCGTCGTAGCCGATGACGACGGTCGGCGCCGTGCCGGGGGTGGCCTTCTCGTGCAGGTAGGCGGCGAATCCGGCCGCCGCCTGCGCCACGAGCACGCGGTTCATCCGGTTGGATCCCGCCGCGATCTCGCCGCGCAGGCCGGCGGTGCCGAACGCGAGACGGGTGGAGAAGCGGTCGTCGAGGTCGGCGAGGGCCGCCTCGTCCCCGGATCCGGCCCGGGTGATGAGGCCGGCGAGCTCGTCGCGGGTCTCCGGGTCCGGATCCTGCCGCAGCCAGGCCCGCGCCTGCGCGAGCAGGGCCGCCTCCTGGCCGCTCACAGCGCCCCGATCACGCGGGCCAGCAGGCCGGAGATCACCGGCTCGGCCTCGCGTCCCGCCTCGATGACCTCGGCGTGGCTGAGCGGCGTCTTCTGGATGCCGGCGGCGAGGTTCGTGATGAGGGAGAAGCCGAGGACCTCCATGCCGGCCTGACGGGCGGCGATCGCCTCGAGCGCCGTGGACATGCCGACGATGTGGCCCCCCAGGTGCTTCGCCATCTGGACCTCGGCGGGCGTCTCGTAGTGCGGGCCGGTGAACTGGCAGTACACGCCCTCGTCGAGCGTGGGGTCGATGGTGCGGGCCAGGTCCCGCAGGCGGCGGGAGTACAGGTCGGTGAGGTCCACGAAGGTGGCGCCCTCGAGCGGGGAGTCGGCCGTGAGGTTGATGTGGTCGCTGATGAGGACCGGAGTGCCGGCCTTCCAGGTCTCCTTGATCCCGCCCGCGCCGTTCGTGAGCACCATCGTCTTCGCCCCGGCGGCTGCCGCGGTGCGCACGCTGTGCACGACGCGGCGGACGCCGTGCCGCTCGTAGTAGTGCGTGCGGGCGCCGATGACGAGCACGTGCTTCCCGTCCGGGGTGACGATGCTGCGCAGCGTCCCGACGTGGCCCTCGAGGGCGGGCTTGGAGAAGCCCGTGACCTCGGTGGCGGGGATCGTGGCGACGGTCTCTCCGATGAGCTCGGCGGCCTTGCTCCAGCCCGAGCCGAGCGTGACGGCGATGTCGTGGTGCTCGACGCCGGTCAGGCGATGGATGTCGGACGCCGCCTCCGCAGCGATCGCGAAGGGGTCGGCGCTCGGGTCGTCGAGGGGGTTGGTCTGATCAGCCATGAGAACGAGGATACGGCCCCGCGCTCGCGGCGGGGGAGGAGGGCGCGGAAGAGCAGCGCGGGCTCGGATCGTCCCCGCGGTGCGGATGCGGAAGAATGGATCCCATGACCTTGATGTTCGAGCGCTCTCAGCGTGTCGCCGTGCTCGGCGGCGGTCCCGGCGGATACGAGGCGGCGCTCGCCGCCGCACAGCTCGGGGCGGAGGTGACGCTCGTCGAACGGGTCGGCGTGGGCGGATCCGCCGTGCTCACCGACGTGGTGCCCTCGAAGAGCCTGATCGCCACGGCCGACGCCGCGGTGGCGATCAGCGAGGCCAGCGACCTCGGCGTGCAGTTCTACGCGAAGGGCGCCGAGGGCAAGCCGCTCAAGCCGCAGGTCGCGATCAACCTCGCCGCCGTGAACAAGCGGCTGATGGCGCTCGCGGGCCAGCAGTCCGAGGACATGCGCACCACCCTGCTCGACGCGGGGGTGACGATCCTCTCCGGCCACGGCCGCCTGGACGGTCCGAACGCGATCGTCGTGTCCACGTCCGTGGACGGCACCGACTTCGACCGGGTCGAGGCCGACACCCTCATCGTCGCCGTCGGGGCGTCCCCGCGCGAGCTCGACTCCGCCAAGCCGGACGGCGAGCGGATCCTCACCTGGACGCAGCTGTACGACATGAAGACGCTGCCCGAGCACCTCATCGTGGTCGGCTCCGGCGTCACCGGCGCCGAGTTCGCGTCGGCGTACATGAACCTGGGCGCCAAGGTCACCCTGATCTCCAGCCGCGACCAGGTGCTCCCCGGCGAGGACCAGGACGCGGCGCACGTGCTGGAGAAGGTCTTCAAGCGCGGCGGGATGCGGGTGCTGTCCAAGTCCCGCGCCGACAAGGTCGAGCGCACGGCGGACGGCGTCATGGTGACGCTCTCGGACGGGCGCACGGTCGAGGGCAGCCACTGCCTGATGGCGGTCGGATCCATCCCGAACACCGCGGGGATCGGCCTGGAGGACGTCGGCGTCGAGCTGACCGCCTCGGGGCACATCCGCGTCAACCGGGTCGCTCGCACCTCGGTCTCCAACATCTACGCGGTCGGCGACTGCACGAACTTCTTCCCGCTCGCCTCCGTCGCCTCGATGCAGGGCCGCACAGCCGTTTTCCACGCCCTGGGCGACATCGTGATCCCGCTCGAGAAGCTGAAGATCACCGCCAACATCTTCACCGCGCCCGAGATCGCGACCATCGGCTTCTCCGAGAAGGACATCGAGGACGGCGTGGCCGACGGCATCGCCTACAAGCTGCCGCTCGCCGCCAACCCGCGCGCGAAGATGCAGGGGATCCGCGACGGCTTCGTGAAGATCATCGCCCGCAAGGGATCCGGCACGGTCATCGGCGCCGTGATCGTGGCCCCGCGCGCCTCGGAGCTGATCTACCCGCTCGCGATCGCCGTGGAGCGCCGCCTCAACGTCGACCAGGTGTCCCGCGTGTTCGCGGCCTACCCGTCGATCACGAGCAGCATCACCGACGCGACCCGCGCGATGCACCAGGTGTACATCGCCAACTGACGCGGACACGACGAAGCGGCGCCCCCTTCCGGGAGCGCCGCTTCGTCGTATCGCGGTCCTGCGGCCTTCGGGCCTGCGGATCCGGTCAGCTGATCGTGAGGAGCTGGTGGCCGGCCGACACGGTCGCGCCGGCGTCGGCGTTGATGTTGCCGATCACGCCGTCCTTGTGCGCCTGCAGCGGCTGCTCCATCTTCATCGCCTCGAGGACCACGACGAGATCGCCCTTGACGACCTGCTGCCCCTCCTCGACCGCGACCTTGACGACCGTGGCCTGCATCGGCGACTTCACGGCATCGCCGGAGGCGCCGGCGTTCACCGTCTTGGCGTGGCTGCGACGCGACGGCGGCACCGCCGCGGGGCGTCCGCCCGTGCCCACGACGGACGCGGCGACGCGGTCGGGCAGGCTCACCTCGAGGCGCTTGCCGGCGACCTCGACGACGACCGTGTGGCGGCCCTTCGGCTCGGCCGCGGCCTCGAGCTCGCCGTCCCACGCCGGGATGTCGTTGACGAACTCCGTCTCGATCCAGCGCGTGTACACGCCGAAGGTGCCGTCCTCCGCCGTGAAGGCGGGGTCGTTGACGACCTTGCGGTGGAACGGCAGGACGGTCGGCAGGCCGGAGACCTCGAACTCGTCGAGTGCGCGGCGCGAGCGCTCCAGCGCCTCGGCGCGGTCCTTGCCGGTCACGATGATCTTCGCGAGCAGGGAGTCGAACGCGCCGGAGACCACATCGCCTGCGGTGACGCCGGAGTCGAGGCGGATGCCGGGGCCGCCGAACGTCTTGAACACGTGCACGGGACCCGGCTGCGGCAGGAAGCCCCGGCCGGGGTCCTCGCCGTTGATCCGGAACTCGATCGAGTGCCCCTGCGGGGCGGGGTCGTCGTAGTCGATGGTGCCGCCGGCGGCGATGCGGAACTGCTCGCGGACGAGGTCGATCCCGGTGACCTCCTCGGAGACCGGGTGCTCGACCTGCAGGCGGGTGTTCACCTCGAGGAACGAGACGGTGCCGTCGGCGCCGATGAGGAACTCGCAGGTCCCCGCGCCGACGTAGCCGACCTCCTTGAGGATCGCCTTGGACGCGGAGTACAGGAGCGCGTTCTGCTCGTCGGTGAGGAACGGCGCGGGGGCCTCCTCGACGAGCTTCTGGTGACGGCGCTGCAGCGAGCAGTCGCGCGTGGAGATGACGACGACGTTGCCCTCGGCATCGGCGAGACACTGGGTCTCGACGTGGCGCGGCTTGTCGAGGTACTTCTCCACGAAGCATTCGCCGCGGCCGAAGGCGGCGACGGCCTCGCGGGTGGCGGACTCGAACAGCTCGGCGACCTCGTCGAGCTCGCGGGCGACCTTGAGACCGCGACCGCCGCCGCCGTATGCGGCCTTGATCGCGATCGGAAGGCCCACCTGCTCGGCGAAGGCGACCACCTCGGCGGCCGTCTCGACGGGGCCGGGGGTGCCCGGCGCGAGCGGGGCGCCGACCTTCTCGGCGACGTGACGGGCGGTCACCTTGTCGCCGAGCGCCTCGATCGCCTCGGGGGAGGGGCCGATCCAGACCATGCCCGCTCCGATGACGGCACGGGCGAACTCGGCGTTCTCGGCGAGGAAGCCGTAACCGGGATGCACGGCGTCCGCGCCCGCGCGCCGGGCGATCGAGAGGATCTTGTCGATCTGCAGATAGGTCTCCGCACTCGTGGATCCGTCGAGGGCGTAGGCCTCGTCGGCGAGACGGGTGTGCATGGCGTCACGGTCCTGGTCCGCATAGATGGCGACGGAGGAGAGACCGGAGTCGCGCGCAGCGCGGATGATGCGGACGGCGATCTCGCCGCGGTTGGCGACGAGCACCTTGGCGATGTCAGGCATGAGTGTCAGCCTATCGACAGCGCCGCCGATATTTTTGACGACCCTCCACAAGAATCCGGAGGATTCACGTCCTGGATCCTACGAAGGGCCGGGCCGACGTCGGGCGGGCGCGCGGCGGGAGTCGCGCTCAGGAGGCGCCAGGGACGGCGTTCCAGAGGTCGGTCCAGCGGATCCCGAGCCGGCCGGCGAGGCGACGCAGGGTCGACAGCGACATCCCGACGACCGTGGAGGGGTCGCCCTCGACGCGCTCGATGAACGCGCCGCCCAGGCTGTCCACCGTGAAGGCTCCCGCGACGAGCAGCGGTTCCCCCGTGGCGACGTAGGCCTCGATCTCGGCGTCGTCCACGTCGGCGGCGAAGGTGACCGCGGCCTCCGCGACCGCGTGCACCTCCTCGGCGGGGGCATCGGGACGCACGAGGATCACGCTGTGCCCGGAGTGCAGCACGCCGGTGCGGCCCCGCATCGCATGCCAGCGCGCGATCGCGCGCGCGGGCTCGTGGGGCTTGCCGTGCACGGCGCCGTCGATCTCGAACATGGAGTCGCCGCCGATCACGATCCCCGCGAAACCGGGATCCAGCTCGTGGATGCGGCCGGCGACCTCGGCCGCCTTCGCACGTCCGAGGAGCAGCACGACCTCCTCCGGCGCGAGCGGCCGGCCGAGGCGCTCGGCCTCCGCGGCGGCGACCGCGTCCTCGTCGACGTCGGGGCTCACGCAGATCGGCTCGATGCCGCTCTGCCACAGCAGGGCGAGCCGGGCGGGCGAGGTGGAGGCGAGGCACACGCGCATGCACCCACGCTATCGGGTCGGGATCCACGGACCCCGAGGTCTGGGATGATCGAGGGGTGAGCGATTCCGACGCGTCCGAGGGCGCCCTTCTCGACCTCGACGTGACCGCGATCGCGCACGGCGGGGTGTTCATCGCCCGGCACGAGGGCCGCGTCGTGTTCGTCTCCGACGCGATCCCGGGCGAGCGGGTGCGTGCGCGGCTCGCCGCACCGGCCGACGGGGCCGACACGCGCTCGTTCTGGCGCGCCGAGACGGTCGAGGTGCTCGACGCGTCCCCGCACCGGCGACCCCACGTCTGGCCGGAGGCCGACGTGACGCGCGCCCCGGAGCAGCGGCCGGGCGGCGCCGATCTCGGGCACATCGAGATCGGGCACCAGCGCGTCCTGAAGCGCCGGGTGCTGCAGGAGGCGCTGGACCGCTTCGCCGGCGGAGGGCTCGAGGCCGCCGAGGTGGAGGCCACCGGCGTCGACGAGAACTGGCGCACCCGCGTCACCCTGCACGTGGACGATGCCGGGCGGATCGGGCCGTTCGCGGCGCGCAGCCACCGGGTCGTCCCCGTCGCCGAGCACGTGCTCGCGCGTCCCGCGATCGACGCCGCGGCCCGCCGGCTCGGTGGACTGCCCGAGGGGCGGATCGAGCTCATCGAACCCGCCGACGGAGAAGTGCGCCAGGTGCTCCGGCCCGAGTCGGAGCGCCAGGCGCGAGGCCGGAGCGGACGTCGCGGTCCGCGACGGGCCGCGCCGCAGACGATCGTCGAACGGGCGGCCGGGCGTTCGTTCTCCCTCGATGCCGACGGGTTCTGGCAGATCCACCCCGCCGCCGCAGGGCTGCTGGACGGCGCGGTCGCGGATCTGCTCGAAGGGGCGGTCGACGCCGAGGCCGCGCACCTCGATCTCTACGGCGGCGTGGGGCTGTTCTCGGCGACGCTGGCGCGGGCCGGCGCGCGGCGCATCACCACCGTCGAGTCCTCCCCGCGTGCCACCCGGCACGCGGCCGCGAACCTGAGCGACCTGGACGTGCGGGCAGTGACCGCGCGCGTCGACCGGTTCCTGAAGGCGGACGACCCCGGCCTGCGCGACGTCGCCGGCGGTGCGGTCGTGCTGGACCCGCCGCGGTCCGGGGCCGGGCGCGCCGTGGTCGAGGACGTCGCGGCGCTCGACCCCGCCGCGATCGTGTACGTCGCCTGCGATCCGGTCGCACTCGCCCGCGACCTCGCCACGTTCCGGGGGCTCGGCTTCGAACCGCGCCGGATGCGGGCCTTCGATCTGTTCCCGCACTCGCACCACCTCGAGACGGTCGCGCTGCTCACCCGATAGGCCGGTCCGGCACCGCCGGTTCCGCGCTCCGGCGTGGCCGGATCCGCGCGCCCGCACGGGATAGGGTGAGACCGTGAGCAGCGTAGCCCTGATCGACGACCACGAGTCCGTTCGTCTGGGACTCGCCGCCGCGCTCGAGCGGGCCGACTTCGACGTCGTGTTCTCGGGCGCCGGCGTCGCCGAGTACCTCGAAGCGCGCGGACGCACCCTGACGGTGCCGGCCGACGTGGTGCTGCTCGATCTCACCCTCGGCGACGGGACGACGGTGACCGAGAACGTCACGCGACTCGTCATCGACGGATCCAGCGTGGTCATCCACAGCGTCGCCGATCGGCCGGTCGCCGTGCGCGAGGCCCTCGCCGCCGGGGCGGCCGGCGTCATCAGCAAGTCCTCTCCGCTGGACGACGTGATCGCCGCCGTGCGCACGGTCGCCCGCGGGGATGCGCTGAACAACGTGGAGTGGGCCAACGCCGTCGACGGCGACACGGCGTTCGCCGATGCGCAGCTCTCCACGCGGGAGCGCGAGGTGCTGCGCCTGTACGCGACCGGCCTTCCGCTGAAGGTCGTGGCGGAGCGGCTCGGCGTCGCCTACTCGACGGCCAAGGAGAACATCACCCGGATCCGGGTGAAGTACGTGGAGGTGGGGCGCCCCGCGCCCACCAAGGTCGACCTGCTGCGACGCGCCATGGAGGACGGCATCGTGGAGACCGCTCAGGAGGACTCGCAGAGTGTCGGCTGACTCCGGCGTCCCGCGGAGGGCGCCGCGGCGGGAGGGCTAGAGCATGTCGGGCGCTCAGGGACTCAGGGAGGCGTGGGAGAAGATCCCGACGCCGGGCGAGGTCGGGCAGGAGCTGGAGCGCTTCGCCGGACGGCGCATCGAGCGCATCATCGTCATCGTCGTCGGAGTGGGCGCGCTCGCCCTCGGCACCCAGGCGCTGGTCAACGCGATCATCAAGATGCGGCTCGTCGACGGTCCGCACATCGGCATGATGGCGCTCGTCTTCGTGCCGTGGATCGTGATGCTGCTCTGCTGCGCGATCGGACGCGCCGTGCGCATCGCGGCGGGCGTCTTCTTCGTCGCCTACATCATCGACCTCGGGCTCTGGCCGTTCGTCGCGGCCCACAAGGATCTGGACCCGTCGGACCAGCCCTGGATCTTCTTCCTCGTCAACGTCGCCGGGGTGGCCGCCGTCGTCGCGTTCCCCCTCGGCGTACAGGTGGCCTGGGTGCTCATCGGGCCGCTGCTCTACGGCACCGTGCGGCTGATCCAGGGCGACTTCGCCCCCGACTTCTGGATCGTCACCGCGTTCGACGTGTCGTTCACGCTGATCCTGGGTGCGGTGCTGGTCGCCCTCGGCTGGATGTTCCGCTCGGTCGCCAACGGCGTCGACGATGCACGCGGACGCGCGGTCGCGCTGTACACCGAGGCCGCTGCGGCGGAGGCCACCGAGCATGAGCGCGTCGCCGTGGCCGCTCTCATGCACGACAGCGTGCTGGCGGCCCTGATCGCCGCGGAGCGCGCGGAGACGGAACGGGCGCGCGCGCTCGCGGTCGACATGGCGCGGGAGGCGCTCACCCGCCTCGCGAACGCGGAGGCGCCGGCGCAGGAGGGCAGCGAGGAGCCCGTGCAGGTCGAGCTGCTCGCCGAGGATCTCCGCCGCGCGGTGGTGCAGATGGGACTCGCGATCGACGTCGAGCAGTTCGGGCACGGCGCCGTTCCCGATCGCGTGGCGCGGGCGATGGCCCTCGCGGCACGGCAGGCGATCGGCAACGCCGTCACGCACGCCGCCGGGCGCGGGCTCTCCGTGGTCGTGGAGGGGCACGGCGACACCGGGCTCACCGTCAAGGTCAGCGACACCGGAGGCGGATTCGATCCGGCCCAGGTCGGCGCGGATCGCCTCGGCATCCGCGCGTCGATCGTGGCGCGGATGGCGGCGGTGGGCGGGGTCGCCACGATCGACTCGGATCGCCGCGGCACCGTCGTGACGCTGGGGTGGTCGCAGTCATGAGGCTCACCGTCCGCATCGTCGCCACCGGGCTCGCGCTCGTGTTCGCCTGTTACTTCGCCGCCCGCGCCCTGTGGTGGACGGCGCCGCCGCCGCGCCCCCTGCTGGTGCTGCTCGCGGTCGCCATCTACCTGGCCTCCTTCGCGGTGATCGCCCTCGTCGGCGCGGGGCGCTCGGCGCAGATGCCGCGGTGGGCGGCCGCTCTGGCCCTGGTGTCCGCGATCGCGATCCCGCAGCTGAGCAACCTCGGCCTGGATCCGGCCGCGCTGCGCGCGCCTTACGCGACCTGGTACATCGGATCCGTCGGCCTGACCGGCGTCGTCTGCATCGTGCGGCGCCGGCCCCTGGCCGGATGGCTGGTGCTGCTGTTGCTCACGATCGCCTCGACGGCCTGGATCGGGTTCTTCGACGCCCTCGGCCTGGGGCTGGTCGGATCGACCGTGTGGATGGTGATCGCCCAGCTGCTCGTCGCGTTCTGGCGGCGAGCGGTGCGCGACACCGATCGCCTCGCGGGGATCCAGCAGGCGGCCTCCGCCTGGCAGGCGACGCAGATCGTGCGGCAGCGCGAGCGCCGCGAGCGCGTGCAGTACGCCCTCACCGTGGCGGGACCGGTGCTGGCGCGCGTCATCGAGACCCGCGGCGAGCTCTCCGACGAGGAGCGGCGCATCGCGCACCTGGCCGAGGGGCGGCTGCGCGACGAGATCCGCGGCGGCGATCTGCTGAACGAGCGCGCCCGCGCCGCGATCGAGTCGGCGCGCGCACGGGGCGCGTCGGTCACGGTCTTCGACGACGGCGGTCTGGACGGGCTCGACGATCAGGACAAGAGCCGCATCAGGGAGGAGCTGGCCGAGGTGCTCTCCGACGCGTCCTCGGCGCGGCTCATCATCCGCGCGCCCAAGGACGCCCGGATCGCGGTCACCGTGGTCGGGCGCACGGCGGCGGGGGAGTCGTCCGATGAGGACTCGGTCGAGCTCTGGCGCGAGATCCCGCGGGATTCCTCGGCGCACTGACCGGATCCGGGGTCCGCGGGCGCAGAGCCCGAGAGGGGCGCGCGTGCGTCGGAGGGAGCCGGAGAAGAAGAAAGGGCGAGGGGCGGCGAAGCCGCACACCCCTCGCCAGTGCGGAACAGTTACCCGAAAACCGTCCGCAAAGACCGGAGATCGTCTACCTACCCTGTGGCAGAGATCCGGTCGAACGCGAAGCGTTGCAAGAAAGAGTCTTCCGGGTCGTCCCCAGGATGTCTGTAGGTATTTTGGGGGACAAATCCAGACGCAGGCGAAAATCCTGCGCGCGGACCCCCTCCGCGCGGGCTCCGCTCAGCCCGCGAAGCGTCCCCAGGGGATGTCGCGCCGGAGCGGCGCGCGCAGACCGCGCTGCGTGCGCCCCCAGGCGGAGACGGGCTTCTCGGCGGCCACCGCATCGGCCTCCTCGGCCACGAAGGCCTCGGAGAGCACGGCGATGAGCGCCGCGAGCTCCTCCTCGGTGGCGGAGCCGCGGAGCACCTGGATCTCGACCGCGTCGGCCGCGTCCTCGCCGCTCACAGCGGGATGTTCCCGTGCTTCTTCGGGGGCAGCTCGGCGCGCTTTCCGCGCAGGGCGCGCAGCGCCTTCGCGATGGAGACGCGGGTGTTCGCCGGCTCGATGATCCCGTCGATCTCGCCGCGCTCGGCGGCCAGGAACGGGCTGGTGACGTTGTAGGTGTACTCGTTCGCGAGGCGCGTGCGCACGGCGGCGACGTCCTCGCCGGCCTCCTCGGCGCGCTTGATCTCGCCGCGGTAGAGGATGTTCACCGCGCCCTGGCCGCCCATGACGGCGATCTCCGCGGTGGGCCAGGCGAGGTTCACGTCGGCGCCGAGCTGCTTGGATCCCATGACGATGTACGCGCCGCCGTAGGCCTTGCGCAGGATCACGGTCACCAGCGGCACCGTGGCCTCGGCGTAGGCGTAGATGAGCTTCGCGCCACGGCGGATCACGCCCGTCCACTCCTGGTCGGTGCCGGGGAGGTAGCCGGGCACGTCGACCAGCGTGACGATCGGGATGGAGAACGCGTCGCAGAAGCGGACGAAGCGGCTGGCCTTCTCGCCGGCCTCGATGTTCAGCGTTCCCGCCATCTGCGACGGCTGGTTGGCGATGATGCCGACCGAGCGTCCCTCGACCCGGCCGAAGCCGATCACGATGTTGGGCGCGAACAGCGGCTGCACCTCGAGGAACTCCGCGCCGTCGACGACGCGCTCGATGACGGTGTGGATGTCATAGGGCTGGTTCGCCGAGTCCGGGATGAGGGTGTTCAGCGTGCGGTCGGCGTCCGTGGTCTCGAACTCGAAGTCGCTGGAGTAGGTGGGCAGCTCCGCCATGTTGTTGTCCGGCAGGAAGCCGAGCAGGGTGCGGGCATAGTCGATCGCGTCGTCCTCGTCCTCGGCGAGGTAGTGCGCGACGCCCGAGCGGGTGTTGTGCGTGTAGGCGCCGCCGAGCTCCTCCATCCCCACGTCCTCGCCGGTGACGGTCTTGATGACGTCGGGGCCGGTCACGAACATCTGGCTGGTCTTGTCGACCATGATCACGAAGTCGGTGAGCGCCGGGCCGTACACGGCACCGCCGGCAGCCGGCCCCATGATGATCGAGATCTGCGGGATGACGCCCGACGAGCGGGTGTTCGCGCGGAAGATCTCGCCGTACTTGCTGAGCGCGAGCACGCCCTCCTGGATGCGGGCGCCGCCCGAGTCGAGGATTCCGATGATGGGCACGCCGCTGCGCAGGGCGAACTCCATGATCTTGATGATCTTGTCGCCGGAGACCTCGCCGAGCGAGCCTCCGAACGTCGTGAAGTCCTGCGAGTACACGGCGACCGTGCGGCCGTTGATGGTGCCGACGCCCGTGACGACCGAGTCGCCGTAGGGGCGGTTCTTGTCCATCCCGAAGGCGGTGGTGCGGTGACGCACGTACTCGTCGAACTCGACGAAGCTGCCCGGATCCACCAGCAGCTCGATGCGCTCGCGGGCGGTCATCTTGCCCTTGGCGTGCTGCTTCTCCTTGGCCTTCGCCTCGGCCGAGACGACGGCCTCGTCGTAGCGGCGGCGGAGGTCGGCGATCTTGCCGGCGGTCGTGTAGAGGTCAGGCGTGTCCGTCACGGTTCCCACATTAGCGCCGGGGCCTCGGCGCCCGTTGGATGAGAGGCACAACTCCGGGGCGGGATCCTCTGTACGGACCCTCCGATACTCGAGTCGTCTCCCTGAGCACGACCGATAGGCCGTGCTCAGGGAGACGACTCGAGTATCGAGCGCTCGGTAGGGTGACCGCATGAGCTTCCCGCACAGCACGGCCGCCGCGGCGCGGCTCGACGTCGTCGCGTCCACCGGGTCCACGAACGCCGACCTGCGTGCGCACGCGGGCGACGCGGAGGGGTGGCCGCACCTGTCGGCGATCCTCACCGAGGACCAGGTCGCCGGGCGCGGGCGGCTCGACCGGGTCTGGACGGCACCGGCGGGATCCGCGCTGGCGCTGTCGGTGCTGCTGCGGGTGCCGCGGGTCCCCCTCGCGGAGCGCGGCTGGATCCCGCTCGCGGCGGGTCTCGCCATGGCCGATGCGATCGCCGCGCAGCTGCCCGAACGGAGCGTGGGCGTGAAGTGGCCGAACGACGTCCTGGTGGGCGATCGCAAGATCTGCGGCATCCTCGCGGAGGCCACCGGGGCCGACGTCGTGATCGTCGGTTCCGGCGTGAACACGGCGATGACGGCCGAGCAGCTCCCCGTGGAGACCGCCACCTCGTTCGCGGTCGAGGGAGCGGACGTCGACGTCGATCTGCTCGTCGCCGGCTATCTGGCGCGGCTGGACGGATGGATCGAAGCGCTCTCGGAGCACGGCTCCGCCGTCGCGAGCGGTCTGCGCGACGCCGTCGCCGCGCGCTGCGACACGCTCGGCCGCACCGTCCGGGTGATGCTTCCCGGGGGCGCCGAACTGATCGGCGAGGCGACCGGGCTCGGCGCGGACGGCTGCCTGATCGTGTCCGCGGACGGAACGGAGCACCGCATCGCCGCGGGTGACATCGTGCACCTGCGCCTCGCCTGAGCAGAGCGCGCCCGCCGGCTCGGCGGCTTCCGGGGCGGCCCGACTACCCTGGAAGCCGACATGGCACATCTTCTCGGGGCCGAAGGCCTCCACCTCGAGTTCCCCACCCGCATCGTCTTCGACTCCGTGACCCTCGGCATCGAGGAGGGCGACCGGATCGGCATCGTCGGTCGCAACGGCGACGGCAAGTCGAGCCTCCTCGCGATGCTCGCGGGGCGGCTGGACCCCGATGCGGGGCGGGTGACCGTCCGCGGCGGCACCACGATCGGGGTGCTCGACCAGGCCGACGTGCTCGACGACGCGCTCACAGTCGGCGCGGCGATCGTCGGCGACACCCCCGAGCACGAGTGGGCGGGGGATCCGAAGGTTCGCGACGTGATCGACGGCCTCGTGAGCGACCTCGACTGGAACGCCTCCGTCGCCGACCTGTCCGGGGGGCAGCGCCGCCGCGTGGCGCTCGCGAAGCTGCTCGCCGGCGACTGGGACATCATCGCGCTGGACGAGCCCACCAACCACCTCGACGTCGAGGCGATCGGCTGGCTCGCCGAGCACCTGAAGCGGCGCTGGCCGGCGAGTCAGGGCGCGCTCATGGTCGTCACGCACGACCGCTGGTTCCTGGACGAGGTGTGCACAGAGACCTGGGAGGTGCACGACCGGATCGTCGAGCCCTTCGAGGGCGGGTACGCCGCCTACATCCTGCAGCGCGTCGAGCGCGACCGGATGGCGGCGGCGAGCGAGGCGAAGCGCCAGAACCTCGCCCGCAAGGAGCTCGCCTGGCTGCGCCGCGGCGCTCCCGCCCGCACCTCCAAGCCCAAGTTCCGCATCGACGCCGCGAACGAGCTCATCTCCGACGTGCCCGAGATCCGCGACCGCATCGCGCTGCAGTCGCTCGCCGTCTCGCGGCTCGGCAAGGACGTCGTCGACCTCATCGACGCGGGCGTGACCTTCCCGGCGAGCGGATCCGCCCCGGAGCGCGAGGTGCTGCGCGACGTGGAATGGCGGATCGCGCCGGGCGAGCGCACCGGCATCCTCGGCGTCAACGGCGCCGGCAAGTCGACGCTGCTGAGCCTCGTCGCAGGCAGCCTGGCGCCGACGAGCGGCAGGGTCAAGCACGGCAAGACCGTGCAGGTGCGCACGCTGACCCAGCGGCTCGACGAGCTGCAGGACGTCTGGGACGAACCCGTGCGGGTCGTGATCGGGCGCCTGCGCACGACGTACACGTTCGGCACCGGGTCCAAGGCCGCAGAGCTCACCCCGGGACAGCTGCTGGAGCGCCTCGGATTCTCCTCGGCGCAGCTGTCCACCCCGGTCAAGGACCTCTCCGGAGGCCAGCAGCGCCGCCTGCAGCTCCTGCTCGTGCTGCTGGATCAGCCCAACGTGATGATCCTCGACGAGCCCACGAACGACATGGACACCGACATGCTCGCCGCGATCGAGGACCTCCTCGACTCCTGGCCGGGGACGCTCCTCGTGGTGAGCCACGACCGGTACTTCCTGGAGCGCGTCACCGATCAGCAGTACGCGATCCTGGACCGTCGCCTGCGGCACCTGCCCGGCGGCGTGGACGAGTACCTGCGGCTGCGGGCGCTCGAGCAGAGCCACCCGAAGGAGACGGGAGCGGGATCCGGATCCGTCTCCGCTCCGACTGCCGAGCCGGCGCTGAGCGGCGCCGATCGCCGTGCCGCGGAGAAGGAGGTCACCGCGCTCGAACGTCGCATGCAGAAGCTGGCGGCGCAGATCGACACGGCCAAGCACGCCCTCGCCGACCACGACCAGTCCGACTATGCGGGCCTCGGCGAGAAGATGAAGGAGATCTCGGCGCAGGAGGCGGAGGTCGAGGAACTCGAGCTGCGCTGGTTCGAGCTCACCGAGCAGCTGGGCTGAGCCGGGCCTCGTCCGCGAGCCGGAAGTCCTCCTCGACGAGCGCCCCGTTGACTGCGGCCCCGGCCATCGCGCCCGCGCCGATCGCCATCGGGACCGTCGCCATGGGGTTCACGACATTGCCCGCCGCCCAGATGCGCGCGTGCGACGTCCTCCCGGTCGCGTCCACCTCGAGGAAGGATCCGAGCCCCGACGGGAACTCCACGCGGGCGAGCCCGAGGTCGCCCAGGAATCCGTCGTGCGGCACCGGCCGGCCGCCGGTGAACACCGCGTCGACGGAGTGCTCCACGCCGTCGGCGGTGCGGATCGCCGAGACCGCGGTCCCGTCGCCGATCACCTCGACCGCCGGCGACGAGACGATCTCCACGCCGCGGGAGCGCAGCAGGCGCTCCTCCTCGGTGTCGAGCGCGCCGAGCCCGGCCGAGAAGAGGACGACCTGGTCGCTCCATTGCCGCACCATCTTCGCCTGATGCAGGGACGCGGGCGAGCTGGCGAGCACGGCAAGACGACGGTCGCGCACCTCCCAGCCGTGGCAGTACGGGCAGTGCAGCACGCTCGTGCCCCAGCGCTCTGCGAGCCCGGGGATCGCGGCGAGGTCGTCGCTGATCCCGCTGGCGACCACGATCGCGCGGGTGCTCTCCTCGTTGCCGTCGTCGAGGACGACCGCGAGGCGGTCTCCGTCCTCGCTCACCATCGCCACCGCGGCCTCGCGGAACGCGACGCCGTAGGCCCCGGCCTCCGCCCTGCCGCGCCGCACGAGATCCAGCGGGGGAGTCCCCTCGTTGCCGAGGACGCCGTGCATGTGCGCCGCAAAGCGGTTGCGGGGCTCGCCGGCATCGACGACCAGCGTGCGGCGTCTCGCCCGTCCGAGCAGGAGGGCGGCGGAGAGGCCGGCCGCTCCGCCGCCGATGACGATCGCATCCCAGCACGAGGAGGGGGAGTTCAGTGCTTCCATGGGTCCAGTCCATGGGTAGGATCACAGAAGCGCAAGTGACTTTGCAGATTCAGCAAGAGAGGGAACGCCATGGACGACGAGCTCGCGCAGGTGGGACCGCGGCTGCGGGCGGCTCGCCGTGCCCGCGGCTGGACGCTCGACGAGCTGGCGGAGAAGGCCGAGATGTCGGCCAGCACGCTGTCCCGCCTGGAGTCGGGAAAACGCCAGGCGAGTCTGGAGCTGCTGCTGCCGCTGACCCGGCGCCTGGGCATCCGGCTCGACGTCCTCCTGCCCGATGAGACCCCGGACCCTCGCATCCGCCGCTCGGAGATCCGCCGCGACGGACTCGTCATCGTCCCGCTCTCACCGGAGGGGTCTCCCGTGCACACCTACCGGATCACCTACCCGCCGACGGGCCGGCTCCCTGCGCTGCGCGTGCACGACGGCTACGAGTGGTTCTCCGTGATCTCGGGACGGCTGCGTCTCCGGCTCGGCGCGCAGGATCTCATCCTCGGTCGCGGGGAGGCTGCCGAGTTCGACACCCGCACGCCGCATGCGATGTCCGCGGCAGGCGGGCGTCCGGCCCAGATCATCAGCATCTTCAACGACGAAGGCGTCCGGATGCACACGCACGTCGCCGATCCCGCATGATCCCCTCGGCGGCTCGCGCCTCGCTCGGTATCCTGAGGCCATGAACCCGGGAGCGGCGGCGGACGCGACACGGGCGAAGCTCCTGGTCGCCGCAGCCGAGGAGATCGTCGCACGCGGCTACACCGCGGCGTCGCTGTCCCGGACGGCGGAGCGGATCGGACTCACGAAGGGCGCGTTCAGTCGCCACTTCCCGACGAAGGACGATCTCGTCGAGGCGATCATCGCCGAAGCCGTGCGCCGGGGACCCGGAATCCTGCGCGCCGCGCAGGACGCGTTCCCCGCGAGTTCCATCCGCGCCTGCATCTTCGCGATCGGCGGGATCTCCGCGGCCTGGCGCACCGACCCCGTGTTCGCGGCGGCGGTCCTTCTCGCGCAGGACCCGGCGATCGATGCTCGCCGGGTCCTGCCGCTGCGTCGCATGGTCGCGGACGTGCTGCGCGCCCCCCTGACCGCAGCGGTTCGGGAGGAGGGGTGCCCCCTCGTCTGTCCCGTCGAGGAGGCGGTGCAGTTCCTCGTCGTGCTGCTGACGGGGTTCCTCTCCTCGGCACGGTTCACCGAGGATTTCGGACCTCAACGCGAACTTCTCTTCGTGCAGGCCGCGCTCACCGGGATCGGGATCCCGGATTCCGGCGAGGTCGTGGCGGATGTGATCCGGCGTCTCGGAGCCTGAGCCTGCGTCCCCGCTCGATCCGTGCGCGCCGTCGTGCTAGCCTCGCTCGCGGGGAAGTGTAGACGATCGTCTACGCGCTGGGGACTGCAGCCCGTCGCCGTCGATGCGGGTATCGACGGCGACGGGCTCACGGTTCGCGGGTCATCGGACGGGCGGTCCGGGGGCTGTGCTCCTGCCTCGCCGCGCCCCTGGAGTACGCGCGGCTGATCTTCCGGATCCCGCCGAGGTCGGGTCAGGGTATGGCGCGTCGGGCGCGGCGGCGGCCGTCAGGCGCGCGACCGCCTGTCCGGGGACAGGCTGATCGGCCGAAGCGACGCGTGCCCCGCCGGGCCGCACCCGCCGCTCCGCGGACCTGGCGGCCGTGATCCGCGCCACCACCCTCCGCATCGAGTAGCGCTTCCTCTGTCGGTGCACATCGCCTAGACTTCGTGATGCGAAGCAGATTCCGCATAGCGAAGAGTCGATGTCGACGATCGTGCGTCCCTCGGCGCGGAGTCTGCGCCGGGCCCCGAGCCGGCCCGAGAGCGGACCCGAGGAAGACAGGAGCAGAACCATGGCGAAGTACCGAGTTCAGAACCCCGCGACGGGCGAGATCATCGAGTCGTTCGAGTCGGCGAGCGATGGGCAGATCGAGCAGCAGCTCGCCGCTGCCGACGCGGCCTATCGAGAATGGCGTGATCGCAGCGTCCAGGACCGCGCGGGGATCGTGCGGCGCATCGCGGAGATCTTCACCGAGCGGCGGGAGGAGCTGGCGCGTGCGATCTCGCTCGAGATGGGCAAGTCGACGGACCTGGCGCTCGAGGAGGTCGACTTCGCCGCATCGATCATCGACTACTACGGGGTGCACGGGCCCGGGCTCATCACCGATTACGAGATCCCGAGCTCGGTTCCCGGCAAGGCCGTCATCGAGCATCTGCCGATCGGCGCGCTGCTCGGCGTCATGCCGTGGAACTTCCCCTACTACCAGGTGGCCCGCTTCGCAGCGCCGAACCTGGTACTCGGCAATACCATCCTGCTCAAGCACGCGGACATCTGCACCCGGTCCAACCTGCTGATCCAGGAGATCATGGAGGCCGCGGGAGTGCCGATCGGGGGGTATCAGGCGCTGTTCGCCTCGCACGAGCAGATCGCGACGATCATCGCGGATCCCCGTGTGCAGGGCGTTTCCCTGACCGGTTCCGAAGGAGCGGGGGCGATCATCGGCGCCCAGGCGGGCGCGAACCTGAAGAAGTGCGTGCTCGAGCTCGGCGGCATCGACCCGATGGTCGTGCTCGATTCCGACGATGTGCCGGGGATCGCCCGGACGGCGTGGGAGAACCGCATCTACAACGGTGGTCAGGTCTGCAACTCGAACAAGCGGCTCATCGTCATGGACGACATCTACGACGAGTTCGTCGCCGAGCTGATCTCGCTCGCCGAAGGCCTGAAGCCCGGTGACCAGCTGGACCTGGGGGCGGGGGAGTACACGCCGCTGTCCACCCGGGCCGCAGCAGAGACGGTGGACGCCCAGGTGAAGAAGGCGATTTCCGAGGGTGCCCGCCTGCTCGCCGGCGGCGTGCTGTCGGATGGTCCCGGCGCGTACTACTCGCCCGCGGTGCTCGTCGATGTGCCGCGTGACTCCGACTCCTACCGCGAGGAGGTCTTCGGGCCGGTGGCCACCGTGTACCGGGTGCACAGCGACGAGGAGGCACTGGACCTCGCGAACGACTGTGCGCTCGGCCTGGGCGGCTCGGTGTTCTCGACCGACGAGGCCCGTGCCGCCCGCGTGGCCTCGAAACTCGAGGTCGGCATGGCCCACGTCAACATCATCGCGGCGGAGGGGGCCGACATCCCGTTCGGCGGGGTCAAGCGCTCCGGTTTCGGACGAGAGATGGGGCCGGTCGGCATCGGCGAGTTCGCGAACAAGCGGCTCTACTTCGTCGCCGAGTAGCCGTCCCTCCCGGCTCCACGGCCGCTCGCGCACCGGCGGGCCCTGGTGCGCCCCGCACGCATCGGGGCCCGCTGGGGTCCGCCGGTCCCCGGTTCACGGCGTGGAGAGCCCGAGTGCGCGCAGCGCGAGCCAGGCTGCCGCGCGGTCGTCGGCGCGGTCCAGGGACAGCCCGGTCAGCTCCTCGATCCTCCGCACGCGCGAGGTCAGCGTCTGGCGATGGATGCCGAGCCGTGACGCGGTGGCGCGTTGCGCGCCGTGCTCTGCGAGGAAGACGCGCAGCGTGTCGGTCAGGACTCCATGGTCGCCGTCAGGTTCGCGGAGCCCGTCGAGCACGGCCGCCAGCTGTGCCGAGGACTCGTCGCCCATCGCGTCCAGCACGAGCTCGACCGTGGGCAGCTCCGAATAGCGCAGGACCGTCTGTCCGTCCTCGATCGCCGTGTCGAGGGCCTGCTTCGCCTGCAGCGCGCTGCGCCGGAGGAGCTCGACCGACGCGGGGAGCCCGAGCCCCAGGTGCGCGCGGCCGCTTCCGAGCGGGGTGAACGCCTGGACGCGGGCCGCGAGCTCGTCCGCCAGGGCATCCGGGACGAACCCGCGAACCCGGCCGCCGCCGCCGACGAAGATGTGCTCGGCGCCCAGTTCGTCGAGCCAGCGCACGGTGAGACGCTCGAGATCGATCGTGCGGGTCCGGGTCCCCAGGTGGAAGGCGGTGAGGCCCGCCTCGTGCACGCCCCACCGGCGCAGCAGTCGCCCGGCCTCGCTCCCGCCCGCGAGCAGCACTCCCATCAGCGCCTCGCGCCCCAGCCGCTCCGTCAGCGAAGGGTCGCGCGTGCGCAGCACCAGGTCGAAGAGCGCCGCCGACTGCGATGCGAGATCGCGATTGCGGCTGGTCACGCTGGAACGGGAGGCGATGACGAGGTAGCCGGTGAGATCCCGGTCGGATCCGACCTGGTGCACCTGCAGCCCCGGATGCCGCACGCGCACCGGGCGGCCGAGGGCGACCGCCGTCGCATCGTCGATGTGCAGACGGCCCGCTCCTGCGCTCGTGATCATCTGGCCGTGCGCGTCGAGGAGGACCGCCCATCCGTCGATGCGATGCGCGAGCTCGGCGATCACCGCGGGGGCGCCACCGCGTCGGGCGACCTGGGTGAGCACCTTGGTGCCGGCCGTCACCAGCCGGTCGGAAGCGGCCTGGTCCTCGGAGAGGATCGCGGACAGCTGGGCGTGAAGCGCGGCGGGAGGCACCGTCCCCGCAGCGGTCTCGGGCTCGCCGGGGAGCTGCGCGCCCAGGATCGCCGTCATGCGGTTCTCCGTGAGCGCGGCGCGCAGCCGTGCACTGTCGTCGTCGGTGACGAACACACCGCGCACGGTGGTCTCCGATGTCGGCGAGCCGGGGGCGAGGCGATCGTGCAGCTCGTCCGTCCCGCCGGTCAGCAGCGTCGCGAAGTTCCGATTCGCGACGACCACGTACTCGCTCAGTCGGGCCAGGCCGTCGATCGGAATGTGCCCCGGCAACTGCCCGACGATGAGGGTCCCGCGCACCGCACGAGCGACGGTCTGGATGTCGAGCGCCATGACGTGACTGTACCAAGTGTCCGTGAGCGAATCGAGATATCGACGATTGGCACAGTGACAGAGCGGCACGCGGCTCTCTAGCATCGCCGTAGTTCTGATGCGCGCGGCTCTCGTGTGCGGCATTCAAAGGAGAAGAAGCCATGAAGGCAGTCGTGTTCCGTGACACGCAGACCCCGGTCGTGCTCACCGATGTGGAGCTCGCGGCCCCCAAGGCGGGAGAGGTGCGCGTCAAGATCGCCGCCGCCGGCGTGTGCCATTCCGACCTGCACGTGCGTCAGGGCGACTGGGACGCCGCGGTGCCGATGGTGATGGGCCACGAAGGCTCCGGCACGGTCGTGGAGCTGGGCGAGGGCGTGACCTCGCTCGCCGTCGGCGACCACGTCGTGCTCAGCTGGGTGCCGCCGTGCGGCGAGTGCCGCTACTGCCTGCAGGGGCACGAGGCGCGCTGCCAGAAGGTCGCGACCCTGGTCGCCCCGAACGGCGTGCTCTTCGACGGCACGTCGCGGATGAGCCGGACCGACGAGCACGGCGAGAGGGAGACGCTGCACCACTACCTCGGCGTCTCCTCGTTCGCCGAAGAGGTCGTCGTGCCCGCCTCCGGCGCGATCAAGGTGCGCGACGATGCGCCGCTCGACGTGATCTCCGTGGTGGGCTGCGCGGTCGCCACGGGAGTCGGCGCCGTGACCAACACCGCCGCTGTGGAGCCCGGATCCACCGTCGCCGTGATCGGCTGCGGCGGGGTCGGCCTGAACGTGGTGCAGGGCGCGAAGCTCGCCGGTGCCGAGCGCATCATCGCGATCGACGTCGTGCCGGAGAAGACCGCGATGGCCCTGCAGTTCGGTGCGACCGACCGCATCGACGCCTCGAAGGGCGACTCCGTCGAGCAGCTGTTCGCGCTGATCCCGGACGGCGTCGACTACGCCTTCGACGCGATCGGGCGCACCTTCACGACCGAGCAGGCGATCCGCATGCTCGGTCTTGGCGGGGCCGCCGTGATCGTGGGGTTGCCCCCCACGGGTGCCACGGCGTCGTTCGAGCCGCTGGCGCTCGCCGAGGCCGACCAGCGCATCCTCGGCTCGAACTACGGCTCGGTGCGCCCGTCCATCGACATCCCCGCGCTGGTCGACCGCTACATGGACGGCCAGCTCAAGCTCGACCCGCTCATCTCGGGCCGCCGGCCCCTGAGCGAGGCCGCCGAAGCCCTGGACGACCTCGAAGCGGGCGGCGTGCTGCGCACGCTGCTCATCCCCTGATCGCACCCGACGCGATCAGCGTGTACCCGACACACCCGATCTGCTCGAAGGAGAGCGCACGATGACCCTGACAGAGAAGCAATCCACGCACGTCGACGCCGGGCTGCGTCGCGGCGTGATGGGGGGAGCCGAACTCGGCGCCCAGGCCATCGCCAACATCGCCCCGAGCGCGGTCCTCGCCTTCACGGCCGCCGCGATCTTCGTCAGCGCGGGCAACGGCACCCTGCTGTCGCTCCTGCTCGCGACGATCGTGATCCTCAGCGTCGGCTGGTGCGTCGCGGTCTTCGCGCGCAAGAACGCGTCGGCCGGCTCGATCTACACCTATGTGTCGAAGTCCCTCGGACCGACGGCCGCGTACATCGCCGGGCTGGCGCTGATCATCGGCTGCTGGGGCGTCACCGCGGGTTCGCTCAGCGGCGGGGTGTCCTACGCCTCCGACCTGTTGCACGCGTTCGGCATCCCGACCGCCGGGGTGATCGGCTTCATCGTGCTGACCGTGGTGCTCGGCGTCGTCACGACCTTCTTCACCATCCAGGGGATCCAGATCTCCGCACGCGTCTCGTTCGTGCTCGAGATCGCGTCGGTCCTCATCATCCTGACGCTGTTCATCACGTCGCTCGTCGTGAGCGGCCCTGCTGCATGGGATCCGAACCAGTTCACGTTCGACGGCGCACCGCCGCAGGGGGTCGCCGCGGGTATGGTGCTGGGCGTCCTCGGCTTCGCGGGATTCTCGTCGGCCGACGCGCTCGGGCGTGAGGCCAAGAACCCGTACAAGACCATTCCCCGCGTGATCATGTGGAGCGTCGTCGGAATCGGCCTGATCTACCTCTTCGGCGCATACACGCAGATCGCCGTCCTCGGAGACAAGCTCGCGACGTCGGCGAACCCGCTGCAGGACATCGCCGACAAGATCGGGATGCCCGGCTGGTACACGATGTTCCTGCTGTTCGGCGTCGCGGCCTCGTTCTCCGCAGTGTGCATCGCCGCGCTGAACGTGCTCGGACGGATCGTCTACGTGATGGGGAAGGAGGGCGTGGTGCACGAGAGCCTGGGCCGCACGCACAGGAAGCATCTCACCCCGCACCGGGTGCTGATCTTCGGCGGAGCCCTCTCGGTCGTCGTCAACATCATCCTGCTCCTCGCGGGAGGGCACCCGATGGAGATCGTGGTGTGGCTCGACACCTACGGCGTGTACGGCTACATGGTCGCCTATGCGCTCGTGGCCTTCGCCTGTGCGGTGTACGTGCGGAAGATGGGGATGCCGCGCACGCTCGTCACGGTGTGCGCGACGATCTCCGTGCTGGCCATGACCTACATCTTCTTCGCCAACGTCTGGCCGGTGCCGGCGTTCCCGCTGAACCTGCTTCCGTACCTCTTCGCGGCGACGATGCTCGTCGGCATCGGCTGGTTCATCCACGTCCGCAGGACCCGTCCCGAGGTCCTGAGCCGGATCGGCAACACCGAGACCGACTCGCTCAGCGGCATCGGCTGAGTACGGCCGAACGGCGAGCGCCGGGGCATCCGAACAGGGATGCCCCGGCGCTCGCTGCGTTGCGGGCCGGAGCCGCCCGTGATGGTGGGCGAGCAGCGTCGTCTGCACTGATCGCCGAAGATAATTCGGCGTGCGCGTCCGGTGCGGTGCCCGAAGCGAAGAATCTTCGACACCGGGAGCAAGACACAAAGAATCCACGTGATATTGCTGCTTCTGAAGAATTTTCTGACAACTCTCGTAGCATTTAGTCAAGAAAGATTCGACTCACTGCTGAGTGCGGATCCTCGTCGGCCGACCTGAGGCCGGCCCAGTCCCGAACGCCCCGAAGCGGCCTGACAGCGCTGCTCCGCGCCGTCTTCCCGAACCCTCTGCGAAGGAGCATCCGTGTACGCCGAAGACACCCCGAAGGTCCTGCTCGTCGGTCTGGGCGCGGTCGGCCGCGCCGTGGGCGTCCGCCTCGCAGCGGGATCCCGCTGCGAGGTCGTCGGGGCGATCGATCCGGCGCCGGGCCTCGCGGGCACGCGTCTCGACGCGATCATCCCCGGTGCCGTCCCGGAGGCGCGCATCACGGCGGCGATCGCGGATGCCGCGGATGCGGACATCGCGTTCGTGGCGACCACCTCGTTCATCGATCAGGTCGAGCCCCTCATCAACGCCCTCCTGGATCGCGGGATGAACGTCGTCAGCATCTGCGAGGAGCTCGGGTTCGGGTTCTTCGACCACGAGCCCGTCGCCCGCCGGATCGACGAGCGTGCGCGGGACGCCGGTCTCACGGTCCTCGGAACCGGCTGCAACCCCGGCATCCTCCTGGACACGCTCCCACTGCTGCTGAGCAGCCTCACCCTGGACGTGGCCCGGGTGGCGATGCGACGCACGGCCGAGATGTCCGGATACGGCGGCATCCTCTCCAAGTTCGGGTTCGGCCTCACCGCCGAGCAGTTCGCCGCGGAACGCGACGCAGGTCACGTGATCGGACACGTCGGCTTCCGCGAGTCGGTTGCGGCGCTCGCCGACGGGCTCGGCTGGGAGCTGGACGAGATCGTCGTCGACGACCCCGCGCCCGTGCTCCTCGCCGAGAGCGCGCGCGAGGCGACGCACGTGACCCTGGAGGCGGGCACGGTCGCCGTGATCCGGCACGCCGCTCGCGGCGTGATCGACGGCGAGACCGTGATCGAGGCGGTCATCGACTTCGGGATCTTCCGCGACGGGGATCCGTTCCCGGAGGGCGGTGCGTGGCGCATCGAGAGCGCCGGGCAGACGCTCGAGTTCACCGCCGGACAGATCGACAGCTACGCCTCGACCGTGGCGGTCGCCGCCAATGCGATCCCCCGAGTCCCCGGCGCCGCGCCCGGCCTGCTGACCATGGCGGACATCCCGGTGAGGAGGTTCGCGGCCCGTGCGAACGCCGCGGACCACAGCATTCCCGCGCCCGCCGCGGCGCGATGACCGAACAGCACGAGTGGAGAGGAGCGAGCGGATGACCCAGAGTACACCGGTCAACATCGCCGAGCTGATGAGCAGGGGCGGAAGGCCCCCGGGGAGCAGGCGCGAGGTGAAGATCATCGACACCACGCTGCGCGATGGCCACCAGAGCCTGTGGGCGACGCGCATGCGCACCGCGCACATGCTCGAGATGATCGAGGAGTTCGACGCGGCGGGCTTCGAGCACGTGGATCTGGTCGCACCGATCCAGTTCGACGTCTCGGTCCGCTACCTCAAGGAGGATCCCTGGGAGCGCGTCCGGCTCATGCACAAGCACGCGCCGAACACGACGTTCCGCGCACTGATCCGGTCGAAGAACCTCGCCACTTTCGACTTCCTCCCGGACGACGTGATCGCCGCCTGGGTCGACCGCCTCGTCGCGAACGGCTTCCGCGAGATCGGCGCGTTCGACGGGCTCAACGACGTCGACAACATCGCGGCCTCCCTCCTGCGCGCCAAGAGCCTCGGCGCCGAGACCTTCGGTGCGGTGTCGTTCTGCGAGTCGCCCGTGCACACGGACGAGCTGTTCGTCGCCAAGGCGCAGGAGCTGATCGAGAAGGCCGATGTCGATCGCATCATGCTCAAGGACGCGGGAGGGCTGCTGACGCCGGACCGGATCCGCACGCTCGTCCCCGCGCTGAAGGCGGTGATCGGGGACCGCCCCCTCGAGGTGCACACCCACAGCCTCACCGGCCTCGCGCCCCTCGTCTGCCTCGAGGCGGTCGAACTGGGTGCGGACTCGCTGCACACCTCGATCTACCCGCTCGCGACCGGCAACGCGCAGCCCTCCACCCAGGGCACCGTGCGCGATCTGCGCGCGCTCGGCTACACCGTGAACGTCGATGACGAGCGCATCGCTGGGATCAGCAGGACGCTGACCCGGATCGCCGAGGAAGAGGGCAAGCCGATCGGCGCGCCGGCCGAGTACACCGGCATGCACTACATGCATCAGACTCCGGGCGGAATGCTCTCGAACTTCCAGTCGCAGCTCGAGGCGGCGGGTCTCGCCGACCGTTTCGACGAGCTGATGCTCGAGGTCGCGCGGGTGCGGGCCGAGCTGGCCTACCCGATCATGATCACGCCGTTCGCCCAGCACGTGGGCACGCAGGCCGTGATGAACGTGATGAGCGGGGAACGCTACAAGGTCGTGCCGAACGAGGTGAAGAAGTACGCCCTCGGCTACTACGGCAAGCCGCTCGCGCCCCTCGATCCGGAGGCGCTCGAGAAGATCCTGGCGAACGGCGCATCCAACATCGCGGAGGAGCCGGCGCCGATCCCGCCGATGATGCCGTCGCTGCAGGAGCGCTACCCGGACGAGGACATCGACACCTGGCTGCTGCGCGCGCAGTTCGCCGGAACGCAGGTGGACGACATGAAACGCGTGGTCGCGTCCGGCGGCGCGCCGTCGGAGAAGCGGATGCCGACGCTCGACCTCATCACCGCGCTGTACGACAGCACCTCGACGGGACGCCAGGTGCTCAAGAGCGGCGATCTGCGGATCGCCCTGGACAAAGGAGACAACGAAGATGGCCGATAACTCGCCCGACCTGAAAGAGCTCAAGGCGATCCTCGACTGGGTGAACGTCGCGGAGGACGTCCGCGAACTGTCGCTCACGTTCGGCGATGTGGAGCTGCACGTCTCGCGCAACAACGGCGCGAGCGTCCTCGCACCGGCAGCACCCGCCCCGGTCGCTGCTCCCGCGGCGCCGGCAGCACCCGCTGCGACCGCTGCTCCCGTCCCGGTGGCGCCCGCCGTGGCTGCTGCGGCAGCACCCGCGCCGGCCGCTGAGCCGGCGGCCGCGACGCCCGCAGCAGCCGAACCGGCGGCGCTCGCGGCCGACGAGGTGGTCGTCACCGCGCCCATGCTCGGCATGTTCTACGCCGCGCCGCAGCCCGGGGCGCCGGCGTTCGTCACGGCGGGGGACGCCGTCCAGCCCGACACGGTGCTGGGCATCGTCGAGGTGATGAAGCTCATGAACAACATCGAGGCCGGCGTCGCCGGAACGGTCGTCCGCGTGCTCGTGGAGAACGAGTCGCTCGTCGAGTACGGGCAGCCGCTGATCGTGATCCGCAAGAGCGCCTGAACAGGCTCCGACCGCACCCGGGCGGCCCGTCGAGGCCGCCCGGGCCCGAACCGCACGAGGGAGTGACCCCATGACACAGAAGCTTTCGAGCGTCCTGATCGCGAACCGCGGAGAGATCGCGCTGCGCGTGATCCGCGCCTGCAAGGAGCTCGGGATCCGCAGCATCCTCGCGCATTCCGAGGCGGATCGCGACTCGCTGCCCGTCCGGCTCGCCGACCAGGCGATCTGCATCGGACCCGCGTCCGTGAAGCTCAGCTATCGCGATCCGTCCGCGATCATCGCCGCCGCGCAGCTCACCGGTGCGGACGCGATCCATCCCGGCTACGGATTCCTCTCCGAGAACTCCGACTTCGTCGCGCTCTGCGAGGCCGAGGGCGTCGGCTTCGTCGGTCCCTCGGCGGAGGTCATCCGCCGGATGGGCGACAAGATCGAGGCCAAGAAGATCGCCCGCCGCGCCGGCGTCCCGACCGTCCCCGGCTCCGACGGCGCCATCGCCGACCCGGACGAGGCCTTCGCGGTCGCCGAGCAGGTCGGCTTCCCGCTGCTGATCAAGGCGGCGGCCGGCGGCGGCGGACGCGGGCTCCGCGTCGTCCAGACCGCGGACACCCTCGCGAGCGATCTCGCCGAGATCATGGCGGAGGCGGAGGTCGCCTTCGGGGATCCGTCGGTCTACATCGAGCGCTACCTCACCGACATCCGGCACATCGAGATCCAGGTGATCTCGGACGGCACGACCACGCTGCACCTCGGCGAACGCGACTGCACCGCGCAGCGCCGCAATCAGAAGCTCGTCGAGGAGGCTCCGTCGCCGGTGCTCGACGACGCCACCCGCCAAGGACTCGCTCAGGCGGCCGTCGCACTGTGCCGCGAGGTCGGCTACGTCAACGCCGGCACCGTGGAGTTCGTCTACGACAACGGCACCGGCGAGTACTACTTCATCGAGATGAACACCCGGATCCAGGTCGAGCACCCCGTCACGGAGATGATCACCGGGATCGACCTGATCAAGCTGCAGCTCCTCATCGCCGGGGGACAGCCCCTGGAGATCGCTCAGGACGATGTGCAGATCCGAGGACACGCGATCGAGTGCCGTGTGAACGCCGAGGACGCGGACAACGGCTTCGCCCCTCGCCCCGGGACCATCCGCGAGTTCCGCGCCCCGGGCGGCTTCGGCGTCCGGCTGGACACGCATCTGGAGAGCGGTGCCACCATCCCGCCGTTCTACGACTCGATGGTCGGCAAGCTCATCTGCTGGGGCCGGGATCGGGACGAGGCGATCGCCAGGGCCCTGCGCGCCCTGCAGGAGATGCGGATCGAGGGGGTCGTCACGACCGCCCGATTCCACGAGGAGGTCCTGGACAGCCCGAGGTTCCGCAGCGGTGCGTTCAACACCGGCTACATCGCCGAGTTCATGGAGGAGCGACGGGCATGACCACGACGGACACCATTCACGCCGGATACACGCCGGCCGGATCCACGGCGCTTCAGCGCGTTCCGCAGACGCGGCACCTCGCCACAGAGATCCCCGGCCCGCGTTCGCGCGCGCTGATGGAGGAGCGCCGGGCTCAGGTCTCGAACGGGATCGGGGCGCAGCTGCCGGTGTTCATCGAGCGCGCCGACGGGGGGATCCTCCTCGATCTCGACGGCAATCGGATCGTCGACCTCGCGTCGGGGCTGGGGCCGACGGCTCTCGGCGCCTCGAACGCGCGGGTGCGCGAGCGCATACGGACGCAGCTGGACCGTTTCACGCACACGTGCTTCATGACCACCGAGTACGAGAGTTACGTCGAGGTCTGCCGATGGCTCAACGAGCACACCCCCGGCGATCACGAGAAGCGCTCCGCACTGTTCACGACCGGCGCCGAGGCCAACGAGAACGCCGTGAAGATCGCGCGCTACGTGACCGGCCGGCGCAAGGTGCTCGCGTTCACCGGTGCGTATCACGGGCGCACCCACATGACGATGTCGCTGACGTCGAAGTCGCACCCGTACAAGACCGGATTCGGCCCGTTCTCGGAGGACGTGGTGCACGCGCCCGTGCCGACATCGCCGCGTGACGATGCCGGCTCCGTGGACTCGTTCCTGGAGCAGGTGCGCGCCGCTCTGGTCGAGAACGATGCCGCCGCCTTCGCCGCGATCATCATCGAACCGATCCTCGGCGAGGCGGGGTGCCTGATCCCGCTGCCCGGTTTCCTCGCCGGGCTGCGCGAGATCGCCGACGAGTTCGGCATCCTGCTGATCGCGGACGAGGTGCAGAGCGGGATGGGGCGCACCGGGCGGATCTGGGCGATCGAGCACGAGGGCGTCGTGCCCGATCTGCTCGTCGCCGCGAAGGCGCTGGCCAACGGCATGCCGTTGAGCTCCGTGACCGGGCGCGCCGAGGTCATGAACGCCATCCACTCCGCCGGGCTCGGCGGGACGTACATCGGCAACCCGCTCTCGTGCGAGGCGGCGCTCGCCGTCTTCGAGCAGATCGACTCGGACGGCGTCCTGGAGCGGGCGACCGCGCTCGGCGAGATCGCGCTCGAGATGCTGCGTCCCCTCGTGGGCGCGGGCAACGGCGTGATCGACGTGCGCACCCGCGGCGCCATGATCGGCATCGAGTTCGGCGACGAGGACACTCTGGTTCCCTCGTCCGAGCGGGCCAAGGCCGTCACGCGCTACTGCCACGCCCACGGCGTGCTCGCGCTCACCAACGGAGTGCACGAGAACGTCATCCGGCTGCTGCCGCCCATCGTCATCGAGCCCGACCTCTTCCGGGACGGCATCCAGGTGATCATCGACGGGATCCGCAGCCTCGACGGACCCGGGTCCTGACGGACTCCGTGAGCGAGACATCGAGGGAGATGCTCATGAGTGACAGACGGCCTGCGATCAGATTGACCGGACTCACGCGTGCGTTCGGGTCTGTGACTGCTGTGGATGGTGTGGATCTGGAGATCGCGGAGGGGGAGTTCTTCTCGATGCTGGGTCCTTCGGGG